>NZ_JBSSGF010000001.1:6512500-9310975 GCF_054063355.1 Bradyrhizobium sp. USDA 4502
CCTCTCAGCGCCAAGGCATCCACCGAACACCCTTAAGGCACTTGATTGCTCTCATTATCAATGTCCACACACTCGGCAGAATGTTGTCTGCACAACTGCCATTGAAGGCACGCATCCTCGATGAATGCGATTGCACAGCCGGACATTGACTAGAAAGACCAGCTTGCTTCGTAAGATCGGCCCGATAGCGAGGCGGTCAAGCTTCGCTAAAAGGGATCATTTACAACCCGCATCCAATCTTGCGATTGGAAGCGAGCGCCGAAATGATCCCGGAGATAATGAATGGCTCAGGCGAATTGCTTCGCTTGATCCAAACTCGGATCGATCTCCTCTTTACGATGTCAGAAAACACGCACGTCACCGTCCATCCGGACCAATGAGTGCGAAGTGATGTTTCGCGGACGATATGAACGAGGCATTATCGAGCTTCAATTCCATCTGGTGGAGCCAGACGGGATCGAACCGACGACCTCATGCTTGCAAAGCACGCGCTCTCCCAGCTGAGCTATGGCCCCGTACCAGAAGACGAATGCTCCGCACTCGATCAAAATGGTGGGCCTGGGAAGACTTGAACTTCCGACCTCACGCTTATCAAGCGCGCGCTCTAACCAACTGAGCTACAAGCCCCCTAACACGAGAGACATGCCGGCGCGCACCCGACCTGAAGTCGGCGCATCGCACAGCGCTCAGCCCCTGGCGCGTGTTCGTCCGCGAAGAAAGAGAAACGAAGACGGCGAAATCCCGCCAATGGAGCTCAACAATCCTGAAACTGTTGGCCCCTGAATGTTTCTAAAACGATCCGATAGATAGCGTGAGCTGATCTGAAGGATCATCCTTAGAAAGGAGGTGATCCAGCCGCAGGTTCCCCTACGGCTACCTTGTTACGACTTCACCCCAGTCGCTGACCCTACCGTGGCCGGCTGCCCCCTTTCGGTTAGCGCACCGTCTTCAGGTAAAACCAACTCCCATGGTGTGACGGGCGGTGTGTACAAGGCCCGGGAACGTATTCACCGTGGCGTGCTGATCCACGATTACTAGCGATTCCAACTTCATGGGCTCGAGTTGCAGAGCCCAATCCGAACTGAGACGGCTTTTTGAGATTTGCGAAGGGTCGCCCCTTAGCATCCCATTGTCACCGCCATTGTAGCACGTGTGTAGCCCAGCCCGTAAGGGCCATGAGGACTTGACGTCATCCCCACCTTCCTCGCGGCTTATCACCGGCAGTCTCCTTAGAGTGCTCAACTAAATGGTAGCAACTAAGGACGGGGGTTGCGCTCGTTGCGGGACTTAACCCAACATCTCACGACACGAGCTGACGACAGCCATGCAGCACCTGTCTCCGGTCCAGCCGAACTGAAGAACTCCGTCTCTGGAGTCCGCGACCGGGATGTCAAGGGCTGGTAAGGTTCTGCGCGTTGCGTCGAATTAAACCACATGCTCCACCGCTTGTGCGGGCCCCCGTCAATTCCTTTGAGTTTTAATCTTGCGACCGTACTCCCCAGGCGGAATGCTTAAAGCGTTAGCTGCGCCACTAGTGAGTAAACCCACTAACGGCTGGCATTCATCGTTTACGGCGTGGACTACCAGGGTATCTAATCCTGTTTGCTCCCCACGCTTTCGTGCCTCAGCGTCAGTATCGGGCCAGTGAGCCGCCTTCGCCACTGGTGTTCTTGCGAATATCTACGAATTTCACCTCTACACTCGCAGTTCCACTCACCTCTCCCGAACTCAAGATCTTCAGTATCAAAGGCAGTTCTGGAGTTGAGCTCCAGGATTTCACCCCTGACTTAAAGACCCGCCTACGCACCCTTTACGCCCAGTGATTCCGAGCAACGCTAGCCCCCTTCGTATTACCGCGGCTGCTGGCACGAAGTTAGCCGGGGCTTATTCTTGCGGTACCGTCATTATCTTCCCGCACAAAAGAGCTTTACAACCCTAGGGCCTTCATCACTCACGCGGCATGGCTGGATCAGGCTTGCGCCCATTGTCCAATATTCCCCACTGCTGCCTCCCGTAGGAGTTTGGGCCGTGTCTCAGTCCCAATGTGGCTGATCATCCTCTCAGACCAGCTACTGATCGTCGCCTTGGTGAGCCATTACCTCACCAACTAGCTAATCAGACGCGGGCCGATCTTTCGGCGATAAATCTTTCCCCGTAAGGGCTTATCCGGTATTAGCTGAAGTTTCCCTCAGTTGTTCCGAACCAAAAGGTACGTTCCCACGCGTTACTCACCCGTCTGCCGCTGACATATTGCTATGCCCGCTCGACTTGCATGTGTTAAGCCTGCCGCCAGCGTTCGCTCTGAGCCAGGATCAAACTCTCAAGTTGGACTTGAAACCTTGAACCGGCTGATCACAACGTTTGACGAGGTCCCACCATTCTTCGTCGACCGAAGTCAACGAGCCGCCTGCGATTCACATCGTTGGCAGCGATGGTGTAACCTTTAAAACGTGTACCGCCGAAGTCTTTCGTCCACTCTCAGAAGTCAAAAGCCGAAGCTTTCAAGTATTCCGAGAGACGCAAGGACTCCGCCGTCCACGTTTCTCTTTCTTCATCTTCACTTGTCAAACAGCCCGGGATCCGATGACCCCACACCCTTAGAGGGTGGTTCTACCCTTCACCGGCCGACGGTGAACTTCAACCGATTTATGTCGGCTGTTGTGTCACTCATCGAAGTGAGGAGCATCAGTGGCGCGTTCGCTCGCCTTGGTCAGTGACCCGGCGGCGCCGCGCTCAGTGGTTGGTTTATAGTCCGCACCCCTCGGGATTGTCAACGGCCATTGTCAACAAATCGTCGCACGCCCAAATCGCTTGTGCAGTGCGAAGAAATTCTCGTGCTTTCCGTGGCTTAGGTCGGAGGTAAAAATTCGCCACCCAACCCTCGCGGCAAAAAACTTTAAAAAAAGTTCGTCGCCGGGGAGCCCGTGATGCCCTCCAAAACGGGTTCCGACCGCCCCGGGGCCGGGCGGCGCGCATCGACCTGCTTTCAGGGAAGCTTTTCCACCTCAAATGCCGCACTTGAGCCACAATCCTGCGACGTTCTGGCTATAACGAATGCATTGAACCGCTCGTAACCTGTGGGGGCTGGGGCGGTTTTTCTGGGGGACCAGGCGATTTTCTCCAAGAATCCGTCGCCTCTTCCCTTCGCGGCCGAGCAACATCGAGAGATCTGCACACCATTGACGTTCGAGATCGCGGCTAGCTAATGGCCATCGGCTTCTCGAATTCGATGCGTGTGGCTCGCCACACTGCCGCGATTCCTCTTCGGGGGATCAAGGTGGGGACGAGGACGAGCTGAGGTCGATCGCAGTTGCTGGAATTTGGGGGGATATCGGGTTGAGCCAACGGGCGTCACGCGGAAGCGGAATTGGGCGCGAGACCGGGATGATCGATCTCGGTCACGAGCCGCCGCTTTCAGTCGACGGCACCGAGGCCGCGGTGATCGACCGCCGCCGTGTCTCCGTTCAATGGTTTAGCGGCACCATTCTGACTGGACTATGTGGCGCGGCCCTGATCGGCGGCGCCGTTTTTGCGTCGCTCGATGGCGAGATGACCTTCGCCAAGGTGCCGGAGCGCGTTGAAGGCGCGCTCCGCGGCGCGTTCACCGGCAACGATCGCGTCGTCAGCCTGCACAAGGGTGACCGCCTGCCGCCGCCCAGCGAATCCTCCGCCTCCCGCAGCCTGGTGCGCGTGTCGACCGTGACCCGCGTCGGCAATCGCGACGTGATGCGGGTGCGGCCCTTCATCCGAATTTCCGGCAATCTCTCGATGACCACGAGCGACCTGTCGGCAAAAATCCCCGCGTTCAACGCGCAGCGTCTCTTGACCGATGTCGGCTCCGACACGCCGGCGGCGGCCGAGGATCCGAATGCCGCGGCCGAGCCCGACGCCGAGGTCTCGTTCGTCACCAAGGATCTCGGCTCCGTGCTGCCGAAGGCCAAGCTCGCCGCCGTCGTCGCGCTCGACGACGTGCTGATGCGGGTCCGCGACGCAGCCAACTGGCGCGGCTCCGGCGGCTCGGTGCGCTACGCTTCACTCGCCAATGCCGCGGCTGACGCGAGCGGCGCCGGCCCCGACATGAGGATGGCCTACGCCACCGAGGGCAACACCTCCGATCCCTATGCCGGCTTCGAGACGCGCGTAGTGCCTGAGAACGTCACCCTGCTGCCGAAGACCAAAGAGCAGGTCACCGGCGGCAATCCGGTCGGCGAACGGGTTCATGTCGTCAGGAAAGGCGACAGCATCACCTCGATCCTGCGCGATCAGGGCGCGACACCCGACGAGGCGAAGGCGATCGCCGCAACGCTCGGCCCGCGCGGCCGCGAGGGCGGCCTGAAGGAGGGCCAGAAGGTACGAATCCTGATGGCGCCGGCGGCGCCCGGACCGAATGTCAGGCTGCAGCCCTTTCGCGTGATCGTCGCCAACGAATCCGTCATCGAAGCCGTCGCCGCGCTGTCCGATCTCGGCAAATACGTCGCCGTCGACGTGCAGAGCATGAACACTGTCACCGAGACCGCCGACAATTCCAGCGACGATGATGAGGATGATGGCAGCGGCGTGCGGCTCTACCAGAGCATTTACGAGACCGCGCTGCGCAACAAGGTGCCGCCGACCGTCATCGAAGACATGGTCAAGATCTACTCCTACGACGTCGATTTCCAGCGCAAGGTCCAGCCGGGCGACTCGTTCGACGTGTTCTTTGCCGGCGAGGACGAGGGCGTTACCAGCACCGAAAAGACCGAAGTGCTCTACGCCGCGCTGACCGTGGGCGGCGAAACCAAGAAATACTACCGATTCCAGAGCTCGGACGACGGCCTCGTCGACTACTATGACGAGACCGGCAAGAGCGCGAAGAAGTTCCTGGTGCGCAAGCCGGTCAACAACGCGATCATGCGATCGGGCTTCGGCGGCCGCCGCCACCCGATCCTCGGCTATGTGAAGATGCACACCGGCGTCGACTGGGCCACCGCCTACGGCACGCCGATCTTCGCGTCCGGCAACGGCGTGCTCGAGAAGGTCGGATACGAGGGCGGTTACGGCAAATATATCCGCATGAAGCATGCCAATGGCTACGAGACGGCCTACGGCCACATGTCGGCCTTCGCCAAGGGCATGGAGATCGGCAAGAAGGTGCGGCAGGGCCAGGTGATCGGCTTCGTCGGCTCGACCGGCCAGTCGACCGGCCCGCACGTCCACTACGAAATCTTGGTCAACGGCCGATTCGTCGACCCGATGCGCGTGAAGCTGCCGCGCGGCCGTTCGCTCGAAGGCCCGATGCTGGCGAACTTCGAGAAGGAGCGCGACCGGATCGAGGCCCAGATGTCCAGCCGCGGCAGCTCGCGAATCGTCTCGGACGCCACCAGTTCCACGTCGCAGACGCGCTCCACCACCAACCGCTGACGACGGAAACCTCGCTCAAGAAGCCGTTCCATCCGGAACCATCCGCGCCGGTCAGGCTTTGTCCGCTTGGGCAAACCTTGCAGAGGAGGCGCGCATGGCAAGCCTCACCCGCGACGATGTGCTGAAGGCCGTCGGCTCCGCCGACGACGTCACAATCGCGAGGATTATCGCGTCCGGGGCGACGATCACCGAGCTTGCCGAGGCGCAGGCTTGGCTCGCCAATGACGAGCCGCTGATCAATGCCGGCAAGCCGCTGGCCACCGGCCGCGCCCGCGAGCTGGTCGATATCCTGTCCGAACTCGAGCCCGGCGAGGACGACGAGCCGTCACCGCCCATCGCCCCGCCGGAATGACGGCTCCGGCAAGATTTACGGCGCGAGGCTGGCGCAGATCAGGAACACGATCCCGATCGCGGTCAGCCCGAACGCCACGGATGCGAGCGGGAGCAGCATGTCGATGGTGGCATGGGTGCTGTTGATCGTGCTGCCCCAGACCGCGAATTCGCCGGTCCGCCACTCCCGGAACGGAATCGACCGCTGATGCAGGTCGTGCCGATCGTCGTATTTCCGCCAGATCAGCGAAAGCACCCATGGCAACAGCACCGCGACGAACAGCAATACGCTGACGAACATCAGCGACAGCTCGACGTCGTCGTGGCGGTCGAACAATATCCATGCCGCCACCGCGAACCACGCGACGAGGCCGGCGGCTACGCCGTAGACGCGGGGATGAAGATCGTCATAGACGGGCCGGTTATGGGCAACGAGGTCTCTGCTCATGCAATTCGCCTTCTGCTGAGGGCGACCGGCGGTGTGGCTTTGCAGGATGATGCAAGGCGGCGCGCGAATCAGCGATGCAATTCGGGCCGAATACTTCCCTTTGCAGCTGCGCGGGACGTTTGCCACGCCAGCCGATCATTCAGGATGAAAACGAACGCCGTCCCGAGGCGGTTTCATTAATTCGGGCTCACAAAACCGGCCGCCGAACGGGAACTCCGTCGCATGCGGCCCGCCGATGTCATGGCGATGGATGCGGCCTGCAGGCCGCATCCGGTTTCGCTATCGAAACGCTCAGTTCAGCTTGCGCTTCGAGACCGGGGCCTCGAACTGCACGATCTCGGCGGTTTTGGGCACCTGACCGTTGAAGGTCAGCACGTTGCCCTTCTCCGAGATCACGACATGATCGCCGTCCTTGACCTCGCCGGCGAGGATCATCTCGGCCAGCGGATCCTGCACGCTGCGCTGGATCACCCGCTTCAGCGGACGGGCGCCGTAAGCCGGATCCCAGCCCTTCTCCGCGAGCCAGTCCCGCGCCTTGGCGTCCAGCGTGAGCTCGATCTTGCGATCCTCGAGCAGCTTGATCAGCCGCGCGAACTGGATCTCGACGATGCGGCCCATCTCGCTCTTCTGCAGGCGGTGGAACAGGATGATCTCGTCGATGCGGTTCAGGAATTCCGGCCTGAAATGCGCCCGCACGACGCCCATCACCTGATCGCGGACCGCCGCGGTGTCCTCGCCCTCCGGCTGATTCACCAGGAACTCCGAACCGAGATTCGAAGTCATGATGATCAGCGTGTTGCGGAAGTCGACGGTGCGGCCCTGACCATCGGTCAGGCGGCCGTCGTCGAGCACCTGCAACAGCACGTTGAAGACGTCGGGATGCGCCTTCTCGATCTCGTCGAACAGCACGACCTGGTAGGGCCGGCGCCGCACGGCTTCGGTCAGGGCACCGCCCTCATCGTAGCCGACATAGCCGGGAGGCGCGCCGATCAGCCGCGAGACCGAGTGCTTCTCCATGAACTCGGACATGTCGAGGCGGACCATCGCGGTCTCGTCGTTGAACAGGTCAGCGGCGAGCGCCTTGGTCAGCTCGGTCTTGCCGACGCCGGTGGGGCCTAAGAACATGAACGAGCCGGTCGGCCGGTTCGGATCCTGCAGGCCCGCGCGGGCACGGCGCACGGCGGTTGCCACCGCACGCACGGCTTCAGCCTGGCCGACGACGCGCCTGGCGAGACTGTCCTCCATTTTCAGGAGCTTGTCCTTTTCGCCCTCGAGCATCTTGTCGACCGGCACGCCGGTCCAGCGCGAGACGACCTGCGCGATGTGGTTGGCGGTGACCGCCTCCTCCATCATCTCGCCGCCGTTCGGCCTGCTGTTCGCTTGCGCCTCGATGTCGGCGAGCTTCTTTTCCAGCTCGGGAATCCGGCCATAGGCCAGTTCGCCCGCCTTCTGGAATTCGCCGCGACGCTGCGCATTGGCCAACTCGACGCGGAGCGCATCGAGCTCGCTCTTCAGCTTCTGGGCATTGGAGAGCTTGTTCTTCTCCGCGCTCCAGCGCGCTGTCAGCGCCGTCGACCGCTCCTCCAACCCGGCGAGCTCCTTCTCCAGGGTCTGCAAGCGGCTCTTGGAGCCGGCATCGTTCTCCTTCTTCAGCGCCTCTTGCTCGATCTTGAGCCGGATGATGTCGCGATCGAGCGAATCGAGCTCTTCCGGCTTGGAATCGACCTGCATCTTCAGCCGTGCTGCCGCCTCGTCCATCAGGTCGATGGCCTTGTCCGGCAGGAAGCGGTCGGTGATGTAGCGGTTCGACAGCGTGGTCGCGGCCACCAGCGCGGAATCGGTGATGCGCACGCCGTGATGCTGCTCGTACTTGTCCTTCAGGCCGCGCAGGATCGAGATGGTGTCCTCGACCGTCGGCTCGCTGACATAGATCGGCTGGAACCGGCGGGCCAGCGCCGCATCCTTCTCGACATGCTTGCGGTACTCGTCGAGCGTGGTCGCGCCGATACAGTGCAGCTCACCGCGCGCGAGCGCAGGCTTCAGGAGGTTGGACGCGTCCATTGCGCCGTCGGTCTTGCCGGCGCCGATCAGGGTGTGCATCTCGTCGATGAACAGGATGATGCCGCCCTCGGCCGACGAGACCTCCTGCAGCACGGATTTCAGCCGCTCCTCGAACTCGCCGCGATATTTCGCGCCGGCGATCAAGGCGCCCATGTCGAGCGACAGCAGCTTCTTGTCCTTCAGGCTCTCCGGCACGTCGCCATTGAGGATGCGCAGCGCCAGGCCCTCGACAATGGCGGTCTTGCCGACGCCGGGTTCACCGATCAGGACGGGATTGTTCTTGGTCCGCCGCGACAGAACTTGAATCGTGCGGCGGATCTCCTCGTCGCGGCCGATCACCGGGTCGAGCTTGCCGTCGCGCGCAGCCTGGGTCAGGTCGCGGGCATATTTCTTCAGCGCGTCGTAAGCGTTCTCGGCGGTCGCACTGTCAGCAGTGCGGCCCTTGCGCAGCGCTTCGATCGCCGCGTTCAGGTTCTGCGCCGTGACGCCGCCCTTGCTCAGAATGCTTGCCGCCTCGCTGCCCTTCTCGAGCGTGAGCCCGAGCAGCAGCCGCTCGACGGTGACAAAACTGTCGCCGGCCTTGTCGGCGGCCTTTTCCGCCGCATCGAAGGCACGCGCCAGCTCCGGCGACAGGTAGACCTGCCCGGCACCATTGCCCGAGACCTTCGGCAGCTTGTTCAGCGCCTCTTCGGTCGCTTTCAGGATTGCTCTGGAATTGCCGCCCGCACGGTCGATCAGACCGCCCGCGAGTCCCTCATTGTCGTCCAGCAGCACCTTCAACAGATGCAACGGCGAGAACTGCTGGTGACCGTCGCGCATTGCGAGCGACTGGGCAGACTGGATGAATCCGCGCGAGCGCTCGGTGTACTTCTCAATGTTCATTCGTTTTCCCTCGGCCTGCCATCGCCACCCATTCAGGCATGACAACGGCATCTTCATTGGGTTTTCCGCGGGCCGCGTTGACGTTCCTCAACCAGCCTCTGGTCGTCGCCATCATTTTTCAGGCTTGCCGCAGATGTGGGCACTTGGTTCCAAAACGGAAGAGCCACGGTCTGCGATTTCGCCCGATGAAGCTCAGCGCCGCACGATGGCGACAAGGTAGCGGCAGGGCTGAGCCGTTTCGTTACGGAAGACGATGTCCGACGGCGGACCGAGCTCGACGCGGTCGCCCGCAGCGAGCTCATGGCGCTCCGCCCCTTCCATCAAGGTGAGGCGGCCGCTGATCACCCAGACCACCTGGCGGACCAGGTGATAGGCGCTGGCGGGGAAGCCGGCTTCCTGCCTCGCAGGCAGCTCGATCTCCACCAGCTCCAGCGGATTGGCCGGATGCAGGAACACCTGCCGCCGCAGATAGGCCGCCTTCGGATCGCGCCACACCGGCTGATCCTTGGCCCGCTGCAGGCGGGAATTGTGTGAGGCAACCTCGAACAACGCGGCCATGGTCAGACCGTAGGCCGTGGCGATCCGCGACAGCGTCGCCGCCGTCGGGCTTGCCTCCGCCCGCTCGATCTTGCTCAGCATGGCCTTGGACACGCCGGCCCGCCCGGCGAGGTCCGCCAGCGACCAGCCGCGGCCCTCCCGTTCGGCGCGAACCCGCCGCCCGAGAGCCTCATCGGCCTTGTCCTCTATAATTGACATATTGTCTTATATAGTAGACGATGAGGTCCATTCAAGAGGCGCGTCAAGGAACCAGCGATGATTATCCGCCCCGCCACCGAGCAGGACATCCCTGCGATTACCGCGATCTTCAACGAGGCGGTCGCCAACTCGAACGCGATCTGGACGGAGAAGCAGGATTCCGAGGCCGAGAGGCTAGCCTGGATGACGGCGCGGCAGGCTCTGGGCTATCCCGTGCTAGTAGCCGTCGAGGGAGCGACGGTGCTCGGCTATGGCACATTCGGCGACTTCCGGGCCTTCCCGGGTTACCGCTACAGCGTCGAGCACAGCGTCTATATCCATGCCGATCATCGCGGCCGCGGCCTCGGCCGGATCATCGTCGACGAGCTGATCGCCGCGGCCACCGCGCTCGGCAAGCACGTCATGATCGCCGGCATCGACGGCGGCAATCCCGCCTCGCTCCGGCTGCACGCGCAGGCCGGCTTCATCGAGGTCGCCCGGATGCCGGAGGTCGGACGCAAGTTCGGCCGCTGGCTCGATCTCGTGTTCATGCAGCGCCTGCTGGACGCTCCTGGAGCGGCGCGCGCCGACTAGTACCTTCCCGCGGGTGACAGTTCTCCTCGCACGCCAAACAGGCTAGAGCGGGCGAATGGACAACACGCACGCTTCCTCTGCCCGGATCGCCGGCATCTATCGCTATCCCGTCAAGGGCCTCACGCCCGAGCCGCTGCCGCACGCAGAGCTCAAGGCCGGCGAGACGCTCCGCTCCGATCGCCGCTATGCGATCGAGAACGGCCCGAGCGGTTTCGATCCCTCGGTGCCGAAATGGCTGCCGAAGCCGCATTTCCTGATGCTGCAGCGGGACGAGTGGCTGGCGCCGCTGCGCGCCCATTTCGACGATGACAGCCACGTGCTGACGCTGCGTCGGGATGGCGCGATGGTGGCCCAGGGCGACCTCGAGACCGCGGAAGGCCGCGCGGCGATCGAACGCTATTTCGCTGACCGTCATACCGGCCAGATCAAGGGCCCGCCCAAGGTGCTGGTCAGCCCCGGGCACAGCTTCTCCGACGTGCCGCGCAAGGTGGTCTCGATCATCAATCTGGCCAGCCTGCGGGCGATCGAGCAGATGGTGCAGGCGCCGGTCCATCCGCTGCGCTTCCGCGCCAACCTCTATGTCGAAGGCTGGCCGGCCTGGCATGAAGCCAGCCTGCTCGACCAGACCATCGCGATCGGCAGCGCCCGGGCCAGGGTGGTGAAGCGCATCACCCGCTGCGCCGCGGTCAATGTCGATCCCGATACCGGCGCGCGCGACCTCTCGGTGCCGAACACGCTGATGCAGCGTTTCGGCAACAATGAGTGCGGCATCTATGCCGAGATCATCAGCGATGGCGGCGCCGCCGTCGGCGACACGATTGCCGCTGAGGGACCTGTAGCGTCGTAGGCCGGGCAAGGCGCGTGCGCGCCCTGCCCCGCTTTCGAGCGATCAGTTGGTCGGCATCACATAGGCGTAGATGCGGCCGCGCGAGACCCGCGTCTCGCGGACGCGGTGGCCGCTGTTGCCCGAGATCATGATCGGATTGCCCTTGGCATCGACGCCGGTGATGATGCCGACATGGCCGCCGCCGCGGCGGCTCATCACGGCGATGGCGCCGACCTGCGGTCCCGAAACGCGCGTGCCGTATTTGGCGAACGAGCTCGCCATGTCGGAGCCGGTGCCGCGATGGCCGGTGTGCTGCAGCACCATGTTCATGAAGCGGGCGCACCACAGGCTGGAGCGGCCGGTCGGATTGCCGCCGAGATAGCGGCGCGCCTCGGCCACGATGCCGGACGAGCCGAAGCCGCTTGCCGCAATCACGCCGCCCGTGTTGGGCACGGGGTCAGCGCTGCCGGGCAACGGCGCTGCGTTGGTTTCGATGATCCCGCCCGGCTGCGCGAGTGCGCGGCGCTCGGCGCGCGACAGCCGCGCTGCGGGCCGATAGTGATGACGGGCATAATGACGCGCGTGATGGCCGGCATGGGCCGAATGCGCGTGACGTGAATGATGCGGACGGGCGGATGCCGGTGCGGCGGAGATCACGGCGAGAGTGAGCGAACACAGAGCCAGCGCCAAAACACGAAGCGACCGGCGACACGCAAGCAACTGAACCATACTTCACTAGATCCTCTGTAACACCCCCCAATTCCCCGTCGCGTTCCCAAGGAAACACTCAAGGGAACACGGCGGTGGTTTTGAAAATCGGGATGGCGCGAGGAAGATTTCATGCGGCACTGCGGGAACAATTTCTGGGTCATTCCGCGATGATTCGATGACGAGAAAGGAACCGGAACTGCCGCATTGCGGCCTTGAAAATTAACTGCAAATCTGGGGGCGGCCAACGAGAGGAGAATTTCAATGCCCTACGCCACGACGAAAGATCATGTCCGCCTCCATTTCGAAGAGGCCGGCAGCGGAACCCCGATCATCTTCCTGCACGAGTTCGCCGCGGATCACACCAATTGGGAGCCGCAGATGCGCTATTTCGCGCGCGGCCACCGCTGCATCGCCTATTCGGCCCGCGGTTACACGCCGTCCGACGTGCCTGCGAGTGCCGACGTCTACACCTACCAGCACTTCTATACCGACGCGCTCGCCGTGCTCGACCATCTCGGCATCGCCAGGGCGCATTTCGTCGGACTCTCGATGGGCTCCTATTCGTCGCTGCAGGTCGCCCTCAACGCGCCGGAGCGCGCGCTGTCGATGACGCTGGCCGCGGTCGGCTCCGGCTCGAGCCTCGAGAATCTCGATGCCTTCCGCGCGCAGTGCCGCGCCAATGCCGCGCAATACGAGAGCATCGGCGCGGTTGAGGTCGCCAAGGTGACGCGCGAGGCGCCGAGCCGGATTCCGTTCCTGGTCAAGGATCCGCGCGGCCACGCCGACTTCTACGCCGCGCTCGCCCGCCACGACGCCAAGGGCTCCGCCAACACGATGCGCAGCTTCCAGGGCGGCAGGCCCTCGATCTACACCATGACCGATGCGATCAAGCGCGCCGCGACGCCGGCGCTGATCCTGTGCGGCGACGAGGACGACAATTGCATCGCGCCCAGCATGTTCCTGAAGCAGCATCTGCCGGCCGCCGGCCTATCGTTCTTCCCGAAGTCGGGCCACGTGCTCAACCTCGAGGAGCCGGCGCTGTTCAACGAGATGGTCGGGCGCTTCATCGCGCTGGTCGAGGCCGGCCGCTGGCCGGTGCGCGATCCGAGGTCGCTGGTGGCGGCGCCGGTGTAGTCCTGTCATTCCGGGGCGATGCGCAGCATCGAACCCGGAATCTCGAGATTCCGGGTTCACGCTTCGCGTGCCCCGGAATGACGCCATGACGTCACTTCCCCTGCCCACCCCTGCTGAGCAGGAACACACCCTGCTCGCCGAACATGTTCCACACCCACCACGGCAGGTTGAGCGGCACCGGACGGCCGTAGAGATCGAGCGCCACCGCGCGCTCCATCTTGACGTTGATCTCCTCGCAGAGCTGCACGAAATCCTTGATGGTGCAGAAGTGGATGTTCGAGGTGTCGTACCAGCTCGCCGGCAAATTCTCGGTGCGCGGCATGTGGCCCCCGATCAACAGCTGCAGCCGCATCTTCCAGAACCCGAAATTCGGGAACGAGACGATGGCGCGCTGGCCGATGCGCAGCAGATTTTCCAGCACCACCTTGGGCTGTCGCGTCGCCTGCAAGGTCTGCGACAGGATCACGTAGTCGAACGCATCATCCGGATAATTGACGAGGTCGGTGTCGGCATCGCCCTGCACCACCGCGAGCCCCTTGGCGACGCAGCCATTGACACCCTCGCGCGACAGCTCGATGCCGCGGCCGTCGATGCCGCGGCTCTCTAGGAGCTGCAGCAATTCGCCATCGCCGCAGCCGACATCGAGCACGCGCGAGCCCGGCCGCACCATGTCGGCGACCAGCAGATGATCGGTGCGATGGCCGCCGGTCCGCTCCGGCGCGATGCCCGGCAAGGGCAATGTCTGCTGCATGCTCATGGCTGGCCGCCGTCCTTCAGTCCGCGTGCCTTGCCTGCGGCCAGCAGGAATGCGCGGGAGATCTCGAGGAATTCGGGCACGTCGAGCAGGAAGGCATCGTGCCCCTTGTCGGTCTCGATCTCGGCGAACGACACCCGCGCGCTCGACGCATTCAGCGCATGCACCAGCGCGCGCGATTCCGAGGTCGGAAACAGCCAGTCGCTGGTGAACGACACCACGCAGAACCGCGTCTTGATGCCGGTGAACGCCTTCGCCAGCACGCCGTTGTGGTCGGCGGCGATGTCGAAATAGTCCATCGCGCGGGTCAGATAGAGATAGGAGTTGGCATCGAAGCGCTCGACAAAGGACGAGCCCTGGTAGCGCAGATAGCTCTCGACCTGGAAATCCGCATCGAACGAGAAGGTCGGCAGCTCGCGGTCCTGCATCCGCCGTCCGAACTTGCGATGCAGCGCGGCGTCCGAGAGATAGGTGATGTGCGCGGCCATCCGCGCCACCGCCAATCCGCGGTGCGGATGGGTGTCCTCGTCGACATAGCGGCCGCCGCGCCAGTCCGGATCGGCCATCACGGCCTGGCGGCCGAGCTCGTGGAACGCGATGTTCTGCGCCGAGTGGCGCGTCGAGCAGGCGATCGCGAGCGTCGAGAACACGCGCTCCGGATAGGCCGCGGTCCATTGCAGCACCTGCATGCCGCCCATCGAGCCGCCGACCACGCAGAACAGCGTCGTGATGCCGAGACGATCGATCAGCATCGCCTGCGCACGCACCATGTCGGGGATGGTGATGATCGGGAAATCGAG
This sequence comes from Bradyrhizobium sp. USDA 4502, assembly GCF_054063355.1. Classification (NCBI taxonomy): domain Bacteria; kingdom Pseudomonadati; phylum Pseudomonadota; class Alphaproteobacteria; order Hyphomicrobiales; family Nitrobacteraceae; genus Bradyrhizobium; species Bradyrhizobium sp. USDA 4502. The sequence continues at coordinate 6,527,176 of NZ_JBSSGF010000001.1, forward strand.
TCCCCACACCTTGCCGGTCGCGGGGTTCAACGACGCAGGGCCGGTCGAGCCCATGCAGCCGCCGATCACATTGGAGCAGATGATGAAGTACTTGTCGGGATCGATCGGCCGGCCGATGCCGACCATGGTCTCCCACCAGCCGGGCTTGCCGGTGACGGGATGGATGTTGTTGACATGCTGATCGCCGGTCAGCGCGTGGCAGACCAGGATCGCGTTGGAGCGGTCGGCATTGAGCTCGCCATAGGTCTGGTAGGCGATCTGGAATGGTGCGAGATCGACGCCGCAATCGAGCTTGAGCGGCTGGTCCATCCCGAACTTCGCCACCAGTGACGACGGATGGTCGGCCTCATGGGCGCGATCATCGCTCGGGGTTTGTGGGCTCGGTATCGGACGCACGTTGCTCATCTAGGCGACCCTGCCTCCGCGCGGGAGGGCTCGACGGACCTCAGGCCAATAAAAAACCCGGCCTGAACAAAGGTTCGGCCGGGAGCTGATAAGGTCCCCGGCCTGTTTAGCGAGTTGTTTAACGTGGCTGCAAGCCGGCCGGCTCAAATGACCACGGGACGCAGGGAACGTAGTCCCCATGCCCCCCGCCGTCAAGACAGCCCTGCCCACGGCCAATTGGTTAACCGAATGCGCAAGGCACGCCTGCGACGTTTCTCTTTGCTTTCGCTGCCCGTCTTTCCTAATCAGGGACCTGTCCGACGCGGCAACGGGCCGCCCCGACGACAAGGTTTGAGAGCATGTCCAACCCACCCCCGTCGCCGCCCTCGCTGCAGGATCTGCGCAAGGAGATCGATGCGATCGACGAGCAGGTACACCGCCTGTTGATGGCGCGCGGCGACATCATCGACCGCCTGATCCAGGTCAAGAAGACCCAGGAGGTCGGCTCGGCATTCCGCCCGGCACGCGAGGCCAGCATGATGCGCGAGCTGGTGCGGCGTCATCGCGGCATCCTGCCGCTCGACACCATCGAGAGCATCTGGCGCGTCATCATCTCGACCTTCACCTATGTGCAGGCGCCGTTCGCGGTGCATGCCGATGTTTCGGTCGGCGAGTCGGCCATGCGCGACTCGGCGCGGTTTCACTTCGGCTTCGTGGTGCCTTACGTGTCGCATTTCAGCGCACAGGCCGCGGTCGAGGCGGTGGCGAAGTCGAAGGGCGACCTCGCGCTGGTCTCCGCGATCGCAAGCCGTACGCCGTGGTGGAATGCGCTCGAGGCCAGTGGCGCGCCGAAGATCATCGCGCGGCTGCCGTTCCTCGAACGCGCCGACCATCCCGCCGCGCTGCCGGTGTTCGTGATCTCGCGGGTCGCCGACGACGCCATGGTCACCGAAGTGCAGACCTGGAGCGTGCGCGTCTCCGGCTGGAACGCCGATGTCGCCCGGGCGCTTGCGCCGCTCGCCGAGATCGTCGCGGTCCCCGACACCGCTTTCGACGGCGCGGCGCTCCTGGTCTCGGTCACCGGGCAAGACCTTAAGAACAAGGGTTTCGAGGCCATCAAGCTCGCCCTGATCAAGGCCGGCGCCTCGGTCCGCTCGTCGGCCCTCGTCGGCAGCCACGCAACGCGCTATACGGTGCCCTCTAACGGATCGGCCAGGACCTGAAGTAAGAGCCAGCCGCCCGTCCAGGCTTTTGTTTTGACGCGTTTTCTTCACGCGAACCGGTATCCACTTCGCTCGAAAACGCTCTGTTCGGAGTTGATGATGTCCCGCCCCGTGCCGAACCCCGGCATCCTCGATATTGCGCCCTACACGCCCGGCAAGAGCCCGGTGCCGGAACCGGGCCGCAAGGTGTTCAAGCTGTCCGCCAACGAGACGCCGTTCGGGCCGTCTCCGAAGGCGATCGCGGCCTACAAGGCGGCGGCTGACCATCTCGAGGACTATCCGGAGGGGACCTCGCGCGTGCTGCGCGAGGCGATCGGCCGCGCCTACGGGCTCGATCCCGACCGCATCATCTGCGGCGCCGGCTCCGACGAAATCCTCAACCTGCTGGCGCACACCTATCTCGCGCCCGGCGACGAGGCGATCTCGACCACCCACGGCTTCCTGGTTTACCCGATCGCCACCATGGCGAACGGCGCCAGGAACGTGATCGCGGCCGAGACCAATTTCACGGCCGACGTCGACGCCATACTCAAGGTGGTGACGCCGCGCACGAAACTGGTCTGGCTCGCCAACCCGAACAATCCGACCGGCACCTACATCCCGTTCGACGAGGTCAAGCGGCTGCGCGCCGCGCTGCCGTCGCATGTGCTGCTGGTGCTCGACGCCGCCTATGCCGACTACGTCTCGCGCAACGACTACGAGCTCGGCATCGAGCTGGTCGCGACCACGGACAACACGGTGGTGACGCACACCTTCTCGAAGATCCACGGCCTTGCGGCGCTGCGGATCGGCTGGATGTTCGGGCCGGCGCATATCGTCGATGCCTGCAACCGTATCCGCGGTCCGTTCAACGTCACGACGCCGGCGATGCTGGCGGCGGTGGCGGCGATCGAGGACACGGCGCATGTGCAGATGTCGCGAACCCACACCGAACAATGGCGCAACTGGCTGACCGAGGAGATCGGCAAGCTCGGGCTGAAGGTGACGCCGAGCGTCGCCAATTTCGTGCTGATCCATTTCCCGACCGACAAGGGCAAGACCGCGGCGGAAGCCGACGCCTATCTCACACGGCGCGGCCTCGTGCTGCGCGCACTCAACAATTACAAGCTGCCGCATGCGCTGCGCATGACCATTGGCACCGAGGAGGCCAACCGCCTCGTGGTCGAGGGGCTGCGCGACTTCCTGGCCGGAAAGTGACATCGTGACCACCGCCCCGCTCTTCCAACGCATCGCGCTGATCGGCTTCGGTCTGATCGGCGGCTCGATCGCGCGCGGCGCGCGCGCGCAGGGGCTGGTCGGCGAGATCGTGACCACCGCGCGCTCGGAGAAGACGCGTGCGCGCGTCGCCGAACTCGGCATCGTCGATCGCGTCGTCGAGACCAACATCGAGGCGGTGAAGGATGCCGACCTCGTCATCCTCTGCATCCCGGTCGGCGCCTGCGGCCCGGTCGCGGCCGAGATCGCCGAACATCTCAAGCCCGGCGCCATCATCTCCGACGTCGGCTCGGTGAAGGGCGCCGTCGTCAAGGACATGGCGCCGCATCTGCCTGACGGCGTCCACTTCGTCCCGGCGCATCCGGTGGCCGGCACCGAGCATTCGGGGCCGGATTCCGGCTTCGCCGAGCTGTTCATCAACCGCTGGTGCATCCTCACCCCGCCCGAAGGCACCGATCCCGCGGCGACCGACCGGCTGCGCGCGTTCTGGGCCGCGCTCGGCGCCAAAGTCGAGATCATGACGCCCGACCATCATGACCTCGTGCTCGCGATCACCAGCCATCTGCCGCATCTGATCGCCTACACCATCGTCGGCACCGCCGACGAGCTGGCGCAGGTGACGGAATCCGAGGTCATCAAATTCTCCGCCGGCGGCTTCCGCGACTTCACCCGCATCGCTGCCTCGGACCCGACGATGTGGCGCGACGTGTTCCTCGCCAACAAGGACGCCGTGCTCGAGATGCTCGGCACCTTCAACGAGGATCTGTCGAAGCTGACCCGCGCGATCCGGCGCGGCGACGGCGAAGCGCTGTTCGACCACTTCACCCGCACCCGGGCCATCCGCCGCGGCATCGTCGAGACCGGCCAGGACTCCGCCGCACCCGACTTCGGCCGGCCGCATGCGAATTTGAAGACGTAAGCGGGACGACTTCTCTCCATTCGTCGTCCCGGCGAAAGCCGGGACCCATACTCCGCGGCGGGTGTGGTTGACGGGACTCGTCGTCCCAGCATCGCGCAACAATGACCAGCTGTGGTTATGGGTCCCGGCTTTCGCCGGGACGACACCGAGTGTGTTGCGCTGCTTGTGGGTCACACGTCCGCATTCTCGCGACATGAATCGCTGATTGCCCGTCGGATTGTGTCGCCGCAGGGCCGACCCACCTACCGGCGGACGGAGCGAGCTGATAGCCTCCAGCAGGAAAGCCGGCGCGTCGCCGATGACAGGGAGCGATCAGATGATACTCAGTCCGGATCATGTGACGATCGCAGTGGCCGACGCCGGCCCGGCGATCGCGTTCTTCGCACTGCTCGGCTTCAAGAAGACTCACGTCGCGACCATCGACGGCGGCGTTCCCGCCCGGTACATGGGCATGCCGGCCATGAGAGCGCAGCACATCACCCTCGCACTCGAAGGAGCGGATTTCGAAATCCAGCTGCTTCAGTTCGACCCGCCCCCCGGGGACCGATCCGGGGGTGCACCCGACCAATCTGCGAAAGCTGGGCTTCAATCACCTCGCCTTCCGCGTCGACGACATCGAGGCGGCCACCGCGCACCTGGTGGCCAACGGTGTCACCATGCTGAGCGAGGAGATGGACTACATCAGCCGGAAGCTCCGGCTGTTCGAGGGCCCGGAGGGCATCACCTTCGAGTTGGTGGAGCGGGACGCCTGAGACTACGCTGGCCAGGGCCGTTTGCATTGCCCCAAGCGGCGCGGAATGATGTCGGCTTTTGACCCGAGCGGACCCGATCTCCGGCTAGCCCGGGCCAATATCCCGCCCCATTATCACGAGACCTCGGGCGCGCTATCATCCGGCCATTCTTTGGACAAGACTGAAGGGAGTGCTGGAGGCTGATCGCCCCTGACGGATAGCCGAGTCGGCACTCTTGGGTGACATTGGACGGAAAGGGAAACGTCGATGAACTCCACACCCACTCCGAACCCAGTTGGATCGAACGATAGCCCGAGCGCGCGCGCCGACGAACGACTCGCGGAAGCCCAAAAGCAGATTGCGCGCGCCGATGAAGAACTCACGCGCTTGAGTGAACAGCTCGCGAGAATGGAGCGCGATGCCGCGTCCCACCCGTCGGCAAAGCCAAACCCGCCCTCGGTCGGACCTAACCCTGCTTCTTCCGGGCCGAGCCCTGCTTCTTCCGTACCTGGCTCGCAATCGCCGCCCGGAAGACCGGTATTCCGAGCGCTCACCGCCTTGTCGGTGGCAGCCTGTATCGTGGTCGCTGCCCTGGCTTTGCAGTCGTCATATGGCGGGGAAGCCAAGCTGCTTGTCGCCCGTTGGGCGCCGCAGCTCGTTTCAACTCCATCATTGCCGCCGGATGATCCGCAGCCTCCGGCCCAGCCCGCTCCACCTACCGTTCAGGTCGCCGCGGCAGACGCCGCTCCGCCCCAAGCGACGCCGTTGCCTCAGACCGCACCACCGCAGGACGCCGCGCCGACAGCCAACCCAGCCCTTCCCGATCAGGCGCAGCTGCTGCAAACGATCGCACGCGACCTCGCAAATGTTGAACGAAATATCGAACAACTAAAGGCGAACCAGCAACAGATGGCCCGCGAGAGCTCCAAGGCCATTGAGGAACTCAAGGCGAGCCAGGAAGAAATGAAACGGGCGCTCGCGAAGGTTTCCGAGCCGAAGGCGTCACCGCCTCCGGCACAGCCGGCTCCGGCCGCGCGCAAACCCGAGCGGACGTCTATCCCGCCATACGCAAGAGCGCGGCCTCGTATCCCGAGGGAGTGGTTCTACGACGAATGGTGACCGTCGATCTAGCCATCCTTCAGTTCCGGATCGCTTCAAGCCGGCGGCAGGCCGAGTGACCGCGCGGCCTCCATCCAGACCGGCAATTCGCGCTGATACAGCGCATTGCTGTCCTTGAAGCCGATCGCGGGCTCCAGCACGAAGGTCGCGAGCACCTCCTTCACCTTCGGATCGCTATTGGCGGCGACGCAAATCTCCGACAGCCGATCGACGATCGGCTGCGGCGTCGCCTTCGGCAGCGCCCAGCCCGAGAAGCCGCTCACGGTGAAGAACTTCGACGTCGCGCCCTGCTCGGGCAGCGTCGTGATCTCGGGAATCGCGTCGACCTTCTTCGAATGCACGGCGAACGCGACACCCCGGTTGCTCTGCAGGACGGTTTGCGCGGCGGTGTAGCTGCCCATCGCGACATCGAGCGTGCCTTCCGCGAGCCCGGTCCACATCGGTGCCTCGCCGCGATAGTGGATCGGCTCGATGGTGAGGCCATACTGCTTGTTGAGCTCGTTGATCGTCATGTGCGGCGCGGAGCCCGCGCTGTAGGTGCCGAAATTCACCTTGCCGCTACTGCGCGCATAGGCGACGAATTCCGCCAGTGTCTTGACGCCCAATTTCGGGCTCGCGACCAGCAGCAGCCCGGCGCCCGGGATCACGCTGACCAGCGTCAGATCCTTGTCCATGTCGTAGCCGGGGTTCTTCATCATCGCGCGGTTCATCACGTAAGTGGTCGAGATCGAGCACAGGATGGTGTGACCGTCAGGCGCGGCGCGCGCCACCTCGGCGGCGCCGATCGAGCCCGAGGCACCCGCCTTGTTCTCGATGACGACGGTTTGCCCGACTTGCCTTGCGATGAATTCGCCGAAGGCCCGCGCCAAAAGATCGGTCTGCCCGCCGGCGGGATAGCTGCAGATCATGCGGATTTGCCGCGAGGGCCAGGCGGCTTGCGCCGAGGCGCCGCGCGGCAGGAAGGGCATCGCGGCGGCCGCCGCTCCGGCAGCGATGACGTGACGGCGACTGAATTTCGCTGGCATTGAAGTCCCTCCCGATTTTTTGGTGAGGGTATCGCATCGGCCAGTCGCAGCTACGGGACAGATTGGCGCAGCGGGGCCGCAGGTCTGCGACGGCGCTCACCGCCGCAGCCGTTGATCCCGGATCGGCCCCGCCGATAGCGCGGCGGCCTTCTGCGCCGGCCGCTGACGGCCGACGAGGCCGGCGGTCGCCAGCATGACGCCGCCGCCGAACCACCACGAGCCGATCACGAACTCCCAGGCGCGCGGCGGAATCTCGTCGAACACGATGCCGTAGACCGACACCAGCGCAGCCAGCGCGGCGAGGAAGATGCCGCCCGCGCTCACGAGCTCGACGGCATCGATGCGACCCGTACCGCGCATCGCGGGCTTGGGAATATCGATTCCGAGATAGAAGCCGGCGGCGCCGATCACGATCGTCGTTGCGATGAAGACCAGCGTGCCGAAGACAGCGACATGGCCCTTGGCGAGCTGGGCGGCGACGAAGGTGCCGGCCATGGCACCGGCCATCGCGAGGCCAGTTCGCTGCAGCACATGCGCGGCGCGGCTGACCATCATCAATTCGCGCGCGATCACGGCCCTCTGCTTCGGTCTGGTCACGATCCTCATGTGCGGTGTTCCTTTGCCGGTGGTGCACTCCCTCTCCCCGTTCTTACGGGGTCGAGACAAGCGAAGCGTGCTCTTGGAGGGTTGGGGTGAGGGGCCGTCTCCGCATAGATGGTGATAGCAACGTTTGCGGAGGCTCCCCCTCACCCGGAGCGCATCTAACGATGCGCTCCGACCTCTCCCCGCGCGTGCAGGGGTGTCCGGGGAAATTCAGGCATAGCGGAGCTCCATCTGGTCAGGTGAGATGGTTGATTTCCGACGGCTGGGGTTGATGGGCGGAGGTTTGTCGATGGCAGCGAGGGATCGACGCGAGAGCAGGAGCTGGCCGACGAGTTCGGCGAACCTGAGCGGGAGCATTTTGATGCAGTTGGTGTGAGCGGCGATGCGCAGCAGCAGGTAGGCAATCATCGCAGCGAGCACCTGAAGGCGGATCGCGTTGTCGTTGGCGCCGAGGAACTTGCGAATATCGAGATGCTGCTTGATCCAGCGGAACAGCAGCTCGATTTGCCATCGGCTCTTGTAGAGGGCGGCGATCTCGACGGCGCTACGGGCAAGGTCGTTGGTCAGGAGTGTGATCTTGCCGCCTTTCTCGCGTCTGATCTTGATGCGGCGGAGCGGGATTGGAAGGCGCGAATCGCCCTTGCTGGTGAGCTTCACCTCGTCATCGGCAAGGATTTCGAAGCCATCCCCGTTACGCTTGCGGATGGCGCGATGCCTGAGCGAGCGAAGACGGATGCTCGTCTTCGCCCGGGTAACGAAGAAAGCCTTGCTATCATTGATCTTCTGCCACCAGTCGAAACGGCAATAGCCCTTGTCAAACACATAGGTGGTGGCGGGCTGGATTGGGGTCTGTCGGCCGATCTCGATGTCATTGACGTTCGCGGCCGTCATCTCGACGCAGGTCGGGACATCGCTCCTTGGGTCGTAGACGACATGCAGCTTCATGCCGCGGATGCGGCCGTTCCACGTCGCCCAACTGCAGACCTTGCCGAGCGGGATCGGACTGGCGTCGATCAGACGCACCATCTCCATGCCTTCACTCCGCAGCTGGCGACGCGCCATCGCCGACAGCGCCGCAAAGGTTTGCGCGAAAATGCCGATCGGACGGCGGGCATTGGCATCGGACAACGTCGAGCGCGACAGCTTGCCGGTTCCCAAGTGATAGTGATGCTGCGAATTGGCGTTGAAGCCAGTCACCACCCCGCGCAGACTGCTGTTGCCGCTAAGCTGGGCATAGATCAGCGCCACCAGATGATCCCAGCTCCTGAACGACTTGTCGTAGGCATCCCCGTCCAGACGATCCACAACCGTCTGAAACTGCCGTCGATTGATCGGTTCAAGCAGCCTTCCAAAAATGCTACCGCGATATCGCATGCTCGGCCCTCTGTGTCTCGACAACCAGAAAAGACCGATTTGCCTCGGTCCTGCCGAGCATGCACCGCGACACAGTGAATCATTCCCCGGACACCCCTGCCGCGCGTGGGGCGAGGTAACCAGAGTTCGTAGCTCGGCTCGAAATGACATCGTCACGCCCTAGAACGGGTAGTAGCGGATCTGGGTCATGACGATGTGGTCGTCGGTCTTCGGCGCGCCGCCGACACCCTGGAAGGCGAAGCGCTGGGTGTAGGAATATTGCGCGCCGGCCTTGATGGTGCCGTAGGAGCCCTTGAAGATCGTGTCGTAGAAGCCCGCGGTGTACTGCCTCACCTCCGAAGTGTTGCCGTTACAGGTCGCGGCCAGCGAGTTTTCGATGTTGCAGCCGAGATTGTTGTAGAGCGGATTGCCGTAGCCGAACGGCACCGTGCCGACATTGGAGAAGGTCGCCTTGGTCTTTTCGAGCCCGGCATAGGCGTAGAGATCGAGCGACGGCGTCGTGTGCCAGACCGAACCGACCAGGAAAGCCGTGATCGGCAGCGGCTGGATCGAGCCGTCCTGGCGCACGGTTGCATCCGGGAATGGCGTTGCGGTGAAGCGGCCCAGCGCACCGTAGGAGGCGGAGGCCTGCACCTCGAGCAGCTTCGGCACGATCTCGGCCGAGAGGTGGCCGCCGAAGCTGACCGTGTTGACGTCGTGATTGGCGAAGTTGAAGCGATCATAGAAGTCGCGGTAGAGCGCCCACGCCTCGACATGCAGCTTGTAGGGCCCGAGCCGCGGATCCCACGCGCCCTTCACGGTGAAATCCGGAACGTGGTTGAGGCTGACATTGTTCAGGCTGTTGAAGAAGCTGCCGCCCGGACCGGTGAGATTGACCAGCAGATTCGGATTGAGCACGCCCTGCGGGCCAACCGCCGGCGTGCCGACCAGCGGGTTGTTGCCGCCGAAAAAGGATGTCTGCGGGTTCTCCGCCGAGACCGCGAGCTTGAACTCCGGCCCGATGTCCTGCCAGACCCGGACGCCCGGTTGACGCGCGCCGAGGAAGCCCGGCACCAGCTCGAAATCGATCACGCCCGGCGTATCGGCGCCTCGCGGATCGATGCCCGCCTTGCTTGGCGTGTTCAGCGACCATGATTGGCCGGCGAGGACATGCAGGCCGAGATCGCTGCGGTCGATCTCGATGCTGGCCTGCCGCAGCCGCGGATTGAACGAATTGGTCGCGACCGAATTGGCGGTCTGCGCCGCGCCCTCGAAATCGAGCTCGCCATAGCCGGCGACGTGGATGTTCTCCGTGGCGTTGGCTTCGGCGAGCACCGAGAAGCGGGTCTGGCGCGCGGTGAAGCGCGACTCGCCGGTGTTGTAGTTCTTGCTCTGCGGGAACGGGATGAAGTTGTAGACCGAGCCCGAATCGGAGGCGAGGTTGCGGCTGCGATAGATGCCGGTGAGATCGACCCAGCCGCCGAAGGTGAAGGTGACGCCCTTGTAGCAGAGCTTGCCCGATGCGCAGGGATCGAACGGCACCGGCGCCTTCGCCGTCATCTGCGCGTTCTGAATTGCGTTCTGTCTTGCGGCCAGCGCCTCCTCCTTGCGCGCCTGCGTCTCCATTTTCTGCTCGAGCTGCTTGAGCCGTGCCTTCAGCGCACGCAGCTCGGACGCATCGTCCTCCGCCAACGCCGAACCTGCCGACAGCAGCATGCTGCCGAGCAGAATTCCCCCGAGAATTCGCATCGCTTCTCCTCCACACGAGGTTGCTTCCTCAGGCGAGAGAGAGCGGTACTCGGGGAGTGATATTCGCACCGGGGCGCATTATTCCGGTCACGTTTTTCTCATCGCGGCGGCGGGAATAGATTGCCGAGACCGACGATAGCGCGCGCGAAACGTCTAGGGTGGAGGCGTAACAACACCGGCCGCGATTTCGAATTGTGTTCGGGCGATGGTTTTCAACCTGCCACGGACATTGGATCGACGGAGGACTGCAACATGATCGGTGAAGTCATTGTCGTTGGTGACTTGAAGTTACGGGAGAACGCCCCGCTCGACGAATACAACCGGCTCGGCGAACGCATGTACGACATTGTCAGCCGCCTTCCGGGCTTCCTGTCGGTCAAATCATTCAAGGCGGCGGATGGCGAGGAGCTCACCCTGTTTCGCTTTGCTTCGGAGGAGGCGCTCGAAGCTTGGCGCCATCATCCCGACCATGTCGAAACCATGAGGCGAGGACATGCCGAGTTCTACGCCAGCGGCTTCCTGCAGATCTGCAAGGTGATCCGCGAGATCGGCCCGTTTGAGCACGCCTGACAGTGCGTGGACGAGCTCGCGTCGGCGCAATCCGCCGCGGCTCAGAACAGCGGCGGAATCTGCGCGACTTTCAGCGGCCCCAAGAACACCGCGCCGTCGGCGAAGCGCAGCGGGAAGCTGCGCGCCTTCTTGCCTTCGAGGGTAGCCTCGGTGCCGAGCGAATTGACGCCGGCGGAAATGCCGGCATTGGCGTTCTGCTTGATCACCTTGCCGAGGCCGGGGATGGCGCGATCCAGCGCGCCAAAGAGATTGCTGAGGTCCTGGCTCTTCACGCCGGGCGCGACGCGATCAAGCGTTGCCTGCGGCACGCCCTCCTCCAGCATCTTGTCGATGCCGAGCGCGGGGATGACGCGCTCGAGGCCGGCGACCGTCATCTGCAATTCGCCCTCGATGCGCCCTTGCGCGTTGAGGCGCAGCGTGCCGGCCGCGACCGACAGCACATCGCCCTGCTCGATCCGCGACTGCTGGATCTCGACGCTGCCGCCGGCGGCCTGGATCTCGCGGAAGCGATCGGGCCAGGGTTTCGGCGAGAAATCCTTCAGGCCATTGAGCCGCGCATGGATGTCGGCGTTGAACGGCTGGGCGAGCAGCGGATGCACCTCCTGCAAGGTGCCGCCGGCAATCTGCAGCACGGCCTCGATCGCCGGACTGTCCGGCGCCGAGCCGTCGACCTGCCTGCCGTGCAGCTCGATGTGATTGACCCGCGCCAGCGGCGCCGGCGCCGCGCCGCCGGTGCGGTCGATGGCGAGATCGTCGAACACCAGCGAGGCGCGCTGCGGCGGCGCCGGCAGGCCGACCACGCTGCTGCGTGCCTTGCTCCAGCTCACCGACAGCGTCGGCTGCGCGCCGCGCTCGGCGATCGTGGCCGGGCCCTTGAATTCGGCGATCACGAGCTTGGGATCGTAGACCTGCGCCACGACCAGGATCTCGGCGAGCCGCGCCACGAACGCCATCTGCGGCGCGGCGGTCTGCGAGACCAGCATCACGCTCGGATCGGTGCAGCGGACCTCGAACCGGAACGGGTAGCCCGCCACCGAACGGTCCCCGCAATCATAGACCCGGCCGGCCTTCGCCTCCTGCGCGCGCCAGGCATCGGCCTGCACGCCGACCTGCGAGGCGGCGAAGAACCAGAAGGCGCTCCACGCGACCGCGGCGATCAGGACCGCGACGGGGATGGCATAAAGGCCGAAGCGCGAGCGGCGGCGGGAGGCGGAGGTCTGATCCGACATGCAGGTCCTTTGGCGGGCGAATTTGTCAAAATCTAAGCGGCCGCGAGCCTTGAACAAGCCCCGAGCAACCCCTGAGCGAGCCTTCAGCAAGCCTTGGAAACAACACGGAATCCGCTTCGCTTCGACTGCCCGTTCTGCTAGCCCATCAGCGCGATGTCAGCAAATCCTCCCCATTCCGAAACCGACGGCGACCTCTGGGTGTTCGGCTATGGCTCACTGATGTGGAAGCCGGGCTTCGAGTTCCTGGAACAGGTGCCGGCGCGGCTGATCGGCGAGCATCGCGCGCTCTGCGTTTATTCGTTCGACCACCGCGGCACGCCGGAGAAGCCGGGCCTGGTGCTCGGGCTCGACCGCGGCGGCGCCTGCCGCGGCATCGCGTTCCGCGTCGCCGCCCGCCTGCGCCACGACACCATCGCCTATTTGCGCGGACGCGAGCAGACCACCAACGTCTATCGCGAGGTGATGCGCTCGGTGTGGCTGGAGAATGCGGCGCGCGAGCGCGTCAGCGCGCTGGCCTATGTGGTCGATCGCGGCCATGTGCAATATGCCGGGCGGCTGTCGCTCGCCGAGCAGCAGCGGCTGGTGCTGCAGGGCCACGGCCGCTCCGGCAACAACCGCGACTATGTGCTCTCGACAGTGGCCTCGATCGAGAAGCAGGGCTTTCGCGACACGCAGCTGCACCAGCTCGCGACGATGCTGCATGATGCCCACGCGGCGCGTCACCCGCTGCAGGATGCCCGGGATGCGTAAGGCTGCGTCGCGAGGCTCTACTTAGTTCGCTTGGCCAGCCGTCGTTTAACGACCTCGCCGAGCGGACTATCCGGCGACTTGCGGAATGCCTTGAGCTTCTTCATTTGGCCTTTGCGCAGTGCTTGCGACTGCGCTTCGCCACCATCATCGATCAGCCTTTGTAAACGGGTTGTTGCCAGATCCGCGTTTTTCGGTGTGCGGCGCGGTGCATCCGGCAAATCGCGGCGGCGGTATGGCGGCGCCCTGTGACATTTAGGCTTTTGCATCGCGGCGCGGACGGATACAAGCTGATCCGCAAACAGCGCTCGCAAATTCGATGAACCTCTCCGCCCCCTTTGTCCGACGGCCGGTCGGCACCACGCTGCTGTCGCTTGGCCTCGTGGTGGCGGGCATCATTGCGTTCTTCAAGCTGCCGGTGTCGCCGCTGCCCGACGTCGACATCCCGACCATCATGGTGCAGGCGACGCTGCCCGGCGCCAGCCCGGCCGACGTCGCCTCCACGGTGGCAAGCCCGCTCGAGCGCCATCTCGGCCAGATCGCCAGCGTCACCGAAATGACGTCGGTGTCCTCGCTCGGCTCCGCGCGCATCACGCTGCAGTTCGACATCGACCGCGACATCAACGGCGCCGCGCGCGACGTGCAGGCGGCGATCAACGCGGCGCGCGCCGACCTGCCGACCAATCTGCGCGCCAATCCGACCTACCGCAAGTTCAACCCGGCCTCGGCGCCGATCCTGATCTACACCTTGACCTCGGACACGTTGACGCCGGCCGAGCTCTATGACGCCGCCTCCACCGTGCTGGCGCAGAAGCTGTCGCAGGTCGAGGGCGTCGGCGAAGTCTCGGTCGGCGGCGGCTCGCTGCCCGCGGTGCGCGTCGAGCTGATCCCGCCGGCGCTGTACAAATACGGCATCGGGCTCGAGGACGTCCGCGCCGCGCTCTCAAGCGCCAATGCGCACAGCCCGAAGGGCGGCATCGACGTCGGCAACCAGCGCTACCAGATCTACGCCAACGACCAGGCCCGCAAGGCGGCCGACTACAGGCCGCTGGTCGTCGCCTACCGCAACGGCGCGGCGGTGCGCCTGACCGATGTCGGCGACGTGATCGATTCCGTGGAGAATGTGCGCACGCTCGGCCTTTCCAACGGCAAGCCGGCAGTCGTGATGATCGTGTACCGGCAGCCGGGCGCCAACATCATCAAGATGGTCGACACCGTGAAGGGGCTGATGCCGCAGCTGAAGGCCTCGGTCTCGCCCGCGGTCGACATCACCCTCGCGATGGACCGCTCGAAGACGATCCGGGCCTCGCTGCACGACGTCGAGATCACGCTGTTGATCGCGGTGGCCCTGGTGATCCTGGTGGTGTTCGCCTTCCTGCGCAATGCGCGGGCCACGCTGGTGCCGGTGGTGGCGGTCGGCGTGTCGCTGATCGCGACCTTCGCCGTGATGTATCTACTCGGCTACACGCTCGACATCTTCTCGCTGATGGCGCTGACGGTGGCGACCGGCTTCGTGGTCGACGACGCCATCGTGGTGCTAGAGAACATCACCCGCCACATGGACGCCGGGCTGTCGCGGCTCGAGGCCACGCTGGTCGGCACCCGCGAGGTCGGCTTCACGGTGCTGTCGATGAGCGTGTCGCTGATCGCGGTGTTCGTGCCGATCCTGCTGATGGGCGGGCTGGTCGGCCGCCTGTTCCGCGAATTCGCCATGACCATCACGATCGCGATCGTGATCTCGCTGGTGGTCTCGCTGACCACGACGCCGATGATGTGCGCGGTGCTGCTGCGCAAGGAGGAGGGCCGTCCGCATGGCCGGGTCTACCGGATCAGCGAACGCATCTTCGAGCTGATGCTGAACGGCTACCGCGCAACGCTCGGCCTCGCGCTGCGCCATCCGCTCCTGGTGATGCTGATCCTCGGCTCGACGCTCTATTTGAACTTCCATCTCTACAAGGTGGTGCCCAAGGGCTTCGTGCCGCAGCAGGACACCGGATTGCTGGTCGGCTCGATCCAGGCCGACCAGAGCACCTCGTTCCAGCTGATGCAGCAGAAGCTGACCCAGTTCATCGACATCGTGAAGTCGGATCCGGCGGTCGACACCGCGGTCGGCTTCACCGGCGGCGGCGGCGTGGGTCCCGGCGGCACCAACACCGGCACCGTGTTCGCCTCGCTGAAGCCGATGGACGAGCGCCGGCTGCGCGCCGACAAGGTGATCGAGCGGCTGCGCGAGCCATTGGCAAGCGTCGCGGGCGCCACGCTGTTCCTGCAATCGATCGGCGACCTCGGCGCCGGCGGGCGCTCGGGCAACGCGGCTTACCAGTACACGCTGAAGGGCTCGACCTTCGAGGAGCTGAACGAGTGGACGCCAAAGCTCGTCGCGGCATTGCAGAAGGAGCCGACGCTCGCCGACGTCAACAGCGACCAGCAGAACAAGGCGCTGCAAGCCAATCTGATCATCGATCGCGACGCCGCCTCCCGGCTCGGCATCACGGTCAGCCAGCTCGACAACACGCTCTATGACGCGTTCGGGCAGCGCCAGGTCTCGACCATCTTCGTCGCGCGCAACCAGTATCATGTGATCATGGAGGTCGCGCCGCGCTTCTCGCAGGACCCGCAAACCCTGAAGGAGGTCTATATCTCGACCTCGGGCGGCTCGGCGAGCGGCACGCAGAGCACCAATGCGGTGGCTGGCACGGTGGCCTCGTCCTCGCAAAAAAGCTCGGTCAGCGCGGTCGCCGCCAATGTGGTGCGCAACCAGGCCACCAATTCGATCGGTGCCACCGGCAAGGGCGTCGCCTCGACCGGTACCGCGGTCTCCACCAGCGCGGAGACCATGATCCCGCTGTCGAGCGTCGCGCGCTTCGAGCACGGCGAGACGCCGCTCTCCGTCAATCATCAGGATCTCCTGGTCTCCAGCACCATCTCGTTCAACCTGCCGCCGGGCGTCTCGCTGAGCACGGCCACCACCACGATCGAGAACGCGATGCACGCGCTCGGCATGCCCGCGGGCATTTCCGGCGGGTTTGCGGGCTCCGCGAAAATCTTCCAGCAGGCGCTGGCGAACGAGCTGTTCCTGATCCTCGCCGCGCTGGCGACGATCTACATCTCGCTCGGCATGCTCTACGAGAGCTACATCCACCCGCTGACCATCCTCTCCACTTTGCCCTCGGCAGGCGTCGGCGCGGTGGCGGCCTTGATGCTGTCGCACACCGATTTCGACATCATCGGCATGATCGGGGTGATCCTCTTGGTCGGCATCGTGAAGAAGAACGCCATCATGATGATCGACTTCGCGCTCGATGCCGAGCGCCAGCGCGGGCTGTCGTCGCGCGATGCGATCTACGAAGCCTGCCTGATGCGGTTCCGCCCGATCATGATGACGACCCTCGCCGCCTTGTTCGGCGCGGTGCCGCTGATGATCGGTCTCGGCGAAGGCAGCGAGCTGCGTCAGCCGCTTGGCACCGCGATCTTCGGCGGGTTGATCCTGAGCCAGATCCTGACGCTCTACACGACGCCGGTGGTCTATCTCTATCTCGACCGCGCGAGGCTGTGGACCCAGCGCCGCCGCGCCGCGCGCCGCGCACGCCGGGCAGCGGCATCAAGCGCCGCCGGTCGTTGACAGACCGGTATCGATGTTGCCAACCTTGCGCGTGAGCGGACGCAAGGAACCGATCTGTGGCTCTCGCACCTGATATCGCCGCGTCGCGCTGGTTCAACACCAGCGAGTCGCTGACCCTGGCTGGGCTGCGCGGCCGGCCGGTCCTGCTGCACGCGTTCCAGATGCTGTGCCCCGGCTGCGTCGCGCACGGCACGCCGCAGACCCAGCGCGCGTTCGAGCTGTTCAAGCATTCCGACCTGCAGGTGATCGGGCTGCACACCGTATTCGAGCACCACGCGGCGATGACGGAGGTGTCGCTGGAAGCCTTCATCCACGAGTACCGGCTGACCTTCCCGATCGGCGTCGACGAGGCCGGCGAAGGCACGCCGATCCCGGTCACCATGCAGCGCTACGGCATGCAGGGAACGCCGACCAGCATCCTGATCGGCCGCGACGGCAACATCGTGCATCATGGCTTCGGACAGCAGAGCGACATGGCGCTCGGCGCGATCATCGCGGCCGAGCTTGCCGCGCCGCATGGCCGATAGCGGCTCGCCCCGGCTGCAACCCGGCTCACGCGACTGCGTTATGACGGCGTCGCGCAATGCGTGATAGCGTTCCGCCAACCAGAACCATCGCCTTGCGGGAGGATGTCATGAAAACCTATCAGCTTTACATCAACGGCCAGTATGTCGACCCCGCCAATGGCGAATGGTTCGACAGCATCGATCCCTATCGCGGCGAGGCCTGGGCAAAGATTCCGCGCGGCACCGCCGCCGACGCCGACAAGGCGGTGAAGGCCGCCAATGAGGCGATGTGGCGCGGCCCCTGGGCGAAGATGACGGCCTCCGCGCGCGGCAAGGTGATGCGCAAGCTCGGCGACCTCGTCGCGGCCAATGCCGAGCGCCTTGCCGAGATCGAGGTGCGCGACAACGGCAAGCTGATGGCCGAGATGCTCGGCCAGTTGCGCTACCATCCGGAGTGGTGGTGGTATTTCGGCGGGCTCGTCGACAAGCTCGAGGGCGGCCTGGTGCCGATCGACAAGGCGGAGACCTTTGCCTACACGACCCATGAGCCGGTCGGCGTGGTCGCGGCGCTGACCGCCTGGAATTCGCCGCTGCTGTTCGTCGCCTGGAAATGCGCCGCCGCGCTCGCCGCCGGTTGCGCCGTGGTCGTCAAGCCGTCGGAATTCACCTCGGCCAGCACGCTGGAATTCGCCGCGCTGACCAAGGAGGCCGGAATTCCCGACGGCATCTTCAACGTGGTGACCGGCTTCGGTCCCGAGGCCGGCTCCGCGCTGATCGCCCATCCGGGCGTCGCCAAGATCACCTTCACCGGATCGGACACGACCGGCGCAAAGGTCTACGAGACCGCGGCCAAGAGCCTGAAGCGCGTCTCGCTCGAGCTCGGCGGCAAGTCGCCCAACATCGTGTTCGAGGACGCCGACCTCACCGCCGCCGCGGCCGGCGCGATCTCCGGCATCTTCGCCGCCACGGGGCAGACCTGCATCGCCGGGTCGCGCCTTCTGGTGCAGAGCTCGATCAAGGAGAAGTTCGTCGCGCGGGTGCTGGAGCTGGCAAAGTCCGCCAAGATCGGCGATCCCATGCAGTCAGACACCAATGTCGGCCCGATCACGACGCCGGCGCAGTACAAGAAGGTGCTCGACTATATCGACATCGCGAAAGCCGAGGGCGCGCGCTGCCTGCTCGGCGGCAAGCCGGCCACCGGCGACGGCATCAAGGGCGGCCAGTTCGTCGAACCGACCATCTTCACCGACGTCGACAACACCATGCGGATCGCGCGCGAGGAGGTGTTCGGACCGGTGCTGTCGATCATCTCTTTCGACACCGAGGAGGACGCCATCCGGATCGCCAACGACACGATCTACGGCCTTGCCGCCGGTATCTGGACCAAGGATCTCGCGCGCGCCATCCGCGTGCCGAAGCAACTGCGCGCCGGCACCGTGTGGGTGAACACCTACCGGGCCATCAGCTACATGATGCCGTTTGGCGGCATGAAGCACTCCGGCGTCGGCCGCGAAAGCGGCATCGACGCGGTCCGCGAGTATCAGGAGACCAAGAGCGTCTGGATCTCGACCGCGACGGACGTGCCGGCGAACCCGTTCGTGATGCGGTGAGTTTTCCGCACTGACATCGCTTACTTCACCTCTCCCGACGGACAGAGGTACGACGGCACCCGCGCGCCAAGCGGCCGCACTTGACGTGCAGCGCGGAGCAGCGATCATGAGTGCCTGCGGCACACACCGAAGAGTGTGGCCGATATTTGGGGAGATTCGCCATGACGTTTCGTTACTCGCGCGCGGTGTTCTGCGCGCTCATGCTCGCCGCCGCCCAACCTGCCCTCGCCGACAAGAAATACGGCCCCGGCGTCACCGATACCGAGGTGAAGATCGGCCAGACCATGCCCTATAGCGGCCCGGCGTCCGCCTACGGCACCCAGGGGCGTCTCGAAGAGGCCTACTACGCGATGATCAACGCGAAGGGCGGCGTGAACGGCCGAAAGATCAAGCTGATTTCACTCGACGACGCCTATTCGCCGCCGAAGACCGTGGAGCAGACGCGACGCCTCGTCGAACAGGACGAGGTGCTGGCGATCATCGGCACCATCGGCACGCCGACCAATTCAGCGATCCAGAAGTATCTGAACCAGAAGAAGGTCCCGCAGATCTTCATTTCGACGGGCGCGGCAAAATGGGACGACCCGAAGAACTTCCCGTGGACCACCCAGCTTTATCCGCCCTACCAGATGGAGGGCATGATCTTCGCCAAATATCTGTTGAAGAACAAGCCCGACGCGAAGCTCGGCGTGTTCTCCCAGAACGATGATGCCGGAAAGGATTACGTCAAGGGGCTGAAGGATGGCCTCGGCGACAAGGCGAAGACGATGATCGTGAAGGAAGTGACCTACGAGGTTTCCGATCCGACGGTCGATTCGCAGATCGTCTCCCTGAAAGCCTCCGGCGCCGACACGCTGTTCACGATGGCGACGCCCAAGTTCGGCGCGCAGGCGATACGCAAGGTCTACGAGCTCGGATGGAAACCGCTGAACTACGTGGTCAGCGTCTCCTCATCGATCAAGGGCGTCATGGAGCCGGCCGGCATCGAAGCTTCAAAGGGATTGTTGACCGCGCTGGCGTTCAAGACCCCGACCGATCCCACCTGGGAGAACGCGGCCGACGTGAAGGAGTTCAAGGATTTCCTGGCGAAGTGGTATCCGCAAGGCGACATCGCCGACGGCAGCAACGTCACCGGCTACATCTCGGCCTATATGACGGTGAAGGTCATCGAGATGTGCGGCGATGATCTGACGCGCGAGAATTTGCTGAAGCAGGCAACCAACCTCAACAAGGTGGTCGCGCCGCTGCTGCTGCCCGGCATCGCTATCTCGACGCGGCCGGACCGCTATGCGCCGTTCACGCAGATGCAGATCGCAACGTTCGACGGCAAGAGTTGGGTGCCGCAAGGCGAGACCTTCAACACCGACGCGGCGGCCGGTCAGTGATGGCGACGCCTTTCGCGATACGGTAACTCTCCGCATCGTCATGAGCCGGGCAGCCGCCCGAAGGACGGCATCGCTTCGGCTTGCCTGTGCCCGGCCATCCACCGTCTTGCTTCAGGCCGAACCAAAAACGTGGATGCCCGGGACAAGCCGGGCATGACGATTTCTGAAGGGACCGACGAAACGCGGGCACGAAATTCCCGGCAGCAACCGCACCAGGGCTTGTGCTGCGCCTACCCTTTCGCCGCGTTCGGCACACCGCCGAACAATTTCGCCTGCTCGGCGCGGCCGGCCTCGACGATGCGGGTGGTGGCGGTTTCGATCTGGTCGCGCAGGCGGGCCATGAATTCGTCGCGCGGCAATCCCGGCGGCAGCGGATCGAGGATTTCGACCACCAGCGTCCCCGGATAGCGCATGAAGGTGCGGCGCGGCCAGAACAGCCCGGAATTGAGCGCGATCGGCAGGCACGGCACGCCGCTCTCGGCATAGATCTGCGCGACGCCGGCCTTGTAGTTCGGCGGCGCCCCTGGTGCGGTACGGGTGCCTTCCGGGAAGATCACAAGCTGCCGGCCGAGCTTCACCTCGGCCGCGGCGCGCTTCAGCGTCTTGATCAGCGAGCGCGGGCCGCCGCCGCGCTCGACCGAGATCATGCCGACCTTCTTGAGGTACCAGCCGAACACCGGGATCATCATCAACTCGCGCTTCAGGATGAACAGCGGATGCTCGAAGAAGCGCACCAGCGCAAACGTCTCCCAGAACGACTGGTGCTTCGAGGCGACGACCAGCGGCCCGCTCGGAATCTTCTCGATCCCGCGAAACTCGATCCTGATGTTGCAGATCACGCGCATCAGGAACAGGCTGGTGTTGGCCCACGCGACTTCGAGCGCCATCAACGCCCCCCGCGGCAACAGCAGCGCCGGCAGCGCGATGATGCAGAGCACCACCAGCACGAGATAGAACAGCACGTTGAAGATCAGCGAGCGCAGGAAGATCGAAGTCATGCTCAACGACTATCCTCTGTGAAATCATCAGTCATTCCGGGGCGCGAAGCGAACCCGGAATCTCGAGATTCCGGATATGGTGCTGGCGCACCATTCCGGAATGACGGTGCCTGATACATCAATTCGCCTGCGCCGTCGCCGGGCGGCGTGGCGCGGCAGCCGGCTCGGCGAGATCGGAGGTCAGGTCGAGGCCGAGATCGGCCAGCCGCACCCGCATCTCCGCGGCGACATATTTGGCGTATTCCGATAGCAAGAGACGGAACGTCGCGCCACTCGTCCACCACGGCTCGTCGCGCCATTTGTCGCCGACCACGGCGAACGGGATCAGCGTCACGTCGGGCATCGCATGTGACAGTTCCACGATCGCCCGCGGCATGTGGTAGTTCGAGGTCACCACGATCAGCGACTTGAAGCCGCGCTCGCGCGCCCAGCGCCGCGTCTCCGCCGCGTTGCTGCGGGTGTTGAGCGCCGAGCGGTCGAGATCGACGCAACAGCTCATCAGCCCCTTGCTGTCCGGCACCGAGCGGGAAATGTCGCTGGCGTCGTTGGTCGGATGTACGCCCGAGATCAGCAAACGCTTGCCGTAGCCGGCGGCCAACAGTTCCATGGCGTCGGACACCCGCGACGAGCCGCCGGTCAGCACCACGATGCCGTCGGCATTTTGCGGCGGATCGGTCTCGACGCCGCGCAATTGCGAGAGGAAGCCGACAAAGCCGACCGCAGCGGCGACGAAGGCAAGCGCCAGCGGCGCGACGATGACGGCGCGCAGCCAGCCGCGCGGGCGCGCGGCAAAGCCATTCGGCGACGTATCGTCGGACTGCAAACTCATGTGATGCGGTTATCCTTCCCCCCGGGTGATTTTAAAGCATGATCCGGAAAAGTGGAAACCGGTTTTCCCCGGGACCAGGGCCGCGTGCATGCGCGCGAATTCACACTTGGGCGACGAAATGCAATCACAAGGCGGCGCCATGATTTCGAGTTTCGCAGCGCCGTCAGTCGATGTCGTCGAGCGTGGCAAACAGGGTGCGCCGCGATGCCCACGCGGTGATCGCCGCGATCAGCACCGCCTGCATCGCCAGCACCAGATAGCCGGACGGGCGCAGCGAGAACGTGCCGAGCAGGGCCGCGAACTGGTCGCCCACCGGCGTGCCGGAGAACCAGTTGGCGATCGACTCGGAGAAGCCGAACGCCAGCATCGCCGCACCGCCACCGATCAGCCCGCCTTCGAGGCCGAGCCGAAGGAAATGGCGCAGGAAGCGGTTGGCGATGAAGCTGTCGCCGGCGCCGACGAAATGCAGCACCTCGACGATCGGGCGGTTGGCGGCCATCGCGCCGCGGGTCGCGAACGACACCGAGATGATGGTTGCGATGATCACGAGGATGAGGATGCCGACGCCGGCGAACGTCGTGGCGCCGGTCATCGAGCGCATGCGCTCGATCCAGGCGCGGTGATCGTCGACGCTTGCGGTCGGCGCCGCCTGGGTCACCCGCGCGCGTAAGCCGGCGAGATCGAGCGTGGTGCCAGGCTGCACCCGCGCCACGATGACGCGCGGCACCGGCAGTTCGTCGATCGAGAGCCCGCTGCCGAGCCACGGCTCCAGCAGCTTGGCGGATTCCTCCTTGCTGAACGGACGGACCTCGAGAATGCCGGGCTGCGCCCGCATCGCCTCCACCGCGGCCTGCGCGTCGCGATCGAGATCGCGGCCGGGCGAGGGGCGCACCTGGATGGTGATCTCGCTCGACACTTCCGACTGCCATTCGGCGGCCGAGGCGCTGACCAGCAACACGGTGCCCGTCGTCAGCGAGGCGAGGAAGGTCATGATCGCGACAACCGCGACCAGTGCACGACCCGAGATCGAGGCGCGCGGCACGATCGGCGACATGTTGCGCGCGGTGGCCGGGACCTGCGGGCGTTCGCGCCCGAGATCGACCAACGACACTTTCTCGTCGCCGCTCCTATTCATAGATGTGCAGCCGTCCCTGATGCAGCACCAGCCGCCGCGCCTCGTATTGATCCATCAGCGTGATGTCGTGGGTCGCGATGATGACCGCGGTGCCGGATTTGTTGAGCTCGATGAACAGCCGCAGCAGGCGGCGCCCGAGCGTCGGATCGACGCTGCCGGTCGGCTCGTCCGCCAACAGCAGTTGCGGCCGCGAGATCACCGCGCGCGCGATCGCGGCGCGCTGCTTCTCGCCGCCCGACAGGATCGGCGGCAGCGCATCCATGCGCTCGCCGAGGCCGACCCATTTCAAGAGATCGATCACCTCGCGACGATAGCTCGATTCCTCGCGGCCCATCACGCGGAACGGCAGCGCGACGTTCTCATAGGTGGTCATGTGATCGAGCAGGCGAAAATCCTGCAGCACGATGCCGATCCGCTTGCGCAGGTCGGCGACCTGATCCTTGCTCAGCAGCGAGACGTCCTTGCCGAACAGATTGACCAGCCCGCGGGTCGGCCGCAACGACAGGAACAACAGCCGCAGCAGCGAGGTCTTGCCCGCGCCCGACGGCCCGGTGAGGAACTGGAACGAGTGCGCCGGGATCATGAACGAGAGGTCGCGCAAAATCTCCGGGCCGAGCCCGTAGCGCAGACCGACATTTTCGAACCGAACCAATGCGCTAGCTCCGTTCGAGAGGGCCGATGGCCCAATACCCCACACCGACGGCGAAGACGGCCCGAACCCCGGCCGAGCGCCCGCGAACCGCACAGAAAGCTTGTGCTTCGGTTATGGTTTCCGATTCGTTAACGGTCGCTAAGTAGCATCCGGGCATCCACACGGTGGAGATTCGGCCTCCATGCATATTGTTTGCCCGCATTGTACAACATCCTACGCAATCAATCCGGCCACCCTTGGCGAGACCGGACGCACCGTCCGTTGTTCCCGCTGCCGGGAGGTCTGGCTGGCCCGGCCGGAGGACGCCATCGGGGCGACCGCGCCCACTCTGGCCTATCAGTCCGCCGGATCCGACCTCGCCGCCGAATGGGAGGCCATGGGCCGGGAGGAGGCTGACGCGACCCCGATGGTCGAGAGCCCCTCGATTTCGGCCGATTTGCCCGCCGAGGGCAGCGACGCCGCCACGGAATGGCCGGCGCTAGCCGAGGCGGATGCCGCGGCCCATGCCGACGCCGGGGACGCGGGAACCAGGGGCCGCTTCCGCCTGCCCCGGTTTCCCCGCCTGTTCCGCCTGCCCGCCCTGCCCCGAATTCCGTTCATGCCGGTGATCGGTGCCCTGCCGACCACCTGCGGCGCCATGGCCGCGCTGATCATCGCGCTGTTCGTCTGGCGCAACGACGTGGTGCGGCTGCTGCCGCAGACCGCGCTGTTCTACAAGATGGCCGGGCTCGACGTGAATTTGCGCGGGCTCGCCTTCAAGGATCTCAAGATCACCAACGAGACCGTGGACGGCAAGCCGGTGCTGGTGATCGAGGGCATGATCGTCGGCCAGACCAGGAAGCCGGTCGAATTGCCGCGGCTGCGCTTCTCGGTCCGCGACGCCCAGGGCGCCGAAATCTATGCCTGGAACGCCGTGCTGGAGCAGCCGGTGCTCAATCCCGGCGAGCGGGCCTTCTTCAAGTCGCGCCTCGCCTCGCCGCCGCCCGAAGGCCGCAATATCGACGTACGCTTCTTCAACAAGCGTGATCTCACCGGCGGCCGCGCGTGAGCCGCCGGCCAACTCCATCGGGAACCGACCAATCACCATGACGCGTGTTCTGATCGCCGACGACGAAGACTCGATGCGCTCGCTGGTGGCGCGCGCCATCGCCATGGACGGCCACGAAACCGTGACCGCGCAGGACGGCGCCGAGGCGCTGGAGGTGCTGACGCGCGACGAAGGCGCGTTCGACCTTCTGCTCACCGACATCCAGATGCCCGTGATGGATGGCATCGCGCTGGCGCTGACCGCGGCGCGCGACTTCCCTGCGCTGAAGATCCTGCTGATGACCGGCTTCGCCCATCAGCGCGAACGCGCCTCCGGCCTCGAGGCGATCGTGCATGACGTGGTGACGAAACCGTTCTCGGTGGCCGATATCCGCACCGCAGTCGCGGACGCGCTGGCGGCGCGGAAGGCCGGCTAGTGTGCTGAATGCGAAGTTCGTGCGATTTCGCGGCAGCCACTTTCACGAACTTCGCATTCATAAAGCACACTAGAATCATAAGTTTGCTAGTGTCCTTATCGAATCCGAAGTTCGCTCCGAAGGTGCGGCCAATGATGCGAACTTCGGATTCGGGACACTAGGGTTACGAGCTCAACTCGGAAAGCATGCCCGGGCGGTCAGCGTCACCGGGGATAGATTGAGAAATTGCGCAAATTGAAATGCATAACTCGCGCTGACCACGTTGCCGCAGGCTGACGTGGAATAGGTGAATGTCTGCGCCGGGAGCGTGAGGCCGAACGCCTGCTGCGCGGCGTAATTCGTGATGGCGCTCCCGCTTGGACAGAGCGTGCTGTTGACGGTCGCGCAACGCGCCGCCATTTCCGTGCCGTGCTGCAGCCCGAGCTGGGTCCAGAACAGCAGTCCGAATTCGATGATGCCAAATATGAACAGGAAGAACACGGGAGCGGTCAGGGCGAATTCCAGCGCGGAGGCCCCTCGATTGTCCCGCCATAGCGGTGTGAGTTTCACTGCAGCCTCGCAGTGGACTGGGCGCTATAGGTGTAGGTGGCCGCCACAATCTGATAATTGATCAGCGTGTAGTAGGTCCCTTGCGCCGAAACCATGGCATATGTTCCGGCCTGCGCGCCGCTGGGGCAGACCGCACCGCAACTGACGGTGCTGACCCCCGAACTGGTCGGGCACCCGCAAAACTGGTACGGCTTGGGCGAAGCATTGATGGCTGTGGAATTCGTGGCGGCTGTTACGGCGCTGGTGACGCCAGTCTCGTCAAAGCCGCGCACGATGGCGTATTGCGCTCCCGCCTGCGCGGCATTCTCGACCTGCATCTTGCGATAGAGCGCGAGTCCGATGTCGGTTACCGAGACGACCATCAGGGACAACAACGGGATCATGATGCCGAATTCGATGGCCGCGACGCCGCCCCTGTCGTGAACGGCGGTGCGCACAAGCCGCGTCAGAGAGAAAACCAATCGACCACGGCTGTTGGATGAGGATCTCTGGATTTGCATCGGGGCCAACCTCACTCGATGAGTTGCGCGGTTTGCGTGCCTATCGTCGCGGTGCCGAGCGCCGAACAATTGACCTGAAGGTTCGACGTGCCGCTGAACGTCAGCGTGTCCGCGATGATCTTGGTGCATGATGTGCTTGTGCCGTTACCACCGCCGAAGCTGAGGTCGGCCTTCGGCAGGTAGATGGCGCCGCCGAAGTTCTGGGTGGCACCACCCGTGAGATTAAAGGTAGTCCCGGCCGGCATGTTGCGGTCGCCATACATGACGATGCCCTTCGTGGAGCCGGAGGTCGGCGCCGTCAGATCGACGATCGCGTTGCTGCCGATCGAAGCCGTGCCCCACTTGCTTCCCGAGCCCGTAAAGACCAGGGTCACGCCGCTGCCCGTGATGGTGGCGTTGCCCGCGACGCTCAGGTTCGAGCCGTCCAGGTAATAGATGCCCGGATCGAGGTTCAGCGTTGCGCCGGCATTCACCGTAATGCTGCCCGAGTAGCAGCCGGGGCTGAGAGAATTCGTCTTTCCGTTGGAATTGACCGTAATCTTGGCGTTCGTACAGCTCGGCTTCGACGGCGGAGAGACGTTCGCATACGGGTCAGCCGTTGGCTTCATATGCGTCTTGACGCCGTTGGTGGCGGTGATGTTGCTGGTGCCGGAAACGTCGCCGACGACGCCGACCTGATTGGCGGCGACCGTCGCGCTGCCGGCCACGTTGAGCGATGGGCTTGCACCCGAGTTGCTGTAAAGGTTGCACTTGATCAGGTTGAGCTGGTTGCCGCCGCTCACGTTGACCGCGGGACTGGCGCTGGCGTTGAGCGCAAGCACGCAGCCCGTCCCGGAATTCGGCAGCGCGACCGCGCGCGCGGTGACCGGCACCGGGGCCGAGCCGAACAAGGCTGACAGCAACCGCTGTTGCGGTTGGCTCACGATGACTTCGACCGCCTGCAGGTTCGACGTCTGACTGCCGGTCTTCGGCGGTTGATTCACCGTGACCGTGACGTTGTTCGCCCCGTTCGCGTAACCGTAGTTTGCCGTGACCGCATTGGCTTCGGACAAAAGGTCGGCGCCTGCACTTGCCGCCGTTGCGGCGCTTACCGCGCCGGAGTCGGCGGCACTCTGCATGTTCTTATGTTTGTAGTACCACCATCCCACCTCGGTACCGAGCCCTGCCGTGCCGACCAGGACCGGCATGAGCAGCGCTGAAATGATCACATAGCTGCCCGACTGGTCTCGAACGAATTGTCGAACCAAGCTGGTCTGATGTTGGTGCCGGCGAGTAATACCCAATGGCCGGTATGACGATGCAATGAATAAACGGCTGTGCCTCATGTGCTCTCCTGAGACGCTTGCCAATTTTCCGAAGTAAGGTGACGCAAGCGACTTAAATGCGCACCAACGGGAACCCGACAATTTTAGGAAAATTGTGCGAAACGGGCGGACGACACCCGGTCCCGATCGCACCCGATTGGAACGCGGGGCGCGTAGCCCGCAGAAGCTGACGTCTGCAGGCTTACGACCGTCGTGCATATTCCGCGTCATTCCAGTGGAAGCGCGGCATACAGGTCGCCGTGGCCGTTCGATTCAAGCGCCGATGTCTCGTGAGTAGGCACGAGCTTTCACGGATGACGACAGTCGAAGGACGAGGCGCTCAATAATCCTTCAGCAGCCGCTCGATGTAGTCGAGCTCGATCTGCGGCCGCGACGGATCGGCGAGGCGGCGGCGCAGCTCTTCGAGGATGCGGCGGACGCGCTGCACGTCGATCTCGCCGGGGATCTTCACCGTGTAGTCGTCGCCGAATTCCCGACCGTGCAACGGGCGGCCGAGCGGATCGGTCTGGTTGCCGCCGCTCTGCTGGCGGCCGGCGCGGTTGCCGGGGCTGTCGCCCGGCTGGTCGCCATCGCCCTGCTGCATCGCGTCGGCGAGGCTCTGGGCGCCCTTGCGCAGCGCATCCAGCGCACGGCCCTGCGAATCCACCGCGCCGTCGGCATTGCCCTCGCCGAGCCGCCCGGAGGCATCGCCCATCGCGGAATCGGCCTGGTCGAGCCCGTCATCGCCGTCATCGCCCTGGTCGCCGCCTTGATCGCCCGGCTGCGCCTGGTCGCCCTTCTGACCCTGGCCTTTCTGGCCCTTCTGGCCGCGCTGGTCCGGTCCCATGCCGCGCTTGGCGAGCTCTTCCTGCAGCTTCTTCAGGCGATCGCGCAGCGCCTGCTGGTCCTGCTGCAGGTCGCCCATCGACTGCTCGCCCTGCTTGCCGCGCATGCGGTCGCGGCGGGAATCCTGGCCCTGCTTGAAGGTCTTGTCGCGCAATTGCTGCTGCTTGCGGATCATGTCGCCGAGCTCGTTGAGCGACTGCTGCATGTCGTCGTCGCCCTGATTGGGCTGCGCCATTTGCAGGTTTTCCAGCATCTGCTGCATCTGCTCGAGCAGCTGCCGCGCCGCATCCTTGTCGCCGGAGCGTGACAGCCGCTCCATGCGATCGAGCATGTTCTTGAGATCCTGCTGGCTCAGCACCTTGGCATTGGGATCGAGCGGCCGGGCGAGCTGCTGCGGATTGTTGCGGAACTGCTCGACCATCTGGCGGAGGAAATTGTCCAGCGCGGCGCGCAGATTGTCGGTGAGCTTCTTGATCTCCTCGTCGGTCGCGCCGCGCTCGAGCGCCTGCTTGAGCGCGTCCTGCGCCGCACGCAGCGCCTTGTCGACGTCCGAGATGTTGCCGTCCTCGATGGTGACGGCGAGCGACCACAGGCTGGCGACCACCTCGCGCAATTGGTCGTCGGTGCGCGCCGCCTCGAGCTGCCGGCTCACGGTGTGCAGGCCAAGGTAATAGCCGGTCTCCGGCATGAACATTTCGGGCGCGATCATCAGCGCCTCGAGCGCGGCGAACACCTGGCCGTTCTGATTGGCGTCGAGCGCCAGGATACGGCGCTGCTCGATCAGCGCGCGCGCCAGCGGCTTGGTGAACAGGCGCTCCGGCAGCCGCATGTTGAACGGCTCGCTCTTGCCCTCATTGCCGGCCTCGTCCTTGGCCGTCAGCGTCAAGGTCACGTCGGCGCCGGCATAGGGATCCTCACTGAGGTCCTTCACGGTCTGGCCGACGCCGTTGCGGGTGCGCGCATTCGGCAGCACCAGCGCGAATTGCGGCGGCTCGAACAGCGGTCGCGGCTGCGCCGCCTTGCCGTCGGCATCCTTCTTGCCGTCAGCCTCCTTCGGCGCATCGGTCGGCCGCACTGCGAATTGCGCGCGCGCTTCGCTGACGCCGTAGTCGTCCTCGAGCCGGTAGGACATCTGCAGCGCGCCGCGCGCCTGCCGCTCCGGATCCTTGGCGAGCGCAATCGACGGCGGGCGGTCCGGCGTCGCAGTGAACTTCCATTGCGGCTGGCCGGCCGGCGCGCGGACATGCGCGGTGCCGTCGCCAGTGATCTTGAAATGCCGCTCGTTGGTGCCCTTGGGCGCCTGCCCGTCCGGCGCGACCTCGGTAACACCGCCACCGACGACGACGTCGATGCTGCCGCCGCTGGAGCGCACCAGGAGCGTGCTGCCGGCCGGAACCGCGAGCGGGGTGGTGTCCGCCGCGTTGGCGTCCTTATTGGCGTTCGACAGAATGATCGGCGGCTTGCCGGTGTAGTTGGGCGGCGTCACCCAGGCATCGACCCGGACATTGGCCGGCGCCATGATGCCGTTCCAGTCGAATGCGGAGGCGACCCGCAGGCCGCGCTCGTCGCCGGCGGCGACATAGCTCGCGACCAGCATCACGATGACCAGCGCGCGCAGCGCCCAGGGGTCGTGCAGCGACACGCGCGGCCGCGGCAGCCCGGCGCGGATGCGCTTGATCGAGGCCAGCGTGCGCTCGCGCTGCGCCTGCCACAGCGCCAGCGCAAACGGGTCCTTGTTGGTGAGCGTGTCGGAGAGCGTGGTCGCCGGACGATGGCGAATGCCGGCGCCGCGGTCGAGCCGGCTCAGGCCCTCCTCGCGGCTCGGCCAGCGGAAGCGCACCAGCGGCGACAGCGCCGCGAGCGCGGCAATCGCGAACAGGCCGGCGCCGGCCACGCGTGCGACAAACGGCAGCACCAGCCACAGCCCGGCCCAGGACGCGACCAGGAACAATCCTGCGACCGTCAGGAACCGGGCCAGATGCGGCCAGGCCCGTTCCCACCCAATCGCGAACCTTGCCCGCTGCAGAGCCTCTGTCAGTTTCAGCCGCGCGATCGCATCGCTGTCGCGGACGGCGCGTGACGGGTCAGAGGGGTCGATGTTGGCTCCGCTCAATAAAATCTCCGGGGTAGCCGGCAGGTCAGCCTAGCACGGCGGCGGCTTTGAGGCACCCGTTCCAGGCAGTAACCCACACCGGGAAATACGCATAACACGAAGGCGTGACTGCGGCGGTTCGACCCCGTAACGTCCCGGCCGAACCATCGCATTAACGCATGAGGAACGCGATATGGACCAAAAAACGCACGACAAGGGGCTCGAAATCCGCAAGGCGGTGCTGGGCGAAGCCTATGTCAACAATGCGCTGAAGAATTCGGACAGCTTCAACAAGCCATTCCAGGAACTCGTCACCGAATATTGTTGGGGCGCGGTCTGGGGCCGCGAGGAACTGCCGCGCAAGACCCGCAGCATGCTCAACCTCGCCATGATCTCGATCCTGAACCGGCCGCACGAATTGAAGGCCCACATCAAGGGCGCGCTGACCAACGGCGTATCCCGCGACGAAATCCGCGAGATCTTCATGCAGGTCTCGATCTATGCCGGCATCCCCGCCGGCGTCGACAGCTTCCGCATCGCGCGCGAGGTGTTCGCCGAACTCGACAACAAGGCGTGAGCGAGCTCCACTCGTTGTCGTCCCGGCCAAGCGAAGCGCGAGCCGGGACCCATAACCACAGCTCGTCGTGGTTACGACGGCTGTGGCCCCGACTGCACCAAACAACTTAGTCCTGGGGTTATGGGTCCCTGCTTTCGCAGGGACGACATCGTGTGGGAGGCGCGCATATCGCACATAACGACATAGAGGAAACGACTCATGGAAATCGGATTCATCGGCCTCGGGAAGATGGGCTTCCCGATGGCGCGCCGGCTGATCGAGGCCGGCCACAAGCTCACCGTGTTCGACACCAGCAAGGACGCGCTCGACAGGCTGGTCGCACTCGGCGCGGTGGCCGCAACCTCGCCCAAGGACATCGCCGACCGCGTCGAGACCGTGATGGCGAGCCTGCCCTCGCTGCAGGCCTCACTCGAGGTCGCGACCGGCGCGGGCGGCGTGATCGAGGGCACGCGCGTCAAACGCTTCATCGACCTCTCCACCGTCGGCTCGCGGATGGCGGTGAAGATCCACGAGCTGTTGGCCAAGAAGAACATCGTGCAGATCGACAGCCCGGTCTCCGGCGGCGTCGCCGGCGCCGAGAAGGGCACGCTGGCAGTGATGGTGTCGGGCCCGCGCGCCGATTTCGAACTGGTGAAGGGCGCGCTCGACGTCATCGGCAAGGTGTTCTTCATCGGCACCAAGCCGGGCTCCGGCCAGACCATGAAGCTCGCCAACAACTTCCTGTCGGCGACCGCGATGGTGGCGACCTCGGAGGCTGTTGTGATGGGCGTCAAGTCCGGGCTCGATCCGGCCGTGATGATCGACGTCATCAATGCCGGCTCCGGGCTGAACACCGCGAGCCGCGACAAGTTTCCGCGCTCGGTGTTGCCGCGCAGCTTCGACTTCGGCTTCGCCACCGGCTTGATGGTGAAGGACGTGCGGCTCGCCGTCGAGGAGATGCGCGCGCTCGGGCTGTCGATGGAAGTCGCCGAAGCGGTCGGCCGGCTCTGGGAAGTCATCATCCGCGACGAGGGACCGGAGTCGGACTTCACCGCGGCGATCAAGCCGATCGAGAAGGCCGCGGGCGTGATCGTCGGCGGCGGCAAGGGCGGCGCGCACGCCGCGAAGTAACGACTGAGTAGGATGGGTAGAGCGAAGCGAAACCCATCGATTGCGTCCGCGCAGCGAGATGATGGGTTTCGCTGCGCTCTACCCATCCTACAAGATCACAGCCACGGCGCGGGCCTGTCCATCGCGATCAGGGCATCGACGTCGATGCGCGGGCGGACCACGGCGTACTGGTCGTCCTTGACCAGCACTTCGGGCACCAGAGGCCGCGTGTTGTAGGTGCCGGACTGCACCGCGCCGTAGGCGCCGGCGGTCATGATCGCCAGCAGATCGCCGGCCTTCGGCTGCGGCAGCGAGCGGTCGAGCGCGAGATAGTCGCCGGTCTCGCAGACCGGGCCGACCACATCCGCGACCATGGTCGGGGTGCCGGGCGCAGGCTGGCGCACCGGCAGAATGTCGTGATGCGCTTCATACAGGGTCGGCCGGATCAGGTCGTTCATCGCGGCGTCGATGATGACGAAGTTCTTGGCATCGCCCGGCTTCACATGGATCACGCGGGTGACGAGGATGCCGGCATTGCCGACGATCATGCGGCCCGGCTCGAACATCAGCGTGCAGCCGAGATTGTGCGTGACGCGCTTGACCATCGCCGCATAGGCATCCGGCGCCGGCGGCGCGGCGCGATCCATGTAATAGGGGATGCCGAGGCCGCCGCCGAAATCGATATGCGAGATGTCGTGGCCGTCGGCGCGCAGCGTCTGCACGAATTCGGCGAGCAGCCGGAAAGCGACCTCCAGCGGGCCGAGATCGGTGATCTGGCTGCCGATATGCACGTCGGTACCAGTGACCTTGACGCCCGGCAGCTTTGCCGCGCGGGCATAGACCTCGCGGGCGCGAGCGATCGGAATGCCGAACTTGTTCTCCGACTTGCCGGTCGAGATCTTGGCGTGGGTGCCGGCATCGACATCGGGATTGACCCGCACCGAGATGCGGGCCGTCTTCTTCATCTCGACCGCGAGACGCGACAGCATCTCGAGCTCCGGCTCGGACTCGATATTGATGCAGAGGATGTCGGTGGCAAGCGCGGCGCGCAGCTCGCCCTCGGTCTTGCCGACCCCGGAGAACACGATCTTCGAGGGCGGAATCCCGGCCGCCAGAGCCCGCTTCAACTCGCCGCCGGACACCACGTCGGCGCCTGCGCCGAGCTTGGCCAGCGTGCGCAGCACCGACTGGTTGGAGTTCGCCTTCATGGCGTAGCAGACCAGCGCCTTCTCGCCGGCGAAGGCTTCGGTGAAGACGCGGTAGTGGCGCTCCAGCGTCGCGGTCGAATAGCAATAGAACGGCGTGCCGACGGCCTCCGCCAGCTCAATGAGATTGACCGCCTCGGCATGCAGCACGCCGTTGCGATAGTCGAAATGGTTCATGACACGCTTTTAAATACTAATTGCCGAGCAGCGGATCGAGGAGGAAGGGCCGTTTATTGCCTCGCGGCGCGGCCGGCGCGGCCTCCGAGCCATAGGTCGGATTGAACACGCTGGGCTGCGCCGCCCGCTCGCTCTCAGTGTCGCTCGGTGCCGCGCCCGGCGCGACGTTCGCGGTCGGCGGCAGGTCGAGCGGTCCCTTACGGCCGCAGCCGCCGAGCGCCAGCGCGGATACGCCCAGCACAATGATGGCCCATCCCGAGGGGGTCAGGCGGTTCTTGCTAATCACGACGAATTCCCCAATTCGGGCGGCACCATACAAACATTGGCGTGCTCTGGCGAGAGGCGGAGCGTCATGAAATCACGGCCAAATTTTCCGGTTCAGCCCAATTTTCGCTCTTTTTCCAGCCGCTTGGCCCAGGCCTTGGCCTGCGCCATCACATTCTTCGGCGCCGTGCCGCCAAACGAGGTCCGGCTCTGCACAGAGGATTCGACGCTGAGCACCCTCAGCGCGTCGGCCGTGATCTTCGGCTCGACCTCCTGCATGGCCTTGAGCGGCAGCTCGTGCAGCGCCACACCCTGCTTCGATGCCAGGCCGACGATGCGCCCGGTAACGTGGTGGGCGTCACGGAACGGTATTTTCAGGGTGCGCACCAGCCAGTCGGCAAGATCGGTGGCGGTGGCGTAGCCCTCGCCGGCGGCGGCCTTCATCTTTGCTTCGTCCGGCACCAGGTCCTCGACCATGCCTGTCATGGCGCGAATTGCCAGTGACAGCGCCTCGAAAGCCTCCATCGCGCCCTGCTTGTCCTCCTGCATGTCCTTTTGATAGGCGAGCGGCAGGCCCTTCATCACGATCAGCAGCGCGGTGAGCGCGCCGATCACGCGGCCGGTCTTGGCACGGACCAGCTCGGCCGCGTCCGGATTGCGCTTCTGCGGCATGATCGACGAGCCGGTGGTGAACTTGTCGCTGAGCTTGACGAGGCCGACCAAGGGCGAGGTCCAGATCACGATCTCCTCGGCGAAGCGCGACATATGCACCGCGCAGATCGCCGCCGCCGACAGCGTCTCCAGCACGAAATCGCGGTCGGACACCGCGTCGAGCGAATTGGCCATCGGACGATCGAAGCCGAGCGCCTTCGCGGTCGTGGCGCGGTCGATCGGAAACGAGGTGCCGGCGAGCGCGGCCGCTCCCAGCGGCGATTCGTTCAGCCGCTTGCGCGCGTCGGCAAAGCGGCCGCGGTCGCGGCCGGCCATCTCGACATAGGCCAGGAGATGATGACCGAAGGTCACGGGCTGCGCGGTCTGCAGATGGGTGAAGCCCGGCATCACCGTGCCGGCATGCTCCAGCGCGCGGGCGACCAGCGCCTGCTGGAACGCGGCCAGCGCCGCATTGGTCTCATCGATGGTGTCGCGGACATAAAGCCGGAAATCGGTCGCGACCTGGTCGTTGCGGGAGCGCGCGGTGTGCAGCCGGCCCGCCGCGGGCCCGATCAATTCGGACAGCCGCGACTCGACATTCATATGAATGTCCTCGAGCGCGCGCTTGAAATCGAAATCGCCCTTGCCGATCTCTGACAAAATCGTGTCTAGACCTTTGCCGATATTTTTCGCATCAGCGGACGTGATGATGCCCTGCGCGGCGAGCATCGCGGCGTGGGCCTTGGACGCGGCAATGTCCTGGGCATAAAGGTGACGATCGACGTCGATGGAGACGTTGATTTCCTCCATGATCGCGTCGGGACGTTCCGAGAATCGGCCGCCCCACATCTTGTTGCTCATGACATCTCGCTCACGAATTCGTATTTCAGCCTTGCGGTTTCATGGCCGGAGGCGGCGAAACAGCACCGCAGTTCCGGTCGTATTCCCGGCACTGCTTAGCCACATCGACCCAGGATGACAAACGATATGCCCGAGACGACCCCATCCAATCCGACCGCCAGGCCGACCGCCAAGTGGCGTATCCCGCTGGTGATCGGCGCCGTGCTGGCCGGGGCCGTGATCGGCTATGTCGGGGTCTCCAGCCTCAAGCATCCCGCTGGCGGCGATATCGCCTGCAACAGCGCGGTGGCTCTTGCGAAGAAGATCGCCCCGCTTGCCCATGGCGAGGTCGCGGCGCTGACCATGGCGACCACCCCCTTGATGCTGCCCGACCTCACCTTCGAGGATGCTAACGGCCAGCCGAAGAAGCTCTCGGACTGGCGCGGCAAGACCGTGCTGGTCAATTTGTGGGCGACCTGGTGCGTGCCCTGCCGCAAGGAAATGCCGGCGCTCGACAGCCTGCAGACCAAGCTCGGCGGCAAGGATTTCGAGGTGGTCGCGATCAACATCGACACCCGCGACCCGGACAAGCCGAAAAACTTCCTGAAAGAGGCCAACCTGACCAATCTCGGCTATTTTTCGGATCAGAAAGCCAAGGTTTTTCAAGACCTTAAGAACATAGGCAAGGCGCTGGGCATGCCGACCTCGGTGCTGGTCGACGGCAAGGGCTGCGAAATCGCCAATATCGCCGGTCCCGCCGAATGGGCGAGCGACGACGCGATCAAGCTGGTGAAGGCCGCGCTGCAGCCAGCCGCAGCCGGGTTCTGATCAGGCGACGGCGTTGAGGTTGTCGCCGATGCCAGGCGACAAATTCGCGGTGGAGGGCGTGCCGAGCAGGGTCTGAACCGCGAACTTCTCGGCGTCGAGGTTCTGCTTGGTCACGCGGGTCGCGATCTCACCCTGCAGATTGCCCTGCTGCATCGACAGGATGCTGGTGACCATGCTCATCATGTCCATACGCGGCACTCCCAAAACTGGGGTTTGAGGTAACGCGCGAAAGTTAATGCTTGGGTAATCGATGGCCGCGTCAGGCTGACGCATCGGCCTCGAAATTCCCGCTAGCGCGATGATCCGCGTCTCAGGCCGTGTTCGCCGCGAAGGCCGCGCCGAGGGTGCGCAGCGCTTGCCGTGTCCGCGCATCGGACAGTTTTGAGTGAAGCATGACGTCGCGAGACGGCAGTGGCGGCAGGCCAAGCTTTGGCCCGAGGTCGACGGTATCCGCGGGCGCGACGCGGCGCGCCAGCGCTGCGACCGCAAGGCCTGCGGAGATCGCAGCTCCGATCGTCGACAGCCCGCCGCCGACGAACGCCTCGGTCCAGGCGATGCCGGCGGCGTCGAGCGCTTCAACCGCCATGGCACGCACGCTGCACGGCTCGGCTTGCGTCGCGAGGCGCAACGGCTCGCCCGGCCGATGGTGAAAATCAGGCGCGGCCATCCAGCCGAACGGCTCTTCGAACAGCACGTCGCCATCGCGGCGCTTGGCGTCGTGGCGGAGCACGATCGCAGCATCGAGCCTGCCGTCGTCGAATGCGCTAAGCACCGAACGCGACGTGTCGACGTGCAGCTGGATCACCAGCCCGGGATCGGTGCTGTTCATCCGCTTCAGCAGCGAGGCGAGTTCCGAGCCGACGATGTGGTGGCTGATGCCGACGACCAGCCGCCGATGCTCGACGGCAAACGAGCTGATCGCCGATTGATGCGCGGCCACTAGATTGCGCGCGGCGCCGAGGAAGGCGGCACCTTCAGCTGACAGCCGAACCAGCCGCGGCGTTCGCTCCAGCAACCGCCGGCCGAGGCCGTCTTCCAGACGCCTGATCTTCAGGCTGACCGCGGACTGTGTGGTCTCCATCGCCTGCGCCGCGCGCGTGAAGCTGCTGAGATCGGCCACCAGGACGAACGCCTGGACCGCCTCGAGGTCGAGCGCCTTCATGGTCATTCATTTAAATATGAAATCATTGAAATGCTTTATCATACCGTTTTTCAATGAACAAGGAGCCCCTAGGATCGGCGGCCCGTGACGCCACCAGGAGAGCCACCATCATGCCGCTGACCCGCGTTTCATTGCGACGGGGCAAGCCCGCCGCCTACCGCAAGGCCGTTCTCGAAAGCCTTTATCGCGCCATGCGCGAGACCTTCGACGTGCCGGAAGGCGATCGTTTCATGACGATCTCCGAGCACGACGACGGCGATTTCATCTATGGCGCCGGCTATCTCGGCATCAGGCGCAGCGCTGACCTGATCATCATTCAGATCACGGTCAGCAACACCCGCCCGGTGGCGCAGAAGCAGAAGCTCTATCGACGGATCGCCGAACGGCTGACCGAAAGCCCCGGCCTGCGCGCCGAGGACATCTTCATCAACCTGGTCGAGGTGCTCCCCGAGAACTGGTCGTTCGGCAACGGCGAGGCGCAGTACGTCCGATGACCGCTGCACCGACCCTCTCGCCGCGCATGAGCGGCATCACGGCATCGCCCGCATCGGTGCTGCGCCGCCGCGCCCGCGAACTGCGAGCTGCCGGGCGCGACATCATCGAGCTGTCGTCGGGCAATCTGGACTTCCCGACACCGGACCATGTGATCGCGGCGGCGCATGCAGCGGCATTGCGCGGCGAGACCCGTTACACCGATGTCGACGGCACGCCGGAACTGAAGCGGGCGGTGCGGGCCGCGCTGCTGCGCGACCATCATCTCGACTATGGTCTGGACGAGATCGTCATCACCAACGGCTCGACGCAGGCGCTGTTCAACGCGCTGCTGGCGACCCTGGCGCCCGACGACGAGGTGATCATCCCCGCGCCGTATTGGGCGCCCTATCTCGATCAGGTGCGGCTGGCCGGCGCGGCGCCGGTGGTGGTGCCGTGTGCGCAGAACAACGGCTTCAAGCTGCGCGCGGAGGATTTGCAGGCGGCGATCTCGGCGCGAACCCGCTGGATCATCGTCAACAATCCGGTCAACCCATCCGGCGCGCTGTATTCGCGTGATGATCTGTCCGAGATCGCCGCGGTCCTGCTGCGGCATCCGGACATCTGGGTGCTGGCCGACGGGCTCTACGAGCACATCGTGTTCAACGGATCTCCGGCGCCGACGCTTGCGGAAATCGAGCCGCGCCTGAAGCCGCGGACGCTGACCGTCAGCGGCCTCGCCAAGACCTATGCAATGATGGGTTGGCGCATCGGTTATGCCGCCGGACCCGCGGCGCTGATCCGCGAGATGATCACGATCCAGTCGCAGACCACGTCCGGCGCATCGTCGATCAGCCAGGCCGCGGCGGTTGCCGCGCTCGACGGCGCGCAGGATGTGCTGCTCGAGCGTGCCGCCATCCTTCGCGCCAAGCGTGACCGCTTTGCCGAACTCGTGAACGAATGCGCCGGGCTCTCCTGCACGCCGCCTGAGGGCACGTTCTATCTGCTGGTCAGTTGCGCCGGCGTGATCGGAAAGCGCGCGCCCGACGGCAGAGTGATCCGGACCGACCGCGATTTCTCGGCCTATCTGCTCGAGGCGGCCGATGTGGTGGTGTTTCCCGGCGAGGATCTCGGGCTGTCGCCCTATATCCGCCTCAGCTTCGCTAACCCGTCAGCCATCATCGAGGAGGCCGCAAGGCGGCTGAAGCGCGCCTGCGCGGCGCTGCAATGACGTCTCACGCGCAGAGCCAGCGCCTTGCGCTGACCGCGCATCTGCTCGGACTTGGCGCGGGTGTGACGATGATCGTCGGTCTCGTGCCGGCGACGCTTGCGCTGCTGCGGGCACTGATCTGAAGACGCGATGATTACCGCGTCGGGATCGGCTTGTCGCCGCGATAGTCGTAGAAGCCGCGCTGGCTCTTGCGTCCGAGCCAGCCGGCCTCGACATACTTCACCAGCAGCGGACACGGCCGGTACTTGGAGTCGGCCAGCCCCTCGTGCAGCACCTGCATGATCGACAGGCAGGTGTCGAGGCCGATGAAATCGGCGAGCTCGAGCGGGCCCATCGGATGGTGCGCGCCGAGCTTCATCGCGGCATCGATCGCCTCGACGTTACCGACGCCTTCATACAGCGTGTAGATCGCCTCGTTGATCATCGGCAACAGGATGCGGTTGACGATGAAGGCGGGGAAATCTTCCGACACCGCGACCTGTTTGCCGAGCTTGGCGACGAACGCCTTGGCGGTGTCGAAGGTCATGTCGTCGGTGGCGATGCCGCGGATCAACTCGACCAGTTCCATCGCCGGCACCGGATTCATGAAATGAATGCCGATGAACTTCTCCGGGCGGTCGGTCGAGGCGGCGAGCCTTGTGATCGAGATCGACGACGAGTTGGTCGCGACGATCGCCTCCGGCTTCAGTACCGCACAGACCTCGTGGAAGATCTTGCGCTTGGTCTCTTCCTTCTCGATCGCGGTCTCGATCACGAGATCGCAATCGGCGAGCGCGTCGAGCGACTCGGCGGAGGCGATGCGGTCGAGCGCCTGCTTGCGGTCGCTCTCGCTGATCGCCTTCTTCGCGACCTGCCGGGTCAGATTGCCGTTGATGGTCGCCAGCGCCGACTTCAGCCGGTCGCCGGACACGTCATTGAGCACCACGTCGAAGCCGGCCAGCGCCGCCACATGGGCAATGCCATTGCCCATCTGACCCGAACCGATCACGCCGACCTTTTTGATTGCCACCGTCATCTTGTCATCCACCGGAACGGCGCGCACATCGCGCCTGCCCAATTCCAACGATACCCGAAGTAAAGCCTTCCGGGTTGCCCAATCCGCCGGAAAACGTTTCCCGGGACCCGGATGTGATGACAGGTCATCACATCCGGGTCCCATTTCCCCTGTCGAGCATGATCCTTTCGGAAAAACGTTTCCGGATCATTGCCTCGAAAATAATAACACCGGCCTGAGCTTACCCATCCGGCCGGTGTCTTGTCGCTTACTTTCCGAGCTTGCCGAGCGCTTCGGTGAGCTCCGGAACCGCCTGGTAGAGGTCGGCGACCAGGCCGTAATCGGCGACCTGGAAGATCGGCGCGTCCTCATCCTTGTTGATGGCGACGATCACCTTGGAGTCCTTCATGCCGGCCAGATGCTGGATCGCGCCGGAGATGCCGACCGCGACATAAAGTTCCGGGGCCACCACCTTGCCGGTCTGGCCAACCTGCCAGTCGTTCGGCGCATAGCCGGCATCGACCGCGGCGCGCGAGGCGCCGACGCCGGCCCCTAACTTGTCAGCGAGCGGCTCGATATACTTGGCGAAGTTCTCGCGGCTCTGCATGGCACGGCCGCCCGAGACGATGATCTTGGCCGAGGTCAGCTCGGGGCGGTCGCTCTTGGCGACTTCCTCGCCGACGAACGTCGACAGGCCCGGATCGGCGGCCGATGCGGCGTTCTCGATCGCAGCGCTGCCGCCTTCGCCGGCGGCGGCGAAGGTCGAGGTGCGCACCGTGATCACCTTCTTGGCGTCCTTCGACTTCACGGTCTGGATCGCGTTGCCGGCATAGATCGGCCGCTCGAAGGTGTCGGGGGCGACGACCTTGATGATCTCGGAGACCTGCATGACGTCGAGCAGCGCTGCGACGCGCGGCATCACGTTCTTGAAGCGCGAGGTCGCGGGCGCGACGAACGCGTCATAGCCGGGAGCCAGCGCGACGATCAGCGCAGCCAGCGGCTCGGCAAGGTCGTGCTCATAGGCGGGGCCTTCGGCCACCAGCACCTTGGTGACGCCGGCAAGCTTGGCGGCTGCTTCCGCCGCCGCCTTGGTGCCCTGGCCACCACCGGCAACCAGCACATGGACATCGCCGCCGAGCTGGGTCGCCGCGGTCAGCGCCTTGTTGGTCGCGTCCTTCAGCGTCTCGTGGTCGTGTTCAGCAATCAACAGCGTCGTCATCAGAGAACCCCGGCTTCGGTCTTGAGCTTGTTCACGAGTTCGGCGACGTCCTTGACCTTGACGCCCGCCTTGCGGCCTGCCGGTTCCGCGGTCTTCAGCACTTCCAGACGCGGCGTCACATCGACGCCGTAGTCAGCGACGCTCTTGTCGTCGATCGGCTTCTTCTTCGCCTTCATGATGTTGGGCAGCGACGCATAGCGCGGCTCGTTCAGGCGCAGGTCGGTGGTGACGATCGCCGGGCCCTTGAGCTTGATGGTCTGCAGGCCGCCGTCGACTTCGCGGGTGACCTTGAAGTCGGATCCTTCGACCTCGAGCTTGGAGGCGAAGGTCGCCTGCGACCAGCCGAGCAGCGCGGCCAGCATCTGGCCGGTCTGGTTCGAGTCGTCGTCGATCGCCTGCTTGCCGAGAATGACGAGGCCGGGCTGCTCCGCTTCAACCACCGCCTTCAGGATCTTGGCAACAGCGAGCGGTTCAACATTGCCTTCGGCCTTGACCAGGATGCCGCGGTCGGCGCCCATCGCAAGTCCGGTGCGAATGGTCTCGGAGGCCTGCGCGGGTCCGATCGACACCACCACCA
This sequence comes from Bradyrhizobium sp. USDA 4502, assembly GCF_054063355.1. NCBI lineage: Bacteria > Pseudomonadati > Pseudomonadota > Alphaproteobacteria > Hyphomicrobiales > Nitrobacteraceae > Bradyrhizobium > Bradyrhizobium sp. USDA 4502. Next base: position 6,568,819 of record NZ_JBSSGF010000001.1, read on the forward strand.
CTTCGGTCGCCTTGCCGGCTTCCTTCAGCCGCAGCGCTTCCTCGACGGCGATTTCGTCGAACGGGTTCATCGACATCTTGACGTTGGCGAGCTCCACGCCCGTCCCGTCACTCTTGACGCGGACCTTGACGTTGTAGTCGACGACCCGCTTTACCGGCACAAGAACCTTCATCGATCCTCTTTCGCTTTGATTTTATGGGTTTCGGTTGGCTGGCGCGGAACCTAAAGGTCCCGTTTCTCCCGGTCAACGCGCCAAAGCCAAAAAACCGTCCCCCGGTTTTGAACCAGTTTAGCGGTTCTGGCCCGGCACCCACAACACGTCTCCCGCTCCCTTATTGTTCTGGAAGCGGCTGGCAACGAACAGGAAATCCGACAGGCGGTTCATATACTGGATGCCAGCCTGATTGACCGGCTCATCGGGTTGGGCGGCGAGTTCCACCATCATCCGTTCCGCGCGGCGACATATCGTCCGGGCGAGATGCAGATAGGCAGAGGCGGGCGTGCCACCGGGCAGCACGAACGAGGTTAGCGGCGCGAGCTGGTCGTTCAGGCTGTCGATATCGCGCTCGAGCCGCTCGACCTGGCTTGCCAGCATCCGCAGACGTTCGGCCTTGCCCTCGCGCTCGGGCACCGCGAGGTCGGCGCCGAGATCGAACAGATCGTTCTGGATCCGGCCCAGCATCGCATCGACCGCGGGGCTGCCGGCAAGATGCAGCCGCACCACGCCGATCGCGGCATTGGTCTCGTCGACCGTGCCATAGGCGGCAATGCGCAGATCGTATTTCGGCCGCCGCTCGCCGGAGCCGAGCGCGGTGGTGCCGTCATCGCCGGTGCGCGTGTAGATCCGATTGAGAACGACCATGGCAGGCTCCGGTGTTCGATGTTCGAGTCCACCACTCCGATCGGGAGAGGTGGAGAATAGCCCGACAAATCTACCTCACCTAGCGCCCCATCGCCCAGACCGCGAGCATCGCGATGACAATGGCGACGAACTGCAGCAGCACGCGCAGCCGCATCAGCTTTTGCGACGTGTTCGGCGAGCCGCCCTTCATCATGTTGATGAGGCCGAGCAGGAGGACCAGCGCGACGGCGCCGACGGCGATGGGAAGAATGATCGTGCTGAGGAGAGATGTCATTTGCGGTACATAACACCGCAGGACGCGGACTTCCACACAGCCCGGCCATGCAACCAACTGGCTTTTCAGCGCGTAATATCAGATGCTGGGTCCGTTCTCGGGCCGAGCGGTTTTCGACAATGCCGGGTGGAATGTGAAGCAGCTTCGTTACGTCACCCACGTCGTGATGGATGCCTTTTACACGTTCCTCGCCGACGACGGCTGGGCGATCGCGAGCCACATCGCGCTGTCGACGCTGATGGCGCTGTTTCCGTTCCTGATCGTGCTGACCTCGGTGGCCGGCTTCTTCGGCTCCAAGCAACTCGCCGACCAGGCGGTCGGGCTGATGCTGCAGGTCTGGCCGCAACAGGTCGCCGAGGCGCTGTCCGGCCAGATCCACGACGTGCTGACCAACACCCGCGGCGACATCCTGACCATCGGCGCGGTGCTCGCGGTCTACTTCGCCTCCAACGGCGTCGAGGCGCTGCGGGTGGCGCTGAACCGCGCCTACGCCGTGATCGAGCCGCGGCGCTGGTACTGGCTGCGGCTGGAGTCGATCGGCTACACGCTGGTCGCGGCGTTCACCTCGCTCGCGATGGCTTTCCTGATCGTGCTCGGACCGCTGATCATCGAGGCGGCGCGGCGCTATATCCCGTTCTTCGTCGAATCGAACGAGAGCCTGCTCAACACCGCCCGTTACGGCGTCACGATCCTGGCGCTGGTCGTCGCGCTTTTCATCCTGCACGCCTGGCTGCCGGCGGGCCGTCGCAGCTTCACGCAAATCCTGCCCGGCATCATCTTCACCATGGTGGCCTCGCTGCTCTCGGGCATCGGCTTCGGCATGTACCTCGCACGCTTCGCCAACAACTACGTCACGATGTATGCGGGGCTGGCCTCGGTGGTGATCGCACTGGTGTTCCTGTATTTCATCGCCGCGATCTTCGTGTTCGGCGGCGAGTTGAACGCGGCGATCATCAAGTCGCGGTTGCCGCACGGCGTGTCGCTTCATGCAGCGCAGTCGCGAGCGCCCGCGGGGACACAGGCTTGACCAGGAAGCCGTCGGCGCCGGCAGCGCGCGCTGCGGCCTCGTCCTCGGCCCGGCCGGAAATCCCGACAATCACGATGCGGCCGTGCGGCGGCGGCAGCGCGCGGATGCGCTTGATCGCCTCGATGCCGCCGATGCCGGGCAGCACCATGTCCATCAGCACGGCGTCGAAGGCGCCCTGCACGAGCCGGTCGGGCGCGGCCTCGCCCTGACCGACGAATTCGGCGTGGTGACCGAGTTCGGTCAGGATCGTGTTGAGCACGACGCGACCGAACGGATTGTCCTCGACACTGAGCAGCCGCAGCCCTTGCGACAGCAGCGCCGCCGCGCTCTCGCCGGAGGCGGTGCCGGCCGGCCCTTCGGCGGGCGCCAGTTCCACCTTGAGCGTGAAGGTGGTGCCCCCGCCGGCGCGCCGGTCCGCGACGATGTCGCCGCCCATGGCGCGCGCGAGCTGCCTGACGGACGACAGGCCGAGCCCGGCGCCGCCGAACCGCGCGGCGATCGAGACGTTGGCCTGCGAGAACGGCCGGAACAGGCGCTTGACCTCCGATAGCGTCAGGCCGATCCCGCTGTCGGAGATCGCGAACGCGACGCCGATCTTGTCGCCGGACCTTCCCTTCACCGCGCCCACCGGCACGATACGCAGCTCAATGCTGCCCTGCTCGGTGAACTTCACCGCGTTGTCGATCAGATTTTCCAGCGCCGCGCGCAGGCGGACGGGATCGCCGACCGCGAAGGCAGGCAACTGGTCGGAGACCTCGACGGAAGCCTGCAGCCCCTTGGCCGCCGCGCGGCCGGCGAGCGAATCCGCTGCGTGACGCGCCAGCGTGCGCAGGTCGAAGAAATCCTGCCGGATCTCGAGCCCCGGCCCCTCGCTCCGGGCGGCGTCGACGAACAGGGTCGCAAGGCTCGCCAGATGCTCGGCGCCGGCCTTGATGGTATCGACCCAGCGCCGCTCGCGCTCGCCGAGATCGGATGTCGCGAGCAGATTGCTGATCGCAAGGATTCCGGTGAGCGGCGTCCGCACCTCATGGGCAAAGGCGGCAAGTGCAGTATCGACCATGCCGGGACCGGCCTTCGGGGCCGGCTTCGGCACGGCCCGCTTGCGGCGCGGCCTGGCGGCCACCTTGGCGGCGCGGGCCTTGGCCGTTCGCGTCTTGGCGGCACCTGTCTTGGCAGTTCGTGTTTTGGCAGTTCGTGTCTTGGCAGCACGCGGTTTGGCGGCGCGCGCCTTCGGCGGCGTCCTTTTGGATGGCCGCTTGCTGCGCCGTGCGCGCGATTTTGACGCCATGGTCTCCGTGATCCCCGCCCCGGTCAACAACATGGCATGCCAGGCGGGCCGGAGTCACGGCGACGTTTACGGCGCGCCTGCGCAAAACGCCATGATGCGATCAAATGGCCAAAATCTACTGCAAACCGACCAGGCGGCGGATACCGGCCGGGCTCGCCCCAGCCGCCCGCAATTCGCGCAGTCCGGTCGCCTGGGTCGATTTCGACAGCTTTTGGCCGGCCGCGTCTCGGATCAGCCGGTGGTGCCGGTAGTTTGGCGCGGGCAGGCCGAGCAGTTCCTGCAACAGCCGATGCACGCTGGTCGACCAGAACAGGTCAACGCCCCTGACGACATCGGTAACGCCCTGCAGGGCGTCATCGATCACGACCGAGAGATGGTAGCTGGTTGGGGTCTCCTTGCGCGCCAGGATCACGTCGCCCCAGGCCTCAGGCCGGGCCACGACGTCTCCGCTCTCGCCAGCCGGCCCCTCGCCCGCTTCCCGCCAGCGCAGCTCGCCGGCGCGCGCGCGGGCTGCGCCCATATCGAGCCGCAACGCGAACGGCGCGCCCTGCCCGATCAGCCAGTCGCGCGCCTCGGCCGACAGCGATTTGGCTGGCCCTGGATAGAGCGGCGCGCCGTCCGGATCGCGCGGCCATGCGCCCCCGGCCTCGCGCTCCGCGACCAGCCGGGCGATCTCGGCCCGGCTTTCGAAGCTCGGATAGACCAGCCCATCGGCCGACAGGCGGTCGATCGCCGCGCGATAGGCGGCAAAATGCTCGGACTGCCGCCGCACCGGGGTCTTCCAGGCGATGCCGAGCCAGGCCAGATCCTCGTAGATCGCCTGCTCGAATTCCGGCCGGCAGCGCGTCGCGTCGATGTCCTCGATCCGCAGCAGCAAGCGTCCGCCCGACTGCCGCGCGAGGTCGTGGTTGAGGAGCGCCGAATAGGCGTGGCCGAGATGCAGGTAGCCGTTCGGACTCGGCGCGAAGCGGAAAACGGGTGGCATGGTCATCGGTCACGCGTCATTGCCGGACTTGCCCCGGCGACTCTGGTTCATGCGCCCGGACAAGACTCTGTTACGATAGGAGATCGATGCGCGGGTCAAGCCCGCGCCTGACAAGCCGATGCAGACCCCGCAAATGCTGATTCACCTCGAAACCCAGGCCGACCTCGACGACGCGATCCACAAACTGGTCGACCAGGACCGCCGCCTGCGCCCGATCCTGGAGCTGACCGGCATGCCGGCGATCCGGCAGCGCGAGCCCGGATTTGCCGGGCTTGCCGCGATCATCTGCGGCCAGCAGCTCTCGACCGCGAGTGCGGCGGCGATCTGGGGGCGCGTCAGCACGGCGTTCGACCCGTTCCACCATGACGCGATCCGCAACGCGCGGGCCGACCGGCTCGGCCGGCTCGGGCTGTCGGCGGCCAAGATCAAGACGCTGAAGCACATCGCGCGCGAGCTCGCCGAGGAGCGGCTGAACCTCGACGTCCTTGCCAATGAGGAGGCCGATGCGGCGCACAACACGCTGACCGCGCTACCCGGAATCGGCCCGTGGACCGCTGATGTCTATCTGCTGTTCTGCCTCGGCCATGGCGATGCCTGGCCCGCGGGCGACCTCGCCGTACAGGAAGCGGTCAAGGTCGGGCTCGGCTTGAAGGAGCGGCCGACGCCGAAGCAGATGGCGCCGCTTGCGGAGCCGTGGCGTCCGCTGCGCGGCGCCGCAGCGCATCTGTGGTGGGCATATTATCGCGTGCTCAGAAATCGCGAGGGCGTGATCGCCGGTGCAAAGTAGTCGTGGAGAAAAACACACCAACTGCGTGATCGCGTGATATAGAATCAGCAGACATATAGTTTTTCAATTTGCCGGCCTCGCCCATTTTGCACGCGCAGCACGTCCTTATTGCAAGGAGACGGACCTGATTTCTCTCCGTATCCCGCTGACGCTTCTCTCGTTATCCCTGGGCGCGATCGCCGCGGCGTGGTGGTGGCTCGGCATCCCGGTCAACCTGCCGCGCGCGCCGATCGATCCGAACGACAAGGTGCAATGCATCTCGTACGCGCCGTTCCGTAACAATCAGACATCGCTTTCGCCGGCGACACAGGTCTCGCCGGAACAGATCGCGGAAGACCTCGCGCAACTCGCGAAGATATCCGACTGCATCCGCACCTATGCGACCGATCTCGGTCTCGATCAGATTCCCGCACTCGCGGCCAAGGCGGGGCTGAAGGTCATCCAGGGCATCTTCCTCGATCGGGACCGCAAGAAGAATGCAACGCAGGTCGCCACCGCGATCCGCCTCGCCCAGGAATATCCGGAAACCATCATCGCGCTCGTGGTCGGCAACGAGGTCTTGCTGCGCAAGGAAATGTCGGCTTCCGACCTTGCCGCCACGATCCGCTCGATCAAGGCGCAGGTCTCCGTGCCCGTCACCTACGCCGACGTCTGGGAATTCTGGCTGAGCAATCGCGAGCTTTCTGACGCCGTCGACTTCGTCACGGTTCACATCCTGCCCTATTGGGAAAATGTTCCAATCCGGGCGGAAGATGCCGCCGCTCACGCCGACGAGATGCGCCGGCAGATCGCCGCGGCTTTTCCAGGCAAGGAAATCTTTATCGGAGAAATCGGCTGGCCCAGCGAGGGGCGCATGCGCGAGTCCGCGCTGCCGTCCCGCATCAATCAGGCGCGAGTGGTTTCGGAGGTCCTCGACCTTGCCCGGCGCCAGCATTTCCGCGTCAACCTGTTCGAGGCCTATGATGAAGGCTGGAAGCGGGAGATCGAGGGCACGGTCGGCGGCTCCTGGGGCCTGTTCGATTCCGAGCAGCGCATGCCGAAATATCCGCCGGGCCAACCGGTCAGCAATTTTCCGCTCTGGAAGCTGCAAATGGTCAGCGGAATGGGCATGGCGATCCTCGTCTTCGGCGCGGCATGGCTGACCTTACGCCGCAAGCCGAGAAAGCCCGCATTCGCGTCGTGGCCTGCAGTCGCGCTATCGGCGACCACGGCTGGCATCCTGTTTGGCGTCGCCGAGCAGAGATTGGTCTATGAAAGCTACGGAACGGGAGGCTGGCTTGTCTGGGGCTCGCTGCTGGTGGCGGCCACGGCTTCGCCCGTGTTGAGCGCCAACGCCCTGATGTCGGGCCGCGCACCGCCCAGCTTTTTCGAAGTGTTGGGTCCGAAGGGCCATCACACTGAATCGGTGCTGGCGACCCTGCACGGACTGGCCTTGATGATCACCGTCGTGATCGGCACGGCGACCGCAATCGGTCTCGTGTTCGACCCGCGCTTCATTGACTTTCCCTTCGCGCCTCTCACCATGGCGGCGGTGCCCTTTGCTGCCGTGACGCTGCTCAATCCTCCCACGAAGGGAATCCGACCACTGGCGGAGTCGATCTTTGCCGGCATTTTCATTGCAACGGCGATCTACACAGGATTCAACGAAGGGGCGGAGAACTGGCAGTCGCTGTGGACCTGCGCGGCCTTCCTTCTGCTCGCAGTGACGCTGTTGCGGGCGCGTGCCTGACAACGCGACCTAGAGCGTTTCCCGTTCCGATGGAATCGGAACGGCGCTCTAGATTCTTGTTTTGACGCGTTTTCTTCACGCGAACCGGTATCCACTTCGCTCGAAAACGCTCTAGCCGCGCAGCCTGACGCGATCCTCGCGCGCGCAGTCGGTGACGAAGCCGATGACGGCGCGCACCGCGGGAAGCTCGACCAGATCGGGATGGGCGAGCAGCCAGAGATCGGAAAGGCTCGAGAGCTTTTGCGGCGCGACCCGCACCAGATCGGGGTAGTCGGCCCCGACCAGGCAGGACAGCGCGCAAATCCCGAGCCCGGCCCGCGCCGCCGCGAGCATGTCGCCCTGCGATGAACAGCGCATCACCAGCGTGCCCTGTCGGGTGATGACGTCGCTCCAGCGCGCCAGATGCGCGTTCGAGGCCTGGTCGGCAAAGCCGATCACATGGTGGCCCCGCCACTCGTCCCGCCGCTCCGGCAGCTTGCGGCCTGCCGCATAGTCGCGGGAAGCGTAGAAGCCGGTGCCGAGCCGCCCGATCTTGCGCCCGATCAGGTTCTCCTCGCCCGCATCGACCGGCCTTAGCACCACGTCGGCCTCGCGGCGGCGCACGCTGGCCGGGAACGGGTGGGTGATGATCTCGAGCTGGATGTTGGCGTGATCGCGCAGGAACGGGCCGAGGCGCGGCATCAGCCAATGCGCGGCCAGCGTCGCGCCGATCGACAGCTTCACGACGCCGCGCGCCTGCCCGCCGGTAGCGGACGCGGCCGCCTCCGCGCGCAAAGCCGCCGCGGCCATCGCTTCGGCATGCTCGCGGAATTTGCGGCCCTGCGATGTCAGCGACAGACCGTCATTGGAACGCGCGAACAGGCGGGTGCCGAGTTGCTGCTCGAGCGCCGCGACGTTGCGACCGACGGTGGGGTGGCTGATGCGCAGCCGCCTTGCCGCCCCGGCGAGGCTGCGTGTCTCCGCCACCGCGACGAATGTCTTGCAAAGCTCCCAGTCCATGCCGCTCCCCTTTCTGCGACATCGTTCATTTCTGGTCGATCCGATGTTCAATATTGAACGCCATGACCGAGCCGTCCAGCCTTATATTGCCGCGCCAAGAGAGCCGCCGCTCCAGTCATCATAACAAATCGCGATCCGCCCCGACCGCCGGCCGGGCGACGCGCATGGAGGATCCGAAAATGTCGCTGCCCGCTTCGCTCGCCAACAAGCTTGAACTGCCGGTCGTCGGCTCCCCGCTGTTCATCGTCTCGGGGCCCGAGCTCGTGATCGCGCAGTGCAAGGCCGGCATCGTCGGCTCGTTCCCGGCGCTGAACGCCCGCCCGGCCGAAAAGCTCGACGAATGGCTGACCCAGATCGAGAACGAGCTCGGCGAGTACCAGGCGCTGCATCCGGAGACGAAGGTCGCGCCCTACGCCGTCAACCAAATCTGCCACGCCTCCAACGACCGCCTGATGCGCGACATGGAAACCTGCGTGAAGCACAAGGTGCCCGTGATCATCACCTCGCTGCGCCCGCCGTCCGAAATCGTCGAGGCCGCGCACTCCTATGGCGGCGTGGTGTTCCACGACGTCATCAATGTAAAGCACGCGCGCAAGGCCGCCGAGCAGGGCGTCGACGGCCTGATCCTGGTCTGCGCCGGCGCGGGCGGCCATGCCGGCACGCTGTCGCCGTTCGCGCTGGTGCGCGAGGTCAAGCAATGGTTCAAGGGCACGATCCTGCTGTCGGGCGCGATCTCCGACGGCTGGAGCATCGCATCCGCGCTCGCGCTCGGCGCCGACCTCGCCTATATCGGCACCCGCTTCATCGCGACCGCGGAAGCCAACGCGGATATCAGGTACAAGCAGGCGCTGACCGAATACGCCGCGCACGACATCATCTATTCGAACCTGTTCACCGGCGTGCACGGCAACTATCTCGGACCGTCGATCGCGGCGGCAGGCCTCGATCCGGGCAACCTGCCGGTCGCCGACAAATCCAGCATGAACTTCGGCTCCGGCGGCAACATGAAGGCCAAGGCTTGGCGCGACATCTGGGGCTCGGGCCAGGGCATCGGCCAGATCACCGACGCCCCGCCGGTCGCCGAACTGGTGGCGCGGCTCAAGTCCGAGTTCGCCGCGGCGCGCAGCGACTTTCTGCGCACCAGCGCCTGACGCTGTTTCACAAAGTCCGGGAGTGAACCATGAAACGAGCGCAACACGCGCTGGCAGCCGCGCTTGCGGTCTGCGCGATCGCCGGCACGGCCGCCGCCGACAACGGCAACGAAGCGATCCGAATCGGCCAGACGCTGCCCTATAGCGGACCGGTCTCCGGCTTCGGCACCATCGGCCGCGCCCAGGAAGCGTTTTTCGCGAAGGTCAACGCGGAGGGCGGCATCAACGGCCGGCAGGTGAAATTCATCACGTTGGACGACGCCTATTCGCCGCCGAAGACCGTCGAGCAGACCCGCAAGCTGGTGGAGCAGGAGGAGGTGCTGATGATGTTCGGCTCGCTCGGAACCGCCACCAACAACGCCGTGCACCGCTATCTCAACAGCAAGAAGATCCCGCAATTGTTCGTGCTGAGCGGCGCGACCAAATGGGCCGACCCGAAGACCTATCCGTGGACCATGCCAGGCATGGCGTCCTACGAATCTGAGGGCGTGGTCTATGCCAAATATGTGCTGCAGGCCAAGCCCGACGCAAAGATCGCGATCCTTGCGCAGAACGACGATTTCGGCCGCGACTATGTCGCCGGCTTCAAGCGTGCGCTCGGCGGCAAGGCCGCGAGCATGATCGTCGCGGAAGCGAGCTACGAGACCTCAGCGCCCACCATCAGCTCGCAGCTCGCGACCCTGAAGGCGTCCGGTGCCGATGTGCTGTTCGGTGTCGTGCTCGGCAAGTTCACGCCGCAGATGATCAAGGGCGTGGCCGAGATCGGCTGGAAGCCGGACCTGTTCTTCGTACCGACCTCCGCGTCGTCGATCTCGTTCCTGGAGCCCGCCGGGCTCGAGAACGCGGTCGGCCTGATCTCGTCCAGCAACCAGAAGGACACGATGGATGCGCAATGGGCCGATGATCCCGCCGTGAAGGACTATCTCGCCTTCATGAAGCAGTACCTGCCCAATGCGGACCTCAGCAACTCGAACTACTCGGCGGGCTATCACTATGCGACGCTGCTGGTGGCCGTGCTGAAGGCCTCCAAGAACGATTTCAGCCGCGAGAACATCATGCGCCAGGCGGCGTCATTGCGCGACGTTCCGCTGCCGCTATTGTTGCCGGGCATGACGGTGTCGACCGGGCCGGACGACTACCTGCCGTTCCAGCAGTTGCGGCTGCGCCGGTTCAACGGCAAGAGCTGGATCAGCTTCGGCGAGATCCTGGACGATCGCTAGGAGACGAGGCGCGACATGATCATCAGCGGCGACAGACAGATCAGCTACGGCGACATTCACGCTCGCATCGCGCGGGCGACCAGCGGCTTCCGGACGCTAGGCGTGCAGGGCGGCAAGCCGGTCGGCATGATGCTGCGCAACGATTTCGCGCTGTTCGAGGTGGTCGCGGCCTCGGCCGCGCTCGGCAGCCCGGTGGTACCGATCAACTGGCATCTGAAGGCCGACGAGGTCGCCTACATCCTGTCCGACAGCGGCGCCGACACGCTGGTCTGCCACGCCGATCTGCTGCCGCAGATCCGCGACGGGCTGCCGCCGGCAATCAAGCTGCTGGTGGTGACGACGCCACCGGAGATCGCCGCGGCCTACGGCGTGGCGCCGGCGCTCACCCGCGTGCCTGACGGCATGACCGACTGGGACGTCTGGCGGGAGACGCACCAACCGCTGACCGACGCGCCGATCGGCGCGGCGCCGATGTTCTACACGTCGGGCACCACCGGACTGCCGAAGGGCGTCAAGCGCAAGCCGATGCGGCCCGAGCAGCAGGCGGCAGCCGCGCGGGTCGGTGCCATCACCTACGGCGTCAAGCCGAACGAGGATCAGGTGATCCTGATGAACGGCCCGATGTATCATTCGGCGCCGCACTCCTACGGGATGCTCGCGTTCCGCAACGGCTGCGTGATCGTGCTCGAGCCGCGCTTCGATCCGGAGGATCTGCTGCAACTGATCGAGCGCCACCATGTCACCCACATGCATATGGTGCCGACCATGTTCGTGCGGCTGCTGCGCCTGCCCGAGGAGACGCGGCGCCGCTACGACCTGTCGTCGCTGCGCTTCATCGTCCATGGCGCGGCGCCCTGCCCTGTCGACGTCAAGCGCGCGATGATCGAGTGGTGGGGACCGGTCATCAACGAATATCTCGGCTCGACCGAGACCGGCATCCCGGTCTGGCATTCGTCAGCCGAAGCGCTGGCCAAGCCCGGCACCGTTGGCCGCGCGATCGAGGGCGGCATCGTCAAGATCTTCCGGCCCGACGGGACGCCATGCGACGTCGGCGAGCCCGGCGAGATCTTCATGCGTCAGACCGCGACCTCGGATTTCGACTATCACGGCAATGCCAAGGCGCGCGCCGAGGCCGATCACGACGGCCTGATCAGCGTCGGCGATGTCGGCTATCTCGACGCGGACGGCTATCTGTTCCTGTGCGACCGCAAGCGCGACATGGTGATCTCGGGCGGCGTCAACATCTATCCCGCCGAGATCGAGAATGCCCTGATCGGCATGGCAGGCGTCCGCGACTGCGCGGTGTTCGGCGTTCCCGACGACGAATATGGCGAGCGGCTGTTCGCCTGCGTCGAGCCGGAAGCCGGCAGCACGCTTTCGGTTGCGGCGATCCAGGATTTCCTCCGCGACAAGCTGGCCAATTTCAAGGTGCCGAAGGAGATCCGCTTCATGGACGCGCTGCCGCGGGAAGCCACCGGCAAGATCTTCAAGCGCAAGCTGCGCGACCTCTACCGCGAAGGACGGCTCGGCTGAACGATGTGACGGCGAAGCGAACGGCGTTTGAAACTTAGTTGCTGTTGCAAACGGCCGGCAATCGACGCAACGATGCCGGCACATCCTGAGCCCGGATCACCGCCATGAACTCGACCGACTTCATCGTCATCCGCAACGATCTGCAGCAGTGCAAGGTGATCGAGACGCAGTTGCCCGATGCCGCGGCGCTGCCGGCCGATGCGCTGCTGGTGAAGGTGACCCGCTTCGCCTTCACCGCCAACAACATCACCTACGCCGTGATCGGCGAGCAGCTGAAATACTGGCAGCTGTTCCCGGCGCCCGAAGGCTACGGCATCGTCCCGGTGTGGGGCTTTGGCGAGGTGCTGGTCTCGAAACATCCGATGATCGCGGCCGGCGAAACGCTGTTCGGCTATTTCCCGATGGCGACCCATCTGGTGATCAAGGCTACCGACGTCAGCAAGCGCGGCCTGCGCGACGGCGCCGCGCACCGGCAGGAGGTCTCGCCGGTCTACAACGCCTATGCCCGGGTCTCCGGCGATCCGACCTATGCCGGCCGGCAAGGTGACTACCGGGCGCTGATGCTGCCGCTGTTCATGCTATCCTTCCTGGTCGACGACTTCCTGGCCGAGAATGCGTTCTACGGCGCACGCCGCGTCATCCTGTCGTCGGCCTCGAGCAAGACCGCGTTCGGGCTCGCCCATCTCGTGCACAAGCGGGGTGTCCCGGTGATCGGGCTGACCTCCAGGGGCAATGTCGATTTCGTCAGCTCGCTCGGCTGCTACGACGAGGTCGTCACCTATGACCAGGTCACCGCGATCCCGTCGGCCGAGCCTGTCGCCTATGTCGACATGGCCGGCAACAGCGCGCTGCGCGGAAGTCTGCACCGGCACTTCGGCGCGCAGATGGTCTATTCCGGCCGGGTCGGGCTGACGCACCGTGCCAGCGAGCCGGAGGAGCCGACGCTGCCCGGCGCCAAGCCGGTCTGGTTCTTCGCCCCGGACCAGATCCGCAAGCGCGCCAAGGAATGGGGACCGGGCGGCATCGACCAGCGTTTTGGCGCCGCCTGGGCCGAGCTCGTGCCGCATCTGCCGAATTGGCTTGACGTGGTTGAGCGGCGCGGCCCGGCCGCGGTGCGCGAGGCCTATCTCGATACCCTGCAAGGCCGCGTTCCGCCGGATCAAGGCCTGATCCTGTCGCTGGCCGAATAGGCGCTATCCCGTCGCGCCCTTTCTGCGTGCCTTCGAATGGGTATAGGCTTTGCGGAAAGGGAACGCCGCCAAGAAAATATCAGCAAGGCGGGCCGATGGCGAGAAACGCTCAATGCTCGACAAGACGGACGATATTTCGGTCGCCGCCGACAATTGGCTTGTGCAGTTCGAAGATGCGCTGGCGAGCCCGGACGATGTGCTGCTGAAGCCACTGTTCCATCCCGACAGCTACTGGCGCGACGTGCTGGCGCTGAGCTGGAACATCCAGACCGTCAACCGGGCCTTCGCAATCATCGAGGAGCTGCCGGCGCATGCGCGTCACAGCGCGCCGCATGACTTCCGCATCGATGCCGAGCGCGCGGCGCCGCGCCGGGTGACGCGCGCCGGCACCAACGCCATCGAGGCGATCTTCAAATTCGAGACGGCGGTTGGCCGCGGCCATGGCATCGTGCGGCTGATCCCTGATGCCGCCGACGACGATCGCCTGAAGGCCTGGACCTTGCTGACGGCGCTCGAGGAGCTGAAGGGTTTTGAGGAGCAGCAGGGCCACACCAGGCCGCGCGGGAAGTCCTATTCGCGCGACTTCCGCGGCCCCAACTGGCTCGACCTGCGCAAGGCATCCGCCGAATATGCCGACCGCAACCCTGATGTGCTGGTGGTCGGCGGCGGACAGGCCGGGCTTGCGATCGCCGCGCGGCTGCAGCAGCTCAAGATCGACGCGCTGATCGTCGACCGCGAGGCGCGCGTCGGCGACAATTGGCGCAAGCGCTATCACGCGCTGACCCTGCACAACCAGGTACAGGTCAATCACCTGCCCTACATGCCATTCCCGCCGAACTGGCCGACCTACATCCCGAAGGACAAGCTCGCCAACTGGTTCGAATCCTATGTTGATGCGATGGAGCTGAACTTCTGGACCGGCACGGAATTTGTCGGCGGCAGCTATGACGACGCAACGGGGCGTTGGACCGTCGAGTTGCGCCGCGCCGACGGCACGACCCGCAAGATGCAGCCGCGCCATGTGGTGATGGCAACCGGCGTCAGCGGCATCCCCAATCTGCCCGATATCCCCGGTTTGAAGAATTTTTCGCGGCAAAGTCATGCATTCCAGCCGCTACGAGGACGGCGAGAACTGGACCGGCAAGCGCGCGCTCGTGATCGGCACCGGCAACAGCGGCCACGACATCGCGCAGGACCTGCATTCCTCGGGCGCCGAGGTCACGCTGGTACAGCGCTCCTCGACGCTGATCACCAATATCGAGCCGTCGGCGCAGCTTGCCTATGCCGCCTACAATGAAGGTACGCTCGAGGATAATGATCTGATCACGACCTCGATGCCGCTCGCGCTCGCCAAACGCAGTCATGTGCTGATGACCGAGCAGTCGAAGCAACTCGACAAGCCGCTGCTCGACGGCCTTGCGCGCAAGGGCTTCAAGCTTGATTTCGGCGATGGCGGCACCGGCTGGCAGTTCAAATACCTGACCCGCGGCGGCGGCTATTACTTCAACGTCGGCTGCTCCGATCTGGTCGCGAGCGGCGCGGTCGCCCTGCAGCAATTCGCCGACATCGAGACCTTCGTGAGCGAGGGCGCGCGGCTGAAGAACGGCGAGACGGTTGAGGCCGACCTGATCGTACTCGCGACCGGCTACCGGCCGCAGGAAGAGCTGGTGAAGAAGCTGTTCGGCGAGGCGATGGCCGCGCGCGTCGGCCCGATCTGGGGCTTTGGCGACGGCCAGGAGCTGCGCAACATGTACAGCCGCACGCCGCAGCCCGGCCTCTGGTTCATCGCCGGCAGCCTCGCGCAATGCCGCATCAACTCGCGCTATCTCGCATTGCAGATCAAGGCGATCGAGGAAAGCCTGATGCCGCGCAACGTCGGGCCACGGGCGGATTTTTCGTAGAAGCCTGCCGTCGTTCCGGGATGCGCGAAGCGCAGACCCGGAACCTCGAGATTCCGGGTTCGATGCTGCGCATCGCCCCGGAATGACGATCTTGGGGAGACATCTTATGCCAACCACCCTCGGCACCGGCGAACACCGCTATCGCGTGGTGGAGAATTTCGCAAAACTCCCCGACGGCTGGAGCCTGACCGATGTTGCCTCCGTCGCGGTCGACAGCAAGGACCGCGTCTACGTTTTCAACCGCGGCGACCATCCGATGGTGGTGCTCGACCGCGCGGGGAATTTCATCAAGAGCTGGGGCGAAGGCGTGTTATCGCGTGCCCACGGCCTGCATATCGACGCCGACGACAATCTCTATTGCACCGATGACGGCGACCACACCGTGCGCAAATGCTCGACCGACGGCAAGGTGCTGCTGACGATCGGCATCCCGAACAAGCCGGCGCCGTTCATGAGCGGCGAGCCGTTCCACCGCTGCACCCATACCGCGCTGTCGCCGAAGGGCGAGATCTATGTCTCCGATGGCTACGGCAATGCCTGCGTCCACAAATACACGCCGGATGGCAAGCTGATCAAAACCTGGGGCGAGCCCGGCACCGATCCCGGCCAGTTCAACATCGTGCACAACATCGCGACCGACGCCGATGGCTGGGTCTATGTCGCCGACCGCGAGAACCACCGCGTCCAGGTGTTCGACGGCAACGGCAAATACGAAACGCAGTGGAACAACCTGCACCGGCCCTGCGCGCTGTGCTGCTGCTGCTGCGGCGGCGGCAAGCAGCCGAACTTCGTGATCGGCGAGCTCGGCCCTGGCATGGCGGTGAATCGCAAGGTGCCCAATCTCGGCCCGCGGCTGTCGATCGTGGATCACACCGGAAAGCGCATCGCGCGCCTCGGCGGCGAGCAAGGCCCCGGCGTCGAGACCGGAAAATTCCTGGCGCCGCACGGCATCGCGCTGGATTCCCGCGGCGACATCTATGTCGGCGAAGTCGGCGTCACCGACTGGAAGACCAGCTTTCCGGACACCGAGATGCCGGCCGCGGTGCGCGTGACGCGATGCCTGCAGAAGCTGGAGAAGGTTTAGATTCAGTCTCCCACCGTCACTCCATCACCGTCACCCCGAGGAGCGCGCATCGCGCGCGTCTCGAAGGGTCGACGGCCCGGCCGGTGGCCGTGCATCCTTCGAGACGCGCGTTCCGCGCTCCTCAGGATGACGGATCAGGCAGCGAGCGCCGCGACTAAGATCAATCCCGTTTGCTGCCCGACGCCTTGGCTATCGCCCGCGAAATCAAATCTCGCCGATCACCTCGCGGCGGCGCTGCTCGGATTCTTCCGCGTAGCGCCGCATCGCGTGCGCTTCGGTGAGCAGGCCGATCGGCCGGCGGTCGCCGTCGCCTTCGACCACGGCGAGCGATTCCGCTTCGGCCGCGTCGAACACCGCGATCGCCTCCTGCACGTTCATGCCGGGATGCAGCACCACGTCGGCGTAGCGCAAGATGGCAGCAAGCCCCTTGTCGGCCTCGAGATCCGGCGCGTGCGCTTCCGCAACCAGCGCGAGCCCGGCGTAATGCCCCTCGCCGTCGACCGCGACGACCTGGGTCTTCGAGCCCGGCGGGAATTCCTCGCGGAACGCCTCGATCGGCATCGCGGCGTTCACCGTCGTCATGTCCTGCCGCATCATCTTGCCGACCGTGAGATCGCGGATCCAGCCGATATCGGCGGCGCTGCGGATGGTCTCGCCGCGCAGATGCAGCCGCCAGGTCGCGAACGAATAACCGAACAGCTCGCGCGTGATCGTGGTCGAGATAATGACCGCGACCAGCACCGCGGTCGTGAGCCAGAGGTTGCCGGTGGATTCCAGCGCGATGAAGGACATCGTGAGCGGACCGCCGATCACCGAGGCCGACAGCGCGCTCATGCCAATCACCGCATAGGCGTTGGGGTCGAGGTTCAGCCCCGGCCACACGATGTCGACGCCGGCGGCGAACAGCCGGCCGCCGAGCGCGCCCATGAACAGCGTGGCGAAGAACAATCCGCCGCGGAAGCCGGAGCCGAGCGAAACGATCGAGGCAACCGCCTTCAGCGCGAACACGCCGGCGATGAAGGCAAGCGGCATCGCTACGATGCCGGCGAAGCGCAGCGCGCCGTGGCCCGACGACATCACCTGCGGCGTCAAAAGGGCCATCGCGCCGACTGCAAGCCCGCCGAGCGCCGGCCGCAGCGGCGGCCAGAGCCGGCTCTTGGTCAGCAGCGCCTCGCACAGCGTCACCCCGCGCATGATCGCAATGCCGGTCAGGGCCGCGACCATACCGAGCAGCGCCGCGATCGCGAGATCCCGCCCGAGCACATCGCCGACGGTTCCGACGCCGACGCCGAGCGGCAGCGGCTCGAAGGCATGGGCGACGAAGTAGCCGGTCACCGCCGCCACGCCGACCGGAGTCAGGCTGGCCGGCGTATAGCCGCCGATCACAAGCTCGAAAGCGTAGAACGCGCCCGCAAGCGGCGCGCTGAAGGCGCCGGCGATCGCTGCCGCCGCGCCGCAGCCCACCATGATTCGCTGGTCGTTGCGGCGGAGGTGAAAGCCGCGCCCGAGCGAGGCGGCGAGGCCGCTGGAGAGCTGGGTGTAGCCGGCCTCGAGCCCGACCGAGCCGCCGACGCCGCTCGACCAGATCGTCTGCAGCGCCACGATCACGCTGCCGCGGAACGACATCCGCCCGCCATAAAGCGCGTTGGCCTCGATCGGGTCGATTTCGCGGGCCGGCCGGACCCGAAGCAACAGAAGGAACGCAAATCCCAGCAGCAGGCCGCCGATCGTGGGAACCACGAGCGCGCGCACGGGATCGATGCTGGGCTGGCTCGACAACCGGTCGCCGAGCGGCAGATTGAACAGCACCGAATGCAGCACCGTGACGAGGCCGCTCATGACCGCCACCACGAGGCCGCCGATGGCGCCGATCAGCACCGCCAGCACCACAAGGCTCGTCTCGTGCGCGCGCACGAACGCGCGCAACCGGCGCGGCGCCTCGAGATAGCTTGAGGTCGTGGTCATCGGCAGGGTCCGTCACTGGCCGACAGGGCCTTGCGGCTCCCTTTACGGGCCTCGCGGGCGGGAGGCAATCGGGGCAGGAACATGGCAGGGCGCGGCGGATAAGCCGCTCATTGCTCTTCACAATCCCGTCACGCTGCCTGTAGTATGTGAGTGCATGCTGCTTCGCAGCTAATGGGAGTCAGGAGCGTTATTTGAACGCACATGTCTCGCAAGGCGGTTGGCCGGTGCTGGTCTTGAATGCGGACTTCCGGCCGCTGAGTTATTACCCGCTGTCGCTCTGGTCCTGGCAGGACGCGATCAAGGCGGTGTTCCTCGATCGTGTCAACATCGTCGAATATTACGACCGGGCGGTACGAAGTCCTTCCTTCGAAATCCAGCTGCCGAGCGTCGTATCCCTCAAGTCCTTCGTCAAGCCGACCACCCACCCCGCCTTCACCCGGTTCAACGTTTTCCTGCGCGACCGATTCAGCTGTCAGTATTGCCTGTCGGGCGACGATCTCACCTTCGATCACATCATTCCGCGCAGCAAGGGTGGCCAGACCACCTGGGAGAACGTCGTCGCCGCCTGCTCGCCCTGCAATTTGCGCAAGGGCAATCTCACGCCGCAGCAGGCCAAGATGTTTCCGAAGCAGACGCCCTATGCCCCGACCGTGCATCAGCTGCATCGCAACGGCCGGCTGTTTCCGCCGAACTATCTGCACGAGAGCTGGCTCGATTATCTCTACTGGGATACTGAGCTCGATCCGTAGAGCGCGCTGGCGCGCATCGTCGTCACATCGAATGCAAGCCGTACCGCTGTGATTTGGATCAGGCGGGTCGCTTGGTGAGGGCCGCCTCGCCCTCCTCGCGTCCGGGAACGCTGACGTGGACCTCGTGCCCCATCCTGATCGCCACTGCCGCGGCGGCCGCCGCCGATTCGAATGCAGCCTCCTTGGTGGCGTATCCGCCGTTGAGATTGCCGTCGTGCAGGACGCCCCATTCCTTGCCGGCTGCAATCACCGCATATTGAGCCAATCCCATCGTCTCCTCCTTACGCTGGCGGCGCCGCGTCAGGTCTCGTTCCGCTTGTATCTTTCGCGGACGACATCCTCGCCGGCCTGCACCGCGCGCCTGCTGCGAAAATGGTGTTGAAGCACGCCGAAGATCAAAGCGGTCAGCAGCACGAGCGCTCCGATGCCGTAGATGATTTCAAGGCCCATATCCATTCGGTCTCTCCAAGCCTTGTTCTCAAAGCCTTGCTCTTAAAGCCTTGCTCTCTTGCCGCCCGCCGGGGCGGCATCGTTCATCCGCTCTTCGCGGCGCTGTCGATGCTTTCGCGGTGAATTTCGCGCGCGTCGCTGCCGATCACCGAGATGAAGTAGCCGCGTCCCAGATATTCCTGTCGCGTCTCGGCAAGGTCGATGGCGAGCCGCTTGGCGACGGCAATGGCTTCATCGCGGTCGGTAACCGGCTGACCGGTTGCATCGATCACACGCTCATCATTCACGATCGCGAAGTGAAAGGCGGACATTCACTATCTCCGCGCATCAATGCGTGTTCGATTCATGCCACTTTTCCAGGTCCGGCTTCTCGTCTCCTGAGCGCTTCGCATCCCCAGAGCGCTGCTCCTTCTCCGGGTTTCCCTTCCACGGCTTGTCGGTTTGCGCGTGGGAACCCCAGTCGCTCGAGCGCCCAGAATCCTGCGTTACCGGCTTTCTGTTCATCACAATCTCCTCAAGAACAGAAGCATCTGTATCCCGATGTGTTCCTAACCCGCCGCGCTCAAGGTCCGCCCGCAACCGAGCATAACCAGCGCATCGAGGTCGATCCCGCAGCAGTATTGACGCTTCCTCACGCAGGATCGCATTCGCGTGATCGTCCGCGATGTTCGCAGTATATCATTGCATCCTAATAGTTCGCATCCTATCTAATTTGCATGCCGCCTTCGCAGCCCCATATCCACGCCGAGATCGGCCGCCTGGTGACCAGGCTGGCCCGGATCTGGCGTCGCGAGTCGGATCAGGCCTTGTCCGACCACGGACTGTCCTACGCGACGGCGATTCCGCTGCTGGTGTTGTCACGCCAGGGAGAGAACGTCCGGCAAGGCGTGCTGGCCGATGAACTGGGGATCGAAGGGCCTTCACTGGTGCGGTTGATCGATCTGCTGCAGTCTGAAGGCCTCGTCGAGCGTCGCGAGGACCCGACCGACCGGCGCGCCAAGACGCTGCATCTCACCGCGGCCGGCGGAGCCAAGGTCGAGGAGATCAATCGGGTGCTGCGTCGCGTACGGGCCAGCCTGCTGAAGGATATCGGCAGCGCGGAACTTGCGGTAACCTTCGAGACGCTGCAGCTCATCGAGCAGCGGGCGAGCCGCCTGCAGGACGCCAGGACTGCGCCAGCCAGGACTGCTCCAGAGGCGAAATAGTCATGCGCGCGGAAGAGCCGTTCCTGGTCCGCCACGCGGATCTCATCTTCGCGTTGAAGACGTTCGCGGCGTCGATGCTGGCGCTTGTCATCGCCCTGGCGATCGATCTGCCGCGTCCCTATTGGGCGATGGCGACGGTCTACATCACCTCGCAGCCGCTGGCCGGCGCGACCAGCTCGAAGGCGTTCTTCCGCGTGATCGGTACGCTGGTCGGCGCGAGCGTCACGGTCGCCCTGGTGCCGAACCTGGTCAATGCACCGGAGCTACTGTGCCTCGCGATCGCGCTCTGGGTCGGGCTCTGTCTCTATTTATCGCTGCTCGACGGCACGCCGCGCAGCTATGTCTTCATGCTGGGCGGATATACCGTCGCGCTGATCGGCTTTCCGTCGGTGGCTGACCCCGGCAGCATCTTCGATGTAGCGCTGGCACGGGTCGAGGAGATCTCGCTCGGCATCATCTGTGCGAGCCTGGTGTCGACGGTGGTGTTTCCCCGCAGCGTCGCGCCGGCGGTCGGCGGCCGCATCAGGAGTTGGCTGTCGGATGCGCGCCGTCTGTCCCGCGACGTGCTGCTTGACCGCGGGACCGGCGAGACGCGCCGGGCCCAACGCCTCCGTCTTGCGACCGACATTGTCGAGATCGATACGCTGGCGACCCATGTCGCCTATGACCGGCTGGCCGACGCCGGCACCGTGCGTGGCCTCGGCGAGGTCCGGCTGCGCATGCTGATGCTGTTGCCGATCATCACGTCGATCGAAGACCGGCTTACCGCACTTGGCGAAGCGGCGCTGCAACGGCAACCGGAGCTGCAACGCCTGATCGGCGATCTCGCCGCATGGATCGTGGACGAGGACCGCCAGCGACAATCCGGCGAGCAGATCCGCACCGCAATCGCCGAGCGGCAATCTGCGCTCGACGGCATCGCGCCGCGGGAACGCATCATCACGATCAGCCTGCTGCTCCGGCTGCGCGAGCTTGTCGATATCTCGGCCGACTGCCGCGCGCTGGGCGATGCGATCGCCGCGGGCCGGGATATCTCCAGCGTCCCGCTGGCGTTCCACCCGGAGTCGGGGGCCGCACCGGTCCGTCATCGCGACCACGGCATGGCGCTGTGGTCGGCCGCGGGCGCAGCGGTCGCCATCCTGATCTGCTGCGGCCTGTGGATTGCGACCGGCTGGGCCGATGGCGCCTCGGCGCCGATGATGGCGGCGGTCGCCTGCTCGTTCTTCGCCGCGCAGGACGAGCCGGCGCGCAGCATCCGGGCCTTCGGCCTGTTTTCACTGGTCGCGATCGTCATCGTCGCGATCTATCAGTTCGCGCTGGTGCCGGGCATCTCCCATGTCGAGGTCCTGATCGCGGCGCTGGCGCCGACCTTCCTCCTGTACGGCTTTTTGATCGCACGACCCAAGACCGCGCCGATCGGCATGGCGCTCGCCGCCAACACCGCGACGCTGCTCGCGCTGCAATCGACCTACAGCGCGGATTTCGCCAGTTTCGCCAACACGTCGGTCGCCTTCTTCCTCGGTGTTGTGATCGCGGAGATCGTAACGCGGATCGCGCGCGGCGTCGGCGCCGAATGGATCGCCAAGCGGTTGATGACGTCGAGCTGGCAGACGCTCGCGGTCGCGGCCGAACGGCGCGGCCACGGCGATCGCGCGCAGTTTGCCGGCCTGATGCTGCATCGGCTCGGGCTATTGGTCCAGCGCATCGCCTTCATCTCCGAGAGCGACCGCCGCGATGCCGACAGCCTGGTCCAGCTCCGCATCGGGCTCAACATCATCGACCTCAGGCGGGCGCGTTACGGCCTCGCCGCAGTGACCGTGCGTGCCATCGACGATATGCTGGACGACCTCGCGGCGGCGTTTCGCGCCCGTGCGGACCGGGCAATGCCGGCCGAACTGTTGTCATGCATCGATACGGCGCTGACCGCGGTCGTCAAGGACCCCAATGAGCGCGCGCGGGACGATGCATTGCTCGGCCTCGTCGGCATCCGCCGCGGCCTGTTTCCGGATGCACCCGCGTATCGATCGCAGCCCGAAGCGAGTTTCGCCGCATGAGATATGAGCTCGACATTTACGGCGTGCTCGTTCCGGCGCTGCTGCTGTGGCTCATCGTCGCCTATGCGCTGAGCGCAGTGGTGAGCCGGATCATGCAGCGCTTCGGATTCTACCGGTTGGTCTGGCATCGCGCGCTGTTCAATTTCGCCCTGTACGTATGCCTACTCGGCGTCGTGGTTTATCTTTCGGAGTTTCTGCCATGAAAGCGAATTTCGCCTGGCTCGGCCGGGTTGCGCTGACCGCGGTCGCCGTCGTCGCCGCACTCGCTGTCGCTCGCGCGCTCTGGGTCTACTATATGGAATCGCCATGGACTCGCGACGGCAGGGTCCGCGCCGACGTGATCCAGGTGGCTCCCGACGTCTCCGGCTTCGTCACCGACGTGCTGGTCAAGGACAATCAGCCGGTGCATCGTGGCGACATCCTGTTCCGGATCGATCGCGCACGCTTTGCCCTGGCACTGAAGCAGGCCGATGCAGCGGTCGCCGGCCATCGCGCGACGCTGGATCAGGCCGACGCCGACCTCAAACGCTACAGCTCGCTGACCACCGATGCGGTGTCGCAGCAGAAGCAGGAGCAGGTTCTGGCGACGCAGCTGCAGGCCAAGGCGGCCTATGACCAGGCGGTCGCCGACCGCGCCGTCGCGCAGCTCAATCTGGATCGCAGCGAGGTGCACGCTTCGGTGAACGGCACCATCACCAATATGGACCTGCGGCCGGGCGCCTACGTCACCGCAGGCAAGGGCGTGATGGCGCTGGTCGACACCGACACGCTGCATGTGGAAGGCTATTTCGAGGAGACCAAGCTCGCGCGCATTCGCGTCGGCGACAAGGCGCAGATCCGGCTGATGGGCGAGCCGGTGCGGCTCACCGGACATGTCGAGAGCATTGCGGCCGGCATCGAGGATCGCGACCGCGCGGCAGGCGCGAGCCTGCTCGCAAATGTCAACCCGACCTTCAGCTGGGTTCGGCTCGCACAGCGCATCCCCGTGCGCATCGCGCTGGACCACCTGCCGGATCGCATCGCGCTGGTCGCCGGCCGTTCGGCGACGGTCGAGATCATGGACTAGCCGGCTGGCCGGGGCGCATCCGCGGCGACAGCATCGAGCCGGTGCACCTTACTGCGGCTCGTCGACCACTCGCCTATCGCACGCCGTAGCGTGTGAAATCGTCGCCGATGCTGCCCTGGATCGCCTTGGCCGCCGCCATGTCGGTATTGCCGCCGGCCTTGTCACCCTGCTTCAACTTCGCCAGGCCGCGGCCATAAAGTGCGCTTGCGAGTTTGGGATCGATGCGAAGTGCGGAGCTGTAGTCGGCGATCGCCGCGCCCAGCTCGCCGGTCTTCAGATAGATAAGGGCACGCGAGTCATACGTCGCGGCGTTGGTTGACGCCAATTGAAGGGCCTTGTTGCAATCTTCCAGCGCCGCCTGCAATTCGCCGAGGATGGCCCGGCTCCAGCAGCGTCCGTTCCACACCCCATCGAGCTTCGGCTCGAGGCGAATTGCCTCATCGTAGTCCTGCGCCGCGCGTGCATAATCGTTCTTCTTCAAATAGGCGCCGGCGCGGTTGGCGAAGGCCTCGCCGTAGTTCGGGTTGAGCTTGATCGCCTGATCGAAGGCGTCGGTCGCGCGATCATATTCGCGCTTCCTGAGATAGGCCACGCCGCGGTTGTTGAACGGCTTGGTGTAGGTCGGATTGAGCTCGATCGATCGATCGAAATCCCGGATGGCGCCGTCATAGTCTCCCTTGGCGGCGTAGGCGTTACCACGGTTGTTATAGGCGATCGCGAGGCCAGCCTGGGTCATGTCCTGCCCCGCATCGATCAGCGCCGTGCAGGCAGCAATGCGCGCGTCGGCCGGTGTGCGATCGAGGCCGCTGCACAATCCGATAGTGCGGAGATAGCTATCCTTCTTCGGGTTCTGCGCGACCGCCGGCAACACTGGGAGCGTCGCAACGAGGAGCGATATCAGGCTGACAATTGCGCCGGCGCTTGCACGAAGTTTCATATCGGGCCTTGCTTGCACGAAACGGGCTGCGCCTGGCCTAGCACCCTCGACAGATGTTGGGATTGAACTTGTGAAGGGTGTTTTGCTCAGGTTGCTGCGGCGTTCGAGTCCCGACCTTCCTGACCTTGCTCTTGCCCTCTTCAACGAGCGTGGCGAACCTCACCGTTCCATCGTCCGATATCTCGATGCGTGGCGTGGTGCCTCGAATGCCCATCGTTGCGACAGGGGTGTCGATCTTCATGTCTCCGGTCTTCGCAATGTTGCCGGCAACGAAGGTGAACGTCCCATTGGTCAGTTTGAGCAAGGTCGAGTTCGACTTGCCGTTCGGGTCGTACACGAACTCGGTCATCGCCATCTTGGCGTTGCTCGACAGATTAAACGAAGTGCCGTCGGAGAAATTGATCCCGACGCGTCCGTCAGCTCCAGTTTGCACCACGTCGCCCAGATACACGGGGTCGCCGACCTGCGCCTGAGGCAGTTTGCCGGGCAGCCCTGCCTGAACGACGACTGCATTCGGATGCTCGATCGTGACCGAACCCGTGGCGGCTACGACCCTTCCGATGAATTTCAATTGGATATTGTCCGGTTCGGTTTGCGCCTGGACCTGGCCGGACGTGAGCGTTGCGAGCGCCAGGACGAAGCTTGCAAGCAATTGAACAATCAAATGGATGCGCACGATCCCCTCCTCGAAAAGGTCTTGTCGTGCCGGGGCTCGATGGGTGACCGGGACCACCGGGCCGAGACCGCAGGACCTTGAGTGCCAAACGAGTTGTCGCAGACAGGCCTAAATGCCTGACGCAGTTCGACTAAAAATTAATAAGTGGACAATTTGCATGGTAATCATACTATTAATTTTGCGGGGCTGCACGCGCGATAAAGGACAGCTGTTCTGTCCTTTTCGTAAGGCTTCCCCGCAGTATTGGAATTCCATTTTTACTGCCGAATTTGGTTTCAATCAGGACGTTTCAGCGGACAAGCCTATGGCTGACGGCGCGGGGTTTTTCGCCGCGTGGCCGAACCAAGCCAAAATAAAAAGACTGCGGCGCCACTTTCCGCTCGAACTGCCTAACAGGCAAAAAGCCAATGTCAGTTGCGTCCGGCGTAGAGTTCGGGGACGCGTGCATGGCCGTTTTGGGCCAGCCGCCCCGCTTAGTTGGCACTGTTCGGACGGCGATCGGCTGCGGCACGATCGCGGGTGCCCGCGGCATACCGATTCAAATCGTAGCTGGCGATCCCGTTCGCCAGGGTGACGTCATCGAGGTCGGAGCCGGCGGGCGGATCGAAATCCGCCTGGTCGATGGCAGGGTGCTCAATTTGCCGGCCGGCACCCGGCTGGAGTTGGACATCGCGCAGGACCCCACCGGGGGCTTGCGGCCGGGCCTGTTCGCGAAAACCAGAAGCCTCTTCCGCCTCATCGGCAGCCGGCTCGCAGGGTCTGGCGTCCTGACGGCGGACACACCGGTTGGCACCATCCGCGCCAGCGGCCTCGGCATGCTGTCGCTGGCCGCCCTGACCTTCTCGCTGCTGGAGGACGCCCGAGCCGCGGAGCCGAACGTCACGCTCCTGGACGACGACAACATCAAATACAAGGACCTCCACCACGGCGTGTTCGAACTCGTCACCAAGGAGGCGATCCCCCGTCACATCATCGTCGAGGATCCCGAAGAGACGATCATCCTGAGCAGAAGAGGCTCCTCCGTCGGCGTGAACCATGCCACGAATTCCCCTTCGCACATGGAGGAATTACGGGAGGCCCAACAGGAGACCCTTGCCTATTTCGAGAAAGGACCGGCATCGAAAGGATCCGGCATGCCTGCTCTCGAAGGCGGACAACTGCTGCTGCCGATCAATTTTATTCAGCAGTCCCCGCTGTCGCCGGTGCAAGATACGCTCGGGCCGCTGCCGGTAGCGACCTTCGCGAAAAATGATCTCTTCAAGCTGCCGCCGGTTCCGCCGAAGCTGAACCTCGGAGCGGGGCCGACTGAAATCGATACGGTGATATTTGACGACTTCAATGCGGCGAGCGGGACCTTTTCCGCGAGCAGCATCAAGGGCGGCGCACTGAAATTCGGCATCAGCGGAGGCGCCACAGGCGATACGGTGCTGGGACAGGCGACATACGACGTGTCGAGCGTCGGTACTTTTGGCACGCTCTATCTCAACAGCGCGACCGGAAGCTACACCTTCGTTCCGAACAATACCGCAATCAACGCGCTGAAGGCCAACACGACCCAGAGCTTCGTGATCACGGTCTCGGACGGCGCGCTTTCGGCCAGCGAGAGCTTCGACATCAGCATCCTGGGCGCCGACGACGCCTCCATCATCTCCGGCACCATGGCCGGCTCGGTGGTGGGTGCGGTCGGCGTCAGTCATGCCTCGCCCGGCCTGCTCATCGCAAAGGGCACGCTCACCGACACCGATGTCGACGATCCCGCCAATACCTTCACCGCCGTGAACGCGCCGACGACAAGCGCAGGTGGCTACGGCTCATTCACGCTCACAACGGCCGGCGTGTGGACCTATACGCTCGACAACGCCAACAGCTCCGTGCAAGCCCTCCATGTCGGCAACACGCTGACCGACAGCTTCACGGTGACCACGATCGGCGGAACCCCGCAGACGGTGACACTCACCATCCACGGCCCGCTGATCGAGGTTGGGACCGCGCCATCGCTGACGTTGAGCGAGACCCATCTGACAGCGACGACGCTGGACGACAACATCGCCGGCTCGGCACCGGACGCCGCGCTGACGACGACATCAGGCGAGTTCTCGGCGGCATTCGTCACCGAACCGGGTCTGACGGTCAGCTACGCACTGTCGATCACCGACGGCAACGGTACGGCGTCAGGATTGATCGATTCGCATACCGGCCTCGCTGACCTGCTGGTTCTGAACGGCAACACCATCGAAGGCCATGTCGGCACGGCAAGCGGGGCGCTCGCGTTTACCATCACGGTTGACCCGGCGACGGGCCGCGTGACCTTCGTCGAGCACCGCGCGGTCGAACAATCGTCGGGCACCAGCCCTGACAGCGGCGAAGGGATCGCGCTGGGGACCGGCCTCGTCAACCTGATCGCGACGGTCACGGAGAGCGACGGCCAGTACCAGGATCTAAGCATCGATCTCGGCAAGCAGCTGACAATCACGGACGACGGCCCGCGCATCGAGGCGGCGGGCACAGCCCCATCGCTGACGCTGAGCGAGACGCATCTGACGGCAACGGCGCTGGACGACCACATCGCCGGCTCGGCGCCGGACGCGGCGCTGACGACGACTTCCGCCGATTTCTCGACGGCGTTCACTTCGGTGCAAGGGGCCGATGGCGCGACCATCCGCTACGCGCTGACCATCACCGGCGGCAACGGCACGGCATCGGGGCTGATCGACTCGCATACCGGCCTCGCTGACCTGCTGGTTCTGAACGGCAACACGATCGAAGGCCGCGTCGGCGCGACCAACGGCACGCTGGCATTCACCATCACGCTCGATCCGGCCACGGGACGCGTGACCTTCACCGACTACCGGCCGGTGGAGCAACCGCTCGGCACCAGCCCGGACAGCGGCGAAGCCGTATCGCTGGCCGCGGGCATCGTGAGCCTGAACGCCACGATCACGGACAGGGACGGCGACTTCCAGAGCGCCGGCCTCGACCTCGGCAGCAGGCTGACCATCAGCGACGATGGCCCCTGCATCCGGGCCAATTGCACCGCTCCGTCGCTGACGCTGAGCGAGACGCACCTGACGGCAACGGCACTGGACGACCATGTCGCGGGCTCGGCACCGGACGCCGCGCTGACGAAAATTTCTGCCGATTTCTCGACGGCGTTCACCTCGCTCCAGGGCGCCGACGGCGCGACGACTCACTATGCACTGTCGATCAACGGAGGTGACTGCACCCCATCCGGTCTGATCGATTCGCATACCGGCTGCTCCGACGTGCTGGTTCTGAACGGCAACACCATCGAAGGCCATGTTGGCACAGCAAGTGGCGCGCTGGCATTCACCATCGCGGTTGATCCGGCCACGGGATGCGTCACCTTCACCGAATATCGCGCGGTGACGCATCCGGCCTGCGCCGGCCCTGACAGCGGCGAAGCCGTGTCGCTGACCGCCGGCGTCGTAAGCCTGGTTGCCACCATCACGGACAAGGACGGCGACTTCCAGAGCGCGTGCATCGACCTCGGCAAGCAACTGACGATCACGGACGATCACCCGACCATTTGCGGCTTCCCGGAGACCTTCGTCGCCGCTCAGGATCATCAGACTGCGACAGGTACCTACGATATCAATTTCGGCGCGGATGGCGATGCCGCGATGTTCGTTGCCGTCCACAACGGTCCGGTCGGCTGCACGGGATATGATCTGGCCACATCATGCCTGGGCAACGGCATCACCGCGGTGCACGTCACCGGACATGGCGATGATTACAACTTCTACTATACGACCCATGAGGTGGGCGGCGGCGTCGAGCTCGACGCGTATCTTACCGATTGCGGCGGTAGGTTGGACGATCCTTATTTCAAGTTGCTGATCAATCCGGATGGAACATTCTGCTTTGATCTCGAGCACGCCGGGCCGTCGAAGGACGTCACCGTCCATGGCTCCGATTTTGATGCCCCGATCTGCGGCACGCCGTCATTGACGGCTCCGGACGGACAACTGGTTATTACCGGGTCGGACTGCGCCGGCCAGCCGCTCGATGTCAAGGCATCGGACTGCGGTATTGCGGTCGGCGACAGTGGACTGCAGATGGACCCGGCCGAGCAGTTGAATCTCGCGTTCACCGAGAAGCAGTCGCAGGTCGGCTTCAATCTCACGGAATGGCAGGGCTACGGCACCGCCGGTGTGATCCTCAAGGTTCTTGATGGCAGCGCCGACGTTCACGACTTCTGCATCGATGTTCCCAGGCCGCTCTGCGGCAGTGCCGGCTTCGTGGTGCAGGAGACATCGGATGCTTCGCTGATCGACACCTACACCTTTGATGCCACGACGACGACGTATACGCTTTACGTTGACAGGTCGTTCGATCAAGTCCAGGTCGACTACGATCGGGTGGAAGCCGGGTGTCCCACCTTCGCGATCAACAACATCAGCTATACCGAAAAGACGAGCATCAATGCGGATCTGCTGTTCGATGTGACGGCGGTCGATGCGGACGGCGATTCGGCCACGAGCAGCCTTCAGGTCGATATTCAGTGCCACACGGCGGGGATGGACACCTTCATATTCGCCGCCAGCCAGGACAGCCCCGCGCCGCCGGTCGGCGCCAGCGCTCCCGCACCCGATGTTAGTCCGATGTCAACGAGTAGCCACGAGGACGCGGCGTTGTCTCAGGCAATCTTGCCCTTTGTAGACGGCGGAACGTCGGGAACGACCGAGCAGTCCTTTCATTTCGCGGAGCCTTCGAGCCTTGAACAGCAGGGAGCTTCGTCCCCTCCACAGTTTGATCAAAGCCTCGCGTGGTTCAGCCGCCACGACGATTCCGCCGGATTTCAGCTGGCGCAAGGAGTTGCAACTGGTGGAACGCCGGCAATGGGGCCGGCTGTCCCGGAGCACCAAACAGATTTCTTCCCGGACCATACGCCGGACGCCGTCGTGACCCATCCGCTACACGATCTGATCATGTAGCGATCGCTTCTTGTAGCGATCCCTTCGTCTAGCGATCCCTTGGGCGCGTGGCCGGCACTCCGGCCCGCGTCGGACGTTGTCGCGGGCCGGCAGCGTTTCTCGTGTCAGTGCCAGCCCTCGCCGGCCTTCAGCGCCGCCGAGAGGCTGCGCACCGGGCGCGTCACCAGCGGATCGAGATCGAAGCGCTTTTCGAGCATCTTGAGGATCGACGTGGTGTCGAAGTCCTCATGCGCGACGCCCGACTTGTTGAAGCGCTTGGCGATCAAGAGCGCCGGAATGCGGGTGCCCGGGCCCCACTGGTCCGCGGCCTTGGCTTCGGCACCATGACGGTTGAACGGCGGCGGCGGAACGTGATCCCACTGCCCGCCGAACTCGTCATAGGTGATGACGATCAGCGTGTCCTTGCCATCCGGCCCCTCGACGATCGCCTTGACGAGATCGACGAGATGCTGGCTGCCTTCGGACTCGCTGGTGTAGCCCGGATGCTCGTTTTCCTCGCCGATCGGCTTGATGAAGCTGACCTGCTTCAGCCGGCCGGTCTTCGCCGCCTGGATGAACTCCGCCTCGTCCTTCAGACGATCCTTGCGGGCCTGCGTTCCGGGCGCGTAGTTGGCGAAGTAGTTGAACGCCTGATGGTGGTACTGGAAATCCACGTCCGGGCAGTTCGGGAACACCGCCGTGGAAACATGGTTCGGGTCGGTGCAGGTCGTACCGTTGCCGTTGGTCCAGCCCGAAGCGCCGACGTCGCCGTTGGCGTTCGACCAGCCGCCCGAATACCAGGCCCAATCGACGCGCTTTGCCGACAGCCGATCGCCGATGTTCGGCGTGTGCAGCGGCGGCAGGCGCTTGATGTCGGCGGTGCCCGGGGAATAGGGCTGATAGAACGGCTGCGTCGTGTTGACCGCGTAGTCGCCGCAGGCAAGGCCCGCCGGCAGGCCGGCCTGATTGCACTTCGCCGTCAGCTGCGCATCCTTCACGGTCGAGAGCGGCGTGTAGAGCGGCGTGCTGGTCGGCATGCCGTTGGCATCGACGATCGAGTGGAAGTCGTTGGCGCTGCCGTCATTCAGGGCACCGACGAACTGGGGCGCCGCGGCGGCGACCAGGAACTGGTGGTTGAGGAACGAACCGCCGAAGGCACCCTGGAAGAAGCTGTCGGCAATGATGTAGTTCGGCGCGCCGTTGCCGTGGAGATAGGTGTAGATGGGCAGCTTCTTGGTGTCGTAATAGCCCATCACCAGACCCGCCGCATCACTGCCGGTCATGTAGCGGTTCTGCCGGCCGCCGTTGAGCTGGTACTGCTCGCTGTAGAAGCGGTGCACGATGTCCGCGGTGCAGCCGCCGGGCGCGCCGGTGCCGTTGAGGAAACCGTGAGCCGCGAAAGCGCCGAGCGGCTTCGGGCAGGTCGTGGCCGAGGTCGGAATGAATTCATTGATCTCGAACGGCTTGTTCTTGAAGGCGCTCAGGATCGCGACCGTGCCCGTATTGTCGGTGCAGCTCGTCGGTTGCGGCGACGGAGAAGTCAGGTTGACGTCGTTCTGCAGCAGACAAGCATAGACGGTCTGGTTGTCCTGCCGAACCTGCAGGGTGTGCGCCTGATCGGCATAGGATGTGCCGTTGATCCGGTCGCGGCCGACGTCGCCCCAGTGACCGTAGAGGTTATCGAAGCTGTGGTTCTCCTGATAGATGACGACGATGTGCTTGTACTGGTGCACGCCTTCATGGCCACGATCCCGCAGGTCGCGCAGCTCGTCCTTGATCTCGTGCTTGAACTCATCAACGATCTTTTCGACCAAATTCTCTGCGTTTGCTACCGGCGAGATGGCAACGGCGCCAGCAACAACCGCGAGCGCCGGAATGGCTCCCCAAAGCCGCATAGTGCTCTCCTGATTTAGAAAGAAATAGAAATGGAGCTACACGCTATGCAAAACACATTTCGCTGGGATGACTGTTTTTCGACGCGCGCGCAAACGCGCGGAAAGATGCTCGCGCACCAACAGACTTTCATCGTGTCAAACGCAGACTGCGTTGCGCTTCGCTGATCGAGCGTCATCAAACCGCAATCAAAATTCGTCTATCCAGTCAGATGGTCATTGATCCTGCCGACAGGAAACTGTCACCTCCGTGACATCTTCCGACGCACGGCAGCGCATATGCATTTGTGACAGGGGCGTTTTCGCGCGATGGCTTGGGATATTCTGGTGTCCGGCTCCGGAAAACATCGTGCGACAGCTGCCGATCGCGGCGTCAGACCGGCACGGGTCGCGTGGCTGGCGCTCGTCGTTGCCCTGCTCCCGTTGCGCGCGACGGCGTTCCCGCTCGGCGGCGACCAGACCGTGCTGCCGGCCGGCACCGAATTTTCCGAGGAAGCGCTGGCGCGGCCACGCGAGCTCTTTCATTCCGAGGCCGTCGGCGGGCGAAAATCCTATTTGGTCAATCTCGGCGATCTCGCGTTCAACTCGCCTTCCATCCTGGGCGGCAAGGCGCGTCAGGCCGAGATGAGCTGCGGCACCTGTCACGTCAACGGCGCATCGAACCCGAAACTGTTCGTTCCGGGCGCATCCTCCCGCCCCGGCACCTTCGATACGACCAGCCTCGTCTTCAACGCGAAGACGTTCAACAGCATCCTCGATCCGGTCAGGATTCCGAGCCTGCGCGGCGCCCGCTTCCTCGCTCCCTACGGACATGACGGCCGCATCACCTCGCTGCGCGACTTCGTCTATAATGTCATCGTCAATGAATTTTCCGGCCCGAAGCCGCGCGACGAGGTTCTCGACGGCCTCGTCGCCTATATCAACGATATCGATTTTCTCCCCAATCCGAAGATTGCACCCGGCGGCAGGCTTGCCGCGCAGGCGAGCCTGGCCGAGCGCCGCGGCGAGGCGCTGTTCTTCAAGCCGTTCCCGAAGCAGGCCGAGCTGAGCTGCGCCGGTTGTCATGTTCCGGGTGGTACCTTCAACGACCAGATGCGCCACGACGTCGGATCCGGTGGAATGGTCAAGACCCCGACTTTGCTGAACGCCAACTTCAACGCCCCGTATTTCCACGATGGCCGCTACGACAGCTATGAACAGGTGGTCGATCATTTCGATCGTGTGTTCGACCTCGAACTGTCGACCCAGGACACCCAGGACCTCGTGGCCTATCTGAATGCGGTCGGCGACGGCGAACGCCCGTTCGACAAGGACGGCGTCATGCTCCGGATGAAAGAGGTGCTCGAGCTCTCGAGCGTCCTCGAGGTCGCGATCCCGGCTGCCGACACCGCGGTGGTGTCGCTGGCCGTGACCGGGGTCGGGGCCGAACTGCGCGAACTGACCGAGCGCATCCCGGACATCAGGAACACCGCGATCGGTGGCAAGGACGAGCGGCTGGCGGCGCGCGCGATCCTGAAGGACCTCGTTCTGACCCTGCGCCGCATCGATCTCGACGTCGCCGCCGGCCGTATCGACGATGCGATGGCCGAATATCGCAACTTTGCGCAGCTGGTGCACTTCGACGTACCCGTCGCCCTGAAAAAGGCCGAACCCTGGTCGCTGTTCAACAGCAGCGTGCATCAGTCGCACTACACTGCGCTCGGCCGGATCCTGCCGGTAACAAGCCTGCAGTCGCAGTAACGGACGGCGTGCTCACTCCGAAGCCGGCGGCTCAACCCATACGTCGCTCTGCTGGATCCGACGGATCAGCGCTTGCGGGTCGAACTTGCGCAAGCCTGCGGGAATTTCAAACATTTGCGCCGCCTGCGGCTCGTCGCGGATGTGATCGGCAGCGATCACCGTCCCATCCGCGGTCTTGATCCGTACCGGAAATCTGCGCGCGCGGTCGATCCAGCCGACAAAGCTCAAACCGGACGGCGCAGCGATTCGAAAGACGTCGGTATTCTGCCCAGCGATGGTTTCCTCTCCGTCGCGCTGGCAGTGCCACGCCGCGAGGTCGATCGGCGTGGACAGTTGCGCCATCGCCAGCCATTGCCGGCAGGGATCATCCGGATCAACCGGAATGAACATCCGGGTGAGCGGGCTCGATTGCCGCGCGTCCATGTAAACCCGTGCCGCCGGACGGACGAAATAGGCCGCGGGCTTGCCCGTATCGATCAGGAAGAACCCGTCGGGCAGCGCGCTTGTCTCGATCCGTGCTTTTCCGCCCGAGACCCGCAAGGCTCCCATGGCGGTTGCCGTGTCGTCCTTGTTCGCGACGAGGTCGGCGGAAAACTGCTGCGCCATGGCCGGGATCGCCGCGCCGGCCAGGATGGCGACGGCAAGCAGGCTAGCCGCGACGCTGCTGCTGATCGCGCACGTCTTCTTATTGCGTTTCATCGCATGTCTCCGGTCGATCAGGTGGCAGGAACAGAACATGACGGCGCCGACCGAACCATTGGTTCGATCGGCGCCGCCCTTGGATGCAGTCAAGACCTCGCCGTGGGCGAGAGCTTGATCACTCGGTGTAGGACAACGTGACCGGCTTGCTGAAGTCGAACGCGTCGAACATATCAGACAATGCCGGGCTGTTGGTCGGAACATACTCGTTGTTCTTCGAGTAGGTCGGGTTCGGCAGGTTGTCGCGGCTGCGGTTCGTGAGCGGCTGGAGAGCCCAGTTGCGCTCGATGAACTTCAGCAGCGAAACGTGGTCGGCGTAGTTGTGGTTGACCTTGCCGCCCGTCGAATAGGGCGAAAGGATCAGGGTCGGAATGCGCGGTCCGTCGCCGAAGAAGTCGATGGACTGCTGGTAGCCGGAGTCCCAATAGCCGCCGGCCTCGTCCCAGGTGATGAAGACAGCGGTTTCAGCCTTCAGCTCCGGGTTGTTGTCCAGCGAGTTGAGCACGTTCAGGACATAGGCCTCGAACAGGTCAACCTTCGAGCTCTGCGGATGACCGTCGAGCAGGCCGTCCGGCTTGCCGAAAGACACCGCAGGCAGCGTGTTGTTCTGGATCGCCGTGATCAGATCGGCAGTGTCCTTCATGTGAGCCTGACGCACGGCCGGGTTAGCCATGATCGAGGTCGCATACTGGAACGGATTGCAGATCTGGCAGTAGGCAATGCCGAGCGCGTGCGCCGGATCGGCGACCGCAGCGGCGCTGAGGTTGGGGTTCGACGGATTGGCGGCAACCGCGGCGTTGGAAAGCGCCACGGCGTCGTTGAACGCGCCACCGTAGAACGCCCAGGAGACATTCTTCTCCATGAGCGCATCGCCGATCGTGCGAACCGACGACGGCGGCACGTTGTTGCCACCCGACAGCGCGCCGTTCGGCAGATAACCCGGGTTGACGTTGTTGAGCATGTAGTAGTGGTTGGGCTTGCAGTTCGGCTCCGCCGCGTACGGCAGATTGTTGAGGTAGGTGACGATCGGCTTGACGCCGGGCTGGAAGACATCAGAGCAATTGCTCCAATTGCCATCGACGGTGTAGCGGTTGACCGAACCTGCGACCGGATTCGGATTGGCGATCAGGTTGGCCGGCGGCGTCACCGGATTGCCCTTGCCGTCGCTCCAGAAGGCCGCGTCGCCGGTACCGAGCATGAAGTGATTCGCGCCGGTGCCGCCGTGGAACGACTGGTGGAAGTTGTCGCTCAGGGTGAAGCGGTCGGCCAGCATCTTCAGGACCGGAGCCTGACCCTGCTGGGCGTTGTAGTAGCCCATCGAGTTGGCCATGCTCTTGTTGGATGCCGAATAGGTCGCCATCACGAACGGGAACAAATCGTTCAGGCAACCCGAATTGTTCTTCTTGGTGGCGTTGGCGGCGCTGCAGTCTTCCTGCTGCCAATCCTGGTAGAAGCGATGCGTCGAGTCGCCGGTGTAGTCGTCGTCGCTGATCTGCTCACCCTGCAACTGGAACGGTCCGTTCAGACCGCCGGCGCCGGGAATGCGGGTATCCAGCACACCGGTCGGCAGGCCGCTGAAGCCGGTGGTGAGGATATCGAGATCGGCCGGGTCCATGTCCTTCTCGACGCTGGCTTCGGCGATCGTCTTGAACGGGGGCGCGGTGTCGCTCTGCGCGGTCGGCGTGCCGGCCGTGTTCGGCTGCGGCATCGGGTTGGTCGCGTTGTAGGGCGACTTCGCGATGGTCGGTGCGCCGATATAGTACAAGGGCTGGCCCGCGACCGAGGACTGCTGCGCCTGCGCAAAGTTCGGTCCCGGCGTTCCATCCTCGTTGACGATGCCCTTCGACAACAGGTTGGAGATGGTCTGTCCCTTGCCCTTCGGCTTGTAGATACCGAAGGTGTGATCGAGACCGCGGTTCTCACCGATCAGGATGATGACGTGCTTGATCGGCGACGCGGTCTTCACGCCGTGATCGCCGTCACCATGATGGCCATGGTTCTCATGGTTCGCACGATCGCCCTCTTCGTGCGCCTGGTGATTGTGATGCGGACGCTTGTCCCAATCACTGCGGCCGCCCGGATAGTGAGCAGCATATGCGGCTGTTGCGACGAGCACCGTTGACGCGATGCAGAGCGCGGTGCTGGTTCGCCAGTGCTTTTTGTAATTCAAACTCATTGTCGACCTCAGGGTGTTTGCGGTTAGCAACACACACTGCTTAGTGCGACAATATGACGCATGGTTTTCGCTTACATGAAAGCGCGCAAGAAATTTCGAAACGTTCAAATATTTTCTGAGGAGACATCTGCCGCCGCGGCGGTGCATCTCCACGATTCAACCATGCAACCAATGATCGAAAATTGCTCACGCATCCGCGCCGCAGCGCAGATCGCAAAATCACTTCAATACAACGCAATCAATGCGAAAGGTGCTTGGAGCGCATCACCTGGCGAAGCGCAGCGTAATGTTGGTCATGCACGCCTTGATTGAATAGCGACCACGGCTCGGCGCTAGCCAACAGCGCAGGCACTGCAGCAGCCATCAGATTGCGATAATTCCTGAACTCGGTTGCGGCATCCGCGTTGCGCCCTGCCGCAACCGCCATCTCGATTCGCCGCAGCGTGAGCACGAGCTCCTTGAGGCCGTTGCGCGCAAGTACGCGCTGCTGCTCGCCGCCCGAGACGCTGGTGTTCTTGCGGTCGGGATATTGCTCGGTCAACTCGCGCAACTCGCGACCGATCGTATCGACCGCCAGCGCGACGATGTCCTTGTCACCGGACGGAATCGCGGTCGCGAGCACCGTCGAGAAATCGTTGATCTCCTTCAGCGTTGCCCCGGCGCCGTCGCGCTCATAGGGCTGAACGCCATCGCCGACTGCCGTGAGATAGGCGACGAGGTCGCCCTTGTCCTGCGCCGAGAGCTCGAGCTGAAAGGTCCGGTCGAAATAATCGACGACCTGGTCGTAATTGTCGAAGCGGCCGTCGTGAAAGTACGGCGCGTTGAAATCGGCATTGCGCAGCGTCGGCGTCTTGAACAGTCCGCCCGAACCGACATCGTGCTGCTGGTGATCGACAAAGCCGGACGACGGAACGTGGCATCCCGCGCAGCTCAGCGCGAGATCGTGCGGGAACGGCTTTGCGAACAGCACCTCGCCGCGGCGCTCCGCGTCGCTGATCTTGCCGGCCAGCCGCCCGGCGGGACCAAGGCTCGGATTGGGCAGGAAGTCGATGTCGTGAATATACGCCACGATCGCATCGAGCGTTGCCGGCGACGGCTCGGGACCTGCGAACTCGTTGGTGATGACGTTGTGGACGAAGTCGCGCAGCGAGGCGAATCGGCCGTCGGCGCCGTAGGGCGCTAGATAACGGGCGCCGCGCAGGCTCGGGATCCGCACTGGATCGAACGCCAGATTGTTGGCCTTCGGATTGAACAGCGGACCGGTGGTGTCGAACGTGCCGGGCCGGCTCGACATCTTCGGCATGAAGAATTTGGCGTTGTTCGCGCCATTGACGTGGCAGGTGCCGCAGCTCACGCCGGCCTGCCGCGCCACGTCACCGAGCAGCCCCGGCGAATTGAACGCGAGATCGCCGAGATTCACCAGATAGGACTTGGCCCCGGTCCGCTCGGACTGGAACACCTCGCGCGGCTTGTCGAGCGCATCCTCGTTCAGCTCGGTCGCGACAGGCAGCACGGTCTTGTCACCGTCGACCGGAAACGCCACCGCACGCCCGAACAGTGCCAGGGCGATCACACCGGAGAGCAGCGCAGCCAGACGCAGGTGAAGCGATGTCATCGCGCCTGGGCCTCCAGGGTCGGCCGCTGCAGCCCGAGCTTTGCCGAGGCGCTCTGCAACGCAACCACCAGTTCCTCGCTGGTCTGGCGCAGTTCGGCAATGTTGACATGCGGCAGGTCGGGCGTGGCGACAATCGCTTCGAGCTGCTCGATCCGGTTGGTCACCATCTCGTCGAGCTTGCCGTCGACCGTGTTGAGCGCGGCCGAGAAGATCGTGTGGTAGGCGAAATCGATGCCGGCGATGTTGTTGCGCATGTCGTCGAGCGAGGTGCCGCTGATGCGCGACTCGCCGCCATCGGCCTTGCTCTCTCCGACTTCGTAGGCGAGCCGCACCGTGCCATCCAGAAGGCCCTGCGGCGTCAGCTTGATATCCTTGAGCTTGCCGTGGAGATCGTTCAGATGCTCGACAAGGCCGGTCGCATCGGTGGCCACGTCGGTGCTGGCAGCTCCGAACAGTTTCGCCTCGATGGCGTGGAACCCGCTGTCCGCGTTGGGCCAGGCGTCGATCTGCGCGTCGAGCTCAGGCACGAACCCCGCGGTGAACACCTCCGAGCGCTCCCAGCCGGCGCGCGCCGACAGCCAGGCCTTCTTCGCTCCAGGCAAATCCGCCGCCGCGGCGCGCTCGCGAAGCGCACGCGCGCCTGTCAGCGCACTGGCGACGCCCTCGATCAAATATGGCCGGTAGCGCTCGGCGCCCTCCTCGAGAGCGCCGGCATTCGCGGCGCGCACGCCTGCGAACGCCGCCAGCAAAGCAAGGCACGCCGCCACTTGCATCTTGTGCATAGTCAACCCACTCGTCTGCCACGAAGGGCTCGCGGCATGTAGCGGGGCGAACTATTGTCGGTATCCTATGCGGATTTGTGACAGCGCAGACTTTTTGTCGCATCTTTTCTGCTTCGCGATCGTCGATGACGATCACAATTTTGCAAACTCGTTCGCGCTGCTGCAGACGGATTGAAATTGGACTGTTCAACGCGCGTGAGTTGTTGCAACACAACGTCCGCACCTGTCACACTTGTCCGTCGCCATGCAGATTGATCGCGAAGCCCTTTATTTTATCGGATCTTACGGTGCGCTTTGCATGCTTTGCTGCGCGGTCGCGCTGATCGATCTTCGCCACGGCATCATCCCGAATTGGCTGAACCTTGCGATCGCGGCGCTCGGTCTCGCCAACGTCGTCGTCACCGAAGGCACGATGGCCGCCTTCACCGCCATGGCGATTGCGGTCCTGGTCGGCATCGTGTTCCTTCTACTGCAGCGTCTTTACTTCGCCTTGCGGCATGTCGACGGATTGGGACTTGGCGACGTCAAGTTTCTTGCCGCCGCGGCGATCTGGGTCGGCGCGACAGGCGTTCCGACCTTGCTGCTGATCGCGGCACTCGCGGCGCTCGGTGTTGCCGGCGGCCTGCAACTCGCAGGTCACGAGATGAAGCGCCAGACCTCGATCCCGTTCGGCCCGTTTCTGGCGCTCGGGCTTCTCGTGACGCCGGCCCTTCAGAGCTGGCTCGCGTTGAACTAGCATCTCGGTCCGACGCGCGGTCACATCTGGCGCCGCGCTGCCAAGGGCTTCCTTTCCGTGCTGACCGGAACCAGGCGGACATCGCCGCTCTCGTCGCCGCCGGGCTGGGGCAATGTGAGCACGGCCCCCTGATCGTCCTTCTGCATCGTGACTTCGCGGCCGTTGATGGACCGCAGCTTCCATCCCTGGAAGTCATCGCCGATCTTCAGCCGCAGCGCCGTCTTGGTCGACTGATCGAGAAAGATCCCGAAGCTTTCGTCATCTCCCGCAATCGTGCCGACCAGCGACAGCGGCGGTGGCTCGATCGCGACCTTGCGCGGCGGCGGCGGCGCCGGCTTGCTGACCTCCGGTTCCGCAACGACGGCAGGCGGCGGTCGCCGCGACGGCGAGAACACCGGCCGGTCGCGCGTGTTGGACAGTGTCTTGAGCGGGATGCCCCACAACGGATTGGCGCTGAGCGGCCGGGGTGTCGGTGCCGGCGACGGGGCCACCCGGACCGATGTCACCGGTTCGGACGGCGGCGGTGAACTCAGCACCGGTCCACCGAGGCGTGTATCGTCGAGCATCCCGGCGTCCAATGCATCGCCGGACGGGGCAGGCACCGCAGCCGGCGCCGAATAGGCCGACACTGCCAACAGCACGATGGTCGCTGCGAAGCGTCGCATCATTTGGCTCCTCGCCATTGTCCGGAGACGCCGAGCAGCACGCGCAGCTTGCCGGGATCGGCGCCCTTGGCGGCCTCGTCGGCGACGGGTTGCACGACCAGTTGGTCGATGAACAAAAACGGCATGCCGGCTTCCAGATCGTAGAGCACCTGCTGTAATTGCGCCTGCTCGATCTCGCTGCTCGCGACCATGCTGATGAAGCCGGCCTTGGCCGGCGCGTTGGGAACATCGAGCTGCGTCGACAGCACGTTGCCGCCGGCCTTGATCACCGCGCCCGACACCCGTTGCAGCAAGGTGGCGCCGGCCACCGTGACGGTCGCCCCCTCGAGATAGGCCGAGCCGGTCGGCATCGCCGGCTGACCTGGCGCGGTATTCGCCTTGGATCGCCCCTCCAGTTGCTCCAGCAATCCGGCCGCTGCCGCAACATCGCTGCGCAGGCCGATGATGTCCGAGAGCGACGAGATGACGACAAAGAGCAGCAGCACGAACAGGCCGAGATAGCTCGCGGTCGCGACCATTGGCGAGGTGCTGACAGCGGTCAGCGATCGGGATGCTGCGCTCATGAGCCGGATCCAAAATAGGCAGTGATGTTGGCCTCGACGTGGAACCGCTCGGCCGATTCATTCGCCGCGCGCGTCGTCGGCGCGAAGAACGTCGCGCGGGTGAATTGCGGCGACTGTTCCAGCAGCCGGATCAGGGACGGCGCATCCTGGGTCAGCCCCACCACCTGCACCTTGTTGCCCTCGATGCGAAGTTCCGTCACATAGGTCGTGTCGGGCAGCACGCGCGAGACCGCTTCCAGGACCATGACGCTCGACGGCGTCGTCTGCTTGCGCTTGGCCAGCAGGCCGAGCCCGGACGAGTCGCCATTGGCATCGAGACGCAGCGCGGCGCGGCGCTGCGCGATCCGGTGTTGCAGGTCGTCCTGCTCGGATTGCAGCCACCCGCCGAGATAGATGTTCAGCAGCAGCGAGACCGCGGCCGCGGCCGCCGTCGAGGCCAGGCTGACGCGCAACAGGCGCGGAACCGAGGGCCCGGCAAGGCCGCGCAGCGACCTGTCGAGCAGCGTCACCTGCTGCGCGGCGCCGTCGCCGCCAACCGCCGGCGCGAACACCGCGATGGAGGCGGCGCCGAGCATCCTCGCCATCCGGATCAACGGATCGACCTTCGTCGCCGCGGTCGCGCCGAACGCGACTTCAATGCGGTCATTGGCGATCGGCTGCGGCGAACTCCAGCCAAAGACAGCATCGGCGGCGCTCCATGGTGTCAGCCGGTCGACCTGCGCGCGGATCATGCCGTCGAGGAAGTCGCTTGCCTGGCTCGGGAAATCGAGCACGCGGCTGACGATTTGATCCGATCGCAAACGCACCTCGATGCGGCTGCCGTCGAACGCGGTCTTCCACTCCGCCGGCAGCGGAGGCTGCGGCGCATCGTGATCGAGCCGGAACGAAACCGGCATCGAAGGCGAGCCATCCTTCGAGACCGCGAGGCGGGCGGTGAACGTGCCGTCGCCATTCTCGTCGAGCTCGATGCTGCGCCGGCGCATGAACCTGCCGGCGACGCCGTCGACGGTGGTCGCGACCGCGCCGATCCATTGCTCGAACCATTGCCGTGCTTCGGCAAGCATTGCCATCATCCTCTCTTGCGCAGCAGAACCGGGTTTCGCGGCTCGACGTCGTTTTGCCAGGACAAGACCCGATAAGGCTCGACCTTGTCGCCGAGTGCGATCACCGCCTCGGACGTGGTACGGTGACCGTTGCGGAAGCGGATCGAGATTGCGATCCGGTAGCACGGGCTCTGCGCCGTCGATGCCGCGCTCTGCTGGCTTGGGGCCTGCGTTCCGGCAGCGATTCCGTTCGGCGAAGCCGGGCGCGCCCCGAAGCCGTCCTGGTCCTTCCCCGACGCCTTATCGACGGCGAGAGCGACTTCCGGCGCGGCGATGGTCGGATCAACATCCGGACCGCCGTTGAACACCGTCACGAACGGCAACACGCGATCGACAAACGCTTCGGGGATGCCGGCGACCAGCGCCAGCTCGTTGATATGGGTGAACAGCCCCTGCCGCGGCGAATAGCCAAGCGCGTTGTAGCGCGCCGCCTCCACATTCTCGCTGCCCGGCGCGGGCCGGGTTCGCCAGCCGACGATCCGGTCGGCATATTCGGCGGCGGCGTCCTTGCGGGCGCCGAGCACGACGAACAGGCCGATCAGCATCTCCTTCGACGCGTAGTTCAGATCAAGGCGGCCGGCCTCCGACGTGAAGGTGATGCCGACGCTGGCATCGTCCAGCCCGAAATGAAACGCCCCGTACTGTGGTCTCGTCTTCTCGTCCGTCAGCGTCAGCTGATAGGCGGTGAGCTCGAGCCCGGCCGACACCAGCGCCTCGGTCTGCAACGACAGGTCGCTGGCCGCCAGCGCGCGCGCCGACGCGGCCAGATAGGCCGAGAAAATGATCGCCAGCGACGACAGCGCCAGCAGGATCCAGAGCACCGCAACGATGACGAAGCCGCGATTGGCCGGCGATCGGCCGACATTGCCGGACGCGCCCATCACGTCTTCCCCTGATCGGTGGCACTTCCGGAGCTCTGCTTGTCGCCGCAATTGCCGTCCGGCTTGGTGCAGTCGCTCGGAATCTGGACATGGACCGGCGCGATGGTCGAAACCGACAGGACGCGCTGGCTCGCCGCGTCGCGCACGGTCAGCCGGATCATCGCCGGCAGTCTGTCCGCGTCCTTCCACGCGCTCTTCCAGGCCCGGTCAGCACCGGCATAGGCGAACGACAGCCGATAGGGCGCGCGCAGCAGCACCACCGGGCTGCCGAGATGGACCTGCTCCGACAGCGACACCCCGTCAGCCAGCGGCGTGAACCGCGTCTGCGTGCGAACCGTGACGAACTCGCCGCGATCGCGCGTCTCGCCAAGGCGCACCACGTCGAGCCCCGGCCCGGCATTCGGCCCCACCGACGTGCGCACGAACATCACGGACAACTCCGATCCGTCGAACAGCGGCTTGTGGCTGTCGCGGTTGGCGGCAACGAACTCCGCGGCGGCAAGATCGGCGCCGATCCGCTCCAGCGCGATCCCGATCAATTCGCTGCGCTGGATCCGGTCGAGGCCCCTGTTCCAGCTCGGCAGCCACTGCGCCGTGATGCTGGCGAGCGCCGACAGCAACAGCCCCATCAGCGCCAGCGCGACGATGGTCTCGATCAGCGTGAAGCCGCGCTCGCCCGTTCGCTGGTCTGCCCATGCCCGGGTCATTCCGACGCCCTCGGCATCAGGCGCACGGTGCGAATGTCGGACAGCGCACCGCCCGGAGATTTGACGCGAATCCGCACCAGCTCCGGAGCCCAGGGCACATTGCCCTCGGGCACCTTCCAGTCGCCACCGAGCGGACTGACATCAATCGTCCAGCGGTAGCCCTCCGCCTGCCCCGTCGAGGTGCCCGACTGCAATTCCGCGCGGGGCGGGATGCCGACCGTCATCAAGGTGCGCACCGCCTGCATCAGCGCCACGTGCTGCTCCAGCGCTCGCACGCCGCGCGTCTTGACGCCCATGACGGCGCCGATCGCAACGATCGAGACAGCCACCAGCGCCAGCGCCACCAGCACCTCGATGATGGTGAACCCCGCATCAGCGCGGTCAGTTGGCGGCGACGTCGCGAGCAACGATTTCAACCCTTCCGGTAAGCCAGTTGACGCGGACCTCATATCCCGCATCGAGCCGCGTCAGCGCGATGGAGCCGCCGCAGGACCCGCCATCGGCGAAGAAGCGGATGGTCGACAGTGCGGCGCGGCGCTGACAGCTCTGCGGCAGCACGGCATCGAACCGCACGTCTTCGGGGATCCGCACCGTCATGCGCGATGCGCCGGAGTGGATCACCCGGCTCGGCGCATCGACCAGCGTCGCAACACTGGTGCTGCGCTCGATGGCGGCATTCCGATCGGCCTTCAGCAGCGTCGCGGTCTGCAATGCATAGGCCTGCAGGCGCGATCGCGAGGTCTGGTGCGGAATGAACGGAAGCAGCACGGCCGCCAGCAGCGCGATGATGGCGAGCACGCACACCATCTCGAGCAGGGTGAAACCGCGCTGCGTCGCGTCACTCATGCTTGCCATGCATCCTTACTGGTCGTTGTTGGCGGCGGTGGTCTTCTCGAGCGAGATATCGGCCGAGGTGCCGCTGCCGCCCTCCTGACCA
Source organism: Bradyrhizobium sp. USDA 4502 (assembly GCF_054063355.1). Classification (NCBI taxonomy): domain Bacteria; kingdom Pseudomonadati; phylum Pseudomonadota; class Alphaproteobacteria; order Hyphomicrobiales; family Nitrobacteraceae; genus Bradyrhizobium; species Bradyrhizobium sp. USDA 4502. The sequence goes on from NZ_JBSSGF010000001.1 coordinate 6,613,381, forward strand.
TCGGAGCCGTAGGAGACGATGTCATACGGTCCGTGCTCGCCGGGCGAGCGATAGAGATAAGGATGGTTCCAGGGATCGTTCGGCACGTTGCCGCCCTTCAGATACGGGCCGTTCCAGGCCGCGACCCCCGGCGTGCGCCGCACCAGGGCGGCAAGCCCCTCAGCCGTCGACGGGAAGCGCCCGGCGTCGAGGTAGAACAGGTCGAGCGCGCTGGAGAAGCTCTGCAACTGAATGCGCGCGGTCTTGACCTTGGATTCGCTGAGATAGTTGAGCACGCGCGGGCCGATCAGCCCCATGATCAGGCCGATGATCGCGATCACCACCAGCATCTCGACCAGCGTGAAGCCCTCCTGCCCCGAACGCCTCTGGCTTTGCGACGGCGTGCGAGCGCGTTCCGCTCGCGTGGCGAATGCCTTTATGATGATGTTGCGCGATATCATGGCCGATGACCCCTGCTCTAACCGACTAGCTGTGTGACCGAGAGCAGCGCCGTCATGACCGACACGATCAATCCGCCGACGACGGTGCTGATCGTGATGATCGCTAGCGGACCGACGATGCCGACGACCCGGTCCAGGCTGCGCTGCAATTTTGCTTCGTAGAATTCCGCGACCCGCCCGGCCAGCACCGGCAGCTGCCCGGTCTCTTCACCGAGCCGCAGCATGCGGACCGCCATCGGCGGCAGACTGTCCGCCACGGCGAGTGCTTCCGACAATTTGCCGCCATGGCGGACGCGGTCGGCGGCGGCGGTCCAGTTCGCCTCGCTTCCGGTCACTGACATGATGTCGACCAGGATGCGCAACGCGGCGGTGAGGTTGACACCGCTGCCGAGCAGGACGCCGAGATTGCGGCAGAACAGGCTGGCGCGATAGAACTGGAAAGCGCTGCTGATGCCCGGCACCCGCGAGATGGCGTTGACCAGCGCGGCGCGGACGCGCGCCTGCCGCAGCAGCCACCATGCGAGCGCAATCGTTGCCGCGCTGATCAGGCTTGCCGCGGTGGCATTGGCGCGCAGGAAATCCGATACCGCAATGAAGCTGGCGAGCGCCGTGTCCGACTTGCCGCCGAAATCGCCGAGCACGGTCGAGAATTGCGGCAGCACGAACAGCAGGAAGAACAGCATCACGCCGGACGCCGCGACCAGCACGAAGGCCGGATATTGCATGGCGTCGGTCAGCTTGCGCCGCATCTGCTCGGAACGCGCGCGCTCGGTGCCCAGCATCTCCAGCACGGAATCGAGCGTGCCGGAGATCTCTCCCACCCGGACCAGGGCGATGTACATCGGCTGGAACAGGGTTGGATGATCGGCGACCGCGTCGGCAAAGCTCTCGCCGGTGAGCAGGGCGGCGCGAATTTTCGCCACCACCGGACGCATCCGGCCCACGTCCGCGTCGCCCGACAGCAACTCCAAGGCATCGTCGAGACGCGCACCGGCCTTGAGCAGCAGTGCGAGATCACGCGTGAACGTAGTGACCTCGGCCGCGCTCGGCCCGCCGAACAGGCTGCGGCCACCGGTGCCGCCGGATGCGCGCTTGTCCTCGGTGGTTTCGATCGGCAGCAGCTTGAGATATTCGATCCGCCGCGCCACCTCGGCCGCCGTCGGGGCGGAGATCGTGCCGTTCACGATCTCGCCGGCCTGGGTCAGAGCGCGATAGCGATAATTCGGCACGGCGTCACCGCACCGTTGCGACGCGGAGGATCTCGGCGGGCGAGGTCAATCCGGCGCGGCATTTCGCGACCCCGTCGTCGAGCATCGTGGTCATGCCCGAGCGGATCGCCATCGTATCGATCTTCAGCCCGTCGGTTCGCTCCCCGATCAGTTCGCGCAGTTCATTGGACAGTTCGAGCAGTTCGAACACGCCGAGGCGGCCTCGATAGCCGGTCCCGCCGCAGCGCTCGCAGCCGCATGGCTCCTGAATGATCTCGTCGGCCTTGAAGCCGAGCGCGGCGAGCCGGGGGTCCTCGGCGAAATCGGCTGTTGCAAGCGGCCGCGCCGTCTTGCAGCGCTCGCAGAGTTGCCGGACCAGACGCTGCGCGATCACGCCGCGCAGCACCGAACGCAACAGATAGCCTTCGACCTCGAGGTCGAGCAGACGCGGCACCGCGGCAGCCGCGGTCTCGGTGTGCAGCGTCGTCAGCACCAGATGCCCGGTCAGCGCCGCATGCACCGCGACATGCGCGGTCTCGGAATCGCGGATTTCGCCGACCATGATCACATCCGGGTCCTGGCGAACGAAGGACCGCAGGGCGGTGGCGAAGGTCAGGCCGATCGCGGGCTTGATCTGGGACTGGTTGACCCCGGGAAGCTCGTATTCGACCGGATCCTCGATGGTCAGGATCTTGCGGCTGGGCTCATTGAGGATCGACAGGATCGTCGCCAGCGTCGTGGTCTTGCCGCTGCCGGTCGGCCCCGTGATCACGACCATGCCGTGCGGCAGCTTCAAGAGCCGCCGCAGCTTGGCTTCGTCAGGCTCGGAGAATCCGAGCTTTTCGACCACCAACAAGCCGCGATCCTTGGGCAGGATGCGGATGACACAGGATTCGCCGTGCTGCGTCGGCATGATCGCGACGCGGATATCGATGTCGGTGCGACCGGCCCGCAGCCGCGCCGCGCCGTCCTGCGGCAGGCGGCGCTCGGCGATATTGAGGTTGGCGATGATCTTGATGCGGGAGACCACCGCCTGGGGCAGCACGCCCGACAGCGCGGCGACCGGCCGGAGCAGACCATCGATCCGTAAGCGCACCATGAGCCCGCCGGAAAACGGCTCGATATGGATGTCGCTGGCGCGAAGCTCGACCGCCTTCTCAATGAGATCGTTGACTGCGCGCACCACCGGCGCGCCGCTGGCGAGATCGCGCAGGCTCTCGATGTCGTCTTCGCGGGGCAGCGCCGCGGCGCTATCGGCGGCCTCGGCCTCTTCAGTGCTGGACGAGTTGTTCAGCGCGATGGCGACGTCTTCCGACGAAGCCACCTTCACATGGATGCCGGCGCCAAGCACGATCTGTGCCGCCCGCAGCGTCGCCTGATCGGTCGGGTCGACGACGGCGAGCACCGTGGTCCCGTCGACCGCGCGGCACGGATAGACCATGGTCTCGCGCAGGAAGCGCGGCGAGAACGACCCGACCAGCGGTTCGGCCGACGTCATCTCCTGAAGCGTCAGCCGGCCGAGCGCAAAGAAGCGCGCGGCTTCGTCGGCGAAGTCGGTCGGCGAGAGGCTGGTAACCTCCCACAGCTTCAACTGCCTGACGTCGGCGCCCTGCCCGGTCCGCTCAGCCGGTCCATCGCTCGGCGCCAGGTGATTGTTCTGACGCAGATAATCCACGAACCGAACGGACAGGTCGTTGGCCATTCTCGATATCCCGCCACACTATCCCGGATCAGTTCGTGCCAAGTGCCACTGCGTGCCGTCGCGTTCGGCTCCCGGCAATTGTGCGGTTATCGATCCGAAGTGTGACAGCTGTGCGAAGTCACATCATTCGTCCCGCTCAAGAAACTTTGAGGGTGGCATCGCGGACACAAGCAGCGCGCCGGCAGCACGATTTCGGTGCGATGCGATGGGCAGGTCGCGAACGACAATCATGTAACCAATTTATTTCTGTCATGTTCGATCGCTAAGAGTCCCTCCGGGGTAGGACCGATCGTCGCAAGCAATCGAAATTTCAGTTAGTCAAAGCGAAGGGCCTTCATGCAACGCGTAGGCACAGTGGGCCGCTGCCCGACGATCCGTGGCGGCCTCGCAGCCATTTTTGCCTTGACGTCACTGGGGTTGTTGGCGTCCTGCAATTCCGCGACGGTCGGCGAGAGCGTGGACGCATCCCAACTCGACGTCACCGACAAGGTGCGCTCGCTGGATCTGGCGCAGCGCCAGCCGCAACCGGTGAACGCACAGGCGGCGACGGGCGGCAGCCAGAGCGGCAGCGTCCGCGCGGCGATGTATGACGGAAGCGAAGTGACGGCCGTCGCGGACGCGCGGCCGCAACCGGCGTCGAACGGCAACGGCTTCGATCTGAATTTCGAGAGCACGCCGGTGGCGACCGTCGCCAAGGTGGTGCTCGGCGACATCCTGCATGTCGGCTACACCATCGACCCGCGGGTGCAGGGCACGGTCAGCCTGGTCTCGGTCCGCCCGGTGCCGAAGTCCGACATGGTGTTCGTGCTTGAAAACGCACTCCGCCTGAGCGGCGTTGTGCTGCTCAAGGATACGGCAGGCTATCGCCTGACGCCGCTCGGCGACGCCGTCGGCGGCGGCCGCGTCGATGCCGCGGCGGCCAATCCGGAACCCGGATTCGGCATCTCGGTGGTCCCCCTGCAATATGTGTCGGCGCAGACCCTCATGAAGCTGACCGACAGTTTTGCCACCAGGGCCGGCGCGATCCGCGCCGACACGACGCGCAACCTGCTGCTGATCCAGGGCACCGGCGCCGAGCGCCGCACCGCGGTCGATACCGTGCTCAGCTTCGACGTCGACTGGATGCGCGGCCAATCCGTCGGCATCTTCCCGATCTCGAGCGGCTCGCCCGCGCCTGTTATTGCCGAGCTGGAGAAGATCGTCGATTCCGGCGAGAACGGCCTCAGCCAGAATGTCATCAAGTTCATGCCGATCGCGCGCCTGAACGCGATTTTGGTGGTGACCAAGAAGCCCGACATGCTGCACACGGCCGCGACCTGGATCAAGCGCCTCGACCGCAACGACACGGCGCGCACCTCGGTCCATGTCTACCGCGTCAAATACGGCGATGCGCGCCAGATTGCGCGGGTCCTGACCGACATGTTCCTTGGCGGATCGTCCGGCAACCTGCTCGACAGTGCCGACAGCCAGCTCGCGCCCGGCTCCGGCACCTCGTCGACCTCAAGCGTCGCCGACCGTCTGTCGCTCAACAACAACAACGGCGCGAATTCAGGCATGAGCGGCTTCGCATCCCGCGGCACGTCGGGGACGGGCGCAACCGGCCAGGGCCTTGGCCAGGGATTTGGCGCCGGCGGGCAAGCGAACAATCCCAACAATCCGGGCCAGGGCAACAATGCCGCGCTGGACGCCGGACGCGGTGCCGGCGGCGGCAACGGGCAGCCCGTCATGCAGGACGTCCGGATCACGCCCGATGTCGTGAACAACAATCTCCTGATCTATGCCGACCAGGCCAACTACCGCATCATCGAGTCGACCCTGCTGCAGATCGATGAGCCGCAGCTCCAGGTCGCGATCGACGCGACGATCGCCGAGGTCACGCTCAACAACACCTTGTCCTATGGCGTACAGACCTATCTCACCAGCCAGAACCTCGGCCTGAAGCCGAACACCGGCTCGATCCTCGGAACCCAGGCCACTTCCGCGCCCGCGACCACCACGGACGCAACCACCGGTGCGGTCTCGGTCGCGGGATCGCTCACCAATGCCTTCATCAACCAGAGCTTCCCGGGCTTCAACTTCCTGATCGGAAATGCAACGCAGCCGAGCCTGATCCTGGATGCGCTGCACGCCGTCACCAGCGTCAAGGTGCTGTCCAATCCCTCACTGGTCGTGATCAACAACCAGGTCGCGACCCTGCAGGTCGGCGACGTCGTCCCGGTCTCGACCGGCAGCGCGACGGTGCTGACCACGAGCAACACGGTGGTCAACACCATCGACTATCGCAACACCGGCATCATCCTGAAGGTCTCGCCACGCGTCAGCGTGAACGGCACCGTGCGGCTCGACGTCGAGCAGGAGATCAGCAATGTTCCCCAAAGCAGCGGCAGCACGGTCAACCTGACGCCGACCGTTTCGGAACGACGGGTCAAGAGCCAGATCTCGGTGGCCAACGGTCAGACCGTGCTGCTGGCGGGCCTGATCAGCGAGCAGCAGAGCGGCGCCCGCAATGCGCTTCCGGTGCTCGACCAGATTCCGGGCCTCGGTGACGCCTTCGGACATCAGAGCAACGGCACCCAGCGTACCGAGCTGATCATCTTCATCCGCCCGCAGATCATCCGCAATGGTTCCGACGCCCAGACCGTGGCCGAGGAGCTTCGATCGAAATTGCGCGGCAGCATCGCCACGACATCGACCAATGCACCGATCACCACCAGCTATCACTGAGCCGGACAGCAGGATGCGCCGCGTTCTCGCACAACGGACAGGCCTCTCGGTCTCGCTTGCGATCGTGCTTTGGGCGATGACCGCCTCTGTCGCGAGCGCCGACAGCGTGGCGCGCGGATCGGCCGCCTTCCATCGCGGCGACTATGTCCGGGCGGCTCGGGAGCTCGCGCCGGCCGCCGAGCGCGGCAATGCGCGCGCCCTCGGCATGCTCGGCTTCTTGTATGAGCACGGCTTCGGCGTGCCGCAGGCCTACGCAGCCGCCGCCGACTGCTACTATCGCGGCGCCGTGCAGGGCGACCCGTTCGCGCAGGCCCAGCTCGGCCTGATGTACGACAAGGGTCACGGCGTTCCGACGGATTTCGTGCTGGCCTACAAATGGCTCAATCTGGCCGCGGCCCGCTCGAACGGGCGGCAGCGCGATGCCTATCTCCGGTTCCGCGATGCGGTCGCATCCAAGCTTTCGACCTATGAGATCATTGCCGGACAGCGGTTCGCACTGGAATGGGCACCCGATCGGCCGGCGCCGGACGTGCACCTGACCGCCAAGTAATCGCGGCTTACGGGGGTGTGCGCACGAGGCTCGCCGACACGCGCCTGCCTCGTACCTTCCGCCGCCGCAACCGGCGCCAGCCGATCACGATCCCGCTGATCGAGATAATCGTACCAGCCGCCGACAGCAGCCACACCACGACGTCGCGCGCCGGCCAGATGCGCAGCAGCAGCGGGAAATCGAGGCTGTGCAGCGCGTTGAACAGCCAGCGGTAGGACCGGCGGCTGTCGTCGCTGCGGTCGAGGATCTCGCCGGTGACGGGGGAGATGTGCAGCCAGGTGTGGGCGGGATCGTCGAAGCCGATCCGCAATACGGGAAGCTCGCGCGTCTGGTGCAGCGTGTACCAGTAGGCGTCGGGTTCATCGAGCTGCCGCGCTGATGTCATCGCAGCGCCGGGCATTGCGTGTCTGGCGGCAGCGATGATCTCGTCGCGCGAGAGGGTCATCCGCGCACCGGTCACAGGATCGGCGATGCTGCGGCCGCCGTTACCGTCGTCGAGCAACATTAACCGGTGTCCGCCGATCCAGACGAAGCGGGCCTCCACCGCCGGCATCGATGGCGACGACTGGAAGCCGGCGACGATGTCGGGCGTCTCATGGCCGCTGTAGCCGATTGTAATCTCGCGGGTGATGCCGCGTGCCGAGAACGCGCCGCCGGGATTGAGCGACAGCCAGCCGCTGAACATCCAGGTCAAGACGCAGATGCCGCCGATCAGGCCGGCGATGTGATGCCAGGCCATCCAGCCGCGATAGGGCGAGACGGCGCCATCAGCGTAGCGGCGCATCAGCCGCAGGCGGAGGACGCCGATCCAGAAGCCGGTGATCGCGACGACAAGACAGACACCCGAGATCCACAGCACCACATCCCGCCACAGCGGGCCGTCCTTGCGCAACACGGTCGGATAGATCCAGTGCGGGATCGAGCCGAGCCAATTCCAGATCCGCTCGCAACGCGTGGTGTCGAGCGCGATCTCGCCGCTGCGCGAGGAAACGTAGAATTCGGTGCCATCGGCGTCCCCGAGGTCGATCAGATGGAGCGGCCGCAACGGATCGAAGCGCGCGGTCACCGACCATTGGTCGCGCGTGATCGTTTCGATCAAGCGAGGCCGCACGGCATGCGGATGATGAGCGGCAATGGCCAGCGCCTGGTCCGGCGTGATCCGGTCGATCACGCTGCCGTCGGTCGCCGAAATCGTGATCGCCCCTGCCTTCCAGCCGGTCACCCGATAGACGGGCGTGTCGTCCATCATCGAAAGCCGCAAATCACGCGGATAACGCTCGACACCTGCGATCGCCATCGCGCGATCGGGTGCGAGCTGCACCTTGCTCCAGGGAATGACAGGAAGCGCGGCGAGGCGCTCGCTGTCGGTAAGGCGCGGAAAGGCCACGTACATCATGACAAGGCCGGAGATGAACCACATCGCGAACAGGAGACACGTCGCAATGCCGATCCAGCGATGGACGATATAGAGCCACCGCCGCCCGCGCCGGATCAGAGCGTTGCGCATGGTCAGAACTTCACGCTGACGGACAATTCGACGGTACGCGGCATGCCGAGCAGCCACTGCCCGGTGCCGTTCGAGGTCACCGCGTAGGCCTTGTCGAACAGATTGTAGAGGCGGAACGCGACCGTGGTGCGGTCATCCGGCTTCCACCTGACGCCGCCATTGACCACGTTGTAGCCTGGCCGCAGCTGGGTGTTGGCAAGATCGGAGTACATCGCACCGACGATCTGCACGCCGCCATAGGCCGACCAGTTGGGCGCGAAGTCCCAGGTCAGCCAGACGTTCGAGACCTGCTGCGGCACGTTGACCGGGACATTGCCGTTGAAGCTGACGATCTTGCCGCCGGCCACCTGGCTGTTGTTGTCGTATCTGGCGCGCAGCAGTGCAAGATTGGCGTCGACGCGCCAGCCGTCGCTCAGTGCGAGCCCGATCGATCCTTCGACCCCGCGGGATGATTGCTGGCCGATCTGCAATGCCAGGCCGCCGGTGGGATTGCCGGGATCGGGAATCGTGAGCCCGGTCTTGACGATCTCGTAGGCAGCCAGCGTCCACTCGCCGCGGCCGCCCCAGAACGACTGCTTGACCCCGATCTCGGTCTGCTTGCCGGTCGCAAGCTGGAACGTCTTCTGCGTGGTCGACAGTGAGATCAGATTACTGACCGGATCGACGCCGACCGCGTACTGGCCATAGAACGCGAGGTTCTTGATCGGCTCGTAAACGAGCCCCGCGCGCCAGCTGGTGCCCGATAGCGCCGTCTCGAAACTGTTCGCCGGCGTCTTGTAGTCGGTGCGATCCACCTCGGGACGGTCATACCTGACACCGGTCACCAGCGACAACTGATCGGTCAGCAAGAGACGATCCTCGGCGAACAGCGCGTATTGATTGACGATCGCATTGAAGCCCGGCGTGGTCGCCGTCGTCGTCGCGAAGAACGATCCCGGATCGAACACGTAAGGATTGACCGACGACGCGCCGCCATAGGGCGAGTTGTTGGTGTGGGTGAAGTCGATCCGGTTGACGTCGAAGCCAGCGACGACCTGGTTCGCAAGGCCGAACACGTGACCGCTGAAGGTCGCATCCATCCGGTTGCCGAGCTGCTTCTGGTCGTGGAAGATCTCGATGTAGCTCGCGCGATCGATCAGCCGGGTCTTCGGATTCCAGGTATAGTTTTCGATGTCGCGCCAGTGCCGCTCGCTGGTCAGGTAATACAGCGTGTTGTTGACCTTGATGCCGTCGGCGACGTCCCACTCGGTCTTGAACTGGGTCCAGCTGTCCTGATAGCGGATCGCGCTGTCCAATGCGTTGTAGTTCTTGAAGCGCAGCGCATCCTGGATCGAACCGTTGATCAGCGGCGTGCCGAAATAGCGCGACGGGCTGCGGTCGCCGTAGTCCTCCGACAGCGTGAAGGCCAGATTGTCCGACGCCTGCACCCGCACGGCAGCGGAGACCACCGCGTTCGAGGTCTTGTCGCGATCGACCCAGCCGTCCGACATGTTGCCGGTGGCGTTGATGCGGTACGACACATTGGGATTGATCGGACCGGTGCTGTCCACCGAGAGCCGCCGGGTCATGTTGCTGTCGAGCGAAACTTCGGCCTCGTTGTAGGGCGTATTGAGCGGTTTCTTCGGGATCACGTTGATGACGCCGCCGATCGCGCCTTCGCCGTACAGCACCGAGGCCGGGCCGCGCAGCACTTCGATGCGCTGCGTCGACCAGGTGTCGTAGGGGAACGTCAGCGTGCCGGAGCCGATATAGAAGCGCGTGCCGTCATACAGCGTCATCACCGAGTTGCTGCCGGCAAAGCCGCGGGTGCTGAACGACAGGCCGCCATTGCCGGGTGCCGGCGTTGCGATGAAGCCAGCCGCGTCCTGGGTGACGGCATCGAGCACATTATGCTGGCCGCGTTCAGCGATGGTCTGCGCCGTGATGATCTCGACGCTGGCCGGCGTCTGCAGCGGCGTCAGATTGAGACGACTGCCGGTGCCGCCCTGCGTGGTGGCATTGAGCGTCGGCGATGCCGATCCCGGTACGCCCGACGCTGCGACGCGCGGCGCGTTGCCGGTTGTTGCGATCGTCGCGGGCCTCGGCCGCGCCGCGGCGGCCACGGCACGGCTTCGCGCCGCGGGCTTCGGCCTTGCCACAGCGGAAGGCGCGACCTCAATCGGATCGAGCCTGGTTGGTGGAGGCGTTTGTGCCGAGCCTTCGGCCGGCAACAGCAGCGATGACAGGGAGCAGAGAAGACCGAGGCGCCATTTGCGCGCAACGGGAGAGGACGGAGACATGAAAAGGACTCGCGGTAACGTGGCACGTCACCGCGAACGCGGACTGGCGCATTGCCCAAAAGGCAGTGCTCCGATCCCACCAGGACGCCCCCGCCCGATGTGCTCGCGTGTGACCACGACTGACGGCAGGTCTCCTGGCTCACGGGTCATCGCCTGTCGACGCCTTCCCGGGCCGATGGCCCAGTGGCAATTTGACGAAAGGCTCGCCGTTTACAGTTGCGGGGACAGCTGCGGCATTGGGGTTACCCTCGCACCGCATTCCCTTTTGATCCCCGAAGGGAACCGTCGGCAAAAACGATAGGTGCTGGCTGCAGGGCTGTCAATTCGATGCGATTGTCGCACACATGCTTTGCGAGATGCTGCTGCGGCGATGACACAGCGACGTCGAGGGCTGACGCCGAAAGGCAACCCGTCATCCTGAGGAGCGCGGCACGCGCGTCTCGAAGGATGCACGGCCCGGCTGGTGGCCGATTCATCCTTCGAGACGCTGCTTCGCGGCTCCTCAAGATGACGGGAAACGTAGGTTCGCGTCACTGAGCCTCGACACATCCCTGCATCACCTCATCAATCTCCGCGCGCGACAGCGCACCCATCTCGGCGATGAACACGATGCGCGTGCGCGGCACGCCGGGCGACGGCACGCCGCCCGCAGCCAGGGTCGCGCGGCCGCCGGCGAGTTGAAGCACGGTCAGCCGCCCGGGCTGCTCCACCGTCTCGAACAATCCCTTCGCCCGCGCCAGCTTCGGCGCCAGTCTGCCGATCGCCTGCTGCAAGCGCGGCAGCACGACGGGCCGCTCCGAGGTCCAGCTCAGCGTCTCGAAGCGATCGGACGCCGGCCGTCGCGGCGCGGTCTCGCGCGGAGCCGGCACATGATCGAGGTCCGTCGGGAACAGCAGCGCGGCCGGCACCTCGCCATGCAAGGCATCAACCACCACGGCCGCCGGACGCGCCGCGCGCACGGCGTCGCGGATCGCGGCGCACGCAGCGGCGTCAGTCAGATCGACCTTGCTCAGCGCCACCACATCCGCCGCCCGGAGCTGCGAGCGCAGCAGCGCATCGTTCAGCATCGCCGCAGGTTGCGTCGCGTCGACCACGCACAGCACCGTCTCCAGCGGCGCCTCCTTCCAGATCACGGGATCCATCAGGTTGCGCACGATGTCGGCGGGATCGGCGATCCCGCTGGTCTCGATCACGATGAATTCGGGACGCGGATCACGCCGCAGCAAGGTTGCGAGCGTGCGCAGCAGGTCGCCCTCCAGTGTGCAGCAGATGCAGCCATTGCTCAGGCTGACCACGCCGTCGCCGGCGCCGGCGATCAGCTCGGCGTCGATATTGATCGCACCGAAATCGTTGACCACGGCGGCGATGCGCCGCCCTTGCGCATGCGCCAGCAGATGGTTGACGACGGTGGTCTTGCCCGCCCCGAGAAAGCCCGCGACCAGCAGGATCGGGACCGGCACATTAGCCTCCGGTGACGGGCCGGCGCACCGGCCGGCCGGGACGCGCCGCGACATCGAGCACACCATCGCTGATCAGCGGCTGGCCGCTGACCACGAGATGCCGCACGCCCTCCGCCGGACGATTCATCGCGGAGAAGGTCGCGCGATCGCTCAACGTCTCGTAGTCGAACACCACGACATCGGCGTCGGCGCCGACCTGCAGCCGGCCCTTGGCCCGCATCGCCGGCGTGCTCGCCGACAGGATCTCGGCCGGGATCAGCGCGCATTTGCGGATGCCCTCGAGCAGCGACACCTTCTTGCGCTCGCGCACCCATTCGCGGATGAAGCGGGTGAAGCAGCCCGCCGAGCGCGGATGCGAGGTGGCATCGTCCGGCAGCGGCCAGGCGTCGCCGCTGTAGGGACGGCCGTCCGACAGCGTCCACGGCATCGCGTCGGAGGCGATTGCGCCGCCCGGATACAGCACCGCCATGTCGAGCAGATCGCGATGATGCGCGTTGTTCTCGATGTCGAGCACATGCCACAGTACCAAGGTCGAGGGCTCTTCGGCCTGTGCCGCCAGCAGCTCCTCGCGACTGCCGAAACGGTGACCGTCGGTCACGCGCTGCACCGAATCATAACCGAGGCCGTTGCGCTCCTCGAATTTCGGATCGCTGAAGAAGGTCGCCGCCAGCACGGTCGAGCCGGTGCCGTAGGGATAGGCCTCCACCGTGATCGGCAGGCCCTGCGCCTGCGCTTTCGCGATCAGCCCAACACAGCGTTCGATATCGGTCTTGCTCGACGAGTTGAAGTGGCAGATGTGCATATGCGCGCCGGTGGCGCCCGCGTAGCCGATCAGGCGGATATAGGCCTCGGCCGCGCTCTCGGGATCGATCCGCGACATGTAGGCGACGTGGGTAAAGGTCGGCACCGCATGATCCGCCGCGAGCTGGCACACCGCGGTCAATTCCTGCACGCCGGCGCCCGGCGCATAGGCGTTGAGAATGCCGATGCCGATGCCGCCCTCGTTCAGTCCGTTGGCGAGGCGCTCCAGGATGCCGCCGACCTCGCCTTCGGTCGCGACGTTTTCGATCCAGCGGCGATCGCGCATCGCGGCACCAAACGATTCCAGCGAGCTCTCCGAATTCGAGCCGGTCATCGCACCGATGCGCGCGAAGGCCCAGTTGGCGGCGGCGCCGTAGTTCAGCACCCTGCCCTTCTCGGCCTGGCGCTTGTACCAGGACGCGACCGGCAACACGCCGGCCTCGAGGTCGAGCGAGGTCGTCACCCCGTCGAACGCCTGCATGCGGTCGGCTGGAATGGTCTGGCCATGCGCGTGCAGGTCGATGAAGCCCGGCGCCACCACGAGCCCGGTCGCGTCGATCTGCCGTTCGGAACCGCCGAGGCCGGTGCCGACCGCGGCGATCTTGCCGTCGACGACGGCGACATCGCCGATCGCGTCCATCCCGCTGGCCGGATCCACCACCCGGCCGCCGCTGATCACCAAGCCACCCATCTCGCCACTCCCCGCATTCCGAAACCGACCGGTCTCCTGTCGAGCACAGAGAAGCGCATCGCACTGATCGCAGCAAGCCGGCCAGGGTTGTGGCGACATGCTGTGACGGAATATCCGCCGCGCCGTGATGGCGATTGCAGAGTGAGGCCCTTCCTACGTTCCGGTTGCACGCCGCGACGGCAGCCCGCGCCAGAGATCGGCGCCGGGCTTCACGCGGCTCGCCACGAGTTTCGGCGGCGTGCGGTCCCTGGCTATCGCCGCTTCGACCGCACGCTTGAGCCTGACATTGTCGATCTGCGCCAGGAACCGCCGGATGACGGCATCCTGATCCGCGCCCTGACCGGAGATCGCCGCGCACAGCTCCGCGGTCGTCCTGCGGAAGAAGTGGAAGGCGTCATCGGCCGCGCCGCCCAGCCGGTCGACCTCGCCGGCCACACCGAGCGCGTGCATCCGATCGTCGTCGTCGAGCGTCACTGCGAAGCGCAGCACGGCAAGCTGCCAGGCACGGAGCAGCTTGCTCTCCGGTTCGGTCGCATTCTCGCGCATCAGTCGAACACCCCGCGCGCCTGACTTCCTTCGGCTGTCGAGGGAGGTAGGGCGCGGCGCGAATATCCTTGCGCGGGAATAGGTTTTCGAGGGGAGCGCGCGCCCGATTGCATAGGAATCGCATAGGCGGAGCGCGCCGAGGCCCAATTCGCTCAGATCCCCTCGAACTGCAGCCGGGCCAGCCGGGCGTAGAGTCCGCCCGCGGCGACCAGTTCGGCGTGGGTGCCCTGCTCGACGATCCTGCCCTGGTCCATCACCAGGATGCGGTCGCAGGACAGAACGGTCGCCAGCCGATGCGCGATCACCAGCGTGGTGCGGTGGCGCATCAACTCCTCCAGCGCGGTCTGCACCAGCGTCTCGCTCTCGGCGTCGAGCGCCGAGGTCGCCTCGTCGAGCAGCAGCAGCGGCGCATCGCGCAGGATCGCGCGCGCGATCGCGATGCGCTGGCGCTGGCCGCCTGACAGCGTCACGCCACGCTCGCCAAGCTGGGCGTCGAAGCCTTCGGGCAGGCGGCGCAGGAATTCGCTGGCATGGGCGAGATCGGCGGCACGCTCGACCTCGGCGTCGCTCGCATCGGGCCGGCCGAACCGGATGTTCTCGCGGGCGCTGGCGGCGAACACCACGGAATCCTGCGGCACCAGCGCGATGCGCGCGCGCACCTCGGCCGGATCGACCTGCCGGATCGGCACGCCGTCGAGCGAGATGGTGCCCGATTTCGGATCGTAGAAGCGCAGCAGCAGATGGAACAGCGTGCTCTTGCCGGCGCCGGACGGGCCGACGATCGCGACCTTCTCACCTGACCGGACCGAGAGCGACACTTCATCGACCGCAAGCGCGTTGGGCCGGGTCGGATAGGCGAAGCTGACATTGTCGAAGCCGACATCGCCGCGCGCCGGCTGCGGCAGCGCGCGCGGCGACGCGGGCGCCGCGATCTGCGGCCTGACGCGCAAGATCTCGAACAGCCGCTCGGCGGCGCCCGATGCGGCCGAGACCTCGCCCCAGACCTCGCTGAGCTGGCCGAGGCCGCTCGCGGCGAACGCCGTATAGAGAATGAACTGGCCGAGCCGGCCCGGACTGATGGTTCCGACCAGCACATCGTGCGAGCCGACCCAGAGGATCACGACGACGCTGGCGAACACGATGAAGATGACGATCAGCGTCAGCACCGCGCGCGCCTTGGTCGAGCTGCGCGCGGCTTGATAGGCCTGCTCGACCTCGCCGGCAAAGCGCGTCCTGGCGAGCCGTTCGCCGGTATAGGCCTGCACGGTGCGGATCGCATTGACCAGCTCGGAGGCATAGGCACTGGCATCGGCCAGCGTATCCTGGGCGGTGCGCGACAGCCGTCGCACCCAGCGGCCGAACGCCACCAGCGGAATCACGATGATCGGGATCGCGAGCAGCACGAAGCCGGACAGCCGCGGGCTGGTGATCACCATCATCGCGGCGGCGCCGAAGAACAGCATCAGATTGCGCAGCGCGATCGACACCGACGCGCCGACCGCGGACTTGATCTGCGTGGTGTCGGCGGTGAGCCGCGACACCAATTCGCCTGATCGTGCGGAATCGAAGAACGAGGGCGACAGCGAGATCAGATGCGCGAACACGTCGCGCCGGAGATCGGCGACGATGCGTTCGCCGATCGTCATCACGAGGTAATAGCGCGAGGCGCTGGCGCAGGCGAGCACCGCGACGACCGCGATCATCACGCTGAAATAGCTGTTGATCATCGCGATGCCTTCGGGCGTGAAGCCCATGTCGATCATCCGCCGCACCGCGACCGGCACGATCAGCGTGGTGATCGCGGCGATCGTCAGCGAGATCAGCGCGAGGATCGCCCGGCCCTTGTAGCGCGCCACATAGGGCGCGAGCGCAAGCAACGGCCGCAACCGGGCACGGCTCTTCGCCGGCTCCGTGATCTGGCTCTCGATGAAGGCTTCCTCATCGAGCAACGCGTCGCGCGGGGGCTGCGGGGCGCCGCGCGGGGTCTCAAGCTGTTCGGCTACGCTCATCAATCTAGACCGGTTCTATCGCCCCCCACATAGGCCCGCCGACCCCCGGCTGGCAAATCCGGTAAAGTCCCAATCCGGTGATGGGCTTAGGCCCTTTCTTGGCTTGTTTTGGCGGGCTCCATGGGTTATAGACCCGCGCAAATCCCGTATTCCAGACATCTTGAGACGGGCGCCGGCGCGCCGAAGGAACTGTCATGAAAGCCGATATTCATCCGAATTATCATACGATTAAGGTCGTCATGACCGACGGCACCGAGTACCTGACCCGCTCGACCTGGGGCAAGGAAGGCGACACGCTGAACCTCGACATCGACCCCAAGTCGCACCCGGCCTGGACCGGCGGCACCCAGCAGCTGATGGATCGCGGCGGCCGCGTCTCGCGCTTCCAGAAGAAATTTTCGGGCTTTCTCAAGAAGGACTAAAGTCCGCTTCGGGATCGCCCCGGCGACCACACGCAAAACGCCCCCGTCTCGGGGGCGTTTTTGTTTATTGCGGTCCGCTGCGGATTGGCGGGCCGAACAGGCACTATGGGTCCCGGCCTTCGCCGAGACGACGGCGAGTTTGCGGCACGGCCAGTGAGTCACACATCCGCGCTCTCGCGACATGATCTGTCCGAGCTTTGCTGACGCACGCAGCTTCCCGCCGACCGGAGTCATTTCGTGCGCAAGGCAATCGCCTATTCGTGGCTATGGGCCAACCTTGACCACTTGCGGCACTTTCCAGCTTCCGTCGATGATCGAAGGGGCAGTGTCCTTGGGCCAGTACATTCGCAGCATCAGGACAAAATCGCCCTTGGGCGCCGGCAGCCAGTTCGACTCCTTGTCAGTACCCGGCGACTCGTTCTGGAAGTAGAGGGTCAGCGAGCCGTCCGGATTGAACTTCGGATTGTCGCGCATGCTGACGGTGAACCTGTTCAGCGGATTGGGAACGAACCACCAGCCCTGATCGATCATGTACATGGTGAACGACCAGAAGCCGTTGACGGGTGGTGTCGCATCTTTTGCAAACGTCAATGTGTATTTGTTTGCACCGCTCAGCTTCTGTCCTGTCGAGTCCTTCTCGGTATTCGGATAGACCGCATCACGCTCCTGATTTGCGGGCCAACCGAAGGCCGCCACCACTGCGCGCTTCATGTAATCCGAGGGACCGTAGGTGCCGAGACCCTTCGTGATCGACCAGCCGTCGACGATCCCACCCAGGTTGTCCTTGTTGGCCTCGATTTTTTTCAGAGCGATATTGGGGATGTCTTTCAGCGCTTCCTGTACTGCCGGATCGAGCTTGCCCATCTCGAACGGCTTGCCGGGCACGATGCCGATCTTCGCCATGCTTGCGAGCATCGGTGCATCTGCCGCGGCGGCAGGTGCCGTGGAAGCCATGAGCTTGGCCATCAGATTGAAGTACCCCTGCGTTCCCATGGCGAGAATGACCGTCTGCGGCTTGTCGGTCATGCTGAAGCCCGGATTGGGATTCACCGGGGGCGCGACCGGTGTGTATGGCTTGCCCCACGACGAAAGCGGCGTGATCTTGTATTGCGCCTGCAGCGCGTTGACGGTCTTGTAGTCAGCCTCGGTGCCGTCTGCATAGGTGCGACCGAGAATGACCATGTTGCGCGTCGCCATCGGGAAATGCTTCATATCCGCCGGCACCTCGCCCTTCCAGCCCGGGCCGGTGAAGAGGTAGTTGGCGGCCTTGCCGCCGGCCGTCCGCTTGCTCGGCGAGTGCTCGGAATCCGACATCCACAGATCGGTGATCTCAAAGAGATAGAAGCGATCGCCCATATCCGGATGACTGAATACCTGCGGCTCGGTTAGGTCGAGCCAGGCAACGGAATACAGCGTATCGGCATTGGGCGCGGAAATACCACGATAGTCCGCAGGCGGATAGCGAGGAACGTTGACGAACTGACCGGTGGGACTTGTGAAGCCCTCGACCTTGGGCACGTTGCTCATCTGCACGCGGGTTACTTCCGTCGTAATCAACGAATAACCGTAGACGTAAGCATCGACGGCGATTTGCTGGGCTTGCGTGGGCGATACGGATTGGGCGTTTGCCGGTGCGGTCGCTGTGAGGCACGTCGATATGGCGAGGGTAACGGCGAGAAGAGAACGTCGATTGATCACGTTCATGAATTCCACCTCTTTGCTTTTTGTCCGATGCGATGGTCGGCGCCGGTAATCGGCTCCGCTGAGCAGCCGAAGCAAATTCATCCAACATCGCGCAGATGAAAGCCGATTGATTCAGATCAACGACGTCCGATTTGGGTCAAAGGCGAATATCGGCAAGTTCGAATTGCTTTGGGCCATGAGCGGAGCTTGATTGGCCTTCCGCGTTCTCCGGAAAACGGAGTAGGCTACGCCTGATGCCGTCCGTGTCCGATTGTTGTGGAGGGACTGGCCATGAAACTTCGCCGCCGAAATTTTCTGCATCCCGCCGCGGCGGCCGGCCAGATTGTGCTCCCGCCGCCGCAGAAGCAGGCTCTCATTTCCGCGCGCAAAATTTCGCGTCGACGGACCGAACCAGGACAGGAGAACCAGACATGGCCGCCTTTCAAGAGGTTTTCCGCCGCTCCGGCATCGACGAGCGCCGCAGCCCGCCGGGCATGGTGGTGCCGTTCGGGGGCTCCAATATCGTGGCGCTGATCGACCCCGGAAGAAAGCTCAAAGTCGATCCTAACCCCCATGCGCTCGGGATCAGGGAGATCGATGGCGCCGACACCCTTAGACGCGTCATGCAAGCCAGAGACACCCTCTCCGAACCCGATGTCGATCCGCAGCTCAGGGCGGCGTCACTTCCCGCCACCTTCAATGGCGATGCACGGTTTTTCGAAATCAGTGGCCGGATCAAGCCGATTGGCTTTCCCGGCCTCGAGGTGGTGGCTCGGTCGGCCGGCCGGAAGATCGAAGCCAAGCTCCATGTCGCCGTGCTGCCAGAAATCAAGATCAAGGTGGCGTTCCGCAATGTCATGGTTCCAGGGAGCGGCGGCGCTCCGGCGTTTCACGCCAAGAAGCCTTGCAACGAGCAAGATGAATTGCTGACGATGAACAATATATGGAGGCCGCAGGCCAACATCCGTTTCGAGCGAGTGCCAAGCGACTGGCTGGTCATCGACGACTCGCAGGCTGCCGTCAAACAGGAGCTCGCCAGTGCCACTGGCATGAAGGATGCGAGCTTGGCGACTTTTCCCGATGTGATCGAGGTCGAAAAATTGAAGAGCTTCTTCGTCAAACACAAAGTTCAGGGCGCCCATCTAACCATTTTCTGCGTCGATAAGCTTTTGTCCAATGGCTCCTTCCCCAATGGCTCATTTGCTCGATCGTTGGACCTTGCCTTCATCTGCTCGCAACGCGGGCCTAACACGTCGGCCCATGAAGCCGGGCATTTTCTCGGCTACTACTCGAAGAGCGCGAGCAAACCTTGGGACAGCCAAGGCCACACGCTGGAGACCGATCCGAAAACCGGAAAAGAAAACAGGGCGGAAGACATCAAGATGCTGATGCGGGGCGGAGGCGCCGGGTGGAAAATTCCGTTCAATCTCGTCAAGGAGTTCCGCGACTTTCCCGGCTAGCATCCGACGATCAGACAGAAGCTGGAAATGAATCCAGGCGTTGAATGTCGCCTTTGGGTCTTGGTCGTGTAAAAACGCCAGTCCCGAGGCAGTCGGGACTGGATTGGTGTCATGCCGCGATCGCAGCCATCAGCGGCTTGATCCCGACGATGTTCATGACCCGTGTCAGATTGTAGGCCAGGACGGAGAGCGCCATTTCGGCCGCCACTTTCGGAAGCGTTTTGGTGAGGAAGTGTGTCGCTCCCATGCGGGCCTTCATGGTGCCGAACGGATGCTCGACAGTTTCGCGGCGCTGACGCATGGCGTGCGGGCTTGCATCAAGGCGCTGCTGCACAGCCTCGAGCAGATGCTCATGCTCCCATCGCGTAATCCGCCGTTCTGACCCAGGCGTGCATTGGGTCTTGAGCGAACAGCTTTGACAGGCCGTGGTCCAGTAGCGCCGCAGCACCTTGCTGTCTTCTTCATTCGTATAGCGATATGATAGCCGCTCCCCGGCCGGGCAGCGATAGACGTCCTCCTCTGGCAAATAGGCAAAGTCCTGTTTACCGAAGCGTCCGTCTGCCTTAGCGCCGGACGTTAGCGGTTTGGGCAGAGTTACCGTGATGCCCGCTTCGTGGCACGCAAGGATCTCTGGGCTGTTGAAGTAGCCGCGATCGGCTACAGCTTCGAGCGTCTCAGTCTTCAGAACAGCCTTCGCCCGCTTGGCCATATTGGCAAGTTGTGCCCGATCCGAGCCGCTGTTCGTCACCTCGTGCGTCACAATCAGATGGTGTTCGGTGTCTACGGCGACCTGTACGTTGTAGCCGACAACACCAGAGCCGCGCCCGCTCGTCGCCATCGAGCGGCTGTCGGGGTCGGTCAGGGAGATTTGCTGGTCGGGTGACGCAAGCATCTGCTTCTCGTAGACGGCAAGCTTGCCCATTTCCTCCTTCAGTTTCGTCAGCTTCTCGGTAAGCCTCGTCACCTTCGTGGCCAGGGCCTCGGTCGGCTCCTGGCGGTCGGCCGTGTCAAGTTGGCTCAGATAGCGCGCGACGCTCTCCTCCAACTGAGCACGCCGTCGCTCCATCTTCGCGCGCGTGAAGTTCCTGTCCCGGTTGTTCACGGCCTTGAACTTGCTGCCATCGATGGCGACGCTCGCCGTCGCCAGCAGACCCATCTCTCGGCAGAGTTCGACGAAGCGCGCACATACCCTGCGCAGCGCCAGGCCGTTGTCCTTGCGGAAGTCCGCAATCGTCTTGTGATCGGGAGCGAGCCGACCCAGCAGCCACATCACCTCGACGTTGCGCCCGGCCTCTCGTTCCAGCCGCCGGCTCGACTGTACCCGGTTCAGATAACCGTAAATGTAAAGCTTCAGGAGCACCGAGGGATGGTACGACGGCCGACCGGTGGCCGCCGGCTCCACACCCTCAAAGCCCATCTCAGCCAAACCGAGCGCATCGACAAATACGTCGATCACGCGAACAGGGTTGCTCTCGTCAATGAAGTCATCGAGGCATTCGGGCAACAGCGACCGCTGTCCACGATCCGCCTCTTCAACGAAGCGCCTCATCGATTCCCCCAAAGAATCACAGGAGAATCATAACAGCAGCCCAGCGTTTTCACACAGCCAGGGTCAATAGCCGCCTTGTTACTCCATCACTTCGACGCTGGCGTGACCTGCGACCACTTTCCCGAATGAACATCCGCTTCGGGTCAAACGGAGACATCATGCCGCGCCGTGTTTGGGCCAGGTGACGTCCGCTTAATGTCTTTTGCCGGCCAACGCGATGAGGAATGCCTTTGATGTCGTCAGCGGGATGGGAGGCACTCCGGCAGTGGGGTGAAGGCGTAACTCGCATCGAACCGCTCACTGGCGGAGTCGCGAACGACGTGTGGAGCGTGCGCGTCCAGGGGCACCACGCGGTCGGTCGTCTCGGTACGAGGAGCGACGCTGATCTCGCTTGGGAGACCGCGCTCCTCCAATACCTCGATCGTGAGGGTCTGACCGTGCCGGTGCCGATCCCGACGATAGACGGCCGTTTGTTCGCGGACGGTCTGGTGGTGATGACGTATGTGGAGGGCGAACCGCCCGAGACTGAGGCCGACTGGCGTCGCGCAGCCGACACGCTCCGCCGGCTGCATCGGTTGACGGCGCGCTGGCCGCAGCGTCCGGGCTGGCGATCGTCGACCGACCTCCTGCACGCCGAAACCGGGACGAAGATCGACCTCGCCGCGATGCCGCCTGAGGGCGTTGCCCGATGCCGGGCCGCGTGGGCGCGGCTCGTCGGACGTCAGACCTGCGTCGTCCACGGCGACCCCAACCCGCGCAACATCCGCGTGACCGCAGATCGGGTCGCGCTGATCGACTGGGACGAGTCGCATGTCGACGTCCCCGATCTTGACCTGGTGCTGCCCCACAACGCCGCCGGTCTCGACGGCGCCGCGCACGACATCGCCGCGCAAGCGTCGGCTGCGTGGGAGGCCGCCGTCTGCTGGGACGACGCGTACGCAATCAAGCGGCTTGCCGACATTCGAGCGGTCTAGCGCGGACGCTTCGGTCGCTTGAGTTCGGCGACCTTAAACTTCCCCGCGGCCTGCAGGCTGCTGCAAAGCCACCAGGCCCTGTTTCGGTACTCGCCCAGGAACCATTTGGTCTCGACGCAATCGACGTAGGATTTGTAGGTGAGGTTGTCTCGGCACGTCGACGAGAACGGTCCGTATGTTGGTCCGCCCCCTGACTCGCTACACCCGACCCAAGGATCCTTGCCATGCGGGAGGCTCGATTCGCAGCCACCGTTGCAATTGCTGGCGACTTTCTCCAGCGCGGCAATCCTGCCCAGCACTGAATCTGGCGACGGCGCTCGAGCGGTTGACGATGACGTTTGCGTGGTTCTCGATCTCCGGTGAGGTGCCCCCGTGGTCACCACCTGTGTCGGACGATTTGGCCTTGCCACCGGCTTCGGCGCCTCGACCGTGATGGAAGGAAGCGGCTTGGCTGGGTCTGTTTGCGACGCTGCCGGGCCGCACAGCCAGACAGTTGACAACACGGCGACGGCTGAAGGCGCGACAAGGCTCGACGGCAATCTCATGACATAGCCCTCCCAAATCCGGGACGGAAATGCCGTCCCGACGAGGGCACGGTACCATACAGCCCGAGTTTGGCTACCTAGGGTTGAAGATAAATCTCCCAGTGTCTCACGATCGACGTCGACATGGCGGCGAGAGAACGCCGACCGCTCACACCGTTCCGGCGTCTGCTCCCGGCCCAAAGCTGAGCTCGAACGGCTCTTGCCGATATTCGCCTTTTGACCCTGGCTGTGTGAAAACGCTGGGCTGCTGTTATGATTCTCCTGTGATTCTTTGGGGGAATCGATGAGGCGCTTCGTTGAAGAGGCGGATCGTGGACAGCGGTCGCTGTTGCCCGAATGCCTCGATGACTTCATTGACGAGAGCAACCCTGTTCGCGTGATCGACGTATTTGTCGATGCGCTCGGTTTGGCTGAGATGGGCTTTGAGGGTGTGGAGCCGGCGGCCACCGGTCGGCCGTCGTACCATCCCTCGGTGCTCCTGAAGCTTTACATTTACGGTTATCTGAACCGGGTACAGTCGAGCCGGCGGCTGGAACGAGAGGCCGGGCGCAACGTCGAGGTGATGTGGCTGCTGGGTCGGCTCGCTCCCGATCACAAGACGATTGCGGACTTCCGCAAGGACAACGGCCTGGCGCTGCGCAGGGTATGTGCGCGCTTCGTCGAACTCTGCCGAGAGATGGGTCTGCTGGCGACGGCGAGCGTCGCCATCGATGGCAGCAAGTTCAAGGCCGTGAACAACCGGGACAGGAACTTCACGCGCGCGAAGATGGAGCGACGGCGTGCTCAGTTGGAGGAGAGCGTCGCGCGCTATCTGAGCCAACTTGACACGGCCGACCGCCAGGAGCCGACCGAGGCCCTGGCCACGAAGGTGACGAGGCTTACCGAGAAGCTGACGAAACTGAAGGAGGAAATGGGCAAGCTTGCCGTCTACGAGAAGCAGATGCTTGCGTCACCCGACCAGCAAATCTCCCTGACCGACCCCGACAGCCGCTCGATGGCGACGAGCGGGCGCGGCTCTGGTGTTGTCGGCTACAACGTACAGGTCGCCGTAGACACCGAACACCATCTGATTGTGACGCACGAGGTGACGAACAGCGGCTCGGATCGGGCACAACTTGCCAATATGGCCAAGCGGGCGAAGGCTGTTCTGAAGACTGAGACGCTCGAAGCTGTAGCCGATCGCGGCTACTTCAACAGCCCAGAGATCCTTGCGTGCCACGAAGCGGGCATCACGGTAACTCTGCCCAAACCGCTAACGTCCGGCGCTAAGGCAGACGGACGCTTCGGTAAACAGGACTTTGCCTATTTGCCAGAGGAGGACGTCTATCGCTGCCCGGCCGGGGAGCGGCTATCATATCGCTATACGAATGAAGAAGACAGCAAGGTGCTGCGGCGCTACTGGACCACGGCCTGTCAAAGCTGTTCGCTCAAGACCCAATGCACGCCTGGGTCAGAACGGCGGATTACGCGATGGGAGCATGAGCATCTGCTCGAGGCTGTGCAGCAGCGCCTTGATGCAAGCCCGCACGCCATGCGTCAGCGCCGCGAAACTGTCGAGCATCCGTTCGGCACCATGAAGGCCCGCATGGGAGCGACACACTTCCTCACCAAAACGCTTCCGAAAGTGGCGGCCGAAATGGCGCTCTCCGTCCTGGCCTACAATCTGACACGGGTCATGAACATCGTCGGGATCAAGCCGCTGATGGCTGCGATCGCGGCATGACACCAATCCAGTCCCGACTGCCTCGGGACTGGCGTTTTTACACGACCAAGACCCGAAGCGGTTACTTAAGCGACACCGACACGCGGTGGCATCGGATCGATTTTGCAGGCCCACGCCGTTAGGTCAGCGGTTCTGCCCCATGGTCTCTTGTTCAGAAGTTGCTGGCGCCCCCTACTCTCGATCCAGCGGCCATGCTTTGGTCAAAACTGCGTTGAGTGTTTGGCAGGGTCATCGACTTGGAGAAAATACGATCCCCCTCCTTCGGGTGACATGGGACAGGGTGCCAGGTCGTTCCCTACCGCATTCTTGAGGTGCCCACCGCAAAGGCTTGTGATGGAACGGGCAAGGTTGGATAAGGCCGGGATTTTCGCTTTTGGCGATGCTCGGAGCGCTGTGACCTACTCGGTCGAAGTTTTTATCGTCACCGCGATCTACGGGAGCCTTGCGGCCTCCGCACATTTCCTTCCCGCTATCAATCCGACCGCGACACCGCTGTGGCCGCCAACCGGGGTTGCGCTCGCGCTGATGCTGCTGCGTGGCTACCGGATCTGGCCCGCGATCCTGCTGGGCGCCGTCGCGCCTTACCTGATGACCGACCGATCGCTCCTGGAGCTTGTCGCCGCCGGGATCGGCACCCTCCTTGCTGCACTGGCCGGGACATGGCTGATCGGACGCTGGTCGAACGGTTGCCAGACGTTTGCCACACCATCCGGTGTCGCAAAGTTTGCAGGCATCTCCTTTGCGCCGACCGCGATGATCAGTTCATTCACCGCCCTGGCCGGATCCATCTTCGTCAACGAACCGAGCTTTCCCGATTCCGTCGCCGCCGGGCTGACCTGGTGGCTTGCCGACGCAGCCGCGACCCTGGTGATTGCTCCGGTCATCGTGCTCTGGGCGATGAT
Source organism: Bradyrhizobium sp. USDA 4502 (assembly GCF_054063355.1). Lineage (NCBI taxonomy): Bacteria > Pseudomonadati > Pseudomonadota > Alphaproteobacteria > Hyphomicrobiales > Nitrobacteraceae > Bradyrhizobium > Bradyrhizobium sp. USDA 4502. The sequence goes on from NZ_JBSSGF010000001.1 coordinate 6,638,556, forward strand.
GCCCTTACGGATTTCCTCCAGGTGGGATCTGTTGGAATCGATCGCAGTTATCGCCCTCGCTGGTCTCATTGGGATCGTGGCCTATAGCCCGCTCATCGGCAGTGACCTCGTCAGCGACGATCTCAACGTTGCGTTGCCGCATCGCAGCCTGCTGGGCTTTCTGGCTTTGCTCCCGTTGATCTGGGCTGGCCTGCGCGGCAATCGATGCACCGCGGCTACGGCTGCGCTCATTTTCACCGGAATGGCAGTCTGGGGGTTCGCGTTCGGTAATGATCCGTTTCCGAAAACGGATCCGAACGGAGCATTGTTGTCACTGCTCGTGCTTTCGATCAGCGTATCGGCGCCCTCTCTTGCCCTGGCAGCGGCAATTGCCACGCGTCAGACCACGGAAGCCCATCTGCTTTCCGTGCAGGACCAGTTGAACGGTCAACTTGAACGGAACGCCTTGGCGCTCGACAGCATCAGACGGCACTTCCAGACCCTCATCGAAGGCGTCGTCGACTATGCGATTTTTGCGCTTGATCGAGAAGGACACGTTACGAGTTGGAATAGCACCGCTCAAAAGATCATCGGCTACACCTCGGAAGAAATCATCGGCAAGCATTTTGGAATATTCTATCGGCCGGATGAACGCCGCGCGGGTTCGCCGACACACGCGCTGGAGACGGCAATCGAAAGAGGCAAGTACGACGTAGAGGGTTGGCGCATCAGAAAGAATGGTACGCCGTTCTTCATCACGGGCTCGGTCTCGTCGAGCCATGATGACTCAGGAAATCTGATCGGCTTCATCAGTATTCTGCGGGACGCAACCGAGCGACGCGACGCGGAGGAGAAGCTGGTTCAGGCACGCGAACAGCTCGCGATGTCGCAGAAAATGGAGGCAATCGGCAAGCTGACCGGCGGGATTGCACACGACTTCAACAATCTATTGATGATCATCGGAGGGAGTGCCCAGATCTTCACACGCCTGCTTGATCCAAAACTGCCCAAGGCAATTGAAGCCATACAGACCGCGGCCAAACGCGGCGAAAGCCTCACACGCCAATTGTTGACATTCTCTCGTCATCAGCATCTCAGCCCGACGGTCGTCGATCTGAATGCGTCCATCAAGAACATGCGGACCATGATCGAGAGCTCGCTGCGCGGAAACATCGTGTACAATGAGAACGTCGGCGAGGGTGTAGCGTCGGTCAAGGTGGACCTCGCCGAGCTGGAACTTGCGATCGTCAACATCGCCGTTAATGCGCGCGATGCAATGCCAAGCGGCGGCACGTTCACCTTATCCGTGCATGCGGTGACCGCGAACCAGGAAACCGGCGGCGATCGCCGCGCAAAGGCTTTCTTTGCGATCGCGCTTGGCGATAGCGGCACCGGCATTCCGCCAAACCTGCTGTCCAAGATGTTCGATCCGTTCTTCACGACCAAGGAGGTCGGCAAGGGTACCGGGCTCGGCTTGTCGCAAGTCTATGGTTTCGCGCATCAGGCCGGCGGAACGGTGACGGCGGACAGCAAGGTTGGACAGGGAACGACGATTACAATCTACCTGCCGTCCTGCGCGGACGAGCAAATCACCAGCAAAGAGCTAGCCGCTGCCAGAACAAGAGCAAGGCAGCCGCAGCGGCAGACGGTTCTCGTTGTCGACGACAGCCCCGAAGTGGCGGATGTGACTTCCTCGCTGTTCGAACATCTGGGCTATGACACGATATATCGAGATTCGGCCGAAGCGGCGCTGAAATTGCTCGAAGCCGGTACAAAGATCGATCTCGTCTTCAGCGATATCGTCATGCCCGGGACCATCGATGGCGTCGGGCTCGCGAGAGAAGTCAGGTCGCGATACCCCGGTTTGCCGATAGCCCTTACAACCGGCTACAGCGATGCCGCAAAAGCGGCTCCGCCAAGTCTAAAAATACTCCGCAAGCCATTCGATACCGACGCACTGAGAGATTTTATCCACGATCTTGCGCCGCCGCGACCAACGCGATCATCCGGCACACCCATGACTTCAAGCACGACCGAAGCCGTGCGCAGAAATTGACCGGTCGCGCCATGCAGAAGCGCCTCGTCGCGCAGCTTGACGAAGCGTTGACCATCGCCGCTGATGGACATGACTGCTGCTAGCGATCCTGGAAAGCCAGCCGCGCGCCGAGCGCGACCAGGATGCTACCGCCGATCCGCTGCATGACGCGCTGCGACCGCTTCGAGCGCTGCAGCTTCGACATCACGGCGCTGGCGAAGAACACGCAGACGATGTCGACCGCCGAGAAGGTCAGATTGACCGTTGTGCCGAGCAGAAGCAGCTGGACCCAGACCGGCAGGCCGGCCGACGCATCGACGAATTGCGGCAGGAACGCCAGGAAGAAGATTGCCGTCTTCGGATTGAGCACCTCGACGACGATGCTTTGCGCGAAGGCGCGCTCCGCGGAGAGCGGCGCAAGCGTGGGGCGCTTTGCGTTGTCGCGGTCGCGGAACAGCGAGAGCCCGAGCCAGACCAGATAGGCCGCACCGGCAAGCTTCATCGCCATAAACAGCGGCGGCACCGCGTGAAACAGCAGAGCGAGGCCGGCCGCCGCGGCGACGACATGGATATAGCCGCCGAGGTGCAGCCCGAGCGAGGCCATCAGCCCCGCGCGCCTGCCGCCCGCTAAAGTGCGGGCCGCGGCGTACAGCATAGCGGGACCCGGGATCAGCGCGAAGGTTGCGGTCGTGATCGCGAAGGCAAGGTACAATTCCATCGGGCGCGTTCGTCTCAGTTCCCAGGGATCATCGCCGCGACCTCGCGGTCGACCGGATTGTCGCTGGCGCCGAGCCCCGCCATGACGCCGGCGCGATCCTCAAGCTTGCGGTTCTGGCTCATCTTCTTCTTGGCGTCGATCCGCGTGATCGGCATCCGGAAGCCGACGATGCCGCGCAGCTGCGCCTTGATGAAATCGTCAGGCGCATCGCTGACCTGCCAGACCTCCTGGCGCGAAGTCTCGTGCAGCTCGGTCAGCCGGGTCACGACGTCGAGCAGGCGCTCGGCATCCTCAAAGAACTCGGCCGCGCCATAGGCGTGGACGGCGACGTAATTCCAGGTCGGCACCACCTTGCCGTGCTCGGCCTTGGTCGCGTACCAGGACGGCGTCACATAGGCGCTGGGCCCCATGAAGATCGCCATCGCCTCGCCGACCGCCGGCAGCCTCCACTGCGGATTGGGCCGCGCGACGTGACCGTACAGCGTGCCGTAGTCGCCCTCGTTCTCATTGAGGATCAGCGGCAGCGGCGTGCCGATCAGGCCATCGGCGGTTGCGGTGACCAGCGTCGCGAGCTTTGAGGCCCGCATCGCGGCGTGGATCGGACCGAGCTCATCGATCTTGAAATGCGGCGGCAGGTACATTGCGAACCTCTCGGCAGACCTTTGGCAGGCCTCATCAATTGCTGCTCCACCATAGCGCCGAAGTGGCCTATGGTAAGAGCCACTTTCGATCATCTTGATTGGTCCACTATGCCCCGCCTGCGCGCCACGATCAGCATCCCTTCGCTCCGGGCCGTCGACCGCGCCGCCGGACAGGCCGGGCGCCAGATCGCGCAGGCCCTGCGCGCCGCGATTGCGAGCGGCGAACTGAAGGCCGGGGATTTTCTGCCGTCGACGCGCGCGCTGTCGGCCTCGCTCGGCGTCGCGCGCGGCACGGTCACGGAAGCTTTCGAGCAGCTGCTGGCCGAGGGCTATCTGGAATCGCAGGTCGGTGCTGGCACCCGCGTCGCGCCGACGCTTGCCGAGCAGGCGCGGCCCGTCATGGTCGATCGCAAACCGAGCAAATCGGCGCCGATTCAGTTGCCGCCGCGCGCGGCGTGGCTTGCCAAGGTGGCGGCAGCCTTCATGCCGATGCCGGAAGTCCCGTTTGCAATCGCGGTCCCCGGCGGCGCGGTCGCGCCCGACGACCATTGGCGCCGCCTCGGCAACCGCGTACGCGCATCGCGCGCGGCGGCGCCTGCGAGCTATGGCGATCCGCGCGGCTTGATGGAGCTGCGGCAGGCGATCGCCGACTATGTGCGCAAATCCCGCGCGGTGCATTGCGAGCCCGAGCAGGTCGTGATCACGGCCGGCACCCAGCAAGGCCTCTATCTCGCCGGCCGCGTGCTGCTGTCGTCAGGCGATCGCGTCTGGGCCGAGGATCCCGCCTATCCCGGCATGACCGCCGTGCTCGACGATCTCGATCTCGTCACGACGCGTGTGGGCGTCGATGCGCAGGGCATCGACGTCGAAGCCGCCGTCGCCGCGTGCCCGCATGCGCGCGCGGCCTTCGTGACGCCGTCGCATCAATATCCGCTGGGCATGCCGATGAGCATGGCCCGCCGCAATGCGCTGGTAGCGTGGGCGCAGCGAAGCAATGCCTGGATCGTCGAGGACGATTACGACAGCGAGCTGCGCTATGCCGGTCATCCCTTCCCGTCGATGCAGGGCCTCGCCCCATCGCGGGTGATTTATCTCGGCACGCTGAGCAAGGTTCTGTTTCCCTCGCTGCGGCTCGGCTACGTCGTGGCGCCCCTGCCGCTGATTGACGCCTTCGCCGGCGCGCGGGCGCTGCTCGACCGGCATTCGCCGACCGCCGACCAGCATGTGCTGGCGGCCTATATGCGCGAGGGGCTGTTCGAGGCGCATATCAGGCGCATTCGCGGCGTCTACGCCGCGCGGCGTGCGACGCTGATCGCGGCGCTGACGCGCCACATGCCTGACGACGTCACGCTGCAGCCGAGCGATCAGGGCATGCATCTGCTGCTGTGGCTGCCAGAGCGCTTCGACGATGTGCAACTGGCAAAATCAGCGCTTGCCGCCGGCATCGTCGTACGGCCGATTTTGCCGATGTACCAGGCGGCACCACGCCCCGGCCTGATGCTCGGCTTCGGCGGGTTCGAACCTGAGGAGCTGGAGGCGACGGCGCTAAGGCTGCGGCGCGTGATGGATCAGCATAGGTCGCAGCGGCGGATCAAGCCACGCCGCACTGAAGCCTCACACTGATTTTGCAGCTTGGACTTTACTGCTCGAACGCGGCCTTGAGGCGGTTGAGCTGCGGCACCAGCGGGTTGCCGATCGAGGAGCGATCCGGCGCCGGCGCGTGGATCGTGGTGTCGAGGCGGCGGACGCGCGCCTGCAGATCCATCGAACGGGCGATCAACTGCTGCAATTGCTCGGGCAGCTTGGTCACCATGTCGGCCGGGCCGGGATCGGCGGCCGACAGCTTGACCTTGGTCTTTTCGCGATTGGCCTGGGTCAGCGTCATCTCGCCTTCCTTGACCGCGCGATGCAGCAGCAGCCAGGACGCGAGCTGCATCAGCCGCGTGGTCAGGCGCATGCTTTCGGTGGCATAGGTCAGGCTCACGGACCGTTCGAGCGCCTTGGCTTCGGCACGTCCGTCACCGTCGAGATAGGCGGCGGTCTGCTCGACCAGGTCCATGCCTTCCCGGAACAGCACGCCGAATGCCGCTGAATTGGTCAGCCGTTCACTGAACAGCACAAGCCCGGCTTCGCTCTGGGAACGATCGGCCATGGTTAACGCCCTCACACCATCGTAACGCCCGCTGACATCTGACGCGCCAGCTTATGATGAACAAATCATTGCGCGGGCGCGCCGAAGAGTCCAGCCGCAACCGGATTTATGGTTTCCAGCCGATAGGACGCACAAAAAAGAGCCGCCGTTTCCGGCGGCTTTGAAGTTGATAACAGGGAGGCGTCAAACAGAGTGGACAGGAGCCACTCGGTGTCCAAACGAGGACAATGCAGTCATAATCGAGAAAGCTTAACCGATCGTAAATGAACGGATTTCTTCAGGCTTTGTTTGCCATGTCGGCCATTGACCTAGTTTGGGACAGGCCTCTTCTCCTTCCCCCTGAAAGGGGGAAGGTCGGGATGGGGGTCAACCGCAGGCGACGGCGTATGTGGAGAGAGCTGATCCCCACCCGCTTTGCTCTGGCGAGCAAAGCGACCTCCCCTTTTCAAGGGGAGGTGGAGCCGCGTAGCCCGGATGGAGCGCAGCGAAATCCGGGAAACGCCCATCCGCGGATAACACTGCCCCGGATTGCGCTGCGCTTCATCCGGGCCACGACAGCAATGAGATCGCCGAGCTACGACTTGAAGAACGCGTTGGCGGCATCCTTCGACGCGCGCTTCTTCGTCATCGCCTCTTTCAGGCGATCGACTTCGGCGTTGAGCAGCGCGATGCGCTCCGTCAACTCCTCGACCGACAGCAGCGAGAGATCCTGGCCGATCTCATGGCTGATTTTCTTCCGCGGCCGGTCCTCATCCTCAATCGGCATGTGTCCTCCCCGCGATGCTGATCTGGCGCCCTGCGCCCAGCGATGATAGATATCCGTCCAGAGGAGAATTTTGCAGTGACTTTCGTGTGCGCGCAACAGCTGACGCGAATGCCCCGGCCCGACCGCAAGGAGTCTGACCGGACGGGATAGTTGCGCGCCTGCGCGCGAGGCATGAGCCGACCCCAAGCCCTTCCGATCATGCGGGAGGGCTTTTTGATTTTCCGCTTTGATTCTTGCGGGGTCGGCATCACCGAACGCGAAAGACCTTAACCCATGACCAAGATTCTCATCACCAGCGCGCTGCCCTACGTCAACGGCGTCAAGCATCTCGGCAACCTCGTCGGCTCGCTGCTGCCCGCCGACGTCCACGCCCGCTTCCGCCGGCAGACCGGCTGCGACGTGCTCTTCATCTGCGCGACCGACGAGCACGGCACACCGGCCGAGCTCGGCGCCATCGAGGCCGGACTGGATGTCCGGGCGTTCTGCGACGCACAGCACGCCGTCCAGGCCGACATCTACCGGCGCTTCGGCTTGTCCTTCGATCATTTCGGCCGCACCAGCTCGCCGTACAACCATGCGCTGACGCAGCACTTCTATCGCCGGCTCGATGACGCCGGGCTGATCGAAGCACGCACCTCGCGGCAGGTGTTCTCGCCGGCCGACCGCCGCTTCCTGCCCGACCGTTATGTGCTCGGCACCTGTCCGCATTGCGGCGACGCTGGCGCGCGCGGCGATCAATGCGACCATTGCGGCACACTGCTCGACCCGCCGGACCTCATCGATCCCCGCTCGGCACTATCAGGCGACCGCGCGCTCGAGATCCGCGACAGCCGTCATCTCTATCTGCGCCAGTCGCAACTAGTCGAGAAGATCGACGCATGGATCGACAGCCGGAGCGGATGGCCACCCTTCGTGGTGTCGACCGCGAAGGGCTGGCTCAATGCGGAGCTGCGCGACCGCTGCATCACGCGCGATCTCGCCTGGGGCATCGCGGTGCCGCGCGACGGCTTCGACGGCAAGGTGTTCTATGTCTGGTTCGACGCGCCGATCGGCTACATCGCGGCGACGCAGGAATGGGCCGACGCCGCGCCAGGCCGCGACTGGCGGCAATGGTGGTGGCAGGCCGATGACGTCAGCTACATCCAGTTTCTCGGCAAGGACAACATCCCGTTCCACACCGTGAGCTTTCCGGCGACGCTGATCGGCTCGGGTGAACCGTGGAAGACCGCCGATGTGATCAAGGGATTCCACTGGCTGAATTACGAGGGCGGCAAGTTCTCGACCAGCAGGAAGCGCGGCATCTTCACCGATGCGGCGCTGGCGGAATTGCCTGCCGATCTCTGGCGCTGGTGGCTGATCGCCAACGCGCCGGATAGCGCCGACACCGATTTTGGCGTCGCCAGATTCGTCGCCGACGTGAACAAGGATCTCGCCGATGTCTTCGGCAATCTCGCCAACCGCATCATCAGCTTCGCGCATCGCGCCTTCGACGGCCGCATCCCGGATGGTGGCGCTCCCGGCGATGCCGAGCGACAACTCGCGCTTGAACTAGAGCAGCGCATCGCAGCGCTGCACCGCCATCACACGGCGCTGGAATTTCGCGCAGCGGCGGCCACGACCCGCGCGATCTGGGACACCGCGAACGCTTATCTGCAACACGCGGCACCCTGGACAGCGATCAAGTCCGATCCGGCACGCGCGGCAGTCATCACCCGCACCGGGCTCAATCTTGTCGCGCTCAGCGCCACGCTGGCGTGGAGCATCGTGCCTCACCTCGCGGCGCGCGTGCTCGGCGCGCTCGGTCAGAGCGATGCCGTACCGCGCTGGCCCACTGGCCCACTCGTTCCGCTGCTCGATCGTGGCGCGGGCACGCCGGTCGCAAGGCTCGGCCCGCTGGTCGAGAAAATCACGCCTGAGAGAGCCAGCCAGCTCACGGCGCGGTTCGGGGCTTAATGGCGTTTCGCTTCGGTGGAAAAGGCGGTATGCCATCCGCCGATCCTCTCCACTGACCAGGGACCAGCCATGCCAAATCTGCCCGCGCAAATGACCGTCGTTGCCATCAGCAAGCCGGGTGGCCCTGAGGTGCTGGTGCCGGAGACCCGCGCGGTGCCGGTGCCGAAGGCCGGCGAGATTTTGGTCAAGGTCGCGGCCGCCGGTGTCAATCGTCCCGACGTCGCGCAGCGCTCCGGCTCCTATCCGCCGCCGCCCGGCGCCAGCGACCTGCCCGGCCTCGAAATCGCGGGCGAAGTGGTCGCGCTCGGCGAAGGCGCAAAGCACAAGATCGGCGACAAGGTGATGTCGCTGGTCGCCGGCGGCGGCTACGCGCAATATTGCATCGCGCAGGACGCGCAGGCGATGACCGTGCCGCCCTCGCTGTCGATGCAGGAAGCCGGCGCGATTCCGGAAACGCTGATGACGGTGTGGCACAATGTGTTCGAGCGCGGCGCGCTCCAGGCCGGGGAGACGCTGCTGATCCACGGCGGCTCGTCGGGCATCGGCACGATGGCGATCCAGCTTGCCAAGGCGTTCGGCGCCAAGGTGATCGTCACCGTCGGCTCGCAGGACAAGGCCGATGCCTGCCTCAAGCTCGGCGCCGATCACGCGGTCAATTACAAGACCGAGGATTTCGTCGAGGCGGTGAAGAAGGCCACCGGCGGCAACGGCGCCAATGTCATCCTCGACATGGTGGGCGGCGATTATATCGACCGGAACTATGACGCCGCCGCGGTCGAGGGCCGCATCGTCCAGATCGCGTTCCTGTCGGGAACACCGAAGGCCACGGCCAATTTCGCCAAGCTGATGGTCAAGCGGCTGCACCACACCGGCTCGACCCTGCGCCCCCGTAGTAATGCGGACAAGGCGGCGATGGTCGCCGCGATCGAGGCAAAGGTGCTGCCCTTGCTGCGCGAAGGCCGCGTCAAACCGCTGATGGACAGCACATTCCCGCTGGAAAAGGCCGCCGACGCGCACCGGCGCATGGAGACCAGCGAACATATTGGCAAAATTGTGTTGGCGGTTTAACCCTCGCGACGGAAGCAGGGGCGGAAACCCTTTGATTCCCTTCGCTTTCGTGTCATTTATCGCGCCACCGCCGGGCCGGTCGCCGGGTCCGGTCAGTTTGTCGATCGCGGAGTACTGACATTGCGTCTGATCAGGTGCCTTGCGCTGCTCGCGCTGGGCCTCATGATGTTTGCCGCCGCGCCTGCCGCGTATGCGATCGACGCGGTCAGCGTGCGCAGCGATGCGCCGGCGATCGATTTGACGGCGGTTCTCGACCATCAGCGAAGTGAAGCCGACCGCATCCAGGTCTCCACCGCACCCGGAACCGACGGCATCGTGCGCCGCATCGAGGTTCGCGCCCGCGAAGGCGGCCAGAACTGGGTGGTGTTCGCGCTCGCCAACAACACCGACGACCAGCTCGACCGCCTGATCGTTGCGCCGCACTACCGCATCGTGTCGTCCGGCCTGCTGTGGCCCGACCTCGGCCTGTCGCGCATCGCCACCATCACGCCGTCGGTCGGCGATCGTCCGGAGCGGCAGGAGAGCCCGACCGCCGACGTGTTCCGCATCACGCTCGATCCCGGCGCCGTCGTCACCTATGTCGCGGAACTGCGCACGGACAAGCTGCCGCAGCTGTATCTGTGGGAACCCGACGCCTACAAGGACAAGGTCAACTCGTTCACGCTGTACCAGGGCATCGTGATCGGCATCTCGGGCCTGCTCGCCCTCGTGCTCACGATCTTGTTTGTGGTCAAGGGAAGTATCATGTTCCCGGCCGCCGCGGCGCTGGCCTGGGCGGTGCTGGTCTATATCGGCGTCGACTTCGGCTTCTGGGGCAAGGTGCTCGACATGTCGAACAACGCCGAGCGCGTCTGGCGCGCGGCGGGCGAGGCGATCCTCGCGGCGACGCTGCTGGTGTTCCTGTTCGCATATCTCAATCTCAGTCGCTGGCACGTCCGCTACTCGCACATCACGATCGGCTGGCTGGTCTTCCTCGGCTCGCTGGTCGCGCTGGCGCTGTTCGACCCCGCGGTCGCCTCCGGCATCGCGCGCATGTCGCTGGTGATGATCGCCTTCGCCGGCTTCGCGCTGATCGTCTATCTCTCGACCCACGGCTTCGACCGCGCGGTGCTGTTGATACCGACCTGGTTCCTGCTGGTGGTCTGGGTGGTCGCGGCCGGCATGACGGTCGCAGGCTCCGTCACCAACGACATCGTCGGCCCGGCGCTGCTGGGCGGCCTGGTGCTGATCGTGATGCTGATCGGATTCACGGTGATGCAGCATGCCTTCGCCGGCGGCGGCGCCACCACCGGCGTCGTCTCCGATGTCGAGCGCCGGGCGCTGGCGCTGACCGGCTCCGGCGATCTGATCTGGGACTGGGACGTGTCCGCCGACAAGGTGTTCACCAGCCCCGAGACCGAAGCCCTGCTCGGCCTCAAGCGCGGCACGCTTGAAGGCCCGGCGGCGAAATGGCTCGAGGTGCTGCACCCGCTCGACCAGGACCGCTTCCGCGCCGCGCTCGACAGCGTGCTCGACCAGCGCCGCGGCCGCCTGGTGCAGGATTTCCGGCTGCGTACGCCCGACGGCCACTTCATGTGGTTCGCGCTGAAAGCGCGGCCGGTGGTCGGCTCCGACGGCGAGGTCTCGCGCGTGGTCGGCACCCTCACTGATGTCACCGAGTTCAAGAACTCCGAAGAGCGGATGCTGCATGACTCCGTCCATGACAACCTGACCGGCCTGCCGAACCGCCGGCTGTTCATGGACCGCCTCGGCGCGGTGGCGAATCTCGCCAAGACCATGCCGAACCTGCGGCCGACCTTGATGGTGATCGACCTCGACCGCTTCAAGCAGGTCAACGATTCCGTCGGGATCGCGGTCGGCGATTCCATTTTGCTGACGCTGGCGCGGCGGCTGACCCGCATCCTCAAGCCGCAGGACACGCTGGCCCGCATGGCCGGCGACCAGTTCGGCCTGATCCTGCTGTCGGAGCAGGACCCGGCACGGATCACCAATTTCGCCGAGACCATCCGCAAGACCATCCGCGCGCCGATCGCGTTCAACGACCGCGAGATCTTCCTGACCGCCTCGATCGGGCTTGCGCTGTCCGACCCGGCGGCACCGCTGACCGACGAGATCATCAAGGACGCCGAGCTTGCGATGTATCATTCCAAGCGGATCGGCGGCGACCGCATCGACGTCTACAAGCCGGCGATGCGGGCGCGCAAGACCGACCGCCTGACGCTGGAGAGCGACCTGCGCCGCGCCATCGAGCGGCAGGAGATCACGATCCTGTACCAGCCGATCGTGCGGCTGGAGGATCGCGCGATCGCCGGCTTCGAGGCGCTGGCGCGCTGGGATCATCCCAAGCTCGGCCGGATGTCACCGTCAGAGTTCATCAACGTCGCCGAGGAGACCGGCCTGATCGTCGATCTCGGCATGTTCGTGATGGACCAGACCGCGCGCCAGCTCGCGGTGTGGCAGCGCGCGATGCGCGCCCGCGAGCCGATCTTCGCCTCGGTCAACGTGTCGTCGCGGCAGCTGCTGCGCCACGATCTGATCCACGATATCCGCACCGTGCTGTCGCGCTCCTCGGTGGCGCGTGGCACGCTGAAGCTGGAGCTGACGGAATCGCTGGTCATGGAGAACCCGGAGCACGCCGCCCAGATGCTGGCGCGGATCCGCGAGCTCGGCACCGGGCTGTCACTCGACGATTTCGGCACTGGCCACTCCTCGCTATCCTATTTGCAGCGCTTCCCGTTCGACACCATCAAGATCGACCAATCCTTCGTCCGCACCACCAGCCGCGGCACCCGCCCGGTGATCCTGAAATCGATCATCGCGCTGGCGCACGATCTCGGGATGGAGGTGGTGGCGGAAGGCGCCGAGACGGATTCGGATGCCGTCGAGCTCTACCAGCTCGGCTGCGAATACGCCCAGGGCTTTGCCTTCGGCGAGCCGATGGACGCGGATGCGGCGACCCGGCTCCTCACCGAGGAACGGCTGGAAGCCGCGAGCTAACTCTTGTCGTCCCGGCCCCGTGCGCAATTGCGCACCGGAGCCGGGACCCATACGCCGCGGCCCATCCATGACGCGCTGGGGCCGGTTGCCTTCGTAACAACAACGCCCTGTGGTTATGGGTCCCGGCGTTCGCCGGGACGACGGTTGGGCATGCGCTTGAACCTGACGCTCTTGCCGTCGGCCTGGCGGGTGGCGATGTAGCCGGCCTCGAGGCAGGCCTCGCGCTGCGGCATCTTCTCCTGCGGGCTGCGCAACGTCTCCCACCACGACGCCCGATGCGCGGCGCGCGGCAGCGCCGCATCGATGATCGCCTCGATCTCCTCGAAGGTCAGCACAAATTCGGGCAGATGCTGCTTCTTCAGATAATCCCGCAATGCGTCGTAGTCGTTCACAACGTCCTCGATGACAAAAGTCCGGCAACCACCCGTTAACCCATTCGGCGGCCGCTGTCGCCATTTAAGGCGACAACAAGATTTCCCGTTGCATGACGGCGCATTGGAGCGGGACATGCCATTTCGACGGGGAAACGACGCAAGGCGGCGCTGGCGGCTATCGGCAAAGCTGCTGATCGCGGCGTCGGTTGCGACCGTCCTCGGCTTCTCCGCGGTCTGCGCCGGCGTGATGTTCGACATGCGCCGCGGCGAGGAGCAACTGGCCCGCCGCACCCTGGAGAATCTGGCGTCGGGCATCGAGGCCGACATCAGCCGCAACATCGAGCTCTACGACCTGTCGCTGCGCGCGGTCGCCAGCAATCTCGAGATGCCGGAGATCCGCAATATCAGCAAGGAACTGCGCCAGCTGATCCTGTTCGATCACGCCGCGACCGCAAAACATTTCGGCGCGATCCAGGTGTTCGACACCAAGGGCAATTTGACCGTCGACGCGGCGAGCCTCGATCCGCGGCCGGAGAACCGCAGCGACGAGGAGTATTTCACGGTCCAGCGCGACAATCCCGATGCCGGGCTTTACATCAGCCGGCCGATGCTGCATCGCGGCGCCTACGCCATCGTGCTGAGCCGGCGCATCGTCGACGACGAGGGCCGCTTCCTCGGCGTCGTGGTCGGCTCGATCCGCTTCAGCTATTTCCATGACCTGTTCGGGCGGCTGAACCTCATGCCGGGCGACACCATCACCGTGCTGCGCAACGACCGCACCATCATCATGCGGACGCCGTTCGATCTCGACGTGATCGGCAAGAACCTCGCGGAGCAGCTGGACTGGAAGGCCGAGAACCTGAAGATGGGCGGCGCCTTCTCCGGCAAGGGCCCGGTCGACGACATACCGCGGCTCTATGTCAGGCGCAGCAGCTCCGGGCCGCTTTACGTGGTGGTCGGCAAGCCGCTCGAAGCCGTCTTCAACCTGTGGCGCACGGAGGCCATTCGCATCGGCGCGATCATGGCGTTTCTGATCCTGTTCGTGCTCAGCGCAACGCTGGTGCTCGCCCGCGAGATCGTTCGCCGCGCCGACGCCGAGGACAAGCTCGAGGAGATGGCGACCACCGACGCCCTCACCGGCCTGAAGAACCGGCGCAAGTTCGACGGCGAGATCGAGCGCGAATGGCGCCGTGCCGGCCGCTACGGCCAGCCGGTCGCGCTATTGATGATCGATGCCGATCATTTCAAGGCCTACAACGACACCTATGGGCATCAGGCCGGCGACCAGGTGCTGGTCGGGATCGCGATCTGCATTTCGGACGCGGTGCGCCGGGCCGGCGATTGCCCGGCGCGCTTCGGCGGCGAGGAATTCGCGGTGCTGCTGCCCAACATGACCGCGCTCGAAGCCTTCAACCTGGCCGAGACCATCCGCCACAAGGTCCAGCAATGGTGCGCGGGCGAACTGATCACGACGGTCAGCATCGGCGTCGCCAGCATGCGGCCGACCGCGGGCCAGCAATGGTCCGATCTGATCGAGGCCGCCGACAAGGCGCTCTACGCCGCCAAGGCCAACGGCCGCAACCAGTCGGTGCTCGCAACCGTGCCGAAAATCGCGCTGGTGGCGTGAGGGGCCAAGCGGCTGCAAAATACCGGGCTTCACGGGCAATAGAGTTGAACGCGCGGCTCTCTCCACATCGTCGTCCCTGCGAAAGCAGGGACCCATAACCACAGGACTTCGTCGTAGAAGCGAGCCGTGGCTCCAGCGTTATGCAGCAGCAAGCATCGGTGGTTATGGGTCCCGGGTCGCGCGGAGCCTGTCATCGGGCGGCGCTTCGCGCCGACCCGTTGGCTTGCCCGGGACGACACTGAGTTTGTTGCGGCGTCGAAACTCATACATCGGCATTCTGAACGCTGCCCCGCCGCTGCCGCCGCCTCAGCCCCACCGCTTCTTCTTCGGCTTCTTGCCGAACTTCGGCTTCGCCGACACGTCCGGCCACTGCGTGGGTCCGGCGTGGCTGGACTTGCCCGGATGCTTCTTTTTCTTTCCGAACCGGGGCTCGTCGCCGGATTTCGGCCTGAAGCCTTTTCCGTCCCGATCGGATCGGAACGAGTCCCTGGATTCCTTTTTTGACGCGTAGTCCTGACGCGAACCGCTCGCGCCTTCGCTCGAAAACGCTCTGGCTTCGCGATCCGGTTTGCCGCGCCGCTTTCCTGCCCCCTCGGCGCGCGGCGCGCTGTATCCGCCGTCGTCATCATCGCGCCAGGGCTTGCGCGCCGGCTTCTCGCGCGCCTCTCCCTGCGGCGCGCCCGCCAGCGGCTCGATGCGGATGCTGTCTTCCTTGTCCGGACGCTTGATCTTGACCGCGAAGGAATCCGCGACCCGCGCGGCGATCTCGAATTCGGTGGTCGTGTCCATGATCTTGATCGCGCCGATGTCGCGCTTGTCGATGCCGCCACGACGGCAGATCATCGGCAGCAGCCAGCGGGCTTCGGCATTCTTCCGGCGTCCGATCGCGGCCCGAAACCAGACGGTCGCCTCCTCCATGCCATGACGCGCGGAGGACTTGCCGGTCTTCGATCGCGGCCCGGCGGCACGATCATCGCGCCGCGAGGCGCGCTCGCCGCGGTCCCGGCCCCGTCCCTCGCCGGGATCGAGGATGTCTTCGGGCGCAGGCAGCCGCGCGCGGTAGAGCCGGGCGAGCGCCGCGGCAATCGCCTCGGGCGCGCGTTCGGCGAGCAAGGCCTGCGCCAGCGCCAGATCGTCTGATGTCGCCTCTTCGGAGAACACTGCATCCTGCAGCAGGCGATCATGGTCGAGCTTGCGGATCTCCTCCGCCTGCGGCGCAGAGCCCCAGACCACATCGATGCCGGCGAGATCGAGCAGCAATTCGGCGCGCCGCCGCCGTGCCGGCGGCACCAACAGGATGCTGACGCCCTTGCGGCCGGCGCGGCCGGTGCGGCCCGAGCGATGCTGCATGACCTCCGGGTCTTTCGGCAGATCTGCGTGAATGACGAGATCGAGGCTCGGCAGGTCGATGCCGCGCGCCGCGACGTCGGTCGCGACGCAAACCCGCGACCGCCCGTCGCGCAACGCCTGCAGCGCCTGGGTCCGCTCGTTCTGGGTCATTTCGCCCGACAGCGCGGCGACGGAGAACCCGCGCTCGAGCAGCGCCGCCTGCAAATGCCGGACGGCCTCACGGGTGTTGCAAAACACCAGCGCGCTCGGCGCCTCATGGAAACGCAGCACGTTGACGACGGCGTGCTCGACATCGTCGGCGGCCACCCGGATGGCGCGGTACTCGATATCGGCATGGCCGCCTTCGTCACCCGCGACCTCGATCCGGAACGCCTGCTCCTGATACTGCTTGGCAAGCGCGACGATGCCGCGCGGGAACGTCGCCGAGAACAGCAAGGTGCGGCGGGTGTCCGGCGTGGTCTCGAGGATGAATTCCATATCCTCGCGGAAACCGAGATTGAGCATCTCATCGGCCTCGTCGAGCACGACGACCTTGAGTTCCGAAATGTCGAGACGGCCGCGCCGCAAATGGTCGCACAACCGGCCGGGCGTCCCGACCACGATGTGGGCGCCCTCGGCAAGCTCGCGCTGCTCGCGGCGCGGGTCCATGCCGCCGACACAGGAGACGACGCGGCCGTCGGCGTGTTCATAAAGCCACGCAAGCTCGCGCTGGACCTGCAAGGCGAGCTCGCGGGTCGGCGCGACGATCAGGGCCAGCGGGGCGGCGGCCGGCTCGAACCGCTCGGCGCCGTCGAGCAGGTCCTTTGCCATGGCCAAGCCGTAGGCAACGGTCTTGCCCGAGCCGGTCTGGGCTGAAACCAGGAGATCGCGGTCCACAGCGTCGTCCGCGAGCACGGCGAGCTGGACCGGGGTCGGTTGATCGTAGTTGCGCTCAGCCAAGGCGCGGGCGAGCGGCGAACTTGTGGTCGGAAAGGGCACGAGATGGGAAACCTTGATTGGTCCGGGCGCAGAACGTCGAGCGGGACGACCTGGAGCTGCGTACCCGGCAAGCGGCACAGCCGCATGACGATTTGGGGTGCTTTACGCCAAGAAGCGCCAAATCGCCATGCCCCATCGCAGAAAAGCTGGCGCGCGGATCAGGCGGGCTGCCCGATCGGGGCCGTAGGGCCGGTCAGCGCGATGGCGGGTGACGGCTTCGCCTGATCCGCAAGACTGTCGGATCGGCGAGAGCCGCCGCTACTTGCCGCCTTGGCGCATTTGAGAGGTCAAGAGGGACGAGAACGGGACGAGCACCGTCGCGGGACTCCCCGGACGCGGCTTCACTTCGCCTTGAGCGCCTTCTCGTGGCTCTCGAGCGCCGCTGTCATCAGCTTCGGCAATTGCGCGGCATAGATCTCGATGAAGGTGGCATCGCCGCAGGCCTCCGGATCGCGCGCGGCCTGCTCGGCGATGCGCGCGGCCCTGGCCTCGCATTTCGCGAACATGTGCCAGAACCAGTCCGCGTTCTTGCCGAGTGCCTGCTTGTTCTTCTTGATGACGGCGGCGCCGACCGCGCTCATCGCGCTGACGACGCCTGCGCCCAGCGTGCTGATGGCGCGCGCGTTGAGGATGTCCTCGCGCCCTTGCGCGGTGGCGTTGGTCGCGGTCGCTCGTCCCTTGGCCGGCATGCTGTGAGCTCCTTCGATCCCTGCGGCGGACGCAGCATCGGCCGCGGAAGTTGAGGAAAGCTCAAGGGGCATGGTTGAAAACCGCTATGGATTTCATTCCGGTTTTATGCGCTTCCGAGCGATCGGGCCTGCAGGGGAGTTTTGCCCTCTTCTCCGCGCGGGAATCCGTCAGGCGTCGTTACCCTTTGGCGCCGTAGCGGCGGATCAGCTGATTGGCGACATCGTCGAGATCATTGCCGACGACCTGCGGCTGCGGGCCGACGCCGAGGACATCGTTGCCGGGACGCTTGATCAGCGCGGCCTCCCAGCCGGCCGCGACCGCGCCCAGCGTGTCCCAGGTGTGGCAGGCGATCAGGCAGAACTCCGAGGGCTTTGCCCCGAGCTCCTTCTCGACATAGCCATAGGCCTGCCGCGACGGCTTGTGATGCTTGACGCCGTCGGCCGAGAAGCGCCGCTCGAACAGATCGACGATGCCGCCATGGGTCAGCTGCCGGGTCTGCACCTCGAGCAGATTGTCGGTCAGCGTGAACAGGCGGAAGCCGGCCGCGCGCAGCCTGCGCAGCGCGCCGGGCACTTCGCCGTGCGGCGGCATGGTGGAGAATTTCTCGGTCAGCTCCTGCTTGTCGGCATCGTCGATCCTGATGCCGCGGGTGTCGGCCAGCATCTTCATGACCGCGGCGCCGATATCGGTGAACGGCACGTAACACCCCGCGACAGTGAGCGAGGCCGAGTACATGATGAAGTTGGCGAACCACAGCCGCATCGCGCTCTTGTCGTTGAAGATGCGCGCGAACACCGGCTCCATGGTCTCGAGGTCGAGCAGGGTTTCATTGACGTCGAACACAATCAAGGGAAGTGCCGCCATTTTGTTGGACTCCTGTCGTTTGGCTTTTGCTGGTCTCAGCCCCTGTCCTTCATCCGGCTGCGGTGCGCGGCCTGCTTGGCGCGGTTGCCGCAGATCGCCATGCTGCACCATCGGCGCGCACGCGCCCGCGTGTGGTCGGCGAACATCAGCGTGCAGGCCGGGCCTTCGCACGCCTTGATGTCGGAGAAGCTTTCCTCGCAGACGACCCTGGCCATCGCTTCCCCGATCGGCAGCAGCAATGTTTCGGCCGAACGCCAGCGCCGCGTCCGCTCCAGCGCGAAACCGTCATGGCCGCCATCGCCGTCCTTGTGGCGATGCGCCACGATCCGGCTGAACGCCTGATCGCTTTCCAGCAGCCGGTTCAGCGGCTCGATCTCCTTGAGCGCACGCGGCGCCAGCGGCCGGCCCATATGCTTGCGCACGAAGTCGCGGAACCACTCGCGCAAATCGCGGGCCTGACCGGCGACGTCGTCGAGCTCGCCAAGCGTCGCGCGCGCCTTGAGCTCGTCGAGCACCTCCGACGGCACCAGCTGCGCCTGCGCGAGCCAGCGCAACAGGCCGTCGCCATCGGCGATCCAGTCGACCGGCGTATCGACCGGGGTCGCGATCGAATTGATGAAATCGAGGCCCAGGCTGTCGGCGATGAACATCGCGGGCGGATGGGATTGCACGGTAACGCCCTCCTGGCGGTTCCTCAGTCGCAGAATAGTAACCTGATAAAATTCATTTGACAAGTTACGTGCGCTGGTTCACAAGCGCAGCGCAGTAACCTTTCAAACTGCATTTTAGAGGTTAAAGCCAGAACCGGCCTGAAACGAGGGAGCGGACAATGTCGAACAAGGATGTCAGCGTGGTGCTTGCGCATGGCGCGTGGGCCGATGGCTCGAGCTGGGCGCGGGTGATCACGGTGCTAGATGCCGAGGGCATCAGTGCGGTAGCGGCGCCGCTGCCCCTCACCTCACTCGCCGACGACGTCGCGGCGCTGAACCGCACCCTGGATCGCGTCGCGGGCCCGGTGGTGCTGGTTGGCCATGCCTATGCCGGCGCCGTGATCGCCGAGACCCGCTCGCCGCGCGTCAAGGCGCTGGTCTATGTCGCGGCGCTGGCGCCGGATGAAGGCGAGACGGTCGCCGACGTATTCTACCGCCTGCCGCCGCATCCGTTCGCGCCGAAGCTCGCGCCCGACGCCAATGGCCTGATCTGGCTCCCGGAGTCCGCTTTCGCAGCGGCCTTTGCGCAAGGCGCGCGGTCCGAGGACCTCGCGGTGCTCGCCGCCGTGCAGCGGCCGATCTCGCCGGCCTGCATCACCGTGCCGGTCGGCCGCCCCCTGTGGAAGGACGTCCCGAGCTGGTTCCTGGTTGCCGAGGACGACCGGATGATCGCGCCCGAGACCCAGCGCAGCATGGCGGCGCGGATGCAGGCGACCGTGCGCTCACACCCGGTCGACCATACCCCGATCGTCACCACGCCGAAGCTCGTCACCGACATCATCCGGGAAGCGGTCGAGAACGTTACACAGCACTGACCTCTTCCCACGATTTCGGACAGGAGAGCTGCCATGCAGGAGAAACGTCTCTCGGCCGACCGGCTCGGCGCGTTTTCCGATGCGGTGATCGCCGTCATCATCACGGTGATGGTGCTCGAGTTGAAGGCGCCGGAGGGCTCGCGGTTCGCCGACCTGCTGCCGCTATGGCCGACCGCGATCAGCTACGCGGCGAGCTATCTGTTCATCGCGGTGATCTGGGTCAATCATCACCATCTGCTGCATCTGGTGCAGCAGCCGACGCCACGGCTGATCTGGCTGAACTTCGTGCATCTGTTCGCGGTCTCGCTGCTGCCGTTTGCCACCGCATGGGTCGCGCGATCGCACATGGCCGCCGCGCCGGTGGTGGTCTATGCGGTCATCTTCCTGCTGATCGATCTCGCCTATCTCGCCTTCGAGCGCGCGGTGCTGACGCAGGCAGACCAGAGCCTGATCTCCGAGCGCGTGCGGACATGGACGCAGCGTCGCACCTTGCTCGCCGTGCTGGTGTTCGCGGCCGGCGCCGCCATCGCGCCGTTCATGCCGCTGCTGGGCTTTGCCACCGTGTGCTGCGCCCTGCTGCTCTATCTGCGTCCCGAAGCGATCAGCGGGCTCGCGAAGCAAATCAAATCCTAAGTCCCGGAACTCACCAACGCACGACCACAAGGAGCGACAGATGTCTCAGGTCAAATACCGCACCGTCGATGTCGACGGCTTTAACATCTTCTTTCGCGAAGCCGGTTCGCCCGGCGCGCCAAAGCTGCTGCTGCTGCACGGCTTCCCGAGCGCCGGCCACATGTTCCGCGATCTGATCCCGCAGCTCGCGGACAAATTCCACATCGTGGCGCCGGATCTGCCCGGCTTCGGCCAGTCGGACATGCCGCCGCGCGACAAGTTCAACTACACCTTCGACAGCATCGCCGGCGTCATCGATCGCTTTACCGAGGTGATCGGCTTCGATCGCTTCGCGGTCTATGTGTTCGATTATGGCGCGCCGACCGGCTTCCGCCTGGCGGTCAAGCACCCGGAGCGGATCACGGCGATCATCTCCCAGAACGGCAACGCCTATGAGGAAGGCCTCAGCGACGGCTGGACCCCGATCAAGGCCTATTGGCAGGATCCCTCGCCGGCGAACCGCGACGCCCTGCGTGCGTTGCTGACGCCGGACACCACGCGCTGGCAGTACACCCACGGCACTTCGGATCCGGCGGCGGTGTCGCCGGACGGCCAGAACCTCGACAACTACTACATGGCGCGGCCCGGCGCGCACGACGTGCAGCTCGATCTGTTCGGCGACTACAAGAGCAACGTTGCGCTCTACCCCACCTTCCAGACTTACTTCCGCACCCACCAGCCGCCGTTCCTCGCGGTGTGGGGCAAGAACGATCCGTTCTTCCTGCCGCCGGGCGCCGAGGCGTTCAAGCGCGACAATCCGAAGACGGTGGTCAAATTTTTCGACACCGGCCACTTTGCGCTGGAAACGCACGCCGCCGAGATTGCGCAGGCCATCCGCGAGTTCCTGAGCCGCTGAAGGTGGCGGCAGCGACAACTCCATCCGCGTCATTGCGAGCGAAGCGAAGCAATCCATAGCTCCGCACAACGGAAGGATGGATTGCTTCGTCGCTGTCGCTCCTCGCAATGACGGGCTCACATCCACTCAGTCACGCCGACCACTCCAAGGAAATGCACATGACCCAATCCGTCGCCATCGTGACCGGCGCCAGCTCCGGCATCGGACGCGCCGCCGCGCTGCGGCTCGCGCGGGATTTTTCCGCCATCGTCCTCGTCGCGCGCAGCGGCGAGAGGCTGCGCGAGGCCGCTCAGGAGATCGAAAGACGCGGCAGCACGCCGCTGGCGCTCGAGCTCGATCTCGCCGCGCCTGATGCCGCTGATGAAATCGTCAAGGCCACGCTGGATCGCTTCGGCCGCATCGACGCGCTGGTCAATGTCGCAGGCGCGGTGGCAGGGCTCGATCTGTTCGAGATGACCGATACGCAATGGGACGCCGGCCTCGCGCTCAAGTTCCACGGCGCGAGGCGGCTGACGATCCGCGCCTGGGACGCGCTGAAAGCGTCGCAAGGCGCTGTCATCTTCACGTCAGGCAATGCCGCCGTGCGGCCCCGCGCCGGCGCCGCCGCGGTGGGCACGATCAACGCCGCGATCGAGGCACTTGCAAAAGCCTTCGCCGAGCGCGGCATCGACGACGGCGTGCAGGTGAACTGCGTGTCGCCGGGCGCCGTGATGACCGGCCGACGCCTCGCGATGCTGGAGAAGATCGCAGCGGCAAGGCAGCTCGATGTCGACGCGGCCAAGGCCGGCTTCCTCAGGCAGGCCGGCATCAGGCGGTTCGGCACGCCGGAGGAGATCGCCGACCTCGTCGCCTATGCCGTGTCGCCGCCGGCGCGCTGGATGACCGGCACCGTGCTGCGCATCGATGGCGGCGAGATCAGGACTGTCTGACATCGCCGCGCTATTGCCGATCCGCGCGCGGTCATGCTTTCGGCCCCTGCGCGGCGCGTGCCGCGAACATCGCGAGCAGCCGGCCCCAATCGCCTTCGGTATCAAAGATGCGGCGCATCTCGGCGGCGCGGGCGCCGTAACGGTCGAGCTTGCGGTGCTCGAGCTCGACGCGCGTGGCGTCCTTGCCGTCGGCAATGAAGCGCACCTCGATCTCGGTCTTCAGGTTCGGATCGTACTGCCAGTCCGCGGTAATGTCCCACGACAGCACGAGGCGCGACGGGGGCTCCCAGAGCAGCACGCAGCCCCAATCGCAGGTGCTGCCGTCGTCGCCGCGTTCGTACCAGCGGCCGCCGACGCGCGGCTCCATGATTGCATCGACCGCATTGGTCTTGCCGATCTTGTAATGCGCGAGCGGCCACCACGTGCCCATCTGCTCGGTGAAGACGCGCCAAGCCACCGCCGGCGACGCCTCGACATTCATCACCTTGCGGACGCTGTAGGGATCGTAATTGTCGGAGGTCGCTTGCATCGTCATCGGGATCTCCTCTCTTTGGCGGCTTCGCGTTCGGCCGCTTGCTTGAAGGCGGTGAGTGTCTTGTCCCAGAATCCGTCGAGCCAGCCGCGCAGGCTCTCCAACCCGCGGGTGTCGATGGCATAGAGCCGCCGCGTGCCTTCGATCCGCACCACGGCAAGGCCGGCGTCCTTCAGCACCCGAAGATGCTGCGACACTGCCGGACGGCTCACCTTGAGGCCGTCCGCGATCTCCTGCACCGATCGATTGCCCTCACGCAGCCGCTTGAACACCATGCGGCGGGTCGGGTCTCCCAGCGCGTCGAGCGCGCGTTCGGCGCTGATCATGATCGTATCGTCCGTTGTCGGATTTAACGTAAGTCAACACTTACGGTAAGTCAAGACTAACGCTCGGTTCCAAATGAAACGGCGCGGCTCCGATCGAAGCCGCGCCGTTCAAGTCGTCTTGCCGCAAGTGCAGGCGCTTACGCCGCCGTCACGCGCCAGATCACGTTGCCAACGTCGTCGGCCACCAGCAGCGAGCCGTCGGGGCCGAGCGCGACGCCCACCGGGCGGCCGTACGACACCTTCTCGTCGGGCGCGAGGAAGCCCGAAAGGATGTCGCGCGGCGGCCCCGCGGGACGGCCGTCCGCGAACGGCACGAACACCACCTTGTAGCCTGACAGCGTCGAGCGATTCCACGAGCCGTGCTGGCCGATCACCATGCCGTCGGGAAAACCCGGCAGCGTGCCCTGCGGCATCCAGCACAGGCCGAGCGAGGCGGTGTGGCCGCCGAGCGCGTAGTCCGGCTGGATCGCCTTGGCGACCATCGCCGGATCCTGCGGCACGCGATCGTCGACCGTCTTACCCCAGTAGCAATAAGGCCAGCCGTAGAAGCCGCCGTCGCGTACCGAGGTCAGATAGTCCGGCGGCGTCTCGTCGCCGAGGCCGTCGCGCTCATTGACGACGGTCCACAGCACATTGGTGCTCGGCTCCCACGCGATGCCCACCGGATTGCGCAGGCCGCCGGCGAAGATGCGGCTGGTGCCACCTGCGAGATCGAGCTCGTAGATCGCGGCGCGGCCTTCCTCGACCGCAAAACCGTTCTCGGCGATGTTGCTGAGCGAGCCGACGCCGGCATAAAGCTTCTTGCCGTCGGCGCTCGGCAGCAGGCTGCGCGTCCAGTGTCCGTCGGGCTTGAAGCTGACGAGCTTGCGCCCCGGCGCGGTGATGCGATCGGCGCCCGCAATGTAGGGAAAAGCCACCACGCCGTCGGTGTTGCCGACATAGAAGGTGTCGCCGACCAGCGCCATGCCGAACGGCTGACTCAACCCCTCCATGAAGGCGCCGCGACTTTCGGCGACGCCGTCGCCGTCACGGTCGCGCAGCAGCGTGATGCGATTGGCGCTGACGCCGAGCGCCGCGGCGCGCCGCATCGTCGCCTGCATCGCGTAGTGGAAGACGCTGCGCGGCTTTCCTGCGATCTGCGTCGCCTCCGCGATCAGCACATCGCCATTGGGCAGCACATTGATCCAGCGCGGATGATCGAGCCCGGCGGCAAAGGCGTTGACCTTGAGCCCGGGCGCGGCGACCGGCTTCTGGTCGTTGTCCCAGCCTCGCGCCGTCGGCATCTTGAGCGTCGGGATCGCGCCCTGGGGTTTGGCCTGCGGGATCTCTGGCGCGCTACCCCAGGCGGGCGCGGGCTGCGCGCCCTGCATCCGCCGCCACGCCAGGGCGCCGGCCCCGATCGCCGCGACGACGCGGGCAAAAACTCCAGACGTGCTCATGAAACTTCCCCTGTAATTGCGCAGTGTTAGCGCGCCTTGTCATTCCCTTGCCGACCGGCCGCGGCCCGCAGCAGCATTCGCATAATGCCGGCTCTGATGACAGTAGTTATACGATCTTCGCAGCCGCGCACGAATCGGGGAGACTGGCTGCACGCTCCCTTGTCAGGGCGCTTTCCTCCCTGAGACCTTGCCCGCCGCAGTGGCGGGCTTCCTTTTACGAACCGCCCCGGCTTTTCGAGGCGCCGCTCGCGCATCCGCCGTTATAGCCATAGAAGCATAACGGGCCGGCGACGGATGCATCCTGCCGGGCAGAGCCCGGCAGTGCCCTCCCGGAGCACAAGTCCCCTTCACAGGATCCTGATCCCACGCTCGCGCAGATTTGCCTTTGCGAGATGCATGGCAGATCAGGAACGCCGCTCCATGGCGGTCGTTGGTCGGGACACCAGCAAGGAGAGTGTGAATGCAACGAAAGACCAAGATATTGTCCCTCGCCGCGGCGTCCCTGATCGCAACAACGGCAGGCGCGTTCGCACAAGGCTACTATCCTTACGGGAACCCTGGTCCGAGATATTACGGCGGCCCCCGCTATCAGGCCGTGCAGCCTGACGTGATGTACTCTCCAGCGGAGCCGGGCTGGTACGGTTCATTCAACGGCACCAACCACCCGACGCCGAGCTCGACCCAGGGCGACGTGGGTCCTGAAGGGAACAACAACGGTACGCTGACCGGCGTGTACAGGCGCTGGTAGGCCCGCGAATTTGAGGCCCGTCGCTCGGCTTGAGCGACGGGCCTTTTTGCTGTTCCACGTTCCACGTATGCAAACGTGGCAACGTGAGGTCCGATTTTTCTGCTGAGGCGTTACTTCACCATCGCGCCGTAGACGATGTCCTGCACATTCTCGCGATAATATTTGCGCAGCTCGCCCGGAGCTGCGGTTCCCACAACGACGACAAGGCGCTCCTTCGGATCGCAGAAAAACTGGGTGCCATAAGCGCCGTTCCAGGTAAACTCGCCGGGATTGCCCGGCACTGATGACAGCCCCTCGCTGGTCCGCACCGCGACCGACAGCCCGAAGCCGAATCCGCCGCGATGCGGTTCGACCGCCGCGACGTTGTTCTTGATCTCGGGCCCGAGATGGTTCGACGTCATGTGATGCACCGTCTTGGGGCTGAGGATGCGCTTGCCGTCGAGCTCGCCGCCATTGAGCAGCATCTGCCCGAAGCGCAGATAGTCGCCGACGGTGGCGAACGAGCAGGCGCCGCCGCAATCGAACCTGGACGGTGTATCGAGCAGCTTGATGGCTTGCGGCTTGCCCGTGAGCGGATCGTTGGGGAACGGACGCGCCAGCCGCGCGCGCTGCGCCTCGGCCGGGTGGAACGTCGCATCCTTCATGCCGAGCGGCTTCCAGACATTGGCCGCGAGATAATCGCCAAGCCGCTGGCCGGAGACCTTCTCGACCACGGCGCCCAGCACGTCGATCGAGAAGCCGTACTCGAACTCGGTGCCGGGCTGATGCACCAGAGGCAGCTGGGTGATCCGGTCGATGAAGGCCTGGGTATCGCCCTCGACCGCCGGCGCGGTGCCGTCGGGATAGAGCCGCGCCAGCGCGCTCGAACTGTCGGGCCGGCCGCCATACATCAGGCCGGAGGTGTGGCGATAGAGATCGTGGATGAAGATCGGCTGCGCCTGCGGCTCCATCTTCAGCGAGCCGTCGGCCTGCTGCACGCCGACCTTCATGTCGGCGAACGCCGGATAGAACTCGGCGACCTTGGCCTGCAGCGGCAGCTTGCCCTGCTCCATCAGCGTCAGTCCTGCAACCGCCGCCATCGGCTTGGTCATCGACGCCAGCGCGAACACCGCGTCGATCGGCATCGGCGTGCCCTTCACCGGATCGAGCTGGCCATATGCCTTGTAACGCACGAGCTTGCCGTCGCGCGCGATCGCCACCACCGCGCCGGGCACCCGCTTGGCCGCGATCTCGCGCGCGAAGAAGTCGTCGAGCCGCGCCAGCCCCTGCTCCGAAAAACCGGCCTGATGCGCCGACGTTTCCGGAAGCGGCGCGGCGTGGGCGATGCTGAAAGCAAGGCTAGTGGCGGCGGCAGCCGCGGCAATAACGGTTTTTCTCATTGTTTCCTCACCGGGGACCGCGGGCGATTTGTTATGGCGTTCGTTGCCCGCAGCTCGCAGGATTAGATCACGCCGGCAAGGGCGACAAGACTTCGCGGCGCGCGGCCGCGTCACGCGGGTGCATGCCTTGCCGGCCGAAGAACGGCTCGACCTCGAGCTCGAACGTCTTCAGCGCCGCGCCGATCGCCTGGTGCATGTCGAGATATTTGTAGGAGCCGAGCCGGCCGCCGAAAATGACATTCGGCCGCGACGCCGTCATGGCGTGATAGGAGGCGAGCATGGCGCGGTCGGCGGCGGTGTTGATCGGATAATACGGCTCGTCGCTGCGGCCCGCGAAGCGGGAATATTCGCGGTAGATCGTCGTCCGGCCTTGCGCATGCGCGCGCTCCGGATGCAGATGCCTGAACTCGTGGATCCGGGTGTACGGCACCTCCGCGTCGGCATAGTTGATGACTGCGGCGCCCTGGTAGTCGGCGACGTCGTGCACCTCGCGCGCGAAGTCGACGGTGCGCCAGCCGAGATGGCCGCAGGCATAGCCGAAGAAGCGGTCGATCGGACCGGTATAGACCACGAGCTGCCACGGATTGATGTGGTCGGCGACGTCGAAATAGTCGACGCCGAGCCGGACGTCGATCGCGGGATGATCGAGCATTCGGCGGAAGATCGCGGTGTAGCCGTCGAGCGGCATGCCCTCATAGCGATCGGCGAAGTAGCGATCGTCGAAGGTGAAGCGGACCGGCAGGCGGCCGATGATGTCGGCCGAAAGCTCACGCGGATCGGTCTGCCACTGCTTCTGCGTATAGCCGCGGATCAGGAGATCGTAGAGCGTGCGGCCGACCGAGGCGATTGCCTTGTCCTCGAGATTGCCGATCCCTGCGGCGCCGTGCGCGGCCACCTCCGCCGCGATCACGACGCGGGCCTGCCCGGGCGTCATGGCGCGCCCGAACGCGGCGCACACGGTCGCAAGGTTAATCGGCATCGAATAGACGCGGCCCTTCGCCACGGTGAAGACGCGGTGACGGTAGCCGGTGAACTCGGTGAAGCGGTGCAGATAGCGCCAGACGGTCTCGGAATTGGTGTGGAAGATATGCGTGCCGTAGCGATGCACCTCGACGCCGCTGTCGGGGTCGAGCTCCGAATAGGCGTTGCCACCGATATGCGGACGGCGGTCGAGCACGCAGACGGAGCGGCCGAGCCTGCTCGCCACCTGCTCGGCGATCACGGCGCCGAAGAAGCCCGCCCCCACCACGACGACGTCGAAGCCATCAAGCTGCATGCGCTCTCGCCCTCATGTCGGATCGCGACGGCGCCCGACGCAGCTTCAACGTGCCGGCACGGCCGTTTCCGGCGAAATAAATCCGCCCATCAGGATAATTCCGAGCCCGGAACGGCCGGCTCGGCCGTTCAACTGACAGCATGCAAGGCGACGGAAATGCCCGCGCGAGCAGCAACACCGTCAAGCGCGGAGGTCCCATGTCCGTGATCTGCGTCCTGTACTCCAGCAACACCACCTATGATTCGCTGCGCGGCATCCTGGCGATGGCGGCCGCCGAGCTCGACCGGCTCGGGCACGAGGTCAGGATGCTCGATCTGCTGGCGCCGGATTTCTCGACCCGGCTCAACGCCCTGCTGCCGCGGCGTGCCGAGACCATGGCGCTCGGCTTCTCCGGCATTGGGCTCGATATCCACACCAAGGACGGCAGATTGTTCTGGGACGTCGCCCAGATCCCCGTCTTCACCTGGTTCTGCGATCACCCCTGCTATTTCGCCCGGCGTCACGGGCTCGAGAGCCGCTACACCGCGCATGGCTACGTGTTCCCGGACCATGCCGCATTCAACCGCGATCATCTGGGGGCCAATGGCGCCGTGTTCGCGACCCATATGGGCATTCCCGATCCCGGCTTCTTCGGCAGCCTGCCGCCCGAGCGGCGCAACGGCCGGCTGATCTTCGCCAAGTCCGGCTGGAATCCGCTGGCGCTCGAGCGCGGCTGGCGCAAGACGATGCCGCCAAAACTGTTCGCGCTGCTGTTCGACGCAATCGCCGAGGCGCGCGGCAAGACCTGCGGCGCATTTCCGAAGATCATCGTCGACGTCGCCGAGCAGCATCTGGTCTATCTGAAGCCCGGCGGCGACCTGTTCAACGTGATCCTGACCCGGCTCGACAACTACACACGAGGCGTGCGCACCCGCGAGGTGGGCGCCGTGCTTGCCGACTATCCGGTCGACTTCATCGGCGGCGGCTGGAGCGATCTCGACGTCAGCGGGCGTCCGGCCCGCGTGCTCGGCGCGATGACCTTCGATGCGATGCGCGAAGGCCTCGGCAGCTACCTTGCCGCGGTCTCGCTCAATCCCAATATCGACCTGTCGGTGCATGACCGGGTGTTCTTCGCGCTCGGCGCCGGCACCGTGCCGGTGTTCGACGCCAACCGCTTCTCGGCCGCGGAGATGCCGCATCTCGCCCGCTTCAGCTTCGGCCAGGACGCGATGAGCATCGCCGCCGCCGTCGAGGCCGTGCTTGCCGATCCCTCGGCAGCGCAGGCGGCGGCCGCGACCACCTTGCGCGAGCTTTATCCGCGCTTCTCGATGCAGCGGTCGGTGCAGGACATCCACGAGATCACGATGTCGATCGCGGGCGCCGCCGGCGCCAGTTTGTTGCCGGCCGAGCCGGTGCCGGCCGGCGTCTGGACGCCGAAGCAGGCGGCCTGATCGCGCGCCATTTCCGTGGCTGGCTCGCGCCGGCTGCGCTACCATGCACCCGTCACCTCCGATCGGGGCCAGCATGAATCGCCGCGCGTTTGTCTCGGGACTGGCCGTTGCCGCGGCGCTGGCGGGCTTCGCCTTGCCGGCTGCGGCCGACGGCAAGCGGGTGGCGCTGGTGATCGGCAATGGTGCCTACAAAAGCGTGCCGGCACTGTCCAATCCGCCGAATGATGCCGGCGATATCGCCGCCGCGCTGAAGCGCCTCGGCTTTGCCGTGACGCTGATCACCAATGCCGGCTTCGACGAGATGCGGCGCGGCCTGATCGCATTCGGACGCAATGCCGCCGGCGCCGATATGGCCGCGGTGTACTTCGCCGGCCATGGCATGGAGGTCAACGGCGACAACTGGCTGATCCCGGTCGATGCCGAGCTGAAGCGCGACACCGACGCCGCCAATGAAGCGATCAGCCTGCAAAGCGTGATGCTGCAGGTCTCCAACACCGGAAGTCTCGGCCTCGTCATCCTCGATGCTTGCCGCAACAATCCGTTCGCGGCGAAGATGAGCCGCTCGCTCGCCACCCGCGCCGCCGCTGGCAGCGGGCTCGGCCGCATCGAGCCGGTCGGCAATGTGCTGGTCGCCTATGCCGCGCGCGACGGCACCATTGCGCTCGACGGCGACGGCCGCAACAGCCCGTTCGCCGCGGCGCTGCTCCGCAACATCGAGACGCCGGGCGTCGAGGTCACCTTCATGTTCCGCAACGTCCGCGACGACGTGATGGAGGCGACGCGCAACGCGCAGCAGCCGTTTGTGTACGGCTCGCTGTCACGCAAGGCGATCTACCTCGTGGCCGCTCCGCCCGCCGACGCCGCCGCCACGAAACAGGCGAACGCTGCGCCGGCAGCCGCCGCATTGTCAGCGCCATCGGCGACAGCAGCCGGCGCGATCGATCCCGCGCTAGTCGGCACCTGGGAGATGATGGTGCCGGGTGGCCGCGGCCAGTCGCGCTGGATCTGGAAGATCATGGCCGACGGCACCTATCAATTCCACGCCGAGCCCTCCCGCGCCGCGCGCCCGCACGAAGGCACCGTCAGCTTCGCCAACGGCCGCTGGACGCTGCATGCGCTGAGAGGACTGAGGAACTACAGCGACGGCGGCTCCTACGAGGTCCGCGACGCCATTGCCGTGATCACCGGCAAGCTCGGCACCGGCTATTGGAAACGCAGTGTTGAGTGAGGCTGCCGTCCTCTCATAAATCCAGTTCACCCGTAGCCGGATAGACCACCGTGCCGTCGCCCTGGATGACGGCGCCCTCGGTGAGACGGGCGGGCTCGAGGCGGCCCTCCCCCATGATGTGGACGACGGTCTCGCCGGACGCAATGAGGTAGTCGGCGACGATGCGGCGGTGGCAGCGCCACCACACCGCTTCCGAGCACATCATCGCACAGCGTTGCCAGTGCCCTTCCTCGCGCAGATGCTGCAGCGCTGCACGAAACTGCGGCGACAACGCATAGTCGGCGTAGTTGTGAAAACTCTCGTTGCTCCAGAACCCGTTGACGGACGGCGCCACGCTTCGCGCCTTGCCGCGGAGCCCGCCGAGATCGGCCAGATGCTCATACGAGATGCCCGCGGCCTTAAGCGGCTTGGGCAGCGTATCCTTGTTGAACTGCGGATTGGTTCGCGACCGCGGCACCGTTCGGATGTCAACGATACGCTCGATCATGGCCGCGCCGAGGAGAGCGATGAAATCTTCGAGGCTGCGGGTGGAATGACCGATCGTGAAGAGCGGAAGCGCCACGTCTTTGCTAGGCATGATGCAGCGCGCTGCCCTTGTGGGCCGCGACATGATCGGTCTTGTCGCTCTTGATCTCGTATTGCGGATCGGCTTCCGAGGCGCGGTGGGTGTGCCCCTTGTAGTCGAAATCGCTGATGTGGACCGCGATGATGGTGCCGGAGACGCGGCCGGCCTCGGAATTCCAGCTGACGTGATCCCCGACTTTGAATTTCCTGGCCATCGTTGCAGGCTCCTTCAGGCGCGAAATTGATCGTACGATACGCCGCCAATCGACGGCACGGGACTAAAAAAGCCCGCCGGAGCAAACGAGCTCGCAGCCGGCCAAGTTCCTGCCTCGCATTAGGGGTTCACTCGCAAATTGATGGTCTGCGTTGCGGTATCCCGGAAGCTTGCCGCCGCCGTCCGGAATTCGATAGCGGGATTGATTGACGAAGCGATACCGGCAACGGATACAGCAAGTTACAAGTTATATGGCTCAACGCGCAAGCCTGACAGAAAGCTCGGTCAGATTCCCTCGTCACTTACGTGGATCCGCGGAATCAAGTTGCTGCCCTGCTCAGATCTTCTCCTTTGAGGGCCGCCGCGGATCCAATGCCGACATTGGTCACGATTGCCCTCGCCTGCAACATCGACATGCTCAGAGGACGAATGCGATCGACCGAGCAATATCTGACAATGCCGACCAACGGCGTCGGCGCCTGCGGGACGAAGACAGCCACCCAGTCGTTCTCGAGTGTCTCGAGGAGATATCCGAGCTGCCAGCCACCCTCGACGTTCACTAGCACTGGCTTGAACTCATCGCTGGCGCCTTCGGCTTGAGCAAGGCCTTGAGCCATACTCTTCACCATCTGGTACTGCGGAAGGCTGCCAAGAAATGATTTTTCGACCCATGCGCTAATCCGAGAGCCGGTTTTGGTTCGCGCGACGATGCCGGCGAGGAACGACACCAGGATCAATAAAGCCACTGCCACGACTGTAACAATTCCAATGCCTGCGACCTTTCCGATCTGGTCGAAATGAAGGGCATGAGACACCGGAAGCGCGGCCTTCACCGCCAGACGCATCGCGTGGCTGAGAATCGCCAGTACAAGAGCGACGGGCAGGAGAAACAGTGCGCCTCCGATTAAGGTCGTTTTCAAAAACTCCTTCATTGCCGCGGCCTCTCCATTTGCACACGCCGTTTGAAACCGGGCCTTTCGCCAACAGCCGAAAGAACTCGCCCGGATCGACAAGAACGGCCATGGCGCATCGAGCGTCAACAGACCGCCCACGTCGCCACAACCATCGCGTCCCGATGCGGATCATTGCGATGCTTGGCGAGTGAACGGGCAGTGCGGCGAGACATCCCGGTCTCGCCGCACCGGTTGCCTCGGGGAGCCGCCGATCATTTCTCGTTCTTGAAGAGAACGTCGATGGCCTGGATCACCACCTTGAGTTCCGGGTGGGCCTTGCAATACACAATGACTTCGTGCTCGCCAGATTTGGTCCGCGTAATATGGGCAAAATGCTTCTTCGCGAGGCCGTTGTACCAGCCGCTGTACCAAATCGCGAGAAAGTCGGCGTCCTCCTGATAAGTGTTGGCGAGTTGCGCGCAGGTCAAAGCCTGCACATCAATGAACCCTTTCGAGTCCATGTAGGTCGAGAGCGGGACCTGGGCATGAACAGAAGCAATCGAGATGACGAGGGCGCCAAGGCTGAGCCCAATCTGGTTCATGAAGGATTTGCGTTTCATGATTAGTCTCCTCTTGATTTTGGTCCACCACCCAAGCCAGCGAACACTTTGAACAAACCGATCATTTCTGCGATGGGTCGGCCGTTGCGCTCGCCGGAGCGGGCGAGCGAAGCGACTCGTAGGAGATGTAGTACTTGTAGATCTTGCCGACGTACTGAACCGTCTCCTGCCCGACGATCGCAGCCGCGCCGTTCTCGACATTGTCGAACCAGACGGTCGAGTCGAAGCCGTGCTTGCTCGCATAGTCCCGGAAACGCTTCAGGTTTCCCGGGCCTGCATCATACGCCGCCAGGGCCATGAACACGCGCTCGCGCGGATCGGTGACCGAAGCGTCGACATAGGTATCCGCCAGGTAGCGCAGGTATTTGGAGCCGGCGTGGATATTGGTGTCGGCACTGGCCGCGACGCCGGTGATCTCGATCGGCTTCTCCTTCGCGGTACTGGGCTTGATCTGCATGATGCCGGTGGCGCCGGAGGCATTGTGGCAGGCCTGGTCGAGCTCTGACTCCTGATAGCCCTGTGCAGCGAGCAGGACGGGGTCGATGGAGTATTGCACCCCGTACTTTTCGAAAGATCCGCGCAGCGTCTTGAACTTCTCCGCCTCGGTGTGCGCGAGGGCGTTCTTCAGAGGCTTCGCCGTCTTGAAATAGCGTGCACGCAGGTCGTTGCCGAATTCAGTTCCGATTTTGTGAGTACTGACGAATTCAGCGAGCTCCTTCCTGAGCGCCGGACTGTCCTTCCGGATCGCCCAGGCGATGTCGCCGCCTTCGTTGATCGCAATATCGTCGCGCACCGTCAGCCCGTTCAGGAGGCCCGCCCACGCCTGCGCCTTGAAGCGGTCGACGACGGCCCAGGGCAACAGGCCGGTGCTCACCATCTCCAGCAAGTCCTCGTCCTCGAGGTTCTTGTCGGCTGGCTTGACGACGATGCGTTCCAGCCCCTTGGCTGCCCGGTCCGCGTTGAGCGCGTTCAGGTGCTCGAAATGGCTGCTGGCTTCCCGGACGAAAATCGTCTTTCCACCGAGCTCGTTCAGCGAGCCGATGCTCGGCGCCGCAGATCCCGTCACGAGCACTTCGCGAACGCCGGATGCCCAAGGATCAGCGAAGTCAACCAACTTGCTCCGATCCGGCGTGACCGTGAGCAGGCCGGCGGCGATATCGCCCTTTCCGGCGATCAAGTCACCCAGCAGTCTGTCGCGCCTGGTGGGTACGAAGCCGACATAGATCCTCTGCTTCTTCCTGCCGTACCGCTTGTTCAGCCAGCCCTCGAACTCGACGCCGAGTTCGGCTTCGAAGCCGAGTGTCTCGCCCTTGTCGACGAAGAACGATGTCCTGTCGGTCGGCACGAGAATGCGCACGAGTTTGCGCTTCAGCATGCCATCGAAGTCGCCCTCCCAGACCTTAAGGGACGGCAGCGCCAGGACCTGTGGATCGGCCCTGGCTGATTTTTCTGCCACGACGACGGCGGCGGCGGTTGCGAAGGCCATGGCGAATAACCTGGGACTTGCGTAGGTCGATGAAAAAATCATTGATCCAACCAATCATTTGAAACGTGCCGCTGAAATCTGCCTGGACGTTACCTCTCTTCGTGGAAGATGTATTGTAATTATGCAGCAACCTGGGCTCGCAGATGTCGACGCGCGAGCCCAGGCACTCTGATCAGCGCCGCCGGCCACCTCCATGGAAACCGCCCCCTCCCCGGAAACCGCCACCTCCGCGGAAACCGCCCACGCGGCCGCCTCCGTGGAAGCCGCCGGCCCGCATGCCGCCGCGGATTGCGGCCGGCCGGCCGCCTGCGTGAACACGTCCGCTGACGCGCGAGCGCGTGACGCTCCTGTGCGAGATCGCGGCGCGATTGCCGGCACCTGTGCGAGCACGCGTGACACTCCTGCTGCTGGTGCGGCGCGATACCGAGGCACCGCGATTGCCGGCGCGTTGCGAGACCGCGGTCCTGGCCCGGCCAGCACCCGCATTCGAGACCCTGCCGCCGGGACCACCGGTGCGATTGCGCAGCGCCTCGCGCGCGGCGGGGGTATTGCTGCTGCCGAACCGCCTCGCCACGCCGGCATCGCGATAGGCAACTCCGCCGCGATGCGCCGGATTGTGGGCCCAATTGGTGTTTCTGATGTTGGTGCGGTTGAACTGGTTATAGCGGTTGACGTTGACATAGACGCTGCGGCCCCACCAGTTGCAGCCGCCCCAGATCGCAGCGCCGACGGCCACGCTGGCGGTGAAGCCGATCACGCCCGCGGCGACATAGCCTGGCGGAGACCAATAGAACGGCTGGTAGTCGGGATAATCCCAGGCCCCGTAGACGACGCCGGGATCGTAGACCGGGACGTAATACTGGTCGGGATCGACCGGCTCGATCGAGATCGCCTGCTGCATGCCGGAGGGCGCGGTCACACCGGCGGGAGGCGCGCTCTTTATCACCTTCTGCTGCGGCGTCGACTTGAGATTGCCCGCGGCCTCCGCGCGCTGGCGCAGGGTCTGCACGGCGCTCATCACGTCCTGTTCCTGAGCGAGGAATGCATCGCCAAGCTGCTGGGTCCAGTCGAGTTTGTCGTTCATCATCTGAAGAACCTGCGGCACCGCCGCGAGGGCCTTGACGCTCGGATCCCACGACTGCTTCTGCATGGCGTCTTCGAGCGCCTTGCCGGTGACGGTCTTGTTGTCTTGCGACCAGCGCGCCGCCTCGACGACTTCCAACGGATAGGTCGACGCCATCAGGATCTGCGACAGCAGCGCGTCCGGATAGAGCGCGATCGGCGCCACCAGTTGCTCGATCTGTCCGTTCGGAAGCTTGCTGGCTGTCGGGGCCGGCGGCGGCGCGGCGGCCTGGTCCTGGGCTGGCTTCTGGTCCGCGGGTGTCTGCGCATATGCCGGGCCCCCCAGCATCAGACCAACCGCCAGCGCCGCGCTCGCGAAGGTAACCCGACGCATTCCCGGAAGAAGTTTTGTCATGATGCCTCCTCGTTCTTCGTCTCGCTTGCATCACCGGCGGCGCCGGCGTGCTCCGCGGCGCCGGGCGTCAGCGATGCCTACGCAATCGTTCGGCCTCTATTCAAAGCGGAACATGCGTTTCCAGTCGTCCTTCATGCTGACAACGATCCAGCCATTGGAGTTCGCCGCGTCGAGCGCCTTGTCGAGTTTGCCGAATGAGGACTTCCGATCGTATGCATATTCTCGTTCGGCATCGGTGTGATGCACGATCAGGCCGAAGCGTTTCCCCGATGATTGCGTCGCCCATTGCAGCATCTGGAAGTCGCCGTCCGAATTGCCGAAGGCCGCGATCGGCCGGCGGCCGATATGCGAGTTGATGCCGACCGGCTTGCCGGGTCCGTCGTCGACGAGATCGATCGCCGGCAGCCGGATCAGTGTCGGCTTCCCCTTGTCGATCTCGAACTTCGTCTTGATGCTCGATCCGACGACCTGCTCCGGCGGGATGCCATAGACCCGCTCGCTCCATGGCCGCATGAACTCGATGCCGCCGCCCGAGACAATGAAGGTCTTGAAGCCATTGGCCCGCAGACAGGCGAGCAGTTCCAGCATCGGCTGGTAGACGAGATCGGTATAAGGCCGGTTGAACTTCGGGTGACGCGCCGACTTGATCCAGTCGCCGGCGATCTGCGCGAACTCGGCCGTTGTCATGCCGGCATGGGTCGCCATGACCAGTTCGACCAGGCCCTTCTCGCCGGCCTTGGCCAGCGCAGCGATGTCGTTGTCGAGAACCGCCCTGAACGGCTGCTTCCGCTTCCATTCCGGATGCTGGCCCGCCAGCGCCTTCACCCGGTCGAGCGCAAACGCAAGCTGCACATACATCGGCTGCTCGCACCACAGCGTGCCGTCATTGTCGAATGTCGCGATGCGCTCCGGCGCCGGCACGAAATCCGGCGTGCCTTCCCGCGTCACCGCCGCGACGAAGTCAAGGATCGACTGCTTCGCCCGGCCGTCATTCCAGGAAGGAAGAGGATCTTCCTGCGCAAGCGCATGACCGCCAGAGGTCGCTGTCGCAGCCGATATCAGAAGACCTGCAAGGACCGAACGACGACCGACCGGATTCCCCGTCATGAGTCCCCTTTCCTGTTCTCACATGAAGCAAGTCAGAACGGCCCCGCGTTCCGGGGCCGCTCTGTTCGCGTGTCTAGTTGCCTGTGGGCAAGCCGATCTGGAAGCCGTCCTTGGCGAGTTGATCCCTGAAGAACGCGAAGCGCTCATACTGTTGGATTGTGATCGGTCCCGCGTAGGTCTCGCTCTGTATCTTGCGAGGGGGATACTTCACATAGGTCTGCATCAGATCCTTGATCGCGGCATTGATGGAAACCAAGGACCAGGTGTGCTCGGTGTAGTTGTTCATGAAGATGTCGTAGCGCTCCTGCGGGTCCTGCCAGAGATCGAAGACCTGCGGAACGGTCGCCACGTAGGACTCCGGTCCCTTCCAGCCGAGGTTGCTGTCGACCGCCAGACCGCCGGTCTTTGCGCCGTTGTCGCCGCGCAGATTGAACACCGCCTTGTAATTGCCGACACGGGCTGCGCCAGGCGAGAGCTCGGATTCCGTGAAATAGAACCAGTTCTTGCGCTCGGACTTGCCGGTTCCGAACAGGATCGGCGACATGTCGATGCTGTCGAAGATGATGGGCTTACCCTCGCGATCGTTCTCCGGCAGCTTCACGCCGGCAAGCTTCGCGAACGTCGCCATGTAATCGAGGCCGCCGACGATGTCCGAATTCTTCGAACCGGCCTTGATGCCTGGGCCCCACGCAAGCGACGGGACGCGGTTGCCGCCCTCGCGAACCGTGCCCTTGGTGCCGCGGAACGGTGTGTAGCCGGCGTCCGGATAGACGTCCTGCCAGGCGCCGTTGTCGGTCGTCCAGAACACATATGTGTTCTTGTCGAGGCCGAGGGACCGCACCTTGTCCATGATGCGGCCGATACGCGTGTCGTTCTCGACCACGGAATCGGCGTACTTGCTCTTGGACATCGACTTGCCCTGGAATTCGGGCGCCGGCATGTTGGGCTGGTGCACCTTCATGAAGTTGATGCTCATGAAGAACGGGCCCGATGACTTGTTGCGGTCCAGATACTCGAGCGAGGCCTTCTCGACGTAGTCGTCGAAGAAGGGAATGCCGACGACGCCCTTGTCCGGCGTGTTGACGTACTGGCCGTTGATCTTGAAATCTTCCTTCGCCGGCTGCCCGGCATTTCCGGAAAGTGCGCCTTTGGTGACCTTCTCGAACATCGCCCTCAATTCGGGGTCCATGTCGGGAAACCAGGTCGGATCGGCGTAGGTGTACGCGTTGAGATGATAAAGGCCGGCATACTTCATCTCGTCGTAGCCTTGCGCGCTCGGCAACGCATAGTCGGCCTCGCCAAGGTGCCATTTGCCCGTGAAGAACGTTTTGTAACCGCCGGTCTTCAAAACCGAGGCAAGCGTCCATTCCGCCGCCGGCATGCCGCCGCCCTGGCCCTGGAACGCGACGGTCGTCATGCCGCTGCGATTTGGAATCCGGCCGGTTTGCACCGCGGCACGTCCAGGCGTGCAGCTCGGCTGCGCGTAGAAGGACATGAATTGCAGTCCTTCATTCGCGAGGCGATCGATGTTCGGCGTTGGCATGCCGCGATTTTCGCCGCCGCCATAGGGCCCGGAGTCACCATAACCAAAATCATCCGACAGGATCAGGATGATGTTCGGCTTTGCGCCGCCGGCGGCGCTAGAGGGTTGCGTGGTCGCTTGCGCCTGGGCTGTCTGGATGGGCGCCATTGCCGAGAAGGCGGCGATGGTGGCGAGCGAACTAGAGGCCGCGAGCAGGTTGCGGCGGCTGAAGGTCTCTGTCGTTGTCTTCTCAGTCATCACTTTCTCCCTGAACGTGTAATGCAGCGAAATCCGAGATGGCTGGTCGACGTATCGATCGGCTCGGCATGGCGCGCCGCCGGTCGATAGCGCCGGCAATAGTTCGGCGCGCAGAGATGCGAGCCGCCCTTGATCACCTTTCGCGGTATCCTGCTGAGCGGCAGCGACGGATCGTGGCTGTCATGCTCGCAGCCGCCCCGCGGGTTCTGGGGAATGCAGCAGGCCTTCTTTGCATCGGCGCGGTGTTTTGGAGCCCACCAGTCGCTGGTCCACTCCCAGACATTCCCGATCATGTCGAACACGCCATAGCCGTTCGGCGGATAGGTCATCACGGGCGAAGTGCGCGCATGGCCGTCCTCGCACCGGTTCTCGAACGGAAAGTGACCTTGCCACGTATTGGCTTGATGCACGCCGCCCGGCACGAATTCATCGCCCCAGGCATACTCAGCACCATCGAGGCCGCCGCGTGCGGCAAACTCCCACTCTGCTTCCGTCGGCAAATCCTTGCCGGCCCATCGCGCATAGGCGAGTGCGTCAGCATGGGTGACGTGCACCACGGGATGGTCGTCCAGCGACTTGATGTTGCTTTTCGGACCATAGGGATGGCGCCAATTCGCGCCCTTGAGCAGCGTCCACCATTGGCCGTAGTCACGAAGATCGACCGGGTGATCCGGCGGCGTGAAGACCAGCGATCCGGCGTAGAGCATGTGCGGGAGCGCATCCGGATAGTCCTTGGGATCCGGAGCGACCTCGGCGAAGGTGACGTGGCCCGCGGCACGCACGAACTGCTTGAATTGCCGGTTCGTCACCGGCGTGCGGTCCATCCAGAACCCGTCGACGCTCACCATGTGGGACGGCGCTTCTTCCGGATAATGCCGATCCGATCCCATGCGAAACGTGCCGCCGGGAATGAAGATGCTGTCTGACGCGCCGGTTTCGTCCACGTTCGCGACCGGTCTCTCGGCAATATTCAAGAAGGTTGCCTCCAGTTACTCGTTGCGGCCGATTGCGTGCTTGGTCGGTTCGGCGGCCTCGCTGCGCAGGTTCTGCGTCTGACCGATCGCACCACGCATCATGTCCGCGGCAAGCACGCCTGATATCGAAAGGTTGATAAGAATCGTATTGTTCACGCACTGCTCCAGTTGTGCGAACGCCCCTGGATCACGGCCGGTTCAGGTGAACCAGAGCCTCGGCTTCCAGTTCGGCAACGAGCCGTTCGTAATCCGCGGCCTTCCGACTTCCTTCGCGGTCTCCTTGCTTTGCCGCTTGTTGCCAACGACGAAGCGCTTTCACAGCTTCGTCATAATCTGCGCAAATGGCTCTAAACTGCGCGTCGCGATTGAAGCAGCGCCGAATGTCAAGTTCGCGCAGCGGAAAGCGGGTCACAATCGCGCGGAACTCCTCCATGATGAACTCGCTTGTGGCCAACGTGACCTTTGCCGCTGGTTCATCGAGGCTTCAAGGTACGAACATGTTCGTACACGGCGCGACGCTCGTTGAGCGCGTCGTCTCAGGCGCGACGGCTTCAAGGCCGATGCGACCAGCTGTCGCTGCAGTCGGGAACTCGTTGTTCCGATGATTGAAAGCTGTCGCGTCAGCGCCGGCTGCTTGTTTCGCTTACGAGTTGCAACATGTATTGGGAAGGCCTACCGTCGAGCGACGATTGGGGTTGCCGGTTGATGCCTGATGTACCCTTCGCTCAAGATGCCGTCAGCGGCTCATCCGATATCCCGCGTCGTGATGATTCCGCGGTGCTGCCGGCGCATGTAGCGAAAGAGCTGGACCGCATCCTCTCGAGTCCGCATTTCCAGGCGAGCGAACGGCGGCAAGCTTTCCTTCGTTTCATTGTCGACGAGACGCTTGCAGGTCGCGCTGAAAGCCTGAAAGGCTACACAATTGCCTTGGCCGTGTTTCGGCGCGACCATTCTTTCGATCCCCAGGCTGACCCTGTCGTCCGTCTTGAAGCTCGACGATTGCGCCGCGACCTCGATAGCTACTACGTGGATTCGGGCCGGGATGATCCGGTACGCATCACAATTCCAAAAGGCTCCTATGTGCCTCATTTTGAGTGGCACAAAATGCATATTGCCGACGCTTCCCCTCGCGAACCTGCTCTTGAACTGCACGATGATTCGACAACTGCTGCTGCTACACGTGCGAATTGGACGACCAAGCCTGGCATCAGGCGCTATGGGCCCGTCGCTGCCGCGCTGGCAGCCGGCGTGGTGGCTTGGATATGGCTTGCAGCAAGACCGCCTCCGTCCCCAATGACGCCACGCGAACCCGCGGTCCTGGTGATGCCATTCACGCCACTGACTCCCGGGGAGAACACGCGGCTCTTCGCCATCGGCATGGGACACGAACTGACCAGCAACCTGTTTCGATTCGGAGGATTCCGGCTCTACACGTCGCCGTCGAACGGGTCCTCCGCAAAAGGCGACGAAGCGCCCCAACCTAATCGTCCTCTCGGTGCTTCCTATGTCGTCCGTGGAAGCGTTCAAACGAGCGCCGAAGAAGTGCAAGTCACGACGACTGTCTTCAATGCCGAGAACGACGAGATCGTATGGATGCGGACATATGCTCGACCGTTCGATCCTCAGTCGCTCATGAATGTCCAGCGCGAGCTCGCAAGCGAAATCGCAACCGTCGTCGGCCAATCCTACGGCGTGGTTAGAAACGACATTCGCGCGGATCCACCGAGGAATATGGAAAGCTATCTCTGCGTCCTGCGCGCTCAGGCCTATCGCAGCACTTTCCGGCGCGTCGACTTCGATCCGGCCATGCAGTGTCTTCAGCAAACCGTTCAGCGGGATCCGCAGTATAGCGATTCATGGGCGATGCTTGGATGGCTGCATCTCGACGCCGGACGGTTGGGCTATTCAGCCGACGGCAATCCGCAAACGGAGTATGACAAGGCCCTTGAGGCAACGTCGCGCGCCATCGCCCTGCAGCCGAACAGTCCCCTGGCGCTGAAGGCCCTGGCTGCGGCCTACCATTTCACGGGACGTTACGCCGATAGTGATCGCATCAGCCATCTGGCGATCGACCTCAACCCCAACGATCCCGACATTCTTGCCCAATTCGGCTGGCGTCTCGCCATCCGCGGGAACTTCTCGGAAGGCGTGCCGATGCTCAAGCGCGCGATCGAGCGCACGTTGCATCCGCCAGCCTGGTATCTTCATTTCATCGCGGTCGACCTTTACTTGAAGGGTGAATACAAGCAGATGCTCGACGTGGCCGAGACGGCATCGTTGCGCGATTCCGGATTCAGCCAACTGTTGATTGCGATAGCGAATACAGAGCTGGGGCGCCGCGATGCGACCCAAACGGCCTTGAAAGGAATGTCGCGGTACAAAGCGTTGGCCGATGATCCGGCCGGCTTCTTGCGCCGCAACGGAGCGGCGGATCAGGTTGTCGACACTCTCGTGGCCGGATTGCGCAAAGCCCAGGCTCTCGTCGCAAGCTGACCTTCCCTGCAGTTTTGGCGCCGCTCAGCCGGCATCTTCGGCTTTCGACGGCCATGCCGCCGTCGCCGTTTTTCACTGCGCATGGAATAGACCGCCCGAAGGCGGCCTTCCATGGGTTAGCGGAAACCAAAGCGATGCTTACGGGCGAATGCCGTTCTTTCGCGCGCAATCCCGATAGGCGGAATAGCCCGCCGAGTTTCGGGCGGCAGTCGCCCCGCTTGTCATGTTCGCACCGCCGGCGGCAGCGGCTTCATTCGCCTGCCTGAAGCATTCAGCACGAATTGCATCGACATTCTTGCCACTATTCTTTGGAGCCGCATTTGCCGGAACCGCGACGAGCAAAACCAGCGCGCCAAGCACTCCTGTCTTCCACATGGTCGTCTCCCTGTAGTGGACCAGCTGCCGTACCGGCCCGCCAATCCTGCTGCGCCGGCACGTGAGCATCAGCATTGTTTCAGGCGGGGAGGTCATCAAGGTACGAACACGTTCGTACCTGCCTTGCGTACCTGCCTTGCGCAGCCGAGGTCCAAAGGATCGAGCTCGGCATTGGCGCTCGCTGCGCTTGCCTCCGAAGCCGCGACGCGCTGCTTTGGACGTGCATTCGGTTCTGAACATGCAGTTTGTGCCAGCGTGACACGTAGTTGAACCAACGGAACGAAGCTCGTGCAGCGGGATTGATCGGGACACCCTTGCAAGGAGTCCGGATATGCGACCAACCAAGGCTTTGCTGGTTCTCAGCTTCATCGCATCTGCAGCAATGATACTTCCTTATGACGCCCAAGCCCGGCCCAGAGGAGCCGGCGCTCGATCGGCTCACTTCCACGGCGGAGGAATGCGGCCTGGTTGGCACGGCGGCGGCACGCGATGGCATGCCGGCGGCTGGCACGGCGGCCGCGCACGTTGGGCCGGCGGCGGCTATTACCGCGGTGGCGGTTACTATCGAGGCGGTTGGGGATGGCCCGGAGCTGCCGCAGCCGGTTTGGCGACCGGTGCAGCCATCGGAGCCGCGACAGCCTACAACTCCTGCTATCAGACGCGAAACGTGTGGAACGGTTACGCGTATGTTCAGCAAAGCGTGAGGGTCTGTTAGGCATTTCCTCGTCCGCTATGCCTGCGCGAGTGCGTTTCGCCGACCCCGTCTGGGTCGGCGTCACGCCCTCGCGCGCTACCAGTTAACGCGCAGTCCGGCTTTCCCGCTGTAGGAGAAGCCGCCACCGTCGAACCGGCTCTGATAGGAAGCGTTGGCATAAAGCGACGTGGTCGACGTGACCTGTCCGCTGATGCCGGCATTGATTTCGCCCCACAGGCCGCCGAGGCTGGCCTGGAATGGAACGAAGCCGGTGTCCGACGAGAACAACGTTTTCGGGTTGCCGAGGAATTCGTTCCACAGGCTCGGACGGATCCAGGCCGTCAGCGTACGCGGACTGTCATCGACCGCCCAGGTTCGGCCAAATCGGGCACCGATCCGGGTGGCGAGCGAATCCACATCCGCAAAGCGGATTTGCGCCGCGATGTCGCTGGCGTCATTGATGTGGATGTTCTGATACACCAGTTGCGCCTGCGGCTCGAT
This sequence comes from Bradyrhizobium sp. USDA 4502, assembly GCF_054063355.1. Lineage (NCBI taxonomy): Bacteria > Pseudomonadati > Pseudomonadota > Alphaproteobacteria > Hyphomicrobiales > Nitrobacteraceae > Bradyrhizobium > Bradyrhizobium sp. USDA 4502. The sequence continues at coordinate 6,682,266 of NZ_JBSSGF010000001.1, forward strand.
GAAGAAGCCGCCGGCGAACTTGAAGGGATATCCACCCTCCACCGACGCAGCCCCACCTTGAGCACCGGTCTTGAGCGCCGGAATGCCGCGATTTGCGCTGCTCGTGATGTCGTAGAACGTGCCTTGCAGGATCGAGTCGATGTACCAGCCGGTCGGTCCGAAATGCGTCCAGTAGCCACCGAGCGTGTAGGCCGAGAAGGTGTTGTCACCCTGGCTGCCATCGAAATGGGTGACCCGCCCGCGCGCGCCGCCGATCGCGAAATACGCCCCCGCCTGGTCGCGCGAACCGTCGGGACCGTCGTGTCGATAGACATCCATGCCCGCCTGCAGCGCCAGGAAATCATAGCTGAAGTGCGGTCCGGCTTCGCCGCCTAACACGCCGAAGCTGTCGCCCTGGTGCACGCCGTTGACTCCAAGCACGCGACCCCATCCGACCCTGGCGTTCTCGGGATTGGCGCGGAAGCGTTCGTCCTCCTCCTCGCCCACGCGTTCATGCAGCGTGTCGAGCAGGCTGCGTCCGTACAACAGCGTCATCGACGGAATTGCCGCGTAGAGCGAAGTCTCCTCGCGATAGTCGGGAATATCGCCGCCGCCGCCATCGGCTCCGCCTCCACCGCCGCCGCCTCCACCGCCGCCTCCGCCTCCTCCACCTCCGCCTCCGCCGCCGCCGCCTCCGCCTCCGCCGCCGCACCTAGGCACGTTGGGCAGATTGGTGCAGTTGACAAGACCGCCACCGCCGCAGGCACGCAGATTGGGATGCGCGACGCAGTCGAGGGTGTCGCGCAGATACCAGGCTTGCGGGTTGCTGGAGTCGACGCTCGAACGATACAGCGAATATTGGTAAGGGCCGGCCAAGACCGGGTGAGACAGGCTGAAGGCACCAGCCGTCGTCGTCGCGCCATTGATCGCGTCGACGACGAGGATTCCGTTGCCGGTGGTGAGCGCGCCGCCACCGGTCGTGTTCGCGATCTTCAGAGACGTATTGCCGGCTGCCGTGCCGCCGTTGATGACGAGCTTGTCCGACGGCGAACCGTCCGTGCCAAGATATGTATTGAGCCCGATGGTGCCGCCCTGGCCGACATAGTTCACTGCCGTCAGCGTCTTGTAGCTCGACAGCTGCGTCGGATCGCCGACAGGGGACGCGAACTGGATCATGCTCGAAGCGTTGATCAAATTGGTGACGTTCGAGTTGCCGGTCATGGTCCAGAGAGAGTTGTTTCTCAGCGCAACGCTGGAGGTGCTGCCGGAGTCGGTGAGCGCAACGCCCTGCAGGGTCGAACTGTCCGCGACAAGGTTGAGTGTGGAGCCGCCGCTGACGTTCAGCCATTGATTGTTGTTCACGACCGCAGTCACGCCGGTCAGGTCTACGCTGCTGGTGCCGCCCGGGGCGGCGATCGACGCACCGTTCGGACTGGTCATGGTGACTCCGGAGAGCGTCGCAGCACCGCCACTTATGTTGAGCGCGTTGGCATCGGCTCCATTGGCCGTCAGTGAGCCACCGGTCATGCTCAGCGTACCGCCGCTTGTCACGCCGGCCGCATGGGTGCTCGCGCCGGAGGTGGTGACCGTCGAGCTGCCGTCGAGCGTGACGCTGCCCGAATTGTCGGCCTGCACTCCGCGGCCCCCGCTGCTGTTCGGAACCGTTACCGTCACGCCGCTCGCCGTGAGCGTGCTTCCGGCACCGCTCGCCTGCAGGCCGATCTCGCCCCCGCCGCTGCCCGTCGCGGCGACGCTGCCTCCCCTCAAGATGATCGCGCCGCCGTCGAGTGCCTTGGCGCCGACATCTCCACCGCCGCCGGAAACCGTGACCGCAACGCCGTTTGCCGTGACAGTGCTTCCGGACGATTGCGCCAAGAGGCCGGTTTCGCCGCCGCCGTTCCCCTCAACGTTGACGGTGCCGCCGGTCAGCGTGACCGCCCCACCGGTGTCCGCGCGCGCGCCAACGTCGTTGCCGCCGCCGCCGGGCATCGAAATGGTTGTACCCGTCGAGCTAATCTGGCTGCCGGTGCCCGTTGCCCACAGGCCGGTGTTGCCGCCACCGCCGACCGCATAGGCGATTGAGCTGTTGAGCAGACTGACCGTCGCCGCGTTGGTCGCCTTCGCAGCGACGTTGTTGCCGGCGCCGTTGAGACTGACGGTGAGTCCTGTCGCGCTGATCTGACTGCCCGTTCCATCAGCGCTCAGCACAGTTCCTCCGCCGCCGAAGGCCGGATTGATGATCGAACCCGACTGAAAGATGATCTGGCCGCCGCTTTGTGCCGACGCGGCAGTGCTCCAGTTGCCGTTGATGCTCGCCCCGGAACTGAAGATGATCGTACCTGCAGCGTCCGCCAAACCGCCGATACTGCCGCCATTGAATGGGTTGATGTTGACGTTGTTGGTCGTGATCTGAGCGCTCGTACTTGCGTGAACGGCAGGCGTTCCGGTCAACGTCGTATTCGCGTCGATCGAGCAGCTTCCACTCGTTGCTGAGACAGTCGAATCCGGTGCGACCGTGCAGGACTGAGCCGAGGCCGCATCAATCAGCGCGCCCGACGCCATCAAGGCAAGCGCGGCGAGCCGGAACCGGCTCAGACAGGTCGCGACACATGGTCCCGGCTTATTCCCGAAGAATTGGACCAATGATTGCAGGGCAGCGCGCGTCGACGCCTGTTCCATGCGATTGCGCGCGCAAAATCCAAGGAGAGTCGAGCCGGTAAAGCACTTCATTTGCGCCGCCTTCCAAACCTGTCGTTCTCAACAACGTCAAATTGAAAAGAACGGGTTGCTTGGTCGCGGTGCAAAAAGCAGGAGCGGCTACAATTCAAGGTCGCAAATCATCATCCGACTATCAGGACGAAGATCAACTCGAATGTGGCGATCCGAAACGCGCGCTGCCGTTTGTTGGCAGTTGATGCTTTCGCATCACACAACTTATGCAGTTCGCGCCAAACGTCGCGCTCTCTCGCGCACGTCCGGCGCAACTTGGTGTGACCGTCGTGCAGTTGCGCGATGATGCAACCTTTCATCAATTTGCATTCTCGCCTCCGTCCGGAGTCGTCGGACCAATGGAATTGCCGTCCCATCGTTTGGCATTGATCGCGGCATCCTTGCTCGCCGCGACTCCCTGCCGCACCCATGCCGCCTCTGCTGAAGTCGGCATTCCAAATCGATCGGCAAGTCACGTCGATTTGATGCCGCGCACGAGATGCACAGGAACCACTTCCGGAGGTTGCATTTGGTTAGGTGCGAGAAAACGGGAACCTGCGGACCTGGCATTCAGTCATGCCAAGCTTCGCAAGGCTCGCAAGCAAACCAAATCCAGGGAGCAAGCCATGATGAGTCTAAGAGTTCTTGGCGCGGCCGTGATAGTGGCGTCCGCAGTTTCGAGCCCCGCATCGGCGCAAGCGGTCTTCTCCAACCCGGCCGCCTGTTCATCTCAATTCGCCAGTGCCAACTGCCTCAACAGAGGAGCCGGGAGCCCGTACGACAGCAGGCGGGGCTATTATCAGCGGCGAACCGCCTATCGCGAACCCGTGGGGCCGGTGGGGGCCGCTGCCGGCGTGGCCGGCGCTGCCGTCGGAACCGCCGCGGCGATCGCGACCGCTCCCTTCGGCGGCTGGCGCAATTCCTACGCCGCATACGGCACCTACGATCGGCCCGCCGCATATGGCGACTACTATGCGTGGAACGGCGACTGGAACTCGTACGCGTCGCACAACGGCATCGTCTGCAGGCCCGGCACCTTTTTCAAGGGATCCGACGGACTCCAGCACCCCTGCCAATAGGGCTCTTCTGCTCTCAGGCTAATCTACCCAGGCGGCCCGCAGGGGCCGCCTGCTTCCTGCCCTGTCGCTAGCGGCAGCGTCGTCACCGGCGCGGCTGCAGGTCGCGTCACCGACGACGTCACGACACCATGCATGGACGGGGTGGACCACACATGCCGACCAGACCATGGCGTCGACCAACAACCGCTTCAGCCGTGTTCTCGTCCTCCAGCGTCTTCAGCCGCTTGGCCTCCGACACCTCCATCCCGCCGAACTTCGCTCTTCATTTGTAGATGCTGGCGTCGCTGACGCCATGCTTGCGGCAGATCGGCGGGCCGAAACGTCGGCCTCATGCTCTTTCAAAATTCCGATGATCTGCTCTTCCGAAAGGCGGCTACGCTTCCGTGGTCTGGTCGTCTTGCGGCGCGTCATCACTGCAGTCCGCGTCGTAGCGTCGCATCATTCGGAACATTCTTGCCAAACCCCGGCGCAAGACTTTGACTTGTCCCAATAAAAAAGGCCGATCCGCAAAGGATCGCTATTCCAGGGGGGAGGAGGCAGCCATGACCAAATCAAACAGGGGCAGAACTTCGAGCCGCCGCGGCTTTCTCAAGGTCGCTGCTGCGGGGGCCGCCGCGACGGTAGCCGCGCCGAGCGTCGTCAGCGCCCAGGGGCCGATCAGCATGCGCTGGCAAAGCACCTGGCCGTCAAAGGACATTTTCCACGAATACGCCCTCGACTACGCCAAGAAGGTCAACGACATGACCGGCGGCGAGCTCAAGATCGAAGTGCTGCCGGCAGGCGCTGTCGTGCCCGCCTTCGGCCTGCTCGACGCCGTCTCCAAGGGCGTGCTCGACGGCGGCCATGGCGTGCTGGTCTATCACTACGGCAAGCAGACCGCGCTGGCGCTGTGGGGCTCGGGACCGGGCTTTGCGATGGACGCCAACATGCTGCTGGCCTGGCACCGCTATGGCGGCGGCAAGGAGTTGCTCGCAAAACTTTATGAATCGATCGGCGCCAATGTCGTCTCGTTCCCCTACGGTCCGATGCCGACCCAGCCATTCGGCTGGTTCAAGAAGCCGATCACCAAGCCCGAGGATATCAAGGGTCTGAAATTCCGCACCGTCGGCATCTCGATCGATGTGTATTCGGGGATGGGCGCTGCCGTGAACGCGCTGCCCGGCGGCGAAATCGTAGCTGCCATGGACCGCGGTCTTCTGGACGCGGCGGAGTTCAACAATGCCACCTCCGACCGCGTGCTCGGCTTCCCCGACGTCTCCAAGGTCTGCATGCTGCAGAGCTATCATCAGAACGCCGAGCAGTTCGAGATCACCTTCAACAAGGACAAGTACAACGCGCTGCCGGACAAGATGAAGGCGATCATCGCCAACGCGGTGGACGCAGCCTCGGCAGATATGTCCTGGAAGGCGATCGACCGGTATTCCAAGGACTATGTGGAGCTGCAGACCAAGGACAACGTCAAGTTCTACAAGACCCCCGATACCATCCTGAAGCAGCAGCTCGAGATCTATGACGGCGTGGTGCAGAAGAAGGCGGCCGAGAACCCGCTGTTCAAGGAGATCGTGCAGTCGCAGATCGCGTTCGCCAAGCGTGCGACACAATGGGAGCAGGACACGGTGGTGAACCGCCGCATGGCCTACGACCACTATTTCGGGCCCAACGCCGCGGCCAAGAAACTCTGATGCCGAAATAAATCCGGCACGGGCGCCGTCCGGACCACCCTCCGGACGGTGCCTTGTGTTACGTTGGGATCGTTTTTATGCCGAACCATATCATATGAGCGTCCAGAGTTTACTGTACAAGATCGACGGCATCTCGACCTGGGTCGGCAAGGCGACCGCCTGGCTGATGATCCTCCTGATGAGCGTTGTCTGCATCGAAGTGTTCAAGCGCTATGCCGTCAACATGCCGACGGCATGGATCTTCGACGCCGAGAACATGCTGTACGGGTCGCTATTCATGCTGTGCGGCGCCTATACGCTGGCGCAGAACGCCCATGTCCGCGGCGACTTCCTGTACTCCTCGATGCGGCCGCGCACGCAGGCCACGCTCGATCTCGTTCTCTACTTCGTCTTCTTCATCCCGGGCATCGCCGCGCTGATCTATGCAGGCTATTTCTACGCTGCGGATTCCTGGCACATCAACGAGCATTCCAACGTTACGGCGGACGGCCCGCCGGTCTACCACTTCAAGACCGTCATCCCGATCGCGGGCGCGCTGATCATGCTGCAGGGGATCGGCGAGATCATCCGCTGCATCGTTTGCCTGAAGACCGGCGAATGGCCGAGCAGGCTTGCCGACGTCGCCGAGACCGACGTCATCGGGGAACAGCTCGCGCACTCTGAATTCGTGGACGAGGAATCGCGCAAGCTCGCCATCGAGGGCGCGGCGCGCATCGATGAAATGGCGCGGCAGCGCGGCATGGGCGGGGACCTGAACACATGAGCGATCCCGCGCTCGGCCTGTTGATGCTGGCGCTCATCGTCGTCGTCATCATGATGGGCTTTGCCACGGCGTTTACGCTGATGGGCCTCGGCATGTTCTTCGGCTTCATCGCGTTCTACGATCCGTCGCAGAACTGGACGCACAACAAGGTTTTCGAGCTGATGGTCCAGCGTACCTACGGCGCGATGACCAACGACGTGCTGATCTCCATCCCGTTGTTCGTGCTGATGGGCTATGTGATGGAGCGCGGCGCCCTCGTCGACAAGATGTTCCATTCGATCCAGCTTGCCTTCCGCCGCCTGCCTGCCTCGCTCGCGGTTGCGACCCTGATCGTGTGCACGTTCTGGGGCATCGCCTCCGGGCTCGTCGGCGCGGTGGTGGTGCTGATGGGCGTGATCGCCTTCAACCCGATGCTGCGCGCCGGCTATGACGTGAAGCTCGCCTCCGGCGTCATCACCGCGGGCGGCACGCTCGGCATCCTGATCCCGCCTTCGGTGATGATTATCGTCTATGCCGCGGTCGCCGGCCAGTCCGTGGTCAAGCTCTATGCGGCGGCGATGCTTCCCGGCTTCTTCCTGGCGTTCCTCTACCTCGTCTATGTCGTGGGCTGGGCGATGATCAACCCGAAGATCGCCCCGCCGCTGCCGGAGGAACAGACCCGCGTCAACGTGCCCGAATGGATCAGGAATTTCGCGGCGCTGTATTCGCCGAACCTGTTCGTCGGCCTGGTCAAGGCACTGCTCTCGCCCGCAAAGGCGAAGACGCTCCGGATCGACGGCAAGCCGATGGGCTATGGCGCGATCGTGCAGAACTTCCTCATTTCGCTGGTGCCGTTCCTGACGACCGCAGCCGCGCTCGGCACGGTCTGGTGGTACGTCGTGATCCACCAGCAGCCCGGCGCCGCGAGCGGAGCCGTCGAAGGCCTGCAGCAGCTCGGCAGCCCGGTCGAGCCGAAGGAGCTGTCGCCCGCTGAAAAGGGACCGGACACCCAGTTCTACGTCTGGTTCGCGATATCAGCCGCCGTGCTGGCTGCGTGGACGGCGCGCTCTTACTTGCGCATGGACGGCGAACGCTTCGAAGTGTTGAAGCTCTTGACGTCGTCGGTGATGCCGCTCGGCATCCTCACCGTCGTGGTACTAGGGGTGATCCTGTTCGGCATCACGACCGCGACCGAGTCCGCCGGCGTCGGCGCCGCCGGCGCCTTCATCCTCGCTTTCCACGCCCGCACGCTCGACTGGAAGCGCACCAAGGAAGCGGTGTTCCTGACCGCAAAGACGACCGCGATGGTGTGCTGGCTGTTCGTCGGCTCGGCGCTGTTCTCGGCGGTGTTCGCCATTCTCGGCGGTCAGGCGCTGCTGGAAAGCTGGGTGCTGTCGCTCAACATGACGCCCGTGCAGTTCATGATCTTGTCGCAGGCGATCATCTTCGTGCTGGGCTGGCCGCTCGAATGGACCGAGATTATCATCATCTTCGTGCCGATCTTCCTGCCGATGCTGAAGCACTTCAACATCGATCCGATCCTTTGGGGCACGCTGGTGTTCGTGAACTTGCAGGCCGCGTTCCTGTCGCCGCCGGTCGCGATGTCGGCGTTCTATCTCAAGGGCGTCGCCCCGAAGCACGTTACGCTGAACCAGATCTTCGCCGGCATGATGCCCTACATGCTGATCGTGATCCTGTGCATGGTGATCATGTATCTCTGGCCGGGCATGACGCTGTGGCTGCCGAACTATCTGTACGCGAGTTGATGCGCAGCGGGGAGCACCGGGCGCTTGTCAAACGGAAATGGTGCGCCATTCAGAACAAACCTGCGAACTCGTATGTCATTGAAATATCCATGTAGTTTCCAAGGCCGCCACGCCTGGCGCTTGACTCGCCGTCAAAAGATGCCTGTAGCCACTACCAGCCGGCAACTCCTACGGCCCGCCATAAGTACCCCCCGTCAACCGGGAGCACGACGCCCGACCCACGTGGGACGCATCATCGGACACGAGAAAAGCGACGGCAGCCGCGATTTCATCCGCGGCGCCAAGCCGCCGCATTGGCAATCGCTGCTCGATCCGGCCGCGGTTCGACGCGTGAATCGGCGAACATCTCCGCCGACATCGGCGCCTCGATATAACCAGGTGCAACGCAACTGACCCGAATGCCTTTCGCGGCCCACTCGCAGGCAAGATTTCGCGTCAGATGCGCGATCGCTGCCCTAGAAGCGCCGTACCCGTTGGAACCGGAATGCCACCCAGCCCTGCCAACGAGCCGATATTGACGATGGCGCCTCCGCTGCCGCGCGGCAAGAAGCTCGACAAGCGAGGAAGGTGCCACGGAGATTCACGCCCGCACCCGGCAATTGCTTCAGCCGGGGAAGTGACCTGCGCGGGAAGATCCGGCTCTGTCGAGCCGTCCACGCAGTCGAGGCAATCGACCTATCTGGGTTGGGATCGATCGATGGCCCCGCTGTCCAGCAATGGCGCGGCATCGATGTTGTGCGCGTCCATCAGCATGGCCAGCCGCTCTACTGCAGCAAGGATCATGGCCTGCTCCCATTGCGGCAACTGGACGAAGCGATCTGTAAACGTCAGGTGAAGCAAGTCGGGTGCGTTGGCCACGATGTCCCTGCCTGCCGGCGTCGCCGTCAGAAGGAACTGGCGCTTGTCGTTTGCGTTACGCTGGCGCTGCACTAGATCGAGCGCCACAAGCCGATCGACGATCGTCGTGATCGTTGCCTGACCGAACTGAAGCGCCTGCGCAATGACACCCGGCGTGGTTTTCTCGCGCGCGTCGATCTCTCGCAACACGAGCCATTGCGATGTCGTAAGGCCGGTCGCAATGGCCAGCTGGCGACTGCCGATCTCAGTTGCCCGCAGCACTCTTCGCAGGGCGCGCAGCGTCAGTGAGGCGATCTCTGATTTCATGTGGCTTTTCTTATAGCTACGGCCGCGCCGAGGCGAATCGTAACCGGTTCCAAGTCAGTCCTTCAAATTTTATTCGTATAACGAAATATCTACGAAGCTTTTGATGTGAGATCTCAAGCCAATTTTCAAGATTTCGCCACTTATTTTCCTATAAGGTAAAGCGCTATATATTTCGGAGAATGAAGCGATTAATTCGAAATCTGAAGCAATAGCCGGCCGTCGGGTCGACGCTTTCGGTGGATTCTCGCCAGTGGCTTTCGACGCCGCTCCGGATGTCAGCGAAGCGTTCCAGTTGAGAAAGCCGTCGCCCGCTGACGGCCCCGCGGTTACCCGCCTGGTCGCAGCCTGCGCGCCACTGGACTCCAATTCCGCCTATTGCAACCTCCTCCAGTGCACGCACTTCACGGACTCCTGCCTCGTTGCGGAACGTCACGCGCAAATTCTAGGATGGGTTTCAGGTTATCGCCCGCCTTCGGAACCGAACAGCTTCTTCGTCTGGCAGGTCGCGGTCGCGAAGGCGGCGCGCGGCAAAGGCCTTGCTCAGCGCATGATCAACGCGCTGCTGGATCGCCCTTCCGCCGAAAGTGCCAAGTATCTCCTCACCACAGTGACCGACGACAACGCTCCATCCTGGGCATTGTTCAACGGACTGGCCCGCGCGTGGGGCGCTCCGCTGATCCGCAGTGTGATGTTCGAGTGCGACGCGCATTTCGCCGGTAAGCACGCCACAGAGTGGCTGGCCCGCATTGGCCCCCTGCCAAACCGACAGCCCGGAGCCAGAGATCAGGAGAACTGACGACATGACCACAACAACCACACTTGGTCGCCATACACGACCCAAGCCGACCAGCCATATCCCGGACCGATCAATTTACGAACGCCGGGAGTCGGTCGTGCGGAGCTATGCGCGCACCATGCCGCGCCAGTTCAGCCGAGCCGACAATGTCTGGATGTATGATAATCAGGGCGGACGCTATCTGGACTTCCTGTCGGGATGCTCGACGCTTAATTACGGACACAATCATCCCGCGCTGAAGCAAGCGCTGATCGACTACATCTCGACTGACGGCATCACGCACGGGCTTGACCTGCATACCGACGCCAAGGCGGAGTTCCTCGAAACATTCGAGTCGCTGATTCTGAAGTCACGCGGGCTGGACTACCGCGTCATGTTCACCGGACCGACCGGCACTAATGCGGTCGAGGCCGCCATCAAACTGGCTCGCAAGGTGACCGGCCGTGGACTGGTGATCGCTTTCACGAACGGTTTCCACGGCATGACCCTCGGTGCGCTGGCCTGCACCGGCAATGCCGCCAAGCGCACCGGCGCGGGCGTACCACTCAGCCATGTCAGCCACGAGCCTTACGATGGCTATCACGGCCCGGATCTCGACACCGCCGCGCTACTGGAACGGCGGCTGTCCGACCCTTCCAGCGGGCTCGATGCGCCGGCCGCGATTCTAGTCGAGACGGTTCAGGGCGAAGGCGGTCTCAACACCGCATCGCCGGATTGGCTGCGTGCAATCGCCGATATCGCAAAACGCCACGGCGCACTCCTTATCGTCGACGATATTCAAGCAGGATGCGGGCGCACCGGTCCGTTTTTCAGCTTTGAAGGCATGGGTTTTACGCCCGACATCGTCACCATGGCAAAATCGCTGTCCGGCATGGGGCTTCCCTTCGCGCTGACACTGTTCCGACCCGAGTTGGATCAATGGTTGCCCGGCGAACACAACGGCACGTTCCGGGGCAACAATCACGCCTTCATCACGGCAACCGCGTCTCTGCGGAACTTCTGGAAGGATGATGAGTTCGAGCAGGACGTCCAGCGCAAGGGACGATTGCTCGCACGACGCCTAGATGCCATCGCTTCTGGATTCGGCCTTTCGACACGCGGCCGCGGCATGATGCGTGGCATCGACGTCGGGTCCGGTGAAACTGCCGATGCCATCACCAGCGCCTGTTTTGCCGCCGGACTCATCATCGAAACGAGCGGCGCACACGACGAAATCGTCAAGGTGCTTGCACCTCTCATTATCGACGACGCCGCTCTCTCGGCCGGCCTCGACATCATCGAGGAGTCGGTCCGCGCGGTGCGGACCGGCAGTTACGGCATTGCAGCCGAATAACGAAAGGAAAGAACAATGATCGTTCGTCAACTCCGCGACATTCGAAAGACCGATCGTCTCGTCAAATCGAAGGGCTGGGACAGTGCCCGCCTTCTGCTCAAGAGCGACGGCATGGGCTTCTCTTTCCACATTACGACGATGTACGCGGGCGAAGAACTCAAGATGCACTACCAGAACCATCTCGAGGCGGTTTTCATACTGAAGGGAACCGGGACCATCGAAGACCTCGGGACCGGCGAAACGCACAAGCTCGCACCGGGCATCATGTACGCACTCAACAAGAACGACCAGCATATCGTTCGCCCGGACACCGACCTCCTGACGGCCTGCGTGTTCAACCCGCCGGTCACCGGCCAGGAAGTGCACGACGAGACTGGTGCCTATCCGACTGATGTCGAAGCGCCGCGCGAGGCGGCCGTTAACTCCTGAAACAACTGAAAGAGGGAAAGGCATTGACAGACATTTACCCATCCCGTCTCACCTCGGAGGCCCAGATGCTTCCGCGTCTCGATCCCGTTATTCATAGCGACTGGAGCGAGAGCGCACCGCTAACGCGGCAGCAGGCCGAGCAGTTCGATCGCGATGGCTTCCTCGTGCTCAAGGATGTCCTCTCTCCCGAGGAAGTCGACCACCTGCAGACGCAGGCAAAGAAACTGCTATCGAGCCCTAACGGCCTCAATCCGGAAACGATCATCGCCGAGCCGGACAGCCAAGAAATCCGTTCGGTCTTCGAGATCCACTCTCAGAGTAGAGTGATCGGGCGCCTCGCCGCCGACGCACGCTTGGCAGGCATCGCTCAGTTCCTGCTGAACGACAAGGTCTACATCCATCAGTCACGCCTGAACTACAAGCCCGGCTTCGAAGGCAAGGAGTTCTACTGGCACTCCGACTTCGAGACTTGGCACGTGGAAGACGGCATGCCGCGCATGCGAGCACTCTCCATGTCAGTCCTGCTGGCGGAAAATACGCCGGACAATGGCCCCCTGATGCTGATGCCCGGATCGCACCGCGTCTTCCTGACCTGTATTGGCGCGACGCCGGAAGACCACTATCGCACGTCACTGAAGAAGCAGGAGTATGGCGTGCCCGACCGGCAAAGTCTGACCGAGTTGGCGCACCGCCACGGCATCGTGGCGCCGACCGGTAAGGCGGGCACGGTGGTGATCTTCGATTGCAACACGATGCACGGATCGAACGGCAACATCACGCCATTTCCACGCGCTAACGCGTTCTTCGTCTATAACGCCGTGAGCAACCGGCTGCAGGCGCCATTCGGCGTCAAAAAACCGCGGCCGAGCTTCGTTGCCGCGCGCAACGACCCGAAAGCTCTCGTGCCTCAGCACGGCCCGTTGATGGAGGATGCTCTCGCATGAGCGGTTTTCATAGTGTCGAGAAGATCGGCGGCACATCGATGGCCGCGACTGGCACGCTATTCGACGACGTTCCGATCGCGGAGCGCAAGGGCGAGGACCTTTACAATCGCGCCTTTGTCGTCTCCGCCTATGCCGGGATGACTGACCTGCTGCTGGAGCACAAGAAGACCTGCGAGCCCGGTATCCATGCATGCCTTGTTGCCGATGACGGCGCGGACGGATGGCGTCAAGCGATGGCCGACAGCGACATCGCTTGGCCAGGCTTGGTGTTCGATGCGCTGCGAGCCCTCGATAACGCACGAATCGACGTGATTGCGACGCGGCATCAGATTCGCAACGCTGACGTTCAGTTCGTCGTGACCGTTTGCCACTTCGATGCTAGCGCTAGGGTTCTGGATCGTGTCCCGGTGGAGGCCGACGGGGAAGCGGAAGGCCGGCGCGCGGCCTGACGGCGCGCGTCGCAATCGTCATGCTTGCGGCAATCTCCCCGGTTCGTAGCCTGCTGCTCGCCATCTTTATGCTCATGGCGGGAAGCGGGTTTATGGCGACGCTCCTGAGTTTGCGGCTCGAGCGGGCGGGACAGGGCACGATCGTGATCGGCGCGGTGGCGACCGCCTATTTTGCCGGGCTGGTCGTCGGAGCCCTGCGCTCGGGGCGTATCGTCCGGCGCGTGGGACATATCCGCGCCTTTGCGGCGTTCGTTGCGCTTCTCTCCGCGAGCACGCTCGGCTACGCGCAAATCATCCATCCTCTGCTCTGGTCGGGACTGCGGCTGACCGACGGCTTCTGCGTCGCCGGCGTCTTCGTCTGTCTCGAGAGCTGGCTAAACGAACGCGCTGACGCGGCCTCGCGCGGCAGCATTCTAGCGGCCTACATGGTTGCACTATATTGCGGACAGGCGGTGGGACAGTTGCTGCTAGGAGCCAGCGGTGATTTGCCTGCTGTTCCGTTTCAACTAGCCTCAATGCTAATCTCGCTCGCGATCATTCCACTTTGTCTCACACGCAACTCGGCGCCGCCGCCTGCCGAAGCCGCGGCGTTCGGAACCCGAACACTCTTTGCCGCATCTCCCCTCGGTGCTGTCGGAGTAATGACGACCGGCTTGATGTTAGGGGCATTTTACGGATTGGCCGCAGTGCAGGTTCGACGCCTAGGGTTCGATTTATCGCAGACAGCCCACTTCATGATGATCGTGATTCTTGGCGGCGTGATCCTGCAATGGCCGCTCGGACGCATTTCCGACCGCTATGATCGTCGCCAGGTCATCGTGCTCAGTTTCGCAGCAACCCTGTGTATCAGCTTGGTCATCTCCTTTCTCTCGTCGGTCGGCCCGTGGCTGCTGATTCTCGGAACAATGTTTGGTGGCCTCAGCTTTGCGCTCTATCCACTCTGCGTGGCCCATTGCAACGACCGTCTGCACGCCGCACAACGTATCGCCGCAAGTGGACGGCTGGTGCTGCTGTATTCCGTCGGCGCCGCGCTCGGGCCGATCGGTGGAGCGATATTCATGACAGGCTGGAGCAGCGGCGGGCTTTTCCTTTTCATCGCCCTTTGCGCCGGCGGCGCGGCCGCGTTCGGCATGTGGCGGCAGACGGCAACCCCACCTGTTCCTGCACCCGAGCAGCAGGACTTTCAGATTCTTCCACGCACGACGCCGATTGCATCGCTGCTTGACCCCAATACGCCCGACGCAGCGGTGATCGGAGAACAGCAATCGTGAATGCCCCCGTTTCCGCACCTGATCCAACTGCTGATCGCGCCACGTTGCGCCGTGCGATTGCCGCCTCTGCCGTCGGCAATGCGACGGAATGGTTCGACTACGGCATTTATGCGTATGGCGTGACGTACATTTCCGCGGCACTGTTTCCCGGCGACGTCGGGGAAGCGGTGCTTTTTGCGTTGGCCACGTTCGCGATCTCCTTCCTCATACGGCCGCTAGGCGGGATATTCTGGGGATCGCTGGGAGACCGGGTGGGCCGAAAATCCGTGTTGGCGCTAACGATACTGCTGATGTCGGGCGCGACGCTGTGCGTCGGGCTTATTCCCCCCTACAACAGCGTCGGCTTCTGGGCGCCACTGTCGCTCGTTCTTCTCCGCATCGTACAGGGCTTTTCGACCGGTGGCGAATACGGCGGCGCCGCGACGTTCATGGCCGAGTACGCTCCCGATGACCGACGCGGCTTTTATGGGAGTTTCCTGGAGTTCGGAACGCTGGCCGGCTTCTCGCTGGGCGCATTCCTGATGTTATCCTTCTCGCTCTTTCTGGGTGATCAGGCGATGCACGACTGGGGATGGCGCGTTCCGTTTCTGGTCGCCGCGCCAATGGGCCTCGTCGGCGCGTATCTGCGCGCGAGAATGGAAGATACGCCGGTCTTCCGTGCCCACGAAACCGCAAGCCAGGCACGATCCTCACCAGGCCTGATCGCCCTTCTGGCACGTCACCGGCG
Organism: Bradyrhizobium sp. USDA 4502; assembly: GCF_054063355.1. Taxonomy (NCBI): domain Bacteria; kingdom Pseudomonadati; phylum Pseudomonadota; class Alphaproteobacteria; order Hyphomicrobiales; family Nitrobacteraceae; genus Bradyrhizobium; species Bradyrhizobium sp. USDA 4502. Next base: position 6,697,336 of record NZ_JBSSGF010000001.1, read on the forward strand.
TCCTATGCTCGTCGTCGGCGGCCTGGTGGTTGCGCTCAATGTCGTCAATTATACGCTGCTCAGCTACATGCCAACCTATCTTCAGAGCCGCATCGGCCTGTCGCCGGATGAGGCGCTTGCGGTGCCGCTCCTCGGCATGCTGTTCATGATGCTGTTCCTGCCATTTGCTGGCCGGCTCTCGGACCGAATCGGGCGCCGTCCGATGTGGAGCTTCTCCCTGATCGGGTTGTTTCTGCTGGTGGCCCCTCTCTACATGCTCATGGGCACGGGCCTCGTCGGCGCCTGTGTCGGCTTCATTCTGCTCGGGCTGCTCTACGTACCGCAACTCGCGACCATTTCGGCGACTTTCCCGGCCATGTTTCCCACCCATGTGCGCTTCGCCGGCTTCGCCGGCGCTTACAACATTTCGACATCCATTTTTGGCGGCACGGCGCCGGCAATCAACAGCGGCCTTATCTCTGTTACCGGGAACGAGCTGATGCCGGCCTATTACATGATGGCTACATGCGTTGTTGGGCTGATCGCGCTGCGCTTCATGCCGGAGACAGCTGGACGGACTCTTTATGAAGATCCTTTCGCGCGATAGGCTCTAGCTGGCACGCCAAGCTTCCGAGGCCGAGGAACGGCTGGAGCGCCTTTATGCGGCCATTGAGACAGGCGCTATCGATGGTACCGATGGATCCGGATCCCTCAAAAACCGGATCGCCGCGTTGATGGCAAGCCGGGGTAGGGCCGTTGTGGCTCGCTATCGATCGGTTCACCCGCCTGATGCGTCAGCAACTCGTGTCGGGCGACGTCGCTGCTCGGAAGGCCTATCTCGCAAGCGTGGTCGACGCGATCATCGCGTCGGAGGACCGTCGGCTCAAATGACAACATCCGGTCCGTTTTCGGCCGAAAGGGTCAACCCAAACCTGGTTTCATAAATCTGTTCAGGAGTGGTGCCCAGGGGCGGGATCGAACCACCGACACTGCGATTTTCAGTCGCATGCTCTACCAACTGAGCTACCTGGGCATACCCGCGGGGCCGAAAGGCCGGAGCGAGCGGGCGGTTTATAGAGAGGTCGGAGCGCCGTGTCCACCCGCCTTCGCCAAAGGCTTCGGCGCGGCGAGCCCGACCGGCACTCTTTCCCCAACTTGTTGGGAAATCTTGGCTATTCCGGGTCCTCAGCGTCGTCCTCGCGGCCCGGGACGACATAGCGGCCGGTCAGCCAGCGGTTGAGGTCGACGTCGCGGCAGCGCGCCGAGCAGAACGGGCGGAAGGCCTGCTCGACGGGCTTGCCGCAGATCGGGCAGGCGCGCGGGGTGGCAGAGGGTATGGCCTTGGGCGTTCGGGCTTGGTCGGTCATGGCTGGGCCGGAGTTTACATCATCTGCCGCATGTTCCGCTGCGCTCCCCCTCTGCTTGCGGGTAGGGCAATCGCATATGCGTCTTCGCCGGCCGCGCAGGTGCTTGGCCTCGTGGCTCGAGACGGCGACCTCGCCCGCAAGCGCAGGGCGATAGCCTCGGAGCGAGGGGCGTCTCCGCGATTTCTGGATAATGGAAGAATGCCGCTGATTTGCCCGACGAGTCAAGTTGTCGTGTCGAACGCCGGCAGCCGCCGGCTACTTTGCATGGGGTTGTTTTCGATATTTTGGCAGCGCGCCCCTGCGGCAAGCTATCGCGTCCGGCTATCGGCCTCGTTCCATAGCCCGGCCATGACGATGTGGAGCAGTTGGGGTGGGGGGTCTCACCGCGAGTCGTTCAGGAGGAAAGAGCCCACCCGTATCGCATCTTCGATGCGATACGACCTCAGTGGATATCTCACACCGCGACGGAGTTGAGCCAGCCGTGGCGGATCGGAAAGCCCTCGCCGCCGAGCAAGGTCACCGTCTCGTAGAGCGGCAGGCCGACCACATTGGTGTAGGAGCCGACCATCTTGACCACGAACGATCCGGCAATGCCCTGCACCGCGTAGCCGCCGGCCTTGCCGCGCCATTCGCCGGAGCCGATATAGGCTTGGATGTCGTCCTCGCTGAGCCGTTTGAAGCGTACGCGCGTTTCGACGAGGCGCTGACGGAATGCCTCGCGCGGCGTCACCACGCAGATCGCGGTGTAGACGCGGTGATTGCGGCCCGACAGCAGCCGCAGGCACTGCGCGGCCTCGTCGACCAGATTGGCCTTGGGCAGGATGCGGCGGCCGACCGCGACCACGGTGTCGGCGGCAATGATGAAGGAGCCGCGCAGGTCGTCGTCAAGATGCACCGATTTCAGCGCCGCGTCGGCCTTGGCACGCGCCAGGCGGTTGGCGCAGGCGCGCGGCAACTCGCCCCGCCGCGGGGTCTCGTCGACATCGGCCGGGCGCAGCGCATCGGGCTCGATGCCGGCCTGGTTGAGCAGGGCCAGCCGTCGCGGCGAACCGGAAGCAAGAACGAATTTGGGACGGCCTAGCATGCGGGCTTTTGGGCTGAATCGGGGGGACAGACGCGGGCGGAACCTATCGGATGGGGCATGGATGCACAACCTTGGAACCGGCCGCGAATCGCGCCCCGCCTGGAGACCAGGCCCCATAAGCACAGCTGTTTGTCAGTCTGGCGACAGGCGGCGGTTCTGCGAATCGGAACACGCTGGTCCGCTCGCCTCGCCGAGCCTCACAGGTTTGCCGCGCCGGCCCTGGCAAAGCGGCGGCGGATGCGAAGCAACAGGCCGTCGCAGACCTCGCGGTAGGCGGCGAGCTTCTGCTCGCGGTTGCCGCTGGTGCCGGTCGGATCCTGCGTCGGCCAGTATTCGACATCGGCGGCGAGCGTGCGGGTGAGATCCAGCGCCCTGTGGTGCGCCTCCGGCGACAGCGTGATGATGAGATCGAAGTTCAGCCCCTCCCAGTCCTCGAGCTCCTCGAAGGTTTGCGGCTTGTGGCTGGAAATGTCCTGGCCGAGTTCGGCCATCACCGAGACGGCGAACGGGTCGAGCTCACCCTTCTTGACGCCGGCCGAGCGGACATAGAGGCCTTGCGGAAACATCTGCTGCAGCAGGCTTTCGGCCATCGGCGACCGCACGCTGTTCAGGCCGCATGCGAACAGCACGGCCTGGGGATTGCGCGCGCGCGGCGCTTCCATGCGATCAGGCTTTTTTCGATCGGGGTACGCCCCCGTCAATCACCGCTTCACCGATCATGCGCCACTTCGATTGGCGCATAATCTGATCCGAAAACCGGTATCCACTTCTCGGGATCATGCGCCTTCACCCTTCCAGTGCAGCACAGTGATCAGCGTGAACAGCCGCCGCGCGGTCTCGAAATCGACGCGCACCTTGCCCTTGAGCCGCTCCTGCAGCGTGCGCGAGCCCTCGTCATGGATGCCGCGGCGGCCCATGTCGATCGCCTCGATCTTGTCCGGCGTCGCGGTCCGGATCGCCTGATAGTAGCTGTCGCAAATCATGAAGTAGTCCTTCACGACGCGGCGGAACGGGGTCAGCGACAACAGATGTGCGACCACCGGCGCGCCGTCCTCCTTGCGGATATCGAACATCAGCCGGTTGCCGGTGATCGCGATATGCAGGGTGTAAGGCCCCGGCCCGGCGGCGCCCTCGGGCGCGAACAGGTTCTGCTCGATCAAATCGTAGATCGCGATCGCCCGCTCATGCTCGATATCGGGCCCGGAACGGCCGATCGATTCCTCGTCGAGCGTCACCGCGACGATGCGATTGTTGGAATCCTCGTCGTCTGGTGGCTTGTTCATGAGAGGTTGAGGCGCAATCCGACGGAACGTGAATGGGCATCGAGACCCTCGGCCTGGCCGAGCGTCATCGCGGCGGGCCCGAGCGCACGCAGCTGATCCGGCCCGCACCGCAGGATCGAGGTTCGCTTCATGAAGTCAAGCACCCCGAGGCCCGAGGAGAACCGCGCCGAGCGCGCGGTCGGCAGCACATGGTTGGAGCCGCCGACATAGTCGCCGATCGCCTCCGGGGTATGGGCCCCGAGGAAGATCGCCCCGGCGTTGCGGACCTTGTTCGACAGGCCCTCGGCATCCGCGGTCATGATCTCGAGATGCTCGGCCGCGATCGCATTGGCGAGCTCGACGGCGTCGTCGAGTTTTGCCACCTTGATCACGGCACCGAAGTCGTTCCACGAGGTGCGGGCGATCTCGGCGCGCGGCAGCGTCGCAAGCTGCGCCTCGACTGCGCGCTCGACGTCGGCGGCAAGCCGTGCACTGTCGGTGATCAGGATCGACTGCGCGCTGACGTCATGCTCGGCCTGCGCCAGGAGATCGGCCGCGATCCAGTCGGCATTACCGGTGTCGTCGGCGATGACCAGCACCTCGGAGGGGCCGGCGATCATGTCGATGCCGACCTTGCCGAACACCAGCCGCTTTGCCGCGGCGACATAGGCGTTGCCGGGGCCGACGATCTTGGCGACCGGCGCGATCGTCGCGGTGCCGTAGGCCAGCGCCGCCACCGCCTGGGCGCCGCCGACCCGGTAGATTTCCGAGACGCCGCCGAGATGGGCGGCGGCGAGCACCAGCGGGTTGAGCTTGCCGTCCGGCGCCGGAACCACCATCACCACCCGCGGCACGCCGGCAACCTTGGCCGGCACCGCGTTCATCAGCACCGAGGACGGATAGGCCGCGGTGCCGCCGGGCACATAGAGCCCGACCGCATCGACCGCGCTCCAGCGCCAGCCGAGCTCGACGCCGGCGGCATCGGTGAAGCGCTCGTCCTTCGGCAACTGGCGGCGGTGGAAGGTCTCGATCCGGTCGCGCGCGAATCTCAGGGCCTCGACGGTCTTGGGGTCGCAGGCCGCCACCGCGGCGTCGATCTCGGCTGCGGTAATGCGCAGGCCGGCCGCGTCGATATCGAGGCGGTCGAACTTTTTGGTCGCCTCGAGCAGCGCCGCGTCGCCGCGGGCCGCCACGTCGTCGACGATCGTGCGGGTGGCGCGCTCGACGTCGGCCGACACCTCGCGCTTGGCCGCCAGGAAATCGCGGAATCGCTGCTCGAAATCGGCGCTCTGTCGGTCCAGGCGAACGGGCATGACGGCTTTCTTAGGAGGAATTCGGGTCCCTGCTCAATGGCGCGACGGATAATGGCCGTCAACCCTTGGGGGATGTCATTCCGGGATGGTCCCAAGGACCAGACCCGGAATCTCGAGATTCCGGGTTCGGTCCGGAGCCTGTCATCGGGCCGCGCTTTGCGCTGACCCGTTGGGACCGCCCCGGAATGACGTGCCCAATCACCCCGGCGCCACGCCGAGATCGTCGATGCCCAGATCGGTCAATTCGCACTCCAGGCACTCGACATCCAGCCGCAGCGCCCCGCCATGGCCGAACATCAGGAGCGCGCTGCCGCCCGGCGGGTCGGAGGCATAGAACTCGATCCCGAGCAGTTCCAGGGTGGCTTCCGGGGCCTCCAGGTCGATATTGCGCGACTTGCATGCCAGCACCCGGTCGAACCTGAGCGCGGCGATCAGCCGGCGCGAGCAGGTGCCGCCCGACAGGGTCTGCTCCCAGTCCAGCCGGTTCAGGCCGACCACGAGCCGCTTCTCATCCTGGCGCCAGACGATGTCGGAGGGCTGGACGTGGGCGTCCTGCACATGGGCCGAGATGACCGCGAGGTCATCGGCATCGAGGGCGATCAGCTTCAGCGGCGCGGGTGGGGACATGACGGTGGTTATAACGCCTCGCGGCCCGGGAGGTACCAAGAGACCTGGCGAAATCGCCGATCGAGGGAACCGGCCACCGCGCTTCAGAGGCGATTGATGTCCTCGCTCTCCAGCACCGGCCTGGGGTAGCCGTCGCGGGCGACCTTCAGCATGGCGCGGCCCAGTTGTTCCGACGTCGTCATGTAGCTCGGGGCGACCCGCACCAGAAAGGAAAGCAGCGGCGAGGTCGCGAGATAGATCGCCTGCACCCAGCCGGTCTTGGAGCGGACGCCATGCAGCGGCTGGATCCCGGCGGGCCGGAACATGTAGGCGGCCTTGAACGGCAGCTTGAGCAAATCGTTCTCGGTCTTGCCCTTCACCCGCGCCCACATCAACGGCCCGCGCTCGGTGGAATCGGTGCTGCGCCCCGTGACATAGGTAAACACCATGCCGGGATTGAGCCGCGCCAGCACCGTCGCCGCGGCCAGCGTGATGTCGTAGGTGAGATGGCGGTAGCGTGTCTCGTCCATGCCGATCGAGGAGACGCCGAGGCAGAAGAAGCAGGCGTCGTAGCCGGCAAGCTGCGGCTCGATCGCGCTGTAATCGATGAAATTGTCGTGGATCAACTCGACAAGCTTGGCGTCGCGCTGCCCGGTCGGGCTGCGCCCAACCGCGAGCACGCGCTCGACACCGGGATCGAGCAGGCATTCGCGCAGCACGCCCTGCCCGACCATGCCGGTCGCGCCGAACAGGATGACCTTCATCTCGATTGCCCCGCTGCCGCCCGATCCATTCAGGCGGCGGTTGCGACCTGGTCAAACGATACACCGGTCAGCGCGGCCGAGATATCCCATAGCCGCTCCGCTACCGCGGCGTCCCTGGCGTGCGGCATGATGCGCGCCGGCGCAGGTGGGCCCTTCAACTCGTAGAACCCGTTGGGCCCGTAATAGCCGCCCGGCTGGGCCGCGGCTGAGGTCGCCGCGAACAGCGTCGGCAATGCGCCCGCCGCCGCGGAGTGGCTCATGATCGGCTGCAAATATCGACCGAACCGCCACGACAGGCTGTCGGTGCCGGGACCGTTCGGGATCAGCTCGGTGCGCGCGTAGCCGGGATGCGCGGCATTGCTCATCAGTCCCCAGCCGTTGATCGCACTGCGACGCTGCAATTCGAGCGCGAACATCAGCATTGCAAGCTTCGACTGGCAGTAGGCGCGCCACGGCGCGTAAGAACGGCGGGCCTGCAGATCGTCGAAATTGATGACGCCGGAGCGATGCGCAAGGCTGGAAAGATTGACGACGCGGGTGTTGTGGCCGCGGCGGAGCTGCGGCAACAGCAGCGCGGTCAACGCATAGTGGCCGAGATAGTTGGTGCCGAACTGCATCTCGAACTCGTCAGCGGTGACCTGCCGCTTCGGCAGCGACATCACCGCGGCATTGTTGATCAGGAGATCGAGCGCGGTATGCGTGGCGGCGAAGCGCCCGGCGAAATCGGCAACCGATGCGAGGTTCGCGAGGTCGAGCGTTTCATAGGTCACCGCGGCATCGGGAAGCTGCGCGCGGATCCGCGCCAGCGCGTCCTGCCCCTTGGCGCCGTTGCGGCCGGTGAGCACGACATTGGCGCCGGCGCGCGCCAGTTCCAGCGCGGTCTCGTAGCCGAGTCCACCGGTTGCGCCCGTGATCACGGCGGTCCTGCCGCCCTGCCGCGGAATGTCTGCAGTGCTCCAGCCGGTCATGCTTATATCTCCTTGCGACACGATTCGGGTTTCTCGTCGGGTTCTTGCGGGTCCAGCCGCATCCGACGAAATGTGCACTAAGTGCATTTTTGCAAGGGGTGAAAAATTGCAGCGTCCGGCGTCCGCGCGCAAACCGGCCAAGAAATCGGCCAAGAAACCGGTCAAGTCGATGCAATCCAAAGCGAATCCGGCGCCGCCGACGGCGGGCCTGCGCGCGCGCAAGCGGCAGGAGACCCGGGAGCGGCTGACCAAGGCGGCGATGATGCTGTTTCTCGAGCGCGGCTTCGAGGCGACCACGCTCGACGACATCGTCGCCGCCGCCGACGTCTCGCGCCGCACCTTCTTTCACTATTTCGCCTCGAAGGAAGACGTGGTGCTGGCCTGGCAGGAGGACGGTACCGCGGCACTGATCGCAGCCGTTGCGGCGCGCCCGGCCACTGAATCCATGCTGCAGGCCGCCGAGAACGCCATCGCCGACATGGTCAAGCAGATCGACCCGCGCGAGGCGGTCGCGCTGGCGCGGCTGAAGCGCGACAATCCAGCGCTGCAGGCGCGCGATCAGGCCAAATATGAAAGGCTTGAGCGCGAACTCGCCAACGCGTTGCTCAAGCGCGCCAACCACAAGAACGACCGGATGAAAGCCCGGCTGGTCGCGATGATCACGACCGGCGCGATGCGCGTCGGCAGCGAGCTCTGGGCCGACGATGGCGCCCGCGAGAAGCCGGACCTGGTCGCCAAGCGCCTGTTCGCCGCGATCCGCGCAATTTTCGAGTGAGCCAGCCGATCACGGCGCTTCCGAAACATAGTCCTCGTAAGGCGAGCACATGCTTCGGATTCCTCCCCCTTGTAGGGAGAGGAGTAAGCCACCGGCGAGGTGGATTGAGGCTGCGCAATGTTGAGACGCGCGGCGCAGAGCACAGCCTCTCTCACCTTCAGCCCTTGATGAACGCCAGCAGGTCGGCGTTGATCGTCTCGGCTTCGGTGGTCGGCATGCCGTGCGGAAAACCCTTATAGGTCTTCAGCGTGCCGTTCTTCAGAAGCTTGGCCGAGAGCGGGGCGGAGTCGGCGTAGGGCACGATCTGGTCGTCGTCGCCATGCATCACCAGCACCGGCACGTTGATCTTCTTCAGATCCTCCGTGAAGTCGGTCTGCGAGAACGCGACGATGCCGTCGTAATGCGCCTTGGCGCCGCCCATCATGCCCTGCCGCCACCAGTTCTGGATCACGGCCTCCGACGGTTTTGCGCCGGGCCGGTTGTAGCCGTAGAACGGCCCGGCCGGCAGATCGCGGTAGAATTGCGAGCGGTTGGCGGCGAGTTGGGCCTGCAAGCCGTCGAATACCGACTTCGGCAAGCCGCCGGGATTATTCGCCGTCTGCACCATCAACGGCGGCACCGCGCTCAGGATCGCCGCCTTCGCCACCCGGCTCTCGCCGTGGCGGGCGATGTAGTGCACCACCTCGCCGCCGCCGGTGGAATGGCCGACATGGACGGCGTTCTTCAGATCGAGATGCGCGGTGACGGAAGCGAGGTCGTCGGCATAGTGATCCATGTCATGACCATCGGCGACCTGGGCGGAGCGGCCGTGGCCGCGGCGGTCATGGGCGACGACGCGAAAGCCGTGCCCCACGAAGAACAGCATCTGCGCGTCCCAGTCGTCCGACGACAGCGGCCAGCCATGGCTGAACACGATCGGCTGGCCCGAGCCCCAATCCTTGTAGAAAATCTCGACGCCGTCTTTGGTGGTGATGGTGGGCATTTGATTGCTCCTCTTGTTGCCAATGCGTCATTCCGGGGCACGCGAAGCGTGAACCCGGAATCTAGAGATTAGATTGCGAGATTCCGGGTTCGACGCTGCGCGTCGCCCCGGAATGACGAGGTGTTGTCAGATCAGGCGAACGTGACCGGCCTGAACCGGCGCCAGGCACCGATGGTCACCAGGACGAAGAACACCAGCACGATGCCCTGCACCACGGCAAAGACCGGCCCGGATGGCGGGTTCGGCGGCACGGCTGGCGCCAGCGCCTGCAACGCCGGCACCTTGAGGAAGCTCTGGATGACCAGCACGAAGACGTTGAGATAGAGCGAGACCATCGCGGTCACGATATAGATCGGACGCCAGACACCCTTGAGCTGCATCGCATAGAACGCAATGCAGGCGATCGCGAGCAGCACCAGCGAAAGCCCGCCGATGATGTGCGACGGCAACAGCTTCTCGGTCACCAAAGGCGGGATCACGAAGCCGGTGGCGCTGGTCAGGATCGTGAGCGCGAGGAAGGTCGCGGTCAGCCCCGGCATCGCGCGCGAGCTGAGCAGCCCGAACATCACGAGCACGCCGGCGACGATTGCAATCAGGCTGATAATGACGTGCACAAGCACCAATGTCGTCATGTGGCGCACTCCCCGTTGAGACCCGCGTGCGAGGTTACGATGCGTGAAGGAAAATTGCTACATGCTTCGATGGCAGGACGGCCGACATCTCATCAAAAATTGCCGGCGCCGGCGACTGCTGAAAATTTTCGCACGCATGTCACACGATGCGGCACGTGCGCCGTGTAAGAAGCTGAATCAATAATAGCGCGGGATCGGTCCGTTATGCGGTGTCTTGCGCTTCGACAGGTCGAACAGCACCTCGTCGACATAGCACCAGCCCCAGCCTTCCGGCGGATCGTAGCCCTCGATCACGGGATGGCCGGTGGCGTGGAAATGCGCCGTCGCATGCCGGTTCGGCGAATCGTCGCAGCAGCCGACATGGCCGCAAGTGCGGCAGATGCGCAAATGCAGCCAGCGGCTGCCGCTCTTCAGGCATTCCTCGCAGCCGAGCGCGCTCGGCGTGACATCCTGGATGCCGGCGATATGGGTGCAGCCTTTCGTCATTTTTCGGCCCTTACCTGTCGCAGCTATCTGATCCGTCATCCTGAGGTGCGAGCTCTTGCGAGCCTCGAAGGATGCACGGCCACACTGTGGCCGATTCATCCTTCGAGACGCCGCTTCGCGGCTCCTCAAGATGACGGGAAAACGTTTGCGTGAGTCGCATCGACGTTGCTACAGCGTGTGATCACCCGCGTCAGCGAGATAGCCGTGCAGCGCGGCGACGACCTGCGCGCCCTCGCCGATCGCGCCGCCGACGCGCTTGACTGATCCGGAGCGGACGTCGCCGACCGCGAACACGCCGGGCACCGTGGTCTCGAGCAGCGGCACGGCGCGCGCGCCTTCGCCGGTCTGCACGCCGGTCATCACGAAGCCGCCGCGGTCGACCTGCACGCCGCAGCCCTCGAGCCAGCCGGTCGCGGGATCGGCGCCGACAAACAAAAAGAGATTACGGATATCCATGGTGAACTCGTCGGGCGCGAGCCGGCTGCGCCAGCGCACCCGCTGCAGCGTCTCCGCGCCGTCGAGCCCGATCACCTCGGTGTTGAACATCAATTCGATGTTCGGCGTCGCCTCGATGCGCTCGATCAAATAGCGCGACATGCTGGCTCCGAGCCCGCCGCCGCGGATCATCATGTTGACCTTGCGGGCATGCGCCGACAGGAACACCGCCGCCTGTCCCGCGGAGTTGCCGCCGCCGACCAGCACGACGTCCTGGTTGGCGCAGAGCCGCGCCTCGATCGGCGAGGCCCAGTACCAGACGCCGCGGCCTTCAAAGGCATCGAGATTGTCGATCTCGGGCCGGCGATAGCGCGCCCCGCTGGCGACCACCACGGATTTCGCGCGCAGCGTATGCCCGCAGGCGGTGTCGAGCACGAATGCGCCGGACGCTTTCGTGCAGTCGAGCGATTTGATCGAGACCGGGATCAGCATCTCGGCGCCGAATTTCTGCGCCTGGTTGAAGGCGCGCCCGGCCAGCGCCTGGCCGGAGATGCCGGTCGGAAAGCCCAGATAGTTTTCGATGCGCATGCTGGCGCCGGCCTGGCCGCCGAAGGCGCGGGAATCGAACACCGCAACCGACAGGCCTTCCGACGCCGCATAGACCGCGGTGGCAAGCCCGGCCGGGCCGCTGCCGACCACGGCAACATCGTAGAGTTTTTCATGCGCGCTGTTGCCGATCATGCCGAGCGCCATCGCAAGCGCGGTCTCGGACGGATTGCGCAGCACCGTGCCGTTGGGACAGACCACCAGCGGCAGCTCGGCGCGCGTCGGCGAATAGCGCGCGACGAGGTCGGCGGCATCCTTGTCGGTCGCGGGGTCGAGGAGGTGGTGCGGCTGGCCGTTGCGCGCCAAAAAATTCTGCAGCGACGCCATGTTGCCGACCGAGGCGGGGCCGATCAGCACCGGCCCGCCGGCGCCGCCCTGGATCAGGCTGACGCGGCGCAGGATCAGCGCGCGCATGATGCGCTCGCCGAGATCGGCCTCCGCAACCAAGAGCGCGCGCAGCCGGTCGGGCGGCAGCAGCAGCGTCTCGACCACCCCATCGGCATGGCCGTCGACCAGCGCCGGGCGGCCGGAGAGCTGGCCGATCTCGGCGAGAAACTGGCCCGGTCCCTGGTCGATGATCGGCGCGACATGGCCGAGGCCGTCGCGCTGGGTGATCGAGACATTGCCCGACAGCACCACGAACATGCCCGGTCCGGGCTTGCCGGTCTCGAACAGCGCCTCGCCGTCCTGGTATGCGCGCGGCTCGCCGAAGCGGCGCATCCGCTCGATCTCGTGCGCGGTCAGGGTCGGAAAGGTCTGCTCATGGCGCGGGAAGGCGTAGGCGGTTGCGCTCAGCCGATCGATCGTCGTCTCATCTACAGCCATCTCGGCGACCCGCTTCCTTATAACAATGCGCACGAACCGGGTTAACGGCGCGGCTCGCTTCCGCCGGCGTCATCTGGCGAGCCGCCATCTAGCGAACCATGGGCGGCTTCGGAAGAGGCCGCATCGTCACGACCGCGCGCCTGCGATTTCCGCCGCTTCAGGTTTTCGCGCAGCGCCAGCTTGAGACGATCCTGTCGTGAATCCTTCACGCGGGCTCCGGCCTGCCCGCCGCCTCTGTCCTGGTCGCCTGTCATTGCAAAACTCTCGAACCGCCGCCGCCCTGCGCGAGGTGAGCATAGCCAATGGCGGGTGCTCGCGCACCCTGCCCGGTCGGCCAGTTGCGGAGATATGATTCGGCGGCAAGCGCAGATCGGGATAGTTTCGGCGCGATCGGGAACCCAATCCGGCCGAAATCGGCCAGATTGGCCGGAATCAACGGCGAGGCCGTCGATTTCTGCCGATTTCAAGGGCGACAGGGGCGCTGTTTCGCTTGCGCCAAAGGGAGGCCTGTGGCAAGAACCGCCCGCTTGGACAGGCCCTTGGGGCCGATTCAATTTTTCCCGGGCATGCTGCCGTAGCTCAGTGGTAGAGCACTCCATTGGTAATGGAGAGGTCGACAGTTCAATCCTGTCTGGCAGCACCAGGATCTTCGCAAAACGATGGCAGTCGCAGGCACGCGGTGCGCCCGCGTGCGCTGGAATCAATGCGCCAGCAGCGCGCCCATCCCGCCGATCGTCAGCACGACGTAGAAGGCGAACACACTGCCGACCCATTTCCAATCGATCTGATCGTGTTCGGGGCTGAGGCTTTCGATGATGCCGTGCATGATGGTTTCCTTTAGAACTCACCTGCGTGGCGTATAACCCGCGCCTCGAGCACGTCATGTGACTCACTTCACATTTTGCCATCGCGGAGCTGACCAAGCGTGACCGGCCCAGAACTGAAGAAATTGCGCGAACATCTCGGCGAGGCGCTGGGCCGCGAGCTGACGGCGGCCGACATGGCGAAGCTGTGCGGGCTATCGGCCGCCGGCGGCGCCGAGAAGCTGCGCAGATGGGAAGTCAGCGGCCCGACCCCGAAGGTTGCCGCCGTGCTGCGCGTGCTGGCGATGGCGAGCGAGCACTATCCGATCCTAGAGAAGTTCGACGTGTTCGATCGCCACGACGTTCCGGTCAGGGATCGCGCCGCCCGCCGCCAGGCGTTCCGCGAACAGATGCGCGACGACGTGCGCAGGCGACTGGCTGGATCGTGATGCGATTCCACAGAATCGCATCACGATCCAATCTCTTTGTTTGAGCATGATCTCCGCGCAAACGCGTTCCGCGTTTGTCGCGAGGGAAAACCGGTTTCCACTTTTCTGGATCATGCTCTAGCGGACGGCTTGGTTAATAGGAAACGCGGCTCATGCGCACCGCATTAAGCCTTGCTTCATTCCGGCTTAAGCGTTCGTTAGGCACAACAAAACGTTTCGCCGCAAAGGCTGCGACTTAACGCTCCGCGCAGCGTTCCGGTGACTGCATTTTATTCAAATGCGGTCTAACCCATCGCCGTGGATGGCGCCATTCACGCTGCGCCTCATGACTTGTCCGGAGACTGCCCCCATGAAGAAGTTCCTGCTCGCAACCGCCGCCGTCGCGGCGGCCGTCGCTGCCTTTGGCGCGACCGCCAACGCCGCCGATTTCAACCGTGGCTACTATCAGAAGGCGCCCGCGCCTGTTTACGCCGCTCCGCTCTACAACTGGACCGGCTTCTATCTCGGCGGCCATCTCGGCGGCGTTTTCTCCCAGAACAACAATTTCAACGGCCTCGCGCTGTCCGACTCCGACGCCCGCTTCATGGGCGGCGTGCAGGCCGGTTACGACTGGCAGCTGTCGCCGATGTGGGTGATCGGCCTCGAAGGCCAGTATTCCTGGGTCGGCGGCCATCAGCTCAACGCGATCTTCCCGGGCGGCTACGTCTACAACAACAACCAGCGCGGCATCGGCTCGATCACCGGCCGCGTCGGCTACACCTGGGGCCCGGGCCTGATCTATGTGAAGGGCGGTTATGCCTATTCCGACAACAACGAAACGGTGACGCTCGGCGGCGCGCCGGTTGGCTTCAGGCTCAGCGACAACCACAGCAACGGCTGGACCATCGGCGGCGGCGCCGAATACATGTTCGCGCCGAACTGGTCGGCCAAGGTCGAGTACCAGTACTACGACTTCGGCGACAGCCGCTTCACCGCGCCGGGCGCGCTGGTGCCGGTCGGCAGCTTCCACAATGACGAGCACACGGTGAAGGCGGGCCTCAACTATCGCTTCAATCTCGGCAACCTTGGCGGCCCCGCTTACGGCCGCTACTGAGATCGCCCTTACAATCAGAAGTAGAAAAGGCCGGCGCAAGCCGGCCTTTTTGCATCCGATCGCGTGCATCGATTCCGCACGGCGAACCGAGACGTCGCCACTGCGCGGCAGCCCTGAAAAATCCTGCAGATCGTCGCAATTTTCCCGATTTTGTTAACCGGCCGCACCGATACTCCCGCGCCGGGGAAACATCCAAGAGTAGTGGCCAAGGATAGTGGCCAAGCGTAGTGGGCCAGGGGGCACAGGGGCAATGGCGTTTCGGTTCAAGCTCGGCAAACCAAATCTCAAGCGTATCCATCTGCCGCAGATGGGCGTCAGGGGCAGCCTGTTCGCGGCATTCGCGGTGATCGCAGGCATGGCGCTGGTGATCAGCGCAGGCGCCGGCATCGTGCTGCATCAGCTCGGCGGCACCATGACCGACCTCAGCGGCCGCGACATTCCGCGGCTTGCCGCGAGCCTGCAACTTGCCGCGCAAAGCGCTTCGCTGGCGGCGCAAGGCCCCGGCCTGCTCGCCGTGCAGAGCGACGACGCGCTGAACGATCGCACCAAGAAGGTGCAGGACGTCGCGCGGCTCACCAACGCCAAGCTTGGCGAGATCATCGAGCTCGGCGCCGACAAATCCGTGGTCAGCGCGCTGCAGGAGAACGTCAAGAACACCGACGAGGCGACCAAGAGCCTGATCTCGGCGGCGCGCGAGCGGCTCGAGGTCGGCGCGCTGCGCGACAAGCAGTACAACGCACTGCGCAAGGCGCAGGCGGCGTTCGTCTCCGCCGCAAGTCCCGCGATGCTCGACGCGCAGACCCGGCTCAACGCCATCCTCGCCGCGGCCGAAGTCTCCGCGGACGACGCCACTGAAGCGGCCCGCACCGTCGGCCAGATCAGCAACGTGCTCGCCGCCGGCAATCTGATGGCCGCCGACATGACCGCGGCGCTGTCGGCCAATTCCAGCGAAACCCTCGATGCGATCGAGGCCGAGTTCAAGGCCGGGCGCGAACGCGTCAAGTCCAACCTCGAGGACCTGCCGAACAATCCCGCGATCGTGGCAGTGCGCGACACCGCTTCCAGGCTGCTCGTGCTCGGCGAAGGCAAGACCGGCGTGTTCAAGATCCGCCAGAAGGAGCTCGACGCGATCGACTACGGCCAGACCATCCTGGAAGAGACGCGCAAGCTCAATGTCGGGCTCGGCATCAGCGTGCAGCAGCTGGTCGACGCGGTGCAGAAGGAGACCGACAGCTCGACCTTCCAGGCACGGCAGCAGATCTCGCTCGCGACCATGGTGATGATCGGCCTCGGCGCCCTGACGCTGGTCGGCTCGTTCCTGTTCGTCTGGCTCTATGTCGGACGCAACATCCTGCGCCGCATCCGCGGCCTGCAGCGCTCGATGCAGCTGCTGTCCGACGGCGACCTCGACACCGAGATCCCGCAGAGCCGCCAGCGCGACGAGATCGCCGTCATGGCCGATGCGCTGCAGGTGTTCCGCGAGAGCATGGTCGAGAGCCGCGAGCTCACCGAAAACCAGAACAAGGACCGCAGCGCCAAGGCGGAGCGCGCCTCGCGCATGGAAGCGCAGATCGTCACGTTCGAATCCAACGTCCGCAGCGCGCTCGGCAGCCTGCAGACCGCGGCGAACTCGATGCAGTCGACCGCGCAGAGCATGTCGGCGACCGCGGACCAGTCGAGCGCATTGGTCAACGCCGTCGCGTCGGCCGCCGAGGAAACCTCGGTCAACGTGCAGACGGTATCGGCCGGCACCGAGGAGCTCTCGTCCTCGATCCAGGAGATCGGCCGCCAGGTCGTCACCTCGGCGGAGATCGCCCGCAAGGCGGTGGAGGAAGCCAGCGCCACCGACAGCACGATGCAGGGGCTCGCCGACAATGCCGCACGCATCAGCGTCGTGGTCGACCTGATCCAGACCATCGCCTCGCAAACCAATCTGCTCGCGCTCAACGCCACCATCGAGGCGGCGCGCGCCGGCGAGGCCGGCCGCGGCTTTGCCGTGGTCGCCTCCGAGGTGAAGAACCTCGCGAGCCAGACCGCGAAGGCGACCGAGGAAATCCGCCAGCAGATCGTCAGCATGCAGGAGGTGACGACGACGGCCGTCTCCGCGATCCGCAACATCTCGAGCACGATCGGCGAGATCAACGACGTCACCACCGCGATCGCCGCCGCGGTCGAGCAGCAGGGCGCGGCGACCCGCGAGATCGCCCGCAACATCCAGCATGCGGCGGGCGGCACCAGCGAGGTGTCGAGCAACATCGTCGGCGTCTCGACCGCCTCGGCCGAGGCGGGCACCGCCGCCGGCGAGGTGCTGAGCGCCTCCGACGCGCTGCGCCGCGAGGCCGACGTGCTGCGCTCGGAGATCGACGGCTTCCTGTCGAACATCCGCGCGGCCTGAGGTGCCATCGTCATTCCGGGGCGGTCCGCAGGACCGAACCCGGAATCTCGAGATTCCGGGTTCGCCTCTTCGAGGCGCCCCGGAATGACGGAAGTTTGTTCGCGCGCCCGTTCATATCATCCGGGTTACGGAATTCTCGGACTACCCGTCCCATTCTCCGGACGACTATCTGATTTTTCGGCTGGCGCGGCGGCCCGTGTGCCGCTAAGCCGGTAGCATGCATACGAAGACCGACCCCGTGCACTCCTCGGCGGAGGCACTGCGATACCCCTGGGAGAACCATCCCGGCCACGACCAGGTCGTGGAGGTAGCTCCCGGCGTGCTGTGGGCGCGGCTGAAGCTGCCGTTCCGCCTTAACCATGTGAACATCTATCTGCTCGCCGACGGCGACGGCTGGACCATGGTGGACGCCGGCTTCGGCAACGAGGAATCGATCGCGGCCTGGACCACGCTGTTCGAGGGGCCGCTGAAGCACGTCAAGGTCACCCGCCTGATCGTGACGCATTCGCATCCCGACCATGTCGGTCTCGCCGGCTGGATCACCGAGCGCTTCGGCTGTCCGCTGTTCATGTCGCAGGTGGAATATCTGCAGTCGGTCTATCACCAGAACCGCGGCACCGAGGAGCGGCGCAACGCGCAGCGGCTGTTCTTCCGCCGCCACGGCATGGACGAGGACCTCACGGAGAAGCTGCTCGGCCGCGGCCAGGACTATCTGAAGCGCGTGTCGGTGCTGCCGCCGTCCTATCACCGCCTCACCCATGGCGACGAGGTCGTGATCGGCATGCGGCGCTTCAAGGTGATCACCGGCGGCGGCCACGCGCTCGACCAGGTGATGCTGTATTGCGCGGCCGACAAGCTGTTCCTGTCCGCCGACCAGGTGCTCAGCAAGATCTCGCCCAATGTCAGCGTCTGGGCGGTCGAGCCCGAGCAGAACTCGCTCGGCGAATATCTGGCGTCGCTGGCAAGCCTGACCACCACCCTGCCCTACGACGTGATGGTGCTGCCCGGCCATGGCGTGCCGTTCTATGGGCTGAAGACCCGGATCAAGCAGCTCGCCGATCACCATGAGGAGCGCTGCCGGCTGATCGCCGAGGCTTGCCGCGAGGTGCCGCAGACCTCCAAGGAGCTGGTGCCGGTGGTGTTCCACAAGCACGTGCTCGACGAGCACCAGATGGGCTTTGCCGCGGGCGAGCTGGTCGCCCATGTCAACTACATGCTGGTCGAGGGCCGCCTGACGGCCGAGATGCACGCCGACGGCATGCTGCGCTTCAGGACCACCTGAGCCCCGCCGGGCGGCAAGCGTCGCCCGGCGATTTGACCGAAATCGAGCCGAACGGTCCCGAGCTAGGGCAATTTGCCCAACTGCGGCGCATGCCCAGATGTGGGTCAATGCATGGACATTAGAGCTGGAAAAGCTCTAAGAAGAAGCAGTCATTCCGGTCAGGTTCCGCTTTCTGGGTTTGCCGATGGATTACAGCCAGTTCTTCAATGCCGCCCTCAACCGCCTGCACGACGAGCGGCGATACCGGGTGTTCGCCGACCTCGAACGAATCGCGGGACGCTTCCCGCACGCCACCTGGCATTCGCCGAAGGGCAGCCGCAACGTCGTGATCTGGTGCTCCAACGACTATCTCGGCATGGGCCAGCACCCCAAGGTGGTCGGTGCCATGGTCGAGACCGCGACCCGGGTCGGCACCGGCGCCGGCGGCACCCGCAACATCGCGGGCACCCATCATCCGCTGGTGCAGCTCGAGGCGGAACTCGCCGACCTCCACGGCAAGGAAGCCTCGCTGCTGTTTACCTCGGGCTATGTCTCGAACCAGACCGGCATCTCGACGCTCGCCAAGCTGATCCCGAACTGCCTGATCCTGTCGGACGCGCTGAACCACAATTCGATGATCGAAGGCGTGCGCCAGGCCGGCTGCGAACGCCAGATATTCCGCCACAACGACGTCGCGCATCTCGAGGAGCTCTTGATCGCCGCCGGTCCCGACCGGCCGAAGCTGATCGTCTGTGAGAGCCTTTATTCGATGGACGGCGACGTCGCACCGCTCGGCAAGATCTGCGATCTCGCCGAGCAATACGGCGCCATGACCTATCTCGACGAAGTGCATGCGGTCGGCATGTACGGCCCGCGTGGCGGCGGCATCGCCGAGCGCGACGGCGTGATGCACCGGATCGATATCGTCGAGGGCACGCTGGCAAAAGCCTTCGGCTGCCTCGGCGGCTACATCGCAGGCCGCGCCGAGGTCATCGACGCGGTGCGCTCCTATGCGCCGGGCTTCATCTTCACGACCGCGCTGCCGCCGGCAATCTGCTCGGCCGCGACGGCTGCGATCCGGCACCTGAAGACCTCGAACTGGGAGCGCGAGCGCCACCAGGACCGGGCCGCCCGCACCAAGGCGATCCTGACCGCCGCCGGCCTGCCTGTCATGTCGAGCGACACCCATATCGTGCCGCTGTTCGTCGGCGATCCCGAGAAGTGCAAGCGGGCCTCCGACCTGCTGCTCGAGGACCACGGCATCTACATCCAGCCGATCAACTATCCGACGGTCGCCAAGGGCACCGAGCGGCTGCGCATCACGCCCTCGCCCTACCATGACGACGGCCTGATCGACGCGCTGGCCGAGGCGCTGCTCCAGGTCTGGGACCGGCTCGGCCTGCCCCTGCACCAGAAGTCGCTGGCCGCCGAGTAACCCTATCCGTTTCCGACCCCGAATTTGGGCCGGCCGTGCATCGCGCGGCCGGTCCTTTGCGTTATAATCCTGACAACCGGCCCTTCCCCAGCGGCCGGGACAGGAGATGAGCAGCGATGCTGCACGACTGGGGCGTAATCGCCACGGCGTTCGCCTACATCGGATTGTTGTTCTTCATTGCCAGCCGCGGCGACCGCAGCTCGCCGGGCGAGCGCGGCCGCGCCAGCCAGTGGATCTACCCGCTGTCGCTGGCGATCTACTGCACCTCCTGGACCTTCTTCGGCTCGGTCGGCTTTGCCACCCGCACCAGCATCGACTTCCTGGCGATCTATGTCGGCCCGATCGTGATGGTCGGACTGTGCACGCCGCTGCTGCGCCGGGTGATCGCGCTCGCCAAGTCGCAGAACATCACCTCGATCGCCGATTTCATCGCCGCGCGCTACGGCAAGAGCCAGGCGGTGGCGGCGACCGTGGCACTGATCGCGATCATCGGCTCGGTGCCCTACATCGCGCTGCAGCTGAAAGCAGTAGCCTCGTCACTTGAGACCATCCTGAGCGAGGACCAGGCGTTCTCGAAAATCCCTGTGATCGGCGACATCGCGCTGATGGTGACGCTGGCGATGGCGGTGTTCGCGGTGCTGTTCGGCACCCGCCACACCGACGCGACCGAGCACCAGCACGGCCTGATCCTCGCGATCGCGGCTGAGTCCATCGTCAAGCTGGTCGCCTTCATCGCCGCCGGCGCTTTCGTCACCTTCTGGATGTTCTCGCCGGTCGAGCTCTACGAGCGCGCCCTGAAGACGCCGGAGGCGGTGCGCGCGATCGAATATGTCCCGTCGATCGGCAATTTCCTGATCATGACGCTGCTGTCGTTCTGCGCGGTCATGCTGCTGCCGCGCCAGTTCCATGTCAGCGTGGTGGAGAATTCGACGCCCGCCGAAGTCACCCGGGCGCGCTGGCTGTTCCCGCTCTACCTCATCGCCATCAACCTGTTCGTGATTCCGATCGCGATCGCAGGCCTCGTCATCTTCCCGTTCGGCGCGGTCGATGCCGACATGTTCGTGCTGGCGCTGCCGATCGAGGGCAATTCGCAATTGCTCAGCCTCGCCGTGTTCGTCGGCGGGCTGTCGGCGGCGACCGCGATGGTGATCGTCGAATGCGTCGCGCTGTCGATCATGGTCTCCAACGACATCGTGCTGCCGCTGGTCTTGCCGCGCAGCGACGACGCCAGCGCCGGCCAGAAGGACTTTGGCGATTTCCTGCTGAAGGCGCGCCGCTTCTCGATCTTCGCCATCATGGTGCTGGCGTATTTCTACTATCGCGCGCTCGGCAACACCCAGCTGGTCGCGATCGGCCTGTTGTCGTTTGCCGCGATCACCCAGCTGGCGCCGGCGTTCTTCGGCGGCCTGTTCTGGCGCAGAGCCACCGCACGCGGCGCCATGGCGGGCATGCTGGTCGGCTTCGCGACGTGGCTCTACACGCTGTTCATCCCGAGCTTCCTGGAAACCTCGACCGCCGGCCTGATGCTGCTGCAGCACGGGCCGTTCGGGATCGAGGCGCTGCGGCCGCAGGCGCTGTTCGGCGCCGACCTGCCGCCGCTGCTGCACGGCGTGCTGTGGAGCCTCGCGCTCAACATCCTCACCTATGTGCTGTTCTCGCTGGCGCGCGCGCCGTCCTCGATCGAGTTGTTGCAGGCCGACGTGTTCGTGCCCAACGCGCTGGCCCCGATCGCGCCCAGCTTCCGGCGCTGGCGCACCACGGTGACGGTGGAGGATATCCAGAGCACGGTGACGCAATATCTCGGCCCCGACCGCACCCGCGAGGCCTTCGCCTCCTTCGCCGTCGACCGCAACATCGTGCTGCTGGCGTCGGCTCCGGCCGATTTCGAGTTGCTGCAGCATGCCGAGCGGTTGATCGCCTCCTCGATCGGGGCCGCGTCCTCGCGCCTTGTGATGTCGCTGCTGCTGCAACGGCGCACGGTGTCGGCCAAGGCCGCGCTGAAACTGCTCGACGACTCCCACGCCGCCCTGCACTTCAACCGCGAGATCCTGCAGACCGCGCTCAATCACGTGCGCCAGGGCATCGCGGTGTTCGACGCCGATCTGCAGCTGATCTGTTCCAACCGCCAGTTCTCCGAATTGCTGGGGCTGCCGCAGCATCTGGTGCAGCTCGGCATCCCGCTGTCCGAAATCCTCGAATTCATGGGCGCGATCAGTCCGCCTGCGTCCGGCGACGGCGACAGCCTGCTGCAGGCCCGCCTGCGCGCCTACACCACTGAGGGCGAGCCTTATCTGGAACGCTTCACCGACCGCCATCTGGTGATCGAGGTGCGTGCCAACCGCATGCCGGGCGGCGGGCTCGTCATCACCTTCTCCGACGTCACGCCGAGCTTCGAGGCGGCGGAGGCGCTGGAGCGCGCCAACGCGACGCTGGAAAAGCGGGTGCGCGACCGCACCGAGGAGCTGACGCGGCTGAATTCGGAGCTCGCGCTCGCCAAGGGCATCGCGGAAGACGCCAACGCCTCGAAGACACGCTTCCTTGCGGCCGCCAGCCACGACATCCTGCAGCCGCTCAATGCGGCGCGCCTCTACGTCACGAGCCTGGTCGAGCGCCAGAACGGCGGCGAGGATTCGCGCCTCGTCGAGAACATCGACGACTCGCTCGAGGCGATCGAGGACATCCTGGGCGCGCTGCTCGACATTTCCAGGCTCGATGCCGGCGCCATGACGCCGGCGATCACGAGCTTCCGGATGGCCGACCTGATGCGCTCGCTGGAGATCGAGTTCATGCCGATCGCCCGCGACAAGGGCCTCGACCTGCGCTTCGTGCCGTGCTCGCTGCCGGTCGAATCCGACCGCTCGCTGCTGCGCCGGCTGCTGCAGAACTTCATCTCCAACGCGATCAAATATACCCCGCGCGGCCGCGTCTTGATCGGCTGCCGCCGCCGCGGCACCACGCTCCAGATCAGCATCTTCGACACCGGCGTCGGCATTCCCGTGCAGAAGCGCGGCGAGATCTTCAAGGAGTTCCACCGCCTCGAGCAGGGCGCCCGGATCGCCCGCGGCCTCGGCCTCGGCCTGTCGATCGTCGAGCGGCTGGCGCGGGTGCTCAACCACCGCATCGCGATCTCGGCCAATGTCAGCGGCGGCTCGGCGTTCTCGGTCACCGTGCCGGTCGCGACCGCGGTCAACCATACTGCGGCCGTCACCACCGCCACGCCCCTGTCGAAGACGCCGATGAGCGGCTCGCTGATTGTCTGCATCGAGAACGATCCCGCCATCCTCGACGGCATGAAGACGCTGCTGACGGCGTGGGACGCCGAGGTGATCGCGGTGCTCGACGCCGACGGCGCGATCAGCGCGATCGAGGCCGCCGGTGGCCGCGTCACCGGCGTCCTGGTCGACTACCATCTCGACCGCGGCAACGGCGTCGCCGCGATCCGCGAGATCCGCCGCCGCTTCGGCGACGGCATTCCGGCGATCCTGATCACCGCCGACCGCAGCCCTGCGGTGCGCGCCGCCGCGCGCGAGGAAAACATCGCGGTGCTGAACAAGCCGGTGAAACCCGCCTCGCTCCGCGCCCTACTCGGACAATGGCGCACCCAGCAGATGGTGGCGGCGGAGTAGCGCGCGGCGGCGCAATCCGGGCGCGCATCTCGCATTGGATCATGATGCGACTGGATCGAATCGCATCATGAAGGCACGGCAAAGACACGGCGCTCCCTCCCGCAAGCGCGAGAGGTGAAGCGAGCCTGCGCAGTGGCCGGCTCAACCGAAAATCACATGCTCCAGCAAGATCGCCAAGCGTCGGTTCAGTTCGGCCCCATTCCGGCCGACGCCGGGTGCCCTGGCACCTGAAAGCGCTTGCCTGTGTCGGTGACGTTGGTTCCGTCGACCTTGAGGATCGAGAAATCCTGGCTGAGGTAGTTCCCGACCAGGATGTATTTTCCGTCAGGCGTGAAGACCGCGGCCTCAGGCAGTCCGCCGACTTCGATATCTCCGGTCTTGGTCACTTTCTTGCCGTCGATCTTCAGGACCGAGACGCTGCCGTTCTTCTCATGGAAGAACGCATTCTTCATGTTCGAGCCGCGCAGGATCACCGAGACTGCGAGATCCCCCTTCGGACTGACGCCAAGCCCCTCCGGTCCATCGCCGACCACCACGCGATCGATGATGCGCGGCGGCTTCGCTTCGAGATCGATGACGCTGGCCGTGTCGACGCTGCCGTCCGACGCGCCTGAGTTGCCATTGTCCGACGTCAACGCGATCTTGCTGTTCGGGGTCACTGCGACGTTGTAAGGCCATTGGCCGGCCGGCAGGTCTATCTTGGCGTAGGTGACTTTGTCGCCGGCGATATCGAGCACCGATATCTTGTGCCCGGGAAAACGCGCGACCAGCGCGTGCTTGCCGTCTGGCGCGAACGCGACATGTGCGACACTGTCTGGCATCGATATCGTGTCGGTGATCTTGACGTCAGTGCCGTTGACCGAAAGCACGCTGATCGAATTGTCCCCGCGGTTGGCAACCAACGCCGTCTTGCCATCGGGACTGAAGCTCAACCCTGATGGCTGCTTTCCGCCGGCAATGGTCGCTGCCAGCTTGGGCGGGGTCGCCTTGAGATCGATCACATAGATCTTGTTATCCGGCACCTGCTTCAGAGCGTCGCCTTCCTTCACCACGTCGACCGAATCCGCGACCAGCGCCACCGTTCCGGTCGGATCGATAGCGACGTTGACCGGGGGGCCGACTACCGAGTTCTTCAATGGGAGAGAAGCCGCAATCTTCGGGTTCTCGGGATCGGCGAGATCGATGATCAGCACTTGATCCTTGCCGGGCGCTGACAGCACCGGCTTGCCGTCGTCGTCCCACAACAGCTTCTCGTCCAGGCCGACGATCATCAAGGGCTTGGCCTGAGCGCAATTGAAAGAGCTGGTACCGAGAAGGATTGCCGCAGCCAGAGATAGTCCGGCGACGCGAGTGACGGAAATCATGGCGTTCTCCCCAAAAGCACGCGGCCTCTCACGGGCCGATGCCGGACAGGATACTCGGTTTTCGACCGATGCGCAGTTTGAATGGAATCTGGATGGCTTCGCGAAAGCGTGCCATCGGGCGCTTTCGCGCCCCTTTTTTCAATGCCGTGGCCCGAGGCCGGCGATCACAGCTGGAGTTGCTCGGGACTACGTCGGCGGCGTGCCCTGGCGCCACTGGCCGCCGGCGATCTTGGCGGCGGCGATCACGGCTTGGGTGCGGCTTTCGACGCCGAGCTTCTGCAGGATCGCCGAGACATGGGCCTTGATGGTGGCTTCGGAGACGCCGAGCTCATAGGCGATCTGCTTGTTGAGCAGCCCCTCGGACAGCATCATCAGCACCCGCACCTGCTGCGGGGTCAGCGTCACCAGCCGGTCGCGCAGCCGCGTCATGTCGGGATCGCCGGCCGCCGACAGATCGGTGTCCGGCGGCACCCAGACGTCGCCCTCCATCACCTTCATGATGGCATCCCGCAGCGTCTCGACGCCGAAGCGCTTGGGGATGAAACCGGAAGCGCCAAAGTCGAGCGAGCGGCGGATGGTCCCGGCATCGTCACTGGCGGATACGATCACCACCGGGATCGCCGGATACTGCGCCCGCAGATAGATCAGGCCGGAGAAACCGCTGATCCCCGGCATGCTCAGGTCCAGCAGGATCAGGTCGACCTCGGAGTCCCGTTCCAGCAGCGCGGTCAGATCCTCGAACGATCCGGCCTCGCTGATCGTGGCCGAACTCACGACGCTCGACACCGCCTGACGCAACGCATCGCGGAACAGCGGATGGTCGTCGGCGATGACAAGATGAGTATTGGCAGCAGCAGTCATCTCAGTCCCACAAGCGGGCCTTAGGCAAACCCGCGTCGCTCGGTTTTCGCCCGCGCGGCAGTATCACGCAAGCGCTTGATAATACCAGATGCCAACGCGGTTAACCCGCGCAGCTTGTGCGCCGCAATAGACGCCTGCGGAGGCGCTCCATCCTGCTCTTCCTTCAGAAGATAGGTTCGATCCTGAAAAGGCCAAAAGTCTTATTGGGGCGGGTTTCACTGCGATGTTACCTTCATCTCAAGCCGAGGGCCTATTCGGGCCTCACCCGCCAGCCGGGGGCGAGCATGGCAGCAATATTTCGGGGGGAGCAATCCAGATGTCCACTATGACTGCAACTTCGGCGCGGCCCGCCGGCATGACAAAGGATGAGCGTTTCGTCATCCTCGCGTCGTCGCTCGGTACCGTGTTCGAGTGGTACGACTTCTATCTCTACGGTTCGCTGGCCGGCATCATCGGCGCGCAGTTCTTCTCGGACTATCCGCCGGCGACCCGCGACATCTTCGCGTTGCTGGCCTTCGCCGCGGGCTTCCTGGTGCGCCCGTTCGGCGCGATCGTGTTCGGCCGGGTCGGCGACATCGTCGGCCGCAAATACACCTTCCTCGTCACCATCCTGATCATGGGTCTGTCGACCTTCATCGTCGGCCTGTTGCCCAACGCCAAGACCATCGGCATCGCGGCGCCGATCATCCTGATCTCGCTGCGCCTGCTGCAGGGCCTCGCGCTCGGCGGCGAATATGGCGGTGCCGCGACCTATGTCGCTGAGCATGCCCCGCCCGGCAAGCGCGGCTACTACACCTCGTTCATCCAGACCACGGCAACGCTTGGACTGTTCCTGTCGCTGCTGGTGATCCTGTTCACGCGAACCCTCACCGGCGAAAAGGACTTCGCCGACTGGGGCTGGCGCATTCCATTCCTGGTGTCGGTGCTGCTGCTCGGCATCTCGGTCTGGATCCGGCTGCGGCTGAACGAATCGCCGGTGTTCCAGCGGATGAAGGAGGAGGGCAAGACCTCCAAAGCGCCGCTGACCGAGGCCTTCGCGACCTGGAGCAACGCCAAGATCGTGATCCTCGCGCTGCTCGGCCTGACCATGGGCCAGGCGGTGATCTGGTACACGGGCCAGTTCTACGCGCTGTTCTTCCTGCAATCGATCCTGAAGGTCGACGGCTACACCGCCAACCTCTTGATCGCCTGGTCTCTGTTGCTCGGCACCGGCTTCTTCCTGGTGTTCGGCGCGCTGTCGGACAAGATCGGCCGCAAGCCGATCATCCTGGCCGGCTGCCTGATCGGCGCACTCACGCTGTTCCCGATCTTCAAGATGATCACGACCAACGCCAATCCGGCGCTGGAGAAGGCCTATGAGACGGTCAAGGTGCAGGTGGTTGCGGATCCGGCCGGCTGCGGCGATCTGTTCAACCCGGTCGGCACCCGCGTCTTCAGCGCGCCTTGCGACACCGCCCGCGCCTTCCTTGCCCAATCGTCGGTGAAATATTCGACGGTGCCGGGCCCGGCCGGCTCGCCGGTGAAGATCCTGATCAACGACAAGGAAGTGCCGTATACGGACGCCAAGACGTCGAACCCCGCAATCCTCGCGGCGGTGCAGGCGGCGGGCTATCCGAAGCCGGGTGACGCCGGCATCGTGAAGATGTCGCACCCGTTCGATGTCTTCCGTCCGCAGGTGGCCGCGGTCATCGGCCTGCTGTTCATCCTGGTGCTCTACGTCACCATGGTCTACGGCCCGATCGCCGCCATGCTGGTCGAACTGTTCCCGACCCGCATCCGCTACACCTCGATGTCGCTGCCCTATCATATCGGCAACGGCTGGTTCGGCGGCCTGCTCCCGGCGACCGCGTTCGCGATCACCGCCTCGACCGGCGACATCTACTCCGGTCTCTGGTATCCGGTCATCTTCGCCGCAATCACCGTCGTGGTCGGCGCGCTGTTCATTCCGGAAACCAAGGACGTCGACATCACCAAGACCTGACCGTCGACATCGCGATCAAAATGCATCGGCCGCGGAGCGATCCGCGGCCGATGTCATTTGGAGGCGAGGTCTTGAAAGATAGGTCGCGCGTGTCAGCGCGTGGCGCCGACGAATTGCAGCACGATCTCGCGCCGGTGCGGACGGGCGCGATGCTCGATCAGATAGATGCCCTGCCAGGTGCCGAGCGCCATCTGACCGTCGAGCACGGGGACCTGCAGCGAGGTCGCCGTCAGCATGGTCTTGATGTGCGCCGGCATGTCGTCAGGGCCTTCGGTGTCGTGACGCCAGCCGCCGTCTTCGGGCGCTGCGCGGTCGAGCGCATTCTTCAGATCGACCAGCACGGTCGGATCGGCATTCTCCTGGATTGTCAGCGAGGCCGAGGTGTGGCGGATGAACAGCGTGACCGCACCCTCGCCGGCACGCGCCTCGCGCAGGAATTTGGCGACCTCGCGCGTGATGTCGGTAAAGCCGGCGCCCGACGTTTCGACCGCCAGGCGCGACGACACGATGCTGGTTGCCGCGACGGAGGATGGCGCCGAGTGCGTGATGGTCCTCGATGAGTTCATCTGTAACTCTCACTATGTCGTCCCGGCGAAGGCCGGGACCCATACTCCGCGGCCCCTCAGTTACGAAGATTTGGAGTTGCCAGCTTAGCCACCCAACTCCCAGCGGTGGTTATGGGTCCCGGCTCCCGTGCGCAATTGCGCACTAGGCCGGGACGACGCTGGATAGACGGCGCCAGCACAACATCAAATCTTGCCGCCATTGACGTCGCGCTGCACGCGGTTGGCCATCTCGATCAGCCGCCGCCAGGCCCGTTCCAGGAACGACATCATGCGATCCATGTCGCGGTCGCTCGGCAGCGGGATCTCGATCTTGCGCTCGCCCTCGGCGACCTTCGGCTCGGTCTTGGGCTCCGCCTTCTTCAGCTGATCCGATTTCGGCAACGCCTCGTCGGTCTTGGCCGACGGTGCGCGCGCAGCGAGCTCGCCCTTGAGCTTGTCGTTGTCGGCTTGCAGGCGACCGATCTCGGCATCCAGCGCCGCCCGCTCATCCGGCACCATGTAACAGGCCCAGCCGGCGCTGGAATTGGTGCAGGTCGACACGGCGCCGGTGTGCGTGTCGAGCCGCAGGAAACCGTCGCCGGCCGGAGACAATGCGTAGCGGCCATTTTCGGTGTCCGGCGCGGTTTGCGCGATCGCCGCGCCGCCGCTTGCGATCAGGATGGCAGCAATTGCGATGGACAATTTCGACGGCGACATCGCGATGGGCATGGCTTGCTCCGCCTCAACCTGATTCCTGCCCTAGACCACAGAGCTATAGGGCTTGCGGCCCGACTTCAACGCGTCTTCAAGCAATTCGATCCGGTCCTGGCCCCAGAACACCTCGCCATCGAGCACGTATCCGGGCGAGCCGAACACGTCGGCGTCCAGTGCATTCTGGCGATTCTGCTCATAGGCCGCGCTGATCGCTTCAGTGCCGGAGCGCTCGACCAGCTGCCGGCCGGGCAAACCGGCATCGTCGGCGAGCTTCACCAGCGTCTCAGGATCAGCAAGATTAAGCTGCTGCTCCCACACCGCGGGATAGGCCCGTTGCAGGAACGGCTCGGGGTCGAGGCCGGACTCGAGCATCGCGATCACCACGCCATCGGCAAGGCGCCCGTTGAACGGCCAGTTGGCCGGCTGCAGATGAAAATTCAGCCCGCGCTTGTCGCGCCAGCGCTGCAACTCGATCATCCGATAGCGCTGCCGCACCGGATGGCGCTTGGCGAGCGGCAGTCCGCCGGTCTCGGAGAACAGATCGACCAGCAGCACAGGCCGGTAATTTACCTTGAGATCGTAAGTGCTTACGAGTCGAACGAAGGGCTTGTGGCCGATATAGGCCCAGGGGGATTGCAGCGAGAAGTAGTAATCGATCTGGCGCGACATGCGGAACCTGACTGCGTGAGAGGACGGGACTTTCGGCGATCCCAGCAGAGCGGGAATAGCCACGCAATATCGCTCAATGCCACGCAAGCTGTTGCACTGCGATCACTGCGTCACTCTGACCTTGAATATCTCCAAATAAAACCAGCAGAATCAAAGCAATAACTGGTTACGACGCAATCTTGACTTGATTAGACGCGGTAAGTATGGTCCGCGCGGCTTTTGACGGGGACGGGCGCAATTTCCATCATCCGCGGCATCGGTTAGTGTTTGCAGCATGGCTGAGAACACCAACGACGGCGCAAATGGAAGTCGCGATCAATCGCCTCCTGACGAAGCTGCGCTTTCCGCAAGGCTCGGAAGTCTCGATCATCGGTTGTCAGAAATTCGCGACAGCCGCAGGAGCAAGACTGATCAATCCGGTAATGAAAGCGGGGACAGTGCGGCCAGAGCTTCGGCTATGGCGCTCGGTTTTCGTCTTTCCTCGGAGCTGATCGCGGGCGTTGCCGTCGGAGCGGCGATTGGCTGGGGGTTCGACCGTTTGCTGTCGACGTCGCCATTCGGCTTCATCGTGTTAACGCTGCTCGGCTTCGTCGCCGGGGTGGTCAACGTGGTGAGGTCCGCGGGCGTGGCCTCGGGCAAGCGCTGAGCGCTGGCGGGAAGTCACGACATTTGAAATTCGATTACCGGCACGATAGCCGGTGGACCAAGAGCCGCGCGGATGAAAATCGACCCGATCCACCAGTTCAATATCGAGCCCCTCTTCACGCTCGGCCACATCGGCAATCACACGATCGCCTTCACCAATTCCTCGCTCTTCATGCTCATCGCGGTGCTGCTGATTGCGCTGCTGATGCTGGCGAGCGGCCGGGAACTGGTTCCGGGACGGCTGCAGTCGGTCGCCGAGATCTCCTACGAGTTCGTCGCCACCACGATTCGCAGCACGGCCGGCGCGGAAGGCATGAAGTTCTTCCCGCTGATCTTCTCGCTGTTCATGTTCCTCTGCGTCTCGAACCTGGTCGGCGTCATCCCCTACACCTTCACGATCGCGAGCCACCTGATCGTCACCGCGGCGCTCGCGCTTTTGGTGTTCTTCACCGTCCTGATCTACGGCGTCTACAAGAACGGCCTGAAATTCTTCAGCATCTTCGTCCCCCACGGCGTTCCGATCTACATCCTGCCGCTGGTCATGTTCATCGAGATCCTGTCGTTCTTCCTGCGGCCGGTCTCGCACAGCGTTCGTCTGTTCGCCAACATGCTGGCCGGCCACATCGCATTGAAGGTGTTCGCGGGCTTCGTCGCGATGCTCGGCTTCTCGCTGGGCGCGCTCGGCTGGGTCGGCGGCGTGCTGCCGCTGGCGCTCACGATTGCGCTGTATGCCCTCGAACTGCTGGTCGCGTTCCTGCAGGCCTACGTGTTCGCGATCCTGACCTGCATCTACCTCAACGACGCCATTCATCCGGGACACTAAGCGGTCCGGGGAATCTCCACCCACCAATCTGTCTATCTTTCTCAAGGAGCTACATATGGAACCGGCAGCAGCAAAACTTATCGGCGCGGGCATCGCGTGCATCGGCATGGGCGGCGCGGGCGTCGGCGTGGGCATCATCTTCGGCAACTACCTCGCCGCTGCGGTGCGTAACCCGTCGGCCGCTCAGGGCCAGTTCGGCAACCTGATCTTCGGCTTCGCCGTGACCGAAGCGCTCGGCATCTTCTCGCTGCTGATCGCGCTGCTCCTGCTGTTCGTTCCGCTCTGAGCGGCACCCCGGTTCCGCTCTGCGGTAACCCGGTTCCGCTTTGCGGTAACCCCTTCGCGCCGCCCAAGGTTCGTTCCAAGGGCGGCGCGCATGACAGCAACAGGAGAACACCATGGCTGAGAGTCATGGCGAGGCAAAAGGCCAGAAAGCCGGCGCCCACACCGAGACCGACGGCGGACATCACGGCGGAGCCTTTCCGCCGTTCGATTCGTCCAACTTCGCCTCGCAGCTGGTGTCGCTGGCGATTGCATTTGTCGCGCTCTACCTGATCGTGTCGCGTATCGCCCTGCCGCGCGTCGGCGGGACGATCGATGCACGTCAAAACAAGATCGAGGGCGATCTGGCCGAGGCGCAGAAGCTGAAGGACGAGTCCGACGCGGCGCTGAAGGCCTACGAGACCGAGCTGGCGAATGCGCGCGCCAACGCGCAGGCGATCGGCAACGAGACCCGCGAGAAGCTGAACGCGGCGTCGGAAGCCGAGCGCAAGGCGCTGGAAGAGAAGCTGGCGGCAAAGCTCGCCGACGCCGAGAAGCAGATCGCAACGACGAGGACCAACGCCATGAGCAACGTCCGCGGCATCGCGGCCGATGCGGCCGGCGCCATCGTCCAGCAACTTGCCGGCGTCACGCCGGACGCCAATGCGGTCAACAGCGCCGTCGACGCGTCGCTGAAGGGATAGACGATGTTTTACGAACCGGAAACCTGGGTTGCGATCGCCTTCGTCCTTCTGCTGGTCGTGTTCGGCTATCTCGGCGTTCATCGCACCCTGCTGACGGCGCTCGACCACCGCGCCGAGCGCATCAAGGCCGAGCTGGAAGACGCCCGCCGTCTGAAGGACGAGGCCAATAAGCTGCTCGGCGAGTACAAGGCGCGCCGCGCCAGCGCGGAGCGCGAGGCCGAGGAGATCATCTCCAACGCCAAGGCCGAAGCCGAGCGGATCGCGGCCGAAGCCAAGACCAAGATGGAAGATTTTGTCGCGCGGCGGACCAAGACCGCCGAGAGCAAGATCGCCCAGGCCGAGGCCCAGGCCGTGGCCGATGTCCGCGCCGCCGCGGCCAACGCCGCCGTGACCGCCGCCTCGACCATCCTGTCGCAGTCGGTCAAGGGCTCGGTTGCCGACAACCTCGTCGGCAAGGGCATCGCCGAAGTCCGCTCCAAGCTGAACTGACGCGATCTGAACTCCTTAAAAAAGGCCGGCGCGAGCTCATCGCGCCGGCCTTTTGTTTTGGCCAAATTCGTCCGTTTGACGCGTTTTCGTCACGCGAACCGGCGTCCACTTCGCTCGAAAACGCTCTGTTACTTCTTCTTGTGCGGCGCGCGGGCCTTGGGCTCCGGCTTCAGCGCCTGCGGGTCGAAGCCGATATAGAAGATGTAATTGTCGTTGTCGGCCGGCGACGGCGCCGGATAGACGACGTCCTCGGCGACCAGGCTGAACGGCACGCTGCCGCTTTCGTCCATCTGCACCGTGGTGGTGTAGGCCTTGGTCATGATCGTCTTCTCGCCGACGCCGCCCTGCACCACGGCAACGCGCAGCGGCACCTGAATGCTCGGTGGCGCGCCCTGGGGACCGACAATGATCCGCCCCTGAATACCGATCTTGGCCGTGATCTGGCCGCTGTTCAGATTGCATTGCCGCGCCGTGCGCGTGATCGAGGCGAGGAACTTGACGTCGTTGCCGACCGCTTCCTTGCCGTTCGCGGCCACCGAATAGGTCGAGGCTCCGGAGCGGATCTGCACCGGCGGGCAGGTCAGTTCGGCGTCGGCATCGTTGAGCTGCTGCGGCGCAGCGGGCGTCGCCGGCTTGTCCTGGTCGGACGAGCCTCCGCCGAACAGGCTCTTGAAGCGGTCGCTCAGCGACTGCGCAGGAGCTGCCGAAGGCAACAAAGTGGCACCGAGACCGATCGATACCGCCGCTGCGAGCGCGAACCTGATCACCCTTTCACCCATCAATATCCTCAAATTTCCCAACCGGGGTTCCCTGTTTTGCGGCCGTTATAGCAAGGCAATGGCGGCGAACCCAAGGCATCGAGGGTGGCACCGCCATCCACAAAAAGGCTTACGGATCAGCCGCGGAAATCCTCGTGCAGCAGGCCGAACAGCAGATGGTCTTGCCAGATCCCGTTGATGCAGAGATAGCGCCGCGCCAGGCCCTCGCGGGTGAAGCCGCACTTCTCCAGCACGCGGATCGACGAGGCATTGGAGGGAATGCAGGCCGCCTCGATGCGGTGCAGATTGAGCTCGCCGAACAGCGAGGGCAGCAGCACCCGCAGCGCCGTCGTCATGTAGCCGCGATGGGCATGCGGCAGCCCGACCCAGTAGCCGATCGTGCCGGCCTGCACGATGCCGCGGCGGACATTGGCGAGCGTGATGCCGCCGATCATCACCCCGTCCGATTCGCGGAAGATGATGAACGGATAGGAGCGGTCGGCGGCGATATCCTCGGTGTAGCGGCGAAGCCTGCGGCGGAAGCCGGCGCGGGTCAGGTCGTCGGAGGGCCAGATCGGTTCCCACGGCGTGAGATAGGCGCGGCTGAATTCGCGCAATTGCGCCCATTGCGGGAAATCCGACATCTGCGGCGCGCGCAGCAACAGCCCGTGACCGCGCGGCATCAGTGCAGCGGGTCCATTGGACGGCAAACGAAACAGGGCCATGGCCCAACACTCCCCGCCACTTCTCCCTCGCCCCGCCCTTGCGGGAAGAGGGTCGGGGTGAGGGGTCTTACCGCAGATTCGGTCTTGCGGCTCTACCCTCACCCGAAGCCTTCGGCCATAGCCGAGGCTCCGCCTCGGCGTATGTCCTTCAACGGCCGCCGGTAGGCGGCCTATGCTCTCCCCGCAAGCGCGGGGCGAGGTAAGCAAAATTCTTAATGCAGCAGCGTCTTTGCCTTCGACGTCGTCAATCCTTCCGCAAAAGCCACCGCCGTGTCCAGACCCCTGCCGCTGCCGAGCGCGACAACGGCGGGCCGGCTGCGCGCCAGCAGGGCACGGGCGGCGTTGCGGCTCGATTCGACGCTGACCGCGTCGATCCGGGCCACCAGTTCTTCCACCGTCTGCGGCCGGCCATAGGCTAGCACATGGCGTGCCAATTGTTCGGCCCGCGATGAACAGCTTTCCAGCGCCATCAACAGGCCGGCCTTCATCTGCGCCTTGGCGCGGGCGACCTCGGCCTCGGTCAGGGTTTCCACCGCGTCGTTGATGACGTCGACGATGACTTCCATCATTTCCGGCGCATCCGCCGGATCGGTCCCGGTGTAGAGGCCGAAGAAGCCGGTGTCGGTGTAGGGCGCGTGGAAGGTGTAGATCGAGTAGCACAGCCCGCGCTTCTCGCGCACCTCCTGGAACAGCCGCGACGACATCCCGCCGCCGAGCGTGTTGGTGAAGACCTGCAGCGAGAACAGCGACGGGTCGGTCTGCGGCACGCCTTCGAGCGCTAGCGTCAGATGCGCCTGCTCGAGGTCGCGATGCACCACCCGCGAGCCGCCTTTGCCGAACATCGCGACCTGCGGCTTCGGCGCCGGGGTGGCGTCGAAGCTCGCAAACTTCTGCGTGACGTCCTCGACGATCCGCACGTGATCGACCGCGCCGGCGGCCGCGACCACCATGTCGGGGGCGCGGTAATGCGTCGAGAGATAGCCGCGCAGCATGTCGCGATCGAAGACCTTCAGCGTCTTGGCGGTGCCGAGCAGCGAGCGCCCCATCGGCTGCTCCGGATAGCAGAGCTCGTTGAGATGCTCGAACACGACGTCGTCGGGCGTATCCTGCGCCGCGCCGATCTCCTGCACGATGACGCTCTTCTCGCGCTCCAGCTCGTCCGGCACGAAGGACGGGTTGGCGAGGATGTCGGACAGCACGTCGAGCGCCAGCGGCACGTCGGCCTTCATCACCCGCGCATAATAGGCCGTGGTCTCGGTCGAGGTCCCGGCATTGAGGTCGCCGCCGACCGCCTCGATCTCCTCGACGATCTCGCGCGAGGAGCGCCGCGCCGTGCCCTTGAACGCCATGTGTTCGAGCAGATGCGAGATGCCGTGCTCGTTCGGCTTCTCGTCGCGCCCGCCGACGCCGGCCCAGACCCCGAGCGCCGCGGTTTCCAGATGCGGCATGGTGTCGGTGACGATTGTCAGTCCGCTCGGCAGCTTGGTGATTTCAACGCCCATCAGGCAACTCCCTGCTTGGCAGCACGGCTGACCGACAGCACGAAGCGCTCGACCTCGGCGGAATCATTCTTCATGACCGTGATGTGTTCGGATTTGCTCATCAGGCCTCCGAGCCAGACCGGCAGCTGCGGACGCACCCCGCAGGCGGCTTCCACCGCGTCGGGGAATTTGGCCGCGTGCGCGGTCGACAGCACGATGTTCGGGATCCTGGAATCCGAGGTGTCGCGGTCGGCGACCGCGAGCGCCACCGCGGTGTGGGGATCGACCAGATCGCCCGCCTCGCGCCAGGCGGCGCGGATCGCGGCCGCCGTCTCGGTCTCGTCGGCGCGGCCGGCGTCGAACTCACGGCGCACGGCGGCCAGCGTCGCATCCGGCAGCACGAAACGGCCGGACTGCTTCAGCGAGGCCATCAGGCGGCGGACCTGATCGGCGTCGCGGCCGCTCGCCTCGAACAGCAGCCGCTCGAAGTTCGACGACACCTGGATGTCCATCGACGGCGACGTCGTGGCGTGTACCTCGCGCACCTCGTAGATGCCGGTCTTCAGCGTGCGCGCCAGGATGTCGTTGACGTTGGCGGCGATGCGCAAGTTCCGGATCGGCAGCCCCATCCGCTTGGCGACATAGCCCGCGAAGATGTCGCCGAAATTGCCGGTCGGCACCGTGAAGTCGACGGTGCGCTGCGGCGAGCCGAGCGCGACCGCCGAGGTGAAGTAATAGACCACCTGCGCGACGATGCGCGCCCAGTTGATCGAGTTGACGCCCGACAGCGCCACCTGGTCGCGGAAGCGATGGTTGTTGAACATCGCCTTCACCAGCGCCTGGCAATCGTCGAAGGTGCCTTCGATCGCGAGCGCGTGGACGTTGGCGGCGCCGGTCGTCGTCATCATGCGGCGCTGCACCTCGGAGATGCGGCCGTTCGGGAACAGCACGACGAGGTCGACATTGTCGAGATTGGCAAAAGCCTCGACCGCGGCGCCACCGGTATCGCCCGAGGTCGCGACCACGATGGTGGTGCGCTGCGCGCGCTTGGCCAGCACGTGATCCATCAGCCGCGAGATCAGCTGCATCGCGACGTCCTTGAACGCCAGCGTCGGCCCGTGGAACAGCTCGAGCAGGAACTGGTTCGGCCCGGCCTGGTCGAGCGGCACCACCGCGGGATGGCGGAAGGTGGCATAGGCCTCGTTGGCCATGCGGCCGAGCTCGGCGTCGGAAATCTCGCCGGCGACAAACGGACGGATGATCTCGACCGCGACCTCCCAATAGGGACGGCCGAAGAAGGTAGCGATGGTCTCGGGCGACAGTTGCGGCCAGGTCTCGGGCACGTAGAGCCCGCCGTCACGGGCAAGCCCGGTCAGCATCACATCGCAGAAGCCAAGCACCGGGGCCTCACCCCTGGTCGAAATATACCGCGTCAAACCGCCCTCCAAAGGCTTCGATCCGAGCCTTAAGCCTTTGATATCATGGAATTATCGAGTTCGCTCCATGCGACCCGAACGGTTCACCATAGAAGATCGGCCCGGCAATGGGTAGCCCGAAGCGCGCGCCTCGGGGTCGCGGGGCGAGTGACAAGGGGTATCGCTCGCGACCGACCGCCAGCTGCGCCGCATTCACCAATGTCGTCCTGACGAAAGCCAGGACCCATAGCCACCGCACTTGATGATGAACGGGATCGTGGCCCCAGCATCGCACAACAGTTCTCATTTGGGGTAATGGGTCCTGGCTTTCGCCAGGACGACGATGAGGATGGTTCGTGATTCAAGACGTCAAACACCGCGGTGTCATCATGCGCGCATGCGAGGGCTTTGCGAAAGTCGAGCAATCGACAGGGGCGGGCGCTGGTTGTTTGGGCCTGTTAGTGGCTTGGATGGGTCAGCCATGATGGCTGGATGGCTGGTTTGGTTAGGCGATCTGGGGTGGCGTCCTGGCCCATCGCTGGAGATTGATCGCAGTCGCGGCGAGCTGGAAAGCTGCGGCATTGCGCATCAGGCCCCGATAGCGGGCACGCGCCAGACCGTAGACGCGCTTGAGCAATGCGAACAACGGCTCGATCGGCGCGCGTCGATGCGAGATGACCGCATTACGACGCACCGCCCAAGGTCCCAAGCGAAGCCAGCGGTTGTGTCTGCGCATGATGCCGTCGCGAATATCCATCTCCTTCAACCGCACGCGTCGCGCGATGGTATCGTAGGCTTTGTCAGCGTAGACCGTTGCCTCGTCGCCGCAGATCAGCCCGTCGGCGGGCACGGTGTCGTTGACATTGGCTGGCGTAAAGGCGAGGCGCCGGATGATGCGACTGCCTTGGTCCATCGCCACGTGCATCTTGTAGCCGAAGGCATATTTGCCGTCCTTCTTGGTCCAGGCAGCGTCAGGATCGTGCGCGCTTTTGACCAGTTTGCTGGCCGGCCGCCCGTCCGCATCCGGGGGCAAATCGGGATCCGGTGGTTCGGGTGGATTTACCGCCGAGCGGATCAGCGAAGCGTCGATCAATGTGCCGCGCTTCAAGACGAAGCCGGACTTCTCGATCTGCGCCGTAATCAGGGCGAAAGCGCGCTCCGCCAGCCCGCTCTTGGCCAGTTGTTCGCGGAAACGCCACAGCGTGGAATGATCCGGCACCGGCTCACTCAGCGACAGGCCCAGAAAGCGCCGGAACGACAGGCGGTCCACCAGTGCTTCCTCAAGTCCCGGATCCGACAGACCATACCATTGCTGCAGCAACAGCGCCTTAAACAGCGCCAGCGACGGGTAAGCTGGCGCCCCCATCGACCCGCTGCGCAAGCCGCTCAGCAGCGCTTCAATCGCGTTCCAGTCGACCAGTTCCGACACTCGCTGCAATGGCGCATTGGCCCTGGCCGCGTCATTCATCAGCCCATCTGTAAAGCTCAATTGACCAATCTGGCGCTCCGCCATCCGACCCTCCGGCGAATCCTTCACCAAAAGAGAATCATCCCGGGCGACTTCTGCAAAGCCCTCGCGCATGCGGGTGATCCAGTATTCCAGGGGCTGTCGTTGCTTGAGCCGATGGGCCGCGGCGTACTGGATCGCCCGCATCTACCGGTGTCGTCCCCGCGTCTTTCGCAGGGACGACAGCAAATGTGTGGTGCCGCTTGTGAGTCATAATCACACGGTCTCGCGACATCCGCGCGCGAGGGGTACACGCCAATCAGCCTGGGTCGCGCCATCCACTAGCCGCTCGGCGGCGCCAGCGGCTGCACGATCTCCTGGAACGGCGGCAGCGCCTCGCAGCGCGCGGCGTGGGCCTTGAGCGCCGGATAGCGCGCGTCGAACAGATGCGGATGCGCCTCGCCGGTGAAGCGCAGCGCGCAGGCCACCGCGACGTCGGCATGACCAATGCGATCGCCCAGCCAGTACGGCGTCGGCACCGCCGCGCGCTCCTGCTCCAGCACCGCGAGCACGCCCGCGATCTGCGCCTCGCAGCGCTCGACCCAGAGCTTCAACTGCTCCTTGCGCAGCACGCGCTCATAGACAAGGCTCACCGCCTTGTCGGCAAGCCCGGTCGCCAGCGCCGTGATGCGCAGATGCTTGCGCCGCTCCGGCCCCGAGCGCGCGATCATCGCCTTGCCCGGCCCGACCAGCTCGTCGAGATAATCCAGGATCGCACTACTCTCGATCAGCGCCTCGCCGTCATCGAGCACCAGCGTCGGCACCCGCCGCACCGGATTGTAGGCCGCAACCTTCTCCGCATCGCCGAAGGTCGACCACGGCTTGTGCTCGAACGGCAATCCATAGAGCCGCAGCGCGATCGCGGTGCGGCGGACGAAGGGCGAGTCGTACTGGCCGATCAAAAACATCTGTCATCTCGTCGATCATGCCGCAGGAGGCCGTGCCTCGAAAGCAGAGCTTTCGAAGTGTGCGGCCACGCCGGGTCAAAGGTTGCGCTTTGCACCATCGTAGATGGGCCGCGCCACATTGCAACCGGATCCTGATCCGGTCCGTTAGGCGAGCTATGCAATCACCGGCACGTGCCGCGCCGCATCGCGCGGCAATTTGCCATCGAGCCTCGGATCATCGGCCACCTCGATCTGCCGCAGGAACGGACGGAAGCCGGAGCGCTGGTAGAACGCGACGGCCGAGGGATGGTCGAAGGTGCAGGTGTGCACCCAGACGCGGCTGACGTCGCGTGACCAGGCGATCTCGAGCGCGCGGTTCATCAGGAAGCGCGCGGCGCCGGTGCCGATGAATTTTGCGGTGACGCCGAAATAGAGCAGCTGGCATTCGCCGGGCACGCTGAAATCGAGTTCGAGCAGGCCTTCATCCTGGCCGTCGACGGCCAGCCCGTAGAGCTCGTTGCCGGGGTCGTGAATCCTCGAAGCGAGATCGGCGTCTTCGAGCCCGGTGCGGGTGAACCACAGCCACTCCTCGCCGACCCGGCGATAGATATCGCGATACCAGTCGAGCGCTGGCGGATCGACCTTGCGCAGGCGCCACGCGCCGGGCGGGTCGTCGCGCAGCGGCGGACGCGCGGTCATTTCCAGATGGGTGACGACGGCAGCGATCTTGCCGTGGGGGATGTCGGAGTAACCGTCGGGCAGCAGCATCGCGACCTCTGTTTGCAGGCTGTCGGCGGGACATAACCGCACGTCGCCGCGGATGCAATGCAACGCTGCGGGCAATGCCTGGTCAGGAGAAGCAGACGAGGTAATCCTCCGCAGCCGCCGCTGCTCATTCGAGCGGCCAGGTCCAACGAGCGGGATAAACCAGTTTGAGCGCGCTTTGAGGGAGGGCTCCCCAGGCCCTCCCGTACTCGGTTAGTTGCCGACCCACACGTTGCCGTTGGCGTCGAAATCGTTCTTCGGGTTGTAGCCGGACTCGCGAAGACTCCGCATGCGCATCGCGCGGTCGCTGACATCGCCATTGAGACTGGCGTTGGCATTGAGCACGGCAGGACTTAGTGCTGTACCCATCACGAGACGCTGGTGGGTCCGGTGTTGTGCCGTGCGTGCATCCGCGAATGCCGCCGTGGACAGAGAAACAACTGCGAGCGAAACAAGAATGATTTTCGTCATGGTCAGCTCCTGTGAAGTAACCAGCTGAGCTTTCAATCGCTTCCAGAAAATGCGTGCTCGCGCCGGATGTGAGAACCGTCACAGGCCGGCGGCGATCACGATCGGTCAGACTAGCAGGCAGAAGCCGACGCTTCTTGGACCCCCGCGCACAGCGTCGCGGGAAGTCCGTGCGCAAATCGCAAACGTCAACTTGTAGTGATCCAGATGCGCCGCCGCGTTGATGGCACAAAGTGAATAGTGGCTGACCGCCGCAGTCCGCGTCGGCATTCGCACCGATGAGTCCCGGGTCGCGCTTCCGCTTTCAGGAGAAGCAGGAAAAGTGAGCGCGGTGCTCGCCACACGTTTGACGTCGTCCCGGCGAAGGCCGGGACCCATTACCACAGGACTACGTTGTTGAACGACGCTGCGGCCCCAACATCGCAGGACAATTGGCATTCGTGGTTATGGGTCCCGGCCTTCGCCGGGACGACGGCGGAGTTTGTGGCGCAGCCGATGAGACGCACTCGCTCCCTCACCTCGGCGTCAGCGTGATCGCGTCCGCGGTTGCGGCTACAGTGTGCCGAACACTCGGTGTCGTCCCGGCGAAGGCCGGGACC
Organism: Bradyrhizobium sp. USDA 4502; assembly: GCF_054063355.1. NCBI lineage: Bacteria > Pseudomonadati > Pseudomonadota > Alphaproteobacteria > Hyphomicrobiales > Nitrobacteraceae > Bradyrhizobium > Bradyrhizobium sp. USDA 4502. The sequence goes on from NZ_JBSSGF010000001.1 coordinate 6,738,143, forward strand.
CATTACCACAGAGTTGGGTTGTTAAGGCACGCTGTGGCCCCAGCACCGCAAAGCAATCGGCATTGGTGGTTATGGGTCCCGGCTTTCGCCGGGACGACGTTGGAGTTTGTGGCGCAGCCGGTGAGACGTACTCGCCCCTCACCTCGGCGTCAGCGTGATCGCGTCAGCGGTTGCAGCTTCCACGGCGCCGCGGCTGTAGAGCAGCGGCACATACTGGCCCGTCGCCCATAGCGGCGCGAGGTCGCGGTAGTGGCCGCTGAAGGGATCGCCGGATTGGCCCGGCGTGTTGACGGCGCGGCTCGCATCCCAATTGCCGACATCGAGCACCATGCGGAATGAAGCGCCGGAGATCAGATGATAGTCGGAGCGGCGATAGGTGGCGGCGCGCGGCACGTTGGCGGCGCCGCCGAAGGCGAGCGGGCCGACCTGCATCTGCGCCGCGGTCGCCTTGTCGGCGAGCGGCATTAGCGCGTGATTGAATTGCGCGACATGCAGCCGGCCCCAGCGCCAGGTCGACGCATCGGGGCCGAGCTTGTCGGCAACATCGGCGACCGCCTCGCCGAGGCTGTCGCGCAGCACGCGGTCGCGCTCGGCTGAGGGATCGCTACCGAGCGCCGCGTCCGGCTTTTCGAGATAGCCGACAATGGCGGAGATGCTGGAGGCCTCCGGCGCAATCAGTTCGGCTGCCTTCGGCGCGGTGGTCTTGAGCAGCACCGGGCCGAGATGGTTTGCGATCCACACCTCATAAACCGCGGCGGCCGCGCTATCGGCCGCGTCGCGTGCATCCCACGCCTTGAGCAGATCGAGGCCCTTCCTGACGTTCGCATCATCCGACGTGAGCGGCTTCAGCAGCGCGACGAGGCGCCGCGCGAGCATGCCGGTGTCGTCGTTCTGCAGCGCCATCGCGTCCGCCAGCGTCACCTTGCTGTTGGCCTGCAGCACCTCGGTGATGCGCTGCCAGCGCGCGCTGTCGGCCCATTCGAAACCGACCCTGCGCTCACCCACCGGATAATCCGCCGGCAGGTTCATCTGGTTGGCGGTGGCGATAAAGCCCTGCTTCGGCTGGTACAGCTTCGGCAGCTCGTCGAGCGACAGAAAGCCCTGCCACTCGTAACGGCCGTCGCCGGGCACCGGCATCAGGCCGTCGAAACTGGCGCGGCGCGGCGTCTTGCCGGCGGCGACCCAGCCGATATTGCCTGACGTGTCGGCATAGACCTGGTTCTCCGACGGCGCGCCCCAGCGCCGCATCGCGCCGAGGAAGCCGTTCCAGTTCTTCGCCGTCATGTAGTCGGACGAGCCGAAATAGGCCGAGGTGCCCGGCTCGAACCAGATCGAGCGCACCGCGAACGCATGCTTGTTGTCGGCGTCGACGAAGATCACCGGGCCGTGGCGGGTGAACTTCAGCTCGAGATCGCGGTCGGCCTCGCCCTTCACCGCTTCCTTCTCATGCACGATCCGCATGTCCTCCCAGCCGCTGCCGTAGCGGTACTGGTTCGGATTGTCCGGGTTGAGCTCGTAGACGTAGAGGTCTTCCTGATCGACGTTGAAGATGGTCAGCCCGAACGCGATGATGTCGTTGTGGCCGATCGAGATGCCCGGCAGCGCAGGCTCGCCGGCACCGATCACGGAGATGCCGGGCGCATTGAGGCCGACGATGTAGCGCAGCGACGGCACCGAGTGCTCGCGATGCGGATCGTTGGCGAGGATCGGACGTCCGGTCGCGGTGCGCGATGCCGCGATCACCCAGTTGTTGGAGCCGATGGTGTCGCGCTGCTGGTCGGCCTCGGCGAGGTAGGTGTCGGGATCATGCGCCAGCGCCGCCTTCTGGTCCTTCGGCGCGGCGAACTTCACCGGCCGCGTGGCAAGATCGTAGGCGGCGAGTACCGCCTTCGGCACGCTGCAGGGATCGAGCCCATCGGGGATCCTGGTGGTCCAGGTGGGCTCCAGCTTGACGCGGAAGCGATCGGCATCGAGGCCTGCAGCGCAGGCGACCCGCGAGCGCTTCACCTCGGAGGCGACATTGCGGGTCAGGCCATGGCTGCGGACGCGCACGACATCCTCTGCCGACCACAAATCCGGCATCGTGCCTGCGATCCTGAACTCGATCGGCAGCGCGCGCTTGCCCGCCTGGACGTCGGCGACATAGGCGTTGACGCCGGCGACGAACGCCTCCGCATAGGATTTCGCCTTCGGGCCATAGGCGGCCCATTCCGCATTCATGTCGCCGCGATAGAGGAACAGGCGCAGCGTCTTGTCCTGCTCGGCATAGGCAGGGCCAAAATCCTTCGCCAAGAGGCCGAGCCCGCGCTTGCGCCAGAGATCGATCTGCCAGAGCCGATCGCGCGCGGCGTTGAAGCCCTGCAGGAAGAACAGGTCGTGCTCGTTGCCGGCATAGATGTGCGGGATGCCCCAGACATCGACCAGGATCTGCCCCGGCGCCTTCAGCCCGGCGACGTCGGTCTTGACCTCGCGCGCCGCGACGAGCGGGCTCGGCTTCTCACGCGCGGTGGCGGGAGCGGCAAGTATTGCGGCGCAAAGTGCGGCAGTCAGTAGCTTGGTGACGCGGTTGAGATCCGTGTTCATGTTGTTCTCCGATGGTTGTTATTGGTTGTTGCGCGCACTTGGCGAGATTGAGCGGCAGCCGCAGCGGCGCCGCTTGCTTGGTGTGGAGAGAGCCCCCACCCGTAGCGCATCTGACGATGCGCTACGACCTAAGAGCGAGCTTCGCTCGTCTCGACCCCGCTAGCGGGAGAGGTGCAGCGAGCTTGCCGCAGCATCAGATCATTACTACTCCCCCTCGTCGCTCGCCAGCACGCCCTTCACGGCGCGGGCCCAGCCGGCGAGCTTGCGCTCGCGTGTCGCCTGGCTCATCGCCGGCCTGAAGCGGTGCTCGAGCCGCCAATTGTCGGCGAATTTCGCGGGCTCCGGATAGACGCCGGCATCGAGACCGGCGAGATAGGCGGCCCCTAACGCCGTGGTCTCCTGGATCATCGGGCGGTCGACCGGCGCGTTGAGCAGATCGGCGAGCCGCTGCATGGTCCAGTCCGAGGCGGTCATGCCGCCGTCGACGCGCAGCACGGTGTTGGCGGCGTTGGCCTCCGGCCAGTCGGTGCGCATCGCGGCCCACAGATCGAAGGTCTGGTAGCACACGCTCTCCAGCGTCGCATGCGCGAGCTCGGCCGGGCCGGTGTTGCGGGTGAGCCCGAACAGCGCGCCGCGCACGCGCGGATTCCAGTACGGCGCGCCCATGCCGACGAAGGCGGGCACCAAATAGACGCTCTGCATGGAGTCCGATTTGTCGGCAAGCGGTCCGGTCTCGGCGGCGTGCTTGATGATGCCGAGCCCGTCGCGCAGCCACTGCACCGCGCTGCCGGCGACGAAGATCGAGCCCTCGAGCGCGTAGGTGCGCTGGCCGCCGAGCTGGTAGGCGATGGTGGTGAGCAGCTTGTTCTTCGAGGCCACCGGCGTGGTGCCGGTGTTGAGCAGCGCGAAGCAGCCGGTGCCGTAGGTCGACTTCATCATGCCGGGCTCGAAGCAGGCCTGGCCGATGGTCGCGGCCTGCTGATCGCCGGCAATGCCGGAGATCGCGATCGGGCCGCCGAACAGATCGGCGGTGCTCTCGCCGAAGCGGGCGGAGGAATCCCTCACTTCGGGAAGCATCGAGCGCGGCACGCGCAAGAGGTTGACGAGGTCGTCGTCCCAGGCGCCGGTGTGGATGTTGAACAGCAGCGTGCGCGAGGCGTTGGTGGCGTCGGTGGCGTGGACTCGCCCGCCGGTGAGCCGCCACAGCAGATAGCAGTCGACGGTGCCGAACAGCAGCTCGCCGCGCTCGGCGCGCTCGCGCGCGCCCGGCACGTGATCAAGGATCCAGGCGACTTTGGTGCCCGAGAAATAAGGATCGATAATGAGGCCGGTCTTGGCCGAAATCGCCGGCTCATGGCCCTCGGCCTTGAGCCTGGCGCAGATGTCGGCGGTGCGGCGGTCCTGCCAGACGATGGCGCGGTGCACGGCCTGTCCGGTGGCGCGGTCCCACACCACGGTGGTCTCGCGCTGGTTGGTGATGCCGATCGCGGCGATGTCCTTCGCCTTGAGGCCGGCCTTCTCCAGCGCCTCGCGGCACACCATCACGGTCGAGGTCCAGATGTCCTCCGGCTCGTGCTCGACCCAGCCGGAGGCGGGGAAATGCTGCGGAAACTCCTGCTGCGCGACGGCGGCGATGGAGATGTCGCCGCGAAACACCATGGCGCGCGACGATGTGGTGCCCTGATCGATGGCCAGCACGAAAGACATGAGCGTTTCCCTTAAAGCTTGGGTGCAGGCGTCAAGGGAGCGGATTACCGCGGCGAGGTCAAGATTGGAGGCGGGCGTGGCCGGATGGTCGAGGAAAGAGTCCGCAACGGTATCAGTCCCGTCATCCTGAGGTGCGAGCGGAGCGAGCCTCGAAGGATGCACGGCCACCAGCCGGGCCGTCGACCCTTCGAGGGCAGCTGAAGAAGCGGCCACCTCAGGGTGACGGTGATGGAAATGAGCGCACCGCCTCAACCGTCATTGCGAGGAGCGAAGCGACGAAGCAATCCATCCATCAGCGCAAGCGGACGAATGGATTGCTTCGCTTCGCTCGCAATGACGGTTGGAGCGGCCGGGCAGCCCGATCACATCGGCCGGTAGGTCCTGACATCGGCGGGGACGTTGACGCCGATCTTGATCGCACCGACCGAGCGGATGATGTCGTCGCCGAGCAGTTGGGCGAAGCAGGCGTAGCCCCAGTCGTTCATGTGCAGGCCGTCGGCGATGACGAAATCGGTGATCGGGATCGCCTGTTTCTCGTGCCAGTCGCGCATCACCTCGAAGCGCGGGAAGATGCCGACATGACGCAGGGCGGCGATGCGGCCGAGCAGCTTCACCATGCCGCGCGCGCTTTCGGGGCGCTCGGTGACGCGCGGCGAATATTGCGGATCGACCAGCACGACGTCGGCGCCGGACGCCTGAAGGCGCGCCACGCCGTCCTCGACCTGCTTGGCGGTCTCGGCGGGATCGAGGTTGCGCAGCACCGCGTTGGTGCCGACCTGCCAGATCACCATGTCGGGATGGACGTCGATCACCTCGGTTTGCAGCCGCGCCATCATCTCGGGCGCGTCCTCGCCGCCCTTGCCGCGATTGAGCACCGTGATGTCGGCGGACGGATACTGCCGGCGCAACTGTCCGGCGAGCCGGTTCGGATAGGTGAATTCCGGCGCCGACGAACCATAGCCCTGGGTCGAGGACGAGCCGAACGCGATGATGACGACCGGCTTGCCGGCGACGAGCTTGGCCGCGACATGCGGCAGCGAGCCGGTGCTGTTCGGCACACCCTTGGGCTGATGACAGGGCACGCGGTGGAAGATGTCGCTGGCGGATTTCGCGGCCTGCTTCACCCTGTCGAACGCCTTCGCGGCGACGCCGGGTTGCGGCGGATTGGTCGCGTCAGCCGTCGCAGCGGGCTGCGTCGCATCAGGCTTTGCAGCCTCGGTCTTGCCGTCGGACGAAAGCGCTGCATGCTGGTCGGTCTGCGCGCGCAATGGCGCGACCGCGAGCGGCGCGAGCAGTGCCAGCGCCGCAACGGCGCACAGACTCCGCCCTGCGGAAGCACAAAAAGGGAAGGCAAAACGCATTTACTCTGCTTCCTTAATTCTGCTGCACCGGGCCCAGATGGGCCGCATCGATCACGAATTTCGCCAGTGCGCGGCCGAGACAGGCATGAACCTTCTTGGCCAGATCGACACCATGCGAGGTGCTGAACAGGTCAAAATATCCGGCGTCGCTCCACTGCTTCATAATCGCGAACCGGTCGAACAGCGGAACGTCGTGCTGCTGCGCCACCACCTTCATGTTGTCGAGATAGGGCGGCGCAGAGATCATCGTCTCCGTACGCGGGCTGTATTGCAGATTGACCAGCACCACGTCGGTCCCGGCGTCCCGCAACGCAACAACGCCTTCGTTGATGGCGGTACGGAAATCGTCGGGATCGACCGCTCGCATAGCATCGACGGTTCCGGTCTGCCAGATAACCAAAGTAGGCTTTTTTGCTTCAACAAGCTTAACAAGAGTTCCCGCGGTCTCCTCGGCGGTGCTCTTTCCCTGTAATTCTACGGATAGATCGATCGTCGACGACGGCAACGCTTCCTTCAGCGCCGCCTGCAGCGTGGCCGGATAGGCGCTCGCCTCGTTGCCCTGGATGGTCGAGGAGCGGCTGCCGACCACCAGCACGTTGAGCGGCCGGTTGGACTTGATGGCGTCGGTGACCTTGGGCAGCGAGCTCTCGCTCGTAAGCAGATAGGCGGGCACGTCGCAGGGCGGCGGCGGGGGCGGCTCCGCGGTGTCGCCGGCGCGCGCTGGCGCCGCCGCCAAACCGGCCGTCAGGCAGGCTGCGAGCAGCGTCAGGCCCAGCATCGTCCGCGCGGACTTCATGCTCCCCCTCCCGCCAGATCGGCGTTGCCGGCGGCGCCTTTTTTCGAGGCGCCTTTGTCGGCGGAGTGTTTGTACCACGAAATGATCCACGCCATGCCGCACATGATGAGGATGCCGCAGACGCTGATCAAGGCGTGCAGTGCGGCACCGCCAGATACTTCGGCAAGCACGAAGTGACCGGCGAAGGCGAGGAAGACCCCGAGGCAGAATATCTCAAGCGAGTGCTGGCCACACAGGATCAAAGGTCGCAGCCAGGGCGATTTCAGGCCCGGCCAGTCCTTGGGCAGGAAGCGCACGGTGAGCGCGGCGAGCGCCAGGAAGTGCGCGAATCGCAACACGTCCAGGTCGGTCTTGTTGATCGGATACATCCATTGCTCGATCACCTTCGGCATGATGTGGCCGAGCTGCGGCACGTACCAGGTCAGGGTCACGAAGAACGCCGCGACCAGATAGACGATGCAGATCCACATCGTGATGTTCGACGACAGGATGCGCGACATCCGCCGCGCCCCGCCGAGCGCGCACCAGGCGCCGAACACGAACAGCAATTGCCAGGCGAACGGATTGAACGCCCAGAAGCCGTTCGGATAGGCCGAGAGATAAAGGTCGAACTGCCAGGTCACCGCGTAGAGCACGACCGAGAGGCCGAGGGTGACGTCGGGCTTCCATTTCATCAGCCACAGGATCAGCGGCAGGAACAGCATCAGCACGATATAGAGCGGCAGCACATCCATGTTGACGGGACGGAAGCGCAGCAGCAGCGCCTGGACGATGGTGACGTCGGGCTGCTTGAGGAAGTCCATGATCCCCATTTCCTCGCTGTAGAGCGGGTTCTCGAACGAGGTCGCGACATAGGAGATCTCGGCGAGGAAGATCGTGAACAGGAAGACGTGCGCGACATAGATCTGCCAGACCCGGCGCAGGATGCGCGCGGTCGCGATCACGAAGCCGCCCTCCAGCATGGCGCGGCCGTAGACGAAGGCCGCGGTGTAGCCGGAGATGAAGATGAAGATCTCGGTGGCGTCGGAGAAGCCGTAATTGCGGATCGTCAGCCAGGTCAGAAGATTGGTCGGCAGATGATCGATGAAGATCAGCCACAGCGCGAGCCCGCGGAACAGATCGAGGCGGAGCTCGCGCTCGCCGGTCGCCGGCAGCGTGATCGCGGGCGCAGCAACCTTCGCCTCGGCCTCTGCCTTTACTTCGGTCTTGGCGTCAGCCACCGGCGAACCGGCTATGGGATCGGCAATCGAGCTCATCAAACACCGTGTCGGCCGCGGACGCCCCGCACGCCGTGCTGAAAAGATAATATCGGTCCGCGAGTTGCCGACAAAGCACGGAGTGCGGCGGCATGCGGCCGCGCTTTAGAGCGGAACTATGTTGAAACCGCGATGAACGAGCCGCCCTTGGACCGCCTTTTCGCGGCCTGGCAGGCGATTGGTTCCGGCGGTTCAATTGGCTATGATAGCGCCCTGTTTGAGCATGATCCGGTCGAAAACGGACCATGCGCCAGGACCATCGGATTGAGCCGCATGTACCGCGCCGTTACCCGCCAGATCGAAGTCACCGTCGAGCCGAACTTCATGCCGGAGCGCTCGTCGGTCGACCGGCGCGAATATTTCTGGTCGTACAAGATCGTGATCGTCAATTCGGGCCCGGAAACGGTGCAGCTGCGGACGCGGCACTGGATCATCACCGACGCCACCGGCCGCCGCCAGGAGGTGCGCGGCGAGGGCGTGGTCGGCGAGCAGCCGGTGCTCGCGCCCGGCGAACGCTTCGAATACACGAGCGGCGTGCCGCTGCCGACCGCCTCCGGATTCATGACCGGCAGCTATCAGATGGTCACCGAAGCCGGCGAGCGCTTCGACATCGACGTGCCGACATTCTCGCTGGACAGCCCGAGCCCGGGCGGGAAAAGGGTGCTGAACTGACGCGCAGCAATGCACGTCATCGCCGGGCTTGACCCGGCGATCCATCGCTTCAAAAACGCTTTTGCCATGATGGATGGCCGGGTCGAGCCCGGCCATGACGAAGGTCACCTGTTACTCCACGCCGGCTTCCTGCGGCGTGAATTCATACACCGACGAGCAGAACTCGCAGGTCACGACGACCTTGCCGTCCTTGACCATCTCGGCGCGGTCGTTCGGCGCAAAGCTCTTCAGCATCGACGACACCGCGTCGCGCGAGCAGGAGCATTGCGCGCGCAGCGTTTGCGGGTTGAAGACGCGCACGCCGCGTTCGTGGAACAGGCGATAGAGCAGCCGCTCGCCGGACAGATCGGGATCGATCAGCTCGACGTCCTCGACGGTCGAGATCAGCGACTGGCCCTCGACCCAGGCGTCATCGTCCGGCACGCTATGCGTGGCCGTGCCTTCCGGCGCATCGCCGGGATGCAGATCGGCCTGCTTGGCGCGCTCGGGCGCCTTGGGCAGGAATTGCAGCAGGATGCCGCCGGCGCGCCAGCGCAGCTTGCCGCCTTCGCCGCCGCGCATCTCCTCGCCGACCGCAAGCCGCACCCGCGTCGGGATCTGCTCCGAGCGCAGGAAATATTCGTGGGCCGCCTCTTCCAGGCCGCCGCCGTCGAGCGCGACCAGTCCCTGGTAGCGGCTGGTGTTAGAGCCCTGATCGATGGTCATCGCAAGGTGGCCCTTGCCGAGCAGCTCGCCCGAACTCTGGCCATTCTTGAGGCGCGATGCGTCGTAGCGCGCATAGGCGCGCAGCCGGTCGGGCGCCTGGAAATCGACGATCAGGAGCGAGACCGGACCTTCGGTCCGGGTCTGCAGGATGAAGCGGCCCTCGAACTTGACCGACGAGCCGAGCAGCGTGGTGAGCACGATCGCCTCGCCGAGCAGCTTGCCGACCGCGGGCGGATAATCGTGCTTGTGCAGGATCTCGTCGAGCGCGGGGCCGAGCCGGGTCAGCCGGCCGCGCAGGTCCAGCGCGCCGACCTCGAAGGCCAGCACGGCATCGTCGACCGGAACCGCTGATGGCGCGCGAACCGGCGCCTCGGGCGTGATTTTGATGTCGGGGGATTGTGAAACCATGGCGCTCTATCTGGGGTCTCGGACCATGAAATAAAGGGGTTCACTAACGCGGATATCTCCGTCGTCCCTGCGAAAGCAGGGACCCATAACCACCGATGTGAGCTGCTGCATCAAGCTGGTGCCCCAGCCTTCGCAACAATTGACAGCGGTGGTTATGGGTCCCGGGTCGCGCTTCGCTTGCCCGGGACGACAACGCTTACTGATCTACGACTACGCGACCGCGTCGAAACACCAGGCCAGAATGCCCTTCTGCGCATGCAGGCGGTTTTCCGCCTCGTCGAACACCACGGATTGCGGCCCGTCGATCACCTCGTCGGTGACCTCCTCGCCGCGATGCGCGGGCAGGCAGTGCATGAACAGTGCGTCCGGCTTGGCGAGCGACATCAGCTTGGCATTGACCTGATAGGGCCGCAGCACGTTGTGGCGGTGCTCGCCCTCCTTGTCGCCCATCGACACCCAGGTGTCGGTGACGACGCAGTCGGCGCCGCGCACGGCGGCTTCCGGATCGGTGCCGAGCATGATCGGCGCGCCGGTCGCCTTGATCCAGTCGCGCATCGGCTTTTTCGGCGAGAGCTCCGGCGGGGTCGCGACATTGAGCTGGAACTTGAATCGCTCTGCGGCATGCGCCCAGGAGGCCAGCACGTTGTTGTCGTCGCCGGTCCAGGCCACGGTCTTGCCCTCGATCGAGCCGCGGTTTTCCTCATAGGTCATGAGGTCGGCCATCACCTGGCAGGGATGCGAACGCCGGGTCAGGCCGTTGATGACGGGAACGGTAGCGTGCGCCGCGAGCTCGAGCAGCGCGTCATGGTTGAGGATGCGGATCATGATCGCATCGACATAGCGCGACAGCACGCGCGCGGTGTCGGCGATGGTCTCGCCGCGGCCGAGCTGCATCTCGGCGCCGGTCAGCATGATGGATTCACCGCCGAGCTGGCGCATGCCGACGTCGAACGACACCCTTGTGCGGGTCGACGGGCGCTCGAAGATCATCGCCAGCGTCTTGCCTTCGAGCGGCTTCCTGCCCTTCTCATGCGCCTTCAGCTTCGCCTTCATGGCGGCTCCGGCGGACAGCATGTTGCGCAGCTCGCCGAGCGGCAGCTCGTTGATATCGAGGAAGTGACGGACCGGCTTGCTCATTATCCAGCCGCCTTCTTCGGCTGCGCCGCCGACAGCACAGAGCAGGCGCGCTCGAGCGCGATGATCGACTGGTCGATCTCGGGCTCGGTCACGATCAGCGGCGCCAGGAACCGCACCACATTGTCGCCGGCGCCGACAGTGAGCAGCTTCTCGTTGCGCAGCGCTGCGATCAGGTCGCCCGACGGCACCACCGCCTTGACGCCGATCAACAGGCCCTCGCCGCGCACCTCCGACAGCACGCCGGGATAGCGGTCGACGACGGAAGCGAGCTTCTGCTTGAGCAGCAGCGACATCTTCTGCACATGCTCGAAGAAGCCAGGTTTCAGCATGACGTCGAGCACGGCATTGGCGGCGGCGACCGCGAGCGGATTGCCGCCGAAGGTCGAGCCGTGCGAGCCGGGCGCCATGCCGGCCGCAGCCTGCGCGGTCGCCAGCACCGCGCCGATCGGAAAACCGCCGCCGAGCGCCTTGGCCAGCGACATCACGTCCGGCGTGACGCCGGTGCGCTTGTAGGCGAACAGCTCGCCGGTGCGGCCCATGCCGGTCTGCACCTCGTCGAAGGCGAGCAGCAGGCCGTGCTCGTCACACAGCGCGCGCAGTGCCTTGAAGAACGCCTGCGGCGCCGAGCGCACGCCGCCCTCGCCCTGCACCGGCTCGATCAGGATGCCGGCGGTGTGCGGGCCGATCGCCTTCTTCACCGCCTCGATGTCGCCATGCGGCACCTGGTCGAAGCCGTCCATCGGCGGGCCGAAGCCTTCGAGATATTTCGCCGAGCCTGTCGCCGCCAGCGTGCCCAGCGTGCGGCCGTGGAAGGCGCCCTCGAAGGTGATGATGCGGTAGCGCTCGCCATGGCCCTTGGAGAAGTGATAGTGGCGGACCAGCTTGATCACGCCCTCCATCGCTTCGGCGCCGGAATTGCAGAAGAACACGAAGTCGGCAAAGCTCTGCTCGCACAGCCGTGCGGCAAGCACCTCGCCGTCCGGGCTCTTGAACAGGTTCGACATGTGCCAGAGCTTGGTCGCCTGTTCCTGCAGCGCCTTGACCAGATGCGGATGCGCGTGCCCGAGCGCGTTGACCGCGACGCCCGAGGTGAAATCGAGATAGCGGTCGCCGTTGGTTGCGATCAGCCAGGCGCCCTCGCCGCGCTCGAAGCCGAGATCGACCCTGGCGAAGACGGGGAGCAGATGCGACGTGGCAGCGTTGGTCATGGCGATCACTGACGGTTTTTAAGCCGACAATTGCCGCTGCGCCTTGACGCCAGCGCAGCAACGGCCAGCTTCGGAAAACAAAACGGCCGCCTTTGCGGGCGGCACGTGGCGGGCATTCTATGCTGCGGTCGGTAAGTGTCAATCGCCACGAAGTGGCCTTCCTGCAATGCGAAACGAGCGCAATCTGGAGCATTCCGGTGCGGTGGAAAAGCCTCATGGCAATGCTTAACTGTGTGGGAACATGTGGACGCACGGCCGCGGACTCTTGCGCCAGAGTCACGCCATATTGTAGCGTTTGGCCTGTCGGGTACGACATCTCGTGCGGCGGTACTGGACCCTCTAAGTAGCCTTTGTGTCTCGCGTAAACGTTCGGGCGCAACACCGTGCCCGGCGAGGGCTAAGGGATTCTGGCCGCAGGGATATTTGTCCAGATTGGCTCGCAGCGCCGCTCCAATGATTGGCCGGCGCTACGCGAAGGGAAGAATGCGATGACTGTATTGACCTGGTCCGACGATCGCGTCGAGCAGCTGAAGAAACTCTGGGAGTCCGGCCTGTCGGCCAGCCAGATCGCGGCGGAACTTGGCAATGTGACGCGAAACGCCGTGATCGGCAAAGTGCATCGGCTCGGCCTCTCCGGCCGCGCCAAGGCACCCTCCACGGCCGCGCCGCGGCAGCGCAAGGCTCGCCCGGCCCAGCACATGATGCGGGTGGCGCGTCCGGTCTCTCGCGGCAACACCGCGCTGGCGCACGCCTTCGAGGTCGAGATGGAGCCCGATCCGATCTCCTACGACAATGTGGTGCCGATGAGCCAGCGGCTCTCGCTGCTGGAGCTCAACGAGGCCACCTGTCATTGGCCGGTCGGCGATCCCTCGAGCCCGGAATTCTTCTTCTGCGGCGGCAAGGCGCTCGCCGGCCTGCCCTATTGCGCGCATCACTCGCGCGTCGCCTACCAGCCCGCCGCCGATCGCCGCCGGCCGTCGGCGAAACCGCAGATCAAGTGAGCACTCGGGAAAACGACGGAAGACCTCAAAAACAAATCCCCGCGAAAGCGGGGATTTTTTTGTGTGATGCGTAGCCCATTACATCACCGGCGTCGTCCCGGCGAAAGCCGGGACCCATAACCACTAATGCGTGTTGTTAGAAAGCCGTCTGGCCGCGTGCCGATTGCACTGGCCGCGGCGTATGGGTCCTGGCTTTCGCCCATAGGCGCTAAAATAGGATTTGCGCCTTGGATTCGCTTGTGATTCCAAGATGGAATGGCACACGAATCGCTTGTGAACAAAGATTGGGCGCGCGTTGTCGCCCGACTTGGCGGAGCCGAGGCTCTGAACATTAGCGCGCGCAAGACGAAGGCGTTTGTCCGTCCGCGGGAGATCAGCAATGCGGTCGACTTGCTGCGCCTGATCTTGGCTTATTGCCTTGGTGAGAAAGGGCTGCGGTTGACGGCGGCATGGGCCACGTCGGTTGGGCTTGTCGATATCTCCAACGTGGCTCTGTTGTATCGCTTACGTCAGTGCGGAGATTGGCTGGCAATCTTGGTCGAGCAGGCGCTTGCCGCCGCGGCGCCGAAGGCGAGCCGCGGTCGTCTGATCCGTATTGTTGACGCCACGACGGTCCCCAAGGCTGGGACGAGCGGCAGGAACAAGAACGCAGTGTGGCGTATCCATAGCGCGTTCGATCTTCCGCAGGAGCGCTTTGGTCACTTCGAACTGACCGATCAGCGAGCGGGCGAGACGCTGGATCGGATACCGGCGGTTGCCGGTGAGATCCGTCTTGCCGATCGCGCCTATCTGCAACCGGAGCGCATGGCGCATCTCGTCGATGCCGATGCGGACTTCGTGATCCGGGCCGGCTGGAAGAGCGCGCGCTGGCTCGATGCCGAAGGTAATCTTGTTGACCTCACTGCCGAACTGCGCAACGCCTCGGCGCGTGGCCTGATCGATCGGCCGATTTGGATAAAGCGCAAGTCAGGTGCGCCGCCGCTCGCAGTGCGTCTGGTTGCCGCGAAGAAGCCGGCGCAAGCTGCTGCGGCTGCGCGACGCAAGGCGCGCCGGACTGCACAAAAGGGAGGTCATCAGCTCTCCAGGCAAACACTTGACGCCGCAGATTGGGTGATCCTGGTGACCTCACTCAGGCCAGAGGACTTCACGACTGCAGATATCCTCGCCCTCTATCGGCTGCGATGGCGCATTGAGCTCGGCTTCAAGCGGCTGAAAAGCCTGATTGGCCTGAAGGGACCTCCCGGAACCGACGAGCGGTCCGCCAGACCCCATATCCTCGCTCATCTGCTGATCATTCTATTGCTCGAGCCGCTCGTCGACGAACTCGAAGACTCTCCCCGCTTGGCCGACGCCGCCTGACCCACCCAGTGACGTGGCGTCTGCTGCGCCAGCTCGTAGCTTCGCTACGGCAAGCGATCATTCCACAGCCCGCAATCGCTCTACTCTGCAGAGCCAGTCACGCTCTCCGGCGACATCTACGCGAGCCACCCAGACATAAGCGCCACTATCAGACTATGATCAAACTATCTTAGCGCCTATGGGCTTGCGCCGGGACGACGCCGTGTTGCGGTTTATGAATGCCGCATGGCCGTTACGGCTGTGGCTCGGCCTTGGCAAAGCGGTCGTCGAGCGCGTAGCCGGCGCCGCGCACGGTGCGGATCGGATCCTGCTCGCGGCCCGGATTGAGCAGCTTGCGCAGGCGGCCGATATGCACGTCGACGGTGCGCTCATCGATGTAGATGTCGCGGCCCCAGACGCTGTCGAGCAGTTGCTCGCGGCTGAACACGCGGCCGGGATGCTCGAGGAAGAATTCGAGCAGGCGATACTCGGTCGGCCCGAGATCGATCGGACGGCCCGAGCGCGCCACGCGGCGCTTCTCGCGGTCGAGCTCGATGTCGCCATAGGTCAGCACGGTCGCAAGCCGCTCCGGGCTGGCGCGGCGCAAGAGGCCCTTCACCCGCGCCAGCAGCTCCGGCACCGAGAACGGCTTGACGATGTAATCGTCCGCGCCGGTGGCAAGCCCGCGCACGCGCTCGCTTTCCTCGCCGCGCGCGGTCAGCATGATGATCGGAAGCTGCTTGGTCTCGGGCCGCGCCCGCAGGCGGCGGCACAGTTCGATGCCGGACAGGCCCGGCAGCATCCAGTCCAGCACCACGAGGTCGGGAACGCGCTCCTTCAGCCGTGTATCCGCATCGTCGCCGCGCCCCACCGTCTCGACATCGTAGCCTTCCGCATCGAGATTGTAGCGCAACAGCGTCGTCAGCGCTTCCTCGTCTTCGACTACCAGAATGCGTGCGCTCATCGGTCTAAGTTCTTTCTCTGTGGTGATCCGTTGCCCAGACGCAAACCGAAACGCTTACTTCCTTGAGCATAGTCCCCGCGGAAACGATTTGTCGCGAGGATCATCCAGTTTCGCTCTTGCCGGTTCCGTGCTTGCCGATCATGCCTCAGTTGCCCGGCACCGTGGTGGCAAAAGTGGTCATGTCCCCCTTCGGGCGCTTGTCGGTGATCTGCTGGCCCTCGATCATGTA
Source organism: Bradyrhizobium sp. USDA 4502 (assembly GCF_054063355.1). Lineage (NCBI taxonomy): Bacteria > Pseudomonadati > Pseudomonadota > Alphaproteobacteria > Hyphomicrobiales > Nitrobacteraceae > Bradyrhizobium > Bradyrhizobium sp. USDA 4502. Next base: position 6,753,508 of record NZ_JBSSGF010000001.1, read on the forward strand.
GAACACGGTCTCGGCGATATTGGTGGCGTGATCGCCGATCCGCTCGATGTTCTTGGCGCAGAACATCAGATGGATGCAGAACGAGATGTTGCGCGGATCTTCCATCATGTAGGTGAGCAGTTCGCGGAACAGCGAGGTGCAGATCGCATCGACCTCCTCGTCGCCCTTCCAGACGTTCATCGCCGCCGGCAGGTCGTGCGCGGCATAGGCGTCGAGCACCGACTTGACCTGCGACAGCACGAGGTCGGTCATGTGCTCGAGGCCGCGGATCAGCTTCAGCGGCTGGAAATCGCTCTCCAGCGCCGCGACGCGCTTGCCCATGTTCTTGGCGAGGTCGCCGATCCGCTCGAGATCGGTGGCGACGCGCATCGCGCTGACGATCTCACGCAGGTCGATCGCCATCGGCTGGCGGCGCGCGATCGTCAGCACCGCGCGCTCTTCGATGTTGCGCTGCAGATTGTCGATCTCGATGTCGGCGGCGACCACGCGCTTGCCGAGCGCGACGTCGCGACGGATCAGCGCGTCGACCGACTCGGTAATCATTCGTTCGACCAGGCCGCCCATCTCGGCGACCAGGCGGGTCAACTCCTGCAGGTCGCTGTCGAATGCCTTGGCGGTATGTTCAGAAGCCATCGCTTGTCTCCCTCAACCATGATCCCGGGGATCATGGCTTCGTGTCCTGAATTTTAGCATGACCTGATCGGAAAACCGGTTTCCACTTTTCCGGATCATGCGCCGGTCAACCGAACCGGCCGGTGATGTAGTCCTGGGTGCGCCGATCGCTCGGTGAGGTGAAGATCTTGTTGGTGTCGTCGAACTCGATCAGCTCGCCGAGATACATGAAGGCGGTCTTGTCGGAGACGCGCGCCGCCTGCTGCATGTTGTGGGTGACGATCGCGATCGTGTAGTCCTCGGAGAGCTCCTGGATCAGTTCCTCGACCTTGGCGGTCGAGATCGGGTCGAGCGCCGAGCACGGCTCGTCGAACAGGATCACCTCGGGGCGCACCGCCACGGTGCGCGCGATGCACAGGCGCTGCTGCTGGCCGCCGGAGAGCGACAGGCCGGAGGCGTTCAGCTTGTCCTTGACCTCGTTCCACAGCGCGCCGCCGCGCAGCGCCTTCTCGACCCGGTCGTCCATCTCGGACTTCGAGATCTTCTCGTAGAGGCGGATGCCGAAGGCGATGTTCTCGTAGATCGTCATCGGGAACGGCGTCGGCTTCTGGAACACCATGCCGACCCGCGCGCGCAGCAAGTTGAGGTCGAGCTTGGGGTCGAGAATGTTGGTCTGGTCCAGCATCAGCTGGCCGACCGCGCGCTGGCCCGGATACAGGTCGTACATCCGGTTGAAGATGCGCAGCAGGGTCGACTTGCCGCAGCCGGACGGGCCGATGAACGCCGTGACGCGGTTGGTGCCGAGCGTCAGGTTGATGTTCTTCAGCGCGTGGTGCTCGCCGTAATAGAAGTTGAGGTTGCGCACCGTGACTTTCGGCGGCGCTTCCGGCAGCGGAACCTGGGGAATGTGGCCTGCGGCAGTCGTGGAGACGGAAAGCTCGGTCATTTTGCGGCCCTTTCGGCACCAAGGATACGCGCGCCGATATTCAACGCGAGCACGGTGAATGTGATGAGCAGCGCGCCGCTCCACGCCAGCTCTTTCCAGTAGGCGTAGGGGCTCTGCACGAAGTTGTTGATGGTCACTGGCAGGTTGGCCATCGTCTTGGTCAGATCCAGGCTGAAGAACTGGTTCGACAGCGCGGTGAACAGCAGCGGCGCGGTCTCGCCGGCGACGCGGGCGGTCGCCAGCAGCACACCGGTGATCAGACCCGATCGCGCGGCACGATAAGCGATCCGCTTGATCACCAGCGAACGCGGCAGGCCGAGCGCGGAGGCGGCCTCGCGCAGCGGATTGGGCACCAAGAGCAGCATGTCCTCGGTGGTACGCAGCACGACCGGGATCACGATCACCGCGAGCGCAAGACTGCCTGCGATCGCTGAGAAGCCGCGCATCGGCACCACCACCGCACCATAGATGAACAGGCCGATGATGATCGAGGGCGCGCTGAGCAGGATGTCGTTGATGAAGCGGATCACCGAGGTCAGCTTGTCGTGCTTGCCGTATTCGGCGAGGTAGGTGCCGGCGAACAGGCCAAGCGGCGCGCCGATGCCGACGCCGATCACGGTCATGATGACCGAGCCGACGATGGCGTTGAGCAGGCCGCCTTCGGTCGAGCCGGGCGGCGGCGTGTTCTGGGTGAACAGCTGCACGCTGAGGCCGGCAAGGCCGTTATAGAGCAGCGTGATCAGGATCAGCGCCAGCCAGGTGACGCCGAACAGCGCCGCACCGACACAGAGTGCGCGGATGACGATGTCGCTGCGGCGGCGGGATTTGTAGATCGGGTTCATGGCGTTACTTCCCCGCCTTCTTTTCAAGCCGCATCAGCATCAGCCGCGCGCCGGCGAGCACGAAGAAGGTCAGCACGAACAGCAGCAGGCCGAGCAGGATCAGGCCGGACTGGTGCAGGCCGTCGCTCTCGGCGAATTCGCTGGCGATCGCCGCCGAGATCGTGGTGCCCGGCGCGAAGATCGACGACGAGATCCGGAACGAGTTGCCGATGATGAAGGTCACCGCCATGGTCTCGCCGAGGGCGCGGCCGAGCGCCAGCATGATGCCGCCGATCACGCCGACGCGGGTGTAGGGGATCACGACGCTGCGAACGACTTCCCAGGTGGTGCAGCCCATGCCGTAGGCGGCCTCTTTCAGCACCGGCGGCACGGTCTTGAACACGTCGACCGAGATCGCGGTGATGAAGGGCAGCACCATGATCGCAAGGATCAGCGCGGCGTTGAACAGGCTGAGATAGGACGGCGGGCCTGCGAACACCGCGCCCAGCACCGGGACGCCCTCGAAGATCCGGATCATGAAGGGCTGGAACGTGTTGGCCAGGAACGGGCCGAGCACGAAGAAGCCCCACATGCCGTAGATGATCGAGGGGATGCCGGCGAGCAGCTCGATCGCGATGCCGATCGGGCGGCGCAGCACTTGCGGGCAGAGCTCGGTGAGGAACACGGCGATGCCGATGCCGACCGGAATGGCGATCAGCATCGCGATGACCGAGGTAATCAGCGTGCCGTAGATCGGGCCGAGCGCGCCGAGCACCGGCGGATCGGCCGAGGGCGCCCAGCGCTGCGTCCACAGGAAGGCGAAGCCGTATTCCTTCATCGCCGGCCAGGCGCCGACGATCAGCGACAGGATGATGCCGCCGAGGATCAACAGAACCGAGATCGCCGAGATACGGGTGATCCAATAGAAGGTGAGGTCACCAAGCTTGAAGGCGCTGAGGGCCTTGGCGCGATCGTAAGGTCCCGCGGCTTCCATCACATCGCTCTGAACAGCCATGTCTGCCACGCCAATCCCCTCTTTAGTATGCAAAAGCCACGCAAACCGCTACGCCCCGAAGCGATCTTCACTGACGCATTTGGCCGGGCGTCGTCGTTCCAGCCACGCCCCTTGAGGCGCGAACCCCGGCCTCGATCCCGCGCTTGTCGCCGCGGTGATGGAGGCCGGGTCTTGGTCGCTCAACCTGTGCCGCGATCCTGTCGGCACAGGCCCTGTCGCAGCGTCGGACTTAGCTCTTGATGTCCGACGACCAGGTCTTCTCGATCAGCTTGACGACCGAGTCCGGCATCGGAATGTAGTCGAGCTCTTCGGCCGCCTTGTCGCCCTTCTCGAAGGCGTACTTGAAGAACTTGAGCGCTTCCTGCGAGGCCGCCTTGTCGGTCGAGTCCTTGTGCATCAGGATGAAGGTCGCCGCGGTGATCGGCCAGGAGGCTTCGCCCGGCTGGTCGGTCAGGATCACGTAGTAGCCGGGAGCCTTGGCCCAGTCGGCATTCGAGGCGGCAGCCTGGAAGGCAGCCATGGTCGGCTGCACGGTCTTGCCGGCCTTGTTGACCAGCCCGGTGTAGGTCAGCTTGTTCTGCTTGGCGTAGGCATACTCGACATAGCCGATCGCGTTCTTGGTCTGGCTGATGTTGCCGGCAACGCCTTCGTTGCCCTTGGCGCCGACGCCGACCGGCCACTCGACCGCGGTGCCGGAACCGACCTTGGACTTCCAGTCGGCGTTCGACTTGGAGAGATAGTCGGTGAAGTTGAAGGTGGTGCCCGAACCGTCCGAACGGCGCACGACGGTGATGGCATCGCCCGGCAGGGGCAGCTTCGGATTGAGCTTGGCGATCGCCGCGTCATTCCACTTGGTGATCTTGCCGAGATAGATGTCGCCGAGCACTTCGCCCGACAGGATCAGGTCGCCCGGCTTGATGCCTTCGAGGTTCACGACCGGGACGATCGCGCCCATCACCATCGGCCACTGGACGAGGCCGTCCTTCTCGAGCTGCTCGTGCTTGAGCGGCGCGTCGGTGGCGCCGAAGGTCACGGTCTTGGCCTGGATCTGCTTGATGCCGGCGCCGGAGCCGATCGACTGGTAGTTCAGACCGTTGCCGGTCTCCTTCTTGTAGGCGTCAGCCCACTTCGAATAGATCGGAAACGGAAACGTCGCGCCCGCGCCGGTAATATCGGCAGCGAAGGCCGACGTCGAAGCGGCGATCATGCCGGCTGCGACGATTGCTTTGATGAAATTCATGGGTGGTCTCCATCCTGTGAGCGAAGCGCCGAATGCGCCCGATCGCGCTCACGCCGGTCCATCTAGGAGCGGTCGGTGCTGCTTTTACGAAGGTTGGATGACAGTTGGATGACAACGCTAAGCGGCTGAAAACGCTCAGCTTTGAGTTGGTAACGGGGTCTTCGGCCGGGGAAAACAGGCGGTAAAAGTGGCGCCGTTCTTCGGCACGCTCTCGATCAAAAGACGCCCGCGATGACGGTTAAGAATATGTTTCACCAGCGATAATCCGAGGCCCGTTCCGCCCTGGTTGCGGCTGTCGCCGACGTCGACCCGGTAGAAGCGCTCGGTCAGCCGTGGCAGGTGCTCCGGGGCGATGCCGGGGCCGAAATCCCGTACCATGACACGGATTTCGGGGGTCCCTTCGCCCGATGCGCCCGAAACGGCCTGATTCAGCGACACTATGACGCGGCCCCCGGAGGCGCCGTATTTGAGGGCATTCTCGATCAGGTTCTCGAACAGGCGGAGCAGTTCCTCGCGGTCGCCGGCGATCATGACCGGGGCCTGAGGCAGGTCGACCTCGATCTCGACCTGGCGCTCGCTCGCCAGCGCCTCGAGCCCGTCGGCGACCTGGCGGATGATCGGCACGATATCGATCGAGGCCTCGGGCCGCACATGGGCCGACAGCTCGACCCGCGACAGCGACAGCAAATCGTCAATCAGCCGCGCCATACGGGTCGCCTGGGTGTGCATGATGCCGAGGAAGCGCTCGCGCGCCCGCGCGTCCTCACGCGCCGGCCCCTGCAGCGTGTCGATGAAGCCGGACAAGGCGGCGAGCGGCGTGCGCAGCTCGTGGCTGGCATTGGCGACGAAATCGGCGCGCATCTCCTCGACCCGGCGCAGTGGCGTCAGGTCGTGGAAGGTCATCAGCATGCACTTCTCGGTGCCGCCGAACTGGGTCGGCACCGGCACCGGCGTGATCACCAATTCCATCCAGCGATCGACCGGAACGTGGTCGGTGTAGGTGGCGCGGCGCGGCTCGGTGGTCGCGATCGCCTCGCGCAGCGCGGTGATGATCTCCGGCGAGCGCAGGGCAAATTGCGCCAGTTCGTTCTTGCGCAGCGCGGGCGCGAGCTGCGCCGCGGCGGCGTTGAGATGGATGACGCGGCCGGCGCGATCGAGCAGCACGGCCGGATCCGGCATGCCGGCGACGACCGCGCTGACGGCGGCGGCCTCGACCGGATTGACGCCGCGGACATCCTCGCGCGAGGTTCCGGCATCATGCAGCCGCCACGGCACCAGCGCCGCGGCCGCGATGCAGACGAACACGGCGCAGGCGCGCACCAGCGACAATTCGCCAAGCGCGACCACCACGCTCAAGGCCAGCGCTGCGGCAAGCAGGATCAGCGCGGAGTGGCGCAACCGGTCGGGCCAGGGCGAGAAGATGGAGGAATGCGAATCGTCAATTGCCATCGCGGCGGCTTTCATCCCGTCGGTTCATGTCTCGCCCAGGCGCGGTCATAGCGACCTTCCCTCGGGAGGCATCGGGCCGCTTCATCAGACCCCGGAATCACCGCGCTTTCGAACCAGAACCGCCTCATGGTGCGGCTCGGCGCGGGGACCCGAATCAGCCTGCGGCAGCCGTTTGAGTCGGGCGCCGACGATAACCTCCCGAAACGTCAGCAAGATTACAGATATGACGAAGGGCGCAATATAGTAGAGGAGCCGGAACAGCAGCATACCGCCGAGCAGGTCCTCGCGGTCCATCTGCCAGAGGCCGACCAGCATGGCGGCGTCGAACACCCCGAGGCCGCCGGGGGAGTGGCTGGCGAAGCCGAGCAGGGTCGCCGACACGAAGATGACGGCGACCACGACGAAGCCGAGATTTGGCTCGTCCGGCACCAGCACGTACATCGCCAGCGCGCAGAAGCCGAGGTCGAGGATGCCGATTGCGATCTGCAGCAGCGTCAGCGGGCCACCCGGCAGGGTCACCGTCCAGGGGCCGCGGCCGACCACCCGCGGCTGGGTCCAGACCCAGACCACATAGGCGACCAGCGCGGTGATGATCGCGAATGCCAGCGCCCGGTTGAGCCAGGGCGGCAGTTGGTCGATGTTGGCGGCGGCCTCGGGGTGGTAGGCGATGCCGAGCCCGAGCACCGCGGCATTGCCGAGCCAGAAGGTGAGCCCGGCGAGAAAGCAGATCTTGGCGACGTCGATCGCGTTCAACCCCCACGCCGAATAGATCCGGTAGCGCACCGCGCCGCCGGTGAAGACGCTGGCGCCGACATTGTGGCCGATCGAATAGGAGGTGAAGGCCGCGAGCGCGTTGATGCGATAGGGCACATGGGCGTGGCCGATCGCGCGCACCGCGAACAGATCGTAGAAGGTCAACGTGAAGTAGCCCGCCGCGACGAACAGTCCCGCCAGGGCAATCTGCCGCGGCTCGGTGCTCTTGATGGCCTCGAGCACCTCGTTGGTGTCGATGCCGCGCAGCATGTGATACAGGACGTAGCAGGCGATGCCGATGACGGCGATGCTGATGACAACACCCAGCCGATGCAGGATTTGCTTCTGGCGCAGAAACGCCATCGCCCTGCGTATTGCTTCCAGCATCTAGACCTCGAATTGCGATCCCGCGACGACGGCTCCCGGGCGAACTCCGCCGGCGCTTCGCTGTGCCCTGGCCCGTGTAGCGCGTTTTAAACCGGAGTGGAATTCGTCAAAAGACAATAAAACGCGCATCTTCAAGATATTACGGATGATTCATGACAGCGGGTGCACAAATATGCGCGTTTCCCGCCGCCTTCGACAAGACTTGACATGCGCGTGCGGCAGTTAGCCCGCCGAACGGTCCGCAAGGCCATCCGGAAAACTACGGTGAAGCACCGGCACGGCCGAATAGAGAATGATCTTCCGGTACCCGCCGGGAGGCGCTCCGCCGATCATCAATCCCGCGCGGCCGTGACCGCGGCGACGATCTCGGCGGCATCGGGAAAATGTCCCTTGGCGCGCCTGGCGACAACCTCGTCGCCAAGCTTGACCTCGAAGATGCCGCCCTTGCCGGGGATCAGCGTCGCATCGACGCCAAGGCGCTCGCGCAACAGCGCCGCGGCCTCTTTGGCACGCTTCTCATAGCCGCACGGCCGGCAATAGGTGATCGAGACATTCTTCATGTCACGCGCTCCGTGCCCTCATGCGGCGTCGCGCTGCGCGGAGGCAGCCTCGACGCCGGCGATCCAGCCGGCCACAGAGCGGCCGATCGCCTCCGGATGATCCTCCTGCAGATAGTGCGCGCCCGCGCCGAGTTGAACGACCGCGCAATGCTTGAGCGTCTTGGCGAATTCGGCGGCAAAGGCCGGTGACACCAGTGCCCCGGGCGTCGCCGCGAACAGCAGCTTCGGATAGGTCGATGCCGCGAGCGCCGCATGCGCCACCGTGAGCGCCTCGGCGACATCGGCCGGCTCGCCCGCGATCGGCAGCTCGCGCGGCAGCATCAAGGTCGGCTTGCGGCTCTCGCGCGGCGCAAACGGCGCGCGGTAGGCGGCCATCTCCTCCTCGCCGAGCGTGCGCAGGATCGAGCCAGGCAGCACGCGTTCGACGAACGCATTGTTGTCGAGGATCATCGCTTCGCCCTCGCCCGGCGTGCGGAATTTCCGGAACGTCTCCCGCGCGGCGTCGTGCTGGTGGAAGTCCGACCAATCACGCATCGGGCGGATGAACTCCATGAAGGCGAGCCCGCGCACCAGTTGCGGACGGCGTGCCGCGAGGTGGAAGGCGAGCGCCGTGCCCCAATCCTGGGCGACGAGATAGGCCGAGGCGATGCCGAGCTCGTCGATCAGCGCGTCGAGATAGTCCGCCTGGTCGAAGAAGCGATAGCCGATGTCGGGCTTGCCGGACTGGCCGTAGCCGATCAGGTCGGGCGCGATGCAGTACCCGACGGGGGCGACCAGCGGCATGATGTTACGCCAGATGTAGGATGACGTCGGATTGCCGTGCAGGAACAGCACGTGCGGCGCGTCGCCGCGGCCGGTCTCGCGATAGGCCATCGTGCTCCCGAGCACGGCGCGATGATGCAGGCTGATATCGGCGGATATGGTCATGGCAACTCCTTGAACACGGTTTGGAATGCGATCGTCTTGAAACGCGTCAGCGCAGTTTCGCTGCGCTCGACCTTCATGCGCAGCATCGCGCCCTGCCACGATGCGAGCAGGAAATCGGCCAGCTGATCGGGATCGAAGTCGGACGCGATCTCGCCCTTGGCCTGCGCTTCGGCAATGCAGGCCGCAAACGGCGCGCGCCATTCCCGGAAGATGTTGTCGAGCTGCTCGCGCAGCATCTCGCTCGAGCCCGACGCCTCGAGGCTGAAATCGCCGATCAGGCAGCCGCGGGTGAAACCGTCATGCGCCAGCTTGCCGGTGATCAGATCGAGATAGCTTCTCAGCCTTTCGCGCGGCGTCAGCGTCAGGTCGCCCAGCGCCTCGGCGACGAGGCCGCGCACATAGAGGAAGTAACGGTCCAGCACCTCGGACGCGAACAGCTCCTTCGAGCGGAAATGGTTGGTGAACGAGCCCTGCGGCGCGCCGGCGGCGGCGGTGACGTCGCGCACGCTGGTGCCGTGATAGCCGGTCCGGAACATTTCCGTCAGGCCGGCGTCGAGGATGGCATCGCGGAGAGAGGGTTTTGGCATGGACAGGATTTAATACGTACGTACGTATTGATGTCAAGCGCTAAAATGAATGCGGCGCGCCCTTGCGCTTGGCGACGCCGCTCAGGCCTGTCGGATCAAGAGGTTGAGGTCAGCTCGCGGGCTTGCTGCGCGAAACCACCCAGTCGCGCAGCCAGGAGCCGATCGCGCAGCCGACGAGATAGAGCGCGAACATGACCAGGAAGAGATCGAGCCAGTAGCCGAACCGGCCGGGCACGATCCGCGCGAACGACGTCGCCACCAGCGCGGCGGCGAGCAGCGCCAGCCAGCGCATCCAGACCTTCGAGACGCCCTGCGCCCGATGCACCACCGCGATCCAGCCCATGCAGAAGCCGAGCAGCGCCGCGCCGAGCAGCCAACCCCAGAAGAATGTCGCGAGCACGGTCATCGCTACTTCACCACGAATTCGATGCGGCGGTTCTGCGCCTTGCCGTCTTCACTCTCGTTGCCGGCCAGCGGCTGCGTGCTGCCATAGCCGATCGGCGTGAAGCGGCTGGCGGGCAGACCGGCGCGCACGAGGTAATCCACCACGGCCTGCGCGCGCCGCTCCGACAGCGCCTGGTTGGCGGCCTCCTCGCCGTCGCTGTCGGTATGGCCGGCGATCTCGATCGTCGCATTGGGGCAGCGCAACGCCGTCTCGATCAGGCGGTCGAGCAGGCCGGCGGAATCCGGCACGATGTCGGCCTTGCCGGACTCGAAGCGGATCTTGCCCTTCGAGAGGATTTCGGAAAACAGCTGCTGGCACACCGTGGGATCGACCGGGGCAGCCGCAGGCTTGACCGTGACCTCGGCCTTGTACTGCCAGCCCTGCGGAAAATCCTTGCCGAGCCCGTCGCGGATCTGGCCGGCGGCGGCATCGTAGAGCGCATCGCCCGACAGCTTCACCTCGCGGTCCGATACCACCAGCGTTCCGGTCGACAGCCGCGACAGTGCGCCGAGCGCGGGCCCCACCGCGGCCGCGAAACCCGACGGCGCGCCGATGCTGGCCTTGAGATTGTCGACCACCTTCTCGCTGAAGAACTTGCGGCCGGCGGCGGCGACCAGCGCGGCGTGCACGTTGTTGTCGGGCACGTAGCCGGTCAGCGTCAGCGTCACCGCGACCGGGTCCTTGTAGGCCTGGAACACGTAGGGCGGCGCCTTGATGTCGTTGGCGGCGATCGAATAGCCTTCCGGCAGGTTCTTCAGCGCCGCGGCGACCGCTTCGCGTCCGCCGAGCTCGCGCGCCATGCCGGCGAGGGCAACCTTGCTGTCGGTGAGCGTGATCTTGCCTTCCTTCAGCTTGCCGATCTGGTCGAGCAACAGCAGCGCCGCCGCGTCGAACCGCAGCGGCGCGCCGCGGGCGAGCACCATCTGATCCACCACCTCGACGCCGCCGAGACCGGCCTTCGCGGCCTCGGTCAACTTGCCCTTGCTCGACGGCAGCGGCGCATTGCCGCCGAGCGTGACCCGCACCACGTCGCGTTCGGCGGACCAGACAAAGGGCTTGGCTTCGGGAACAAGGCGGGTCTCGTCGTTGACCAGCCGCACGCCGGGCACGGCTTCGACCGACGCCACCGCGCTGAGGCGGCCGTCTTCGGAGAAGGCGTTGGCCGCGAACGTCACGTCGCGGCCGTCGACGCTGATGCGGCGCTTGTCGAGGACGGTGTCCTTCAGTGCGGCATTAGAGCGCGCGGCAAGGTCCGCTTCGACCGTTGTGGTGCTCGTCCAGGCCGCGATACCCCAAAGCACGACCAGTGGAATCACCCCCGGCCACCACTTGCTACTCCACTTGAAAAGTCCGTGCATTCAGCGTCCTGCGGGGTCGGGAACCAGAGAGAAAACAAACCCTTGGCTGACTGTCAAACCCCAAATGACGCGCCATGGCGGGGGCGCCATGTCGGACCGGGATAACAGTTTCTTCAGTGGTCTTTCGCTAAGTTTGCCGCGGAATGCAAATCGGCCGGCCCGCGCCCACATGAAACAACTCCGCAACACCGTGATCCGTGCCGGCATGGAGGCGTTGTATTTCTCGGGTGCGCATATCCTGCTGCGGCCGATCTTCGCCGGCGTCGGCGCCATCTTCATGCTGCACCACGTCCGCCCGCGGCGCGGCGACGCGTTCCAGCCGAACCATCATCTCGAGGTCACGCCGGACTTCCTGCGCGCGATGCTGGCGCATCTGCGCGCGCTCGACGTCGACGTGATCAGCATCGACGAGGCGCATCGCCGTCTCGCCGAACGGAATTTCGCGCGGCGCTTCGCCTGCTTTACCTTCGACGACGGCTATCGCGACAACCGCGATTTCGCGCTGCCTGTGATGCGCGAGTTCGGCGCCCCGTTCACGGTCTATGTCGCGAGCGATTTCGCCGAGGGCTGCGGCAGATTGTGGTGGATCGCGCTGGAGCGGGTGATCGCGGCGGCGTCCGCGATCGAGGTGCCGATCGACGGCACCATGACGCGGATCGACACCGCGACACCGCAGGCCAAGCGCACTGCTTTCGGCCGCATCCACGACTGGCTGCGTTCACTGCCCGGCGAGCAGGAGATGCAGGCCGAGATATCAGCGCTGTGCGCCCGCCACGGCGTCGACGAGACCGGCATCGCGCGCGAGCTCTGCATGTCCTGGGACGAGTTGCGCGGCTTTGCCGACGACCCGCTGGTGACGATCGGTGCGCACACCATCACCCATTGCAATCTCGCCAAGCAGAGCGAGACCATCGCATCGTTCGAGCTCGCGACCAGCCGGGCGCGGATCGAGGATGCGCTGCAGCGGCCGGCATTGCATCTGGCTTATCCCTATGGCGACCGGATCGCCGCCGGGCAGCGTGAATTCGCCCTCGCCCGGTCGATCGGCTTTCGGACCGCGGTGACGACGCGGCCGGGCATGCTGTTTCCCGAAAGCGCCGACCATTTGACCGCCTTGCAGCGTGTCTCGCTGAACGGCAATTACCAGGACGCGCGCCTGCTGCCGGTGCTGACATCAGGCGCCGCCACCGCGGTGTGGAACGGCTTTCGCCGCATCGACGCGGCGTAACCTACTCTTCGTAGCCCGGATGCAGCGAAGCGCAATCCGGGACAGTCGCATCCGCGGATAGCATTTTGCCGGATTTCGCTCCGCTGCATCCGGGCTACCGATCCCTTCCCTCTCCTTGACTCGCTCCCCGGGCGCGCCCAGAACCACTGGCAACGCAATGGAGGAGCGCATGTTCAAGGATCTGTTCTCGCTGAAGGGCCGCGTCGCATTGGTGACCGGGGGATCGCGCGGCATCGGCAAGATGATCGCGGCCGGCTTCCTCGCGCAGGGTGCCGCCAGGGTCTACATCACCGCGCGCAAGGCAGGTCCCTGCGAGGCGACCGCGCAGGAGCTTTCCGCCGCCTATGACGGCGAATGCATCGCGCTGCCGATCGACATCTCGACCGTCGAGGGCTGCGACAAGCTCGCGGGCGAGATCATCAAGCGCGAGCCGAAGCTCGACATCCTCGTCAACAATGCCGGCGCGGCCTGGGGCGCGGACTTCGACGAATTTCCGGAGAGCGGCTGGGACAAGGTGATGAACCTCAACGTCAAGTCGATCTTCTTCCTGACCAAGGCGCTGGCCAAGCCGCTGCGTGCGGCGGCGACGCACGACAGGCCGGGCAAGGTGATCAACATTGCCTCGATCGACGGCATCTTCGTCAACCCGATGGAGACCTATTCCTATGCCGCCAGCAAGGCTGCGGTGATCCATCTGACGCGCCGCATGGCGACACGCCTGATCAAGGACAACATCAACGTCACCGCGATCGCACCGGGCGCCTTCAAGTCGGACATGAACCGCGCCGCGCGCGACCACGCCGACGAAGTCGCCAAGCGCGTGCCGGCGAAGCGCGTCGGTACCGACGAGGACATGGCGGGCACCGCGATCTACCTCGCCTCGCGCGCCGGCGACTATGTCGTGGGCAACACCATCGCGGTCGATGGCGGCGTGGTCTACGCGACCGCGGGGCTGGAGATCGCGGGCTAAGCAGCCGCGCGACCGACCTACGGCAACGGCTCCGCCGAAGGGCGGGGCCGTTTTCGTCGCTGGCTCACCTGCTTCCATAGGGCTGTGACACCTCTGGCGCTTGTCATTCAAATGCATTACATTGGCGAAGGAGATCGCTATGGCTTCGAATGCCCTGGTCCAAACCCGCATCGATGCGGACGTAAAGGAAAAGGCCACCGAGGTTCTGGAGAACATGGGTCTCACGGTATCCGACGCCGTGCGGATTCTGCTGACACGCACGGCCAATGAAGGAATGCTTCCACTGGAACTCGTGAGCAACAGCCAGGCTTACGACAGCTGGTTTCGCGAGAAGGTGCACCAGGCGTTGGCGGATACCCGCCCCGGTCTCGATGATTCCGAGGTCGAAGCGCATTTCGCGCAACGCCGCGCCGCCGCGCTTCGAAAAGCGACAAGGCGTAAGCGGTGAAACTCGTCTGGTCGCGCTTCGCGTTATCCGATCGCGACGACATTTTCAGCTACATCGAGACCGAGAATCCTCGCGCGGCGGTCCATGTTGACGAACAGATTGCCGATGCTGCGCGGCGCCTGCTCGACTTTCCTGTGGTCGGCCCGGGCGTGTTGCCGGCACGCGCGAGTTGGTCATCCCGCGCACACCTTATGTCACGGCGTACCTTGTTCACGGTGAGACTGTTCGCATCTTGCGCGTGCTTCACGGTGCGCAGATGTGGCCCGACGAACTTACAAATGACGATTGAGGCCGCGCCTCCGTACCGGCATCTGACCAAAAAGAAAGGGACGAGCCCGGGACCTTTTCGGCTCGCCCCTTCCTGTTCTCTCCCTGCGGAAAGAAACTGTTAGGTCACGATGCGATTTTCGCATCATGACCTATCCGTTGTTTGAGCATGATCTCTTCGGAAAACCGCTTCACACTTTTCCGGATCATGCTCGCGCCGATCAGCTCTCGATCCTCACATACTCGAAGTCGCCCGGCTTGTTGTCGATGCCGACCTTGGGCGGCGAGATCCAGGAGGCGAACTGGCCGGGTTCGGTCACCGGTTTCATCAGCGAGGCGATGAAGTCGCCGTCCGCGGTCGACGGCAGCCAGTCGTTCTTGCGCTTGGCCCAGGTGGCGTCGTCGATCAAGAGGCCATCGGGCGTCGCATGGACGTCCTTGAACTCGCCGATCTGGCGGTGGAAGGCGGTGTTCGGCACCGCGAGCTTGTAGTCGATGCCGGCGGTCGAGATCACCTTGTTCCAGCGCAGCATGCCCTTGACGCAATCCTGCGTGTAGTCGTCGCGCAGCCGCATGTTGAGCGCGGTCAGCGCCGGCTCGTCGACCATCTTGATCTGGCCGTCCACCATCTTCATGACCGGATAGGTCGAGCTCTTGAGCTGGTGGTCGTCGTCGATCGTGGTCTCCTTGTAGCGGCCTTTGATGCCGGCGTTGAAGGCATTGGCCGCGTTGGTCGACACTTCCGAGCCGAACAAATCGAGCGACAGCGAATAGTGCAGGTTCAGCTTCTTCTGGATGGTCGGCAGGTCGATCACGCCAAGCGCGCGGATCTTGGCGATGTCGTTCGGATCGATGATGCCGGCTTCCTTCATCGCATCGCAGGTGCGCTGCACGACGCGGGTGATGCCGGTCTCGCCGACGAACATGTGGTGGGCTTCCTCGGTCAGCATGAAGCGGCAGGTGCGCGACAGCGGATCGAAGCCCGACTGCGCCAGCGAGTGCAGCTGCATCTTGCCGTCGCGGTCGGTGAAGTAGGTGAACATGAAGAACGACAGCCAGTCCGGCGTCGCCTCGTTGAAGGCCCCTAGCATGCGCGGGCTATCCGCGTCGCCCGAGCGGCGGCGCAACAAATCATCGGCCTCCTCGCGGCCGTCGCGGCCGAAATACTTCTGCAGCAGATAAACCATCGCCCAGAGATGGCGGCCTTCCTCGACATTGACCTGGAACAGGTTGCGCATGTCGTAGAGCGACGGCGCGGTCTTGCCGAGATGGCGCTGCTGCTCGACCGAGGCCGGCTCGGTGTCGCCCTGGATCACGATCAGGCGGCGCAGCATCGCGCGGTGCTCGCCGGGGACTTCCTGCCAGGCCGGCTTGCCATAGTCCTCGCCGAACGGGATGACGCGGTTCTCTTCCTGCGGCGCGAGCAAGATGCCCCAGCGATATTCGGGCATCCGCACATAGTCGAACTTGGCCCAGCCGCGCGGATCGACCGAATAGGCGGTGCGCAGATAGACCAGCGATTCCTGGAAGCCGTCCGGACCCATGTCGCTCCACCAGTCCATGTAGCCGGGGTGCCAGCCTTCCAGCGCCTTGAGCACCTGGCGGTCCTCGGCGAGATTCACATTGTTCGGAATCTTGGTCGAGTAATCGACGTTCATGATGTTCATGGCCGTGCTCCCTTAAACTCGCGTCATGTCGAATTGCGCCTTCTGGCCGGTGCCGTAGCGGCGCAGTGCGCCGTCCTCACCGACCGCGTTCGGCCGCTGGAATATCCAGTTCTGCCACGCCGTGAGGCGGGAGAAGATCTTCGATTCCATGGTCTCCGGGCCGACGAAGCGCAGATTGGCTTCCATGCCGGTGAGACCGTCGGGCGAGAACGAGGTGCGCTCCTCGAAGAACACGCGGACCTCGTCGTCCCAGTCGATGTCGTCGAGCGCGAAGGTGACGAGACCGAGCTCCTCGGCCTCCTCCGCGTCGAGCGCCTTGCCGATCGAGCCTTGCGCGCGCTCGAGATCCGACGGATCGGCCTGGAAGCGCGATTGCAGCCGGGTCAGGCCGTGGCTCATCGGATAGGGCCCGAAATTCATCGCCGTCAGCTCGATCGCCGGCGGCGGGCGGTTGTCGCCCTGCTTCTGGCCGATCAGCATGTAGGAGCGGTCGGCGGCGAACACGAGCTCGGCCAGCGTGCCGACGAAGCAGGAGCCGGGCTCGACCAGCGTCACCAGCGTGCGCGAGGTGACGTCGATGCGCTTGAGCACGCGCTTCCAGTAGTGCCTGACCTCGTTGACCAGCCAGTGCGCCTTGTTGGCCTCCAGGAACGCGTCATAGGACACGACATTGCCGCGGTCGCCGTGGCTCTTGAACACCAGCATCGCGATCTCGAGCTCGTTGATGCGCAGATGCAGGATCGCGTCATCGAGTTCGCGGGCGACCTGCAGCGGCCAGAACGCAGCGCCTTGCGCGATCATGCCGTCGATATCCGCGGGCGCCGTGGTTTCCGGCGCCTTGATCGAGATGGTGGCGATGCGCGCTGCGCGATCGATGTCGACGCTGACGAAACCGTAGCGGATCGCGCTGTCGTCGATGGTGCGCGTCAGCGGCGCAAGCGCGATGCCTTTGCCGGCGCCGTTGCGCTTCGACTTCGCGGCGAATTCCTTGACGCGCTCGGCCAGCTTGCCCTCGAGCTTGGAGTTCGGCGCGATCTCGTCGACCAGGCGCCAGGAGACGGCGCGCTTGCCCTTGATGCCTTCCTCGATGGTGCAGAAGAAGTCGGCGTGGTCGCGGCGCACCTTGCGCTTGTCGACGACGCGCGTGAGCCCGCCGGTGCCCGGCAGCACCGCGAGCAGCGGTACTTCCGGTAGCGCGACGGCGGCAGCGCCGTCGTCGGCCATCATGATGTGGTCGGTCGCGAGCGCCAGCTCATAGCCGCCGCCG
Source organism: Bradyrhizobium sp. USDA 4502 (assembly GCF_054063355.1). Classification (NCBI taxonomy): domain Bacteria; kingdom Pseudomonadati; phylum Pseudomonadota; class Alphaproteobacteria; order Hyphomicrobiales; family Nitrobacteraceae; genus Bradyrhizobium; species Bradyrhizobium sp. USDA 4502. The sequence continues at coordinate 6,770,455 of NZ_JBSSGF010000001.1, forward strand.
GCCGCGGTGCCGTTGACGACGGTGATGAAGCTCTGCCCGGAATTCTCGCTGGAGTCTTCCAAGCCGTTGCGGGTCTCGTTGGTGAATTTGCAGAAGTTGACCTTGTGGGCGTGGGTCGAGCCCGCCAGCATGCGGATGTTGGCGCCGGCGCAGAACACCCGGTTCTTGCCCGAGCGCATCACCACGACCTTGACCTCGGGATGCTCGAAGCGCAGGCGCTGCACGGCGTCCGCAAGCTCGATGTCGACGCCGAGGTCATAGGAATTCAGCTTGAGCTGATAGCCCTCGAACAGGCCGGCGTTCTCGTCGACGTCCATGGTCAGCGTCGCGACATCGCCCGCGACGTCGAGCTTCCAGTGCCGGTAGCGCGACGGGTCGGTCTGGAAGTCGATGTACTTCGCCCCGCCTGCAAGGACGCGATCGTCACCAGCCATGGGCCACCCTTATCTGTTGTCTTGCTGTTGTTCGTTTGAAGGTTCGTCGTCGAGGTCTCCATGCACAATAATGCATGTTTTCGATCTGGTCTAGTTCAAAACGCAAAAACATGCATTTTGTTTCATGTTCAGGAAAATCGCCAGCTCGGCCAATGACCTGGCACCGGCACCAAAGGTCAGGCCGCCAGTGCCGTCAGGCCGCCAGTGCCGGGTCGTCGCGCAGCGCCGCTTTGGCGAATTCGGCGACCGCCTCGAGCGTGACCGCGGGCGCCTCGCGATGCGGCGAATGGCCGGCGCCGGCGATGGCCGTAACATCGACCGGGCAGTAGCACTCCTCCTGGGCGATCTCGACCTGCCGCATCGTGCCGTACTGGTCGGCCGCGCCCTGCACGATCAGCACGGGCACGCGGATATAGGCGAGATAGTCGGAGATATCCCAGTCGCGGAATGCCGGATCGAGCCAGGCGCCGTTCCAGCCATAGAAGGCGTTGTCGACGTCCTTGTGCCAGCGCGCCAGCTTCTCCTTGAGGTTGGTGGTCTCGTACGCCGTCTTGATCTCGGCGATCGACTTCACCGAGATGTCCTCAACGATGAAGTGCGGCGCCAGCAGCGCCAGGCCGTGCAGGCGATGATCCTGATGCGCGCCGGCATAGATCGCGGCAATCGACGCGCCGTCGGAATGACCGAGCAGCAAGCCGCGGCGAAAGCCGATCCGATCGAGCAGCTTCGGCAGCACGTCGAGCGCCTCGCGGTGCATGTAGTCGACCGGACGCGGCAGCTTCGCCGGCGACGAGGCGCCATAACCCGCGCGCGAATAGGCGAACACGCCGGCGCCGGTCGCCGCCTGCAGCTTCTCGGGGAAGTCGCCCCACAGCCCGACGCAGCCGAGGCCTTCATGGAGCATCACGATGGTCGGCGCCGCGTCCGGCGAGGGACCGATCATGCGGTATTCGAGACCGGCGCCGTCGATGCTGAGGAAGCCGGAGGGTTTCAAGTTTGTCATGGTAGGCCTTCCTCATCGTCGTCCCGGCGAAAGCCGGGACCCATAACCACAGGCGTTAGTTGTTGCGCAAAGCTGTTGAACAGCGTCTCTCGAAACGAAGGCCGCGGCGTATGGGTCCCGGCTCCCGTGCGCAATTGCGCACTAGGCCGGGACGACGCGGGGAGCTAGTGCTCGTGTTCCCGCAGCTTGAAGCGCTGGATCTTTCCGGTCGCCGTCTTCGGCAGATTGTCGACCACATCGATCCAGCGCGGATATTTCCACGGGCCGATCTTCTGCTTGACGTGCTCCTTCAGCGCCTCGTGCAGGCCGGCGGCTGAACTGTCGGGCCGCAGCACCACATAGGCCTTCGGCTTGAGCAGGCCTTCCGGGTCGGCCTCCGGCACGACCGCCGCCTCCAGCACCGCGGGATGGGTGATCAGCGCGCTCTCGACCTCGAACGGCGACACCCAGATGCCGGAGACCTTGAACATGTCGTCGGCGCGGCCGCAGAAAGTGTAACGGCCGTCGGCATCGCGCGTGTATTTGTCGCCGGTGCGAGTCCAGGCGCCCTCGAACGTGGCGCGGCTCTTGGCCCGTTGATTCCAGTAGCTCTCGCCGGCCGAGGGCGCATCGACCAAGAGCTCGCCGACCTCGCCGTCCGCGACGTCGGCGCCGATCTCGTTGACCAGCCGCACCTTGTAGCCGGGCACCGGACGGCCGGACGAGCCGTATTTGATGTCGCCGGGCGCATTCGACAGGAAGATGTGCAGCAGCTCGGTCGAGCCGACGCCATCGAGGATGTCGACGCCGAACCGCGTCTTCCAGGCATTGCCGACAGATTCCGGCAGCGCCTCGCCGGCCGAGGTGCAAACGCGCAAACGGTTGCCGCCGGACTGCGCCTTAGTCGCCTCGTCGTTCAGCATCGCCGCGAACAGGGTCGGCACGCCGAAGAAGATGCTGGGATGATATTTGTTCATCAGCGCGAACATCACCGCCGGCGTCGGCCGCTCGGAGTTCAACACCGTGGTGGCGCCGACCGACATCGGGAAGGTCAGCGCATTGCCGAGCCCGTAGGCGAAGAACAGCTTTGCCGCCGAGAGGCCGACATCATCCTCGCGGATCCCGAGCACCTGCTTGGCATAGGTCTCCGCGGTCGCCGCGAGATTGGAATGCAGATGGCGCACGCCCTTCGGCATGCCGGTGGAGCCCGACGAATAGAGCCAGAATGCCGGCTCGTCGGCATGGGTCGGCGCGGTGGCGAACACGTCGCTCTCGCGCGCGATCTCGTCCGACAGCCTCTTGTGGCCGTGCGCGTCCTTGCCGGAGACCACGACATGCTCGAGGTCGGGCATCCGCGCAATGATGTCCTTCACGACCGGCAGCAGCGCTTCCGACACGAACAACACGCGGGCGCGGCAATCACCGAGGATGTAGGCATACTGCTCCGCGGTCAGCAGCGTGTTGAGCGGCACCGGCACCACGCCGGCGCGGATCGCGCCGAGGAACACGATCGGAAAGTCGACCGTGTCCAGCATGATCATGGCGACCCGCTCCTCGCGGCGGACGCCGAGCCGGCGCAGCATGTTGCCGATGCGGCGGGTCTGCTGCTGCAACTGGCCATAGGTGATTTGCGACACCGTATCGTCGAACACGACCTTGTCGCCACGGCCTTCATCGACGTTGCGGTCGAGCAGCCAGGAGACCGCGTTGTAAGTCATGCTCCGCTCCTCGGACCCGGACGTGCCACGCTTCCCTCTCCTGTGAATATAAGAATTATAATTCATACAAAGCCACCACGTTGGCTTGCTGTCAATCCTTATCGGCACTATGTTTCCTAGAACCTCGGTCTGATTCAGTCAGGACCGCGCGTCGCACAGGGATCATGACCGCAGCCAACGACCCGGAAACCGACTTCCTTGAACAACTCGGCCAGCGCGTGCGCACGATGCGCGCCCTGCGCGGCATGTCGCGCAAGGTGCTCGCCAAGGTTTCCGGCATTTCCGAACGCTACATCGCCCAGCTCGAAAGCGGCAAAGGCAATGTCTCGATCGTGCTGCTGCGCCGTGTCGCAGGCGCGATGGGTGCGCATCTCGAGGACCTGATCCCCTCCAGCGAGCCCGTGCCGGACTGGGCCGTGATCCGCGACCTGCTGCGCAAGGCGTCGCCGAACCAGATCGCGCAGGCCAAGGACATGCTCGCCGGCAGCAGCCCGTTGGCGCCGCGGCGCGCCTCGTTCTCCGGCATTGCGCTGATCGGCCTGCGCGGCGCCGGCAAGACCACGCTCGGCCGGATGCTGGCGAAGAAGATCGGCTGGAGCTTTGTCGAGCTCAACAAGGAGATCGAGGCGCAGAACGGCCTCTCGGTCGCCGAGATCATCGCGCTGTACGGCCAGGAAGGCTTCCGCCGCATGGAGCAGGCCGCGCTGACGCAGCTGCTGGCGCGGAAGGAATTGATGGTGCTGGCGACCGGCGGCGGCATCGTCTCCGAGGCGCTGACCTTCGACCTGATCCTGTCGTCGTTCTACACGATCTGGCTGAAGGCCGAGCCGGAAGAGCACATGGCCCGCGTCCGCCGCCAGGGCGATCTGCGCCCGATGGCCGACGACCGCTCGGCGATGGCGGAATTACGCAACATCCTGGTCAGCCGCGAGCCGCTCTATGCCCGCGCATCGGCGGTGGTCGACACCGCCGGCCTCTCGGTCGACGCCGCCGCCGCGCGGCTGATCGATTCGGTGCGGCCGGTGCTGCAGAACGAAGCGCGCAGCTTCGGGCTGCGCAGCGTGGCGCTGTAATCTCACAGCACAAAAAGAAACACTATCCCCGTCATTGCGAGCGAAGCGAAGCAATCCATCTCTCCGCGTATGGATGCATGGATTGCTTCGTCGCTATCGCTCCTCGCAATGACGAAACATGCGATGATGTGAGAGCCCCTCCCCTACAAGAGTCTGCTCTTCACATCATCAGCACCGTCGCGCAGCAGCGGCAGGAAGCGGTCGATCAATTCCTGCATCGGCACGCGATCGACATGCGCGCCCATGTTGATGGCGGCGACGATGGTGCCGTCGTAGCGGCGCACCGGCACCGAGATCGAGCGGAAATGCGGCTCGGCCTCGCGGTCGACGAGGGAATAGCCCTGCGCGCGATCGGCGATGATGGTGGCGAGCAGCTTCTTCGGATCGGTGACGGTCTGCGGCGTCACCGGATCGCAGCGCATTGCCTTCAGCCGCGTCGCGAGTTCGGCATCAGTGAGCCGGCCGAGCATCGCGCGGCCGACCGAGGTGCAGAACGCCGGCAGCCGGTAGCCGATGTCGAGACCGGCGGAGAACACGCGGGTCGGGCTCGAGCGCGCGACGAACACGACGTCGTCGCCGTCGAGCAGTGCGAGCGAGGCGATCTCCTGCGCTGCGGTCGCGATGCGATCGAGCACCGGTTGCAGCACCGTCACCACCTGGTTGGATTGCAGGAACGAGCCCGCGAGCGTCAGCACATGCGGGGTCAGCGTGAACAGCTTGCCGTCGGTCGCGACGAAACCGCCATGCGCGAGCGTGAACAGGATGCGGCGCGCGGTGGCGCGCGGCAGATCGGCGGCACGCGCCAGATCACTCAGCGTTGCCGGGCCGGACACGGTGCCGAACACCTGCAACAGGCGCAGGCCGCGATCGAGCGCCTCGACGAAGTCGGTGGCGCGCTCGTCCTGGTCGGTCCGCTTCAGCTTGGGCATGGCGTTTTAGGTTGGGGCTTTGAACGGTTCAAAAATTGCGCTTGCTGTCCAAAACAGACATGGCATAATTCGCACATTCGTTCAATAGGCGAACAAATCCAAATCCGGGAGACGCCGCCATGATGAGCCAGGAAGCGAACGATCTGATCACCCGCACCGGGCGCAAGGACCCGTGCGGCAAGCTGATGCGGAGCTACTGGCAGCCGGCGGCGCTGGTGGACGAATTGGACGGGCCGCGCCCGGTACGACCGGTGCGGCTGCTCGGCGAGAACCTGGTGCTGTTCCGCGGCGAGGACGGAAGCTACGGGCTGATCGATCGCCACTGCGCGCATCGCGGCGCCGATCTCGCCTTCGGCCGGCTCGAGCATGGCGGGCTGCGCTGCGCCTTCCACGGCTGGCTGTTCGACACGTCAGGCCAGTGCATCGAGACGCCGGCGGAGCCGGCCGGCTCGCAACTCTGCAAGGGCATCAGGCAGCGCTCCTATCCCGTGGTCGAGAAGAGCGGCATCCTGTGGGCCTGGCTCGGCGAAGGCGCCCCGCCCGCCTTTCCGGAGCTCGACTGCTTCGTCGCGCCCGGCAGCCATACGTTCGCGTTCAAGGGCCACATGAACTGCAACTGGCTGCAGGCGCTCGAAGTCGGCATCGATCCGGCGCACGCCTCCTTTCTGCACCGCTTCTTCGAGGACGAGGACACCTCGGCCGCCTACGGCAAGCAATTCCGCGGCGCGTCGGCCGGCAGCGACATGCCGATGACCAAGATCCTGCGCGAATATGACCGGCCGATCATCAATGTCGAGCACACCGAATACGGCCTGCGCCTGATCGCGCTGCGCGAGCTCGACGCGGAGCGCACCCATGTGCGCGTCACCAACCAGCTGTTCCCGCACGGCTTCGTGATCCCGATGTCGACCGAGATGACGATCTCGCAGTGGCACGTGCCGGTCGATGACGAGAATTGCTACTGGTATGCGATCTTCACCAGCTACGCGGCGCCGGTCGACAAGCAGAAGATGCGCGACCAGCGGCTCGAGCTCTATACGCTGCCGGACTACAAGTCGCGCAAGAACCGCAGCAACGACTACGGCTTCGATCCGCACGAGCAGGCGACCGCGACCTATACCGGCATGGGCGCCGACATCAATGTCCACGACCAGTGGGCGGTGGAGTCGATGGGGGCGATTCAGGACCGCACCAACGAGCATCTCGGCCAGAGCGACAAGGCGATCGTGCAGTACCGCCGCCTGCTGCGGCAGGAGATCGAGAAGGTTGCAGGCGGCGAGAAGCCGATGCTGTTCCTCGACGACGCCTCCGCGCGCAGTATCCAGGGCCCGGCCACGATGGACGGCATCGGCCCGACCCAGGGCTGGGAGCTCTACTGGATGGAAGTCGACGTCAAGCGCCGCCGCGGCGCACCATGGGCAGCTCCCGTGCCGCGCGAGATCGCCGGCAAGGTGCATCATCTGACGGCGGCGGAGTGAAGATGGTATCAATGGCTCCGCATTGTATCCTTCACCTCGCCCCGCTTGCGGGGAGAGGTCGGATCGCGTTAGCGATCCGGGTGAGGGGGTACAGGTCTATCGGCATATCGAGTCGGCGGAGAGAGCCCCTCACCCCGACCCTCTCCCCGCGAAGAGCGGGGCGAGGGAGAAGTGAAGGAGTGACGCGGTGAGCTTCGTCGAGCGTCACGGCCTATGGTCGGATGAGCAGAAGGAGGCCGCACAACGCCTCCGCCGCATCGTCGAGGAGAAGAACCTCGAAGTCATCCGCCTGTCGTTCCCCGACCAGCACGGCATCCTGCGCGGCAAGACGCTGATCGCCGGCGAAGCGGTGCGCTCGCTGGAAAGCGGCTGCTCCATCACCACGACGATGCTCGCCAAGGACACCTCGCACAAGACGGTGTTTCCGGTGTTCACATCAGGCGGCGGCTTCGGCATGAAGGAGATGGAAGGCGCGGCCGACGTGCTGATGGTCGCCGATCCCACCACGTTCCGCGTGCTTCCCTGGGCTGACAACACCGGCTGGCTGCTCTGCGACCTCCATTTCAGCGACGGCCGGCCGGTGCCGTTCGCGACCCGCAACCTCTATCGCAAGGTGCTCGATCAGCTCGCTGGCCGCGGCTACGATTTCGTCGCCGGCCTCGAGGTCGAATTCCATCTGTTCAAGCTCGACGACGCTCATATGGCGCCGGAGGATGCCGGCCAGCCCGGACGGCCGCCGTCGGTCAGCCTGCTGTCGCACGGCTATCAGTACCTCACCGAGCAGCGCTACGACCTGATGGAGCCGGCGCTCGAGATCATCCGCCGCGACATCATCGCGCTCGACCTGCCGTTGCGCTCGGTCGAAGTCGAGTTCGGCCCGAGCCAGTGCGAATTCACCTTCGCGCCGACCGTCGGGCTCGCGCCGGCCGACACCATGGTGCTGTTTCGTTCGGCGGTGAAACAGATCGCGCGCCGCCACGGCTATCACGCGACTTTCATGTGCCGGCCGAAGCTGCCGAACGTGTTCGCGAGCGGCTGGCACCTGCACCAGTCGCTGGTGTCGCGCGCCAATGGCGAGAACGTCTTCATGGCCAAGGAGACCGGCGAGCCGCTCAGCGCGCTCGGCCGCGCCTGGCTCGCCGGCCTGATCGAGCACGCGCGGGCCTCGACCGTATTCACGACGCCGACCATCAACGGCTACAAGCGCTACCGCTCCTATTCGCTGGCGCCGGACCGCGCGATCTGGGGCCGCGACAACCGCGGCGTGATGATCCGCGTGCTCGGCGGCGCCGGCGATCCGGCGACCCGGCTGGAGAACCGGATCGGCGAACCCGCCGCCAATCCCTATCTCTACATGGCAAGCCAGATCCTCTCCGGCCTCGACGGCGTCGACCGCAAGCTCGACCCCGGCCCGTCGGCCGACACGCCCTACGAGACCAAGGCCGCGCTGTTGCCGAAGTCGCTGCGCGAGGCCGTGTTCGCGCTCAACGACGATCCGTTCTTCCGCCAGGCGCTCGGGCCGGAGTTCGTGGACTATTACGCCTTCATCAAGAACGCGGAGATCGAACGCTTCCAGGCCGAGGTGTCGGACTGGGAGCACCGCGAATATTTCGAGATGTTTTGACGGAAGCGTCGGCGCAGGCGCTCCGCCGCTCTAGAGCATGATACGGAAAAGTGTGAAGCGGTTTTCCGAAAAGATCATGGTCAAACAAAGAGCTAAAGCGCGATGACGATTCAACCCAATCTCATCGCGCTTTAGACGCTTGCAAGGTGAGCCGCAACGGCCGCTTCGTTCCATTCCAGACCGACACCAGGCGTGTCGGGAATATGCAAGAGACCATCCTTGATTTCATACGGCCGTTCGAGAATCGGATCGGCCCAGTCCTGCCATTCCAACCAGTGAGCGGCCTCCGTCGCGCGCATGACGTGGGCAGCGACTTCCGGATAAAGATGCGTTGAGATGGGGATGCCCGCGGCGCCGGCGATCGCAGCCGCCCGCATCCAGCCCGTCACTCCTCCGATGCGCATGAAATCCGGCATCACCAGATCGCAGGCCTTTCTCGCGATCGCCTTATGCATCTCCCTCGGACCATAGAAGTTCTCGCCGATCTGGATCGGCGTCTTCAGCTCCGCCGCCAGTTGGGCGTGTCCGTCGAGATTGTCATAGACGACAGGCTCTTCGATCCAGTCGAGGCCATAATCATCGATCGCATGGCACCGCTCGATGGCTTCGGCGAGATTTAGCCCCTGGTTGTAGTCCACCATCAAATGCATCCGATCCCCGACTGCTTTTCGAACGGCGTCGAGGGTCGTCAGATCCTCGCGCGGATCGCTTCTGCCGAGGCGCAATTTCAGGGCTGAGAACCCTCCTTCGTCGCGCAATTCCAAAGCCTCGGCCGCGACGGCGGCCGGCTCCTTCAGCCAAAGGCCGTTGCTATTGTAGGATCTCACGGCGCCGACCGTCGCCCCCAACAGCACGCACAGCGGCTTGTTTGCAGCTTTCGCCAACGCGTCCCACGCGGCCATGTCGAGGCCCGACGCCGCGATCATCGACAATCCCTCATAGCCGACAAAGTGAAGCGATTTGCGCGCCGCCTCGAACAACTCGACAGGCGCCACGCTCCGACCTCTGAGCAATTCGCCGAGATCATGCAACGCCGGAACCAGATATCGCAGCGATTTCACGATGTAAGGCTCGAGATAGCTTCGCCCGACAATGCCCTCCTCCGTCACCAGATCGATGAGGACGAGCGGCCACTCCGATATCGTGACAATGCGCGCGACCACGGGCCGCTTCAGCTTGAGCACCACCGGACGAGCTTTGATTTCTCTGAGCGTCAACGAATCGGGCATGGCAATGGCTTTCGCAGCGCGAGGAAGCTGACTGGCGCGGGCCGAAAAATCCCGGAAGCCATTCCAATTGGTTTTTCAACCGATGTAAATTCACTACTCGGTATATTTAAGAGGTGACTGCATGGCGCGATCTGCAGAACCGACACGGCGGCGCATCCTTGCTGCCGCATACGTCCTGTTTCGCCAGCGCGGATATAGCCGCGTGAGCATGGACGAAATCGCATCGGCGACGAGGGTGACGAAGCGCACGCTCTACAATCATTTTCAAAGCAAGGATCAGCTGCTCGCCTTCGTGCTCGAAGCCCAGAACGAACTGGCCTTGGCCGCGTTCGCGACGTTCGGCGACAAGCTGTCCGGCTCGCCGGCGGCGATCATCGACGGTCTGTTCCGCGACCTGGCGGTCTGGGCGGACAGGCCGCGATGGGCCGGCTCGGGATTCACCAGGCTGGTCATCGAGCTGGCCGATCTCCCTGGCCATCCCGCACGCGCAATTGCGCGCCGGCACAAGGCCTTGCTCGAAACCCATCTCGGCGCGCTGCTGAAGCGGGCCGGTGTCCGCGACGCTCACCGCCGTGCGCGCGAGATCTGGCTGCTGTCCGAGGGCGCGATCTCCCTGATGCTGGTGCATGGCGATCGCGCCTATGCCGCAGCAGCGGCCGACGCAGCGAAACGACTGCTGCGAGGCTCTTCACGGTAAGCCGCGGCAGCCCGCCTCTCTGATCCGTCATCCTGAGGAGCGCGTAGCGCGTCTCGAAGGATGCACGGCCACCAGCCGGGCCATCGATCCTTCGAGACGCCTGCTACGCAGGCTCCTCAGAGCCTGACTGAAAAATGAGTGAGTGATCTCAGTGGGGTGTGATTCCATCGGATTTGCAGAGATTCGAGGGAGAGCACGATGCCCTGGACCAAGATCACTCGGGAGCAATATCGGCGGGACGATCTGCGTTATGCAAGCGATATGACCGATGCGGAGTGGGCGCTGATCAGACGCCTGTTGCCGCGAGCGAACCGGCGCGGCCGGCCGCGTAAGACGGAGCTGCGTCGTGTGATCGAAGCGATCCTCTATATCGTTTCGACCGGCTGCCAGTGGCGGGCGTTGCCGCAGGAGTTCCCGCCCTATTCGACGGTGCAGGGCTATTTTTATAGATGGCGGGATACAGGCCGGTGGCAGAGGATTGTCAGCGTGCTTGTCCGACGGGCGCGAAAAAAGCTTGGACGGACACCGAAGCCGACGGCAGCCGTGATCGACAGTCAAAGTGCGCCGACCACCCAAGCTGGCGGACCGCGCGGCTACGATGCAGGCAAGCGCATCTACGGCCGCAAGCGGCATATCGTGACGGATACCAATGGCCTCCTCCTCGGGGTTCATGTTCATCCGGCCAACGTTCAGGACTGCCATGGCGCCGTACCGCTGCTGAAGAACGTGCGGATGAACTTCCCCCGGCTGCGCCACGTCTTTGCCGACCGGATCTACCGCGGAAATCAACTCCTCGACGCGCTCTCAGACTGCGGTCCATGGACTGTCGAGATCGTCGAGCGGCCTCAAGGCGTCAAAGGCTTCCAGCTTCTGCCGAGGCGGTGGGTGGTTGAACGCACATTCGCTTGGTTCGGCAGATGCCGCCGCCTCGCCAAGGACTTCGAGGCGACGGTGGCAACCGAAGCTGCCTGGCTGCTGATTGCACACATCAGGCTCCTGACCCGCAGACTTGCCGCTGCTGGTAAGGTTGGGTGACTTATGAGTCAGACTCTCAGGATGACGGCGATACGGCAATGCTTGCTGCTCAAATCCCCAGATACTTGTGCTGCAGATCCGGCTCGGCGATCAGCTCCCCGCTGGTGCCGCTCCACACGGTGCGGCCGCGCTCGATGATGTAATGGCGGTCGGCGATGCGGGCGAGGTTTCCGACGTTCTTGTCGATCACCAGCACCGACTGCCCGCGCTCCTTCAGCATCGACAGGCAGCTCCAGATCTCGTCGCGGATCAGGGGCGCAAGACCCTCGGTCGCCTCGTCGAGGATCAGCAATTTCGGATTGGTCATCAGCGCGCGGCCGATCGCCAGCATCTGCTGCTCGCCGCCGGACAGCGTGACGCCCATATTATTCGTGCGTTCGGCGAGCCGCGGAAACAGCGCGTGGATCCTGTCGATGGTCCACGGATCGGAGGCACTGAAGCGATTGCCTGACGCGGCGACGAGATTTTCGCGCACCGTGAGGTTGGGGAATATCTGGCGGCCTTCCGGCACCAGGCCGATCCCGAGCTTTGCGATCTTGTAGGACGGCAGGCCGCGCACCGCCTCGCCGGCGAAGCGGATGGCGCCTGATCGCGCCGGCGTCAGGCCCATGATCGAGCGGATCGTCGTGGTCTTGCCCATGCCGTTGCGGCCCATCAGCGCGACCATCTCGCCCGACTTGATCTGGAGCGACAGGCCGAACAGCACCTGGCTCAGCCCGTAGCAGGTCTCGATCGCGTCGACTTCAAGCAGGGTTTCAGCGGTTTTGGTTTCAGCCATCCTGGTATCAGCCATGGCGCGTCACCGCATGCTGTTCGCCGAGATAGGCGCGCTTGACCTCGTCGTGCTTGCGGATCGCGTCCGGCACGTCGCAGGCGATGACGCGGCCATAGACCAAGACCGTGATGCGGTCGGCCAGCGCGAACACCGCCTCCATGTCGTGCTCCACCAGCACGATGGTGACTTCCTTGCGCAGCTCCTTCAACAGCGCGACCATCCGCGCCGATTCGGTGACGCCGAGCCCGGCCATCGGCTCGTCCAGCAGCAACAGCTGCGGCCTGGTGGCGAGCGCGACCGCGAGCTCGAGCTCGCGCTGCTCGCCATGGCTCAATTGCGACACCACGATATCGGCGCGCGTGCCGAGGCCGACGCGCTCCAGCGCCGCGCGCGCGGACTCGCGCAGATGCCGCTCCTTGCGCGCATTGCCCCAGAAGCGGAACGAGTGGCCGTCATGCGCCTGCGCCGCCAGCGCGACATTGTCGATCGCGGAAAAATCCTTCAGCAGCGAGGTGATCTGGAACGAGCGCGCCAGCCCGAGGCGGCTGCGCTTGTAGGACGGCAGGTTCGTGACGTCGCAGCCGGCAAAGCGGATGGTGCCGGAGTTCGGCATCACCTGCCCGGTGAGCTGGCTGATCAGCGTGGTCTTGCCGGCGCCGTTGGGGCCGATGATGGCGTGCAATTCGCCTGGCACCACCTCCATCGAGAGGTTGTCGGTCGCGGTGATGCCGCCGAAGCGGCGGACCAGATTGTCGACGCGGAGCAAGGGATCAGGCAAGGAGTCAACCACGGCGCATCCTCCCGAGCAGGCCCATGATGCCGCCGCGCGCGAACAGCACGATCAGGAGCAGCACCGGACCGAGGATCAGCCCCGAATATTCGGTGAACTGCGACAGCAGCTCCTCGAGCAGGAGATAGACGATCGCGCCGATGACGGGACCGAACAGCGAGCCCATGCCGCCGAGGATCACCATCACCATGAGGTCGCCGGAGCGGGTCCAGTACATCACCGCGGGGCTGACGAAATCGGTGTTGTTGGCCAGCAGCGCGCCGGCCAGGCCGCAGATCGTGCCTGATATCACGAAACAGACCAGGCGGTAGCGATTGGCATGGAAACCGATCGCCTGCATGCGCTGCTCGTTGGAGCGGACGCCCTGCACCACGAGGCCGAAGCGCGAATTGACGATGCGCCAGATCAGATAAAGGCCGCCGAACAGGCAGGCCAGGCAGAGGTAATAGAACTGGTTGCGATCCGACAGGTTGATCAGACCGGCGAAATCGCTGCGCTTGTAGACGGTGAGCCCGTCGTCGCCGCCGTAGCGCGACAGCGCGGAGGCGATGTAGTAGGCCATCTGCGCAAAGGCCAGCGTGATCATGATGAAGTAGACGCCGCGGGTGCGCAGCGAGAGCGCGCCGATCAGCAGCGCAAACAGCGCCGAGACGGCGAGCGCCACCGGCCACTGGATGAAGCCGGAGCCGACCCCCTCGGCGGCGAGGATGCCGACGGCATAGCCGCCGATGCCGAGATAGGCGGCGTGGCCAAAGCTCATCATGCCGCCATAGCCCATGATCAGATTGAGGCTCGCGGCGGCGAGCGCGAAGATCACGATCCGGGTGAACAGCGTGAGGATGAAGATATTGCCCGTGACCGCCGAATAGAGCGGCAGCAGTATCAGGGCGGCACACATCAGCGCCGCGACCGCATTGGAGACGTTGAGCTTTCGCATCATCGTTTGGCCGCCGGGAACAGCCCCTCGGGCCGCAGCACAAGGATGATGGCCATCAGGAGGTAGATCAGCATCGAGGACAGCGCCGGCGCCGCGGTGGACGCCGCCGCCCCGCTCAGCACCTTGCGCAGCAGGTCGGGCAGGAAGGCGCGGCCCATCGTGTCGATGATGCCGACGAAGATCGCGGCCATGAACGCGCCGCGGATCGAGCCGATGCCGCCGATCACGATGATGACAAAGGCCAGGATCAGGATGTTCTCGCCCATGCCGATCTGCACGGTGAGGATCGGCGCCTGCATCAGCCCGGCGAGCCCTGCGAGCGCCGCGCCGAGGCCGAACACCAGCGTGAACAGCAGCTTGATGTTGATGCCGAGCGCCCCGATCATCTCGCGGTTCGAGGCGCCGGCGCGGATCAGCATGCCGATGCGGGTGCGCATCACGACGAGATAGAGCATTGCTGCGACAGCCAGCGCCACCACGATGATCATGAGGCGGTAGGCCGGATAGTAGACGCCGGGGATGATCTGCACCGGCACGGTGAGCCAGGCCGGCAGCGGCAGCGCGAGGCCCGCCGGGCCCCAGATCAGCCGGACGGCGTCGTTGAAGAACAGGATCAGGCCGAAGGTCGCCAGCACCTGGTCGAGATGGTCGCGGCCATAGAGATGCCTGAGCGCGACATATTCCAGCACGATGCCGAGCAGTAAGGTGGCCCCTAACGCCATCAGCGCGCCAAGGACAAAACTGCCGGTCCAGGCCACGAAGGTCGCCGCGAAATAGGCTCCCATCATGTAGAGCGAGCCGTGCGCCAGATTGACGAAGTCCATGATGCCGAACACCAGCGTCAGCCCGGCCGCCAGCAGGAACAGCAGGAGGCCGAATTGCAGGCCGTTCAGCAGTTGTTCGACGACGAGATACATGGATCCTTCATACCGGGCTGAAACAAAACAGCGGCAGCGCAAGCACGCCGCCGCATTGCACATTGCGGGTTCTCCCTCGCCCCGCTCTTGCGGGGAGAGGGTTGGGATGAGGGGCTCTTTCCGCAAACCGAATGCCGGGAAAGAGCCCCTCACCCAATCGCTTCGCGATTGACCTCTCCCCGCAAGAGCGGGGCGAGGTAAAGAGAAGCAAGCCGCGCGCCAAAAAGACGCCCGACAATCACTTCATCGGACACTTGTCGTGGAAGCGATCCTGGTCGTCCTTGACGATGGTCGCGACCGTCTTCAGCGAGAGCTGGCCCTCGGCGTCCTTGACCACGTCCTGCAGATAGAAGTTCTGGATCGGAATGTGGTTGTTGCCGTACTTGAACGGACCGCGCACCGATTTGAAGTTCACCTTCTCCATCTCGGCCTTCATCGCGTCCTTCTTCGTCAGGTCGCCCTTCACCGCGACCACGGCGCTGTTGATCAGGTTGGCAGCGTCGTAGGACTGGGCGCCGTAGAAGGTCGGCCGCAGGCCCGGATACTTCTTGCGGTAGTCGGCGACGAACTTCTTGTTCTCCTCGTTGGGCAGGTCGTTGACCCATTGCTGCGCGCCGGGAACGCCGAGCGCATTGTCCTTCTGCAACGGCAGCGACAATTCGTCGATAGTGAAGGCGGTGTAGAGCGGAATCTGCTGCTTGATGCCGGCCTGCGCATACTGGTTCAGGAACTGCACGCCGGCCGCGCCCGGATAGAACACGAAGATCGACTCGGCCTTGGAGTTCTTCGCCTTGGTGAGTTCGGCGGAGAAGTCGAGCTGGCTCGGCCACACCGTATATTCCTCGCCGACGATCTGGCCCTTGAACGTGCTCTTGACGCCGGCCAGCATGTCCTTGCCCGCGGCGTAGTTCGGGCCGATCAGGAACACCGACTTGACGCCCTTCTGGTTCATGTAGGTGCCGACCGCCTGCGGGGTCTGGTCATTCTGCCAGGAGGTCGAGAACACGTAAGGCGAGCACAGTTCGCCGGCGAGTTGCGACGGACCGGCATTGGCCGAGATCAGGAAGGTCTTGGAATCGACGGCGGTCTTCAGCGACGCCAGCAGCACGTTCGACCAGATGTAGCCGACGATGAAGTCGACCTTGTCGGACTGCACCAGCTTCTCGGTCTTCTGCTTGCCGACATCCGGCTTCTGCTGGTCGTCCTCGTAGATCACCTCGACTGGCTTGCCGTCAATCTTGCGGCCGAGATGGTCGAGCGCGAGCTCGAAGGAATTGCGCATGTCGTTGCCGATCACAGCGGTCGGACCACTGAAGGTCGAAACGAAGCCGATCTTGACGCTGTCAGCCGCCGTCGCGGGCTGCGCCAGCGCCACAGCCATGGCGCCTGCCAGCCAAAATGCCTTTTTCATATTCACTCCCCTCCTCAACCAAAGATCCCACGAGGCTCGATCACGAGGGCCCGGGGGTCACGCTTTGCGCGCGTCGTTCTGTGACGTATTTTGTGCGCGATATCGCAAGTCTGCAGCAAGCACGAACCGACGGCGCTCACTTAGAACCTTCGGCGCATACCCCAGCACCTTGCATCATAATTCGTCTAAATCGACCATGGCAAGAAATATAATGCCGGTTGCGTGGGCAACGATTGTCGCAGGCACCGGCCTCCCGCAACGACCCACGCCCGCACTGCAGCAGGCTTTAACGATCCGGTAAAGCACCCGGAAACCACAGGCCGGCAAGCGCCTGCGGGCTTCATGGTCCGGAAAGCATCCCTGGCCGACGCTGCCGCCAAAGGGGTGCGTCACATGCTGAATTACATCTTCGGCTTCAATGCCCGGATGGGCCGACTGGCTTTCTTCTTCTGCACCTTCGTGGTGGGCCTCGGCTTTATGATGTTGGTCTACGGCGTCACCGGCAACGCACCGGCGAGCGGCAGTATGGACGTGCTGCTGGCACAGGCATCGAGCAACCCCGTGCTGGTCATTGCCTTCTACGGCATGCTCGTCATCTGCTTCATGCTGCAATCGATGCGGGTGCGCGACATGGGCTGGGATCCGGTCTGCGTGATGGCGGCATGGATCGCCCTCCTCGTGCTCGACAGGGCGATTGCCGGACGATTTCCCGAATATGCGCTGACCTATCAGCACACCGAAACGGTGGTCGGCGCCGCCGTCAATGGCGCAATGAACATCGTCCTGCTGGTCTGGCGGAGCGGCGGCTATTACGAAGAAGCCCCGCCATCGCCGCGCGAGACCGGCGATGGTCTGTTTGAAAGACGCAGTACGCCGGCCGCAGGCGGCAGCCGCGTCGCGCGGATCGCCAACGGCGAGTTCGGCGGCAAGACGCGGTAGCAGCCGTCGTCCCTGCGAAAGCAGGGACCCATAACCACAGGATCAGATTGTTGAAGAGCGCTGGGGCCCCAGCGACCAAGACGATTCCCATTGGTGGTTATGGGTCCCGGATCGCGCGGAGCCTGTCATCGGGCGGCGCTTCGCGCCGACCCGTTGGCTTGTCCGGGACGACGCGGAGTTTGTGGCGCGATCACTGAGCCAAAGGCTGGGGCGAAAGCCGATCACCCCTTGTCCACCGCCCATTCGGCGCCGTCGATCGCATAGGACGCGTGGCGGAAATCCCTGATCGTCGCGACCTTGTCGGCCGACCAGTCGAGCAGCATGAACGATCGCGGCGGCGCGCCCTGTGCGTTCGGGTCGAACACCAGGATCGCGGGGCGTCCCTCGACCTGTCCGGTCACCAGGTGCCAGTCGTCGATCTTCGAATAATTGCCGAAGTAGCGCGACACCTCGGCCTTGCCGTTCAGCCGCGTGCGGTTGACGAGCTCGAGCCTGATGTCATCGGCGATCATGGCGCGGATGGCGTCGAAGTCGCGGGCGTTGAAATGGCTGACATAGGCGTTGAGCCTGATGCGATCGGCCGGCGACAGGCCGGGCCGCGGCGCGTCGTCCGGCTCGGCGGCAAACTCGCGCAGCTGCGTGCGTCCACGGTGCAGCGCGGCTTTCACCGCGGGCAGGCTGAAATCCATGATGCCGCAGATCTCCTGCAGGGAGCAGCCGAGCACATCCATCAGGATCACGCTGGAACGCTGCGCCACCGGCAGGCGCATGAAGGTGCGCAGGCTGGTCGCGGCGATCTCGCGGCGGCCCAAATCATCGAGCTCTCCGGCCATCATGTCCACCTCCTCCGGCGCGTGAAGCGCTTCCTGACGGTTGCGCCGCCTGAGGAAATCGAGCGCGGTGTTGTGCGCGATCCGGAACAGCCAGGCTTGCGGACTCTGGATCGGCGCGGCGGACCCGAAGGCCTCCACCGCCTTGATCAGCGCGTCCTGCAGCACATCCTCGCCGTCGATGACGGATCCGACCATACGGGCGCAGTAGCGATGCAGCCTTGGCCGCATCGCCGCCAAGAGCGCGTCGACGTCGGTCGCGGCCGGCGCTTGGTGTGGTGACGTCATGATGGCTCCGCCAGATCGGTGCACTGCCCGCCGGTTCAACGCTTGTCGGTTCACGGCTCATCCAGCATACGATAATTCCCGACAATCACCGCACTTCGAACCAGCGGCGGCTCGGCGCAACGATCGCGGATGCCGTCCTGGAAGGCCTGGAACGCGGCCAGTTTCGGGATCGGGCTCGAGCCGTCTTCGGCCGCGGTCTCGACCATGTGGATGAAGGTGTCGTCCTCCAGCCGCAGGGTCAGATAGCGCACGCCGTCCGGCCTCGCCGCCTTCAGCTCGGCGAACACGGCCGACACCAGCGCGGCATTCTTCTCCGCCATCTCCGGCTTCGCCTTGTACCTGATCAGGGTCCGTCTCATCGCAGCCTCCTTGGCCTGGTTCTGCGGCCTGAACCGGCCGCCTCAGACCCAAGGACGTTCGCGAACCGCCAAAGGATGCGGTCCGGCAAAAGTAAATTCAAAAATAGTTCTTCGCCGCATCCTTTGCCCGTTCCGGTTCGTCCTTGCCGGCGAAGCGCGCCGCAACCTCGCGGCGCGGCAACGGAGAACGACCATGCAGACCCCTCGAGAGCGCGCCGAACAGCGCTGGGTGCTCGGCCTCACCGCGCTGGCATCCTTCATGATGGCGCTGGACGCCATGATCATGACCACGGCCTTCGCCACCATCCGCGCCGATTTCGGAAGCGCCGTGGAGACGCTGCAATGGACCGTCAACGCCTTCAACCTGACCTTCGCGGTGCTGCTCCTGACCGGCGCGGCGCTCGGCGACCGGTTCGGGCGGCGCAGGATGTTCGCGGCCGGGATCGGCCTGTTCGTCGTGGCGTCGGCGGCCTGCGCGCTGGCCGGCAACGCCGCGGCCCTGATCGCCGCCCGCGCCCTGCAGGGCGCGGGCGCGGCGCTGGTGATGCCGCTGGCGATGGCGATCCTGAGCGGCGCGTTCGGCCGGGAGGAGCGCGCCCGCGCGCTCGGCATTTTCAGCGGCATCACCGGATGCGCGCTGATCATAGGTCCCGCGATCGGCGGCTTCATCACCGAACATCTCGGCTGGCGCTGGATCTTCTGGATCAATTTGCCGATCGGCCTGGTCGCGATCGCCCTCGTGATCGCCCGCCTGCGCGAAAGCTTCGGGGCGCCAGCGCCGCTCGACATCGCCGGACTCACGCTGGTCGCGCTCGCGGCGCTGGCGCTGGTCTGGGGCCTGCTGCGCGGCAACGGCGTCGGCTGGGCCAGCGCGGAAGTGACGGGCGCGCTGATCGCCGGCGTCGCGCTGGCGGCGCTGTTCGTGCTGTGGGAGCTGCGCGCCACAAGCCCGATGGTGCCGATGCGGCTGTTCGCGGCACGGCCGTTTGCGTCGGGCATGGCCGCAAGCGTGCTGTTCTACGCCGCGATGTATGGCGTGCTGTTCCTGCTGCCGCAGTTCCTGCAGATCGCGCTCGGCTTCGACGCCTTCGGCGCCGGGCTTCGTCTGCTGCCGTGGACGGCGACGCTGTTCGTCACCGCGCCGATCGCCGGCGCCGCGGTCAACCGGTTCGGCGAGCGCACGCTGGTCGTCACCGGCCTCTTGATGCAGGCGATCGGGCTCGGCTGGATCAGCGAGATCGTGAGCCCCGCAGTGCCCTATTCGGCGCTGGTCGCGCCGCTGGTGCTCGCCGGCGTCGGCGTGTCGATGGCGATGCCGGCCGCGCAGAACGCGGTGCTGGGTGCGGTCGCCGTCAGCGAGATGGGCAAGGCGTCGGGCGTCTTCAACATGGGCCGCTTCCTCGGCGGCATGTTCGGCATCGCGGCGCTGGTGGCGAGCTTCTCCGCCAACGGTGCGGCCGATTCATCCGGTCATTTCGCAAACGGATTCGCGTCGGCGATGAGCCTTGCCGCAACGCTGTCATTCGCCGGCGCGGTCGCGGGACTGTTCCTGCCGATGCGGCGGCGGGCCGTCGCCGCGGCCGCGCCGCAGGATGCGTGAGGCTTGCGGCGATTGGGTTTTGCTATCGGGCGATCGGGCATTTCGTGTTGGAATGGGGCTGCGAATGAATACATAATCAAACGGCGAAGCCGTTCGAAACCGGGAGCGACATCAGATGACGCAAGCGCCGGCCAAACCTCATCGCGTGGTGATCGTCGGCGCCGGCTTCGGCGGCCTGGAAGCCGCTTTCGGTCTCAGAGGGGCGCCGGTCGAGATCACGCTGATCGACCGTCGCAACCACCATCTGTTCCAGCCGCTGCTCTATCAGGTCGCGACTGCTTCGCTTGCCACCAGCGAGATCGCCTGGCCGATCCGATATCTCTTGCGCGACCGGCCCGAGGTGACGACGCTGTTCGCCAATGTCTGCGGCGTCGATGCCGCGGCGAAGCGGGTAGCGCTCGACGACGGCGGCGGCATTCCCTACGACACGCTGGTCCTCGCCACCGGCGCCCGCCACGCCTATTTCGGCCACGACGAATGGGAGCCGTTCGCGCCCGGCCTGAAGACGCTGGAGGACGCCACGACGCTGCGGCGGCGCATCCTGGTCGCCTTCGAGCGCGCCGAGCGCGAGACCGATCCGGACAAGCGCGCTGCGCTGCTGACCTTCGTCATCATCGGCGCCGGGCCGACCGGCGTCGAGATGGCCGGCACCATCGCCGACCTCGCCAAGGACACGCTGCCGCAAGACTTCCGTCACATCGACACGCGCAAGGCGCGCGTGGTGCTGATCGAGGCCGGCCCGCGCGTGCTGGCAGGATTTCCCGACGATCTCTCGGCCTACGCGCAGGCGTCGCTGGAAAAACTCGGCGTCGAGGTGATGCTGGGCGAGCCGGTCACCGAATGCTCGGCCGACGGCGTGGTGTTCGGCGGCAAGAGGCTGGAGGCGCGTACCATCGTCTGGGCCGCCGGCGTGCGCGCCTCGCGCGCCGCCGAGTGGCTGAACGCGCCGGCCGATCGCGCCCATCGGCTGCAGGTCGAGCCGGATCTCACCGTGCCGGGCCATCCCGATGTCTTCGCCGTCGGCGACACCGTCACGATCAAGGATCCCGACGGCAATCCGGTGCCGGGCATCGCGCCGGCCGCCAAGCAGGAGGGGCGCTATGTCGCCGCACTGATCAAGGCCCGGCTCGACGGCAAGACACTGCCGCCGTTCCGCTACAAGCATGCCGGCAGCCTCGCCCAGATCGGCAAGAAGAAGGCGGTGATCGATTTCGGCTGGCTCAAGCTGCGCGGCTCTCTGGCATGGTGGATTTGGGGCCTCGCCCACATCTACTTCCTGATCGGCGTGCGGCATCGGATTGCGGTGGCGATGAACTGGCTCTGGATCCACACCCGCGACCAGCGCGCCGCACGGCTGATCACACAAGGCAGCAGCAAGGTCGCGCAGTAGGTACTCGGCACTACGCTAACCTGTTATCCGTCATCCCCGCGCAAAGGCTCCGCCTTTGTCGCTGGAGGAGCGCGGCACGCGCGTCTCGAAGGATCGACGGCCCCGCTAGTGGCCGTGCATCCTTCGAGGCTCGCCCAGCGCCGCAATTGCGCCGCAAGGCTCGCACCTCAGGATGACGGATAACAAGCTGTCTTAGCCTCTCAGCGCTGTACGCATTCTCACCCCATCACCTGGTGCGGCGAGCGGCCGAAGGCGGCCTTGAAGGCGCGGCTGAAATGCGAGACGTCGCTGAAGCCGAAGCTCAGCGCGACATCGGTGACATGACTGAAGCGCCGTTCGGCCAGCGCCTGATACGCGCCGGCAAGGCGCTGCTGCCACAGCCAGCGGATCGGCGTCGTGCCTTCGCGCGCGAACAGGCGATTGAGCGTGCGCGGCGCCATGTTCTGCGCCGTGGCGATCGCATCGAGATCGAGCCCGGGATCGTCGAGATTGGCCAGCATGTAGGCCTTGACCCGCGCCAGCCTTTCGTCGCCGCGCTGGGGCCCTTCGTCCGTCAGCTCGGTCTGCAGCGTCGTTGCGAAAATATCGAGCGCTGCCGCGCCAAGCCGTATCGCCGCAGGTCCGGCCGCGTCATCGAGCCGCGTCAGCCGGCGGATCAGCGATCCCGCCAGCGCTCCCACTTTCGACGCGTTGCCGACCCGCCGCGCCGTCAGGCGCTGCGCGTCCGGCAGGCGTGCGAGCAGCAGCGGCCGCGGGATCGACACCATGATCGCGCGCGCGCTCGGGGCGAATTCGAGCGTGAACGGCTGCGCCTGGTCATGCAGCATCAGATCGCCCCGGCGCATGCGGACGTCGCGGCCGCCTTGCGCGAAGCTGACCTCGCCGCGCAGCGTGAGCCACAGCATGAAATAGTCGCGCGGATCCCTGCGGACGTCGCTCGCGCTGCGCATCACCCGGATGGGGTCGGCGGCCGGCGTCGAAGACCAGATGTCGTTGATGGCAAGCGGGCCGAGATGGCGGATCGAGATCGACGCCTGGAACGCCTCGTCGGCGACGCGGCGGCATTCGGTCAGCGAGAATTCGCGGCAGGTGACGTGATGCCAGCGGTCGAAACTGTCACCCGGTGCGACAAGCGTTTGCGCGACGACTGTGTGATCTGGGGTCTGCATCGGACCTTGCTCCCGCCCAACCCGGCAGCGGGACATTCTGCGTCCAGCCCTCCCTTCTGGCAAGCAGAGACCAGCGACTGGCCGGCGCAGCCAAGAACGGCCGCCGCAGCCGGTGTAGAAAATATCTCCCACCAGGAGAGGAGGCACCATATGGGCTACCAATGCGAAACCATCGATCCGGCGCGAACCGTCATGATCGTGGTCGACATGCAGAACGATTTCGTGGCCGAGGGCGCCAAGCTGCGTTCGGCCCAGGCCGCTGCCATGGTGCCGCGGCTGGCGCAGACCCTGAAGGCCTGCCGCGACAAGGGCATCCGCGTCATTTACACCGCGCATGTGCATCGCCGCGACGGCAGCGACATGGGGCTCTATGACGATCTCTATTCGCCGATCGCCGACCGGTCGTCGCTGGTCGACGGCAGCGAGGGCGTCGAGATCTTCAACGACCTCGCGCCCGCCCCCGGCGAGCACGTCATCAAGAAGCACCGCTACAGCGCGTTCTTCGCCACCGATCTCGATCTCATCCTGCGCGAATGGGGCATCACCACGGTGATCATCTCGGGGACCACGACCGAGAACTGCTGCCACGCCACCGCGCGAGACGCCATGTTCCACAATTACAAGGTGGTCTTCCTGTCGGATGCGACCGGCACGTTCGACTATCCCGATGTCGGCCAGGGCGCCTTGTCCGCCGAGGAGGTGCACCGCGCCACGCTGACGATCCTCGCATTCTCAACCGCACATGTGATGACGGCGGCCGAGATGCTGGCGCGGGTGAAGGCCGGTGACGGAGCGGCGAAGGCTGCGTAGTTAGTCGCCAACAGCGCGCCACAAACTTAGTCGGCCTCTCCCCTTGTGGGAGAGGCCGGAACGCATGAAGCGAAGCGCAATGCGATCCGGGTGAGGGGTTGCGGTCTCTCCGGTCCGTACGCCGCGTGGAGAGATACCCCTCACCCCAGCCCTCTCCCACAAGGGGAGAGGGGGCGCAGCAGCATTCGCGGCAGCAACCTCACTTCACCAGTGAGCAGCCGCCATCGGCCAGCGGGCGGAACGCCTGGTCGGCCGGGATGGTCGCGATCAGCTTGTAATAGTCGTAGGGGTACTTCGACTCCTCCGGCTTCTTCACCTCGAACAGATACATCGGATGGATGACGCGGCCGTCCTGGCGGATCGTGGTGTCGCCGAACAGTCTGTCCTTGCCCTTGAAGGTCTTCATCTGCGGCACCACCGCCTTGGCGTCGTCGCTGCCGGTGGCGGCGACTGCGTTGAGGTAGGCGAGCGTCGAGGCATAGACGCCGGCCTGGTTGCCACTCGGCATCTTGCCGTTCATGCCGGGACGCGCGGCGAAGCGCTTTGCGAACGCGCGGGTGTCGTCGTTCATGTCCCAGTAGAAGGCTTCCAGCAGCTGCAGGCCCTGCGCGACCTTCAGGCCCATGCCGTGGATGTCGTTCACGAACAGCAGGAACGCCACCATGGTCTGGCCGCCCTGCTGGATGCCGAACTCGGCCGCCTGCTTCACCGCGTTGATGGTGTCGCCGCCGGCATTGGCGAGCCCGATCACTTTTGCTTTCGAGCTCTGCGCCTGGAGCAGGAAGGAGGCGAAGTCCGAGGTGCCGAGCGGATGCTTGCTCGAGCCCAACACCTTGCCGCCGTGCTTCTCGATGTAGTTCGTCGCCTCGGCCTCAATGCCTTTGCCGAGCGCATAGTCGACGGTCACAAAGTACCAGTCCTTGCCGCCACGCTGCATCATCGCGGCCGCGGTGGTGTTGCCGGTGGCCCAGGCGTCGTTGACCCATTGAATGGTGTTCGGCGAGCAGGCCTTACCGGTGAGATCGGAGCTCGCGGTCGACGACGCCAGGAACGTCATCCTTGAATCGCGCAGGATGGTGTTGATAGCGAGCCCGACCGCCGAGTTCGGCACGTCGACGATGGCATCGACGCCTTCGACATCGAGCCATTTGCGCGCGATCGCAGATCCCACGTCGGCCTTGTTCTGGTGATCGGCATAGACGATCTCGACCTTGATGCCCTTGCCGCCACCGCCAAAATCTTCCGCGGCCATGCGCGCGGCTTCCACCGAACCCATGCCGTTGGTGTCCTGGAAGATGCCGGAAATGTCGTTGAGCACGCCGACGCGGACCACGTCGCCGGAAATCTCCGCGCGTGCGCTGCCCGCGACGCAGGCCAATGCCAGCGCAAGTCCAATCCTAGATCGCCCAACCCCGAAGCCCCTCATAGTCTCCTCCCTTGCCTCGCTCCTCAGCCAGCTCCGATGTTTCGTCAGGCCGGCGTGATCTCGACCGGCAGGCTGCTGAGCCCGCGCAGCGTGTTGTTGAAAAGGCGCTTCGGCTCGCCGGTGATGTCGATCCTGGCGACACGACGCGCCAGCGCCGCCATCATCACCTCGCCTTCGAGACGGGCGACGAGCTGGCCGACACACATATGGATGCCCGAACCGTAGCCGACGTGGCCCGACGTACGACGGGTGATGTCGTAGCTGTCGGGCTGCTCCCAGCGGCGCGGATCACGATTGGCCGCAGCCAGGAACATCAGCACCTTCTCGCCTTCAGGAATGCTGGCCCCACTGAGCCCGACGTCGCGCGTCGTGGTGCGGAAGAAAGTCTGGACCGGACTTTCGAACCGCACGGCTTCCTCGAAGGCGTTGCGCGCCAGCGTCGGATCGCCGCGCAACCTCTGGAACTGGTCGGGGAAGCGGGCGAGGCAGTAGACGGCGGCGCCGATGCCGTTGACGGTCGTGTCGAGACCGGCCGACAGCAGCGAGCGCACCAGCAGCGGCGCTTCGGTCGCGGTAATGGCGCCGGTATCGACATGGGCGTGAATGCAGGCGCCGATGCCGCCCGGGGTGAGATTGTCGCGCTGGCATTGCTCGGCAACATAGGCCTGATGCGGCGCCGAGCGCTCGATCGCCTCCTTGCGGAGCTCGTTCGGCGGGCCGAAGGCATTGAACACCAGACTGGCGTAGGGCAGCAGATGCTCGCGGCCCTCCGGCCTCAGGCCGAGCGCATCCGGGAAGATCGACAACGGATAGGCTTCCGCAAGGTCCGTGATCGCGTCGAACCTGCGCTTCTCCAGCAGCGCGTCGAGACGGGCCTCCGCGGCGGCGGCAAATTGCCCGCGAAGCTGCTTCATCACGGTCGCCGACAACACCGTGCTCAGCACGGCGCGGGTCCGGGTATGGGCGGGCGGGTCGGCCTCCAGGATCAGGCTCGCCGGCCGCCACGGCTTCTCCTTGGAAAAGTCGCTGAGGCCGACGCCGCGGCTGGAGCAGAAGGTCGCGGGGTCGTTCAGCACCGCATGGACCTCGGCGTAGCGCGCCACGCCATAGACATTCCACTTGTCGAGATAGACCACCGGCCCGGCCTCGCGCAGCCGCTCATGGGTCGGGAATGGATCGGCGAAGAACTCGAGCGCGAACGGATCGACGTCGAGATGCGGGACGGACGCAGCTTCTGTTGCAGTCATCGGGACCTCCCGAGGTTTGATCTTGTCAACACGGGCCGCATATCTATTGCTCCCGGACAGTTTCGCAGCGATGATTTGAGAGATGAGCAGCCAGCCCCTCCCCCGAAAGCCCCGCCGGCCGAGACCGGCCGATCCCGCAGACGCCAGTGACGGCCCGCTGCTGGACCTTGATCGCTATGTGCCGGCGTTCATCACCTTCATCGGCAACAAGCTGTCGAACAGCGCCACCGCGTTTTACCAGAAGAATTTCGGCGTCAACGTCACCGAGTGGCGGATTATCTCGCAACTGGCGATCGAGCCGGGGATTCCCGCCTCCCGGATCTGCCAGGTGATCGGCTTCGACAAGGGGCCGGTCAGCCGCAACCTCGCGGCATTGCAGAAGCGCGGCCTGCTGACCATCCGTACCGCACCCGATGACGGCCGTACCCATTCGATCACGCTGACCGCGCGCGGCCGCGCCGTCCACGACAAGGTCATCGTCGCGGCGCTGGAGCGCGAGCGGCGGCTGCTGGCGTGCCTGAAAAAGGACGAGCGCGAGGTGCTGATCGAGCTGCTGCGCCGGCTGCACGAGAATCTCGGCGCCGTCACCGGGCAAAGCACGACCTGACGGCGCGGCGGGACCACGGGCGGCGCGCTGCGCCCCCACGGTCTTCGCCCGATTGTCCATGCGTGCCGTTGGCGCCGTGCTGCGCAACATTCTCCTCCCAAACGCGTGGCCGTTGACCGGCCCTGTCCCTATGGGTCCGGAAACTCGCACAGCTTAGTTGCTCTGGCAACTAAAAAGGCAACCGCGTGCAGCGCGGCAAGTGGAAGCAGCGGGGACCTGGCGGGTTGGACGGCTGAAACTTGGATGATCCGTGCCACAAACGCGGTGTCGTCCCGGCCTCCGAGCCGGGACCCATAACCACAAATGCTGATTATCGCATGTCGGCGGAACGACGAACTTTGTTCACAATATCGGCAGCGGAATATGGGTCCATGCTTCCGCAGGGACGACGGCAGTGTACGCGGCGCGCTGCTCGCGCGTCAGAAGCACAAATCGCTCACAAGCCCGCGCAGACGATCGCCTCACCCGACGCATCGTCCTCCAATACCGCCACTGCTGCGGCGCGGCGCGTCAGCACGGCGCGCTGGTTGATGTAGCCCTTGTCGGTGATCTCCCCGCCGTCGACCGAGGCAGGCTCGGCCAGCAGCAGCGCGCGGGTGGCATGGCCGGAGGAATGGCCGCCTTGCGCCTTCAGCGTCGCCAGCCCCCGCCCGATCGCGGAACGGACCGCCGGATGGCCGATCACCTCCCGCGCATCGGTGCTCTCGGGCAGCCCTGCCAACGAACGGCAGGCGGCGAGGTTCGGAAACACCAGGAAGCGCACCTCGTCGCGGCCGTGGCCGGTGACGACGATGTCCTGCGCGAGCGGCGCCAGCGCCGCGATGCCGGCGACGCGCAAGGTGCCGACGCTGACCCAGGTGCCGGAATTGAGCTTGAAATCCTCCGCCACGCGGCCGTCGAAGAACAGGCCGAGATCGGGCCGTGCGGCATCGGCGAAGGTGACGGCGTCGCCGATCTTGTAAAAACCCTCGGCATCGAAGGCCTCAGCGGTCAGCTCGGGCGCCTTCCAGTAGCCCGGCGTGACGTTGGGCCCGCGCACGCGCACCTCCAGCTTGTCGCCCGACGGCACCAGCTTGAGCTCGGTGCCGGGGATCGGCACGCCGATATTGCCGGAGCGTTTGGCCAGGAAGTGGCAATCGGTCGCCAGCGGCGAGGTCTCGGTCGAGCCCCAGGCCGACACCATCGGCAGCCGGCGACCGACCGTCCGCAGCGACAATTCCTCCAACGCGTCCCACAGATTCTGCGGCAGCGCCGCGCCGGCATAGAAGGCGAATTTGGTGCCCTCGAAGAATTTTCTGCGCAGTTCGTCGTCGGTGCGCAGCGCCGCGATCAGCATGTCGAAGCCGCGCGGCACGTTGAAATAGACCGTCGGCACCACGCTGCGCAGGTTGGCCAGCGAGGTCGCGAACAGCCCGGGCGCCGGCTTGCCGCCGTCGATATAGAGCGTGCCGCCGTTGCGCAGCACCAGGTTGAAGTTGTGGTTGGCGCCGAACGTGTGGCTCCACGGCAGCCAGTCCAGGATCACCAGTTCCTCGCCCGCTTGCTCCAGGAACGTCCAGGTCTGCGCCTTGGCCTGCTGGCTCGAGGTCAGCATGCGCTGGGTGTTGATCACGGCCTTCGGCGTGCCCGTCGAGCCCGAGGTGAACAGGAATTTTGCGATCGTGTCCGCCGTCACCGCCGCGAACGCCTTGGCGACCCCGGGCGCTTCCGGCGTGGCAGCGACGGTACGGAACGACAATGCGTCGGCGTCGTCCGGATTGCCGCTGACGATGGTTGCGCGATGCAGCGGCTTGATTGCGGCAAGCGCCGCCGCGAACGGCCTTGTGCTTGCTACGTAGATCGCGCCGGGGTCGAGCAGCTCGATCATGCTCTTCAGCTTGTCGAAGTCTTTCGACATCAAGGAATAGGCCGGCGAGATCGCGGCCGAGGGCACGCCGACATGCTGCGCGGCGAGCGCGAACAACGCGTGATCGATGCCGTTGTCGGAGAGGATGACGAGCGGACGTTCCGTGCTCAGCCCTTGCGCTAGCACCCACGATGCGGCCCGCCGCACGATGCCGAGCGCGTCGCGATAGCTGACGGTGCTCCAGGGCGCATCGGCATTGGCGCGCTCGCCGAGAAAGATGCGATCCGGCGCCTGCCGCGCCCAATGCTCCAGCCAGTCGCCGACACAGCGGGCGCCCTGCTTCAGCGGCGTGGTGGAGCGGACCAGGATGCTGCCGTCGTTGCGGCTGACCGCAACGATCGCGGGCGTCGCGAACAGGCTGCCCGGATTGTCTCCGCCGGCGGCGGCCATCGTCATGGTTTCCTCCTCGCCCAAGTCTTGTCACCCAAGTCTTGTCACCCGTGTCTTATCGGGATCGCGCCGCAACATGGTGCGGCGCCGCGGTCCCGGCCGGGCTCTTTGGTCATAATGTTGCGGACATCAATTGTTGTCGTCAACAACAATCTTTCCCTCTCGCCTTGGGCACGCTAGCCTGGGCTCATGGCAGGCCAGCAAAAGACATCGCGCAAGGCGGCAGGAACGGCAGCGGCAATCCGCCGCGCCCGGTCGCATGGAGCAAATGGCGGGGCGGCCGGCGACGACATCGGCCTCGACGCGCTGGTCGGTCACGCCGGCTATGCGGTGCGGCGCTTCCAGCTCTGGATCTTTCAGGACTTCATCAAGACGCTGGCGACGGTCGATATCCGTCCAACCCAGTATTCGGTGATGACCGTGATCGGGGCCAATCCTGGCCTCAGCCAGATGGCGGTGGCAAAGCGGCTCGGGATCGAGCGCGCGCGGCTGGTGCATCTGCTCGACAGCCTGGAAGACCGCGAATTCGTCAGCCGCGTCCCCTCCGCGACCGACCGCCGCTCCCATGCGCTGCATCTGACCGCGCGCGGCAAGACCGCGCTGGCGCAGTTCAAGCGGCTCGCCGCCGAGCATGAGCGGCATGTCGCGGAGAAGATCGGCAAGGAAAATCGCAAACAGCTGCTGCAGATCCTCGCCTGCTTCACCTGACCTCGCGACGAGATTTCGGCTTGACCAGAGCTGCCTCTAAATTGGGCAGATGCTCTCTCGAGCGAGCCTACGTCCGCTCCCGACGAGCATTTCAAGCAACTGATATTGTGCAATAATCCGCCGCGCGACGGACGCGGGTGAATTGTACACAATGGCACATTGCTTGCTTCGACCAGGCTGCAATTCCCTTGCGGATGGCATCCGACGCCTCCCGCTCACGAGATGAGGCCAAGCACGTGACTGAAACTGTCGCCGCGATCGTCGCCGCGCACCGCGCCGGGACCATGACGCCGGCCCAAACCGTGGCGCGCAGCTACCAGCGCATCCGCGAGCACAACGACCCCGCCATCTTCATCAGCCTGCGCGACGAGAAGGATGCGCTTGCCGAGGCCGGGCGGCTCGCCGATCCGACGTTGCCGCTCTACGGCCTGCCGGTCGCGGTCAAGGACAATATCGACGTCAAGGGCCTGCCGACCACCGCCGCCTGCCCGGCGTTCTCGTATCTGCCGGCGCAGGATTCCACGGCGGTCGCCAAGCTTCGCGCGGCCGGCGCCATCATCATCGGCAAGACCAATCTCGACCAGTTCGCCACCGGTCTGGTCGGCGTGCGCTCGCCCTACGGCATTCCCAAGAACCCGGTGCGCGGCGATCTGGTGCCGGGCGGATCGAGCTCGGGCTCCGCGGTCGCGGTCTCAGCGGGCCTGGTGCCGCTTGCGCTCGGCACCGATACCGCGGGCAGCGGCCGCGTGCCGGCGATGCTCAACAACATCGTCGGGCTCAAGCCGAGCCTCGGGCTGATCTCGACCACCGGCGTCGTGCCGGCGTGCCGGACGCTCGACTGCGTCTCGATCTTCTCGCTCACCGTCGACGACGCGCTGGCGGCGCTCGCCGTCATGTCCGGGCCGGATGACGCCGATCCGTACTCGCGCGGCGACCGGCCGCTGGCCCCACTGGCAAGCTTTCCGGCCAAGCTGAGGCTCGGCATTCCCCAAACCGGCCAGCTGAAATTCTTCGGCGATCACGAGGCCGAGAAGGCCTATGGCGAGGCGTGCAAGCGCTGGCAGGCGCTTGGCGCCGATCTCGTCGCGTTCGACCTCGCGCCGTTCTTCGAGACCGCGCGGTTGCTTTATGAGGGTCCGTGGGTGGCGGAACGCTATCTCGTCATCCGCGACCTGCTCGCGTCGTCGCCCGAGGCGGTCCATCCGGTAACGCGCGAGATCACCGTCGGCGGATCGCGTCCGACTGCCGCCGATACTTTTTCTGCGCTGTACCGCCTCGAGGCGCTGCGCCGCATTGCAGAGCGCAGCCTTGCGCAACTCGATGCCATCGTGTTGCCGACCGCCCCGACCGTCTATTCCACCGCTGACGTGCTCGCCAATCCGATCGAGCTGAACTCGCGGCTCGGCACCTACACCAATTTCGTCAACCTGCTCGACATGTGCGGCCTGGCGCTGCCGGCAGCGATGCGGCCCGACGGCGCGCCGTTCGGCATCACGCTGCTCGCCCCCGCCGGCCGCGACGCCGAGCTTGCCGGCATCGGCCGTGTCTTCCATGCCGACTCCGAACTTACCCTCGGCGCCAATTCACTTCCGCAGCCGCCGCTCACCGCCATACCGACGCAGGCCGGCTCCGACGACATCACCATCGCGGTGGTCGGCGCACATCTCTCCGGCATGGCACTGAACCACGAGCTGACGACGCTCGATGCGCGCCTGCTGGAAGAGGCGGTCACCGGGCCGGATTACAAGCTCTACGCACTCGACACCACGC
The DNA here is from genome assembly GCF_054063355.1 of Bradyrhizobium sp. USDA 4502. Taxonomy (NCBI): domain Bacteria; kingdom Pseudomonadati; phylum Pseudomonadota; class Alphaproteobacteria; order Hyphomicrobiales; family Nitrobacteraceae; genus Bradyrhizobium; species Bradyrhizobium sp. USDA 4502. The sequence continues at coordinate 6,801,923 of NZ_JBSSGF010000001.1, forward strand.
CGCCCAAGCCCGGCATGCTGCGCATCGAGGCCGGTGCGGGCCATGCGATCAAGCTCGAACTGTGGGCGATGTCACCGGCAGCATTCGGAAAGTTCGTCGCCGCGATTCCGCCGCCGCTGTCGATCGGCACGATCAGGCTCGCCGACGGACGGCAGGCGAAGGGCTTCATCGTCGAACCCGCCGCGATCAACGGCGCGAAGGACATTTCCGCCTATGGCGGCTGGCGCGCATTCATGGCGGAGAGGGCGAAAGCCTAGCCGCAGCGGAAGTGCGCTCCCTCGCCCCGCTCTCGCGGGGAGAGGGTGGGGGTGAGGGGCATCTCTCCGCGCGGAGGACTATCGAGAGACCTGTACCCCCTCACCCGGATTGCGTCTGCGATGCAATCCGACCTCGCCCCGCAAGCGGGGAGAGCTAAGGAGAAGCTACACCGACACCGCGTAGGTCTCGTATTCCCCGCGCACCTGCTCGATATGGGCACGCATCGCCGCGGCGGCGCCTGTCTTGTCGCCGCGCATGATGGCGACGACGACGCGGTCGTGCTCGGCGTGGGACTTTGCCAGACGGCCGAGGTTGCGGAACTGGGCGCGGCGGAACGGCTGCACGCGCACCCGCGTCGCCAGCGTGATCTCGGCGATGTAGGCGTTCTGCGAGCCGGCATAGATCGCGTTGTGGAAGCGCTCATTGACCTCGTGGAACCGCTCGGGATTGCCGGTATAGCTCAGCACCCGCAATTCCTCGTGGATCGCTTCCAGCGCATGGCGCTCCGCCGCCGTCATCCGCTCGGCGGCAAGGCCGGCGCAGATCGCTTCCAGCTCGGCCATCGCCTCGAACATGCCGGTGAGCCGTTCAAGCGAGGGCCGCGCCACCACGGCGCCGCGATGCGCGCGGGCATCGATCAGGCCGCTGGCGGCAAGCTGCCGCAGCGCTTCGCGCACCGGGGTGCGCGAGACGTTGAAGCGCCGCGCAAGGTCGGTTTCATCGAGCCCGGCCCCCGGCGGCAGCGTGCCGCGCACGATCTCGTCGGCAAGCTGCAGCCGCAATTCCTCGGCGCGGGTGACCTTGTCGACCAGCGACGACGGCCGATCGATGCGGCGCACCGTCATCTCGGATTCTGCGTCCTGCGGCAGATCGTCCAGGCTCATCCTCGATCGCCCTTCAAGCACCTTTGGGTTCATCGATGACGCTGACATGGGCCGCGACGATTCTCCAGCCCTCGGGAAAGCGAATCCACGTCTGCATCTGCCGCCCCACTCTACCCGGTGCGCTGTCCCGGTAGAACAGCGTCGAGGCGATCGCGGTGTCGCGGCCATAGGTCGTGATCACGGTCCGCTCGATCTTGCGCATCAGCCCGACCGGCGAGCGTCCTGCGCGAAACGCCATGATCTCGGCATAGCCATAAAGGTTCTCGCCAATGCCGTAACGCAGCGTGCGGCGGTCGTCGCGGAACAGCTCGTCGAGCACCGCGACGTCGTTCGAGACCAGCGCCTTCTCATATCGCTGGAACTGCGCGGTGACCTCGGCGACGACGTCGGGAAGATCGATATCCATATCAGAGCCCTCTCGGCGCCGGCGCGGCCGCAACGCCCCTCTGTTCCAGCGCGTAGGCGACCCGCAGCGCGACGTCCTCGCGCCAGGGCGCCGCGATGATCTGCACGCCGATCGGCATCGGTTCAAGCGGCACCGGCACGGCGACCACCGGCAGGCCGATGAAGGAGATCGGCTGGGTGTGGATGCCGATATTGGCGCGCACCGGAAGCTCGACGCCGTCGAGCGTGAAACTGGCCTGACCGATCTTCGGCGCGGTGCACGGCGTCGCCGGCGCCAGGATCACGTCGACCGACTGGAACAGCTCCAGCACCCTGGCGCGATACCAGCGGCGGAATTTCTGCGCCTTGTCGACATAGACCGCCGGGATCATCGCGCCCGCAATGAGACGGTCGCGCACCGCCGGATCGAAATCGTTGGGACGCTTGCGCAGGCGATCGAGATGCAGCGCGGCACCCTCGGTGGTGGTGATGATGTAGGCCGCGGCGCGAGCGCGCGCCGCTTCGGGAAGCTCCACGGTCCGCGCGGCACCGAGTGCCTTCGCGACACGCGCGACCGCCTCTGCCGCCTCCGGAAACAGATTCTGCTGGAAATAGCCGCCGGCGATCGCAACCCGCAGCCCGCCAATATCGTTGGCAAGCAACGGCACGGTCGGCTCGACCGACTGCACAATGCAGGCCGGATCATCGGCATCAGGCCCCTGCATGGCGTCGTAGGCGAGCGCGAGGTCCTTCGCGCTGCGCGCCAGCGGGCCGAGATGATCGAGGCTGGCGACGAACGGATAGGACCGCGCGCGCGACAGCCGGCCGTAGGTCGGTTTCAGGCCGAACGTGCCGCAGAACGACGACGGCACGCGGATCGAGCCGTTGGTATCGGAGCCGAGCGCGATCGGCACCAGCGCGCCGCCGACGGCGCTGCCCGAGCCGCCGGAGGAGCCGCCGGTCATCCGCGCCGGATCATGCGGGTTGCGCGACGGGCCGTCATGCACATTCTCGCCGGTGAAGTCGTAGGCGTATTCGCCCATGTTGAGCGCGCCGACCAGCACCGCACCAGCCGCCTCCATCCGCTCGATCAGCGTCGCGTCGCGCGACGACGGCGGCAGGTCGCGGTTGATCTTCGAGCCGGCGCGGGTCGGAAGACCCTGCACGTCGAAGAGGTTCTTGACCGCGAAGGGGACGCCGGCGAGCGGGCCGACCGGTTGACCGGCGGCGATCGCGGCATCGACCGCGCTGGCCCCGGCACGCGCGCGATCGGCGGTGACGTCGGTGAAGGCATTGAGGACCTTGTCATGCGCTGCGATCCGCGCCAGCGCAGCCTCGGTCGCGGCAAGAGCCGTGATCTTGCGGCTCGATACCGCCTGCGCGATCTCGGCGGCCGACATGGAAGCGGGAGTTTCGGACATCGCTGATCTCAAGTCGAATAGACGGCGGCCGACACGACGTCGTCCGGCAGCGGGAAGTCATCGACCAGCCGCGCCAGCCGCAGCGAGACGTCGAGATTGGCGCGCACCGCCGGACGCCAGGCGTCCTCCAGCGGCAACGCCATCGCGCGGGCGACGGCGTTCATATAGTCGTCGAGATGATCGGTCATTTCGCTCCAATAACGATTTTGCGCATGATCTCCGCGCAAACGCATTCCGCGTTTGTCGCGAGGAAAACCGGCCCCCACTTTTCCGGATCATGCGTCAAGACACCGGCAGCGGCGGATGCGGGATCGCCGTCAGCAGCTCCCTTGTATAGGCATCCTGCGGATTGCCCAAGACGTGTTCGGATGTGCCCTGCTCCACGATGCGACCGGCGCGCATCACGATGACGCGATCGCACAGCAGGCGCACGACATTGAGGTCGTGCGACACGAACAAATAGCTCATGCCCATCGACTGCTTGAGGTCCTGCAGCAAATTGAGCACCACCGCCTGCACCGAGACATCAAGTGCCGCGGTCGGCTCGTCGAGGATGACGAGCTTCGGGTGCAGCGCGATGGCGCGTGCGATGCCGACGCGGGCCTTCTGGCCGCCGGAGAGCTGGTGCGGGAAGCGGTCCAACAGATTGACCGGCAGGCCGACCAGCCGCGCGAGCTCCTCGCAGCGGGTGCGGAGCGCGTCGCGCCCGCGGATGTCGCCGAGCTGCATGATCGGATCCGCGATGGCGCGCGCCGCGGTGAAGCGCGGATTGAGGCTGTCGGTCGGATCCTGGAACACCATCTGGATCTGGCTACGCCGAGGCAGCCGCGCGAAGGACTGCGGCGCGATGCCGCCGATGTCCTGGCCATCGAACATGATGCGGCCGGAGGTCTGGTCCAGCAGCCGCATCACCATCATCGACGTCGTCGACTTGCCGCAGCCGGATTCGCCGACCAGCCCGACGCTCTCGCCATGGTCGATCGAGAAACTGATGCCGTCGACCGCGCGGAAGATGTCCTCCTCGACCGGCGGCTTGCGCCCGAACAACTTTGCCAGCATCCCGCCCGCGCCCTGGCGCGGGTATTCCTTGACGAGCTTTTCGACTGATAGGAGGGGCTCCATCCGCCCCCTCTCCCCGTTCTTTACGGGGAGAGGGTCGGGGTGAGGGGCCGCATCCGCAGGCACGGCCCGTGGAGAGTCCCCCTCACCCGCCACGCTCTGGCGCGCGAGTGCGCTCCCGAGCGTGTCGGCCTCTCCCCGCACGCGGGGAGAGGCAAGCGAATCCTCCTCCGGCAACAGATCCCGGAGCGACACCCCGAGCCGCGGCGTCGCGCGCATCAGCTTCCGGGTGTAGGCATGCCGGGGCGCGGCGAAAATGTCGGCCGAGACGGCGGTCTCGACCACGCGGCCCTTCTCCATCACCACGACGCGGTCGCAATAGGCGGCGGCGAGGCCGAGATCATGCGTGATCAGGATCGTCGACATCGCCCGGCGCCGGGTCAGCTCGACGATCAGGTCCATCACTGCCTTCTGGGTGGTGACGTCGAGCCCGGTGGTCGGCTCGTCGGCGATCAGAAGCTGCGGATTGCAGGCCAGCGCCAGCGCGATGACGACGCGCTGGCACATGCCGCCGGACAGCTCGAACGGATAGGCATGATAGCGCTCGCGTGCGCGCGCGATCTTGACCTGCTCCAGCGCCTCGATCGCCTTCTCGCCGCGATCAGTGACCTGCGCCTGCTGCACATGCTGGCGCAGCACGTCCTCGATCTGGTGCCCGACCTTGCGGATCGGATTGAGCGCCGCGCGCGGATTCTGGAAGATCATCGAGACTTCGCGGCCGCGCAGATCGCGCATCTGGCTCTCCGAGGCAGACTTGACGTCGATGCCGGAGAACATCACCGAGCCCTCGGCGATCCGGCCGGCGCGATCGAGGATGCGCATCACGGCATAGGAGGTTACCGACTTGCCGGAGCCGGACTCGCCGACGATGCCGACAGTCTCACCCTTGCCGACCGATATGTTGACGTGCTGCACCGCCTTGACGATGCCGCGGCGGGTGGTGAACTCGACCGTGAGGTCGCTGACGTCGAGCAGCGGCTGGGCGGTCATGCGCACCTCTCCTCACAGGGTGCGTCATCCAAAAATCCGCAAAACAACCCCATGCAAAGGAGCGGAGCGGTAGCACGGCACCGGACCGGGACAGGCATCATGTTCTCCGCCTGTCCAGTGCGCCCCCTCGCCCCGCTCTTGCGGGGAGAGGGTTGGGGTGAGGGGCATCTATCGGCACGTACAACTGGCTGAGGAGTGCGCGGAGAGCCCCCCTCACCCGGTCCGCTAACGCGGCCCGGCCTCTCCCCGCACGCGGGGAGAGGCGAAGAAAGCGCGCATGCGTTAGCCAGGTCCACATCATCACGTCCTCCGCTGCGGGTCGACGATGTCGCGCAGGCCGTCGCCGAGCAGGTTGAAGCAGAACACCGCGATCATCAGCGCCAGGCCCGGGAACAGCGCGATCCACCACTCGCCCGACACCATGAAGCCTGCGCCCTCGGCGACCATGATGCCCCACTCCGCGGTCGGCGGCCGGACGCCGAGCCCGATGAAGGACAGGCCCGCGGCGTTGAGGATCGCATAGCCCATGGTCAGCGACATCTGCACGATCATGATCGGCATGATGTTGGGCAGGATGTGCCCGAGCAGAATGCGGTACTCGCCGTTGCCGGACAGCCGCGCCGCCTGCACGAAGCCGGCATTGCGGCGGACGTTTGCTTCTGCGCGTGCGACGCGGGCATAGAGCGGGAAGTTCACGATCGCGGTCGCGATGATGATGTTCTGCACGGTGTTGCCGAGCGCCGCGACGATGCCCATCGCCAGCACGAACAGCGGAAACGCCATGATGGTGTCGGCGATGCGGCCGACGATGCGGTCGGTCCAGCCGCCGAAATAGCCGGCGGCGATGCCGGCCAGCCCGCCCATCAGGAACACCAGCACGACGGAGGCGACCGCGATGAAGGTGTCGAGCCGCGTCGCGACGATGACGCGGCTGAAGATGTCGCGGCCGAGCTGATCGGTGCCGAACCAGTGCGCGGCCGACGGCGGCTTCAATGCAGCCGCGGTGTCGGAGGCGAGCGGGTCGTACGGCACCACGTAGGGCCCGAACAGCGCGGCAAACAGGATCAGGACCAGCAGCGCGAAGGCAAAGCCGGTGACCTTGTTTTCGCTCAAGACGTAGCGGGTCTGCTCAAAAGCAGCGGCAAGCCCCGACGTGCGGGCGGGTCCTGCGGGTTCGACGGTTGGAGCTACGGTGCTCATGCTCTAGCCCTCCAGCCTGACGCGGGGATCGATCACGCCGTAGAGGATGTCGATCACCAGATTGAGCAGCACGTACATGACCGCCATGGTCAGCACGAAGCCCTGCACCGGCGCGAAGTCGGATGCGATCAGCGCCTCGACCGCGTAGGAGCCGATGCCGGGCCAGGCGAACACCTTTTCCACCAGCACATTGGCGCCCAACAGGAACGAGAACACCATGCTGAGCGTGGTGATGACCGGCAGCATCGCGTTGCGGAAGGCGTAAGTGACGATCACCTTGCCGGGCGACAAGCCGCTGGCGCGCGCGGTACGGACGAAGTCGGACGCCAGCACCGCCAGCATCGAGGCGCGCGTCATCCGCGCGATCGGCGCCAGCGAGAAGATCGCGAGCGTCACCGCCGGCAGGATCAATTGGCTGAGCGCAGAACGAAACGCCTCGAAGTCCCGCGCGATCAGCGTGTCGATGAGATAGAAGCCCGTGACCGTCGGCGGCGCGCTAGCGAACACGTCGAGCCGGCCGAGCGGCGCCGGCGACCAGCCGAGCCGGAAATAGAACAGATAGACCAGCACGAGCCCGGTGAAGAACACCGGCAGAGACACGCCGGCCGTGGTGGTGACGCGGCAGAGATGGTCGATCCAGGAGCCCGGCCGCGTCGCCGCCAGCACGCCGAGCGGGATCGCGATCACGATGGAGACGACAAGGCCGAGCAGAGTGAGCTCGGCCGACGCCGGCAGGCGGTTGCGCAGCTCGGCCGCCACCGGCTGGCCCGTGGTCAGCGATGTGCCGAGATCGCCGTGGGCGAGATCGTTGGTGTAGCGGACGAACTGCTCGATCAGCGGCTTGTCGAAACCAAGCTTCTTGCGGATCTGGTCGACCGCCTCCTTGGTGGCCGCGGGGCCAGCAAAATACGTCGCGGGATCGCCCGGCAGCGCGCGCGTCAGCAGGAACGTCACGATCACGACCCCGATCAGCGACGGGATCGCGAACAGCAGCCGCTTGCCGATCATCGCAAGCATCAGCGCCTCACCCCTTCGCCATCGCGCGATAGTCGAGGCGGCGGTGGAACCAGTATTGGTAGCCCGTCACGTTCTTCTGCATCGCGACGTTGACGAAGGGCTGATAGAGCGGGATGCGCGGGATGTCGGCGAAGGCGAGATCGACGAAACCCTTGACGTCGGCGTCGTAGGCCGCGGTGTCACCATTCGCGGCGGCAATGCGTGCGCCGTCGATGAGCTTGTCCATCTCGGGCGATTTGTAGCTCATCGTGTTGAAGATCGAATTGTTGCCGTGATAGCACCAGTAGAAGAAGTACTCGGGGTAATCGAGCCAGCCCGAGAACACGTTGGTGAACAGCGGCATTTCCTTCTTGGTGAGCTCGGTGCGCCAATTGGCGCCGGGCACCTTGTTGATCGTGGTCTTGATGCCGAGCTGCGCCAGACTCTCCTGCACCAGCACGCAAAGCGGCTCGTTGACACCTGCGAAATTCAGGTCGAACGAGATCGTGGTCTCGAAACCGTTGGCGTAGCCGGCTTCAGTGAGCAGCGCCTTGGCCTTCTCCATGTCGGTGAAATACTTGGTCGGCTGCGGCCAGGCGACCTCGGTCGGCTTGTCCTTTGCCGCGCCGAACATCGGGTTGGCGAGACCGAACAGCACCGCATCCATGATCTTCTGATACGGCATCGCGTAGGCCATCGCCTGCCGTACCTTGGGATTATCGAACGGCGGCTTGGTCACGTTCATGCCGATATACTGGATGCCGTTGGAGAACGGCAGCGAGACCACGCTGAGCTTGCCGTTCGCCTTCATCTCCTGGAAGTCCTTGAACGGCAGCTCATAGGAGATGTCGGCGTCGCCGCGCTCGAGCAGCGCGCGACGGTTGCCGGCCTGCGGCACCATGCGCCAGATCACGCGCTTGATCTTCGGCATCGGACCGCAGACCCACTCGTCGTTGCGCTCCATGACGACTTCGGTGCCGGCGGTCCACTTGGTCACCTTGTAGGCGCCGGAGCCCGCGGTCTGCTGCTTGGTGAATTCGAGGCCCCACGGATCCTTCTCGCTGGCGTTCTTCTTCACGAGCTCGGAATTGACGACGCAGGGCACGATCACAGCGAGGTCGGGGATCGTCAGCTTGTCCTTCTTCAGGAAGTCGACGCGCACCGTGGTGTCGTCGACGACCACGAACTGCTCGGGCTTGGTCAGCGAGCCCGCGCTCATCTGGAAGGTCGGAAAGCCGCCGACGCTGACCGCACGGTCGAGCGACCATTTGACGTCCTTCGCCGTCACCGGCGTGCCGTCATGGAATTTGGCGTTCTTGCGCAGCTTGAAGGTGACCGACATGTCGCCGATGTTGAAGTCCTCGGCGAGCTCGGGCTTGAACTTGTCGCGGTTGTAATAGGGCACGCCGCCCGGACCGCTCTTCATCTCGTGGCTGATCAGGCGGTCGTAGCAATTCCACGACACCTCGTAGCCCGGCACGTTGGTGCCGACGCCGTGGATATCGAGATTGTTGGGGCCGCCTTCGGAGACGATCAGCAGCGTCTCGGAGCGCGCGTCGGCCTTGGCCGGCGACCAGATCGCGGGCGCGGTCGGCGCCAGCGCCCCCGCCGCCAGTCCAGACACCGATTTGAGGAAATCGCGACGCTTCATGTGATGCTCCAACGCCTTGGGAAACGGCCTTGGAACTCAGATCGCAAGGATTGTGCCAACCCTTAATGAAACTTATGTCCTGCTAATGCCTTGCCGGAGCAAGGTAAAACGTCGACCGGTATCCCGGTCGGGCAAGCTCTCAGATCGCCAATTGCATACAAAGACGGGCTATATGCTCAATAGATGAGCAGAAAATGACTCCTGCTCGCTTTGTGGCCGCAATGGATGTCGCGCGCTGAAGAGCGCTAATCCGGCCAGATCAGTTCCTGTAATTGCACGAAGTCGTCGACCCGGTCCGGCCAGCCTTCGATGCAGATGTGCCGGAGCGGATCGCTGGCAGAGTGCAGCATCAAGAGTGCCATCAGCCGCCGCTTCAGGGTGAACGTCACATCAGTGCGCGAGATGCCGAAACCATCGAACAGGCTGCGCACCCGGCGCGGATGCCCGGCGGCCATGAAGGCGCTGGGGCCGAGCAGGTCGTACTCGCCCCATCCGGTCCGGACGTCGCCGAAGTCGAACAGGCCGGCGACGTGCCAGCCGTCGGCCCGGCGCCCGAGCAGAAAGTTCTCCGGGATGTATTCGCCGGTCAGGATCACCGGCGGCGCGTTCATCGGGATCAACTCAGTGGCGTCACGCAGCAGATCATCGAGCGAGGCGAGCAATTTCGCCGGCAGGCCGAGCCGCTCATGCCGCGCCCGGCACTGCGCGATCTGCCCGCGCATGAAGGCCTCCCAGTGCGGCTCGATCGCGCGCAGGCTGCCGGGCGGCACGCGCTGCACCTCGGCGATCACGGCCCCGATCTCGGCGAGCACGCGCTCGCGCTCGGCTTCCGACAGCGATGGCCACACTTCCGAGCCGACGGTGCCGGACAGGCGGGTGATGACGAGATAGGGCCAGCCGTCACGCTCGCCCTGCACGACAAGATCGGGAATCGGAATGCCGAGCCGTCCGCGCAACTCGGCAAGCGCGCCGCGCTCGGACACGAATTGCGGGCGCAGAAACGGCGGGAAGAGTTTGAGGATCAGGCCATCGTCCAGCCCGACAACCAGATTGGTGCCGGTCGAGAACACATGCGGCGCGACGCACGACAGCCCGTGGCCATCAGCAATATCGCGCGCGACCGGCAGCCAGCGCGACGTGTCGCTGCGCCAGGCACGGTAGCTGTCGTAGTCGGTGAGGAGAGGAAGGGATATCATTTCAAGGAATCTCTTAGCGGAATCTATCCCCGTCATCCTGAGGTGCGAGCGGAGCGAGCCTCGAAGGATGAATCGGCCCGACTGGTGGCCGTCGATCCTTCGAGACGCCGCTTCGCGGCTCCTCAGGATGACGGAGAAACAGTTTGAGCAGCTTGGATGCCCCTCACCTATCCGGATTGGCGCGCTCGAACTGGCGCAAGAGGCGGTTGCCGCGCTCGACGGCGTTGTCCATCGCGGCTTGCGCCGATCGCTTGCCGGCGAACACCTGCTCGAGCTCCTCCTCGATCACGTCGCGGATCAGGACGAACGAGCCGAGGCGGATGCCCTTCGAATTGTCGGTCGGCGGCTTCAGCGTCACCTCCTCGATCGAGATCGAGGCGCCGGGATTGCGATCGTAGAAACCCTGCGCGCGAGTCAGATCGAATGCGGCGCGGGTGATCGGCAGGTAGCCCGTGTTCTGGTGCCAGGTGGCCTGCACCTCCGGCCGCGACAGATAGGCGAAGAACTTCGCCACGCCGGCATATTCGGCGCGCGGCCGGTCGCGCAGCACCCACAGCGTCGCGCCGCCGATGATCGAGTTCTGCGGCGCGCCCTGCACGTCGGGTTCGTACGGCATCATGCCGTAGCCGACCTCGAATTTGGAATTGGCCTTGATGTCGGCGCGCGTGCCCGACGAGCCGATGAAGATGCCGCACTCCCCTTTCTGGAAGCGCGGCTCGGCCGCCTGCCCGCGGCCGCTGTAGTCGAAGGTCTTGTCGGCCTGCCACTGCGCGAGCTGCGCGATGTGGCGAACCACCAGCGGATTGTTGAAGATCAGCTGGGCGTCGAGCCCGGAAAACCCGTTGGCCTTGGTCGCGATCGGCAGATTGTGGAAGGCGGAGAAATTCTCGACATTGATCCAGGACGGCCACGACGTGGTCAGGCCGCACATCGCGCCCGCCGCGCGCAGCCGCTTGGCCGCGACGCCGAGCTCCGGCCAAGTCCTCGGCGGCACACTCGGATCGAGCCCGGCGGACCGGAACATATCCTTATTGTAGTAGAGGATCGGCGTCGAGGCATTGAACGGGAACGACAGCATGTTGCCGTCGACATCGGCATAGTAGCCGGCCACCGCGGGCAGATAGGCCGACGGCGCGAACGCCTCGGACTGATCGCGCATCAGCTCGAACACCGGATAAATCGCGCCGCGGGCCGCCATCATGGTTGCGGTCGCGATCTCGTTGACCTGAACGATCGCCGGCTGGCTGCGCGATCGGAAGGCGAAGATCGCCGCGGTGACGGTCTCGGTATAGTTGCCCTTGTAGGCGGGCACGATCCGGTAGTCGGATTGCGAGGCGTTGAAATCGGCGGCAAGCTTCTCGAGCTGCTTGCCGAGCTCGCCCGACATCGCGTGCCACCACATGATCTCGGTGGCCGCCCGCGCCGGCGACACAAGCAGAAGAGCCGCGACGACGAGGTACAGGAGCTTCAAAGCGAACTTCACGACGAGCCGTTCCCGGATGCCAACACGCCCTCATAAGGCGCTACAACCGCAGATTCAACCGACACCGCAGGTTGCACCGCGGATTTAACGTTTGGCCGATGGCGAACCAGCGCCATTCTGCTAAAAATGCGTTGAACCTTTTCTTCCCGCTCAGGACACAATTCACAAGGGGAATAGTAGCCTGTGTACCGCCGCGCCGGCCTTTCGCGGATAACGATGCTTGCCGTCGCGCTGTCATGGGCAGCGGTCCCGGCGAGCGCTTTCGCGCGCGAATTTCGGACCGCCGATACCCAGAATGAGGACTATCCGACCGTCCAGGCGCTGAATTACATGGACCGCCTGATCGCTGAACGCACCGCCGGCCGGCACCGCATCGTGGTCTTCCATTCCCGCCAGCTCGGTGAGGAGAAGGAGACGCTGGAGCAGACCCGGGCCGGCGCCATCGATTTGAACCGGACCAATGTCGCGCTGATCGGGACAATGGTGCCGTCGGTCAACGTGCTGGCAATGCCGTTCCTGTTTCGATCGCCCGAACACCTGCAAACCGTGCTGGATGGACCGATCGGCAGCGAGATCCTGAACAGTCTCGGGGATCACGGCTTCGTCGGGCTGGCCTTCTACGATTCCGGCGCCCGCTCGATCTATAACAGCGTGCGCCCGGTGCGTTCGCTCGACGACCTCAAGGGACTGCGGGTGCGCGTGCAGCAATCCGAACGGATGTCGGACATGGTGCGCGCGCTCGGCGCCCAGCCGGTCCAGATGCCCTACGGCCAGGTGCTGACCGGATTCGCCACCGGGCTGATCGACGGCGCCGAGAACAACTGGGCGTCCTTCGTCACCACCGGTCACTACAAATATGCCGGCTACTACACGCTGACCCGGCACACTTTCAGTCCGGACGTGCTGCTGATGTCGCAAAGGGCCTGGGCCAGCCTCTCGCCGGAGGAGCAGGCGATCTTCCGCGAGGCCGCGCAACGCTCCAGCGCCTACATGCGCGAGAGATGGCGCGAGCTCGAGGAGCGTTCGCGCAAGCAGGCGGAGCTGGCCGGCGTCAAGATCGTGACCGACATCGACCGCAAGCCGCTCGAAGCCGCAATGGCCGGCATCTACGCCAGGGCCGAGCGCGATCCTGCGATATCAGCGCTGATCGAACGCATCCGCAACATGGAGTAACCGGATCTTGGACGCACCAGAGCAGGACGGGACTGTGAGACGGCGGGCGGCCTTCGGGCCGCAGGGCCGTTTCCGCATCGTCCAGTTGCTGCGTGCGGTCCCGATCCGCTGGCGCATCCTTTCGATCGCCCTGCTCAACTCGGCGGTCGTGATCGTGCTGGCGGTGCTGATCTGGAACGGCTCGAAGGTGCTCGGCTCGGCCTGGGAGGATGTCCGCCAGGTGCGGGAATCCGACAAGATCCTGGCCAAGCTCGAAAGCGAGACCAGCCGTCTGCAGAACCTGATCCATCGCTACATCAATCAGCCGAGCCCGGACCTGTTCGCGGAAATCCTGCTGCTCCGCGAGGCCGTGCTCGGCACGCTGACCAACCGGGCCTCGACCGACCCGATGCTGTCAGGCTCGGTCGAGCAGCTGGAGCGGGTCACCAGCCGTTTCCTCGACGGCTTCGGCGAACTGCGCACCGTGCAGACCAGGATCGCCAAGACCTATGACGAGCAGGTGCTGTCGCCGACCAAGGACATGGCCGGGCTCTATTCGATCATCGAGGGCGCGACCGGCCATCGCGATGCGCTGATCTGGCCCGCGCTCGGCAAGTCGCGCGAGGCGTTCACCTCGCTGCTGGTCGCCGCCAACGCCTACTACCTCTCGCTTGCCTCCTCGTCGGCCGAGGAAGCCCGCCGCAACATCGATACGATCGAGCGGACGATTCCGGTCATGACCGATCTGGCCGAGAACGATCTGCAGCGCATGGCGCTGGCGCGGCTCAAGGTCAAGACCGCCGAGCTGCGCGACGGGCTCGGCAAGCTCAGCGAGCAGCTCACCAACCGCACCGATCTGCTGCGCAACTCGATCGACGCCAGCCAGGCCGATGCGATCGGCGCGATCGACGATCTCTCGGTGAAGATGCGCCAGCGCGAGCAGAAGGCGCAGGAGACGTTCGACAAGACGCTGACCTCGATCTCGCGCCGGGTGCTGTCGATTGCCGTGATCTTCCTCGGCGTCATCATGTCGGCCGGCGTCATGATCGCGCTGTCGATCCGGCTGCCGCTGGCGCAGATCATGGCCGCGATGCGCACCATCACCTCGGGTGACCTCGACCGGCCGGTGCAGGGCACGTCGGCCAAGGACGAGGTCGGCGCCATGGCGCGCGCGGTCGAAGTGTTCCGCGAAAACGCGATCGCCAAGCGCAAGACCGAGGACGAGCTGCGCACCGCCAAGGAGGAGGCCGAAAGCGCGCTGCTCGAGCTCAACACCGCGCAGCAGAACCTGATCGATGCCGAACGCCTCGCCGCGCTCGGCGGCCTCGTTGCCGGCGTCGCCCACGAAGTCAACAATCCGATCGGCATCAGCCTGACGGTGGCGTCGAGCTTTGCCCGCCGCAGCGAGATGTTCGAGAACGATTTGAAGACCGAGCCGCTGCGCCGCTCCAAGCTCGACGAGTTCGTCCGCGCCTCGCGTGACGCATCGCAGCAACTGGTCTCGAACCTGACGCGCGCCGGCGAGCTGATCCAGTCGTTCAAGCAGGTTGCCGTCGACCGCTCGCATGCCGAACGCCGCCAGTTCGCCTTGAGCGAATCCACCGACCAGATCGTGGCGAGCCTGCGGCCGGTGCTGAAGAAGGCCGCGATCGCGCTCTCGGTCGATGTGCCCGAGGGGCTCTTGATCGACGGCTATCCCGGCGCCTATGGGCAGATCTTAACCAATCTTTTCCTCAACGCCGTCAATCATGCCTTTGCCGATGGCCGCTCCGGCACCATCACCATCTCGGCGCGCGGGCGCGGCGCTGACGATGTGGAGATCATCTTCGCAGACGACGGGGCTGGCATGACGCCGGACGTGCAGCGGCAGGCGTTCGACCCGTTCTTTACGACGCGCCGCAACGAAGGTGGTACGGGCCTTGGCCTCCACATCGTCTATAACCTCGTCACCCAGCAGCTCGGTGGACGCATGATGCTGGAGTCAAGGGTAGGACAAGGCACCACTTTTCGCATTATCATGCCCAGGATCGCCAAGGGGGCTGCCAAGGGCGAGCCCACGATCGCTGACGCAGCAGCCGACGGAACCAGTCAATGGCCGAACAGGACGATGTCCTCCAACTGATCGACGATACCGAGAGCCCCCAGGAGGACTCGTCGGCCCGCAAATGGAAGATCGCCGTTATCGACGACGATCACGCCGTCCATGAAGGCACCCGCTTCGCGCTGAGCGACTACAACCTGAACGGTTCGACGCTGGAGATCCTCTCGGCCTACTCTGCGGCCGAAGGCCGCACGCTGATGCGGGACAACCCCGACATCGCAGCCGTGCTGCTCGACGTCATCATGGAGACCGACGTCGCCGGCCTCGAGCTCGTCGAGTTCATCCGCAACGAGATCAAGAACGAGACCGTGCGCATCATCCTGCGCACCGGCCAGCCCGGCCAGGCGCCGGAACGGCGCGTCATCGTGCAATACGACATCAACGACTACAAGGCGAAGACCGAGCTCACCGCCGACAAGCTGTTCACGTCGCTGACGGCCGCGCTGCGCAGCTACCAGCAGCTCGAGCGCATGGTGCAGACACGGCGCGGGCTCGAGATCATCATCGACGCGGCCTCGACGCTGTACGATTTCAAGTCGATGCAGCGGCTGGCCGAGGGCGTGCTGACCCAGCTCGCCTCGCTGCTCAACGTCGACTGCGCCGGCATTCTGGTGCTGCGCGACGACGGCAATTCGGCGGCTGCCGATTTCTCGGTGCTGGCCTGCTCGGGCTGCTACAGCCGCTTCATCGGCACCACCTCGTCGAAGGCGCTCGATCCGGACCTGCGGCACATGGTGGAGGAAGCATTCCAGCGCCGCAAGAACGAGTTCGCCGACCACCGCAGCGTGCTCTATTCGCGCACCGGCAGCGGCCGCGAGGTCGTGGTGCTGCTGCAGGCCGAGCGCCAGCTCTCCGACACCGACCGTGCGCTGGTCGAGATCTTCTCGAGCCGGCTGTCGATCGCGTTCGACAATGTGATCCTCTACCAGCAGCTGCACGAGGCCAACACCCAGCTCGAGGACCGCGTCGCGCAGCGCACCCGCGCGCTGATGCAGGCCAACCGGCGGCTCTCGGCGCAATGGCTGCGGCTGCAGCGCGCCAACGGCTTCAAGAACGAAATCCTCGGCACCGTCGCTCACGATCTGAAGAACCCGCTCGGCGTGATCCTCGGACGCACCGAGATGCTGACCGAACTGATCGGCGCCGGCTCGCCGAAGGAAAACGTCACGTCGCAGGTCGAGCACATCAGGGACGCGACCAAGCGGCTGACCTCGATGGTCGACCATCTGATCTCGGACGCGATGGCCGACGCCTTCGACATCACCATCCGCCGCGAGCCGGTCGACGTCGCGGCCCTGGTCAACGAGGTCACCGAGGCGAATTTGCCTTCGGCCGTCAACAAGCAGCAGAGCATCTCGGTCTCGGGGCCGCAGCAATTCGTCACGATGTGCGACGCTGACCGGATTCGCGAGGCGATCGACAACCTCGTCAGCAACGCCATCAAGTACTCGCCGATCGGCGGCAAGATCACGGTCACGGTCAGCCATGAGGGCGACGACACCGTGATCCGGATTGCCGACCAGGGCCCCGGCCTCAGCCCCGAGGATCTCGGCCGGCTGTTCGGCCGGTTCCAGCGGCTGTCGGCCAAGCCGACCGCGGGCGAAAGCTCGACCGGGCTCGGCCTTTCCATTGTCAAGCGCATCATCGACATGCATGGCGGCCATGTGACCGCGCAGAGCCCGGGCCCCGGACAGGGGTCGACCTTTACGGTTACACTGCCGGCAACAGAGACATCATGAGCCAGAACCCGCATATCTTCATCGTGGACGATGAGGCGCCGGCCCGCGAAATGGTCGGCGATTACCTCAAGATGCACGGCTTCGGCGTGACGCTGTGCGATGGCGGCAAGAGCCTGCGCAAGGAGATCGAGGGCTGCACGCCCGATCTCGTGGTGCTGGACCTCAACATGCCCGAGGAAGACGGGCTGTCGATCATTCGCGACCTCAAGAGCAAGATCAACGTCCCCGTCATCATGCTGACAGCTACTGCCAGCCCGATCGACCGGGTGGTCGGGCTGGAGCTCGGCGCCGACGACTACGTGGCCAAGCCCTGCGAATTGCGCGAGCTGATGGCACGCATCCGCTCGGTGCTGCGGCGGAGCGGGCCGGCGAAAGCGGCGGCGCCGGAACCGGCGAACGCGAAGGCCGAAAAGGAGCAGCTGGTTCGGTTCGGCACCAAATGGCTCGATCTCGAGGCCCAGGCGCTACGCGACGACGAGGGCAACGAGCATCCGCTGACGGCCTCCGAATTCGGCCTCCTGAAGGTGTTCGCGGCCAACCCGAAGCGGGTGCTGTCGCGCGAGCGGCTGCTGGAACTCGCCAATGCGCGCGACGCGGAGGCCTTCGACCGCGCCGTCGACCTGCGCATCATGCGCATCCGCCGCAAGATCGAATTCGACCCGACCAAGCCGTCGGTGATCCGCACCATCCGCGGCGGCGGCTATCTGTTCTCGCCGACCGGCGACAAGGCGTAACGTCGTCGTCCCGGCGCTATTCCCGTCATCCTGAGGAGCCGCGCAGCGGCGTCTCGAAGGATGCACGGCCCGGCTGGTGGCCGTCGATCCTTCGAGGCTCGCTGCGCTCGCACCTCAGGATGACGGGACTACGCCCTGCATCATCCTCGAATTTATCGATTTGGCTGTGCGACACACCCAGAATCCACACAGCAAAGGCTGTCAATCCGCGCAAAAATCCCTAAGTTTCGGCCATGCCGAAAACAGCCTCCAAAGCCCCCGCCAAGCCCGCATCGAAGACCGACCCCAAGCCCGTCGCCGCCAAGGCCACGGCGAAGGGCGACCATGTCTTCCTGGTCGACGGCTCGTCCTACATCTTCCGCGCCTACCACGCGCTGCCGCCGCTGAACCGCAAATCCGACGGGCTGCAGGTCAACGCCGTGCTCGGCTTCTGCAACATGCTGTGGAAGCTGCTCCGCGACATGCCCGAGGACAACCGGCCGACGCATCTGGCGATCGTGTTCGACAAGTCGGAGATCACGTTCCGCAACAAGCTCTACCCCGACTACAAGGCTCACCGGCCGCCGGCGCCCGACGATTTGATCCCGCAATTCGCGCTGATCCGCGAGGCGGTGCGCGCCTTCGAACTGCCCTGCCTCGAGCAGGTCGGCTTCGAGGCCGATGATCTGATCGCGACCTATGCGCGGCTCGCCAGCGAGCGCGGCGCGACCACGACGATCGTGTCATCGGACAAGGATCTGATGCAACTCGTCAACGACAAGGTCGTGATGTACGACACGATGAAGGATCGCCGCATCGGCCGCGACGAGGTGATCGAGAAATTCGGCGTGCCGCCGGAGAAGGTGGTCGAGGTGCAGGCGCTGGCCGGCGACTCCACCGACAACGTGCCCGGCGTGCCCGGCATCGGCGTCAAGACCGCCGCGCAGCTGATCATCGAATATGGCGATCTCGATCAGCTGCTGTTCCGTGCCGGCGAGATCAAGCAGCCGAAGCGGCGCGAGGCGCTGCTCGAGAACGCCGAGAAGGCGCGGATCTCGCGCCAGCTCGTGCTGCTCGACGACAAGGTCGAGCTCGAAGTGCCGCTCGACGACCTCGCCGTGAACGAGCCCGACTCGCGCCGGCTGATCGCCTTCCTCAAGGCGATGGAGTTCACCACCCTCACCCGGCGCGTCGCCGACTACGCGCAGATCGACCCGGCCAATGTCGATGCCGATCCCGGCAACAAGAGCGGCGCGAGCGTGTTCTCGCCATTGCCGCCGTCGGATGTGACGCCTGTGCCCGGAGACGATCCGACATCGGCCGCGGCGCCGCTGCCGAAAGCCAAGCCGACCGGCGCGCGCGACGACAAGAATTCGAACCGCAAGGGCACGCCGGCAGCGCTGGCCGAGGCCCGCGGCGAGGCGATCCGGAAAATTGGCTTCGACCGCAAGGCGTATCAGGCAATCGGCAGCCTCGATCAGCTCCACGCCTTCATCGCCCGCGTGCCCGACACCGGCTATGTCGCGATCGAGGCGATGTCGGAATCGATCGACCCGATGCAGGGCGAGCTCGCGGGCCTTGCGCTGGCGCTGGCGCCAAATGATGCGTGTTACGTCCCGCTCGGCCACCGGCAGGCCGGCGGCGGCGCGGGCCTGTTCGATGCCGGCCTCGCACCGGGCCAGATCAAGACCGCCGAGGCGCTGGCGGCGCTGAGGCCGCTGCTGGAGTCCGTTGGAATCCAGAAGGTCGGCTTCAACGTCAAGTTCACCTCGGTGATGCTGGCGCAGCACGGAATCACCCTGCGCAACATCGACGATGCGCAGCTCATGAGCTACGCGCTCGATGCCGGCCGCGGCTCGCATGCGCTGGAGGCGCTCGCCGAGCGCTGGTTCGGCCACGCCGTCGTCAATTACGGCGGCCTCGTCGGCAGCGGCAAGGGCAAGCTGACCTTCGATCAGGTCACGATCGACAAGGCCAGCGAATATGCGGCCGAAAGTGCCGACGTGATCCTGCGGCTGTGGCGGGTGCTGAAGCCGCGTCTCGTCGCCGAGCGGATGACGACGGTGTACGAGACGCTGGAGCGGCCGCTGGTCTCGGTGCTGGCGCGGATGGAGCGCCGCGGCATCTCGATCGATCGCCAGGTGCTGTCGCGGCTGTCGGGCGATTTCGCCCAGACCGCTGCGCGCGTCGAGGCCGAGATCCAGGAGATCGCCGGCGAGCCGGTCAATGTCGGCAGCCCGAAGCAGATCGGCGACATCATCTTCGGCAAGATGGGATTGCCCGGCGGCAGCAAGACCAAGACCGGCGCGTGGTCGACCACCGCGCAGGTGCTCGACGAGCTCGCCGAGCAAGGCCACGAATTCCCGAAGAAGATCCTGGAGTGGCGCCAGGTCTCGAAGCTGAAATCGACCTACACCGACGCGCTGCCGACCTATGTCAATCCGCAGACCCATCGCGTCCACACCACCTACGCGCTGGCCGCGACCACCACGGGCCGGCTGTCGTCGAACGAGCCGAACCTGCAGAACATCCCTGTTCGTACCGAGGACGGCCGCAAGATCCGCCGCGCGTTCATCGCGACGCCGGGCCACAAGCTGGTGTCGGCCGACTATTCCCAGATCGAGTTGCGGCTGCTCGCCGAGATCGCCGACGTGCCGGTGCTGCGCCAGGCCTTCCGCGACGGGCTCGACATTCACGCCATGACCGCTTCCGAAATGTTCGGCGTGCCGATCAAGGATATGCCGAGCGAGGTGCGCCGCCGCGCCAAGGCGATCAATTTCGGCATCATCTACGGCATCTCGGCGTTCGGCCTCGCCAACCAGCTCGGCATCGCGCGCGAGGAGGCCTCGGCCTACATCAAGAAATACTTCGAGCGCTTCCCGGGCATCCGCGCCTATATGGACGAGACCAAGGATTTCTGCCGCCGCAACGGCTATGTGACGACGCTGTTCGGGCGCAAGTGCTACTACCCCGACATCAAGGCCTCCAACGCCTCGGTGCGCGCCTTCAACGAGCGCGCCGCGATCAATGCGCGGCTGCAGGGCACCGCGGCCGACATCATCCGCCGCGCCATGATCCGCGTCGAGGACGCGCTCACCGAGAAAAAACTCTCGGCGCAGATGCTGCTCCAGGTGCATGACGAACTGATCTTCGAGGTGCCCGACGACGAGGTCGCGGCGACGCTGCCGGTGGTGCAGAAGGTGATGCAGGACGCGCCTTTCCCGGCGGTGATCCTGTCGCTGCCGCTGCAGGTCGACGCCCGCGCCGCGAACAATTGGGACGAGGCGCATTAGAATCCGCCTCGCCCCGCTTGCGGGGAGAGGTCGGATCGCTCTTGCGATCCGAGTGAGGGGGGACAGGTCTCACCTCGGTCCTTGCACGTTGAGAGAACCCCTCACCCCCAACCCTCTCAGAGCGAGCTTCGCTCGTCTCGACCCCGCATCCGCCTTCGCCCGAAGGCGGGCTTCGGCGGACAAGAGAGCGGGGCGAGGGAGCGCACCACCGCCCCGCCACATTGCTCCGAGAGCAATTCCGCGATGGCCGCGCGGCGGACGGCACGCTAGAAGCGTGCGCATCCCTCGCGAGACCCGTCATGCCCCACACATCCGCTTTGCTCGGCTTTGCGCTCATCTGCCTTGGCATGGTGCTGACGCCGGGGCCGAACATGATCTACCTGATCTCGCGCTCGATCACGCAGGGGCCCGCGGCGGGCATCGTCTCGCTCGGCGGCGTGGCGCTCGGCTTCGTGTTCTACATGCTGTGCGCGGCATTCGGCATCACCGCATTGCTGTTTGCGATTCCCTACGCCGATGACGCGCTGCGCTTTGCCGGCTCGGGCTATCTGCTCTGGCTGGCGTGGCAGGCATTGAAGCCCGGCGGCCGCTCGCCGTTCCAGGTCAAGGCGCTGAAGGTCGACGGCCCGCGCAAGCTGTTCGCGATGGGCTTCGTCACCAATCTGCTGAACCCGAAGATCGCGATGCTTTATCTGGCGCTGCTGCCGCAGTTCATCGATCCCGCCGGCGGCAGCGTGCTGACGCAGTCACTCGCGCTCGGCTCGATCCAGATCGTGATCAGCGTCAGCGTCAACGCGATGATCGCGCTCGCCGCCGGCTCGATCGCGGTGTTTCTCGGCACTCGCCCGACCTGGCTCCTGGTGCAGCGCTGGCTGATGGGCACGGTGCTCGCAGGGCTGGCGATGAAGATGGCGCTCGAGGCGCGGCGGGCCTAGCTTTCTTCACCTCGCCCCGCTCTTGCGGGGAGAGGTCGGCGCGTAGCGCCGGGTGAGGGGCGCATCCGCAAATTCAATTCCCACCGTTATCGGGGAGATAGCCCCTCACCCCACCCCTCTCCCCGCAAGGGCGGGGCGAGGGAGAAGATCAATCCAGCTTCGCCTCCATGCCCCGCTTCGTCGCCGGGCGAGCCATCAGCGTCTCGTACCAGCGCTTGACGTTGGGGAAGTCTGATAGCTCGACCTTGTGGCGCGGATGGCGCCAGGCCCAGCCGAGGATGGCGAAATCGGCGACCGAGAGATCGCCGGCGACGAATTCGCGCCCCTGAAGCCGGCGGTCGAGCACGCCGTAGAGCCGCCGCGTCTCGCCCATGTAGCGCTTCAGGCCGTAGGCGCGGTCCTGCTCGTTCTCCAGCGCGATGAAATGGTGCACCTGGCCCGGCATCGGGCCGAAGCCGCCCATCTGCCACATCAGCCACTCATAGACCGGGATTCGCTCGGAGAGCGGCTTCGGCAGGAACTTGCCGGTCTTCTCGCCGAGATAGAGCAGGATCGCGCCGGACTCGAAAATGCTGACCGGCTTGCCGCCCGGCCCATCCGGATCGACGATCGCGGGGATCTTGTTGTTCGGACTGATCGCGAGGAAGGCGGGCGCCATCTGCTCGCCCTTGCTGATGTTCACCGGGATCACCTGGTAGGGCAGCCCCATTTCCTCCAGCGCCACCGAGATCTTGCGGCCGTTGGGGGTGTTCCAGGTGTGCAGCTCGATGGTCATTTCCGTTTCCCGTGCAAGTGTTTGGGCAAGTGTTCGGCCGAGTGTTTGGCGCCTGCTTACGGGGAACGGAACGGCCGCACAACCGCGCTTTGCGGAAAGCACGCCCGCGGAAATCGCGGCTTGGGCACTGTTGACGGCCCGATTTCCACGCTGGAATGTGCCGGTAAGCGTGGATAGATTGCCGCCCGCCTCAAACCCTCAAGGGAAAAAGTCTTTGTCCAAATCAGCCTCCCGCGCCCGCCTCGCCGAGATCATCCGCAAGCGCTCGTTCGGCCGCGGCGAGATCACGCTGGCGTCGGGCCGCAAGAGCGACTTCTATTTCAACCTGAAGCCGACGATGCTCGATCCCGAGGGCGCGGCGCTGCTCGCCGAGCTCACCTATGAAGCGCTGAAGGACGACAAGCTTGATTTCGTCGGCGGGCTCGAGATGGGCGCGGTGCCGCTCGCCGGCGCCATCGCGCAACTGTCCTGGCTGAAGGGCCACCCGATCGCGGCGTTCTTCGTGCGCAAGAAGCCGAAGGAGCACGGCGCGAAGCTGTCCGTCGAAGGGCTGGCGAAGGGCGAGAGCCTTGCGGGCAAGCGCATCGTCATCGTCGAGGACGTCACCACGACGGGCGGCTCGGCGCTGAAGGCGGTGGAAGCCGTGCGCGAGGCCGGCGGCGAGATCGCCCTGGTCTTCACCATGGTCGACCGCGAGGAAGGCGCCACCGAGACGTTCGCCGAAGCCGGGCTCCAATTCCGCGCGCTGTACAAGGCGGGCGAGTTCCTGAAGGACTGACGGTCTCTCTTCTCCCTCGCCCCGTTCTTACCGGGGCCTCTCTCCGCGCTTGCAATTGTCGAGAGACCTGGACCCCCTCACCCGGATCGCATCTTACGATGCGACATAGCCGAAGCCTTGCTTCGGCGTTCTTGAGGACGGCCGCCGAAGGCGGCCTATGCCTCTCCCCGCAAGCGGGGCGAGGTAAGCGAGATTCGCTTTCCTGTGACGCAGTCACGCTCAATCAATCGCTCGTTTACCATCACGCCTTAAGGTGAAGCCGCCGGGGCAGCTTGTCGCCGCGGCGTGGCGCGTCGGGTGGAGTTGGCGTTGCGTACAGAGTTGAGTGATCGGCGCATGCGGCGCCGCGTGATGCTTGCCGCCGCGGCCTTTGCGGGTTCCATCCTGGTGGTGCCCGCGCCTGTGTCGGCCGAAGGGCTGTTCGACTTCTTCTTCGGCGGTTCCCAGAAGCAGCAGAGCCGGCAGGCGCCGCCGCAAGCCAATTTCTTCGCCGACCCGTTCGGCCTCAACCAGCAGGCTGAACGGCAGCCGTCCGCCCCCATCTCGGCGCCGCGCGTGGCCGGTTCCGGACCGGCGTATTGCGTGCGCAGCTGCGACGGCAAATATTTTCCGCTGACGATGCGCGGCAACGCCACGCCGGCGCAGCTTTGCCAGGCCTTCTGTCCGGCGAGCGCGACCAAGGTCTATTACGGCAGCCATATCGACAGCGCCGCATCGACCGCCGGCGAACGCTACGCCGACAGCGAGAACGCCTTCGCCTATCGCAAGGCGTTGCGCGCCGACTGCACCTGCAACGGCCGCGACCCGGCGGGGCTCGCGCCGGTCGACCTCGCGCTCGATGCCTCGCTGCGCGCCGGCGACGTGATCGCGACCACCGACGGCCTCGTCGCCTACACCGGCATCCGCGTCGGCAACGAGCAGTCGTTCGACTTCACGCCGGTCGCCTCCTATCCCGGACTGACTTCGGCGGTCCGCGCGCGGCTCGGCGAAATGAAGGTCGCCCCCGTCAGCGCCGAGATCGCGGGCGACGCACCACTGCCGGAAACCAGAAGCGATGTCGCGCCGTCGCCGCCGTCGTCTGTTGCGCCGAAAGGCAACGCCGCAAAGCCGGCAAGGCGCGCCGAAGTGAACTGACGGGCGTCAGCCCGTCATTCCGGGATGGTGCGTAAGCACCAGACCCGGAATCTCGAGATTCCGGGTTCGATGCTTCGCATCGCCCCGGAATGACATCGCGACAACTATCAGCGCGCCACGATCACGCCGATCACGTTCGGCGCGGCCATGTATTTCTCCTCGATCGCGGCCCGAGCGGCCGCGCGGTTCTCCGGATTGAGGATGCCGCGCTTCTCGGCGAGGATCATCCAGCAATAGCCCCACCAGTCCGTCAGCATGCCGTGGTCGTCGACGAGATCATAACCCTGCTCGCCGGCGAAGATCCGCGCATGCGCTTCATCGAGCGAATCGAGCCAGGCGTGATCCTCGTCCGAGAACAGTTCGTCGCTGAAATCATCCGTGGTGTAGCCCCAGATCGACATGCAGACCGCGTTGAACTCGCGATCGAGCTGGTCGTCGTCGATCGGCTGGCGGCGCGAGGCCTGGTGCAGCCGCGACAGCGACCGCGCGAAATCGGCAATCCGGGTCAGGGCGAATTGATCGAAGGCGATGGTGGACATGTAGTCCTCGCAGAGACTGAAAGACCATAGATATTGTGTCGGCGCAGCCGCCGAATCACAACGATATATCAAAGACTTGCTAAAGTGTTCTTAATTCGTTCCGCGCCTGATCCGAAGACGTGGAGACTTTCGCCAATTGGTAGGGGCACCAATTTTGGAGAGCTGAGGAATGAGACTACGAGATGCGATCCGGATGGCAGTAGAGCTTGGCCGCTCGACGGGAGCCATCACATTCGACCAATTCAACGACCTGCTGCCGCAAACGACGACAACGCCCGAAGACGTCGAGGCGGTCATGGAGGCTCTGAGCGACGAGGGAATAAACCTCATCGAGAACGACCAATCTTGACCCATCTAGAGCAGTGAGAAGCTGCAGAAGCGTTGCGGGCCCCGGCCTTCGCCGGGGCGACGAATTGCGGTGACTGCCCTCGCCTCATGAGAAAGCTGACACACAGCCCCCCAAAAGCAATTCGGGCCGCTGACCAGGTCAGCGGCCCGTTGAAAATGGCTTCGGAATGAAATGCGTCGGAGCTGAAAAACGTGCCCGCCCCACGGGCGACAGCTGTGTTTGTAAAGGCTCCGTTAAGGCTTGGAAATCCGTATCACCACGGTGTCCCGATCGAGCGTGAAAGCGCGTTGCGCGGCTGCTCAATTCATCGCCGAGAGCAGCTTGTCGCCGCAGGCATTCGCGAAGAACTTGCCGCCGCATTGCCGCTTGATGGCGGCACAGCGCGCGGCGGCCGATGCGTTCTGCGCCACGCTGAAGCCGCAACTCAGGCCGTCGGCGCTGCGGCCCGGTTTGCCCGCCGCATCGGCTGCGCTGGTCGCCGTGATGCACACCACGAGCAACGCCGCGGCCGCGATCTCGATCAAGAGTCTCATCACGCATCCTCCGGTCAATTTTCGCGAAATCCCGGCTTCTGCAGCGCCATCGTAGCACCCATGACCGCTGGTCCGGAAGGTTCCCGAAGCGGCCCGGTCCTTGCATAAAATCACGGCAGCGCTGTGTATGGCATCGTCCCTGACGGTTTCGATTGCCATGCAAGGCGGGTATCATTGCGCTGGAGCGTGATCGGAAGGCCGCGGAACCGGGATTTCCGGGGGAACCATGCTCGACCAATGAGATGAGGACATGATGCGGGTCGTCGCGTCGTGTTCCGGTTTGAACGGCAGGGATTGGGCGCGTTGCAGGAACAGACAAACTACCCGGCATTGAACCAGCCGATCGACGAGCTGGCGCTGACCGAGATCAAGAGCGCGATCCTGGCCAAGCTCCGGCTTGCAATCGGCAAGGACGCCACCGTTGCGACCAGGCGCGACTGGTACAAGGCCGCGGCGCTGGCGCTGCGCGACCGCATCGTGCACCACTGGCTGACGGCCGAGAAGCAGAGCTACGACGCCGGCGCCAAGCGCGTCTACTATCTCTCGCTCGAGTTCCTGATCGGCCGCCTGTTCACCGACGCGCTGAACAATATGGGACTGCTGCCGCTGTTCGAGGCGGCGCTCGGCGACCTCGGCGTCGATCTCTCGGACCTGCGCAAATGCGAGCCGGATGCGGCGCTCGGCAATGGCGGCCTCGGCCGGCTTGCGGCCTGCTTCATGGAGAGCATGGCGACGCTGGCGATCCCCGCGACCGGCTACGGCATCCGCTACGATTTCGGTCTGTTCCGCCAGATCATGAACCATGGCTGGCAGCAGGAATATCCCGACGAGTGGCTCGCCTTCGGCAACCCCTGGGAATTCCAGCGGCCGGAGGTGGTCTACAACGTCCACTTCGGCGGCAATGTCGAGCATGTCGACGACCGCGGCCGCGACCGCGCCACCTGGCACCCGGCGGAAACCGTCGAGGCCATGGCCTACGACACGCCGATCGTCGGCTGGCGCGGCCAGCACGTCAACGCGCTTCGCCTGTGGTCGGCGCATGCACCCGATCCGCTCGAGCTCGACGTCTTCAACACCGGCGACTACGTCTCGGCCAGCGCCGAGCAGGCGCGCGCGGAAGCAATCTGCAAATTCCTCTATCCGAACGACGAGAGCGCGGCAGGCCGCGAGCTCCGGCTGCGCCAGGAATATTTCTTCGTCTCGGCCTCGTTGCAGGATCTCGTCAAGCGGCATCTCGCCTCCGACGGCGGCCTGCGCAACCTTGCGCAGAAGGCGGCCGTGCAGCTCAACGATACCCATCCGAGCCTTGCGGTCACCGAGTTGATGCGCATCCTGGTCGACCTGCACAATTTCCGCTGGGACGAGGCCTGGAAGATCACGGTCGCGACCCTGTCCTACACCAACCACACGCTGCTGCCGGAGGCGCTCGAGACCTGGCCGGTCGAACTGTTCGAGCGGCTGCTGCCGCGGCATCTCGAGATCATCTACCGCATCAATGTGGCCCATCTCGCGCTCGCCGAGGAACGCTTCCCCGGCGACATCGAATATCGCGCCTCGGTCTCGCTGATCGACGAGCGCAGCGGCCGCCGCGTGCGGATGGGCCAGCTCGCCTTCGTCGGCTCGCACCGCATCAACGGCGTCTCCGCGATGCATTCCGACCTGATGAAGGAGACCGTGTTCCACGACCTGCATCATCTCTATCCGTCACGCATCACCAACAAGACCAACGGCATCACCTTCCGCCGCTGGCTGATGCTGGCCAACCCGCGGCTGACCGCGCTGCTGCGCGAAACCTGCGGCGAGGCCGTGCTCGACGACTTCTCGCTGCTCGAGCGCCTCGAGACCCATTCGAGCGACCTGGAATTCCAGAAGCGCTTCCGCGACGTCAAGCATCACAACAAGCTGGCGCTGGCGCGGTTGATCCGCGAGCGCAACGGCATCCAGGTCGATCCCTCGGCGCTGTTCGACGTGCAGATCAAGCGCATCCACGAATACAAGCGGCAGCTGCTCAACATCCTGGAGACGATCGCGCTGTATCACGCGATGAAGGACGATCCGCGGCGCGACTGGGTGCCGCGCGTGAAAATCTTCGCCGGCAAGGCGGCGGCGAGCTACCGCTACGCCAAGCTGATCATCAAGCTGATCAACGACGTCGCCGAGGTCGTCAACAACGACGCTTCGCTCCGCGGCAGGCTGAAGGTCGCCTTTCTCGCCGACTACAATGTCAGCCTCGCCGAGGTGATCATTCCGGCCGCCGATCTCTCCGAGCAGATCTCGACCGCCGGCATGGAGGCCTCCGGCACCGGCAACATGAAGCTCGCGCTGAACGGCGCACTGACGATCGGCACGCTCGACGGCGCCAATATCGAGATCCGCGACAATGTCGGCGAGGAGAACATCGCGATCTTCGGCCTCGAGGCCGGCGACGTCATGGTCCGCCGCAAGCAGGGATTGGACGCCAGCGACGCGATCCGCAAATCGCCACGGCTGGAGCGCGCGATCCGCGCCATCGAGAGCGGCGAGTTCTCGCCCGGCGATCCCGCACGCTTCGCCTCGATCGGGCACGCGCTGCGCTACCTCGACCACTACATGGTCTCGGCCGATTTCGATTCCTACTACGACGCGCAGCGCGGCATCGACGCCCGCTGGATGGTGGCGCCGGCCTGGACCCGCGCCTCGATCCTCAACGTCGCGCGTATGGCCTGGTTCTCCTCCGACCGCACCATCCGCGAATATGCCGAGGACATCTGGCACGTGCCGGTGCATCCGGGCGCCTCGCCGCAGCTCGGCAACCAGCGCGAGGCGAAGGGATAATCCCGGGACGCGGAAATCGATTACGCCCGACGTCATTGAAATCAGCGCAATTGCTCGCGATATTGCATGACGAACGTCATTGCTCGTCATTGCGTGTGGCGATACGGAAGCGCCAGTCGATATTGAAAGATCTGCATGCTCACCAAGACCCCGCACCTTTTCGATGAAGCAACCGCCGTGACCGCCGGCGACAGCCGCTGGCAGGGACGGACCAGCCCGGATTACTGGGCGTTCGTCGGCCCGTTCGGCGGCTGCACCGCCGCGACCATCCTGCGCGCGCTGATGCAGCACCCGCAGCGCGCGGGCGATCCGCTGGCGCTGACGGTCAACTACTGCGCGCCGGTCGCCGAGGGCGCGTTCGACCTCGATGTCCGCCTGGTCAAGGCCAACCGCTCGAGCCAGCACTGGTCGGTCGAGATGACGCAGGGCGGCGGCGAGGTCGCGACGCTGGCAACCGCCGTGTTCGCCGAGCGCCGCCCGTCCTGGTCGCACCAACCGGCCGGGTTTCCGGGCGCCGTGCCGTTCGACGAGCTGCGGTCCTTTCCGAAGCTCAAGATGACCTGGGCCAACCAGTACGATTTCCGTTTCGCCGAGGGCGAGCCGAAGTTCGCCGGCGGCGGCGGCGCAAAACAGCCGTCGAGCCCGTATTCAAAGCTCTGGATCGCCGACCGTGTGCCGCGCAAGCTCGATGCGCTGTCGCTGATGTCGATGTCGGACGCGTTCTTCGGCCGCGTCTTCCACGCAAGGCACGAGCTGGTGCCGTTCGGCACCGTGTCGCTGACGACCTATTTCCACGCCGACGCGGCCGACCTGGATGCGGAGGATACCACCCGCGTGCTCGCCACCGCGGACGCCAAGATCTTCCACAAGAGCTACGGCGACCAGCACGGCGAATTGTGGTCGCCGTCCGGCCGGCTGCTCGCGACCACGACGCAGATCGCTTATTTCAAGGCGTAGCCAAATATCCACATTGGTCTGTTACGACCGCATTGCCTATTTCAAGGGTTGAGGGAACATTGGCACGTCGCTTCTGTTCCACACCTTTGGGAGCACTGCTGCATGTCCGAAGCCGACACTTCAAAGCCCTCGCGCATCGCCCTGCTTGGCGTTCCCATCGAGATCGGTGCATCGCAGGCCGGCCCGCTGATGGGACCGGATGCGCTGCGCACCGCGGGCATCGCGCGCCTGCTCGAGCAGCTCGACTTCCAGGTCGATGATCACGGCAACCTTGCGATCCCCGCCGTGGTCGCCGACGGCCCGGTGCCGGCCAACACCAGGTTCTATGACGAGGTGAAGACCTGGACCCGCGCGCTCTCCGAGCGCGCCTATTGGCTGGCGCATTCCGGCGCGATCCCGATCTTCATGGGCGGCGATCACTCGCTGTCGATGGGGTCGATCAACGGCGTCGCGCGCTACTGGCAGGAAAAGGGCCGGCCGCTGTTTGCGTTGTGGGTCGACGCGCATGCTGACTACAACACGCCGGCCACCACCATCACCGGCAACATGCACGGCATGTCGGCCGCGTTCCTGTGCGGCGAGCCCGGTCTCGACGATCTGCTCGGCGGACTGCCGCGCGCCTCGATCCCGCCCGATCAGCTCGACCTGATCGGCACGCGCTCGGTCGATCCGCTGGAGCGCAAGCTGCTGCGGCAGCGTAATGTGTCGATCGCGGACATGCGCCAGATCGACGAGTTCGGCGTCGCCGTGCTCACGCGCCGCGTCATCGAACGCGTCAGGGCGAAGAACGGCGTGCTGCATGTCTCGTTCGATGTCGACTTCCTCGATCCGGCGGTGGCGCCCGGCGTCGGCACCACGGTGCCCGGCGGCGCGACCTATCG
Source organism: Bradyrhizobium sp. USDA 4502 (assembly GCF_054063355.1). Lineage (NCBI taxonomy): Bacteria > Pseudomonadati > Pseudomonadota > Alphaproteobacteria > Hyphomicrobiales > Nitrobacteraceae > Bradyrhizobium > Bradyrhizobium sp. USDA 4502. The sequence continues at coordinate 6,832,198 of NZ_JBSSGF010000001.1, forward strand.
GGAAGCCCATCTCATCATGGAGCTGCTGCACGATTCCGGGCTGGTGCGCTCGCTCGACATCGTCGAGCTCAATCCCTTCCTCGACGAGCGCGGCCGCACCGCGCGCGTCGCGGTCGAATTGATCGGCAGCCTGTTCGGCCTGCAGATCACCGACCGGCAGACGCCGAGCAACGCGGTGCTGCCGGAGATGGGGGAGTAGTGGAGCGTGCTCTACTCTAACCCGTCATCCTGAGGAGCGCGAAGCGCGTCTCGAAGGATGGACGGCCGCAGGCGGGCCGTCGACCCTTCGAGACGGCCGCTGCGCGGCCTCCTCAGGGTGACGGATCGAAAAGTGCGCGCTCCGCCCCGTCCCGTCATCCTGAGGTGCGAGCGGAGCGAGCCTCGAAGGATGCACGGCCCGGCCGTGGCCGTCGACGTTTCGAGACGCGCGCGATGCGCTCCTCAGGGTGACGGAATTAGCAGTCGCGCGCGCTCGCCAGACATCAAAACAAAAAGGCGGCCCTCGTGGCCGCCTTTTCAAATCGCGTATCGCTTGCGCGGCTTACTCCGCCGCCAGCTTCACTTCCGGCGCGGCGGCGCGGACTTCGGCGTCGACCTGCGCTTCGAACTTGGCGAAGTTCTTCTGGAACATGCCGACCAGCGCCCGCGCGGTCTTGTCGAACTCGACCTTGTCGGCCCAGGTCTTGATCGGATCGAGGATGTGCGGCTCGACGCCGGGCAGCGAGGTCGGCACCGCGAAGCCGAAATACTTGTCGGTGCGGAAGTCGGCGTTGCGGAGCGAGCCGTTCAGCGCCGCGGTGAGCAGCGCGCGGGTCACCTTGATCGGCATGCGGCGGCCGGTGCCGTACTTGCCGCCGGTCCAGCCGGTGTTGACCAGCCAGCAATCGACATTGTGCTTGGCGATCAGCTCGCGCAGCATGTTGCCGTAGACCGACGGATCGCGCGGCAGGAACGGCGAACCGAAGCAGGTGGAGAATTCCGGCTGCGGCTCGTTGCCGAGGCCGCGCTCGGTGCCTGCGACCTTCGCGGTGTAGCCGGACAGGAAGTGATACATCGCCTGCGCTGGCGTCAGCTTGGCGATCGGCGGCATCACGCCGAAGGCGTCGGCCGCGAGCATTACGACGTTCTTCGGATGCGGCGCGCAGCCGGTGCGCGAAGCGTTCGGGATGAAATCGAGCGGATAGGCCGAGCGAGTGTTCTCGGTCTTCGAGCCGTCGTCGAAATCGGGCACGCGATCATTGGCGCCGAGCACGACGTTTTCCAGCACCGCGCCGAAGCGCTTGCTGGCGGCGTAGATTTCCGGCTCGGCTTCGCCCGACAGCTTGATGCACTTGGCGTAGCAGCCGCCTTCGAAATTGAAGACGCCGTCCTCGCTCCAGCCATGCTCGTCATCGCCGATCAGCGTGCGCTTGGGATCGGCCGAGAGCGTGGTCTTGCCGGTGCCGGACAGGCCGAAGAAGATCGCGGTGTCGCCGTCGGAGCCGACATTGGCCGAGCAGTGCATCGGCATCACGCCCTTCTCGGGCAGGTAATAGTTCAGCGTGGTGAACACGCTCTTCTTCATCTCGCCGGCATATTGCGAGCCGCCGATCAGGACGATCTTGCGGGCGAAATCGATCGCGACGACGTTCTCCGACTTGCAGCCGTGGCGCTTCGGATCGGCGCGGAAGCTCGGCAGGTCGATGATCGTCAGTTCGGGCACGAAGCTCGCGAGCTCAGATGTTTCGGGACGAATGAGCAGCGTGCGGATGAACAGCGAGTGCCAGGCAAGCTCGGTGAAGACGCGGGTCTTGACGCGATGCTTCGGATCGGCGCCGCCGTAAAGATCCTGCGCGAACAGCGTCATGCCTTCGGCATGCTTGAGGAAGTCGGCATGGAGCGTGGCGAACTGCTCCGAGGTGATCGACTGGTTGCCGGCCCACCACATGTTCTTGTCGGTGAGATCGTCGCGGACCGTGAACTTGTCCTTCGGACTGCGCCCGGTGAACACACCGGTGTCCGCGCAAAGCGCGCCATCGGCCGACAGCACCGCTTCGCCGTTACGCAGCGAATGCTCGTAAAGCTGAGGTGCGCCATAATTCCAATGCACGCCCTTGAGATTTTTTAAGCCGAATTTGTCGGCGCCGAAGGCACCGTTATGTACGCCCGTCTCTTGCACGAAGAACCTCCTCGAACCCGCGTATCCTTGTTCGCGCGAATGTCGCCAATCGCGCCCCGCCGCGGTGACCGTGATCAGAATATAGCCTCTCGGCTTCGGTCCGGCGACCTAATAGTGGGGATCGCCAAGCTTGCCAAGCCAATCGAACGGCTTTTGGCTGATTCCAAGGCAGGCCCATCATCTGGCGCAAATACCGCAGCGCGAAACCCTTTCGTCTTGCTTTCGTTTTCTCGTTGTTTTGCCGGCAGTCGGGCGACGTTTCATCGCCTTTCCCGCCGCGCACGGAGCTTTGCGATGCACAAAAAGTGCCAGCCGGCGGGCGGCGCGTTCGCCGATCGAGGCGGACGGCGCGGAGAATGCCGGGTATGCATTTCGCGCTGAGGATGTATCGTTGAGATGAGCCGCCGCGCGTTGACGCAGCGCTGCAGAGCCGAGCATGACCATCGTGTTGCACGCGGCACCACCTGATCGGCATTGAGCTGCAAGTGAGAAGCTGCTGATGAGCAGTTTCGATTGCGCTCAACACGCCTTCGTCGAAGCCCGATTGGTACAACGCTCAACTGCGGTGAACGTTCCGCAACGCGTAGCGTTCGGCGGCGAGGCGATCGCTGACCCCGCGATCGATGACCCCGCGATCGATGATAACGCAATCAGCGTGGTCGCACGCGCGCGTCATCGCGGTCGACATCGCGATCCGGCTGATTTTCGGATGCAGCCGCGCCAGACATTCTTGCATGCAGATCGAGCCAACGGGCGATGACACGACACGCCCGTGCGAAATGATCGCGCTGTCAAATCCGGACCGCGCAATCGCGCCGCCGCAGCCATGCGACACCATGCCTCGCCACGGCCGCAGCGCCGCCGTGCGGACAGGTCTTTCTCCTATCCTTGCTATCCGTTGGCGCGCGCCTCGCCGGCGAGCCGCACCAGCATCTTGCGCAGCTCGGTGCCGGTGGTGACGCGCTCAGGGAAATCCAGCCGCAGCGTGTCGCGGCCGGCCTGCATGTCCATGCCATCCGGATCGCAGCCGGTGCAGAGCCATTCGGCACTTTCCGCACCGAGCAACCGCGTCGCGTAAAGATTCATGGCCTCACGGTGATCCCCGTTCATATGCGCCACCGCGCCGGGCTCGGCTTCGAGCAGCGCCTCGGCTCCGCCGAGATCGGTCAGGAATTGCGCGGGTTTGAGGTCCACGATGCGGCCGAACCCGGCGACCAGATGGGCACCGCTTGGCTTGATCCGAAAGAACGAGAAATCCTTAAATTCCACAAAGGCTTCCGCTGACGGATGGGCAGCGAGATAGCGCCTTCGGACGAGCTCCCGCCCGGCCTCCCCGACCTCTTCCGCCTTGCCCGCCAGCATGATCCGGGCGCCCTCCAGCGGATCGCCCTCGGCGCGCTCGTCCAGCATCAGCGACACCCGGCTGTCGGCCAGGATGTTCTTGGTATGCAGCGCCAGCCGGGAAATCAGCAGGATCGGCGAGCCGTCGGGATGGCTGGCCAGATTGACCAGCGAGCAATAGGGATCGCCGGTGCCGGCCATCAACGTGGCGAGGGCGCCCTGGCGGCTGCGGCGGAGCAGCGAGCGGGCAAGGTGGGCAGGATCGAAGTCGGCGGTCGGTTGCATGGGCCTATCGGGTCATTTTATGGACGAATCGGGCGGGTTCCCTATGAAAAAAGGGCCTTTTCTCATGGTCTAAGGGTGCTATATGGGGACCCATCGCGTGGGTCGCAGAAGCGGATTTTTGCGGAACTCGGTCACACTTCAGCCCAGCTTGCATTGCTCGTTGACCGCGTTCGAAGCCCAATTCTACGGCGCGTCGCCAGAGTGCCCGCCGTCTAAGCCACTCTCATTGTGAAAGCAGCACATGCCCACAATCGCCCTGGTCGACGACGACCGCAACATTCTCACTTCGGTTTCGATCGCGCTCGAAGCCGAAGGCTATCGCATCATGACCTACACGGACGGTGCGTCGGCGCTGGATGGGTTTCGCACGTCGCCGCCCGATCTCGCGATCCTCGATATCAAGATGCCGCGCATGGACGGCATGGAAACGCTGCGCCGGCTGCGCCAGAAGTCCGACCTGCCGGTGATCTTCCTCACCTCGAAGGATGAGGAGATCGACGAATTGTTCGGCCTGAAAATGGGCGCCGACGATTTCATCCGCAAGCCGTTCTCGCAGCGCCTGCTGGTCGAACGGGTCAAGGCCGTACTCCGCCGCGGTCAGCCGAAGGATCCGACCGCCGCGCCGAAGGAGCCGGACGCCCGCGCGCTGGACCGCGGCCTGCTGCGGATGGATCCGGAGCGCCACACCTGCACCTGGAAGAACGAGCCGGTGACCCTCACCGTGACCGAATTCCTGATCCTGCAGGCGCTCGCCACCCGCCCCGGCGTCGTGAAGAGCCGCAATGCGCTGATGGACGCGGCCTATGACGACCAGGTCTATGTCGACGACCGCACCATCGACAGCCACATCAAGCGGCTGCGCAAGAAGTTCAAGGTGGTCGACGACGACTTCGAGATGATCGAGACGCTGTACGGCGTCGGCTATCGCTTCAAGGAAGCCTGATCTGCGCTTCCCGGGCGGGCTTGTTAACTGACAGGCTCCGCACGGCTGGGGTAAGCTCGGGCGAACGATTGCTTCGCGGGACGACATCCATACCAACCGGCAGCTTTGCCAGTGCTTGATCGAACGCAGCTCGAGCAAGGCCTGAATACCGAGGACGCGTCACAGCTCCTCGATCAGGACGCCGTTGCCGAAGACGTCGCGCAGGACAAGGGCTGGCGCCGTCCGCTCGGCTGGCTGCGCCGCGCCGGTCAGTTCTTCTTCGCGCTGTCGTTCTCGAGCCTGACGCGCCGCATCGTCTCGCTCAACCTTGCCGGCCTCGTCGCGCTGGTCGCCAGCATCCTCTATCTCTCGCAATTCCGTGCCGGCCTGATCGAGGCCCGCACCCAGAGCCTCCTGGTCTATGCCGAGATCATCTCGGAGGCGATCGCGGCCTCGGCCACCGTCGAAGGCAATACCGTCACGATCGATCCCGATCGGCTGCTCGACCTCAAGCCCGGCGAAAGTTATGGCCAGCCGGATGAATCGGCGGATTTCCCGATCAATCCCGAGCGGGTCGCGCCGGTCCTGCGCCGCCTGATCGCGCCGACCAAGACGCGGGCCCGCATCTTCGACCGCGATGGCGGCCTGATCCTCGACAGCCGCAATCTGTTCGCGCGCGGCGACGTGCTGCGCATGGAGCTGCCGCCGCCGTCGGAGAAGCCGTCGCTCTACGAGAAGACCAAGGCGACAATCAAGACCTGGCTCAACCGCGGCGACCTGCCGATCTATCGCGAACTCGGTCCCGAAGGCGGCAAGGGTTATTCCGAAGTCGCGCAATCGCTCGAGGGCATGAAGGGCAGCGCCGTGCGCGTCACCGAGCGCGGCGCGATCATCGTGTCGGTTGCCGTCCCGGTGCAGCATTTCCGCGCCGTGCGCGGCGCGTTGATGCTGACCACCCAGGGCGACGACATCGACCAGCTGGTGATGTCCGAGCGCCTCGCCATCCTCAAGATCGGCGGCGTCGCCTCCGCCGTCATGATCATGCTGTCGCTGTTGCTGGCGAGCACGATCGCGGGCCCGGTGCGGCGGCTCGCCGACGGCGCCGAGCGCGTCCGTCACCGCATCCAGACCCGCGTCGAGATTCCCGACTTCACCGGGCGCCGCGACGAGATCGGCCATCTCTCCGGCGCGCTGCGCGACATGACCAACGCGCTGTACAGCCGCATCGAGGCGATCGAGATGTTCGCCGCCGACGTCGCCCATGAGCTGAAGAATCCGCTGACCTCGCTGCGCTCCGCGGTCGAGACGCTGCCTTTGGCGCGCAACGACAACAGCCGCGCGCGGCTGCTCGCCGTGATCGAGCATGACGTCAGGCGGCTCGACCGCCTGATCTCCGACATCTCCGACGCCAGCCGGCTCGATGCCGAATTGCAGCGCCAGGACATGGCGCCGGTCGATCTGCGGCGGCTGCTGACGACGCTGACCGGCGTCGCCAACGAGACCAGGCTCGGCCACGACGTCGCCGTCGAAGCCCGCTTCGAGGGCCGCGGACCGACCGATACGCTGTCGGTGCCCGGCCATGATTCACGGCTCGGCCAGGTGATCTCGAACCTGCTGTCGAACGCGCAATCATTCTCCAAGCCGGGCGACAAGGTGCGCATCGTCTGCCGCCGCAGCCGCGGCGAGGTCGAGATCGTGGTCGACGATGACGGGCCCGGCATCGGCGAGGACGCGCTGGAGCGGATCTTCGAGCGCTTCTACACCGACCGGCCGCATCAGGGGTTTGGCCAGAACTCCGGCCTTGGGCTTTCGATCTCCAAGCAGATCATCGAAGCACATGGCGGACGCATCTGGGCTGAGAACCGCGCTGGCCCTGCGGACGCAGACGGCAAACCCACCATCGCCGGCGCACGCTTCGTGGTCAGGCTGCCGACACTATGAGCGACAATTCAAGCGTGCACGCATCCGCCGTTCTGGTCGGCGAGCGTGCGGTGCTGATCCGCGGCCCGTCGGGCGCCGGCAAGTCGCGTCTCGCCTTCGACCTGATTCTCGCCGGGCGCACCGGAGCGCTTCCGCCGGCCATTTTGGTGGGGGATGACCGTGTCCATCTCGACACAGCCGGCGAACAATTGTGGGTTCGTCCGGTCCAGCAATTGGCTGGCCTGATCGAGATCCGAGGCCTCGGAATCCGCCATTGTCCGTTCGCAAGTGAAGCCGTGGTCGGCTTGATCGTCGACCTCGCCGCTGACGACGCCGAGCGGCTGCCGCCGCCGGAGACGCTCACGATTCGCCTTAATGGTGTTTTGTTACCGCGAATTCCCGTCGGCACTGGCTTCCAACCCCTGCCGCTGGTTGTCGCCGCGCTGACGACAACCTGAAAGTTCATGTTCCCGTAATCTTGCGGCCAATTGTGGGAAGGGAATTGGTAACCATATCACATCCACTATCGCGTCGGATTTTGCCGGCGCAGCCTCCCCTCTCTACCGCCAGGAACCGGGAGACTAGCCAAGATGCCCTCTTGCGCAGGGCCTCTGGATGGTCAAAGTGGCGCGTTCGTGCGGTGCACCAAAGGGCGCCCGCGAGGAGTTTCCGATGATTGGTCTAGTGCTGGTGACCCATGGGCGCCTTGCCGACGAGTTCAGAGCGGCGCTCGAACACGTCATGGGTCCGCAGAAACAAATTGAAGCGATTACGATCGGGGCCGAGGACGATTCCGATCTCTGTCGAAGCGACATCATCGAGGCGGTGAACCGCGTCGATAGCGGCGACGGCGTTGCGATCCTCACCGACATGTTTGGCGGCACACCGTCCAACCTTGCGATCTCCTGCATGAGCCGCCCGAAGGTGGAAGTGCTCGCAGGCATCAACCTTCCCATGCTGGTCAAGCTTGCCAAGGTTCGCGAGGAGCGTTCGCTGCCCGACGCGATCGCGATGGCCCAGGAAGCCGGCCGCAAATACGTCACCATCGCCAGCCGCGTTCTCGCAGGCAAATGAGCGACGAGGCCCCGGGCGGAAATCAGGTCGGCCCGGGCGTGCCAGCGGGCGCCATTTCCCGTGAACTCCTGATCGTCAACAAGCGCGGCCTGCATGCGCGGGCATCGGCCAAGTTCGTCCAGCTGGTCGAGCGATTCAACGCCGAGATCTGGGTCACCCGCGGCACCGAGACCGTCGGCGGCACCTCGATCATGGGCTTGATGATGCTCGCCGCCGGGCCAGGCACCACGGTCGTGGTCTCAGCAAAGGGCGACGAAGCGCAGCAGGCGCTCGACGCCATCGCCGAGCTCGTCGCCAGCAAGTTCAACGAGGAAGGCACGTAAGGCAGTCACCTCTCACCTCGCCCCGCTTGCGGGGAGAGGTCGGATCGCATCGAACGATGCGATCCGGGTGATTGGGTACAGGTCTATCGATAGATCGCCATCGCGGCGAGAGCCCCTCACCCCAACCCTCTCCCCGCAAGCGCGGGGCGAGGGAGCGACAGCTACTTCGCCGGCGGCACCAGATAGACCTTCCACACCGTCGACGGACCGGGATGGCCGTTGAAGAAGCGCATGGTGGTCATCACCAGCGGCTCGGCGTCCTTGGCGTGCTCCGCCATCCACGCCTCGCAGGGCTTCAGGAACACCGGATCGGTGGTGTCGCAGACGCCGATGAAGCCGAGACGCTTGGCTTCGTCGAGCGACGTCAGCCCCGACGACCAGGCTTCGCCCGGCACCAGCGATGCCGGATGATCCGGACTGTAGAACGTCATCGGCTCGCCGATATCGGACCGCGCGACGACCACGGCCCAGCGTGAATGGAATCTGTCCTGCCAGGTCTGGGTGAGTTCGCGCGCGAGCTCGGAGCGCGCGGCGTAGGTCGAGCCGCCGATATGGTTGGACGCGATCTCCTGCGTGGCGATGCTGGGCGCGGCGATCAGCGTGACGATCGTGGCCACGAACCAGATCGCGGTGATCGAGAACAGCGCCATGCGCGGGAAGCGAAGCGAGGGAATCGCGACCAGCGCAAGCGGCACCAGGAAGAACAGCGGGATGCCCCAATCGGTCTTGATATAGACGGTGAACGCCAGCGCGCCGAGCGGCGGCCCGATCGCGACGATCAGCTGGATGATCCAGACGTTGAGCGCCTGCGGAAGGTTGACGGCGGGATTGGGTCCGCGCGACCAGATCCGCGCCAGCACGTCCGACGGCCGCCACGGCACCGAGCCCAGCAGCAGCGCCACAAGGCCCAGCACGACGGGAATCGCGAGCAGCCCGACATTGTGCACGACATAGCCGATCACGAGCTGGACATTGAGTGCGCGGCTCGACAGTGCGTAGACGTCACCGGCATAGGTGAACGGCACGAAGTCCACCTCCTCCAGCCACACCAGATGCGGGATCATCGCCACCGCCATCGTGCCGATCGCAACCCATGGCGCCAGCGAGCGCAGGAATTGCGTCCGTTGCGGATGGATCAGCGCGGCCAGCCCGACGGCCCCGATCATCGTCACCACCCAGTACTTGGTCATCAGCGCCAGCATGCCGGCAAAGCCGAGCCAGAGACCCGATTTGAAGCTGCGCTTCTCGAACGCGTTCAGATAGGCCAGCACCAGCAGCGGCAGCGGCACCAGCTGCGCGAGATCGGCATTGTATTTGAAGCCCTTGAAATTGAAGATCGGGTAGAGCGCGAGCATCACCACCATGAAGAACGCGCGGCGGCGATCGACGACGCGCAGCGCGATCAGCCAGCACACCACCAGCGCGAAGCTGACCGTCGTCATCGCAAGCGCATAGGTCGACCAGTTGGTGACGGGAAAAATCCTGAACCAGACCCCGGCGATCCAGCCCGACAGCGGCGGATGCTTGCCATAGCCAAGCAGGAAGCGCTGGCCCCAGGCATAGGCTTCCGCAACATCCATATGGATGTCCTGTGCGGCCTTGAGCTTGACCAGGATCAGCGTCCACAGCACCGCATGAACCAGCGCAAAGCCGATCACGAACCACAGGCTGGTGCTGGGATCGGTGGCGCGCGAGGCGATCCAGGCGGCGATCCGCCGGATCGTCAGCTTGCGGGTGGTGCGCCGGGCGGCGGGGAGCGTGGAGGCGGTCGACATGGCCTGTGCCTGAGGCATGCCCGGAAGAGTGGAAAGCGGTTTCCCGGAAGGATCATGCCCGAATGGAAGCGGAAGCGCGATGAGTGCTCATCCGCATTTCAACGCGCTTTAGCGCGTTTTTGTGGCCAGTGAAATCAGCTTGGCGTGAGAACGCCTCCAGCCAGCGGATTCACTTTCGGGGAAGTCCGGCCGGTGCTCGAAATGGATGGTATCGCAGTGATACCATTTGCCGCCCCAGATGAAGCCGTGACGCTCGAAGATATCGACGATCTCGCGCGGCATCCGGTTCTCGTAAGGGATGGTCTTGCCTTGCCGGCCCACAGCCGGTCATCCCGAACTTTCAGGTTGAGGTCGATGGCGGCGGCGTAGCCGTGCATGCTCATCCGCCAGGTGTCGGCAACGCGAACGACGATTTTCGAGCTGCCGGACCTGGCAGGAACATGCCCGGAAATCGGTCACGGCAACCCAGCCGGAAACGGCGCCGTGATTCGCCGTCACACCGCTGCAAAATACCGCAATTTGGTTGCCCGCGCGGGGGTGCGGATGCTATCCCGCGCCCATGACAACTGCCCCGATTTCGAACATCCGCAACTTCTCCATCGTCGCCCATATCGACCATGGCAAATCGACCCTTGCTGACCGCCTGATCCAGATGACCGGCGGCCTGTCGGATCGTGAAATGGCGGGCAAGGAGCAGGTGCTCGATTCGATGGATATCGAGCGCGAGCGCGGCATCACCATCAAGGCGCAGACCGTCCGGCTGAACTACCGCGCCAAGGACGGCAAGGATTACATCTTCAACCTGATGGACACGCCCGGCCATGTCGACTTCGCCTACGAGGTCTCGCGGTCGCTGGCGGCCTGCGAGGGTTCCCTGCTCGTGGTCGACGCCAGCCAGGGCGTCGAGGCGCAGACGCTCGCCAATGTCTATCAGGCGCTCGACAACAATCACGAGATCGTGCCGGTCCTCAACAAGGTCGACCTGCCGGCAGCCGAGCCCGAGAAGGTCAAGCAGCAGATCGAGGACGTGATCGGTATCGATGCGTCCGACGCGGTGATGATCTCGGCCAAGACCGGCGTCGGCGTGCCCGACGTGCTGGAAGCAATCGTCACCCGCCTGCCGCCGCCGAAGGGCGACCGCGACGCGACCCTGAAGGCGCTGCTGGTCGACAGCTGGTACGACGTCTATCTCGGCGTGGTCGTCTTGATCCGCGTCGTCGACGGCGTGATGAAGAAGGGGAGCCGCATCCGCATGATGGGCACCGGCGCCGCCTACGACATCGAACGCGTCGGCTTCTTCACGCCGAAGATGGAGCAGGTCGAGGAGCTCGGCCCCGGCGAGATCGGCTTCATCACCGCGGCGATCAAGGAAGTCGCCGACACCCGCGTCGGCGACACCATCACCGATGACAAGAAGCCGATCAGCGAGATGCTGCCGGGCTTCAAGCCGGCGATTCCGGTCGTGTTCTGCGGCCTGTTCCCGGTCGATGCCAACGACTTCGAAACGCTCCGCGCGGCGATGGGCAAGCTGCGGCTCAACGACGCAAGCTTCTCCTACGAGATGGAAACCTCCGCCGCGCTCGGCTTCGGCTTCCGCTGCGGTTTCCTCGGCCTGCTGCATCTGGAAATCATCCAGGAGCGGCTGTCGCGCGAATTCGACCTCAATCTGATCGCGACCGCGCCGAGCGTGATCTACAAGATGAAGCTGACCGACGGCACCGAGCTCGAGATCCACAACCCGGTCGACATGCCCGACGTGGTCAAGATCGCCGAGATCGAGGAGCCGTGGATCGAGGCGACGATCCTCACGCCCGACGAATATCTCGGCAGCGTCTTGAAGCTGTGCCAGGACCGCCGCGGCTCGCAGAAGGAGCTCACTTATGTCGGCTCCCGCGCGATGGTGAAATACGACCTGCCGCTCAACGAAGTGGTGTTCGACTTCTACGATCGCCTGAAGTCGGTCTCCAAGGGCTACGCCTCGTTCGACTATCATCTGACCGACTACAAGCCGGCCGATCTGGTCAAGATGCAGATCCTGGTCAACGCCGAGCCGGTCGACGCGCTGTCGATGCTGGTGCATCGCACCCGCGCCGAAGGCCGCGGCCGCGCCATGGTCGAGAAGATGAAGGAGCTGATTCCGCCGCACATGTTCCAGATCCCGATCCAGGCGGCGATCGGCGGCAAGGTGATCGCGCGCGAAACCGTCCGCGCGCTGCGCAAGGACGTCACCGCGAAGTGCTACGGCGGCGACATTACGCGCAAGCGCAAGCTTCTGGAGAAGCAGAAGGAAGGCAAGAAGAAGATGCGGCAGTTCGGCAAGGTCGACATCCCGCAGGAAGCCTTCATCGCCGCGCTCAAGGTGGACAGCTGAGGCGGCGCTAGCGGCGCGACTGTTGCCCATTCTTGTCCCAGCAACAAAACGCACCATGATTTGAATCGCCACTGCATCGCGCTCCGACTAGACTGCGATCATGTTGCGCATCCTGTCCCTCCTTATCGTCATCCTCGCACTGCTGCAGCCGGACCTGAGCTCCGCCGCCTCCTCGAAGAAGCGGCACGGCAGCACGCGCTGGCATGGCTATGGCTTCCTGCCCGGCTACCGGCAGCCGCCGAACCAAACCATTCCGGTGTTCGGCCCGCGCGGCGCCGCCCGCGGCTACCCGGACTATTCGCCGCAATATTGGTATGGCGGGGACTGGTACTATTTCGGCCGCCCCGGATTCTACCGCGGCCGCTACAATGGCGGCAGTTTTGGCCCGTGCTGGACCTGGACGCCGATCGGACGCGCCTGGCAGTGCGGCTAGAGCGTTTTCGAGCGAAGTGGCTCCCGGTTCGCGTGAAGAAAACGCGTCAAAGCAAGAATCTAGAGCCCCGTTCGGATTCTATCGGAACGGAAAAGGCTCTAGCTGCGCGTCGCTGCGACATCTTGCGCATGCAAGGCCCAATCCGCTGATCCCGGAATGAGAGGCATGTTGCCCGTCATGTTGCCCCTGGACCTCAGATAGGCCAGCATCCTCCCTGCGCGCACCACAACAAACAACAGCGCCGGGGAAACGCATGAGCAAGGCCGCTCGGTTGGATTATGGCTGGGTCGTCGTCGGCGCGGGCGCGCTGATGACCTGCGTCGGCTTCGGCACCATGCTGTCGCTCGCGGTGTTCCTGCAGCCGATCTCGGATGCGATGGGCTGGTCGCGCGCCGGCATCTCGGCGGCGGCGACGCTGGATTTCCTCTGCATGGGTTTTGCGGCGTTCGCCTGGGGCGCGCTGTCCGACCGCTTCGGTACCCGCATCGTGGTGCTGGCGGGCAGCCTGTTGCTAGGGCTTGGCTTAGTGACGGCGAGCCAGGCGCAAAGCCTGTGGCAATTCCAGCTCTGCTTTGGCGTGCTGATCGGAATCGCGGCCGGCAGCTTCTATGCGCCGATGATGGCGCTCGCCAGCGCCTGGATCGACAAGCATCGCAGCCTCGCGGTCGCGCTGGTGTCGGCCGGCATGGGCGTGTCGCCGTTGACCGTCGCGCCGTCGGCAAGCTGGCTGATCACGGCCTATGACTGGCGCTTCGCGATGCTCGTGATCGGCATCGCCGCATGGGCGCTGTTGATCCCCGCGTCGTTCCTGGTGCGCCCGGCGCCGCAGGGAACGGACGTCGCAATCCCGACCGCCGCGAACGCGCCGCAAACCGAATGGACCGCGGCGCAGGCGCTGCGTACGCCGCAATTCATCACGCTGGCGCTGGCGCATTTCGCCTGCTGCGCGGCGCATTCGGGCCCGATCTTCCACATGGTGTCCTACGCCATGGTGTGCGGCATCGCGCCGCTCACCGCGGTCACGGTCTACAGCCTCGCCGGCTTCTCCGGGCTCGGCGGCCGGCTGCTGCTCGGCGTGCTCGCCGACCGGCTCGGCGCCAAGCCGGTGCTGGTCGGCGGCCTCCTGGTGCAGGCGCTGTCGATCGCGACCTATCTCGCGGTGGCGCAGCTCGGCGAGTTCTACGCGCTGTCTGTCGTGTTCGGGCTCGCCTATGGCGGGGTGATGCCGCTCTACGCCGTGCTGGTGCGCGAGTTCTTCGGCGCGCGCATCATGGGCACGGTGTTCGGCGCGGTGTCGGCCTTCGCGAGCCTCGGCATGGCGCTCGGGCCGTGGGCCGGCGGTTACGTGTTCGACACGTTCCACGGCTATACGTGGCTGCACGCCGGTTCCTTTGCGATCGGCCTTGCAGCGGTGGCCGTGGCGCTGAGCTTTTCCACCAAGCGCCAGCCGTCGCTCGATCTCGGCCGCGCCGCCGCCTGAGCGCGGATGCGTTCGTCGCACTCTCGCACACACAGCCGATGGATAGCTGATCTGCATCGGCGCCGTCCCGCCTTGCCTTCCCTTGCCCTCTCCTGCCGGATGAGCCACCATCGCCCGGCCTGCCCAACAAGAATGACAGAAGGCGCCGAGGACACGCATGAACAAGCCGCAGGGATTCGACCTTGTCGAGCGGGCGCGCGCGCTGGCGCCGCTGATCACGAGTGAAGCCGACGAGATCGAACGGACACGGCGACTGACGCCATCCGTCACCGCGGCACTGGTCGAGAACGGGCTGTATCGCGCGCTGCTGCCGAAGCGTTTTGGCGGCGCCGAGGCGACACTGGACGCCTTCATGCAGATGCAGGAGGAGATCGCCAAGGCCGATGCATCGACCGCCTGGTGCCTCGGCCAGTGCAGCGTCTGCGCCATGACCGCGGCCTATCTCGAGCCCGACGCGGCCCACGAGATCTTCAACACCGCGCCCGGCATCCTGGCCTGGGGCGCGATCGCCCATGAGGTCCGTGCGGAGCCCGGAGGCTATCGCGCCAGCGCGCGCTGGGATTTCGCCTCGGGCTCGCGGCAGGCGAGTTGGCTCGGCGCCCATGTCCGCGTCGTCGAGGCCGACGGCTCACCGCGCAAGAAGGCCGACGGTTCGCCGGAGATCCGCACCATCCTGTTCCCGATGTCGTCAGCGACAATGTATGACGTCTGGGACGTGATCGGTCTGAAAGGCACCGGCACCGATTCCTACTCGGTCGACAACCTCTTCATTCCGGAGCAGTTCGCCGCGCTGCGCGACGATCCCGCCGCGTGCCGCGAGCCGGGGCCGCTCTACAAGCTCTCCACCAACATGGTGTTCAGCATGGGCTTTGCCGCCACCTCGCTCGGTGTCGCGCGCGCCATGCTGGACGCAGCGACCGAGCTTGCCCGCGGCAAGACCCCGCAAGGCCTCAAGGCGATGCGCGACAACAACGCCGTGCAGGGCCAGATCGGCCGCACCGAGGCGAGCCTGCGCGCCGCGCGCGCCTATCTGTACACGACGGCCCGCGACGTCTGGAGCGATCTCGTCCGCGGCGATCCGATCACCGAGGCGCATCGCGTCGCGATCCGCATCGCCTCGACCTGGACCATCCACCAGTCGGCCGCGGTGGTCGACATCGCCTATCACATGGCGGGGGCAACCGCGGTGTTCGCCAAGAACCCGTTCGAGCGGCGGTTTCGCGACATGCACGCGATCGCGCAGCAGATCCAGGCCCGCGACACCCAGTACGAGGATGCCGGCAAGGCGATTTTGGCAGGCAATCTCGGCGCTCCGCCGACGACGCGCTGAAGCGCGAAGACGTCAGATTGAGCCAGGACGCGTACTCATAAGTCCGCTGTGTCGGCTCTGCTCCCTAAAACACGACATCGCCGGGTAATCATGGCATGTCGGCTTTGGGCCAACAGTGGGCATGACGACTGGCGGCCCTCGCAATCTGAATTCTGTCCCCGACTGTGCAAAATGGATTCTGTCGACTGCCCGGATTTTTCAGCGGTGCGGTAACGCATTGAGCTCGCAGAGGGCAGCCGTCGCGCTTGGTACAGCCAAAATTCGCAATCTTGGTGCTGTTTTATGAGCAGGCGCGGCGCATCTATTCGTTCGTACTAAGCGACCGAACTGCCTTGGCAGTTCTTGGATAGTCGGCGCGTCCGCGCGCTCTGCAGCAGTTCCACCAAGAGACAAGGAGTATTCCCATGAAGGCCATCGTTGTAACGGACCAAGCCGCGGGAACGGCCGGGATGAAGCTGGTGGACAGGCCCGAGCCGCAGGCAGCGATAAACGACGTCGTCGTTCAGGTTTATGCGTCGAGATTTGTCCCGACTGAGCTGGCGTGGCCCTCGACCTGGACCGATCGCCTCGATCGTGACCGAACACCGTCGATCCCGGGGCACGAGCTGGCCGGAGTGGTCACCGCTCTCGGATATGGCACTACAGGGCTATCGGTGGGACAGCGGGTGTTCGGTCTAGCGGACTGGTATCGCGACGGCACGCTGGCCGAGTATGTGGCGATCGAGGCGCGCAACCTCGCGCCGCTACCGGGCGACGTCGACTTCACAATGGGTGCAAGCCTTCCGGTCTCGGGCCTGACGGCATGGCAAGGACTATTTCAGCACGGCCGCCTCCAGGCGGGGCAGAGCGTCCTCGCACACGGCGCGGCCGGCGCAGTCGGGTCGATGGTGACGCAACTCGCGCGAGAGGCCGGCGCGTATGTGATCGGCTCCGGGCGGTCCGCCGACCGTCAGACTGTGCTCGACTTCGGCGCGCAGGAGTTCGTCGATCTCGACAACGACGCCCTTGAGGACGTCGGCAAAGTCGATCTGGTGTTCGACGTCATTGGCGGTGAAATCCAGAAGCGGTCGGCAAAACTGATTCGAGGCGGAGGAACGCTGGTGACGATCGTTGGGCCGGCCGAGGCGCGACCCTCCGACGGCCTGGCGGTCGACTTCGTCGTCGAGTCCGATCGTTCCCAACTGACTGAGATCGTCCAGCGGGTGCGGGACGGACGCCTGCGGACGAACATCGGCAACGTCACGACTCTCGACGAGGCCGTCGCTGCCTTGAATCCGACCGGTCGACGCAAAGGGAGTACGATCATCCGCGTTCGCCCCTGAGTGACACATGCCTATTGATGCGCGCAGCCGGCCGGCCCTGTCAGGCCAGACGTTGAACAGTACGAAAGTAGCACCGGCGGCCATGGTCGCGGCACGAATACCGGCGGCGCAACATCCGGTTGTTAAGCTTTTTCTGCGACTTTGCGGACGGCGCTAATGCCTGGAGTTTCGCTGGTCCCATGTTCACGCTTCGATCGATTGCCGCCCGCCTGATTCTGGCGATTTCGCTGACTGTCGCGGTCGCCTGCGCCATCCTCGGCGGCTTCTCCATCAGCCAGCAGCGGGCGCTGACGCGGCTCGCGCTCGATCAGCAGCTCAAGCTGCAATATGACAGCGTGATTGCGGCGATCGACTACGAGGGGCGCGCCGCGCTTGCGGTCTCGGCTGTCATCGCCGCCCTGCCGCCGGTCGAAGATGCTATCGCCAAGGGCGACCGCGACGGCCTCGGAAGGCTGCTCGGCGCCTCCTGGGCAGCGATGAAGGCGCAGGGCATCCCGCTGATCTCGTTCTGGCAGCCCCCGGCAACTGGCTTCTACCGGGTCCACGCGCCGAAGGTATTCGGCGACGACGCCTCGACGCGGCGCACCACGGTGGTGGAATCGAACAGGACCGGCAAGCCGATCGTCGGCGTCGAGCCCGGCCGCGAAGCGCTTTCGATCTTCGGCATGACCCCGATCATGCACGAGGGCAAGACGCTGGCCAATGTCGACGTCGGCGCCGCCTTCGGCAAGGAATTCGTCGACCGCGCCAAGAAGCGCTTCGGCATCGACCTCGCGGTGCACTCCTTCGACGGCCAGAGCTTCAAGCGGCTGTCCTCGACCTTCGGCGACACCGTGGTCGCGACCCAGGACGAGCTCAAGCGTGTGATGAACGGTGCGGCCCTGCTGCGCGACGCCGTTCTCGACGGCCATGCGGTCGAGCTCTATCTCGGCCAGATCAAGAACTACGCCGGCGAACCGGTCGCCGTGCTCGAGATCGTCAAGGACACCAGCGACTATGAAGCCGCCGCCGCGAGCGCGCAGCGCAATCTGATCCTCGGCGTGATCGCGATCATGGCCGCCGCCGTGCTGCTCGCGTTCCTGCTCGGCCGTGGCCTGTCGCGGCCGCTCACCGCGATCACCGCGGTCATGAACCGCCTGTCCAGCGGCGACACCAGCGTCACCATACCCGGCAGCGAGCGCCGCGACGAGCTCGGCACGATGGCGAAGGCGGTCGATGTGTTCCGCCGCAGCATGGTCGAAACCTCCTCGCTGCGCGAGGCGCAGGAGGCCGACAAGGTGAAGGCGGAGGCCGACAAGCAGGCCTTGCAGCGGCAGATGGCCGATCGTTTCGAAGCCGACGTCAAGGGCATGGTCGCCGCCGTCGCGCGGTCCTCGGGCGACATGCAGCGCGTCGCGGGCGAGATCACCGCCAGCGTCAACGGCGCCTCCGAACGGACCTCGGCGGCAGCCGCCGCGTCCGAGGAAGCATCCGCCAGCGTCAATGCGGTCGCAGCCGCAACCGAGGAGCTGGCGTCCTCGATCACCGAGATCGGCCGCCAGGTCACCCATTCCAGCCGCGTCGCCGACAGCGCCGTGACCAAGGCCATGGAGACCACCGAGATGGTGACGAGCCTCGCCGCATCGGCAGAGAAGATCGGCGACGTGCTGCGCCTGATCAGCGCGATCGCGAGCCAAACCAATCTGCTGGCCCTCAACGCCACCATCGAGGCCGCACGCGCCGGCGAGGCCGGCCGCGGCTTTGCCGTGGTCGCTGCCGAGGTGAAGGACCTGGCGAGCCAGACCGCGAAGGCAACCGAGGAGATCGCTGGCCAGGTCGGCGCGATCCAGTCCGCCACCGGCAACTGCGTCAGCGCGATCGGCGACATCAGCGGCACCATCCGCGAGATCTCGGGTATCGCCACCGCGATCGCGGCCGCCGTCGAGCAGCAGGACTCGGCGACGCGGGAGATTGCCCGCAGCGTGCAGCAGGCGTCCACCGGGACCGTCGAGGTCTCCGCCAATATCGCGGGGGCGAGCGAGGCCGCCGGCCAGTCGCGGGCCCTCACCGGCAATGTGCTGGATACGTCCGGCCAGCTCGGCGATCACGCCGCCGCGCTGTCGCACAGCGTCGACACCTTCCTCGCCGGACTGCGCAACGCCGCCTGAGCGGCGGCGCCGGGCTTCAAGTCATGGCCAGGGCAGCACGGGCGGCGGAGCGGACCGGTCGGACTTGTCGTCCGGCCGAGCGTCGACCCGCCCCCAATCGCGCATGAACGGCATCTTCAGCAATCCGCGCAGCGACTGCTTCTCGGGATCATCGAAGCCATCGAGACCGTAGCGCAGCTCCGCGAAGCGCGGACCACGATTATAGGTGCCGCCGAGCCGGTCCCAGATCGAGAGCAGGTTCGAATAATTGCTGTCGGTCTCCGGCTGATGACGCGAATGATGCATCTTGTGCATGTTCGGCGTCACGAAGACGAGCCGCAGCCAGCGGTCGAGCCGCTTGGGCAGGCGGATATTGGCGTGCTCGAACTGGGCGTTCAGCGCCGACAGCGTCAGATAGCTGACCAGCACCCAGGCCGGCGTTCCGAACACGACCACGCCGGCGATGTGCCAGCCGATCCGCCACAGCGTCTCGCCGGGATGCTCGCGGAAGGCCGTGGTGACGTCGACGAAGCGGTCGGCATGGTGCATGCGGTGGAAGCGCCACATCCAGCCGAGCTTGTGCATGGAGACGTGGGCGAAATAGGCGAACAGGTCGAGCCCGATGATGCCGAGCAGGAGCTGGTTCAGAGGTGACAGGCCGAGCCAGTGCGACAGGCCGAATTTCGCATCCAGCGTCCATTGCGCGGCCAGCGGCGACAGCGGGCTGAGCAAAAGGTTCACGCCGACGAAGATCAAGGTGATGGCGGCGTTGCGGCCGATATTGCGCAGCCGGTCACTGCGGCCATAGCTGAACAGCGGAAACGCGGCCTCGAACAGCAGCACGATCGCGAACGACGCGAGCAGGAACGCGATGCGCGCGCCGGTCGACGGCAGCTCGACATGAGCCATCTCAGCCGCGCCCGGATGCCACAGAAGCTTTGCAAAGCCGATCATGCCGACAGCCCTCCCCTCTTTACAAAACGAATATCCGTTCTTTATAGTGACGGCGAATGATCGTCAAGCCCGCCGCATCGGCCGGCCGCGACCTGTCAAGGACCCGACAATGCCGAAGGTGAAACCCGAAACGCTCGCGATCCGCCGCGAGGAGATTTTGCAGGCCGCGGAGATCTGCTTTGCCCGCCAGGGATTTCACCAGACCACGATCCAGGACGTGATCAAGCAGTCCGGGCTCAGCGCCGGCTGCATCTACGGGCATTTCACGGGCAAGGAGGAGCTGATCCAGGCGATCGGCGAAAGCCGCCATGGCCGCGACAGCGCGCTGCTGGCGCTTGAGGGTCCACCGGACGACGTGTTGCAGAGCCTGCGCTCGATCGCCCGCGGCTTTCTCGGCGACCTGCAGAAGGAAGAAGGCCTGCGCGCCCGCCGCGTCGCGTTGCAGCTCTGGGCGGAGGCGCTGCGCGACGACGTGGTCCGCGACCAGGTGGTGAGCGGAATTCGCCAGCCGATCGCCCTGATCGTGGACCTGCTGCGGCGCGGCCAGAAGAGCGGCGCGATCGACCGCGGCGTGCAGCCGCGCGGCGCGGCGCGGGCAATGGTCGCGATGTTCCAGGGCATCGTGCTGCAACGGCTGTGGGGCGAAACCGTCTCGACCGCGGAGGCGATGCACGCCTTCGACATCTTCCTTGCCGGCCTTGCCGCCAGGCGCTGACGGGGGATGCGGTGATCGTCCACGACCTCCTCGCCGGCATCGGCACGGGCCTCGCCGGCGGTCTGACCGCCGGGCTGCTCGGCGTCAGCCCCGGCGGCGGACTGGTCGTGTTCTCGGTGCTGCTGCTCGGCGCCGGGCAGCACGTCGCGCAAGGCATCTCGCTGGTCGCGCAGGTGCCGCCGACCAGCCTCACCGGGATCCGGCGCTATTGGCAGAGCGGCAACCGCACACCGTTGCGCTGGATCGCGCTCTTGACAGTCGGCTTCGTCGCCGGCGGCGCGGCCGGCGCACTCGCCGCCAACCATGTCGTTGAGTCCGCGCTGCGCTGGACCTACGTGGCATATCTCGTCGTGCTCGACGCGATGCTGATCCTGCGCGGCGGACGTGACCAGGCGAAGCACGACGACAAGGGCACCGCGCGCGAAATATCCTGGCCGGCGCTGCTCATTGTCGGGCTGCTGGCGGGCCTGTCGTCGGGCTTTCTCGGCATCGGCGGCGGACTGGCGACCGTAGTGGGCTTAAGCGCCGTGCTCGGGGTGCCGCAGCATCAGGCGCAGATGGCGAGCCTCGTGATGTCGCTGATCCCGACCACGATCCCCTCGGCCTGGATCTATTGGAGCGAGGGCTCGCTGGCGTCCTGGCCGGTGCTGGCGGGCGTGATCGTCGGCCTGCTGGCCGGCACCGATCTCGGCGCCCGCGCCGCCAACCGCATCGACCGCGCGCGGTTACGCAGCGCGATGATCGTCTTCGTCTCGCTGATGGCGGTCTATATGACCTTCAAGGCGCTGTGGTAGATAGATCTAGGTACGTCCTCCTCACGGAGCCCATTATGCGCAAGCCGGCAACATCGACCAGCAAGGCGGCGCGACGGCCGCACACCAAACCGGCAGCTGCGCTGTTCGACGCGTACCCTGCCCCGGTCAAAGCCAAGCTGCTGGCGCTGCGGCGGCTGATCTTCGAGACCGCGAAGGCAACCAAAGGCGTCGGCGCGCTGGAAGAGACATTGAAGTGGGGCCAGCCGAGCTACCTCACGCCGGAGACCGGCAGCGGCAGCACGGTCCGGATCGATCAGGTGAAGCCGGCTGCCGACCAGGTCGCGGTCTACTTCCACTGCCAGACCAATCTGGTCGAGACCTTCCGCGAGCTCTATCCCGAGCTCAGCTACAGCGGCAACCGCGCCATCCTGCTCGATGTCGCGGGCAAGCTGCCGGAGCCCGCGCTGCGCCACTGCGTGGCGCTGGCGCTGACTTATCATCTCAACAAGAAAGAATCGTAGGGCGTGAAGGCGACGGCGGTGCGCTCCCTCTCCCCGTTCTTACGGGGAGAGGGTTGGGGTGAGGGGCCGTCTCCGCACATTCGGTAATAGCTGCGTTCGCGGAGAATCCCCCTCACCCGGAACGCATCTAACGATGCGTTCCGACCTCTCCCCGCACGCGGGGCGAGGTAAGGGGAGCCCGACGCTCGATCGAGGTAACATCTCTGCCTCTAGGCTCCACTACGCCACCAGCGCGGTCGCGACGCGCTGCGCCTTCAAGAGTCTGATGACCTCGGCGTTCGGCCGGGCGCGGCTGAACAGAAAGCCCTGGCCCTCGTGGCAACCCTCGGCGCGCAGGCGGCTCAACTCCGCCTCGGTCTCGACGCCCTCGGCGGTGATGGTGACGCCGAGCCCGATGCCGAGACTGACGATCGAACGCACGATCGCCTGCGCGTCCGGGTTCGCGCCGAGGTCGCGCACGAACGACTGGTCGATCTTGATCTTGTCGAACGGAAAGCTGCGCAGATAGCTGAGGCTCGAATAGCCGGTGCCGAAATCGTCCATCGACATCCGCACCCCGAGCGCGCGGAGCGCATGCAGCGTCGCCAGCACCTGGCTGCTCTTCTCGAGCAGCAGCGTCTCGGTGATCTCGAGCTCGAGCCGCCGCGCCGGCAGGCCGGATTGCCGCAGCGCGTCGGTGACCAGCGCCAGCAGGTTGCCGGTACGGAATTGCAGCGGCGACAGGTTGACCGCAACACGCACGTCATCCGGCCATTGCGCCGCGTCCATGCAGGCGCGATGCAGCATCAGCGCGCCCAGCGGATTGATCAGCCCGGTCTCCTCGGCCACCGGGATGAACTCGCCCGGCGAGATCATGCCGCGCTCCGGATGCGGCCAGCGCACCAGCGCCTCGAAGCCGGTGATGCGCCCGGTCGCAAGATCGACCAGCGGCTGGTAATAGGGCCGCAGGCCTTCGTTCTGGATCGCATCGCGCAGGTCGATCTCGATCTTGCGGCGGCTCTGGGCACGCGCGTCCATCTCCGCCTCGAAGAAGGAGAAGGTGCCGCGGAATTCGCTCTTGGCGCGCGACAAGGCCATGTCGGCGCTCTTCAGGAGCTTTTCGGAATCCTCGCCGTCACCGGGCGACATCGCGATCCCGATGCTGGCGCCGATCACCACCGAATGCCCCTCGAGCAGATAGGGCTCGCCGATCGCGTCCAAAATCCGCCGCGCCAGCAGCACCGCGTCCTCGGGCCGCATCACGCCGCCCTGCACGATGGTGAACTCATCGGAGTTGAGACGGGCCAGCGCGTCTTCCTCGCGCAACGTCGAGCGCAGGCGCTTGGCGACCGCGCGCAGCAGCTTGTCGCCGATGGCGTGACCGAGCGTCTCATTGACCGCCTTGAAATTGTCGAGACCCAGCATCAGCACCGCAACCTTGTCGGTCGAGCGGCGGGTGTGCTGCAGCATCTCGTCCATCTGCTGGCGCAGCAGATTGCGGTTGGGCAGGCCGGTCAGGCTGTCGTGCTGGGCCATAAAGGCGAGCCGCGCCTCGGCGCGCTTGCGTTCCGTGATGTCCATCAGCGCGAGCAGCATCGCCGGCTGGTCGCCATGCATCAGCTGGCGCGAATAGATCGCAAGGTCGATCAGCGTACCGTCGGCGCGTACATGCTTCCAGGTCCGCGCCGCCTGCTCGTCGCTGCTGCGGCCTGCCGCCCAAGGCAGCTCGGCATCGAACGCCTGCAGGCTCCTGATCGTCATCCGCTCGAATTCGGCGCGGACATAGCCGTAATGCGCGATCGCGGCGTCGTTGACCGCGAGGATCCGCTCGCCGTCGAGCGCGCACAGGATCATCGGCACCGGATTGCCGTCGAACAGCAGGCGGAACGACGCCTCGCGCTGCTTCAGTTCAGTGATGTCGACGCGCAGGCCGACGATGCCGCCATCTGCGGTCAGCCGCTCCTCGATCAACACCACGCGGCCGTCGGCCAGCACCTGCTCGTGCCGCTCGCCGGGCTGGTACATCTTCCTGAGCCGTTCGGCGATCCACTCTTCCTCGCGGCCGGCAGCCTCAGGATAGTCGCCGCGCGCGACACCGATGCGGATGGTGTCTTCGAGGCGCGCGCCGTGCTCGAACAGGTCGGAGCTGCGCTTGTAGATTTCCGAGTATTTCTTGTTCCAGAGTGTGTAGCGGCCTTCCGGATCCAGGAACACGATGCCCTGCGGCAGGATGTCGATCGCCTCACGCAGCCGCGCGTTGGATTTGCGCGCCTCGGCGATCGCGGCCTCGGCCTGCGCGCGCTGGCGCACCAGTTCGCCGATCTCGACCGCGGGGCGGCGCGATCTGCCCGACACTTTCGGCATCGGTGTGGGACGACGGCCCCGAGGACGGGACAGTTTGGCCTGGTTCGGTTTCTTGGTGTTTTTCTTCGGCCGCATCATCGGTATCGCACGCCCCACGCGCATTCCAGTTCGGCGATATATCTGCGATAAGTCTCTGAAAAATTGGTATCTCTTGGCGAGTAGCTGCGCTGCCTGAGAAGCCCTTGCATGCCTGCTTTGCAGGCGAATTCACGCCGGGCGCGAGTTCGTTTCCGGTGGGCCAGCGGCGCACGGCACAGATTCGCAGCATGGAAGCGCCGGCGCTTGGTGAAGGAAGCGTAAACCGGCGCGCGATTGCACAATGAATGCGCCGAAGACGCTTCAAGCGCACCAATGTTTGTCAGCGTGCGGCAGGGTTATCGTGCGGTTAATCCGCGGTGCGCCTCAGCCTTCGCATTTTTGCCGGATCATACCTTAGTTGGTGATCTCAATCCGCGTGCCGCCGCGGCCGTTGCGCTCGACCAGCCCATAGAGCATTGCGGCGTGCGAGGGATGCAGGCGCACGCAGCCATGCGAGGCCGGCCCGCCAAGGCGCGTGAGTTCGTATGTTCCATGGATGGCAAAGCCGCGGTGGAAGAAGATCGAGTGCGGCATCGGCGAGTTATAGTACTTCTTCGAGTACCAGCGGCGCGCCAGCATCTGCGGACGAAAGACTCCACTCGGCGTGCCATAGCCGCGGCGGCCGGTCGACACCGGCCAGTTGTAGCGTCTCGCGCCGTCGACGCTGACCGCCATGCGCTGCGACGATTTATCGATGTGAACGACGACGTCGGCCCGCGCCGGCGAGAGCGCCAAAATCGGCGCGGCAATCGTGGCGGCAAACGCCAGCCGTACGCACGATACGCTTGTCACAATAACGCCTACCCTGAAATTATTGCGGACATGATGTCGCCCACAACGTGCGCTTGTAAAGTGGCGTGGCTCACATCGGAGCCTGGAAGCCGCGGGTAATCTTAATCCACCCTGTGGGCGATCAAGCGAATGGGATGAAAGCGCGGTCCGCCTGCTCCGAATCCATGCTAGCCTTGCGCCGACAGAGTGATCCGAATGACACCCCGCCTGCGTCTGTTCCCACTCCTGATCTTAGCCGTCGTCGCCTGCACCATCTCCGCGCGGGCGCAGGACAGGGGCTCGCTCAATCCACAGCCGCTGCCGCCGCTCGCCAACCCCAACGATCCAAAGATCGGGGCGAAGCAGCTGTTCGCGCGCAAGGTGCTGCCGGCGGCGTTGCCGACCCGGTCGATCGGCGGCTACACCAAGGGTTGTCTCGCCGGCGCCGCGCAGATGCCGCTCAACGGCGAGACCTGGCAGGTGATGCGCCTGTCGCGCAACCGCTACTGGGGTCACCCCAACATGATCGCGCTGCTGAAGCGGCTTGCGGCCAACGCGCACAAGGACGCCGGCTGGCCGGGCATCCTGGTCGGCGATATCGGCCAGCCGCGCGGCGGCCCCGCGCTCTCCGGTCATGCCAGCCACCAGATCGGACTCGACGCCGACATCTGGTTGACGCCGATGCCCGATCGCAAATTGTCGCGCGAGGACCGCGAGGAGATGTCGGCGGTGATGATGGTGCGCGACGACCGGCTCGACATCGATCCGCGCGTCTTCACGCCGGGCCACGTACTCGTTATCCGCGACGCGGCGCGGGAGCCGGCGGTGCAGCGCATCTTCGTCAATCCCGCGATCAAGAAGGCGCTGTGCCGCGAGGCCACGGGCGATCGCGGCTGGCTGTCGAAGATACGGCCGTGGTGGGGCCACGACTACCACTTCCACATTCGCATGCGATGTCCGTCCGGCAGCCCGACCTGCGAGAGCCAGAAGGCGCAGGCGGAGGGCGAAGGCTGCAAGCCGTCCGATCTCGCCTTCTGGTTCAAGGATTCGGTGCTGCATCCGAAGCCTCCGCCGAAGCCGCCGAAACCCCGCCCGCCGATGACGCTGGCGCAGATGCCGGCTGACTGCAGGACGGTGCTGAACGCCCCCGACGCCAAACAGCAGCTGCCAGGGCAATAACATCTTCGTCAGGCGGCTATGCCGGCCGGCTCGAACTGCGATATGATCTCGTGCCGTCGCGCCGTAAGCGCGTTCGGGCGATGGATCGGGGCGGCTGATCTGTTTATCCGTCATCATGAATGGACCAGACATGCGCAAATCGCTCCTCGCCGCATCGCTCGTGCTCGTCTCGACTTCCGCTGTCGCGGCGGAGGAGCCGAGCGGCTGTGACAAGTTCAAATGGTCGATCGACCGTGCGCGCGCCGCGCTGACCGCGTCCGATCGCGCCAAGGTCGTATCAGGGAGCGAGCAGACGGCGCTGCCGGCGACCGCGATCACGCTGGCGCTGGTGGCCCCCGGCGACGCCAAATTGCCGGCTCCGCCGGAGCGCGCGCCGAAGGAGGGCACCTTCGCCGGCTTCACCAGCTTCAAGGCCGCGCCGAAGGCCGGGCTCTATACCGTCAGCCTGTCGGCCGGGGCCTGGGTCGACCTGGTGCAGGACGGGCATCTCCTGAAGCCCAAGGCGTTCAGCGGCGCGACCGATTGCGACGGTATCCGCAAGACCGTGAAATATGACCTCGCCGCCAGCCCCTTCGTGCTGCAAGTCAGCGGCTCAAAAGAGAACTCGCTGTCGATCGCGATCCAGCCGGCGGATGAATAGGACGAACGGTTAGACAAACGGTCGCCTTTACCGTAAGCCCCAGCCTGCTATGTTTGCAGTGCGATATCCCTGAGGACCGTAAGTCCGTCGGGGACCAGCGGAACAGCGCTTCCGTCCGTCGCAGGCCAGACCTCACTCAACGCCTGATTTGCGCGCCCGTTCGCGCGTGAACCCGCACGGAGCGCTTTCCATGTCACGACTTTCAATTTCACGACCTGCCGGACTTTTCACCGCCTTCGTCATCCTGCTCGGCGCGCTGCATTCGCCCGCGAGAGCGGAGGACAAGACGCTCACCGTCTTTGCCGCCGCCTCGATGAAGAACGCGCTCGACGATATCGACGCGGCCTATACCGCCAAGACCGGCGTCAAGATCACCGCCAGCTATGCCGCGAGTTCGGCATTGGCAAAACAGATCGAGCAGGGCGCGCCGGCCGACGTGTTCGTCTCCGCCGACACCGACTGGATGGACTATGCGATCAAGCAGAAGAACATCAATGAGCAGACGCGGGTGAACCTGCTCGGCAACTCGATCGTGCTGATCGCGCCGAAGGATTCCAAGATCGACAACGTCAACATCGGCCCGGGCTTCGATCTCGCCAAGCTCGCCGGCGACGGCAGGATCGCGACCGGCGACGTCAAGGCGGTGCCGGTCGGCAAATACGCCAAGGCCGCGCTGGAGAAGCTCGGCGCCTGGCAGGCGGCGGAGCCGAAATTCGCGATGGCCGAGAGCGTGCGCGCGGCGCTGACGCTGGTGGCGCGCGGCGAAGCCGTGCTCGGCATCGTCTATTCGACCGACGCCAAGGTCGAGCCGGGCGTCAAGATCGTCGGCACCTTCCCGGCCGACACCCATCCGGCCATCATCTATCCGGTCGCGGCGACCACGACCGCGAAGCCGGAGACCGCCGAGTACCTTGCCTTCCTGCGCTCGTCCGCGGCGAAGACGATCCTCGAGAAATACGGCTTCAAGTTCCTGATCAGCCCGACGACCTAAGCACGTGTTCGAGATCTCGCCGACCGAATGGACGGCGATCCTGCTGTCGCTGCGGGTCGCCGTTATCGCAACACTGGTGGCGACCCCGTTCGGGGTAGCGCTCGCCTGGCTGCTGGCGCGGCGCGATTTCTGGGGCAAGTCGCTGCTCGATGCCGCCGTGCATCTGCCGCTGGTGCTGCCGCCCGTCGTCACCGGCTATTTGCTGCTGTTGACCTTCGGCAAGCGCGGCCTGGTCGGCGGCTGGCTGGCCGACCATCTCGGCATCGTGTTCGCATTCCGCTGGACCGGCGCGGCGCTCGCCTGCGGCGTGATGTCGTTTCCGCTCCTGGTGCGCCCGATCCGTCTCTCGATCGAAGCGGTCGACCGCCGGCTCGAGCAGGCGGCCGAGACACTCGGCGCCGCGCCCTGGCGGGTGTTCGCAACCGTGACGCTGCCGCTGGCGCTGCCCGGCGTGCTGGCCGGCATGGTACTCGGTTTTGCCAAGGCGATCGGCGAGTTCGGCGCGACCATCACCTTCGTCTCGAACATTCCCGGCGAGACCCAGACCATTTCGTCGGCGATCTATTCGCTGATCCAGACGCCGGATGGCGACCCCGCCGCCGCGCGGCTCGTGATCATCTCGATCGTGCTCGCGGTCGGCGCACTGGTCGCGGCTGAAGTGTTCGCGCGTCGCGCCACCGCGCGCCTGCATGGGCAATAGAGCATGATCCGGAAAAGTGTGAAGCGGTTTTCCGAAGAGGTCATGCTCAAACAAGGAGCTAAAGCGCGATGACGATTCAACTCAATCTCATCGCGCTTTAGCCATGCTGCGCGTCGACATCACCAAGCAGCTCGGCGAGTTCTCGCTTGCGGCCTCGTTCAGCAGCGAGGGCCGCGTCACCGGCCTGTTCGGCGCGTCCGGCTCCGGCAAGACCTCGCTGATCAACACCATCGCGGGACTGTTGCGTCCCGACCGCGGCACCATCGTGATCGACGGCGAGACCGTCGACGATACCGCGACCGGCATCCACGTCCCGAGCTGGCGCCGCCGCATCGGTTACGTGTTCCAGGACGCGCGGCTGTTTCCGCATCTCGATGTCCGCCAGAACCTCGACTACGGCCGCCGCATGAACGGCCTCACCGAAGATCCCGCCCAACACCGGCGCGTCGTCGACCTGCTCGACATCGGCGCCCTGCTCGACCGCCGTCCCGGAAAGCTCTCCGGCGGCGAGCGCCAGCGCGTCGCGCTCGGCCGGGCGCTGCTGTCCAAGCCGCGGCTGCTGCTGCTCGACGAGCCGCTGGGGGCGCTCGACGAAAGCCGCAAGCTCGAGATCCTGCCCTATCTGGTCCGGCTGCGCGACGAGGCCGGCGTCCCGATGGTCTATGTCAGCCACGACGCGGCCGAGCTGCGCCAGCTCGCCACCCAGATCGTGATGCTGCGCCGCGGCCAGGTGACCGCGTTCGGCGGTGTCAAGGTGCTGACGGCGGGCGGGTAGCTGGCCGTTTTTCCGAAAGTCGGCATAAGATAGCCTATCTTGTCTGCTAGGCCCGCGTCGGGGACGTCCGATCGGGGATGGGGAAGGGTGAATTTGTGCGACTGACTGGCTGGGTGTTGCTGCTGATCGGCGGGCTGCTGTGCGCCACGATTTCGTGGGCCGCGCTCGGCTTCCTGCTGATGGGCGTCGGCCTGATCGCGCTGCAGGTCGACGAGCGGCGCCGGCGTCCGGCCGATGCTGCCGTGCCGGCCGGCGCCTCGGGATTTACCCCGCCTCGCCTCAGCGACGGGCTGCAGCCGCCGACCCTCGACCCGATCGCAGGCCAGGATACCGGGCAGCGTCAGCCGCGCCGGGTGGCCTGGCCCGACAAGAAGGGGGACGCGGCTTACGACCGGGAGACTTACGACCGGGAGGCCTGGCGCCGGCTTGTCGACAGCGATCCCGACCTCGCCCAGATCGCCAATGTGCTCGCCGATTACGGCCCGCAATATGTCGACGAGCTGGCGGCGAGCTATCTGGCCGCACCCGACAAGGGCCGCCTGGCGGCGATTGTCGACGGCATCATCGCGCGCGCCGGGGATGGTCAGCCGATCCCGCCGCCGCCCGCACCAGTCGAAGCATCTCGGCCGCCTCCGCTGCCGCCCCCGCCGCAGCCAAAGCAGGTGATCATCCCTTCCGCCAAGCCGGCGGCTTCGCCAAGCAATCGCGCAAACGCTCTCGAAGCGTCCCTGCTCGCCACGGTCGAGGAGGCTTCCGCCAAGATGGCCGCCGAACGCGCGGGTCTCTTCAAGCCTGCCAAGGAGCCTGGCAAAGAGCCGGGCAAGGCCACCGACAGCCGGCCGCAGGCGGCGATCCCGCGGGAACCGCTGTTCGGTCGCGCAACCCGGGACGCGAAGCCCGCCGCTTCGCCGCCGGTACCGGTCACACCGCCGCCGATGCCAGCTACACCGCCGCCCATGCCGGCCGACACGCCCGCCGCTCTCGAAGCATCGTTGATCGCCGCCGTCAGCGAGGCCGCCGCCCGGCGGGCGGACGCCCCCAA
This sequence comes from Bradyrhizobium sp. USDA 4502, assembly GCF_054063355.1. Lineage (NCBI taxonomy): Bacteria > Pseudomonadati > Pseudomonadota > Alphaproteobacteria > Hyphomicrobiales > Nitrobacteraceae > Bradyrhizobium > Bradyrhizobium sp. USDA 4502. Next base: position 6,862,522 of record NZ_JBSSGF010000001.1, read on the forward strand.
GGATGCGTCCAAGGATGGATCCAAGGATGCGTCCGAGCCGGCACCGGAATCAGCGTCGCCGGCGAGGCGCGAGGCCGAAATCCGCGCGGTCGCGCCCACCCCACCGACGCCACCTCCGCCGGCTCCCGCTGCGCCCGCCACGACGACACCACCTGCGAAGACAGCGGCCGACAATCTCGACGAGACGCTGCTCGCGGCGCTGGCCGAGATTTCCGGCCAGAGAATCAAGGGCGAGACCAAGCCGGACGCGGCGTCCAAGGGCTCGTCCGGTCCGCCGGCCGACGACGGGCTGTCCGACATGATCAAGAAGTTCGCGCCGGATTCGAACTTCCTGCGCAAGACGTAACGGCGCGGCTCAGACCCCCGCCACCGACGCCCAGATATCGGCGAGCTTGCGCTTGACGATCTGCATCCGCGTTTGCGGCGCGACCTTCTCCTCTTCCTCCGGCAGGCGCAGGCCGACGACGTTAACGCGGCCACCGCTGATGCTGCGCGCCACCAGCACGATCTCGTCGAGCGCCAGTTCGGCCCCTTCCTTCGGCGCGCGGTCGAGATTGACGTCGAAATAGTCGGCGAGCGTCAGCTTGGCCTGGTGCTCGTCGACCTTGACGCCGTAGATCTCGGCGAGCTCGCCGAGCGTATGCTCGGCCGACACCATGAAGTCGCCGAGCAGATGCGGATCGGGCGCGCTCGACGGCGCCATGTCGACGAAGAAGCGGTCGAGCGCCTCGGCGCGCTCCGGCGGCGCCAGCAGGTAGATGTAGTCGCCAGGCGCGACCGGATCGGCCTCGGTCGGCGTCAGGATCCGCTCGTCGCGGATCACCAGCGTCGGCTTCGACCAGGACGGGATCAGCCCGCGGCGGAAATACAGGCTCTTCGGCCGCACCGGATAGCCGACCAGCTGCTGCTCGAGCTGGCCGGGCAAATCGAGCTCGACGCGGCGCGGGCCGCGTTCGGCGCGCGGCAGCGCGACGTGCAGCCGCCGCGCCGCCGGCGCCAGTGTCCAGCCCTGCAACAGCAGCGAGATGATGACGACGACGAAGGCGACGTCGAAATAGAGATAGGCCTTCGACAGGCCGACCAGCATCGGGATCGAGGCGAGGAAGATCGCGACCGCGCCGCGCAGGCCGGTCCAGGCGATGAAGACCTTCTCCCGCCAGTTGAACTTGAACGGTGCGAGGCAGATCAGCACCGCCAGCGGCCGCGCCACCAGCATCAGCGCGAACGCCACCAGTACCGCGCCGCCGGCGCTGGAGAGCAGGCGATGCGGCGAGACCAGGAGGCCGAGCAGCACGAACATCACGATCTGCGCCAGCCAGGTCGCGGCGTCGAGGAACGTCACCACCGAATTATGCGCGCGGGTCGGCCGGTTGCCGATGATGATACCGGCGAGATACACCGCGAGAAATCCCGAGGCATGCACGATCTGCGAGCCGCCGAAGATCACCAGTGCCGCCGTGGTGACGAACGGCGCATGCAGGCCCTGCGGCAGCGCTACATAGTTCAGCGCGATCACCACCAGCCGGCCGCCGATCACCCCGATGATGGCGCCGAACACCGCCTCCTGGATGAACTCCAGCGCGATGTGCGAGGCCGAGCTCTGGCCGATCGAGATGAACTCGACCAGCATCAAGGTGAGGAAGATCGCGAACGGATCGTTGGTGCCGGATTCCGCCTCCAGCGTCGCGCCGACGCGTGGGCGTAGCCGCAGACCCTGGGTGTGCACCAGCAGGAACACGGCAGCCGCGTCGGTCGAGGCCACGACGGCGCCGACCAGCAATGACTCGGTCCAGTTGAGGTCGAGCACGAAACGGGCGACCGGCGCTGTGATCAGCGCGGTCAACAGCACGCCGGCGGTCGCCAGCACCATCGAGGGCACCAGCACGGTGCGGATGCTGGCAAACCGCGTCTTCAATCCGCCGTCGAACAGGATCAGCGCCAGCGCCACCGAGCCGACCAGATAGGTGGTGCGGACGTCGTCGAACTGCAGCCGGCCGGGGCCGGAATCGCCCGCCAGCATGCCGACCAGCAAGAACACCAGCAGCAAGGGAGCGCCGAACCGCAAGGCCAGCAGGCTCGACAGGATGCCGGCCATCACCAGCACCGCACCGAGCAGGATCGCTATACTGACGGAGTCGAGGGATGCCATGCGCCTTCGGAGGTCTCAAATACTTGCAATTGCATCCTTATCGTCGCCACACTGGGACGCCAACCGATTTCTGACATAAGCGGCAATGTGCCCGGTCTCATCATCCCTAAGTCGCCCCGACACTGTGTTGTATCGATGGTCGCGTGCGCGCCTTTGTGAGATTCTGCCTGCGCATTCGAATCACATTTGGCTGACCCGCGCTTCGAGTTGAGATTTTGCCGATGGACATGAACTGGAAGGACGTCCTCGAATCGATCCAAATGGCGGCGCGCTCGGTCGGCGCCGAGGTCGCCTCGCCCTGGTTCTATCTGCAATTCGGCATCATCCTCGCCGCCGCGGGCCTCGCCTACGCCGCCGATACCGCCATTCATGCGCGGGTCGACATGTCGTCGCTGGCGATGCGCTGGCCGCTGCCGCTCCGGCACTTCGCCCGCGTGATGGTGAAGAGCGCTTCCACCGCCGTGTTCGCGGTCCTGATGATCATCTCCCGCATCGTGATGTGGCACGCGACCTGGCCGAGCCGCAGCTATCTGATCGCGGTCTCCGCCAAGCTGGCGCTGGCCTGGCTGGTGATCCGCCTCGTCACCTCGGTGATCGACAACGCCTTCATCGTGAAAACAGTCTCGATCGCGGCCTGGGTGGTCGCCGCCCTCAGCATCATCGGCCAGCTCGATTGGGCGGCCGACACGCTAGATGCATATGCGGTCGTGGTCGGCGGCCTCCGCCTTTCGCCGCTGCTGCTGATCAAGGCCGGCGCGCTCCTGATCGTGGCGCTGTGGCTGACCAACCTCGCCGGCAATTTCGCCGAGAGCCGGATCAACCGCGCCACCGATCTGACGCCGTCGATCCAGGTGCTGCTGGTCAAGATCATCCGCATCGGATTGATGGTGACGGCGATCGTGATCGCGCTCGGCGCGGTCGGCATCAACCTCTCCGCGCTCGCGGTGTTCACCGGCGCGGCCGGCGTCGGCATCGGTCTCGGCCTGCAGAAGATCGTCGCCAATTTCATCAGCGGCCTGATCCTGTTGGTCGACAAATCGGTCAAGCCCGGCGACCTCGTCACGATCGGCGACAATTCGGGTCGGATCAGCGCGATGAAGACCCGCTACATCTCGGTCGCCGCCGGCGACGGCCGCGAGTTCCTGATCCCGAACGAGGACCTGGTGACGCAGAAGGTCACCAACTGGACCTATACCGACAAGAACACGCTGGTGAAGATCGCCTTCTCCACCAATTACGACGCCAATCCGCGGCAGGTCTGCAAGCTCGCGATCACGACCGCGGCGGCCCATCCGCGCGCCACCAAGGGCCGGACGCCGAACTGCATCCTGACCGAATTCGCCGAGGCCGGGATGAAATTCTCCCTGACCTTCTGGATCGCCGACCCCGACGGCATGGACAATGTGAAGAGCGACGTCATGCTGTCGCTGTGGGACGCCTTCAAGCAGGAGGGCATCCGGGTGCCCTACCCGGTGCGGGAACTCCGCATCCGCGGCGGCGCGCTGCCGGTCGAGAGCGTGGTCGAGGTCTCCAATTAGCGCTTGAGCGCGGTCTTTTCGCCGCAGCGGTGGCCGCTGTTCCGGATATGGCCTGAAAATCAAGCCGTTTGGACATGTCCCCATGCCCAACCTTGGCTTGCGCCGGGCGCGCCGATCATTAAATTAGGGCCTGAAATCAGCCCCTTGCCCGCAGAAACAGCCCGCCCATGAGCTATATCGACGCCACCGACACCTCGCTTCGCAAGACCGGTCAGATCAAGCTGCACGGACCGAGCGGCTTTGCCGGCATGCGCAAGGCGGGCGCCCTGGTGTCGAAATGCCTCGATGCGCTCACCGACATCGTCAAGCCGGGTATCCCGACCTCCGTCATCGACGAGTTCGTCCGCAAGTTCGCCTTCGACCACGGCGCCTATCCGGCGACGCTGATGTATCGCGGCTATCGCTACTCGACCTGCACCTCGATCAATCACGTGGTCTGCCACGGCATGCCGGGCGACCGGCCGCTGAAGGAAGGCGACATCGTCAATGTCGACGTCACCTTCATCGTCGACGGCTGGTACGGCGACTCCAGCCGCATGTATGCGATCGGCGCCATCGCGCGGAAGGCCGAGCGGCTGATCGAGGTGACCTATGAGGCGATGATGCGCGGCATCGCCGCGGTGAAGCCCGGCGCCACCACCGGCGATATCGGCCATGCGATCCAGAGCTTTGTCGAACCGCAGGGCATGAGCGTGGTGCGCGACTTCTGCGGCCACGGCCTCGGCCGCCTGTTCCACGACGAGCCGAACATCATCCATATCGGCCGCCCCGGCGAAGGCGCGCCCTTGAAGCCCGGCATGTTCTTCACCATCGAGCCGATGATCAATCTCGGCAAGCCGCATGTGAAGATCCTGTCCGACGGCTGGACCGCGGTGACCCGCGACCGTTCGCTGTCGGCGCAGTTCGAGCACTCGGTCGGCGTCACCGCGGACGGCGTCGAGATCTTCACGCTGTCCGAACGCCATGGCGAGAAGCCGTGGGTTCAGGTCTAATCGGGTTCAGCTGTAACCGTCCTCGTCAATAATCGCTGCGCGTGCGCTCGATGATCTCCTCGGGCGTGTGGTTCTCTCCGATCGACATCGCGCAGATCCGCGACAGATGCAGATAGGACAGTCCGGTCTCCTCCGCCCAGGCGTTGAACTGCGCCTGCACCTTGGCGAGATCGCGCTTCGACTTGACCTCCTCGGCGATATCGAGGCCGGCATCGCGCAGGCAGGCGACGACGTCGCGCGAGGTGACGAAGCCGTCCCAGCCGAGGAAGCGCAGCAGCATCTGTCCGGTGTTGCCGCCGAGCCGGCTGCCGCGCTTGGCCAATAGCTCCAGCAGTCCGACCTCATCCGATGACGGCCAGGCGCTAAGGAATTTGCCGAAGCTGCCGTGCTCGCGCGCGATCTCCTGCACGAAGCGGCCGTTGTCGCGCACCGACATGATCTTGGCGCCGTTGCGCACGATCCTGGCGTCGCTGACGAGCTTCTCCCAGAATTCGTCGGGCTTGAAGGCGAGCTTGGCGGGCTGGAAGCCGAGGAACGCCTCCTCGAAGCCCGGCCATTTGGCGTCGATCACGCTCCAGGCAAAGCCCGCGCAGAACACGCGCCTGGTCATCTCGGCCAGCACGCGGTCGTCACCGAGCTTGGCCAGCGCCTTGGCGCCCGCCGGCGGCCGCAGCAGCTTCTCCAGCGCCTTCGGCCCGCCCTTGCGCTTCTCGGCGCGCGAGCGGATCACCTTGAATGATGTCACGCGACCCTCCCCCTCTTTGCTCTCGAACCGTTGCGGCCGACGGTAATTCGCCGGTCGCATTGTGGCAAACCGGAGCGGCATCGGCCCTTCAGGATCGCCCCTTGCAAAATGCGGCCGGCACGGCATGGTTGTGGCCGATGCCCACCAAGCCCGATACCAGCGACGACGAAGCCGACGAGACGCCGCATTATCACGGCCATCGCGAACGGCTGCGCGAGCGCTTCTATGCGGCCGGGCCCGGCGCGCTGACCGACTACGAGCTATTGGAAATGGCGCTGTTCGCCGCGATCCCGCGCCGCGACACCAAGCCGTTGGCCAAGGCGCTGCTGAAGAAGTTCGGCTCGTTCGCCGAGGTGGTGCATGCGCCGGTGGCGCGGCTGCGCGAGGTCGAGGGCGTCAAGGATGCCTCGATCAACCAGATCAAGCTGCTCGCCGCCGCCGCCGGCCGGATCGCCAAGGGCGAGATCAGGCGCAACATCGCGCTGTCGTCCTGGAACGACGTCATCGACTATTGCCGCACCGGCATGGCGTTCGCCGACAAGGAGCAGTTCCGCCTCCTGTTCCTCGACAAGCGCAACCAGCTGATCGCCGACGAGGTGCAGCAGACCGGCACCGTCGATCACACCCCGGTCTATCCGCGTGAGGTGATCAAGCGCGCGCTGGAATTGTCCGCCACCGCGCTGATCCTGGTGCACAACCATCCGTCCGGCGACCCGACGCCGTCGCAGGCCGACATCCAGATGACGAAAGCCATCGTCGACATCGCAAAGCCGCTCGGGATCGCCGTGCACGATCACATCATCGTCGGCAAGAACGGGCATACCAGCTTCAAGGGCATGCGGCTGATTTAGCATTGCACTCAACAAGCCCTCCGCTGTCGTCCCGGCCTAGTGCGCAATTGCCCACGGGGCCGGGACCCATAACCACAGGGTTGCGTTGTCGAAGCACGCTGTGGCTCCAGCTTTGCAAGCCAATTTGCTTTCGTGGTTATGGGTCCCGGGTCGCGCTGCGCTTGCCCGGGACGACATCGAGATTGTGGCAGAGAGTCATACGACCGCATTCTCGCGACATCTCTTGCCGAGCCTTGCATCTCGTTCCGCCCGCGTCATACGAACCAAGCGTAACTGCCGCTAAACTAGCCCATGCAACGTTTCCCGCGCGGCGGCGTTTGTTGCAGATTGATCTGACGGCCTGTCAGGGGCCTTGGGGGACCGATGTCCGATTACGTCATTGAGGAGGGGCTGCCCTATCCGCTGGGCGCCCACTGGAGCGGCCACGGCACCAATTTCGCGGTGTTTTCCGCCAACGCCACCAAGGTCGAGGTGTGCCTGTTCGACGGCGAGCGCGAGACGCATCGCTTCGAGCTGCCCGAATACACCGACCAGGTGTTTCACGGCTTCATCAATGGCGTGCAGCCGGGGACGTTCTACGGCTATCGCGTTTACGGTCCCTACCAGCCGGACGGCGGCCACCGCTTCAACCCGAACAAGCTGCTGCTCGATCCCTACGCCTGCGCCCATGCCGGCAGCCTGACCTGGAATCCGGCGGTGTTCGGCTACAAGATGGAGAGCGGCAACGACCTCACCTTCGACGAGCGCGACAGCGCGCCGTTCATGCCGAAATGCGTGGTGGTCGATCCCAATTTCGACTGGGTCCAGGAGGCGCAGCGGCAGGACGTGCATTGGGACGAGACCGTGGTCTACGAGACCCACGTCAAGGGGTTTACCAAACAGCACCCGGGCATCGACGAACATTTGCGCGGCACCTATGCCGGCTTCGGCTCGAACGCTGCGATCGACCATCTCAAGGCGCTCGGCATCACCTCGGTCGAGCTGCTGCCGGTGCATTCCTTCATCAACGACAGCAACCTGCTCGACAAGCACCTGACCAATTACTGGGGCTACAACACCATCGGCTTCTTCGCGCCGGATCCGCGCTACGCCGCCGACGTGCCGAACAGCCTGCGCGAATTCAAGGAGATGGTGTCGCGGCTGCATGGCGCCGGCCTCGAAGTCATTCTCGACGTCGTCTACAACCACACCGCCGAAGGCAATGAGCGCGGCCCGACGCTATCGTTCAAGGGCATCGACAATGCGAGCTATTACCGCCTGCTGCCGGACAAGCGGCGCTACTACATCAACGACACCGGCACCGGCAACACGGTGAACCTGTCGCATCCGCGGGTGATCCAGATGGTGATGGACAGCCTGCGCTACTGGGCCGGCCACATGCATGTCGACGGCTTCCGCTTCGATCTCGGCACCATCCTGGCACGTGAGGTCTACGGCTTCGACGAGCAGTCCGGCTTCCTCAAGGCGATGAACCAGGACCCGCTGCTCGCGACCGTCAAGCTGATCGCCGAACCCTGGGATTGCGGCCCCGGCGGCTACCAGGTCGGCGGCTTCCCGGCGGGCTGGGCGGAGTGGAACGACAAATACCGCAACGTTGTGCGCGATTTCTGGCGCGGCGAGGCGGCGCCAGGCAGCCTGGCACCGCGGCTGCTCGGCTCGCACGACGTGTTCAACCGCGAGGGCCGCCGCACCTGGGCCAGCGTCAACTTCATCACCGCCCATGACGGGTTCACGCTGAACGACTGGGCGAGCTACAACAACAAGCACAATGAGGCCAACGGCGAGCACAACAATGACGGCTCGTCGGACAACCACTCCTGGAATTGCGGCGCCGAGGGCCCGACCGCCAATCCGGATATCCGCACTTTGCGCGAACGGCAGAAGCGCAACATGCTGGCGACGCTGCTGGCCTCGCAGGGCACGCCGATGCTGCTCGGCGGCGACGAGTTCGGCCGCACCCAGCGCGGCAACAACAATGCGTACTGCCAGGACAACGACATCTCGTGGTTCGACTGGAATTTTTCCGACGACGGCGGGAAGCTGCTCGCCTTCACCAAGCGGATGATCAAGCTGCGGCGCGACTACCCGATCCTGCGCCGCAGCCGCTTCCTCTCCGGCGATCGCGATCCCCAACTCGAGATCCGCGACGTGGTCTGGATCAGCACGACAGGCGTGGAGATGACGCAGGCCGACTGGAGCACCGGCTGGATCAAATGCTTTGGCGTCGTGCTCGACGGCCGCGCCCGCAAGACCGCGATCGCGCGCGAGGGCGAGGACGACACGGTGCTCGTTATCCTCAACAGCTTTGAGGGCGAGGTGGACTTCAAGCTGCCGCGGACGTCAGCCGGACCGCGCTGGTCGTTGCTGCTGGATACCAACGCGCCGGAACAGCCGGCAGGCGCGCAGTTTGCGTTCGACGGCACGTACAGGGCAGTGGGGCGTTCGTTCGTGCTGCTCACGACCGGCGAGATGAAGTCATCCCCGTAGCCCGGATGCAGCGCAGCGAAATCCGGGAATGCCCTCGCCCGTTGCACGACCGCCCCGGATTACGCGGAGCTCCATCCGGGCTACGCCTTCTCCTTCCCCCTGAAAGGGGGAAGGTCGGGATGGGGGTCAGCCGCAGGCGATGCTGCAAGCCGAGAGAGCAGATCCCCACCCGCTTTGCTCTCACGAGCAAAGCGACCTCCCCTTTGCAAGGGGAGGTAAGAGTCCCGCGACGCCGTCGGCCAATTGACATTCGGCCGCGGACTGCCAGACTTCGCGGAAAATTAGGGGTGGAGACCTCTGGATGGCCAATCTTTCGGCCTCAAATCACGTCGCCCGTGTTCTGTCGGCGGCCAACCAGGTGGCCGGCGTCGACACCGAGACGCGGATCGCAGCGTCCTGGCGGCGCTGCCTGGTCAATCACAACCTCAATCCGGCCCGGCGCGGGCCGCCGCAGACCCTGACCGAGGCCGAGATCCGGCACATCGCCGAGCCGATGGAGGATTTGATCCAGGTCGCGATCCCCGAGCTCGAGGACCTCGCCCGCGTGCTCCACGACTCCGGCTACTGCGTCAATCTCGCCGATCCCAACGCCACCATGCTGGTGAGCCGGTTGCCCGGGGGCGACTACGCGCGGATGTTCCTTGAGTGGAAGATCTACACCGGCTCGAACTTCGCCGAGACGTTCGAGGGCACCAACGGGCTTGGCACCGCGCTCGCCGAGCAGCGGCCGATCCTGGTGCATGGCGACGAACATTTCCGCGAGCAGTGGCACATGTTCACCTGCGCGGTGTCGCCGCTGTTCGATCATGCCGGGCGGCTCGCCGGCGCCGTCAACATCACCTCGTGCCGCAGCGACCTCGGCCGCAGCGCGCATGAGCTGGCGCTCGCCGTCACCACGGAGGCGACGCGGCGGATCGAGCAGTCGTTCTTCCGCCGGCGCTACCGCGCCTCCTGGATCGCGATGCTGCCCGGCGACGGGCACGGCATGCTGGCCTATGACGACGATCGCCGTGTCGTCGGCGCCTGCCGCACCGCGCGCGCCGCGTTCGGGCTGACCGATGCGATGATCGACGACGGCATCGACCTGTCGCATCTCATTCAACTCGACGATCGCGCGACGCGGGCCGCGGACGAGCAGGTCGCGCTGCGTCGCGCCGACGGCACGCCGTGGGGACGCGGCCGTCTGGCGCCGCCGGTGCGGGCGCGTTCGCCGCGTCCACCATCCACACCGCCGCGCGAGAAGCCGGCCGGACAGTTTTCCGGCCTGCACCGGCTGGCGGGCCGCGATCCCGTGCTGATCAAGGGCGTGAAGCGGCTGATGACGGTCGGCAATCTCGATCTGCCGATCCTGCTGCATGGCGAGACCGGCGCCGGCAAGGACGTGTTCGCGCGCGCCATCCATGCGGCGAGCAATCGCGCCAGCCGCAACTACGTCGCGCTGAACTGCGCGGCGATGCCGGAGAGCCTGATCGATGCCGAGCTGTTCGGCTACGAGGCCGGCGCCTTCACCGGCGCGCGGCGCGAGGGATCGAAGGGGCTGATCGTACAAGCCAGCGGCGGCACGTTGTTCCTCGACGAGATCGGCGACATGCCGCTTTCGCTGCAAACCAGGCTGCTGCGCGTGCTGGAAAACCGCGAGGTCTGGCCACTCGGCGCGCTGAAGCCCGTCGCCGTCGACATCCGCCTGATCAGCGCCACGCACCGCGACCTGGCGCGGATGGCTGAGGACGGCAGCTTCCGCTCCGATCTGTATTACCGGCTGCGCGGCATGGAGATCCGCCTGCCCGCGTTGCGCGAGCGTGCCGACCGCAAGGACGTCATCGCACAGATCGCCGACGAGGAAGCGCCGCACTGCCGCATTGCAGCCGACGCCTGGGCGCAGCTGATGGCCTATCCGTTCCCCGGCAACATGCGCCAGCTTCGCCACGTGCTGCGGCTCGCCGGCGCCACCGCGGAGGACGGCGTCATCACCGAGGCCGATCTCGATCTGCCGCCGTTCAGCGCACGCGGCGCGGAGGCCGATCACACCGCGAGCGAGCGCACCGCGATCGTCGATGCATTGCGCGCCAATGACGGAAGAGTGACGGACGCGGCCAGGGCGCTCGGGCTCAGCCGCGCGACGTTGTACCGGAAGATCAAGGCGTTAGGGATCGCGCTGGACAGCTAGATCGGAACGCCCCCGCTGTTCCGGCGGTGCGGGAAAGGTGATATCGTACTGCTTTCGCCTTCAACGCCACGGAGCGGGTCCCATGACACGGTTTCCCCTCGCTGTGGTCGTTGGCCTCATTGCCGCGACCATTTCGCAGCCTGCCGCCTCGGATTCTACCGAGCAACGATTGGGCAAAGTCCATTTCGTGACATCCTGCAAGCCTGAAGCGCAGGAGCTGTTCGATCGCGCCATGCTGTATCAGCATTCGTTCTGGTACAGCGCGTCGCGACGCACCTTCGAGGAGGTGCTGGAGGCCGACCCGCAATGCGCCATCGCCTATTGGGGCATCGCGCTCAGCTATCTCTACAATCCGCACGCGCCGCCGCCGCCGGAAAACCTTCCGCTCGGCCTTGAAGCTGCGAAAAAAGGCCAGGCGCTGAATGCCGGCACCCCGCGCGAGCGCGAATACATCGATGCGATCGCGGCGATGTATGTCGACTACGACAAGGTCGATCACCGCACCCGCGTGCAGCGTTTCCTCGCCGCCGAAGAGCAGGTCGCGACGCATTATGCCGACGATGACGAGGCGCAGATCGCCTATGCGATCACGCTCAACGTCGCGGCCTCCCCGGCCGACAAGACCTATGCCAACCAGCTGAAGGGCGCGGCGCTGCTCGAACCGATCTTCAAGCGCCAGCCCGAGCACCCCGGCATCGCCCACTATCTGATCCATCTCTACGACTACCCGGCGCTCGCGGCGAAGGGCCTCCCCGCGGCGATGCGCTATGCCAAGATCGCCGAACACGCGCCGCATGCCCAGCACATGCCGTCGCACATCTTCACGCGCGTCGGCTACTGGAAGGAGTCGATCGCCTCGAACAGGGAATCCGCGCGCATCGCCAAGCAAGACGGCGAACAGCAGGACCAGGCGCACGCGATGGACTATCTGGTCTATGCCTATCTCCAGCTCGGCCAGGACAAGGAGGCACGTGCTGTGATCGACGAGCTCGGCAAGCTCCAGTTCAAGCTCGACCGGTTCGCAGGCCCCTTCGCGGTGGCGGCAAGCCAGGCCCGCTATGTCTTCGAACGCGGCGACTGGAAGGGTGCCGCCGCGCTTCAAGTGCATCCCACCAAATACGCCTATGCGGATGCCATCACCTATTTCGCCCGCGCGGTCGGCGCCGCGCGCTCCGGTGACCCCGCCGCCGCCAAAGCCGATGTCGCCAAGCTGATCGAGCTGCGCGACAAGTTGAAGGACGCCAAGGACGCCTACTGGTCCAACATCGTCGACATCCAGCAGCAGATCGCGAGCGCCTGGGTGCTGTACGCGGAAGGCAAATACGACGATGCGCTCAGCGCGATGAATGCCGCCGCGGAGGCGGAAGACAAGACCGAGAAGCATCCCGTCACGCCGGGACCGCTGGCGCCGGCGCGCGAGCTCTACGCGGCGATGCTGCTCGATCGCGGCATGGCCAGGGAGGCGCTCGCCGCCTATGAGGCCGTGCTCAAGAAGGAGCCCAACCGGCTGGCGACTTATCTCGGCATGATCAAGAGCGCCAAGGCGGCCGGCGATCAGGCCAAGATCCGGGAATGCGCCGATCAGATTGCCCGGCTCACCGCGGATGCCGATCTGTCGCGGCCGGAGCTGATCGAATTGCGCCAGACGACCGGAAGCAAGCTGTGATGCCACGGGCGACATGGCGCAACGGTGGAGCGGCGCTGCTCGGCGCCGTTGCGCTATCGCTTTGCCATACGCCGCCGCTCGGTGCGATGGAGATCCTCGGCCAGGCCGGCGTGCTCGGCGAATGGGAGCTGACCGGACATCTCACCGAGAGCGCGCCGGGCGCGCTAAGGCAGTTCTCCGGACCGCTCAAGATGAAGCATGTCGGCATCTGCACGCAGGACGGGCCGGACGAACGCGCCGGAGAGATCAGGCTGCAGATCAGTGCGGATTCGCAGGTCACCGCCGAGCTGGTGCTGGACGGCGCGCCCTGCACCTACAGCGCCCGCAAGGCGCGCAACTACGAGGGCACGCTGTCCTGCGAAGGACGCGCGCCCGTCCCGCTGCTGGTGTGGCTCAAATAGCCGATACCGTCAGGCGGCCGGCCGCGCGCGGCGCAGCCATTCGTTCAGATCGATGCGGCCGAGGCGCGCCTCGCCGAGCGGCACCAGCGAGTGCTGCTCGACCCGGCCGCCCCAGTAAAGCGCGTCAGGGTCTTTCACCACCTCGCGCGGGTCGCCTTTTGCCTTCAGGTACCGCGCCACGATCTCGTTGAACGGCGCGCGGTCGGGACCTGCGATCTCGACGATGCCGTTGCGCGGCGGCTCGAGCGCGATATCGGCGACGAGCGCGGACACGTCCTCCGCCGCGATCGGCTGGAACAGGCCGGGCGAGAGCCTGACGGTGTTTCCGACTGCGCCCGCATCGGCGATCGCGCCGACGAATTCCATGAACTGGGTCGCGCGGACGATGGTGTAGGCAATCCCGGACGCCTCGATCAGCTTCTCCTGCGCCACCTTGGCGCGGAAGTAGCCGTTCTCGGGCGTGCGGTCAGTGCCGACGATCGACAGCGCGACATGGTGCTTGACGCCGGCCGGCTTCTCCGCCGCCAGCAGGTTGCGGCCGGAGGTCTCGAAGAATTCCATCACCGCCTTGTCCTCGAACGAGGGCGAATTGGCGAGGTCGATCACGACGGCCGCGCCGGCCAGCGCCTCGTTCAGCCCCTCGCCGGTGATGGCGTTGATGCCGTTCTTCGGCGAGGCGGCGACGACCTCATGGCCGCGCTGGCGCAGGATGGCAACGGTCCTTGAGCCGATCAGTCCGGTACCGCCGATCACAACGATCTTCATGGTGATACTCCTTGTCGGTGACGAGGTTTCTTGAGACATGCTTGCCGGATCGTCATGGATACGTCGATCCGCAGCAACTTCGATAGTTGCCGCGCGCGGTCGCCCACGGCAGCGGGGAGAAGGATTGGTGAGTTGGCGCTACCTCCTCGATCGCTCTCCCGCACGCAACCATACTATAGCATGCCACGGCTGTTCTGATGTCGCGGAACCTGTCATCCGATGCGTCGTCTGACGAGCATGAGACGTTGGTGGCTACGCTTGCTGAACCTCTTACCGTCACGTAGACTAATGCGTGCGTTCCAGCCAGCGTGCTGGGGTACCGAAAGCTTCGGCCGCTGCCGGGATATCACCGCGGGCTCTCTTTCGTGCTGCAACGCCAATGCTGGGCATGACGTATAGCCCGCTGTGCACTCCTTGATTTGATTTCAGCAAACGCAGGAGGAGTCTATGCGGAATTTTATCACCTTTTTCGTTTCCAGCGCGGCAATCGTCGTTGCGGGGTCGACCGCGTTAGCGGGTGAGAAGGTGCTCGAGTTCAAGCTCGTCACCAAGCCTGTCGACGTCAAGGTCATCGAGGCAGCAAACGTCGAGGGGCAGACGGTCGTTTCCGGCAAGTTCTTTGGTGTCGCCATCTTCAGTGATGGCCATATCGGGGTGAAGGAGTTCGTCCATTCAGGAGACATGCTGAAGGGCTCGGGCTCCTATTACGGTTACAGCACCTACACGTTCGAGGAAGGCGCGATCACCGCGCGTTACACCGGCGCGATCAAGGACGGAAAATCAAACGGCGAATATACGATCCTCTCGGGCACGGGCGCCTATGCGAATGCGACGGGCACAGGAACGATCGAAAGCGCGCCGAACCCCTTCAAGGGGGTCAATCTTCTGAACATCAAACTGGTCGTGAGAACGCCGGGGTCATAGCAGCGCAGCGTCCGCGGGACCACGGCAAGGACAGCGACGCCTCACATGAGCGTTGGCTCGGCCAGCGGTCGCACGGCCGCGCCGGGCCCACGCCATCAAACGCGGCGCCGCGGTAAGCCGTGTTCAGGCTCTGCCACGGCCGGCTCACCATGACAGTGGCAGCGGTTTGCCCTTTTCAAGCCGGGTCAGACGGGCCGCCAGATTGAACTTTGCGAAGACGTCCAAAAGCTGGTCCTGGCTTTCGCGCAGATGGCCCCAACCTTCGTTGTGGACCGCGACAAGTGCTGCGTCGGGAAAGGCATGCGCAGCTTCCAGCGCATCCTCGCTGCCCATCGTCATATGGAAACGGCCACGGGGCTCCGCGGCGCCCGTGAACAGCACGACGAGCTTGGGCGAAAACCGCCTCGCGACCTCGGCGGTGCCTTCGAACCAAAGCGTATCGCCGGTGACGTAAAGCAGGTCTCCCGGCTGCTCGGCGCCGAGCGCAAATCCAACCACGTCGCCGGCATCGACCCCGATGGGTCCATGGCGGGCCGGCGTGGCGGTCACAAACAACTTCTTGCGTTCGCTCTCGAGGACGCGGGTCTCGAATGGAGCAAGGCCCAATGCGTTCCCGCCGAGACGCTGCGCGCCGGAATTCGTCGTGTAGGTTGTGCCGGCGTGCGGAAGAAGCGCGCGGCCGGCATTGTCGAGATTGTCGAAGTGGTGGTCGTGACTGAGCAAGACTGCGTCGAGCTTGCCGATCCGTTCGACTGAAAGGGCCGGCCCATCCGTCTTCCTGTGCCGCACCGGGCTGTACGCTCCCTGATACTCGCCAGGAGGATCGAAGGTGGGGTCCGTCAGCAGACGAAACCCGTCGTACTCGATGAGCACGGTCGGACCGCCGACCAGGGTCAAGGTGAGATTCGGTGCCGCCATGAACTGCTCCCGCGCGATTGTCAGCCCAAATAACCAGCTCCCCGTCCTGAGCGGAATTCGCTATTCTTTCTCAATGGCTGATCAAAATCGCACAGCGATCGATTGGGAGGATGTCCGGCTATTCGCCGCGCTTGCCCGCCACGGCAGCCTGTCGGGAGCCGCGCGTGCACTCTCGGTGAACCATGCTACCGTCGCCCGCCGCGTGAAGTCGCTGGAGACCGCGATCGGCGAACGGCTGGTCGAACGGCGTCCCGACGGTTACGTCCTCACCCGGAGAGGCGCGCGCATGCTCGATGCCGCCAACGATATGGAGGCCGCGGCAGCAAGGCTTGGCCACAGAGGGACGTCGGGCGCGCCGACCGGGCTTGTCCGCATCAACGCGCCCCCGAGCCTCTCACAGAACTTCCTCGTCCATCGCCTCGCCAGACTGTCCAGGCAGCAGCCCATAGGCGCTAAGATAGTTTGATCATAGTCTGATAGTGGCGCTTATGTCTGGGTGGCTCGCGTAGATGTCGCCGGAGAGCGTGACTGGCTCTGCAGAGTAGAGCGATTGCGGGCTGTGGAATGATCGCTTGCCGTAGCGAAGCTACGAGCTGGCGCAGCAGACGCCACGTCACTGGGTGGGTCAGGCGGCGTCGGCCAAGCGGGGAGAGTCTTCGAGTTCGTCGACGAGCGGCTCGAGCAATAGAATGATCAGCAGATGAGCGAGGATATGGGGTCTGGCGGACCGCTCGTCGGTTCCGGGAGGTCCCTTCAGGCCAATCAGGCTTTTCAGCCGCTTGAAGCCGAGCTCAATGCGCCATCGCAGCCGATAGAGGGCGAGGATATCTGCAGTCGTGAAGTCCTCTGGCCTGAGTGAGGTCACCAGGATCACCCAATCTGCGGCGTCAAGTGTTTGCCTGGAGAGCTGATGACCTCCCTTTTGTGCAGTCCGGCGCGCCTTGCGTCGCGCAGCCGCAGCAGCTTGCGCCGGCTTCTTCGCGGCAACCAGACGCACTGCGAGCGGCGGCGCACCTGACTTGCGCTTTATCCAAATCGGCCGATCGATCAGGCCACGCGCCGAGGCGTTGCGCAGTTCGGCAGTGAGGTCAACAAGATTACCTTCGGCATCGAGCCAGCGCGCGCTCTTCCAGCCGGCCCGGATCACGAAGTCCGCATCGGCATCGACGAGATGCGCCATGCGCTCCGGTTGCAGATAGGCGCGATCGGCAAGACGGATCTCACCGGCAACCGCCGGTATCCGATCCAGCGTCTCGCCCGCTCGCTGATCGGTCAGTTCGAAGTGACCAAAGCGCTCCTGCGGAAGATCGAACGCGCTATGGATACGCCACACTGCGTTCTTGTTCCTGCCGCTCGTCCCAGCCTTGGGGACCGTCGTGGCGTCAACAATACGGATCAGACGACCGCGGCTCGCCTTCGGCGCCGCGGCGGCAAGCGCCTGCTCGACCAAGATTGCCAGCCAATCTCCGCACTGACGTAAGCGATACAACAGAGCCACGTTGGAGATATCGACAAGCCCAACCGACGTGGCCCATGCCGCCGTCAACCGCAGCCCTTTCTCACCAAGGCAATAAGCCAAGATCAGGCGCAGCAAGTCGACCGCATTGCTGATCTCCCGCGGACGGACAAACGCCTTCGTCTTGCGCGCGCTAATGTTCAGAGCCTCGGCTCCGCCAAGTCGGGCGACAACGCGCGCCCAATCTTTGTTCACAAGCGATTCGTGTGCCATTCCATCTTGGAATCACAAGCGAATCCAAGGCGCAAATCCTATTTTAGCGCCTATGGGCAGCAGCCGGGACTCGACATCGATCTGGCAACCGACTTTCGAACCGTCAGCCTCGAAAGGCGCGAGGCAGACATCGCCCTGCGATTTGGCCGTCCGGAGGACGGGGATGTCATCGCCAGGCGACTCGTGTCGATGGGTTCCGGCTTCTACGCGACCGCCGATTGCCGCCGCAGGATCGACGCCGGCGACGAGCCCGTGTTCGTCGGTTTCGACGAGGCCAATGCCCATCTTCCCGAAGCGCTGTGGTTGTTCCGGAAATTTCCCCATGCGCGCATGTCCTTCCGGACCAGCAACCAGGCCGCGCAGGCCGCGGCCGCACAGGCCGGCGCGGGCATAGCCCTGCTTCCGCATTTCATCGGCCGAGCCGAACGGAAGCTGTGTGCCTGCAAACTCGCGCACGCCCCGCCGCCACGCGAACTTTGGCTCGTCACCCGGCGCCGCGACCGAAATGACCCTCTCGTCGGCACCGTTGCCCGGCGTCTCGCGGACATCTTCGCCAATGAGCGCGTGCTGTTCGAGGATTAGGCTCGCTACGGAGCAGCAGGTCTCAGGCAACCGAATTGCCGTCAGGCGAGATGGCCGGCGCGCAGATCATCAAGAGATGCGGGGGAAGGCCTTAAGCGCAAGCCTTACGAAAACTCGTTCCAGCTGACACGCCGTGCGTCGAGGTCGCCGAGTTCGACCGGATCATGGATGTTGCGCACGCTCTGGAAGCCAGAGCGCAGATAGATCAGCGGGTCGACCGTGGTCGCGGCGCGGACGTGCTGGACCTCGCCGATGAAGATCGAATGGGTCTTGGTCTCGAGCTCCTGCGCCAGCACGCAGTCGAACGCCGCGACGGCATCCTCCAGCACCGGGGCGCCGGTGGCGCCGGTGGTCCAGCGCCCAAACGCAAAACGGTCGTCGCCGTTGACGCCCTTCTGGCCGGAGAAGGTCAGCGCCAGCAGCGCGTGGTCCTCGTTCAGGAAGTTGATGACGAAATGGCGCTCCTCGCGGATGCGCTGATGCGCGCTGGCGTTACGGTTAACGCAGACCAGCACCGAGGGCGGATTGTCCGACAGCGAGCAGGCCGAGGTTACGGTCAGGCCGGTGCGCTGCCCGGTCTCGGAGCCGACCGTCACCAGCGCGACGGCGCCCGCGCAATGGCGCATCGCCTGCTTGAAACTCTGTGCGTCGACCGTCATGCCGCAAACCCTGTTTGAGCATGATCCTCCGGATCATGCTTCGGTAAAAACACTTCGTTCAAGATATGCGAGGCGGGGTGCGAGGCAAGCCCCGCACCCCGCGCAGCTGTCATGCAGCCTTCTCGAACTCGGCGCCGAGATGCTTGAGCCGCGGCATCACCTCGTTCTTGAGCAGGTCCAGCGAGTGCCGCCAGGCTTCCGGTTTGTGCTTGTAGTCGAAGCCGAACACACAGAGGACACCGAAGCCGCCGACCTCCCGGTAGATCTTCTCGATCTTCTCGGTGACCGTCGCGGGCGAGCCGACGATCCAATTCCGGCGCGCGCAATATTCGACAGTGACGTCGCGGTCGGGCACGTCGGGCGCGTGCTTCAGATAGTCCTTGAAGCCGAAATGGCCGAGCAGCGGCAGGAAGTACTCGCTCATCATCCGGCCCATCATGTCGCCGGTCGACAGCTTCCACGCCTCCTCATCGGTATCCGCCACGAACACCTCGCGCACCAGCCGCCAGTCCTTGCGGCTCGGCTTGCGGCCGGTCTTGGCGGCGCCGGCCTCGACCGAATCCCAGTGGCTGCCGACATAGGCCGGGTTGAGGTTGAGGCTCATCGGAATGAAGCCGCGCTCGCCGGCGAGCTTCAAGGTGTCCGAATTCTTCGACAGGCCGGCGACGCCGATCGGCGGGTGCGGCCCTTGCAACGGCTTGATGTGCGGCTTGAGGAAGTCGAACATCGTGTCCGGCTTGCTCACCGTCCAGTACTTGCCCTTGTGCGTCCAGGGTCCCGGCTCGGACCACATCTTCAGGATGATCTCGAGCGCCTCGCGGGTCATGTCGCGGTTCTGGCCCGACATGCCGTCGACGTTGAACATCGCCCAGTCGCTGGGCAGGCCCGAGGCCGCGACGCCGAAGTTGAGGCGCCCGTTCGAGAGATGATCGAGCATCGCAACGCGGTTCGCGAGTTCGGCGGGATGATGATACGGCAGCAGGAAGCCGCCGGGCCCGATGCGCAGATTCTTGGTCTGCAGCAGCGCCTGCGCCACCAGCAGATCAGGCGACGGGTGCGGCTCCCAGGGTGCGGTATGGTGCTCGCCGATCCAGGCTTCCTGATAGCCGAGCTCGTCGAGCCAGCGCAGCGTCTGCAGGTCCCAGTCGTGGCCCTCCTTCAATCCGCACTCCGGCGGGTGCGAGGGCATGGTGAAGTAGCCAAGCTCCATGTGCGTTTCCTTCCTTCGCGTTGGGTTCAGTTGTGCAATGCGTCTTGCCGCGCATTGCATGACGATCAGCAAGCGCTGTGCCAGCGGAGGAAGTCGCAGGGAATGGGTGAGAACGGCCGGATTTCGGCCGGCTGCGCGCCGGTCAGCGGGCTTGGCAAGGCTGGCGGCGTCTCACCGTCGCGAGACGTGTCGCAATCGTGAGACGCGCCGGCAAGCATTCCCGCTGGTTGGCTCGGGCTGCCTTCGCACACACGGAAGCAGATACTCTCGCGGAGACTTCCCCTCACCCGAATTCGAGCTTCGCTCGAATTCGACCTCTCCCCGCAAGCGGGGCGAGGTGAAGCGGAGCGCCGGATCAGCCCGCCGCGCGGCGCGGCTGGGCGTTGGTATCGGGCTCGGAGGGTGGAGGAAGCTGCATCAGGATGGTCTGGCCCATCGAGGCGATCTCGATGCCCTCCTCCTGGAAGCGCCGTTTCATGCGGCGGTTGAACTCGCGTTGCACCGCCCAGCGGCCGCTATCGGTGCAGCGGATCTGGCCGACGATGGTCACGACCGAGCCGTCGACCTTGTCGACGCCCCACAATTCGAGGTCGCCTCGAATGAATGCGCGATACGCCGTCTCCTGGCGCATCTGGGCGACGATGTCCTTCAGCACCTCGCCGGCGCGGTCGGTGTCCTCCTTGTAGGACACGTTGACGCTGACTGCGGCATTGCCGGCGCCGCGGCTGGAGTTGGTGATCGTGGTCACCGCGCTGAACGGCACCACGTGCACCGAACCGTCGCCGGCGCGCAGCCGCATGGTGCGGATCGAGACGTTCTCGACCACGCCCGAGAGGCCCGACACCGTGACGTTGTCGCCGACCTGCACGGTGTTCTCGATCAGGAGGAACAGCCCGGTGATCAGATCCTGCACCAGCTTCTGCGAACCGAAGCCGATCGCGATGCCGACGATGCCGGCGCCGGCCAGCAGCGGCGCGACATT
This sequence comes from Bradyrhizobium sp. USDA 4502, assembly GCF_054063355.1. NCBI lineage: Bacteria > Pseudomonadati > Pseudomonadota > Alphaproteobacteria > Hyphomicrobiales > Nitrobacteraceae > Bradyrhizobium > Bradyrhizobium sp. USDA 4502. The sequence continues at coordinate 6,883,287 of NZ_JBSSGF010000001.1, forward strand.
GACGCCGATCTCGCTGAGCGCCGTGAGGCCGACCACCGCGACGATCATGCAGAACAGCGCGGTTCGCAGCATCGGCTGAAAGGTGCGCAAGCGCGCGGCGCGGGCGTAATGCCCGTCGCGCGACAGGGTGTCGATCTGCCGGTCCATCAGCGCATTGGCGACTTCCCAGATCACGGCCGCGGCCAGCGCGGCAATGCCGATCGTCACCAGCGCCGAGATCAGGCGGCTTCCGATCTGGCCGCCATAGAACCAGACGATGGCATCGACGCCCCAGACCTCGAGCAGCGCGACGAAGCCAATGAAGGCGATCACTGCCGTGACCACCTTGCGCAGCAGCGGCAGATAGCGGTTGGCGCGCGTCTCCAGCCCCGGGAAGCGCTGGATCAGCTCCGGGCTGATGCGGAAGCCGCGATCGATCAGGCTCAGCACCACCATGGTGACGAGGCGGGTAACCAGGAGCACCGCGACGGTGCCGACGAAATATTGCAGCAGCAGCGAATAGCCGTTGCGGATGTTGAGCGCCCACACTGCCCACAGCGCGAGGTCGAGCGCGATCGCCAGCACATGCCAGAGCGCCGCGAGCCGGTTGCGCGTCCGCGCCGCAAGCCCGGTGCGATCGGCCGGCGCGCGGATGGCGTCGGCGACCTGGCGGCGGCACTGCAGGATGATGACGACGACGAACAGATGCACGACCAACATCACGAGCCGGATCAGCGCGGCATAGCCGGCGCGATGCAGCCCGAGCAGCAGCGCGACATTGGCAAAGGCGATGCCGGAGACGCCGACGGCGACGATGCGCCGGGCCCAGATCTCGATATAGGCCGCAGTCTCGGCACGGACGCGGAACAGGCCGAACGGCCCTGCCAGCGCGCGCACCGCGCAGATCAAGACGCGCGAGAACACATAGGCGTTGACGACGGCAAGGATCACGAGCCGCGTGGTCGATTGATCGCCGATCTCGGTGCCGAGCAGCGCGGTGGCGATGCCGCCGAACACGACGACCGGCAGCAATTCGAGCAAAAGGCGCCCAAGCACGAAGGGCAGCCGGACCAGCGACTGCCAGGCCCGCGCCAGGCTGAGCCGGCGCCGCTGCAACTCGGGCGCCGGCGTGACGTCGGCAACCGACGACGGCGGATCGACGATGGCGAGCGTCTGCACCGGCATGCGCGCGGTCTGCGGCAGCCGCGCTTCCAGGAACGCGACCGGCCGCTTGATCAGGCGGAACACCACCCATTCGGCGGCCAGCGCGCAGCCGAACACCAGCGCCAGCTTCCAGGCGATATCGATCAAGAGGCCATAGGCGACCGGATCGTTGGCGGTACGCACGAACCAGTAGTAGAACGCCGGGAAATGCGTCAGCGTGCGCGCGACGTCGGCGACCTCGCGCGACATCTCGCCGACCTGCTCGGACACCATCAGCAACAGCTGTGCGCCGAGGCTGTCGGCAGTGAGCGGGATCGGCGAATGCTGCTCCGGCGCCGGCTCCGCGGCGGCCGCCTGCGGCGAGACATTGGCGATGGCGCGCAGCGTGTTGATGATCTCGCCGCGCTTCTTGTCGTCCTGCAGCGTGTCGAGCGCACGTTTCGCCTGCTCGGGCGTCAGCGCGTTACCGGTAACGGGTTGCGGCGGCGCCGGCTTGGCGGCCGGCTGCGCAAGCGCGGGAGAGACGAACAAGGTGAAGACGAGAAGCAGCGCAAGGCGAAGTTTGTGCGACACGAGGGCCTCATAAAATAACTGCGCGACCGCAAACCCTTGGGAGGAATCTGCTCTCGCGCTCGCGCCATGTCGGATACTCCTTTTCGCCCCGATGGTGTGTCGGAAGTTTGCCGCTGTGACGGCCATCTCTTGGCATTTGCCGCAACACAATCGTCACAGGCGTTGAGCCGCGTTTACACTTCCAGTGCGCGTTCCCGGCCGATCGGCTCACTACACGTCAGGGATGAGACCGCAGAATCTTTCGCTTGACGCGCAGTAGCCGCCGTGATGTTCTTATTTTGTTCTTTTGTTCCCAATTGCGTTCGGGGGTCTCATGCACGACGTTTTTGCCGAGAACGGCCCGGTCAGGCTCTTCATCCATGATGACGACGAGACACCGATAGAATTCATGCGCAACCTGCTGCGCACGGTATTCGGCAAGTCCCGGAAAGAGGCTGTTGCCGTCACTGCGCGAATCGAGGCCCAGAACGGATTCGCATGCGGCCCCTATCCCGCGACGGTGGCCAAGGCACTGCTGGAGTCCGCCCAACAGCTGATCCGCAACAACGGGCATCCATTGCTGATCACCGCATCGGCCGCCGACGCGGCCCGGCCGTGCGATCTCTGTGGCGCGCTGGAGCCCGTCACCGACGTGTTTCTCATCCGCCGGACAGTCTGCCTGTGCGGCAACTGCCTGATCGCCGCGCGGGCAAGCTCAGAAAATCTACCGAGCGAGGAGTTCAGATATGCCTTCATGGCGCTCGATTGGCATTTTGCCGGGACGCCGCGCAATCAGATCATGACCCGGTCGCGACAATTTCCCGGTCACATGCGAGCGGACGTCCAGATCGCGATCGACAAGTTGTTCGATGTGCCGATCCATTTCTTCGGCATTCATGAGCAACACCGCTATGAGACCCTCGCGATTGCCTCGCTGATGGAGAACAGCCGCAACGCGCCGCCGATCGCGCCGCCGCAGTATCACGACGTCGACGTTGGCGAGCCTGAGTCGGTGAAATGCCTGACCAATGGCTTGTGGCTATGCCAAACCGGAGAGCTGCGCTACGCGGTGCTGCTCAGCTACCATCGTGATTATCAGACCGAGCCGGGCTTGCGGATCGAGCTCGCGGTGCCCGCAGGCGTCGCCGGAAACGCCTTGGTGCAGCGGACCTTTGCCGAGCTGGAAGCGGCCGTGCACGCGGCACGATCCTATCGCGGCAAGATCCTGTCGCTGGAGGATGCCGCCGACTATCGCGGCCGCGCGCGCGGCGTGACCGTGCATCGCCTGCCGACGGTCGCGCGCGATGACGTGATCCTGCCGGACCGGACGCTGCGGCTGCTCGACCGCAACGTGCTCGACTTCGTCGAAAGCCGCGATCTGTTGCGCAAGCTCGGGCAGTCGACCCGCAAGGGCATCCTGCTCTACGGCCCGCCCGGAACCGGCAAGACCCACACCATTCGCTATCTCGCCACCAACCTGCCGGATCACACCACACTGATCATCACCGCCGAGCAGGTCGGCCTGCTCGGCGCCTATATGAGCCTCGCGCGACTGCTGCAGCCGACCATGGTCGTGATCGAGGACGTCGACCTGATCGCACGCGACCGCGAGGACATGGGCGGACCGTGCGAGGAATCGCTGCTCAACAAGCTGCTCAACGAGATGGACGGCCTGAAGGAGGACTGCGACATCCTGTTCGTCCTGACCACCAACCGGCCCGAGGAGCTGGAAGGCGCGCTGGCCGGCCGGCCCGGCCGCATCGACCAGGCCATCGAGGTGCCGGTGCCCGACGAGACCGGGCGCGGCAAGCTGATCCGACTGTACGGCAAGGGCCTGCCGCTCGAACCGCCCGTGGTTGACGCAGCGGTGCAGCGCACCGCCGGGGTCAGCGCCGCATTCATCAAGGAGCTGATGCGCCGCATCGCTCAGGCCAGCATCGCCCGCGGGGGAGGCCGGGATGTCACTGCTGACGACATCGACGCAGCGCTGAACGAGATGCTGTTCGACGGCGGCCGGCTCAACGTGAAGCTGCTCGGCGGCGCGCAGGGGATGAGTGCGGGGTGATGGCCGGTCAACGCGCTAAACGTGCCGGCAACAGCAACTCGCGCTCGCCGCCGGCGAGCCGCGCGAGTTCGTCCGTCACGCGCGCCAGCGCGCGATCCCAGGCCTGCGGTCTGTCCTGGCGGAACAGCCGCATGGTCGGATACCAGGGTGTGTCGGCGCGATCGCGCAGCCAGCGCCAGTCGAGCGCATAGGGACACAACATCCAGACCGGGCGGCCAAGCGCGCCGGCGAGATGCGCCACCGATGTGTCGACGGCGATGACGAGATCGAGCGCGCAGACGGCCGCCGCGGTGTCGGCGAAATCGCCGAGCGTCGGCGCGAGGTCGACGATACCTGCGCCAAGACGCCGCAGCACCGGCGCATCGTCCGGCCGCGGCTCCTTCTGCAGACCGTAGAGCTGCACGCCCGATGTGACCAGCCGCGGCAGCACGGCGTCCGCCGGCAGCGAGCGCTGGCGGTCGCCCTTGTGCTTGGGATTGCCGGCCCAGACCACGCCGACCTTCAGCGCGGTCACGCCGGCGAGCGCCTCGCGCCAGCGCGCGAGCTTGCCGGCATCCGCCCGCAGATAGGATATCGGTGCGGGAATGGTCTCGACGGTGGTGCGGAAGATCCGCGGCAGACTGAGCAGCGGCAGTTGCAGATCGAACGGCGGCAGCGGCTCGCCGCGCGCGAACACCGCGACATCAGGCAGCATCGGCCGCAGCAGCGCGACCAGCGCCGGCTGCACCTGCAGAATGATCCGGCCGCCCCTGCCCGCCAGCATCGGCACGTAGCGGACGAAATTGATGGCGTCGCCGAGTCCATATTCGGCAAACAGCAGCAGCGTGCGTCCGGCGAGCGGCTCGCCCTGCCATTCCGGCTCGTCGAACACGGGATCGCCGTCGCTGAGCATCTTGGTCTTGCGGCGCCATTGATACTCCTCGAAGCCCTCCTCGAACTCGCCGTTCATCAGGAGGAAATGCGCGTGGTTGTAGTGCGCGAGCGGCTGCTCGGGATCGAGTGCAATCGCCCGGCGCGAGGCCACCAGCGCCGCATCGATCTCGCCGGCATTGCGCAGCGCGACCGCGAGGTTGGCGTGGCCCTTGGCATAGAGCGGCTCGAGCTCGACGGCGCGCCGATGCGCGGCGACCGCGGCCTCGACCAGGTTCTGCGCCTCGAAGATGATCCCGAGATTGGTGTGCGCGGCGGCGTAGTCCGGCTTCAGCGCCAGCGCGAGCTCGGCGCAGGCGATGGCGTCGTCGAGCTGTCCGAGCTCGAACAGGCAGGCGCCGAGATTGTTGAGGATGACGTGATCGGACGGGTCGCGGGCCGAGACCTGGCGATAGATGCGGACGGCCTCCGCGCGCTCGCCCGCTTCGTGCAGCACCATCGCCAGCAGGCGCTGCGGCGCGATGTTGTCGGGATCGAGTGCAATCGCGCGGCGGTAGTGCAGGATTGCGTCCTCCAGCAAGCCCTGGCGACAGAGCGCCGCGCCAAGGCCGCAATGCAGTCCGGCATTGTCGGGATCCGCGGCAAGTCCGCGGCGATAGGCCGTGGCGGCCGCTTCGTGCCTTCTCTGATCGCTCAGCACATTGCCGAGGTTCAGCCAGACGCCGCGGTAGACCGGATCGCGCGCGATCACCTCGCGATAGGCCTGCTCCGCCTCGGCCGGCCGCTGCTGCCCGGCCAGCGCGACGGCGAGGTTGAACCGCGCCCGCGTCAGGCCGCCATCGAGTGCGATCGCGCGGCGGAACGCGGTCTCGGCCTCATCGAAGCGCGACAGATCGCACAATGCGACGCCGAGCTTGATGTGCAGGCCGGCATCCTGCGGCCGCAGCGTCACGCCGCGCTCGAACGCCGCCACCGCGCCTTCGTGCTCGCCCTTCACGGCGAGCGCATCGCCGAGCGTGGCGAAGGCCGGTGCATGATCCGGATCGAGGTTGAAGACCCGGTTCAGCAGCATAGCACCTTCCGCGACACGATCGGTCACGAAAGCGATGACGGCGGACAGATGCAGCGCCGGAACATGGTCGGGATCGGCGGTGAGGATGTCGCCGCACAGCGTGCCGGCCTCCGCCGCGCGGCCCGCGCCATAATGCGCCACCGCATCCCGCAACATCCGATCGACCGCCACGCTGCCCACGATACCGCCCCTGCCAAAGTCCCCGATGCGGATTAAACGGGCGCCGCCGCGAAATCCGGCACGCGAATCCCGGTTAAACAATCAAAGCCAACGTGCAGGTCCTTGATCACTTCTCCTTCCCCCTGAAAGGGGGAAGGTCGGGATGGGGGTCAGCCGCAGACGACGCTGCAAGTGGAGCGAGCTGATCCCCACCCGCTTTGCTCTGACGAGCAAAGCTACCTCCCCTTTTCAAGGGGAGGTAGGAGGGCGACCAGGAGCCCGCCATCGCCCCCTTGACGGCCGCCGCTTCATGTAACATATGACGTTACATGATCCGCGATAGCCGCCTGTCCAGTGTCCTGCATGGCCTGCTCCACATGATCGGGGCAGGCGAGCCGGTGACGTCGGAGCAACTTGCGCAGGCGATGGCCACCAACCCGGTGGTGGTACGCCGCGTGATGGCGGGGCTGCGCGAGCAGGGTCTGGTGCATTCGGAGAAGGGCCATGGCGGCGGCTGGACGCTGGCGCGCGATCCGGCCGACATCACGCTCGCGGACATCTATCGCGCGGTCGGCGCGCCCACGATCGTTGCGATGGGCCATCGCTCGGAAAATCCCGGCTGCCTGGTCGAACAGGCCGTCAACGACGCGCTCGGAGACACGTTTCGCGAGGTCGAGGCGCTGTTCCTGAAGCGGCTCGGCGCGGTGACGCTCGATGCGCTCGCGAAGGATTTCAAGCGCCGGCTCGCCAAACACAAACAAAATCTCGAGGACCAGATTCATGCAGTCAAGTGAGCAGGCGAAACCTCTGCCGTACAACGATCCCGCGCACTGGGACAAAATGGTCGCCGCCTATGAGGCGCAGTCGCAGCCGTTCACGACGCTGTTCGCCGACGCCGCGGTCGCAACGCTTCCGATCGACCCGTCATCCAGGGTGATCGACGTCGCCACCGGCACGGGCGCCGCGGCACTTGCCGCCGCCCGCACCGGCGCTGACGTCACCGCGGTCGACTTTTCCGCCGGCATGGTGGCACGGGTCCGTGCGCATGGGCTTCCAAATATCGAGGCGCGCCAGATGGACGGCCAGGCGCTCGACCTGCCGGATGCCGCCTTCGACGCGGCAGTGTCGGTGTTCGGCGTGATGCTGTTTCCGGACTGGCGCGCCGGCCTGTGCGAGATGGCACGGGTGACGCGACCGGGCGGATCGGCGGCGATTGCGGTCTGGAAGAGCGCCGACGGTGCCGCCGTGCATCTCTTGCTCTCGCAGATCATCCGGCGGCTCTATCCCGACAATGTCACGCCGATGCCCTGCACGGGCCTCGCCGAGCTCGCCGACCCCGGCCGCCTCGCCGCTGCGCTCGTCGCCGCCGGCTTCTCCGATCCTGTCGTCACCGAGATCACCCACGACTTCAAACTCAATGTCGCCAATCCCGGTGACGTCGACAAATTGTTCGAGTTCATGCCGCATTGGAGCGGGCTCGATACAGACCAGAGCGCCGCAGTCGCGCGCGCCTTCCGCGCCGAGATCGAGCGCAGGCGGGTCGGCGACAGCTTCGCGATTCCGTCGACCGCGCTGATCGCGACGGCCCGGCGGGCTTGACCGAAACGGCCGCGATCCGGCCATGCGAGGTCACGGCCGTCTAGCGCTTGTCGTCGTCCGGCTTTTCTTCATCGCTCGGCGGCTGCAGGCCGGGACTGTTGGCCCAGCGATCGAGTTCCTCGATGACCCGCCGGTGGCTCGGCCGTAGCGGCTCTGCACCGCCGGGCTCTTGCGACAATTTTCGGGGCAGCTTGACCTGATCTGGCATGGCTAGGCTCCAGAGCTGGGGGCTGTACGCAGTGGCATTCGCAGCGATTGCTACGCGCGCGACTTGAGGAGATCGCGGATCTCGGTGAGCAGCTCCTGATCCTTGGTCGGCTTCGGCGGTTCGGCCGGCGCCGCGGGCGCTTCGCGCTTGAGCTGGTTCATGAGGCGGACCACGATGAACAGCACGAAGGCGACGATCAGGAAGTTGAGCGTCAGCGTCAGGAAGTTGCCCCAGGCCAGCACGGCGCCCTGCTTCTTGGCATCGGCCAAGTTGGTCGCCGTCACCGATTTCGACAGCGCGGTGAAATAGTTGGAGAAGTCGAGCCCGCCGCTGACCGCGCCGATGATCGGCATGATGACATCGGCCACCATCGACGAGACGATCGCGCCGAATGCCGCGCCGATGATCACGCCGACGGCGAGATCGACGACGTTGCCCTTCATGGCGAATTCCCTGAATTCCTTCAGCATGTGATCTCCTGTTTTCCAAATGAATGCCGTGGCACGGCCCGGCGACCGGGTCGCCGACCGCTCCAAGGGGGGCGAAGGATTATTTGCGATCGGCCGGCTTCGCGGGTGCCGCGACCGGCTGCGCAGGCGCGGCCTGCTCCCACGGCGCCGGCAGGATGACCCGCGCCGGCGGCGGGTTCTGCGTAGCGCGCTGCACATTCGCATTTTCCGGCCGCGGTTCGTCGCCGGAATAATCCGCGCGGGCGATGGCGATATCGATGCCGAGCGCCAGCGCGACGGATCCGAGTGCCGCGCCGACCAATACGGCGGACCGCACCACACCAGCGCGCGGCCTGTTCAGGATGGCAGGATGAGATGAGGTCATCGCAACTGCTCCTCACGCAATACACATCGTTCGGAGCCGTGCGGGCGCGAGCGCCGCGCACGGCTCGAGGCGGGACGTCAGGTCTTGATGTCGTCCGGCAGCTTGCCGCCATTGGCGGCGAGCTTGGCCATCACCTGCTGATGCAGCCAGACATTCATGGTGGCGGTGTTGCTGGTATCGCCGGTGTAGTGCAGCTCCTTCGCGAGCTCCTTGCGCGCCGCAAGACTGCTGTCGAGGCCGAGCGCCTTCATCAGGTCGACGATCGAGCTGCGCCAGTCGAGCTTCTCGCCGGTCGCCGCGGCCGCCTTGTCGACGATCGCGGCGACGTCGACGGTTTGTGGCGCCGCCGTGCCGGGCGCAGCAGATGCAGACGTCGATGTCGATGTCGATGGCGCTGCGCCGGGCGCGGCCGTCGTCGTGCTCTCAGCGGTTTTGGCCTGGGCGCCGTGGCCGAAGATTGCCCCCATGATGCTGCCAAAAATGCTCATGATCTCTCGCTCCGTGCGCCCGAGACACCGTTCGTCCCGTGGCTGTTTCCAGTGACGGGGCGGACGATAGGCAGGCCATTGGCCGAGCGGAAGATGACCATCGTCACTATCGGAGTGTGGGACGGCGTGGTGCTGTCGGCGGGGAAAGCGTGCGGCTTTCTGCGGGCCGCGCGAGAGCCTTTCATCGTACGCCCCACGTGCGATGAAGTCAGCCGTCCCGGCCCGATTCGCCAGCCCCGAGAAGTCGGGACGGCTGACACAGACGTGTGCGCGTTGTCGCTAACTAGAGCTGGCGGCGGCGGATGGTCTGGGCGAGTTCGATAAAGCTCTCGGCAATGCCGACGCCGGTCTTGGCGCTGACCGACTTGACGCTCGACTTCGCAAGCCCGGCAATCGCGCCCGCGCTGCCCGCGGCTTCCGGCAAGTCGATCTTGTTCAGCAGCGCCCGGTAGGGCCGGCCGGGGAAGCGCTCCTCGAAGCCGCGGACCAGTTCGACCATGCGGGTCACCGTCTGCGGCCGCGTGACGTCGGACACGATGATGGCGGCGGATGCGCCGGTGACATAGACCGTGTCGAAGATCTGCGTGCCGAAATCGCCGTCGGTGTCCCACAGCACGAGGCGCATCGGATCGCTGCCATCCGCCGACGCCACGTCGTGGCTCAGGATCTCGACGCCCAGCGTCGATTTGTACTGGCCCTCGAACCGGTTGTAGATCAGCCGATAGAGGATCGACGTCTTGCCGACCCCCATATCGCCGAGCAGCATGACTTTCGCGGTGAGCATCAGCGGGCCACTTCGCCTCGATAGACCGTCTCGAACGCCACGCGGCGGTTGCCGCCGACGGTGGCGTCGACCCGGTCGGTGATCGGCATCGTCGCCGCGCGCGAAACCAAAATCAGCCGCGACGGATCGATCCCCAGCGCGGTCAGCCTGCGCTGGACCTGCTCGGCCCGCTTGCGCGCCAGCGTCCGGTTGGTGCCTTCCGTGCCGCTCTGATCGGCATAGCCGACGATGCGCAGCCTGAGATCGTTGTTCGCCATTAGTCCGGCGAGTTCGCGCAGCTGCTGCTCGGCCTGGTCGTTGTCGAGGACTTCGTCTGAATTGTTCGCGAAGAAGATCGCGGTGGTGGCGATGAAGCGGTCGAGCCGCGCCGCCGGACCGTCGGCGACGGCTTGCAGCTTCGAATATTGCTCGGCCAATTTGGCATACTGCTCGCCGAGCCTGTCATATTGCTCGGTCAGGGCGGCATATTTCTGGTCGCCCGACTTCGCCTGCGCACCGATCGCCTCGCGCATCTGGTCGAGGCTCGCCTGCAGGCGCGTCAGGCTCTGCTGCAGGCCCGCGATGCCGGCCTGCGATGCCGCGACTTGTTCCGGTGCGGACACCAGACCGATGTGGTTGACGATCTTGTACGGTGCCGCGGCCGCGGCGAGCGCATCGATCAACGGCGCGGTTTCCAGCTGGCTCGGCTCGATGCCTGAAACGGCCACGCTTCGGCTGCCGTGATCGAAGTCGAGCCGCAGCGGGAACGAGGCCAGCAACGGCTGCTTTGCGGCGAGCTGTTCCAGCGCCGCCTGGGTCCGCCGCTCCAACAGGCCGCGCGTCACCGATGTCGCGGCAAGCCAGAGCAGCAGCGCGGCCAATGCCGCGAGCAAGGCGAAAAGGATCACCTTGCCGCGCCGGCTCGCGATTCGCCGTGGCGTATCGTCGGTCTCGATCGCGGCTGCCAGCGACGCCAGCATCGGCCCGTCGCAATCCGCACCGCGGTCGATGCGCTCGATCGCATCGAAGAACAACGAGTTGATCCTGGCGTTGTCGGCGGGCCGCAGCGGTCCCAGGCACTCCGCCGCCAGGATGAAGCGGGGCGAGGCGCGCAGCGCGAGCTGCCGTCCGCCGAAATCGAGCGTCTGCAGATTGCCTTCGCCGGCGAGCGCCTGCACGGAGAATTCCAGGATCGCCGCGACCATCGCGCTGAGCAGGTCGGCGCGTTCGTCGGCGGTCGCATCGCGCTTCCAGTCCGCGATCAGGCGGCCATTGCCGCGTTCGATGATCAGGAGCCGGTTGATCTGCGGCGGCTGATCGGCGAGCACGAATTCGCTGATCGGGCGTCCCGTCACCAGCGACTTGACGCGGCCGACCCACAATTGCGCCGAGGTCAACGCATTGATGCGCTGCTCGAGCGAGGCAACCAGCTCCCTGAACGAATTTGCCACCGCGGCGCTGACCAGACGGCCGACGATCGGATAGAGCGCCTCGATCATCTGCTCGCGCGAGTTCTTGATCTCGCTGCGGATCGCCGAGACCACGACCGGCGCAATCGCGCTGGCGAGCTCGCGCGGCCGGTTGACCTCGGCGCGCTCCAGCGCCTCGACCAGGATGCCCGCGGTTGCCGTCTCCAGGCGGTCGGCGTTGCCGACATAGCGCTGCAGCGAGTCGAGGTCGGCCTCCAGCGACGTCAGGCGCGTCGCCTCGGGCTGAAACAGCAATGTCTTGAGCTGCTCGATCTCGCGGTTCTGGCCGGCAGCAGCTGCCATGCTATTTGCCCGTGCGGCCGGATCCCAATCCGCTGATGACCGAGCCGAGCTGGGTGATCGCCGCGCCGACATCCTTCAGCGAGTCGAGCCGCTTCTGCTCGGTATCCCGCTCGAGGTCGGAGAGCCGCGCAGAAAGCGCGGTGAGCTCGTTAGTGAAGTCCGCCTGCATCTGCTTGAGCGATGCCTGCATCTCCTCGCGCAGACCCGAGAGGTTGGTCTCGAGCGAACGTTGCGCGCCGCCGAACAGCAGGTCACGAACCTGATCGATCGCCGCCATGCCATGCGCCGCCGGATCCACGCCGTTGCCGGCCGCCGCAGCGTCCGCCGGTCCGTCCGTACCTTTGGTCTGGCGCTCGATACCCTTCATGGTCATTTCCCGCTTACTCGTAGCCGCGCAATCCGGACCTGCGGTGTCAAAAAGCAAATCCGAAACAACCCTATAGCCAATTTTGCGGGCGCGGCCCAGAGAAAGGCGAGCAATCTCAGCCGGATCAACCGCGTGGTTGTGCGATCACGGCCAATTATTTCTAGTAAGTTATTGCCTTTATTGCGAGTTCTGTACGGTTCTTGACCTGGCATTTCTCCAGAATCGTGCTGACATAGTTCTTCACGGTTCCTTCGGCCAAATGCAGCTGCTCGCCGATCTCGGTGTTGCTCTTGCCCTCGACGATCAGCGTAAGAATTTCATTCTCCCGCGCCGTCAGCCCATCGCGAACCGGCAGCTTCGCCGAGACGCGCGGGCCGCGCAGCCGCTTGAACTCATCGAGGATGCGCGCGGCGACGCCGGGCGAAAGCCCGGACTGGCCGTTGATGACCGCGCGGATGGTCGAGGCGATCTCCTCCATCCTGGCGTCCTTCAAGAGATACGCCTTGGCGCCTGCGCTCACCGCCTCGAAGATCAGGTCGTTGGTCTCGAACGTCGTCAGCACCACGATATGGGTCTGCGGCAATTCACGGAGAATCCGCTGGGTCGCGGCGATGCCGTCGACCCGCGGCATCTGCAGATCCATCAGGATGACGTCCGGCCGATAGCGCCGCGCGAATTCGATGGCCTGCTCGCCATCGGCCGCGCCGGGAAGGATCTCGAAATCGTCGTTCTGCTGGGCGAGCAGCGTCGCGATACCTTCCCTGATCAGCGTCTGATCCTCGGCGATCAGCACCCGTATCTTCTCAATTCTGCTCACGGGCTTTCCGTCATCCTCTCGAAAACGCGTTGCATGCGCGGCAACGAATTCAATCGGCCAGCACGCCGGCGGACGCTGCCGGCGGCACCGCCACGGGGAGCGAGATCCGGACCAGCGTTCCCTGCCCGGGCGCGCTCTCCACCGTGCAGCTGCCGCCGACAAGTTCAGCAAATTCGGCCATGCCAATCAATCCGAAATGTCCTGGAGTCGGGATCGCGGGATCGAAGCCGCGGCCGTCATCGCGGATCTCGACAATCAGCTTGCGGCCGACCGCGGCCGGCTCGTCGAAGGCGTGAAAGGAGACGCGGCGCGCCTGCGCATGCGTCTGAACGTTGCGCAGTGCCTCGCTGAGGATACGCTGAACCGTCAGGCCGCAATCGCGCAGGCCGGAGCGCGCCGCTTCGTCGATCTGGATCGACACCCTGACACCGCTGCGCGCGGCGAAGTCGCTGAGCAGCCCCTCGACATCGGGATCAAGCTTCAGGTCGTCGGGCGTGCGCAGGCGGTCGATGGCTTCGCGGGCGCGGTTCAGGCCGCTCGCGGCCGCATCTTCAGCGGTCGCGAGGCTGTCCGCCACACGGGCGGGATCGGCCGACAAATAATGCCGGATCAGCCGGATCTGGGTCAGCAGCGCCACGATCGAGTGCACCAGCGTATCGTGCAGATCGCGCGCCAGCCGCAGCCGCGTCCGCGCCAGCGAGGCAAAGCGCACCTCCGCGCTCGCCGCCTCGAGCTGCTGCTCCATCAGGCGCCGGGCGCGGCGCTCGCTGCCGAGCAGCGTTTCGACCTGACGGCCGGCAAAATCCGGCATGGCGATGACGAAGTAATGCGCCCCCGCGCCGTTCCACAGCACGACCGCCGTCATCGGCTGCGTGATGTCAGGCGACGCGCCACGCACACCGGCCAGCGCGATCATGTCCCGCTGGCCGCTGGCAAGTGCCGCCAGCTCGGCTTCCATGCCGACCAGCAACACACACTCGCAGCAATCGACGCCGGTTGCGGGAAGCCACTCGACCAGCCGGCCGATCTTCCGCTGCATGCTTCGATCGGCGCCGATGACGGCGAGACCGATGACGTCGGCTTCTGCGGCCGCAAGCAAATCCGCGCTCAGATCGATCATGCGTTGCCCATCAGCTCAGCGAGCAGCCCACTCTGGCGTAAGCCGGCAGCGGTCGCAAACGAATATGACTTTCGTCACAACCGGTCCTGACCTTCGTCAGATGCCGCGGCTGCTCGAAATGCGGTTCTGTCTCACGAATGAGCAACAGCGCAAGCCATGATGTGCCACATGCCGGCGTCCATGGCGATGCCGGCCGGGCGCCGGGCCTCGCGAAAGGTCGCGCCAGTCGGCCGGAATGTGAGCTGACAATGAAGGGCGCACCACGGAAACCGTCGGGCATCGAGCTGCGCATGCTGGCGGAAGCAAGCAAGCCCGCGCGGCGCCGGCGCCTGAGCGCAACCCAGAAGATGGCGTTGCAGGAAGCGCTCGCCGGTCGCCTGCAGCTCTATCCGCGCGGATATGCCGCGAGCAAGACCGGACCGTTCCACTCCCGACGCGCCATTCTCGGACTGGTGCGCGCCGGCCTGATGAGCCTCAGCGCGACGGCGCGCTATGCGGCCGTGACCAGGCGCGCGCGCGAGATGTACGAGGCCGCGGCAAGCAGCGACGCTGCGCCCGAGTAAGCGCGCGCCATTGCGCTGAGGCGCTCGAAGCCCTCACCATCCATTTCATTCCGCGCTGAGGCCGGCGTCACACGCGCGGACGCCCCGCGTGCCGCGCCGATCCGGCCGCGAGCAGCGTCAGACCAGTCGGCTGGCTGCAGCAGGACACGTATGCAGATAAACTGCGAAGATAATCTTTACAGTTTACCTTCATATATGCTATCCGATCCGGCATGAGCAATGTACCGGCCCGTCCCGGCTCGGCGCGCACATCCGCGCTGGCCGAAGATCTTCGCCTGTTGATTGGAACGCTGAAGCGGCGGCTTCGCGAGCAGGGTCAGCGCGAGGACCTCCCGCCCTCCCAGGTCGCGGTGCTGCTTCGCCTCGAAAAGGACGGCCCCGCGACCGTGTCCAGCCTGGCGCGATCAGAGGGCATGCGTCCGCAGTCGATGAGTTCGGCGATATCGGCGCTCGAGGCCGCCGGCCTGGTCCGCGGCGTGCCGGATCCGGACGACGGCCGGCAGACCATCATGTCGCTCACCGATAGCTGCCGCGAGCGGCTGCGCACCGGCCGCGCCGCACGGCAGGACTGGCTGTCGCGCACCATCGCCGCGCGGCTGTCGGCGCGGGAGCAGGACGAACTCGCCGCCGCCGTCGGCTTGCTGAAGCGGCTGGTCGAGGATTGAGCCGGCTGCACTGCGACAGCTTGCGAGAAAGGTAACGACCATGGCCCTGACGACGCTCGATCCGATCACCGCATTGATCGTCATCGATCTACAAAGCGGCCTCATGGGCTGGCCCTTCGCCCACCCGATCGGCGACATCGTGGCTCGCGCCGCCGCGCTTGGCGCTGCGTTCCGACGGCACGGTCTGCCGGTCGCGCTGGTCAATGTCGACGGCAGCTCGCCGGGACGAACCGAGCAGGCGCCGCGCCATGGAAATCTAATTGGAAATCCATTTGGCGGCCCGCTTCCCGATGGATGGACCGATCTCATTCCGGAGCTCGACCGACAGCCCGGCGACATTGTCGTGACCAAGCGAACGCGAGGCGCATTTGCCAGCACCGACCTCGAAGGCCTGCTGAGAGCGCGCGGCGTCACGCAAGTCGTGATCGCCGGCGTCGCCACCGCGGGCGGCGTCGAATCGACGGCGAGACAGGCCTATGAGGCGGGCTTCAACGTCACGCTCGCAATCGACGCCATGACCGATGCGCGGTCGCACGCACATGAATACAGCATCGAGCACGTGTTCCCGCGGCTTGGCGAAACCGGCTCGACGCAGGCGATCATCGATCTCGTTGAAAGGACCAACGCGCATGAACTGGCTTGATCTCGTCGCCTATTTCTTCGGCGGCGTCTTTCTCACCAATGCGATCCCCCACGTCGTCGCCGGCATGATGGGCGAAGCGTTCCAGAGCCCGTTCGCCAAACCGCCCGGCGAAGGCCTGTCCTCATCGACCGTCAACATCGTGTGGGGCTTCTTCAACCTCGCGGTCGGATATCTTCTGGTCTGCCGCGTCGGCGACTTTGGCTTGCGAACCACCAGCGACGTTGCAGCGCTCGGGCTCGGCGGTCTTCTGATCGGCCTGTTCCTGGCGCGGCGGTTCGGGCGGTTTCACGGCGGGAATGAACCTCAGAGAACATGAGACGCGTATTTCGATCGCTCGCGAACTTCAACTACCGGGTCTGGGCGGCCGGCGCGCTGGTATCCAACATCGGCACCTGGCTGCAGCGCGCGGCGCAGGACTGGCTGGTTCTCACCCAGCTGACAAATCACAGCGCGTCCGCCGTCGGCATCGTGATGGCGCTGCAATTCGGGCCACAACTATTATTGATGCCGTGGACCGGCTTTGCCGCCGATCATTTCAACCAACGCAAGCTGCTGATGGCGACCCAGGCGACGATGGGTACGCTCGCACTCATCCTCGGCATTCTCACCGTCACCGGGCTGGTGCAGCTCTGGCACGTCTACACCTTCGCGTTCCTGTTCGGCTGCGCGGCGGCGCTCGACGCCCCGGTGCGGCAGACCTTCGTCGCCGAGCTGGTCAGCGATACCAATCTGTCGAATGCGATCGCGCTGAACTCGACCTCGTTCAACGCCGCGCGCATGATCGGCCCCGCCGTCGCCGGCCTGATTATCGCCTCCGTCGGCACCGGCTGGGCATTCCTGTTCAACGGCGCATCGTTCCTGGCGGTGCTGACCTCGCTGACCCTGCTGCGCACCTCCGAGCTGCGCCCGAACGCGCGCGCCCATCGCACCAAGGGCAGCGTGATGCAGGGCTTCCACTATGTCTGGTCGCGGCCCGATCTCAGGGCGACGCTGATCATGCTGTTCCTGATCGGGACCTTCGGACTGAACTTTCCGATCTTCATCTCCACCATGGCGGTTGGCGTGTTCCACACCGATGCGCGCGGCTTCGGCCTGCTGTCGTCGATAATGGCGCTCGGAACGATGTCGGGCGCGCTGCTGGCAGCGAGCCGCGAGGAGCCGCGCTTCGGCTCGCTGATGCTGGGTGCCGCGATCTTCGGGCTGGGCTGCACGCTCGCCGCATTGGCGCCGAGCTATTGGCTGTTTGCCGCGGCGCTGGTCGTGATCGGCGTCGCCGCGCTGACCGTCACCAACACCTCGAACGCGCTGATGCAGCTCTCGACCGAGCCGGCGATGCGCGGACGGGTGATGGCGCTGCGGCTCGGCGTTGCGCTCGGCGGCACGCCGATCGGCGCACCGATCGTCGGCTGGGTCGCCGATCACCTCGGCCCGCGCTGGGCCCTCGGCGTCGGCGCCGCCGCCGGCTTTGCCGCAGCGATCGTGGCGATCGGCATGCTGTCCCGATCGGGCGGCGAAGCCGAGCGCCGCAGCCAGGAGGCGCGAAGGAGCGAGGTCAACCTGCCGCAGCAGCGTTGAGCATGGCGCCACCGACCGGCGCTGCTACCCTGTGTTTGAGACGTGTCCTTCACGCGAACCGAAAACGCTAGTAGGCGTAGGACGTCTTGCCCGGCTGCACGGTCAGCCGAAAGGCGACGTCGGTCGAACCATCCATCAGCTCGATGATGTGGTCGCACACCAGGCAGCGAAACTCACCCGCGGCGCCGCCTTTCGACGTCAGTTCGATCCGGCGATAGCCGGCCTGGCAATGGGGGCACGTCACGTGAGATTTTCGCATCGAATCAGCAAGCCGTTGCGCTCTTGAGCTTCCCACACGCCCATCATCGGAATGTGACGCCCGTCTAACCGGCGTGCTGGCCGACCAGACTACCTGGAATTTGTGCTGTGCTTTCAGCGCGAAAAGTTCCCGACGATGGCCGGAACGACGACGCGCCCAGGCCGGGCAACACGGCTGCGGACCAAAAAACGAGCGAGCGCTCTCTCAGAAAATTTCATCATCCCCCTTTTCCGGGCGCCATTTCGTGGGCTAGGAATTACGCAAGGGCGTAAAGCCCCAGCCCGGACCAGCAACAAAATGAAATGGTCCGGGAGCATAGCCAGGGAGGCAACGTGGGTCTCGCGCGTCAGCGACCGGGGACGGCGAATGCGTTCGCGATGGACGTGCTTTGCGCACGCATCCTCGAACGTCATCGGGATTCCATCCGGGTCCAGAAAACCCATCTCGCCGTTCCGAATCTCACGCGCATCATCGGCGCCACGCTCACGCTTTCCAACAAGCACGGCTTTCACGCCACCACGCTGCGCCAGCTCGCGGAGGCCTCCGGCCTCAGCATGGGCGGCCTTTATACGTATTTCGACAGCAAGCCGACGCTGCTGTCGATGATCCTCGGCGAGGTCGCCGAAACGGTGGCGGAGGTCCTGAACTCGCCGCCCGCGGACGTGAAGCATGATGCGCGCAAGCATCTGCACTGGATCATCGCGACCCATGTCCGGATGAGCGAGGCGATGCAGCCCTGGTTCGTGTTCTGCTTCATGGAAGCGAAATCGTTTCCTCCGGCGGAGCGCCAGCGCGCCATCGAGATGGAGGTGATGACCGAGAAGATCATCGCCGGCGTCCTCAAGCAGGGCGTCGCCAGCGGTGTCTTCGCGATCGACCAGGTCACGCTGACGGCCTCGCTGATCAAACCGCTGCTGCAGGACTGGTACGTCAAACGCGCCAAGTACCGCAGACGCGGCACCTCGATCGAGGCCTACATCAACACCGTCGGCGCATTCGTCGACGCTGCGGTCGCAGCCAGGACGCGGCCCGGCCGCGTCGCGACCGGCTCCCGCACGAGATCCAGGCAGACGGCGCACCCATAGCCGCAGGAAGGACGAGGCAATGAAGCGATTGCGGTTCAATCAACAGGAGATCGTCTTCGCCGTCTTTGCCGTGCTGTTCCTGGCGTTCTCGATCTTCCTGCGCGGCTTCCTGACGCCGGAGAACATGCTGACGCTGCTGCAGAACGTCGCGGTGCTCGGCATCCTCGGGCTTGCGATGGCGATCGTCGTGATCGGGCGCGGCATCGACATCTCCCTGATCGCAGCGCTCGCGGTGCCGCCGGGGCTCGTGCTGCAGATGGTGCAGAACGGCCACTCGCTGCCGACCGCGCTGGTGACGGCCGTGCTGCTCACGATCGCGTTCGGCCTGGTCAATGGCTGGCTGATCGCCTATGCCGAGGTCCCTTCGCTGTTTGCGACGCTGGCGACCGGCCTGCTGCTCGCCGGCCTCGGGCAGGCCGCGCTGTTTCAGCTCGACGTCGTGCAGTGGAGCGACGGCATGAAGGGCTTCGAGCGACTCGGACAAGGCACCATCCTCGGCATTCCGACCTCGATCGTGATGTTCGCGATCGCCTGCGTCGTGGTCGCGTTCCTGCTGCGCCAGACGCGCTGGGGCGCCTATATCTACGCGATCGGCGATAATCCCTACGCCGCCCGCGTCACCGGCATCCCCTCGCGCCCGATCATCGTGCTGCAATACGTCGTCGCGGCGCTGATCGGCTGCTTCGCGGGCCTCGTGATGGCGGCATCGGTCAACTCGATGCCGACCCGCATCTTCAATTCGACCCTGATCTACGACGTCATCCTCGTCGTCGTGCTCGGCGGCATCGGCCTGTCGGGCGGCCGCGGCGGCGTGCTCAACGTCATCATCGGCACGCTGCTGATCGGCACCATGCTGAACGGCATGACCATCATGGACATTTCCTACGCCGGACAAAATCTCGTCAAGGGTGTCGTCCTGCTGCTCGCCGTCATCACGGATTCATTCCTGAATCCGCGCAACGAAGAAACGGCACAGCAGGGCGACATCTGAACCAAGCCACAAGAACATTCAATCACGACCAAGGAGGAAGCAATGAAATACGCTGTCAGGACTGCAAAGGTGATCGCCGCGGCGCTTGGGCTTGCCGCCATCGCCGCCCCGGCTCTGGCCCAGCAGGGCCTGGACGAGCCGTTCCAGAAGCCGTTCAGGGAAGCCCTCGCCGGCAAGACGGTGGCCTACGTTCCGGTCGCCATGAACTTCGACCTCACCGAAGGCTGGTACGCCGGCATGAAGAAGGAGCTCGAGCCCTTCGGCGTGAAGTTCGAGATCCGCGATCCCAACTGGAACACCAATGCCGGCGCGCAGGCAGTGACCTCGCTGATCTCGGAGAAGCCCGCCGTGATGGTGATCCACAATCCGGACGTGCAGACCTACGCCAAGTTGCTGCAGCGCGCCGAGAACGAAGGCATCTACGTCATCCAGATCAACATGGGATCGGCCTATCGCTCGTCGGCCTTTGTCGGCGCCAACTGGATCGAGATCGGCGAGCGCGACACCGAAGCCGTGGTGAAGGCCTGCCAGGGCAAGTCGAACAAGATCGCGATCGTGCAGGGCGCGCTCTCGGCGGCCGCCAGCGCCTACACGCTCAAGGGCGTCGAGAACGTGCTCGCCAAGCATCCGGAGATCAAGGTGGTCTCGAGCCAGGCGGCCGACTGGGATGCCGCGAAGGCCAAGGCGATCACCCAAACGGTGCTGAAGCAGAATCCTGATCTTTGCGGCATCGTCGGCTTCTGGGACGGTATGGACATCGGCACCGCCGCCGCGGTGAAGGAAGCCGGCCTGACCGGCAAGGTATTCGTTGCGACCTCCGGCGGCGGCGAGCGCAAGGGCGCCTGCGAACTGGTGAAGTCCGGCGCGTTCGATCTCAACATGAGCTACGACGTGCCGACCCAGGCCGCGCAGATGGCCGGCACGATCAAATGGCTGCTGTCGTCGGGCGCCAAGGCCGGCTCGATCAAGGGTTCGGAATACACGACGCTGATTCCGATCACCAAGGAGAACGCGGACAGCCAGACGGCGTGCTGGAATCTCAGTGACCTGAAAAAATAGTCGAACCATTCCCGCTCGACGTCCCGGGCGGCCCCGCCCGGGACGTCGATCTTCCCAAATCGAACGCCTTGCTGGAATGCCGATGCGCGACACCCTGACGAGCCTGCGTTACCGCTACTGGCCGGATCATCTCCTCGGCGAGATCCTGTCCAAGCGTTGGACCGAGACCGCAATACCGGTGATCCTGCTTTTGATCGTCGGCTTCGCGCTCAGCCGTTCCATCGATCACTTCCTGTCGCCGTCGAGCCTTGCCGACACCGCGCGGCAGGCCGGCGAGATCGGCTTCATCGGCCTCGGCATGGCGCTGGTCGTCATTGTCGGCGGCATCGATCTGTCGGTCGGCTCGATCTTCGCGCTGACGGATTTCTGCGCGCTCTATCTGCTCGACGTGCTGAACTGGCCGGTTCCCGCGGTAGTGGTCGCCACCCTCGCCTGCGGTGCACTGCTCGGCGCCGTCAACGGCGTCCTGATCGGCTACTTGCGGCTACGCGCCTTCATCACCACGCTGATCACCCTGATCATCTACCGCTCGGCGTTCGATCTCTTGATCCAGCGCTATTCCAATTCGATCGCCGCGGCCTTCCCCGACATCCCGTCCTGGAATTTCATCGGCGGTGGCGACGTGTTCGGCATTCCAAGCGTCGCCTTGGTCTACATCGCGATCGCGATCTTCGGCCATATCTTCATGACACGGCTGCGCCCGGGCTGGCACATCACCGCGATCGGCGGCTCGCGCCGTTCCGCCTACAACTCCGGCATTCCGGTCCGCCGCACCATCGCGCTCTGCTATGTCGCAAGCGGCGTGCTGACCAGCATCGCCGCGCTGTTCTTCGCGGCCCGGCTCGGCACCGTCGGCGGCGATATCGGCGTCGGCCTCGAGGTGATCGTGCTGACCGCGACCGTGCTGGGCGGCATCACGCTCGGCGGCGGCAAGGGCTCGGTCGCAAAATCGCTGGTCGGCGTGCTGATCGTGCTCTTGATCACCAACGGCCTGACCACGCTCAATGCGCGTGGCGGCATCAACCGCATGGCGCTGGCGGGCATCCTGCTGGTTGCGGCGATGGTCGACATCCGCTGGCAGAAGAACCGCACCCGCATCATCAGCAAGGTCTATGTCGCGCCGACCTATCATGCGCTGCCGCCGCCGCCGGCCACCGAGATCGGCCAGGGCGGCCCGTTCGAGCAGAACGACAAGCTGCGCGACGTCGAACTGATCGGCCTCGGCCGCATCGAGGCGCCGGAGGACGTGATCCTCGATCGCAACAACAATCTCTACGCCGGCTCGCGCCACGGCGACATCATCCGCTTCCATGCGCCCGATTATCAGCGGATGGAGGTGTTCGCCCATATCGGCGGTCAGCCGCTCGGCATGGCGTTCGACCGGCAGGACAATCTCTATGTCTGCATCGGCGGCATGGGCCTTTACCGCATCACGCCCGACGGCACCGTGGAGAAGGCGACCGACGAGACCAACCGCAGCATGCATTCGGTGAACGACGACAGCCGCCTGCGGCTGGCCGACGACCTCGACATCACCGACGACGGCCTGATCTTCTTCTCGGAAGCCACCGTGCGCTACGAGATGGACGAATGGCCGATCGACGGCCTCGAGGCGCGCGGCAACGGCCGCATCATCTGCTACGACACCAAGACCGGCGCCACGCATACGGCGCTGCGCGGCCTCAAATTCCCCAACGGCATCTGCGTCGCCAGCGACGGCCAGTCGATCCTGTTTGCCGAGACCTTCGGCTGCTCGATCAAGCGGCTGTGGTTCGCGGGGCCGAAGAAGGGTCAGGTCGAGGTGGTGATGGACAATCTGCCGGGTTACCCCGACAACATCAATCTCGCCTCCGACGGCAATTACTGGCTGGCGCTGGTCGGCATGCGCAGTCCCTCGCTCGACCTTGCCTGGAAGATGCCGGGCTTCCGCCGCCGCATGGCCAAGCGCGTCCCGGTCGATGAATGGTTGTTCCCGAACATCAACACCGGCTGCGTCGTCAAGTTCAACGAGCAGGGCAAGATCCTCGAATCGTTCTGGGACCTGCGCGGCGAGAACCATCCGATGATCACCTCGATGCGTGAGCATCGCGGTTATCTCTATCTCGGCGGCATCATGAACAACCGGATCGGCCGCTACAAGCTGGAGAACGCCGACCCGAACTTCGTGCAGTATGACAAGCGCTGGGGGAAGCTGTCGTGATCGCGGCCGTCAGGGAATTCGCCAACCGCTTTCTCGGCCGTGGCGAGGCCACCATCACCGTGCCGTCGTTCGACGGCGCGCTCAAGCCGAATCAAAAACTGGAGGCGGCGACGACCTTGCTGGAATGCGAGGCGCTAGAGGATCTCGCAACCGACGGCCGCAACCTCTATGTCGCCGACGGCCGGCGCCTGCTGCGCCTCGACGGCGGCGGCGCGGCCGAGCTGCGCAGCTTCGAGCAGCCGATTTCGGCGCTCTGCGCGCTCACCGGCGGCGGCATCGCGGTCGCGCTCGGCGGCCGCGAGGTGCGGCTCTACGCCGATCCCTCGTCGGGCGAGCCGAGCGTGACGTTCAACGACGCCGCCTTCAACGCGATCAACGCGCTGACGCAGGCCGGCGACGGCACCCTGATCGCAACCGACGGCTCGGCGACCTGCGGCATCGATGATTGGGCGCGCGACCTGATGGAGCTCAACCGGAGCGGCCGCGTGTTCCGGCTCGACCCCAAGAACAAATCGGCGCAGCCGCTGGCCTCGAAGCTCGGCTACGCCTTCGGCGCCTGCGCACGCGGCGACGGCGTGCTGGTCAGCGAGAGCTGGCGGCATCGCCTCGTCCTCGTCTCGAACGGACGGCCGCTGCAGGTCGTGCTCGGCCATTTACCCGTCTATCCGTCGCGGCTGTCGAAGGCCGCGGGCGGCGGCTATTGGCTCACCGCATTCACCGCACGCACCCAGCTGATCGAGTTCGTGCTGCGCGAGCCGGCCTACCGGCGCCGCATGATGGCCGAGATCGACCCGGCCTATTGGGTGACGCCGCGGCTGCGCTCGGGGTTCTCGTTCAAGGAACCGATGCAGGGCGCCCACATCAAGACGATGGGCGTCATCAAGCCGTGGGCGCCGCCGCGCTCCTATGGCCTCGTCATCCGGCTGAGCGAGGACGGCAAGCCGCTGTATTCGCTGCACAGCCGGGTCGACGGCGTCAATCACGGCGTCGTCGCCGCGCTCGAGCTGGGCGGCGATCTTGTGCTGATCGCCAAGGGACCGAGCCGCGTGCTGAAACTGCCCCTCGCCGGGCTCGCCGAGGAGACAGGCTCATGAGCGACACCGTGTTGTCCCTGCGCAAGGCCACCAAGCTCTACGCCGGCGTGCCCGCCATCGAGGGCGTCGATTTCGATCTGCGCCGCGGCGAGATTCACGCGCTGGTCGGCGAGAACGGCGCCGGCAAGTCGACGCTGACCAAGGTGATGGCCGGCGTCGTGACATTGACCTCGGGCGGCATGAGTGTCGATGGCGCGGAGGTCGCGCCGCGGACGCCTCTGGAGGCGCGCAATCTCGGCATCGCCATGGTGTTCCAGGAGAACAGCCTGGTGCCGACCATGACGGTCGCGCAAAACCTGTTCCTCGGGCAGGAGAAATTCTACAACCGGCTGCGCGGCATCTACATCGCCGCCCAGCAGTTCCTGCAATCGCTGAATTTCGACGTGACGCCGACCGCCACCGTGAGCGGGCTCGGCGCCGCCAAGAAGCAGATGGTGGAGATCGCGCGTGCGGTTCTGCACAAGGCCAAGGTCATCATCTTCGACGAGCCGACCGCGTCGCTGACGCCGGAAGAGAAGAAATACTTCTTCGACCTGGTCCGTGACCTCAAGAAGCGCGGCGTCTCGATCATCTTCATCTCGCACGCGCTGGAAGAGGCGCTACTGCTCGCCGACCGCATCACCGTGCTGCGCGACGGCAAGCATGTCATCACCGACGACGCGGCGAAATTCGACCGGGCGGCGATCGTGCAGGCGATGGTCGGGCGCGACCTCTCCAACACGCTGTATGGCGCGCGGAAGACCAGCGTCCGGCCGGCCGGCGCGCGCGTGCTCACGGTGCAGAACCTCAAGATGGCGCCGATGGTGAAGAACAATTCGCTGTCGGTGTTCGCCGGGCAGATCACCGGCGTGTTCGGCCTGGTCGGCGCGGGCCGCACCGAGACCTTCAAGATCGTCTCCGGCGTGTTGAAGCGCGACTTCTTCCACGGCGGCGAAATCATGCTGCACGACAAGCCGGTGCGCTACCGGGTTCCGGCGCCGGCGGTCAAGGCCGGCATCGCCTATGTGACCGAGGATCGCAAGGTCGAGGGCTTCTTCGAAACCGCCTCGATCGCCCGCAACATCTATCTCGGCCTGCTTTCGAAGTTTCCCGGGGGCCGCATGATGTTGTCGCGGCGCGAGACCAATTCGGTCGGCAAGACCTGGACCCAGCGTTTGAAGGTTCGCGCCATCGGCGACGAGGCCAAGGTGGTCGAGCTGTCAGGCGGCAACCAGCAGAAGGTGGTGATCGCCAAATCGCTGGTGCAGGAGCCCGAGCTGATCATCTTCGACGAACCGACCCGTGGTGTCGACGTCGGCGCCATCGTCGAGATCCACGAGCTGATCAACCAGCTCGCCGACGAAGGCAAGGCGGTGGTGGTGATCTCGTCCTATCTGCCCGAGATCATGGCGCTATCCGACCGCATCCTGGTCTCGCGCCAGGGCAAGGTGGTGGAGGAATTCTCCGCGCTCGAAGCCACCGAGGAGAAGATCATGTACGCGGCGATCCATTGACGCCCTGAAGCGCGATGCGATTTTGGTTGAAGCGTCAGGTGCGGTGCGGGAAGCCGCCTGCCGCGATCCTGATGGCGTGCTACTTCGGTCCGACGGTTCCGGTCACCTTCAGCCTCGCCGACCTCACCCAACCCGAGACGTCGTTGCCCGTCCCCGGATTGAGGTACATCACCGACGACCAGCCATCCCTGGTTTGCGCATACGCGATCAGCGCGTCATTCGGAATGACGAACACGCCGCGGATCGGACAGTGCAGATTGGGCGCCGAGTAGAATTGCAGCCGACCCGTGCCCGTCACCACATTGGCCAGCGGCGGCGACAGCATCGGGACGCGGCTGGTGCCGGTCTGCGGCTCCTTGCAGTTCGACGGCGTCTGCGCGTGCACGGTCGCCCCCGGAGCACCCAGGATCAGGGCACAGCAGACCATGCAGGCGACAACGAACCTGTCCGACATCGCTGATCCTCCTGACGTCGCCGGTTGCGGCAACCGGCGAAGGGATTGATTCAGTTCGTGCCCGCGATGATGACGAGATTGTTCAGGACAGGCGTGGAGCAGAACGCGACGACGAGAGCGATGTTGTAAACGTTGTTGCTCCGCCAAAGCAGCCACGTGACCACGAACGTCAAGCCAAGCTTGGGCACCAGCCACCAGACACCGAACCACGTCTGCGCCAGATGCATGAACGGGTTCAACTCACCCAATCCGAGACTCAGGATCACATTCGTCGACTCAAGGTCGGCGTAACCCAGCAGCAGAGCGAGGAGCACCAAAAGACCCTTAACCCAATTCATTCCGAGACTCCCGATGCCAGTAATGCCGAAGATGCCGGATTGGCCAGATCACACTGTTGATGATGTCCACGCGCTCAGCCGGCACGAGGCCCGTTGCAGGATATTCGCCCGGCTTCGGTATCCAGGCCGTGCCGAACAGAATGTCGAGAAACGGAAAGCAGGCAGCGAAGTTTTTGTCCCTGTGCTCGGGAAGGACCGAATGATGGATCCGGTGCCATTGCGGATTGTTGATCCATGTCACATACCGACCGAGCGGAATGCGGACGTTGAGATGGGCACACGCATCGGGCATGAAGAAGATAAATCCCACCGCGATCACCATGTCCGGCGGGATGCGGAACAGGATCGCCATGATCGGAAGAAAGGCGTCGGACAACACCCGCTCCAGCCAGAAATGCCGGCCGCCGGTAATGAACGTGACGCCGTTCGCGCTGTGATGGAAGGAGTGCATCGCCCACAGAAAGGGGATCGCATGTTGAAGGCGATGGTACGTGTACTTGTAGAGATCGAATGCAACCACGATGATTGCGAGTGAGACGTACCACCAGTAACCGTCGGTCGGCAGCTTGATCCAACCGAGACCGGTATAGCTCGCAATTTTGCCCGCGGTGATCGCCGCGATCGGAGCGAGCATGGACGACAACCCGAGGCTCACGATCACCGCGAGCCAATCATCGCGAAACTCGGCGTAGGGAACGTCCGCAATCGGCCATCTTTTTTCCAGGATGCGACTGGTGTAGACGATGCCCAGAAACACGGCCGCATAAAATACGGCGTTTGCGATGTCACTCTGCATGAGGGATGACTCGCCGGTTCAAAAGGACAGACAATAAGAATAAAAACATTTCTGTGCCTATAAGCTAAAAAAGCTTATTTTTTCTCAACGCTCCGGCGGGGGCAAGCAGGGTTTTTACGGGGCGGCCCTCGTCTTCGGCCCGATTCTGGCCCGCGCGGGCGCATTTTTCCGGGCCGGTCTCCGATCCGGTGCGGCGATAGCCCGCTGAAGCGAACCCCGCGCCCGCCCGCAGGACATTGTGCGCACCGTGAAGGCGCGTGGTGCATCCCTGAGGGGCTATACAGAGCAACCCATCGACACCAGCACAGCAGCGGGCAAGTGCTTCCTGGACATGCTCGGTGTGTTCACCGAGTTCGAGACCAACCTCCACAGAGAGCGGCAGCTTGAGCGTATCGCGGAGGCCAAGGCACGCGGGGTCTACCAAGGCCGCGAACCGTCCATCGCCACCGCCAAAGTGAAGGCGCTCAAAGCTGACGGCATGGCACCGTCCGCTATCGCGAAGGCGCTCAAGATTGGCCGCGCGTCGGTTTACCGGGCTCTTGAGGATTGAGGAGGGAAGCCAATGACACCCACAGCGCCCTCCACCTGCGACCACGGATTCTGTGAGTGCAGTGGAAGGCAATCGATCCAGAAGTGTCTGAGGATGTTCTACTGAAGACGAGCACGCATCAGCTGTCCGAACCAATGGGAACTTGCGTGAATGGCGCGCCGTGGCCGATGAAGATGGGCACTACGTGTTTCGCCGTGGCGCTATGATGCAACGGTTCAATTTTGCCGCCGCCTTGTGACAGGACGGGAAGGAGGTGCCATGCCGAAAACGATCGCGGTATTGGGCTCTGTCCTCTTCTTTGCGGTTGCGCCCAGTTCGGTGGCGGGGCTCGTTCCCTGGTGGATTACGCGTTGGGAATTTCGGCCGCCCTTCTTCGATCTCGACGCGACGCGCGCCGTCGGGATCCTGTTGATCGTCGCCGGTCTACCCGGGCTTGTCGACTCGTTTGCACGCTTTGCGCTGCAAGGATTGGGCACGCCGGCGCCGATCGCACCGACGCAGAACCTCGTGGTGACGGGTCTCTATCGCTATGTGCGCAATCCTATTTACGTTGCCCTTGTCGCCGTCATTCTGGGCCAAGCGGTCTTGTTCGGCGACCAGCGCCTTCTTGGGTACGGTGTGTTGGTGTGGCTCGCCTTCCACGCGTTTGTCGTGGGGTACGAGGAGCCGGCGCTCGTTCGTATGTTCGGAACGGAGTACGAGGATTTCCGGGCCAATGTCCCGCGCTGGATTCCGCGGCTCACGCCCTGGCGAGCCGCACGACGCCGGAATCAATCGTGACGCGGGCGCCACCGCGGGAAGGGCGTGGTACCGTGCCCTGTCGTAAAATGGCGCGCCCGGAACGAGGCGACGAATACTCAGGCTTCACATTGAAAAGTCAGCACAAATCAGCGTAGCCGCTGCTCGGTCAGTACCACTTTCTGTGACCACCTTCAACGCCTATGCTGCGGCTGCCTAAGCGTGATCACGCCGTCCTAGTCGAACAACGGCATGTCGCGCTCTGGCCGGATGATGGTCGCGCGGCGCGGCCTCACCAGTTCTCGCTCGGCAACATTGCGCAGTGCTTCGGTGATGAGGTTGAGGCGATCAGCGAGCCGCCGCTCCGACCACAGGTTTAGCTGATCGAGCGAGAGCCTGCGTACTCGCCGGTCTAGACCCTTACTCGGCGCGCTCAGATCAACGTACTCAAGGTCTGCAGGCTGACCGTAGAACTCGATATCCAGCAGGTACCGCTTGTGGATTGCCGCGACCATTCCGAGTTGGTCATCCGTCAGGGCAGCGTCTTTCCGAGGCTGCAGGTAGTAGAGCCGCACCTTACCATCCTCAACGAAGAAGAAGGGAATGCGGTAGCCAGCCTGCAGGTCGCTTCCGAACGGAAACTTCCTGGGACTCAGATCAAACACCTGCATGGAGCGATTGAAGGCGAGCGGCGCAGCGAGCGCGACGACATCGATGTTAGCCTTGCGACCGATCTTGTTGGTCTCCGCTTCGCACGACTGGATTAGTTGGCTGATGTCCCACATACCCCTGTGGGCGTATTTCACGGCCCGCGTGCTGCGGCGATAATTGAAGGGTGCGCTCGGAGTTTCGTAGTACTCAACGAGCGAAGCCTCGACTTCCTTAACTGTATCGCCTCGAAGGCGAGCTAGATCCGGCACGGCCGGTGTCGGCAGTTTGATCATGGCTTCCATCCGGACTAAGTCCTACTCGGAATGGTTGCCGGTCGTGCCGAAACCAATCACGAATCGAGTCGTCCGATATTACCATGCCGGGCACTGCCCGCCGAGTCGCAGCATTCCACACCTGATCCCATGGAGAGCCCTCTTCGTGCGTCAGGTCGGATAGTTTGAACGGGTGGTACGTGGCGTAATAATCGAAGATGTCACGCAACAGCATAGCCGTGGCGTCGTCCATATCGCTACACTGCGCCGTCTCGTACCTACCAGCCGCTACGTTCAAGACCTTAGCCCTCGCGTCTATCGGCTTGTCCTTGAACTGCTTGAACTGATCGTACACGACCCGATTGACTGGTCCGTATGTCCACGCTTCGAAGGGCTGTCCCACAAGGGGCTTGTCGTTCCCAGCTAGGTACCAAGCGTGCGCAAAGAATAGGATTTTCTGCAGTGACATCATGCTGATGGCCCGCCCCTTGGACGCCCCATAGTCGAGCAGGAAGTTCGCTACTGCGCGCGCATCGTAGGGCATGAGAGCGTAACCTGCTTGCTTTGCTGAACGGTGGAGGGCGGCATTCAATTTCCAATTCCAAAGACCGCTTGGCGTGCTCAAGATCAACGCTGCCCAATCAATACGCCCGCTCTTTTTGAATGTGGATAACTCCGAGGTTGACTCGGCGGTACCTAACGAACCGTCAAGTGTTCATGTTTTGTTCTAGTTCGCAAGCCCCTTCTTTTGGGACCCGAAGCGTACGGCCATGCAAAACGGAATCGCTGGGATTCCGAAACTTTCGTTGTCTAAATCCTAAATGCTCGATAAGGTATTTTACAGACGGCTATGGAGGCCCCTGTGACGACCGAACGCACCCTCATCAGCTACATCCGTGTTTCGACTTCCCAACAGGGGCGCTCAGGGTTGGGCATAGAAGCGCAGCGGCAGACGCTCGCTTACTTCGCCCAGGCTGAGGGGTTCACGGTGGTACGTGAGTTCGTAGAGGTGGAGACCGGCAAGGGAGCCGATGCTCTGGACCGCCGACCGCAGCTCAACGCTGCTTTGGCCGCCGCACGGAAACTCAGGTGCCACGTAGCTGTAGCTAAGCTGGACCGGCTCAGCCGTGACGTTCATTTCATCTCGGGGCTCATGGCCCACAAGGTGCCGTTCCTGGTCGCGGAGTTGGGGCCGGACGTTGACCCCTTCGTGCTGCACCTGTTCGCCGCGTTGGCCGAGAAGGAACGTGCGCTCATCTCCACGCGGACCCGGCAGGCCCTATCGGCGGCTAAGGCTCGCGGTGTCACCTTGGGCAACCCGAGGCTCCAAGTGGCTCGCAAGAGCGCCGTGCAAGCCGTGAAGGCGGAGGCTGATCGCTACGCGGCCAACGTCCTGCCGATTATCCGTGAGGCACAGAAGGCCGGTGCAAGCACGCTGCGGCAGATTGCTGAGGCGCTGAATGCACGAGGTGTCCCTACGGCGCGAGGTGGGCGGTGGTACGCGCAATCTATCGCCAACATCCTTGAGCGCGCGTAGGAAGGCGACCCCATGAGGGTGAATTGGGTCCGAGCCGTGTGTTCGCCACAGGGGACGTGGGAATCGTAGCCTCGCGCCTTTCCAAGGCCGGTTCGTGATATGATGGATTTATGAGCATCCTAAGGCATTTCCTGATCGTGGCGTCGTTGGGGACAGCGGCGTTTCTTGCCTACATCTGCCTAACCGAAACGGTGAACGCTCCTTGGACCCTCGCTTGGTTCATTACTGCCTGCGTATTGAACGTAATCTATTTGGGACTGGCGGGAGCGCCGAACGGGGGGCGTAAGTGGAGAATATTCGGTCTGCTCAATCTCTGGCTCGATGCCAAGGAGAGCGAGCTTAAGGCGCGGTCGGCCCGCAGCATCAGAAACGATCCTTGAAGCTCCTGTCACGGGCCCGCGCGTCGAATCGCGCGCTGGAGGGCTGGAGGGCCTACGACCCCGCCGTGCGCCCGCCGCGCACCCGCGACGGGTCCCCTGTGGCGGCATGGACCCTTGGCCCTCTTCATGGGGACCCCGGCTTCAAAATTCGAGGGCTAAAGCCAAAGGGCAATGCCCGACTTCCTTGAGCGGAGTGTGCATCTGAAAACTGTATCGTGCGGCCTTACTCTACAAACATGGCTATCGCGATAAGAGCGATAGGGCTCAGCCCCAGCGATACAGAAGCTGTAGAACAGGTTGCGCACGGCTCTGCCCCTACGGCTGGAATTGGTCTATCCAGCAGCTTCAAATTGGCGGCTTCGCTGCGCGCGGTTGCTGAGCTGAAATTAGCCGCGTGTATCCCATCGATGTAACCGCGATCCTGTTTATCAAGGAGCGGCAGCCTCAAAACCGGTGAGACCGCCGCCCTCTTTCGATTAAGCAGCCGCTGACGCCGCCGAGACTGGATCGTTCGAGTGACGGGACGGGAAGCCCAACTTCCACCTGATCATGTCGCCGAGGATTGGGTAGATGTCATTGTGCTTGGCACCGAACCTCATATGGCCGCCCTGGAAACTACCGATGTCGCGGTTGCCGGTATCCTCCGCTGGCAGGTACGCAGCCAATGTGGCCAATCCGTATCTGCTACGCTCTGCGACCGACAGCTCGTAATATCGCCACATCGGATTTTCGTGACTGAAGTCGATATCGGTCAGATTGGACAACAGCTTCTCGGTTAAATCATCTCCGTCGTCAGGACGGCGATTGCTGAAGCTAAAATCGAACACAAGCTTCGCAATTGCCTTCAAGACAACCGGCTGAGCTGCAACGGTCTTTTGGCGAGCGCCTTCCTCACCAAAACCATCGATGGCGTGGACGGCCGTCCAGAAGCGATAGGCTGTATCTTCTTTGCCATCCACCAGAGCCGGTGTGGCGCTGCTGATATTGGTCTTGTTCAGGAACAGGATCGCGTTGACAGCCACCATATCCTTGCGAGGCAGCGCCCCTTTGTCGTCTGACCAATCCTTAACGTCGGTCTCGGACACGGCAATTCCGAGAGCCTCATGGTCGATGAGCTTATCCTTGATGAACAAGTTGATCGGATTCGAGTTGTCGAACTGCAGGGCCAGGTTCGTATCGACTTTCTTTCCCAACCGGTTCAAATCGTGGAAGAGCTGGCGTTCTTCGTCCGCGTTCAGCCCGAGATGCACCTCCAACAACAACGTGCAGTAGCTGCGAGCCACTTCGAAGCACTCTTCCCAAACCGCAAGCTCTTCCGTCGTCGCGGCATCGCCATCCTTGAAGCCTGCCAGATTGCCCTTCTTCGGATAAGCGCGAGAGGTGCGAACACCCTCAAGGAAGTCGAACACCAATTGCATGCCCTTCCGACGATGCTGACCGTCAACAACCCAAAGAACATGTCGCTGCGCTAAGAACACTCGGAAGGCGGCAGTCTCCTCAGTTCGCTTGTCGAGCATCCGGTCGCCTCGGATGTCTGCACCCCTGGGATTGCAATCGCGGATGTTCACGACGAGCGGCTGAATTGCCATGTAGGGCTGACGGCCCAAATGCTCCATCACGCTCTTCAGCGCCTCGGGAACGGGCTTCCCTGCAATCTGGCGGCGTTCAATCGCTGCCGACACCAACCCTTTCAAGATGTACAATGCGAGCTTCTGAGCGTGGGCGGGATCAAGCTTCCGCTGGGCAACCGTATCCCCGTCACGGCCGGGATCATTGGCTACCTCAGACATGCTGTAAAATTCATGCATGGGCATCTGCATGAGGAACGTGCGGCTACCAAGGTTGTGACCGATGAAAACCTTCATCGGCTTTTCGGACGTGTCCCCTGCATCGAGAACTTCGTCGAGGGTGGCGAGAGGCTTAGGCAATCCGTTGTCAGAGGGAATCATTGAAGTTCCTTTCGCGTTAGCAATGCGAACTAAATGCCAGGCCAGGATGCAATTGTCAACTCTCCTGGGATATTATTTTTAAGAACCAGGCATTTTGTCATTTTTCTCCTGGTATGAAAATGTGAGAATCCTGGCAGACAAAACACACTTATGAAGCCAATCCGGTTAAGTCTTTGATATTCGGGTAAAAGCTCATAGCCGCGCAATCCCTGGAGTATCCAAGGGGCTAAGCGCAGAAGACTGGCCAAGCACGCTGCGGCAGATTGCTGGCGCACCCAATGCACGACCACGGCGCGCGAAGGGCTGCGGTACGCACAATCCATCGCAAACATCATTGAGCGCGCGTGAGCAAGCACGGGTGGCATAGGCCCCAA
Source organism: Bradyrhizobium sp. USDA 4502 (assembly GCF_054063355.1). NCBI lineage: Bacteria > Pseudomonadati > Pseudomonadota > Alphaproteobacteria > Hyphomicrobiales > Nitrobacteraceae > Bradyrhizobium > Bradyrhizobium sp. USDA 4502. The sequence goes on from NZ_JBSSGF010000001.1 coordinate 6,916,782, forward strand.
GGTGTATCATTCGGCCGGATGCAACAGATTCAATAGCTTCCCGGACTAACGTCCTGTCACACTACAGCAAAGGCCGACCTTACGGCAGCCAAGGGACTCCGGGCCATCCTGGGGCCCCTAGCTCTCCTCGTGGGGCCCCACGGCTTCAAAAAGTCGGGGCTAAAGCCAAGGGCCTATGCCTAGCTAAACAGGGCGGTGTGCTTCGCTGGAAGTACCGTGTGGGCCCCAAACACCCCACGGCCCCCAAGTGAAATCAGCGGCTTAGCCGACCAACCTCCCCACGTATCAATGTAGCACTCAGCCGAGTGCAACAGATTCAAGAGGTTAGCAGACCAACCTCCCTACGCAGGACAGCAGGGGGCCCAGCGGCCCATGGCCCTGCCCATCCTCACGTTAGCAGCACTGAGGCCCTCGTGGGCCCTGTGTACTCATCGATACCCAAGCCGCTTTGCAGCGGCCCTCCAGAAATCACACTCAATGCCCTTGGAAACTGCTCTCCACATTACCGACCTTGTGCCCTCTAACCCTGCCCATTCTGACGGCCTCACAGCCACGCCTTCTCCGGCACCACCGCAGGCACCAACACGGGCGCTGCCTTCTCAGCCCATCTGCCTAACTCGCGCATCTACGGCGGCCGTCATCGTGGGCATCCAGATGCAAAACGGCGATGATGGCAGCATCAACGTCAGCGGCGACATGGATCACGTCCACTCGTTCTCAGGCACCACTGGCGCTGAGAGCGCCGCGCACGCCCACACTTTCAACGTCACATCTCAAGCCAACACAGGCGACACTGAGACACGGCCTCTATCGGCGTCTCTCCTGTTCATCATTCGGGCCAGCTAAGGCCACCCAATCTATTCAGCGGCCGTTGGCGGCAGTGTCCTCAGCGCGCCGCTAGAAGGAACAAAGGAAACCCAATGGCTCGATTGCCACGAGGCAAAACTAAACACCCGCCGGCTCATTCAGAGGCCATGAAGGCCAAATGGCTTGACCCTGAGTACCGGGCCAAGATGGAAGAGCGGGACAGCAGAAGGGAGGAGCTACGCAAAGCTGATCCTGAACGCTTCACCCGTACAGGTATCCCCAATGGGATGAGGCGGGATGAGGCAGATAGAATGTGGTCTGTGGCGGATGCACAGGCCGACAAGGTAATCCAGACCCTGAAGGCCGATGGGCTGCTTCCGGAGACAGGAACTGCAACCACAGCAACAGCTCAATCTAACATCCCAGTGCCAGACACAGATGAGGGGATGGCTGAGGTTGTGCTTAGGGAGGCTTTCAAGCTCGCCTTGGGGCCAACAGGCAAGAGGGCAAAGCTTCAGGCCCTAGACATAATTCTCAAATACACCCGCCTGAAGCCCATGAGTGTTCTGAAGCTGGCCACGGGTGCCGCTGAGAGCGCCCTAGATGAGATGACAGCGCCGTAAGGGCCCCCCCTGAAAGCTCTGTAGGCTTCAAAAGTGGCTCACTCCACAGCACAGCCTGTTACATTCTCCGCCGTAGCGTGGAGCCTCCTGTAGGCTCTCAGGAAAGGTACCCCTGAACCCTCTAATGTTCCCTTTATTAGGGCTTTCGAGGGGTGCTTTCCGTCAACCACCACCAATCCCCTAATCCCATTCACAAGGCCACCGCTGGTGCTCCTCAAGGGCACCTATCGGCTTGTCGTGTCCCATAAGGAACACCACCAACAATGACTCCTACCACCACCCTTCTTCGGGAGCAGCACGCTCTCGCACTTGTGTGCCCTAATGAGTTCTCAGAGCGGATGAACCAACACTGGACCACGCTCCGGCCTGACGGGCTAGGGCAACACTCATCGCCAGCCTTAGTGACCCTGTGGCGCATCATGGGTGCGACCTTCCAATTAGCTACGGTCGAATCTGCCTCTGGTGTTCAGTCGCCTTGGCGCATCTTGCAGCCGCCCACCGGCACAGGGAAAACCCAAGGCACCTGTGTCTACGCGGCCATGCAAGCGGACCTCAATCGCGAAGCTGAAGGCACCTCGCTAAAGCCCGTAGGTATCCTCATCGTTACGCGGCTGAAGGATGATGCTGACAACATACAGAACACCGTTAATGCCTTGGCGGGGCGTGCTGTGGCTGTGGCTAACCATTCCGGCAGCTATGCGACGACTGAGCAGCTACACGCGAGTGATGTTGTGGTTATCACCCATACGGCATTCATTAAAGCCAAGCGGGAGACTAAAGGGCGCGACTGGAAAACTTGGGACCGCTTGGTGTCTTGGCGTGGAGGGGAAAGACACCTCACTGTTATCGATGAGGCATTGGCTAACGTGGTCGATGAAAGCAACGCAACCACCGAGAACCTAGGTCTTGTCATCAGCCTCATTCCACCGGAATTGCGCTCCGCATTTCCACAGCAAGTAGGCGTTCTGGAGCAGGTGCATCGCGTGCTTGTTGCCTTCGCCGATTCTGATGACCATGCCAGTCCCATGGCTCTGATCTGGGGAGAAGGCGGCGCGCCAGTCGCTGTAGACTTCACCCCCTTCGTCTTGGCGATGAGTGCGCTGCCCTATGATAAAATTGTGTACGCCCGGAGCAATACCAAAGACCGAACCCGACTGGCCGAGCGTGTAGCGGAAACAATTGCGGCGGTGCAGACGTGTCTTGAGCAGTTCGCCTATTACTCCCGGTCAGGTGATTGGCATTCGATCAACACAGCGTCCCTAGCCGTTCCCTTGGATGCCCCCGGGCCAGTGGTGCTAGATGCTACCGCCAGAGCTAACTTTCTTTGGGACCTCTTTGAGGAGCGACACGACCCGATTCCCGTCCCCAGCCATGCTCGGGACTACAGCAGCGTAACGCTTCATGTGGCTAGGGGAGGTGCCGTTGGAAAGAACACCATGACTGACCGGATCAATGAGCGCCTGCCCCGCATCAAGAAGGGTCTTGAAGAAGCCATAGGCCCGGAGCGCGCGGTGTTCCTGTGCGTCCACAAGGATGTTGAGGCCGTTATTACGAAGAAGGCGAAAAACGGGGGCAAGAGCTGGGTTGAGAAATTGCCCTTCCGAGAGTGTTCAGTTGGTCATTGGGGTGCCGTGGACGGTCGCAATACGTGGCAGGACTGCGATACTGCGGTAATCCTCGGGCTGCCGTACCTGCCTCAGACGTGGGCCACCAACATGTTCTGCGCGCTGCAAGGGGCACAGGATGACAAATGGCTGCAATCACCGGAGTGGAAGCAATACAAGAACGTCCGCAAAGAGATGGAACAGCGCCAAATGTCCGTCTCTGTAATCCAAGCCATCAACCGCATCTGCTGCCGCCACGTCATTGACTGCGAAGGCCACTGCCCTCCCGCAGATGTATTCATAGTGCTGCCCAAGGATGCCATGGGTGACGCTGTGCTTGATGACATCAGAGCCGATATGCCTGGGATCAAGGTGACAGGCTGGGATTTCGCGCTGGACGCCCCGAAGGAGAAGAAGCCCCGTGTCGGTAGCTCTCACGTCAGGCTCATTTCCTATATGGAGACGCAGGACGCTGGCCCGGTGTCCCTGTCCATCATTCAGCGCGACCTACAGCTCAGTAGTGTGAAGAAGCTACGGGAAACGCTGAACAGCAGCGAACACCCAACCACACAGGCTCTCAGGGAGATGGGCGTAAGCTACCTTCCCGGCATCGGCCGAGGATCGAAAAGCTACCTTGTGAAGGCAGCATAAGCCTCACAGGCAAGACAATGGCCGCATCAGGTTATCCCAGCTAAGGGAGCCCGGTGCGGCCTTTTTTCTTATTGGCAGGTCGTGTTAGTGCCGCCGATGCCATTGGGCATAGTGGAGCAGTGAACCGCAGGCGGGTTGGCGCTCTGCATCGCTTGACTGGCCGCTTGCAACCGTTGCCCAAGCTCGTGGACGCGCGCTCGCCGGTTAGCTTCTTCTGCCGCCGCTAGCTGTTGATCTTGCAGATACAGGCTTTCGAGACACTTGCTGTAATCTGGCGTACCCAGCTTGTAGCCAAAGGACGCACACTGCTTCTCCCTGTTGGCTTGTGCCATCTGCCTTCGGGCAGCCATCTCCTCCTCAGAGACGCACGCCGAGAGCGCGAGGCCCGCTAGCATCAAGACCGCCATTGCTTTCCGTTCCATGGCATCAGCCCACGCGAGCCACGCGGTCCAGCACCGTATCCAGAACGCCCAAGCGCCCCGCAAACCGCTCTACGCCGACTTCCAATGCTGCCCCCATCGACACGACATGCCTCTGCGCACGCCACAGGGCGCTCGGGGTGCGCTCAAAGGTGTCCAGCCACGCATACCAGCGGTGGCCCGCTCGGATCATGGCCCATGCGCTCGCTAGGGCTACGGTGAGCACGACGGTGGCGGCTTCGGTTGTGATGCTGTTTGCAGACATTTTGTATTCCTCATTTCGCATTGCTGTTGCCGCGTGTGCCCACTAGTGCCCCCAGCGGCTTGACCCGCGACAAGTCAAGGCCAGGATAGGAAATGCGGTTGATTGCATCGGAGAGCGCAGCAGCGCCGAACCGCGACAACATGGCGTTAGCGCCGTAGCCCCAGCTCACTGAGGAAGCTTGCGCATGACCGATAAGGGCCTCGCGCATCTCGTGATCGGCGCGCCCACGCCGCAGCGCGTCCTTCACTGTGTGGCGGAAGGAATGAAAAACCTTAGCCTTGTCTGTCACGCCAGCCGCGCGGAGATAGCGTCCGAACCACTGCGACCATGCGGGCACACCAGCGCGCCCACGGTCGGGAGACACTGAAGGGAATAGCCAAGCGTCTGCACCATCGGCCTTCCGTCGTTCCGCCACATAGCTGAGGAAGCCCAAGCGGATCACTTCGGGATGCACGGGCACAGCACGCTCGGAGGCATCGGTCTTGACGCGCTTCCCCCGCGCCCTCTCGGTTACGAAGTAGAGCAACGGCACTTGCGTTTCCGCGTCCACCTGCACATTGGCAGCCATGAGACTTCCCAGCTCCGCTTGCCGTGCGCCTGTGAATAGCGCCAACACCGGCAGCCAGAAACCAGCGGCCCCATGGGCCCCCAGAGGGAAGTCATGTTCGGTGAACACTGGCGCACCGAACAGCGATTGAAGCTCCGCAATCTCGAATGACGTGCGCTCTGATCGCTCCTCGGGCAGCCTGAGCTTGCTGAACGGGTCGGTCCACTGCGCGTCATCCGGCACAAGCCCGTTATCGCTGGCCCAGATGCAGATGGACTGCACAGCGCCAAGCTGCTTGTTAATGGTTGCTGCGGTGATCCTCGGCTCGTCTGGGTGCTCTCTGCCCCAAGAGGCTTGCGCCGGAAGCGTTGCGCGCTGCAAGTCGCCTGTTCGGTGGCGTGGCCTGTCCTGAAGCGTCTTGCGGTAATCCAGAGCGTGCTTTTTCCTGATCGCCGCTACGGCCATGTTGCCGTGAAGCTGGATGAACATGTCCACGCTGCTAGTGAACTCATCCACCGTCCGCTTGGGACGCGTCCTGTGCCCCTTCCAACCAGCTAGCGCCTCTTGCAGCGTTCCGCCTTCTCCGTGGCCGCCTGTGACTTTGGAAGAAGGTAGGCGCGGGGTTTCAATGACTGCACCCGCATAGCGAAGCCCAATATCATCAAGGGCTCTAAGGAACGCCTTGGCGCTTTCGATGCAAAGGTCATGATAGGCCGCGCCGCTTTGGTCTAGCGTGATACCGAAGCTTGCGAGGGCGTTTTGGGCACGCTGCTCAGCGAAAGAAACATCCCCGATAGCAAACTTCTGCTGAAAATCTTGTCGGATGTCCCCATGCGCCTCGGCGTTAACATTCTCGCCGTGTGGGCCCACTAGCCCTAGCCTGCCCGAAAACCTTAGCGCCTCATCTTCCTTCAGCGCCGTTGCGTACACGTACTCGGCCATGCGCTTGATTTCGGTATCGTTTAGGCTAGTGCGCTTGACCACAGGCACCGTGATTGCAGCAAGGCTCGCTTTCGCCCTCGCAATGATCTGGTCGAACTCCGCTAACACCGGCTTGGCACGGATGTTGGCCTCGCGAAGGTCCTTGGTTCCCAGCGACCGCTTCAGGTGCTTCTGCTTGGCTTTGCCGTTGTTCAGTTCGCGAGCGACGGCCGCCTGAAGCCCGTCAGGCTTCTCCGGCACCGCCTTCCGGGCGCAATACGTCCCGTGTCTGTCCTTGATGACGCCCATCAATACACGCACGATTTAGCACCACCGTTTGTGACCACCACACGGCAGCTAAGCGCTTGTATTCGTGCTAGTTATTGATTTCCAATGGGAAGTTAGTTGAGTGGCGCGCCCGGAACGATTCGAACGTCCGACCCTCAGATTCGTAGTCTGATGCTCTATCCAGCTGAGCTACGGGCGCATTTTCGCGGGTGGGCTTGAGCCCGCATGGCTCCGGGAGCCCCGGAACGTCGCGAAAGAGCGCTCTAGCTACAGGCTCCGGGTCCGGTTGGCAAGGTCTGGAAACGCCAATTTCGGCCGCAGTTTTGGCCGCCCCGGAATACCGGAACGGCCTCAGGCCCTCGCCCGCTCGCTGCGGACCGACAGCAGTTCCACCGGACGATCCGGGATCGAAATCCGGAAGGTGGCGCCGATCGTGCCCTCGACCAGGTGGATGTGGCCGCCGTGGGCCCGGATCAGTTCGGCGGCAATGGCAAGGCCAAGCCCGCTGCCGCCGGGGCGACCGGAGGTCTGGAATGCCTCGAACAAATGCTCGCGCGCCTTGGTCGGGACGCCCGGACCGGTGTCGGAGACCTCGATGATCGCAACCGTCCCCTCGCGGCGGCCGGTGATGCGGATCTGCTGCGCGCCGCCGTCACCTGCGGGCCGGGTTTCCAGCGCCTGCGCCGCGTTGCGCACCAGATTGAGCAGCACGCGGAACAGCTGGTCCGGGTCGGCGTCGATGGTCAGGCCGCGCTCAATCGCGCTGATCCAGGTGATCGAGACATCGGTGGCGAGCCCGGCCGACTCCCGCACCTCGGCAACCGCAGGCTCCACCATGATGACGCGGCGATCGGGCGCCGCCTCCTGCGCGCGGCCATAAGACAGTGTCGACTGGCAGAAGGCGATGGCGCGCTCCAGCGAGCGCAACAATTTCGGCGCAAAGCGTTGCACCCGCGGGTCGGGCACGCTGGCGAGCTGGTCCGACAGCAATTGCGAGGACGCCAGCAGATTGCGCAAATCATGGTTGATCTTGGAGACGGCGAGCCCGAGCGCCGCAAGCCGGCTCTTCTGATGCAGCATCGAGACGAGGTCGCGCTGCATGTCCGACAGCTCGCGCTCGGCAACGCCGATCTCGTCGCCGCGCTGGCTCGGCACGATGATTCGCGCCGAACTCTCCGGATTCTCGTGGAAGCCGACCAGGCTCGCGGTCAGCCGCCGCATCGGGCGCACGAACAAATAATGCAGCGCCAGATAGACCAGGCCGGCGGTCAGGCCGGCGATCAACAATGCAACGACCAAAACGTTGCGCGAGAAGCGGTACATCGCCTGCCGCAGCGGCTTCTCGTCGATCACGACCTCGATGAATTGCGCCTGGCCCGGCGCGGGTCCGACCACGCGGATGGTCTGGTCGCCATGCTCCAGCATGATCTCGAAGGCATCGACGATCGCCGACCACACCGTCATGGTCCGCATGTCGACGTCATGGTCGATCGCCGCCGGCAAATCGGCGCTGGCGAGCAGCCGGCGCTGCTGTCCCAATTTGATGGCGACGGCACGGGCGCCGATGCTGGTCAGGATCTGCCGCGCCAGCGAATCCGGCACCAGGCCGGACGGGGCGGCATCGAGCACCAGCGCCGCGGTATTGGCGGCGGCCAGGCGGTCATTGAGCCGGTTCATCCGGAAGTTGGCGATGGCCGGGACGTAGATCAGGAGCCCGGCGATCATCACCAGGGGAATCGTCAGCAGCAAAAGCTTGCCCGACAGCCCGAGCCGGGGGGACGGCTTGGGCCGCTGCTTCTGCGCGGTCGCCTGATCGTCAGTTAGAGCCACAAGATAAGGCCTTGTTTGGCTTAGGGGTCGGAAGATGGGGCCCGGCCCCCAAGCCGGTCAAATTACGGATCGCTAATGTGGGCGGTTCCCCGAACGCCCCAAAGCGTCTCCATACCGTCAAATACCCCGCGAAATCAGATATATTCGCCCCAATTGCGACGTTTCGAAGAAGCCTTTTTGCGACGGCCTGTGACATTGACGAAAACAGGGCGCTCCCTTATAAGCCGCGCCAACTGTCCGCGATGGCCCGGTTCTTGACCCGGGGGCGGCTCTTTGGGGCCGTCAACGGCTCGTTTGGGCCCGCCAGCATCACCGGACTCCATCTCAATACAACGGCAAATTGCCCGGTCAGCGGAGAATTACCCGTGAAGCGGACTTATCAACCCAGCAAACTGGTGCGCAAGCGCCGTCACGGCTTCCGCGCCCGTCTCGCCACGGCCGGCGGCCGCAAGGTCCTCGCTGCGCGCCGCGCGCGTGGCCGCAAGCGCCTGAGCGCCTGAGCCCGGACGTCTCCTCTCCGGAGATACCCATTATGGATCGGCTGAGGCAGCGGGCGGATTTCCTCGCCGTTGCCAATGGCGCACGGGCGAATACCACAGCTTTTGTGCTGCAGGGCCGCCGCCGCGACGATCAGGGCCCGATCCGCGTCGGCTATACCGTCACCAAGAAGAACGGCACCGCGACCGAGCGCAACCGCATCCGCCGCCGGCTTCGCGAAGTGATGAGACAGGTCGACGCCGTATTCATGCGGCCGCACCATGATTATGTGCTAGTGGGCCGTCGTGACGCGCTGACCCGCGACTTTGCGACCATGCTTGACGACCTGCGGTCGGCGCTGCGCCGCCTCGACCGGCCTGCGCCCAACACGGGTAATAACAAGACGGGTACCAACAAGGCGGGTAACAAGAGCGCGCCCAATCCGAATGGAATGACGAGACCCTAAGAGATGTCCGACAACCGCAACACGATCCTTGCCGTCATTCTGTCCGGCCTCGTCCTGATCGCCTGGCAATATTTCTACAATGTGCCGCAGATGGAGAAGCAGCGCGAGGCGCAGCGCCAGGCGGAGTTGCAGAAGCCGGCGCCGCAGGCGACTCCGGGTGCTGCTCCCGGCACCGCTCCGGGTACCTCGGCGACTCCCTCTCCGGCTCCCGGCGCGCCTGCTGCTGACGCTCCGGTCGCGAGCCGCGAGACGGTGCTTGCCTCCGGCCCGCGCATCAAGATCGAGACCCCGCGCGTCACCGGCAGCATCGCGCTGAAGGGCGCCCGGATCGACGACCTGGCGCTGGTTCAGTTCCGCGAGACGGTCGATCCCAAATCGCCGGCTGTCGTGCTGCTTTCCCCGTCGGGCACGGCCGAGCCTTATTACGCCGAGTTCCTGTGGCTGACCGCCAACGGCTCATCGGTGAAGACGCCGAACGCCGAAACCGTCTGGCAGCAGGAGGGATCGAACACCCTGTCGCCGAGCACCCCGGTGATTCTGAAATACGAGAACGGCCAGGGCCTGACCTTCCGCCGCACCATCTCGATCGACGATCGCTACCTCTTCAGCATCAAGGACGAGGTCATCAATCAAGGCAGCGCGCCGGTGACGCTGTATCCGTTCGGTCTGATCTCGCGCGGCGGCAAGCCGCCGGTCTCCGGCTACGCGATTCTGCATGAAGGCCCGATCGGCTATCTCGGCGAACACGGCCTGCAGGAATTCAGCTACAAGAACATCGACGAGGCCAAGACCTCGACCGGCGGAAATTCGCGCGGCATCGTGTTCACGAAGGTCACCGACGGCTGGCTCGGCATCACCGACAAATACTGGGCCACGGCACTGCTGCCGGAGACCACCGCAACGCTCGAAAGCGCCCGCTTCACCACCGGCGACAAGCGCTACCAGACCGACTACATGCTCGGCGCGCAGACCATTCCGATCGGCGGCACCGGCGTTGCCAACGGGCGGCTGTTCGCCGGCGCGAAGGAGGCCGCCACGGTCGGCCTCAACTTCCCGCTGGTCGGCTTCGGCGGCTACAACAAGCAGCTCGGCCTCAACCATTTCGATCTCCTGATCGACTGGGGCCATTTCTACTTCATCACCAAGCCGATGTTCCTGGCGCTCGACTGGTTCTATCGCCTGGTCGGCAATTTCGGCATCGCGATCCTCTTGGTGACCGTGATCGTGAAGCTGTTGTTCTTCCCGCTCGCCAACAAGTCCTACGCCTCGATGGCGAAGATGAAGTCGGTGCAGCCGCAGCTGCAGGCGCTGAAGGAACGCTATCCTGATGACCGCGTGAAGCAGCAGCAGGAGATGATGGAGATCTACAAGAAGGAGAAGATCAACCCGATCGCGGGCTGTCTTCCCGTCGCCTTGCAGATCCCGGTGTTCTTCTCGCTCTACAAGGTGCTGTTCATCACCATCGAAATGCGGCACGCGCCGTTCTTCGGCTGGATCAAGGACCTCTCGGCGCCTGATCCGACCAATCTGTTCACGCTGTTCGGCCTGATTCCGTTCGATCCGATCGCGCTGCTCGGACCGCATTTCGGCGCCTATCTGGTGATGGGTATCTGGCCGATCATCATGGGCATCACGATGTGGGTCCAGATGAAGCTCAATCCGGCGCCGCCGGATCCGACCCAGAAGATGATCTTCGACTGGATGCCGCTGATCTTCACCTTCATGCTGGCCGGCTTCCCGGCGGGTCTCGTGATCTACTGGGCCTGGAACAACCTGCTGTCGGTGCTGCAGCAGAGCTTCATTATGCGCAAGAATGGCGTGAAGGTGGAGCTGTTCGACAATCTGAAGGCGACGTTCGCCAAGAAGACGACCTAGGTAGCACCGTCATTGCGAGCGAAGCGAAGCAATCCACGCCTCAACACGAGGAGAAATGGATTGCTTCGTCGCTTCGCTCCTCGCAATGACGGAACGAGAGTGGGGCGCCGCGCATGAGCACCGAACCCGATGCGGCGCTGATCGAGCAAGGCCGAAAGCTGTTCGCCGGCGACTGGCGCTTCATCTGGGCCTCGCCCTCGATCGAGACGCTGCCGCCGATGGCCGGCCTCGAGGTCGCCTTCGCCGGCCGCTCCAATGTCGGCAAGTCGAGCCTGATCAACGCGCTGACCGGCCGCAGCGCTCTGGCGCGAACATCGCACACGCCCGGCCGCACCCAGGAACTGATCTTCTTCGAGGGGCCTGAGAAGGCCGCCTTCCGCCTGGTCGACATGCCCGGCTACGGCTACGCCTCGGCGCCGAAGACCAAGGTGGCGTCGTGGACGGCGCTGATCCACAAATTCCTGCTCGGGCGCGCGACGCTGGCACGGGTCTACGTGCTGATCGACGCGCGCCACGGCATCAAGGACGTCGATCTCGACGTGCTGAAGACGCTGGACAAGTCCGCGGTGAGCTATCAGGTCGTGCTGACCAAGGCCGATCAGGTGAAGGCCGGCGAACTCAAGACCGTCATCGCCGACACGTCAGCAACGCTCGCAAAACATCCCGCCGCCTTCCCCGAAGTGCTGGTGACCTCGTCGCGCACCGGCGACGGCATGCCGGAGCTGCGTGCCGCCATGGTGCGCCTGATCGAGGAACGGCGCCGATGAGCGGGGCATCCCGCTTCCTGATCGGCCTTGCCGCCATCATGGGCGCTTGCGGCGTGATGCTGGCGGCGGCCGCAGCCCATCTGCCTGACGCCACGCGGCTGGCGGCGGCATCCTCGATGCTGCTGTTCCATGCACCCGCCGTAGTCGCGACCATCGCGGTCGCGGATCGCACGATCATCCATGCGAAGCTCGCAGTCGTGGCGGCGGCCGGCTTCGTCATCGCGGCGTCATTGTTCGCGGGCGACCTCGTGCTGCGCCAATATGCCGGCCATGGATTGTTTCCGATGGCTGCGCCGACCGGCGGAACGCTCTTGATCCTGAGCTGGCTGGTACTGGCGGTCGCGGCGGTGTGGCCGAAGCGGTGATGACCGCCATACTTCCTTCTCCCCTTGTGGGAGAAGGTGGCGCGGATGCAATCCGCGCCGGATGAGGGGTCTCTATCCGCGGAGACAAACGCCTCACCCGGCTTCAATGCCGTCGCATCGAAGCCACCCTCTCCCACAAGGGGAGAGGGTCAAGACCGCTTTGCGCCCTGCCCGCCAATCAGATAGAACCGCGCCACCCCTCCGCTGACGACGAGACCAGCCCCATGACCGACCAGCACATCAGCCCGCTCGATCAGGCCCGCATCCTGTCCGAGGCGCTGCCGCACATGCAGGAATATGACGAGGAAACCATCGTCATTAAATATGGCGGCCATGCCATGGGCGCCGAGGACACCGCGAAGGCGTTCGCGCGCGACATCGTGCTGCTCGAGCAGACCGCGATCAATCCGGTGGTCGTGCATGGCGGTGGGCCGCAGATCGCGACCATGCTGAAGCGCCTCGGCATCCAGTCGGAATTCGCCGCGGGCCTGCGCATCACCGACGCCGCGACCATCGAGATCGTCGAGATGGTACTGGCGGGCTCGGTCAACAAGCAGATCGTCGGCTACATCAACGAGGCGGGCGGCAAGGCCGTGGGCCTCTCCGGCAAGGACGGCAACATGGTGAAGGCGTCGAAGACGACGCGCACCATGGTCGATCCGGATTCCAACATCGAGAAGGCCATCGATCTCGGCTTCGTCGGCGACCCCGAAAAGGTCGACCTCACGCTGCTCAATCAGCTGATCGGCTATGAGCTGATCCCGGTGCTGGCGCCGCTGGCGACCTCGCAGGACGGCCAGACCCTGAACATCAACGCCGACACCTTCGCCGGCGCGATCGCGGGCGCGCTCAAGGCCAAGCGCCTGTTGCTGCTGACGGACGTGCCGGGCGTGCTCGACAAGTCCAAGAAGCTGATTCCGGACCTGTCGATCAAGGAAGCCCGCAAGCTGATCGCCGACGGCACGATTTCCGGCGGCATGATCCCGAAGGTCGAGACCTGCATTTACGCGCTCGAACAGGGCGTGCAGGGCGTCGTGATCATCGACGGCAAGACGCAGCACGCGGTGCTGCTCGAGCTCTTCACCAACCAGGGCACCGGCACGCTGATCCACAAGTAATGGCAGACGCGGGACACACGGCGAGGATTCCTCGCCGGTCGCTGCCGGCGCGGCTCGCGATGGCGCTGCCGGCCGCGCTGGTGTCGTTCCTGTTCTCGTCGGCGCCGGCGCATGCCGACCTCAAGCTCTGCAACCGCATGAGCTATGTGATCGAGGCCGCGATCGGCATCGACGACAAGGCCGCGACCGCGACACGCGGCTGGTTCCGCATCGATCCCGCGACCTGCCGGGTCGTGGTGCAGGGCGCGCTCACCGCCGACCGCGTGCTGCTCAATGCGCGGGCGCTTGGCGTCTATGGCGCTTCGCCGATCCCGCAGAACGGCACCGACACGCTCTGCGTGGCGCAGGACAATTTCGTGATCGCCGCCGCGCGACAATGCCGCTCCGGCCAGATGCCCGCGCAATTCACCCAGATCACGCCGACGAAGACCGACGACGGCCATCTGGTCGCCTATCTCGCCGAAGACAGCGAATATGACGACGAGCAGGCGCGCCTCGCCGGCATCCAGCGCCTGCTGGTGATCGCGGGCTACGATGCCGCGCCGATCGATGGCGTCGACGGGCCGAAGACCCAGAGTGCGCTGTCGGCGTTCCTCAGGAGTCGCGGGCTCGCCAGCGACATCGTGCAGTCGCCGAATTTCTTCGCCACCATGATCGATGCCGTGCAGAAGCCGTCGCCATCGGGGCTGACCTGGTGCAATGACACGCCGCACAAGGTGATGGCCGCGGTTGCAACCGACGACGGCAAGGTGGTGACCAGCCGCGGCTGGTATCGCATCGACCCCGGCAAGTGCCTGCATCCCGACGTATCAGGCGCGCCGAAGCAGATCTATTCGTTTGCCGAAGCGGTCGACAACGACAACCGGGCCATCCGCATCAGGGACAAGCCGCTGAACTGGGGCGGCGGGGTCCAGCTCTGCACCCGCGAAAGCAAGTTCGAGATCAACGAACAGGGCGACTGCAGCACCCGCGGCCTCGCCGCGCTCGGCTTCACCACCGTCGACATGACCAGCGGCGGCAAGACGCTGCGCTTTGCGATGCCGTGATGAAGATAATGAGGCCGCAAACATCGATGTCGTCCTGGCGAAGGCCAGGACCCATATGTGGACGGCCCCCGTGGCACAAGAGCTGTTTGGTGAGATCGGATCGCTTGCATCCATATGTCCGGCCTGTTGGGTGCGATCGAATGGATCGCTGGCCAAGATGGTTTGCGCGATGCGAGTTCCAAACAACCACGCGGCCTGTTGGCAGCCGATGGGTCCTGCGGACTGTCTCGCATCGTTGCTCGATCGATCGCTCCATCTGCTCTTGCAGCTCCGGTCGGCCGGCGAGCGAGCCCGCCGGCTAATCGATTAGGCGGCGGCTGTCATGGGATTCATCCGTGCCGCCTCGTAACTCTCGCCCGTTGCCATCAGCTTCCAGGCGATACGGGCCACTTTGTTGGCGAGCGCCACGGCCGCAAGCTTCGGCGGCTTGCGCTTGATCAGGGCCAGCAGCCAGCGCGAGTGATGACCGCGTCCCCGCCTGGCCTGCTGGATCACCGCTGTGGCCCCGACCACCAGCAGACGGCGCAAGTTCTCATCGCCAGCCCGCGTGATCTTGCCAAGCCTGGTCTTGCCAGCGGTGGAGTGGTCCTTGGGTGTCAATCCCAGCCAGGCCGCAAAATGACGACCAGAACGGAACGTGCGCGGATCAGGTGTCTTCATCACCAGCGCGGTTGCAACGATCGGACCGACCGAGGGGATCTGAGCCAAGCGCCGGCCCGTGGCATCGGCGCGGTGCCAGGCCATCAGCTTGGCCTCAACCGCCTCCAACTCACCCTCGAGCCTGACGCGCTCCCGGCCCAGCACCACAAACAGCTCGCGCGCCAGAACCGGAAGCGTCTCGTCCTGCGCAATCCGCACCAGCAGGGGTTCGATCGCGTCCAGTCCCTTGGGGGCGATCAGGCCATACTCCGCCGCGTGGCCGCGTATCGTATTGGTCAGCTGGGTGCGCCGGACGATCAATCCGTCGCGGACACCCATCAGCATCAGCGCGGCCTGCTGCTCGGCCGTCTTCACCGGCACGAAGCGCATGCTCGGCCGGCTCATCGCTTCACACAGGCCTTCTGCATCCCGCCCGTCATTCTTGTTCCGCATCACGTAGGGTTTGACCAATTGCGGTGCCATCAGCTTCACCTCGTGACCGAGCTTGGAAAGCTGACGCGCCCAATGTTGCGAAGCCCCGCAGGCCTCCATCCCGATCACAGTCGGCGGCAATTTGGCGAAGAACTCCAGCACTTGTTTGCGCGACAGCTTCTTGCGCAGCACCACCTGCTCCGCCGCATCAACCCCATGCAGCACAAAAATATACTTCGACGTATCAATCCCAATGCGGATAATCTGGTTCACGGACGGCTCCCTTGTATGAGATCTAGACAACCTCATTCTGGCACACTGATGCCGTAGGGGGCCGTCCACACCATCAACCACAAGACTGCGTTTGGCGAAGAACGACGAGCACCGTGCCACATTGATAGATTCCGCGGTATGGGTCCTGGCTTTCGCCAGGACGACGGCGGAGGGCGGAACGACGTTCACGCTGACAAGTGGAGAGCCACAATGAATACTCCCCGCAGCTTCGGCCATGTCGAGACCTGGGTGTTCGACCTCGACAACACGCTGTACCCGCATCACGTCAACCTGTGGCAGCAGGTCGATGCGCGGATCGGCGAGTTCGTCAGCAACTGGCTGAAGATCTCTCCCGAGGAAGCACGGCGGCTGCAGAAGGACTATTACCTGCGCTACGGCACCACGATGCGCGGTATGATGACCGAGCACGGCGTGCAGGCCGACGACTATCTCGCTTATGTGCACAAGATCGACCACTCGCCGCTGCAGCCGAATCCGGCGATGGGGGCTGCGATCGCCAGGCTGCCGGGACGCAAGCTGATCCTGACCAACGGCTCGGTCGACCATGTCGATGCGGTGCTGGGCCGGCTCGGCATCGGCAACCATTTCGACGGCGTGTTCGACATCATCGCCGCCGATCTCGAGCCGAAGCCGGCGCCGCAGACCTACCAGAAGTTCCTCAGGCTCCACGACGTCGATCCGGCGAGGGCTGCGATGTTCGAGGACCTCGCGCGCAACCTGGTGGTGCCGCATGAGCTCGGCATGGCCACCGTGCTGGTCGTGCCCGACGGCAGCCAGGAGGTGGTGCGCGAGGCCTGGGAGCTCGAAGGCCGCGACGCCGCCCATGTCGATCATGTCACGGACGATCTCACCGGCTTCCTGCAGCGGCTGAACGGAAAGCCCTGACCTCTCCCCACGTCGTCCCGGCGAAAGCCGGACCCATAACCACCAATCTCTGTGTGGCTACGCGCCGTGGCCCCAGCGTGCCGCAACGCTGGCATTCGTGGTTATGGGTCCCGGCTCGCGCTTCGCTTGGCCGGGACGACGGAAAAGAGACCACTCGGCGACGGAGGAGTTTGCCTTGACTCCGCGGCCCCAAATTCCGAAAAAGCCCCGCAAAATCCCGTCATAATCCCCGATACGCCAAGGATTGTCCCGATGTCGCTGTCCGCCCTCGAAACCACCGTCAACACCGCGTTCGACGCCCGCGAAGGCATTTCGACCTCGACCAAGGGCGAGGTCCGCGAGGCGGTCGACCACGCGCTGGAGCTGCTCGACAAGGGCGAGGCCCGCGTCGCCGAGCGCGAGACGAGCGGCAAGTGGAAGGTCAATCAGTGGCTGAAGAAGGCCGTGCTGCTGTCGTTCCGCCTCAACGACATGGGTCAGATCGCGGGCGGCCCGGGCAAGGCATCGTGGTGGGACAAGGTGCCGTCGAAGTTCGAGGGCTGGGGCGAGAACCGTTTCCGCGACGCCGGCTTCCGCGCCGTGCCGGGCGCGATCGTGCGCCGCTCGGCCTTCATCGCCCGCAACGTCGTGCTGATGCCCTCCTTCGTCAATCTCGGCGCCTATGTCGATGAAGCCACCATGATCGACACCTGGTCGACGGTCGGCTCCTGCGCCCAGATCGGCAAGCGCGTGCACATCTCCGGCGGCGTCGGCATCGGCGGCGTGCTCGAGCCGCTGCAGGCCGAGCCCGTGATCGTCGAGGACGACTGCTTCATCGGCGCGCGCTCGGAGGTCGCCGAGGGCGTGATCGTGCGCAAGGGCGCGGTGCTGTCGATGGGCGTGTTCCTCGGCGCCTCGACCAAGATCGTCGACCGCGAGACCGGCGAAATCTTCGTCGGCGAGGTCCCGGAATATGCCGTCGTGGTGCCCGGCACCCTGCCGGCCAAGCCGCTGAAGAACGGCCAGCCGGGACCTGCCACCGCCTGCGCCGTGATCGTCAAGCGGGTCGACGAGCGCACCCGCGCCAAGACCAGCATCAACGAGCTGCTGCGGGATTGATCGCTTTTTCGCCGCGAGATCAGTCCATCACCGTCACCCTGAGGAGCCTGCGAAGCAGGCGTCTCGAAGGGTCGACGGCCACCAGCGGGGCCGTGCATCCTTCGAGGCTCGCCCAGCGGCGCAATTGCGCCGCAAGGCTCGCACCTCAGGACGACGGGTCTGGACTGATCGAACCAATTTCGATCCGACGCCGACATATCTCCGGGCTGCGAAGAATTGCCGCAGCCCGGAGCTTATTTTCATGGACTGGGCCAATTACCTGTTCGGCTTCAAGGGCCGCGTCAACCGGGCCAAATTCTGGCTCGCGGGGCTGATCATCGTCTGCTGGATGATGTTCCTGGCTTTACTGGCGGTCTCGGCCGGCCTCGGCGGCAAGAACGGGTTCAGCTTCAATGTCGACGACATCTTCCGGGCCTTCGACCCCGACAGCTACAAATCGCTGAGCTGGGCCGGATTGCCGGCATTGCTGGTCAAGGCCTGCGGAACGTTCTTGTTCGTTTGGGTCTATGTCGCTGTCTCGATCAAGCGACTGCACGACCGCGACAAGAGCGGCTGGTGGATGGTGCCGTTTTTCGCGATCCCGGGTCTCATGAGCCAGTTCTCGGATCGGCTCCCCGATGAATCCTATTGGGTGATGGCCGCGGGCCTGATCGTCTTCGTGCTCTATGTCTGGGGCTTCATCGAGCTCGCCTTTTTGCGCGGCACCAGCTACCCCAATCGCTATGGCCCCAATCCGCTTGGGAAAACCCATGTGCGGCAAGGCCGCGACAGCGGGTCGCGCTCCGCGCGCGGCTGGGATCAGCAGAGCGAGCTCGATATCGTGCCGCACAAAGCTGGTCCACCCGCCGTGTGACGTGTTAAGCGAGGCGCATGAGTGATGCCGTCTCGATTACCCGCGATCTCGTTCGCTGCCCCTCCGTCACCCCGGCCGACGCCGGCGCGCTTGGCGTTCTCGAAAACCTGCTGAAAGCCGCAGGCTTCGAAGTCCACCGCGTGACCTTCTCCGAGCCCGGCACCGCCGATATCGACAACCTCTATGCGCGCATCGGCACCTCGGCGCCGCATATCACCTTCGCCGGCCACACCGACGTGGTGCCGCCCGGCGATGAAGCGGCGTGGACGCTCGGCGCGTTCTCCGGCGAGGTGAAGGACGGTTATCTCTATGGCCGCGGCGCCGTCGACATGAAGGGCGGCATCGCCTGCAGCGTCGCCGCTGTGCTGCAATATCTCGGCGACCATGACGGCAAGCCACAAGAGAATGACAACGGCTCGATCTCCTTCCTGATCACCGGCGATGAGGAAGACGTCTCGATCAACGGCACCGTCAAGCTGTTGAAATGGTGCGCCGAGCGCGGCGAGACATTCGATCATTGCGTGCTCGGCGAGCCCTCGAATGTCGAAGTGCTGGGCGACATGATCAAGATCGGCCGGCGCGGCTCGCAATCCGGCACGCTGGTCGTCGACGGCGTGCAGGGCCACGTCGCCTATCCGCACCGCGCCTCCAATCCGGTGCCTGATATCTCGCGGCTGATCGTGGCGCTGAGCGACGAGCCGCTCGATCACGGCAGCGCGCAGTTCCAGGCCAGCAACCTCGAATTCACCACGGTCGATGTCGGCAACACCGCCAGCAACGTGATCCCCGGCCAGGCGCGCGCGAAGTTCAACATCCGCTACAACGACAACCACACCCAGGAGAGCCTGCGCCAGCTGGTCGACGAACGGCTGGCGAAAGCCTGCGGCAACCGGATCCGCGCCCACATCGATTGGCAACCGTCGAACTCGAACGTGTTCGTCACCCAGCCCGGCCCGTTCACCGACCTTGCGGTCGCCGCGATCGAGGAGATCACCGGCCGCAGGCCGGAGCTATCGACCTCCGGCGGCACCTCGGACGCGCGCTTCATCTCGAGCTATTGCCCGGTGATCGAGTTCGGCCTGGTCGGTCAGACCATGCACCAGGTCGACGAGCGCACGCCGGTGGCTGATCTGGAGAAGCTGACGCGGATCTATCGGGGCGTGTTGGACAGGTATTTTGCGTAATCCAGCCGATCGGCTGGATTAAACAGCGAAAACAACCCCATGCACAGTAGGGATTGGGGCTACGAGCCATCCACCCGCACCAGATACAGCGTGGTATTTCGGGTAGGCTCACATCCGTAGGATGGGTAGAGCGCAGCGAAACCCATCATTGGCGCCGCGGATTCGAAGTGATGGGTTTCGCTTCGCTCTACCCATCCTACGAGATCATTCACACCGCCTAATAATCCACCCGCATCAGATAGAGCCCGTCCGGCGGCGCCACGGGGCCGCAGGCGGCGCGGTTGCGGGCGGCGAGCGCACCGGCAAGATCGTCGGCGCTCCAGCGACCCTCGCCGACCCACACCAGCGAGCCCACCATCGAACGCACCTGGCTGTGCAGGAACGAGCGCGCCGACGTCACGATGTTGACGGCGGCGCCCTCGCGGGTGACGTCGAGCTGATCGAGCGTCTTCTCCGGCGACTTGGCCTGGCACTCGGTGTCGCGGAAGGTGGTGAAATCGTGCTTGCCGAGCAGGCGCTGCGCGGCGGCGTGCATCGCGTCAGCATCGAGCGCGCGCGGCACGCGCCAGACCCGGCCGATGTCGAGCGCGAGGTTCGCGCGGGTGTTGGTGATGCGATAGAGATAGTGCCGCCTGGTCGCCGAGAACCGCGCCTCGAAATCGTCGGGCACGATGTCAGCTGCGAGCACGCCGATCGGATTGGGCCGCAGATGCGCGTTCAGCCCGTCGCGGAAGCGGCCGGGCGGAAAATGCTTGGCGATGTCGCAATGCGCGACCTGGCCGCGCGCATGCACGCCGGCATCGGTACGCCCGGCGCCATGGACGCGCACGTCCTCGCCGCAGATCGCCTTGACCGCCGTCTCCAGCGCGCCCTGCACGGTCGGCGCGGTGTCCTGGATCTGCCAGCCGGAGAACGGCGTGCCGTCATACTCGATGGTGAGCTTGTAGCGCGGCATCAGCTGAGCCGCGCAGGCGGCTTCAGCGGCGTGCCGCGCAAGAAGTCCGCCGCCTTCATCGGCGCCTTGCCGGCGCGCTGCAGTTCGAGGATCCGGATCGCGCCGTCGCCGCAGGCGATCGCGAAATTGTCGTCGAGCACAGCGCCCGGTGCGCCCGAGCCTTTCGCCTGCTCGCAGCGCAGGATTTTCAGCCGCACCGGCTCGCCTTCGCCGGCAAGCTCGCACCAGGCGCCGGGAAACGGCGAGAGCCCGTGAATGTGCCGCAGCACCATATGCGCCGGCTGTGTCCAGTCGATCCGCGCCTCGGCCTTCTCGATCTTGGCCGCATAGGTGACGCCGTCCGCGCTCTGCTTCGTCAGTTGCAAGCCGCCGCGCCCGAGCGCCGCCATCGCGCGCACCATCAGGTCGGCACCGAGCGGCGCCAGCGCGTCGTGCAGATCGGATGCCGTCATGCTGTCCGTGATCGGCAACCGCTCGGCCATCGCGACGTCGCCGGTGTCGAGGCCGACATCCATCTTCATCACCATCACGCCGCTCTCGGCATCGCCCGCCATGATGGCGCGGTTGATCGGTGCGGCGCCGCGCCAGCGCGGCAAGAGCGACGCATGCAGGTTGAAGCAGCCGAGCTTCGGCGCGTCGAGAATGGCCTGCGGCAGGATCATGCCATAGGCGACGACGACGGCGGCGTCTGCGTCATGCGCGCGAAACTCCTCGAGTGCTTCCGGCGTTTTGAGGGTCTTCGGCGTCAGCACGGGAATGCCGAGGCGGCGCGCCTCCTGCTCGACCGGCGTCGGCTCCAGCTGCAGGCCGCGTCGCCCGCCCGGCTTCGGCGCGCGGGTGTAGACCGCCACGACCTCATGGCCATGGGCCACGAGCTCCAGCAGCGTCGGCACCGCGAAATCGGGCGTGCCCATGAAGATCAGGCGGAGAGGCATTAGACAGGCTCGGTAGCAGTTGGAGTGCTTAAGCGCGAAGCGCGTCTTCGCACAAGAAGCCCCGGGCATCCACGTTTTCGGCGACAGCGAAGCAAGACGTGGATGGCCGGGTCAAGCCCGGCCATGACGCGTCCGGGAAAGCGACCGCGCCTACTCCGCCGCGCGCTTGGCGGCCTTCTCGAATTTCTTGAACACGCGGTCGCGCTTCAGTTTCGACAGATAATCCACGAACAGCACGCCGTTGAGATGATCGATTTCGTGCTGGATGCAGGTGGCGTAGAGCCCTTCCGCATCCTCCTCATGCACCGTGCCGTCGAGATCGGTGAATCGCACGCGCACCCGCGCCGGCCGCTCGACCTCCTCGTAATATTCGGGGATCGACAGGCAGCCCTCTTCGTACACCGACAGTTCTTCCGAACGCGCAATGATCTCCGGATTGATGAAGACGCGCGGCTTCGCCGTGGTCTCGCCGTTCTCGTCGCGCTTGGCGAGGTCCATGGTGATCAGCCGCAGCGGCTGCGCGACCTGGATCGCCGCGAGCCCAATGCCGGGCGCGTCATACATGGTCTCGAGCATGTCGTCGGCCAGCTTGCGGATCTCCGGCGTCACCTTCTCGATCGGTTTCGACACCAGCCGCAACTGCTTGTCCGGCAGGATGATGATTTCTCTTAATGCCATGGCGGCGATTTAAGCTGCTGACTTCATGGGGTCAATGCGCTCAGGAACCCGTTAGGACAACGTTAACCACGTTTCTTCACCCCGCATTAACCGTGAAAATCAGGAATGCATTTACCATAAGCGTTCCCTCTTCGTTCGCACCTGGCCGCGAATCGGCTACAACTGCCGGCATGAACGAGATTCTCCTCACGATTGGCGACCTTCCCGTCCGTGTCTCCGACGCATTGATCGGCCTTGGGGCGCTGGCGCTGATCCTGCTGTTCGCCATTGCGGTGGTGATCGCACGCGCCAGCCGGCGCGGCGCGGAACTCGCAATGGCCCAGGCCATCCGCGCCGAAGAGCTGGAGGAGCGCCTCGCCGACATGCTGCGGGCCCAGAGCGAATCCTCCGGGCGGGTCGATGCCAAGGTTGATACTATGGCGCAGGCGCTGGCCGGCCGCCAGGCCGAGATGGCCCGGGCCGTCAACGAGCGGCTCGATTCGGTGACCCACCGGGTCGGCCAGTCGATGGAGCAATCGACCCGCAACACGATGGATTCGCTGCGCGTGCTGCATGAGCGGCTCGGCATCATCGACCACGCGCACAAGAACCTCAACGAACTCACCACCCAGGTGACGACGCTGCGCGACGTGCTCGCCAACAAGCAATCGCGCGGCGCCTTCGGCCAGGCGCGGATGGAGGCGATCGTCCAGGACGGCATGCCGAAGGGCTCGTTCGAGTTCCAGTACACGCTGACGTCGGGCAAGCGGCCGGACTGCGTGGTGTTTCTGCCCGACCAGCGCCCGCTCTGCATCGACGCGAAATTCCCGCTCGAGGCCATGACCGCGCTGCACGATGCGCGCAGCGACGAGGAGCGAAAATTCGCCAGCCAGCGGCTGCGCGCCGACGTGCTGAAGCATGTCAGCGACATCGCGGAGAAGTACCTGATCCCGGGCGAGACCCAGGACACCGCGCTGATGTTCGTGCCGTCGGAATCGGTCTATGCCGAGATCCATGACGGCTTCGACGACGTGATCCAGAAGGCCTATCGCGCCCGCGTCGTGCTGGTGTCGCCGTCGCTCTTGATGCTGGCGATCCAGGTGATGCAGCAGATCCTGAAGGACGCCCGCATTCGCGATGCCGCCGACCAGATCCGCAACGAGGTGATGCATCTCGGCGACGACCTCGGCCGCCTGCGCGATCGCGTGCTCAAGCTGCAGACCCATTTCGGCCAGGTAAACGAGGACGTCAGGCAGATCCTGATCTCCGCCGACAAGATCGAGAAGCGCGCCGGCCGCATCGAGGAACTCGACTTCAGCAAGTCCGAGACCCCGATCGAGGTCCCCCGTTTCGTCAAGCCCAGCACGTCCGACCTGTTCCCCGCCCCGCGCAAGCTGCAGGCGGGGGAGTAGCCTCGAAGTCACCTCGCCCCGCTTGCGGGGAGAGGTCGAAATTCGCGCTTCGCGCGAATTTCGGGTGAGGGGGAGCTTCCGCACATTGCACCCGTCATAATTCGCTGAGAAAGCCCCTCACCCCAACCCTCTCCCCGCGATAGAGCGGGGAGAGGGAGCCAAGGCAGCCGCGGTCGAATCTGCTAACAGAGGGGCATGACCGCGCCCGAAGTGACCGCGACCCAATCGGAAAAGAATCCCCCCGCCGCCACCTCCTGGCGCGACAGTTTTGCGGTGTACCTGCAGCCGCGGGTGCTGATCGTGCTGCTGCTGGGCTTCTCCTCGGGGCTGCCGCTGGCGCTGTCGGGCTCGACGCTGCAGGTCTGGATGAAGGAGGCCGGGGTCGATCTCGGCACCATCGGGCTGCTGGCGCTGATCGGCACGCCCTACACGCTGAAGTTCCTCTGGGCGCCGCTGGTCGACGCGCTGCATGTGCCGCTGTTCACGCAGATGTTCGGCCGCCGCCGCGGCTGGCTGCTGTTCTCGCAGCTGTTGCTGATCGCGGCGATCCTGGTGCTGGCGATGGCCGATCCGGCGCGCTCGCCATGGTTCGCGGCCTTCGCCGCGCTGCTGGTCGCAACCGCCTCGTCGACGCAGGACATCGTGGTCGATGCCTTCCGCGTCGAAAGCCTGCCCGAAAGCGAGCAGGCCGCCGGCATGGCGTCCTATGTCGCGGCCTACCGCGTCGGCATGCTGGTCTCGACCGCCGGCGCGCTGTTCATCGTCAGCGGCTTCGAGTCCGCTGGCCTCGCGCGCCCCTCGGCCTGGATGTGGGGCTATGTGGTGATGGCCGCGCTGGTCGTGATCGGCATCATCACCGCGCTGGCTGCGACCGAGCCGGCCCAATCGAAAGGCGCGGAGGCGGCCACGCATGCGCAGAACGCGGCCGAACGCGTGCTACACGCCGCGCTCGGCGCGTTCTCCGAGTTCCTCAGCCGTAAGGACGCCTTCGCGGCGCTCGCCTTTGTGGTGCTGTTCAAGTTCACCGACGCGTTTTCGGGCACCATGACCGCGCCGTTCGTGATCGACATCGGCTTTTCCAAGGTCGATTACGCGGCGATCGTGAAGGGCGTCGGCCTCGCCGCGACCCTGATCGGCGGCTTTGCCGGCGGCTTCGTGGCGCGGCGCTATTCGCTGGCGACCAGCCTGTGGATCGGCGGCGTGCTGCAGGCGATCGCCAACCTGTCGTTCTCGTGGCTGGCGCATGTCGGGGTCGATCAATGGGCGCTGGCGCTTGCGATCACCGCGGAGAATTTCACCAGCGCGATCGGCACCGTGATCTTCGTCGCCTATCTGTCGGCGCTGTGCCGCAACCCGCTGCACACCGCGACCCAGTATGCGCTGCTGACGGCGCTCGCCGCGGTCGGCCGCACCTATCTGTCGTCAGGCGCTGGTTATGTCGCCAAGGCCGTCGGCTGGCAGATGTTCTTCGTGATCTGCGTGCTGGTCGCGATCCCGAGCCTGATCCTGCTCGCCTGGCTGCAGCGGCGCGGGCATTTCGACGAGCTGGGGCCGGTGCGGGTTTAGTCGCCTGTAGCCCGGCTTGACCGGGTGAATCCGCCCTGTATTCCAGAGGCGTTCGTAATTCAGCGGGGAAGCGGCGGAACCACTCTCTCCGCGCGTCGTCCTGGCGAAAGCCAGGAGGTGGATTCACATTCGAAGTGCAACACTTGAGCAAAGGACTCGGCGGGCGTGCGGTAGTCAAGGCATTTGCGCGGGGTGTTGTTGTAGGCGGCGATGAACTGGCGGAACCTGGCGGTCGAGAGGGTTACGAGATCCGTCTTGCGGGGAATAAAGCGGCGCATCCTGCCGATGGCGTTCTCGATGCCACCCTTCTGCCAGGGGGCATGGGGATCGCAGAAGAAGGTCGCGATCGAGAGGCGGTGCAGCGCCAGGTGACCGGCGAACTCGGTGCCGTTGTCGAAGGTAACGCTCTGGCGCAGCTCTTGTGGAAGGGGCGCGAAGAAGCCCACGAGATGGCGGGCGACACCGCGCGCGACCTTGCTGGCAAGGCGGATGCCGAGCAGCAGCCGCGAGGTGCGCTCGTGCACGGTCAGCACGGCCTGACCGTATTTCGAGAACATCATCAGGTCGGCCTCCCAGTGTCCGGGCACGCTGCGGTCGGCCGCTTCGAGCGGCCGATTTGCCAAGGATACACGGCCTTCGATGAAGCTTGCGGGGCTGCCGCCCCGCTTGCCGCGGCAGCCGCGCTTGCTCTTGGCGCGCGGCAGATAGCGCCGCCAGTTGAAGTCCGTGGTGCGCCTGAGTTGGCCATAGATGAAGCGGTAGATGGTCTCGTGGGAGATCACCTTGCGCCCGTGCTCGCGGGCCAGCCGGCCAGCGACCTGCTCGGGCGACCAGCCGCGGCGAAGGCGTTGCAACACCGCGCGGCGCAGGCCGGGCTCCCGTTCGAGGCGTCCGCCCGTCCAGCGCCGCGCTCGCATCTGGTGCTGGGCATAGCTCGGCTTGTAGCCGACCTGGCTCCCCCGATTGCGCCTCAGTTCCCGCGAGATCGTTGATGGCGAGCGATCCAGAGCTGCCGCGATTTGCCGGACCGAGCTGCCATTGGCCGATAGGCAGGCAATCTCGCATCGGTCGTCCAGAGAGAGCTGCTTGTAAGTCCGCCCCATGGCAACACCTCCTCAAGGAAGTGTTGCACTTCGTTTGTGAACTCAGGGGACCCATTACCCCAAATGCGAATTGTTGCGCGATGTCGGGGCCACGATCCATCCGACAAGCAAGGCCGGTGATTATGGGTCCTGGCCTTCGCCAGGACGACGATGAGGATGGGTCGCAACTCAAGAAACAGCGCGGTGTCATTACCCGCGCATCCAGGCGATGACACCGTAACCGAGGCACGACCCTACTTCGCCACTACGCTCCACTTGGTGACGATGGCTTCGCTCATCTCGCCGGCATCCTTGGCGCAGGCGACTTCGTCGACCTTCACCGAGATTTCCTTGCCGGAGAGGCTTTTGAGCTGCGCGGCCTGGGCGTCGTTGGTCGGAATCAGCTGGAAGGTTTCCGGCCCGGTCTCGAGATTGCACAGACCGTTCGGCGGCGGCAGGCGGCGCGGCTCGCTGGTGATCTGGTAGGTCGCGACGCGCTTGCCGCGGTTCTTGGCGTCACGCACCTTCATGACGCCGAGCTCTCCCGACAGCACGTCGCCGGCGTGGATCATCTTGCCGGGCTTCTGCGGGGCGTCGGCCTGCTGCGCGAGCGCGCAAGGCGCGGCGAACGTTGCCGCCAGAAGCGCAAAGCGCAAACGTACGCCGAATAAGCGTACGCCGAATCGGTGTGCCGTCATTGTCAGTGGTTCCGTATCTTGATTCGTCAGAGCGTGAATGACCGTCCCCGAATCGGCATCCACCCTACCATTTTGTTTCGGTGCGATCTTTTCGGATTGTGACCGATCGCTTGGCGCCTGACGCGTGCTCGGCGCCAGCATCGCGCGCTAGAACAGCGTCCGCTGCCGCATGGCTGCAGATAGCGTACCTTCATCGAGGTAATCAAGCTCTCCGCCGACCGGCACGCCATGCGCCAGCCGCGTCACCCGCACATTGGCCTCCGACAACAGGTCGGTGATGTAATGCGCGGTGGTCTGGCCATCGACGGTCGCATTGAGCGCCAAAATGATCTCGCTGACCTCGGGCGCATGCGCACGCGCCACCAGCTGATCGATGGTGAGATCCTGTGGACCGACGCCGTCGAGCGGCGACAGCGTCGCGCCGAGCACGTGATAGCGGCCATTGGTCGCATTGGCGCGTTCCAGCGCCCAGAGGTCGGCGACGTCCGCGACCACGACGATGATCGAGGGATCGCGGCGCGGATCCGTGCACACGGTGCAGGGGTTTTGTGTATCGATGTTTCCGCAGGTCTTGCAGACCTGGATCTTGTCGATCGCGACCTGCAGCGCCGCGGTCAGCGGCGTCATCAGGGCTTCGCGCTTCTTGATCAGATGCAGCGCCGCGCGCCGCGCCGAACGGGGCCCGAGCCCGGGCAGCCGCGCCAGCAACTGGATCAGGCGTTCAATCTCGGGGCCGGCAACGCTTGCAGCCATTTAAGTCGGACCGAATCCCGGCGGCAGGCCGAGCCCGCCGGTCAGCGCCATCATCTTCTCCTGCATCGCGGTCTCGGCCTTGCGGCGTGCATCGCCATGCGCGGTGACCAGGAGATCCTCGAGCACCTCGCGTTCCTCCGGCTTCATCAGCGACGGATCGATCTTGATGCCCTTCACTTCCATCTTGGCGGTCATGCGCACCGTGACCAGGCCGCCGCCGGAGATGCCTTCGACCTCGACATTGCCGAGCTGTTCCTGCATCTCCTGCATCTTGGATTGCAGCTGCGCTGCCTGCTTCATCATGCCGAGAAAATCAGCCATGCGTGCGTCCCTGTAGCCAAATATCAATCGTCGTCGCTGTCGGAAGTTTCAATCGGGTCTTCGCCGGTGGCATCCGAAACCGGAACCTCGGCGGCAAGGCGGCGAACCTCGACCACCTTGGTGCCGGGGAAGCGCGCCAGCACCTCCTGCACGCGCGGATCGGCCTCGGCGGCGCGCTGGTGCTCGCTGCGCGCCAGTTCGTTCTGCGAGCGCACCGTGGGCTGGCCGGCCTCGTTGGAGATGATCACGGTCCAGCGCCGCCCGGTCCATAGTTCGAGCTTGCGCGACAGATCGGTGACCAGCGCGCGCTGCGCCTTCGGCTCGAGGGCGATCTCGAGTTGGCCGTCCTCGATGCGCACCAGCCGCACATCGGCCTCCAGCGCACTCTTCATCATGATGTCGCGCTTCTCGCCGGCGAGCGCGATCAATTGCGGAAAGCTTGATATCCGCAGCGCCGGCGCGGCATCGGCGGCCGGCGCTGCCATCTGCGGACGCGCGGCGAGATCGCCGCGCGGCGCGGCCTGCGGCGTGCGCACCGGCGCCGACGGCATGGCCGACATCGCCGAGCTCGGTGCGCCGCGTGACGGTGACGACGCGGCGGAACCCGACGTCGCGGGCGCCGCGCCGCCGCCATTCTGCTCGATCATCCGGATCGCCTCATCCGGCGTCGGCAGATCGGCGACATAGGCGATCCGCACCAGCACCATCTCGGCCGCGGCGGCCGGGCGCGTCGCGGTCTG
Source organism: Bradyrhizobium sp. USDA 4502 (assembly GCF_054063355.1). Taxonomy (NCBI): domain Bacteria; kingdom Pseudomonadati; phylum Pseudomonadota; class Alphaproteobacteria; order Hyphomicrobiales; family Nitrobacteraceae; genus Bradyrhizobium; species Bradyrhizobium sp. USDA 4502. The sequence goes on from NZ_JBSSGF010000001.1 coordinate 6,945,355, forward strand.
CACCTCGGCGATGCCCTTGAGCAGCATCTGCCACATCCGCGACAGCACCCGCATCGACAGCTTGGCGGCGAACTCGCGCGCCCGCACCCGCTCGGTCTCGCCGAACGCAACATTGTCGGCCGTCCCCGGCACGAACTTCACGCGGGTGACGAAATTGACGAACTCGGCAAGGTCGGACAGCACCACGACCGGATCGGCGCCGACGTCATATTGCGCGCGGAATTCGGCGAAGGCGGCGGCGATATCGCCGCGCGCCAGCTGTTCGAACAGATCGATCACGCGGGTGCGGTCGGCGAGGCCGAGCATCTGCCTGACCGCGTCGGCCTTCACATTGCCGGCGGCATGCGCAATCGCCTGGTCGAACAGCGACAGCGAGTCGCGCACCGATCCCTCGGCCGCGCGCGCGATGATGCCGAGCGCCTCGGGCTCGACCTCGACGCCTTCCTTGGTCGCGATATTGCCGAGATGCTTCATCAGCACGTCGGCTTCGACGCGGCGCAGGTCGAAGCGCTGGCAGCGCGACAGCACCGTGATCGGAACCTTGCGGATTTCGGTGGTGGCGAACACAAACTTGGCGTGCTCCGGCGGCTCCTCCAGCGTCTTCAGGAAGGCGTTGAAGGCCGCCGTCGACAGCATGTGGACTTCGTCGATGATGTAGACCTTGTAGCGTGCGCTGGCCGGCGCGTAGCGCACGCTGTCATTGATCTGGCGGACATCGTCGACGCCGGTGTGGGAGGCGGCGTCCATCTCCAGCACGTCCATGTGCCGGCTTTCCATGATCGCCTGGCAGTGGATGCCGAGGTCCGGCATGTGGATGGTCGGCCCCTGCACCGAGCCGTCCGGCTTGGCGTAGTTCAAGGCGCGAGCGAGGATGCGCGCGGTGGTGGTCTTGCCGACCCCGCGGACGCCGGTGAGAATCCAGGCCTGCGGAATTCGCCCGGTCTCGAACGCGTTCGAGACCGTGCGCACCATAGCCTCCTGGCCGATCAGGTCCTCGAAGCTGGAGGGGCGGTATTTGCGAGCAAGAACGCGGTAGGGTTTTGCGGCGTCCGGCGCGCCGCCGAGATCGAAACCGCCGTCAAGGCTCCCTTTGCCTGCGCCGTCGGACGGATGGGAGGGGTCGCCAGCGTCATTCATGCATCGATCCGCAACTTGGGAATTGTCTCTTCAGCCGGCGTGCGGATAGGAGCCAAAATCGAGCGCCGGGCGCGGAGACCGCCATTCCAGCGCGATTCGCTCGAAAAACAGGTAGGAGACTGACGAGCGACCCGATCCGGACCTCGTTAGGGCTGCTTCCTTCCGGACCTGACCCGGTTGGCGAGTGGCTCGTCCACCGCCAATCTCCCGATCCCTATTTGGGGCCAAAACCGCCGGAAAGCAAGCGGCCTGACCCGGCTTTGTAAGGCTGGCTTTGTGGGACTTGTCTGGGAACACGGAAAGGCATTATTTGCCCCCCATGTCCGCCTCCAATTGGTCGCTGCATTCGCAGCTCAAGAAAGACACCATCGACATCGGCGACCTGCCGCTGTGCAAGGTGCTCGTCATCAAGGATGCGCATTATCCGTGGCTGCTGCTGGTGCCGCGGCGCGACGGCGCGGTCGAGATCATCGACCTCGACGAGGTCGCGCAGGCGCAGCTGATGACGGAAATCACCCGCGTCTCCCGGGCCCTGAAAGAGGTCACCAAGTGCGACAAGCTGAATGTCGCCGCGCTCGGCAACCTCGTCCCGCAGCTGCACGTCCACGTCATCGCGCGCCGCACCAGCGACGCTGCATGGCCGCGTCCCGTTTGGGGCGTGATGCCGCCGCTGGCGCATGACGCCGAGGAAGTGCAGAATTTCATCAGCGCGCTTCGCCGCAAGATCTGGTTGGGTTGAACATTCAATGTCTGCATTCGATTCATTTCCGCTCGGCCAGCCGGCCTTCGTCACCCACGTGCTGGACCGCGCCGCGCATCTGCGCACCAACGACGAGAAGCTGTTCGCGCTGGAGGGCCACCGCGAAGCTAGAGCCTATGTGATCTATCGCGACTCGCTGGTCGTGAAGCAGGAGGATGGCGGGGCCCGCGCACTGCTTTCGCTGGAGGAAGCCCGCAGCTACGGCGCCAATCCCGGCACGATCTTCCTCGGGCTGCGCGACGCCGCGCCGATCTTCGGCATGGGGATCGCGCCGCAGGCGGCCGAGAAGCTGGTCGGACGCGCCGACGTCGCGATCACCGAATTGCGCGGCATGGCGATGCAGGGGGTGGTGCCGCCCGAGCAGCTCTCGGCCATCGCGATGGCGAAATCGATGGTGACCTGGCATCAGCGCCACGGCTTCTGCGCGAACTGCGGCACCCGCACGGCGATGAAGGACGGCGGCTGGAAGCGCGAATGCCCGAGCTGCAAGGCCGAGCACTTTCCGCGCACCGACCCGGTGGTGATCATGCTGGTCACGTATGGCGATAAGGTGCTGCTGGGACGGCAGAAGCAGTTCATGCCCGGCATGTATTCCTGCCTCGCCGGGTTCGTGGAAGCCGCGGAGACCATCGAGGACGCCGTGCGGCGCGAGATTTTCGAGGAGTCCGGCATCCGCTGCACCGACGTCAATTACTACATGACGCAGCCCTGGCCCTATCCGTCATCGCTGATGATCGGCTGCACCGCGCGCGCGACCAACGAGGACATCGTGGTCGACCGCACCGAGCTGGAAGATGCGCGCTGGTTCGACCATGCCGAGGCGTCGCTGATGCTGAAGCGCCAGCATCCCGAAGGGCTCGCCGGCCCGCATCCGTTCGCGATTGCCCATCATCTGCTCGGCCGCTGGGTGCATCACCAGAACCCGTTGGACAAATAGCGGGAACCGGACATCGTTCTGCCGATTAAAGCTGGACACAGTTCTGGCAGTAACGGAACCATTGCGACGGATCCCCGCATGAATTTTCAGAACGGCGCCCCGAAAGTCCCGCCCCGCATCCTCTGCATCGGCCTGCCGGTGCGCGACCTGACCTTTCGCGTCAGCGTCCCGGCGCGCGGCTCCAAGGAGAATGCGACGCATTTCGACGAGATCTGCGGCGGCAATGCGCTGAACGCCGCCATCGGCATCGTCCGACTGGGCGGGCGCGCTTCGATCTGCGGACCGATGGGCGATTCGCAGGAGACCTCGAGCCGCTACATCTTCGACAAGCTCGCCCAGGAAGGCATCGAGACCAATCATCTGATCCACATGCCGAACCTGGTCACCCCGATCTCGGCGATCATGATCGACGACAGCGGCGAACGCACCATCGTCACCTTCCGCGATCCGGAACTCTGGAAGGTCAAGCTGCCGCCGACCGAGCTGTTGCTGGAGGATTGCGCGGCGATCCTGACCGAGAGCCGCTGCGCGCCGTTCTGCACCGAGCTTTGCGCCGAGGCGGTCAAGCGCGGCATCCCCGTGGTGGTCGACGTCGACCGCGCGATGTCGATGCGGGAGGGGCTGCTCACCGCCTCCTCCCATCTGGTGTTCTCCAGCGAGCCGCTGCAGGAGACCGCCGACGTCACCGACGACGGCCAGGCGCTGCACAAGCTCGCCAAGCTCACCCCCTCCTTCCTGGCCGGCACCCGCGGGCCGATGGGCACGATCTGGCTCAACGAGAACGGCGAGCTCGAGGAAACCCCGGCCTTCCCGGTCCATACCGTCGACACGCTCGGGGCCGGCGACGTCTTCCACGGGGCGTTCGCCCTCGCCATCACCGAGAAGCAGCCGCTGCGCGACGCACTCCGCTTCGCCTCGGCCGCTGCAGCGCTGAAATGCACCCGCTTCGGGGGTGCTTATGCCGCACCGCAACGTACTGAAGTTGAAGAGTTTTTGGGTCAGCACGCCGACGCCAGGCCGGCCTGAGCCGTCACGAATCGCTTGATTTGGAAGATTCTTCTCTATATGAGGGATATTGAACCTTCATATGGAACTTTCTTCTATGACCGATGTCGCCATTCAGCTTCATGACAACAGCCGCCGCCTCGATGCGATCGATCGCAAGATTCTGACCGTGTTGCAGGAGGATGCGTCGCTCTCCGTCGCCGAGATCGGCGACCGGGTCGGCCTGTCGTCGACGCCGTGCTGGAAGCGCATCCAGCGGCTGGAGGCCGACGGCGTGATCCTGCGCCGCGTGGCGCTGGTCGACCAGAACAAGATCGGCCTCGGGATTTCGGTGTTCGTCTCGGTCGAGAGCGCCGACCATTCGGAAGCCTGGCTGCGCAAATTCGCCGACGCCGTCAGCGCCATGCCCGAGGTGATGGAGTTCTACCGGATGGCCGGCGACGTCGACTACATGCTGCGCGTCGTGGTCGCGGACATGCAGGCCTACGACGTCTTCTACAAGAAGCTGATCAGTGCCGTGCCGCTGAAGAATGTCACCTCGCGCTTCGCGATGGAGAAGATCAAGTCGGTGACGGCGCTGCCGGTGCCCGCGGCGTAAGCGCAGCCGCACACCCCACACGACAGGTCGATACGCCCCCAGGTAGTTCGCCGGTTCGGCATTTACCTGAAGTTAGCGCCGGCAGCGGTATTCTGCTGCGATGGAGCCGGGGGAGATCATCCCAGCGAAACGACGGCCTGCCTGGCTGGGCGCGGCCGCATTGCTGATCGCGAGCTGGATCGCGGTCGCAACGCTGTCGTTGCAGGTGCGTGCGGGCAGCGATGTGGTGGCCGTGGCCTTTCCGCCATGGTGGCGCGCCGAGCGCGCGCTGCTGGCCGCCGCATCCGCCGATGCGTCGATCGTTCGGATGACCGCGATCCCGGCCCTGCTGGTGGTGCGGCCTGACCGCAATGGCGGGCTGGGCCGGCTGTACGAGGCCGGCGCCTTGCTGACCATGGATCCGCAGGCGATCGCCGGCTGCTTCGGGGCGGATGACGATCTGGGGGTTGGGGATGACCTTCGAAGGCGATGAAATGGCGGCCCTGCGCGAGACGGCCAGCAAGATCCTGCTCGTTGTGCTCTGGCTGCACGTTCCGATCGCGATCATCGTCGGCATGACGCTACACACCGACTGGCTGATGCCGGCCGGCTTCATGGTCGCGATGGCGCTGGCCGCGACGTTGTCGTGGCGCGTCTCGGGGAACGGCGTTTCAACCCGCCTGATCGTTGCCGTGGCCCTGATGGCCGGCGTGTCGATGCTGGTCTACCAGTTTGCCGGCCACCGCTGGCAGGTCGACATGCACATGTATTTCTTCGCCGCGCTGGCGTGCCTCGTCGCCTATTGCGACTATCGGCCGATCGTCGCCGGCACTTTGGCGGTTGCCCTGCACCACCTGACGCTGAATTTCATCCTGCCGGCTGCGATCTATCCCGGCGGCGCCGATTTCGGTCGCGTCGTTCTCCACGCCGTGATCCTGCTGATCGAGGCCGGCGTGCTGATCTGGCTCGCGCACACGCTTGCCGAACTGTTCAGGACGTCGGCGCTGAAGGCGGCGGAAGCCGAGGCCGCCGGTGCCGCCGAGGCGCGCGCCAATGCCGAGCGCATCGAGGCCGAACGCGCCAAGCAGGATCGCGATGCCGCGCGGCGCGAGCTCGCCGCCGGCTTCGAGCGCAAGATCGGCGAGGTCGTCGAGGCCGTCGCGGTGGCGGCGGGCGCGATGCAGGACCTGTCGGCAACGATGAACGGCAGCAACGCCGAAACCATCCGCCAGGCCACCGCCGCCGCCTCCGCATCGACGCTGGCCTCGAGCAATGTGGAAACCGTCGCGTCCGCGACCGAAGAGCTGACGGCCTCGATCAACAGCATCGCCGAGCAGGTGACGCGCTCGGCACGGATCGCCGCCAAGGCCGCCGACGAGGCACGCCGCACCAACAGCGTCGTCGAAGGCCTTGCCGCCGGCACGCAGAAGATCGGCGAGGTGGTGACGTTGATCCAGAGCATCGCCAGCCAGACCAATCTGCTCGCCCTGAACGCCACCATCGAAGCGGCGCGCGCCGGCGAGCATGGCCGCGGATTCGCCGTGGTCGCGAGCGAGGTCAAGGCACTGGCCAACCAGACCGCCAGGGCGACCGAGGAGATCTCGGCCCAGATCCAGGATATCCAGAGCGCGACCGGCGCGGCCGTCAGCGCGATCGGGACCATCGGGTCCACGATCGCGGAGATCGACCAGGTCTCCGGCGAGATCGCGGCCGCCGTCGATCAGCAGGGCGCGGCGACCCGCGAGATTTCCGGCAATTTGCAGCAGGCCGCCGATCGCACGCGGGATGTCAACAAGGGCATCCTCAACGTCAACCACGCCTCAGAGCAGGCCGGCAGCGCGACCGCACAACTGCTCGATGCGGCCAACGGCCTGTCGTCGCAATCGGAGTGGCTGAAGACCGAGCTGGACCGCTTCCTGGCCTCGCTGCGGGCGGCGTGAAGCTGCGGACACCGACCGTCGCACGCTGGCTTGACCCGCGTGCCCATCGATTTTCAAGAAAGCTTTTCCGAGATGGATTGCCGGGTCAAGCCCGGCAATGACGACCCAGGAGCACCCAGCTCAAATCTTCTGATTATACTCGCCGACCTCGGGATGCGTGCGCAGCACGGCATCCATCGCCTCGAACATGTCGTGCATGCGCCGCTCGCTGACCGGGCTTTCCACCACGACCACGAGCTCCGGCTTGTTCGAGGATGCGCGCACCAGGCCCCAGCTGCCGTCCTCGACCGTGACGCGCACGCCATTGACGGTGACGAGGTCGCGGATGTTCTGGCCCGCGACCTTCCCGCCCTGCTGCTGCAACGCCTCGAAGTGCTTCACGACAGCGTCGACGACGCCGTACTTCGCCTCGTCGGCGCAATGCGGCGACATGGTCGGCGACGACCAGGTCTTCGGCAGCGCGTTCTTCAGGTCGGCCATCGACTTGCCGGGGGCGCGGTCGAGCATTTCGCAGATCGCGATCGCCGACACCAGGCCGTCGTCATAACCGCGGCCGAACGGCTTGTTGAAGAAGAAGTGGCCGGACTTCTCGAAGCCGGCGAGCGCGCCCAGTTCATTGGTGCGCCGCTTCATGTAGGAATGGCCGGTCTTCCAGTAGACCGTCTTCGCGCCCTGCTTCTGCAGCACGGGATCGGTCACGAACAGCCCGGTCGACTTCACGTCGACGACGAACTGCGCGTTGGCATTGATCGCCGACATGTCGCGCGCCAGCATGACGCCGACCTTGTCGGCGAAGATCTCCTCGCCGGTGTTGTCGACCACGCCGCAGCGGTCGCCGTCGCCGTCGAAGCCGAGGCCGACATCGGCCTTGTGCGCCAGCACCGCATCGCGGATCGCGTGCAGCATCTCCATGTCTTCCGGATTCGGATTGTATTTCGGGAAGGTATGATCGAGCTCGGTGTCGAGCGGGATCACATCGCAACCGATCGCCTCCAGCACCTGCGGCGCGAACGCGCCCGCGGTGCCGTTGCCGCAGGCCGCGACGACCTTCAGCCTGCGCTTCAGCTTCGGCCGGCTGGTGAGGTCGGCGATGTAGCGCGCCGGATAATTCTCGTGGAATTGATAGGAGCCGCCGGCCTTGTTGTTGAATTCGGCGTTGAGCACGATCTCCTTCAGCCGCGACATCTCGTCCGGACCGAAGGTCAGCGGGCGGTTAGCGCCCATCTTGACGCCGGTCCAGCCATTGTCGTTATGCGAGGCGGTGACCATGGCGACGCAGGGCACGTCGAGATCGAACTGCGCGAAGTAGGCCATCGGCGTCACCGCGAGCCCGATGTCATGCACCTTGCAGCCCGCCGCCATCAGGCCCGAGATCAGCGCGTATTTGATCGAGGCGGAATAGCCGCGGAAATCGTGACCGGCGACGATCTCCTGGCGGACGCCGAGCTCCGCGATCAGCGCGCCGAGCCCCATGCCAAGCGCCTGCACGCCCATCAGGTTGATTTCCTTGTTGAACAGCCAGCGCGCGTCGTACTCGCGAAACCCGGTCGGCTTCACCATCGGCTCGGATTCGAAGGCGTAGGTGTTCGGAACCAGCGCGGGTTTCGGCTTGGGAAACATCAGAAATGGCCTCGTGGAAATGCGGAGGAGCGATGCCGCTGGCTTTAGCGAATGCATCGCCGCAGCGGAAGGCAGGATTGACGGCTTGTGGCCAATAATTAAGGCAGATTTGGCGTCGGCGAAATACTGTCGTCATCCACCCATCCTTGCACGGCGGCGCAACACGCCACGCCGTTGCGCCCTGCGAGCTGCTTGACCGCTAATCGCTCTGACCCAGCATGGTTTCTGCAGGGGCGGCGCTAGGCAAGGACAGGCATTGCCGTGCGGTTGTTATTTCAGCCGCTCCCGGCGCTCTGCAATCTGCGCGTCGAACAATGTCCGTAGCGGGTGAAGATGTCGTGTTTTTGTAGCTCGTGATCTGTCGCCTTCGTTTCTGATTTGCAGGGGAGCCGGAAGGCGGGGACGGCTTTCCCTGATTGATCATGCCACGGCTGTTGTGGCGGTTTTAGCCCTGTGGGTGAGTTTCTTTGTTCGACTTGAAGCCCGTTTCTCCGTCCCGACCCGCGCTGTCTCGACGGCGGCGCGCGCAGGAGCGGTCAAGGACGCGCGCTTGCGCGCCCGCCAGGGCTTGTCCTTGACGGCTCCGAGCACGCCGCCAGGCTGAGGCGCGTCGGGGCTGATCTGCTGTCCGTCAGGCGCAAACCTCGCCAATCGATGCGGTCCAAGGAACACGCTGACGGTGCCATCGGGATACTCATGTAGCCGCACCACAGCCTTGACGAAGTGAGGTCTGAGCCGGCTCTCCGGCAGCTGCAGCCGCCGACCGTTCCATGCAACGGTATTGTCGTTGGCGACGGTTCGCTCCTCGATCACGCACAGCGCCTCGCGCCAGGCCTCATGCCGGTCGGCCACGAATGCCGAGCCTTCCTGTTCGGGCTTGATCGCAAACGCGGCGTTGTGCCCGGGGATGTAATGCGCCTTCAGCCACGCGTTGGCAGCCTCAACCGTCGTGATCCCGGCAAGCCGCAGCTCCTTCGGCAGCCGGTCCTGCAAGGTGCCGAACACCCGCTCGGAGCGCCCGCGCGCCTGCGGCGAATAGGCTGCGATATGCTCGATCCCAAGATGCGACAAAGCCCGTCCCACCTGGGTTTGTTGCGTCTTCGAGATCTTCTCGCCAGCTTTTGGGGTCAGGAAATAATGGCTGCCGCGGTCGGTGTAGAGCGCGCAGAACAGGCCATGCTCGCCAATCACTTCGCGCAAGGCCTGGAAGGTCGAGGCCGTTCCTTCTTCCTCGACCAGCACCATCGAGTAGATCTCGCTCGTCGCATCGTCCATCGTGACGATCAGGTCCCTCGCGGGCAGGCCTTCGATCCAAACGTGGCGCGATCCGTCCTGGTGCAGCAGCATGCCCCGAAGCGGCCGCCGCGGCCGCTTCTTGCGGTGCGCCGAACGCTTCGGAGCCTTCCGCACCAGCCCCGCCGCGTGCAGCGCCAGCTTCGTCACCGTATAGCCCAGCACATAATCATGCCGCTTTTGCATCTGCTCGTGGAAGTGCTTCACCGTGAAGTCCGCGTACTTGTCCCGGTACAGCGCAAGCATTCGTTCCAGTTCCTCCTCCGGCGCCCGCCGTGGCGAACGACGCCCCAGCCGGCGGTCGACCAGCCCGTCGTCGCCCTCCGCCTCATAGCGCTCCGCCCAGCGTTGAAACGTCCGAACACTGATCCCAAGAACCTCCGATGCTGCCTCCTGCGTCAGTTCCTTCGCCTCCGTCCGATCCAGCAAATCTGAAAACCGCATCCGTCGTACACCCTCGTGAATGGATGCCGTGCCCATCGCGCCCCCTTTGTTCCGGAGCACCGAAAACACGACACTTCACGAGCTACAAACAGGCGACAGATCACGAGCTACTGACATCTGCGCGTCGAACAATTGACACGTCGGGCAACTCACCGATATATTTCATCGTCGCAACAATTAAGCCCGCACCGGAAAATCCGCTGCGGGCTTTTTGAATTGGACAAGACGCTGTCGGCCAATCCACTGCCGGGCGCGCCGCAATTGGCCACCGCAACGAACTGAGCTGGCCGATAGCCAGGGCCGACCTCGCCGACAGGCGGCGGTCCGGCGAACACGATGGACAAGCCGAGCCGGAAGCGACACTTCCGCGCCGCCGCGCAAGCTATCCTTCAAGCACTTGCCTTCAAGCACTTGCCTTCAAACACTCAAAGCCAACCCAGCACTCTCCGCGAGGCGCGCCGCACGCGCTCGCCCGAAGATGCCCGCAATATCTGTAGGTGATGATCAATGCCTGATTACTCTCTGGTGCCGGTGGACCATCAGCCGGATTTCGATGACTACTCGCTCGTTCCCGTTGACCACGATCCGTTCGCCGCGGATGGCGTAACTCAACAGGCGCAGATTCAACAGCCGCCGACATCGACTCAACTAACGCGGCCACAGCCGCAAACCCAGCCGCAACAGCCTGCGACAGCAGCCGGTCAGCCCGGCGTCAACGGGCCGGCGACGGGCAACAGCCCCAGCGGATCGGGTGGCGTCGCTGGCATCAAGCGCTTTGGCGGCGCCGAAGGTGGCGACTTTCCGAGCCGCAATGCGGGGATCGGTTTCGAGAGCGCGGAGCGCGCATGGGACGCTGCCCGTAAGGAAATGATAGACCTTGGTGCCCAATATTACCCGGAAGAGACCAAGAGCAGGGGTTTTATCCCGGAACTGGGCGTGGAAATTCATAAGCGCGGCGGACTATATTACTACGATCAGATAGCGCGCGGATTCCAAGACGGAGCGCTGGGCGGTGGTGTGGGGTTTGGCGACAGCGGTGCGGTGGCACGTCGGCACATGCACTGGGATGATCAGCACGAGAGTGATGGAGATCTAGACAATGCGAAGGCTTATTCGCAGAAAACTCCGGATTATCGAGCGTGGGTTGGATCTTGGGGTGGGAGCTATTTGTATTGGCTTCACGGCAAGCCAACGGGGTCGAGAATGCCTGATTGGAATCGATACAAATATTGAGTCATGCCGATGAAAATGTTCGTGCTCGCCGGAGCCTTATGCCTTCTGCTCGCCAATTCAACGGTATGCAAGGCAAACTCGGGCCCCTGGTGTAAGCCGGATGTCGTGACTTTGACTTTCAAAAATCAACAAGGCGGGGATCTTGCGAAGATCGAACTTCGCACCCTCAAGGCAGTTTGCGACCGAAACCCGGAAAAGAAAGGGTTTGGGGTAGGCTTGGAACGGTCGATGCGCATTGAACACAATGGGCAATGGATTGATGTGCCGAAAGAGTGTCTATCCGTTTTTCCTTTTGGGGAAGATGAGGTGTCGCTATCGGGTGACGATGCCGGCCTAGGCATAGCTATTATTGGGAAACCGACGGAGAGAGGCGAGCGTTTAAAAGTCTCGATATTCAAACACGGTGATGAAGTCTTTTGCGTTCAGGTCGTGCGCTGCCCGAATGTCGACGACCCGCCCGGCTATATCAGAGAGTGCAGTAGGGATTTACAGTGAGCACGCCGGGAGATCGGCGCGACGCTCTGCGAAAGCGCCTCAGGTCTGACGTTGCCCGCGAACGTCTGGCGCAAATGCCGCGCCGTCGCGAAGATCGACTCGACTACGCTCTCATTCCCAAAATGTGAACAAGCAGCGCACTGAATTCCCTCGCGGCGACTTGTGTGTCCGCCTTCCTCAGTTTCGGCGGAATTTCTGCCGTTCTGAGGAGACGATGCGCATCACGGAGGAAGACATCCAGCGGAAGACTTGGATAGGCTTTGATGCCAATCGGCCTTACTGCTCCAGCAACAATTTGCCGTTGGCATATTCGAAGCGCTTCAGCTTCGACAGGAAGGACAGGCCGAGCAGGTTTTCCGACAGCGCCTCGTCGGGCAGCACCAGGGCGTCGACGTCGCGCACGGTGAGGCCGCCGATCTCGATCATGGCGATGCGGGCGCGCGCGGCCTTGATGGTGCCGTTGGCAGTGGTGACGCGCGAGGTGTAATCGCCCGGCACCGGACGCAGGCCGAAGCGTGCCGCGGACGTTTCGTTCAGGGCTACCACCGAGGCGCCGGTGTCGACCATGAAGTTGATGCGCTGGCCGTCGATCCGGCCGTCGGTCGCGAAATGACCGCGAGGATCGGGCGCAATACTGAGCGTGCGGGCGCTGGCCTGCGCCACCGTGACGGCTGGGGCCATGATCTGCTTTGTGGTGGTCGCGGCGGCGGGCGACATCTTGCTGGCCATCTGAGCCATGAAGGTGCCCAGCCCGATCAGGATGGCCGCGAAAATCATCAGGTTACGCATGACACCATACTCGGAAAACCGAACACGCAATTTCACCACGCCGCCCGCCCCGCCGCGAGCGAGGGCGGCGGCACGAGCCTGCCATTTTGGCGAAAAGGATGAGCGAAGGGTTAATGCGAGCCCCAAGGGGCGGCCGAATGACGTCGGTCGCCCGCGAGGGCCGCAATTTCCGGCCCTCAGGCCGTCTCTCAGGCCGTCTCTCAGGCCGTCCTGGCGACCGGGCTCGGCATCGCAACGCGCAGCGCGTAATAGACCGCGCCCGCGATCCCGACACCGAAGAACCAGCCATAGACCGCCCACCACGCCGGCAGGATCGAGGTGAAGTTCGGCAGCACCGACGAGAACAGCGCGCCGATGCCGGCGGCGATCAGCGCGCTGACGTTCCAGCCGTTCTGAAAGCGATATTCGCCGTTCTCCTGATACAGCGCCGGCACGTTCACACGGCCTTTGGCGATCAGGTAATAGTCGACCATCATGACGCCGAAGATCGGTCCCATCGTCGCGCCGATCAGCCCGACGAACGAGGCGGCGCTGCCCTCCCAGGGCGCGAACGGATACAGCGCCAGCGCGATCAGCGCCGCGATATAGCCGCCCTTCTTGAAGTCGATATGCCGCGGAAACACGTTCGAGAAATCGAACGCCGGCGAGACGAAATTGGCGACGACGTTGATGCCGAGCGTCGCCACCGCGAAGGTGACCGCCGCGAGCAGCGCCAGGAACCAGCTGTCGAACTTCGCCGAAATCTGGTCGGGATGCAGCAGCACCTCGTGATAGACGTTGAACGCCGCGATCGTGGTGACGCCGGCGACCAGCGAGAACAGGATCAGATTGACCGGCAGGCCCCAGATATTGCCCTTGCGCAGCGCGGCTGCATCGGGCGCATAGCGCGAGAAGTCGCAGAAGTTGAGATAGAGGGCGGCGAAATAGGTGATCCAGGTCGCGGCGACGGCGCACAGCGCCGGGAACGAGCCGGGCACGCCGGGTACGCCAGCCTCCTTGGTCTTCTCCAGCAGCACGTCCTGCGGGATCGGCGCGGTGAGCGAGATGCCGCCGGCCGCGATGCACAGATAGATCGCAAGGATCAGCATCATCAACCACACCGCAGGTCCCGCCCAGTCCTGGAAGCGCCGCACCGTTTCCATGCCGCGCTGGATGATCAGGAGCTGCAGCGCCCAGATCACGACGAAGCAGATCACCTCGAGCGTGGAATGGCCGAGCATATGGCTGGACTGGTGGAACGCCTTGAAGCTGTCGATGCGCGTCAGCAGCGCAACGATCGCGCCCGAGGCCGCCGCAGTCTGCGCGCCGTACCAGAAGCAGGCGACGACAGCGCGGACCAGCGCCGGAATGTTGGCGCCCCAGACCCCGAACGAGGCGCGCGCCAGCACCGGATAGGGCACGCCGGTCCTCACGCCGGCATTGCCGATCAGGCTCATCAGCACGAAGATCACCAGCGACCCGACGCCGATCGCGAGGATGAAATTGACGAAGCTGCCGCAGAGCAGGAACAGGCTGGCGGCGAGATAATAGCCCCACAGGCTATGCACGTCCGAGGTCCAGACGTTGAAGATGCTGAAGGCGCCCCAGTTGCGTTCCTTGGCCGGCGCCAGGTCTTCGTTGTACAGCGACGGCGATGCGTTCTTGATCTCCACGGTGACCTCCCCAAACTGCGAGCCCGTGATCCCATCCCAGCGTGCAAATCTAACCACCGTTTGCGGACGCTCGCCAGCGTTACGTCCCGGATGGTGCGGGTCTATGCCCGTCATTGCGAGCGAAGCGAAGCAATCCATCGTGCGGCATGCGCGGAACGATGGATTGCTTCGTCGCTATCGCTCCTCGCAATGACGGCGATGCATGAGATTCGCGACCCGTCACGTGCCGCGCGGTTTCACGCGCCTGGTCGGCATCGCGCTGGCGGGATCTTCCGGCCAGGGATGGCGCGGATAGCGGCCGCGCAGGTCGGAACGCACCGCAGCGTAACTGCCGCGCCAGAAGCCGGGCAGATCGCGCGTCACCTGCACCGGCCGCTGTGCCGGCGACAGCAGTTCCAGCACCAGCGGCACCGCGCCCTTGGCGATCGAGGGATGGGTGTTGAGCCCGAACAGCTCCTGCAGCCGCACCGCGATGGTCGGGCCCTGCTCGGCCTCGTAATCGATCGCGAGCTGCGTTCCGGTCGGCGCCTCGAAATGCGTCGGCGCCTCGCGATCGAGCCGCGCGCGCAATTCCCACGGCAGCAACGCCATCAACGCGTCCGACAGGTCGCCGGCGGACAGGTCCTTCAGCGCGGTCTTGTCGCAGAGCGCCGGCACCAGCCAGTCGTCGGCACGCGCGGCGAGCGCGGTGTCGGACAGATCGGGCCAGCTCTCGTCCTCGGCCTTGCGCAGGAACATGACACGGTCGCGCCATTGCTTGGAGTGCTTCGACCACGGCAACCGGTCGAGCCCGGCCGCGATGAGCCCGTCGGCGAAGACGCGCGCGGTCTCGGCCGAGGGCGACAGCGACATCGGTGCTTCCGACAGCGTGATCGCGTGCAGCGAACGCCGGCGCCGCGCGCGCAGCGCCATCGCGCCGCGGTCGAACGTCACCTCTTCCACGTTCTCGATCTGGTCGGCGAAACGCTGCTCGATCTCCTCCTGGGTGATCGGCGCCGCCAGCAGGATGCGGCCGCTCGCGGCCGTGCCGGTCAGTTCGGCGACCGCGATATAAGGCAGCCGCGCCAGCGCCGCGGTCTGCTCGACGGCGGCACCGCGGCCGTTGGCCAGCACGAAGCTGCCATTGCCGCGGTTCCTGGCGACCCGATCCGGGAATGCGAAGGCCAGCATGACGCCGGTGGAGAGATCCTTCGCTTCGCCGACAGCCGACTTCACCTGCGCGGCCCAGCGCGCCGCCATGCTGCGAGCGCTCGATGCGCGCTGCGAACGGTCGCGGCGGAACTGGTCGAGCCTGACGTCGAGATCGACACTGTCGCCGCCGAGCCCGCGCTCGGTCAGAACCGCGGCGATCTCGGCCGCCTCCTCGCCCATACCGAAGCGGGCGGAATCCACGATCATGCGCGCCAGCCGCGGCGGCAGCGCCAGCGCGCGCAGGCTCTGCCCTTCCTCTGTCATGCGGCCATCACCGTCGAGCGCCCCGAGCTCCGACAGCAGCGATCTGGCTTCCTTCAGCGCCGGTCCCGGCGGTGGATCGAGGAAGGCAAGGCCCGCGGGATCGCTGACGCCCCATTGCGCGAGGTCGAGCACCAGCGAGGACAGATCGGCGGAGAGGATTTCGGGCGCGGTGTAGGCCGGTAGCGACGCGGTCTGCGGCTCGTCCCAGAGCCGGTAGCAGACGCCGGGCTCGATGCGGCCGGCGCGGCCGCGCCGCTGATCCACCGCGGCGCGCGACGCCCGCACAGTCTCGAGCCGCGTCAATGCAATGTCTGGCTCGTAGCGCGGCACCCGCGCGAGGCCGGAATCGACCACAATGCGGACGCCCTCGATGGTCAGCGAGGTCTCGGCGATCGAGGTCGCCAGCACCACCTTGCGGGTGCCCTTCGGCGCCGGCGCGATGGCGCGATCCTGCACGCTGGCATCGAGCGCGGCGAACAGCGGCACGATCTCGACCGCGGCGTCGTGCACGCGCTCGGCCAAAAAAGTCTGGGTGCGGCGGATCTCGGCGGCGCCCGGTAGGAAGGCGAGCACCGAGCCGGCATCGGCGCGCAGCGCGGCCGCGATCGTCTCGGCCATCTGCCGCTCCAGCGGCGCGTCGACCTTGCGGCCGACGTAACGGGTCTCGACCGGAAAGGCGCGCCCCTCACTTTCGACCACCGGCGCGTCGCCGAGCAGTTTTCCGACGCGTGCGCCGTCGAGCGTTGCCGACATCACGAGGATCCGCAGGTCCTCGCGCAGGCCGGTCTGCGCGTCGCGCGCCAGCGCCAGCCCGAGATCGGCATCGAGCGAGCGCTCGTGGAATTCGTCGAATAGCACCGCGGCGACGCCGTTGAGCTCGGGATCGTCGAGGATCTGGCGCGAGAAGATGCCTTCGGTGACGACCTCGATCCGAGTCGCGCGCGACACCTTCGAGCCGAAGCGCACGCGATAGCCGACGGTCTCGCCGGCACGCTCGCCGAGCGTCTTCGCCATCCGCTCCGCGCTGGCGCGCGCGGCGATGCGGCGCGGCTCCAGCACGATGATCTTCTTGCCCCTCGCCCAGGGTGCATCGAGCAACGCCAACGGCACGCGCGTGGTCTTGCCGGCGCCCGGCGGCGCCACCAGCACCGCGGCGTTGTGGCCCTCGAGCGTGCGATCGAGCTCATCGAGCACGGCGTCGATCGGCAGCGGACTATCGAATTGGCGCGGCAAGGACTTTTCATCATCGCAGCGGCGCTCGGGCCGGGCTGCGTCCCATGGTTAACAATCCGTGTCGGATTCCCTCGCCTCTTAGACCATTCGCCGGCTACGGGAAACCCGCGGAAAGGTCCGGTTTGGTGGCACACCATTTGTATCAATAAAGGAGAAAGCAACCGATCGGGCCGATGATAGGCACGATCACGCCGGAACGAGACAAAGATGACCACGAACGGCACAGCCGCTGCGACAGATCGTTCCGCCCCAGGCGCGAGCGGACGCGTCGACTGGGTCGACTACGCCAAGGGCATCTGCATCATCATGGTCGTGATGATGCATTCGGTGCTGGGGGTCGAGAAGGCCGCCGAGCAGACCGGCTTCATGCATTACGTCGTGATGTTCGCGAAGCCGTTCCGGATGCCTGACTTCTTCCTGATCTCGGGCCTGTTCCTGTCGGTCGTGATCGATCGCGACTGGCGCACCTATCTCGACCGCAAGGTGATGCACTTCGCCTATTTCTACGTGCTCTGGGTGACGATCCAGTTCGGCTTCAAGGCGCCGTCGCTGGCCGCCGAGACCGGTTGGGCCCAGGTTGGGCTGCAATACCTCGAGTCCTTCATCGAGCCGTTCGGCACGCTGTGGTTCATCTATCTGCTGCCGATCTTCTTCGTCGTCACCAAGCTCGCGCGCAACGTCCACCCGCTCGTGATCTGGCTGATCGCGGCAGCGCTGGAGACCGCGCATGTCGCGACCGGCTGGACCGTGGTCGACGAATTCTGCTCGCGCTTCGTCTACTTCTACACCGGCTATGTCCTCGCCGATTACGTGTTCGCGCTCTCGGACCGCGCGCGGGCACGGCCTGCGCTTGCCCTGCTCGGGCTTGGGCTCTGGGCGCTGATCAATGGCGGCCTGGTTGCGCTCGAGGTGAGCGAATGGCCGGTCGTCTCGCTGGCACTCGGCTTTGCCGGCGCCTGCGCGATCATCGTGACCGGCACGCTGCTGGCGCGCGCGCACTGGCTTGGCTTCCTGCGCTTCTGCGGCGAGCATTCGATCGTGATCTATCTCGCCTTCTTCCTGCCGATGGCGGCGTCACGCACCCTTCTGCTGCGCTTCGGCGTCATCCACGACATCGGCCTGATCTCGCTGATCGTGACCGCGGTCGGCGTCGCCGGCTCGCTCTTGATCTGGCGGCTGGCGCTGGCGGCGCGGGCCAATTTCCTGTTCGAACGGCCCGATGCGTTCTGGATTGCCCCGAAAAAGGCGGCGCCCTCGCTGCAGGCGGCCGAATAAGCCCCGACAGTGCCAGAAGTCATAACAGCCGGATTCGTTCCGACGGCGGGAATCCGGCCGTTCGAATTTTCCTCGCATTGAAATTATTGGCTTTTTGGTCCCGAATGTTTCGTCGTCGGGCCGGCGACGAAACAATTCTCCCGTTCACGAAACCATTTTCCGCTTTTCGCGCAGACATCCGGAAACGGGCCGTAACTAACAATTCTCCCAACGAACCGCCGCCCAACGGCGAACTGGGAGCCTGTCATGCCGAACGTCATCGCCATCAACTCTGCAGCCACGAAGCATATCGACGCTGCTCGCGCGACCTCGGATGAAACGCTGCTCGCGCGTATCGCCAAGAATAACCGCACCTCGATGCACACGCTCTATTCCCGTCATAACGTCCGGGTTTACCGCTTCGTGCTCCGCATGGTGCGCGACACCACGATGGCCGAGGACCTGGTGAGCCAGGTGTTCCTGGACGTCTGGCGCACCGCGGCCCAATTCGAGGGCCGCTCGCAGGTCTCGACCTGGCTGCTCTCGATCGCCCGCTTCAAGGCGCTGACCGCGCTACGCCAGCGCAAGCATGAGGACATCGACCAGGACGACGTGCTGGAGATCGCCGACGGCGCCGACACGCCGGAAACCTCGCTCGATCGCGCCACCACCAGCGAGATCCTCCGCGCCTGCGTGGCCAAGCTGTCGCCGGCTCACCGCGAGATCATCAATCTGGTCTACTACCATGAGAAGTCGGTCGAGGAGGCCGGGCAGATCATCGGGATCCCGCAGAGCACGGTGAAGACCCGCATGTTCTATGCCCGCAAGCAGCTCGCCGACCTCCTGCGGGGTGCCGGCGTGGATAGCGTCGCCGCATAAAAGACTGCAAATTCAATACCTTAAATGGAAATCACGCGACCCGGGCAATTGTTCACGAAGCCGAAAAATTCAGGCGACGAAACAATTGAAACAATCGACGACATCACCCGGAAAAACGCGACCTCTATACCTATATCCAACGACGCAACCCCAACCCCAATTCACTGAACCGGTTTCGATACTTCTTCGTTCTAACCTCCCAAGTAGCCTCCAACGACCCGGCCGGGATGCCCCCCAGCCGGGTCGCTCTGTATTTGACGCGACGTCGTGAAGCCGAGTGCACCTCGCCTCACACAGACGTGACGCGGCCCGCGACCGGCCCGCCGTAACGGCCAAACCGTCCTCGCGAAGAACATCAGGCGTACCCGGCACGGCCCTCTGGCGCGCCGGGACTCTGATGGACGGATGACGATGCTCAGCCTTGCCCTTGCCCTGCTTGCCGGTGTCGCCACCGTCGCCGCCCCTTGCACCCTGCCGATGCTGCCGATCCTGCTCGGGGTATCGATAGGCCAGACCGGCAAGGCGCGGCCCGCGATGATCGCGCTCGGCTTCGTGATGTCATTCTCTGCGGTGGCATTGCTGCTGAGCGCGATCACGCGCGCCTTCGATTTCGATCCGAACGTGCTGCGGACCGGCGCGGCCGTGCTGCTCGCGGGCTTCGGCCTCCTGATGATCTGGCCGGCGCCGTTCGAATGGCTGTCGATCCGGCTCACCGGCGCTACCAAAGCGTTTTCGAGCGAAACCGGTTCGCGTCAAGAAAGCGCGTCTAAACAACAGGGCAGCCTCGGTCATGCCGCGCCGTCGCAAAGCCTGTTCGGCGGCTTCGTGCTCGGCTCTACGCTCGGCCTGGTGTGGACGCCGTGCGCCGGCCCCGTGCTCGGCTCGATCCTGACCATCGTCGCGACCTCGAAGGACACCGCGTGGGCGAGCCTGCAGCTCGTCACCTACGCGATCGGCGCCGCGATCCCGATGCTTGCGATTGCCTATGGCGGACAGGCCGTCACCACGCGCGTGCGCAGCATGGCGCGGATCGCGCCGCGCCTGCAGCAGGGCTTCGGCGTCGTGATCGTCGCATTCGCCGCGCTGTCCTACCTGCAATACGACACGCTGATCGTGGCGTGGCTGACCCAGTTCTATCCCAACGGCCAGATCGGCCTGTAAGCCCAAAGGAGATATCGATGTCCCTGCGCTTGATTGCCGTATCCGCTCTGGTTACGGGCCTTGGCCTCGGCGGCGCCGTCATTCCCGGCCTCTGCACCGAGTCAGACGCGCCGGCACAGCCGGTGCCGCGGGCGATCGCCATGACAACCGGACAGAGCCAGACCGCGCCCGAATTCGTCGGCATCAGCAACTGGTTCAATTCGCAGCCGCTCAGGCTCGCCGACCTGCGCGGCAAGGTCGTGCTGGTGGATTTCTGGACCTATGGCTGCGTCAACTGCGTCAACACGCTGCCGCACGTCACCCAGCTCTATTCGAAGTACCGGGATCGCGGCCTCGTCGTGATCGGTGTCCACACGCCGGAATTCCCGTTCGAGCATTCGGCCTCCAACGTGCAGGCGGCGCTGAAGCGGCACGGCATCCTCTATCCGGTGGCGCAGGACAACAATTCGCAGACCTGGAACGCCTACCGCAACCAGTATTGGCCGGCGCAATACGTGATCGACCAGAACGGCAAGATCGTGTTCCAGCACGCCGGCGAGGGACAGTACGACGAGATCGACCGCACCGTCGCGCGGCTGCTCAACGCCAATAGCTAAAGCCTGATGAAAATCAGGTTGAGCTGGAACGGCGTCGAAAGCTCACCTCTCCCCGACGGGGAGAGGTGAACCGGGACCGCGCCAAGCCGATCCAGCCAAAACTCAACCCGCTCTAGTCGGACAATCCGCCCTCTTTGTCGTCACAGCTGACGTGGTAAGGTCCACGCCAGGTCGACGACGGATGGTGCGTAATGTTCGAAGGCTGGGATGCGGTCGTACTCGCCCGCGCGCAATTCGCTTTCACGATGTCGTTCCACATCGTGTTTCCCGCATTCTCGATCGGGCTTGCGAGCTATCTCGCGGTGCTGGAAGCGCTGTGGCTTGCCACCAGGCGCGAGGTCTACATCAACCTGTTCAATTACTGGCTGAAGATCTTCGCGGTCGCGTTCGGCATGGGCGTGGTCTCGGGCATCGTGATGTCCTACCAGTTCGGCACCAACTGGTCGTCCTTTGCCGACAAGACCGGGCCGGTGATCGGCCCGATGATGGCCTATGAGGTGCTGACCGCATTCTTCCTGGAAGCCGGTTTCCTCGGCGTGATGCTGTTCGGGCTCGAGCGCGTCGGCCCCAGGCTGCACTTCGTGGCGACGCTGATGGTCGCGATCGGCACGCTGATCTCGGCGTTCTGGATTCTGTCGGCCAATTCCTGGATGCAGACACCGACCGGCCACGCCGTCAACGCCGACGGCCAGTTCGTCGCCGCCGACTGGCTCAAGGTGATCTTCAATCCGTCGTTCCCCTATCGCCTCGTGCACATGGTGCTGGCGGCGTACCTCACCACCTCGCTCGTGGTCGGCGCGGTCGGTGCCTGGCATCTGCTGCGCGACCAGCATCTGGCGGGAGCGCGCGTGATGTTCTCGATGGCGATGTGGATGGCCACCCTGGTGGCGCCGATCCAGATCCTCGCCGGCGACCAGCACGGCCTCAACACGCTGGAGCACCAGCCCGCCAAGGTGATGGCGATGGAAGGCCATTACCAGAGCCACAAGGACGGCGCGCCGCTGATCCTGTTCGGCTGGCCCGACCAGCGTGAGGCGAAGGTGAAGTATGCGATCGAGGTGCCGAAACTGTCGTCGCTGATCCTGAAGCATTCGCTCGACGCGCCGCTGGCCGGCCTCGACACCGTGCCGCGCGAGAACTGGCCGCCGGTGCCGATCACCTTCTGGTCGTTCCGCATCATGGTCGGCCTCGGCTTCCTGATCATGGGGCTCGGCCTGCTCAGCCTTTTGATGCGCTGGCGGGGGATGATGTACCAGTCGCCGCTGCTGCATCGCTTCGCCGTGCTGATGGGCCCCGCCGGCTTCATCGCGGTGCTCGCGGGCTGGATCACCACGGAGACCGGGCGGCAACCGTTCACGGTCTACGGGCTGCTGCGGACCGCCGATTCGGCGTCGCCGCTGGCAGCGCCCGCGGTGGGCTCGTCGTTGATCGCCTTCATCATCGTCTATTTCGCCGTGTTCACCGCGGGCGTGATCTACATCCTGCGGCTGATGGCGCAGCCGCCGCATCCCGGCGAGCAGGGCCCGACGAAGGATCTTCCGGCCCGCGCGGCCGGCATCACGCCGGCGGCGGGCGCAGCCGTGGAGGGCGCGCGATGATCGATCTCGCCACGATCTGGGCCTTCATCATCGCCTTTGCCGTGTTCGTCTATGTCGTGATGGACGGCTTCGATCTCGGCCTCGGCATCCTGTTCCCACTGTTTCCGCAAAAGACCGACCGCGACGTCATCATGAACACGGTGGCGCCGGTGTGGGACGGCAACGAGACCTGGCTGGTGCTCGGCGGCGGCGGCATGATGGCGGCGTTTCCGCTGGCCTATGCGGTGCTGATGCCGGCGCTCTACACGCCGATGATCGCGATGCTGCTCGGCCTCGTGTTCCGCGGCGTCGCCTTCGAATTCCGCTGGCGGACCCAGAAGGCGCGCAACAAATGGGATATCGCTTTCGCCGGCGGCTCGCTGCTTGCGACACTGGCGCAGGGGATCGCGCTCGGCGCCATCCTGCAGGGCATCCATGTCGAGGGCCGCCAGTACGCCGGCGGCTGGTGGGATTGGCTGACGCCGTTCAGCGTCCTGACCGGCGTCGCGCTGGTGATCGGCTACGCGCTGCTCGGCGCGACCTGGCTGGTGATGAAGACCGAGGGCGAGCTGCGCGACCGCGCCTATCATCTGAGCTGGATGTTGTTGGTCGCGATGCTGGGCGCAATCGGCGCCGTCAGCATCGCGACGCCTTTCCTCAGCGTGCAGTACACCCAGCGCTGGTTCGCCTGGCCCAACATCATCCTCACCGCGCCGGTGCCGATCGCGGTCGCCGCCGTCACCGCACTGCTGCTGCGCGCGCTGAGCAACAAGAACGACCACCAGCCGTTCTTCCTGACGCTCGGGCTGTTCGCGCTGTCCTATGCCGGACTCGGCATCAGCATGTATCCGTACATCGTGCCGCAGAGCATCACGATCTGGCAGGCGGCGGCACCGACCAACAGCCAGGTCTTCATGCTGGTCGGCGTCTCGATCCTGGTGCCGCTGATCCTCGGCTACACCGCCTGGGCCTATTGGGTGTTCCGCGGCAAGGTGCGCCCCGGCCACGGATACCACTGATGCCCGAGGGCTCGAATCAGCGGCCGCTCGGCCAGCGCCTGCTGTGGTTCGCAGCGCTGTGGCTCGGCGGCGTCGGCACCGTGGCGCTGATCTCGTTCGCCTTGCGACTCTGGATCGCGCCGAAATGAGGCGGCCCGCGCAACGTGCCGCGACAATCAATGACAAAAAACAGAAGCATTACAGGGATATACCTGTGATGCCGCCCTAAGCTTGCCATCAAGCTGCCGCTGAGATTTGATGCTGCCTGATTTGCGGGTGGAGCAACCATTTGGCCGCGTGCCAACAAGGAGAGCTTTCAATGACGAAGTTTCGTCACCTGGTCTGGATGTTGATCGCGACGGGCGCGCTCGTGCTGTCGACGTCGCAGGGCTTCGCCCAGAACCGCCCGGACGCCGACGAGCCCGGCCTTGTTGCTGACGACGGCTACGAGCTCGACCCGGAATGGCAGAAGCAGGTCGTGTATTACCGGTCCAATGAGGCGCCGGGCACCATCATCGTCGCGACGGCCGAACGTCACCTTTATTTGGTGCAGGGCAATGGCCGCGCGCTCCGCTACGGTATCGGCGTCGGCCGCGAAGGCTTTCAATGGCAGGGCCTCGTGAGCATCACCCGTAAGGCCGAGTGGCCCGACTGGGTGCCGCCGCCGGAAATGATCGCGCGCCAGCCCTATCTGCCGCGCTTCATGGCGGGCGGCCCGGGCAATCCGCTCGGCGCACGCGCGATGTATCTCGGCACCACGGTCTACCGCATCCACGGCACCAACCGGCCCGACACCATCGGCACCGCCGTTTCCTCCGGCTGCTTCCGCCTGGTCAACAACGACGTCGCCGATCTCTACAACCGCGTTCCGGTCGGCACCAAGGTGATCATCCGGCAGAAGCCCGAACTCTGATCTCTACCCGCCTTCGATATCCGCCCTGATTTTCCCCGATCCTTCGCGAGAGAGAACCCATGCGTACATTTCGAGGCGGCCTGACGATCGGGCTCGCGATCGCCGCGCTGGTTGCGGCCGCCGCCATCACCTATGAGCGTTACGACACCCGCACGCTGAAGCGCACCGTCCGTCGCGGCGACGTGCTGTGCGGCGTCAACAAGGGCCTGCCGGGCTTCTCGATTCCGGACGACAAGGGTAACTGGACCGGCTTCGACGTCGACTTCTGCCGCGCGGTCGCGTCGGCGATCTTCGACGACCCGTCGAAGGCGAAGTTCGTGCCGCTCGACGCCAGCGAGCGCTTCAAGGAGCTGCAGAATCGCAAGGTCGACATCCTCTCGCGCAACTCCACCTGGAGCATGTCGCGCGAGACCAATTACGACCTCTATTTCCCCGCGGTCGCCTATTATGACGGCCAGGGCTTCATGCTGCCGCGCTCGCGCAACATCGATTCCGCGCTCGACCTGAACGGCAGCAAGGTCTGCGTGCAAGCCAACACCACGACGCAGCTCAATCTCGCCGACTATTTCCGTGCCAACAACATGAAGTACACGGAGATGAAGTTCGACAAGCTGGACGACGTCGTGAAGGCCTATAACTCCGGCCAGTGCGATACGCTGACGTCGGACGCCTCGCAGCTCTATGCGCTGCGGCTCAACCTCGCCAAGCCGAGCGACCACACGATCCTCGCCGACATCATCTCCAAGGAGCCGCTGGCGCCGGTGGTGCGCTTGCGCGACGACGACTGGATGATGATCGTGAAGTGGACGCTGTACGCCATGATCAACGCCGAAGAGCTCGGCATCACCTCGAAGAACATCGACGAGGCGCTGAAGTCGAAGAAGCCGGAGGTGATGCGGCTGGTCGGCACCGAGGGCAGCTATGGCGAGGATCTCGGTCTGACCAAGGACTGGGCGGTGCGCATCATCCGCCATGTCGGCAATTACGGCGAGGTCTACGACCGCAACGTCGGCGCCGACTCCAAGCTGAAGATCCCGCGCGGCATGAACCAGCTCTGGAACGCCGGCGGCGTCCAGTACGCGCCGCCGATCCGGTAGACTCTCCATCGTCATTGCGAGGAGCTCGCGACAGAATTGCAAAGCAATTTTGCGCTGAAGCGACGAAGCAATCCATTTCGCCACAAGTGGAGAGATGGATTGCTTCGCTTCGCTCGCAATGACGAGCCTATGCCAAGCCGCCCTCACCGCTGTCATCACCCGCGCGAAAGCGGGTGATCCAGTACGCCGCGGCTTCTCGGCTCAAGCGCCGACGTCTCTGGAATACTGGAACGCCCGGTCCCGTCTACGCCAAGGCTTCGACGAGGCTTTCGCTTTCAGGCGCGCCGAAGCTTGAGCGAAGGCGGCGAGCCGGGCGATGACAGCGTGTTGCGTAGCGACAATGACGCGGCGAAGATCAATACCCCTTGCCGCTCGCCAGCTGGTCGGTGTGGAAGTTGCTGTCGCCGAACAGCTCCTGGCAGACGCGGGCGCGCTTCATGAAGAAGCCGATGTCGAACTGGTCAGTCATGCCCATGCCGCCATGCATCTGCACGCCCTCCTGCACGGCCAGCGTCGCAGTGGTGCCGGCACGCGCTTTTGCCACCGCGACCGCGGTGGCCGCCTTGTCGACATCCGTATCGAGCGCCTGCAACGCCTTCAGCACGGCGGCGCGCGTGATCTCGATATCGATATAGAGCTGGGCGGCACGGTGCTGCAGCGCCTGGAATTCGCCGATCGCCTTGCCGAACTGCTTGCGCTCCTTCAGATAGGCCACGGTGCGGCCGAACACCTCGTCGGAGAGGCCGACCATTTCGGACGCCACCGTGCCGCGGCCGATATTGAGCACGCCCTCGAGCAGCCCAAAGCCCTGATCGACTTCGCCGAGCACGCTGTCGGCGTTGACCTCGACATTGTCGAACACGATGCGCGCCGCGTTGTGCGAATCGACCATCGCGGTGCGCTCGACCGCGAGCCCCTTCGCCTTCGGATCGACCAGGAACAACGTCAGCCCGTTCCTGTCGCCGGCGCCGCCGGCCGTGCGCGACGCCACGATCAGGAGGTCGGCGGTGTGGCCGTCGACCACGAAGGCCTTGTCGCCCGACAGCTTGAAGCCGTTGCCGGAGCGCGTGGCCTGCAACTTCGTCTGCAGCGGGCGATGCTTGGCGCCCTCATCGATCGCGAGCGCCGCCAGCAGCGAGCCGTCGGCGATCTTCGGCAGATGCTGCGCCTTCTGCGCCTCGCTGCCGCCGCGCGACAGCGCCGAGGCGGCGAGCACCGAGGTCGCGAGGAACGGCGACGGCATCAAGGTGCGGCCGATCTCCTCCATGACGATGCCGGCCTCGACGCAGCCGAGCCCGCTGCCGCCGAACTGGTCCGGCACCAGCAGGCCGGAGAAGCCCATCTCCGCAAATGTCTTCCAGAGATCGCGCGAGAAGCCGGTGGCATCCTTGGCATCGCGCAAGGACCGCAGATGCGCCACCGGCGCCTTGTCGCTGATGAGGCCGCGCGCACTGTCGCGCAGCATGGATTGTTCTTCGGTGAGGACGAGGGCCATTGGAAATCCGATCTAACGTTCTAAGCAACGGTCTGAGTTCGTCATTCCGGGGCGATGCGACAGCATCGAACCCGGAATCTCGAGGTTCCACAATGCGCAACTGCGCATTAGGGTTCGCCGCTTCGCGACGCCCCGGAACGACGGTGCAGCGATCACGCGCCCGGCAAATCGAGGATGCGCTTGGCGACGATGCCGAGCATCACCTCCGAGGTGCCGCCCTCGATCGAATTGGCCTTGGTGCGCAGCCAGGCGCGCGGGCGGGCGCCGCCTTTGGAGCGGTCGCTCTCCCATTCCAGCGCGTCGATGCCGCCGGCCGACATCAGGATCTCATAGCGGCGCTTGTTGAGCTCGGTGCCGTAATATTTCATCGCCGAGGAGAACGCCGGATGCGATTGCCCGGCCTTGGCGAGATCGACCGCGCGCTCGGCGGCGGCAGCGAGCGCGGCCTCGTCGACCTCGAAGCTCGCGATCTGGCTGCGCAGCTGCGCGTCATCGAGCTTGCCCTGCGCGTCCGCACCGATCGAGTCGGCGGCGATCTGGCCGAGCGGACGACCGACGCCGCGCTCGCCCATGCCGGAGATCATCGCGCGCTCGTGCTGCAGCAGATATTTCGCGACATCCCAGCCGCGATTGACGGTGCCGACGACATGCGACTTCGGCACGCGAACATTGTCAAAGAAGGTTTCGCAGAACGGCGAATAGCCCGAGATCAGGAGGATCGGCTTGGTCGACACGCCCTTCGAGGTCATGTCGAACAGGATGAAGCTGATGCCGTCATGCTTCTTCGCCGCCGGATCGGTGCGCACCAGGCAGAAGATCCAGTCGGCGTAGTTGGCGTAGGACGTCCAGATCTTCTGGCCGTTGATGATGTAATCGTCGCCGTCGCCGACCGCGCGGGTCTGCAGCGAGGCGAGGTCGGAGCCGGCATTCGGCTCGGAATAGCCCTGGCACCAGCGGATCAGGCCCGCGGTGATCTTCGGCAGATGCTCCTTCTTCTGCTCCTCGGTGCCGTATTTCAGCAGCGCCGGTCCCAGCATCGAGATGCCGAACGAGGTCAGCGGCTGACGCGCGCCGATCGCAGCCATCTCCTGGCGCACGATCTTGGCCTCCTCGCCGTCGAGGCCTCCGCCGCCATATTCCTTCGGCCAATGCGGCACGGTCCAGCCCTTGTCGCGCATCCGCTCGAACCAGACGCGCTGCGCTTCGGACGAGAATTTCGTGTTGCGGCCACCCCAGAAGGTATCGCCATCCGAGGTCATCGGCTTGCGCATCTCCGCCGGGCAATTCTGCTCCAGCCAGGCGCGGGTCTCCGCGCGGAATTTCTCGAGGTCGGCCATGGTGCGTTTCCAGTCAAATTCGACGAATTGGATTCGACCTTAGACCTACGCAGCCGCCGAATTCAATATGCCTCGCGGCCGCGCCATGCTCTGGCGTCGCTACTCACTGCGCGCGATCGGGTGTATCGCCGAGATGGGGTAACGCTTGAAAAACAAAAGGAAACGGACATGCGGCTGAAGCTGCTTTCGCCTAGCGAAATGAACGCCGCCCAGAAAGAAACCTACGACGAGTCGATTGCCGGCAAGCGCGGCGCGCCACCCGCGCCGATGATGGCCTGGCTGAACAGCCCCGAGATGGCACGGCATGCCACGCGGCTCGGCGAGGTGCTGCGCTTCGACACGATCTTTCCCCCAAAACTGTCGGAGATCGCGAT
This sequence comes from Bradyrhizobium sp. USDA 4502, assembly GCF_054063355.1. Lineage (NCBI taxonomy): Bacteria > Pseudomonadati > Pseudomonadota > Alphaproteobacteria > Hyphomicrobiales > Nitrobacteraceae > Bradyrhizobium > Bradyrhizobium sp. USDA 4502. Next base: position 6,973,606 of record NZ_JBSSGF010000001.1, read on the forward strand.
CCTCGTCACCGCGCGGCACTGGACCGCGCATTACGAGTGGTATGCCCACAAGCGCCTGGCGCTGAAGGGCGGCCTCGATCCGAAGATCATCGAGGACATTCGCGTGCGCCGGACGCCGAGCTTCGACGAGCCCAAGGCCAGGGTGATCTACGACGTCGCCAAGGCGCTGCACGAAGGTCACGGCCTGCCGAAGGCACTGTATGACGAGGCGATCGAGGTGCTGAGCCAACGCGGCCTGGTCGAGGTGATCGGCCTCTGCGGCTACTACACGATGGTGTCGATGACGCTGAACACGTTCGAGTTCCAGCTGCCCGGCGGCGAGTTGTCGGAACTCTGCTAGGCCCGGCCGACCGTGGCGCCTTTCGGAAACGCTGCGTTTCCGGATCGATCGCTCCGGCGTCGGCAAATCCGGACTATATCAGGCGGCGAACCTCGCCCCTGATGGCAGGGGCATTGACGTCAACGGAGTCCGCTCATGCCAGAGAGTCCCCCCATCATCGCGGGCACCCGAATCGGACATGTCCACCTCAAGGTGGCCGATCTCGAACGCGCGCTCGGCTTCTATTGCGGCGTGCTCGGCTTCGAGCTGCAGCAGCGGCTGGGCACGGACGCGGCCTTCATCTCGGCCGGCGGCTATCACCACCACATCGGCCTCAACACCTGGGAAAGCAAGGGCGGCCATCCGCCGCCGCCGGGCACCACGGGCCTGTTCCACACCGCCATCCTCTATCCCACCCGCCCGGCGCTCGCCGATGCGCTGCACAGGGTGCTGTCGGCCGGCATCCAGCTCGACGGCGCCAGCGACCACGGCGTCAGCCAGGCGCTTTACCTGCGCGATCCCGACGAGAACGGCGTCGAGCTCTATTGGGATCGCCCCGAGGCCGAATGGCCGCGCAGCACGGACGGCAAGCTCGCGATGTTCACGCGACGGCTGGACCTGGACGACCTGCTGAAGCAGCGTGCGACGTAATTCCGCAAGGGGATAATCTCGTAGCCCGGATGAAGCGCAGCGAAATCCGGGGTTCGCTCCATGAGGTAATACTGCTCCCGGATTACGCTTCGCTCCATCCGGGCTACGAGTGCTTTCCCCTTCCCCCTGAAAGGGGGAAGGTCGGGATGGGGGTTAGCCGCGGGCTCTGCTGCAAATGGAGAGAGCAGATCCCCACCCGCTTTGCTCTGCGAGCAAAGCGACCTCCCCTTTCCAAGGGGAGGTGAAGAGGTAGCTCGGATGGAGCCAACGGGTCGCGCGAACGCGCGCCCGATGACAGGCTCCGCGAAATCCGGGGTTCGCGCCGTAAGGTGATGTTGTCCCCGGATTGCGCTTCGCTTCATCCGGGCTACGGGTTCAGGAACGGGTGCACGAGCCAGCCGGCCACATATAGCCCAAAGCCGAACACCGTGTGCGTGACGAGGCTCTGCAGCCGCGCCGCCCATGGATGGGGCGTGCGGCTCGCGGCGATGCCGGCGCCCATCGCGGGCTGCATCACCAGGAACGGCGCGGCCACGCTGCCGATCCCGACCATCAGGGCCGGAGCGATGGTGGGCTGCCGCATCCAATCGAGGCCGACGATCGCAAGCAGCACGCCGGCAAAGCCGATCCCGATCAGATAATGCGCGGCCCATCCTATGACCCGTTCGCCCGCGATCTGCGGTGACGCGGCGATGCGGTCGTGGCGCAGGCGGGCGGATACGAGATGGCCGAGCCAGCGGCCGACCAGGGCATAGTCCAGCGACGGGATGCCAAGGAGGCGCGTGCGGACCATCCCCCAGATGTCCATCACGACGGTCGCGCCGGTCCCGATCAGCACCGCGCTCGCCACAAACTCCGCGGCTTCAACCATGTGCGGTCTCCGCCGGCGCCCGTGCCGCGACCATCCAGCACGCCGCGGTGAAGCGAATGTCGTTGCCGTGGATGTAACGATCGAAGGCACCGCACACGGTCTCGATCACTTGCGTGCGGCGCGGCTCCTCCATCGCCTGCAGCATCGTCCCGACCGGGCCGAGCCAACTCACATAGCGGGTCAGCTCCGATGCCGGAAAGCTGAGCGCGACATCGACCGGGTCGACCGCGATCGCGTCCCAGCCGCTATCCTCCAGGATAGTTTCGACCCGCTTCCGGTCGGCAAAGCCGAACTGCCCCGGCGCATCGGGACGCCGCGCCGGAAGATCCGGCAGCAACGGCTTCGCCGCCTGTTCCGCCGTCGTCATGAACGGGTTCTCGGCGGCGCCGCGCCAGGCGATGAAGCGGAGCGCAGCACCCGGCCGCGCGGCGCGGCGCAGATTGGCGAAAGCCTGCACCGGATCGGCAAAGAACATCACGCCGAGGCGCGAGATGATCATGTCGAAGCTCGCGGGCGCGAACGGATAGGTCTGCGCGTCGGCGCAGATGAAGCTGACCGGCCGCCCTTCCTGCTCCGCGCGGGCGCGCGCCGCCGCGATCATCGGCTCGGAAATGTCGATGCCGGTGCAATGCCCTTGACGGCCGAGCACGCGGGCCACAGCGAAAGTCGTGGCGCCCGTGCCGCAACCGATATCGAGCACCCGGCTTGCCGCGGCATCGGACACCGCCTGAACGAGCAGCTCTTCAAGCGGCCTGAACATCCCTTCCAGCACCTCGCGCGTCTCGACCCAGGCGCGGCCGGCGGCGCCGTTCCAGAGTTTGACCTGCTCGTCGTCGACTTGCGCTGCGACACCCATGATTCTCGTCCTTGTTGATGCTTGCCTTACGCAAGCGATAGGCTGGATACTGCCAGTTCAAGTGAACTTGAGGTCAAGGGCCATGCGGGACATCGATATCGCGGAGGTGGCGGAGCTATCGGGCGTGCGCGCCTCGACCTTGCGCTTCTACGAGGAGAAAGGTCTGATCGCCTCGCATGGCCGGCGCGGGCTGCGCCGCCTGTTCGATCCGGCCGTGCTCGACCGGCTGGCGCTGATCGCGCTCGGGCGCGCCTCCGGCTTCTCGCTCGACGAGATCGCAAGGATGTTCGCGCCCGATGGAAGACCGCGCATCGACCGGAAAATGCTTTCTGCCAAGGCCGACGAGCTCGACCGCACCATCCGCAGGCTCAACGCGATGCGCGACGGCCTGCGCCACGCCGCCGTCTGCCCGGCTCCGAGCCACATGGAATGCCCGACCTTCCGCCGCCTGCTGCGGGTCGCGGCGGCCGGCAAGATCGGCGAGAAGAAGGCGCGGAAGTCACGCCGCAAGTCGTAGAACGTAGCCCGGATGAGGGAAGCGATATCCGGGGACAGGTCTTTATTCCCCTTCCCCCTGAAAGGGGGAAGGTCGGGATGGGGGTCAGCCGCAGGCGATGTTGCAAGCGGAGAGAGCAGATCCCCACTCGCTTTGCTCTGTGAGCAAAGCGACCTCCCCTTTTCAAGGGGAGGTGGAAAGCTACTTCCCTTTCGCCATGATCGTCGCCGCCGCGATCAGCTCCAGGCCAATGCAGCCGTAGAACGGCAGCGAATAGCTGCCGGAGAGGTCGTGCAGCAGCCCGACCACGCCGGGGCCGAAGGCGTAGGTGATCTGGTTGATCGCGGTGATCAGGCTGACCAGCACGCCGAACGCACGCGGATCGAACTCGCGCTGCACGATCAGCGCCGGCAGCGTGATCAGATTGCCGACCGAGAAGCCGAACAGCGCGCAGGCCGCGATCTGCGCCACGTCATTGTGCACATTGATGATGACGGCGAGCGCGGCCGCCTGGCTGACAAAAGACAGCGCCGATGCCAGCCGCTGGTTGAGCCGATCGATCACGAAGGAGAACGAGACGCGGCCGACCACGGCCATCGCGGTCAAGAGCGCCATCGCCACCGTCGCGCGCTCGCGGCCGATCACCTGATCAAGATAGGCGATCAGATGCACGATGAAGCCGACCTGGGCAAACAGCACCAGCGCGAAGGCAATCGAGACCGAGAGGAAGCGGATGTCGCGCAGCGCCCGGCTGCGCACCTGCGTTGCCGACGGCGCGTCGGCCGCGGCGGCCGTGACCGCGTGCAGATGCACCGGCGGTTGCCCGACGAAGATCAGGATGACAGGCACCATCACCACGATCAGCAGCACCGCGGCCGCGATCATCGCGCCGGAGAAGCCGAAAGCGCCGATCCCCGCCACCAGCAGCGGAACGCCGACGATGCCGCCGAAGCTCGCGCCGTTCAGCGCCAGGCTGATCGCCATGCCGCGCTTCTTGTCGAACCACAGGCCGAGCGTGTTGGTGATGATGCCGAGGCTGGTGCCGGCCCAGCCGAACGCCAACAGCGCATCGGCAAGATAGAGCTGCCAGGGCTCGCGTACCTCGCCGATCGCAACCGCCGCTATCGCCATCGCGAAGGTGCCGGCGATCAGGCAGCTGCGCGCGCCGAACGCCTTGATCGCCTCGCTGACGAAGGCGACCAACGCGGCGCCGAACAGATAGAAGAAGGTCGTGCCCGACGAGATCAGCGATGCCGGCCAGCCGTGCAGCCGCTGCAGCTCGGCGACATAGACGCTCTGGCCGTAGAAGCCCAATCCCCAGCCGAAGGTCGCAAGCAGGAAGCAGACGACGACGATGCGCCAGCCTTCGTAGCCAAGCGAGGATTCATCAGGCAGCGTGGCTGAGGATGCGTCCATTTCTTGCTCTTGCTTCTCACATCGTCATGGCCGGACCAACCCGATCCCATGATGTGAACAGCGTTGCAAGCGGATCATTTCGAAGCTGATCGAAGTGTCAGCAAATGGCAGCAGCATGGTCCGGAAAAGTGCGAAGCGGTTTTCCGAACAGACCATGGTCAAACGACAAGCTTTAAATGCTGGGATCCGGGATTTCTTCCACCGCGCGCAATTTCGCGCGTCGCTTGGCGAATGAAGCGAACGAGAGCACGGCAAGGCCGAGCAGCACAGGCGGGAACACCACCCAGTTGACGGCATTCCAGCCGTAATGCGCGAGCAGTTGGCCCGACGAGAACGAACCGATCGCCATCATGCCGAACACGAGGAAATCGTTGAACGCCTGCACCTTGTTGCGTTCCTGCGGCCGGTGCGTTTCCAGCACCAGCGCCGAAGCGCCAACGAACGCAAAATTCCAGCCGATCCCGAGCACGAACAGCGTCGCCCAGAAGTGCGGCGCAGTGACGCCTGACAGTCCGATCATCGCGGCGACCGCCTCGAGCGCCAGCCCGAGCGCAACGATGACGGGCGCGCCGAACCGCGCGATCAAGGAGCCCGTGAAGAAGCTCGGGCCGTACATCGCAACGATGTGCCACTGAATGCCGAAATTGGAATCGCTGACCGACAGCCCGCACATCTTCATGGCGAGCGGCGCCGAGGTCATCACCAGATTCATCATCGGATAGGCGATCACGCCGCACAGCGCCGCGGCAATGAAGCGCGGCTGCTTTGCGATCTCGAGCAGCGGGCGGCCGCCATGCAGGTCCGCCGCCGCAGGCTTCGGCGCGTCGACGCCCGAGAGCACCGCCATCGCCACCAGCGCGACCAGCGCCTGCATCACGAAGGAGAACGCGAACAGATAGGGCGGCCAGATGTCCATGGTCCATTGCACGAGCTGCGGCCCGAGCACGCCGGCGAACACGCCGCCGGCCATCACCCAGGACACCGCCTTGGGCCGGAACGCGACACTGGCGCCATCGGCCGCAGCAAATCGGTAGGACTGCGCGACGGCGCCGTAGAGCCCGCCGAGGAAGGTCGCGCCGCAGAACAGCCAGAACGATGAATGCAGGATCGCCCAGGCGCCGAGCGCGCCGGTGAGCGTGCCGCAGAAGGTGCCGATGATGAAGGCGACGCGTCGTCCGTAGGCGCGCGAGATCGCGCCGGTCGGCAGCGTGCCGGCGGCAAGCCCGAGCACATACATCGAGAGCGGCACCGTCGCGAGCGAGACGTCGGGTGCCAGCGTCGCGCCGACGATCGAGCCGGTGGCGAAGATCACGGCCGAATTGGCACCGGTCAGCGCCTGCGCCGCCGCAAGCCGCCACACATTGCTGCGCGCCCGCGCGTCGTCGCTCGCCTCATCCGCAGCTGTCACGTCAATCATCGGTGGTCCCGCCTCGAAGCCCCGGCGGGAGCCCCCAATCGGGCGCACTATGGAGAGCGGGTCGAAGCCGATCAACCGGCGCAAACGGACGTACGCCATGCAGGAGGCGCACGAGGGGATCGCTTGCTCTCACAGAGCGACGTCACAGCAGCCCGGCACTTCTATCAGTACCGTCATCCTGAGGAGCGCGTAGCGCGTCTCGAAGGATGCACGGCCAACAGCCGGACCGTCGACCCTTCGAGACGGCCGCTCTGCGGCCTCCTCAGGGTGACGGTGAGAGAGCTGTCGCTCGATGATCGATCGCCTACCGCGCCGGCTTCTTGCCAGGCCGCTTCTCGGCGCGCAGCGCGCCGGTCTTGTGCACCTTGGAGCGCGGCCCGACGAGGTGCGGCTTGTGAACGTGCCATTCAAGCGCAAGCGTCGCGGCGAAACCGAAAAAGCTCGAGCGGCTCATGCCGAGTCCGGCGGCATGCTTGTCGATCCGTGTGATCAGGCTCTTCGGCAAATAGACGTTGACGCGCTCGGACGGGTCGGGCGGATCGACGCCGACCATGAAGAAGGCGGCGACGTCGGAGCCCTTCGGCGGCACGATGCGCTCGATCGGGGTCGGCTCCGGCAATGGCTTGCCCTGCTCGACCCAGCCGTCGACGGTCTGCGCCAGCGTCTGCTCGGCGCGCTCGATCGCGTCTTCCTGCGATCGTCCCGCGGCGACGCAGCCGGGAAAGTCCGGAAACCACGCCCCGAACGCGCCGCGCGGACCGCGCTCCAGCACGGCCGGATAAAGCCGTCTCTTCATTCTGGCCTCCGTCGCCGCAGTATGCTATTTCACACACCTCGGTGTGTCAAATCACACAACACGCGACATCGTGGGAGCGCGCGGCAATGGACCCGCAAGCCGAACTCCGCATCGTCCGCGCGGCCTATGCCAAGCAGATCCTGGCCGCCGCCAACACCATCAATCCGCGGCTGACGGAGGCCTTCGCCGCCATTCGCCGCGAGGACTTCGTCGGCCCGGGACCATGGATGATGCTGCGCTGGTGGAGCCGCGACTATGCGCCGACGCCCGATGCCGACCCGGTTTATCTCTACACCAACGATCTCGTCGCCTTGCGACCCGAGCGACGTCTCAACAACGGCCAGCCGTCACTGCATGCCTATCTCATGCACCAGGCCGCACCCACCGCCGGCGAGCACGTGGTGCATATCGGTACGGGCACGGGGTACTACACCGCGATCCTCGCGCATCTGGTCGGACCGTCCGGCCGCGTGACCGGCATCGAATACGATCCGGACCTTGCGGCAGACGCTCGCGCCAATCTCGCCGCTTGCGCAAATGTCGAGATCATCCAGGGCGACGGCACACAGGTCGCGTTCGAGTCCGCCGACGTGATCTATGTCAACGCCGGCTGCACCCGGCCTGTCGCGCGATGGCTCGACGGGCTCGCCGCCAGCGGCCGCCTGATCCTGCCGCTGACTTCGGATGAGGGATTCAAGGGCGGCGCGCCGGAGCAGGTGGCGCGATCCGGCGCCGTGTTCCGGATCCGGCGCGAGGAGGCAGCGTACCAGGCGGACTGGATATCACCGGTCGCGATCATTCCCTGCGACGGCGGCCGGGACGAGACGTCCGAAAAAACGCTCGCCGAAGCCTTCGCCCGCGGCGGCTGGCAGAAAGTGACGCGGCTCTATCGCGACGCCGGGATCCCCGATGAACGTTGCTGGCTGCGTGGGCCAGGCTGGTGCCTGGCTTACGATTGAGCGCGGCTACTTGCGGGCAAAGACCAAAATCATGTTGTTGGCCGGCATCTCGAAGCTGCCGGCGAGCTTGAGCCCGACGCGCTCCGCAAGCGTCTCGAGATCGGCGATATCGCGCACCCCCCACTCGGCGTCGCGCTCGCGCAGCGACGTGTCGAACACGGCATTGCTGAGCGCGGTGTGCTTGCCGCCGCGCTTGAACGGGCCGTAGAGCAACAGCCGGCCGTCGGCGCGCAGGTGCCGCGCGGCGCCGGCGAACAGGCCCTCGGCCACGCGCCACGGCGCGATGTGGATCACATTGGCGCAGAAGATCGCGAGCAGTTTGTCCGGACCTTTGCCGTCCGGCGGCGCCGGCGACCAAGCCGGGTCGGACAGATCAATCGGCTGCGGCGGCCGGATGTTGGCAAGGCCCGCATGCGCGCGCCAGGCCTCGATGCTGCGCAGGTGCGCCGCATGGAGATCGCTCGGCCACCAAGTGATGTCGGGCGCCTGACCGGCGAAAGAGACGACATGCTGGCCGGTGCCGCTGCCGGCTTCCAGCACGTCGCCGGATTGGCCGGCGAGGTAGTCCTTCAGGACGGTCCAGATCGGCTGATGGTTGCGATGGAACGCCGGCGCATCGAGCCGCCCGTCCGCCTCGACCGGCCGGCCGTCCTTGCCGAACTCCGCCACGAATTCTGCCACCGCGCTTCTCCCTACGCCTCAGCCGCATCTCAACCGCACAAACATGACAGGCGGAAGGCGCAGGACATGCGCTCCAGTGCCGGACTGCCCCTGTGGCATTAACCCCGTCGCAGCGCGCCTATTCTCCGTGTTGCCAGCCGATGGCCTTTGTGCTTTCCACTCTTTATATTGCGTTGGGATCATCGAGATTGAAGCCCGGGAAACGTCCTTGATCGCCACTTTCTCCAAGCCAGCCTTCGTCCTGGCGCTGCTGGCAAGCACCGCCATGGCCGCGCCCGCCAAGGCCCAATCCGCCGCCGAGGGACAGAAGCTCGCCTTCGACCGCGGCAAGGGCAATTGCCTGACCTGCCACGTCATCAAGGGCGGCGACCTGCCCGGCACGATCGGCCCCGAGCTGAGCGGCCTGAAGGCCAAATACAGCCGTGACGAGCTGATCGCGATCGTGACCGACGAAACCAAGCGCAATCCGCAGACGGTGATGCCGCCGTTCGGCCGAAACCGGATTTTGAGCGAGAAGGAAATCGACGCGGTGGTGGACTTCCTGCAGACGCTGTGACGCCGCGACCGTCGCTTGAGGAGATTTTTTTTCGATGAACATCACGACCACCGAATTTTTCAAAGCGCGCCGCATGGTGCTGAAGGGCGCCGGCATCGCCGCGCTGATCGGCCTCGGGGGCATTCCGTTCGACGTGCCGCAGGCGCTCGCCGCCGCCAACGACAAATATCCCGAAGACGCATTCAAGCAGAAGAACGAGGCCGACGCGATCAAGGCGCTCTATGGCAAGACCGCCGAGCCGTCGGACAAGATCAAGATGGATGCGCCGGAGATCGCCGAGAACGGCGCGGTGGTGCCGATCTCCGCCACCACGACGCTGGCCGACGTCACCTCGATCTCGTTTCTGGTGAGCGAGAATCCGATCTCGCTGGTCGCCTCATACAGGATTCCGGCCGGCACGCTGCCGACCGTCTCCAACCGCATCAAGATGGCGAAGACCAGCAACGTCACCGCGATCGTCGAGGCCGGCGGCAAGCTCTACAGCGCCAAAAAGGAAATCAAGGTCACCGTCGGCGGCTGCGGCGGCTGAGTACGCATGATCCGGAAAAGTGGGAACCGGTTTTCCGACAAGATCATGCGCAAACAATAGGGATAATCAGATGGCATCGAGCATTCGCGTGCGCGCCACGTCAAACGGCGACACCACCGAGGTGCAGGCGCTGATCCAGCATCCGATGGATTCCGGCTTCGTCAAGGACGCCAAGGGCGAGATCATTCCGCCGCATTTCATCCAGCAGCTCACCTTCGAATATGACGGCAAGCCGGTGTTCGTCGCCGACTGGGGCGGCGGCGTCTCCAAGGACCCCTATGTCAAGTTCGCCTTCAAGGGCGGCAAGAAGGGCGACGATCTGAAGGTCAGCTGGGTCGACAACAAGGGCGCGACCGACACCGCCACGGCGAAGATTCAATGACGCGGCGCCTCGCAATCCGTGCTCTAGAGCGTTTTCGAGCGAAGTGGACGCCGGTTCGCGTGAAGAAAACGCGTCAAAGCAAAAATCTAATTGCAACGTTCGCGCTCGGCGTGCTGACGCTCGCGCCGGCCGCGCGCGCAGCCGACACCGTCGATCCCGCCGCCGACAAGGCGGCGTTCCAGAAATTCTTCACCAGCAAATTCCCCAAGCTGAAGCTCGAGGATTTCGTCAACGGTCCCTATTCGATGAATGAGGATCTGCGCAGGCAGTGGGAGGAGAAGGAGCAGTTTCCGCCCTACGAGTTCTCGCTCGAAGCCGGCAAGGAGATGTTCGCGACGCCGTTCAAGAACGGCAAGACCTACGCCGACTGCTTCCCGAACAAGGGCATCGGTATCCGCCAGAACTATCCCTATTTCGACGAGAAGGAAGGCAAGGTCGTCACGCTCGAGCTCGCGCTCAACCGCTGCCGCGAAACCAATGGCGAGGCGCCGTTTTCCTATGTGAAGGACGACATGGCGGCGCTCACCGCCTACATGGCCTTCACCTCGCGCGGCAAGCCGATGGACATCAAGATCCCGAACGATCCGCGCGCGCTCGAGGCCTATCAGAAGGGCAAGGAGTATTTCTACACCCGCCGCGGCCAGCTCAATTTCTCCTGCGCAACCTGCCACATCCAGAGCCCGGGCGAGCGGATCCGCGCCGAGGTGCTGGCGCCGGCGCTCGGCATCCTGAACGCGATGCCGATCTACCGCTCGGAATGGAGCGACATGGGGACGACCAGCCGCCGCTTCACCACCTGCAACAGCCAGATCCGCGGCGTGCCGCTCAATCCGCAGGACGACGAGTACCGCAACCTCGAATACTATCTGTCCTATGTCAGCAACGGGCTGCCGATTTCGGGTCCGGGAGCACGGCCATGAGCGCGGCCATCAAAACTGTCCTCGCAGCATCAGCCCTGCTGATCGCAGCGGCGACCGGCGCCCTCGCCGCCTCCGAGGCCGACTACAAGGCCGCCTACGCCGCCGCCGAAGCCGCCAACAAGGAAGCAGGCAGCCTGCGCAACCAGTGGACCACCACCGCCTCGACACTATCTGCCGCAAAAAAGGCCGGTGAGGCTGGTGATTTCGACACCGCAGTCGCCAGGGCCAAGGAGGCCGAGGCACTGGCAAAGGCCTCGATCTTCCAGGCCACCAGCGAGAAGGAACGCTGGAAGGACATGGAAGTTCGTTAAGAGCGCGCAGGCCAGGGGCCGCGCGGAGAGAATGATGATCATCCGCCGCCGGGAATTCCTGAAAGCTGCGGCCGCCGCAACGCTGACGGCCGGTCTGCCCCGCCTTGCGCGCAGCGCCGACACCGCCAGCGTCTACGACCTCGAGCGGTTCGGCAACGCGCGCATCCTGCACATGACCGACACGCATGCGCAGCTGAAGCCGGTGTTCTTCCGCGAGCCCGGCGTCAATCTCGGCGTCGGCGCGATGGCCGGCCAGCCGCCGCACCTCGTCGGCAAGGCCTTCCTCGACCGCTTCGGCATCCGGCCCGACAGCGCCGACGCCTATGCCTTCACCTGCGTCGAATTCGAGAAGGCCGCCGGCCGCTTCGGCCGGCTCGGCGGCTTCGCCCACCTGAAGACGCTGGTCGACAAGCTGCGCGCCGATGTCGGCGAAAAGCGTTCGATCCTGCTCGACGGCGGCGACCTTTGGCAGGGCTCGGCGCTCGCCAACGCCATGAACGGCGCCGACATGGTGGAGGCCGCCAATCTGCTCGGCATCGAGGCGATGACAGGGCACTGGGAATTCACCTATGGCGAGCAGGTGCTGCGCGACAACCTCTCCCGCTTCAAGGGCGAGTTCCTGGCGCAGAACGTGTTCCTGACCGAGGAAGCCGCGTTCAACGACGCCAAGGCGTTCGACCCGGCTTCGGGGCGGGTGTTCAAGCCGTCCTTCGTCAAGGAGATCGGCGGCCATCGCGTCGCTATCATCGGCCAGGCCTTCCCCTACGTGCCGATCGCCCATCCGAAGCGCTTCACGCCGGACTGGAAGTTCGGCATCCGCGACGAGGAGCTGCAGAAGCTCGTCGACGGCCATCGCAACAACGACAAGGTCGAGGCGGTGATCCTGCTGTCGCATAACGGCATGGACGTCGACCTCAAGCTCGCCAGCCGCGTCACCGGCATCGACGTCATTCTCGGCGGCCACACCCACGACGCGATCCCGATCCCGATCACGGTAACCAATGCCGGCGGCGTCACGCTGGTGACCAATGCCGGCTCCAACGGCAAGTTCATCGGCGTGCTCGATCTCGATCTTGCCAAGGGCAAGGTCGCCAACGTCCGCTACCGGCTGCTGCCGGTGTTCGCCGAATTGCTGAAGCCCGATCCTGCGATGCAGACGCTGATCGACAAGATGCGCGATCCGCATGTCGACGAATGGAACACCAAGCTGGCCTCGGCCGACCGGCTGCTCTACCGCCGCGGCAATTTCTCCGGCACCGTCGACCAGTTGATCTGCGATGCGCTGCTGAACGAGCTCGACGCCGAGATCGCGCTGTCGCCGGGCTTCCGCTGGGGCATCACCACGCTCGCCGGCCAGCCGCTGACCATGGAAGACGTGCTGTCGGAAACCGCGATCACCTATCCGGAGACCTACGTCGCCAAGATGACGGGCAGCCAGATCAAGGATGTGCTGGAAGACGTCTGCGACAATCTGTTCAACGTCGATCCCTATTATCAGCAGGGCGGCGACATGGTTCGCGTCGGCGGCCTCGCCTACACCTGCACGCCGGCCGAGACTGTCGGCAAGCGCATTTCCGAGCTGAAGTTGGGCAACGGCAAGCACCTCGAAGCCGGCAAGCACTACAAGGTCGCAGGCTGGGCCTCGGTCAACCAGCAGAGCGGCGCGCCGATCTGGGATGTCGTCGCCAGGCATCTGCGCTCCGGCCGGCCGCCGAACCGCGACGAACCCGGCGTGACGCTGAAAGGCGTCGAGGACAACCCGGGCATCGCGAGGCACGGATGACGCGCCGCGCGCTGATCGCGGCATTCGGCCTTGCTGCGCTCGCGCTGGCGACGCCGCTCGCGCGTGCCCAGCAGGCGCCGTTGCAGGACAAGCCGTTCGCCGAGCACAAGGTCGTGCTGCAGCTCTCCGACAACGATCCGAGGAAGCAAGGCCTCGTCATCAGCGTCGCCAACAATCTGATGAAGCATTACGACCCCGACAAGGTCGCGGTCGAGATCGTCGCCTTCGGCCCGGGCATCGACCTGCTCAAGCCCGACAACCCGAACCGCAAGCTGGTCGAGAGCCTGATCGCGCAGGGCGCGCGGGTCGACATCTGCCTCAACACCGTCGACACGATCGAACGCGACAGCGGCAAGCGGCCGGACTACATCGCCGCCGCCACCCCCGTGCAGGTCGGCGTCGCACAGATCTTGCTGCTCACCGAGAATGGATACACGCTGGTCCGGCCGTAACGGCCCCGTCGTCATTGCGAGCCAACGGGTCGCGCGAACGCGCGCCCGCGGGAGCAGGGCTGGAGTTACGTGCGGCCGTAACTTCGTCTCTTCCACGACCTCGATGCATATCCCGTCATCCTGAGGCGCGAGCGGAGCGAGCCTCGAAGGATGCACGGCCCAGATGCCTTGTCCCATTCGCGGAAAGACCCGGGCCGTCCACCCTTCGAGACGCGCGCAAGAGCGCGCTCCTCAGGGTGACGGGATCCGGCTGGGGTGGGGATGGATTTGCTTTGAACGGACCCTATCTATGGAATAATATCCTCCATGTGACTCGGCCCGGAGAATAGGTAAGCCGTCATGATCTTTCGCCAGCTCTTCGACAGCGTATCCGGAACCTACAGCTATCTGCTCGCGAGCCGCGCCGGCGGCGAGGCACTGATCCTCGATCCGGTGCTGGAAGAAGGCCGACCGCTACTGCAAGCTGCTGCAGGAACTCGACCTCAGGCTGGTCAAGGCCGTCGATACGCACCTGCATGCCGATCACGTCACCGGCCTCGGCGAGCTGCGCGACCGCACGCAGTGCATCACCATCATGGGCGAGCAGAGCAAGGCCGACGTGGTGTCGATGCGAGTCTCCGACGGCGACAAGGTGACGATCGAGGGCCTCTGCCTCGAGGCGCTGTACACGCCCGGCCACACCGACGATTCCTACAGCTATCTGATGGGCGACCGCGTCTTCACCGGCGACACGCTGCTGATCCGCGGCACCGGCCGCACCGACTTCCAGAACGGCAGCGCGCGGGCGCAGTACGATTCGATCTTCAACCGCCTGCTGAAGCTGCCGGAGGAGACCATGGTGTTCCCCGCGCATGACTACAAGGGCGACACCGTCTCCACCATCGGCGAGGAGAAGCGCTACAATCCGCGGCTGCAGGTCAAATCGATCGACGACTATGTCGAGCTGATGAACAACCTCAATTTGCCGAACCCGAAGCTGATGGACGTCGTGGTGCCCGCCAACATGCATGTCGGCCTGCACCAGGACGAACTCGCCAAGGAGGGCCTCTCCCTCAGCGCGCGCGACGCCATCGCGAGCCTCGGCCGGCCCGATATCCTTCTGGTCGATTTGCGCGAGAGCGCCGAGCGGGCCAAGCACGGCACGCTCGCGGGCGCGCTGCACGCGCCCTATCCGGGGATTTGCGCCACCCTGCAGCCCGGCGGCATGCTGCGCGAGGTCGCGGCCGCAACCGGCCGCCGCGTCGTGTTCTTCTGCGCCTTCGGCGAGCGCTCGGCGATGGCGGTGGCCGCCGCGAAGAAGGCGGGACTGGCCAACACCGCGCATATCGATGGCGGCATCGACGCCTGGAAGAAGGCCGGCGGGCCGGTGGTGATAACTCCGTAGCCCGGATGAAGCGCAGCGCAATCCGGGATCAGCCCATCCGCGGATTGAGTGGCCCCGGATTGCGCTTCGCTTCATCCGGGCTACAAGGCTACCGCGTCACCCGCTTCAGCTCTTCCGTCAGCCGATCCAGCGCATCCGCCAGCATCACGCCGCCGCACACCGTGAGCCGCTCCGGCAGCACGATGCGCTTGCTTTGCGGATAGAAGCGCTCCAGCGCCGGATGCAGCAGGAAGGCGCGGCCGTCATCCTCGGCGCGGTCGCCGGCTTCCGACACCAGGATGAAATCCGGCCGCAGTTTTACGATCGCCTCCAGCGAAGCAAACCCGCCTGCGCCGACGCCAAGTTCGCCGGCGGCGTTGGAGAGACCGGTTGCCGCCAGCAGCGAGCTGACCAGGCTGCCGTCGCCGGGCACAAAGCCACGCCGCTCCAGCGGCAACACGCGGTAGTGATGCGCGCTCGCCGCAGCGCGCGCCCGGGCGGTGGCCGCATCGAGGCGCGCGATCTCGGCCTCTGCGCGATCGGGATGCTGCACCACATCGCCCATCGCGCGGATCTGGTTCTTCACCTCGTCCAGCGTGCGCGGCACCGTGAATTCGACGAGGTGCAGCCCGTGGGCCTTCAACAGATCACGGGTCGCGCGCTTGTCGAACAGGCTGACCACGACGAGGTCGGGCTTGAGCAGCAGCACGTCCTCGGCCTCGCCGGACAGGCGCGGAAAGTTTCGCGCCTTCTCCGCGGCCCAGGATTGCCAGTCATCGCGCGAGAAGCGGCTGAGGCCGATGATCTGGTCCGGGTCGGCCAGCGACAGCACGAGCTGGTCGCTGCAGACATTCATCGAGACGATGCGCGGTCCGGCGGCGAACGCGGCGCCGGCGGAAATAAGCCACAGCAGTATCGCGACCACCGCACCAAGATGAAGCGAAGCGAGATGGCTGCCACGCTGAAGGTGCGCCCCCTCTCCCGCTTGCGGGAGAGGGTTGGGGTCGGGGTCGTGCCGCAATGAACGCTCTTTGAGTGGAGAGAGCCCCCACCCGCTGCGCTCTTCGCGCGCAGCGACCTCCCCCGCAAGCGGGAGAGGTGAACTGAGCTCGTGGTGAGGCCGTGGCCACATCACACGTCCGCCCACGGCACGATGACGACCTCGCGCTGAAATTCGGCACGATAGGCGCTGATGCGGAACACGCTGGCGAGGACGCTCTCCGACAATGCCTCGACGGGCGCGCCCTGCGCGGCCAGCCGCCCCTCCGCGAGCACCAGCACGTGATCGGCAAAGCGCGCGGCGAGTCCCAGGTCATGCGTCACCACGATGACCAGCACGCCGGTGTCGGCAACGTTGCGCAGCTTCTGCATCACGTCGATCTGGTGGCGCGGATCGAGCGAGGCCGTCGGCTCGTCGGCGAGGATCACGGGCGCCTCCACCGCGAGCACCCGGGCCAGTGCGACGCGGCTGCGCTCGCCGCCGGAGAGTTCGGTGACGCGGCGATCGCTGAACTCAGCGACGTCGACCGCCTGCATCGCGCGCAGCACCGCCTCCACATCCGTCTGCGACAGCCGCGCCGGATCGGTCGCACCGTGCGGATAGCGGCCGAGCGCGACGATATCGCGTGCCGGCAGCGGCCAGTGCACCATGTGGCCCTGCGGCAGATAGGCGAAACGTTTCGCGCGCTCGCGCAGCGGCAGCGACGCCAGCGCATCGCCGCCGATCCGGATCTCGCCGCCCGACGGGATCAGCCCGGCCAGCGCGCGCAGCAGCGTGGTCTTGCCGGCGCCGTTCGGCCCGACCAGCGCGACCAGATGGCCCGATGGCAACGACAGGGAGACATCGTGCAGCACCTTGCGGCTGCCGAGCGAGGCATTGAGCGCGGCAGCCGAGAGCAGCGTCATGCCACGCCTCCGCCGAGCGCGCGGCGTTCGCGCATGATCAGATAGAGGAAGAACGGCACGCCGATGATCGAGGTCAGCACGCCGACCTTGATGTCTGAGGTCGAGGGAATGATGCGCACCGCGATGTCGGCGGCGAGCAGCAGCGCCGAGCCGGTGAGCGCGCTCGGCACCAAGAGCCGCGCCGGATCGTGACCGATCACGGGACGCATCAGATGCGGCGCGACGAGGCCGATGAAACCGATCGTGCCGGTGACTGCGACCGCGCCGCCGACGCCGAGCGCCACGCCCGTGATCACGAAGAGCCGCAACCGCCCGACGTCGACGCCGAGGCTCTGCGCCGCCTCCTCGCCAAGCGTCAGCGCGCGGAAGGCGCTCGCCTGGCTGAGCAGGATGGCGGCGCCTGCGATAATGAAGGGCAGCGCCAGCGCGACGTGCTGGAAGCTGCGGTCTTCCAGCGAGCCGAGCAGCCAGAACGCGATCTCCAGCACCACGAACGGATTGCTCGAGAGATTCATCACCAGCGCGGTCGCGGCTCCCGCAAAGCTCGAGATCGCGAGCCCGGCGAGGATCAGGATCAACAGCCCGGCATTGCGGCCGGCGATCGCAAGCAGCGCGAACACCGAGCCGAACGCGGCGATGATCGCCACCACCGGCAGCGCGTAGGAGCGCACATCGGCGAGGCCCAGCGCGATCACCAGCACCGCGCCGAAGGCGGCCGATTGCGGCGCGCCGAACAGCGACGGCGAGGCCAGCGGGTTGCGCAGCAACCCTTGCAGCGCCGCGCCTGACAGCCCAAGAATACCGCCGATCGCGAATGCCAGGATGGTGCGCGGCAGGCGGATCTCGCGCACGATCACCTGCGCCACATCGCTGCCGCCGCCGAACAGCGCCTCGATCACCGCGAGCGGCGACAGCCGCACCGGCCCGATGCCGAGCGAGATCACCAGCAGCAGCAGCACAAGCGCGAGCAGCGCCGCGGTGGCGCCCCACCGGCGCCGCGCCGCGACCTCGGCCGCCAAGGCAAAATCCTGCACGCTCATCGGATCCATGCTCTTACAGCGATCGTCGTGGCAGACAAGCGACACTCGACAAAAACCGTGGCCGCACGGCCATTGCCCGACTTCCGCCGGATTGACTTTGCTACCCGGCCGAACCCTAGATGAACATGACGGTTCTTTCATGAGATGAAAAGGGAATGCGGTACGGGGAAACTTCCCCAACGCCGCGGCTGCCCCCGCAACTGTATGCGGTGAATCCTTCGTCACAGGCCACTGGGAATCTCGGTCCTGGGAAGGCGACGAAGGGTAACGACCCGCGAGCCAGGAGACCTGCCGTCAGCCGTGGTCACACGCGATGCTGCCGGTCGGGGAGTACAGGCATGAGCTTCACCTGATGCTGTGAGCACGATGGTGAGACTGGTTCGCGGTGACGTGCCACTGACGTTGCCGAGGCCTTTCTTATGTTCTCCTTCCCTTTCCATCGGCGGCGCCGCGCGCTTCTGCTCGCGTCGACGATGATCGCGCCGGCGACGATGCTCGCGCCGGCATTCCTTGTCTCCGCAGCGCGGGCGCAGCAGGCACCCGCTCCCGATCAGCTGCCGGCGATCGAAGTCACCAAGCCGGGCGACCAGAACGTCACGCGCGCCAGGCCGGCCGCTGACGAAGCGCCGGCGCCCGCGACGCCCGGCGCCGGGCACCTCGCAAGGCAACAATACAGGCAGCGGAGCCGGATCGGGCACGACAGGGACCGGTGTGGCCACCGGAACGGGCGGCACCGGCGGCCGCCAGTTCGCCGGCATTGTCGGCACCTCCTCGGCCGTGATCACCGCCGACGACATCGCGCATTCGCCGGTGCAGTCGTTGCCCGAGATCCTCGCGCAGGTGCCGGGCGTGCAGCTGCAAACGCCCTATGGCGGACCGAACGGCGCCAAGACGTCGGTCGACCTGCGCGGCTTCGGCGCGTTCGCGACCGACAATACCCTCTTCCTGCTCAACGGCCGCCGCCTCAACGACGTCGACAAGGCCGGCTTCGACCTCACCACGATTCCGCTCGATTCGATCGAGCGCATCGAGATCACGCGCGGCAACAGCGGCGCGGTGCTCTACGGCGACAACGCGGTGGGCGGCGTCGTCAACATCATCACCAAGACCGGCGTCGGCGGCCCGCCGACGACGATGCGGGCCGAGGCCGGAGTTGGCTCGTTCAACACCCGCATGGCCGCGGTCTCCGCGGCACTCAATTCCGGCCCGTGGTCCACCTCGTTCTACGGCAACGGCATCAAGTCGGACGGCTACCGCGTCAACAATGCGCTCGACCAGCGCAACGCCGTCGGCAACATCAACTACACGACGCCGGATCTCACCGCCTTCCTGACCGTCACCGGCAGCGACCAGAAGCTCGGCCTACCCGGCGGACGGCTGGTCGATCCGTCGATCGGCGTGAACGAGCTGCTCACCGATCGCCGCGGCGCCGCGACGCCCTTCGACTATGCCAACCAGCAGACCGCCAGCGTCACCGCCGGCTTCACCAAGACGCTGATGAACGGCGTCGACCTCATCGTCGACGGCGGCTGGCGGCAGCGCGAGACGCAGAGCGGCTTCTTCGGCACGGTGCCGACCATCAGCTTCGCCTCGACCTACAATGACGCCGCGCTGCAGACCTGGTCGCTGACGCCGCGGCTCAGCGTCAAGAACGTGATGCTGGGCGTGCCGTCGACGATCCTGACCGGCATCGACTATTACGATTCGACCTTCCGCGAGGCGCGCGGCGCCTATCAGGGCGTCGACCCGTTCCACATCTACAGTATCGAGCAGCAGTCCGTGGCCGGCTATTGGCAACATACGCTGGGCCTGTTGCCGACGACCGACTTCTCCTACGGCGCGCGGGTTCAGAACACCAGCATCTCGGCGCGCGATCGCTACGACCCGAATGCGCCATTCGCATTCGACACCCAGGCGGCACCGCTCGACAGCAACGAGACGCAATACGCGCTGCATGTCGGCATCGAGCATCGCCTGACCGACACTTTCTCGGTGTTCGGCCGCGCGGCACGCGCATTCCGCACGCCTGATGTCGACGAACGCGTCGCGTCGGGTCCGTCATTCGACCCACTGACCTTCGCCCCGATCCCGCAGAATTTCCAGCTCAAGACCCAGACCTCGCAGGATGTCGAGGGCGGCTTTCGCGTCAGGACCAACCGCTTCCAGGTCCAGTCCAGCGTCTATCTGATGGATCTCGAGAACGAGATCCATTTCAACCCGGTGCTGTTCTTCAACACCAACCTCGACCCCACCCGCCGCTACGGCTCGGAGACCAGCGCGGCGCTCAAGGTCAGCGACAGCGTCACCCTGCGCGGCGGCATGGCGATCACCCGCGCGGTGTTCCGCGAAGGCATCTGGGCCGGCAACGACGTGCCGCTGGTGTCGCGCTACACCGGCAATCTCGGCGTCACCTGGAATATCTGGCAGAACTATCTGGTGTTCGACGCCACGGTGCGGGCCTGGAGCTCGCGCATCATGGACAACGACCAGGCCAACACCCAGAGCCGGATTCCCGGCAACGCCACCGCCGATATCAAGCTGAGCGGGCAAGTTGACCGCTTCTTCTGGTCGCTGAGCGTGAACAACCTGTTCAACGCGCTCTATTACGACTACGCCATCGCGAGCACGTTCACCGAGGGCCGCTTCTCGGCCTACCCGCTGCCCGGCCGCACCTACATGGTAAAGGCCGGCGCGACGTTCTAGAGCATGATCCGGTGGGGCGGGTGTGCCCCGCCGCACCGTCTCCGAATATTACAAACGCACGGAAACTGGGGTAGAGTTCCGGCAGCTGATTTGACCCGCGCAGGGGAAACGCATGGCCAAGGCCGGGAAGCAGACCAAGGGCGGCACGAAGACCAAAGACAAGGCCGACGACAAGTCGAAGAAACCTCCGCCACCCGCAGCGCTACAGGACGACGAGTACTACGAGGACGGCGACATCGCCACGCCGAAGCTCGACCGCTACGGCAATGATGACGAGCCGTTGTGAGGCGCGGCGAAGATCGATCGACCGATCCCGCGCAGTCGCGCGCGGCGGCCTCGTAGGTTGCGAACTACCGAGCCCGGCTCATCCTCGCCAAGCAGACATTAGGTCGCAGCGAGGTCATGGGCCGGACCACCCTTCCGGATTGGTTTGCCCACCCCCTGAATGCTAGGCTCGCATGGACGCTGGGTCCTTGCTGGGGGGCGGTGCCATGAGATTTGCGAAGGCAGTGCTCACGGTCTTCTGCATGATCGCGTCGATGTGCGACCCGTCCGATGCGCAACAAGCTCCCAGGAAAGTAGGAATCCTCGTCAACGGCGGCCCGTCGCCGCTCTTCGATTCCATCAAGAAAAATCTTCTGAGCGACTTCGCCGACCGCGGCTATCTCGAAGGACGCGACATCGTCATCGAACCGCGATTTGCCGAATCGAAGCTCGAGCGCCTTCCGGGCCTCGCCTCGGAGCTGGTCGGTGCGAATGTGGATGTTATCCTTGCACTCGGCGGCCCGGCGTCGGTGGCGTCGCAGAAGGCCACGTCGACGATCCCGGTGATCTTTGCGATCGTCACCGATCCGGTCGCGTTGAAGCTTGTCGCCTCGATGGACAAGCCAGGAGGCAATGTCACGGGCCTCACCAACCTTGATCAGCAGCAGGCCAGCGACCAGTTCAAGCTTCTGAAGGAGGCATTCCCCGGGATCACGCGCGTTGCGATTCTCAGTGATCAAACGATCCCCGGCGCGGATGAACGCGGGCTCGCCCCGATTGACCGCGCCAACGAGGCCGCAGCCAAGGCGCTGGGGCTGGAGCCGCAAATCGTGAAGGTCAAGGGTGCGGACGATCTGGAGGCCGCGATTGCCGGGATGGCAAAGGAGCGCGCGGAGGCGCTGCTGGTCCTTGAAGTGCCGGTGCCCTGGAGCAATCGAAAACGAGTCGGTGAACTGGCCATCAAGAACCGCTTGCCGGCAATGTTTCCCGGCGGCCAGGCGGACGCGGGCGGGGTGATTACTTATGGGGCCAACGTCGCCGATACATGGCGCGAGTTTGCGACATTCGCCGACAAGATTTTCAAGGGCGCGAAGCCGGGCGACCTGCCAGTCGGCGTCGTCACCAAGCGAGAGCTGATATTCAATCTCCAGGCGGCCCAGGCCGTGGGCGTCGAGATTCCACCGGAGCTCTTGAAGCGCGCAGACAAGATCGTGCGGTGAATTCGCGCTGGAGGGATACTAGCGGAAATCGCCGTTCTCGATCGCCTTGATGCTGCCGCGATCGAGCAGATGCGCGCCAAAGCCGCCGCGCGCCAGCGATGAGGCGATCTGCGGTGATGCCAGCAGCAGCACTGTCGTCATCGCCAGCGGCACGGCGCTGAGCCAGTCGAGCCGCACCGGCGTCAGCTCTTCGCTGCTTCCCCGATAGTGCCCTTCGCCCGCGGCGATGCGGCCGCATTCCCGGATCAGGTCACGCCGCGTACCATCGCGCGACGCACTGCCGAGCAGCGCCTGCATCGCCAGATGCGTCCGCACGCCGGCGCGGCCCTCGGGCAGCGGCGCCGGAGTCTCGCCGCGCGAGACGCGCAGCAGCAGATCGACCAGATCGACGCCCGACTGAAAGGCGTTCATCGGCTCGACCAGCCGCGGGTTGCAGTCGATCAACAGCGGCGTCGCGCTGTCGAGCGGCATGATGACGTCGACCGAGAGCGCACCGTGCCAACCAAAATGCGCGCCGATGGTCTCGAGGCCGGCGCGGATCGCCGGCCGGCTCACGCTCTCCTTGATCGCCTCGCCGCCGCCGACACCGGCCGCAATCTGGCGGTAGGCATGGAAGCCGACAAGCGTGCCGTGGCAGAACACCGACTGCGCCTTCTCGACCGTGCCGGTGATCAGATCCTGCGCCAGCACCTCGCCGGCAAAATCGCCTGAGGACTCGAGGTCGTAGAGCGCGCGATTGAGATCACCAGCATCGCGCACGAACCAGACACCGCGGCTGGCGGTGCCGACCGACGTCTTGACAACGGATGGAAACCGCACCGCCTCGCGCAGCTCCTCGGCCGAGTTCACGATCCGGGTCGGGGGCTGCGGCAGCCCGAGCCGGTCGAGCAGGCGGCTGAAGCCGGCCTTGCTGTGCACGGCGCGATAGCTGGCGAAATCCGGCAGCGCGAGGCCGGCACGTGATGCCAGCCCCGCCGCGGCGCGGGCGAACAGAAATCCCTGTTCATGGATCGGCAGCAGCACATCGAAATGCCGCGACGCCAAGAGGCGCTCGACGAAGCGCAGGAAGCCGGCCGGATCCGACCGCAGCGGCGGACAATGGTGGTATTTGCGGACAAAGCGCGAGTAGCGCGCCAGGCACCAGCGCGAGGGGTCGCAAACCTCGACGTGATGGCCGGCCAGTCCGAGGATCGTGATCGCCTCGCGGCCGGAGGTGCTGGAGCCCTCCGACACCAGCACGCGGAGCTGCTTTTTGGGGTCGATCATGGCCGATCATCGCCGTGCTGCCGTGCTTTGTCGCCGCATTTAATGCCGCATGTGTCGATCCGGCACGCCCGCGCCGGGGGCAGCCATGCGCCCGCGTTCATGGACAATTAGCGGCCAATCTCTATTTTCGGCGGGCTTTCCGGAATTAGGGTTTTCAGGCACATGGTCGACGTTTTGGCCGCACCGCAGCAAGCGAAAGCCGACAGTGCGCTGCGCACGCTGACGGGGATTTCGGTCGCCCATTGGGTCAGCCATTTCCATATCTTCGTGCTGCCGATGCTGTTCCCGTTCCTGAAGCAGCAGCTCGGCGTCGGCTATGTCGAGCTCGGCCTGGCGCTGACGGTGTTCGCGGTGGTCTCCGGGCTGACCCAGGCGCCGATCGGTTACCTCGCCGACCATATCGGCGCGCGCAAGATCCTGTTGATCGGACTGACCGTCGGCGGTTGCGCGCTGATCGGGCTCGGCCTGCATCTCAGCTATACGTCGCTGATCGTCTGCGCGGTGCTGCTGGGCCTCGCCAACAGCGTCTATCATCCGGCTGACTATGCAATCCTCTCGGCGCATATGGACGAGGCGCGGATGGGCCGCGCCTTCTCGATCCACACCTTCGCCGGATTCCTCGGCGGCGCGGTTGCGCCCGCGATCATGGCGGCGCTCGTGGCCTCGATCGGCGGCCTCGGCGCGCTGATCGTCGCCGGCGCGGTCGGGCCGCTGGTGGCGCTGTTCCTGATCGTGCTCGGCATTCCCGATGCCGGCGCCAACAAGAACAAGGCAAAGGAGGGCGCCGCGCCGAAGGCGAGCGTAATCACGCCGGCGCTGATGGTGCTGACGGCCTTCTTCACGCTGCTCAGCCTGTCGACCTCGGGCATCAACAATTTCGGCGTGGTCGCACTGATGGGCGGCTACGGCGCGTCGTTCTCGACGGCCAATATCGCGCTGACTGCATTCCTCGGCGCCAGCGCGGCCGGCGTGCTCGCCGGCGGCTATCTCGCCGACTGGACCCACCGCCACAGCCAGGTCGCCGCGGCCTGCTTCGCGGTCAATGCCGCCCTCGTGCTGCTGATTGCGCTGCTCGACCTGCCGCCGGTGGCGCTCACGCTGGCGATGGGGCTCGCCGGATTCCTCGGCGGGGTGATCGCGCCGTCCCGCGACATGATGGTGCGCAACGCGGCGCCGCCCGGCGCCGCCGGCCGCGCCTTCGGCATCGTCTCCACCGGCTTCAACTTCGGCGGCATCGTGAGCCCGCTGCTGTTCGGCTGGATCATGGACCAGCACATGCCGCACTGGGTGTTCGGCGCCTCCGTGGTCTTCATGGTGCTGACCGTGCTGCTTGCCCTCGTCACCGAGCGCAAGCCGCAGGCTTCGGGATACGAGGCCGAGACCGCCAGCCCGCGCGCCTGAAACGCGAAACGTTGCGCACGCGGCGCGGTCATTCCGACCGTCGCGACAGCACCTGCTTCAGGAGCGGCTCGATCCGCGACAGCTCATCGAGATGGACCGCCGACAATTCGGCGAGATGATCGGCCGCAAGGCCGGTTAATTTCAGCAGCACCCGCCGCTGGTCGGCGGGATCGAGCACGCGCTCGACCAGTCCGGCCTCGGACAGCCGGTCGACCAGTTCGACCGTGGTGTGGTGACGAAGCCGCAGCCGTTCGGCCAGATCACCGACCGCAACCGGCCCGCCGCCCGGATACCCCCGGATCGCCAGCAATGCCTGATGCTGCCGCGGTGTCAGGCCTGCGGCCTTCGCGGCGTCCTGGCTGAACTCCAGAAACCGGCGGATCAGATAGCGAAATTGCGACAGCGTTTCGTAATCGCCCTGGCTGGGAACCCGCTTCTGGTCCTGCCTCGGCGATTTCGACGGTCCTTTCAACGCTGCCATTCGATGTCTCCCGCTTGTAATTATATCGCAATGCGATATTACGCCGCGTCCACTTCACCCGAGCCTTACGCCACCAATGAGCGTCATTTCCACCAAATCGAGCGCCTCCGCTACGAACACCGCCCCAAACACCGCCAAAATCGGCGAGAAGGCCAGCCACCTCCTGAGCGACTTCACGACCGATCCGCGCGTCGTGGTGATCTCGGCGATCGCCGTGTTTGTTTCCGCCGCAGGCGTGCTGGCCGGGGCGGGACTGCTGCAGCTGATCAAGCTCGCCACCAACATCGCCTATTTCGGCCAGTTCAGCTTCGCCGACCTGAAATTGCAGGATTCGCCGCTCGGGCTCTGGACCGTGCTGGTGCCGGTCGTGGGCTCGCTGATCATCGGGCTGATGGCGCGTTTCGGCAGCGAGAAGATCCGCGGGCACGGCATTCCGGAAGCGATCGAGGCCATCTTGCTCGGCCGTTCCCGGCTCGACCCCAAGGTGGCGATCCTGAAGCCGTTGTCGTCGGCGGTGTCGATCGGCACCGGCGGCCCGTTCGGCGCCGAGGGCCCGATCATCATGACCGGCGGCGCGATCGGCTCGCTGATCGCGCAGATGCTCCCGGTCAGCGACAACGAGCGCAAGACCCTGCTGGTGGCGGGCGCCGCCGCCGGAATGACCACGGTGTTCGGAACGCCGATCGCCGCGATCATGCTCGCGGTCGAACTGCTGCTGTTCGAATGGACGCCGCGCAGCTTCATTCCCGTCACCGTCGCCGCCGTGGTGGCGGCGGTCGGACGCACCTTCCTGCACATGCCCGCGCCGCTGTTTCCGTTCACCGGCGGCGTCGACATCTCGGTGCTGCAGCTCGGCGCCTGGATGCTGATCGGGATCCTCTCCGGGCTGCTGTCGGGCGTGCTCACCCAGCTGGTCTATGGCTGCGAGGACATCTTCCTCAAGCTGCCGATCCACTGGATGTGGTGGCCGCTGATCGGCGGCCTGGTCGTCGGCCTCGGCGGCTTGATCGAGCCGCAGGCGCTCGGCGTCGGCTATGACAACCTCGCGTCGATGCTGCAAGGCGATGTGGTGCTGAAGGCCGCGCTGCTGCTGCTCGTGGTGAAAGCCGTGATCTGGTCGGTCGCGCTCGGCTCGGGCACGTCGGGCGGCGTGCTGGCGCCGCTGCTCATCATGGGCGGCGCGATGGGAACGGCGCTGAGCGGCTATCTGCCTGAAGCGAGCCCCGGCTTCTGGGCGCTGCTGGCGATGGCGGCGACGATGGGCGGCACGATGCGCTCGCCGCTGACCGCAACCTTCTTCGCGGTCGAGCTGACCGGCAACACCCACGTGCTGCTGCCGCTGATCGCGGCCTGCGGCACCGCGCACGGCGTCACGGTGCTTTTGATGCGGCGCTCGATCCTGACCGAGAAGGTGGCTCGGCGCGGCCATCATCTGGTGCGCGAGTACCGTGTCGATCCGTTCGCGCTGACCCGCGTGCGCGACGTCATGACCAAGGCGGTCGAGACCGTCGCCGACACCATGACGCTGCACGGCGCGGCCGCCTTCCTGACCAACCCGAAGACCGGTCACCCCAGCTTTCCCGTCGTCGACGCCAACCATCACGTGCTCGGCGTGATCGACCCGCCGTCCGTGCTGCGCTGGCGCCGCGCCGGCAAGCATCGCACCGCGACGCTCAGGCAGCTGCTGGCCGGCAGCAAGATCACCGTCGCCTATCCCGACGAATATCTCGACCGGCTCGCCGACCGCCTGATGCAGGTCAACGTCTCGCATCTGCCTGTGATCTCGCGCGAGGATCAGCGCCTCGTCGGCTATATCGGCTGGAAGGACCTGATGCGCGTCCGCGCCAGGCTGCAGGCCGAGGAGACCCAGAAGACAGCGTTCTTCGGCGCGCGATAGGTTCGCGGCGGGTTGCCGGCGGAACAAATTTCCGCCGGACGGCAACGCTCGATCCCTGCTGGCAAATCAGCAACAGCGCATCCCAGAGCTTCATCGGCGCTGGTTGACAGCATCGGGGGCTGACCCATGATGCCGTCAACCAAAAACAGCCTCGGGATGAAATGCCATGACCTCGACCCCAGACCTCGTGATCCGCGGCGGCACCATCGCCGACGGCAAGGGCGGCGACCTCTATGAAGCCGATGTCGCGATCACAGGCGGCAAGATCACTGAAGTCGGCAAGGTTTCGGCGAAGGGCAAGGAAGAGATCGACGCCCGCGGCAAGCTGGTGGCGCCCGGCTTCGTCGACGTCCACACCCATTACGACGGCCAAGTGACCTGGAGCCATGACATCACGCCGTCGTCGCAGAACGGCGTCACCACGGCGATCATGGGCAATTGCGGCGTCGGCTTCGCGCCGTGCCGGCCGAGCGACCACACCAGGCTGATCCAGCTGATGGAAGGCGTCGAGGACATTCCGGAGCCGGTGCTCTCCGCCGGCATTCCCTGGGCGTGGGAGAGCTTCCCCGACTACATGGAGTGGCTGTCGAAGCGCGATTTCGACATGGATATCGGCGCGCAGCTGCCGCATGCCGCGCTGCGGGTCTATGTGATGGGCGAGCGCGGCGCGCGCCGCGATCCGGCAACGGCCGAGGACAACAAGGCGATGGCGGCGCTCGCCGGCGACGCAGTGCGGGCGGGCGCGCTGGGTTTCTCGACCTCGCGCACGCTCAATCACCGCACCTCGACCGGCGACTACACGCCGACGCTGAAAGCCGGCGAAGATGAACTGACCGCGATCGCCGGCGCGATGCATGGCGTCGGCCGCAGCGTGCTGCAATTCGTGCTCGACCAGAGCACCGTGCACGAAGACCTGCCGATGATGCTGCGGGTCGCCGAGAACACAAGGTGCCCGATCTCGTTCTCTGTCGCACAGGCCGACAAGGCGCCGCGGCGCTGGCGGCAGACCATGGACACCATCAATGAAGCCGCCGCCCGCGGCCTGTCGATCACGACCCAGATCGCGGCACGGCCGGTCGGGCTGCTGCTCGGGCTCGAATTGTCGCGCAATCCGTTCCAGACCCATCCGAGCTATCGCGAGATCGCCAAATTGCCGCTGGCCGAGCGGCTCGCGCATCTGCGTCGGCCCGAGGTGCGCGCGGCGATCCTGAGCGAGAGCGCGACGGCGACCGACGATCCGCTGTTCTTCCGGCCGAACTACGACAAGATGTATCTCTTGGGTAATCCGCCGAACTATGAGCAGCCGCCGGAAAACGCGCTCGGGCCGCAGGCGCGGCGCCAGGGCCGTCAGCCGGAAGAGCTTGCCTATGACGCGATGCTGACCGACGAGGGTCGCGGCATGCTCTATGTGCCGTTCCTGAATTACGCCGACGGCAACCTCGACGCCGTGCATGAGATGCTGCGCGAGCCCAGTGCCGTGCCCGGCCTGTCCGACGGCGGCGCGCATTGCGGCATCATCTGCGATGCCAGCTTCCCGACCTATCTCTTGACGCACTGGACGCGCGACCGCAGCCGCGGCGAGAAGCTCTCTATCCCGTTCGTGGTCGCGGCGCAGTCGCGCAAGACCGCGCTGTCGGTCGGTCTGTATGATCGCGGCGTGATCGCTCCTGGCTTCAAGGCCGACGTCAACGTGATCGATTACGACCGGCTGCATTTGCACCCTCCGAAGGTGCATTACGACCTGCCGGTCGGCGGCCGCCGCCTCCTGCAGCAGGTCGACGGCTATGACGCCACCATCGTGTCGGGCATCGTGACCCAGCGCGAGGGCAAGGCCACCGGCGCACGCCCGGGCAGACTGGTGCGCGGCGCGCAGGGGATGAATTGAGAGACGCAGCGATCCGGGCTACGGGACTCCCGCCTCTCCCCTTGTGGGAGAGGCCGGATCGCATGCAGCGGAGCGCAATGCGATCCGGGTGAGGGGTTGCGGTCTCTCGAGGGACGGAGCTCGCGGAGGCAGACCCCTCACCCGGATTTCCCGCTGACGCGCGAAATCCGGCCTCTCCCACAAGGGGAGAGGCGAAGTGGAGCGAGTTGCCAGAGGTGCGCCCCTTACGTCGGCGACATCGCGCCTTTGATCGTGCCTGCCGGCTGCGACGTGCCGGTCAGCCGCGCCCGCTCGCTGTTCGGCCACAGCAGCAGCAATCCGAGCAGGCCGGAGCCGGCCATGATCGCCGCGTTGATAGTGAAGCCGGACATGTAACCGGCCATCGGCGTGGCCGCGTGCTGGATCACATTGCCCATCACCATCGGCGCCAGGATGCCCGAGATCGTGTAGAGCGCGCCGTAGATCGCGATGATCGCGCCGCGCTGCGACACCGGCGTGAACTCGCCGAGCATCGGCGGGCACACCACGTAGATCGAGCCGCACAGGCCGGAGCCGATCACCAGCAGCGCGATCATGATCCCGCCGGGCGGCGCATAGGGCAGCATCGCAAGGATGGCGCCGCCGAAGATCAGCGGCACCGAGCCGAGCACGCCGCGCGCGCCGCGGGTGGTGAAGCCGCGCGCCAGCATCAGCTGCGAGATCCAGCCGGTCAGCAGCACGATCGTCGCGCCGAAGATCCAGGGCAGGATCGAGACGAAGCCGGCCTGGTGCTGCGAGAAGCCGAGCCCCTCGATGATGAAGGACGTGAACCAGGTGAGCCCGAGCGACAGCGCCCAATAGGCGCCGAAGGTTGCCACCACGCAGCCGATGAAGGTGCGCGAAGTCAAAAGCTTCCAATACGGAATCCGCGGCTCGTCGGCCGTCACGGCAGACGTCGACACCAGCGGCCCTTCCTTGCCGAGCGCGAACCAGGCGACGGCCCAGATCAGGCCGACGATGCCGAGCGCGCCGAAGGCGTGATGCCAGCTGTGATTGACGATGATCCAGTTCAGCGCGGGCACCGCGAGGATCACGCCGAACGCGGAGCCCTGCGACAGGATCGCGGTCGGCAGCGTGCGCTTCTCGTCCGGAAACCATTTGTAGATCGCGTGCGCCGCGACCGAGAACGCCGGCCCCTCGCCGGCGCCGAGGATGATGCGGCAGATCACCAGCGTCGTGAAGCTGACGGTGCCGACCATCGGAAATTGCGCCAGCGACCAGATCACCGCCAGGATCAGCAGCACCCAGCGGGTGGCGACGCGGTTGACGATGAAGCCGACCACGATCGCCGAGATCGAGAACAAGAGGAAGAATGACGAGCCGAGATCGCCGAACTGCTCCTGGGTGAGGCCCATTTCCTTCTTGATCGGCACGCCGGCGAGCCCGACCACGATCTTGTCGGCAAAGTTCACCACCATGAACAGGAATAGAAGGAAGGTGATTTGCCAGGCGCCCTTCGGCGTCCCCTTTGACAGCCCCTCTGACGTCCTCTCGGGCGTCGCTTGCGTCGTCATGTCCGGCTCCCCGTCGTTTCGTTTTTGGCTTCGTAAATCGGCCCCGTCCGGCGATGCTAGCCACGCCTCGCCGTGCAACGCAACACCGCATTTCCTCGGGGTTGTGCGCCCCGGAGCGCTTCTAACGGCCCGATCACGATCGCGTCGGTCGCGCCAGTGGAGCGGTGAACTGTCATGTCCCGACTGCTATGTTCAGGGCCAACGAAAAGCCCGGGGTTATTTCATGAACAGATTGATCCTATGTGCCGCCACCTGCGCAGCACTTGTATCCGCCGCGCTGCTTGCCGCGCCTCAAGTTCGCGCGGCAGACGCCGCCAATCCCGACTACGCCGCGATCGTCGCCGCACCCGATCGCAGCGATGCGGATCGTCAGGTCGACCAGCGCCGGCAGCCGGCCAAGATGCTCGCCTTTGCCGGCGTCAAGCCCGGTATGACGATCCTCGACATGGCGGCGAGCGCGGGTTACAGCACCGAACTATTGGCGCGCACCGTAGCCCCGTCGGGCAAGGTCTACGCACAGGATTCCGCGACCGTGCTCGAGCGCTTCGTCAAGGACAAGTTCGACAATCGCGCCAAGGCGCCGGCGATGAAGAACGTCGTCCATGTGGTGCGGGACTATGACGACCCGATCCCGCCCGAGGTCAAGGACCTCGACATGATCACCTTCTTCTTTTTCTATCACGACATCACCTATCTGCCGGTCGACCGCGCCGCGATGAACAAGAAGATGTTCGCCGCGCTCAAGCCGGGCGGCTTCCTCGTGATCGCGGATCACTCCGCCAAGACGGGCGAAGGCACCAATGTCGCCAAGACGCTGCACCGGATCGAGGAGAGCACCTTGAAGCAGGAGATCGAGGCGGCCGGCTTCAAGCTGGTGGCCGAGGGCGATTTCCTGCATCATGCGGAGGACCCCAAGGACATTCCCGTCTTCAAGGCACCGGTGCCGATCGACGAGTTCGTCCTGAAATACCAGAAGCCGCAATGAGGCACGGCCATCGTTTCATCTGACCAGACCGCCGCAGTGCTTCGCGTCACCGGACTGACCAAGAGTTACCGCTCTGCCGGCGAAGACGTCGCTGTGCTGCGCGGCGTCGACCTTGCCGTTGCGACCGGCGAGAGCGTGGCGCTATCGGGCGAATCCGGCAGCGGCAAGAGCACGCTGCTGCATCTGATCGCGGGGCTCGATGCCGCCGACAGCGGCGAGATCGCCCTCGCCGACACCGTCGTCTCCGACCTCAACGACGCTGGCCGCGCCGAATTACGCCGCGACCGGCTCGGCCTCGTGTTCCAGCAATTCAATTTGATCCCGAGCCTGACGGTCACGGACAATCTCGTGTTTCAGTCGCGCATCGCCGGCCGGCATGACGCCGCCTGGCACGACGAACTGGTCGAGCGCCTCGGCCTGAGAAGCCTGCTCAGGCGCTATCCCGAGCAACTGTCCGGCGGTCAGCAGCAGCGCGTCGCGATCGGCCGCGCGCTGGCGCCAAAGCCGCTGTTGCTGCTCGCCGACGAGCCGACCGGCAATCTCGACGAGGACACCGCCGACGAGGTGCTGGCACTGGCACGCGATCTGGTGACCCGCACCGGCTGCGGCTTCCTGATGGTCACACACAGCGCGCGGCTTGCGGCGACGCTCGACCGCCAGGTCACCCTGCATGCCGGGATCGTCGCATGAGGCGCGCGCTGTGGATCCTTGCGGTGCTGCTCAGCCACTGGCGGCGGCATCCGATGCAGCTCGCAACGCTCTTGATCGGACTGATCTCGGCCACCGCGCTGTGGAGCGGCGTGCAGGCGCTGAACCAGCAGGCCCGCATCGCCTATGACCGCGCTGCCGCGACCTTCGGCGGATCGCGCACTGCAATGCTGGTCGCCAGGGACAGCGCGACCTTCCCGCAACAACTGTTCGTCGATCTGCGCCGTGCCGGCTGGCCGGTGTCGCCGATGCTGGAGGGCCGGGTCCAGATCGACGGGCGCAGCTTCCGCCTGCTCGGCATCGAGCCGGTGACGCTGCCGTCCGAGGTCGGCAACGCGCCGGCGGTCGGACGCGGCAGCCTGCAATCCTTCGTCACGCCGCCGGGCGAAATGCTGGTGGCCCCGGAAACGCTACGCGATCTCGGCCTCAAGGAAGGCGAGCAGCCGCAGGCCAACGGCATGAGCTTGCCGCCGCTGCGCGTACAGGCCGAGCTCGCGCCCGGCGCACTGATCGTCGATATCGGTATCGCGCAGGACATCCTCAAAATGCCCGGCCAGGTCTCGCGCCTCCTCGTTGGCAGGTCCAAAGCGCCGCACGCAACGCTCGAAAGCGTGGCGGGTGACAAGCTCCGCCTGGTCGAGCCGAGCGCGGAGAGCGACCTCGAACGCCTCACCGACAGCTTCCATCTCAACCTCACTGCGTTCGGCCTGCTGTCGTTCTTCGTCGGCCTGTTCATCGTCAACTCCGCGATCGGCCTCGCCTTCGAGCAGCGGCTGCCGATGCTGCGCACACTGCGCGCCTGTGGCGTCTCGGCGCGAATGCTCAACACCGTGCTGGTGATCGAGCTGGTGTCGCTGGCGCTGGTCGCCGGCCTCATCGGCCTCGTCTGCGGCTACTTCATTGCGGCTGCCTTGCTGCCGGATGTCACGGCCTCGCTGCGCGGGCTCTATGGCGCGCAGATTCCCGGACAGCTTTCGCTTAAACCCGCCTGGTGGTTCGCCGGCATCGCTATCAGCATTCTTGGCGCGCTCGCCGCGGCGGCTGCGAGCCTTGCCAAGGCGATCCGGATGCCGGTGCTGGCGACGGCGCAGCCGCAGGCCTGGCAGCAGGCGCAGCGGCGCTGGCTGCTGCTCCAGAGCGCGGCGGCACTCGCGGTGTTTGCGGTCGCCGCGGGCCTGATCTGGTTCGGCGATTCCCTGATCGCGGGCTTCGCCGTGCTCGCCGCGCTGATGCTCGGCGCGGCGCTGATCCTGCCGATGGTCCTGCAGATTGCGCTGGCCTTCGGGCAGCGCAGCGCGCGGGCGCCGGTCGGCATCTGGTTCTGGGCCGACAGCCGCCAGCAATTGTCGGGACTGTCGCTGGCGCTGATGGCGCTGCTGCTTGCGCTCGCGGTCAATGTCGGCGTCGGCACCATGGTGGAAAGTTTCAACCGCACCTTCCTGGTCTGGCTCGACGGAAGGCTCGCCGCCGACGTTTACATCAGCGCCGCCAGCGATCAGCAGGCAAAGGAGATCAAGGCCTGGCTGCGCGATCGGCCCGAGGTTCAGGCCATCCTGCCCGGCGGCCGCGCCGACACCCAGCTCGACGGCGCGCCGATCGAGGTGCTCGGCCTGCCCGACCACGCCACCTATCACGACAGCTGGCCGTTGCTCGAAAGCGTCGCAAATGCGTGGGTTCGGCTGCGGCCCGGCGACACCTGCCTCGTCAGCGAGCAGCTGTCGCGGCGGATGAAGCTGGCGATCGGCGATCATATCGAGGTACCCGCCCCCGGCCGGCAACTGGCCGCTCGAGATCGTCGGCATCTATGCCGATTACGGCAACCCCAAGGGCCAGATCGCGGTCAACTTCGCCGCGCTGACCCGGCGCTTCCCGCAGACACCAATGACACGGATGGGCCTCCGCGTGGCACCGGATAAGATCGCACCGCTGATCACCGCGCTACAGGAGAAATTCGGTCTCGATGATCACAACATCGCCGACCAGGCCAGGATGAAAACGGAATCGAAGCGGGTCTTCAACCGCACCTTCTCGGTGACCGCCGCGCTCAACGCCTTCACGCTCGGCGTCGCCGGCATTGCGCTTTTGACCAGCCTGCTCACGCTGGCCAATTCGCGGCTGCCGCAGCTGGCGCCGCTGTGGGCGATCGGCCTGACCCGGCGGCGGCTCGCCGCGCTCGAACTGTTGAAGACCATGGCGGTCGCGCTGATCACCGCGCTGTTTGCGCTGCCGCTCGGCCTGCTGGTGGCGTGGTGCCTGCTTGCGATCGTCAACGTCAAGGCGTTCGGCTGGCGGCTGCCGTTCCACATTTTCCCGCTGCAGCTGATCGAGCTGCTCGCGGTGGCGCTGGCCGCCGCATTCTGTGCCGCGGCGCTTCCGGTCGCGAGGCTGGCGCGCATGCAGCCCGCCAGCCTGATCAGGATCTTTGTCAATGAGCGCTAGCGGCACCATCACCCGTCGCGCCTTTGCCGGCGGTGCGCTGGGGCTGGCGCTCGGCGGCAAGACGTTCGCGCAGGGCTTCGCCGGGCTCGGCGAGACCGCGGAAGGATTTGCCGCCGTCACGCCGGGCAAGCCATTCACGTTCCCCACGGACCACGGCCCGCATCCGGAATTCCGGATCGAATGGTGGTACGTGACCGCCAACCTGTCCGACACGAGCGGCGCGGCCTATGGCGCGCAATGGACGCTGTTCCGCCAGGCGATGAAAGCGGGCGGACCGGCCGAGGGCTGGGCCAATCAGCAGCTCTGGATGGGCCACGCCGCCGTGACCAGCGCCGGCACGCACCGCTTCAGCGAGACCTTTGCCCGCGGCGGCGTCGGGCAGGCCGCGGTCGAAGCCACGCCGTTCCGCGCCTGGATCGACGCCTGGGAGCTGCGCGGGCGCGATGCGTTCGATACCCAGCGCGTCGCACCGCTCGAGCTCAAGGCCTCCGCCGCCGACTTCAGCACCGCGCTGCGGCTCGACGCCGACCGCGCCCTGGTGCTGCAGGGCGACCACGGCTACAGCCGCAAGTCGGATCGCGGGCAGGCCTCCTATTATTACAGCCAGCCGTTCTACAAGGCGTCCGGCCGCATCGTGATCGACGACAGACCGATCGATGTCACGGGCATGGCCTGGATGGATCGCGAATGGAGCAGCCAGCCATTGGCGGCCGATCAGACCGGCTGGGACTGGTTCTCGCTGCATCTGCCCGGCGACGAGAAGCTGATGCTGTACCGGCTGCGCCAGAAGGACGGCCGCGAAAACCTGTTCGGCAACTGGATCACGCCGGACGGCCGCTCGGCCGAGATCGCCGCCGGCAGCAACAGCATCGCGCCGCTCGCGACCACCGAGATCGACGGCCGCAAGCTGCCGACATCATGGCGCGTCAACCTGCCCGCACGCGGCCTTGCCATCGAGACCACGCCGCTCAATCCGAAGGCCTGGATGGGAACCAGCTTCCCCTATTGGGAAGGCCCGATCCGCTTTGCAGGCAGCCACGCCGGAATCGGCTATCTTGAGATGACGGGGTACTAGGACGTGACGGAATTGGTCCGAATGGGGCCGCGGCATAACTGTGCTCCCTCGCCCCGTTCTTACGGGGAGAGGGTTGGGGTGAGGGGCCGTCTCCGCGTACCCGGTGACAGCTGGTGTCGCCGAGGTCCCCCTCACCCGGAACGCATCTGACGATGCGTTCCGACCTCTCCCCGCGCGCGGGGAGAGGTAAAGCGAGGCCGCATGTCACACCGGGCCTCGCTGACCCGTCATGACATCGGGGCCATTGGAAAGAGGAAATGCCTGACATGTACCACTACACCGCCATCGTCACCTGCCTTGCGGTCGCGCTGCACTTCTTCTTCGCGCTGCAGGTCGCCCGCGCCCGCGCGGTCTACGGGGTCAAGCTGCCGGCGATCACGGGAAATCCGGATTTCGAGCGCATCTACCGCATCCAGATGAACACGCTGGAATGGATGCCGATCTTCCTGCCGTCGCTCTGGCTGTTCGCGGTCTATGTCGGCGATGCCGCCGCGGCGGCGGTCGGCGCGATCTGGGTGATCGGCCGCATCGTCTATTTCATCGGCTATCGCGAAGCAGTGGCAAAACGCAGCCCCGGCTTCGCCATCCAGGCGCTCGCCTGCGTCATCCTCTGGGTTGGCGCGATCGGCGGCGCGGTGTGGCGGCTGGCGCATTGAAGGCGCGGTCGCGCCATAACCACTACCGTCGTCCTGGCGAAAGCCAGGACCCATAACCACAGAGCGTGGTTATGGGCAATCTGATGGCCACAGCGTGGTGCAACAACATCCAATCGGGGTAATGGGTCCTGGCTTTCGCCAGGACGACACCACCCGTGGATATTCGCCTCACTTGGTCAGCGGGCAGCCGCTTTCCTTGGCGGTGAAGAAGGCCTTGTCGCCGGGCACCACGGCGATCTGCTTGTAATAGTCCCACGGCTTCTTCGATTCCGAGGGCTTCTTGACCTCGAACAGATAGAGGTCGTGCACCATGCGGCCGTTCGCGAGCACCTTGCCCTTGGCGAAGGCGTCATCGACCGGCAGCTCCTTCAGCTTGGCGGCGACCGCCTCGCTGTCCTTGGTGCCGGCGGCCTTCACCGCCTTCAAATAGCTCAGCGTCGCCGAATAGGTGCCGGCATGGATCATGCTCGGCATCCGGCTGGTGCGCTTGAAGAAGCGCTCGCTGAAGGCGCGCGAGGCGTCGTCGTGGTCCCAGTAGAAGCCCTCGGTGAGCACGAGACCTTGCGCCGCCTCGAGCCCGAGACCGTGCACCTCCGACAGCGTCATCAACAGGCCGGCAAGCTTCTGGCCGCCGCGCACGATGCCGAACTCGGCCGCCTGCTTGATCGAGTTGGTGGTGTCGAGTCCGGCGTTGGCGAGCCCGATGATCTTGGCCTTCGAGCTCTGCGCCTGCAGCAGGAAGGACGAGAAGTCCGACGAATTGAGCGGCACGCGGACCGAGCCGACCACCTTGCCGCCCTTTGAGGTGACGATGTCGCTGGTGTCCTTCTCCAGCGCGTAGCCGAAGGCGTAGTCGGCGGTCAGGAAGAACCAGGTGTTGCCGCCGGCTTCCGTCAGCGCACCGCCGGTTCCGACGGCGAGCGCGCGGGTGTCATAGGCCCAGTGGAAGCTGTAGGGCGTGCAGGCATCGCCGGTGATACGGGAGGTCGCCGCGCCGACCACGATGTCGATCTTCTTCTTTTCCTTCGACAGCTCCTGCACCGCGAGCGCGACCGACGACGTCGTGAGCTCGGTGATCATGTCGACGTTCTCGACCTCGTACCAGCGCCGCGCGATCGCGGTCGCAAGATCCGGCTTGTTCTGATGGTCGGCGGTAACGATCTCGATCTTCTGTCCCAGCACCTCGCCGCCGAAATCCTCGACCGCCATCCGCGCGGCTTCGAGCGAATATTTGCCGCCGTAGTCGGCATAGACGCCGGACTGATCGTTCAGGATGCCGATCTTGACGCCCTGGGCCATCGCCGGCGCCGCAAGCATCAGGCTGCAGGCCGCGACCGCGGCCAAAAATCCGGACTTCATTCTATGCTCTCCCAGCAGTTTCTATCAGGAAAAATCGGCGCGACATTATTTTATAACCCCACGCCTGCCCATCTCTTTCCGCTCAGCCAAAAGTATGGGCTGCGTCGACAGCACTTGCTAGCTTCCCGTCACCCTGAGGGAGCACGGAACGCGCGTCTCGAAGGGTCGACGGCCCGGCCGGTGGCCGTGCATCCTTCGAGACGCCTGCTTCGCAGGCTCCTCAGGATGACGGGGAAGGACTTGCTGCTGCGGAACGTTGGGTGCCGCCCTCAACCCGCCACGGTTGCCTTGGGCTCGGCCGGCTTGCCCTCGTTCTTTCCTTCCGCGAGGTTGCGCACCACCATGTAGAAGATCGGCGTGAAGACCAGGCCGAACAGGGTGACGCCGAGCATGCCGAAGAACACGGCAACGCCGACCGCCTGCCGCATCTCCGAGCCCGAACCGGTCGACACCACCAGCGGCAGCACGCCGAGGATGAAGGCGAACGAGGTCATCAGGATCGGCCGCAGACGGAGCCGGCAGGCCTCGATCACCGCGTCCAGCCGCGACCTCCCCTCGAGCTCGATGTCGCGTGCGAACTCGACGATCAGGATCGCGTTCTTGGCGGCCAGCCCCACCAGCACCACGAAGCCGATCTGGGTCAGGATGTTGACGTCCTGGCCCATCAGTCGCACGCCGATCGTGGCCGCGAACAGGCACATCGGCACGATCAGGATCACCGCGAACGGCAATGTCCAGCTGCCATATTGCGCGGCCAGCACCAGATAGACGAACAGCACGCAGATCGGAAACACGTAGAGGCCGGCATTGGCGCCGGTGACCTGCTGGTAGGACAGGTCGGTCCACTCGAACGAAAAGCCGCTCGGCAATGTCTGGTCGGCGAGCTGCTTGATGGTGTTGAGCGCCGTCGTCGAGCTCACGCCCGGTGCCGGCTCACCCTGTAGTTCGGACGCCGAGTACAGATTGTAGCGCGCGACGCGGTCGGGTCCCGAGACGTCCTTGAAGTCCACGATGCTGCCGAGCATCACCATGTCGCCGGCGACGTTGCGGGTGCGCAGCCTTGCGAGATCGGGGCTGTCTTTCCGGAACGGCAGATCGGCTTGCGCGGTAACGTGATAGGTGCGGCCGAACAGGTTGAAGTCGTTGACATAGGTCGAACCAAAATAGGTCTGGATCGTGTCATTAATGTTGGCGATCGGCACCC
The DNA here is from genome assembly GCF_054063355.1 of Bradyrhizobium sp. USDA 4502. Taxonomy (NCBI): domain Bacteria; kingdom Pseudomonadati; phylum Pseudomonadota; class Alphaproteobacteria; order Hyphomicrobiales; family Nitrobacteraceae; genus Bradyrhizobium; species Bradyrhizobium sp. USDA 4502. The sequence goes on from NZ_JBSSGF010000001.1 coordinate 7,012,405, forward strand.
CAAGCTTCTGCGCCTTGACGCGATCAATGTCGACGAACAGCTGCGGCGTGTTCGCGGTGAACGGCGAGAACACCGACGTGAGAGACGGCGATTTGCGCGCGGCTGTCACCAGTTCATCGGTCGCGGAAGCCAGCAGTTCGGGTCCGCGCCCCTGCCGGTCCTGGACGCGGATGGTGAAGCCACCACCGGTGCCGATGCCGGGCACGGCCGGCGGCGGAATGACGATGATGAAGGCGCCCTGGATCACCGACAGACGCTTGCGCAATTCGGCCGTGATCGCGTTCGCCGTCAGCCCCTTCTTCAGGCGCGCCTCCGGCTCGTCGAATACCGGGAACAGCGCCGCGGCGTTGCCCTGCTGCGTGCGCGTCGCACCGGAGAAGCCGGCGAACGCCGCGACGCGAACGATGCCCGGCGTATCCAGCGCGATCCGCTCGATCTCGCGCACAACAGCGGTGGTCCGCGCCAGCGACGCGGCGCCCGGCAGTTGCGCCGAGATGATGACGTAGCCGCGATCCTGCGCCGGAATGAAGCCCTGCGAGGTGGTCGCGAGCAGCCAGCCGGCGCTGCCGATCAGTACGAGGTAGAGCGCAAGCATCACCACCGTATGCCGGATCACGAAGTCGGCCACCGATGCATAGCCGTGCGCGAGCCGGTCGAACACCCGGTTGAACAGCGCGGTGAAGCTGTCCCAGCCGCGCGCGATGATGTTCCAGCGCGCCGGCGGGCGTTTCTCCTCATGCGGCACCAGGATCTGCGAGGCCAGCGCCGGCGACAGCGTCAGCGAGCAGAAGCAGGAGATCGCGGTCGCGACCGCGATGGTGACCGCGAATTGCTGGAAGAACTGCCCGGAGATGCCGCCGAGGAAGGCGGTCGGCACGAACACCGCGCACAGCACGAGCGCGATCGAGACCAGCGCGCCGCCGACCTCCTCCATGGTCTTGAGCGCAGCGTCGCGCCTGCTCATGCCGTGCTCGAGATGCCGCTCGACATTCTCGACCACCACGATGGCGTCGTCGACCACGATGCCGACCGCCAGCACGAGGCCGAACAGTGTCAGATTGTTGATCGAGAAGCCGAGCGCGGCCATCACCGCGAAGGTGCCGACCAGCGACACCGGGATCGCGATGATCGGGATGATCGCAGGCCGCCATCCCTGCAGGAACACCAGCACCACGATGACGACGAGCGCCATCGCCTCGTAGATCGTCTTGATCAGCTCGTGGACCGATTGGGCGATGAATTCGGTCGGGTTGTAGCCGATATTGTAGTCGAGCCCCTTCGGGAAACTCGCCTTCATCCGCTCCATCGTGTCGGAGATGCTCTTGGCGGTCGCGAGCGCGTTCGATCCGGGCCGTTGCGTCACCAGCAGCGCGACGGCGGATTTGCGCAGCAGGAAGCTGTTGGTGGCGTAGGACAGCGCGCCGAGCTCGACGCGGGCGACGTCGCGCAGACGTACCGTGCGGCCGTCGGAGCCGGCCTTCACCACGATGTCCTCGAACTGCCTGATGTCCTTGAGGCGGCCGGTGAAGACGAGGTTCGGCTGGAATGCGCGATCGGCGATCGGCGGCTCGGCGATCTGGCCGCCGGCGATCTGCAGGTTCTGCGCCCGGATCGCCGCCAGCACCTCGGTCGAGGTCAGGCCGAGATTGGCGATCCGGTCGGGATCGAGCCACAGCCGCATCGAATAGTCGCGCGCGCCGAACATCTGGATGTCGCCGACGCCATCGAGCCGCAACAGCTGGTCGCGGACCTGCAGCAGCGCGTAGTTGGAGATGTAGAGCTGGTCGAACGTGTCGTCGGGCGACAGCATGAACACGACCATCAGGATGTCGGGCGAGTTCTTGCGCGTGGTCACGCCGTTGCGCTGCACCTCTTCGGGCAGCCGCGGCTGCGCGATCGCGACGCGGTTCTGCACCAGCACCTGGGCCTTGTCGAGGTCGGTGCCGAGCTTGAAGGTCGCGGTGATGGTGAGCTGGCCGTTCGACGTCGCCTGGCTGTAGAGATACAGCATGTCCTCGACGCCGTTGATCTCCTGCTCGATCGGCGCAGCGACGGTATCGGACACAGTCTGCGCCGAGGCGCCCGGATATTGCGTGGTGACCACGACGGTCGGAGGCACCACTTGCGGATATTCCGAGACCGGCAGCGTCGGATAGGCGATCGCGCCGACGATCAGCAGCACGATCGACAGCACCATCGCGAGGATGGGCTGGTTGATGGAGAGCCTGCCGAGATTCATGGTTTGGCACCTGCGGCGGGCTTGTCAGCGGCCGCGGGCTTGTCGCCTGCCGCGGGCTTGGAATCCGCCGGAGCCTGCGCCATCTTCGGCGTCACCTTGGCGCCGACGCGGGCGCGCTGCAGGCCGTCGACGATCACGTGATCCTCCGCCTTGAGGCCTTCGCGGACGACGCGCAGGCCATCGTCGAGCGGCCCGAGCGTGACAGCTCTTGCTTCCACCGTATTGTCGTCCTTGACCACGAACACGATCTTGCGCGACTGGTCGGTGGCAACAGCGCTGTCCGGGATCAGCAGCGCCTCATAGGGCGAGGAGCCGATGATGCGGACGCGGCCGAACTGGCCGGGCAGGACCGACAGATCCTTGTTCGGAACGACCGCGCGGCTGCGCAGCGTCGCGGTCGAGACGTCGAGCCGATTGTCGAGGAAGTCCATCTTGCCCTCATGCGAGGGCTTGGTTTCGCCGGTCAACGCGATCTGCACCGGGTTCGCCGTGTCGCGCGAGCTCGGCCGCCTGCCTTCGAACCACAGCTTGCTGTTGCGCTGATAGGTCGCCTCGTCGACGTCGAAATAGATGTAGATCGGATCGAGCGACACGATCGAGGTCAGCAGCGTCGCGCCGCCCTCGCTGCCCTGCACGAGATTGCCCGGAGTGACCAGATGCCGGCTGACGCGGCCGGTGATCGGCGCCAGCACATGGGTGAATTCGACATTGAGCTGCGCGGCCTTCAGCGTGCCTTCGGCCTGGGTCTCGGCGGCGCGCGCCGCCTGCAATGCCTGACGGCGCTGATCGACGACTTGCTCCGAGACCGCGCTGGTCTGCACGAGGTTCAGCCCGCGCTCGAGATCGCGCTTGGCAAGCTCCCCCTTGGCGCGCGCGTCGGCCAGCTGGCCTTCGGCCTGCAGCACGACCGCCTCGAACGGCCGCGGGTCGATAATGTAGAGCAGATCGCCGGCGTGGACGATCGCACCATCCTTGAACTCGACGCTGTTGACGAAGCCGCCGACACGGGCGCGGACCTGAACCTCCTCGATCGCCTCGAAGCGGCCGGTGAACTCGTCCCAGTCGGTGACGGTGCGCTTGACCGGCTGCGCGACGGTCACGGGTGGCGGCGCAGGCGCGGCCTGCGATTGCGCGCTCTTGTTGTCGCAGCCGCCGAGCGCCAGCGCCGCCAGCAGCCCGATCGGCGCAAGGCCAAGCCAAGGCCTGAGCGACAGGCCGCGTGAGGCATGGCGGCGAAGCGAATGACGCTCGACGCCGGTCACCGGAGCCACACGCCCCGTTCTGTCAATCGAACTCAATTCCCTCTCCCCAAGGATCAGTGCAGGGCTACGAAAGTCGCAATTAAACTTGCGGTGATTCAACGCGGATGGACCACCGCAATGTCGCGGCAGCGGACGTCACAGATGTAGCCGCTCCCCAGTCTGTTCAAGATGGCCGCCGGATCAAGCGAATAGTTGCGCAATCTGAAAGCCTTACGACGTGATCGCGAAGCCGTGACGACAGGAAGGGACAGATTCACTGGCCTTTCGGGTGAGGAGAGATCACAGACGGCTTGCCGGGAATCAATCCCAAGGCGAATCACCGACACATGTTCGTCACACAACGACAATTCCGCCTGCGGCGCAGAAACCACCGGGGGTCGCACAAGATTAAAAATGGTCGAGTTCCCACACTCTACCTCCCGCTGCATGGCCGAATCGTGGTTAACGGCGCGGTGTCACGTGGACACACATTGACACTCGGAAGCATCGACAATACGGTCGTGGTTGCCAACCGGTAAATTTTCTTGGCCGCCGCGCTTTTTCTCGAACATTCATTGGGCTTTTCTCGCGGCGTGAGTGAGTGGAAGCGATTACGTAATGGCAAGCGCATTTGAACTTGCTGATGTCGGGACTCCGCAACCGTCGCGGTGTCCGCATATTGCGAGCGGACCGGTGCGATCTCGGATCGCAAGTGATCAACCTCAACGTGTGAACTGCTTCACACCTCGTCGTCCCCAAAAATTGTAGTTAGTTGATCGGCTTTCACGCCGATCGCGGGAGTGCTCATGACGACCATACCTGCCTATACAATCGGTGGTTTAACCCGCCCCGAGCTTCATCTCGATCCGAGCGGCAATATCATTCTGGATCCGGCCGCGCAGGCGTTCGTCAATACGTATGGTCTGCAATATCTTTACCTGGGCTGTCCTCCCGGCACGCCGTGGCCGCCGGTGCCCGGCTTCCTATCGCCTCCGACCGACGCCAATTCCGGCGCCAACACGGTCGTTGAGGGCGCCGCAGCCAGTACATCGGTCGGCATCACCGCGCAATCCACCAGCCTGATCGGTCTTCCGGTCACCTATTCGCTGGCGTCCGATTCCTCGCATGGCGGCTTCAAGGTCGATCCGAATACCGGCGTCGTGTCGATTGCCGATCCCTCCAAGGTCGATTTCGAGAGCTCCGGCGGCAGCTACGTTGTCAATGTGCAGGCGACCGACGGTATCTTCGTCTCGTCGCAGAGCTTCACGATCGCGGTCAGCAATGCGCCGCCCTCGACACCGACCGACGGCAACGCCACCGCCAACGCCGTCAACGAGGGCGCCGCGGTCAACACCTCGGTCGGCATCACCGCGTCGTCGGCCGACGTCAACGGCCCCGGCGTCACCTACTCGCTGACATCGGATTCCTCCAATGGCGGCTTCAAGATCGATCCCACCACCGGCATCGTCACCGTCGCCAATTCCGCCAAGATCGACTTCGAGACCGCGCCGGGCCACGCCTACACCATCACGGTCCAGGCCAGCGACGGCCATGGCGGCGTCAGCTCGCAGAGCTTCACGATCAACGTCAACGACGTGGCGGTCAGCACCCCGGTCGACGTCAATGCCGCCGCCAACAGCGTCGTCGAAGGCGCAGCCGTCAACACGCTGGTCGGCATCACCGCCTCCGCGGTCGATCCGAACGGCCCCGCAACCACCTATTCGCTGACCGGCGACACCTCCGGCGGCGGCTTCACCATCAATGCCACGACGGGTGTCGTCACCGTCGCCGATCCGAACAAGCTCGATTACGAGAGCGCGCCGGGCCACGCCTACACCATCACGGTGCAGGCGACGAGCGGCGCGACCACGACGACGCAAACCTTCACGATCGGCGTGACCGACGCCCCGCCGTCGGCTCCCACCGACTCTGACGCCGCGACCAACACAGTGGTCGAAGGCGCCGCCATCGGCACCGCCGTCGGCATCACCGCGCACGCCACCGACATCAATGGCGGCACCGTGACCTATTCGCTGGTCGGTGATGCCCACGGCCTCACCATCAACGCCGCGACCGGCGTCGTCACCGTCGCCGATCCCACCAAGGTCGATTTCGAAACCGCGCCCGGCCACGCCTACACGATCACCGCGCAGGCCAGCGACGGCACGCAGACCAGCACGCAGACCTTTACCGTCAACGTCACCGACGTTGCGCCGTCGGCCCCGGTCGACAGCAATGCTGCCGCGAATACCGTCGTCGAAGGCGCGGCCGTCGGCACCACGGTCGGCGTCACCGCATCCTCGACCGACATCAACGGCCCGGCGGTAACCTATTCGCTGACCGGCGACAGCTCCGGCGGCGGCTTCACCATCAACGCGACAACAGGCGTCATCACCGTCGCCGACCCGAGCAAGCTCGATTACGAAAGCGCGCCCGGCCACGCCTATACCGTCACCGCGCAGGCCAGCGACGGCACCCTTGCGACCTCGCAGACCTTCACCATCGCCGTCACCGAAGCCCCGCCCTCGACCCCGGTCGACAGCGACGCCAGCGCCAATGCGATCGCCGAAGGCGCCGCCAACGGCTCGACCGTCGGTGTCACGGCGTCGTCGATCGACGTCAACGGCCCGCCGGTGACCTATGCGCTGATCGGCGACACCTCCGGCGGCGGCTTCACCATCGACGCGACAACCGGCGTCATCACCGTCGCGGATAGCACCAAGGTCGATTACGAGAGCAGCGGTCCGACCCATTCCTACACCGTCACCGCGCAGGCCAGCGACGGCACGACGGCGAGCTCGCAAACCTTTACGATCGCCGTCACCGACGTCGCGCCGTCGACCCCGGTCGACTCCGACGCCGGCGCCAACACCGTCATTGAAGGCGCAGCCAACGGCTCGACCGTCGGTATCACCGCGTCGGCGACCGACATCAACGGTCCGGCCGTGACCTATTCGCTGATCGGCGACAGCTCCGGCGGCGGCTTCACCATCAATGCCGCAACCGGCGTCGTTACGGTCGCCGATTCGAGCAAGCTCGATTTCGAAAGCTCGGGCGGCAGCTACACCGTCACCACGCAAGCCAGCGACGGCACGCTGGCGAGTTCGCAGACCTTCACCATCAACATCGCGGATGTTGCGCCATCGACGCCGGTCGACGGCGACGCCGCCGCCAACAGCGTTGTCGAAGGCGCGGCCGCCGGCACTGCGGTCGGCATCACCGCGCATGCGACCGACGTCAACGGCCCGGCCGTGACCTGGTCGCTGATCGGCGACACCTCCGGCGGCGGCTTCACCATCGACCCGACGACTGGCGTCATCACCGTCGCCGACCCGACCAAGATCGATTATGAGGGCAGCGGCCCGACCCATTCTTATACGGTGACCGCGCAGGCCAGCGACGGCACGCTGGCGAGCTCGCAGAGCTTCACCATCGCCGTCAACGACGCCGCACCGTCGACCCCGGTCGATGCCGACGCCGGCACCAACACGATCGCCGAAGGCGCTGCCAACGGCTCGACCGTCGGCATCACCGCGGCGGCAACCGACGTCAACGGCCCGGCCGTGACCTGGTCGCTGATCGGCGACACCTCCGGCGGCGGCTTCACCATCAACGCGACGACGGGCGTCATCACCGTCGCGGACAGCTCCAAGATCGATTACGAAAGCCCGGCCGGGCACGCCTACACCGTCACCGCGCAGGCCAGCGACGGTTTGCTCACGAGCTCGCAGACCTTCACCATCGCCGTCACCGACGTCGCGCCGTCGACCCCGGTCGATGCCGACGCCGGCGCCAACCGCGTTGCGGTCAACGCACCGGTCGGCGCGGGAACCAGCGTCACGGCATCCTCGACGGACGTCAACGGCCCCGCCGTGACCTATTCGCTGGTCGGCGACACTTCCGGCGGCGGCTTCACCATCGATGCGACCACCGGCAAGATCACGGTCGCCGATCCCAGCAAGATCAACATTGCCGACCCGTCCTATGACGTCACGGTCGATGCGAGCGACGGTACGCTGCACAGCCAGCAGACCTTCACCATCGCCGTCGTGGTCGACCAGGCGCCGGTCGTCACCGCCGGCCACACGCTGAACTACACCGAGAACCAGGCCGCGACCGTGATCGATTCGGCGATCACCGTCACCGACGGCGATGACGCCAATCTGGTGTCCGCGACGGTGCAGATCACCGGCAACTATGCCAGCGGCCAGGATGTCCTCGGCTTCACCAACCAGAACGGCATCACAGGCTCGTTCAATGCCGCGACCGGAACGCTGACGCTGACCGGCTCCTCCAGCGTCGCGAACTACCAGGCCGCGCTGGCGTCGGTGACTTACATCAACAGCAGCGACAATCCGTCCGGGCTGGCGCGCACCGTCACCATCACGACCAATGACGGCACGCTCGACAGCTCGCCGGTCACCGACACCATCAACGTCACCCCGGTCAACGACCCGCCCGTCGTCACCGCCGGTCACACCCTCAATTACACCGAGAACCAGGCCGCGACCGCGTTCGACCCGGCGATCATCGTGTCCGACGTCGACAACACTACGCTGACCGGCGCGACGGTGCAGATCACCGGCAACTACGCCAACGGTCAGGACGTCCTCGCCTTTACGTCCCAGAACGGCATCACCGGCTCGTTCAATGCGGGAACCGGCATGCTGACGCTGACAGGCACCGCCAGCGTCGCCGATTATCAGGCGGCGCTCGCCTCGGTGACCTATCAGAACACCAGCGACAACCCGTCGGGCCTGGCGCGCACCGTCACGATCATCGCAAACGACGGCACGGCGACCTCCACGCCGGTTACCGGCACCATCAACGTCACGCCGGTCAACGATCCGCCGGTCACGACCGCCGGCGGCACGCTGAACTACACCGAAAACCAGGCCGCGACCGTGATCGATGCGTCGGTCAACGTGACCGACGTCGACAGCGCCAATCTGACCGGCGCGACGGTGCAGATCACCGGCGGCTTCGCCGCCGGCCAGGACGTGCTGGGCTTCGTCAACCAGAGCGGCATCACCGGCTCGTACAATTCCGGGACCGGCGTGCTGACGCTGACCGGCTCCGCCAGCGTCGCCAACTACAAGGCCGCGCTCGATTCCATCACCTATTTCAACTCGAGCGACAACCCATCCGGGGCGGATCGCACCGTCAGCTTTACGGTCAACGACGGCACCGACAGCAGCAACACCTCGACCTCGACCATCCACGTCACGCCGGTCAACGATGCGCCGGTCGTGAGCTTCGGTGCCATCACCGGCTTCTCCGAGCCGCCGAACGGCACGCCGGCAGCGAACTCGACGCCGGTCACGATCACGCCGAACCTGACGATCACGGACGCCGAAGGCAATAACCTGACCGATGCGACCTTCGTTCTGAACAATCTGAAGCCGTCGGATGCGCTGTCGATCGCAGGCCACGCCGGCAACAGCGGCGATATCGGCGGCATCCACTTCGAGATCACCAGCACCGCCGGTACCGAAACGATCAGCTTCACCGGTACCGACACGCTTGCGCACTACAATGCGGCGCTGGACCTGATCCAGTTCAACAACACCAGCGAAAACCCCGACACCACCGCGCGCTCCTACAGCCTGACCGTGCACGATGACGGCGGTACCGCGAATGGCGGCAGCAACACCGGGACGGGATCGACGACGGGAAGCGTCACCGCGGTGGACGACGGACCCACCGCGTCGGTGCCGGCGGACAATTCGATCGGCACGGCATTCTCGCACACCGACTTCGCGATTTCAGGACTTTCGGTCGCCGACATCGATGCCGCCAGCGGCAACGTCACGGCGACGATTGCCTCAAGCCATGCGAACCTGACCTTCAATACCGCCGGGCTCGCCAGCTCCACCAACAACAGCAGCCACACGGTGACGCTGACCGGCACCGTCGCACAGGTCAACACCGCGCTGGCGACCTTGACATACAACAGCGACGACGGCTTCACCGGCTCGGATACCGTCACGCTGAACATCAACGACAACGGCAACACCGGCACCGGCGGGCCGCTCACGTCGGGCGCCCAGACCTTCCACGTCGGCGTGGTCCCGCAGGTGTTCTATATCGACAACTCGCCCACGGCGCTGGCCAACAGCGCCAATCTCGGCACCGCGGCCGATCCATACACCTCGATCGCCGCCTACAACGCGGCGAATCCGGCCGGCTCTGGCGACTATGTCGTGCTGAGGTCCGGCACCTATACCGAGGCCAACGGCATCAACCTCGCCAATGGCGTCAACCTGGTCGGCGGCAGTCACTCCCTGACGTTCACCAATCCGGTGACCGGCGCCGTGGTGACCGCCAACACTGCGACCGGCACCGATCCGGTGATCAAGGTGACCGGCGCCGACAACGGCATCGACCTGCTCGGCACCTCGGGCCACAGCATCAGCGGCGTCAGCATCGATACCTCGGCCTCGACCGGCATGGGCATCAGCGACGACAACAACAATGTCGGCACCGTCACGATGTCCGACATCACGGTCAAGACTGCCAGCGGCACCGGCATGAGCTTCACCCATGGCGGCACCATCACGCTGACCGGCACCAACAACTCCATCACGTCGGGCACCGGCACCGCGCTCGATGTCGAGAACACCCAGATCGGCTCGTCCAACCTCATCCTCAAGAGCATCACCTCGAGCGGCGGGTCCAACAACGGCATCATCCTGTCGAATACCGGCACGGCCGCCGGCAATGGCGGCCTGCACATCACCGGCGACGGTTCGACGGTGGGCAGCGGCGGCACCATCGCCAACAAGACCGGCGCCGACGGCAGCACCACGCAGGGCAGCGGCGTCTACCTGAACAACACCAAGGACGTTCAGCTGTCCTATCTGGCGATGCACGACTTCCAGAACTACGGCATCGTCGGCACCAGCGTCACCGGCTTTACCCTCGGCAACACCACGGTGACCGGCACCAACGGCACCAACGTCGGCGGCATCGGCGAGGGCGACGTCTACTTCACCGGCCTGTCCGGCACGGCGTCGGTAACGAATTCGACCTTCACGGGCGCAGCGCTCGATGCGTTCCACGTCTTCAACAACAGCGGTCAGACACTCAACCGCATCACCATTACCGGCTCGACCTTCGCGACCAATTCGGCGGCCGGAAACAGCTCGGGCGATGCCCTGGTGTTCCAGGCCACCGACGGAACATTCAACGCGACCGTCCAGAATTCGACATTCACGTCGGCGCGCGGCGACCTGTTCCAGCTCGATCTGCACGGCGGCGTCAACTCGGACCTCGTGCTGAACGGAAACAGTTTCTCGAACAACAACCAGAATATCGTCTCGGGCGGCGGCGGCATCACCATCAGCTCCGGCGGGACCGGCGACCACGCCAACCTGACCTTCAACATCGCCAACAATACCATGCGTGATGCCCTCGGCACCGCGCTCGGCATCAGCACGGGATCAGGAGCAAGCTCGTTCAACGGCACGATCGATTCCAACACGATCGGCGTCGCCGGCGTCGCCAACAGCGGCTCCGCCCAGGGCAGTGACATCGGCTTCGTCACGATGGGCGGGGCCAATTCCAGCGTCACGATCACCAACAATCATCTGTATCAGTACAACAACGACGGAATCGAACTGCAGACCGGTGACGCTGCGAACGGCGGCAACGCCCTATTGACCGCGATCGTCATGGGCAACACGGTGTCCAACCCGGGTGCGTTCGGCGCTCATGGCTTCGAACTTAATGCCGGCACGGTCGCGGGCGATGCGCAGAGCGTCTCGCTGACGCTGGGCGGCACCGGCGCCCAGGAAAATCAGTTCCTCGGTTCGGGCGCGACCGGCACCGACATCCGGCTGCGCGATCGGTTTGCCACCACCGTCGGCCTGCACGCGGGCGACGGCTCGTCCTATGGCGGCGGCGCGACCGATACCGCCGCAATCTCGAGCTACGTCCTGGCGCACAATACGGTCACCACGGCGCCGACCATCAGCGTCACGGCGGGCAGCACCAATGGCTTCGGCTCGTCGCCGCTGCTCGCCGCGGATGGCGGCGTGCAGGCCGCCGTCGCGACCCCGGGTGAAACCCACCTGACGCAAAGCCAGCTCGACTCGGTCGTCTCGGCGGCCATTACCCAATGGGCAAAGGCTGGCGTGGACGCGGATCAACTGGCCGCGCTGCATGCCGTCACCTTCAGCGTCGCTGATCTCGCCGGCCAGGTGGTCGGCCTGGAAAGCGCCGGCCACATTACGATCGATGCCGATGCCGCCGGCCATGGCTGGTTCGTCGATTCGACACCGTTTGACAATTTTGAGTTCCCCCACGCGCTCAATGCTTCCGGCTCCGATCTGCAGACCGATTCGTCGACGGCCGCAGCCGGTCATCTCGATCTATTGACCGCCGTGGTCCATGAGTTGGGACACGTGCTCGGCCTCCCCGACCTGACGTCGTCATCCGATGCCAACGACCTGATGTATATCAGTCTCACCGACGGCGAGCGGCGGCTCCCAACCGCCGCGGATGTCACGCAGGCCAACGTGGGATCGGCGAAGGCGATGCCCATGCAGAGCAGCACATCCTCGACTCTGAACCGCGACGGCTTCGACTTCTCGTCGTTCACCCAGACGCCGTCGCAGGCCAGCACGAGCCACGCGGACCCGGCCGCGAACACCCAGACCTGGTCCGATCTGTTCAGCGGGCACGCCAATGCCGGCACCCCATGGTGGGTCGGCCATGAGGCGACGTTCGCCGCCATGGGCGGCACGCAAACCGACAACCACGCCCAGTTGCACCATGACCTGATCGTCTGACCGGGCACCGTATCGACTACACAACGCCTGCCGAAGCGTCCCGGCAGGCGTTGCCTCAGATGGATGGGATCCGCGCTTCCGTCGACCCGGCAAACTTCAATCGCCTCATGATGTCCGCTTGGACATGTCCGATTCGTGACAACGGTCCCGTCAGCAGCGATACCGTCTCGTCGCGAACTGCGAATGGCTCGCGCGGCCGCGGAATCGAAAAAATCGCGGAAACCAGACAATCGTTGAGGTTGCACTAGCCGCAAAACACGCTATCGTGCAGACGTTGCACACGCAGCATCATTGCTTCGAATTTTTCACAAATCGTACGACGTATTCGCGGAGGACCGATGGCCGATCCGTTTCTTTCCGAAGTCCGCATGATGTCGTTCGGCTTTGCGCCCAAGGGTTGGGCATTTTGCAACGGCCAACTGCTTCCCATCGCTCAGAATCAGGCACTGTTCTCGTTGCTAGGTACGACCTACGGCGGGGACGGGCGCGTCACTTTTGGCCTGCCCGACCTTCGAGGCCGGGTGCCGATAAGTATGGGCCCCGGCTATACGCTCGGCCAACGCGGCGGCGAGGAGAGCCACACGCTCACGATCAACGAGATGGCGCAGCACAATCATTTGGCCAACGCCACCAACAGCAACGGTAGCCAGCCGCTCGATTCGGGGGCCTATCTCGGTGCCTTCAACAACGGCTACAGCACGTCGACGACCGACATCACCCCGCTCAATCCATTGACCGTGGGCAATGCCGGCGGCAGCCAGGCCCATCAGAACATGCAACCGTTCCTGACGATCAATTTCAGCATTGCCCTCCAGGGCATTTTCCCCTCGCAGAATTGACGAGAAGCGCCGATGTCAGAATCCTATTTAGGCGAAATCCGTATGTTCGGCGGCAGCTTTGCCCCGGTCGGATGGAATTTCTGTGACGGCAGCCTGTTGGCGATCTCCCAGTACGACGCGCTGTTCAATCTGATCGGCACCACCTATGGCGGCGATGGCCAATCCACCTTCGCGGTCCCCGATCTGCGCGGCCGTGTGCCAATCCACACGGGCACCGCCAGCAGCGGCACGACCTATGCCATGGGGCAGACTGGCGGCGTCGAAAACGTAACACTCACGACGCAGACGATCCCGCAGCATTCGCACGCCTTCATCGCCGCGAAGCAGACCGGCACCGCGTCGAACCCGCAGGGAAATATTCTCGATCAGACGACCGGCACAATCGCGATGTATATCGACGGCCAGCCGCCCGACGGGCCCATGGCAGGCGGAATGCTGACGAATACCGGCGGAAACCTGCCGCACAGCAATTTGCAGCCGCTGCTTTGCGTCACCTTCATCATTTCGCTGTCCGGCATTTTCCCGAGCCAGGGCTAGGAGCGCGACACCATGGCCGACCCCTTCGTCGCCGAAATCCGCATCTTTCCGTTCAACTTCGCTCCCAAGGGCTGGGCCTTCTGCAGCGGCCAGATCCTGCCGATCTCGCAGAACACGGCGCTGTTTTCGCTGCTCGGCGTCACCTATGGCGGCAACGGCACCTCGAATTTCGCGCTTCCCAACATGCAGGGCAACGCGCCGCTGGCGCCCGGACAGGGCCCGGGGCTGTCGCTGTATGACCTCGGCGAGACCATCGGCTCCCCCAATGTGACGCTGCTGCAAAACCAGATACCGCAGCACAACCACCCCGTGAACGTCGGTACGCAGGACACGGCCGACGTTCAAGTCCCGAGCCCGACCCGCATCCTCGGCAAATCGGCCAACGCGTTCGCCTACCTGCCCGGGAGCCCGGCGCCAACACTGACGCAGATGAACGCCACCATGATCGGCATGACGGGCGGCAACCTTCCGCACAACAACATGCAACCTTACCTCACGCTGAACTTCTGCATCGCACTGCAGGGCGTCTTCCCGGCGCGAGGCTGAGCTCGTTTTGGCTCTCGACGCGCCAGGCACCATCACGCCCACCTTCGGCTGGGCGCGCGCGGCCGAAGTCGGTTGCGGCTTTCGCCGCCTGTCGGAGGCGGACCTGCCGTTCCTCGGCCGCCTCTATGCCTCGACGCGCACCGAAGAACTTGCGCCGGTGCCGTGGAGCGAGGCCGACAAGGCCGCCTTTCTCGAACAGCAATTCCGCGCCCAGCACGCGCACTACCAGCAGCACTATCCGAACGCCGATTGGCTGGTGATCGCGCGCCAGGGTGGTGAAGACGTCGGCCGGTTCTATCTCGAACGCTGGCCGAGCCAGCACCGCATCATCGACATCGCCTTCCTACCGGAGCATCGCGGCAGGGGCTACGGCGAAGCGTTGCTGCGCGACGCGATGGACGAGGCGGCGGCCGCCGGCAAGGATGTCTCGATCCATGTCGAGAAGCTCAACCCGGCGATGCGGCTCTACCGGCGGCTCGGCTTCATCACCGAGGAAGACAAGGGCGTCTACGACCTGATGCGCTGGCGGGCGGCAGAGCGTCAGGTGAAGATCGCCTGATAACCATTGCCGTGCGCGACCGGACCGATCGGCACCAGGAACATCTCGATCACGCCCAATGCCGGATGCCGCACCGGATAGATCGCCTGCGGCAGCCACGCGGCCTTCGGCGCCGTGAACAGCAGCGAGAACGCGCCGCCCGGCCGGCCGCTGTTGCCCACGGGCTCGACCTTGGCGAGCTTCAGCGGCACGACGCGATCCCTCTCCGCCTGCATCTCGAACTCCGCATCCTGATGCGGCGTGAAGTCGTCAATATGCAGTTTCGCGAGATCGACGGTGGATGTCATGTGCACGCCCTGGTTGGTCCCGAAGCTGTAGCACGCCGCGTGCCGCCTCGCGCGACAAAAAGGACCTGACGGGCAGCGCAGCGCGAGATCGGCACCCGGCTTTGCCTGCGCCCTCTGCTTCGACAGGGGGCAAGTAAACGCAAGACTCGGACGCTTTGCGCGGCGAGGATGCGGACGCATGGCTCACAAGCCTGCCACACATTCGCTGTCGTCCCTGCGAAAGCACTAGCGTGTCTACACGGTTTTGGGGCGCGACAGATTGACTCGGTGCAGCAAGAAGTGGCGTCTCTGCAGCATGTTGTATGATTCTCTCACTGGCGCTTTGATTCGAAGGAGCGCCAGCGATGCAGCCGGATTTGTCTTTGGGTGAGTTCGGGGACGTTCGTCTCGACAAAAGGGGGCGACGCTTCTCCGGGCTATGCTTTGCACGCGCAGCGTCTGCTTGCGCCAGATGGCCCGGGGCGATTGGGCTGCCAATATGGCGTTCTGGCGGTTTGTGAACAACCCCCAAGTCACGATCGATAAATTGATTGAGGGCTGGAGCGCGCAGACGCGGACTGCGGTCAGCGGGCGTCATGTGCTGGCGATCCAGGATACGAGCGAGGTCAAGTTCCAGACCCAGGCGGGACGGCGGCGCGGGCTGGGCAAAGTCGGCAAGGGCAATGCTCGCGGCGTGCTGTTGCATGCGATGATGGCGGTGGATGCCGACAGCGGGGTCTGTCTTGGCCTTACTGGCGGCAACGTTTGGACGCGCAAAGGCAAGGTAAAAATCCCGCATGAGCGGCGCGCCTTGGCCGACAAGGAGTCGGCGCGCTGGGTGACGGCCGCCGAGCAAGGCCGCGACGTCCTGGCAGATGCCCGCATGATCACCGTCGTCAACGACCGCGAGGGGGATTTCTTTGCTCACTGGGCGCTGACGCCAGCTGAGAATGTCCATCTTCTGTCGCGTGCCATGCACGACCATGCGCTGGTCGATGGCGACACACTTTATCAGGCGGTCGAGCGGAGCCGCTTCTGCGACAACGCGGTGATCGATCTGCCGCAGCGAATGGATCGGCGCGGCCGGCAGGCCCATCTCTCGATGCGCTTCGGAACCGTCGTGCTCAAGCGGCCGCAGAGGCCCGGCGTCACCGACTTGGCGGAGGGCATCAAACTCAGCTTCGTAGAAGTGGTCGAGTTGCATCCGCCGAGAGGTGCGGAGCCCATTCGCTGGCTGCTCCTGACCACTCATCCGGTCGCCACCGTTAAAGACGCCTGGCAGATCGTCTCCTGGTACCGCCAGCGCTGGATCATTGAGCAACTCTTTCGCTCGCTGAAGAGCCAGGGTTTGCGCATCGAGGATAGTCAGATCGAGAGCGCCGAAGGCCTGATCAAGCTCGTGGCGGTCGCCACCAGAGCGGCATGTATCGTCATTCAACTCGTTCAGGCCCGCAACAGTGGCGAAGAATTGCCGGCTGAATTTGTCTTCACCGCAGAAGAGATCGAGACGCTCAGGGCCATCAACAAAACCATGAAAGGTCGCACCGAGCTTCAGAAAAACCACCATCGCCCCAACACTCTTGCTTGGGCGGCATGGATCATCGCAAAACTCGGCGGATGGACCGGCTACGCCTCCCACCGTCAACCTGGACCAATCACCTTCCACACCGGAATGGCCCGCTTCCAAATCCTCGCAAATGGCCCGACAAACGCGTAGATGCACTAGTGCGAAAGCAGGGACCCATAACCATGAGTGGTCATTAGCGAGCGAGGCTGGAATGATGAGTCCCTTCAACAAGGAACGCCGCGGCGTATGGGTCCCTGCTTTCGCACTAGCGTATATACATATCCTCCGCAGTCTTTCCGGAGTCTTCTCAAAGAGTTGGCCGAAAACCGCAGAGAACTTACTCATCTGCACTAGGGTTGCGCCCGCCGATTTCGGCTCTCGCCTAGTAGCTAACCCCTTGATGATGAGTCGGTTTTCTAGCCTCGAAGAGATGTGTAAATGCCCTAGTGCTTTCGCAGGGACGACAGCGGAATAGGCAGCACGACCATACCAGCCACCGGCCCAGAGCCCTAATGACGGCCCCGATTTCCTCCGCTAACCTCGCCGCAAAGGGCCGCCAGCAAGGCAGACCGTGTTGAGGGAGGACAGGCGCGTGCATCAAGGCCGTGTCGTATTCGGCGCCATGGACGAGGTCGTGTTCGGGCGGCCCGCGCGTGAGGCCATCGTCGAGCAGCTGGACCGGATTGGCGCCGAGCGCGCCTTTCTGATGGTGTCGGGCACGCTGAACCGCGAGACCGACGAGATCGAGAAGGTTCGCGCGGCGCTTGGGCCCCGCTGCGTCGGCACCTTCGACAAGATGCCGGCGCATACGCCGCGCGCCGCGGTGATCGCGGCGGCGCAACAGGCGCGCAGCGCGAAAGCGGATTTGATCGTCACGATCGGCGGCGGCTCGATCACCGACGGCGCCAAGGCGGTGCAGCTTTGCCTCGCCAACAACGTCACGACGGCTGACGGCATCGAGACGATCCGCACCCATGGCGGCGTCTCGCCCGCGATGAATCCACCGACCGTGCGCCAGATCAGCGTGCCGACCACCATCGCCGGTGGCGAGTTCTCGTCGATCGCCGGCGTCACCAACGAGGCCAAGCGGCAGAAGGAGATGTTGCGCCATCCGCTGGTGATGCCGCGCGCCACCATCCTCGATCCGGAACTGTCGGTGCACACGCCGGAATGGCTGTTCCTGTCGACCGGCATCCGTGCCGTCGACCATTGCGTCGAGGGCATCTGCTCGCGCGAGGCGCATCCTTACGGCGACGCGCAGGCGCTGAAGGGACTCGAGATGCTGGCAGCCGGCCTGCCGCGGGTGAAAGCCGACCCGAAGGATATTTCGGCGCGAATGGATTGCCAGATCGGCACCTGGCTCTCCACCGGCCCGCTCGCCTCGGGTGTGCCGATGGGCGCGAGCCACGGCATCGGCTACGTGCTCGGCGCCGAATTCGACGTGCCGCACGGCTATACCTCGTGCGTGATGCTGCCCGCGGTGATGCGCTGGAACAAGCGCGACAATGCCGACCGGCAGGCGCTGGTCGCGGCCGCAATGGGACATGCGGGCGCGGACGCCGGCGACGTGCTTGACCGCTTCATCCGCGACCTCGGCATGCCGCGCAGCCTGCAGGAGGTCCACGTCGGCTCCGAGCATTTCGACCGCATCGCAAAGCAAGCGATGCGAACGCCCTGGGTGCCGCGCAATCCGCGCAAGATCGACGATCCATCCCAGGTTCGCGAGATTCTGGAGATGGCTGCATAGAGCGCTTTCGAGCGAAGTGGGTACCGGTTCGCGTGAAGAAAACGCGTCAAACAAGAACAAGCACGATCAAGGGGGATCTGGAGTTCGATGTACACCGGCAAGCATGCTTACCTGCGCCCGCTGCAACCCGCCTTCATCATGGCCGGGACCGGCGAGACCGTCACCTATCGTGAACTCGAGGCGCGCTCCAACCGGCTCGCGCATCTGTTCCGCAAGCAGGGGCTGCGGCGGCTCGATCATTATTCGATCTTCATGGAGAACAACAACCGCTACCTCGAGGCCTGCGGCGCCGGCGAGCGCGCCGGGCTCTACTTCACCTGCGTCAACTCCTACCTCACCGCGGGCGAACTCGCCTACATCCTGACCAACAGCCAGTCGCGGATCCTGATCACCTCGAAGCTGAAGCTCGACATCGCGCGCGAGGCGCTGAAGGAGTGCCTGCGGGTCGAGCTCTGCATCGTGGTCGACGGCGAAAGCGAGAGCGATCGCATTGTCGGACTGCGAGAGGCCACCGCAGGCCTGCCGTCAACGCCGATCGCGGACGAATTTGCCGGCACCGCGATGCTGTATTCCTCCGGCACGACCGGCCGGCCCAAGGGCATCGTGCGGCCGCTGCCGGAGCAGCCGCCGTCGCAGAACCTGCCGCTGTTCGATTTCCTGACCAAGCTTTGGCACTACCGCGAGGGCATGGTCTACCTCTCGCCGGCGCCGCTCTACCACTCGGCGCCGCAGGCCGCGGTCAATCTCACCATCCGGATGGGCGGCACGGTCGTCATCATGGAGAGCTTCGACCCGGAGCGCTATCTGCAGCTGGTCGAGCAATGGGGCATCACCCACAGCCAGCTGGTGCCGACCATGTTCTCGCGTCTGCTGAAACTGCCCGAGGAGGTTCGCACCCGCTACGATCTGTCGACCCTCGAGATCGCGATCCACGCCGCCGCGCCCTGCCCGGCGCTGGTCAAGGACGACATGATCAAATGGTGGGGTCCCATCATCCACGAATATTACGGCGCGACGGAGGGGCTCGGCTTCACCGCCTGCAACAGCGAGGAGTGGCTCGCGCATCGCGGCACCGTCGGCAGGGTCCTGCTCGGCGATCTGCACATCCTCGACGAGAACATGCAGCCCTGCCCCAAGGGAACGCCGGGCACCGTGTGGTTCAAGACCGCCACGCCATTCGAATATTTCAACGACCCCGCCAAGACCAGCGAGGCGCGCTCGCCCGACGGTAGCATGAGCACGGTCGGCGACGTCGGCTATGTCGACGACGACAACTTCCTCTATCTCACCGACCGCGCCACCTTCATGATCATCTCCGGCGGCGTGAACATCTATCCGCAGGAATGCGAGAACCTCCTGATCACCCATCCCAAGGTCGCCGACGCCGCGGTGTTCGGCGTACCCAATGTCGATCTCGGCGAGGAAGTGAAGGCGGTGGTGCAGCCGGTCGACGGTATCGCGCCGGGGCCGGACCTCGCCGAGGAACTGATCGCGTTCTGCGCCGGCGCGCTGTCGCGCCAGAAGGTGCCGCGCTCGGTGGATTTCGAAGCCGAGCTGCCGCGGCTGCCGACCGGCAAGCTCTACAAGCGCCTGCTGCGTGACCGCTATTGGGGCAACAAGACCTCGCGGATCGTGTGAGCGGCGGTGCGGCATCCAGACTGATGCTGCCAACCAAGCCGACGGACGCAACGGACTCGCCGGTCGCGCGGATTTCGCGCTATGCTCCGGGATCGTAAGCCAGCTTCGCCGGAGGCCGCCATGCCATCGCCCCAGCCGCGCGAGCCGGAGCCGGTGCAGGCCGGAAGGCTCGAATTCACTGCCGCCGAGATCGGTGCACTCGCCCATCTCTATCGTGGCGAGGTCTATCGCAGCACGGTCTGGCGCACCCGTCTCGACAGCTCGACCAACTGGGCGGTGGTCACGACCGGGATCGCGCTGTCGGCGACCTATAGCAGCGCAGAGGCTTCGCCCTTGCCGATGGTCCTGGTCGGACTGCTGGTAACCGTGTTCCTGCTATTCGAGGCGCGGCGCTATCGCTATTTCAACGTCTGGCGCGCCCGGGCGCGGTTGCTCGAAACCGATTTCTACGCGCCGATGATCCGCGGCGAGGGCCCCACACCGAACGCAGCCTGGACCGAACTGCTCGCCAACGACTACCGCCGCCCCAGCTATCACATCAGCTATGTCAGAGCGATCGGCCGGCGCCTGCGACGGACCTATGGCTGGATCTTCGCGATCCAGGCCATCGCTTATTACGGCAAGCTGGCGATCCACCCGCTGCCGCTGACCACGATGGGCGCGATCTGGGACCGCGCTTCGATCGGTCCGATTCCAGGAACCATCGTGATTCTGGCCGGTATCGCCTTCCACTCCAGCTGGGCGCTGTTCGCCTTCATTACACATCGCATCGAGGTCGCCGACCGGCGCACGCGGCACAATCTGATCGCAATGGGCTGAGGGGCCGCGTTGCCGATGGCGGGCTTTTCCCCTAACCTCGCCGCAACAACAAAGAAAAGGGAGGACTTGCGATGGAAGTGATCCCACTGAAACCTGGCTTCGGTGCCGAGCTGCGCGGCGTCACGCTGTCGGACGTTGCCGCCAGCGATACCGCCTATGCGGCGGTGCGCGCGGCGTTCGAGGAACATTCGGTGCTGGTGTTCCGCGGTCAGGAGGTCAGTGACGACATCCAGCTCGCCTTCTCGCGCCGGTTCGGTCCGCCCGAAGTGACCAAGGTCGGTTCGATGGGCACCGGTTCGCATTTCGTGATCCTCTCGACCTTCGGGCCCGACGGCAAGGTGGTTCCATCCGATCACCGGCAGCAGCTGCGCGCCAGGGCCAACCAGCTCTGGCACACCGACTCTTCCTTCAAGCAGGTGCCGGCGCTGACCTCGATCCTGTCGGCGCGCATCATTCCTGAACATGGCGGCGAGACCGAATTCGTCTCGATGCGGCTTGCCTTCGAGCGGCTCGACAAGGACGCGGCAAGTCGGCTGGAGAACGCGTTCGCCTGGCACTCCTACGCGCATTCGCGCAGCAAGGTGGCCACCGGCCTCGCAACGACTGAAGAAGTCGACGCGCTGCCGCCGGTATGCTGGCGGATGGTCTGGCGCAATCCCGTCAACGGCCGCGGCGCGCTGTATCTTGCCTCCCATGCCTATGGCGTCGAGGGCATGGATGCCGAGGCCGGCAGGGCGCTGATCGAGCAATTGACCGAAGCCGCGACCGTGCCCGGCGTCAGCTATCTGCATCAATGGAAGCAGGGCGACGTCGTGATGTGGGACAACCGGGCCACCATGCATCGCGGCCGCCCCTGGCCGGCGCATGAGGGCCGCCTGATGATTCGCACCACGATCTCGGCGACCGAGGCCGATGGCGTCGCCAACATGCACCTGCCCTCGCCGCAGGGCGGCTGAGTGAGCGTGATGTTCCTAGTGAACCGTCATCCCCGCGCAAAGGCTTCGCCTTTGTCGCTGGAGGCGCGCGCTCTTGCGTTCGTCTCGAAGGATCGACGACCCGGCTGGTGGCCGTTCATCCTTCGAGGGCTCGCTCCGCGAGCGCCTCAGGATGACGGGGCTACATCGCGATTTGATCGGCGACATACTGTCGCTGATTGCGGCGCGCTTCACGTCGCACGCGTCAGCGTCGGCAACCGAATTCAAACGGAGTTTCGCCGCTGCATAGCAAAACAACCCGGGTTCCCCGCAATCACAGCCATTATTCCCGATCCGTGGAAATTTTAATGTTGTGGGGTCATCCGAATTGCCAATCCCCGCGCGATCCTCGCCGGTTGCCCGACAGCCTCACCGTGGTATCGTCGATGCCAATCGGCCATTGAGACCGAAATGTGGGAGGGGACCATGCGGAGCGTGCAAGCGCTGGCCGTCGCGGTGTTGTCTGTGCTGATCATCAGCGACGTTTCACGCGCAGCCGAGCCGAAACCGGGCGGCATCTTCAGGATCTATCACCGCGACAGCCCCGGCAGCGCCTCGATCCACGAGGGCGCGACCTATTCGCTGAACGTTCCGTTCATGCCGATCTTCAACAATCTCGTCATCTTCGATCAGCACATCGCCCAGAACAGCACCAGCACGATCCGGCCCGAGCTTGCGGAAAGCTGGGCCTGGAGCGGCGACAACAAGACGCTGACCTTCAAGCTGCGCAAGGACGTGAAATGGCACGACGGCAAGCCGTTCACCGCCGCCGACGTCAAATGCACCTTCGACATGCTGATGGGCAAGTCGCAGCAGAAGTTCCGGCAGAACCCGCGCAAGTCCTGGTACGAGCAAGTCGAAGAGGTCACGACCAACGGCGACCATGAGGCGTCGTTCAAGCTGAAGCGGCCGCAGCCGGCGCTGCTGTCGCTGCTCGCCTCGGGCTACTCGCCGGTCTATCCCTGCCATGTGTCGCCGGCCGAGATGCGCACCAAGCCGGTCGGCACCGGCCCGTTCAAGTTCGTCGAGTTCAAGGCCAACGAATCGATCAAGCTCACCAAGAACCCGGATTACTTCAAGAAGGGCCTGCCTTATCTTGACGGTATCGAGTTCACCATCATCCCGAACCGCTCGACCGCGATCCTCGGCTTCGTCTCCGGCAAGTTCGACATGACGTTCCCGACCGAGGTCTCGATCCCGCTGCTCAAGGACGTCAAGTCGCAGGCGCCCAATGCGGTCTGCGTGGTGGAACCGAACAACGTCTCCACCAACATCATCATCAATTCGACCGCGCCGCCGTTCGACAATCTCGACATCCGCCGCGCGCTGGCGCTGGCGCTCGACCGCAAGGCGTTCATCCAGATCATGTTCGAAGGCCAGGGCGACATCGGCGGTACCATGGAGCCGGCGCCGGACGGGCTTTGGGCGATGCCGAAGGAGATGCTGGAGCAGATCCCCGGCTACGGTCCCGACATCGAGAAGAACCGCGAGGAAGCCCGCAAGCTGATGCAGAAGGCGGGCTATGGCCCGGACAAGCACCTGCAGATCAAGGTCTCGACCCGCAACATCGCGGTCTATCGCGATCCCGCGATCATCCTGATCGACCAGATCAAGAGCATCTACATCGACGCCGAGCTCGACGTCGTCGACACCGCGCAATGGTTCCCGAAGATCGCCCGCAAGGACTATTCGCTCGGCCTCAACCTCACCGGCAATGCCGTCGACGAGCCCGACCAGTCGTTCTACGAGAACTATGCCTGCGGCTCGGAGCGGAACTACACCAACTATTGCAACAAGGAGATCGAGAAGCTGTTCGACCAGCAGTCGGAAGAGACCAACGTCGACAAGCGCAAGAAGCTGGTCTGGGAGATCGACAGGAAGCTGCAGGAAGACGTCGCGCGTCCGATCATCTTCCATGCCCGCACCGGCACCTGCTGGCAGCCTTACGTGAAGAATGTCACGATCATGTCCAACAGCTCCTATAACGGCTATCGTTACGAAGACGTCTGGCTGGACAAGTAGGCATAGCGTTTTCGGGCGAAGTGGATACCGGTTCGCGTCAAGAAACGCGTCGGAAGACAAGACACAGGCGGGATCAAGGAGAGAGCCAGGGTGTTTGCCTATATCGTGCGGCGGCTGTTCCTGATGCTGGTGACCCTGTTCGGGATCTCGGTCATCATCTTCGTGCTGCTGCGCGTCGTTCCCGGCAACATCGTCGACATCCTGTTCGACGCCGCGGGCTTCGTCGATCCCGCCGACAAGGCCAATCTCGAGCGCGAGCTTGGCCTCAGCCAGCCGATCGTGATCCAGTATCTGCACTGGATCGGCGGCCTGCTGCACGGCGATCTCGGCTATTCCTACGTCTCGGAAAAGCCGGCGCTGGAGGAAATCCTGCCGCGGATTCCGATCACGGCGCGGCTTGCCGGGTTGGCGCTATTGTTCTCCGCCTCGATCGGTATTCCGCTCGGTGTCATCAGCGCCGTCCACCAGGGCTCACGGCTCGATTATGCGCTGCGCGTCGTCAGCCTCAGCGGCCTGTCGCTGCCGTCATTCTGGCTCGGCCTCTTGATCCTGATGGCCTCGGTCTCGCTGTTCGGCACCATGCCGATCTTCAATCCGAACCCGAAGACCTGGCTCGAGGCGCTGACCATCTATGCCGTGCCGGCGATGGCGGTGGGCTTCCGCAGCGCGGCACTCACCATGCGCATCACCCGCTCCTCGATGCTGGAGATCCTGCGCCAGGACTATATCCGCACCGCGCGCGCCAAGGGCGCCTCCGAGGCCTCCGTGAACTATCACCACGCGCTGAAGAACGCGGTGCTGCCGGTCATCACCGTGATCGGCATCGAGGCTGCATTCCTGATCGGCGGCCTGATCGTCACCGAGACCGTGTTCAACATCCCTGGCATCGCCCGCTTCCTGGTCGAGGCGCTGCGCTGGCGCGACTACCCGATCGTGCAGAACCTCGTGATGTTCATCGCCGTCGTCGTGGTGGTGGTGAACTTCATCGTCGACATGCTCTACGCGGCGATCGATCCACGTATCCGGTTTGGAGACTGAGCGCGTGGCAACGATCAATTTCGACAGCGAATTGCGACGTGCCGGGGCCAACGCCACCGGTGGCTGGGGACGGTTTGCGTTCCTCGCGCAGCGCCATGTGCTCGGCACGGTCGGCCTCGTCATCATGCTGCTGTTCGTGCTGACCGCGATCTTCGCGAACGTCATCAGCCGCTACGATCCGCTCAGCGTCGATTCCGCGCACCGGCTGGCGGCGCCGTCTGCGCTGCACTGGTTCGGCACCGACTCCTTCGGCCGCGACGTCTGGAGCCGCATCATCCATGGTGCGCGGATCTCGCTTGCGGTCGGCATCGGCTCGACGACGCTCGGCGCCACGCTCGGCGTGATCGTGGGCCTCGCCTCCGGCTATCTCTCCGGCTGGGTCGACCTCGTGTTCCAGCGGGTGACCGACATCCTGCAGTCGCTGCCGCTCTTGGTGCTGGCACTCGTCATGACCGCGGCGCTCGGTCCCTCGCTGCCGAACGTGATCCTGGCGATCGCAATTCCCCTGATCCCGACGGTCGCGCGCGTGATCCGCGCCAACACGCTGGCGCTGCGCGAGCAGCCGTTCGTCGAGGCCGCCAAATCGATCGGCATGAGCGAGATGCGGATCGCGCTGCGCCACGTGCTGCCCAACACCATCGCGCCGCTGATCGTGCTCGCGACCGCGCAGCTCGGCTCGACCATCCTGACCGAAGCGTCGCTGTCGTTCCTTGGCCTCGGCATCCCCGAGCCTTATCCGTCCTGGGGTCGCATGCTGTCCGAATCCGCCGCCGAATATGTCCGCACCGCGCCATGGCTGGTGATCTTCCCCGGCATTGCGATCAGCCTTGCGGTGTTCGGCACCAATCTGTTCGGCGACGCGTTGCGCGACATTCTCGATCCGAGGCAGCGCGGCTGATGAGCGAGGCCAAGACGCTCGATACGGTTCTCGAGGTGAAGAACCTGCAGACGGTGTTCTTCACCAACTCCGGCCTGTTCCGCGCGGTCGACGACGTCTCGTTCTCGGTCCGCCGCGGCGAAACGCTGGCGATCGTCGGCGAATCCGGCTGCGGCAAGAGCGTCAGCGCGCTCTCGATCATGCGGCTGGTGCCCGATCCGCCCGGCCGCATCGTCGGCGGCTCGGTGACGCTCGAGGGCACCGATCTGCTGAAGCTCGACGATGCCGCGATGCGCGACATCAGGGGCAACCGCATCTCGATGATCTTCCAGGAGCCGATGACCTCGCTCAATCCGGTGATGCGGATTGGCGACCAGATCATCGAGGCGGTGCGGCTGCACCAGAAGGTCAGCAGCAAGGAGGCCTGGAAGCAGGCGGTCGACATGCTGCGGCTGGTGCGCATTCCGGAGCCGGAGCGCCGCGCGCAGGAATATCCGCATCAGCTGTCCGGCGGCATGCGCCAGCGCGCCATGATCGCGATGGCGCTGGCGTGCCGGCCGGCGCTCCTGATAGCGGACGAGCCGACCACGGCGCTCGACGTTACCATCCAGGCGCAGATCCTGGCGCTGATCGTCGATCTGCAAAAGCGGCTCGGCACCGGGCTGATCCTGATCACCCACGACCTCGGCGTCGTCGCGCAAACCGCGCAGCGCGTGATCGTGATGTATGCCGGCAAGAAGGTCGAGGAGGCGACGGTTGAATCCTTGTTCGAGACGCCGCTGCATCCCTACACCCGCGGACTGATGGCCTCGATGCCGGCGGTGATCGCGCTCGGCGCGAAGACCGATGCGCGGCTGACCGAAATCCCCGGCATGGTGCCGTCGCTGACCAAGCTGCCGCCCGGCTGCGCCTTCGCGCCGCGCTGCAAGCTGGCGGTCGACCGCTGCCGTCAGGAATATCCGCCGCTCGACGAGATCAAGAGCAATCACTGGGCCGCGTGCTGGCGCGCCGGCGAGATGGCGGAGGCGTCATGACCGAACAGCGCCCGCTCCTCGAGGTGACCGACCTCGTCAAGCACTACGCGGTGCGCGGCGGTGTGCTGCGCCGGCAGGTCGGCACCGTGCATGCGGTCGACGGCGTCAGCTTCGCGCTCGGCGCTGGCGAGACGCTCGGGCTGGTCGGCGAATCCGGCTGCGGCAAGTCGACGGTGGCGCGCACCGTGCTGCGGCTGGTCGAGCCGACCAGCGGCGCCATCAAGCTGGATGGCGAGGACATCGCGCCGCTCAGCAAGACCGCGCTGCGGCCGTACCGGCGCTCGATGCAGATCGTGTTCCAGGATCCGTTCGCCTCGCTCAACCCGCGCATGACGGCCGGCGACATCGTCGGCGAGCCGCTCACCGTGCACGGGCTCGCGACCGGGGCGAAGAAGCAGGAACGCGTCGCGGAACTGTTCCAGCAGGTCGGCCTGCGGCCCGACCAGATGAAGAATTTCCCGCACCAGTTCTCCGGCGGCCAGCGCCAGCGCATCTGCATCGCGCGTGCGCTGTCGCTCGGGCCGCGGCTGATCGTCTGCGACGAGCCGGTCTCCGCGCTCGACGTCTCGATCCAGGCGCAGGTGATCAATCTGTTGATCGACCTGCAGCGCAAGCAGAACTTCTCATATCTGTTCATCGCGCACGATCTGGCGGTCGTCGCCCATATCAGCCACCGCGTCGCGGTGATGTATCTCGGCCGCATTGTCGAGATCGCCGACAAGCACGAGCTGTTCGCCAATCCGCGCCACCCCTACACCCAGGCGCTGCTCGCCTCGGTGCCGATCGCCGACCCGAAGGCGAAACGCACCGCGCCCCTGATCGACGGCGATGTCCCGAGCCCGATCAATCCACCTTCAGGCTGCGCCTTCCACACCCGCTGCCGTTACGCGATGGATCGCTGCAAGAGCGAACGCCCGGCGCTGCAGGCGGCCGGCCCGGCGCATCAGGTCGCCTGCTGGCTGAATGACGGCACGGGGCAAGCGGCCTCATAAATGTCGTCCCGGCGAAGGCCGGGACCCATTACCCCGAATGCCCGTTGATTTGCCAAACTGGGGCCACAGCTTGCTCCAACAACATACAGCGGTGGTTATGGGTCCCCTGAGTTCACAAACGAAGTGCAACACTTCCTTGAGGAGGTGTTGCCATGGGGCGGACTTACAAGCAGCTCTCTCTGGACGACCGATGCGAGATTGCCTGCCTATCGGCCAATGGCAGCTCGGTCCGGCAAATCGCGGCAGCTCTGGATCGCTCGCCATCAACGATCTCGCGGGAACTGAGGCGCAATCGGGGGAGCCAGGTCGGCTACAAGCCGAGCTATGCCCAGCACCAGATGCGAGCGCGGCGCTGGACGGGCGGACGCCTCGAACGGGAGCCCGGCCTGCGCCGCGCGGTGTTGCAACGCCTTCGCCGCGGCTGGTCGCCCGAGCAGGTCGCTGGCCGGCTGGCCCGCGAGTGCGGGCGCAAGGTGATCTCCCACGAGACCATCTACCGCTTCATCTATGGCCAACTCAGGCGCACCACGGACTTCAACTGGCGGCGCTATCTGCCGCGCGCCAAGAGCAAGCGCGGCTGCCGCGGCAAGCGGGGCGGCAGCCCCGCAAGCTTCATCGAAGGCCGTGTATCCTTGGCAAATCGGCCGCTCGAAGCGGCCGACCGCAGCGTGCCCGGACACTGGGAGGCCGACCTGATGATGTTCTCGAAATACGGTCAGGCCGTGCTGACCGTGCACGAGCGCACCTCGCGGCTGCTGCTCGGCATCCGCCTTGCCAGCAAGGTCGCGCGCGGTGTCGCCCGCCATCTCGTGGGCTTCTTCGCGCCCCTTCCACAAGAGCTGCGCCAGAGCGTTACCTTCGACAACGGCACCGAGTTCGCCGGTCACCTGGCGCTGCACCGCCTCTCGATCGCGACCTTCTTCTGCGATCCCCATGCCCCCTGGCAGAAGGGTGGCATCGAGAACGCCATCGGCAGGATGCGCCGCTTTATTCCCCGCAAGACGGATCTCGTAACCCTCTCGACCGCCAGGTTCCGCCAGTTCATCGCCGCCTACAACAACACCCCGCGCAAATGCCTTGACTACCGCACGCCCGCCGAGTCCTTTGCTCAAGTGTTGCACTTCGAATGTGAATCCACCTCCCAGCCTTCGCCGGGACGACACCGAATATGTGGCGCGATCCTGAGCCGGTTCGGTGTCTTCACCCGCATGCGGGTGATCCAGTACTCCAGAGACGCCAGCGCTTGAGCCGAGAGGCCGCGGCTTGTCTCGGCTGTCGTCCCTGCGAAAGCAGGGATCCATACGCCGCAGCGGGTGTTGTGAGCCCGACTCGTCGTTCCAACGCCGCGGAACAAGCAGTATTTGAAAACGCTCTAGCTCAGAAATTCCGCAAAGGCGCTGCGGCGGAAGAAGAAGCGGCCGTGCGATGACATGATGAGCGCGGCGGTCGTGCGGCCGATCATTTGCGGCCGGCCGCGCAACGCGAGACGCAGATTGGCCTCGCCGGCCGCGCGGTCGCCCATTTCCAGAAGACTGGCGGAGAAGCTGAGACGCGTCAGCGGGTCGTCGGGGCGCTGCGCCACCACCTGGCGGTAGAGATCCGCCGCGGCAGCATATTCGCCATCGAGCAGCAGTACACGCGCAAGCGCGGCCAGAACATCGGGATGTCCCGGCGCCGCATTGCGCAACTTCTCCAGAATCTCGCGCGCCCGGCCACGCTCATTGCGTTGGGGCAGCAACTGCGCCAGCAGCAGCTGAAACTCGAGGCTCCCCGGCGCGAGAGCAAGCGCGCTCTCAATGACGGCAACCGCCTCGTCGATGCGACCGGCCGAGTGCAATTGCCCTGCCAACGCCTGGAATGCGGGCAGGTAGGGCGGCCGCCGCGCGGTGGTTCGCCGCAGCACGTCGATCGCCTCGCTGCCGCGACCGGCGCCGCCGAGCGCTGCGCCGAGCAGAGTCTCGAGGCCGGGATCGTCGACGCGGCGCACGGCGCGCTCGAGCGGCGCGATCGCCTCCTCGTTGCGGTTCTGGATCATCAGCGCCCGCGCCAGGATCGAGGCCGCGCCGACATCGGTCCGGTTTGCCTTCAAGACCTCCGCCGCCAGCCGCTCGGCTTCGACGACCTGTCCCATCTGCAATGCGACCACGGCGCGTTGCAGAACCGGGGATGGGCTGGGCCCGCGATTGGAAAAAGGCGGCGGTTTCGGCATGCGGTCCGTCGTGAGATGGTTCTGGTCAGCCGTTATCACTGCCGCCGACGGAGCGTCCAGCGAAAGTCGCATCCGGACACCGAGATACCGTCCGGTTCCAGCCCCGCCGACCGATTTCATACATCCCTGCGGGCGTCAGGCGACAGGGGATCCACCCTCCCCCTGCAATTTTTCGACTGCTTAACCTATTCAATCTAGCTTGGGTTGCCATAACAGGGCCCGGCCTGATGCTCGCAACAACGCTCGAAACAATTCAGTCGACGGACTCGAAGCGCGCCAACTACACACGCGGAATCCTCGTGATGCTGGTCGCCGCCCTCCTGTTCAAGGTTGTGTGGTTCTCCCAGCTGGGGCTGGGGCACGGCCGCGAACTGGTCGACTTCGCCGCCTTCTACATTACCGCAAAGCTGGTGTGGCTCGGCGACCTCGACCAGGCCTATCAATTCGCGAAGCTCGCCATCATCGAGAAGCAGGCGTCAGGCGGGCACGACGGCTTCATGCCATGGACCTATCCGCCGCAATTCAACCTGCTGCTGGCTCCGTTCGCGCTGGTCCCGTTCGGAATGGCCTATCTGTTGTTCATGGCCTCGACGCTGGCCCTTTACCTCGCCGTGCTGCGGCGCATTGCCGGAAACCGGTTCGTGCTCGTGCTGATCGTTTTCTTTCCGACGATCGGGGTCACGCTGGCATGCGGTCAGAACAGCTTCCTTACCGCCGCACTGATCGGACTGGTGTGCCTGTACTTCGAAGAGCGGCCGATGCTCGCAGGCGTGGCCCTTGGTCTCATGATCATCAAGCCGCATTTCGCCGTTGCCTTCGCACTCTACGCCATCCTGCGGCGCTCGTGGATCGTCGTGATGACGGCCGGCGCCGTCGTGCTGATCAGCTCGGCGATCTGCACGGTGCTGTTCGGCATGCAGATCTGGACCGTGATGCTGCAGAGCGTGCATGATTCGTCGGTATTCCTGCGGGAAGCCTATTATCCGCTGTATCGAATGGTCTCGGCCTATGCCGCGTTGCGAACCACGGGGTTCTCCGCATCCGGAGCGTTTATCGGCCAGGGCATCGTCGCCGTCCTTGCGCTCGGCGTGGTGCTGGTCGCGATCTACCGCAAGATGCCGGTGCGCGAGAGTCTCGGCCTGACCGCGATCGTATCGGTCTGCATCAGCCCCTATGCGTATGATTATGACTTCCTGATCTTCAGCATCGGAATGGCGCTGCTGTTGCCGGCGCTTCAGGCCAAGGCCCGCGAGTGGGAACGTGCGATCATCTATGCCGCGCCGATACCGATCGGAGCCTTCGGCTACATGCACACGGTCCATAACAACACGCCCCGCACGGACGTCCATTGGGTCGACGTGCTTTCGATCGGAGGCTTCGGGATCGCCGCGCTGATCACCCTGATCGTCGCAATCCTGCTGCTGCGTGAGTCAAGCGGCGCTTCCGTACCGGCGCAGGCGCCGCTCGCGAGGATTTGAGCACCTCGGCGCGCCCCCACGATCACGCAACGCTCACGGCGCCACCATTTCGAGACGATCGCGCGCCGGCAGGGTCGACGCGAAGGCCTTCAGGGCGCCGGCAACGAGCTGCGGCTCCGCGGCGGGCGTGACGTAGAAGCTTACGTCACCCCGCGCGCCGGTCACCGGAATCGTGTGCAGGATCGCGACCTTCCTCCAGCTCGCCGGCACGCCCTGCGCAAACCAGCTGTCGTAGATCATGGCGACGCCGACATGATGCTCGTCGGCGAGCGCGGCGATCTCGGCCGGGCCGTAACGGCCGGCGCGCTTCGCCTTGCGCACGCGCTCCGAACCGAGCCCCCACAGATCCAGGACAAAGCTCGGATTTCCCCAGGCAACGAGCCCAAGATCGTTCACGGCAACCGGCCGCCGGTAGAGCTGCTGGGCGAAGCGCCCCAACTGATAATGCTGCTCGTAGACGCCGCGCGAGGCAAACGGCGTCTCCAGGGCGGCGCTGACATAGCCCACGCTGGCAAAACCGGCCAGCCCGACGCTGGCGAGCGTCGCGGCGGTCCATTGCGGGACGCTCAAGACCGCTCGCGCGCGTGCAACCGCGTAGAACAGCGCCAGCACCGCAAGCGCAACGATGTAAACCTCATACCGGTAGAACCAGCCATATTGGCCAAAGCCGAGATGCGCAGCGATCGCGGCGAGCACCGTCGCACAGACGATCAGGGCGCCGCGGTCGGAGCGGAGCAGCGCCATGACGGCGGCGAGCGCAAGACCGAGCAGCATCAGCCTGAAGCCGGCGGGATCAGCGAAGCTGTCGCCGAGATTGCGGAGGATGGAGGCGATGACGCCGGTCCCTTCATAGCCGGATTCGGCGATGCGCGATTTGAGCAATACCGAACTCGGCAAAAGCGGGAGACCGAGCGAGGCCATTCGCGCGAAATACGCGGCGAACGCGCAGAGCGTGACGGCAGCGGCCGCGGCGGCAAAACGGCGCTGGCCGAGCAGGGCAAACCCCATCATCGCCGCGATGGCGAACGCGATTCCCTCGAAGCGAATCAGCGGCAGCAGCACCAGCGCCGCGAAGTGTATGACGGTCGGCGACCGTCCGCGCGCGGCTTCGGTCAGGCCGCCGAAAGTCGCGACCGTGGCCCAAACGTGAAGACTGTGCTCCATGCCGGTCATCGGCAGGGCGATCGCGCTTGACGAAAAAATGGCGAGCAACGCGACGAAAAACAGCAGCGGCTTCTCCCGGCCGGGGTCGAGCAGTTCAGCCGATTCAAGGATGCGCAGGAAAGCCACGACGGTCGCTGCCGCGGCCGCGGCATTGATCAGGAGCGGACCGAATGCGCCAAGACGCAGTGTCTCCGTCACCGCCAGCAGATAGGGCCAGATGATCGACGAGCTTGGCGACGAGACCTCGGACGCATTGACGCCGTAGCCGCCGGACCGGATGTGATCGGCGACGGCGAGGTGGATGTAGGGATCGTCGAGGGTGAAGATCAGCCGGCTGTCGCAGAGCGTGACGCTGAAGATCAGCGTCACCGCGAACAGCACGAGCCACAGCGATGCCGTCACGAGCGGGACGCTCGGCCGGATCGCGCTGGATCGCGGGAACGACGCGTGGTTGGCGGCGACGCCGGGCATCAGATACGCATCCGTTTGAAGATCGTCTCCGGCAGCGCGCAGATGATCGCCATCACCAGCCGGAAGCGGCGGGCCACATAGATCACGTCACGCGGCCTGCTCACATCGGCCCGGAAGATATCCTCCGCGACCCGATCCGGCTGCACCGTCAAGGGAGCCGGCAGCTTCATATGCGCCGTCATCCTGGTCCGCACGAATCCCGGCTTGACGGTGACGACACGAACCTTGCCCGCAAGCGCCAGGCGGTTGCGCAAGCCGGACAGGAATTGCGAGAAGCCGGCCTTGGCCGCGCCGTAGTAATAGTTCGAGGCCCGCCCGCGATCGCCGGCGACCGAGCTCACACCGACGATGGTGCCCGAACCGCGCGTCGCGAAGGCTTGCGCGAACAGTTCGAGCAGCAGCGCGGGCGCCTCGAAATTGGTGCGCATGATCTTCGTCGCTAGCTCGGGATCGGTCTCGGCACGCTGCTGATCGCCGAGCTCCCCGACAACGCATACGACGGTGTCGGGAGGTGGCGAAAGACCGGCGACGAAGCGGGCAAGCTGCCCGGTCTGCAGCACGTCGAGCGCGACAACCGAGGTGTCGGTACCGCTTCGCGTCTTGATGTCGTCCGCATTGCGCTGTGCCACCCCGATATCGCGGGCGGCGAGCATCACGCGCCATCCCTCCCTCGCATAGCGCAGCGCGGTCGCGTGCCCGATGTCCGAGCTGCCGCCAATCACCAGAATCGATTTTGTGCCGGTCATCAAATTCCAAGCCGTGCTGAAAGATGGGACACGAGGCGACTGTTCGCCCCGGTCTGCTGGCGGATGTTCCGCAAGGCCGCAAGGCCGGGATATCCGGATTCGAATGTCGCGCGGGACTGCCGCGCGTCCTTGGCGAGATAGAGCCGGCCGCCGGCATCGACCACCAGCGCGTCGAGCTGGTCAAGAAACCCGAACAGCGTGTCAGTCACGGGGAAGTCCATCGTCAGCGTGTAGCCGCGAAGTGGAAACGACATCGGCCCGCTGCCTTCGCCGAGCTGCTTGAGCACCGCGAGAAACGACGCATCGCCGCGCCGCGACACACGATCGAGAATTTCGGCGAAAACGCGGCGCGCGCGGTCGAGTGGGATCACGCATTGATATTGCACGAAGCCGCGCCGGCCGTAGATCCTGTTCCAGTCGGCGATCGCATCGAGCGGAAAGAAATACGGGTCCCAATGGACCAGCCGCGGCTTGCCCGGATGCGCGGCGCCGCGGCGGAAGTACAGCTCGTTGAACACCCGCATCGATGCGCGATTGAGTAGCCATCCCGGAAATTGCTCCGGGACCGCGAGCCGCGACGCGCGAAGCCTGGGAAACGTCTCGAGGCCGGGCCCCAGCATATCCTTGTCGCGCCGCGTGGCGTGCTCGGCCAGATAGACCAGCGACCGGCCAAGCGCCGCGCCGCGCGCGAGGCAGTCGATCCAGGCCACCGAATAGGTGGTCGATGCGCTGCTTTCCAGCTGATCGATCGCCTCGTCGAGATTGCCGGCGACGCGGGTGTCCTGACGCAGCCAGGCGGTCTCGATCGGCAGCAGTTGCAGCGTCGCGTCGAGGATCATGCCCGTCAGCCCCATGCCTCCCAGTGTCGCCGCGAACAGCGCGGCGTTTTCCGATCGCGAGCAGGTGACGATCTCGCCGCCAGGCAGCGCGAGGCGGAACGAATCGACGATGT
The DNA here is from genome assembly GCF_054063355.1 of Bradyrhizobium sp. USDA 4502. Lineage (NCBI taxonomy): Bacteria > Pseudomonadati > Pseudomonadota > Alphaproteobacteria > Hyphomicrobiales > Nitrobacteraceae > Bradyrhizobium > Bradyrhizobium sp. USDA 4502. Next base: position 7,047,152 of record NZ_JBSSGF010000001.1, read on the forward strand.
TGCCGAAGCCGCCATCGCGATGATGGTTCTTGCCGTGAACGTCGGCCGCGATCGCGCCGCCGACCGTCACGAATTTCGTGCCGGGCACGACCTTAAGGAAGAAGCCGCGCGGCTCGAAAACGGCAAGGATGTCGGCGATGGTCACGCCGGATTCGACCGTCAATCGCGCGGTTGCGGCATCAAAGCTCCGCATCCGGTTCAGGCCGCGCGACGAAATCGTGGATTGCGTTCCGATCGCGGCATCGCCGTAGGCCCGCCCGGCCCCGCGCGCGACGACGCCGGACCGCGCAAGCAGGTGGTCCCGCGCGCCTGCGGGCGTCTGCGGCGCCAGCAGTTCGGACGACGCCCTGGGATAGTTGCCCCAGCCGGACAGGCCAATGCCGCCCGGACTGGAGGTCGACATCACAGCTCCTGGTAACGCAGCCGCCGGCATCGCTAGATGGCGGCGAGCATGATGGCGCCGATCGCGCCGAGCGCGACCCAGCTGACGCGATCCCTCAGCGCAAAGATGACCGGATCGTCGTCGATCAATCCGCGCTGCGCGAACAACATCACGCGGCCGATCCAGTACATCAATATCGGACAACCGACCCAGAGCAGTTGCGGATGGCTGTAAAGCGCGCGCACCGTATCGGACGAGATGTAGAGCGTGAAGATCACGACGGCGTTGAAGCCTGACGCGGCGGCGAGGATCGCGATCATCGATTTGTCCTCGACCTGGTAGCCGCGCGCCGCCAGCACGGCGCCGTCCGGCTGGCCGGCGAGCTCGATATAGCGCTTCACCAGCGCCAGCGACATGAAGATGAACAGCGAGAACGCAAGCAACCATTCCGACATCGGCACGCTGATCGCGACGGCGCCGCCGATCACGCGGACGGTGTAAAGCGTGGCGAGCACGACGACGTCGACGGTCGCGATGCGCTTGAGCCAGAACGAGTAGGAGGTGGTCAGCGCGAAATAGCCGAGCAGGACGCTGCCGAACTCGATCGATATCGACATTGCGATTGCAAATGCGGCGACCAGCGCCAGGGCCATCGCGCCGACGGCCCGCGATGCCGGGATGGCGCCGCTTGCGATCGGGCGGTTGCGCTTGGTCGGATGCGCGCGGTCGGCCTCGACGTCGAGAAGATCGTTCAGGATGTAGGCGCCCGACGCGCAGAGCGAGAATGCGATCACGGCAAGCAGCGACGTCGCCGCCGATCCCAATGCGAATTTGTGTGCGGTCAGCAGCGGCACCAGCACGAGGGCGTTCTTGGCGTATTGATGCACCCTGAACAGCTTCAGCCAGCTGCGCATACTGACGCGCATACTGACCCGCGCGGGCGCGGACGGCTCGGATCGAGCGGAGCGCGCGAGGCGCGATGCGGAATCGGGCAACGCGACCGCCGCGCTGCCGATATAGTCAAAGCCCTGCCGAAGCACGGGCGGCAGCTCTTCGCGCTGCGCCGGCGGCAATTGACGTTCCGGCGCGGCGGCCCAGGCGGTGAAGACGCCAAGATGCTGGGCAACCGCGCTGACGAACGGCTCGGGATAGGTTTCCGAGCAAAGGTAGACCGGGCGGCCTTCGCCCAGCACCTGCAGCAGGAACCTCATCGCGTCGTGGTCGAATTGCGCCCGAGACGGATCGAACCCCGATGGATCTGCACCATGCGCTGATCGCGGTTGCGACCCGAAGGAAGCGGTAATCGCCGCGGCGAAAGCGCGGAGGCGGCGGATCAGATCGGATGCGATATCGGCCGGGACGGAGCTTCCCCGCACCATGACCTCGTCGACATCGACGACGAGCGGCCGGCCTTTTGAACGCAGCGGATCGCGAAGGGCATCACCGCCCCCCTGCTCAACCCGTTCTGGAACGCTAGCTCGCATACGCGCGGTCTTCCGGTGCCCCCTCCCCATTGTCCCGGGCTTTCCCTAATTTGGGGTGAACTTGATCTCGGGTGAACTTGGGGGGAGCGAACGCCGGGCAGATCGCGCCGGAATGCGTGTTGAAAAGCCTCGCCGGCAGCGCGCGGTGAGCGAAAAATGGCGATCCCGGGAAGACTCGAACTTCCGACCTACGGTTTAGGAAACCGTCGCTCTATCCGGCTGAGCTACGGGACCGCACCGCCCGCAGCGAAGCATGCGGGCGTCGCCATCCCATAGCAGAGCTGCCGGGTGATCGCCAGCCCGCGCCACATCGGGCGCGGGCGAAGTTGCGCGGCGGTCGGCGCGTCGCGCGTTACGCCACCTGCCGGGCCGGATTCGAGGCGGCATCCGCGCTGGCCCGACGCGCCGGGAGAAACTCGATGGCTTCATCCTTCAGCGAGCCGAAGCGCAGCGTCACGATATCGAGTGCATAATTCTGGTAGAGCCGCCACGGCCGGCGCGAGCCCTGCTTGGGGAACCTGGCGGCGGCGCGCTGGATATAGCCCGATGAGAAATCCACCCAGGGCAATTCGGCGACATCAGGATCGTTCCGCCGCGGCGTGACCTGCGCGTAGCCATGCGCCTTCATGTGGTTGAGCATGCGGCAGACATATTCGCAGGTCAGGTCACATTTCAGCGTCCAGGACGCGTTGGTGTAGCCGAAGGCGGCGGCGAGGTTCGGCACGCCGCTATACATCAGCCCCTTGTAGTTCATGGTCTTCGACAGATCGACTCGCGCGCCGTCGACATTGATCTCGAGTCCGCCGAGCACCTGCAGATCGAGGCCGGTCGCGGTCACCACGATGTCGGCGTCGAGCACATTGCCGCTCTTGAGCTTGATGCCGCCGGGCGTGAAGGTCTCGATCTGATCGGTGACGACGGACGATCCACCGTTGCGCAGCGATTGGAAGAGATCGCCGTTCGGCACCAGGCAAAGCCGCTGGTCCCACGGATTGTAGCGCGGCGTGAAATGGGTTGCGACATCGTAGTCGGGGCCGAGCGCGTGGCGCACGCCGCCGAGGATCAGCTTCTTCACGCGCTCCGGATCGCGCTTGCAGAGCCGGTAGAAATACATGCCGAACAGCACGTTCTTCCAGCGGGTGAGGCCGTAGGCGAGTTTCGCGGGCAGCCGCGCGCGCAGCCAGTTGGCGACCTTGTCCTCGTCCGGACGCGCCACGACATAGGTCGGCGAACGCTGCAGCATCGTGACATGGGCGGCGGTCTTGGCCATCTCCGGCACCAGCGTCACCGCGGTCGCGCCGCTGCCGATCACCACCACCTTCTTGGCGGCATAGTCGATGTCGTCGGTCCATTTCTGCGGATGGACGACGCGGCCGGCGAAATCGGCGATGCCGGGGAAGTCGGGCGTGTAGCCGTGTTCATATTTGTAGTAGCCGCTGCACATGAACAGGAAGCTGCAGGTGAAGCGCTCGATCGTCTTCTCCGGCCCGCGCTCGACCTCGACCGTCCATTGCGAGTCGGCGGACGACCAGTCGGCGCGCACGACGCGATGGTTGAAGCGGATGTTCTTGTCGATGCCGTAGACGCGCGCGGTCTCGCGCACATAGTTCAGGATCGACGGGCCATCGGCGATCGCCTTCGGCTCGGTCCACGGCCGGAACGAATAGCCGAGCGTGTACATGTCGGAGTCGGAGCGGATGCCGGGATAGCGGAACAGGTCCCAGGTGCCGCCGATGCAGTCGCGGCCTTCAAGAATGGCGTAGCTGCGGTCAGGGCAGTTGGCCTGCAAATGGTAGCCGGCGCCGATGCCCGACAGTCCCGCGCCCACGATCAACACGTCGAAATGAACGGACACGCCCTGACCCTCCCGTGTCAGTATTGACAATACATATTGTCAGATAACTTGACATCTGACAATGCCTCGTGTCAATACACTTTCATGGCAAGCAGCCGGAAAGCCCGCCTCTATGGCGGTATGGACGCCGAGGAACGCCGCGCCGAGCGGCGGCTCAAGCTGATCGACGCGGCGATCGAGGTCTATGGCGAGGTCGGCTATCGCGGCGCCACCGTGAAGGCGATCTGCGAGGCGGCCGAGCTGACCGAGCGCTATTTCTACGAGTCCTTTGCGAACAGCGAGGCTCTGCTGATCGCCGCTTACGGCCATGTCGTCGGCCACCTGCACGAGGAAATGACCGCGGCCGCTGCAGCCGCAGGCGACGATGCCGAGATGAGGCTGCGCGCGGCGCTGACGCTCTATTTCACGCGGCTGAAGCAGCACCCGAAGCCCGCCCGGGTCTTTCTGCTGGAAATTTCAGGCATCAGTCCGGCGGTCGATGCCGTCAAGCTCGACGCCTTGCGCGTCTTCAGCGACATCCTGGTGCCGCCGGCGCTCGACCCGAAGCGCAGCGGCAAGGGCGCGGCCGCCTCGCTGCTCTCGGTCGGCATGGTGGGCGCCGTCATCTCGATCGCGCTGCGCTGGGTGTCGAAGCAATATCCGCAGGCCGTGGAAGAGGTCGTCGCGATCGCCGCCAGCTTCTGCCGCGTGGCGCTGACCGAGGCCGGCCACCGTGAGGATGGTCACTTATCGTAGCGGCCGGATCGCACCGGCCAGCGGGACCCGCCGATTTTCGATCATGTTTCGCCAGCGCTTGCGGACCCGACCCCTAGCCTGTCGCTGATTTAACTTGCATATCGGGCCCCTGGGTTTTCTTATGCCCGGTACCGGGCGCAACGAGGTGCAGCCTGTTTCGCCTGACAGAACAACGCTGTTTGCATCGGCGGAGCTGAATTTTGGTCGATCTGCACAGGCTTGACGATGTGACCGCGCGCCTCGGCGATGTGGTTCTCGATCCCTCGACCTGGCCGTCCTTCATGGACGAGGTCTGCGCCGCCGTCGGCGCGACCGGCGCTGCGATGCTTCAGAGCGATATCCGCACTGAAGACATTCCGCGCACGGACTCGATCACCGAGTATTTCACCAAGACCTACTTCCCGCACAATCTTCACCTCACCGACATCCGCGCGGCCCGCGGCGTGCCGCTGATGCATGCTGGCGTCGATGTCATCACCGATGCGGATCTGTTCGAATCCGAAACCGAGATGCTGCGCGATCCGCTCTACGCCACGCTCGGCGAGTTCGGACTGAAATGGTTCGCGGCGATCGGCTTCCACTCCGGCCCGGCGTTGTGGGCACTGACGATCCAGCGTTCGCCCAGGGAAGGCTTGTTCGACGCCGACGAGATCAAGGCGCTGCAAAGGGTGTCGGCGCCGCTCACGGAAGCCGCGACGCTCTCCGCCGTCGTCGGCCGCTCCGCACTCTCGGGCATCACCGGCGCGCTCGATCTGATCCAGGTCGCTGCGATTGCCGTCGGCCGCTTCGGTACCATCATCGGCATGAACAGCCAGGCGGAACGCTGCCTCGGCTACGACCTTGCGATCCGCAACAATCGCCTCACCCTGCTCGACCGACAGGCCAATGCCGATCTGACCAGGCTGATCGATCAGTTGGCCCACAGCTCGGACCTGCACCCATTGCCGTCGTCGCCGATCGTGGTGCGCAGGATCGACAAGCGGCCGATCGTGATCCAGATCCAACCGGTGCCTCCGGCGGCGCGCTCGCCGTTCCTCGGGGCGCGCGCGATCCTGTTGATCCGCGATCTCGAAGGCAGCGCCGCGTTCGATCAGGCGCTGCTGGCGGCGACGTTCGAGCTGACGCCGGCGCAGGCACGCCTCGCCGCGCGGCTTGCGCGCGGCGATTCGGTCGAAGCGGCCGCGCAGGCAGCCGGCGTTGCCCTTGCCACCGCGCGCAATCAGCTCAAGACGATCTTCCAGAAGACCGGCACCCACCGGCAGGCGGAACTGGTTGCGTTGCTGCACAGGGTGAAGTGAACGATTAAAGGCGAATTGTTCTGATCTCCGGCCCGGCCCGTTCCGATGAGATTCTTCAATTATTCCAATCGCGAAGGCTGTGTTCCATCAGCCGCGGCAACATTCCACAGGTCAGGAAAATCGTCGGGTTCCCGGGTGACAAGTGTCACTAAAATGGCGACAATCTGCTCACTCTGTGTCGTTCGGGTTTGGTCTCAATGTCCGTGATGCCGTCACGATCATCGACGTTGGCTGTTGCCGCTTTCGCCGTCGCTTGCGTGCTGGCGCCGATGAGCGCGCACGCGCAATGGTGGCGCGGTGGACCGAAGGACTTCGAGGACTGCGCCGACCTCGCCGAGAAGGCGAAGACCAGGGAAGACAAAACCGCGCAACTCGCCGATTGCAACGCCAAGTTCGCCGGCCGTCGCAAGCCTGGCGGTGGCTACACCTATTACGACTTCATGCAGGACCGCAGCTTCGACATCGCGGGTCCCAATCCGACGCCGGACGAGCAGAAGAAGATCGACCAGGAATATACCGGCTATCTCGAGCAACAGCGCCGCTCGCGTATCGTCGCGGCGTTCAATGCGAAACAGCTCGAGCGGCAGGAGACACAGCCGGTGCGTCCGCCGCAGGTCCAGCAGGCGTCGTTGCACAATGAGCCGGTGCGCAGTGAGACTGCGAAGGTCCCCGTCCCTGCTGCAAGGCCGGTCAAGCCGCGGGGCGCTGCCGTCCCCATTCCCGAGCCGCGGCCGCGAGCAAGCAACTGCGTGAAGGGTACGTTCTCCTGCGAATGGCCGCGGCTTTCCGAGGGATTGGACGGCCTGAAGAAGCTGTTCACGCCGACACCGCCGCCACCGACCAAGGTTGCGAAGCGAAACTGACGGTTCGCTTAGTCATTCTGGGGCTCGCGCAAGCGAGAACCCGGAATCTCTCTGCCGTCGAGATTCCGGGTTCGTCGCTTCGCTCCGCCCCGGAATGACACCGCAGGCTCAATCGGTAATCACCATCGCCCAGAACCTGCGGTACGGCGACTTCGGATTGTCGACGAAGGCGACGCCGACGCGCTTGGCGCCCGGCATCAGCAGGTTCTCGCGATGGCCCGGCGAATTCTCCCACTGCTTCAGCATCTCGGCGAACGCGATGAAGCCGGCGCCGATATTCTCGGCGGCGCGCTGCTTCTTGAGCGGCGCGATGCGCGTGAAGAAGCTGCCGCCCGCGGAGTGGCTGACGGATCCGGTCGCCGACATCGCCTGCGCCTGCTTCAGCGCCATCGCGTTCAGCTTCGCGTCGAGCTTCACCGCGGGCATGCGGTTGGCACGCCGGTAGGCGCTGATCGAGCCGGCATAGTCGGCGGCGCCTGCGGCCGTGGCGAAGCCAAACACGAAGGTAAGCGCGAGGAACAGCAGCTTCATCTGAGGTCGTCTCTGTGATGGATCAGTGCGCGCGGGTGCGCTTGTGGTGCCGGGGTGCGACCGAATTTGTGCGCAGGCGTGGCCGCTCGGCTGGCTGCTGCGGCCGCCGCGCGTTGCTCCTGCAAGCGCGCATCATAGCCAGGCGACGGTGTCACGGTCGGCGGCGCCGCGCGGACCGGGCCGGCCGCGAGCGCAACAAGCGTGAACAGCATGATGCTGGACCGTTTCATGATGTCATCTCCTCTGTTGTTCGATCGACGTGGCGGACGATCATCGGCGTTCATGGTCGCCGCCATCGCGGATCTGTTCGGGCGTTAGCCCCGGCGAGCCCTTGCCGTCCGCCTCCGCCTTCCGGATCAGCGCGATGACGCGGCGCGACAATGGCGCCTCGAGCCCGCGGCGATCCGCGATCGCGGTAATCACGCCCTGCAAATAGTCGACCTCAGTGCGGCGGCCGCGCTGCAGATCCTCCCACATCGAGGAGCGCGCCTCGGGATCGATCTTCATGGTGCGGCCGAGCAGCATGTCGAACAGCGCATCGGGCAGCCGCAGCAAAGGCGGCATCCAGTTCGACGGCAGCGGCGTCGGCGACACCGGCGCAATGCCTTCGGCGCGCACCGCGGCCAGGCCCTCGGCCATCTGATCGGCAAGCAGTCGTCGCCAGCCGCGCTGCGCGAGCTGTTGCCGCAGCGGAATATTGGACAGCGCATTGAGCGCATTGTTGAGATTGACGATCAGCTTGCCCCACTGCACGCCGTCGATATCGCCGGTGGGCTTGATCGCAAGGCCCGGCACCGACAGCCGCGCCGCGGTGCCCGCGTCATCCTGCGCGATGACGATGTCGCCGGAGGTCGAGCGATGGACGCGGCCGTCGCCGAGCGCGACCACGTTGAACGGCACCATGCCGCCGAGCACCCTGCGGCCCGGCAGACGGTCGCGCAGCAGCGGCACATTGCCGACGCCATTCTGCAGGCTGATCACCGCGGCATCGCCAGGCGCGTGGCGCGCGATCGCATCGGCCATCGCAGCGGTATCGGCGCTCTTCACCGTCACCAGCACGGTCTGAACGTCGGACAAGATCGACGGATCGTCGGACACAATGAGCCGGTCCGCGGATACCGTCCGCTCGGAGCCGTCAAAGCTGCTGACCCGCAAGCCGTTGCCTGCGATCTCCTGGATCAGCCGCGGCCGCGCCAGCAGCACGACACGGCACCCCGCAGCCGCGAGCGTGCCGCCGACGAAGCAGCCGATGCTTCCCGCGCCCGCAATGCCAATCGGCCGGTCCTGGTTCATCTGGCCAAACGTCCATTCATCATTGGCTCGATAGCAGACCTTGGGTTGCCTGCCTATTTCGACGCACCGCGGTCCGGGTGGCCCGCCTTGTAACCGTCATGGGCGGAAGCTATGTTTCCCGCTCGGGGCACGGTTGCGGCAGGAGACGATCATGGGTTTACTCGACGTACTCAACGGCATGCAGAACGGCCCGCGCGGTCCGAGCGCGCCAAGCACCTCATCCGACAGTTCGAGCGGCGGCGGAATGTCGCCGATGACGATGGCTATCCTCGCGCTGCTCGCCTGGAAGGCGGTCAAGCATTTCTCCGGCGGCCAGGCGGACGCGAGCGCCCCTGAGCCGAAGCCGGCGCAGGCGCCGCCGCTTCCTCCCGGCAACGTCACCGCAGGCCTGCCCGGCGGCGCAGGCGGTGGCGGGCTCAGCGATCTGCTCAAGGGCGGCCTTGGCGGCCTGCTCGCCGGCGGCGCAGCCGGCACCGTGCTCAGCGGCGGCCTCGGCGATCTGCTCAACCAGCTGCAGCAGAAGGGCCATGGCGACGCGGCCAATTCCTGGGTCAGCAACGGTCCCAACAAGCAGATCGCGCCCGGCGATCTCGCCAACGCGCTCGGCGCCGACCAGATCAACTCGCTGGCATCGCAGAGCGGCCTCTCGCGCGACGAACTGCTGCAGGGCCTCAGCCAATATCTGCCCGACGCGATCAATCACCTGACGCCGGACGGCCGGCTGCCAAGCGGCGACGAGTTGCACCGCAGGCTCTGACGGTAGCGTTGATTCCATCTGAGGAGGACGACAGTCATGGGCGGCATCATCTGGGTCATCATCGTCGGCTTTGTCGCGGGGATCATCGCGCGATTCCTGTCGCCGGGACCGAACAATCCAAGCGGCTTTATTCTCACCACCGTGCTCGGCATCGCCGGCGCGTTTCTTGCGACTTTCATCGGCCAGGCGATCGGCCATTACGGTCCCGAACAAGGTGCCGGCTTCATCACCGCCACGATCGGCGCTCTGGTGGTGCTGTTCATCTGGAATCGGCTGGTCGCGGCGCGCGTGATCCCGGATATCGGAAACAGGTGACGCCGTAGGCGTCATCCTCAACGGTTATTCCGGGGCTCGCGAAGCGAGAACCCGGAATCTCGAGATTCCGGGTTCGATGCTGACGCATCGCCCCGGAATGACCGAACAAGCACAAAGCCTGTCTCAATATGCAAATGCCCGAGCCATGCCCGGGCATTTTCATTTCTGCCGCAGTTCGGAAGACGGATAGCGACCTCACTGAATCAGATGCATGCCGGCATCCATGCGGACGAATTCGCCGGTCATGTTGCTCGACGCCGGGCTCGCCAGGAAGCAGACCAGATTGGCGATGTCCTCGGCCGTCGAGGCGACCTTCAGCGGCACGCGCGCCACCACGGCATCGCGCACCTGCTTGGCGCCGGCCTCGCCGCGGCCCTTGGTGAACCAGGGCGTATCGATATAACCCGGACACACCGTGTTGACGCGGATCAACGGTGCCAACGCGCGCGCCAGCGACTGCGTCATGGTGTTGAGCGCGCCCTTGCTCGCGGCATAGGCGACCGACGAACCACCGCCGGAAATGCCGGCGACCGAGGAGACGTTGACCACAGCCGACGGACGGCTAGATGCCTTCGCGCCGGCTTCGAGCAGCGCGCGGGCGGCACGAACCATCTGGAACGGGCCGATGGTGTTGACGGCGTAGATGCGCTGGAAATCTTCCGCGGTCAGGCCGTCGAGATCGTGATGCGGCACGTGCTTGGTGGTGCCCGCATTGTTGACGAGCACGTCGAGGCGGCCCCAGCCCTGCGCGGCGGCTGCGATCTTCTTGCAGTCCTCATCGCGCGAGACGTCGCCCTGCACCACCAGCACCTCGGCGCCCTGCTTGCGGCAGACTTCCGCGGTCGCCTCGGCTTCCGCCTTGCTGTTGGAATAATTGATGACGAGGCGCGCGCCCTGCGTGGCGAGGATTTGCGCGGTGGCGGCGCCGAGTCCCGATGCCGATCCCGTCACGATCGCGCACAAACCATCCTTGGACATCTGCATTTTCCTTGTTGTTGTGAGCCAGATGAACTCCGGCGGCGGCACACCATATCGCGTGGAACGACATCTGCAAGCCGCGCCCAAATCCTCACGTATACGCGTTCGGCCCCTTTTGCAGGCTGGCCCACTGCGCCTCGTCATGGCCGCAGATGATCTTGACGCCGGACGCCTCGAGCCTGGCGATCTCGTCGAGCGACTTCAGGAACTGGTCGACGTCGAGGCTGTTCCTCGGCGAGGTCCGCTGGTCGAGATTGGCGCGCACACTGAGCGCGTCGGAGGCGAGCAGGAATTCGCCGCTGTTGTCGAGCTTGACCAGCGCGCCGGTCGTTCCCTTCGAGTGTCCGGGCAGCGGGACCAGCGTCAGCTTGCCGTCGCCGAACACGTCCATCTGCTCATCGAAGATCTCCATCTTCAGCGGATGATCCCAATCCGCCTTGATGTATCCGCGATCGAACGCGTTATCGGCATTCGCGGCCTCGATCTCGAGCGCGTGGACGAAGATCGTCGCCTTCTTGAAGAAGGCGTTGCAGCCGCAATGGTCGGTGTGCAGGTGGGAGCAGATCACCACGTCGATGTCATCAGCGCCGAGGCCAACGGCCTTCAGGCTCGTCAGCACATGATCATCCGCCGGCATGATCGGGCGCATGTATTTGGCGAGCGTGCCGAGCCGCCCTTCAGGATCGGTCGCGACATCGGGATGGCATCCGGTGTCGAACAGCACATTGCCCTGCGCATGCCGCAACAGCACGCAGGCGACCGGAAGCTCGATCATCTCGCCGCGCGCCGCATCGGGCAGATAGGTCCGCTTCGACATCTGGAGACGGCCGCCCGACAACATATGCATCTTCATCTCGTTACCTCCGCTTTTGGCTTCAAACTGCATATGAGTTTTATGGAAACTCATAATGGATTTGACAGCATATTATTCGTCCTTATAGCTTCCGCGCAACGTCGCGATCGCATGACAAATGCGCTCAACGAAGCACCCGGCTCTTTCGGATCGGCATCGTTGGCATCGATCAGCGGCCGTCAAAGGGAAGTTTCGCCACGATGTACACCGTGTTCAGCACGTTCGCTGCGACATCCGATGCGGCAGCATTCAAACCCTTTCTCTGCATTCCCGCGCGTGCTGACCGCGCATACTTTCCCGATGGTATCGAACTGTCCTATGGCGACATTGCGCGGCAGGTCTGCGCATTGCGCGATCAGTACCGCGCAGCAGGCTTCGGCCACGGACACCGCGCCTGCCTGCTGCTGGAGAACCGCCCCGATTTCATCGTGCATTGGCTGGCGTTCAACGGCATCGGCGTCTCGATCGTTCCGATCAACCCGGCCTATCGCGCGGCGGAAATCGAGTACCTGATCGCGCATGCCGAACCCGACCTGATCGTCACGCTGGCCGATCAGAAGGAATTGCAGAAGGCGCTGACCGGCGACGTTCCGCTGCTCACCGTCTCCGGTGACGATCTCGGCGCCAGCGTCGAGAAAGTGCCGCCGGCCAGGCGGCCAGCACCGCGCGCCGGCGAGCCGGGAAGCGAGACCGAGGCTGCGCTGCTCTACACGTCAGGCACGACGGCGCGTCCGAAGGGATGCATCCTGACCAATGAATACGTGGTCTCGACCGGCCGCTGGTACGTCAGCCACGGCGGCGAGGCGACGTATCATGCCGGAACGGAGCGCCTCTACAGCCCGCTGCCGCTGTTCCACATGGCCGGCCTGACGCTGACCCCGATCGCGATGGTCTTGACCGGCGGCTGCCTGATCCTGCCGGAACGCTTCAACGCGAAATTTGCCTGGCACGACATCGTCGCAGGCCGCGCCAGCGTGCTGCATTATCTCGGCGTGATCGTCGCGGCCCTGCTGGCGCAGCCGGAGACGCCGGACGAGAAGGCCCATGCGCTGCGCTTCTCGATGGGCGTCGGCGCCAATCCCGAGCAGCGCGCGCGGGCCCGCGAGCGCTTCGGCATCCCCTTCGTCGAAGGCTGGGGCATGACGGAGACCGGGCGCAGTCCGTTCAACACGGTCGAGCCGCGCCATCTCGAGACCAACACCATCGGCCGCAGCGTACCGGGGCTCGAAATGACGATCCTCGATGCCGACGGCAATGCGCTGCCGGCAGGCGCGGTCGGCGAACTCTGCGTGCGCCACTCGGAAGCGACGCCGCGGCGCGGCTTGTTCTCCGGCTATCTGAAAGACCCCGAGGCCACCGAGCAGGCCTGGCGCAGCGGCTGGTTTCACACCGGCGACAGCGCCTGGCAGCACGAGGACGGCGCCTTCGTGTTCGTCGACCGGCTGAAGCATCTCGTTCGGCGCGCCGGCGAAAACATCTCGGCGGCGGAGGTCGAGGCCGTGCTGACGACGTCGCCTCTGGTCAAGCAGGCGGCGGTCGTCGCCGCGCGCGATCCGATCCGCGACGAGGAAGTTGCGGCCTTCATCGTGATCAACGACGGCACCGATGCTTCACGCGTGCTCGCGCAGGACATCTTCCGCTTCTGCCGCGAACGCCTGGCGGCGTTCAAGCTGCCGGCGTGGATCGCTTTCGTCGCCGAGTTGCCGCTGACCTCGACCAACAAGATCCAGAAGCACGTGCTGCTCGGCGCGGACAGGGATCCGCAGTCGCATCCGGGCATGATCGACCTGCGGCAAGACAAGATCAACGCCATAAGGCAATCGAACTAGAGGAAACCAAGGACAATGACATCGAGATACGGATGGATCGCCGCGAGCGCTGCAATCCTCTCAGTCGCCTTCGCCGCCGCGCCATCCCACGCGCAGATTTCCGACGACGCGGTGAAGATCGGCGTGCTGACCGATCAGGCCGGACTCTACGCCGACGCCGCCGGCCCCGGAGCGGTCGAAGCGGTCCGGATGGCGATCGCGGATTTCGGCGGCAAGGTGCTGGGCAAGCCGATCGCGATGGTCGATGCCGACCATCAGAACAAGGCGGACATCGGCGCCGGCATCGCGCGGCGCTGGTATGAGCAGGAGAATGTCGACGTCATCGTCGATTTCGCCAATTCCGCCGTCGCCTTCGCCGTGCTCGAGCTCACCAAGCAGAAGAACAAGGCGATGCTGGTGTCGTCGGCCGGCTCCTCCGATCTGACCGGAAAGGGCTGCTCGGCGAATTCGGTGCAGTGGACCTACAACACCTATGCGCTCGCCAACAGCACGGTTCGGGCGCTGGCTAAGTCGGGCGCGAAGAGCTGGTACTTCGTCACGGTCGACTACGCCTTCGGCCACGCCCTGCGCAACGACGCGGCCAGGACCGTGGAGAAGGTCGGCGGCAGCATCGCCGGCGAGGTGCGGCATCCGCTCAACAGCATGGATTTCTCGTCCTATCTGCTGCAGGCCCAGAGCTCGAAGGCTGACGTGATCGCCTTTGCCAACACCGGCGGCGATCTCGCCAACTCGATCCGGCAGGCGCAGGAATTCGGGATGGCACACACGCAGAAGCTCGCGGCCTTCCTGATGCAGACCAGCGACATCCACGCGATCGGCTTGCAGGCCGCCCAGGGGCTGCAGCTCGCGACCGCCTTCTATTGGGATCTCGACGACAAGACCCGCGACTTTGCCGCGCGCTTCATGGCCAGGACCAAGAAGCGGCCGACCATGGTGCAGGCCGGTCTCTATTCCGCGGTCATGAACTATCTCAAGGCGGTGGAGAAATCCGGCACCGACGACGGCCCCAAGGTGATCGCGCAGATGAAGGACATGCCGATCGATGACTTCTTTGCCCGCAACGCATTCCTGCGCGAGGACGGCCAGCTGATCCACGACATGTATCTCGTGCAGGTGAAGTCGCCGGCCGAATCGAAGGGTGCCTGGGACTACGAGAAGCTGGTTCAGGTGATCCCGGGCAAGGAGGCGTTCGCGACGCCGGAGGAGAGCGCCTGTCCGCTGCTGAAGAAATGATCGCTCTGACGAAACTCGCAAGTCACAGGCAAGAAACCACAGGCAAGGCTGGACATCCCATGACTGAGCTGCCGCTGCTGTTTACCCCACTGCAATTGCGCGATCTCGAACTGAAGAACCGGATCATGGTCTCGCCGATGGCGACCTATTCGGCGCGGGAGGGGCGCGCCACCGATTGGCACACCGCGCATATCGGCAAGCTCGCCGCCGGCGGCGCCGGCCTCGTGTTCGTCGAGCAGAGCTCGGTGAACACCCAGGGGCGCATCACCCATGGATGCCTCGGCATCTGGGACGATGCGCACATCGCGGACCACGCCGCCCTCGCCGCGCTGATCCACAGCTTCAACGCCAAGGCCGCGATCCAGATCGCACATGGCGGCCGGAAAGGCTCCTCGCAGCGGCCGTGGGAAGGCGGCAACCCGCTCGGCGAAGCTGACATCAAGGCACGCGGCGAAGGCCCATGGCAGATCGCGGCCTCGAGCGGCATTCCCTTCGATGACGGCTGGCCGGCACCGCAGATGATGACTTCAGAGCAGATCGATGCCCTGGTGGACGACTATCGCCAGGCATTTCGTCGCGCCAGGGCGGCCGGCTATGACGTCATCGAGCTGCACTGCGCGCACGGCTATCTGATGCACTCGTTCCTGTCGCCGCTGGCGAACAACCGCAACGACGAGTATGGCGGGTCGCGCGAGAACCGCATGCGCCTGCCGCTGCGGATCGCGGCGATCATGCGCGAGGAGTGGCCCAGCCATCTGCCGGCCTTCGTCCGCATCTCGTCGGTCGACGGCGTCGACATCGGCTGGTCGATCGAGGACTCGATCGCGTTTGCGGCGGAGCTGAAGGCGATCGGGATCGACATGGTGGACTGCTCGTCGGGCGGCATGAAGCTACCGCGCGGCAATTCGCTGGTGTCGCGCACCCCGGGCTTCCAGGTGCCGTTCGCCGAGCGCATCCAGAAGGAAGTCGGCATGCCGACGGTGGCGGTCGGGCTGATCCGCGAACCGGACTACGCCGAAGCCATTTTGCGGGACGGCAAGGCGACGCTTATTGCACTCGGCCGCGAACTGCTGTGGAATCCGAACTGGCCCGCGCAGACGGCACTTGCGCTCGGATGCGATCCGGAGTGGACGAGTTGGCCGGAGCAATATGGCTGGTGGCTGAAGCGGCGGGTGGCGCAGCAGGGACGATAGCGATGCCGGTGGCGAAGAAGGATGTAGCGAAGGCCGGCGCGGCTGCCGGCGCGCGGTCTTTCGACGGCCCCGATTTCCCCGGCGACACCTCGCGCGACCTGCCGAAGATGGACAATGCAGTCAAGTCGGCGCGGCGCGTGTTCGACGTGCTCGAATTCTTCGAAGAGCACCAGCGCGCCGCCTCCGCGATCGAAGTCGCGGCCGCGCTCAAGTTCCCGCAATCCAGCACCTCGGCGTTGATGCGGACGATGACGGCGTTCGGCTATCTCCACTATGACACCAGCCGCCGCACCTATATCCCGACGCCGCGGATCTCGATGCTGGGGCACTGGCTGAGCCCGGCGTTGTTCACGAAGGGACGCCTGGTCAATCTGATGGAAGAGCTCTCCGCGCGGACCGGAGAGACCATCATGCTCGCGGTGCGCAACGGGCTCAGCGCGCAGTATGTCCATATCATTCAGGCCAAGCTGCCGATGCGGCTGTATGTCAAGGCCGGAACGCTGCGGCCGCTGGCGCGATCCGCGTCGGGTTACGCGCTGCTGTCGGCCTATCCGGACAAGGAGGTGCGCCGCCTGGTGCGCCTGATCAACGCCAACGAGAGCCGGCCCGATCGTCAGGTCGACATCAAGGCGCTGCTGCTTGAACTGAAGAAGGTCCGCGCCAAGGGGCACGCCTTCTCGCTCGGCCTGGTCACGAGCCGGGCGCGGGCGCCGTCGCCATGAACCTGCCGCCGATTGCGGAATCGAACGAACTGCTGGTGCTGTGCGTGGCCGGATTGAACGACGCGCTGGTCACCCAGGAGACCGAGTTCGCCGACCTGATGCGGAAGGCAATCGAGTTTCATCTGGCGGACTGAACTTATGTCGGCGGCCGGTTTGCGCGTGTGCGTGGCATACAAACGGGGACAATCGAAAGTTCACTATGCGGAATTCATGCGCCAAGTCCGGCTTCATGCCATCCGCGCAAGTGGCCCTGCGGGCAGCGCTTGTCACGGCTATGGCTTTTCCGCATCATTGAGCGCAAGACAACATCGCAAGCAGGGCATGGCCGAACAGCCAGCCCGAGCCAATCAACACGAGGAACGCTGTGGCGGAGAGTGAAAACATCGTCGCCGAGACCGCGGAAAAGATTTTCGCCGATCTCGCGGATGCCCAAACCATCAATCACGACAAGCAGGGCGCATGGAAGGCGCCGCTGTGGCAGGCGCTGACCGAAGCCGGCCTGCCGCTGTCCTGGGTGCCCGACGATCTCGGCGGTTCCGGCGCCAGCCTCGCCGAAGGATTCAGCGTCCTCAACGTCGCTGGGCGGCATGCGATCGCTGTTCCGCTGGCCGAAACAATGCTGGCCGGCTGGCTGCTGACGCAAGCCAGGATCGCCTCTCCCGAAGGCGAGATGACCGTGCTGCCGGCAAGCCCGAAGGACCGCGTGACGCTCAACGCCGACGGCTCGCTCTCCGGCCGCGCCCGCGGCGTGCCGTTCGCCAAGGACGCAAAACATTTCGCGGTGCTGGCTGAAGGCAATGGCGGCGTGTCGATCGCGCTGATCGATGCAGCGAAGTGCCGGATCGAATCCGGCATCGGGCTCGGCGGCGATCACAACGACATTGTCACGCTCGACAAGGTGCAGCCGGTCACGACCAGGCCGGCGCCGAAGGGTTTTGACCAGTCCACGCTGATGCTGATGGGCGGCGTGGTGCGCAGCCTGCAGATCGCCGGCGCGCTGGAAGCGATGCTCGACATCTCGGTGCGCTATTCCAATGAGCGCATCGCCTTCGAGAAGAAAATCTCGAAATTCCAGGCGGTGCAGCACAACCTCGCGCGTCTCGCCGGCGAAAACGCCGCGGCACTGGCCGCTGCGACCTCGGCGGCGGACACGATCGTGAACGCCAAGTCGCTGGACACTGATGCGGTGTTCCTGGAAGCCGCAGCGGCCAAGGTCCGCTGCTCGGAAGCGGCGGAGAAGGGCAGCGGCATCGCGCATCAGGTGCATGGCGCGATCGGCTTCACCATCGAGCACATCCTGCACCGCTATTCGCTGCGGGCGCTGGCCTGGCGCGACGATTTCGGCTCGGAGAGCTACTGGGCGGTCGAGCTCGGCAAGCTCGTCGCGAATCGTGGCGCCGATGAATTGTGGCCGCTGGTGGCTTCGCGCTGAGATCAGGCAGAAAGATCAGGACTGGACATCATGACTGCAGCCCTTCGTTTCGATCCGATCCGCCTGCCGGAAAAATGCGAGCAGCTCCGCAAGGAGGTGCGCGCCTTCCTCGCCGAGGAAATCGCCGCCGGCACCTTCGATCCCCACGCGCCGAACCGCGAGGACAATGACGCGCCGGAATTCTCCCGTCGCGTCGGCGCCAAGGGCTGGCTCGGCATGACCTGGCCGAAGAAATACGGCGGCCAGGAGCGCTCGTTCCTCGAGCGTTATGTGGTGACCGAGGAGATGCGGGTGGCGAACGCGCCGACCCGGCGCTTCTTCGTCGCCGACCGCCAGAGCGGGCCGGTGCTGCTGAAATACGCGCCCGAGCACATCAAGATGGACATCCTGCCGCGCATCTGCCGCGGCGAGGTCTGCTTCGCCATCGGCATGAGCGAACCGAACTCCGGCTCCGATTTGTTCGCGGCGAAGACCCGTGCAACCAAGACCGACGGCGGCTATCTGATCAACGGCACCAAGATCTGGACCTCGTCGGCGCACATTGCCGACTACATGATCGCGATTTTCCGCACCTCGCCGCCGACCAAGGAAAACCGCCGCCACGGCCTGACCCAGTTCCTGGTCAAGATGAAGCAGCCGGGCATCCAGGTGAATCCGATCGGCCAGATCACCGGCCAGTTCGAGTTCAACGAGGTCGTGTTCACCGACTACTTCGTGCCCGACGATCACGTGCTGGGCGAGGTCGATGGCGCCTGGAAGCAGGCGACGTCGGAGCTCGCCTATGAGCGAAGTGGTCCCGAGCGGTTTCTCGAGACCTATTACGTGCTCACCGAGCTCGTGCGCGCGGTCGGTAAGAACCCGGACACCCGCAGCGCCGAGGGCATCGGCCGCCTGGTGGCGCAGGTTCACACCATGCGCCGCATGTCGGTATCGGTCGCCGGCATGCTGCAGGCCGGCAAGGAGCCGGTGGTGGAGGCCTCGATCGTCAAGGACATCGGCACGGTGTGGGAGCAGCAGCTGCCGCATCGCGTGCGCGATCTCGCCGCGTTCGTCGAGGAGACCGCGACCAACCGCGAGACGCTGGAAAAGCAGCTCGATTTCGCCATCAAGACCGCGCCCAAGCTGACGATCCAGGGCGGCACCACGGAAGTGCTGCGCGGCATCATCGCCCGCGGACTTGGTCTGCGCTAGCCGCGCGGGCTCGCCTGCGCTAATTCAACGAGGACAGATCATGACCAAGTACACTGATATCGGCGTCGAAACCCACGGCCATGTCGGCCTGATCGAAATCCGAAAACCCCCGCTGAACTTCTTCGACGTCGCGCTGATCAACCAGATCGCCGACGCGCTGGAGGAGTTCGACAACAATATCGAGATCCGCGCCTCGGTGCTCGCAGCCCAGGGCAAGGCGTTCTGCGCCGGCGCCAATTTCGGTGATCCCGCCCGCCAGGAGCAGGAGGAACGCGCCAAGAGCGATCCGGCCTCGAACCTGCCGATCAACCATCTCTACGTTCAGGCGGTGCGCATCTTCCGCAACAAGAAGCCGATCGTCGCGGCGATCCATGGCGCCGCGATCGGCGGCGGCCTCGGCCTTGCCGTCTCCGCCGACTTCCGCGTCGCGTGCCCCGAGGCACGCTTTTCGGCCAACTTCACCAAGCTCGGCTTCCATCCGGGCTTCGGCCTGACCGCAACGCTGCCGGAACTGATCGGCAAGAACAATGCCGAGCTGATGTTCTACACCAGCCGCCGCGTCACCGGCGAAGAGGCCTATCGCTGGGGCCTCGCCAATGTGCTGGTGCCGCAGGATCAGGTGCGGGCGGAAGCGATGAAACTCGCGCAGGAGATCGCCGAATGCTCGCCGCTCGGCCTGGTCTCGACCCGCGCCACCATGCGCGCCAACCTCGCCGACCGCGTGCTCGCCGCGACCAACCATGAGCTCGCCGAGCAGACCAAGCTGCGCGCGACCGAAGACTTCAAGGAAGGCGTCAAGGCCACCGCCGAGCGCCGCGTCGCCAACTTCAAGGGGCGGTAGCTGCAAGCGCCGCTCTCTCCACGGGTCGTCCCGGCCTAGTGCGCAATTGCGCACGGGAGCCGGGACCTATACGCCGCGGCCCGTGGAAAGGGCACAAGCGGCGTCGGCTCCTCTTACAACTCACTTCGGTGGTTATGGGTCCCGGCCTTCGCCGGGACGACACCGAGTTATTTCGGCACCACCAGCGCATCGACGATCGTGACGCCCTGCCCCTCCGGGTGCACCAGCACCGGATTGACCTCAATCTCGGCGATTTCGTTCGCGTGCTGCGCCGCCAGCACCGAAATCTGCGAGATCAACCGCGCCAGTGCCGCGACATCGGCCTTCGGCGCGCCGCGGAAGCCGTGCAGCAGCGGCGCGGCCTTCAGCGTCTCAAGCATCGTGCTCGCTTCAGCCGGGCTCACCGGCGCGGGGCGATAGACCACGTCCTTGAACAGTTCGGTAGTGATGCCGCCGAGCCCCACCATCACCATCGGCCCGAAGGTCGCGTCCGTCATGGTGCCGACGATGATCTCGACGCCCTTCCTGGCCATCGGCCCGACCAGCACGCCCTGGATTTCAGCGCCCGGCCGCTGCTTCTGCACCGTCTCCAGCATGTCGCGATAGGCCGTGAATGCCGCGCCCTTGGCGGCGATGTTGACGCGGACGCCGCCGACCTCGCTCTTGTGCGCGATCGCGGGCGACTGGATCTTCATGACCAGTGGAAATCCGGCGCGCTCGATCGCAGCGTCGAGCCCGTCGCGGTCGGTCACCAGCACCTCATCCGGCAGCGCAATGCCGGCCGCGCGCAGCAGCGATTTGCTGTCATATTCCGACAACGTCTTCGACGTGAGATGCATGGAGAGATCGTGCGCCGGCGACGCTGATGCCGAGATCTCCGGCGCGGGCTTGAAGGCGGCATAGTCCGCCAGCCGCCGCATCGCGACGCCGACATGGGTTAGCCCCGACAGCACCACCACGCCCGACTTCGCCAGTTCCTGCCGCGCGAATTGCGACGGCAGCGTGTAGGAATAGAACACCACCGGCTTGTTCTGCGCGGCGATCAACGGCTTCAGCTCGGCTTCCTTGAACGGCATCCGCGTCTCGCTCGACAGCGACAGCACGACCAGCGTCGCGTCCACTTCATCAGACGTGTCGAACAGCTCGATGCTCTTCTGCAGTCCGCCGGATGACACGCCCTGCGCGGTCACGTCGACCGGATTGCCCGCCGCTCCGTAGGACGGCATCCATTGCTTGATCTGGCTCTGGATCGCGGCTGAAAGCTCCGGCACGCGCAGGCCCTGCATCGAGACGGTATCGGCGCCCCAGATGCCGGCGCCACCTGACACCGTCAGCACCGCGACGCGATCGCCCTTCGGCAGCGGATTGGTGGTCAGAACCGCGGCAATGGTCACGGCCTCGTCGAGGTCGTTGGAGACGATGAAGCCGTATTTCGCGAACACCGCGTCATAGGCCGCCGACCAGCCGGCCATGCTCGCGGTGTGCGAGGCCGCCGCGCGCTCGCCAGCGCCGGAGCGGCCCACTTTAGTTACGATGACGGGCTTTTTGAGCTCTGCCGCGCGCTTCGCCGCCGCCAAGAACTTGTCGACGTCGCGGATACCCTCGATGAACAGCAGGATCACGTCGGTCGAGGCATCCTGCACCATGTAGTCGAGGAACTCGCCGGCGCCGAGATCGCTCTCATTGCCGGCGCTGACGACATAGCTGAGCGCGACGCCGAGCGCCTTGGCGCGATGATAGATCGCAAAGCCGATGCCGCCGCTCTGCGCGACGATGCCGATCCGCCGCTTGCCGGCGATCAGATCGGGCGCATCCGGCTTGACGTCGACGGTCGGGCTGAAGGTCGCGGCGACCTTCTGCGCCTGGCTGTAAAACCCTTCCGCGTTCGGCCCACTGATCCGCATCCCGGTCCGCTTCGCCAGCGCGACGATCGCATCCTGCATGTCAGCGCTGTCGCCGCCTTCCTCGGCAAAGCCGGACGAGATGATGACGGCGTTCTTCACGCCGGTGGCGGCACACTGCTCCAGCGCCGGCAGCACCGCACGGGCGGGAATGACGATAACGGCAAGATCGATCGGCGCGCCGATCTCGGCGACCGACTTGAAGCATTTCAGCCCGTCGATCTCGTCATAGTTCGGATTGATCGGATAGAGCGCGCCGGGATAGCCGTTCTTGCGCAGCATCGCGAGCAGCCGCCCGGGAATCTTCTCATGATCGCGCGAGGCGCCGATCAGCGCGATGCTTTTTGGGGCGAAGAAGGTATCGAGCGGATGCGGCATGGGGAGCGTGTTCCCGATTGTTGTTGTTGCTCTTGACGATATTGGATCACCGCCGCCGGCTCAACCGCTCTCCCCGCAAGCACCAATCGTTCACCGTCACCCTGAGGTGCGAGCGAAGAGAGCCTCGAAGGGTGCACGGCCACCAGCCGGGCCGTGCACCCTTCGAGACGCGCGTTCCGCGCTCCTCAGAGTCTGACTCATAAGTCACCCAACCTTACCAGCAGCGGCAAGTCTGCGGGTCAGGAGCCTGATGTGTGCAATCAGCAGCCAGGCAGCTTCGGTTGCCACCGTCGCCTCGAAGTCCTTGGCGAGGCGGCGGCATCTGCCGAACCAAGCGAATGTGCGTTCAACCACCCACCGCCTCGGCAGAAGCTGGAAGCCTTTGACGCCTTGAGGCCGCTCGACGATCTCGACAGTCCATGGACCGCAGTCTGAGAGCGCGTCGAGGAGTTGATTTCCGCGGTAGATCCGGTCGGCAAAGACGTGGCGCAGCCGGGGGAAGTTCATCCGCACGTTCTTCAGCAGCGGTACGGCGCCATGGCAGTCCTGAACGTTGGCCGGATGAACATGAACCCCGAGGAGGAGGCCATTGGTATCCGTCACGATATGCCGCTTGCGGCCGTAGATGCGCTTGCCTGCATCGTAGCCGCGCGGTCCGCCAGCTTGGGTGGTCGGCGCACTTTGACTGTCGATCACGGCTGCCGTCGGCTTCGGTGTCCGTCCAAGCTTTTTTCGCGCCCGTCGGACAAGCACGCTGACAATCCTCTGCCACCGGCCTGTATCCCGCCATCTATAAAAATAGCCCTGCACCGTCGAATAGGGCGGGAACTCCTGCGGCAACGCCCGCCACTGGCAGCCGGTCGAAACGATATAGAGGATCGCTTCGATCACACGACGCAGCTCCGTCTTACGCGGCCGGCCGCGCCGGTTCGCTCGCGGCAACAGGCGTCTGATCAGCGCCCACTCCGCATCGGTCATATCGCTTGCATAACGCAGATCGTCCCGCCGATATTGCTCCCGAGTGATCTTGGTCCAGGGCATCGTGCTCTCCCTCGAATCTCTGCAAATCCGATGGAATCACACCCCACTGAGATCACTCACTCATTTTTCAGTCAGGCTCTCAGGATGACGGGAGAAAGATGCGTAGCGCGGATGCAACGGAGCGCAATCCGGGGTCGGTCTACCCGCGGAGAGCACAGTCCCGGATTTCGCTCTGCTCCATCCGGGCTACGACGTCACGACGTCAGCTTGAACATCACGCCGCAGAGCAGGAACTCGTCGCCCTTCACCGCACAGCCTCTGGCTTTTGCGGCTTCCAGCACCTTCGCCTTGTCGGCGACCTTGAACGTCAAGCCGCTCATGATCTCGCTGTCGCCCTTGACGAAGCGGAAGGTGCCGTTCGGCAACTTCACCACGGCACCATCGGCGGGAATGCCGATGATCCTGCCCCAATGCGTCGCCAACGCCTCAGGCTCGGGGCTCTGCATCTCGACCGTGGTCAGCGCCAAAGTCGTGTCCTTGCGGATCGACTTCTGCCAGTCGGGGCCGGCCGGCGGGTACGGTCCCAGCACGTCGTCGCTGCCGTCGGTGTGGTTGAACTCGATGAAGGCGGCTCGGCAGTCGCGCGGGTGCAGTTGCACGCCGTGATACGGCGCGTGCGTGATCACGTTGGCGGTGCGCACGCCCATCGCGTTGGCCTTGGCGCCGCGCGCGTCGGGATCCTCGCAAGCGAAGATCGCCATATAGCCGCCGCGGCCGCCGGTCTTCTCGATGAAGCGGCCGGCCGCCGTGCCCGGCCCCGGCTGGAACGGCGCGACGACTTCGAGCAGGATGGTATCGACCGGCAGCAGCGCATTCTCGAGGCCGTATTTCGCGACGTTGCCGTCGCGATAGCAGACGTCGAGGCCCATGATCGCGGAGATGTCCGCGATCACGGGCGCAAGCTGCGGCGCCACCAGGCAGATCTGCCGCAGCCGCATGTACTCGGCCATGGTTTACTGCCCCTGGAAGGTGGGCTTGCGCTTCTCGACGAAGGCTTTTGCCGCTTCCTTGTGGTCCGTGGTCTCGCCGGCACGCGTGTGATGGATCGCCTCGCCGTCGAAGCAGGCCTCCAGCGTCATGGTCTCGGCGTTGTTGATGTTGCGCTTGATGTAGCCGAGCGCCACTGACGGGCCCTGCGCCAGCGAGCGCGCCAGTTCCAGAGTTTCGGCCTCGACATCGGCATCGGGCACCACCTTGGAGACCATGCCGAGGTTGTAGGCTTCCTGCGCCGACAGCACCGGCGACATCATGTAGAGTTCGCGCGCCTTGGCGCTGCCGAGCATCTTGGTCAGGAAATAGGTACCGCCGTAGTCGCCGGAAAAGCCAACCTTGGCAAAGGCGGTGGTGATCTTGCAGGAGGCGCCGGCAACGCGGAGGTCGCAGGACAGCGCGATCGAGAGCCCGGCGCCGGCCGCGGCGCCGTCGAGCTGCGCCACCACCGGCTTCGGCATCTGGTGCAGGATGCGCGAGACCTCCATGCCGCGGCGCAGGTTGGCCATCTTGGCCTCGAACGGCAGCGGGGCGCGGCCTTCCGCCATCGACTTGACGTCGCCGCCGACGCAGAAGGTGCCGCCGGCGCCCCGGATCAGCACGGCGCGCACCTCGGTATCGTCCTGCGCCCGCCGCGCCGCCTCGACGAGGCCGCGCGTCATGTCGGGATTGAGCGCATTGCGCCGATCGGGACGGTTCATGGTGATGGTGAGCAGGCCCTTGTCGAGGGATTGGAGGACCATCTGATTATCGCTCATGGCGTTTTGCCTTTCGTTGTTATTTTGAATCCGTCGTTCCGGGATGGTGCGTAAGCACCAGCCCCGGAACCTCGAGATCCCGGGTTCGTGCTTCGCACGCCCCGGGATGACTGCGTGACTTCGTCACTTCGTCACTTCTTCACCAGCGGGCAGCGCGACTCCGACAGCGGCTGGAAGGCCTGGTCGCCCGGCACGGTCGCTACCAGCTTGTAGTCGTCCCAGCGGCCCTTCGATTCCGACGGCTTCTTGACCTCGAACAAATACATGTCGTGCACCATACGGCCGTCCTCGCGGATCTTGCCGTTCTTGGTGAACATGTCGTTGATCGGTGTCTCCTTCATCACCTTCATGACGGCGGCCGCATCGGTGGTGCCGGCGGCCTTCACCGCCTTGAGATAGTGCGTCACCGAGGAATAGACGCCGGCCTGTGCCGAAGTCGGCACCCGCTTGGTGCGTTCCATGAAGCGCTTCGTGAAGGCGCGGCTGTCGTCGTTGAGATCCCAGTAGAAGGCTTCCGCCAGCAACAGGCCCTGCGCGGTCTCGAGCCCGACGCTGTCGATGTCGGTGACGAAGGCCAATAGCGGCGACAGTTTCTGGCCGCTCTTGGTGAGGCCGAATTCCGCCGCCTGCTTGATCGCGTTGATGGTGTCGCCGCCGGCATTGGCAAGGCCGATCACCTTGGCCTTCGAGGCCTGCGCCTGCAGCAGGAAGGAGGAGAAGTCCGAGGTGTTGATCGGATGTCGCACGCTGCCGAGCACCTTGCCGCCCGACTTCACCACGACATTGCTGGTGTCCTTTTCCAGGTCCTGGCCGAACGCGTAGTCCGCGGTCAGGAAGAACCAGGTATCGAGACCGGATTTCACCGCGGCAAGGCCGGTCACATTGGCCTGCGCGAAGGTGTCGAACACGTAGTGCACGGTATAGGGGCCGCAGGCCTCGTTGGAGAGGCGGATCGAGCCCGGACCGTTGAACATGATGATCTTGTTGCGCGCCTTGGCGATTTCGGCAGCGGCGAGCGCGGTCGCGGATGCCGCGACGTCGAAGATCATCTCGACGCCCTGGTTGTCGATCATGTCGCGGGCGATGTTGGCGGAGAGGTCAGCCTTGTTGAGATGGTCGCCGACCACGATCTCGACCTTGCGGCCAAGCACCTCGCCGCCGAAATCCTCCACCGCCATCTTGGCGGCGGTTTCGCTGCCCGAGCCGGTGATGTCGGCATAGAGGCTCGACATATCGAGGATGCCGCCGAGCTTCAGCGGAGGCTTGTCCTGCGCCAGCGACGCATTCGCCGAGATCGCAAACGCACAGGCCAACACGCCGGCCAAAACTCGTCTCATTCCAATTCTCCCTTGCAGCGCGGACCTCGTTCCATCAGGTCCGTTTCGAGGGCCGGATCATGCCGCATGGCCTGTACTGCAGCAAGCCGCAGCGGCAGCAATCTGTTTTCCGCTAAGCGGAATGAAGCGCCGCGCCGGAGCTTCCGGCTGCGCTGCGATCAGAGATGAAAGTCGGGAACGGTCTGATGGGGCGTTCCCGCCGGCAGGCCGAGGAACAGATACTGCATGCCATAATGTCCGGCGAATGCCGATGCCGTTGCATCCATGATGATGCGACCGCCGAGATCCAGATGCAATTCCGGCCGGGTAATGGCGCCGAGTGTGTAGGCCGGCACGATGGTCTCGTTGATATGCAGGGCGTCGAACACGGCGGACACCGCCGAAAGCGAGGCCGCATTGCCGGCTAGGTCGACGACATCGGCGCCATTGGCGGCGAAGCCGGTCACCGCCAGCGAGCCGGCCCGATCCGTCGACGACACGATGTGATCGAATACCAGCTTCGAGGAATCGCCGAGCAACGCCGTTGCCGCAGCGTCGTAGATTGCGGTGCCGCCATCGTTCAGCGTCAGGCTCGGCGTGCCGCCATTGACGTGAACCGCCTCGTTGAACCCGACCGTCAGTTGCACCAGCGAACCCGGCGCCGCGACGCCGCCGGAGGGCGTCGCCGTGATCCCGGTGAAATGGGGCGCCGTGGTGTCGAGGGTGAACGTCAGGCTCGACGACGCGCTGACATTGCCGGCGGCGTCGACCTCCTGCACCGTGACGGAGTGCATACCATCAGTCGTAAAGACCGGCGCCGCCGTGGAGAAGCCCGACGCGCCGTCGGCCTTGTAGCGCAGCGTGTCGGCCGCATCGAACTTGGTGTAATCGATCAGCGGATTGCTGGTGATGTGGTCGGCGCTGGAGACGCCGGTGTCGCGGTGCAGTGCCAGCGTCGGCGCCGATGGCGCCTTGGTGTCGCCGGTGAAGCTGACCGCATTGCTCGCTCCGCCGGCATTGCCGGCGATGTCGGTGTAGCTCGCCCCGGCAACCGAAAGGTCAGCCGACAGATGGTCGGTGACATCGGCCGTGAAGGTCGCGGTGTAGATATCGTGGCCTGCGCCATTGATGCCGACATGGACGAGGCTGCCCAGCAGGCCGCCATGGACGGTGACGTCGCCGAGTCCGAAACCGGCGACCGCCTCGGAGAAGGTGAACGTCATCAGCGCGGTGTCGCCGGCGTGCAGCAGGGTATGATCGGCCGCCACCGATACCGTCGGCGGATGCGTGTCGCCACCGATCGCCGCGGTATTGCTCGCCGCGCCGGTATTGCCTGATACGTCGGCATAGCTTGCGGCGGTGACCCGGACCGAGCCCGCCACGACGTCGTTGATATCAGGCGTGAAGATCGCGGTGTAGACGTCCTGGCCTGAACCATTGAGCCCGACATGGACCAGATTGGTCACCGTGCCGCCGGCGACGGCCGTGTCGCCGAGCGCAAAGCCCGCGATCTCTTCGGAGAAGGTGAAGGTGACGGCCGAAGTCTGGCCGGAAAGCACCGTGCTCGGGCTCACCGCAACCGACACGGTCGGGGCCCTGGTATCGCCGGTGAAATTGATGGCGTTGCTGGCCGCGCCGCTATTACCGGCGACGTCGGTGTAACCAGACGCGGTGACCTGTACCGAACCGGCTTCAGTGTTGCTTTCGTCCGGCGTGAAAATTGCGGTGTAGACGTCCTCGCCCGATGCGTTGACGCCGAGATGGACCAGATTGCCCAACGCCCCGCCATGCACCGTGACGTCACCGAGCGCGAAGCTCGCGATTTGTTCGGAGAACGTGAACGTCACCAGCGCGGTCTGGCCCGCCAGCAGCGCGTTACGGTCAGCTACGATCGACACCGTCGGCGCCAGCGTATCGCCGCCGATCGTCGCGGTGTTGCTTGCCGCGCCGGCATTGCCGGCCACATCGCTGTAACCGGACGCATTCACCTTCACCGAGCCGGTCTCGGTGTCGCTGACATCGGGCGTGAAGGTCGCGGTGTAGACGTCCTGCCCAGCGCCATCGAGCCCGACATGCACGAGATTGCTCAGCGCGCCGCCATGGACGGTGATGTCGCCAAGGGCGAAGCCCGACACGGTCTCCGAGAAGGTGAAGGTCGCGACGGAGAGGTCGCCGGCCAGCACCGTGTCGGGATTGAGCGTGACGGAGACCGTCGGCGCCAGCGTGTCACCGGTGAAGTTGATGGCGTTGCTGGCGGCGCCGGCGTTGCCGGCCGTATCGCTATAGCTCGATGCATTGACCTGCACCGAGCCAGCCTCGGCGTTGGTGACGTCGGGCGTGAAGGTCGCGGTGTAGATGTCCTGGCCGGCGCCGTTGACGCCGACATGGACAAGGCTGCCCAGCGCGCCGCCGCTGACGCTGACATCGCCGAGCGCGAAGCCCGCGACGGCCTCGGAGAAGGCGAAGGTCACGACCGCGGTCTGGCCGGCGAGCAGCGTGCCATGGTCAGCTGAAACCGACACGGTCGGCGCCTTGGTGTCGCCGCTGAAGCTGATCGTGTTGCTCGACGAGCCGGAATTGCCGGCAACGTCGCTATAGCTCGACGCATTGACCTGCACCGAGCCTGCCTCGGTGTTGGTCACATCGGGCGTGAAGGTCGCGGTGTAGACGTCGTGGCCGGAGCCATCGACGCCGACATGGGTGAGATTGCCTAGCGTACCGCCCTGGACGGCGACATCACCCAATCCAAAGCCGCTGACGGCCTCGGAGAAGGTGAACGTGACAACCGCGCTATCGCCGGCAACCAGCGTGGTGTGATCGGCTGCAACCGCCACCGTCGGCGCCTTGGTATCACCGGTGAAGCTGATCGCGCTGCTTGCCGCGCCGGCGTTTCCGGCGCTGTCGGTATAGCTTGACGCGTTGACCTGCACCGAGCCCGCCTCGGCGTTGGTCACGTCGGGTGTGAAGGTTGCCGTGTAGATGTCCTGGTGCGCGGCGTTGACGCCGACATGCACGAGGTTGCTCAGCGCGCCGCCGCTCACCGTCGTGTCCGTCAACGCGAAGCCGGTGACCGCCTCGGAGAAGGTGAAGGTGACGGTCGAGGTCTGCCCGGCCAGCAGCGCGGTCGAACTCGCCGCAACCGACACGGTCGGCGCGATCGCGTCGATCACGAGATGCAAATCGGTCGCCGCATGGGTCACGTCGGCGTCCTGGCCGCCGGGATCCCTGATCGTGCCGCCGTTGAGCGAGAGGCTCTGCACCTGCAGATCAGACGTGCTGTCACCGTCCTGCACCGTGTAGCTGAACACCAGCGCCTGCGAGCCGCTGCCGCTGAGATAGGTCGCGGCCTTGCCGTCATTGAGCAGCAATTCGGGCGCGCCGGTCACGCTCACCGTATTGCTGAAGTTGACGGTGATGGTCACGACCTTGCCGGCGTTCAGCGTCGTGAGATGATCGGTGGTGTCAGCCGTGACCGAGGCGATGCTCGCCTGTGACCGGATCTCGAGATGCGGAGAGGCCGAGCCGTCGGAACCAAGAAGCAGCGAGCCGGCCGAGGCGCCGGCGCCAAAGCTCAGGTTCAGCGAGGCGAGCGTCGTGCCGCTGCCGCTCTTCACCAGCAACACGCCGTTCGCATAAGACAGCGTCGCCGTGGTGTCATAGGCGATGTTGCCGAAGTCGATGGTGTCGCCGCCGGAAAGGCCGGTGATCGACGTGCCAAACGAGGTGCCGGAGAATGCCGCAGCATCGAGCACGAGTTTTTCGGTGCTGCCGTCGGTGAAGGCGATCGCGCCGGTTCCCGCCGCACCGCTCGCCGCCAGCTCGAGGATCGAGCCCTTGATGACGGTGCCGCCGGAATAGGTGTTGTGCGCCGACAGCACAAGCCGCCCGCCGCCGGTCACCTCGACATCACCAGGCGTCGCGCCGTCGGAGATCACGCCGCTCTGGGTAACGGTTTCGCCGGCCGCGACATTGAAGACCGGATCGCCCGCGACGGTGATGTTGCGGGTCTGCGTGAAGCCGTCGGTGAAGCTGATGCCGGTGCCGTCGCCCAGCTTCAGCACATTGGTGACCGCGCCGAGATTCACGTTGGCGGAGATCGACACCCTTGTGCCGGCGCCGCTGACCGTGGTGTTGCCGGTGTAGGTGTTGTTGCCGCCGAGGATGACGGTGCCGCCGCCGCTGATGGCGAGGCCCCCAATGCCCGCATTGGCACCGGTGCCGCCATTGCCGCTCTGGTCCGCGATGTCGTTGGCAACCGTCAGCGTCTGGCCGCTGGCCGGCGTGAAGCTGAGATTGTTGTTGCCCTGGATGAAGATGCCGGAGCCGAAACCCGAGCCGCTGGCCTGGCCGATGCCATTGGTGCCGCCCTTGACGGCGCTGAAGCCGGAATCGTTCGACAGCGAGCCGCTCTTGATGGTCAGCGAGCCGCCTTGCTGGACGAAGACGTCGCCGCCCGCGCCAAGGCCGCCACCGCCGCCGGGCGCGCCGTTGCCGTTGGTGCCGCCATTGCCGCCGCCAAAGCCGCCGACACCGCCGATGCCACCGCCGCCACCGAAGCCGCCGTCGCCATTGTAGCCGCCGCCACCGCCGAAGCCGCCGTTGCCGCCATCGCCGCCGCCACCACCGAAGCCGCCATTGCCGCCATCGGCCCCGTTGCCGCCGCCGACACCGCCACCCGGACCATAGGGTGCGCGGACGCCGCTGCCGATCCACCCCGCCGCGCCACCGCCTCCACCGTTGGCGCCGCCTGCTCCGCCATACCAGTAAAGCTCGGTCCCGCCCCCGATCGAGACCAGGTAACCGTCGCTCCCTTTGCCGCCCCCAGCGGTGTTGGGGACAATGCCCGGTGAACCGTTTCTGAAGAGATCATCATCCGCGCCCTGAGCGCCGAGGCCGATCCCCCCGCCGCCGCTGCTTCCGCCGCGTCCGCCCATCCCGCCGCCGCCGCCGAAGCCGTAGCCGGAGCTGATACTGCCAGTGCCGCCGGCACCGCCGTTGCCGCCGATCGCGGCGCTGTTGTGGAAGGTGACGTTGTCGATGGTGGCGCTGCCGTTCGACGAGACGAACAGCGCGCCGCCGAGCCCGGCGCCGCCACCGCCGCCGCCGCGAACGACACCGCCGCCTGCGGCCACCGTGTTCTGGATGGTCAGGTTCTCGAGATTGACGTTGCCCGCATAGACGAAGAAGCCGCGCTGGGCGTTGAGGCCGTCGATCGTATGCGTGCCGCCGTGGCCGTCGCTGCCATTGATCGTGACGCTCGATCCGCTCAAGAGATTGAGCGCGTACAGCTCCGACGTCAGGCTGAAGTTCGCAGTGATGTTGATTGTGTAGTTGGCATTCGGCGCGGCGTTCTGCCCGCCGGAATCCATCTGCAGGATGGCCGCATTGAGCTCGGCGACGTTGGAGACGTTGAAGACGCGGGTCGAGACGACCTGCACGATCGTTCCGCCGTTGGCATCCTGCGAGAGCTGAAAACTGGTCCCGGCGCCGACGCCGGCAAGGGTCAGCGTATCGGTCGTGGTGCCGTTCGAGATCGAGAGCGTGTTGCCGGACAGGCTGACCGTGTTGAGCGACGGATTCTGGGTGTTGTACTGCAGCCCGGTCAGGTCGATGAGCTGGCCGGGATTGAAGTTCGCGATCGTGTTGGCGAACGCATTGCCGCTCAGCGCGGCGTTGTCGATCTTCAGCGTGCCGGCGATGCCGGTCGTGAACGAGATGTTGCCGGTTCCGGCGGCGCCGGCCGCGGTGAGCCACACCGTGCCCGAATAGATCGTCGTGCTTCCGTAGGTATTGGCGGCATGGCCAAGCACGAGCGTACCGCCGCCATCGACGCCGAGATTGCCGCTGCCGGTGACGAGGGCCGTGTCGGACACGGTCTTGCCGTTCGCGATCGACAGGATCGAATTGCCGGTGACCGAGAGCGTGTCGTCGAAAGTGCCGCTCGATGTCAGCGACAGATGCGCGCTGCTCAGACCGAACGTCCCGGTCAGCCCCGCGAGCTGACCCATCCCGAGCTGCAACGTGCCGGCGCCGGACAGCATGAACGTACCGGAGCCGCTGATCGAGCCGGTGTCCGCGATCGTGCCGGACGATATGTCGAAGGTGCCGCCATTGGCGGTGAGCTGAATATCGTGCGTGAAAGTGTAGCCGCCGGTCGTGGTCAGCGTGCCGCCGTTGAGGATCAGCGCACCGGCCGAACCGCCGATGTTGTTGTCGGCCGTGATCGAGAGAGTGTTGCCGGCATCGATCTGCGTACCGCCGACATAGGTGCTCGCACCCGTCAACGTCAGCGTACCGCCGCCGGAGACGACCAGCTTGCCAGTGGTGCCGCTGCCGCTGATGCCCCGCTCATCGGCGATGCTGTCGCCGATCGTCAGCGTGGTGACGGTCTGCAATCCCTCGAAGACCGTGGAAACGGCGTGCGTCGGCGTGACCACCATCGTGCCCTGGATGAAGATGTCGCCATAGGCGGAGCCGTTGCCGGCACCGTTGGCGCCGGTGCCGCCGGTCTCGGTGGCATCCATCAAGGTGCCGCCGATGACGGTCAGCGTTCCGCCTTGCTGAACGAAGATGTCGCCGCCGGCGCCAAGGCCCCCGCCTCCGCCGCCGGCGAGCGAGCCGCTGCCCGCGCCAAAGCCGCCGGTGCCGGGCGTGCCGTTCGAACCGCCGCCTCCGCCGCCGAAACCGCCATTGCCGCCGGTGTGCGCGTATCCGCTGCCGTTGCCGGAGCCGCCGCCACCGCCGGCGAAACCACCATTGCCGCCGCCATAAATGCCGCCGCCGCCACCGCCGCCCATGCCGCCGGCGCCGCCGAAGCCGATCAGGATGCCCGAGGGGCCGCCGCCCACCGAGTTGGCGCCGCCGATACCGCCGCCGCCACCACCGACACCGCCGCCACCACCGCCGCCGCTCGCGCCACCGCCGGCATGTGCGCCGTAGCCTGAGCCGCCGTAATTGTCGGCGCCCTGTCCGCCGCCCGCCGCACCTTCGATCGTCGCCGGCGTGCCGCCCGCGGTCTGCGCCCCGGTCGAGGGATGCTGGCTGTCGGAGCCCGCCTCGCTGTAACCGCTGCCGCCATTGCCGTGATAGCCGTAATAGTCCTGGCCGCCGAAGCCGCCGCCACCACCGCCGCCACCATTGCCGCTGCCGCCGTCGGCACCGATGCCGCCGCCACCGCCGCCGCCACCGGCCGGATCGACCACGCCGCCATCGCCGCCCTTGGCCGTGTTGCTGCCGAAATTGACGTTGTTCAGCGTGACGTTGGCGTTCTGTCCGACGAACAAGCCGCCGCCAAGACCCGCGCCGCCGCCGCCACCGCCGACCCCGCCATTGCCGCCGCTCGCAACCGCGTTGACGATCGTGAGGTTCTTGAACGTCACCGTGCCTGATGTGACGACGAAGCCTTGGTAGCCGCGCGCGTCGATGACGTCGCTATAGTCCTGTCCGCCGAGCTGATTGTTGTAGTCGGAGTTGCCGTCGAAGGTCAGCGTTGAGCCGTTCATCAGATTGATGGCCGGCAGATCGTCCAGCAATTGCAGCGTGCGCGCGCCGGACGAGAGCGAGAAGTTGATGACGTAATCGGTGTTGGCCGCAGCCAGACCACCGCCGACGCTGATCGCCGAGATCGCGTTGTAGAGCTGGAGATAATCGTGGAGCGGATCGCTGGTCGTCAGCGTCAGAACAACGGGATTCGACACAAGGACCTCGGCAATATGCGTGAGCGACCGCAACCGGTCGCCTTTCAAAAAATTGCCGAATAGTTACCTTGCGCCGCAAGTCATTGGCAACAATAACGAATTCTCATTCCGCGCACGGAGTTGCGATCATGAATGGGTAAGGTTGACGCGTGTGAGGGCCGCTCGACGCACGATCGGACGGCAATTTTCGTCACGACAAGGCGCGCTGAAGACGAGTTCGTCCCGCGACAGGCACGCATTGATGTGAAACACGAATCTCGCCTGTGCACGCGATGAGAAGCGCCGCAGAAAAATTGACCACCGAATCAACGATGGCATCCTCGATGCGATCTCGCTTCGCTTGTGGTGGCTCTGAAGCGATCTTTCCGTCAGACTGTCCTTGTTGGCGACCACGCTCCGAGCGGAGCGCGCCGAAGTGACGAGTGCCGTATGACGCCTCCACGCGATAGAGCATGGCGTCGCCGTCCGTGGGCGGTGATGATGACAGCATGCGTCCTCGCGATCGGCGCGTGCAGCGGACGCGCCGAAGCGGATGGATGCAATTTCGAGATTCAGGGTGAGGGTCGCGTCGCCGCCATCGTCGATGCGCGCAGCCTGCGGCTGGACGACGGCCGTGAGGTCAAGCTCGCCGGTATCGAGGTGGCCGACAAGGCGAAGACCATCGCTGCACTGACGGCGCTGCTGGTCGGCCGCGAGGTGACGTTGCGCGGACAGGATGACACGCCGGACCGCTATGGCCGGCAGCCGGCCTACGCATTCCTCGAAGGCAGTGAGAAGCCCGTGCAAAGCGAGCTGCTGCGCCAGGGCCTCGCTGTGGCGTCATCCGAGGTCGCCGACAAGGACTGTGCTGCGGCGCTGATGGCGGCCGAGGCCGAGGCAAGGGCCGCCCGATCGGGAACCTGGGCCGAGGCCACCGTCATAAAAAACGCCGAAAGCTCCGCCGATATTTTGACCGGGATCGGGCGTTTTACAGTGGTCGAGGGCAGGGTTTTGTCCGTGCGTCAGGCGGGCGCGACGACTTACCTGAATTTCGGTCGAAACTGGACTCAGGACTTTGCCGCGACTATTTCAAGGCGCATAGTCCCTGCGTTCGAGGCGGCCGGGCTTGCGCCCAAGTCTCTGGAAAATCGTAAGATTCGTGTACGAGGCTGGGTGGAAGCACGACGTGGGCCGCGAATCGAACTGCTCCGGGTGGGGCAGCTTGAAGTGCTCGGCGGGAACTAGAGGCCCAAGGGACTCAAGAAACCCAGGGGCCCTGCCCCGGTCTTTTTACGGGACAATTTGTGAGTTTTTGACGTGATTGAGCGCGCAGGACGGCGTGAAGAGGGGACTGGCCGCCGCCTTTTGGCTGCGCCGGCGCTCGTCTGCGCCGCCCTGACGCTGTCGGCCTGCGGCAATGTCGGCCGGTTCGAGCAGGCCGCGCCCACGGCAGCGGCGGCGCCGGTAAAGCCGAACCGCGTGGTGCAGCAGACGCCCACGAGCGAACGCGAGCATGAGCGCATCCTGTCGTCCTATGGCGGCGCCTATGACGACCCGAAGCTCGAGGCCCTGATCAGCAAGACCGTCGAGCGGCTGGTCGCCGCCTCCGAACGGCCCGACCAGGCCTACAAGGTCACCATCCTCAATTCCGGCGCGGTCAACGCCTTCGCGCTGCCGACCGGCCAGCTCTATGTCACGCGCGGCCTGATTGCGCTCGCCAGCGACACCTCCGAGCTGTCCTCGGTGCTGAGCCACGAGATGGCGCATGTGCTGGCCAAGCACGCGGCGATGCGCGAGGACCAGGCCCGCCAGGCGGCGGTGGTGACGCGCGTCGTCACCGACATGAGCACCGATCCCGATCTCACCGCGCTGGCGCTCGCCAAGACCAAGCTGACGATGGCGAGCTTCTCGCGCCAGCAGGAATTCGAGGCCGACGGCATCGGCGTCGGGATCGCCGCCCGCGCGCATTTCGATCCCTACGGCGCGGCGCGCTTCCTGACCGCGATGGAGCGCAATGCTGCGCTCAAGATCGGCAAGACCGCGCTCGATCCGCGCGCGCAGGACTTCACCTCGTCGCATCCGGCAACGCCCGAGCGCATCAACAATGCGCAGACCACCGCACGGCAATACTCGTCGCCCGAGAGCAACGAGCGCGATCGCGAGACCTATCTCGCCGCGATCGACAACATCGTCTATGGCGAGGATCCCAGCGAAGGGTTCGTGCGCGGCCGCCGCTTCCTGCATCCCAAGCTCGGCTTCACCTTCACCGCGCCCGATAATTTCACGCTCGACAACACCGCGCAGGCGGTGATCGGCGTGCGCGAGGGCGGCAGCCAGGCGATGCGCTTCGACGTGGTGCGGGTGCCGGCCGAGCAGTCGCTCGGCGATTACCTGAATTCGGGCTGGATGGAAGGCGTCGAGAAGTCCTCGACCGAGGACCTCAACATCAACGGCTTTCCGGCGGCGTCGGCCACCGCGCATGGCGACCAGTGGCAGTTCAAGGTCTATGCGTTGCGCTTCGGCAGCGACGTCTACCGCTTCATCTTCGCCGCCAAGCAGAAGTCCACCGAGAGCGAGCGTAACGCGCGCGAGACCGTCAACTCGTTCCGCCGCCTGACGCTCGACGAGATCCAGGCCGCGCGCCCGCTGCGCATCAAGGTCATCAACGTGCAGCCCGGCGACACCGTGGAATCGCTGTCGCACCGCATGTCCGGCGTCGACCACCCGTCCGAGCGCTTCCGCGTGCTCAACGGCCTCGACGCCCATGCCCAGGTGAAGCCGCGCGACCGCGTCAAGATCGTGGTGGATTGAGGTTGCGAGGTGTCGCGCTCGCGCCTCACTACCGCTGTCGTCCCGGCGAAGGCCGGGACCCATAACCACAGCTATCGATTGATTGAAAAAAGCTGGGGCCACAGCGCGCCCTAACAACGTATTCCGGTGGTTATGGGTCCCTGCTTCCGCACTAGCGTGTCTACACGGTTTTGGGGCGCGACAGATTGACTCGGTGCAGCAAGAAGTGGCGTCTCTGCAGCATGTTGTATGATTCTCTCACTGGCGCTTTGATTCGAAGGAGCGCCAGCGATGCAGCCGGATTTGTCTTTGGGTGAGTTCGGGGACGTTCGTCTCGACAAAAGGGGGCGACGCTTCTCCGGGCTATGCTTTGCACGCGCAGCGTCTGCTTGCGCCAGATGGCCCGGGGCGATTGGGCTGCCAATATGGCGTTCTGGCGGTTTGTGAACAACCCCCAAGTCACGATCGATAAATTGATTGAGGGCTGGAGCGCGCA
Source organism: Bradyrhizobium sp. USDA 4502 (assembly GCF_054063355.1). Lineage (NCBI taxonomy): Bacteria > Pseudomonadati > Pseudomonadota > Alphaproteobacteria > Hyphomicrobiales > Nitrobacteraceae > Bradyrhizobium > Bradyrhizobium sp. USDA 4502. Next base: position 7,084,283 of record NZ_JBSSGF010000001.1, read on the forward strand.
GACGCGGACTGCGGTCAGCGGGCGTCATGTGCTGGCGATCCAGGATACGAGCGAGGTCAAGTTCCAGACCCAGGCGGGACGGCGGCGCGGGCTGGGCAAAGTCGGCAAGGGCAATGCTCGCGGCGTGCTGTTGCATGCGATGATGGCGGTGGATGCCGACAGCGGGGTCTGTCTTGGCCTTACTGGCGGCAACGTTTGGACGCGCAAAGGCAAGGTAAAAATCCCGCATGAGCGGCGCGCCTTGGCCGACAAGGAGTCGGCGCGCTGGGTGACGGCCGCCGAGCAAGGCCGCGACGTCCTGGCAGATGCCCGCATGATCACCGTCGTCAACGACCGCGAGGGGGATTTCTTTGCTCACTGGGCGCTGACGCCAGCTGAGAATGTCCATCTTCTGTCGCGTGCCATGCACGACCATGCGCTGGTCGATGGCGACACACTTTATCAGGCGGTCGAGCGGAGCCGCTTCTGCGACAACGCGGTGATCGATCTGCCGCAGCGAATGGATCGGCGCGGCCGGCAGGCCCATCTCTCGATGCGCTTCGGAACCGTCGTGCTCAAGCGGCCGCAGAGGCCCGGCGTCACCGACTTGGCGGAGGGCATCAAACTCAGCTTCGTAGAAGTGGTCGAGTTGCATCCGCCGAGAGGTGCGGAGCCCATTCGCTGGCTGCTCCTGACCACTCATCCGGTCGCCACCGTTAAAGACGCCTGGCAGATCGTCTCCTGGTACCGCCAGCGCTGGATCATTGAGCAACTCTTTCGCTCGCTGAAGAGCCAGGGTTTGCGCATCGAGGATAGTCAGATCGAGAGCGCCGAAGGCCTGATCAAGCTCGTGGCGGTCGCCACCAGAGCGGCATGTATCGTCATTCAACTCGTTCAGGCCCGCAACAGTGGCGAAGAATTGCCGGCTGAATTTGTCTTCACCGCAGAAGAGATCGAGACGCTCAGGGCCATCAACAAAACCATGAAAGGTCGCACCGAGCTTCAGAAAAACCACCATCGCCCCAACACTCTTGCTTGGGCGGCATGGATCATCGCAAAACTCGGCGGATGGACCGGCTACGCCTCCCACCGTCCACCTGGACCAATCACCTTCCACACCGGAATGGCCCGCTTCCAAATCCTCGCAAATGGCCCGACAAACGCGTAGATGCACTAGTGCTTCCGCAGGGACGACATGAGAGATAGCCCGCTACTTCGCCTTCTCCTTGAGGAAGGCAATGATGTCGGCGCGATCCTTCGGATCCTGAACCTCGTAGAACATCTTGGTGCCCGGAACCATCGTGTCCGGACCGGTGAGCCATTTGTCGAGATTCTCCTCGGTCCACACGATCTTCGAGTTCTTCAGCGCCGGCGAGTAGTCGTAGCCTGCGACGGAGCCGGCTAGGCGGCCGACGACACCCTTGTGCATCGGGCCGACGTCGTTCTTGTCGATCGAGTGGCAATCGCCGCAGCCCTGGTACAGCGTGGCGCCGCGCGCCGCATCTCCCGCGGCACGGGCGCTGTTCAGGGCGAGCAGAATCGCGATGGCCGCCATCGCGGCAATTCTGGCTTGCCGCGGCGCCAGCACGCCTGCGATCGAACGAATGGTCATTCCCGGGGCTCTCCTGTTTGCCACCACAACAGGAGCAGCCATGCTGCCATTCTATTCCCTAAAATGTCGCGCGCTCGCGCCGCCGACGACTGACGAAGATTTTTGAGCCAACCGGGAATTTCCCCGCGCGCCGCCGATCTCTATCGAAAGCTGCCACCTCCGCAGCGGCGCCGGGCTATTGGAGCATCCCCAGTGTTTCAGAATCGGTTCGGCGCCGTCGCTCGACTTGCCGAACTCGGGTGCGTGCTTGCTGCGCTCACACTCGCAGCAGCCACCGCCGCGCGCGCGGACGGCTGTCCCAAGCCGAGCGACGAAATCGCGACCGACCGGCCCGACGTCACCAATTCGAGTATCGTCGTGCCGGTCGGGAGCTTGCAGAACGAGAACGGCATCAACCTGACCGGCCGCAGCAGTGGCCGCAGCATCGACGGCAGCAATAGCCGCTGGCGGCTCGGGATTGCGCCCTGCCTCGAAGTGCTGGTCGACCTGCCGAGCTATGTCGGCACCGTGAAATCGCCCGGCGCCTCGGGCTTTTCCGACGTCGCGCCGGGGATCAAATGGCAGATCAGTCCGCTGCCGGGGAAGCTCGACCTCTCGATCACGGCCGGCGTCGCGCTGCCGACGGGCGCTGCCGAGATCGCCGGGCGCGGCGCGCAGCCCTATCTCCAACTGCCATGGTCATGGGCGCTGCATGACGGCTGGGGCGTCAGCGGCATGTTCACGGAATTCTTCCGCCCTGCCGAGCTGACCGGCCGGCACATGTCGGAAGCGACCTTCGTGATCGAGAAGAAGCTGACCGAGCGGATCAGCGTGTTCACCGAATATGTCGGCGACTATCCCGACGGCACGCGGCCGACTCAGCTCATCAACTCCGGCGGCCTGTACCAGATCACGCCGACCCAGCAGGTCGACTTCCATGTCGCGTTCGGACTCAACCGCAACTCACCGAACTACATCGTCGGCCTGGGCTACTCGTTCCGCGTCGACGGATTGTTCCGCTAGCCCACCTCCCCTTGAAAAGGGGAGGTCGCTTTGCTCGCCAGAGCAAAGCGGGTGGGGATCTGCTCTCTCCGCTTGCAGCGGAGCCTGTGGCTGACCCCCATCCCAACCTTCCCCCTTTCAGGGGGAAGGAGAAGAGCTCAACCCTCGGCTTCGCGCAATCCGCTCAGCCACAGCGCCAGCAGCGTCCACACCGCGCCCGACAGCAGGTAGGCGCCGGCCGAGATCAGGCCGAAATGCGTCGCCAGCAGCAGCGCCGCGAGCGGCGCAAAGCCGGCGCCGAACAGCCAGGCGAGATCCGAGGTCAGTGCCGAGGCCGTGTAGCGATAGTTGCGCGCGAAGCTCGAGGCGATCGCGCCCGACGACTGACCGAACGACAGGCCGAGCAGCACGAAGCCGAGCACCATGTACACCGTTTCGCCGAACGCGCCGGCGTCGAGCAGCTGCGGCGCGAAGCCGCTATACACCGCGATCGCGACCGCCGATCCCAGCAGCAGCGGCTTGCGGCCGACACGGTCGGCGATCATGCCGGAGGCGACGATCGCGGCGACGCCGACCATGGCGCCGATCATCTCGATGATCAGGAAGCGCACCGGGCTTTCCTTGGTGAACAGGAACACCCAGGACAGCGGAAACACCGTGACCATGTGGAACAGCGCAAAGCTCGCCAGCGGCGCGAAGGCGCCGAGCAGGATGTTGCGGCCCTCCTGCGCGATGGTCTCGCCGACCCGCGCCGGCTCCAGATCGCGGCTTTCGAACAGCTCGGAATATTCATCCGTCGCCACCATGCGCAGCCGCGCGAACAGCGCCACCACGTTGATGGCGAAGGCGACGAAGAACGGATAGCGCCAGCCCCAGTCGAAGAAATCATCCGCCGAGAGGTTGCCGGCGAAGAAGGCGAACAGCGCGCTCGCCACGATCAGCCCGAGCGGCGCGCCGAGCTGCGGCACCATCGCGTACCAGCCGCGGCGGTTTGCCGGCGAATTCATCGCCAGCAGCGAGGCAAGGCCGTCCCAGGCGCCGCCCCAGGCGATGCCCTGCAGCACGCGCGCGGCGGCCAACAGCCAGATCGCCGCGACGCCGATCGTGTCGTAGCCGGGCAGGAACGCGAGCGCCACAGTGGCGGTGCCGAGCAGGAACAGCGCGATGACGAGCTTGGCGCCCTTGCCGTGGCGGCGGTCGACCGCCATGAAGATGACGGTGCCGAGTGGCCGCGCGGCGAAGGCCAGCGCGAAGATGCCGAACGAATAGAGCGTGCCGGTCAGCTCATTGACGAACGGGAACACCAGCTTCGGGAACACGATGACCGAGGCGATCGCATAGACGAAGAAATCGAAGAATTCCGACGTGCGTCCGATGATGACGCCGATGGCGATTTCGCCGGGTTTCGCCTGCCCGTGACCTGATGCGGTCGGGGTGCCGTGAGCCATTGCTGGGGCTTGTGCCATCGCCGGAGAACCGTCCTTTTCAGCGTGATCCAACCGGTTTTCCGAATAGACCGTGCTCAAACAAGAAGTGAGGCCACGGGCAGATTGCCACGCGGTCCACCTCACCTTCTGCCCCTCCATCCCGCAGTGCAACATTGGACAAATTGTCCAATGTGAACTTTGCTGCATCGCAGCTACCCCTTGGCGGAACTCATAAAATTCAAGTGGGGTGAGCCGTGCGCGCCTTGAAATTATTGGCCTTATTGCCGTTCGCGGCGCTCCTTGGCGGGTGCGATTTCGTCGTCCTAGCGCCTGCCGGCGACATCGCCGCCCAGCAGCGCGACCTCGTCGTCATCTCGACCGTCCTGATGCTCATCATCGTGCTTCCGGTGATGGCGCTGACCGTGTTCTTCGCCTGGCGCTACCGCCAGTCCAACGCTGCGGCCCCCTATGAGCCGGAGTGGGATCACTCCACCCAGCTCGAGCTCGTGATCTGGTCGGCGCCGCTGCTGATCATCATCTGCCTCGGCGCGCTGACCTGGATGGGCACCCATCTGCTCGATCCCTACCGCTCGCTCGGCCGCATCGCCGCCGACAAGCCGATCGAGAGCAAGGACGCCCCGCTCAATGTCGAGGTGGTCGCGCTCGACTGGAAGTGGCTGTTCATCTACCCGGACTACGGCGTCGCCGCCGTCAACGAGCTCGCAGCTCCGGTCGACCGCCCGATCCGCTTCCGCATCACGGCGTCCTCCGTGATGAACTCGTTCTATATCCCCGCGCTTGCCGGCCAGATCTACGCCATGCCCGGCATGGAGACCAAGCTGCACGCGGTCGCCAACAAGGAAGGCACCTATCGCGGCTTCTCCGCCAACTACAGCGGCGCCGGCTTCTCCGGCATGCACTTCGACTTCAAGAGCCTGTCTGGCGCCGATTTCGACAAGTGGATCGCCACCGCCAAGACCAGCGCCAATATGCTCGGCCGCACCGACTATCTGCAGCTTGAGCGTCCGAGCCAGAACGATCCGGTCCGGCTCTACCGCTCGGTCGACCGCGATCTCTACAAGGCGGTCCTCAACATGTGCGTCGAGCCCGGCAAGATGTGCATGAGCGAGATGATGGCGATCGACGCCAAGGGCGGCCTCGGCCGCGAAGGCTTCAACAACACGCTGCCGCTGACCTACGACAAATACGCCCGCCGCGGCGCGCCGCTCGGCTCCGAGCCGACCTTCGTCGCCGGCATCTGTTCGATGGACGAGATCAAGGACGCGCCGTCGCACGAGATCACCGCGCCGCTCGACCTGACGCCGCTGCGCGGCTTCGGGCTGAAGCGCCCGCCGTTCTCGCCCGCGCACCCCTCGTCGACATCCTTGCTGCTCGGTCAGCGTCCGAAATCAGAGTCCTGAGGAGGACCGCATGAATCCCGATCTCGTCAAGATGATCTTCGGTCGCCTCAATCTGGAGGCGCTGCCGATCCACGAGCCGATCCTGGTCGGCACCTTCGCGGTGGTGGCGACCGGCGGCCTCGCGCTGTTTGCGATCGTCACCTATTTCCGGCTCTGGACCTATCTGTGGCGCGAGTGGTTCACCACCGTGGACCACAAGCGCATCGGCATCATGTACATGATCCTCGGCATCGTGATGCTGCTGCGCGGCTTCGCGGACGCGTTGATGATGCGGCTGCAGCAGGCGATCGCCTTTGGCGGCTCCGACGGTTACCTCCCGGCCCATCACTACGACCAGATCTTCACCGCGCACGGCGTGATCATGATCTTCTTCGTGGCGATGCCGCTGGTCACCGGCCTGATGAACTATGTGGTGCCGCTGCAGATCGGTGCCCGCGACGTCTCCTTCCCGTTTCTGAACAATTTCAGCTTCTGGATGACGGTCGGCGGCGCCGTGCTGGTGATGATGTCGCTGTTCGTCGGCGAATTCGCCCGCACCGGCTGGCTCGCCTACCCGCCGCTGTCGAACATCGGCTACAGTCCCGACGTCGGCGTCGACTATTACATATGGGGACTACAGGTCGCCGGCGTCGGCACGACGCTATCGGGCATCAACCTGATCTGCACCATCGTCAAGCTGCGCGCGCCGGGCATGACGATGATGAAGATGCCGGTGTTCACCTGGACCTCGCTCTGCACCAACGTCCTGATCGTCGCCTCCTTCCCGGTACTGACGGCGGTGCTGGCGCTGCTGTCGCTCGACCGTTACGTCGGCACCAACTTCTTCACGAACGACTTCGGCGGCAACCCGATGATGTACGTGAACCTGATCTGGATCTGGGGCCACCCCGAGGTCTACATCCTGGTGCTGCCGGCGTTCGGCATCTTCTCCGAGGTGACCGCGACGTTCTCCGGCAAGCGGCTGTTCGGCTACACCTCGATGGTCTACGCCACCGTCGTCATCACCATCCTGTCCTACCTGGTCTGGCTGCACCACTTCTTCACGATGGGCTCCGGCGCCAGCGTGAACTCGTTCTTCGGCATCACCACCATGATCATCTCGATCCCGACGGGCGCGAAGATGTTCAACTGGCTGTTCACGATGTATCGCGGCCGCATCCGCTTCGAACTGCCGATGATGTGGACGGTGGCATTCATGCTGACCTTCGTGATCGGCGGCATGACCGGCGTGCTGCTGGCGGTGCCGCCGGCCGATTTCGTGCTGCATAACAGCCTGTTCCTGATCGCGCATTTCCACAACGTGATCATCGGCGGCGTGCTGTTCGGCCTGTTCGCCGGCATCAACTACTGGTTCCCGAAGGCGTTCGGCTTCAGGCTCGATCCGTTCTGGGGCAAGCTGTCGTTCTGGTTCTGGGTCTCGGGCTTCTACTTCGCCTTCATGCCGCTCTACGTGCTCGGCCTGATGGGCGTGACCCGAAGGCTCCGCGTGTTCGACGATCCCTCCCTGCAGATCTGGTTCATCATCGCGGGCTTCGGCGCGTTCCTGATCCTGCTCGGCATCGTCGCGATGCTGGTGCAGTTCGCGGTCAGCATTCTGCGCCGCGAGCAGCTGAAGGACACCACCGGCGATCCCTGGAACGCGCGGACGCTCGAATGGGCGACCTCGTCGCCGCCGCCGGACTACAACTTCGCCTTCACGCCCGTGGTCTACGACAACGATGCCTGGTGGGACATGAAGCGCCGCGGCTACAGGCGCCCGCTGACCGGCTTCAAGCCGATCCACATGCCGTCCAACACCGGCACCGGCATCATCCTCGCCGGCCTCGCGACGGTAATGGGGTTCGGCCTGATCTGGTACATCTGGTGGCTCGCCGCCGTCAGCTTCGTTGCGCTGCTCGCGGTCGCGATCGGCCACACCTTCAACTATCAGCGCGACTTCCACATCCAGGCGGATGAGGTGGTGCGGACTGAAGACGCGCGGACACGCGTGCTCGCCGCGGGAGCCCAGACATGAGCGTAGCAACAACCGTCTCCACCCAGGACTCCGAGCCGATCTTTCACGTTGTGGACGAGCACGATCATCCGGAAGGCGCCAGCACCATGCTGGGCTTCTGGATCTACCTGATGAGCGATTGCCTCATCTTCGCGATGCTGTTTGCGACCTATGGCGTGCTCGGCGGTAACTATGCCGCTGGCCCATCGCCGAAGGACCTGTTCGACCTCAAGCTGGTCGCGCTCAACACCACGATGCTGCTGCTCTCCTCGATCACCTATGGCTTCGCCATGCTGACGATGGAGAAATCGAGGATCGGCGCGACGCAAGCCTGGCTCGCCATCACCGGGCTGTTCGGCCTCGCCTTCCTCGGCATCGAGCTCACCGAGTTCGCGCATATGATCCACGAGGGCGCAACGCCCCAGCGCAGCGCCTTCCTGTCGTCATTCTTCACCCTGGTCGGCACCCACGGCCTGCACGTCACCTTCGGCCTGGTCTGGCTGGTGACGCTGATGGTGCAGACCGCGCGCTTCGGCCTCACCGAAGCCAACCGGCGCCGGCTGATGTGCCTCTCGATGTTCTGGCACTTCCTCGACGTGGTCTGGATCGGCGTCTTCACCTTCGTCTATCTCCTGGGAATGCTGCGATGACAAAAGAAGCTCACGCTCTCGAAGCCAACGCCGGCGGGCACGGCCACGACGCTCACGGCGGGGCATCCCATGGCTCGCTGCAGAGCTATCTGATCGGCTTCGGTCTCTCCGTCGTCCTCACCGCGGTGCCGTTCTGGCTGGTGATGACCGGCGCCATCGCCGACAAGCAGGTCACCGCGCTGATCGTGCTGGTGCTCGCCGCGGTGCAGATCGTCGTGCACATGGTGTACTTCCTGCACATGAACACGCGGTCCGAAAACGGCTGGACCATGATGGCGATGATCTTCACCGTGGTCATGGTGGTGATCGCGCTGACCGGCTCGCTGTGGGTCATGCATCATCTCAACATCAACATGATGCCGCTGCACGACATGAGCCAGATGCCGTGACGATGCGGTCTGCCAGACCGTCGCTGTTGCTGCTCACGCTCGGCATGCTGGGCGTGGTGCTGCTGAGCGCGCTCGGGATCTGGCAGATCGAACGCCGGACCTGGAAGCTGGCGCTGATCGAGCGGGTCGAGCAGCGCATGCATGCGGCGCCGGTCGCGCCGCCGCCCCCATCGTCATGGCCGGCGGTCACGGCCGCGAGCGATGAATACCGACGCGTCACCGTACGCGGCACGTTCCTCAACGCCGATGAGACGCTGGTGCAGGCCGTCACGGCCGAGGGCCCCGGCTTCTGGGTGCTGACCCCGCTGCAAGCCGCCGACGGAACCACCGTGCTGGTCAACCGCGGCTTTGTTCCCTCTGATAAACGCGATCCCGCGACACGGCGCGATGGCGAGCGGCAGGGCGCCGTCAGCGTCACCGGACTGCTGCGGATGTCGGAGCCCAAGGGCGGATTCCTGCGCAGCAACGATGCTTCGGCCGGCCGCTGGTATTCCCGCGACGTCGCCGCGATCGCTGCCGCGCACGGACTGTCGAAAGCAGCCCCCTTCTTCATCGATGTCGATGCGACGCCAAATCCGGGCGGCGCCCCGATCGGCGGGCTCACGATCGTGCGGTTTCCGAACAACCACCTGATTTACGCGCTGACATGGTTCGCACTGGCCCTTATGCTGGTGGGCGCGCTCCTGCGCGTCTTCAGCGGCAGGAGCCGCGCCGGCGCCTCCGATCCAAGGTGGGGCTCACGGCGCGCCGCCGTGCGCCGCTTGATCGGCGCAGCCCGCAATCTGTCTCGCGACACAGGCCCAGATGCTCGAGCGCACATCGGATCTGCATGACGACAAGGCCGCGACCGGCGCGGCGGTAACGCCGTCCGCCGCGGGCGCGGCCGCCGGCATGCCGTTCGACCTCGCAGCGCCCGCCGACATCGCGACCAATCGCAAGAACATGGCCCTCCTGGTCCAGCTGCGCTGGATCGCCGTGATCGGCCAGATCGCCACCATCGGCTTCGTGCAGTTCTGGATGGGCGTCGCGCTGCCGCTGCTGCCCTTGGCGGCCGTGATCTCCGGGCTGGTGGCACTCAATGTCGTCAGCCTGCTGTGGCTGCGCTACCGCGCCGACATCAACAACCGCGAGCTGCTGGTCGCGCTGGCGCTCGACGTCGCGGCGCTGACCGCCCTGCTCTATCTCAGCGGCGGCGCCACCAACCCCTTCACCTCGCTCTACCTGCTGCAGGTGACGCTTGGCGCGGTGCTGCTCGATGCGCCTTCGACCTGGTCGCTGGTGGCGCTGGTCTGCATGAACTTCGCCTGGCTGACCAGCTATTACCGGCCGCTCGAGCTGCCGCAGCACGGCTTCGCCGATGCCTTCAACCTCTATATCGCCGGCACCTTCATCGGCCTCGTGCTCGACGCCGTGCTGCTCGTGGTGTTCATGACCCGGATCAACCGCAATCTGCGCGATCGCGACCTGCGCCTCGCGGCGCTGCGCCAGCACGCCGCCGAGCAGGATCACATCGTCCGGATCGGCCTCCTGGCCTCCGGCGCCGCGCATGAGCTCGGCACGCCGCTCGCCTCGCTCTCGGTCATCCTCGGCGACTGGCGCCGGATGCCCGCGCTCGCCTCCGACCCTGAAATGTCGCAGGACCTCGGCGAGATGGAGATCTCGGTGCAGCGCTGCAAGTCGATCGTGACGGGCATCCTGCTCTCGGCGGGCGAAGCCCGCGGCGAAGGCTCCTCGCCGACCACGGTCACGGCGTTCCTGACGGCATTGGTGGAGGAATGGCGGACGACGCGGCCCTCGGCCACGCTGTATTTCCGCAACGCCTTCGGCGCTGATCTCGCGATCGTATCCGACATCGCGCTCAAGCAGGCGATCTTCAACGTGCTCGACAACGCCGCCGAGGTGTCGCGCGACTGGATCGAGCTGATGGCCGAGCGCAATGCCGACACGCTGGTGCTGTCGGTGACCGATCGCGGCCCGGGCTTCTCGCACGAGATGCTGGCGCATATCGGCAAGCCGTATCAATCGACCAAGGGCAGCCCCGGCAGCGGCCTCGGCCTGTTCCTGGTGGTCAACGTGGTGCGCAAGCTGGGCGGCGTGGTGACGGCGCGCAACCGGCCGGACATCGGCGCCGCGGTCAGGCTCGAGCTGCCGCTCTCGACGCTTGCGATCGGAGACCATCTTGACGGATGAACGCCAGCTCCTGATCGTCGAGGACGATGCGGGTTTCGCCCGCACATTGAAGCGCTCGTTCGAGCGCCGCGGCTATGATGTGGCGGTGTCGGCCTCGCTCGACGAGGTCCGCCAGCTGCTCGAGCAGCAATCGCCCGGCTATGCGGTGGTCGACCTGAAGCTCGCCGGCGGCGCATCGGGCCTTGCCTGCGTCGAAGCGCTGCACGCGCATGACCCTGAGATGCTGATCGTCGTGCTGACCGGATTTGCCAGCATCGCGACCGCGGTCGAGGCGATCAAGCTCGGCGCCTGCCACTATCTGGCCAAGCCGTCAAACACCGACGACATCGAGGCCGCGTTCCAGAAGGCCGCCGGCAACGCCGCCATCGAGCTTGGCGCGCGGCCGACCTCGATCAAGACGCTGGAATGGGAGCGCATCCACCAGACCCTGATGGAGACCGACTTCAACATCTCCGAAGCCGCCCGCCGCCTCGGCATGCATCGCCGGACATTGGCGCGCAAGCTCGAGAAGCAGCGGGTGAAGTAGGCGATAGAGGCGGATGACGCCGACGACATCCGCGCATGCGCGCCTGCCTCTTGCTTTGTCACGACATCGCGGCAACATCCGCCGCAGTGTCAATGTACTCCTGAAAGCGGACCGCCTTCCCGTCACGGTACTTGAAAACGTGGGCCCATTCGTTCGTTACAGTCTTGCCTGTTTTCTTTGCCCGCGCCGTGAGTGTACCCAGGACCACGACGGTGTCGCCCTGCTCAATCATCTCACGCGGCGCGAACTCGCTGAATTCCAGATTCTCGCCAACCTGGACGAAGAAGTTTGCAATCTGCTGCTTTCCCTTGAAGGTCCCGGCCCAAGGCAGTTTGTCCTGGGGACCCGGGGTTATCCACGTGCAGTCGTCATCGATCAGATCCCTCATGAGCGTCGGAATGTCACCACGTTGAAAGGCCTCATAACCCTTCCTGGTTGCCTCAACATTGGATGTCATCGAATTTCTCCTCGCTGCAAATTGATGGGGTCAGTTTAATGTCGATCAAATAACGGCAGGGCGGTCAGCATAGCACGCCGCGCTCCCGTTGCCGTCGTCATCCATGAAGCAAGACAAGACGATACTGGTCAGGATCGTTTACGTAGCTTCGAGCGTCATTGCGGCTCGCTTCGCTGCCAGTGTAAAGCGACGGCATGAGTAATGCCGACAAGCTCTTCCAACCCGCCCCTGACAATGCCGACCATGCGGCCATGATCGCGGCGGCGATCCGTTGCATCGACGATTTCACCGACCGCTTCAACGCTCGCGATCTCGCCGGCATGGACGCGCTGCTGCACTTCCCGCACGTCATCCTGTCCGGCGAGCAGCTCGTGATCTGGGATGGCCCGGGCCAGCTGCCGCCGTCGTTCTTCAACGATCTGGCGCGCACCACGGGATGGACGAAGAGCACCTATCAGCGCAAGGAGCCGGTGCTGGTCGGGCCGCGCAAGGTGCATCTGCTGGTCGAATACAGCCGCCACCGCGCCGACGGATCGATTGCCAGCCGTCACCGCAATCTATGGATCGTGACCTCCGAGAACCGCCGCTGGGGCATCGAGCAGCGCTCGTATTGAGCACGCGGCGCGGCAGCATCAACGGCGTAGCCGACGGCTACCGCCGAGCCAGGAAGACCCCCAGCAAGAATGCAACGGCAAGCGATTGAAGCGGAGCCGCCCTGGTCGCTTCACTCAAGTGATGCAGCCACCGATCTTGTTGCGGCAAAGGTTCGAATACGCCGCGCTCAGCCATCTGACGGATCGCCTCTGACGCCTGCTCTATGCGTTGTTCAGGACTGGCAGTTGAAGCAATGGAGTTTTCGTTAGCCATCAGACGAACGGGCCTTCTGTATCAGCACTAACGTCCCTCGATTGCGGACTGTTCCTCGGCTCCTTCACTAAAGCGATGCGCTCAGTCATTCCTGAAGAAATTCGCGAACGGACGCGGCGGGGAGTCATCGTCTTCAGACGCCATGATCGGCACTTCGTGGCGTCGCGCCTGCTCCAAGAGCACCGGAGCTTCGCGGCGTTGCTCGCCTTGTTCGATGCGCCGCTGTTGACGCCTCGCCTGCTCGGTCGCGACGCGCTTCGCCTTGCGTTCGGCGTAGCGCTTACGCCGCTCCTTTTCTGCAATGTCAGATTTTCTCGTGTCCACCACGTCCGCCTGCTTCTCGACAGGCGCTTGTACGTCCTTGACCGGCTCCAGTGGCGGCTGCGGCGGTGAGGCTGCGTCTGGCGTGGCGGGCTCTCGTTGGGTGGCAGGCTGCGGTGGCTGCGCGGCTTCTGCCGTGGATGGCAGGATAACGCGCGCTGGTTCCGCAGGCGCTGGCGAAGAGACGCGCGCGGGGGCGCCGGCAGAATCCTTAAGCGCCGAATTCGCCATGAACAGTCCACCACCGAACCCAGCGCCTAGGATAATAAAAGTTGTTCCAACGCCTGCGAAAAAAATGCCTGCCTTTGATGTCATGGTCCGCTCTCCTCATTGGCGAGCGAACGCGCGAAAGTTACCGGCGTTCCGTTTCGGGATAAGTCGGCAACGAGTGCCGCTGGTCCAAGAGTCCAGCGGCGCGGACAGTTTGGAATATCGATCTGCCCGGGCGAAGATCGCGGTCGAGGGGCTGCAACTTGCGGAGAGCCTGCACCCTCACCCGGATTGCATTTGCCATGCAATCCGACCTCTCCCACCAGGGGAGAGGTAAGCGTGCCCCACGGACACGCCGCCAAAGCAAAAAGCCCGGTCTTGCGACCGGGCTTTTGTTTTCAATCCGTCGAACCCTTTCAGGCGGCTTCGTCCTCGACGGCGGTATCGTCGCCATCGGTATCGGCATCCTCGCCGTCGGCATCGCCCTCGCCTTCACCCTCGGCTTCTGCCTTGGCGCCGCGGCGCGGGCTCTTGGCGAGCTGGCCTTCGATCTCCTTGATCGCCTCGGTCTCGGTCGAGTGCTGCACGACCGCGATCTCGCGCGACAGACGGTCGAGCGCCGCTTCATAGAGCTGGCGTTCGCTATAGGACTGCTCGGGCTGCGATTCCGAACGATAGAGGTCGCGGACCACCTCGGCGATCGCGACGATGTCGCCCGAGTTGATCTTCGCTTCGTATTCCTGGGCGCGGCGCGACCACATGGTGCGCTTGACGCGGGCGCGGCCCTTCAGCGTCTCCAGCGCCTTCTTGACCAGCGCCGGCTCCGACAGCTTGCGCATGCCGACATTGGCGACCTTCGCCGTCGGGACGCGCAGCGTCATCTTGTCCTTCATGAAATTGATCACGAACAGCTCGAGCTTGGCGCCCGCGATCTCCTGCTCCTCGATCGCCAGGATCTGGCCGACGCCGTGAGCGGGATAGACCACGAATTCATTGGCCTTGAAGCCCTGACGCTGCGTCACGACCTTCTTCGGCTCCTCGACGCGCGGCGCGGCGGCCGGCTTGGCGGCAGCCTTCGGAGCAGCGGCGGGGACGGCAGCCTTCGGGGCGGCCGGCTTCGGCGCAGCAGCCGTCTTGGTCGCGGCAGGCTTGGGGGCGACCTTGGCAGCAGCGGGCTTCGCAGCTGCCGCTTTCGCGGCAGTCTTGGCAGTCTTTTCTGGCATCACGCTTCTTTTGTTCTTTGAGGACTTTGCAGCCGCCGCCTTCTTGGCCCCCTTCACGGACGCCTTGGCACGGCCCTTGGTTGCGCTGCGAGCAACGACAGCGGCTTTTTTCGTCGTCTTTGAAGCACTCTTTTTACGCGTTTTCTGTGACACAGCCTGCGCGCGGAAACTGCCACGCCCCTGTTCGAGTTTGCGGGAACCTCGAAGCCACAAGGTACGCATGGCAGGGGGTTCTTGGCCTGTAATGTGTCAGATATAGCACATTTTCCGCAAAAATCAATGGTTTACGCCCGATTCCGGGCATAACAGGGGCCGTTCAGGTCATATGTCCGTCATTAGGGTTAAATCGGCGGCCGAACGGAGGGCCGCGGCGGACCAGAGCCCGACCTTACCACGGTATTCCCTGGCGAATCAGTCGCCGCTGCCGGGATTCGGAGAAAAATATTTCTCGAACTTGCCTTCCTTGCCTTCCCACTCCTTGGCGTCTTCCGGCGAGTCCTTCTTCTGGGTGATGTTCGGCCAGCTCTTGGCGTAGTCGCGGTTGACCTCGAGCCACTTTTCCAGGCCCGGCTCGGTGTCCGGCTTGATGGCGTCCGCCGGGCATTCCGGCTCGCACACGCCGCAATCGATGCATTCGTCGGGATGGATGACCAGCATATTCTCGCCCTCGTAGAAGCAATCGACGGGGCAGACCTCGACGCAGTCGGTATATTTGCACTTGATGCAGGCTTCAGTGACGACGTAGGTCATCCAAAACTCCGGAACGATCGATTTTTCTGGGGTTGCGTAGCGCAGGAATACCGGGGCCGCAAGGGAAGCGGCCCTCGAAAAACGCCAGTATTCTCACGCTCCTGCCACCCAAATTGAGATAGCAAGCGCTAGATAACTACTCCTTACCGGCCTGCAAATTGCCGGCCTGCAAATCCTCGTACAGCACCCGCGCCGAACTGGCATCGCCGCGCCGCTCGGCAAAGCCGATCACCTTGAGCACGCGGACGCTGTTGTCGAGCGCGACGGTGACGACATCACCCGCCTTCACCGCATGGCCCGGCGATTTCTCACGCGCGCCGTTGATCCGGACATGACCCGATACGACGAGTTCAGCGGCGCTGGTGCGGGCCTTCACCAGGCGCGCATGCCACAGCCATTTGTCGAGGCGCTGTCGATCCAAACTAGACCAAGCGTTAAACCAAGGGTTGGACTATTCCTTCCGGCCTGCGAGCTGCTCTTTCAGGGCAGCGAGCTTGGCGAATGGCGAATTCGGATCGATCGGCCGGTCGCGCTCGCGCGGCGCGCTCGAGGCGTAGGGCCGATGCGACGGGCCGCCCTCGCGCTTGTCGCGGCCGCCCTTGCCGAAATCGCGGCCGCCGCGATCACGATCGCCGCGCTCGCCCTTGCGCTCGCCGCCGAACTTGTTGTCGCGGCGACGCTCATTGTCGCGATCGCGACCCTTGCCTTCGAAGCGCTCGCGGCGCTGGCCCTTGTCGTCCCTGTTGTCGCGGGCCTGCGCGCCCTCGGCGGGCGCCGCAGCCGGATCCGCGGGCGCACCCGGGCGCGGCGCGCGGAAATCCTGGTGACGGCGCGGACGGCGATGCTGCTCGCGCTTGCCGTCGCTCTCACCGCCGCCTTCGGCGGCCTGCGCGCCCTCGGCGGGCTTGCCCTGGTGACGGCCGCGGTTGCGATCGTGGCCGCGATGATGCGGACGGCGCTCGTCGGAGCGGCCACCGTGACGCCAGACTTCGACCAGTTGCGGCTCGACCGGCGTCTCCGCGGCGGCGGCAGCGGCTTCAGCCGGTGCTGCCTCGGCACTCGCGGTCTCCGCGGGGGCCTCTGTGGCGGTCTCGGAGGGTGTCTCTGCAGTGGCTTCCACGGCAGGCGCGGGCTCGGGTACCGCTTCCGCAGCGGGCGCCTCAGCAGCGGGCTCTTCGGCGACAGCGGCGGGCTCCGCGGCAACTTCTGCCACGGGCTCGGGCTTGGTCTCGACGACGACCGGCGTCGCCTCGCTGGACACCACCTCGGCAAAGCCGACATCGGGCAACAGCGCGGCCGACGGTGCGGGATCGCCCGACACCGGCTGATCCGTGGCAGCCTCCGGCGCTTCGGCCACAACCTCGGCGGTGGCACCAACCGGCGCATCCACGGCGGCCTCAGAGGTCGCCTCGACTGGCGGCGTCTCGGCGGCGACCGTCTCGGTGGTCTCGGCCACGGCCTCCGTGGTCTCGGCTACGGCCTCCGTGGTCTCGGCCGGCGCGGCCTCGACGGGCTTCGGCGGCAGCGGCGGACGGCGGTCCATGCGGTAGCCGAGCGCGCGCAGGATCGAGGCAAAATCCTCGCCCGCGGAGCCGGTCAGCGAGGTCATCGCCTGCGTCACGACAAAGCCGCGGCCGTCGAACGCGCCCGCGGGCTTCTCGCCCGGCGAGGTCTCGCGCCAGGCCAAAGCGGGGCGGATCAGATCGGCGAGCCGCTCCAGGATGTCGACGCGCACCGCGCGCTCGCCGCACTGGCGATAGCCGAGCACGCGATAGGCATCGCGCGGCAACGCCTTGTCGACCGGGAACGAGGTGCGGCCGCTGGAGGCGAGATGCTGCACATTCGACAGCGCCGCCATGTCGGCATTGCTCTGCTTCTCGGCCCACAGCAGCGAGGCCAGCGAGCGCGCCGCGGGCTTCAAGAGCTGCGGGAAATAGATGTGGTAGGCGCCGAACCGCACGCCGTATTTGCGCAAGGCCGCGCGCGAGGGCTGGTCAAGATCCTTCATCTCGGCCGCGATCTTCGCACGTTCGAGCACGCCGAGTGCCTCGACCAGCTGGAAGGCGATGCCGCGGGCGATGCCCTGCAGATCCTCGGCCTTGGACAGTTCGAACAGCGGCCCGAGCAGCTTTTCGATATGCGTCTTGAGCCAGAGGTCGAGCCGGATCTGCACCGCTTCGCGCGAGGCGCCGGTCAGCCGCTCGTCGGAGATGATGCGCAGCCGCGGATGCAGCGCGTCCTCGGCGGCCACCAGCTTGGCGACCGCATCGCCGGTCCAGCGGATGGTGCCGTCGGAGGTCAGCACGAACTGCTCGTCGGGGGCGGCGCCCAGTTTCTCGGCGCGCGCATCGATCTCGCGCGCCAGCACCTGCTGGGCGGCGGCTTGCAGCGCCTTGGCGTCGCTGCCGGCCTCGGCCGCATCAGGTGCGAAGGTGAAACCATCGAGCCGGCCGATCACGTGGCCTTCCACGATCACTTCACCGGTCTTGCCAATTTCCGTATTCAAAACTGAGTTCTCCCGCAGGCGGCGCATCAATACACTGGTCCGCCTGTCAACGAAACGCTCCGTGAGCCGTTCATGCAGCGCATCGGATAATTTATTTTCGAGCTCGCGCGTGATCCCCTGCCAGTGGTCCGGGTCGTAGAGCCAGTCCGGCCGGTTGGCAACAAAGGTCCAGGTCCTGATCTGCGCGATCCGGCCCGATAGCGTGTCGATATCGCCGTCGGTCCGGTTGGCCTGGTCGACCTGGGCGGCAAACCATGCGTCAGGGATACGCCCCTTTTGCATCAGGAAGCCATACAGCGTGGTCACGAGTTCGGCATGGGCGGCCGGCGACAGCTTCCGGTAGTCCGGAACCTGGCAGGCCTCCCACAGCCGCTCCACCGCGGCCGCCCCATGCGCGAGATTGCGCACCTCGGCGTCGCGCGCAACATGCTCGAGCACGCGCAGGTCCTCGGCCACCGGGGCCCGCGTCAGTGCCTCATGATTGGGCGACAGCGCCAGCGACACCTGCAACGCGCCGAGCGAAGCGAAGTCCAACTTCGCGTTGCGCCATTGCAGCACCTTGACGGCATCGAAGGTGTGGTTCTGCAGCGCGTTGACGAGCTCCGGCTCGAACGGCGCGCAGCGGCCGGTGGTGCCGAAGGTGCCGTTGCGCGTCGCGCGCCCGGCGCGGCCGGCGATCTGCGCGAATTCGGCCGGCGTCAGGCGGCGGAACTGGTAGCCGTCATACTTGCGGTCGGAGGCGAAGGCGACGTGATCGACGTCGAGATTAAGCCCCATGCCGACCGCATCGGTGGCGACGAGGTAATCGACGTCGCCGTTCTGGAACATCGCGACCTGCGCATTGCGCGTGCGTGGCGAGAGCGAACCCAGCACCACGGCCGCGCCGCCATGCTGACGGCGGATCAATTCGGCGATCGCGTAGACTTCGTCGGCGGAGAACGCGACGATTGCCGTTCTGCGCGGCTGCCGCGTGATCTTGCGGTCGCCGGCGAATTCGAGTTGCGAGAGCCGCGGCCGCGTGATGATCGAGGCACCCGGCAACAGCCGCTCGATCATCGGCCGCATGGTCGCCGCGCCCAGCAGCAGCGTCTCGTCGCGGCCGCGGCGGTTGAGGATGCGATCGGTGAACACATGCCCGCGCTCGAGATCGGCCGCGATCTGGATCTCGTCGACCGCGAGAAAGGACACATCGAGATCGCGCGGCATCGCTTCCACGGTCGAGACCCAGAAGCGCGGCGCCTTCGGCTTGATCTTCTCCTCGCCCGTGACCAGCGCGACATTGTCGACGCCGGCACGATCCGCGATCTTGTTGTAGACCTCGCGCGCCAAGAGCCGCAGCGGCAGCCCGATCAGGCCGGACGAATGCGCCAGCATGCGCTCGATGGCCAGATGCGTCTTGCCGGTGTTGGTCGGCCCGAGCACCGCGGTGACGCCTGCACCGGGCACGCGGTCATTTCCGAACGAAGTTGAGAAAGCCATATTTTGCAGGTGTTTCTTGAATTGTTGGGGCGCTCTCTGATCCGTCATCCCCGGTACAACGGCGAATTCGCCGTTGTACCTGTGAGCCGCGCGTCAGCGCGTCTCGAAGGATGCACGGCCGAGATCGACCCGTTTGCGGCGATCTTGATGAGACAGCAGGGCCGTCGCCCTTCGAGAGGGCCGCTGCACGGCCTCCTCAGGGTGACGGTGAGGGATTGACGCTCTGGTCTTCACTCCTTCACGCGTCCTTTTCACAAAATCTGTCTCACAATGCGACGCTTTCCGCGCCTACCTTAAGCTCTGGAACGACTCTAGAACGAATCGCGGCCGAATCGCTGACTCTATTCCGGGCTCGGAACGTTCACCGCAACATCTCGGGTAGGCTGACGGCGGCGGCACTAGATCAAGTTTGAGAGGGCTCCACAAGCACAGGATATGCGGACTGAATTCCTTAAGTTCCAGGGGTGACCGAGTCGAATCAGAAGCGGACAAGAGTCAACTGGATTCCGGTGACGTTCGTTGCATGCCCCGCACGCTGAGCGCCCCGTCATTCCGGGGGGCGCGCAGCGCGAACCCGGAATCTCGAGATTCCGGGTTCGATGCTTCCGCATCGCCCCGGAATGACGGCACGATCTACTGCGTCTTCGCCACGCGCGGCGGCGCGGCTGTGGTGACGAACGAGGTGGCTTCCAGCATGGCCTGGCCGAGCGGGGTCGGGATCGTCATGCGGAACGGCACCAGCAGTCGGGTGCCGGCGATCGGCACGAAGGCGATCTCGATGTTGCGCTGGGCGGCGAGATATTTGATGACCGGGCGATCCGGGATGTAGCCCGAGATCGGTACGAAATAGAGCGCGCAAACCAGCGCCGGGCCGTGATAGCCGCGCTCGGCCTTGACGATCTCGACCCGCTTGAAATCGAGCTTGAGGTCGTAGCGCATGCGGCCGTCGAAGATGCCGGCGCCGCTGCGGCAAATATCCGGGCTCATCAATTCGGCATTGCCGGGCGCGCGCAGGAACGAGCCGGTCATCGGATCGAACACGTTCTTCTTCTGCGCATCGGTCACCGGCAGGCGGTCGGGATCGACCGGCGGCTCCGGCTCGATCGCGGATTCCTTGATGCCGCCATTGGCCAGCACCATCCGGATCGTCTCCGACTTCTTCGAGGTGGTGGTGGTCGCGGTGTAGGAGGAGGCCGCCAGCGCGCCGTTGACGACGCGGCCCTGCGAGGCGCCCGCGCCGGAGCCGCCGGAGAATGCCTTCAACAGGCCCGCGGTGCCGCCCTGGGCCGAGGCCGAGAAGCTGTCGTCGCCGATTTCGATGGTCCAACTGCCCTTGCCGACCGGGATACCGGCGAGCGTCGCCTCATACTGGGCGTCGAGCCGCCCCTGCGCGCTGGCGCGCTCGGCGCAGAACAGCAGTAATGCGCCCGCGCACAGGCCGAGCAGCCGGCCGAGCGGGGGCAAAATGGCAATGGCGGTGGTCACTTAACCTACCTGACGGTCCTGCTATCGGCGCTCTATCCGTTGTCCATTTCGGCGTTCAATTCGGCCGGACAACAAGGCGCATCTTGTATGGAACCTAGACTTGCAGCCGAATACGCCCTTTATATGGTTGCCATATCGGCCGTTAAGTGGCTGGAAGACCTTATGAACCGGCATTTCCGGCGCCCCGCATGCGGCGATATAATCTTGACGCTCGGGTATTCTCCCCCTATACACCCGCGGTTCCTGGAAAATGGACGCGAATTCAAAACCCCCGCGCGGGCCGTGTGATTGCACGCCTGGCAGAGAGGCGGGGATGCAATAAGGATTTTGTAAGATGTCCCGGCGCTGCGAACTGACGGCCAAGGGCCCCCAGACGGGCCACAAGGTGAGCCACTCGAACATCAAGACCAAGCGGCGCTTCCTGCCGAACCTGGCCAACATCACCTTCATCTCCGAAGCGCTCGGCCGCAACGTGCGCCTGCGCGTCTCGACCAACGCGCTGAAGAGCGTCGACCACAATGGCGGCCTCGACGCCTACCTGCTCAAGGCCAAGGCCGACGTGCTCTCGCCCCGCGCCCTCGACCTGAAGCGCGCGATCGAGAAGAAGGTCGGCAAGCCGGCGCCGGTGAAGAAGGCGAGCTGAGCGAGCGCGCCACACAGGCGGAATTCGCGGAGAGAGTTTTGAACGGCTGGGTCGATGACCCGGCCGTTTTTGTTTAAAGGCCTGTGCCGTTCGGAGCCGTGAGTAGTTATCCTCTTTGACCGCGGTCGACCGAGACTAAGCAATTGACAGCGCTCGTTTTCTAGTTCCGGCTCAAAGCTGACATTCGCTGTTACCTTCTCGCGAAGTCGCTTCGCTGGCTCAAGATATCGGGCTAGCCTATGGTTTTTGTCGCAGACGCACGCCAAGCGACTGAGGATGCATAGTTACGAAAAGCAAACGGATCCCGTGCAGAATCACCGCGACAGCAGTGTCGACGGCGATCATCAGACTTACCTGCGCGTGGCCGAAATCGTGTTGGGAAAATCGACAGCCCCACTGAGTGCAGGTGAGATTGTTGAACGCGGCATCGAACAAGGATTGTTTGGTGATCACGTGATGGGCCGAACTCCGCAAAAATCTATGCAAGCGCGCCTCAGCGTAGACATACTCAGCCGCGGAACCGATTCCGGCTTCGTGCGAACCGCGCGAGGCCGATTCACACTGCGCTCTTCGATCGGATCGGGAAATAACGATCCGGGCACTCTTGGAGAAGCAGTCACAGCCGAATACGTTGCACAGCGACGTGTCCTGCGCACGCCCAAAGAAGAAGTCCTCTGCGTGCCGGAGCCCGCCTTTCGCGATGTCTTGACCTTTCAGGGCATTGATACAGACGCGGCATCAATCCTGAACCGGTTCTTGAACACGAGTACAACGACCTACGTTGGACGCGCAGACGCGGAAAGGCGAAATGATGCCAAGCAATTTATAACGTACGTCCTCGTCCAATGCGGACAACGGCTCCTTTTTTTCAAACGGTCGTACCTGAGTCGAGCTGCTGAATTTCTTCGCGGCTCGAAATGCATCGGCTTCGGCGGCCATGTTAGTGCAGCAGATTTAGACATGCTCTCGCACAATGACTACGGCTTGTCTTCTTGCGCTCGCCGCGAACTAATGGAGGAGTTATATCTTCCCGATTCTTCTGCGCGGAGACGAACGCAGAGGTCTGGGGCAGAACTAGACCACCCGAACGAAGCAACGATCCGCCTCTTTCAGAATGCGCCACTCGAACGACTGGGAGTTCTCAACGACGACTCGTCTGAAGTCGGACGACGACACGTCGCAGTGGTCTATCGAGTTTGGCTGCCAGATTGGAACGCAGTTAGAAGGCTTCAGAAAGGCGATTCATCTATAAAGGGCATTGGGTGGATCGACCTATCGCGAGACGCCGTCGACATTGCAGATTTTGAGTATTGGTCGCAACTCTGCTTACGCAGATTCTATCCGTCAACGCTCGTTACAAAAGCGAGGTACGAGATACTCAACAATTCGCGCCTAGCGAGTGACCGAGTCATCGTCGTCGCGGGAAGAATCGGATCTGGCAAATCCGAGACGGCTGGATATCTCAGCCAACAACTCAACTGTCCGCTGATTAAGACTGGAGAGCTGGTCAAAGACTTGATGTCGTCACCTTCGCTGGCAGAGATAGGACGACAAGAGTTTCAGTCCAGAGCGCACCGTTTCATCACCGCCCCAGGAGGAACGGAGAAGCTTGCGGGAACTATCGTCAAAGAAATCGAAAATAGAGCCGGAAACCGCGTGATCGTAGACGGCATAAGAAATTTAGACACTTATGAGCGGCTAGAAAAGAAATGCCCGGAAGGCGTCGGCCTTCTCTTTGTCCAGACTCCACCTGATGTTGCGTTTGATATGTATCGAGCGCGTGAGGCTAGTAGCAATCTCACTTTCAGCTACCGCGAATTCTTAAAGGTGTACGATGCGCCGGTCGAAGACGAGATTCCAAGCCTTGGCCGGCGAGCAAATGCGTATATTTACAATTCGTTTGGTATGGAAGCTTTTCGACGAACACTCGACGCGCTTGTAACAAGGCTTTCTTCATAAGGAAGGAAAGAGTAACGGCTCTGTCTTAACGCGATGCGCGATAAATTTTTGCAGCGCTCGTATCGACTGAGAGATAGCAAGCTTGTCTACAAGGCCCGAACCATCATCCTTCGCAATTTCCGCATAAGTTTTGCCTCCGCCCCCGTCGGGACAGAAGATCGGATCCCAGTAGAAGCCTCGAGTCCCTCTCGGGCTGTCGACTAAATTCCCACGAGTTTCGCCCGTAAACGTAAAGACGTTTAAGCCGTCACAATATCCTACGACGGCCCTTGCGATAGCTCGCGTGGTCAAAGTCGAACAGCAAGAAACAAATTGCCGAGCGTCGAGAGAATCCCACATCGGCTGCGTCAATCCACCGGGAAATGAGCTGGCCTCGTAACCTTCAAGAATCAATCCAGCATGTTCAACGATGCACGGCACCTGCACCTGCTTGTATGCAGACTCGACCTTGAATCTCACCATAGCCTCAATGTCGCAAAGAAGTGGCTCGGTTGTCTTAACCCCGCGAAACTGAAAGTCGACGAGCTCTCCCAACTTTTTGCCCGTTGAATCGAGCTGAATTGCGCCTTTGGCGATTGACCACTCTTGCTTCTTAAACTCACTTCCGGAGCAATAGACGATCTGAATCGGGTTGCTCATTGGACTCAGCTTCTCATCTCTTGGAGAACTGCGGCTACGTTGGCAGAGATGTCATCTGCCGCGACTGGAATCACGTCGATGTTTCGTTCGTTAAAAAGGCGACGTTCGAACTCAGATGGCTCAGGCAGGATTATGTATGCGCGCCTCCCCGTGGAAGAGTGAGGCAGGTTCGCAAAAAGCCTATTCACAATGTGAAAGACGTAATTGACGTTGGGGTCGCGAAAGCTATACCCGATGAAGAGCACTGCGCGACCCAAGATGTCACCACGAAGTTTAAAATCCATGGGGCTCTCAAGACGCATCCGCTCCATGTACTGCGACTCCGAGACAACCATTTCCTTTGGATTGTTGAAGTCTCCATGAAATTTTACAACTTCGACTAAGGAGCGATCGTGCGAGATCGTATGCTCCCCTGAAACGATATGTGCCGCCCTTGCGCTCTTCGTAAGCGCCCTTTCGATAAAGTTGTCATAGTTTGTCGTGTAGTAAATGCTGCAACGTTCCAACTGCACCAATGCAGAATGAATAGGTGACGCAAGGATATCGTCATCGGACGCTTCAGAGAATTGCAACGCCAACCAATTAGTCAGTGGCGCAAGCTCGTTGTTCACGATCTTGAAATACTCAAGGATCTGAAGATCGCTCCCCCGCATACGCAACAAGTTTGCATCCGTACATCCAAGCAGAATAGCTGCTTGATCTACCATTGCGCTCCAAGAAGGACCACGTTTGCGCCCACCATCCCAACTCACCGACATTGATGCGCCCGCACCAACGAACGGCACAACGCGACGTTCTCGATAGAGCCGGCGAAGATCTGACGGACACATCATTTCGCTGTTCTCGCCAAAATTCTCGTCAAGCTGTGAAAGTGCGGAATGCCGTTGTGAGGATGGGTCTCGTGAATGACGGCATTCGAGTGAGAAAGAATCGTCTGTCCGGCATATTGATCGAGATAGAATGAGTGAGGCAATAAAACAGGGGAGAAAAGCGGATGGGCGGACAGATCGTGCGGCCCATCGTTGAAAGCGACAACAAAGTGGTATCCCTCGGGACGGGTTTTACGTAGGGCCGACTGAACCATCTCTTCAACTTCGTCGGATGACGCTAGGCAGTGCAAGAGACCATACATAACGATCACGTCGAACGAATCGCAAACAGCGAGAAACGAACGGGCGTCTGATTGACACCACTCGATCTCTGAGCTGGAAAATGCGGCCCGACCATTGTCCAATGCCCGCGCAGAACAATCGACGGCGGTAACAGTCGCTCCCGATCTGGCAAACGCCGCGGCGTTCTTTCCTTCACCGCATCCTAAGTCCAGAACACGCATGCCATCGAGCTTTGGATTACTCTCAATAAATGTTTGCACCAATGAGCCTGGAGCAGTCCCCCAAAAGCAATTGCAGTTGTCATATCCGTCGTCATATCCGCCCAATACTTGAGTGCGCGTCATCGCCTCGCTCACAAGTTGATTTGGCCCAGATAGTATCTCGGTTATGAAGGACTGAAAGTCTCTTGCCGCCGCTGACCAAGCGCGGCATCCGCCCCCGGAGCGCCAGCTTTCCGTGTAGATGACTGAGGGCATCCAGTTCGCAGAGCGTCGATTCCACCCGCTAAGACTTAAATTTACATATTAATTTCAATAGGATATCCTCTTATTCATCCTTTGCTAGGTAGATATTCCTCTTTACCGAGCCTCAAACTCATCGGTGCAAGCAGCGCGCCCCGCCTCCTCTGAGAGGGGCGTTTTGCGATCGTCACGGACGTTGGGTCGGGATGCGGTGACCGCGAGAGGTGCGCGAGACGAGCAGGCCGCGAGAGTGCGTCCGCACACCCTCTCCTGCTGTCTGACAGATGAATCGATCCGACCGACGCGCGTGCGCGCGGGTGAGTAGCAAATGGCCAATAGAGAGTGAATTCTTCTTTGCGTGATTGCGCGTGAAGCAAAACCATCCATCGCAATGGACATGGAGAGATGGATTGCTTCGTCGCTTTGCTCCTCGCAATGACGGCGACCACGAGCTGCGGCAAATCCGCTGACAGCTGCCGCCAATGACAGCGGTGTCATCGCTTGCCACAGCGCGAATCTATGTTGATGCGTTCTAAGCGAGTGAAGAAACGCTTAACGCACGCGCCTTAACCAACCAAGAAAGCCTATAAATAAAGGCGAAAGCGGCTTGTCGCGCGATTATTAATCACAACATCACTGTGCATCATCACGAGCGCATGAGGCGCATGCAAAACGCCACGATCTCTTCCAGATATTAGTGTGCAAACAAGCCGTCCGACACGAATGCGATTCGACGTGGGCCGACCCCGCGCGGCTCGAACACCGTGACGGACGTCACGGCCGGTACAACTGATTGTGAGGCATGTGCGCCGCACTCTTGGGAAGAAGCCTGGCCGTTCTTACATCACGTCCAAAGAACGACCCCGATAAAGGAATTGCTCGATGCAAGTTCGCGCAGCCGATCCGCGCGGAAGACTGGTGCCTGCGATTGCAACCGCCGCCGTGGCGGTGCTCGCCACGGCCGCCCTCGTCATCCTCGAATTCAACCCGCCCCGCAATGTGCAGGCCGCGGCCGAGCCCGGCATGATCACCTCCGCCGCCGCCAGCAGAGCCGGCGCTACCGTGCTGCCGACCGATCCTGTCACGACCGGCAGCGTGCGCTACCGTTAAGGGGCGCTCTATCCATCATCGTCGTCCCGGCGAAGGCCGGGACCCATTACCCCGGCTGTTTATTGGTTATAAGGCTGGGGCAACATTCCATGTAACGGCAAACATTAGTGGTTATGGGTCCCGGCCTTCGCCGGGACGACGGTAATCATCACCTCCCCCGCCCGCATTTTCGCATCCCTGCCCCGGCGTCTCGCCACAAGCCTGCCTCCCCGGACCTCACGTAAGCTCCCCTGGCGAACAACAAAAAATGCACAGGGAGGCTCACGATGATCTGGAAGGCCATTGCGGCAACAGTCGCGCTTGCGCTCGCGACGCAGGTACACGCCGCCGAGAAGAAATATGGCACCGGCGCCAGCGACACCGAGATCAAGCTCGGACAGACCTCGCCATTCTCCGGCGCGGCATCGGCCTACAGCGTGATCGCGAAGACGCAGGCCGCCTACTTCAGGATGATCAACGACCAGGGCGGCGTGAACGGGCGCAAGATCAACCTGATCACGCTCGACGACGGCTACTCGCCGCCGAAGACGGTGGAGCAGACCCGCAAGCTCGTCGAGCAGGAGGAGGTCGCCGCGATCCTCAATCCGCTGGGCACGCCGACGGGCCTGGCCGTGCGCAAATATCTCAACGACAAGAAGGTGCCGCAGCTGTTCGTCGGCGCCGGCGCCACGCTGTGGGGCGACTACGCGCATTATCCGTGGACGATCGGCTTCCAGCCGTCGTACCAGGCCGAGACCGCGGTCTACGCCAAGTATGTGCTGACCAACAAGCCGGACGCGAAGATCGCGCTGTTCTACCAGAACGACGACGCCGGCAAGGATTACGGCAACGGCTTCAAGAAGGGGCTGGGGCCGGAAAACACCGCCAAGATGGTGGTGGCGGAGACGACCTATGAATCGACCGATCCGACGGTCGACAGCCAGATCGTGAAGCTGAAATCATCCGGCGCCAACGTGCTGTTCATGCACGCGATCCCCAAGCAGGCGGCGCAGGCGATCAAGAAGATCGGCGAGATCGGCTGGAAGCCGGATTTGTTCTTCCTCGCGGCGACCTCGACCTCGGTGTCCTCGGTGCTGAAGCCGGCCGGCTTCGAATATTCCAGGGACATCATCTCGTCCTACTCGCTGAAGGATCCGAACGATCCGCAGTGGAAAGCGGACCCGGACGTGATCGCCTGGCAGGACTTCATGAAGAAGTATTTTCCGGACGGCAATCTGCAGGACCAGCTGATCGTCTACGGCTATGTGGTGGCGGAGGCGACGGTGCAGGTGCTGAAAGCAGTGCGGCGACGACCTCACCCATGAGAACATCATGAAGCAGGCCGCCAATCTCGACATCGCGCTGCCGATGTTCCTGCCCGGCATCAAGGTGAAGACCTCGCCGACCGACTATTTCCCGGTCGAAGCGATGCGGCTGCAGAAGTTCAACGGCGAGACCTGGCAGCTGTTCGGCGACACGATCGGGAATGATTGAGGGGGTTAAACGCAAATCCATCCACATCGTCGTCCCGGCGAAAGCCGGGACCCATTACCCCGACTGGATGGCGTGGCGCGACGCTGGGGCCGCAGCCCGCTGCAATAACAGGCTGCGGTGGTTATGGGTCCCGGCCTTCGCCGGGACGACGAGGAGGTTAGAGTCCGTTCGCCAACAAAGGCCGGGACGACGCGGAGGTTAGAGTCCCATTGCCAACAACGACCGGGACGACCGGAGATTAGACGCCCCGCTCCAGCAACACCCGAAAATCCGCCCGCGCACGCTGCGCCTCCGCGCGTGCGGCCTCCGAGGCATCGCCAAGACCAAAGTAGCCGTGAATCAGCCCCTCGCCGGAATGATACGCGACCGGCACGCCGGCCGCCTGCAACGCCTCGGCGTAGGCATGGCCCTCGTCGCGCAGCGGGTCGAACCAGGCTGTGGTGACCACCGCCGGTGCCACGCCCGCGAGGCTCTTCGCGCGCAGCGGCGAGACGCGCCAGTCGGCGCCCTCAGCCTTGCCGGCGAGATAGTGCCCGCAGAACCACTGCATCGTCGCCCGCGTCAGGAAGTAGCCGTCCGCATTCTCGGCGCGTGACGGAAATTTGGCGTTCTCGGCCGCGTCGGCAAAATTGCCGACCACGTCGGTGACGGGATAGACCAGCAATTGCCCGGCGAGCCTGATGCCGGCGTCGCGGCAGGCCAGCGCGGTGGCGGCGGCGAGATTGCCGCCCGCGGAATCGCCGGCAACGCCGACGCGGGCGAGATCGCCGCCGAATTCATCGATCCGCGCGACCACGTCGCGGATCGCGGCGAACGCATCCTCGAAGGCCCCTGGAAAGTGCGTCTCCGGCGGGCGGCGGTAATCGACCGAGATCACGACAGCGCCGGTGTCGATCACGAGGTTGCGGGCCTGGCGATCATGCGTCTCGAGATCGCCGGCGACCCAGCCGCCGCCGTGGAAGAAGATCACGGTCGGCGCCGTGCCGCGGCCGTTGCGATAGAGCCGCGCGCCGAGCTTGCCGGCGGCGCCAGCGACCTCGATATCGCGTGCCACGTCGACCGGCGGCGGCGGCACCGCCTTGCGCGCCTCCGCCAACGCCCGGAGCGAATCGCGACAGCTCTGCGGCGTCATGGTTTCGGGATCGCGCAGCGGCAGCAGCGGGATGATCTTCTCAATGACGGGGTCGAGCGGAAGCGGCATGGGAGTCTTTCAGTGCGAGTGCGTGGAGTTCAGGTGAGTTGCTTGGAAAGCGTGCCGGCCTCGATCGCTGCGATCTGCAGCGCGATGAAGCGGCTGTAGATGCGGGCCTGCGAGAACGCGCCGCCGGCGAACCAAAGGCCGGGCTGCGGCGTGCGTGTCCACATGTTGCGCAGCTCTTGCGTCGCATCGTCGAAGCCCCAGACCCGGCCGACGCGCTCGGCGACGTCCTCGCCGAACAATCTGCCGACCAGATGGTCCGGCCCCTTGTAGCCGGTAGCGAGCACGAACAGCTCGGCGCCGAGCGACGTGCCGTCCTTCAGCGCAAGACCGGTGGCGGTGATATCAGCGATGTCGGCGGCCTGGATCAGGCGGATCTTACCGTCGGCGATCAGCTCGGAGCAGCCGACATTGAAGTAATAGCCGCCGCCGCGGGAGCGGAACTTCAGCGGCCAGCCGGTGCCGTCCTCGCCGAACTCGAGCCGGAAGCCGGCGCGCTCCAGCCGCGACAGCAACGACGCATCGAGCCGCTTCACCTCGTCGGTGATGATCCTGTGCGCGATCTTCATCACCGGGAGCGGCACGCCGGAATTGAGGATGTCGCGCACCTCGATCGCCGGTCCGTCGCCGAGATAGGTCTTGTCGTAGAGCTGCGCGGGCTCGACATTGACCACCATGGTCGGGCTGCGCTGCACCATGGTGACGTCGGCACCGGCGGCGTGCAGCTCCTGGCAGATGTCATGCGCGCTGGTGCCGGTGCCGAACACGACGACCGAACGCCCGGCCCATTCGCGCCCGGCCGCGAAGGCGCTGGAGTGCAGCACCTTCCCCTCGAAATTCCCGATGTCGTCGATCCTGGGAATGTTCGGCGTGCCGCTGACGCTGGTCGCGAGCACGATGTGCTTCGGATGCAGCGTGCGCGGGCCGCTGGTCCCTTGCAGCGTCACGGTCCAGCGCTGCGTCGTATCGTCATAGCGCGCGCCTTCGAACGAGGTCTCGGTCCAGAAGTCGAGCTCCATGATGTCGACATGGCTTTCCAGCCAGTTCGCGATCTTGTCCTTCGGGATGTAGTCCGGAAAGCTCGGCGGGAACGGCAAATAGCGAAACAGATTGACTGGCGTCTTGTTGTGCAGCTTGAGGCCGCGATACCGCAGCCGCCAATTGTCGCCGATACGCCGCTCGCGATCGACGATCAGGGCATCGAGCCCGATCCGCTTGCACTCGACCGCGGCCGCGATGCCGGCATGGCCGCCGCCGACGATCAGCACATCGGGCTCGCGGTCGGCATAGGCGCGCGAGGCCTGCCGCTGCTCCAGCCAGTCGGGTGCGGCGAAATCGCGCGCATGGGATTGCTCGGCGGCGCCGTCGGCGCGCGCCTCGCAGATGCGGTTGAAGTCGAGCATCGTGGAGAACGTCCACGCCACGGAATTTCCGTCAGCATCGTGGAGCAGCCGCACCGCGCCGGTGCCGGGGCCATTCGATGTGTCGAAGGTGAAGACAGCCTCGATCGCCTCGCGTCCGGCCACCACGGCCTGCCGCGGTATCAAGGCACGGTCATCGAGACGAAATCCGCGCGCGCCGGCCGCTTCAGCGCGCGCAAGCAGTTCGGCAACGACGCGCTGCCGCCCGCTGAAGGTCGCAAACTGCCAGGAGATGCCGAAGATATTGCGCCAGTGGCTCTCCGGCGCAAACAATGCGGATAGAGCCTCCGTGGAGCGGCTCGCGAGCGCCGCATCCAGCGCGCCGATCCATCGCTCAGCGGCAAGTTCAGGCGCGTCCTCCGTGGCCGGGTTCAGTTTGTCCAGCATGATCGTGCTTTCTCGGGAGCAGTTGCCGTCTATCTGACAACATGCTCCCGAAAAGCACAACCATCATGCCAAGCCTCATGCAACGTGTTGCGCCAGCTGCGCCGGCTCGGCCTCGCCCTCATCGCCGGCGGGCTCGACCTGCGGCGCAGGCGCCGCGGCAAGTTCCGCTGCTATTTCCTTGGCCAGCGCAGTGGCGCCGACATAGTCGGTCTTGCCGGTGCCGAGCAGAGGCACCTTGTCGACGACGCGGATATCGGCCGGCACCGCGAGCTCGGAGGCGCCGACGCTCTTGGCCTGGCGCTGCATCGCGGCGCGGTCGGCGTCCTTCTGCGTGGTGAGCAGCACGATGCGTTCGCCCTTGCGCTGATCGGGCAGCGTGACCGCAACCGACATCGCCTGCGGCCAGATCGCAGCCGCGATCGCCTCCACCGCCGAGAGCGAGACCATCTCGCCGGCGATCTTGGCGAAGCGCTTGGCACGGCCCTTGATCGCGATGAAACCCTGCGCGTCGACCGTGACGATGTCGCCGGTGTCGTGCCAGCCCTCGGGCAGCGGCTCAAGCACGCCGGGATTCTCGGCGCGGAGATAGCCGAGCATGACGTTCGGGCCCTTCACCGACAGCCGGCCGCCTTCCTCGATGCCGGGGACCGGATCGAGACGGTACTGCATCAGCGGCGAGATCCGGCCGACGGTGCCCTGACGGTTGGCCATCGGCGTGTTCATCGCCAGCACCGGCGCGGTCTCGGTGACGCCGTAGCCCTCGAGGATGCGGATGCCGTAGCGCTCCATGTAGATCTGCCGCGTGCGCTCCTTCACCGCCTCCGCACCGGCGATGACGAGCCGCAGCGTGCGGAAGTCATAGGCATGCGCCGAGCGGGCATAGCCGGTGAGGAAGGTGTCGGTGCCGAACAGGATCGTCGCGCCGGTCTGGTAGATCAGCTCGGGCACGATGCGGTAATGCAGCGGCGACGGATACATGAAGATCGGGATGCCGCCGAGGATCGGCATCATCATGCCGCCGGTCAAACCAAACGAGTGGAACACCGGCAGCACGTTGAACACCTTGTCGTTGGCATTGGCATCGACCCGTGCCAGCGCCTGCGCCGCGTTGGCGAGGATGTTGCGATGGGACAGCACGACGCCCTTCGGTGTGCCTTCCGAGCCCGAGGTAAACAGGATGACCGCGGGATCGTTGGCCTTGCGGGCGACGCGCGGCGCGATGCCGGCGCGGAAGCCCGCGACCTTGTCGGCGAGGCCGATGCCGGCCCTGACATCCTCGAGATAGACGACGCGCGCCTGGCCGGCGAGCGCCGCGATCAGCTTGTCGAGCTTGCCCTTCTCGATGAAGGCCTGCGAGGTCAGCACGGTCTTCACCTGCGCCGCCTTCATCGCCGCCAGCACATTGACTGGACCTGCCGAGAAGTTGAGCATCGCCGGCACGCGGCCGATGGTCTGCAGCGCCATGAACACGACGGCAACGCCGGCCGAGTTCGGCAGCAGCACCCCGACATTCTCGCCGACCGCGGTGCCCTGCTCGAGCTTGCGGCTCAGCACCTGGGCGCCGAGGATCAGCTTGCGATAGGTCAGCTTGGTGCCGAGCGCGTCCTCGATGATCGGCTTCCCGGTATCGCGGTCGCGATAGGCGTGGCCGAGGCCCTCGAACAGCGTGTGGTCGAGCATCGCGTTCTGGACCATGGCGTTGATCATCACGTCCTGCAGCGCGGCGCCGGCGGCATTGCGGCGCGCCTTGCCTCGCAGCGATTCGTCGACCGGCAGCTTCACCGGCGGCAGGATCGAGATCGTCACCTTGGGGAACCAGGAGCGCTTGATCTCGCCATTCTTGAGATAGCTGAGATGCGAACGCTGCGCACCCTCGATGCGGACCGGGACGACGACCGCATCGGCCTTGTCGGCGATCATCGCGGTGCCGTCATAGACCTTCATCAACGAACCCGAGACCGTGATGCGCCCTTCCGGGAAGATCACCACCGGCTCGCCGGCGGCGACCAGCTTGATCAGGTCGCGCGCGGCCAGCGGCTTCGACGGATCCATCGTGTAGTGCTTGATCATCTTCAGGAACGGCTTGGCCCACCACGCCTTGGAGATGCCGGTGTCGACCGCGAAGCTCGCATCGATCGGCAAGGTGGCGTGCAGCAGCGGGCCGTCGACCAGGCTGACATGGTTGGGCGCGATCAGCATCCGCGTACCCGATGGCGGCAGATTCTCCATGCCGCGCACCTCGACGCGGAACAGCGCCCGGAACAGCAGCGCGCCGAAGTCGCGCACGCCCTCCTTGCCCCACTTGCTCAGCACGAACCAGACGGTGCCGAAGCTCGCGACGGCGAGGCCGAAGAAAATCCAGGCGATCGGCAGGCCGATATATTGCAGGGCGCCGACGAACACCGCGCCGGCGACCATGAAGCCAGCCTGCAGGATATTGCCGGCGGCGATGATGCGGGCGCGCTCGGACGGCGCGGTCCAGGCCTGCACGGCGGCAAACGACGGCACCACGAACAGGCCGCCGCCGAAGGCGAACAGGAAGAAGTCGGCCAGCATGCGGAAGCCGCCGAACGAGGTCGCAAACGCGGCCGCGGTGACGTCCTTGCCGAGCGAGGTGGTGGCGATCGCCCAGGCGAGGTCGAGGCCGACCACGCCCATCACGATGGCGCCGATCGGCACCAGCGCGAGGTTCGGGCGGACATGGCTCAGCTGCGCGGCGAACAGCGAGCCGGCGGCAATGCCGATCGCGAACACGGCAAGGCACAGCGTGACCACACCCTCGGTGCCGCCGACGCCTTTCCTTGATCAGCGCGGGCAGCAGCGACAGCACGATCGCGCCGACCATCCAGAACCAGGACACGATCACCATGCCGTCCCACAGCCGCGGCTCGGCATAGAGCGACTTCAACAGGCGCACGGTCGAGGTCCAGGGATTTTTGGTGATCGGCAGATCCGGCGCGGACGGCTGCGTCACCGGGATCCGTGACGCGAAGCCCCAGGACAGCACCGACAGGCCGACCACGGCGGCACAGATCCAGCCCATGTGGCTGGCGCCGGCGACGAACATGCCGCCCGCGATGGTGCCGATCAGGATCGCCATGAAGGTTGCGCCCTCGACCAGCGCGTTGCCGGTCGCGAGTTCGGACACCGACAGCTGGTCGGGCAGAACGGCATATTTCACCGGGCCGAACAGCGCCGCGACGATGCCGAACAGCGCCAGCGCGATGAACAGCAGCGGGATCGAATGAGTGAAGAAGCCGGCGGCGGCAAACGCCGCGGCGAAGATCTCGAAGAACTTCAGCCGGCGGGCGACGACGGACTTGATGTAGCGGTCGGCGAGCTCGCCGCCGAGCGCCGACAGCACGAAGAACGGAGCGATGAAGACCGCCCCCGCGAGCTGGACCAGCGCCGGCCCCTGCTCGTTGGCGACGCCATACAGCAGCATGATGACGAGCGCGTTCTTCAGCACGTTGTCGTTCAACGCCGAGCAGAACTGCGACCAGAACAGCGGCGCGAAGCGGCGGGACGTCATCAATTCCTTGATCATGACCGGTTCCTTGGGTTAGCGCGCACGGCGCTGGCAGGTCTGCGAATTCGGGTGGCGGAGAATGGTGAGCGTGGAGAAAATGACGGAGATGCCGCAGCCTTTAGTCTTTTCCGCAACGTATCGGTTCGAAGGCGCGCAAAATCGGGCGCACCGGGACGTCGCGACATTGCCCGCCAGAGATGTACGAGACCTTATCCAGACCTGGGGTTGACCGACGCCGGATGGGCTCGCAGAGGACATGGTGAGCGCTTTGTTGAGGTTTCGCCGACAATTGCCGGGGGCCCGCTTCAGGTCAGTTCACTCAAGCCGCCGAACGGTGACCATCGGCAGTTGCGCGGCTTGCAGCGGCCTCCGCTCGCAGCCGCCTGGCGCGGCGCGCGCCGATCCGCGCGCCGCTGCTCCAGGACGCCTGCGACGTCGCAGGCGCGGGCGATCCGCTCGATCGGCGCGGTCGCCAGATTGAGGACGGCGCGGCCGAAGCCCTTCACGAGCTCGATCGCGTCATCGACAAGGGTGGTGGTCGATTGAAGTGCTAGGGTCTGCATCTGAGTGGCCTCCTATGCCAATTTGAGCAACGCTCAAATTAGTAGTACGAAAATGAACATTGTTCAAGAAGAATCGCGACGAGACCGAAAAAAACTTCAGCGGCGGGCCCTGCTGATCGAGATCGCGCGTCGGTCAATCGCCACTAAAGGCTTGAGATCACTCAAGGTTCGCGATGTCGCCGAGGCCGCCGGCTGCTCCATCGGCAGTGTCTATAATGAGTTCGGCGACTTCGACGGGTTGATCCTGACCGTGAACCGGGAGACCGTTCACGCCCTGACCACACGCCTCAAGGCGGTCCCGGCCGACGATCCCCTGCACCAGCTGCACGGACTTGCCGACGCCTATCTCGGCTTCGCCACCGAGCACGCCAATCTGCTGCGCTCGCTGTTCGAGCACCGGATGGAGGACGACCGGCCGTTTCCGGAAGACATCCTCACGATGGTGATGGATGCGTTCGCGCTGATGCATGCGCCGCTGCTCCGGCTGCTGCCCGATCGTGATCCCGGCGACGTCGCGCTGCTGTCGCGGACGATGTTCTCCGCGGTCCACGGCATTATCTCGCTCGGCCTCGAGGAGCGCATGGTCGCGGTCCCGCCCGAGATGCTGCGCGAGCGGCTCGCGCAGTTCGTCGACACGCATCTGGCGGGGCTCGGTGTTTCGCGTCGCACGTAATCACACCGGGCGCGCCTCGATCAGGTTTGACTGCGTGCAATGCGGCCTGGATGGGCAAGGGTCCAGAGCGGTTCGAGGAACACGACACCCGTACCTCCCTCGCGGAAGACGAGCTTGAACTCGATCCGTCCATCCGCGGTGATGGAGGCGGAGTGCAGTCCGGTATTGCCGTCATAGCGCAAGACGTCGTCGAGGACATATCCGGTGAAGCCGCCGGAAAAGCCGGGCCCGGGTACACGGCTGTGCGGCATCGCCGGACCGTTCACGAGATAGCCGGTCGCGACACCATCCCGATCGACATTGGTGACGATCATCATGAATTGGCGGTGCGAATTGATCCATCCCTCGGCGCTCACCCACACGCCGAGAAAGCGGCGGATATTGTCCGGTACGTCACTTGCCGGCGCGCGAACGCGATAGGCGGGAAGCGGCAGCTGCTTCTCGGCGGCCAGCGCGGTGATCCGCTCGACATCCTGCTCCGGCACGATGCCGTGATCCTGCGGCACAAGCCAGTGCGCCAATTCGGCCAGAGGATGCCACATCCCGTTGGCGATCGGCGGCGCGGATGCGAATGATGCGAAGGCGATCACCGACAGGCCGGCGATCAGCAACCATCGGGGAAGTGCGGCCAAGCGTGCCGCGATGCCGCGGGGAGCGGACGTTCGGCGCGAGATGTTCTGCGATCCATGATCCTGCGGCGGCGGCACCGGCCTGGCGTCGAGGCGATAACCGCGGCGAGACACCGTCTTGATGATGCGGTGGTCATCATCGCGCAGCTTCAGGCGCAGCTCGCGGATGCACTGGACGAGCGAGTCGTCGGAAACCGCGACGTTGCCCCAGACCGCCTCGTGCAGATCCTGCTTGGATGCCAGCCGCCCGGCATTGCCGGCGAGATAGCCGAGCACCGCGAATGATTTCGGCCTGAGATCGAGATCGACGCCATCCACGCGGGCTACGCCGCGGGCGAGATCAAGCTCAAAGGAATCAAATATCAAAACGGAATCAGTCGCCGGGTCCATAGAGGTCACTCCATGCCCACAGACGGCACCAATCGGGAAAATTTAGCAGGAAATTCGCCGTTCTGTCACTTCTTCATCAGGACTTCCCTGGCGCGAAGCCGATAGTCGCGAACCGGCCCGGCATCATCTCCGGGCTCGCGGGAGGTTGGCCATGTCGAGTACCCGGTTTGCCATGTTGGTCGGGGCCGTTCTGGCGCTTGCGGCGGTGCGACCGGGACCCACCCAGGCGCAGGACGTCGTAAGGGTCGGGCTGGTGATGCCATTGACCGGCGTTCTGGGGCCGGTCGGCAAGCAGGCGGTCGCCGGGGCGCGGCTCTACATGGCGCAGCACGGTGACATGGTCGCCGGCCGCAAGATCGAATTGATCGTCCGGGACGATGCCAGCGTGCCCGACAATGCCAAGCGCATTGCGCAGGAGCTGATCGTCAACGACGAGGTGGCGATCCTCGGCGGCGGGCTAACGCCGAGCGTGCTGGCGCTCGCGCCGCTGGCCAATGAAAGCAAGACGGCAACCGTCGTCATGGTATCGGGCACCTCGATCGTGACCGAACGGTCGCCTTACTTCGTGCGCACCAGCTGGACGCACGCGCAGCAGGCCAGCGTGCTGGCGGATTGGGCGGCGCGGAACGGATCGAAACGGGCCACCATCATAGCGTCCGACTGGGCACCCGGGCGCGAAGCCGCCGGCGTATTTTCGGCGAGCTTCACCGTGGCCGGCGGAACGATTGTCGAAGCGCTGAAAGTGCCGCTGGCCAACCCCGATTTCGCGCCGTTCCTGCAGCGCGCGCGGGATGGCAATCCCGACACCCTGTTCATTTTTGTCCCGACAAGCCAGGCCGGTATCCTGGCCAAGCAGTTTGTCGAGCGCGGGCTCGACAAGAGCGGGATCAAGCTGATCGGCCCCGGCGACATCGCCGACGACGAGGACCTGCCGGGCATGAGCGATGCGATGATCGGCATGATCACGGCGGGGTTCTACTCCGCCGCGCATCCATCCGACCTGAACCGCGACTATGTCGCGGCGTTCCGCAAGGCCAACGCGAATGTTCGACCGAACTTCATCAGCGTCAGCGCCTATGACGGCATGCATCTGATCTACGAGGCGCTGAAGGTGACCGGCGGCAAGACCAATGGCGATGCGCTGGTCGAAGCCATGAAGGGCATGGCCTGGGAAAGCCCGCGCGGCCCGATGTCGATCGACCCGAAGACGCGCGAGGTCGTCCACGACATCTACATTCGCAAGGTCGAGAAGGTCGGCGGCGAGCTCTACAGCGTCGAGCAGGAGACGTTCAAGGCGGTCAAGGACCCCGCCAAGGTCGCGAACCGATGAGGGAGGCGGAGTAGCAGCTGATCCGGCTTGGCGTAGGCCTTTGCGGTGTCCCGGCGTAGCGGGTGACGGCCGACACAGGACTTGCGTTCAGACCATCCCCCCTGCAACACGACCGATCCCGAGCCAGCAAACCAGCCTCGTCCAACGCCACTCCGACGCTTCAAGCGCGCGCCCGCGCGATCGTGCCGCCGACGATCTGCATGGCAACGCCGAGCACCCAGCCCGCCATGATGGCCGCGGTCCAGCCGATGTCCGGCTCGCTGCGCAGCACGACGACGCCAACCGAGAAGAACGCAACCATTGTCGCGAGGAAGGTCCCGATCGCGCCGAGCAGCTCCGCCGCGTCGATCTTGCGCATCGAGGCCGTATCCTTCGGATGGAACAGCTTGGGGGGCGTATCGATGCCGAGATAGAAGCCGATCGCGCCGCCCAGCATCATGATGAGCAGGAACGCCTGCGAGGTCAGCGCCGAGACGCTCGAGCCGACATGGATGGCGACAAACAGACCGCTTGCAGCTCCCGCCAAAGCAAGGCCGAAGCGCTCAAGGACATGGGCAAATTTTCTGACGTGGCTGCGCATGGCTGTGCCTCATCAATGAATTGCGCCGCTATCAGGCTAGGCCTTTTCGCAGCAGCGCGAAAGCGGTCACCTCTCACATGGCCGCGACCACGTGACGCTTTGTGCGCTAGTTCACACCTATCGCGGCATGGAATGATTAAAGAGCGATCAAAGGTAGCAAACGATCCGGTCCCTGCTACGCTGCGCCATCCGCTTCATTCGTTTCAGCGAGCGTCTTTCAATGCCGAGTCCGAAGATCATTATTCTGTCCGATGGCACCGGCAACGCCGCTTCCAGCGTCTGGCGCACCAATGTCTGGCGAATCTTCCAGTCGCTCGATTTGCAGGGCAATACGCAGGCCGCCAAGTATGATGACGGCGTCGGCACGTCGAAATTCATTCCGCTGGCAATCCTCGGCGGCGCCTTCGGCTACGGCCTCAAGCGCAACATCCTCGACGCCTACAAGTTCATCTGCCGGAACTACGACCACGCGAAAGATTCGAAGGTCTACCTGTTCGGATTCAGCCGCGGCGCGTTCACCGTGCGCACGCTCGCCGCACTCATCCTCGATCAGGGCCTGATCGTCGCGGACACCGAATCCGAGCTCCACGACGGCGCGGTGAAGGCCTATCGCGCATACCGGGCCGAGGGCTACCACTCGATCTGGCGCATCGAGGTGCTGTTCCGCGCGCTGCGCGACTATGTTCTTGTGCCGCTGTGGGATCGCCTTCGAGGCAACAAGCCGTATGCAAGGATCGCGCGGAAGCCGGTGCCAGCGATCGAGTTCATCGGCATCTGGGACACCGTCGCGGCCTATGGCCTGCCGATCGACGAGATGACGCGCGGCATCTCCAACTGGGTGTGGCCGCTCGAACTGCCGAACCGGATTCTCAGCCCGAAGGTCAAGTGCGCGCGACACGCGCTGGCGCTTGACGACGAGCGCACGACCTTTCATCCGGTGCTCTGGACCGAGCAAGAGCCGGGACAGCCCGCGCCGGCGGTGCCGACCAGCATCGATGGCGAGCGCCTCGTCCAGGTCTGGTTCGTCGGAATGCATGCCAATGTCGGCGGCGGCTATCCGGACGACGCCGTCGCCTTCGTGCCGCTGGCCTGGCTGGTCGACGAAGCCGTCAAGCGCGGCCTCGCATTCAAGAGCGCACCGATCGCCGACCCTGACGCGATCAAGTCAATCAAGTCCTCCGAGGACAAGGATGGGCGCCTCTACGATTCCCGGGCCGGCCTCGGCGCGTACTACCGGTACGGTCCGCGCAAGGTCGCCGACCTCTGCAACGATCCCTATGCCGGCGTCAGCGTGCCGATGCCGAAGATCCACGAGAGCGTGTTCGAGCGGATCGACAGCGGCGCCAATGCCTATGCCCCGATCGGACTTCCGCCGAACTACGTGGTCGTCTCGCGCAGCGGCCAGGTCACCCCGCTCGGCGCCAATACGTTTGAGACGCCTGCGGGCGCACCGGCGCGCTATGCCGCGCAGGAGAAGCTGTGGAACTACGTCTGGATGCGGCGGATCGCCTACTTCGCCACGCTGGCGGCGTCGCTGCATCTGGCCGCGTTCTGGCTGTTCCATAACCAGCACAAGGAGCACGAATTCAGCTCACCTGTCAGGATGATCTCTGAGCTGGTGCGCTTCGTTCAATCGTTTCTGCCCGATTCCTTTCATTGGTGGACCGATTGGTACGCCGGCAACCCGGAATGGTTCGCCGGCGGCATCCTCGCTGTCATCGTGCTGATGGGTGCAGGCAGTTCGCTCAGCGCCACGATTCGGGACAGGATGCGGATCATCTGGCGTGACCGCGCGAAGCCTGTGCCGCTCTCCGGGTTCATGCACGATGCGATCTATCGATTCCGTACCAGCGCGGTCTATCAGTGGATTCTCAATGTCGGAAAGCGGCATGTCGTCCCTTTCCTGCTCACGGCCCTGCTGGTCTGGTTCAGCGCGACGCTGGTCAGCCACTTCCTGTTCAATCTCGCCGATTCGACGGGGGCATTCTGCAAGGGCACTGCAACGGACAAGCTTGTCGCCGTCGACAAGGGCATCCCGCAGGATGCCGCCGACTTCGACACCGGCGCCATCTGTGCGCCGACCGGTCTCAAGGTGCGCACGGGATTCAAGTACGAGATCGCGATCACGATGTCGGAGCCATGGGAGGACGCCGGCCGCGCGGTGACGCCGATCGGATACCGGACCTCGACCATCGAAGGCACAAAGCAGTTGCGCGGCTATTTTGCGATCTTCCTGCGGCGGATCCTGTTCCGGCCGTGGTTCAGGCTGATCGCACGGGTCGGAGAGACCGGCGTCGACGAGTATTTCCTCGACCCCCTGCCGGTGTCGAACACCGACCCGCAGGTCTACAAGGCGAGGTTCACCGCCGATCGCAGCGGCGAGATCTTCCTCTACGTCAACCAGGCCGTCATCGGCCTGCCCTGGATCTGCGGATGGTTCTACGGCGACCATAAGGGCAAGGCGAAGGTCACGGTGCGGCTGCTGTAGGGAGCCGCGATCGGGCCCACAGCATCGCGGCCCAACGGGTGCGCACGGCGTGACCGATCTGTGATCCTGCCGACAGATCAGGTTGTAGATTGTCTGGCATACTCTCCTTGCTAGATCAGCTGCCCCGACGCCCGGAACGATCCGACGCGACTTCAGGGATCGCCGGGCGACGTTGACGCGCCAGGTTCATGTCGACCGGAAAGTTCTCATCAGGGATTTGGAGGCATCACCATGATTTCCACAATTCAGGCGTTCCCGACCACCGACGGCATCTTCGTGGTCTGGGAGGTCGCGGCAATGATCCCGGACTGCCTCGGCTTTGCGCTGTATCGTCAGCAGCAGGGCAAAAGTGCAACCGTGGTCGACACCTGGGTCGGGTTCGAGGACCAGGCGCAGGATCACAAGCCGGGCGAACATCGGCCGAGCACCGAATGGCCGGTGCAGAAGACGAACTGGACCGATTTCCTGGCGCCGATTGACGCGCCGGTCCGCTATGGCGTCGTTCCGGTTCTCAAGGACGGCGCCGCCAAGGTGAAGCCCGCCTACAGTGCGCCAGCGACATGGACCGAATACGTCTCGGCCATGCCGTCGGGCCCGCTCAAGCCGTGGTTCAACCGCGGCACGATCTCGGCGCAATGGCTGTCGCGCGCGATCGGCAAGGACAAGAAGCCGGCGCAAACCCTGGAGAAGGCTATCTCGACCAAGGGCAACAAGATCCGCGACTTCCTCAAGGGCCAGCTCGGCGCCCGCATGCTGGCGCTGTTGGCCGATGCCAAGAAGAGCAAGCGCGACGTCTATCTCGCGCTCTACGAGCTCAACGACCCTGAGCTGATCGCCGCGCTGACCGCAATGAAAGGCAAGGCGCACGTCGTGCTCGGCAACAGCACCGGCAAGTCCGACGCCACCGCCAAGGACACCGAGAAGAACGCCGGCGTGCTGAAGAAGGCCGGCGTCGACATCGTCCGCCGCAAGATCGCGCCGAGCCGTTACGCTCACAACAAGTTCGCGGTGTTCTGCGACGGCGCGCAGAAGCCGAAGGTGGTCTGGACCGGCAGCACCAACTGGACCCGGACCGGACTGTGCACCCAGAACAACAACGGGCTCGAGATCACCGACGACAAGGTCGCGGCGGCCTATCATGACCATTGGAAAGCGATCTACGCCGACGGCAGCAAGTCGCCGAAGGCGCTGGCCGTGGCCGGCGATCACGAATGGCCCTTCACCATCGGCAAGTCGAAGCTCAGCGTCTGGTTCACGCCCACCACCAGGAGCGGCGACCTCAAGGAAGCCACCAAGATGATCGAGGACACCGAGCATGGCGCGGTGTGCCTGATGCTCAATCCCGGCAACAAGGGCCTGCTCGG
This sequence comes from Bradyrhizobium sp. USDA 4502, assembly GCF_054063355.1. Lineage (NCBI taxonomy): Bacteria > Pseudomonadati > Pseudomonadota > Alphaproteobacteria > Hyphomicrobiales > Nitrobacteraceae > Bradyrhizobium > Bradyrhizobium sp. USDA 4502. The sequence continues at coordinate 7,126,698 of NZ_JBSSGF010000001.1, forward strand.
CCCGATCCTGGAGAAGGCGCAGGACAAGAAGCTCTATGTGCGCGGGGTGCTCAACAATTTCCCGGCGCAGGGCAAGGACAGCCCGAAGGATCAGCTGCAGCTCCTGGCCGGCGACGGACAGCAGCAGGTCTTCAAGGGCAAGCAGATCGCCGACGTGATCCGGCCCGCCGGCATCGACAAGACCGCGGACTGGTGGGAGCACGAGATCAAGAACACCGGCAAATTCATGATCGCCGTGCACAGCAAGGTGATCGTGCTGGATCCGGCCGGCAAGAACCCGGTGGTCATGACCGGCTCGCACAATTTCTCCGACCGCGCCAGCACCAAGAACGACGACAACCTCGTCATCATCAGGGGCGATTCGCAGCTGGCGCTGACCTATGCCGCGCGCATCGTCAGCATCTACGGACAGTATCGCTGGCAGGCCTGGCGCAACACGCCGGAGGGCCAGAAGGACAAGGGTCTGAAGCGCAGCGACACCTGGCTGAGCAACCGCATCGGCAAGGGCTGGGCGGAAACCGAAACGCGGTTCTGGCTCGGCACCACCTGACGCCGGCGATCCGTCGTGAACACGGGGCAGCGTTACCGCTGCCCCTTGTTATCCTCTCCGCCAAACCTACGCCGCGCGGCCGACCGAGGCGTCGAGATGCTTCAGCCGCGGCAGCACCTCTTGCTTCAGGAGCCGCAGCGAATTGTGCCAGGCTTCCGGCTTGTGCTTGTAGTCGAAGCCGAACACCAGGAGCACGCCGAATCCGCCGACCTCCTGGTAGATCTGCTCGATCTTCTCGGTGACCGTCGCGGGCGAGCCGACGATCCAGTTGTTGCGCGCGCAATATTCGACCGTGACGTCGCTGTCCGGCACGTCGGGCGAGGCCTTCAGGTAATCCTTGAAACCAAAGTGGCCGAGCAGCGGCAGGAAGTACTCGCCCATCATCCGGCCCATCATGTCGCCGGTCGACAGCTTCCATGCTTCTTCATCAGTGTCGGCGACGAATACCTCGCGCACCATTCGCCAATCCTTGCGGCTCGGCGTGCGGCCGGTCTTGGCCGCGCCCGCCTCCACCGAGTCCCAGTGGCTGCCGACATAGGCCGGGTTGAGGTTGAGGCTCATCGGAATGAAGCCGCGCTCGCCGGCGAGCTTCAGCGTGTCCGAATTCTTGGAGAGCCCCGCGACGCCGATCGGCGGATGCGGCGCTTGCTGAGGCTTGATATGCGGCTTGAGGAAATCGAACATCGTGTCCGGCTTGGTCACGGTCCAGAACTTGCCCTTGTGGGTCCAGGGAGCCGGCTCGGTCCACATCTTCAAAATGATCTCGAGCGCCTCGCGGGTCATGTCGCGGTTCTGTCCTGACATGCCGTCGACATTGAACATCGCCCAGTCGCTCGGCAGCCCGGAGGCCGCGACGCCGAAGTTGAGCCGCCCGTTCGAGAGGTGATCAAGCATCGCGACGCGGTTGGCGAGCTCGGCCGGGTGATGATACGGCAGCAGGAAGCCGCCGGGCCCGATGCGGATGTTCTTGGTCTGCAGCAGCGCCTGCGCGATCAACAGATCAGGCGACGGATGCGGCTCCCAGGGTGCGGTGTGGTGCTCGCCGATCCAGGCTTCCTGATAGCCGAGCTCGTCGAGCCAGCGCAGCACCTGCAGGTCCCAGTCGTGGCCCTCCTTCAATCCGCACTCCGGCGGATGCGACGGCATCGCGAAGTATCCGAGTTCCATGGGTTTCCTCTCTTTGTTCGATGCGTGTCTTGCGCACGCGCTTCGAGAGTACCTGCCCGGGCTGCGGCAGAACAATGGCCCTGTCGCATCAGCTCGGCCCGGATCTATGCGTAGGGCGTATCCTTCAGCATGATCGCGATACCGGAAAAGCTTCGCTCCATGATCCGCAGGAAGGTCTCGCGTGACGTCGCAGCCGACCTGCGGGCCTTGTGCTCGCGAAGCCCTTCCGCATAGGCGACGGTCAGCGCCGTGACCACCATCGACGCGGCGAGCCGGGCATCGGCATCGGCGAGCGGGCGCTTGATGGCTGCCGCCAGCACGCTCGCGAGATCATCGACCAGTTCGTCACGCATCTCGCGCGCCCGCGCCGAGAGCGCCGGGCTTTCGGCGACGGTGCGCCAGAATTTCGCCGTCGCGTCGGTGAATTTCGCGAACGGATGCACGCGATCCGCCAGGCTGTGCACCAGCTTGCGGAGGGTTGCGATCGGCGCCTCGCCCGCCGGCCGCTCGGCAAAGCCGGCCCGCAGCATCTGCCGGCTTTCCTCTTCACGGTCGAAGAACAGGTCTTCCTTGCGTGGAAAGTAATTGAACACAGTCATCCGGGAGACCTCGGCGGCCTCGGCGACTTCGGCCACCGAAACATTGTCGAAGCCGCGTTCCAGGAACAGCTCGGTGGCGACATCCGAGATCGCCTGGCGCGTCGCCTCCTTCTTCCGCTCGCGCAATCCGCCCTGATTTGACATGCGGGAATTTGTACCATAGTAAATAGTATACTGAGTATAATTTTATGGTGACGGCGTGACGCGTGAACGAACCGATGTGGTTGTGGTCGGTGCCGGGCCGACCGGACTGCTGCTGGCGATCGAACTGACCCTGGGCGGCGCCGACGTGATCGTGATCGAGCGGCTGACCGAGCCCGACCAGACCATCAAGGCCGGCGCGATCGGCGCGCTGGCAGGCGAGGCTCTGGAGCGCCGCGGCCTCGGCGACGCGATGAATGCGGTCGAACGCAGCATGGCGGACAGCATGTCCAGGCTCATGAAGGGCTCGGGCGATGCGAGCGACCTGCCGTTCAAGAAATTCGGCGGTCACTTCTCGGGCATTTTCCTGATCGACCAGACGCGTCAGCGCGAGCCGGACCGGCGGTTGCGCGGGGTGAACCAGCAAGCCCTGGAAAGCATGCTTGCCGAGCGCGCCCACGCGCTCGGCATCGAGATCAGGCGCGGCTGCGAGTTGATCGATTTCGAGGATAGCGGCGACGGCGTCGTGGTGCAAACTAAGGACGCGTCCGGCGATGCCACGCTGCACGCGGCCTATCTGGTCGGCTGCGACGGCGGACGCAGCGCCGTGCGCAAGCGCGCGGGCTTCGCATTCCCCGGCACCGAACCGACCCTCACGGGACACCAGGCCATCGTCGATCTCGATCATCCGGATCGGCTTCTGCCGGTCGGCTGGCGACGGACGCCGGTCGGCATGATGGCGTATGGACCGATTCCTGGCCGGGTGTTCCTGGCCGAATTCGATGGGCCGCCGGCCGATCGCAGCGCGCCGGTCACGCGCGAGGAGATCGAGACCACCCTGCGCCGGATCAGCGGGGCCGACGTTCGCGTCACCGCCGTCAAGACCGCGACGCGCTTCACCGACAATGCGCGGCAGGCCGACAGCTATCGCAGGGGCCGCGTCCTCTTGGCGGGCGATGCGGCGCATGTGCACTCGCCATTCGGCGGACAAGGCCTCAATCTCGGCCTGCTCGATGCGGTCAATCTCGGCTGGAAACTTGCGGCAGTCGTGTGCGATCGCATGCCCGAAAGCCTGCTCGACAGCTACACCGAAGAGCGGCATCCGATCGCGGCAAGGGTGCTCGCCAACACCCGCGCCCAGGTCGCCTTGATGCGGCCTGATGTCATGACGGACGCCTTGCGCGAGATCGTTGCTGACCTGATGAGCCTTGACGAGGGCACCCGCTATTTCGGCGAAATGATCAGCGGCGTCAGGATCCGTTACGATCTCGGCAGCGACCATCCCTCGATCGGCCGGCTCTCCGGCAATTTTGCTCTCGGCGACGACGGCGCGGAAACAACCCTGTTCGATCAGATGGAGGACGGCAGGGCCGTGCTGGTCGATGCGACTGATGGAGCCGCGTCAGCGATCGCGGCACGCTGGGATATCTTCGTGCGATGCGTGCCGCGACGTAGCGGCGCTTCGCTGCTGATCCGCCCGGATGCCTGCATCGCCTGGGCGGCCGACGACGCCGACACGACGGGCCTCGACACCGCGCTGACGCGCTGGTTCGGGCCCGCCATGCAGTGATCTCGCAAGCGAGGTGCGCTGTCAGCGCGTCCCGAACGTGGTCTTGCCGAACAGCGCCTTCTGCGTCGAGGGCTGCGAGCGCCAGTATTGCGGCGGCGCGCTCACCTCGCCGCCGAGCTCGGCGGCGGCGTGCCAGCCCCAGCGTGGGTCGTAGAGCATGCCGCGGGCGAGCGCGACCATATCGGCCTTGCCGGACGAGACGATCTCCTCCGCCTGCTTCGCTTCCGTGATCAGGCCGACCGCCATCGTGGTAACGCCGGTCGCCTCCTTGACCGCCAGCGCCGCCGGCACCTGATAGCCCGGCCCGAGCGGGATCTTCTGCAACGGCGAGACGCCGCCGGAGGAGACATCCATCCAGTCGACGCCGCGCTTCTTCAGCTCCTTGGCAAACTCGATGGTCTGCGCAAGGTCCCAGGCGCCCTCGACCCAGTCGGTCGCCGACACCCGCATGCCGATCGGCTTGTGATCCGGGAATACGGCGCGCACGGCATCGAACACTTCGAGCGGGAAGCGCATGCGATTTTCCAGCGAGCCGCCATAGCGGTCGGTCCGCTTGTTGGCGATCGGCGACAGGAACTGGTGCAGCAGATAGCCATGCGCGCCGTGCAGCTCGAGCGCATCGATGCCGAGCCGGTCGGCGCGCTTTGCCGACGCGACAAAGGCCTCGCGGATGCGCGTCAGGCCGGCGTCGTCGAGCGCCACCGGCGCGGCCTCGCCTTCCTTGTGCGGGACGTTGGATGGTCCGACCGTCTGCCAGCCGCCTTCGGCAATCGGGATCAACTGCCCGCCCTCCCAGGGGCGCTGGCTCGACGCCTTGCGGCCGGCATGGGCGAGTTGCATGGCGACCGCCGCTTTCGAATGCTTGCGCACCGAGGCCAGGATCGGCTTCAGCGCCGCCTCGTTGGCGTCGTTGTAAAGACCGAGGCAGCCGGGCGTGATCCGCCCGATATCCTCGACATGGGTGGCCTCGATGCAGAACATCGCCGCGCCCGACAGGGCCAGCATGTTGATGTGGGTGAAGTGCCAGTCGTTGGCGGAGCCGTCGACGGCCGAATACTGGCACATCGGCGAGACCATGATGCGATTGGAGAGTTTCAGGTCGCGCAGTTCGATCGGAGAGAACAGGGTGCTCATGCGGCGGATATCCGGGATCGGGGAGAGGGCCCGGTTAAGATAGAGGCAGCACGGCCGATCACCAACCGTCCGGAAGGCCGCGCAGGCCGGGGCGCAGATCAGCAATGTCCTGACGGGGTCCCTCCGGGCCGGCGCTCTCAGTCCACCAGCGTGAACTGCAGCAGCAGATTGCGCTGGATCAGGGAGAAATTGTCGTCGGAGACCATGGTCAGCACGGTCTCGCCCTCCTCCGTGACATGGGCGTCGATGCCTTCCATATTGTCGATCTCGTTGCCGAGATCGGCATTGAAGATCGCGGGGCCATCGACCACGGCGCCGGGCGCGATCTCGGACAGCGCGAGACGGCGGATGCGGATGCCGACGCCGCCGAACCAGGAGAATTTCCGCTCCAGGATCAACAGGCCGCCCGACGGCAGCAGGACCGCGTCGCTGATGTCGAAATTCTCGGTGCGGCGGACGCTGAACTGGCCCGGCGTCTTGCCGCCGACCAGGAAGGCAATCAAATTGCCGCTCGCATCGAGCCCGCGTTCCGAGAACGCGATCAGCGTGCCGGCGAGCGGCTGGCCCATGGCCTTGGGCACGAAGACGAGGCCCTCCAGCCCCTTGTTGTTGGGAAGCCTGCGCGCCGCCGCCGGCAGCGCAATCACCTCGCCGCGCGAGCGGGTAAAGCCCTTGGCGAAGTCGAAGCGCAGCACCTGGTTGACCCGCTCGAGCCCGACATAGGCGAACGAGCCGTCGAGCGCCAGCGATTCCGAATCATACCAACCGCGGGTCGCGGTGATCGGCCTGCCGTCGGCGCCGAGCAGCGGTGCCGCCTCGACGTCGTCGAGCCCGACCATCTCCCGGCCACGATAAACGATGCGGCCGGTGAACCAGCTGCCCTGGTCGCTGACCGCGATGAAGCGTTCGCCCTTGGGATCGAGCCGTAGCGCGGAGAGGCCGCCGAAGCCGGAGAACGACGAGGTCAGGATCAGACCGCTGCGATATTCCAGCGCGCCGAACCGCGTGCGCGCGCGATCGCGGATGTCGAACGACGGCAGCGGCCGCGCGTTGACGCCGATCGAAACCGGTTCGTTGACCCGGTAGGGGCTCGGCCTCGCAGCCGGCCTCGGCGTTGCCGGCGGCTGGGTCGCGCTCTGCGCCTGCGCAAGACGCGGCAATGCGGCGGCCGACAGCCCCGCCGCCATACCCTGGAGGAAACGGCGGCGGCTAGGGGACGAGCGCATGTCTCACGAGTGGAGGCGGCGCCGGATGCCCGGCGCGGGCGCCGAGCCGTGGGTCTCGCTGAACAGCTCGGCGAGCTTTTCGGTGATGGCGCCGCCAAGCTCTTCGGCGTCCACGATGGTCACGGCGCGGCGATAGTAGCGCGTCACGTCGTGACCGATGCCGATCGCGATCAGCTCGACCGGCGAGCGGGTCTCGATCTCGTCGATGATGTGACGCAGATGCCGCTCGAGATAGTTGCCGGGATTGACCGACAGCGTGGAGTCGTCGACCGGCGCGCCGTCGGAGATCATCATCAGGATGCGGCGCTGCTCGGGGCGCGCGAGCAAGCGCTTGTGCGCCCAGTCGAGCGCCTCGCCGTCGATGTTCTCCTTGAGCAGGCCTTCGCGCATCATCAGCCCGAGGTTTTTCCGCGCGCGACGCCAGGGTGCGTCAGCCGACTTGTAGATGATGTGCCTGAGATCGTTGAGGCGGCCCGGATTGGCCGGCTTGCCGGCCGCGAGCCACGCCTCGCGCGACTGCCCGCCCTTCCAGGCGCGCGTGGTGAAGCCGAGGATCTCGACCTTGACGCCGCACCGCTCCAGCGTGCGCGCCAGAATGTCGGCGCAGGTGGCGGCGACCGTGATCGGGCGGCCGCGCATCGAGCCGGAGTTATCCAGCAGCAGCGTCACCACGGTGTCGCGGAAGGTCGCCTCCTTCTCATGCATGAAGGACAGCGGATGATAGGGATCGGTGACGACGCGCGACAGCCGCGCCGGATCGAGGATGCCCTCCTCGAGATCGAAATCCCAGGCGCGGTTCTGCTGCGCCATCAGCCGGCGCTGCAAGCGGTTGGCGAGCCGCGCCACGATGCCCTGCAGATGCGCGAGCTGCTTGTCGAGATAGGAGCGCAGCCGCTCGAGCTCGTCGTGATCGCAAAGGTCTTCGGCGGCGATCACCTCGTCGAACTTCGGCGCGAAGGCGTGATATTCCGGACCGCGCGGCTCGTTCTGTCCGCGCGCATTCGGCCGCGTCGCCTCGCCCGGCGTCTCGTCGTCGCCGAGCTCGCCGTCGTCGAACGTATCAGACGTGGAGGCCTGCGCGCTCTCCATCGCGCTTTCGCTCATCTCTTCCGCTGACGTCTGCGCCTGGTCGGCGCTCATCTCCTGCGCGGCATCGGAGTCGGGCGAGCCCTCGGCGCCGGACTGATCGCTCTCGCCGTCCTGGTTCTCGTCCTGGTCGTCGTCATCGTCCGAATCCATGTTGCGGTCGTCGCCGAGATCGAGCGCCGACAGCAGATCATGGACGAGGTCGCCGAACCTCGCCTGGTCCTCGGTGAAACGGCTGAGCTTGTCGAGCCGCGAGCCGATCTTGTCCTCCAGGGTCGGACGCCAGAGATCGACCATCTTCTTGGCGGCCGCGGGCGGCGCCATGCCGGTGAGACGTTCGCGCACCAGCATCGCCAGCGCATCCGACAGCGGCGCGTCGGCGCGATCGGTGATCTCGTCATACTTGCCGCGGTGGAAATGATCGTCGAGCATCGCGGTGAGGTTCTTCGCGACGCCCGCCATCCGCCGCGAACCGATCGCCTCGACGCGCGCCTGCTCGACCGCCTCGAACACGCCGCGCGCCTGCGGGTTACCCGGCATCAGCTTGCGATGCACCTTGGGATCGTGACAGGCGATCTTGAGCGCGATCGAATCGGCGTGGCCGCGCACGATCGCCGCATCGCGCTTGGTCATCTTGCGCGCCGGCTCCGGCAGCCGCGCCTTGCCGGGCGCGAGCCCCGGGCGCTCGGCGGCGAAGGAGACCTCGAGCTCCGGCTTCTTGGCGATCGCCTTCAGGCACGCCGACACCGAGCGCTTGAACGGCTCGGTCGGCGCTTCCTTGGATCCGGGACGGAATTTGATGTTGGAGGTTGTCATAGCGATTTCGTAAACCAATGGCGCGTTACGCCGCCGGGATACCCCTCAATCGAACCGAACTCTTTATATCCGTTGGCGCGGTAGAAGCCCGGCGCCTGGAAGCTCATCGTATCCAGATAGGATCGCGTCGCTCCGAAGCGCCGCGCCTCGTCCTCGATCGCCTTGATCAGCTTCGCGCCAAAGCCCTTGTTGCGAAACTTCTGCTCCATCCAGAACAACTGGATGAACAACACCGCGGTCCAGACCTCGCCGACGATGCCGCCGACAATCTCGTCGCCTTGCCGCAGCGAGATGGCGAAGCGCTTGTACTTCTGCTTCCCCATCTTCTCGTTGTTGTAGTGGAGCAATCCGCCGAGCACCGCTTTCTTCGTCTGTGTGACTGTGCGCTCGACGGAGATTTTCGGCATGGACTAGCTGAGCGCCACGTTGACCGAGGATTCCGGCAGCTCGACGTTGAAGCAGCGCTGGTAGAACTCGGCGACCAGCGGCCGTTCCAGCTCGTCACACTTGTTGAGGAAGGTGACGCGGAACGCGAAGCCGATGTCGCTGAAGATGTCGGCGTTCTCGGCCCAGGTGATCACCGTGCGCGGGCTCATCACCGTCGACAGGTCGCCGTTGGCGAACGCGTTGCGGGTGAGATCCGCCAGCCGCACCATCTTGTTGACGATGTCGCGGCCTTCCTGGGTGCGATAGTGCTTCGCCTTCGCCAGCACGATCTCCACTTCCTCGTCATGGGCGAGGTAGTTCAGCGTGGTGACGATCGACCAGCGGTCCATCTGGCCCTGGTTGATCTGCTGGGTGCCGTGATAGAGGCCCGAGGTATCGCCGAGGCCGACCGTGTTGGCGGTCGAGAACAGGCGGAACGCCGGATGCGGCTTGATCACCTTGTTCTGGTCGAGCAGCGTCAGGCGGCCGGAGACTTCCAGCACGCGCTGAATCACGAACATCACGTCCGGGCGGCCGGCGTCGTATTCGTCGAACACCAGCGCGATATTGTGCTGCAGCGCCCAGGGCAGGATGCCGTCGCGGAATTCGGTGACCTGCTTGCCTTCCTTGACCACGATCGCGTCCTTGCCGACGAGGTCGATACGGCTGATGTGGCTGTCGAGGTTGACGCGCACGCAGGGCCAGTTGAGGCGGGCCGCAACCTGCTCGATGTGGGTGGACTTGCCGGTGCCGTGATAGCCGGTGACCATCACGCGGCGGTTCTTGGCAAAGCCCGCGAGGATCGCGAGCGTGGTGGCGCGGTCGAAGCGGTAGTCGCTGTCGACTTCCGGCACATGCGGATCGACTTCGGAATAGGCGGGAACTTCCAGGTCGCTATCGATCCCGAAGACCTGCCGGACCGACACCTTCATGTCGGGCAAGCCGACGGGTTCCTGAGCTTTGGTCTGGACGGCGGTCGTCATTCATCCTCCGAGGTCGCGGGCGTTCCCGAAACCAGATTAATCGTTTGGCTGCGGATGGGGTGCTTCGCATAAGCCTAGCAGAGAGCAACGGTTGGCAGAAGCCCGCGAGCAAATCAAAGTTCCGTTGTTCTATCATAAAGATAGGAGCGAAACTCGGTTTTTGGAAGGCTGCCCTGCAAATCCCGCCGTACTTTTGCCGCAGCACCACGACGGCCGGCCCGGGCCGGGCACTTTTCAGCCCGGCGGGGAGTTGTTAGCTCTCAAATCGATAACACCGCCACATGGGAATTTTGTGACTTCATTCCTTGACCCTTTGATCGCGTTCGTTTCGGCCCATGCCTGGCTTGCCTATCTGACGCTGTTTCTGGCCGCCCTGCTGGAGGCGGTGCCGGTGGTCGGCTCCCTGGTGCCGGGGTCGACCATCATCCTGGCGTTGAGCGCGCTGGTGCCGGGCGGCGAATTAAAGCTGTTGCCGGTGCTCGCCGCGGCGGCCGCCGGCGCGATGCTCGGCGACGGCACCGCCTACCTGATCGGCCACCGCAGCCAGCGCGAGATCCTGTCGGCCTGGCCGCTTTCCAACTACCCGCGCGTGGTCGCGCAGAGCGAGGCCTTCTTCAACCGCTGGGGCGTGCTCGCGGTGTTCTTCGCCCGCTTCGTGCCGCCGATCCGCGCCTTCGTGCCGATCACGGCCGGCGCGCTCGACATGCCGCCGGTGCGCTTCTACGCGGTCAACATCCCCGCGATCCTGCTCTGGGCGCCGGCGCATGTGCTGCCCGGCGTGCTCGCCGTCACCGCGCTGCATGACTATGCCGGCCTGCCGCATCATGGCCATGTCGGCAAGCATCTGTGGATGTTTGCGGTCGCGGGCGGCGCCGTGATCCTGGCGCTGGCCGTCTGGACCATCCGCCGCCGGCACGGCGGCAGCCTGATCGAACCGGCCAAGCCGGCGAAATAATTCCTTTCACTTGCGCATGATCTTCTCGGAAAACCGGTCTCCACTTTTCCGGATCATGCGCTAGATGCTGTTGGTCGTTCCCGCCCGCCCGGGCGCCGGACCGACATAGCGCGCGCGAGGCCTGATCAACTTGCCGAGCTGAAGCTGCTCGCTGGCATGTGCGATCCAGCCGACGCTGCGGGCCATCGCAAACAGCGCCAGCTCGCTGCCCGCCGGCATCCGCAGCGCATGCACCAGCACCGCCAGCGCGTAATCGATGTTGACGAATTCGCCGGTCGCTTCCGCGATCCGCTCCGGCACTTCCCTGGTGAATTTCCGCGGCGCGCCGGCCCGCGTCAGCGCCTCGAGCAGCGAGATCGCCCGCGGATCGCCCTTCTTGTAGACGCCGTGCCCGAAGCCGGCGAAACGCTCGCCAAGCGCGACGCGCTCGCGGACCACCGGCGCAACGTCACTATCGAGCATCGTCTTGACGAGGCGCGAGGCGAGCACGCCGGCGCCGCCATGCATCGGTCCTTTCAGCGCGACGAGACCCGCAATGACAGCGTCGTACAGATTGAGCCCGGTCGATGCCGCGCAGCGTGCGGTGAAGGTCGACGCATTCAGTTCGTGATCGGCGAGCAGCACCAGCGCGCGGCGGATCAGGTCGGGCGCGTGCTTGTTGCCTGGCGTCCAAACCTGCGCCACCTGCTCGTGCAGCGGCTCGTTCGATGGCGTAGCGTTCAGCATGGTCGCGACCAGCAGCCGCAGGATGCGGCCGCCGACCATGGCGCGGCCGTCGGGCGCGCGCGTGAAGGCGCCGGGATCGGCACTTGCCGCCAGCGCCAGCACCGCGACCGTGCGGTCGATCGGCTGGGCGCGGCGCGCGGCTTCGGCGATCGCGCGCATTTCGTCCGAGACGTGCGGGCAATTGTCCGGTGCGAACGGATCGACGCCGGTGACATCCCACAGCAACGTCGCGGTGTGCTCCAGTGTGTCGCGCTCAGCGAGCTCGACGCAGTTGACGCCGCGATAGATCGGGCCCTGCTCGGTGATGGTCGCGATCGCCGAATCCATCACCGGCAGATCGGCGTCGAAATTACGGAAGCCGCGCGGCTCCGGCGACGGCACGCGGCGCTCCTTCAACCCCCTGATGTCCTCGGCGCGGTAGCGGTGGCTGCGCGAATCCAGCGACGGCTCGGAGCGGATCAGCCCGCGGCTGACATAGGCGTAGAGGGTCGCCGGCGAGATCGCGAGCTCGGCGGCGGCTTCGCGAGCGGAGAGGTAAAGCTCGGCGGATTTTTTCATATTGATTTATATAATCAAGATTGATCAACTCGTCGAGAGGCCTGACCTTGAAGGGGTGAAGCAAGGAGATCAGGCCATGAATATGCACCTCACCAAGAGCCAGATCGGTCTGGACGGCGTTCCTGCCGCCGAGACCGTGTTGAGCCATGTCGACGGCGAGCGCGGCGAATTGATCATCGCCGGCGAGCACGTCGCCGACCTCGCGGGCAAGTCGAGCTTCGAGGGCGTCACGGCGCGGCTGTGGAACGGCGCTACCGGCAAGTCGCTGAGTGAAGCCAATGTCCGCGCCAGCCTCGGCGCCGCCCGCGAACGCGCCTTCGCCCGCCTGCCGGACCTGCTGCCGGCGACGCGCGGCATGTCGATCGTCGACGGCTTCCGGGCCGCGATCGCGGGCCTGCGCGGCGAGAACGGGCTTGAGCATGAGGCGACCATCGTCGGCGCCTTCCCGGTGATTGCGGGCGCCCTGGTCCGGCACGCCAAGGGACACGACCCGATCGCGCCGGACCCGAATGCCGGCCACGCCGCCGACACGCTGCGGATGCTGCTGGGCCGCAAGGTCGAGCCGCGCGAGGTCGCCGCGCTCGACGCCTATCTCGTCACGGTCTGCGACCACGGCATGAATGCGTCGACCTTCACCACGCGGGTGATCGCCTCGACGCAGGCCGACCTGTTCGCGGCGATCACCGGCGGCTATTGCGCGCTGACCGGCCCGCTGCATGGCGGCGCACCTGAGCCGGTGCTCGAAATGCTGGACGCGATCGGCACGCGCGAGCGGATCAAGCCCTGGGTCGACGGCGCGCTGGCGCACGGCGAACGGCTGATGGGATTCGGTCACCGCGTCTATCGCGTGCGCGACCCGCGCGCCGACGTGCTGAAGGTCGCGGTCGAGCGCCTCGAGGCCAGTGGTGCCGACCTGCCATTTGCCGGCGAGGTCGAGGCTTACATCCGCGAGGCGCTGCGGAAAAAGAATCCGGAGCGGCCGCTCGAGACCAATGTCGAGTTCTTCACCGCGATCCTGCTCGACGGGCTGGAAATCCCGCGGCAGGCGTTCACGCCGATCTTTGCCACCGCGCGCGCCGCCGGCTGGACCGCGCACGCCCTGGAGCAGCGGCGCACCGGGCGCCTGATCCGGCCGAGTTCGTCCTATGTCGGGGCAGTGCCGAACGGGTGAGAGCTAGACCGTTTCAACGCTTGCGACGGCGGAGCTACATATTCCGCCGTCGTCCCTGCGAAAGCACTAGCGTATATACATATCCTCCGCAGTCTTTCCGGAGTCTTCTCAAAGAGTTGGCCGAAAACCGCAGAGAACTTACTCATCTGCACTAGGGTTGCGCCCGCCGATTTCGGCTCTCGCCTAGTAGCTAACCCCTTGATGATGAGTCGGTTTTCTAGCCTCGAAGAGATGTGTAAATGCCCTAGTGCGAAAGCAGGGACCCATACGCCGCGGCCCGACAATGGGGCAATCGGGTAGACATCTTGTGCAAACGAGAACGGCCGGTGGTTATGGGCCCCTGCTCCCGTGCGCAACTGCGCACTAGGCAGGGGCGACGGAGGCAAGACTTCAGGCCTCGCGCACCACGGTCTTCAGATAATTGTACGCCTTGATGATCTCGATCAGGCGATCCTCGGTGGAGCGGTCGCCGCCATTGGCGTCGGGATGGTGCTGCTTGACCAGCGCCTTGTACTTCGACTTGACGTCTTCGAGCGTCGCCTCGGCCCCGAGCCCCATCACCTGCAGCGCCTTGCGCTCGGCGTTCATGACCTTGCGGGTCTCGGGCTTGGGCTCCGCGCCACCCGGTCCGGGGCGCCAGCGGCCGCGGCCGTTGAGCTCGGAGAATACGTGGAACGGATCGGAGGCGGCATCGAGACCGCTCTCGCCCTTCTTGCCGTTGTTGGCGCCCATCTTCCAGGTCGGACGGTGGCCGGTCAGCGCGTCCTTCTGGTAGCGCGCGACGTCGTCAGGATTCATACCCTGGAAGAAATTGTAGGACTGGTTGTATTCACGGACGTGGTCGAGACAGAAGTGCCAATACTCGCGTGAATTCTCGCGGCCTTTCGGGGCGCGATGCGCGCCCTTGTTCTGGCAACCCGCCCACTCGCAGGTCACGGCCTGCTCGCCGGCCTGCGCCTGGCGCTTCGCACTGACCTTGGTCGGCTTGATGCGAATGGAGTCGAAGAATTTTGATGAATCGATCGGCATGTTCTCTTTGACTACGCAATGCACAAATCTTCAAGTCTTGACATTGCGCGGACCTCGTTTCCCGCTTGCACCATTGACGAAAAGCTGTCGCGAACCTAACTCCGCCGCCATGAGCACCAAAGACGCTATCATAAACAAGTTGCGTGAAGCTTTCTTGCCGGAAAGCCTCGACGTCGTCGATGAGTCACATCTGCATGAGGGCCACGCCGGCCACAGGCCAGGCGGGGAGACGCACTTTCGGGTATATATTGTGTCTCCGGCCTTCGAAGGGAAGAGCCGGATCGAACGCCATCGCATGATAAATGCGACGCTGGCGCAGGAACTCGCCGGCTCGGTGCATGCTCTGGCGATCCACGCCCACGGCCCCGGGAAAAAGCCGCGCTAGTTCGCGCTTGCCTCAAGACGAAGCGGTGGTTTTCCTCTATGAGAACAGGATGGACCTGCTCCATAGGTGAGCAGGTGAAACTACGGATTGCACCGCCACGCATGATATGGGGCCATTGATGATCCCTTGCTGGCCACGTTTCCGGTCGATCGTCACCGCCGCCGGCCTGCTCCTGATCTGCGCGATGCGCCCGGCCTCGGCGCTGGACATGCCGAGCCCGTTCGTCCAGGAGGTGCTGATCAAGAGCATCCTGGTCTCGCTCAACGATGCGGTGGCCGCGAACAATTTCACCGTGTTCCACGCCAAGATCTCAAAGCCGTTCCGGGACCAGTTTCCGCCCGACAAGCTCAAGACCATCTTCAAGGATCTGGTCGACAAGCACGCGGTGTTCGACGCCGTAGTCGCCAAGCCGATCGTTCTCGACGAGGACGCCAAGATCGACGACAAGGGCGTGCTGCGGCTGAAGGGACATTTCGACACCACGCCCAAGCAGGTGAAGTATCAGCTCGGCTTCATCCCCTCCGACGGCGCCTGGAAGCTGTCGGGCATCTCGATCGATATCGAGTAGGTCCACGGCGCTGCCTGATCCGTCATCCCCGCGCAAAGGCTGCGCCTTTGTCGCTGGAGGAGCCGCGAAGCGGCGTCGCGAAGGATGCACGGCCACCGGCCGGGCCGTCGACCCTTCGAGACGCGCGCGATGCGCGCTCCTCAGGGTGACGGTGCTAGGAGACTGGCCAACTCGAACTAGAACGCCGTCCCCGCCCGCTTCGGCTTCTTCTCCTCCAGCTCGGCCTCGCGCGGGACGGCGACGATGCGCAGCGCGGTGATGCGGTTGCGCTCGCGGCGGAGCACGCGGAAGCGGAAGCCGTGGAAGGTGAAGCTCTGGCCGCGCTCCGGGATCGAGCGCGCCTCGTGGATCACGAGGCCGGCGACGGTGGTCGCCTCCTCGTCCGGCAGGCGCCAGTCCATCGCGCGGTTGAGATCGCGGATCGGTACCGAGCCGTCGACCACGACCGAGCCGTCCGGCTGCGCCCGCACGCCGGCAACGACGACGTCATGCTCGTCGGAGATGTCGCCGACGATCTCCTCCAGGATGTCCTCCAGCGTCACCATGCCTTCGACCTCGCCATACTCGTCGACCACGAGGGCGAAGTGGGTCTTGCGGCGACGGAACGCCTTCAGCTGTTCGGAGACCGGACGCATCTCCGGCACGAACCAGGGCGGCAGCGCGATCGCGGAGGCATCGATCGCCGACATGTCACCCTCGTTGGCGCGCATCGCGCGCAGCAGGTCCTTGGCGTGGAGCACGCCGACGATGTTCTCCGGCTTCTCCCGCCACAGCGGGATGCGGGTGTATTCGCTCGCCAGCACCTCGCGCACCAGTTCCTCGGGCGGCAGGTCGGCGTTGACCATGGTCATCTCGGTGCGATGGACCATGACGTCGGAGACCTGCAGCTCGCTGAGATCCAGCAACCCGCCGAGCATGTCGCGATCCTGCTTCTCGACCTTGCCCTCGTGATGCAACAGATCGACCGCACCGCGCAGACGTTCGGTCGGCGACAGCACCGCCTGATGCGCCCCGACCTTGATGCCGAGCAGCTTCATCAGCGCCAGCACGATGGTCTCGATGATGGTGAGCAGCGGCCCCAGCACGAAGATCGTCAGCCGCATCGGCCGCGCGACCAAAAGCGAGATGCGGTCGGGCGCGTTGATCGCGATGGTCTTGGGCAGCACCTCGGCAAACACCACGACCATCACGGTCATGACAGCGGTGGCATAGAGCACGCCGACGTCGCCAAACCAGGCGGTGAACACGCCGGTCGCCAGCGCCGAGGCGCCGATATTGGCGATGTTGTTGCCGAGCAGCAGCGCGCCGATCATGCGCTCGCGCATGTTGACCAGCTTGGAGACCACACCGGCATCGGTGTTGCCCTGCTTCGACAGCCGCAGCATGCTGGCGCGCGAGGCGCCGGTCAGCGCCGTCTCACTCGCCGCGAAAAACGCCGAGATGAACAGGCAGAGCAGCACGATCGAGAAGGTGAACCATCCCACTGAACTGATCCGTGGCTAGAGCATGATCCGGAAAAGTGTGTAGCGGTTTTCCGAAAAGATCATGCTCAAATCAAAAAGATAGAGCGGGATGACGATCCGAAGGAAAGGCATCCCGGTCTAGGCCTTCAGCTTGGCTTGCAGGAAGTCGCGCACCGGCTGCGGCTCGACATTGTTGGCGATCACGGCGCGGCCGACGGCCTCCAGCAGGATGAAGGTGAGCTTGCCGCGCTTGACCTTCTTGTCCTGCGCCATCAGCGCCAGCAGCGCGTCGGCGTCGGCAAGGCCTTCCTGCGCGAAGCCTGCGATATCCTGCAGGCGCGTCGGCAATCCGACCGCGGACAGATGACGCGCGATGCGCCCCGCATCGTCCGACGAAATCATGCCGAGCTGCGCCGAGAATTCCGCCGCCAGCACCATGCCGACCGCGACGCCCTCGCCGTGGAACAGCCGGTCGGAGAAGCCGGTTGCGGCTTCCAGCGCATGGCCGAAGGTATGGCCGAGATTGAGCAGCGCCCGCTCGCCGGTCTCGCGCTCGTCGCGCGAGACGACGCCCGCCTTGGCGCGGCAGGAGGTTGCGATCGCGTGCTCGCGCCCGGCGCCGCCGGCGAAGATGTCGGCGTGGTTCTTCTCGAGCCAGGCGAAGAAGGCCTCGTCGCCGAGGATGCCGTATTTCGCGACCTCGGCGTAGCCGGCGCGGAACTGGCGCGGCGACAGCGTGTCGAGCACCGAGGTGTCGGCGATGACCAGCACCGGCTGGTGGAATGCGCCGATCAGGTTCTTGCCCTGCGGCGAGTTGATGCCGGTCTTGCCGCCGACGGAGGAATCGACCTGCGCCAGCAGCGAGGTCGGCACCTGCACGAAATCGACGCCGCGGCGCAGGATCGCGGCCGCGAAGCCGGCGAGATCGCCGACCACGCCGCCGCCGAGCGCGATGACGAGGTCATTGCGCTCGATCTTCGCCGCGATCAGCGCCTCGCTGACCTCGGTCAGCGTGGCATAGCTCTTCGAGCCCTCGCCCTCCTCGACGACGATCCGCGACGTCGGCACGCCGGCGGCGGCAAGCGATGCCTCGGTCGGCTCCAGCCAGTGCTTGGCGACGGTGCGGTCGGTGACGATGGCGGTACGCACGCCGGGCCGCAGCGCCGCGACACGCTCGCCGAGCGACTGCAGCACGTCGCGGCCGATCACGATGTCATAGGCGCGGTCGCCGAGCGCGACGTCGACGGTAACGGAGGCGGAATGTTTCAAGGGCGCAGTCATGAGGTCGCGTTCAATCCATCACAGGTGGTTGCTCGTCGGCCGGACGCGCACCACACAGATGCGCATGCAGGGCCTCGAGGCATTCGTCGACGATGCGGTCGTGCGGCACGTCGCGCGAGGCAATCGTCAAATCGGCGGTGCCGTAGACCGGCTCGCGCTCGCTGAGCAGGCGGTTGACGGTCGCCTCCGGGTCGGGGGTGTGCAACAGCGGACGATCGGCGCGGCGGCGCACCCGGCGCATGATGATATCACTGTCGGCCTTGAGCCAGATCGAGATCGCGCGGTCGCGGATCCGGTTGCGGGTCTCCTCGCGCATGAAGGCGCCGCCGCCGGTCGCCAGCACGACCGGGCCATTGCCGAGGATGCGGGCGATCACCCGCGCCTCACCGTCGCGGAAATACGGCTCGCCCTTGCTCTCGAAGATCTCCGGGATCGTCATGTCCGCCGCCGCCTCGATCTCGGTGTCGGCATCGGTGAACGGCAGCTTGAGTCGCGCCGCCACCCGCCGGCCGATGGTCGACTTGCCGGCCCCCATCATGCCGACCAGCACGATCGACCGCGTCCCCAGCGCGGCCGCGATGTCGGCCTCCAGGGTCGGGTGGGTGGGCGCCGGTACGGCTGCGTCGGACATCAAAAAGCTCGGATATTGGGACGAATTGTTCAGAATTCGAGCCACCTATACTACCCCCGGCGACACCCTTACCAGCGACTCTTGCAACCGCGCGGGGAACATGTTGGATGATTTCATTGGTTAATTCGCCGCCCGAGTCGCCTCCATGCCCAGCCTGTTCCGCTTCCTGACGGTCGTCGCCGTGATTTTCGGGATCGGCTACGGCATCGTCTTCGCGCTGGCGAATTTCGTGCACCCGAAACCGCGGGAAATGACGGTGACCATCCCACCGGATAAGTTCCTCAAGAAATAGACGCTATGATTCCGGCATGCCCGCTGCTGCCAAAAATCCCGCCAAGACCCTCGCCAAGTCCTCCGACGCCAGACTGACCGCGTTGTTCCTCGACATGCTCGCCGCGGAACAGGGCGCAGGCGCCAACACGCTCGACGCCTACCGGCGCGACCTCACCGATTTCTCCGACTACCTCGCCCATGCCGGCGCCGATTTCACCAGCGCCGACACCGAGACGCTGCGTGGCTACCTCGCCGACCTCGATGTCAGAGGCTTCAAGTCGACCAGCGTGGCGCGGCGGCTGTCGGCGATGCGGCATCTCTACCGTTTCCTGCTCAATGAGCGGGTCCGCACCGACGATCCGGCCGCGATCCTGTCCGGCCCGAAGCGCGGCCGCGGCCTGCCCAAGGTGCTGTCGATCGCCGATGTCGACCGCATGCTGACCCGCGCCAAGGAACTGACCCAGACCGACGTCTCGCCGGCGCAGCGGCTGCGCGCGCTGCGGCTGTATTGCCTGCTCGAGGTGCTCTACGCCACCGGCCTGCGCGTCTCCGAGCTGGTGTCGCTGCCGGTCTCGGCGGCGCGGCGCGATGCGCGGATGATCGTGGTGCGCGGCAAGGGCAACAAGGAGCGGCTGGTGCCGCTGAACGACGCCTCGCGCCAGGCGATGGCAGACTATCTCGCAGCGCTGGAGGTGATGCAGCCGAAGGCGAAGAAGGCCGCGCCGGCGAAATGGCTGTTTCCGTCCTCCGGCGAGAGCGGCCATCTGACCCGGCAGCATTTCGCCCGCGATCTGAAGGAGCTCGCGAGCGCCTCCGGCCTTGCGCCGCGGCTGGTCTCCCCGCACGTGCTGCGTCATGCGTTTGCCAGCCATCTGCTGCACAATGGCGCGGACCTGCGCATCGTGCAGACCCTGCTCGGCCACACCGACATCTCGACCACCCAGATCTACACCCATGTGGTCGAGGAGCGGCTGAAGAGCCTGGTCCGCGACCTGCATCCGTTGGCGGAGAAGTCCTAGGGATCCGTAGCCCGGATGAAGCGCAGCGAAATCCGGGAATGGAATATCGGTCGATATAGCTCCCCGGATTGCGCTTCGCTCCATCCGGGCTACGCGCGTGGAGACCTCGATACCTTCATCTGATCCGCCTTGACTTCCGCTTCGTCTCCGCAGAAAGAGCGTCACCTGCTTGCGATCCCGAAGCGTGCATTCCACCCGGATGCGCGTTAACCGTTTGAAGTTACAAAGCTTCTCTTTCCGACGCCGAAACCGCTTCGCCCCTCGCACCGATCTTCCCTATATTGAGTTGATGCCCGACCCGATGCGCAGCTATCTCGACTTCGAAAAACCTGTCGCCGAGCTTGAATCCAAGATCGACGAGTTGCGCACGCTTGCCGCGAGCGGCAGCGACATCGGCGACGAGGTCGCGCGGATCGAGGACAAGGCGGCGCAGGCGCTCACCGAGCTCTATTCCAATCTGACGCCGTGGCAGAAGACGCTGGTGGCGCGGCATCCGCGCAGCGACCGCACTTCACCGATTTCATCGGCGGCCTGATCACCGAATTCACGCCGATGGCCGGCGACCGCAAATTCGCCGACGACGAGGCCCTGGTCGGCGGCTTCGGCCGCTTCCGCGGCGAGAGCATCTGTGTGGTCGGCCAGGAGAAGGGCGCCACCACCGAGAGCCGCATCAAGCACAATTTCGGCATGGCGCGCCCCGAAGGCTACCGCAAGGCGGTGCGCCTGATGGAAATGGCCGACCGGTTCGGCATCCCGGTGCTGTCGATCGTCGATTCCGCCGGCGCCTATCCCGGCATCGGCGCCGAGGAACGCGGCCAGGCCGAGGCGATCGCGCGCTCGACCGACGCCTGCCTGTCGCTCGGTGTGCCCAATGTCGCGATCGTCACCGGCGAAGGCATGTCGGGCGGCGCCATCGCCATCACCACGGCGAACCGCGTCCTGATGATGGAGCACGCGATCTACAGCGTGATCTCGCCGGAGGCGGCATCCTCGATCCTGTGGCGCGACGGCACCAAGGCGCAGGAAGCCGCCAACAGCATGAAGATCACCGCCCAGGACATGCTGCGCTTCGGCGTGATCGACCAGATCCTGAAGGAGCCCTCCGGCGGCGCTCATCGCGACCCGGGCGCGATGATCGCGACCACGGGCGATGCCATCGCCCAGGCGCTCAACGACCTACGAAATCTTGATCCGGACGCGATTCGCAAACAGCGGCGCCAGAAGTTTCTCGATATCGGCCGCAAGCTCGGCTGAGGCACCCAAACCGCCCGATTTTTCGCCCAAATCGACCAATTTTGCCCTAATTGGGCCCCGAGCCGGGTCTTTAACATTCCTTGAACCATGCCTGCTACCGTGAGGGCTGTCCGCCCCGGTTCAGGTTGCGAGCAGGGGTCGTCGAAGGCTAATATTTTACACAATGGCTTCAGGGCATATTCGCCGTGTTGGGGTCGCGAAAATCGCCCGGTGGGTGTGGAGCTCGGACTTGACTCATCGCACGCTCGTACGCGCGCTTCTGACCTCGGCGGTCCTCGCCGCAGGCGTCATGCTCGCCGGTTGTGACAGCGACCAGATCTCGCTCGCGCAGAACGCCAAGGCCAACCAGCCGGTCCCGCCAAAGCTCGTCGCTGCCATGACCGAAAAGGACATGGACATGCAGTCGCCGATCCTGGTGCGGCTGTTCAAGCAGGAGGCCGAGCTCGAGGTCTGGAAGCAAAACCGCTCCGGCCAGTTCGCGCTGCTCAAGACCTATCCGATCTGCCGCTGGTCGGGCGACCTCGGTCCGAAGGTCCGCGAAGGCGACCGCCAGGCGCCCGAAGGGTTCTATTCGATCAACCCGAGCCAGATGAACCCGCAATCGGCCTATTACCTGTCGTTCAACACCGGCTATCCCAACGCCTTCGACAAGGCGCTCGGCCGCACCGGCTCGCAGCTGATGGTGCACGGCGATTGCTCCTCGCGCGGCTGCTACGCGATGACGGACGAGCAGATCGCAGAGATCTACTCGCTCGGCCGCGAATCCTTCTTCGGCGGCCAGAAGGCGTTCCAGCTGCAGGCCTATCCGTTCCGGATGACGCCGGTGAACATGGCCAAGCACCGCAACAATCCGAACATGCCTTTCTGGAAGATGATCAAGGAAGGCTATGATCATTTCGAGGTGACCAAGCAGGAGCCGAGGGTCGACTTCTGCGAAAAGAAGTACGTGTTCGACGCGGTGAAGGCGCCGGGCGCGACACGCGATCCGGTGTTCGACGCCTCCGCGAGGTGCCCGGCCTATGTGATCCCCGAGGAGATCGCGAGCGCCGTGCACGAGAAGGAGCAGAAGGACGCCGCCGAGACCGCCAAGCTGGTGTCCAAGGGCACGCCCGTTGCGCGCCTCAACACCGGCATCGACGGCGGCATGAACGCGATCTTCGCCTCGAAGATTCCGGAAGGAAACACCGGCCTCTCCGAAGGCGGCGACAGCCAGGCGCTGGCATCGATGTCGCTGGCACGCGCGCCCGGCACGATCCCCGGTACGGTCAATCCGCCGAAGCCCAATCTCGCGGTCCAGCAGGAAGAGCCGGTCGTGGCGACGACGTCGTCCACCGCATCGTCAGCCGGCACCCGCATTGCCTCGGCGAACCCGTCCGACAAATCCGCCTCTGACAAGTCCGCCTCTGACAAATCCACCTCTGACAAGTCCGAAGGCTTCTTCTCCAGCTTCGCGCGCAAGGTCGGCATCGGCGGCACCGCCGACGCCAGCAAGACGACCGCGCCGCCGGCTCCGGCCGCTGCTGCCCCGGCCAAGCCCAAGGTCGCCGAGACCAAGCCGCAATCAGTGGTTCGCGTCGCCCCCAAGGCTGAGCCGAAGCAGGCCGCCAAGCCCGCGCCGAAGCCCGCAATGACCACGGCCGCAGCCGCTGCACCGGCCCCGTCGTCGTCGACCCAACTCGCCGGCTCCGCGCCTGTGGTGCAGACCAACTCGTTCGACACCCGCTTCTCGGCGGTGAAGTAGGCGGGGCGCGTCTGCGCGAAGACAGCTCGCTGCCGCTCGTCGCAATGCTGCTGTAGCGCAAACTATTTCCAGCCGTCGTCCCTGCGAAAGCAGGGACCCATAACCACCGAACTTGATCGTGAATGGGATCGTGGCCCCAGCGTCGCGCAACAACTCTCATTTGGGGTAATGGGTCCTGGCTTTCGCCAGGACGACATTGAGTGTGTGGCGCGGTCTGCGAGTCACACCACAACGTTCTCGCGACATGATTTGTCCGAGCTTTGCTCTTCGTTCCGCCCTCTCCGTTGGCAGAGCGCGCAGGGAAAGCCGGGCGCCGATCGCACCCAAAGCGTCAGGCCTGCACGATTTCGCCGTCCGCGTTGCGTGCTTTCGTCAGTACCGCGCGCAGACGCCTCGTCGCTGCCGCACCGCCACGCTCGCAGGTTCGAACACCACGCTCCGTCACCGTCGCATGCACGTTGACCGTTACATTCCGTGGCTTTCGAAAACCTTCTTGCAGCTTCGGCTCAGGCTGGCCCGCTTCATCTGAAGACAGTTCTGCACGGCACCGTCATTGCCGAGGTCCTTCCGGCAGAAGCGCTGTGCATCGCGGGTGCACGCGCTCTGTTCCGATGGCGTACCGGAATGCTGCGCCAACGCGGCACTGCTGCTCATCACCGCAGCAGCAACAAGAGCTGCAATCGAAATATAGCGCATTGTGACTTCCTCCCGCGGCCTAACGGGCAGCCGGGGCGCTTCGTTCCTTTGGGAACCCGGATTCCATCCTACTTCGGCCGCGGGTCCTCAAGCCCCTTGCCGGGATCTTCCAGATGCCCGGTGCGCGCGAGGTCGACGGCGGCGCCGAGCGCCAGCGCGACATTGCGCACCTGTTCCTGGAAGGCCCTGTCTTCGTCGAGATCGCGGTGCGACGTCGCATAGGGCTTCATGTAGCCGACATAGCCATCGATTTCGGCCCTGCCGCCGGCCGAGATCAACTCCATGTCGGTGAGCCAGTCCGCAAGGAAGCGGCGGCATGTTTCCGCACCGACGCTGTCGCCGTGGACCACGATGCCGAAATGCCGGCCGCGCAAATGCTTGGGGTATGGCCAGCCCTTGAGTTCGAGCGCCTTGGCTTTGCTCGCGGTCTTGCCGTGGGTCGAGGTCGGATCGGGATTGCCGCCATCGGCGCAGACCAGGCGATCGATCATCGCCTTGAGTCCGGTCGGCGTCTGGTACCAGTTGACCGGCGAGATGATCATGATGCCGTGCGCGCGCACCCACAGCGGATAGATCTCGTTCATCCAGTCGTCGGTTTGCCCGAGCGAGTGGTTCGGATAGCAGCTGCACGGCCAGTGGCAAAGCGCCATCGAGGTCGACACGCAGGACTTGCAGGGGTGAATCTCCCTGCCGAACTCGGACGTCAGCCGCGACAGATCGAGCACATCGACCGCCAAGCCCATCTCGCGGAAGGCGGCCTCGGCGATCTCGACCATGCGCCAGCTTTTGGACATCTCGCCGGGACACGTATGTTCGCTGCGCGAGGAGCCGTTGATCAGCAGGATATGCGGCGCTTCGTTTGGATCGTCGTGCCTGCGCTGCGCTTCATCGATGGCATCGCGCGCGGACAGCCAATCGACCGCGAGATCATAGTCGGGATCGGCAAAACCGGGGCCGGCCTTGCGGGTAACCGGCGCCTTGCGCGAATGACGATAGGCGTCCCAGGCGCCGGCGAGGATTGTCGCAAGCTCCGTCTGCATGGATTGAACGACCGGATCGGCAAATCGCTTGCGGTAGCGCCGTTCGAATTCATCGCGCGAAAGCTTGACCGGCGGCATCCCCTTGCGAACGTCCGGCTCCTTCATCGAGACCTCTCCCGCCTACAATCCATCGCCCGCCGTGCATCCCGGTTAGCGCGCGAAACCTCGGGATTGAGCCTTGGGATCAGGTCGAGACGGGCAAGAGTTCAAGAGCATCGATCTGCATTTGGTTCCTTGCACGCCGGTTAGGACCCATGCCGCGCCTGGTGCGTTGGATGGGAACCTGATCATGCATACGACAGCCCGAGTTCGCGCACGCCGCCATCGAGGCGCCCCCTTCCCGATCACCATTCGCCCGACCGCGGCGGACGCCATGATCGCGCGTGCGATCGCCCGCAACACCGCACCTGCGCCGGAAGAGATCGCCCGCACGCTGACCTGGGGCGCTGACGAAAAGGTCCTGCTTGTGCTCGCCGCCGCAGGCTGGCTCGCCTCACGCGGGCGCGGCGCCTCGCTCGAGCGCGCCGGCAATCACGCGCTGCTGGTGACGGTCGCAGCATCGCTGCTGCCGCATGGCCTGAAGTTGCTGTTCAACCAGACTCGCCCGGATCGCCTGACCGTGGCCGGCCATGCCAACGGCATCCCGATCTCTGGCAGGCGCGACGACGCCTTCCCATCCGGCCACGCGCTGCATATGGGCGCGCTGGCGTCGGCGGCAGCGACATTGCCCGCCGGCGCGCGCCGCCCAATCCAGGCACTCGCGGTCGGCCTCTCGCTGACGCGCATTATGGTTCTCGCACACTGGACGAGCGACGTGATCGCGGGATTCGGGCTCGGAGCACTTCTCGAGCGGCTGCTGCGATTGTGGACCGGCTATCCCGGTGACGATCCACCGCGGGGCAAGGCGCGATGAGCGAATATGTCATCCGCTTTCTCGTGGGCGGGGCCGTGGTGTCGGCCTTCGCGATGCTGGGTGACGTGCTGCGTCCGAAGAGCTTCGCCGGGCTGTTCGGCGCGGCGCCGTCGGTTGCGCTCGCCACCCTCGGCATCGCCGTGTACCAGCACGGCACCGACTATGCCGGCCTGCAGAGCCGCGCGATGATGGCTGGCGCCGTTGCGCTTGCCATCTATAGCTTCGTGGTCTGCCAATTGCTGATTCGCGCGAGGCTCCGCGCTGCCCCCGCCACCTTGCTGGCGCTTGTCGTCTGGCTCGCGATCGTCTTCGGCTTGCTGGGCGTTGCCGGAGGACAGGCATGACACCGGTCCGCGTCTCACTGTCCTCGCTCAGGGAAAGCCGCTGGACCGAATATCTGATCCGCTTCGTGCTCGGTGGCGGCGCCACTGTCCTGACCGGCCTGATCAGCAGCACTTGCGGCGCCTATGTCGGCGGCGCCTTTCTTGCACTCCCCGCCATCTTCTGCGCCAGCGCCACCCTGATCGAGAAGCATGAAATCCGCCGCAAGCGGAACGCCGGCCTCGATGGCACGTGGCGCGGGCAGCAGGCCGCGGCGCTCGATGCGGCGGGCGCTGCGCTCGGCGCGGTCGGCATGCTGGCATTTGCTGTCGTCTTCCTGCTGACGGTCGATCGCAGCGTGCCGGCCGCCTTCATCGCCGCATCGCTGGCCTGGCTGATCTGCTCGGTCGCGACCTGGTATGTGCGTCGCGAGATGCGATCGGCACGGCGGACGCCGGGAGACGGCGTGATCGGCCGCAAGGCCGATCGCCTGCCGCACTGAAGCCTGCTACGGCGCCAGATAGCGCAGCAGTTCGGGATCGCTCCGCACCTCGCTCGCGCCGCCCTGCAGCGCGACGCGGCCGCGGTCCAGCACATAGGCATAGTCGGCGACGCGCAGCGCGAGGTCGAGATGCTGCTCGACGATCACGACCGAGATGCTTTTGGCGAGCTCGATCAGCCGTTCGGTGATCTCCTCGATCACGCCGATCCAGACGCCTTCGGTCGGCTCGTCCAGCAGCAGCAGCTTCGGATTGCCGAGCATGGCGCGGCCGATCGCCAGCATCTTGCGCTCGCCGCCGGACAGCGTGCCGGCCGGCTGGTCGAGCCGCTGGCCGAGTTTCGGGAAGATCGTCAGCACGCGATCGACCGCGCTGGCATCGGAATTGAACAGCGACCCGACCGCGAGGTTGTCGCGCACCGACAGGCGGGCGAACACCGAATGCTCCTGCGGCACATAGCCGATGCCGGAGCGCACCCGCTCCTCGGTGCGGCGGCGGGTGATGTCGCGGCCGTCGAAGAACAACTCGCCCTGCGAGCTCGTGAGCTCGCCGACGATGGTCTTCATCAGCGTGGTCTTGCCGGCGCCGTTGCGGCCGAGCACGGCGACGCCGCCGCGCCAGGGAATGCCGATGTTGACATCGAACAGGACCTGGCTGCGGCCATAACCGGCATCGAGATGCCGGATATCGAGGAAGGTTTGCTCAGGCACGGCGAAGATAGATCTCCTGGACGCTTTTGTTGGCCTGGATTTCCGCGACCGTTCCCGAGGCCAGCACCTTGCCCTGGTCGAGCACGGTGAGGCGGTCGCAGATGTCGCGGATGAAATCGAGGTCGTGTTCGACGATGACGAGCGAGCAATGCTGCTTGATCGGCTGCAACAGCTCGCCGGTGACGCGGCGCTCCTCGAGGCTCATGCCGCCGGTCGGCTCGTCCAGCAGCAACAGCCGTGGCTTGCCGGCGAGCGCCATCGCGATCTCGAGCCATTGCTGCTGGCCGTGCGACAGCGCCGCGGCGGCATCATGCGCGCGATCGGCGAGCCGGAACTGGGTCAGCATCGTCATCACCTGATCGTGCAGCTTCTTGCGGGTGCGCGACAGCACCAGGTCGAACAGCGAGCAGTGCGCCTGCAGCGCCAGCAGGATGTTGTCATACAGCGTCAGCGTCGGCAGCACCGAGGTGATCTGGAACTTCAGGCTCATGCCGGCGCGGGCGCGCTCGGTCGGCGTGAACGCCGTGATGTCGGTGTTGATGAAGCTGACCTTGCCGGTGGTCGGCACCTCGGCGCCGGCGACGCATTTCATCAGCGTGCTCTTGCCCGAGCCGTTCGGGCCGATCAGGCCGTGGAACTCGTTCTCGCCGACGGTCAGCGCCGCACCGTCGAGCGCGGTCAGCTTGCCGAACACTTTGCTGATGCCTTGCGCCTCAAGGAGCGGCATTGCCGGTCTCCTTCGGGGCTTTGCCGAAACTGCCGACCCGCTCGCGCTCGCCGAGCACGAAGGAGATCAGCCCGAGCGGCCGGAACATGATGACGAGCAGCAGCAGCACGCCGAGGATGATCGGCCAGACGTCGCGGTAATTGTCCGACAGCCAGAAGCTGACGCCCTCGATGATCACGGTGCCGATCACGGCGCCGATCAGCGTGCCGGAGCCGCCGAACAGGACGTAGAGCACGACCTGGGTCGAGAACACGACGCCCAGCATGTTGGGCCAGACGAAGCCCTCGTGGAAGGCATAGAGGCTGCCGGCGAGACCGGCGATGGTGCCGCCGACCGCGAAGATGATCGCCTTCAGGTGCTGCGCCTTGTAGCCGAAGAAGGCGATGCGCTGCTCGTTCTCGCGCAGCCCCGCGAGCGCGAGGCCAAATTGCGAGCGCACCAGGAAGCGGCAGAGCAGGTAGACGACCACGAGGATGCCGAGCACCATGTAGTAGTAGATCGGGCCCTCCTCGAACTCGTAGCTGCCGAGGGTGAGCGGCGGGATCGACGGGATGCCGTTCTGGCCGCCGAGATAATACCAGCCGCGCGCCAGCCGGTCCGCGGCATAGGAGCCGGTGAGGGTGCCGAGCGAGACGAAGATCACGCTCGAGGGATAACGCCCGAGCAGCAGGAAGCCGCCGAGCAGCAGCGACGCAGTGAGCCCGATCAGCGTGCCGGCAGGCAGGATCAGGAGGATCGAGGTGACATTGAGATCGCGTGCCAAGAGCGCCACGCCGTAGCCGGCGGCGCCGAAGAACAGCGCCTGGCCGAAGCTCATGATGCCGGCATAGCCCCACACCAGGTCGAACGACAGGGCGAACAACGCGAGGATCACCACGCGGGTGGCGAACACCGTCAGATAGTCCTGCAGCACCCATGGCAGGACCAGTGCGATCAGCAGCACCAGCCCTTCCACGATCGGCAGGACCTTCCATCCTGCCGATACCCGTCCCGCCGGCGCGCTTGCGGCCGGTGCACCCTCGCCCGTCACGACATCTGGTTCCTCACCGACGCGTGCGACAGCCTCTCTTGCTCCAACCATGGATCGCTCAGCATTCCTTGGGATCAACGAGACCGTCGCTGCGCGCGACGATCTCATAGTTCCCGCCTTTGGCAACAGCGGTGTACATCTTCATCTTGCAATGACGCTTGCCCGGCACCATCTCCGCCGGTCCGCCCGGCCCTTCGGCGATCTTGGCGTGGTCGAGCGCGGCCGCAACGGAGTCGCGGTCGACCTTGCCGGCCTCCTTGACCGCCGCCTCCCACAGCTTGAGGCCGCGATAGGTTCCGGTGGCGGCGCTGCCGGCCGCGAACAGGAAGTTGCCGGGGAAATCCTTCTCATAGGCTGCCTGGAGCTTGGCGTCGAACGGATCCTCCTTGGTCAGCACCTTGAAATAGTCGAGGCAGCTCGCAAGGCCCTCGATCTCGTTGGCCTGATTGATGTTGAGCGTGTTCTCGTCATAGTAGACGCAGGCGAGCCGCCCGCCGTTCTTGAGGAAGCCGGCTTCATAGAGCTGCTTGAAGAACGGACCGACGCCGGGCGGGATCACGGTGTTGAAGACGACGTCGACCTTGTTGGAGATGACGCGGTTGACGGTGGCCGAGAAGTCGACCTGGTCGAGCGGGTAGTATTCCTCGAACACCACCTCGCCGCCGCTCGACTCGATCACCTTGCGGGCGTAGACGTTGAGCGTGTGCGGCCAGACATAGTTGGCGCTCGGCAGCGCGAATTTCTTGCCGCCGTTCTTGATCAGCCAGGGAATGAAGGTGTCGCATTGCTGCGCCGGGGTCGGTCCGGTGCAGAACAGATAGGGCGTGCACTCCTTGCCCTCGTAGAGCTGCGGATAGATGTAGAGCGTCTTGCCGCGCGCCACGATCGGATCCTTGATCGCGTTGCGCATCGACGAGGTGATGCCGCCGAGCACCATGTCGACCTTGTCGCGCTGGATCAGCTTGCGGACATTGCCGACCGCGACCGATTCGTTCGAGGCGGTGTCCTCGATATAGAGCTCGAGCGGCCGGCCGAGCAGGCCGCCGCCGGCGTTGATCTCCTTGATCACCATCTTGGCGACGTTGGCGTCGGCGTTGCCGGCATAGGCGATCGGGCCGGTCAGGTCGGTCGCGATGCCGACCTTGATCGGTCCCTCGGCGGCGTTGGCCCAGTCGGGCCTGACCACCCAGCTGCCGACCCCGGTCGCGAGCGCGCCGGTCGCGAACGCGAAATTGCTCATGAAGCGGCGGCGCGTGAGATTGGTGCGATCGAACATCTGACTAAACCCCTTTTCCCGATATGAGGCCCTGCGGGCGGAATTTGATGAAGGCAATTGCGAGCACGAAGACGAGGACGTCGGCGACGACCGGAGACATCACCCATGGCAGCGCCGCGCTGAGCGTGCCGATCACACCGGCGCCGGCGACCGGACCGATGAAGGAGCCGACCCCACCGACCATCACGGCGACGAAGCCCTGGATCAGGAAGCGGATGCCGAGGTCGGCAAACAGGCTGAACACCGGCACGATCAGCGCGCCGGCAAGCCCGGCCAGTGCCGCGCCGAACGCGAAGGTCGCCCCGTAGATCAGGGGCGTCGAGATGCCCGACGCGCGCGCCAGCGCCGGATTCTCCAGCGTGGCGCGGACCCGAAGCCCGAACGAGGTGCGCGCCAGCAAGAGATAGCAGCCACCCATCACCAACAGCGTGATCACGATGATGGTGAAGCGCCAGGCCGAGATGTGGACCGAGCCGAGGTCGATCGAGCCGCCGATCGGCTCCGGCACCGTGAGATAGAAGCCGCCGATCAGGCCGCGCACGCTTTCGCGGATGATCAGGCCGAGCGCATAGGTGCCGAGCATCGCCACGATCGGCGCGGCGTAGAAGCGCCGGATTATGAGCGCCTCGAGCACGAAGCCGATCGCGCCGACCACGAAGGGCGCCGCGACCATGCCGGCCCAGACCGGTGCGCCATGGGCGTAGGCCAGATAGGTGACATAGGCCCCGAGCAGGACGAACTCGCCCTGCGCGAAGTTGAAGATGCCCATCATGCTGGCGATGATGCCGAGCCCGAGCACCACCAGCACGATGATCGCGCCGAAGCTCACGATCTCGAACGCCGCGGCAAAAGTGCTAGCCATGTCGTTCGATCCGGCGTTCGATCCATCCAGCCTGCGTCTGCAACAAGCGGCGCCTCACATCTTCTTCCAGTCGCCGGCCTGCTCGAAGGCGTGCGCGGCGCGGTAGATGGTGGATTCCTCGAACATCCGGCCGACCAGCATCAACCCGACCGGCAGGCCATCGACCATGCCGCAGGGCAGCGACATCGCCGGGTGATGGGTGATGTCGAACGGCGCGGTGTTGGTGATCATCTCGAGCGCGCGGGCGACATAGTCCTCGCGGCTGGCATTGGCCGCCGGCAAAGGCGGCGCCTTCATCGGCGTGGTCGGCAGCAGCAGCAGGTCGTAATCCTTGAATGCCTTGTCATAGGCCGCGGTGAGGCGGCGCGAGATGTTGAGCGCCTTGCCGTAGAAGCGCGGACCGAAGCTGTTGTTGATGTAGGTGCCGAGCATCATGAACAGCTTGGTGGTCTCCGACAGCGAATCCGCCTGGCGGCGCCAGCCGCGATGGAAATCCATCAGCGAGGTCGAATAGAGGTCGGGCCGGCTGAGGCCGTAGCCGTCGCCGAACATCATGGTCTGGGTCAGGCCTTCGGTGCCGATCGGGGTCCAGATCGCGGGGCCGACCATGTGCATCGGGATCGACACGGTGTCGACCGACGCACCGAGGTCCTTGAAACGCTTGGCCGCCTCGCGCACGCTTTCATTGACCGCGGCTTCCGCGGTCGGCTGCTCGAAACCTTCCTTGAGGATGCCGATCTTCATGCCCTTGACGCCCTTGCCCAGCGCCTTGGTGTAATCCTCGACCTTGGGCGCCTTGATGCGCGGATCGTAGCCGTCGTCACCGGCGATCACCTCGAGCAGCAGCGCGTTGTCCTCCACAGTCGCGGTCATCGGTCCGGTGTGGTCGACGAAAATCTCGATCGGCATGATGCCGGTATAGGGCACGAGGCCCCAGGTCGGCTTCATGCCGTAGGTGCCGCAGAACGAGGACGGCATGCGGATCGAGCCGCCCTGGTCGCCGCCGATCGCCATGTCGACCTCGCCGAGCGCGACCACGACGCCGGAGCCCGACGACGAGCCGCCGGCCGAGTAGCCCATCTTGTGCGGATTGTGCACCGCTCCGTAGGAGTTGGTGTGGCTGCCGCCGGACAGGCAGAAGTGCTCGCAATGGGTCTTGCCGGCGATTTCGGCGCCCGCATCGAGCATGCGCGTGACGATGGTGGCGTCGAAATCGGGGATATAGCCTTCCAGCGTCGACGAGCCGTTCGTCATCGGCACGCCGGCCAGCATGATGTTGTCCTTCAGCGCCACCGTCTTGCCCTTGAGCTTGCCGGAGGCCGCGCCCTTCACGGTCGACTTGTAGTACCAGGCGTTGCGCGGGTTCTCCTCTGGCGCCGGGCGATAGCCGGGCGTGCGCGGATATTTCACCGCAGGCAGTTCGTCCGGCATCGCGGCGATCACGTTGTAGGCGTCGATCGAGCCCTGCATCAGGCCGCGGAACGAGGCCACATCCTCATCGGTCAGTGACAGGCCGCACTGCTCGGCGACGGCACGAAGTTGCGTTGGTGTGGGAAGGACGACGGTCACGGCGCTCTCCTGATAGCTTTTGATCTTTGGATTTGATCCTTCGAGGCAGGTGCAGCGGCGCGTTGCCCGCGCGAACCGCTCACCCCGTTGTTGTATTGAAAACGGAAATATTTTCCTTTTCAAGTATTATTTCGCAAAACCTTCCGGCGACGCCGTCGCACTGCTCAGATCGGCTTGATCACCCTGAAGTCGAGACCATCGGCTTCGGCAAGATACATCGGCATCCTGGCATGGCCGCTGTGCACCGTGACCGGACCGCGCGGGCCGCGATAGACGAGGTTGTCCGCCGCCGCGAGCAGCGGCCGCATGTCCAGCGTGCCGGCGCGCTTGGCGGCGGCCTCGAGCAGGCAGAACCCTTCATAGGCGGACTCGCTGCACGAGCCGACCGGCGGCGCGAACGCCCCGAACATCGCGCGATAGCGGTCCCTGAAATCGTCGCCGGCCTGCGAGCCGACGGAGGGGAAATAGCCGGAGGCGCAGTACAGGTTCTCGGTCTTGTCGGCGCCGATGCCGAGCAGCGCCGTCTCGTCGAAACAGCCGGCAAAGCGCAGCGTGGTAGCGGCAAGGCCGGCATCGGCGAAGGCGCGGTTGAAGGTCACGCTGTCGGTGCCGATCAGCGAGATCAGCACGACATCGGGCTTCGCGGCGCGGATGCGTTCCAGCTGCGCCTCGTGATTATCCTCGCCGACCGGCACGAACTCCTCGCCGACCACGAGACCGCCGGTCTCCTTGATGTAACGCTTCACCGCGCGGTGCGACTGCCATGGCCAGACATAATCGCTGCCGATCAGGTACCAGCGCGAGGCGCGCTTCGCCTCGGCCAGCCAGTGGATCGACGGCCGGTTCTGCCAGCGCGGCGTCTCGCCGATCGCAATGACGCCCGGCGTCCGCTCGCCACCCTCATAGACCGGCGTGTAGATGTAGGGGATCTTGCTGCGGGTGATCAGGCCACGCAACGCGACGCGCACCGCGCTGGTGTGCATGCCCATGATGAGATCGACGTCGTCGGATGCGATCGCCTGCTCGGCGCGATCGAGCACGTCCTCGATCGGTCCGCCGGCGTCATAGACCGAGAACTCGACCTCGCGGCCGAGGATGCCGCCGCGCCGGTTGATGTCGGCGACGGCGAGCTGTGCGCTCGAGGTCGCGGCCGGTCCCCACATCCCGGGCGAACCGGTGCAGCAGACGAAGCCGGCGATCCGAAGCCGGCTGCGCGCACCGCGCGGACCGAAACCGTCCCGATCCATCGGTGAAAATATGCGATCGGACCGCGCCGACGTCAGGTTCCGGAACAGCAGGGAAGGCGGGCATGGAAGGCCGCCATACCTGTTGCTCGAGGTTCGGGCCATGACGTAGGGCGTCGAATGCACACCTGCTCCTGTCTGGCACCGGCAAGCCGCGCGGCGAGCGCGGCATCGCCCGGTCCATCTAGATCGTCCTGATCACATTGAAGTCGAGACCGTCGGCCTCGGCAAGATAGATCGGCATCTCGGCGCGGCCGTCGCGGATGGTGACGGTGCCGCGCGCGCCGCTGTAGACGAGGTTGTGCGCTGCGGCGGACAACGGTCCGATCGACAGCGAGCGCGCCTGATTGGCCGCCGCCTCG
Organism: Bradyrhizobium sp. USDA 4502; assembly: GCF_054063355.1. Classification (NCBI taxonomy): domain Bacteria; kingdom Pseudomonadati; phylum Pseudomonadota; class Alphaproteobacteria; order Hyphomicrobiales; family Nitrobacteraceae; genus Bradyrhizobium; species Bradyrhizobium sp. USDA 4502. Next base: position 7,160,700 of record NZ_JBSSGF010000001.1, read on the forward strand.
AGAAAGCGCATCCCCTCATAATTGGACTGCCCGACCGAACCGATAGGCGGCGCATGCGCCCCGAACATCGCGCGGTAACTGGTCCGAAAGTCGTCATTGGCGCGCGAATCGATGCAGCCGAAATAGCCGGAGGCGCAGAACAGGTTCTCGGTCGAGTCCGGGCCGATGCCGAGCATCACGGTCTCGTCCATCGCGCCGGCGTAACGCAGCGTGGTCGCCGCAAGCCCCGCCTCGGCGAAGGCGCGGTTGAAGGTGATGCTGTCGGTGCCGATCAGGCTGATCAGCACGACGTCGGGCTTGGCGGCGCGAATCCGCGCCAGATGCGGCTCGTGATTGTCCTCGCCGAGCGGAACGAATTCCTCGCCGACGACATGGCCGCCGGCCTCCTTGATATAGCGCTTCACCGCGCGATGCGACTGCCAGGGCCAGACATAATCGCTGCCGATCAGATACCAGCGCTGCGTCTTCTTGACCTCGGTGAGCCAGTGGATCGCCGGGCGACTCTCGGCGCGCGGCGTCTCGCCGATCGCCATCACGCCGGGCGTCCTCTCGCCGCCCTCATAGACCGGCGTGTAGACATAGGGGATGCGGCCGGCCGTGACCTTGCGCAGCGCGAGGCGCACCGCCGAGATATGCGAGCCCATGATCACGTCGATCTCGTCGAACGCGATCGCCCGCTCGGCGCGGCGCACCACCTCCTCGATCGGGCCGCCGGCGTCGTACATCGACAATTCGACCTCGCGGCCGCGGATGCCGCCGCGGCGGTTGATCTCGGCGACCGCGAGCATGACGCTGTTGGCGGAGATCGGCCCCCAGATCCCGGGCGCGCCGGAGAAGGTGATGAAATTGCCGATTCGAAGCTTGCTGTCGGTGCCGCGACGGCGCGACGAGCCGGGCTTGAGGGTCAAAGCGAGATCGGCCGCGCAGGACGACGGATTTCGAAACAGCAGCGGCGGCGCGACGGGCATGCCGCCATACGCCTGGAAAGAGACCGTCGAGAGCACGCCAACTCCTGTCTGGGAAGCAGTACGCAACGCAGCCAGCGGGCGGTCGCGGCATCCGCCCCTTGGTTGGGGGAATATCCTAGGTGAAAATATTGAATATTCAACAATTGAAGTGCATATAGAAACGGCATGAGTTGCCGGACATTCATTCACCGGGTCAGGAACCAGGTCTCACGCCGTGGCTAAACCGCCGAAAGAAAATTCCCCGATCACCGAACATCTCGCCTACCTGCTGGCGCAAGCCAACCGGGAGATCAACCGGCAGTTGGAGACGCGGCTCGCCAAGGAAGGCGTGCCGGTCGAGCAGTGGCGCATCCTGAAGGTGCTGTCCGACGGCAACGGCCACTCGATGGGCGAGCTTGCGGATGCTGTGCTGCTCAACCATCCGACGCTGACCAAGATGATCGACCGCATGGTGTCGGACGCGCTGGTCTATCGCGTCCAGGATCCCAAGGATCGCCGCAAGGTGCTGATGTTCGTCTCCGACCGCGGCAAGGCGCTGTGCCGGCGGCTCAACTCGCTCGCGGTGAGCCAGGAGGAGCACATCGTCGAGAGCTATGGCGACAAGTCGACCACCGAGCTCAAGCGCCTGCTGGAAAGCCTGATCGGCAGCGCCAATTAGGCCAGCGCCGGCCCGGCGCGCTCTTACCGAAACCATCGAAAAAAGACCGGCAGGAAAATGTCGGGATGCGGCGGTTTGGTGCGTCCTTGGGGCGCGCCCTGCGGCGCAGCCTTCGCGCTTGGCCGCGCTGGTCCACCCGATTACTCGTTAGTGAGGATTTCCCGTCATGACTTCGATCACGCCGTTCCTCTGGCTCGACAACAACGTCCGCGACGCGGTTGCCTTCTACCAATCGGTGTTTCCGAACGCCAAGATCGAGACCGTCAGCGATTTCATGGCGAGCTTCGAGCTCGAAGGGCAGCGGTTCCACGCGCTCAATGGCGGGCCGCAGCACAAGTTCAACGAGGCGGTGTCGTTCTTCCTGAGCGTCGAGACCCAGGAGCAGGTGGACTACTTCTGGGAGAAGCTCACCGACGGCGGCCAGGAATCGCGCTGCGGCTGGCTCAAGGACCGCTTCGGCCTGTCCTGGCAGGTGATCCCGACCGCGCTCGGCCGCTATCTCAGCGCCCCCGATCGCAAGGCAGCCGACCGCGCGATGCAGGCGATGCTGAAGATGCAGAAGATCGTGATCGCCGATCTCGACAGGGCCTTCGCCGGCTGAAGGCGCTGCGGCTCGACGGGCGGGCCAGTCGCCCGCGGCGTCGGCGCGCGCGGCGGCTACGCGTACCGGCCGTGGCAGTGCTTGTACTTCTTGCCAGACCCGCAGGGGCAGTCCTCGTTGCGGCCGACCTTGCCCCAGCTCGCCGGATCGTTCGGATCGCGGTCGGTGGCAATCATCCCCGGCGCCAGCGAGGCCTGGGCGTAGGTCGCCTCGGTCAGGCGGGCCTGCGCGAACTCGTCCTCGCCGGTGTTGGGATCGAGCTTGTGCGCTTCCATCAGCGGCAGCGGCTGCGGCGGCTCCTCCGGCGGCACGATCTCGACCCGCATCAGCTGCGCGGTGACGGCCTCGCGCAGATGCGCGCTCATCTCCTGGAACAGGTTGAAGGCCTCGGTCTTGTACTCCTGCAACGGATCGCGCTGGCCATAGCCGCGCAGCCCGATCACCTGGCGCAGGTGGTCGAGCATGATCAGGTGCTCGCGCCAGAGATGGTCCAGCGTCTGCAGCAGGATGGTCTTCTCGACGTAACGCATCACGTCGGGACCCCATTGCGCGACCTTCGCCGCCATGCGCTCGTCGACGTGGGTCTCGATGCGGGTCAGCAGCTCCTCGTCGGCGATGCCCTCTTCCTTGGCCCATTCGTCAACCGGCAGATCGACATCGAGCACGCGCTTCAGCTCGTCCTTGAGGCCCGCAGTGTCCCACTGCTCGGCATAGGCGTGCTCGGGAATGTATTTGGCGACCACGTCCTCGACGAAGGCATGGCGCATGTCGGTCACGGTCTCGACGACGCTGTCGTCCTTCATCAGGTCGACGCGCTGGTCGAAGATCACCTTGCGCTGGTCGTTCTGGACGTTGTCGAACTTCAAGAGGTTCTTGCGGATGTCGAAGTTGCGCGCCTCGACCTTCTGCTGCGCCTTCTCGAGCGCCTTGTTGATCCAGGGATGGATGATGGCTTCGCCTTCCTGCAGGCCGAGCCGCTGCAGCATGCTGTCGAGCCGATCGGAGCCGAAGATGCGCATCAGATCGTCTTCCAGCGACAGGAAGAACTTCGAGCGGCCGGGATCGCCCTGACGGCCGGAACGGCCGCGCAGCTGGTTGTCGATGCGGCGGGATTCGTGACGCTCGGAGCCGATGATGTAGAGGCCGCCCGGCTTCTTCACGGTTTTCGCGGGCTTGTTGCCCTTGGCGGGCTCGACCTCGAAATCCTCTTCCGCCTTCAGCACGATCTCGCGGAAGCGCTCGATGTCGGCCTTGATCTGCTCGATCTTCTTGGCCTTCTCGGCCTCATCCGTGATCCCGGCGGTCTCCTGCTGGATCCGCATCTCGAGCGAGCCGCCGAGCTTGATGTCGGTGCCGCGGCCGGCCATGTTGGTCGCGATCGTGATCGCGCCCGGCACACCGGCTTCCGCGACGATATAGGCTTCCTGCTCGTGGAAGCGCGCGTTCAGCACCGCGAACAGCTTTGCCGGCTTGCCGGCGCGCGCCGCGGCATAGAGCTTCTCCATGCCGGATTCGGACGTGAAGTCGATCTGCTTGTAGCCGTGCTTCTTCAGGTACTCGGCCAGCACTTCCGACTTCTCGATCGACGCCGTGCCGACCAGCACTGGCTGCAGCCGCTTGTTGGCGCGCTCGATCTCGGCAAGGATCGCGGCGTATTTCTCGTTCTGGGTGCGGTAGACCTCGTCGTCCTCGTCAAGGCGCGCCACCGGCAGGTTAGTCGGGATCTCAACGACCTCGAGCTTGTAGATGTCGAACAGTTCGTCGGCTTCGGTCAGCGCCGTGCCGGTCATGCCGGACAGCTTCTGGTACATCCGGAAATAGTTCTGGAAGGTGATCGAGGCCAGCGTCTGGTTCTCGGGCTGGACCGTGACGTGCTCCTTGGCTTCCAGCGCCTGGTGCAGGCCTTCCGAATAGCGGCGGCCCTGCATCATGCGGCCGGTGAACTCGTCGATGATGACGACCTCGTCGTCGCGGACGATGTAGTCCTTGTCGCGCGTGAACAGCGTGTGCGCGCGCAGCGCCTGGTTGACGTGATGCACGACGGAGACGTTCTCGACGTCGTAAAGCGAGTCGCCCTTGAGCTGGCCGGCGTCGCGCAGCAGGTTCTCCAGCTTCTCCATGCCGCCTTCGGTCAGCGTCACCGTGCGCTGCTTCTCGTCGACCTCGTAGTCGTCCTTCTTGGCGAGATTCGGCATGAAGGTGTCGATCGTGTTGTAGAAATCCGAGCGGTCGTCGAGCGGGCCGGAGATGATCAGCGGCGTGCGCGCCTCGTCGATCAGGATCGAGTCCACTTCGTCGACGATCGCGTAGTAGTGCTCGCGCTGGACCATGTCCTCCAGGCGGTACTTCATGTTGTCGCGCAGATAGTCGAAGCCGTATTCGTTGTTGGTGCCGTAGGTGATGTCGCAGGCATAGGCGGCCTTGCGCTCGGCGTCGTCGAGGCCGTGCACGATCACGCCGGTGGTCAGCCCCAGGAAGGCGTAGATCTGGCCCATCCAGCCGGAGTCGCGGCGGGCGAGGTAGTCGTTGACGGTGACGACGTGGACGCCCTTGCCGGCGAGCGCGTTCAGGTAGACCGCGAGCGTTGCGACCAGCGTCTTGCCTTCGCCGGTCTTCATCTCGGCGATGTCGCCCTCGTGCAGCACCATGCCGCCGATCAGCTGAACGTCGAAATGGCGCTGGCCGAGCGTCCGCTTGGCGGCCTCGCGCACCGTGGCGAAGGCCGGAACCAGGATGTCGTCCAGCGTCTTGCCGCTGGCGAGCTGCTGCTTGAACTCGGCGGTGCGGGCCTTGAGCTGATCGTCCGTCAGTTTGACGAGCTCGGGCTCCAGCGCGTTGATGGCGTTGACGCGGGACTGATACCCCTTGACCCGACGGTCGTTGGCGGAGCCGAAAAACTTGCGGGCGAGAGCGCCGATCATGCGAAATTCCTGTTCTTCGGTCTCGAGTTCGGTCTTCGTTCAGTGTTGGAATTCAACTTGGAATTCAGTCTTGGATTACAGCCTGAGATGGTCCGCCGGATCGCCTATCAACTCACCGTGACGCGCTACGGTTCGAGCCCCGGCCCGGGGGCTCCTCCGCCAATTGAGTGGGAAACAGGCCATCCTGGGTTCAACGGCGAAAAACGCAGCAAAATAAGCGCTCTCGCCGCTGACGCGGTTGGCCAGAGATATGGCCCGGTCGGGGGGTTGTCAACGCTGGCAAGATGTCAAGGAATTCATCATTTTGACAAGACTTTCGCGTTGCCAATGTAACACGATTGGGCGAGTGTCCGCCCCGCTCGAGCTTCCCCCCTTTGAGACAAGGATTTTGCATGACCACCTCGCCCCCGGAAACCAAAACCGGCCTGCGCCTCGGCCTCGCCACCCTGGCCGCGACGGGCTGTCTTGTCGCAGTGCTGGCTGCCGGCCTCCCGGTCCGGGCCGCGGAATCCGACCCGGTGCTGGCGAAGGTCAACGGCTCGGAGATCCACGCCAGCGACGTGGCGCTCGCCGAGGAGGAACTCGGCCCGAGCCTGCAGCAGATGGACCCCTCGACCCGCAAGGACAACGTGCTGTCCTTCCTGATCGACATGAAGATCGTGTCCAAGGCCGCCGAGGACAAGAAGATCGAGAACAATGACGACTTCAAGAAGCGGCTCGCCTTCACCCGCAACCGCCTGTTGATGGACAGCCTGCTTGCCAGCGAGGGCAAGGCCGCGACCACCGACGACGCCATGAAGAAGGTCTATGAGGAGGCCGCCAAGCAGATCACCGGCGAGCAGGAGGTGCGCGCCCGCCACATCCTGGTCGAGACCGAGGACGAGGCCAAGGCGATCAAGGCCGAGCTCGACAAGGGCGCCGACTTCGGCGAGCTCGCCAAGAAGAAGTCCAAGGACCCCGGCGCCTCCGACGGCGGCGACCTCGGCTTCTTCACCAAGGAGCAGATGGTGCCGGAATTCTCCGCGGTCGCCTTCTCGCTCGAGCCGGGCAAGATCTCCGATCCGGTCAAGTCGCAGTTCGGCTGGCACATCATCAAGGTCGAGGAAAAGCGCAACCGCAAGGCGCCCGACTTCGAGCAGGTGAAGGCCCAGATCGAGACCTATGTGACCCGCAAGGCCCAGGCCGATTATGTCGCCAAGCTGCGCGAGGCCGCCAAGGTCGAGCGCATGGACAAGCCGGCCGATGCGGCCGCGCCGGCGGATGCCGCCAAGGACGCGCCGAAGCCGGCCGACAACAAGATGGCGCCGGCGAAGAAGTAAGCTTCGCGACGTCAATAGCTTCACTGCGCGATGGCCGGGCATGTCCCGGCCATTTTGCTTTTTTGCAGCCTCCTCGTAGCCCGGATGAAGCGCAGCGAAATCCGGGGTCTGTTGCCGCGGAGGGACTCGTCCCGGATTGCGCTGCGCTCCATCCGGGCTACGCATTCGTCGCCCTGCTGCTTCCTTGAACGATTCATGACAGCGCGTTCGCATCGCAGCCCTCTCCCGCTTCTTGCGGCGAGATGTTATGGAGCGCTTCCCTCCCCGTAGCCGGAAGCTTGCCGATGTCCACCGCCGTCTCCCCCCTCGCCCCGCCCGACGTTCCCGAGATGCCCGTGATCGCGGGTGTGCGGCTTGCGACCGCTGCCGCCGGCATCCGCTACAAGGGGCGCACCGACGTGCTGCTCGCACTGCTCGACAAGGGCACCGCGGTGGCCGGCGTCTTCACCAAGTCGAAGTGCCCGTCGGCGCCAGTCGAATGGTGCCGCGCCAAGCTGAAGGGCGGCGCCGCGCGCGCGCTGGTGGTCAATTCCGGCAACGCCAACGCCTTCACCGGCAAGACCGGCAAGGCGTCCACCGCGCTGACCGCGCAGATCGCGGCGAAGGCGGTCGGCTGCTCGACGTCGGACGTGTTCCTCGCCTCCACCGGCGTGATCGGCGAGCCGCTCGACGCCACCAAGTTCGACGGCGTGCTGGCGCAGCTCGCCGAGACCGCGACCCCCGATCTCTGGATGGACGCGGCGAAGGCGATCATGACCACCGACACCTTTCCGAAGGTCGCCACCGCGACCGTCAAGCTCGGCAAGGCCAAGGTGACGATCAACGGCATGGCCAAGGGCGCCGGCATGATCATGCCGGACATGGCGACCATGCTGTCGTTCGTCTTCACCGACGCGCCGCTGTCGGCCTCGGTGCTGCAATCGCTGCTCAAGGCCGGCGTCGAGGACACCTTCAATGCGCTGACCATCGACGGCGATACCTCGACCTCGGACACGCTGCTCGCCTTCGCGACCGGCGCCGCCGCTGCCAACGGCGCGCCGAAGATCTCGCGCGCCGGCGACCCGCGGCTGAAGGCCTTCACCAAGGCGTTCCAGCAGATCCTCGCTGATCTGTCCGAGCAGGTGGCGCGCGACGGCGAAGGCGCGCGCAAGCTGGTCGAGGTCGTGGTCGAGGGCGCCACCACCAAACCGTCGGCACGCAGAATCGCGATGTCGATCGCCAATTCGCCGCTGGTGAAGACCGCGATCGCCGGCGAGGACGCCAATTGGGGCCGCGTGGTGATGGCGGTCGGCAAGGCCGGCGAGCCCGCCAACCGCGACAAGCTCTCGATCTCCTTCAACGGCATCCGCGTCGCCAAGAGCGGCGCGCGCGATCCGTCCTACAACGAGAAAGAGGTGTCGGAGGCGATGAAGGCGCCGAAGATCCAGATCAAGGTCGCGCTCGGCCTCGGCAAGGCCAAAGACCGCGTGCTGACCTGCGACCTCACCAAGGAATACGTCGCGATCAACGGCGACTACAGGTCGTAATCGCTTTCCCAATCACCGCCGTCATTGCGAGGAGCGAAGCGACGAAGCAATCCATCCGTCCATGCATGCGGACAGATGGATTGCTTCGCGGAGCCTGTCATCGGGCGCGCGTTCGCGCGACCCGTTGGCTCGCAATGACGGCGTGAGTCCCGTCATCCTGAGGAGCGCGTAGCGCGTCTCGAAGGATGCACGGCCCGATAGCGCCGCGCGGAGAAAATCGGGCCGTCGACCCTTCGAGACGGCCGCTTTGCGGCCTCCTCAGGGTGACGGTGATAGAGCGTGTGCGCTTCGCTAGCTGCTGATCCGCGCGTCGGCGACGGCCTTCTTGAACAGCGCGTTCATCGCGTCGGCGATGCCTTGCGTCGGGCTGACCTCGAAATAGAAGCCCGGCGACGCGCAGGCCTGCATGTTCTGCGCGATCTGGCTGTTCGGCGACGGGCCGAACGGGCCCTGGTTGAACGGATCGATCCAGGTCATGTACCAGCTGTTGGTCGGTAGCTGCAGGTAAGTCGTGTAGAGCACCGCAATCTTGATGCCGCGGTTCTTGATCGCCGTGCACAGCGCCGGATTGATCGGCGACTGGCAGCGATTGCCGCCGCTGATCGGCTTCAGGCAGCTTGAATTCGGCTCGTCGGCCACGCCGTCGGATACGAAGAACAGGTATTTCATCGGCGCTGCCGCCGTGCCCGGGCCCGGCGCGCTGATCGCGTTGCTGATGGCCGGAAGCACCGTCGAGAACTGGCTGTCCTTGTCGGCGGTGTAGGTATCGTTGTTGCCGTAGACGCCCATCAGGTCGATGTTGCCGGCCGCGGTCTTGGCGCTCGACAGGCTGGTCGACAGCGAGAACAGCGCGCGCAGGCCGATCGTCTTCGACGAGGCGCCGAAATCGTAGATCGCCATCCGGTACTGGCTGGCATAGGTCGCAGTGTTCGCGGCCGTGTCCATCAATTGCTGGGTCGCGCTGCGCAGCACGTCGATCCGCGTCGTCACGCCGAGCGTCTTGGCGAGATTGTAGTAGTTGTCGGCGTCGTTGTAGTCGTGACAGGCGAAGGCGCACTTGTCGGACGTGTTGTTGACCATCTTGGTCACGTCAGCGGGCGTCGCCGCAACCCCCATCGACGGCGAGTTGTCGAGCAGGAGATAGAAATCGATATAGAGCGGCATGTTCGCGGTCGAGGTCGACGCGCCGGTCACCGTCATCTTGCTTTGTCCGATCACGCCGAGGAACATGGTCGGGACATCGGCGGTGAACTTGACCGTCGAGGTGATGACGCCGCCGTTCTTGGTCATGGTCGGCGTCACGCTGGTCAGCGTGAAGCCGTTCTGGTTCAAGATGTTGCCGTTGAAGATCTTGGTTGCATCGGCTTCGCCCGCCTGGATCTCGCCGTCCGAGGTCATGGCGCCGGCGGCGATGAAGCCGGGCGACGCCTTGGCGATCGATCCGACGCTCGCGGCGTCGGCGGCCGATATCAGCTTGCTGCGGATCTGGTTGGCGCGGGAATAGTCGACCGCGCATCCGACTGCGACGACGAGCGGCAGCACAGCGAGGCCAAAGGTCATTGCGATGTTGCCGGAGCGATCGCGACGGAAACGGCTGATGGTCCGGATCAAGGTGCTCATGGGTTATGTCGGCAAAGAATATGATGGGCAGATAGATGAGAACCTTCACCCTGCCGGATACGAATTAAGGCCGGCTTATCGCGATCGCGGAAAGCCGCGCGGGCATAAATCGTTTGGCTGACAGCGCGTTGCTGGTTAATGAAAGCTTGCAGACTGGAAGGAATCCCCCGCCGCATGGCTGACATCAAGCTGACCCTCGTCGTCGCCTGCGCGCTTGTCGATGCCGACAAGCGCGTGCTGCTGGCGCAGCGCCCCGAGGGCAAGGCGCTGGCCGGCCTGTGGGAATTCCCCGGCGGCAAGATCGAGCCCGGCGAGCGGCCGGAGCAGACCCTGATCCGCGAACTGCACGAGGAGATCGGCATCACCGTGAGCGAGCCGTGCCTCGCGCCGCTGACCTTCGCCAGCCATGCCTACGAGACCTTCCATCTGCTGATGCCGCTCTACATCTGCCGGCGCTGGGAGGGCATCGCGGTGGCGCGCGAGGGCCAGAACCTCGCCTGGGTCCGCGCAAGCAAGCTACGCGACTACCCGATGCCGCCCGCGGACATCCCGCTGCTGCCGCATCTGATCGATCTGTTGCTGTGATCTTCTTCGCCTCTTCCGCTCGCGGGGAGGCGCGCTACCAAAATATCGAAAACAACCCCATGCAAAGCAGGTGGCGGTGGCCGGCGTCCGACCAGGCGACTTGACACGTCGGGCAACTCACCGGCATAATTCCATTATTCCGAAATCGCGTAAGCGCCCCCTCGCCTTCCCCGCAAGGGCAGGGCAATCGCATATGAACGCGACTTATCCGCTGGCTCGGTCGGCCTCTCCCGCTTGCGGGGGAGGCCGGATCGCATCGCAGATGCGATCCGGGTGGGGGCCATTTCCGCGATACGACTCGTGGAGAGACCCCACCCCAACCCTCCCCCGCAAGCGGGAGAGGGAGTCCTTGCATCGTGCGTCCCTAACGCTTCGTCCCCTTCACCGCCGCCTCCAAGCTCGCTTTCGCCGAGCCGGGCTTGAGCGGCTTCGGCTGGCCTTCATGCGGCGCCCAGCCGGACAGCCAGACGATGTCGAAGGTGGCGCGGATGCGGCCGTCGGGATCGGCGAAACGCTCGCCGTAGATCTGCGCCATGCGCAGCATGGTGGCGCGGCGGGTCAAGGTGTGCCGGCGCTCGCGCAGCACATTGGTGGCGCCCATGCGCCTGAGATCGGCCATCAGCGCGAAGGCGCTGGCATAGCGCACCACGACGCGGTCGACGTCGGTCACCGGCAGCGCGAATCCCGCCCGCTGCAGCAGCGCGCCGATATCGCGCAGATCGGCGAACGGCGCGACGCGCGGCGAGGCCCCGCCCTCGCACTCGGCCTCCGCCGCGGCAAAGCTCTGCCGCAGCTCGGTCAGCGTATCGCCGCCGAGCATCGCCGCAAGCAATAGCCCGTCCGGCTTCAGCCCCCGGCGGATCTGCGCCAGCACGCCCGGTAGGTCGTTGACGAACTGGAAGGCGAGCGCGGAGACCACGAGATCGCGCGACTCCGGCGCCAGTCCGAGCGCTTCCGCCTCACTGAATCCGATCGCATCGACCGCGGCGACACGCCCATGCAGGGCGTCCGCGAGCCCGTTGCCCGGCGTCCAGACATCGGCAGCCGCCGAAAAGCTGCGTGACACCGCCAGCAAGCGGTCCGCCATGTCTTCGCTGGCACGCTCGAGCAGGAATGTCGCCGCGCCCTCGCGCCGCGCGCGCGCCAGCCGCGCGCCGAGCAAGGCGCGATCGAACAGGATGGGGGCGGTCGGCGGGTTCGGTGTCATGCCGGCTGGTTACGCCGGACCGCCGCCGCAGGCAATGTGCCTTGAGCCTGCATTGATCAAACGCTAGCCTCGCCCGCCATGGACGCCGAGGCATCACCGACACGCTCCATTACCGGTCACGTCCACCGCGCGCTCGGCGCGATCGGGAGCGCGTGGCTGCGCACCGCGCGGCTGGCGCTCGATATCGCGCTGCCGACGCTATGCGTTTCGTGCCGTGAGCCAGTCGATGGCGAGGGGGTGTGCGCGACCTGCTGGGCCAGATTGTCGTTCATCGCGCCGCCGTTCTGCCCGCGGCTCGGGATTCCCTTCGTCTACGATCCCGGCCCCGAGCTGCTGTCGATGGAGGCGATCGCCAATCCGCCGGCCTACAGCAGAGCCCGCGCCGCGGTGCGCTATGACGATGTCGCGCGCACGCTGGTGCACGCATTGAAATACCAGGATCGCACCGATCTGGCGCCCACAATGGGTCGCTGGATGGCGCGGGCGGGGAAGGAATTGCTCCACGACGCCGATCTGCTGGTTCCGGTTCCTCTGCACTGGCGGCGCGGCTGGAGCCGGCGCTACAACCAGTCCGGGGCGCTCGCCAAGGTGATCGCGCTCCAGAGCGGCGTCAAAATGACTGCCGAAGCGCTGCGGCGCATCCGCGCCACCGAGCAGCAGATCGGGCTGTCACGCAAGGATCGCGCCAGCAATGTCCAGGGCGCATTCGGGGTCGCCGATGAACGCAAGGCTGACGTCCAGGGCCGCCGCGTGATCCTGATCGACGACGTCCTGACCTCGGGCGCGACAGTGGACGCCTGCGCACGGGCGCTGCTCCGCGCCAAAGCCGCGCAGGTCGACGTGCTGGTGTATGCCCGGGTTGTCGATACCCACCGCGCTCCCATATAATCTGACATTCTGGTTCAACCGAGCGCACCATGACCGCTGCCATTGAAATCTACACCCGCCCGGGCTGCGGTTATTGCAGCGCGGCCAAATCGCTTTTGACGCGCAAGAACGCCGCGTTCACCGAATTGAGCGTCGCCAGCAACCCGGCCTATCGCGACGAGATGTATGGCCGCGCCGGTGCCGGCTCGACCTTCCCGCAGATCTTCATCGGCAAGACCCATGTCGGCGGCTGCGACGAGCTCTACGCGCTCGACCGCGAGGGCAAGCTCGACGGCCTGCTCAGCAACGGAGGCGGCGCCTGATGACGGAGAACATTTTCACCGCCGCCATGGTGCAGATGCGCACCGGATTGCTGCCGGAGCCGAGCCTCGAGCAGGGCACGCGGCTGATCCGCGAGGCGGCGGCGCAGGGTGCCAAGTACGTGCTGACCCCTGAGGTCAGCAACATGATGCAGCTCAACCGCAAGGCGCTGTTCGAGCATTTGGCGAGCGAAGAGGACGACCAGTCGCTCAAGGCGTATCGCGCGCTGGCCGCCGAACTGAAGATCCACCTGCATATCGGCTCGCTGGCGCTGCGCTACTCGCCGGAGAAGGCGGTCAACCGTTCGTTCCTGATCGGGCCCGAGGGCAATCTGCTCGCGAGCTACGACAAGATCCATATGTTCGATATCGATCTGCCGGGCGGCGAAAGCTATCGCGAATCGGCCAATTATCAGCCCGGCGAGACCGCCGTGATCTCCGACCTACCCTGGGGCCGAATCGGACTCACGATCTGCTACGACGTGCGCTTCCCGGCGCTGTACCGCGCGCTGGCCGAAGCCGGCGCATCGTTCCTCACCGTGCCGTCCGCCTTCACCCGCAAGACCGGCGAAGCGCATTGGCACACGCTGCTGCGCGCCCGCGCCATCGAGACCGGCTGCTTCGTGTTCGCAGCGGCGCAGGCCGGCCTGCATGAGAACAAGCGCGAGACCTTCGGGCATTCGCTGATCATCGACCCCTGGGGCGAGATCCTCGCCGAGGGCGGCGTCGAGCCGGGCGTGTTCCTGGCCGAGATCGACCCCGCCAAGGTCGAGACTGCGCGCAAGACCATTCCCTCGTTGCAGCATGGCAGGCGTTTCGGCATTGCCGACCCCAAGGCCGGCCCGGAGCATCTGCACCTCGTCCGGGGTTCGGCATGATCCGCTACACGCTGCGCTGCGAGCGCGGCCACCAGTTCGAGAGCTGGTTCCAGAGCTCCGCGGCCTATGAATCGCAGGAGCGGCGTCACCTGATCGATTGCCCGTCGTGCGGCTCGAGCAAGATCGAGCGCGCGATCATGGCGCCGCAGGTCGTCAGCAAGAAGGGCCGCGAACCGGCCCAGCCGGCGCCGGCCGCGCCCGTCGAGGCGACTGGCAATGAATCGACGTCGCTGATGATGGCGCAGGAGCGCGAGCTGCGCAGCAAGCTGAAGGAGCTGCGCGACCACATCGTGAAGAACGCCGACAATGTCGGCGACCGCTTCCCGAACGAAGCGCGCAAGATGCATTACGGCGATATCGAGCACCGGCCGATCTACGGCGAAGCCTCGCCCGAAGAGGCCCGCGCGCTGATCGACGAAGGCGTCGAGGTCTCGCCGCTGCCGACGCTGCCGGAAGACCGGAATTGACGCGCAGCGTCATTCCGGGGCACGCGAAGCGTGAACCCGGAATCTCGCGCCGCAACCTCGAGATTCCGGGTTCGGTGCTGCGCACGCCCCGGAATGACAATCTGGGAAGAGCATGACTCCCGACTCATTCTCCTCCTGGCAGGTCTGGGCGTTTCTTTCCGCCGTCTTCGCCGCGCTGACCGCAATCTTCGCCAAGGTCGGCGTCGAGGGCATCAACTCCGATCTCGCCACCCTGATCCGCACCGTGGTCGTGCTGATCACGCTGTCGGCCATCCTGTTCGCGACCGGACAGTTCACCCAGTCCGGCCCGATCTCGGGCAAGAGCTGGCTGTTCCTGCTGTTGTCCGGGCTCGGCACCGGCGCATCATGGATCTGCTATTTCCGCGCGCTCAAGCTCGGACCGGCCACGCTCGTCGCGCCGATCGACAAGCTCAGCGTCGTGCTGGTGGCGCTGTTCGGCGCCGTCTTCCTCGGCGAGCGCCCCTCGGCCTATGGCTGGATCGGGATCGCGCTGATCTCCGCGGGCGCGGTGCTGATCGCGGTGAAGGGGTAATTACGCGGCAATCAAGAGCGCGACGCCGATCACGATCAGGACGATGCCGAACACCTCGCGCAGCGAGAACGGCTGCTTGAGCGAGAAATACGCCACGCCCTGCGCGAACAGCACCTCGATCAGCGCCAGCGTGCGCACATTGGCGGCGGCGGTGAGCGCGAACGCCAGGAACCAGAATTGCGATGAGAACGCGCCCATGAAGCCCGCGAACATCGAGGGCCGCCACAGCTTGAGGATCGACCTCAGCACGTCGGGCGCGCGCAGCAACAGATAGACCGACAGGATCAGCGTCTGCACGAGGAGGCTCCACATCAGCGTGTAGGAGGCCGCCGTGACAAATGAGACTGAGGGCACCGCGATGATCGCGCCGCGAAAGCTCACCGCCGAGATCGCGAACACCGCGGCGGCGCCGAGGCCGAGCACGGTCGGGCGCAGGTCGGCAAAGCTCTTCTGCCCGCCGGGCCGCAGCGCGGTGATGACGACGCCGATGGTCGCGATCACGATCGCGATCACCTTGGTCGTGGTGAGATGGTCGCCGAGGAAGATGAAGCCGAAGATCGCGGTCTGGATCG
The DNA here is from genome assembly GCF_054063355.1 of Bradyrhizobium sp. USDA 4502. NCBI lineage: Bacteria > Pseudomonadati > Pseudomonadota > Alphaproteobacteria > Hyphomicrobiales > Nitrobacteraceae > Bradyrhizobium > Bradyrhizobium sp. USDA 4502. The sequence continues at coordinate 7,175,762 of NZ_JBSSGF010000001.1, forward strand.
CCTCGGTCTTCATGTAGGCCGTGGTGACCACGAAGGAGCGGTCGTTCATCGCCAGCAGCATGAAGCCGGTGCCGACGATCTGGCTGAGCGCGCCGGTCACCAGCCACGGCCAGAACGCCGCCGCCGGCCACGGCACGCGATCGCCGGTCAGCAGCACCGCCAGCGCGAAGAACACCACCGAGAACGGCAGGCCGAACAGGAAACGGATATTGGTGGCGCCCCAGGTCCCGAGCGGCCCGGTCAGATGCCGCTGCATCGCATTGCGCGCCACCTGCCCGAACGCAGCGACGATGGTGAAGGGAATCCAGAGCGAGGCGATCGTGAACATGGGGGATAAGGAAAGCATGCCGGCGGGAGTACACGCCCAGCGTGCCCGGCGTAACGCATGCGGTCAACCGAGTGGGCGCATGACAGGCCTGCGCGATGTCCACAAACTTCCGTAGCCCGGATGAAGCGAAGCGCAATCCGGGGCCAGCTCATCCGCGGACGAAGCAGTCCCGGATTACGCTACGCTCCATCCGGGCTACGCATTCTGTGTTCGCAGGGACGACACCTATTGTGTGGCCGAGGCCGTGACACTCAACTCACACCTCTTCCGCCACCACCATGTAGTTCACGTCCATGTCGGTCGACACGGTCCATTTGTCGGCGAGCGGGTTGTAGACCACGCCGGCCTGTTCGGTGACGGTGAGGTTGACGTCGCCGAGATAGCGCTCGAGCTCGGCGGGGGTGACGAACTTGCTCCACTCATGGGTGCCGCGCGGCAGCCAGCGCAGCACGTATTCGGCGCCGACGATCGCCAGCGCAAAACTTTTCCAGTTGCGGTTCAGGGTCGAGACCACCATCAGCCCGCCGGGCTTGAGCATGACCGCGCAGCGCTTGATGAAGGCGCCGACGTCGTTGACGTGCTCGACCACCTCCATCGCCAGCACGATGTCGAAGCGCTCGCGGGCGTCCATCTCCTCCACCGTGGTGCAGCGGTAGTCGATCGACAGATGGCCCTTGTCGGCGTGCAGCTTCGCCGCGGCGATGTTGGTGGCGGACGGATCGATCCCGATCACCTGGGCCCCTAACCGCGTGAACGGCTCGCACAACAGGCCGGCGCCGCAGCCGATGTCGAGCAGGCGCAGGCCGGACAGGCAGCTGAGGCTCTTGGCGTTGCGCTCGAACTTGCGGCAGGCGGCGTCGCGGATATAGGTCAGGCGCAGCGGGTTGATCTTGTGCAGCGGCGCCATCTTGCCGCGCGGATCCCACCATTCATCCGACAGTTTCGAGAATTTCGCGACCTCGGCCGGATCGACCGAGCTGGCGGAGGCATTGGCGGAGGAACTGGCGGAGGAACCGGAAAGAGTTGATTGCGTGGCCATGATTGCGCGCGCCCCTATCGCGCGGTGATCGAATTGCGGAACGACAGCGGCGCGGCGATGGTCCTGATGGTCTCGATGCCCTCGCCGACGCCGCGGATGGTGACGTCGCCATAATTGAGCAGGCGCCCCATGATGCTCTGGTTGACGTCGACGCTCTCGACCTTGTCGAGGCTCATCTCGAAGGTGCGCCGCTTGATGAAGCCGCTCTTGTGCACCACGCGGAAATTGGTGACGTCGGTTTCGGTGGTCCAGCGGTGGAACCAGGCCGCGGCGGTCCAGTACAGCGCCGCGACCGCGACCACGGCGGCGGCCGCAAAGCAGGCCATCACGAGGCCGTCGACCGTCGTCATCCGCGACAGGATCAAGAGCGCCAGCACCACGATCCAGGCCCCGATCGCCGGCAGATAGAACATCCAGTGCGCATTGGTGGAATACAGCACCTTCTCGCCAGGCTGCAGGATCTCGTCGATATAACGTCCCATCCAATCCGCCTTCGAGTTGCCCCGTGTTACCCGTGCGCCACAACCCGCCCGCAACCGGTCAAAACACCCCCAAAAGACACTCGAGGGCCCCCTACCTACCGGCTTGCCCCCGGGCGCGGCGCTATGTATACGCGCGTTTCGGTCCCCGCGCTTGCGGTTTTCGGCGTGGGTTAACCTACTTATCCTCTTAAAGGAATAGACGCGTCGTCATGGGCCGCCTCGTGATGAAATTCGGCGGTACGTCCGTCGCCAATATCGATCGTATCCGCAACGTCGCGCAGCATGTGAAGCGCGAGGTCGACGCGGGCCACGAGGTCGCCGTCGTCGTCTCCGCGATGTCCGGCAAGACCAATGAGCTGGTGGCCTGGTGCACCGATGCCTCGCCGATGCACGACGCGCGCGAATATGACGCGGTGGTCGCCTCCGGCGAACAGGTCACTTCGGGCCTGCTCGCGATCGTGCTGCAGGGCATCGGCATCCAGGCGCGCTCCTGGCAGGGCTGGCAGATCCCGATCAAGACCTCGGACGCGCATGCCTCGGCGCGCATCGTCGATATCGACGGCACCGAGATCATCACCCGCTTCAAGGAACGCAAGGAAGTCGCCGTGATCGCCGGCTTCCAGGGCATCAATCCCGACACCGGCCGCATCACCACGCTCGGCCGCGGCGGCTCGGACACCTCGGCGGTAGCGATCGCCGCCGCGCTGCGCGCCGACCGCTGCGACATCTACACCGACGTCGACGGCGTCTACACCACCGATCCCCGCGTGGTGCCGAAGGCGCGCCGGCTCGACAAGATCGCCTTCGAGGACATGCTGGAACTGGCCTCGCAGGGCGCCAAGGTGCTGCAGGTTCGCTCGGTGGAACTCGGCATGGTGCACAACATGCCGATCTTCGTGCGCTCCAGCTTCGACAAGCCAGAGGATATCGACCCGCACGCCAACCAGCCGCCGGGCACGCTGATCTGCAGCGAGGAGGAAATCATGGAAATGCACGTCGTCACCGGCATCGCCTTCTCCAAGGACGAAGCCCAGATTTCCGTGCGCCAGATCGAGGACAAGCCCGGCGTCGCCGCCGCGATCTTCGGGCCGCTCGCGGATGCCAACATCAATGTCGACATGATCGTGCAGAACGTGTCCGAGGACGGCAAGACCACCGACCTCACCTTCACCGTTCCGGCCGGCGACTATAACCGCGCCAAGGACACGATTACCGCCGCCAAGGCCAAGATCGGCTACGCCCGCCTCGACACCGCGACCGACGTCGCCAAGGTCTCGGTGATCGGCAGCGGCATGCGCAGCCATGCCGGCGTCGCGGCCAAGGCGTTCAAGGCGCTGGCCGACCGAAACATCAACATCCGCGCCATCACCACCTCCGAGATCAAGTTCTCGGTCCTGATCGACGCCGCCTATACCGAGCTCGCGGTCCGCACGCTGCACACGCTGTACGGGCTGGATCAGGCGTAGGCGCGACCGGCAGGGGCGGGGGCTCGCTCCGCTGTCAATTCCGGGGCGATGCGACAGCATCGAACCCGGAATCTCGAGTTTCCGGGTTCGCCGCTTCGCGACGCCCCGGAACGACGAGACCGAGCACTGGCCGTGTCCCCCAGCCCCGCCCCGGAGTTAGAATTTCTCTTAGCGGGCGCAGCATTGGGCTGACGCAGACGTTATTTGCTACTGGCAGGCGTTTTGCTTGGCAAAGCAAGCCTCGATTGGCTATACGGCCAGTCAGGTAGGCTGTCGCAAACTGTGGCACAGTTTCGGTGATCGCGAATCGGCGGGAACTGGCGAGCGGCGACACCGAATGACTAAAATTGTTGTTTTTGACGAGTTTTGCGCCAGCGGCCGGCCGCACCGGTGCGCTGGCTTCGCGGGGAGGGACTGAAACACATGCGGAGCGCGTCGGGAGGCCCCCGCATCCTGTTGAGACGGCTCCGCGAGACCATGGCGGAGCAAGTCTCCGCCCAGGAGCGGCTCGACAAGATCGTGGTGCTGATCGCGGCCAACATGGTGGCCGAGGTCTGCTCGTGCTACGTGCTGCGCATCGACAACACCCTCGAGCTCTACGCCACCGAAGGTCTGAACCGCGACGCCGTCCACCGCACCGTGATGAGTGCGCATGAAGGCCTGGTCGGCCTCGTCGCCAGCGAGGCGACGCCGCTCAATCTGTCCGACGCGCAAAGCCATCCCGCCTTCGCCTACCGCCCGGAGACCGGCGAAGAGGCCTACCACTCGTTCCTCGGCGTGCCGATCCTGCGCGCCGGCAACACGCTCGGCGTGCTCGTGGTGCAGAACCGCGCCAAGCGCACCTATGTCGAGGAAGAAGTCGAGGCGCTGCAGACCACCGCCATGGTGCTGGCGGAGATGATCGCCTCCGGCGAGCTTGCCGCGCTGGCGCAGCCTGGCGCCGAGCCCGCCGCACGGCACTCGCTGCACAAGACCGGCGCGGTGCTCTCCGACGGCATCGCGCTCGGCCATGTCGTGCTGCACGAGCCGCGCGTGGTGATCACCAACTACATCGCCGAGGATCTGCCGAAGGAGATCAAACGGCTCGACACTGCGCTCGCCAATTTGCGCGCCGATCTCGACCGCATGCTGGAGCGCGGCGACGTCGCCGACGGCGGCGAGCACCGCGAGGTGCTGGAAGCCTACCGCATGTTCGCCAACGACCAGGGCTGGTCGCACAAGCTGCATGAGGCGGTCGCCACCGGCCTCACCGCGGAAGCGGCCGTCGAACGCGTGCAGTCCGACACCCGCGCGCGCATGCTGCGCTCGACCGATCCCTATCTGCGCGACCGCCTGCACGACCTCGAGGATCTCGGCCATCGCCTGATGCGGCAGCTGGTCGGCCAGGACCATGCGCCGTCGCGCGAGCAATTGCCCGACAACGCCATCCTGATCGCCCGCGCGATGGGTCCGGCGGCCCTGCTCGACTATGACCGCAAGCGGCTGCGCGGCCTGGTGCTGGAGGAAGGCACCGCGAATTCCCACGTCTCGATCGTGGCGCGCGCGCTGGGCATTCCCGCGGTCGGCGAGGTGCCGAACGCGCCCGGCATCGCCGATCCGGGCGATGCCATCATCGTCGACGGCATTTCCGGCGAGATCTATGTCCGCCCCTCGACCGAGATCGAATCCGCCTATGCCGAGCGCGTCCGGTTCCGGGCGCGCCGGCAGGCGCAATATTCGGCGCTGCGCGACAAGGCCTGCGTGACCAAGGACGGCCAGCCGATCGAGCTTTTGATCAATGCCGGCCTGACCATCGACCTGCCGCATATCGACGACACCGGCAGCGCCGGCATCGGCCTGTTCCGCACCGAATTGCAATTCATGGTGAGCCCGAACCTGCCGCGCTCGAGCGACCAGCTCGCGCTGTACCGCACCGTGCTCGACGCCGCGGGCTCAAAGCCCGTCACCTTCCGCACGCTCGACATCGGCGGCGACAAGGCGCTGCCCTATATGGAGACCGTGATCGAGGAAAATCCCGCGCTCGGCTGGCGCGCGATCCGGCTCGGCCTCGACCGTCCCGGCCTTTTGCGCGGCCAGATCCGCGCGCTGCTGCGTGCTGGCGGCGGCCGCGCGCTGAAGATCATGTTCCCGATGATCTCGGACATCACCGAGTTCGACCAGGCCAAGGCGATCGTCGAGCGCGAGCTGACCTATCTGCGCCAGCACGGCCATTCGCTGCCCGAGCGGATCGATATCGGCACCATGGTCGAGGTGCCGGCGCTGCTCTACCAGCTCGACGAGCTGCTGAAGAAGGTCGACTTCGTCTCGGTCGGCTCCAACGATCTGTTCCAGTTCCTGTTTGCGGTCGACCGCGGCAATGCCAAGGTCTCCGAACGCTTCGACATTTTGTCGGCGCCGATCCTGCGCGCGCTGCGCGATATCGTGCGCAAGGCCAAGGCGGCGAAGAAGGCCGCCTCGCTGTGCGGCGAGATGGCGTCGAAGCCGATCGGCGCGCTGGCGCTGATCGCCATCGGCTACCGTTCGCTTTCATTGTCGGCAACCGCGCACGGCCCGGTCAAGGCGTTGATCCTTGACCTCGATGCCAAGAAGGCCGAAGCGATGATCAATCCGCTGCTGGACGCGCCGGTCGGCAGCGTCTCGATCCGCGCGGCGCTGACGAAGTTTGCGGAAACCGAGGGGCTGGCCTTGTAGCGACGCTGCCGTCGCCGCTGCCGCCCTTCCGTACCTTCCGCAATTCGAGATACCGCCATGCTACCCGAAGCCAAACTCGACGTCCTGCTCGCCCATCATGCCTCGCTCGAGGCCGAGCTGCTCGGCGAGGTCAAGTCCGAGCGCTATGTGCAGATCACGCGCGAGCTCGCCGAGCTCAACCCGCTGATCGATGCAGTGAAGCTCTATCGTTCTGCGCGTAGTGAACTCGCCGATACCGAGGCGATGCTGGCGGACGCCGGGACCGACGCCGAAATGCGCAGCATGGCGGAAGCCGAGCTGGAAACGCTGCAGGCGCGGCTCGGCGAGCTCGAGCAGCAGATCCGGATCGCGCTGTTGCCGAAGGATGCAATGGACGACCGCAACGTGATGCTGGAAATCCGCGCCGGCACCGGCGGCGACGAGGCCTCGCTGTTCGCCGGCGACCTGTTCCGGATGTATGAGCGCTTCGCGTCCTTGCAGGGCTGGAAGGTCGAGGTGATCTCGGCGAGCGAAGGCACCGTCGGCGGCTACAAGGAAATCATCGCCGAGGTGCAGGGCCGCGGCGCGTTCGCCAAGCTGAAATTCGAATCCGGCGTGCACCGCGTGCAGCGCGTGCCCGACACCGAGACGCAGGGCCGCATCCACACCTCGGCCGCCACGGTCGCCGTGCTGCCGGAGGTCGAGGACGTCGACGTCGATATCAAGGACACGGACTTGAGGATCGAGACCATGCGCGCGGGCGGCGCCGGCGGCCAGCACGTCAACAAGACCGAATCGGCGATCCGCATCACCCATCTGCCGACCGGCATCGTGGTGATGATGCAGGACAGCCGCTCGCAGCACAAGAACCGGGCGTCGGCGATGAACATCCTGCGCTCGCGCATCTACGATGCCGAGCGCCAGCGCGTCGAGGCGGCGCGCTCCGCCGACCGCAAGGAGAAGGTCGGCTCCGGCGACCGCTCGGAGCGCATCCGCACCTATAATTTTCCGCAGGGACGCGTCACCGACCACCGCATCAATCTGACGCTCTACAAGCTGCCGCAGGTGATCGCGGGCGAAGCGCTCGGCGAATTGATCGATGCGCTGACCACCGAGCACCAGGCGGCACAGCTCGCCGCGCAGGGCGCAGCCGCCTGACGCGCGCCGCCGCTTGCGCCGGCGGATGCATCACTCATTCGCCGGAAGACGGCGAGGACTTCAGCAAGCGGCGCAACGCCGGGCTCGCGACGCGGCGCAGCTCCTCGATGTTCTTCTTCGAGACCGCCTGGAGCTTCTGCTCTCCCTTTGCCGTTAGCTTGAGCTGAACCCGCCTCGCGTCGTCCGGATCGGCAAGCCGGCTGACCAGTCCGAGCTTTGCCATGCGGTTCATCAGTTCGACGGCGGAGTGATGCCGTATCAGCAGGAACCGGGCGATGTCGCCGACGGTCGGCGGACCGGGATCGACGAAACCCTTGATGCCGAGCAGCGCCTGATGCTGCCGCGGCGTCATTCCGGCCTTCCGGGCGCCCTCCTCGCTGAATGCAAGAAACCTGCGCAACTCGTAGCGAAACTGCGCCAGCGCCCGGTAGTCCACCGTCGCGGCCAGCGCCTTGCGTTTCGTTGCGCCGGCTGGCGCTCGTCGTTGCTTTGGTTGCGGCATTCGATCGTCCTGCTGCTGGCTCGCTCCGCCGGACGGCAGACGCCGTGCAACGCTATCAAGCCCGCGCCGAACGCACCATACTACCGGTCGCCCTTCCACTCATGTTTCAACGGTTTGACGATCGAGCGGCAGGGCCGGCAAGCTCAGGGCTGCGGCCAGTGATCGTAGGTCGAGCTCAATATTTTCAGCAGCACGATCTGGAAGGCGACCGGAATCCGCGGGCTCCTGCGGCGAATGGATTTCTCCAGCGCCTCGGTGATCTCGCTCTTGGTGAGATGCCCGGCCGAGGCACGCGCGACCAGATCGCCCCAGACCTCCGACAACGACTTGCCGGTGTGATGCGGAGACGGGATCGTTATTCCGCGCGTCTCGGCCCAAGCGATGATCTCGCGCATGGTTTGCCGTCCGCAATTCCGCGCCGTCGCGAGATGGCGCGCGGTGAGCAGCCGCAGCAGATCGTCCGGCGGCGTCCAGCCCACCTTCGGCGGCACTTCGTCGAGCAGCTCGACCGCCAGTTCCTTCAGGACGTTGATCGCGCGAATGCTCAGGCTGCCCGATTGCCCGGCGGCACCGTGCTCGGACACGGCGTGCTCTCCGGCATTTCCGGTGCGACTTGAAGGCTCCTGGATCATCGCCCCCTCACTTACAGGACCCGCACCCGGTCGGTAAACCCTCGATACATCGTAGAACGATATTATTTCTATCGTAGGCCGATATGATTCGACGAAAGGTGACATTGACTAAATATGCCGGTGGGGAATTGTAGCCGTGACAGGCTGCTCCATCGCAGCCGGCGCATCGTGCCGCCGATCGATCCGATCCGGCGACGAGTGAGCATGCGCGCCAACAATCAATATAATTGGAGGATACTGAGCGATGAGCACCAAGGATTTTCGGCCGGGCAGAACCCCGAACGTTTCGCGCCGCACTTTGCTGCAAGCCGGCGCGGGCCTGATCGGCGGCAGCGTGCTGCCGGCCTCGATCGCATCGCGGGCCTTCGCCGAGGACCACCCGGCGATCGGAACCTATCCCGCGGGCACGTCGGGCTCTTCGGCGTTCATCGGCATCTCGGTCCCGCGCACCGGCACCTATGCGGTGCAGGGCGAGGATGAGCTCAAGGGCTATCAGCTCGCGATCGAGCACATCAACAGCGGCCACGAGCTGATCAAGAAGATCTCGCCGAAGACCAGCAAGGGCGTGCTCGGCAAGGAGCTGAAGTTCGGCGTCGCGGATTCCGCGGCGAAGCCGAACGAGGCCGTGCAGGCGCAGCAGCGCTTCATCTCCGAGAACAAGGCGGTGATGATCACCGGCGGCACGTCGAGCGCGGTCGCGGTGGCGCTGAACAAGCTGGCGCAGCGCGAGAAGGTGATCTTCGTCTGCGGCATTTCCGGCTCGAACGACACCACTGGCAAGGATTGCGTGCGCTACGGCTTCCGCCAGAACTTCTTCGGCCAGACCGCCGCGGCGGCGATCGCGCCGGTGCTGATCAAGCAGTTCGGCAAGAACAAGAAGGCCGCCTACCTGACGCCTGACTACACCTACGGCCACACCGTCACCAAGTCGATGCAGGACTACCTCGCCCAGGCGGGCTGGACCACCGTCACCAACCAGATCTCGCCGCTCGGCGCGCCGGACTATTCGTCCTATCTGCTCAACGTCGCGAACTCCGGCGCCGACGTGCTGATCAACGTCAACTGGGGTCACGATGCCGTGCTGTCGACGCAGCAGGCCAAGCAGTTCGGCGTGCTCGACAAGATGAAGCTCGTGGTGCCCTACCAGGTGCCGTTCATCGCCCGCGAGACCGGCGGCCTGATGCAGGGCGTCTACGCCGCGACCGACTATTGGTGGACCATCGAGGACAAATATCCGCTGGCCAAGATGTTCAACGAGGCCTTCGAGAAGAAGTACGGATACAAGCCGGAATGGGGCGCAGAGAACGCCTATGTCAGTTTCGCGCACTGGGCCCGCATGGTCGAGGAAGCCGGCAGCTTCTACCCGCCCGACGTCATCAAGGCCTATGAGAAGGGCGAGACGCTGCCCTCGCTGGTCGGCGACGTCCACTATCGCCCCGAGGATCACCAGTGCGTCCGCCCCGTCGTCATCGTCCGCGGCAAGATGGAAAAGGAGATGAAGAACAAGGAGGACTATTACGAGGTGGTCGAGATCGTCCCCGGCGACGGTCTGATGCAGAAGCCGGATGCGTTCGGCTGCCATCTCGGCGACTACACCTGATTAACGTGGGAAGACTCGGCGCCGTGGGCGGGGCGACCCGGCCCGCGGCGCCGCTTTTCTCGGAACGCATCCTCCATCGACCGGGCCAGGTATACGGCTGAGTGAACGCGCGCCATGATCAACTGGCCAAATTTCGTCTCGCAACTTTTCAACGGGCTGGCGCTCGGCGCGCTGCTGGCGCTGATCAGCTCCGGACTGACGATCATCTACGGCACGCTCGGGGTGCTCAACCTCGCCCACGGCGCCATGTTCATGATCGGCGGCTACGCCGGATATGTGGCCTATTCCTACACCGGCTCGTTCATTCTCGCCGTGATCGCGGGCTCGCTGTTCGTGATGGTGCTCGGGATTGCGATGGAGCGGATCATTATCCGCCACTTCTACCACCGCCCGCATGAGGACCAGCTGCTGGTCACGTTCGGCCTCGGCATCTGCTTCGTCGAGATCGTGCGGCTGATCTTCACCAGCCAGTCGCAGGTGGTGCCGCCGCCGGCGCTGCTGCAGGGCATCACCTCGCTCGGCTTCCTGTTCTACCCGACCTACCGGCTTGCGGTGGTCGGCATCGTCGCGGTCGCGCTCGGCGCGCTGTTCCTGATCCTGTACCGCACCCGGCTCGGCATGATCGTGCGCGCCGGCATCGAGGATTCGGTGATGGTCGATTCGCTCGGCATCAACGTCTACCGCGTCTTCATGATCGTGTTCGGCATCGGCGCAATGGCCGCAGGCTTCGCCGGCATCATCAATGCGCCGGTGGTGTCGCTGACGCCGGGTGTCGGCGACGATATCCTGGTCGAGACTTTCGTGGTGGTGGTGATCGGCGGCGTCGGCTCGTTTCCCGGCGCCATCCTCGGCGGGCTGATCGCCGGCGAGATCATCAGCATCACCTCGATGTTCAACCCCGGTTACGCCTACGTCATGCTGTTCGCGGCGATGACGCTCGTGCTGGTGCTCAGACCGCATGGCCTGCTCGGCACGCAGGGCCGCGAATGACGACGGATATTTAGATGCTTAAACAGCGCCCATACCTGATCGAATTCCTGACCGCCGCCGGACTGATCGTCGCGCCCTTCGTGCTGCCGTGGCTCGGCTTCGCGCCCAACACGGTGAACCGGATCCTGGTCTGGGGCCTGTTCGGCCTCGGCTTCGACATCCTGTTCGGCTTCACCGGCCTGCTGTCGTTCGGCCAGTCGGCCTTTTACGGAACCGGCGGCTTCGTCGCGGCCTATCTGCTGACGCGCGCCGGCTTTCCGTACGTCGTGCTCGCGCTCGTCATCGGGATGATCGCGGCCGCCGCCACCGGCTATCTGATCGGCCTGATCGCGCTGCGCCGCACCGGCATCTATTTTGCGATGATCACGGTGGCGATCGCCGAGGTGTTCTTCTTCGTCGAGTTCAATCCGCTGTCGGACTTCACCGGCGGCGAGAACGGGCTGCCGGGCGTGCCGACCCCGAGCTTCAATCTCGGCTTCACCACGCTGCACTTCACCACCGGCTGGTCGCTCTATCAGTTCCTGGCGCTGTGCTACTTCATCGGCATCGTGATCGCGCTGCGCATCGTGCGCTCGCCGGTCGGTGCCGTGTTCAGCGCGATCCGCGACAACCCGCTGCGGGCGACCGCGGTCGGCCACAACATCCACGGCTACAAGCTGACCGCCTTCGTGATCGCCGCCGCCTATGCCGGCTTTGCCGGCGGGCTGCTCGGCGTGCTGCAGGCCTTCATGCCGCCCGACGCGTTCACCTTCGACACCTCGGGGCAGCTCGTGATGCAGACCGCGATCGGCGGCCGCGGCACGCTGTTCGGGCCGCTGGTCGGCGCCGCGGTGTGGCTGTCGCTGCAGGACTTCCTGCAGGCGGCGCTCGGGCTCGGCGCGGCCTGGAAGCTCGTGCTCGGCATCGTGTTCGTGCTGCTGGTGTGCTTCCTGCGCCGCGGCATCATCGGCGGCCTCGCCGATCTCTACCGCCTCCTGACCGGACAGCGCGGCGCCAAGGAGCCGGAGGAGAGCGCACCCGAGGTCGTCGCCGTGGCAAGCGAGCGGCACGCCACGGCGCCCGCCGCGCCGAAGCCGGTGGCGGCTCGTGCCGGCGGCAGTCCGTCCGGACCGATCCTCCAGGCCAGGGGCCTGACCAAGCGCTATGGCGGCCTGCTCGCCAACAGCGACATCGACTTCACGGTCAATCACGGTGAGCTGCGCGGCATCATCGGCCCGAACGGCGCCGGCAAGTCGACCTTCTTCAAGATGCTGACCTGCGAGGTGCATCCGACGTCGGGCACCATCCTGTTCGAGGGCCGCGACATCACCGGCATGAACGTCACCGACGTCTGTCAGCTCGGCCTGACCAAGAGCTACCAGGTCAACCAGCTGTTCGCCGGGTTGACAGTGCGCGAGAATCTGGTGATCGCGGCGCTGTCGGCGCTGCGCGGCAAGTTCAAGCTCGACCTGTTCCGCAGCATCGACAGCATCCCCGGCCTGACCGAGCGCGTGCAGCAGACGCTCGAGCTGGTCAATCTGACCTCGAGGCCCGATACGCCGGTGTCCGAGCTCGCCTATGGTGAGAAGCGGCGGCTGGAGATCGGGCTGGCGCTGGCGACGTCGCCGAGCCTGTTGCTGCTGGACGAGCCGCTCGCCGGCATGAGCCCGCGCGAACGCGTCGAGACCGTCAAGCTGCTGAAGTCGATCAGCCAGGGCCGCACCATGATCATCATCGATCACGACATGGATGCGCTGTTCGAGCTCGCCGAGCGCGTCACCGTGCTGCAGGAGGGCCGCGTGCTGGTCGAGGGAACGCCGGAAGAGATCAAGACCAACTCGACCGTCCAGGAAGCCTATCTTGGCGGCGTGCATGGAGTGCTCGCCGCATGAGCCTGCTCGAGGTCAACGGACTGAACAGCTATTACGGGGATTCCCACATCCTGTTCAACGTCTCGATGCGCGTCGAGCGCAACGAGGTGGTGGCGCTGCTCGGGCGTAACGGCGCCGGCAAGAGCACGACGCTGAAGAGCCTGATGGGCGTCGTGACCCCGCGCCGCGGCTCGGTGATGTTCGACGGCGTCGAGATTTCCGGCCGGAAGAGTCACAAGATCGCGCAGGCCGGCATGCAGCTGGTCCATGAGGAGCGCCGTATCTTCGGCAGCCTGAGCGTCGAGGAGAACCTTGTGATCGCCGGCCTGACCGCCTCGCAGCGCTGGCCGCTCGACCGCATCTACGAGATGTTCCCGCGGCTCCGCGAGCGGCGGAGCAATCGCGGCACCGACCTGTCCGGCGGCGAGCAGCAGATGCTGGCGATCGCGCGCGCCCTTGTGCGCGATCCCAAGATCATCCTGCTCGACGAGCCGTTCGAGGGCCTGGCGCCGGTGATCGTGCGCGACCTGATGAAGGCGTGCCGCGACCTCGCCGAGGCCGGACAGACCATCGTGCTGGTGGAGCAGAACCTCGCCGCGACGCTCGCGCTGGCGCAGCGCATCTACATCATCAACAACGGACACATCGTCCATGAAGGGCCGGCGCAGGAGATCAAGGCGCAGCCCGATGTCCTGCAGCGCTATCTCGGGGTTTAGGGCGCGTCACTTTCTCCGCCGTCATTGCGAGCCAACGGGTCGCGCGAACGCGCGCCCGATGACAGGCTCCGCGAAGCAATCCATCGGTCCGCATGCGCGGATGGATGGATTGCTTCGTCGCTACAGCGCAAAATTGCTTTGCAAATTTTGTCGCGAGCTCCTCGCAATGACGAACTCGATATTGCGCATGGCCTCTCGGGATAGGGATTACGGCATTCCCGCGTCGGACCGGGCCACCCGCTCACCCACGCAGCGCCGCGATCATCCGCCTGGCGTGATCGGCGAGCACATCCATCTCCGCCTTGACGGTCTGCGCCGGCAGCAGCGCGACGCCGGCCTTCACCGGCATCACATGCATGTGCAGGTGAAACACCACCTGGCCGCTGGCGGGCTCGCTGAACTGCTGGATGATGATGCCGTCGGCCGCAAACGCCTTCATCGCGGCGACGGCGATGCGCTTGGCCGACCGCGCCACCTCGGCGAGGTCGTCTTCGGCGATGTCGAGGATGCCGCGCGCGGGTGCCTTCGGAATCACCAGGGTATGTCCCGGCGATCGCGGCATGATGTCGAGAAAGGCAAAGGTCCGGTCGGTCTCGTAGACCTTGAAGCTCGGGATCTCGCCGCGCAGGATCCTGGCGAAGATGTTCTGGTCGTCATAGCCCGCCATGGTCGCGCGTTCCGGATCGCTAGGTTCAGATTCTGACCGTGCGCGCCGGCCGCACGGGGCGCAAGTGATATCGACGCCGCATCGACCATCGGCTAACAACGCGCCATGAGCGAACCCGCAGGACATGGCCAGACTGTCGAGAGCATCAGGCGCAGCCTCGCCGCCCGCCTCAAGGCGGCCGGCCACGACGCCGCCGAGCTCGATGCGCGACTGCTGGTCGGCGCCGTGCTGGGGCTCGATCTGACCGGCATGATCACGGGCGCGAAGCGCGCGCTGACGAGGGACGAAGCCGATCGCCTCGAGCACCTCGCGCAGCGCCGCCTCGCCGGCGAACCGATCGCGCGCATCCTCGGCGTCAAGGAGTTCTGGGGACTGCCGCTGTACCTGTCCGCCGCGACGCTGGTGCCGCGCCCGGACACCGAGACGGTGGTCGAGCGCGCACTCGAACTGCTGCGCGCCGACGGCATGGCCGAGCGCGCGTTGCGGATCGCCGATCTCGGCACCGGTTCTGGCGCGATCCTGCTGGCGCTGCTCTCGGAACTGCCGAACGCGCATGGCTTCGCCACCGACATCTCGGCGGAGGCGCTGCAGACCGCGAGGCGCAACGCCGCCGCGCTCGGATTCGCCGATCGCACGACATGGATCGAGTGCGACTACGGCAGCGGGTTGGCCGGCGCGTTCGAGCTGATCGTGTCCAACCCGCCCTACATCCCCTCGGCCGACATCGCCGGGCTCGACATCGAGGTGCGCGCGCATGATCCGCGCGCGGCGCTCGACGGCGGTGCCGACGGGCTCGACGCCTACCGCGCGCTGATTTCGCAATCTGCGGGTCTTTTGACCTCAGGAGGATTTCTGATTGTGGAAGTCGGACAGGGTCAGAGCGGCGACGTTGAAGCGCTGATGACGGCATCCGGGTTATCCCCAACGGGGCCGCCAAAAGTCGATCTGGGGGGCGTCCCGAGGGCCGTTTCCGCCCGCCGGCTGCCCCGATAAAGTCCTATTGGAACGAAAAAAAACCTCTTGGATTATCCCCCGGGAACGACTACGTTCCGGGCACAACATCGGTGCTGGCCCCGTAATCCGTTACGGGTGATGACCAGGGTTCAGCAGAGCCCGCCGATCGAAAGGTTCCAGGAACGCAGGTCACATAGAGCGCAATAGCCGAAGCTGTGCTGCTCTCGACCGCCAAGCGAACGAAAGCCTGTTATTACGCTTGAAGACTTACGCACGAGAACTGAGCCTGTCTCAACGGGCGGAATGATTTGGTCGCTGGCGCGATTGCCGGCGGTTGGGGAACGCGTCTTTGCTGCACGCGACTTTGCTGAACGAGATGGTCGGCGACATCGAAACCACTTCGAACGGTATTGCGATTCCGTGTGCCTAGGCGCGCGCCGAATCGGACTCTGGGAATCGGACTTCTGAGAAATCGGACTGCTGAGAAATCGGACTGTGGACTGCAATAACTTCAGGGCTGGAATAAAAGGCGACAGATGAGAAACGGTCAGAACAACAAGCGGATGCGCAACCGGAATAACAACAACAATAACAACAACAATAACCGGCGCGGCCAGAATCCCCTGACACGGGTGTACGAATCGAACGGACCCGACATCAAGATCCGCGGCACGGCCTCCCACGTGGCCGAGAAATACGTTCAGCTTGCGCGCGATGCGCGCTCCTCCGGCGATCCGGTGGCCGCTGAAAACTACTACCAGCACGCCGAGCACTACTACCGGATCATCGCGGCCGCGCAGGAGCAGTTCCGGCAGAATCAGCAGCCGCCGCGCCCCGACGCCGAGGTCACCCCGACCGAAGACGGCGACGACGACAGCGACGGCTATTCGAGCTTCGGCCAGGAGCCGGGCTTCGTGCCGCAGCAGCAGCAACCTTTCATGCGCGACAACGGCCAGCAGCCGTACCAGCGCGAGCAGCAGCAGCCGCGCGAGCATCGCGAGCGTGACCAGCAGCCGCGTGAGCACCGCGAGCGCGAACATCGTCCGCAGCCGCAATATCAGCCGCAACCGCAGAACCAGCCGCAGCCCGCGATGGCCGATGCCGGCGGCGTCGATCGCCTGCCCTCGTTCATCACCGGCGGCGCGCAGCCACAGGTCAACGGCGCCTATGAAGGCAATAATGGCGGCGCAGAACGCGGCGAACGGAGCGAGCGCTTTCCGCGCCGCCGCCGCCGTCCGCACGGCCCGCGCCCCGACATGGCGGCGCAGCCCGCGCCGAGCGACGACTTCAATCCGGGCAACGAGTAATCCTGAAAATCTGTCACCCTCCCTTCACGGGGAGGGTGAATTGTCCGCGTCACGCCTCGGGTCGTGTTACGACTCTGCGTGAGTCGATTTGCGCGTCGCCGTCGAGGACGGCACCAGCACCGGACGCAATGACGGGATCAGCTGCGTGCGCTCGCGGCGCGCGGGAATCGCGCGATAGACCTGCTTGGTCGCCTCCACGATGTGCACGCCGGCGAACGGCATCGACAGCGCCGCGCCGACCCGCTCCCACGCCATCGCCGAGCGCAGGAACCAGCTGCCCTGCACCGGCGGCATGAACAACGCCTCGCCCCACGACGACGGCGTGAACCAGGTCTGCCGCAACAGCTGCGTGATCTGCGCCCGCGAATAGGGCCGGCCATGGCCGAACGGCGTGGCGTCGGTGCGCGTCCAGACGCCGCGGCGGTTCGGGATGATCGCGATCAGCCGCCCCGACGGCGAGAGCACCCGCCACACCTCGCGCAGCAACCGCTCCGGGTCATCGGACATCTCCAGCGCGTGCACCAGCAGCACGCGGTCGACCGCGGCATCCGGCAGCGGCATCGAGAATTCGTCAATCAGGGTGGCCAGCGCCGGCCGGCCGGTCGGCCATTTCAGCACGCCCTGGGCCGCCGGCATGAAGGCAATGCAGCGCTCGCAGGACTCACGGAACAGGCCGAGATAGGGGGTCGGATAGCCGAGGCCGAGCACGCGCTGGCCTTCCGCGTTCGGCCACCGCGCGCGGATGCCCCGGTTGATCAGTTGCCGCGCCACGATGCCGAGGCGCTGCGAATAGAAGTCGCGCAGGTCGATGACGTCCATGGTGTTTAGCCTAACACGCCCCCTGCGGCCCGGGTGCGCCGAAAATTGCATTGCCGCCGGAGCGTTAACGCCATATTTCACCCCTATATTGGGCGCGTTAAAAGCATGACCCGGGAAAGTCGATACCGGTCTTTCGAATACATCATGCTTTGAAAATGTCCGTCCCGTTTGTTCGTGGAGATATCATGACCGCCGAAATTCGCACCTTCAGCTGCCTCACCGACAATTTCGGGTATTTGATCCACGATCCCGCGACTAAGGCGACCGCGTCGATCGACGCGCCGGAAGCCGGCCCGATCATCAAGGCGCTGGAGCGCGAAGGCTGGACGCTGACGGATATCCTGATCACCCATCACCACGGCGACCATGTCGGCGGCGTCGCCGAGCTGAAGCAGAAATACGGCTGCCGCGTCGTCGCCCCGCACGACCAGTCGGCCAAGATCGCCAATGTCGATCTGCGCGCCGCCAATGCCGATGTCATCAAGGTCGGCAGCCTGCTCGCACGCGTGGTCGAGACGCCCGGCCATACGCTCGATCACATCTCCTATGTGTTCGACGGCGAGAAGGCGGTGTTTGCCGCCGATACGCTGTTCTCGATCGGCTGCGGCCGGGTGTTCGAGGGCACCTACCCCATGATGTGGGATTCGCTGCTGAAGCTGCGCTCGCTGCCGGACGATTTCCGTCTCTATTGCGGCCATGAATATACCGCTGCGAATGTGAAATTCGCGCTCACCATCGAGCCCGACAATCCGGCCCTGCAGGCGCGCGCAGCAGAGGTCACAAAACTGCGCGCCGAGAACAAGCCGACGATTCCGGTGCTGCTCGGCGACGAGAAGAAGGCCAACGTGTTCCTGCGCGCCGACGAGTCCGCGGTGGCGGCGAAGCTGCACATGAAGGGCGCCGACCCGGCGCTGGTGTTCGGCGAGCTCCGCGAGCGCAAGAACAAGTCGTGATGGCCGACCTCTCGGCTGCCGACATCATCGCGCAGCTCGCGCTGCAGCCGCATCCCGAAGGCGGACATTATCGCGAGACGTTTCGCGACGCGCGCTGCGACGCCAATGGCCGCGCGCACTCGACCGCGATCTATTTCCTGCTGGCGCGCGGCGAGCGCTCGCATTGGCATCGCATCGATGCGGTCGAGATGTGGCACTATTACGCCGGCGCGCCGCTGACGCTGCGGATTGCGGAGGACGGCGGCCCACATTCGATCACGCTCGGGCCGGATGTGGCGCGCGGCGAGCAGCCGCAGGCGATCGTGCCGGCGCACGCATGGCAGGCCGCCGAAAGCTGTGGCGACTGGACGCTGGTCGGCTGCACCGTCGCGCCGGGATTCGAGTTCGCGAAATTCGAGCTAGCGCCAAAGGGCTGGGAGCCGGCGTCGCAGGGTCTTTCCCCGTCATCCTGAGGTGCGAGCGGAGCGAGCCTCGAAGGATGAATCGGCCACAGACGGGGCCGTCGACCCTTCGAGACGGCCGCGTTGCGGCCTCCTCAGGGTGACGGTGAAACAGTAGCAACAACCTTCTTCGTAGGATGGGTAGAGCCCAGCGAAACCCATCATCTCGCCGCGTGGACCAAAGGCGATGGGTTTCGCTTCGCTCTCCCCATCCTACGTTCTTTTTCTCAGCACCATGTCCTTTGCCGCGATCAGCCCGCCGCCGGCGATCAGGATCGCGGCGATCGCGATATTGGCGCTGGGCTTGGCGAAGCCCGCTGCGATCAGGAACGCGGTCGAGAGCAGCGGCGTGGCGTAGGATGCGGCACCGAGCACGCGGATGTCGCCGCGCTTCATGCCGATATCCCAGGCGAAGAACGCGGCCCCCACCGGACCGATGCCGAGCGCGACGACGGCAAGCCACTGCAGCGGCGTCGCGGGCCACACCGTCGTCTCCACCATCATGTGCACGAGCGCCGCAAGCACGGCGGTCGCGAGGCAGAAGCCTGCCACCGCATCGGTCGGCACCGCCTTGAGCCGGCGCGACATCACCGAATAGGACGCCCAGACGAAAGCCGCGACGAAGGCGGCCGCGAAGCCTGGAATCTGCTCTTTTGTGAAGGCGCCGGTGTTGCCGGCGAACAGCAGCACGGTGCCGGCGAGCCCGAGCAGCGCGCCGACGATGTGATGCACCGCAAGCCGCTCGCCCGGCAGCAGTGACGAGAACAGCACGATCAACAGCGGCCAGAGATAATTGAGCAGGCCGGCCTCGGCCGGCGGGGCGAAGCGCAGCGCCAGGAAATACAGCGCGTGATAGCCGAACAGCCCGCCGACGCCGACGACCCAGGCGACCAGCGGCTGCTTCAACGCGCCGAAGGCTGACGGACGCAACAGGAAGCTCGCGAACGCGAACGCGGCGCCGATCGCAAACGTCATGGCCGCGAGTTGGAACGCCGGGATAGTCCCGGTCGCGACCGTCATGACCGACAGCAGCGACCACATCAGGATGGCGGTCAGTCCGACAAGGGTGGCAGTTCGGGTCGTCATCTCAATTCAATCCGTCGTGGCCGGGCATGACTGTCCAAAGGATGGCCGTCTGCAACCGCTCGCCGATGTCCCGGCCGGCCACGTCTTCCTTCGCGTGTGGCGCGTTGTAAAGACGAAAATGCCCGGCACAAGGCCGGGCATTCGCTACTTGATTGTGCGCGCCTGCGACGCGACGACGCTGCTCGCGTCAGGCGTGATACTGGCCGCCGTTCACGGTCAGCGTCGAGCCGGTGATGAAACCGGCATCGTCTGCGGCGAGGAAGACCACGGCCCGCGCGATCTCTTCGGGTTCGCCGAGCCGGGCGACCGGAATCTGCGGGATCACGTTCTTCTCGAGCACGTCCTTCGGCACCGCCTGCACCATCTCGGTGTTGATATAGCCGGGGCAGATCACGTTCACGGTGATGCCGCCCTTGGCGTTCTCCAGCGCCAAGGCCTTGGTGAAGCCGATGTCGCCGGCCTTGGCCGCGGAGTAGTTGACCTGGCCGAACTGGCCTTTCTGGCCGTTGATGGAAGAGATCGAGATGACACCGGCCGAACTTGCGGGCGCGCATGCCCTCGATCACCTGGCGCGTCATGTTGAACAGCGAGCCGAGGTTGGTGTTGATCACGGCATTCCACTGCTCGACCGTCATCTTGTGGAACGCGGTATCCTTGGTGATGCCGGCATTGTTGACGAGCACGTCGACCGGGCCGAGATCGGCCTCGACCTGCTTGACGCCGGCCGCGCAGGCGTCGAACGAGGCGACGTCCCACTTGTAGACCGGAATCCCGCTCTCCGCCTTGAACTTCTCCGCCGCGGCGTCATTGCCGGCGTAGCTCGCCGCCACCTTGTAGCCCGCCGCTTTCAGCGCCTTGCTGATCGCAGCTCCAATACCGCGCGTTCCGCCCGTCACCAATGCAACACGTGCCATGTCCGTTTCCTCCTTGGCCGTCTTTTATAACCGGATAACTCCGGCCTACGCACTCACTCAACAAAGCGCGATGAGATCAGGTTGAATTGTCATCGCGCTTTGGCTCCCTTTTTTGAGCATGGTCTTCTCGGAAAACCGCTTCACACTTTTCCGGATCATGCTGTCGAAACAAAAATGCCCGGCGCAAAGCCGGGCATCTTATTTATCAGCTCGCTTCGCGGTTGACAGATGATCTTTTCATCACCTAACCGGCCTCGCTGCCTTTTGTTCAGTCGCGTGCAACGCACATAGCGATGCCCATGCCGCCGCCGATGCACAGCGTCGCGAGGCCCTTCTTGGCATCGCGCTTCTGCATCTCGTGCAGCAGCGTCACCAGCACGCGCGCACCCGACGCGCCGACCGGATGGCCGATCGCGATCGCGCCGCCATTGACGTTGACCTTGGCCGGATCCCAGCCGAGGTCCTTGTTCACCGCACAAGCCTGCGCCGCGAACGCCTCGTTGGCCTCGATCAGATCGAGGTCGGCGATGTTCCAGCCGGCCTTCTTCAGCGCGGCGCGCGAGGCGGGGATCGGGCCGGTGCCCATGATCTTGGGGTCGACGCCGGCCTGGCCCCACGACACGATGCGGGCCAGCACCTTCTTGCCCTGCTTGGCGGCTTCCTTGGCGGTCATCAGCACGACGGCAGCGGCGCCGTCATTGATGCCCGAGGCGTTGCCGGCGGTCACGGTGCCGTCCTTCTCGAAAGCCGCGCGGAGCTTGGCCATCGCGTCGAGCGTGGCGCCATGGCGCGGATACTCGTCGGCGTCGACCACGATATCGCCCTTGCGGGACTTGATGGTGACCGGGACGATCTCGTCCTTGAACTTGCCGGCCTTCTGCGCCGCCTCGGCCTTGTTCTGCGAACCGACCGCGAACTCGTCCTGCTGCGACCGGGTGATCTGGTACTGCTTGGCGACGTTCTCGGCGGTGTTGCCCATGTGGTAGCCGTTGAAGGCATCCCACAGCCCGTCCTTGATCATGGTGTCGATCAGCTCGAGCCCGCCCATCTTGACGCCGCCACGCAGATATTGCGCGTGCGGGGCCATGCTCATGGATTCCTGGCCACCCGCGACGACGATCGAGGAATCACCGTTGAGCAGCGCCTGGTAGCCGAGCGCCACGGTGCGCAGGCCCGAGCCGCAGAGCTGGTTGACGCCCCAGGCCGGGCTTTCCACCGGGATGCCGGCCGCGATCGAGGCCTGGCGGGCCGGGTTCTGGCCCTGCGCGGCGGTGAGGATCTGGCCCATGATGACTTCGGAGACCTGACCGCCCTCGACGCCGGCACGCTCCAGCGCCGCCTTGATGGCGATGGCCCCGAGGTCATGGGCCGGCGTGGTGGCGAAAGCGCCGTTGAAGCTACCGACGGGGGTGCGGGCGGCGCTGACGATGACGACATCGTCTGACATGGACATCTCCTATGGGTTGTAGCTGGGTTTCTCGACGGCGGGCGGCCGATTTGGCGGGCCTGTCTCTTGACGGCTATCCTGTAAACCTCGTTGAGACATGTCAATCGCACTGTCGGGCAAATCGCGCCGCGACGCACTCAAAATGACGCCCTTGGCACTTTCCTGAGCAAATCCTATGCTTTGGAATTAACCGCACAGCACAAAACTGTAGCCGAACCGCTTTGAAAATGCTTACCTTTGCTGCGATGCGTTGCATTTTGCCCTGCGGCGATGCCGTGGGGTTCCAGGTTCTTCGGTGTTGAAGTGAGAGCCCATGGCAAAATCTGAACAACCGACCACGATCAAGAAATACGCGAACCGGCGGCTCTATAATACCGGGACGAGCACCTATGTCACGCTCGAGGATCTCGCGGCGATGGTGAAGGAAGGCGAGGATTTCCTCGTCTATGACGCCAAGACCGGCGACGACATTACCCGCTCCGTGCTCGCGCAAATCATCTTCGAACAGGAAAACAAGGCCGGGCAGAACCTGCTGCCGACCACTTTCCTGCGCCAGCTGATCCGCTTCTACGGCGACAGCATGCAGATGGTGGTGCCGAAGTATCTCGAACAGTCGATCGAGACGCTGACCAAGGAACAGGAAAAATTCCGCAAGCAGATCGCGGGCGCGCTGAGCGGCACACCGTTTGCGCCGCTGGAAGAACAGGTCCGCCGCAACATGGAGCTGTTCCAGCAGACCTTCTCGATGTTCAAGCCGTTCGTGCCGCAACGCGGTGGCGGCGAGGCCGACAAGGCGCCGGAGCCCACGCCCGATGACGGCAACATCGACGATCTTCGCCGCCAGATGAAGGACATGCAGGAACGCCTCGAGCGCATGTCGCAGCCGACGAAGAAGGACGAGTAGGTCCTTATCGCCGATCGGCCGGACGCACCGGCCGCTATCGTTTCGCGCAATCCTGACGGCGGCAACTCTGCCGGCGTCAGGCGCCGCTTGCCCCGGGAAGCATGCTCTTGCGGACGATCGCGTGCACGCCCCAATTGCCGTCGGCAACCTGCGTGACGCCGAAATCGACGCCGAGCGAGATCAGCGCCAGCGCCTCGTCCTCGCTGAGACAGTAGCACTCCATCAGGAATTTGCGCGTCGCCCGGAACGCATTGCGCAGCGCCAGATCGACCGACGAGCGCTGGTAGATCTCCGACTGCGCGTTGCGCCCGAGCTCGCGCAGATAATTGCCGTAGCTGAAGCCATGCAGGATCCACTCCTCCGGCGTTTCCAAAAGCGGATGCGCCAGCCCTTCGACATGCGGCTTGGTCGCCCTGCCGCTCTTGTGCAGGATGAAGCGAAACTGGCCGGTGAGCGAAAGCTCGAGCGCGGTGCCGTTGACCTCGCCATCGCCTTGCGCGAAATGCGGATCGCCGATCGAGAACAGCGCGCCTGATACTGCGACCGGCAGATAGAGCGTGGTGCCCTTAGTAGCGCGCCAATTGTCGACATTGCCGCCGAAATAGCCGGGCGGAATCGAATCGATGATGTCGGATTCGCGCGGCGCCACCGCCATAAAGCCGAAATGCAGCCGCGCCGGAATCCGTACGCCGGCGAGCACGCCGGGCTGTTTCTCGACGGTGGCGTGATCGACCGGCACACCGGGATAATCCATCGTCTCGTGGCGCACGCCGAACGGATCGGTCTGCGGCGTCCAGCGGTAGGAATAGACGGCGTGGGCCCACTCGGCCTGCGCATCGGTCTCGAAGATCGTGATGGTCTCGCGCTTGGCCGGCGGATCGATCAGATCGTTGTACTGAAAGCCCCACCAGGCCGCGGCATTGCTGCCGAACGACTTGCCGGCGTAGGCCGGATTGGCTGATGGCCGCGGCCAGATGTCGAGGATCTGCACCTCGAGTACATCGCCCGGCTCCGCACCGCAGACATAGATCGGCCCGGTGCAGATGTGCACGCCGAACCCTTCGCCGGCGCCGCGGCCGAAGATCGAACCGTCCATCGGACCGGCGCCGCGCCGTTCGACCGACTTGCCCTCGGCGGTCCAGCGAAACACGCTCTCCGCGCCGGGATCACCCTTGATCATGCGCTCGTAATCATCGAAGGCATGCTGGGTCAGCGTCTCGATCGTCACCACCGCGCCCGACTGCACGCTCATGACGGGCGGGATGGGCGCGGCTGAGATAGCCCCAATGCGCGGTCTCCCTGGACACCTTGAGATGGTGATGCGAGGCGCCCCGCCCTTCCGGCACAGCCCCCGCCGGTTCAACCGGTACGATCGGCTCCAGCGGCGCAACCGTCTCGCGCGCAACCGGGCTTGACGCGAGATTTGGCGCGAGCCGCAGCACCGTTGCGGTGCCACGCGCCAGCCGCGGCCGGCCGCGCGTGCGCTCGCCCTCCACATCACGAGGCACCGCCTTGCGGAAGTCGCGCGGCGAGGTGCCGTAGGTCGCGCTGAACATCCGGCTGAAATGCGCCTGATCGGTGAAGCCCCAGCGGTAGCTGATTTCGGCGATGCGCTGGTCAGCATAGTTCGGATCGATCAGATCATTGCAGCAGCGTTCCAGCCGCCGCTCACGCACATAGGCCGAGAACGTCGTGTTCTGCCGTTCGAACAGCCGTTGCAGATAGCGTTGCGACAGCCCTTCCTGCCGCGCGATGTCGGCGATGGTCAGGCCGGCATTGCCGAGCTGGGCCTCGATCGCGGCATCGACCCGGCGCAGATGGCCGGCCTGGACCTGCGTCATCGCTTCTGCATCGAGCCGCGTCTCGCCGAGCAGCGCGCCGGCGACGAGTTCGGTGACCGCGACCTCGGCGGTGACGAGATCGGCCTTGTCCAGGATCGCGAAATTGCCGCCCAGGGTCCGCATCACCGGACGCACGGACGCAGCGGCGATCGTCGCGCCGAGCACGGCCGGCAAACGCAAGCGATTATGCCCGAGCCGGCCGAGCAGCCGCTCACGTGGCAGTTCGAGCAACAGGATCTCGAAATCCTCGCGCAAGGTCATCCGCCACGGCGATTGCAGGTCACACACCGAGACGTCGTTGTCGGCAAACTCGCAGCTGCGTTGGCCGGACGTGATGCTGCCGCGGCCGTATCCGTGGAAGATGATGGCGACCCGCGCCGGCATTCCCGGCGAGGCCGCATGACCGCTGCAGACGATCTGCTGCTCGGTGGAACGCAGCAGCGCGAGCTGGCCGCCGCTGGTCGAGCGCTTCGCGGTCAATTCGCCGAACTGGAATTGGCCGGCCTCCGGCAATTCGCAATCGAGCTGCAAACCGGCCAGCGCCTCGCGCCAGACCTCCCGCCGGTTTTGCCGCGGGATCGCATCGACCGAAACCCGATAGGTCGTCGCGACCATCACCCCTCCAGGCCGCAGCACCGCAGCGTTCCACTCACAGAGCCGTGAACGCAGCCTGCACCGATTGCAGGCAGGCGGCAAGCGTGTTGCGACGGCACATGTTGCCCAGCCTGCGTGCAACGCGCGGAAGCGGCCGCTTTCGCGTGGCAGCGCTATCAGCGGCGAACGCAGTGCAACTTGATCGAATGCGCCCAAATTCTTGACCGCTCCGGCCATGCCGCGATGCGAAGACGGCCGCCGCAGATGCCTTGCACGCTGTTGCACAGGCCTTTGCGCCGCGACGACAGCAAGCGCGCCGACAAATTATTGGGCGCGCCCGGTCATGTCGGAGCGGCGCGGCACCATGCACTCTCATGCGCACTTTCGATCCAAGGAGGAGCTCAAGATGTGCGCAGGTGACGACAAGAACTGCCCGGACTTCGAATTGCATCATCGCCAGTTCAAGGAGACGCTCGACCGCGAACGCCGTTCGTTCCTGCGCTCAAGCTTCGCGGCGGCGGGCGGCGCCGCGGCAATGACCGCCGGCGGCATCTCGCTGGTGACGCCGAAAATGGCGGCCGCCGCCGAGAAGCATCAGCCGGCGCAGCGCGCCTATCACCATTTGCCAGCGAATGCCGACACCGTGCATTGGGGCTATTTCAGCAAATCGCTGAAGCCGCGCGTCGAGATCAATTCCGGCGACTTCATCACCATCGAGGCGCTGACGCATCACGCCAATGACGATGCCGAGCGCATGGTCAAGGGCGATCCCGGCGTCGAGAGCGTCTATCTCTGGACCAAGGAGAAGAAGGGCGTGAACCGGCGCGGCGCCGGCCCGATGGATGCCTCGCTGTTCGGACGCGGCGCCGGCGAAGGCCTCGGGGTGCATATCTGCACCGGGCCGGTGTTCGTGCGCGGCGCCGAGGAAGGCGACGTGCTCGAGCTGCGCATCATCGACGTCGCGCCGCGGCCCTGCGCCAACCCGAAATTTTCCGGCAAGGCGTTCGGCAGCAACGCCGCGGCATCGTGGGGCTTCCACTACAAGGATCTGCTCACCGAGCCGAAGCCGCGCGAGGTGGTCACCATCTACGAGGTCGACGCGACCGGCGAGCGCAACTGGGCGCGCGCCGTCTACAATTTCACCTGGACGCCGCAGACCGATCCGTCCGGCGTGGTGCACAAGACGATCGATTATCCCGGCGTCCCGGTCGATCATTCGACCGTCAAGGAGAACCACGGCATCCTGAAGAACGTGCGCATCCCGGTGCGTCCGCATTTCGGCGTGATCGGGCTCGCGCCGAAGGAGGCCGAGTTCGTCGATTCGATCCCGCCGAGCTACACCGGCGGCAACATCGACAATTGGCGTATCGGCAAGGGCGCCACGATGTATTACCCGGTGGCGGTCGAGGGCGGGCTGCTCTCTGTCGGCGACTCCCATGCTTCGCAGGGCGATTCCGAACTGTGCGGCACCGCGATCGAATGCTCGCTCAACGGCACCTTCCAGATCATCCTGCACAAGAAGGCCGACCTCGCCGGCACCGCGCTGGAAGCGCTCGACTACCCGATGCTGGAGACCCAGGACGAATGGCTGGTGCACGGCTTCAGCTATGCCAACTATCTCAGCGAGCTCGGCTCCAGCGCGCAGACCGAGATCTACAAGAAGTCGTCGGTCGACCTCGCTCTGCGCGACGCCTTCCGCAAGATGCGCAAATTCCTGATGACGACGAAGAAGCTGACCGAGGACGAGGCCATCTCGCTGATCTCGCTCGGCGTCGACTTCGGCGTCACCCAGGTGGTCGACGGCAATTGGGGCGTCCATGCAGTGATCCGCAAGGACATCTTCGCCGGCGGCGAGAGCTGAAGAAAAGGCCTGAAGCGTGGCGGTCAGCCGAAGAAGGACGAGCATGGCTTTGCGCCGCGCACCTCACCCAACGTCGCCCCGGCGAAAGCCGGGGCCCATAACCACAAATGTCGGTTGTTTGAAGCAAACGTCTGCCAGATCGCTTCATCGAGAGGCTGCGGCGTATGGGTCCCGGCTTTCGCCGGGACGACACCGTTGATTTGACGAACAGATCAGCCCGTGGCGGGCACGGGCTTCTCCGCCGGCGCGTTCCACGGGCGGTCCGGCGAGGCGAGGCCGATCAGGCGGCCCTGGATGAAGTCGCAGCCCCATTCGCGCAGCATCACGGCGGCTTCCTCGTCCTGCACCCATTCGGCGACCGTCCTGATCTCGAGGCGGCGGGCGAGATCGATCAGCGTTTGCACGAAAGCGCGGTCGTCGGCCGAACGCACGATGTTCTGCACGAAGGCGCCGTCGATCTTCACGATGTCGACGCCGAGCTTGCGCAAGTTGCGGAACGAGGTGTAGCCGGCGCCGAAATCGTCGATCGCGATCCGGCTGCCGAAGTTCTTCAGGCGCGTGACAAAGCCGCGCACGTCGTCGATATCCTGGATTGCCACCGTCTCGGTGATCTCGACGATCAGCCGCTCGCCGACGCCGGGATGCGCGCGCATCAAAGATTCGATGGTGGCCCACCAGTCCGGATCCATCGTGGTGTCGGGCGAGATGTTGAGGCTGAGCTGTACGCCGGGAGCGGCAGCGAGCTCGGCGATGGCGAGCTCCAGCACACGGTGATCGACCAGCCGGATCAGGCCGAGCCGCTCGGCGACCGGCACGATATCGGGCGCGAGCAGCGCGCGGCCGTCGTCCTGCTCCATCCGGACCAGGCACTCGTAGAACGCGGGCTGCCGCAGGCACGCATCGACCACGGGCTCGAAGCCGATCACGATGCGGCGCTCGTTCAGCGCGGTGACGATCTCGTCGGTGACGCGGATGTTGACGCGGCGCTGGGCGTCGCGCTCGACATTCGGCTTCCACAGCGCGAACGATCCGGCGCGGCGGCTCTTGGCCGCGTCCAGCGTCTCCTGGGCGCGATTGACCGCCTCCTCCGCCGACCGCGCATGGCGGGGAATGGTGACGGCGCCGATCGAGACCGTCACCGATACCGGGCCGGACTTGGTCGGCACCACCTCGTCGCGCACCGCGGCCAGGAAGCGCTCGGCCGCGACATTGGTGTCGTCGACGGTGCAGTTGCGCAAGATCAGGCCGAACTTGTTGCCGGAGAAGCGGCCGAGCATGTCGCCGCTGCGCAGCCGCGCACGAATCCGCTTCGCGACCTCGGCGATGACGGCGTCGGCGACATCGAAGCCAAAGGCATCGTTGACGCGCGCGAGGTGATCGATGCCGATCAGCATGAAGGCGCAGGAGGAGCGGAAGCGCGCGCACTCCTCCATCGTCTCGGCGAGCGAGGCGATCAGATGGGTGCGGTTGAGCTCATTGGTCAGCGGGTCGTGCCGCGACAGCTTCAGCAGCTGCTCGTCGCGGGCATGCCGCTCATTGTTGATGCGGACGACGCCCTGCACGCGCGCCGGCCTGCCGTCGGCGCCGGCAAACCAGCAGCCGGTCTCCTCGATCCAGATCACCGGCGCCGAGGTGACGGCCCGCACGCCATATTCGATCCGGTAGGGAACGCCCTCCCCGCCGCGTACCGGCGCCGGCGCGCCGAGCGCATCGGATCGCACCGAGCGCGATGGCTCGATCAGCTTTGCAAGCTCGGCGCCGCTCGCCAGCGCCGCGACCGGGATATCCGGGAAGACCGCTGCCACATTGTCGCTCCAGGCGATCGCATCGCTCGCGAGGTCCCAGGCGAATGTCGCTTGGCCGAGCGAGGCGAGGATGCTGGCAGCTGGCGGGACAGGGGGCATCGAACATGTCTCGATTTGGGACGGCGCCCGGTGATTCTACACGCTCTCAAGATAGTGGTTCCGGCGAATCCAACGCTAGGTGAAGTTGATAAATAATCTGGAAACCACGTTTTCGACTGTCCGGGAACGAACTGGGGACGGCGGGCATGACCCTTGCCACAGGGGTGTTGCGGAGGGCCGCAACGTCCCAAACTATGACGCTCCAACGGGTCGCAGACGATGCCGGATATCGATCAATCGGAAATCCTCGACGGCGAGTGCACCGGCGATGCTGCGGCGGCCAGCACGGCGCTGGTGCCGCTGGCCGCGACCACCCATTGGGCGCCCAAGATCCCGCTGCCGCATGCCGATCCGTCGTTTGTGGCTCATCTGATCGCGACCGCCGCACACGAACCGCAGACGCGCGGGCAGCGGCGTGGGTCATTGGCCGACGCGCAGAGCGCTTACGGCCCGCATGTCGACGAACGCCGCAGCGTGGCGCGGCGGACCCGGCAGATCATCTAGGAAAATATCAGCGCTGCGGCGCGTCCGACGGCGGATGGCCGCCCGGCTGCAAATCCGGCGAGGTCACCGTCGGCTTTGGCGCGGACTGATCGAGTAGCACGGATTCCGCAACCGACGTCGCCGAGGGGACCGGTGCGGCCGGTGGCGGCGCGGCAGGCGCCGGCGCGGCGACAGGCGCGGGCTCAGGCCGGGGTGCCGGCTCCGCTACGGGTGCAGGTTGCGGTGCCTCAGCTGCCGCAGGGTGCGCCCTGCCGGCGCTGGGCGCCGGTGCGACCACCGCACGGCGGCGGGTGCGCAGCGCAATTCCGGAAATGAAATCGACCAGCGCCAGCAGCGTGAGCAGGCCATAGGTCGAGTTGCCGAATTTCGGCCAGAGCACGAATTCGGCAGCGGCGGCGCCGAACACGATCAGCGACAGCAGATGGTCGGTGAGATATTTCGCGCCGGGGCGCGCGCCCTTGATGACCTCGAGCAGCAACAGCAGTACGGCGGCGGCGAGCAGCATGTCGCTGAGCGTGATCTGCCACTGCTCGCCCGACAGCAATGTCAGCCTGATCAGCGGGTCCGTGAACGACACGCCGGGCATCAGGAAAGCGATGATGTTGTAGACCGCGAGCGGAACGAGCAGCAGCGGAAAACCGACCATCGGGGCTTGCGCCTTATTCAGGGAGAACCAGCAATGCGGCGACGCTCATTGGCCTCGCCGCGGACGCGCCCGTCTTGGCCGCACTCGTTGACCGAATTCAGGCGCCGCGCCGCATGGCTGCGGCGCGTGGACCGAATGTCCGATCAGGACTCTTTCTTGGCCTTCAGGACCTGACGGCCCTTGTACATGCCGGTCTTCAGGTCGAGGTGGTGCGGACGGCGCAGTTCGCCGGAGTCCTTGTCCTCGACATAGGTCGGGGTCTTGATCGCATCGGCCGAACGGCGCATGCCACGGCGCGACGGCGAGGTTTTTCTTCTGGGAACGGCCATGACGGTGTCCTCTAGGGGTGTTGCGGAGGCATCGTCCGAAATGCGGACGGCTCAGCGCTTCGAAGCGCAAGCTGCGATGCCGGTAAGGCCGCGCTTATAGAGGAAGGCACTGCGTAAAGCTAGGGCCGGAGACAGCAAAAAGCGCCCGAAATCGGCCTCAGGAGCCGCGATTTTCGCGCCAGCAGCGCGTCACGGAGTTGGCCCGGACCATATAGGTGGCGGACAGCCTGCGGACCCCCGGGCCGGGGTTCCGGGCGCTCCTCTTGGCCGGATTCGGCAGGATCGCCGCCAAAAGCGCGGCCTCGCGGGCTGACAGCCCCGCGGCGGACCGGCCGAAGGCATATTGGGCGCCGGCTTCGGCGCCGAACTGGCCGGACGGGCCCATTTCCGCGATATTGAGGTAGATTTCCAGGATCCGCTGCTTGGGCAACACGAGATCGATCCAGAGTGCCAGCGGCAGTTCCAGCCCCTTGCGGATCACGCTGCGGCCGGACCACAGGAACAGGTTCTTGGCGACCTGCTGGGTGATGGTCGAGCCGCCGCGGGCCACCTCGCCATCCTCGGCGTCGTCGAGCACCTCGCGCAGCGCGCCCCAGTCGATGCCCCGATGCTTGCAGAAATGAGCATCCTCCGAGCCGACCACGGACCGCGCCAGATAGGGCGACATCGCGCCGAAATCGATCCAATGCCGCGTCACCGGGGCCCCGCGCAGGGTCCGCCAGGCCATCAGCGCCGAAACCGGATGGCCGGTACGGTAGAACGGCGCCACCAGATACGGCAGCAACAGCAGGGCCAGCAAAAGCAGCAACAAAATTCGGACGATGCGCAAAGCAGGGTTTCCGGGGAGGACCATTCCAGGAAGGATTTGGGACCCGCCCGCCAGAACACGGCCGGCGCCGTCGACGTCTGCGGGATAATTCACGGTTTTTCCAGCACTTTTAAGGCGCATTCCGTCGCAGGGCGGGAATTGACGAAGCCGATGCCATCAACGATTGTCCGGCCGAAAATCGATCTGGAGCAATTCTTAATGACGACCGGTACTGCAGAGTTTTCCAAGCGGCTGGACCAGACCGCGGAGGATACCGAAGCCCTGCTCGCCAAACTGCTGTCCGACGCGACCGAAAGCGATGAGATCGTGCGCCCGAAGCGGCTGATCGAGGCGATGCGCTATTCGAGCCTCGGCGGCGGCAAGCGGCTGCGGCCGTTCCTCGCGGTCGAGAGTGCCGCGGTGTTCGGCATCCCGCGCGAAGCCGCCCTGCTGGTCGGCGCCGCGCTCGAATGCATCCACTGCTACTCGCTGATCCACGACGACCTGCCGGCGATGGACAATTCCGATCTGCGCCGCGGCCGCCCGACCCTGCACAAGGCCTATGACGACGCCACCGCAATCCTCGCCGGCGACGCGCTGCTCACCATCGCATTCGACATCATCACCCGTGATGCGATCCACAAGGACGCCCAGGTCCGCCTGCTGTTGACCCGCGCGCTGGCGCGCGCCTCCGGCGTCGGCGGCATGGCCGGCGGCCAGATCCTCGACCTCGCCGGCGAAGGCCGCTTCGGCGACCGCGAGCCGGTCGATGTCGCGCGCCTGCAGCAGATGAAGACCGGCGCGCTGCTCCGCTTCGGCTGCATCGCCGGCGCGATCCTCGGCCAGTCCTCACAAAAGGAGTACCAGGCGCTCGACGATTACGGCAAAGCACTCGGTGAAGCCTTCCAGATCGCCGACGATTTGCTCGACGTCGAGGGCGATGCTGCCGCGCTCGGCAAGCCGGCCGGCGCTGACGCCGCGCTCGGCAAGACCACGTTCGTCACCCAGCTCGGCATCGATGGCGCCAAGCAGCGCGTGCGCGATCTCCTCGCGCGTGCCGACGCCGCGCTGTCGGTGTTCGGCGACCGAGGCGACGTGCTGCGCGCCGCCGCCCGCTTCGTCGCCGAGCGCAAGAACTAGCCGAGAGCAACGCGCGAAATGAACAGGGAGATCGACGACCGCCTTGTTCGCTTCCGCAAGCTGCCGCTGCCGGTCCGCGTCGTCGTGGGCCGGCCGCGCACCTTCGGCTCGATCGCTTTCGGCATCCTGGCTGCGCTGCTGGTGCCGGGAGCACCGCGCCTCGTCACCCGCCTGCTCGCGGGCTGGGATGCCTTCGCCGCGCTGTATCTCGTGCTTGCCTATGTGATGATGCTGCGCTGTGGCGTCGCCCATATCAAGCGAAGCGCCATCCTGCAGGACGACGGACGTTTCCTGATCCTGCTGCTGACCGCGTTCGGCGCGCTGGCGAGCCTCGCCGCCATCGTGTTCGAGCTCGGCGCATCCAAAGGCAGCCCGGCCGGACTGGCGCTGGCAATCGTCACCATCACGCTGTCATGGGCCTTGGTGCACACCGCGTTCGCGCTGCACTACGCCCATGAGTATTACCGCGGCGAGACGCCCGGCGGATTGCAGTTTCCGAGCGGCGAGGAACATGCCGACGCCGATTACTGGGACTTCGTCTATTTCTCGTTCGTGATCGGCATGACGGCGCAGGTCTCAGACGTCGGCATCACCGACAAGATCATCCGCCGCACCGCGACCGTGCACGGCATCATCTCGTTCGTGTTCAACACCGCGCTGCTCGCCCTGATGGTGAACATCGCCGCGAGCGCGATCTAGCTGCGCCGCCTGATGAGATGCCGTGCGCAAGGCGGTCGGCAAGGACGACAAGCAGCACGCCGATGACGTCGCGCGGATTTATTCCCCGCCTTGCGTCACGTGCTCCTGATATTGCGGCAGATCGTCCGTTATCGCGTACCACGGCGCCTTGGAGCCGACGAAGATATGGGCGGTCGGCCGGATCGCCGGCGCATCGCGCAGCGTGCCCATCGCGACATGGACATAGGCGCCGTCGCGGACCAGCGAATAGAGCAGCGAGCCGCAGCGGCCGCAATGCGCGTCGTGGGTGAGTTCATCGCCATAGATCAGGAGCTCGTTAGCGCCGCCGACCACGGTGAATTTGTCGCGCGCGATTCCCGCGAACGGCTTGAACGCCGATCCCGTGGTGCGCCGGCAGTTCGAGCAGTGACAATTGAGCGCATAGGCAAACGCGTCAGCCACCCTCGTAGCGCACGTCGCGGCAGAAGCATTCGCCGGTCAGGATATGTTCGTTCGAATTTGCAGATGCGGTCACAACTCGTCCCTCACGCAGAATTTTGTCGCCGGCCATGGCGCAATCTAGCGGTTCATGGCTAAATCCTGGAGCCCTTTCCGTTCCGATTGAATCGGAACGCGGGCTCTAGATTCGAGCCTGACGCGTTTTCTCCACGCGAACCGGCACCCGCTTCGCTCGAAAACGCTCCAGCCGATCCAATCCTGCCGGGAGGACCAACCGATGAGCCAAGATCGATCCAGCGTCGAAAGCGTCGTGCAAACCTATTTCGACGGTCTCTACGAGAGCAATGCCGACAAGCTCGCCGAGGCTTTTCATCCGAGCGCCGATTTGCGCTGGGTGGAGAAGGGCGAGCTGAAGGTCCTGACCGTGCCGGACTGGCTTGCCTTGGTGCGCAAGCGCACCTCGGCGAAGGCCGAAGGCAAGCCGCGCGAGGATTTTATCGTCACCATCGACCGCTCCGACGACAACACCGCCTTCATCAAGGTGCGCTGCCAGCTGCCGCCGCGCTATTTCACCGACTATCTGGTGGCGATGAAGCTCGCCGACGGCTGGCAGATCGTCTCGAAGTCGTACCGCTACGACCTCAGGGATTGATCGACCGGGCGCGGCGCGCCCGCGACGGCTTTGTGACGCGCCCCCTGCGGTCCGGCTCCGGCCGGACCGCATTGACTGGCGCTGGTTTCCGGGCGAATTGAGCCCGTTATGGAAGCCAAGTTTCAGATTTTTCTCACTTTGCTCGGCGTGCTGGCGGGAACCGCCCTGGTGGCGCGGCGAACCGATATCGCGCCCGCGATCCTGCTGCTGCTGGTCGGCATCGTGCTCGCCTTCGTGCCGGGCATGCCGTCGCTGGAACTGCCGCCCGAGCTCGTGCTGCTGGTGGTGCTGCCGCCGCTGATCTATTCGGCGAGCGTCGCGATGAGCTGGCGCGAGTTCAAGGCCAATCTGCGGCCGATCATCCTGCTGTCGGTCGGCTGCGTGATCTTCACCGCCTTCATGGTCGCAACCGCGACCCATTATCTGATCGGCCTGCCCTGGAGCATCGGCTTCCTGCTCGGCGCCATCGTCGCGCCGCCCGACGTGGTCGCGCCGCTGGCGATCGCCCGCAGGCTCGGCATGCCCCGCCGCATCCTGGTGGTGCTCGAGGGCGAAGGGCTCGCCAATGACGCGACCGCGCTGATTCTCTACCGCTTCGCGCTCGCCGCGATCACCACCGGGCTGTTCTCGCTGCCGAAGGCGACCGGCACTTTCCTCGTCATCGTCGCCGGCGAGATCGCGTTCGGCACCGCGGTCGGCTGGCTCAGCCTGCGCGCCCGCCGCCGCGCCAGGGATCCGCAGGTCGAGATCACGCTGTCGCTGATCACGCCCTATCTCGCCTACTGGATCCCCGAGCATTTCGGCGGCAGCGGCGTGATCGCGACCGTCGCCTGCGGCCTCTACATGAGCTGGAACGGACCGCTGTTGATCTCGGCCGCGACGCGCCTGCAGGGCATCTTCTTCTGGGACTTGATCATCTATCTGATCGAGGGCCTGCTGTTCCTCTTGACCGGCTTCCAGATGCGTTCGCTGTACGAGAAGTCGAAGTCGTTCCCGCTGCACGACATCCTCACCGCGACCGTGCTGGTCGCCGTCATCGTGATCGTGGCGCGCTTCGTCTGGGTGTTTCCCGGCACCTATCTGCCGCGCTGGATCAGCCGACGCGTGAGCGAGCGCGATCCGCTGCCGTCGTGGCGGGCGGTGTTCGTGGTCGCCTTCACCGGCGTGCGCGGCGCGGTCTCGCTCGCCGCGGCGCTGGCGCTGCCATTGACGCTGCCGAGCGGAGACGCCTTCCCGTATCGCGACCTGATCCTGTTCGTCGCCTTCGGCGTGATCTTCGTGACGCTGGTCGGGCTCGGCCTCACTCTGCCGCCGGTGGTGCGCTGGCTCGGCCTCGCCAGGGACGGGCGCAGCGAGCACATCGCCGAGCACGAGCAGGAGATCGCGGCGCGGCGCGAGGCGCTGAACGCCGCGCTGAAGTCGCTCGATGCCATCACCGACGACCGCGAGCTTTCCGACGAGGTCATCAAGCTCTTGCGCTCGCGGCACGAGATCCGGATCAACCAGCTGCCCGACTCGCTCAATCCCGACACGCACGACGTCTCCGCCACCGGCACCGAGCTGACGCGGGAGCTGATCGCCTCCGAGCGCAAGTTCATCCATATGCTGCTGCGCGACGGCAAGATCACCGACGAGACCAGGCGGCGGATCGAGCGCGACCTGGATCTGGAGGAGGCGAGCCTGTCGAACCGCGAGTATCGCAGGATTCCTTTGTAGCGCGCGGTATCTCCACCCGTCGTCCCGGCGAAGGCCGGGACCCATTACCACAAGTACCAATTGGTTTGCGGGCTGGAGCCACACCGCGCTTCAACAACGCAACCCTGTGGTTATGGGTCCCGGCCTTCGCCGGGACGACAGTGGATATCATTCCGCCGCGGCGTTCTGGCCGGGACCGCCGACGAAGCCGGCGGGGTCGCCGAACCGCTCGATCATGACGGCGGTGAGGTCCTTGGTCTTGCTGGTGACGCAGGCGCCGGAGCGCACGGTGTAGCGGTCCTGATGCTGAGCATGCGGCGGCGCCTCGCCCTTTTGCAGCGCGCGGGCCGCCTCCATGACCAGCTTGCGGAAATGCATGATGCCGAGATCGGTCGGGCCGAGATGCTCGCGGGTACGGTCGGCGATCGGGCCCTGGCTGTCCTGCACCGCGGCGTCCTGCTCGGAGACGCCCTTGATGCCGGTGTAGCTTTTGGTCCGCTGCAGCTTGCGGTCGATCAGATAGTCGTTGGCCTTGTTGCGCAGCGGCACGTAGTTCTCGTCGACGACAGCCATCACGCCGTTGCCGTTGGCGTAGCCTTCGCGCTCGGCATCGGTCAGCGGCCGGTGGGGATTCCACGCATAGGTGTAGATCCAGCAATTGGTGTCGGTGACCGGCACGAAGGTCTGGCCGAACATGTTCTCGCCCGGCATCGAGCTCGGCGCGTAGCTGTGGAACGGCATCAGGAACTGGGCGATGCGCCAGTAGATGTTGTCGCTGCCGGTGAGCCGTCCGCCCGCCACCGTGAGGCCGGCCTCATGCGGATTGATCTTGATGACGGGGCGCGGATCCTCGGCGATCCAGCGCATGTGATCGGTCGCGACCCGCGTCAGCGGGTTCACGAAATGCTTCTTGATGTCGAGGATCTCGTTCTCCTCCTTCTCGAAGGAGAGGTGTGCGAAGGTGAAATGCGCGGTGTCGATCGAGCCTTCCACCGCCTGCACCCAGTTGCAGTCCTGCCACTTCTTGGTGACGAAGCGGTGCGAGGCCGGCAGCAGCGCCATCTCCAGCGCCGGCAGTTCAGGCATCTGATCGGCCGGGCCCATATAGGCCCAGATCATGTCGCCCCATTCACGCACCGGATAGGACTTGATCCGGATCAGGTCCTTTGCGTTGAGGTCCGGATACGACGTCGGCATGTCGACGCAGCGGCCGTCGGTGTCGAACTTCCAGCCGTGATAGACGCAGCGGATGCCGCATTCCTCGTTGCGGCCGAGCCAGAGATTGGCGCCGCGATGCGGGCAGTACTGGTCGATGACGCCGACCACGCCTCTCGTGTCGCGGAAGGCGAGCAGCTCCTCGCCCATCACGACGATCTTCTTCGGATCGCTGTCCGGCTCCAGCAACTCCTCCGACAGCAGCACCGGAATCCAGAACCGCCGCAGCAATTCGCCCATGCCGGTCCCCTCACCGGATTCGGTGAGGAATTTGTTGTCCTCGGCGCGAAGCATAGGCGGTCTCCCGAGTTTATTTTCGTTGTAGTTCGTAGGATGGGTGGAGCCAACGGGGCCGCGCGTTGCGCGGACCCGTTGGCTCTACCCATCCTACGAAATCTCACACCGGCCGCTCTCCCTTCACGGTGACGCGGGTGCCGGAGCGGGTGTGCGGCCAGTAATCCCACATCGCGCGATGCTGGGCGCAACGGTTGTCCCAGAACGCGATCGCGTTCTCGGTCCAGCGGAAGCGGCACTGGAACAGCGGATTCTCGGCGTGCTGGTAGAGATAGGCCAGCATGGCGTCGCTCTCGTCGCGCGGGATGCCGACGATGAAGCGGGTGAAGCCGCGATTGACGTAGAGCGATTTCTTGCCGGTCACCGGATGGGTGCGAACCATCGGATGCTCGGCGCGGGGATATTCCCGTTTGTCGGCGACGCCGTAGTTCGCATACAGGCCACGATAGGTCTGTTCGCCATCATGCAGCGCGGTCAGCCCGTCGAGATAGGCCTTCATGCGGTCCGACAGCGCCTCATAGGCGGCGTACATGTTGGCGAACAGGGTGTCGCCGCCGCGCGGCGGGCACTGCTTGATGTAGAGGATCGAGCCCATCGGCGGCTCGAGATCGCAGGACACGTCGGTGTGCCAGCCCTCGCCATTGGCGCGTGGGGAATCCTTGTCGGCGTAGATCTTCATCAGCGCCGGATCGCCCTCATTGGGCGCGGCGGGATGCACATGCAGCTCGCCGAACTTGCGGCCGAAGGCGAGATGCTGGTCGGGGCTGATGTGCTGGTCGCGGAAGAAGATGACGAGGTTTTCGGCGAGCGCGCGATGGATCTCGTCCATCTGGCGGTTGGAGCGCGCATCGTCGCCAACGAGCTTGCCGATATCGACGCCGGAGATCTCCGCGCCGATGATCGGCGTCAGCTTCTCGACGCCGATGGTCTCATAGGGCTCGGATTGGTCGGCGAGGTGGCGATAGCGCGGACCCTGCTTGCCGGATAGCGAGCTCATGGGCGTTCTCCCAATCATTCTTGATTGGGAGCATGGTAACGCGCATCGACGGAAGCGCAATCTGCGCCTCAAACATATCTGTCGTCCCGGACAAGCGCAGCGAAGCGGAGCGCAGATCCGGGACCCATAACCACAGGATCGGGTTTTGCGAAGGCTGGTAACCCGCATCTCGCGCCACAACCACATCCTGTGGTTATGGGTCCCTGCTCCCGTGCGCAATTGCGCACTAGGCAGGAACAACGGTTGAGTGTGGGTCACGCGCGGAGTGAAACTACTCCGCGGCGCCGGCCTGCTCCGGCAGCTTGGCGCCGTTGCCGTAGCGCTGGTCGATATAGTCGATCACCAATGCCTTGAAGTCGGCGGCGATGCCCGGACCGCGCAGGGTGCGGAACTTCTTGCCGTCGACGAAGACAGGCGCGGCCGGCGCTTCGCCGGTACCGGGCAGCGAGATGCCGATATTGGCATGCTTGGATTCGCCCGGGCCGTTGACGATGCAGCCCATCACCGCGACGTTGAGCTGCTCGACGCCCGGATACTTGGTCTTCCAGGCCGGCATCTCGTCGCGGATGAAATCCTGGATCGAGCGCGCCAGCTCCTGGAACGTGGTCGAGGTCGTGCGGCCGCAGCCCGGGCATGCCGCAACCAGCGGCACGAAGGTACGGAAGCCCATGGTCTGCAGCAATTCCTGCGCGACCTGCACTTCCAGCGTGCGATCGCCGCCGGGCTCCGGCGTCAGCGAGATGCGGATGGTGTCGCCGATGCCCTGCTGCAGCAGGATGCCCAGCGCGGCCGAGGAGGCCACGATGCCCTTCGAGCCCATGCCGGCCTCGGTGAGGCCGAGATGGATCGCATAATCCGAGCGGCGCACGACTTCCTGATAGACCGCGATCAGGTCCTGCACGGCGGAGACCTTCGCCGACAGGATGATCCGGTTCTTCGGCATGCCGAGCTCTTGCGCGCGCGCCGCCGACAGCAGCGCCGACTGCACCATCGCCTCGCGCGTCACGGCGCGGGCATCGCGCGGATTCGCAGACGCCGTGTTCTCGTCCATCAGCTTGGTGAGCAGCTCCTGGTCGAGCGAGCCCCAATTGGCGCCGATGCGCACCGGCTTGTTGTTCTTGTTGGCGATCTCGATGATGTCGGCGAACTGCGTATCGCGCTTGTTCTTGAAGCCGACATTGCCGGGATTGATGCGGTACTTGTCGAGCGCTTCGGCGCAGGCCGGATATTCGGCGAGCAGCTTGTGGCCGATATAGTGGAAGTCGCCGATCAGGGGCGTGGTGATGCCGCGCTTGCGCAGGCCGTCACGGATGTGCGGCACGGCAGCGGCGGCTTCCTCGCGGTCGACGGTGATGCGGACCATCTCGGAGCCGGCGCGGGAGAGCGCGGCGACCTGGGCGATGGTGCCGTCGACATCGGCGGTGTCGGTGTTGGTCATCGACTGCACGACGATCGGCGCGCCGCCGCCGACGGCGACGTTGCCGACCATGACCTGCGTGGTTTGGTGCCGCGGCGCGGGGCCGGCGACGTCGTCTTGCGGCAAAATCTCGGGCTTGTTCATGGCGTCTCGAATATCAGGTTTTGGTGACATTCACCAAGGGGGCGATGGGCCTCGCGCGCGGCGGGCCAAACGATCGTGTTTCGGAGTGAATTCAATAGCTTATGGCGCCGATTGAGGCCAAACGCAAGCCATGCAGCGGCGTCCTGCATGCCCCGCTATATTGGACCGGATTGGGGTGAATCAAAGGGCAAAGTGACAGCTTTTCATGTGATCTGGCGCATCTTAGCATCCCGTTAAACACACACCGGGAGGACGCAAAATGGCCGGCAACAGCGAGCTGATCACCACGGCGGAACTTGCCGAGATACTGACCCGGCCGGACCTTCGCCTGTTCGACTGCACGACCTATCTGGAGCCGGCTCCCGCCGGCAGCAACGTTCCCTATATTGTCGTCTCGGGCCGCCAGACGTTCGAGGCCGGCCACATCCCGGGCGCGAATTTCCTGGATTTGCAGGCCGAATTCTCCGAGGCCAATACCCATCTGCGTTTCATGATGCCGCCGACAGCGCAGCTCGAAGCCGCGTTCGGCCGCCACGGCATCTCGGCGGGCAGCCGCGTCGTGCTCTATTCG
This sequence comes from Bradyrhizobium sp. USDA 4502, assembly GCF_054063355.1. Taxonomy (NCBI): domain Bacteria; kingdom Pseudomonadati; phylum Pseudomonadota; class Alphaproteobacteria; order Hyphomicrobiales; family Nitrobacteraceae; genus Bradyrhizobium; species Bradyrhizobium sp. USDA 4502. Next base: position 7,216,435 of record NZ_JBSSGF010000001.1, read on the forward strand.
ATCGGCACCGCAATGTGGGCGACGCGGTTCTGGTGGATGCTGCGCTCGCTCGGCTTCGAGGGTGCCGCCGTGCTCGACGGCGGCATCGACAAATGGACCGCCGAAGGACGCGACATCGAGACCGGACTTGCCGGCGGCTATCCGCCGGCGACGTTTCCGGCGCGGCCGAAGGACGGCATGTTCGTCGACAAGCATGACGTGCTCGCCGCGACCACGGAGGGCGACACCGTCATCGTCAACGCGCTCGGCCCGCAATTCTACAAGGGACTGGAGCCGAGCCGTTACGGCCGACCCGGCCGCATCCCCGGCAGCGTCAGCGTGCCGGCGGCGACCTTGATCGATCCCAAGCACAAGACGTTCGTGCCGCTTGAGGAGGCCGAAGCGACGTTTGCTGCGCAAGGCATCACCAAGGACAAGCGCGTCGTCGCCTATTGCGGCGGCGGCATCTCCGCGACCATCGACCTGTTCCAGCTGCATCGGCTCGGCTACGACAATCTCACGCTCTATGACGGCTCGATGGGCGAATGGGCGAAGGATGAGTCCCTGCCAATCGAGAGGGGTTAGTGGGGAAGCGCGATGTCTCCACCGTCGTCCTGGCGAAGGCGAATTTGCTTGTGAACGGGAAAGCGGCCCCCAGCGTCGCGCGACAACCGACAGTTGGGGTAATGGGTCCTGGCCTTCGCCAGGACGACGCTGAATGTTTGGCGCGCCGATGAGGCATACATCCGCATTCTCGTGACATGAATCGTCGGAGTCTTGAGGCGATCAAGCCGGCTTCTTGACGATCTCAAGGCCGCGGGCCGCCAATTCCTTCAATATGCTCCGTGCGAGGTGGGAGCACTCATCCGGCTTGATCCAGCACGCGCTCCGCCAGTCCGGATCATCCTCCTTGGAGTATGCCGTGAACGCGGACCGGATTCCGGCTTCAATTGCATCGGTGGCATCGGTTGGCATCGGCGCGCCTCCAACGGCATCCCTCGCATGGGAGCCTTCGTGGAGGCGATGTTGACGTAAATCGATACCGTCCGCAATTGCGCCTGAAGGCCACAATTGTCCGCTCAGCAATAGGGAAACGTAAATCTTCGCCGCTAGAGTGCTGCCGTCTGCCGGAGATGGTCGTGCATCCCACCGCGTCGATCGCCACCTGTTTCAGGAAGTTCGCTGATTTCACCGGACGGGCTTCGCGTGCCGAGTTCTGGTGGTTCTTCGGCTTTTGTCTGCTGCTCCTGCTCGCAGCCCATCAGCTCGACAAGACGGTCTACGCCGCCGTCGCAATAGCGCTGCCGCTGTTTGCCGTGACGGCCCGGCGCTTCCACGACAGTGGCCTGACCACCGGCCTTGCGGTGTTCTTCGCCGTTGCGCCGTTTGTCATCTTCTACTTCTTTTCCGCTGTCCAGGATCGCATCGAGGCATGGTTTGGCGTGCACGTGCCGTATGGATTGATCGCCGCGATCCCGGCGACCTGCGCCTTTGCTTTCTCTGCCTTCTGCTTCCTCGCCGCACTCGGCCGCCGAAGCCTGCAGACCGCTTCGACGGCACGGGCGACGTCCGGCGTCGATTCATCGGAAGCACCTCCGCCTGATCCGGCCGTGCTCGCCAGGCGAGAGGCGGAACGCAAGGTCTCCGGTTTTTCCAAAGCCGTCATGGCCGTATTCGCGATCCCGGCGGATGGCGGGACATCGGCCGTCGCCGACAAAACCGACCCCGGCGTCACTGCCGCGTGCGGGATCGTCGTCGATCTCTGCGCGCGTTACGGACACGGCATCACCTCACCGCCATTCAACGCGCTGTTTTCCGGATCAGGGGCGCGACTTGAGGCCGCCGGCTGGCACGCCCTACCGGACGGCGGCGCGGAGATCGACCTGAACCATCGCGCAAGCACCAGCATCGTGCGCAATTGCGCAGTTGAACTGCGCAAGGACGCGGGACAGACCGACATTGCCGGCCTGCTGCACAAGGAGAAAGAGCAGTTGCAGGCGGCCGAGACGGCGACGCCGGAACAGGATCGGACGACGGCCTATTACGCGCTCGACGGAGCGGGCGCAGCCGGATTCATTGCGATCGAGAAGCTGCGTCAAAGCTACAACACCTATTTCCGAATCCGCATCTGCCTTGCCGAAGGGCATGGGCGCGCCGCGATGGAGACCCTGCGATCGTCGACGCTCTACCAGGCATTCCGCCACGCGTTCTCCGATGGCGCGCCGCCCTATCCCGCGTTCGGCCAGAGAATCATCAAGGGCTATCAGCCGATCCTCTACCGGGACGGACTCGGCATCTCACTCGAGGTCACCGAACTCGGAGCCGGGAGCGCAAAAATGCTTGCCGGCCGCGGGCTGCATCTTCCGCCGGTCTACGTCGATTTCGAGATGCATGAGCGGATGATGTAACGGGACTGCGCTCCGGTTGTCTGCGGCATTCCGCTCCTCTTTGCTCGTCATCCTGAGGCGCGAGCTCTTGCGAGCCTCGAAGGATGAACGGCCCGGCTGCCGGCTGGGCCGTCGTGCTTCGAGACGCGCGTTCCGCGCTCCTCAGCATGACGGGGAGAGAGTTGAGCGCACGGCACCCAGGTTAACCTCACGCCGGCACGTTGGGATCCGGCGTCACCTTCGGGTCGGGCTTGTTGACGAGATAGAGCCCTGCGATCACCAGCAGCGCGGCGACGCCGAACACCGCCGTCAGCGTGTCGTGCATGATGAAATAGGCCGCGACGACGCCGAACAGTGGCGTGACGAAGGTGAAGGCCGACAGCTTGCTCGCGGAGTAGGTTTTCACCATCGCGAACCAGATGACAAACGTGCAGCCCACCACCCAGACCGCCTGATAGGCGAGCAGCGAGATCGACAGCGCGCTCGGCACATGCTCGATGCGCTCGCCCGCGATCCAGGCGGCGAGGCCGAGGATCGGAATCGAGATCGCGACCTGGTAGCCGAGCGCCTTTTCCGGCGCGGCCTTGCGCAAGCCCGTGCCCTTGGCGACCAGCGTAGTTGCCGCCCACAGCGCGCCGCCGCCGACCACCATGAGGTCGCCGAGCAGCACCTTGGCATCGACGTTCGGCTGCGGCACGCCGATCGCGAGCGCGACGCCGGCAAAGCTCAGCGCAAGCCCGCTCCACTGCACGGTCGAGAGACGCTCGCCGAGGAACTGGTGCGAGCCGAGCGCAACGAAGAACGGAGCGGTGTAGAGGAACACCGAGGCGCGCGAGGCCGAGGTGAAGACCAGTCCGGTGAAGATCAGCACGAACTCGCAGCCGAACATCAGCCCGGCGATGATCCCGGGCACGAGCGTGCCGTCGCGCTCGAAGAATTTGACCCCGCGCAGGTGGCCGACGATCAGCATCACCGGCAGCGCGCCGGCGGAGCGGATCATCGCCTGCAGCATCGGCGGCACGTCGGGCAGCGCAAGCTTGACCGCGAGCTGGTTGAAGCCCCAGCTCACGCACAGCATCAGCATCACGGCGATGGCGCCGGGCGGCAGCCCGTGTCCGACGCTGACGGGCCTTGTGACGCTGGCGGAGATCGCTTGGGTCGACATGTTTCCTCGCGGGCCGGCTTGGTGCCGTGTTGTTAATTGCCGGTTGGGCTCCCTCGCCCCGCTCTTGCGGGGAGAGGGTTGGGGTGAGGGGCCGTCGCCGCAAATTCGATAGAGGCGAGCGTGCGGAGAGTCCCTCTCACCCGAAATTCGCTACCGCGAATTTCGACCTCTCCCCGCAAGCGGGGCGAGGTAGCTCGAAAGCAGTGCGAGTTAGCTGAAACCATCGCGCCATCACGTCTTCTGGCAGTGCGCACAGGTGCCGGCGATCTCGACGACGGAGAGTTTCGGGATGAACCCCGAGGCCCGCGCCGCCGCGGTCAGGCTTTGCGCGACGGGGGCGGCCGGGATCTCGCCGACCGAGCCGCAATGGTCGCAGATCAGGAACGCCACCATCGAGGTCTCGTCATGGTCATGCGCGCAGGCGAGGAAGGCGTTGCGGCTCTCGATGCGGTGGACGAGGCCGTTCTCCATCAGGAAGTCGAGCGCGCGGTAGACGGTAATCGGTGCCGGCCGCGGCATCGTCTTGGCCAGCTCGTCGATCACCTCATAGGCGCCGAGCGGGCGATGGCTCGACAGCAGCGCCTGTAGCACCTGACGGCGGATCGGGGTGAATTTCTGGCCGCGGCGCGCACAAACCTGCTCGGCATGCGCCATCGCGTCCGCGGCGCAGCGGCCGTGATCGTGGTCGGGGGCAGGAAATGTCGGCTTGGCCAAGCTCATTGCCTCGATATGTAGCATTTGCGCGCCCGTTCCCAAAGCCCGGCTCCAAACCCCGGTCCGTCGCCGCGTTGCAGCCATGCCCGCAATGCGGGGCAGCCTCGCGTTAACCGGGCATGCAGAAATCATAAGCAAGCTTATTATATCCTAAGCTTATGGAGGCAGGATCGATGCGCGGTTCCGTGGACACCGATTTCTTGTTTACGCTGGGCGAAGTGTTCCGGCTGATCCGCGTCTATGCGGACAAGGAGGCCGCACGCTACGGCATCACCCGCGCGCAATGGGCCGTGCTGTCCAAGGTGGAACGCCAGGAAGGGTTGAAACAGACCGAGCTCGCCGAGCTGCTCGAGGTGCAGCCGATCACGCTGACGCGGCTGATCGACAAGCTCTGCGACAATGGCTGGATCGAACGCCGCAGCGACGAGAACGATCGCCGCGTGAACCGCCTCTATCTGAAGAAGGCCGCCCGCCCGCTGCTCGGCAAGCTCGCCGGCCTCCGCTCCGAACTCACCGCGACCGCGCTCGAGGGCATCAGCCCCGCTGACGCGTATCGCCTGCTCACCCAATTGGAATCGATCAAGGAAAACGTTCGCAATGCCGTCCAGACCCCAGCCGGCGAGCCCTCCCGAAAGGAACAGCGCTATGGCTGAACCCGTCCTCAAGCTGGCGCCCGAGCAGAAGAGCAATCCGGGCGAGCCCAGCCCGTCGGGCAAGGCCAGCCGCGCGCCGCGCCGTCGCCTGATGGCGGGCCTGCGGCGCTATCGCCGCACGCTGCTGCTGGTCGTGCTGCCGACGCTCGCTGCGATCGGCGGCATCGTGTTCTATCTCAATGGCGGCCGCTATGTCGGCACCGACGATGCCTATGTCGGGGCGCAGAAGGTGCTGATCACGCCGGAAATCTCCGGCAAGATCGACAAGATCGTCGTGAAGGAAGGCCAGCACGTCAAGAAGGGCGACGAACTGTTCGAGATCGATCCGGTGCCGTTCCGCCTCGCGGTGGCGCAGGCCAAGGCCGCGCTCGACCAGACCAGGACCACCTATGACAACCTAGTCGACAACATCAAGATCAACGGCAGGATGCTGGAATTCGCCCAGCAGAGCATCGAATTGAAGAAGCGCGACGTCGAACGCAAGTCGACGCTGGCCAAGCAGAATTTCGGCTCGCAGCTCGACCTCGACAACGCGGCGAACGCGCAAGTGACAGCCGAGAGCCTGGCGCAATACATCAGGCAGCAGATCTCCAAGGACAAGACGCAGCTGCTCGGCGACGTCGACCTGCCGATCGAGCAGTTCCCGCCCTACGCCCAGGCTAAGGCCAAGCTCGACGACGCCCAGCGCAATCTCGACCACACCGTGCTGCGCGCGCCGATGGATGGCGTCGCGACCCAAGTCGACCAGATCCAGCTCGGCCGCTTCGTCGCCGCCGGCTCGCCGGTGTTCTCGATCATCGATGTCGACCATCCCTGGGTCGACGCCAATCCGAAGGAAAGCGACTTCACCTATGTCGCGGTCGGCCAGCCGGTTGAGCTCGACGTCGACGCGTTCCCGAACCATCGGTTCAAGGGCAAGGTCGGCTCGCTGTCGCCCGGCACCGGCGCGCAGTTCGCGATCCTGCCGCCGCAGAACGCGACCGGCAATTTCGTCAAGGTGGTGCAGCGCGTGCCGGTGCGGATCTATTTCGACGAGAACGATCCGTTCGTGAAGAAGCTGAAAGCTGGCATGAGCGTCTACGCGACGATCGACACCAACCACCGCCGTACGCTGGCCGGCCTGCTCGGGCTGGCGCCGGCCTCGGCGCACCCGGACCACGAGTAGAGAGAAGAAGCGGTCGATCATCGACCGCAGAGACAGTGCGCCCCCTCTCCCGCTTGCGGGGGAGGGGGTTTCCAACGCTCGAACAGGACCGACCTGAATGAATGCACCGTCACCATCCGCCGTACCCGGCATGCGCCGGAACATGGTGACGATCTGCGCGATGACCGCGACGATCATGCAGGCGCTCGACACCACGATCGCCAACGTCGCGCTGCCCTATATGCAGGGCTCGCTGTCGGCCTCGCAGGACCAGATCAACTGGGTGCTGACCTCCTACATCGTCGCGGCCGCGATCATGACCGCGCCGGTCGGCTGGATCGCCAACCGCTATGGCCGGAAGCGCATCTTCATCATCTGCTCGGCCGGCTTCACCGTCGCCTCGGTGTTCTGCGGCCTGGCGCAGGACATCAACCAGATGGTGCTGTTCCGCCTGCTGCAGGGCGTGTTCGGCGCGGCGCTGGTGCCGCTGTCGCAGGCGGTGATGCTCGACTCCTACGCGCTGCATGAGCGCGCGAAAGCGATGTCGATCTGGGGCATGGGCGTGATGATGGGCCCGATCATGGGACCATCACTGGGCGCGTGGCTGACCGAGACCTATTCCTGGCACTGGGTGTTCTTCGTCAACCTCCCGTTCGGTGCTATCACGGTGCTCGGGCTCGCGGTCTTCATGGACGAGACCAAGCAGGACCTCAATCTGCGCTTCGACTGGTTCGGGTTCGGCGCGCTCGCGGTTGCGATCGGTTCGCTGCAGCTCGCGCTCGACCGCGGCGAGCAGCTTGGCTGGCTGGAATCCAACGAGATCATGATCGAATTCATCGTCTCCGCGGTCGGCTTCTACTATTTCTTCGCCCATTCGCTGACGACCAGCCGGCCGTTCATCCAGTTCGCGCTGTTCAAGGACAAAAACTTCCTCGGCGGCTGCGTGTTCATGACTGTCATGGGCCTCGTGCTGTATTCGACCATGGCGCTGTCCTCGCCCTATCTGCAGAATGTGGTCGGCTACCCGATCATCACCGCGGGCCTGTTGTTGGCGACCCGCGGCGCCGGCACTTTCGTCGCGATGATGCTGGTCGGCCGCATGATGCGCTATATCGAGGCGCGCACGCTGATCATCTCCGGCCTGGCGCTGACCGCGGCCTCGCTGTTCCAGATGACCGGCTGGACCGACATGACGCAGGCCAACGAGATCATCGTCGTCAGCGTGGTCCAGGGCTTCGGCTTCGGCCTCGTGTTCGTGCCGCTGTCGACGGTGGCGTTCATGTCGCTGCCCAACCATCTGCGCACCGACGGCACCTCGATGCTGACGCTGCTGCGCAACGTGGCAAGTTCGGTCGGCATCTCGATCGTGATCGCGCAGCTGACGGAAGGCGGACGGCGGATCTACGCAAAGCTGTCGGAGCAGATCAATCCGTTCAACCACGCGCTGCAGATGCCCGACGTATCGGGCATGATCAACCTCAACACCGATGCCGGCCGCGCGATGGCCGACAAGATGGTGGCGGCGCAGTCGCAGATCATCGCGTTCTCGCACGACTACCAGCTGGTGATGCTGTTCATCCTGGTCTCGATCCCGCTCGCGCTGATGATCGGCTCGACCAAGGCCACGCTGCGCTCGCAGTCCACGCCGTCGGACCATGCCGCGGTGATGGAGTAGGTTTTCGCCCTACGTTCTCCGAGTGTCGGGGCGATTGGTCACACCGTCATCCTGAGGCGAGAGCACTTGCGAGCCTCGAAGGATGCACGGCCCCGTTGGTGGCCGTCGACCCTTCGAGACGCGCTACGCGCTCCTCAGGGTGACGGTGAAAGAGTGAGGACGCCCCTCCGAAAGCGCAAGACGCCGCAGCCGCGAGCCGCGTTGACTTTCCGACCTCGCCTCCCAATACTCCGCGAAAACAAGCAGGACCCGTCACACAACTGACGGTTTCAGGGGAGGACGCGATGCCGACTTCACGCAGGACGCTGCTGAAGACTTCAGCGGCTGCCGCCGCTGCTTTCAGCTTGGATTGGACACGGGCGCGGGCGCAGGCCGAAACGGTCCGGATCGGTGTGATCTACGACCTGACCGGCCCGTTCGCCGCCGGCGGCTCGGTCGCCTCCTCGATCGGCACCCAGATCGCGATCGACCTCGTCAACGAGAAGGGCGGCATCGGTGGCAAGTACAAGATCGCGCCGGTCAACGTCGATTCCCAGAGCAAGCCTGATGTCGCGATCAACGAGGCCAATCGCCTGATCGACCAGGAGAAGGTCGACATCCTCAACGGCGTGTTCGCAAGCTCCCACGCGGTGCCGCTCGCCGCCAAGGTCGAGCAGCAGAAGCGGATCCTGTGGATCACGACCGCAGTCTCGACCGCTGTGTTCAAGGACAAGAACCTGCAATACGTATTCCGCGCGCAGATCCATTCCGACCAGTACGGCCAGGCCTTCGCGAGCTTCATCAACGAGCACGCCAAGGCCAAGCTCGGCATGGAGCCGAAGGACGTTAAGGTGGCGCTGATCCATGAGGACGGACCCTATGGCGTCGGCGTCGCCGCCGCGGACGAAGCCTTCGCCAAGGAGGTCGGGCTCCAGGTCGCGCTGAAGGAGGGCTATTCCGCCTCCGCGCCCGATCTCTCGGTGCTGGTCACCAAGCTGAAGCGCGCCAAGGCCGACGTGATCTCGCATGCCGGCTACAATCCCGACATCACGCTGTTCCTGCGCCAGGCACGCGAGAGCGGGCTGAAGTTCAAGATGCTGTTCGGCGCCGGCGCGGGCTACAGCCAGCTCGACAAGCTGCGCGCGACCTTCGGCGCCGACATCGACAATTTCTGCAACATCGATCCGGTGCCGGCGCAGCTGCTCGATCCCGCCAAGCTCGCGCCGGGAATCGGCGACCTCACCAAGACCATGGTCGCGCGCTACCGCGAGAAGACCAATGCGACCGAAGTGCCGCCGCACTGCTCGATGGGCTTCAACCAGACCTGGATCCTGCTCAACAATGTGCTGCCGGTCGCCAAGGAGAAGTACGGCGGCTTCGATCCCGAGGCGATCCGCAAGGCGGCGCTCGACGTCGACATCCCCGCAGGCGGCACCATCCAGGGCTATGGCGTGAAGTTCTATCCGCCGGGCACGCCGCTGTCCGGCCAGAACGAGCGCTCGACGCCGGTCGTGATGCAGAACGCCGGCGAGCGCATCACCGTGGTGTGGCCGACCAATATCCGCACGCAGGATCCGGTGTTCCCGCTGCCGAAGGGCTCGGTCTACGCGGCGTAGCGTGGCGACGAGGCGAGACTGCCGCCGCATCGGGGCTGCGCTCCCTCGCCCCGCTGTTGCGGGGAGAGGGTTGGGGTGAGGGGCTTCTCTCCGCGAATGCGATCGCGATGAGACCTGTACCCCCTCACCCGGATTGCATCTGGCGATGCAATCCGACCTCTCCCCGCAAGCGGAGCGAGGTGAGGTGAGATGTCGCCTCGCCGCTCGAGCGAATGACGCGGTGACAACCTCTCATCCGGCGCGCTGTGCGCGCCACCTTCTCCCACAAGGGGAGAAGGGAAGAGCAGCCGCAGGGTAACCAAAAGGAGTGCGACGACGTACCAGACTCACATGCTGCTCTCGACTCCGTCATCCTGAGGTGCGAGCGGAGCGAGCCTCGAAGGATGGACGGCCCGGCATACGCACTATGGGACGAGAGCAATCACGCTGCTCCTCCCGCCACCCTACAGCACCACCCGCCTGCCCTCATCCGCCGCCCAGTAGCCGGCGTAGTTCACCCTGGTCGTCTCATACGCCAGCGCGAGGTCCGCAAGGGGCTGCCGGCCGGTCGTCACGCATTCCATGAAGTCCTGGATCTCCTGCAGGTAGCCGCGGGTCCATTCTTCCTCGAGACAGACATATTGCCAGCCGGTTTTGCGATCGACCTTTTCGGTGATGTAGACGGAGGCGAGCTTCTCCTCGCTCGTCTGGTAGCTGGTCAGATGCGTGTTCGGGGTGATGTTGGCAAACAGTGAGCCGCCGCTCGTATACGTCTCGATCAGGTTGCGCACGCCGCCCATGATCATGTCGCCGGAAAACACCGTCGCCTTGGTGCCGTCGGAGAAGGTTGCGGTCAGCGTGCCCCAATCCTCGACATCGACCGGCTTGGCCTTGATGTAGGCGCGCTCTTCCGGCTTGAGGCCGGCGGTGACATTGCCGACGTCACAGGTGACGCTTGCGACCGTGATGGCCTCGCCGCGGGCTTTGGCCTCGACCTGCTTGAGATAGAGCACCGCCGACAAGGGATGGCAGCCCATCCGGATCAGCGAGCCGCCGCCGGTCATCGCCCACTCGGCGGCATGCGCCGCATGCGAGCCGGAATGGCTCTCCTCGCCCTTCATGAACAGGATCTTGTCGCCTGTCGCGCGGATGATCTCCGCGGTCTTGGTCACCGCCGGCGCGTAGATCCAGTCCTCGGCATACATGAAGAGTTGTCCGCTTCGCTCGATCGCGGCGCGGGTCACCTCCATCTCCTCCATCACCCGCTGGTACATCAGCGCTTTCGGCACGTACCTGCCGATCGGCGCCTTGTCACCGTCGCGGCCGAAATAACCGCTGAACGGCTTCTCGCAGATCACGTGCTTGCCCGCCTGCATCGCCTCGACGATCATCCCGGCATGCAGATTGGGCGGCGTGCAGATGTCGATGACGTCAAGCTCGCGGTCGGCGACCAACTCGGCGAAGCTGCGATAGGCGTTCGGGATTGCGTGCTTGCACGCGAACGCATTGACATGATCGCCGCGCGCCGCGACCGCCCTCACCTCGACGTCGACGCCATAGACGCGCCGGTAGGCAACCATGTGCAGCTCCGACACGAAGCCGCAGCCGGCCAGCCCGATCCTGATTTTTGTCATGTGATGTCTCCGCCCTTCAGGCGGGCGGAGAGTAGCGTGCGGCCATCACCGCGTCGAACGCATTTGCCATGACATCAGTCGAAGGCATCATCGTCGTGAACAATTCGAACGCGTCCGCTGCTGCGTAGATCGCAAGATCGCGCCCGGTCAGGACTTTGGCGCCCTTGGCCTTGGCCGCCAACAGCAGCGGCGTCCACAGCGGCGTGTAGACGGCGTCGGCGACCCACATCGACGGATGCAACAAGCCGTCCGGCACAGGACTGTCGCGGCTCGGCAGCATGCCGACCGGCGTTGCGTTGACGACGCCGGTCGCGCCATCGACCGCGGCCTCGACGCTAGCGGCGCGGACCGCATGGCGATCCCGCAACTGGGCCGCAAGCTGTGCCGCCCTGGCAGCATCGGCGTCGAAGATCCTGATTTCACCGACACCGAGGCCGGCGAGCGCGAAGGCGATCGCCTTGCCGACGCCGCCGGCACCGATCAGCGCGATCGGGCCGCGCGGCGCTGACGCAAGCAGCGGCGCGATTGCGCGCGCAAAGCCGGTCGCGTCGGTGTTGTGTCCGACCAGCCGCGTGCGATCGACGACGATGGTGTTGACCGCGCCGATCGCACGCGCATCGGGTGCGAGGTCGTCGAGCAGCTCGACCACCGCCTCCTTGTAGGGAAAGGTGACATTGACGCCGGCAAAGCCGAGCCGCCGGATGCCGTCGAGCATCGCGCGCAGCTCGTCGCGGCCGGCGCCGTTGACCTCGATGAGCTGGTAGTGGACGCGAACGCCGAGCGCTGCTGCGGCCGCTTCGTGCATCGCAGGCGCCGCCGAATGCGCGATCGGATAGCCAATCAGCCCCGTCAGGAAACGGTCGCGCATTGTCCCTCACGTCAGTCGCGTTCAGCTCATGCGGTCGAGCCGAGCATAGCTGTCTTCCATGCCGTGCTCCATGCCGGTCGCGAGCATCGCTGCGCGCGTTTCGGCATCCGGCAAGGTCATCCGCATCGTCATCAAGGTGCCGTCGCCGTCGGGCGCAAAGCGCGTCTCGACATGATTGTCCGGCGTCGGATCCGGCAGATGCATGCGCTCGACATGCACGATGCGGGCTGAACGGTTCGAGCGCGAGATATTCGCCGGTCAAATGAAAGCCGCCGCCCTTCCCGTCGGTCCATTCGTAGCGGATCCTGCCGCCGGGCTTCGCCTCGCTGATGCAGACCGGCATGGTCCAGCCGTCGGGACCGAGCAGCCATTTCTGCAACAGCTCCGGCTCGGTATGCGCCCGATACACCGCCTCCGGCGGCGCGACGAAGCGCCTGGTCACGACGACATAGCGGTCGCCTTCGGTCTTCAGCGTCAACTTGCTCATGGGGATACCCTTCACTGCTCAGGCTTCATTGCGGCCAGCACGTCGTCCAGCCGGTCGTAATTGGTTTCCAGCGCACGGCGCAGCATGCCGAGCCATCGATCGATCTCGGCAACCGCCGATGGCGCCAGCCGGCATGGCCGCTTGGTGCCCTCGATGCGCCGCACGATCAGGCCGGCTCCCTCGAGCACCTTGAGATGGCGGGAGATCGCGGGCTGGGTCATGTCGAACGGCTCGACCAGCTCCATGACCGTCGCCTCGCCCAGCGCGAGGCGCGCCAGGATCGCCCGGCGGGTCGGGTCGGCGAGCGCGGAAAAGGCGGCATCGAGGTTGGCCATGCTTCATCTCGCATCGGTTATATAATACTATTGTTATATAACCGATGACGCATGATCAAGCAGAATCCGCTGCGGCGAACGCGCGCAGCGGATTTCGGTCCCCTTCAATGCTGGAATTGCGCGCCGCTGGCGGCACGCAGCTAGACGTCGAAGAACACGGTCTCGTTGTCGCCCTGCAGATGGATGTCGAAGGTGTAGACGCTGCCCGCGCCGGCCTTGCGCCTGGCGATCAAGGTCGCGCGGCGCTCGGCCGGCACCAGCGCCAGCGTGGAATCAGCGGCGTTGCCGGCTTCGTCGTCGAAATAGATCCGGGTGTAGAGGTGCAGCAGCATGCCGCGCGCGAACACCGCGAGCCCGATATGCGGCGCCTGCGGCTTGCCGTCGGCATCCGGCACCACGCCCGGCTTGATGGTGTCGAAGGCGTAGCCACCGCTCTTGTCGGTGCCGCAGCGGCCAAAGCCCTTGAAGCTCGAATTGGGCAGCGCGCGCGCATCCTGCGGATCGGAGAAGCGGCCCTGGCTATCGGCCTGCCAGATCTCCAGCATGCAGTCCGGGATCACGGCGCCGTCGCCGTCATAGACCTTGCCCTCGACGCGGATGCGCTCACCCGAGACGTCAGGCGTCAACAGATTGCTGGTGAAGGCGTCGTTCCATTCGTATTCGCCGTTCGGCGTCAGGCCGTACTTGAAATAGGGACCGACGGTCTGCGAAGGCGTGATTCCATCAGGACGCGGGTTCGACACTTACCTGGTCTCCATCGGCGTGGCACTCTGCCCGCGCAGCACGATATCGAAGCGGTAGCACAGCGCCCATTCCGGCTTGGTGTTGTCGAGATCGAACGACGAGATCATCCGCGCCCGCGCCTTCTCGTCGGTCACCGAGTTGAAGATCGGATCGAACGGAAACAAGGGATCGCCGGGGAAATACATCTGGGTCACCAGCCGCGAGACGAACGAGTGGCCGAACACCGAGAAGTGGATATGCGCGGGCCGCCAGGCGTTATGGTGATTGCCCCAGGGATAGGCGCCGGGCTTGATGGTGATGAACTTGTAATAGCCCTTGGCATCGGACTGCGTGCGGCCGGCGCCGGTGAAGTTGGGATCGAGCGGCGCCGGGTGCTGATCGACGACATGAATGTAGCGGCCGCAGGCATTGGCCTGCCACAGCTCGACCAGGGTGTTGGGCACGCCGCGGCCGTCCTCATCGAGCACATAGCCGTGCACAATGATGCGCTCGCCGAGCGGCTCGCCCTTGGCCTGGATGGTGAGATCGTTGTCGTGCGCGCGCACGGTCTCATGACCGTAGACCGGCCCGGTCAGTTCCGAGAGCGTGTGCCGCATCGGGATCAGCGGCTTTTGCGGCGAACGCTTGATCGCGCTCCGGTACGCAGGCGACAGGCGCGCGGGATGGACGCTGTTCGAAGCGACAGGGTAGATCAACGTCATGAGCTTTCTCCAGACCGGATTGCCGCCCGCGCCGGATATCAGGCCGGCGCCTTGAAATCGTAGGAGATGCGCCCAGCCGGCAGATAGAACAGTGCGATGACCGCGCCGCCCCTGACCTCCGGATAGTGCCGGCTGCCGGGATCCGGCGCGGTCCAGCCCGGCCCCTGCCAGCCCTGCAGCCCCTTCAACTGCGCGCCCTTGTCGAGGGGAACGACGAGGTTGAGCTCGCCATAGGGGTGACCATGATATTGCCCGCGCAGCACGTCGTGATCGTCCTCGTCCTTGAAGCGGCGCGGATCGGTGCTGTTCATGTAGACCGCGGTGATGCTGAACTGGAACGTCTCGGGGACCGGCTCGAGGATGCGGCTGCGCCGATAGTTCGGACCTTCCACCTCCTGGTTCGCCGCCCAGCCCTCCTCGACTCCCATTTTGATGAGGCGGGCGAGATCCTGGTACAGCGCGCTGTCCTCTCCATAGGTCTCGTTGAGCCATCGCTCCATCGCCGCGCTCGGCGTCATGTCCTTGACCTCGCGCAGAAACGGAATGCTGCGTTCGATAAGCTGTTCCCGGCTTCCCATGACTTTCTCCTGTCTAATCCTCGAAACCCTTGAAGGAGGCGAATGCCTCCAGTTCCGCGCGCGGCATCAGCCGCGTGCGCGACCGCTCCCTGGGGTGGCCCATCGAGATCCCGCAGGCCACCATCTGCTCGGCGGGGATCGACAGCAGCGGACGCAAGATCCGATGGAATCTGGCGAAGGTCTCCTGCGGACAGGATTGCAGCCCGCGTCCGACCGCCGCCAGCATCACGTTCTGGATGAACATGCCGAGATCGAGCCAGCTTCCCATCGCGAGACGCCGATCGATGGTGACGATCAATCCAACCGGCGCGCCGAAGAACACGAAGTTCTTTGCGGTCTGCCGGCTCCTCGCCGCAGTGTCGCTTTGCGCGATCCCGAGCGAGTTATAGAACAATCGCCCGAACTCCTGGCGACGGCCGAGATACGGTTCGGGGAAGGCGCTGGCGTAGTACTGATATTCGGAGACGTGCTCGCTCGGCTCGTTCTCATACGCATGCAGAAGCGCAGCCGACACCTCGGTCTTGGCGGCGCCGGCGAGCACATAGACGTGCCAGGGCTGGATGTTCGCGCCGCTCGGCGCGAACCGCGCCACGCGCAGGATCTGCTCGACGGTCGCTCGCGAGACCGGACTGCCGGAGAACTCGCGGCACGACAGCCGGCCGGCGATCACCTCGTCGATCGGATTGCGCGCAACGCCGCACGCCGCGTCCCGGTCGATCACGACTTCTTCACGAGCGAGCATCCGCCGTCCTCCATCGGTCTGAAGGCCTCTTCACCCGGGATCGTGGCCAGCAGCTGGTAGTAGTCGAACTGGTATTTCGACTCTGCCGGCGACTTGACGCGGAACAGATACATGTCGCGGACCAGCCGGCCGTCGGGACGGATCCTGCCGTTGCGGGTCATGAAATCGTTCACCGGCAATTCGCGCATCTTGGCGGCGACAGTCGGCCCATCGAGCGTGCCGGCGGCTTCGACCGCCTTGAGGTAGTGCATGACCGCGCCATAGGTGCCGGCGTGGATCATGGTGGGCACCTTCTTCGTCTTCTCGATGAAGCGCTTCGACCACGCCCGCGTCTCGTCGTTGAGGTCCCAGTAGAACGCCGAGCTCAGCATCAGGCCTTGCGCACTCTGCAGCCCAAGGCTGTGAATGTCGGCGATGAAGACGATCAGGCCGGCAAGCTTCTGCCCGCGCGTCACCCCGAACTCGCCGGCCTGCTTCACGGCGTTGATGAAGTCGCCGCCGGCGTCGGCGAGCGCGATCACGTCGGCCCTGGAGGCCTGCGCCTGCAGCAGGAAGGACGAGAAATCGGGCGTGTTGATCGGGTGTTTCACGGCGCCGACCACCTTGCCGCCGGTCGTGTCGATCACCTTGCGGCTGTCGGCCTCAAGCTGCGCACCGAGCGAGTAGTCGGCCGAAAGAAAGAACCAGGACCTGGCGCCGAGGCGCGAAATCGCCCTCGTCGTCCCCTGCGACAGCGCATAGGTATCGTAGGTCCAGTGGATGCCGGTCGGCGAGCACTCGTCGCCGGTCAGCCGGGACGTTGCCGCGCCGGTGGCGAGAAACAGCTTCTTCTTGTCGCGCGTGATGCCCTGCACCGCCAGCGCGACCGCGGAATTCGGGACATCGAGAATGGCCTCGACATTGTCGTTCTCCAGCCAGCGCCGGGCAATCGCCGAGCCGATATCCGCCTTGTTCTGATGATCGCCGGCAACGATCTCGATCGGGCGGCCGAGCACCTTGCCCTTGAAATCGTCCACCGCCATTTGCGCCGCGACCACCGAGCCCTGGCCGCCATTGTCAGCGTACAGCGACGACATGTCGGTCAGCACGCCGAGCCTGACCGGCCCGTTCTGTGCAATCGCCGACGTCGCCGTCGCCACCAGCATCAACGCCAGTCCGATTGATTTACGCGCGCCACTTCGGGCCAACATCACCCAGGCCTTCATCGCTTTTCTCCTCCCAACCCGGTGCCGGCAATCTTGGCCAGAACGCCGCGTTGCGGAAGTGAAAGTCTTGCAGAGTGATCCTGAACCGGCTTCAGATGGCAGGTGGTGACGACACGGCTATACGCTCGTGGAGAATCCGCTCGGTTGCATCCGCCAGACGCCTGGCCTTAACTGCCGTCGATCGCGGAATTTTGCCGAGGCGAGCGATCTGCCATAGACGGGGACTCTCAACGTGTCCGTTTCCTTCAAGACCCTGGATCTGAATCTGCTCAAGGTATTCGACGCCGTCATGGAGGAGCGCAGCGTGCTGCGGGCCAGCCAGAAGGTCGCGCTGAGCCAATCCGCTGTCAGCCACTCTCTGGCGCGGCTGCGCGAGATGCTGGATGACGACCTGTTCGTGCGCACGGCCACCGGCATGCAGCCGACCGCGCGCGCGTTGACGATGGCGCCGCAGGTTCGCCAGGCGCTGCGATCGCTGGAGGCAGCGGTCGAGCTGCCGACCTTCGCTCCAGCAGCCTCCACCAAGCCGTTCACGCTGGCCGCCAACGACTTCACGACGATGGTGCTGGCGCCGCCGCTCCTGAAGATCCTGGGCCGGGAAGCTCCTGCGATCGACCTCACCATCAAGCCGGTGACGCGGATCGATCTTGCCGAGCAGATCGACCTCGGCCGCATCGACGTCGCGATCGGCGTGTTCTCGTCGCCGCCGAGCCGTTTCCGCACGGCGCTGCTGTTCGAATATAATGATGTGCTGATCGTCGGCAAAAGGCGCAAGCTTGGCCGGCTCGACAAGGCAAAGCTCGCGACCTTGCCGTTGGTCGTGGTGTCCTTTGGCGGCGAGCAGGAAGGCGCGATTGGCGGCTTCATCTCCGAGCGCGGACTCGCCAGGCGTTCGGAGATGTACGATCGCCCCGCGCTCGAACGGGCGCTGTCCGACAGCGACCGGCCGCCGCGGATCGCGGTCTCGCTGCCGCACTTCCTTGCCCTGCCCGCACTGCTGATCGATTCCGAGTTGGCTGCGATCGTCCCGCGGCCGCTGGCGCGTGCACTCGAGCAGGCACATGCGATCACGACCTATGAACTGCCTTACACCACGACGCCCGTGGAGGTTCGGCTGCTCTGGCACGAACGCGTCGAGGACGAGCCTTCGCACGAATGGCTTCACGAGGTGCTCCGGCGCGCCACCGAAGAGCTGCGGCGCGGCGGCTAGCGGCCGGGCTAGACGTCGAAAAACACCGTCTCGTTGTCGCCCTGCAGATGGATGGCGAAGGTGTAGACGTTGCCCGCGCCGGCCTTGCGCCTGGCGATCAGCGTCGCGCGGCGCTCCGCCGGCACCAGCGCGAGCGTAGAATCAGCGGCGTTGCCGGCCTCGTCGTCGAAATAGATCCTTGTGTAGAGGTGCAGCAGCATGCCGCGCGCGAACACCGCGAGCCCGATATGCGGCGCCTGCGGCTTGCCGTCGGCATCCGGCACCACGCCCGGCTTGATGGTGTCGAAGGCGTAGCCACCGCTCTTGTCGGTGCCGCAGCGACCAAAGCCCTTGAAGCTCGAATTGGGCAGCGCGCGCGCATCCTGCGGATCGGAGAAGCGCCCTTGCGCGTCGGCCTGCCAGATCTCCAGCATGCAATCCGGAATCACGGCGCCGTCGCCGTCATAGACCTTGCCCTCGACGCGGATGCGCTCACCCGAGACGTCAGGCGTCAGAAGGTTGTTGGTAAAAGCGTCGTTCCATTCATATTCGCCGTTCGGCGTCAGGCCATACTTGAAATAGGGGCCGACGGTCTGCGAAGGCGTGATTCCATCAGGACGCGGGTTCGACACTTACCTGGTCTCCATCGGCGTGGCACTCTGCCCGCGCAGCACAATATCGAAGCGGTAGCACAGCGCCCATTCCGGCTTGGTGTTGTCGAGATCGAACGACGAGATCATCCGCGCCCGCGCCTTCTCGTCCGTCACCGAGTTGAAGATCGGATCGAACGGGAACAGCGGATCGCCCGGGAAGTACATCTGGGTCACCAGCCGCGAGACGAAGGCGTGGCCGAACACCGAGAAGTGGATATGCGCGGGCCGCCAGGCGTTATGGTGATTGCCCCAGGGATAGGCGCCGGGCTTGATGGTGATGAACTTGTAATAGCCCTTGGCATCGGACTGCGTGCGGCCGGCGCCGGTGAAGTTGGGATCGAGCGGCGCCGGGTGCTGATCGACGACATGAATGTAGCGGCCGCAGGCATTGGCCTGCCACAGCTCGACCAGCGTGTTGGGCACGCCGCGGCCGTCCTCGTCGAGCACATGGCCGTGCACAATGATGCGCTCGCCGAGCGGCTCGCCCTTGGCCTGGATGGTGAGGTCGTTGTCGTGCGCGCGCACCGTCTCATGACCATAGACCGGGCCGGTCAGCTCCGAGAGCGTGTGCCGCAGCGGGATCAGCGGCTTCTGCGGCGAACGCTTCACGGTGGAACGATAGTCCGGCGACAGCCGCGCCGGATGGGCCGCAAGCGATTGCAGCGGGTACAACAAGGTCATGGCGAATTCCTCCGCGGCCCACGCGCCCGGTGAGCTCACGTCAGATCATTATAATGCATAACCAAATTGGGGAAGGGCTGTTTTCAGCCCCTCCAAGCCATTGGCTTAATTAAGTTTTTCGATCGCGACCGCAACGCCCTGACCAACTCCGACGCACATAGTTGCCAAGGCAAGCTTCCCGCCCCGCTTCTCCATGCCGTGCACGGCGGTCAAGACCAGCCGCGCGCCGCTCATGCCGAGCGGATGGCCGAGCGCGATCGCGCCGCCATGCGGATTGACGAAATCGGCGTCTTCCTTGACGCCGAGCTGGCGCAGGCAGGCGATACCCTGCGAGGCGAAGGCCTCGTTGAGCTCGATCAGGTCGAAGTCCGACACCTTGATGCCGAGGCGCTCGACCAACTTCTTCGTTGCCGGCACCGGACCGATGCCCATGATGCGCGGCGGCACCGCGGCCGAGGCAAGGCCGAGGATTTTTGCGCGCGGCGTCAGGCCGTGCTTCTTCACCGCGGCTTCGGAAGCGAGGATCATCGCGGCGGCGCCGTCATTGACGCCGGACGCGTTGCCCGCGGTCACTGTGCCCGGATTGCGCACGATCGGCTTCAGCTTGGCGAGACCTTCGAGCGTGGTCTCCGGACGCGGATGCTCGTCCTTGTCGACGGTGATCGGGCCGGCCTTGCCGCCGGGCACTTGGATCGGAACGATCTCCTCGGCGAAATAGCCCGACGCAATCGCCGCGCCCGCACGCTGCTGCGAGCGGATCGCCATCGCATCCTGATCGGCGCGCGACACCTGGAATTCCTCGGCGACGTTCTCGCCGGTCTCCGGCATCGCATCGACGCCGTACTGCGCCTTCATCAGCGGATTGATGAAGCGCCAGCCGATTGTGGTGTCGTAGATCTCGGACGAACGCGAGAAGGCTTCCGCGGCCTTGCCCATCACGAACGGCGCGCGCGTCATCGATTCGACGCCGCCCGCGATCGCGAAATCGATCTCGCCGGCGCGGATGGCGCGGCCCGCAGCGCCGACTGCATCGAGGCCGGAGGCGCAGAGCCGGTTCAGGGTCTGGCCGGGAACCGACTCCGGCATGCCTGCGAGCAGCAGCGCCATGCGCGCAACGTTGCGGTTGTCTTCGCCGGCCTGGTTGGCGCAGCCGAAATAGACCTCGTCAACCTCGTTCCAATTGAGCGTCGGGTGCTTGGCCATCAGCGCCTTGATCGGGGCCGCCGCGAGATCGTCGGCGCGTACTTTGGCGAGCGAGCCGCCGAAACGGCCGATCGGGGTCCGGACGGCATCGCAAATGAACACATCACGCATTGAATCTCTCCCTGAATGCCGCGACTTAGGCGCTGGATCTGCTGGAACTTGAGATCGGTTTTAGGAGCGTGCCCGCGGCAGGTCAATTGATGCGGCTGCGCGCCCCGCACGCATTGCCGTGAGGGCTGACATAATTGGCGCCGTGGACAGGGTGGAAAACCCCGACTTCGCGGATAGGACCGCGCGACGAAATTTTGTAGTTTCCGCCCCCTCATGACAGTCCAGCAGCCCATCCCCGTTCCGCCCGAGCCCGCTCCTGCCGCCGAGGCGCCGTCGCGCGTCACGCCGATGATGGAACAGTATCTGGAAATCAAGGCCGCCCATCCCGGCCTGCTGCTGTTCTACCGGATGGGCGACTTCTACGAACTGTTCTTCGAGGATGCGGAGATCGCCTCCCGGACGCTCGGCATCGTGCTGACCAAGCGCGGCAAGCATCAGGGCATGGACATCCCGATGTGCGGCGTTCCGGTCGAACGCTCCGAGGATTACCTGCATCGCCTGATCGGCGCCGGCCATCGTGTCGCGGTGTGCGAGCAGACGGAAAATCCCGCGGAGGCCAAAGCCCGCGGCAACAAGAGCGTGGTCCGCCGCGGCGTGGTGCGGCTGGTGACGCCGGGCACGCTGACCGAAGACACCCTGCTCGACGCCCGCACCAACAATTACTTGATCGCGATCGCGCGCGCCCGCGGCTCGGCCGGTGCGGATCGTCTTGGCCTTGCCTGGATCGACATTTCGACCTCCGAATTCATGGTGACGGAGTGTGCGACCGCGGAGCTCGCGGCGACGCTGGCGCGCATCAATCCGAACGAGGCCATCGTCACCGATGCGCTCTACAGCGACAGCGAGCTCGCGCCGACCTTGCGCGAACTGCCGTCGGTGACACCGCTGACGCGCGACGTGTTCGACAGCGCCACCGCCGAGCGGCGGCTGTGCGACTATTTCGCGGTCGCGACCATGGACGGCCTGTCGGCGATGTCACGGCTGGAGGCGACCGCCGCAGCCGCGGCCGTCACCTATATCGACCGCACCCAGGTCGGCAAGCGTCCGCCGCTGTCGCCGCCGGCGCGCGAGGCTGCCGGCACCACGATGGCGATCGATCCGGCGACCCGCGCCAACCTCGAACTGACGCGCACGCTGGCCGGCGAACGCCGCGGCTCGCTGCTCGATGCGATCGACTGCACCGTCACCGCGGCCGGCTCGCGCCTCCTGGCGCAGCGTCTTGCCGCGCCGCTGACCGATGTCGCCGTGATCGCGCGGCGGCTCGACGCCGTCTCGGCCTTCGTCGCGGATTCCGCGGCGCGCGAGGACATCAGGACCGTGCTGCGCGCGGCGCCCGACATGTCGCGCGCGCTGGCGCGGCTCTCGGTCGGCCGCGGCGGCCCGCGCGACCTCGCCAGCCTGCGCGACGGCATCCTCGCCGCCGACCAGGCGCTGGAGCTGCTGGCGCAGCTTTCCAATCCGCCGGCCGAGGTTTCGACCGTGATGGCGGCGCTACAGCGTCCCTCGCGCGATCTGGCGCAGGAATTCTCCCGCGCACTCGACGAGCAGCTTCCGCTGATCAAGCGCGATGGCGGTTTCGTCCGCGAGGGTTATGAGGCCGCGCTCGACGAAAGCCGCAATTTGCGCGACGCCTCGCGCCTCGTCGTCGCCGCGATGCAGGCGCGTTATGCCGAGGATACCGGCATCAAGACGCTGAAGATCCGGCACAACAACGTGCTCGGCTATTTCGTCGAGGTCACCGCGCAGCACGGCGACAAGCTGTTCGCGCCGCCACTGAATGCAACCTTCATCCATCGCCAGACGCTGGCGGGGCAGGTCCGCTTCACCACCGCAGAGCTCGGCGAGACCGAGGCCAAGATCGCCAATGCCGGCGAGCGCGCGCTCAATCTCGAGCTCGAGATCTTCGAACGCCTGAGCGCGATGGCGCTCGCGGCGAGCGATGATCTGCGCAACGCCGCGCATGCCTTTGCGATGCTCGACGTCGCGACGTCATTGGCCAAACTTGCGATCGACGACAATTACGTGCGGCCCGATGTCGACGGCTCGCTCGGCTTTGCGATCGAGGGCGGACGGCATCCGGTGGTCGAGCAGGCACTGAAGCGCGACGGCCAGCCGTTTATCGCCAATGCCTGCGACCTGTCGCCGGCGCCGGGCCAGAAATCCGGTCAGCTCTGGCTGATCACCGGTCCGAACATGGCCGGCAAGTCGACCTTCCTGCGCCAGAATGCGCTGATCGCGCTCTTGGCACAGATCGGCTCTTACGTGCCGGCGTCGCGCGCGCGGCTCGGCATCGTCGACCGGCTGTTCTCGCGCGTCGGCGCCGCCGACGACCTGGCGCGCGGACGCTCGACCTTCATGGTCGAGATGGTCGAGACCGCGGTGATCCTGAACCAGGCGAGCGAGCGGTCGCTGGTGATCCTCGACGAGATCGGCCGCGGCACGGCGACGTTCGACGGGTTGTCGATCGCCTGGGCCGCGATCGAGCATCTGCATGAGAGCAACCGCTGCCGCACGCTGTTCGCGACGCATTACCACGAACTGACCGCCCTCTCGGCGAAACTGCCGCGGATGTTCAACGCCACGGTGCGGGTCAAGGAGTGGCAGGGCGACGTCGTGTTCCTGCACGAGGTGCTACCCGGCTCCGCCGACCGCTCCTACGGCATCCAGGTCGCAAAACTCGCCGGCCTGCCGCCGGCCGTGATCACACGCGCCAAATCGGTGCTGGCAAAACTGGAAGCGCAGGACCGCGGCCAGACCGCGCGCGCCTTGGTCGACGATCTGCCGCTGTTCGCCGTCCCCTCCCGCGCCGCCAGCGAGGACAAACCGCCGAGCGAAGCCGATCTGCTGGTCGAGGCGGTGAAGGCGCTGCACCCCGACGAGATGTCGCCGCGCGAGGCGCTGGATGCGCTGTATGCGCTAAGGGCGAAGCTGCCGAAGGGGTAGCTCCTGTCGTCATTCCGGGATGGTCCGAAGGACCAGACCCGGAATCTCGAGATTCCGGGTTCGATGCTTCGCATCGCCCCGGAATGACGGCGTCAACGTTTTACTTTCCTCCGCCCGATCTGCCACAGAACCAGATTCCAGACGATGCAGGTGGCGAGCGCGCAGCAGAGGCCGATTGGCGAGCCGAAGTGCAGCACCGCGACGTGCAGCACCGCAACCCCGAGACCAAAGCCCATCAGGCCCCAGGCGCTGTTGGCGAGCACGGCGGCGGTGGCGGGGCCGCCGATGCGCGGATGCAGAATCAGCATCATCGAGGAGAATACGATCGGAAACAGCGCCATCACGCCGGTGACGCGCGGGCCGACCCAGCCTGACGCCGTGACCACGGTGCCGACCAGGCTTGCGACCAGCGCGGCGCGCAGCGGAATGTCGTACCAGCGCCGCGCGATCAGCGGCATTTTCGCGACGTGCCGATAGGGCCGGAGCAGCGGGATGCAGATCGCAAAGGTGATGGCGTTGACGATCAGCCCGGCGGCGAGCGACCACTCGAACTGGCGGATGATGGTGGCGAGCACCAGCCACACCGCGATCGCGCTGCCCGCGCTGATCCACATGCTGAAGCGCTGCGCCAGCACGGCGTAGGTCAGGCCCATATAGATCGTGGCGGCGTTGACCGGCAGGCTCGCCAGCGCCCCCTCGGCGATGAAGGCGGCGTCATGGTCGAGCGCGAGGAAGGTGTAGGACGGCCCGGCCGAGATCGGCAGGGTTGCGATCAGCGCGCCGATCACCGGTCCCGAACGCTCCGTGATGATGGACGCGCTGACCACGAATGCGGCCGCAACCGCCATGCGCAACACGAGGATCAGGACGAAGTGGAGTTCGGGGGACATTCTGCGTCATCCCGGCGAAGGCCGGGATCCATAACCACGGCTGTTCGTGAGGAGCGAAAGCCGTCGGGCAGCGGGGCTTGAATCGAGAAGACACGGCGTATGGGTCCCGGCTCCATGCGCAATCGCGCACTAGGCCGGGACGACACCGTTGAAAGCGGCTACACCCGCTGCATCGTCACCGAAACCTTCGGGCCGTTCTTGATGGTCTGATAGACCACGCAATAGCGCTCGGTGAGTTTCAGCAAGAGATCGAGCTTGTCCTGCGGCGCGTCGGTGCCGATCTCGAAGCGGAGGCGGATCTCGCGGAAGCCGACCGGGGTCTCCTTGTCGACGCCGAGCGTGCCGCGGAAATCGAGATCGCCCTCGGCGAAGACATTGCCGGGCTTCAGCGGCACGTCGATCGCGGTGGCGACCGATTTCAGCGTGACGCCGGCGCAGGCGACCAGCGCTTCCAGCAGCATGTCGCCGGAGCAAAGCTCGAGCCCGGAGCCGCCGGTAGCGGGGTGGAGGCCGGCGATCGCGAGCGCACGGCCAGTCTCGACCTTGCAGGCGATGCTCTCATTGTCGATCGATCCCTTGGCCTTCAGCGTGATCACGGCGGCCTGGGGGTCGGTCTTGTAGCGCTCCTTGATCGGAGCCTGCATTGCGCGGAGTTCGGCGGAGTCCATGGGTCTGCTCCCGGCTATTCTTCTTAAAGCGCGATGAGACTCAGGCTGAAATCGTCATCGCGCTTTAGATTCTTGTTTTAGCATGATCTTTTCGGAAAACCGCTTCACACTTTTCCGGATCATGCTCTAGCCGATGTAAGGCCTTAACGAGCGGATGTCACCACCACATCGCCTCGCCGGCGCTGGATTTGTCGGTGACGTCCCGCACCGAACGGTCGAGCGAGCGGTCGAGCGCGGTCAGCACGCGGCGCTTGAAGGTGTCGAACAGCTCCGATTTGCGGTCGCGCGGCCGCGCCAGGTTGATGGTAATCTCCTCGAACAGCCGGCCCGGCCGCGGCCGCATCACCAGCACGCGGTCGGCGAGCACCACGGCCTCGTCCACGTCGTGGGTGACCAGGATCAGGGTCGGCCGCGTGTCGGCCCACAGATCGAGCAGATGATCCTGCAGATCGCGCCGCGTGAAGGCATCGAGCGCCGAGAACGGCTCGTCGAGCAGCAGCACTTCGGGCTGCGGCACCAGCGCGCGGGCTATCGCGACCCGCTGCGCCTGGCCGCCGGACAATTCGCGCGGCCAGGCCGCGGCCTTGTCGGCAAGGCCGACGCGGGCGAGCGCCGCCACGACGCGCGCGCGCCTCGCCTCGGCCGGAAGGCCGCCGAGGCCGAAGCCGATATTGTCGGCGACGCTGAGCCAGGGCAGCAGCCGTGGCTCCTGGAAGATGATCCCGATCTTGGCGTGCGGCGATGATATCACCGCATTGTCGAGCGTCACGCTGCCTGTGCTGGCGCGGTCGAGGCCGGCGATGGCGCGCAGCAGCGTCGACTTGCCGCAACCCGAGCCGCCGATGATCGCGATGATCTCGCCGGACGCAATCTCGGCCGAGAACCGCTCCAGCGCGTGGACACCGTTCGGATAGGTCTTGCCGACGTCCTTGAGAGCCAGCATCACTGCCCTCCCCGCGCGCCGAACGCGTCCTGCCAGCGCAGCAGCGGTGCGGCGGCGACCTCGATCAGCCAGTCGGTGAGCTTGCCGAGGATCGCGAAGATCACGATCGCGGCGAGGATCTGCGCCGGCTTGCCGAGCTGCTGGCCGTCGAGCAGAAGGTAGCCGAGGCCTTCGGAGGCGCCGATCAGTTCGGCCGCGACCACGAACATCCACCCCAAACCGAGCCCGACCCGCAGCGCAACCACATAGGCCGGCAGCACGGCGGGCAACAGGATGCGGCGGATCATCGCCGGTCCGGACAGGCGGAACACGCGGCCGACCTCGACGATCTTGCGATCGACCGACAGGATTGCGCCCATCACGCCGAGATAGATCGGAAAGAACACGCCGACCGCGATCAGCGCGACCTTCGAGGTCTCGAAGATGCCGAGCCAGAGCACGAACAGCGGCACCCAGGCGAGCGAGGGGATCGCGCGCAACGCCTGCACCGTCGGATCGAGCAACCGCTTGGCGAAATCCCAGTAGCCGGAGATCGCGCCCATGATGGTGCCGGCGACGACGCCAAGCGCAAAGCCCGCGCCGACCCGCCACAGCGTCGCGAGGATATGGCGCGACAGCTCGCCGCTCTTGGCGAGCTCAATGATGGTCTCGAACACCTTTGACGGCGGCGGCACCAGGCGGCCGTTGGAGTAGCCGAGAGAAACAACGAGTTCCCAGCCCAGCGCCAGCGCGACCGGCAGCACAAGCCCGAGCACCGGCCGCGCATAGCGCGACCACCGCGCAGGTGCACCGGGCGGGGCCGTCTGTTCCAGCGCGGGCAGGTCAACGGTCATGGCCATAGCAAGAACTATTCTTCCGGCGGGATCGCAAGGTGGGGCCAACTCCATCCACGTCGTCCCGGCGAAGGCTGGGACCCACAACCACAGGGCATGGTAATCAAGCGAGCTGGGGCCACAGCCTTGTCCAGCAATAGAGCCCTGTGGTTATGGGTCCCGGGTCGCGCTTCGCTTGCCCGGGACGACGAAGGTTAGTTTGACGACGGAGGTTGGCTTGACGACAGCGGTTAGTTGGTGGGCAGCGGGACCTGATCGTCGATCAAGGAATCCAGCGCGGCCTTGACGTCGGTCTTGGCGTCGATCACGCCCGCCTGCTGCAAGGCGAGGCCGGCGGCGAGGATCGATTCGCGCTGGGCACTGCCGATCCGGCTGTGGGTCAGCTCGGTGCGTTCCTTGAGCTGCTTGTCGACCACGGCATCCGGCAGCTTGGTGACGGCGATGAAGGTCTTCTTCAGCTCGTCATAGTTGGCCAGCGAATATTTCCGCGCTTCCTCGTACGTCGCGAGCACGCGGCGGACGATATCCGGATGCGCCTTCAGGAACTCCTCGCGCACATTGAGGATGCCCCAGGTGTTGGCTTCCGCCTTGCGGTAGAACAGCTTTGCACCGTCCTCGACCTCCGCCTGCGCCATCATCGGATCGAGACCGGCCCAGGCGTCGACGTCGCCGCGGATCAACGCGGTCTTGCCGTCGGCGTGCTGCAACAGCACCGGCGTGATGTCCTTTTCGGTGAGACCGGCGCCGAGCAGCGCACGAACCAGGAAGATGTGCGGATCGGTGCCACGCGTCACCGCGACGCGCTTGCCCTTGAGGTCGGCGACGGACGCGATCCTGGAATCCTTGGTCGTGACCAGTGCGGTCCATTCGGGACGCGAATAGACATAGATCGACTTGATCGGGTTGCCGTTGATCTTCGCGACCAGCGCCGCCGAACCCGCGGTCGAGCCGAGATCGATCGAACCGGCGTTGAGGAATTCGAGCGCCTTGTTGGAGCCGGCCGACTGCACCCAGACGATGCTGATGCCGTCCTTGGCGAATTCCTTTTCCAGGAGGCCCTTCTGCTTCAGGACCATCGACACCGGATTGTAGGTCGCCCAGTCGATCCGGATCTCCTTCAGCGCGTCGGCGGCGCGCGCCGCGCCGGGCAGCAAGGTCGAGACCGCGAGCAGCGCAGCGAACGTGCGCCGGGAAAATTTTTGCATTCGTCGACCCCCTCGATCAGTTTTAAGAAACAATCTTTTATTTCAATGAGTTAGCCTTGCGGTCAACGAGAAAATCTCTACCCTTTACGGGATGGCGCGAGAACGATCTTGCTCGAAGCGCCGCCATGAAAGCATGGAGCTGCTGTCGTTATACTTTGGTCAGTGACAGCAACGGCTCCGTCCGATATCGGATGAACCTATGGACAGCGTCGTAGCCGAGGCCCGCCCTGAAGCGGATGATCGTTTCGAGACCGAGCGGATCACCGCGGCGGTGAATGCACTTGCCGAACGGCATGCCGGCCGCGAGGACCAGTTCCGCGCCGCGATGGCGCAGCTGCTCAAGGCCGAGCTGATCGCGGCGCGCGCCACGGCGCA
This sequence comes from Bradyrhizobium sp. USDA 4502, assembly GCF_054063355.1. Lineage (NCBI taxonomy): Bacteria > Pseudomonadati > Pseudomonadota > Alphaproteobacteria > Hyphomicrobiales > Nitrobacteraceae > Bradyrhizobium > Bradyrhizobium sp. USDA 4502. The sequence goes on from NZ_JBSSGF010000001.1 coordinate 7,244,714, forward strand.
GGCGCTGCTGCTCAAGGACCGTCACGGCCGGCGCTGCGCCGAACGGCTCTGCTTCGTGCAGGACGAGATCATCCGCATCCTCTACGCGGCGGCGACCCGCCACCTCTATCACTCGCCGATCCCCTCGGGCGCCGAACGCATGGCCGTGGTGGCGACCGGCGGCTATGGCCGCGGGCTGATGGCGCCGGAGTCCGACATCGATCTGTTGTTCATCCTGCCCTACAAGCAGACCGCCTGGGGCGAACAGGTTGCCGAGGCGATTCTCTATTGCCTCTGGGACATGGGGCTGAAGGTCGGCCACGCCACGCGCTCGGTCGATGAATCGATCCGTCAGGCGCGCGGCGACATGACGATCCGCACCGCGATCCTGGAGACCAGGTTCCTGACCGGCGACCAGCCGCTTTATGACGAGCTGGTCGAGCGCTTCGACAAGGACGTGGTGCAGGGCACCGCGTCGGAATTCGTCACCGCCAAGCTTGCCGAGCGCGAGGAGCGGCATCGCCGCGCCGGCCAGTCGCGCTATCTGGTCGAGCCCAACGTCAAGGACGGCAAGGGCGGCCTGCGCGACCTGCACACGCTGTTCTGGATCGCCAAATACGTCTACCGCGTGCGCGAGACCGACGAGCTGCTGGAACGCGGCGTGTTCGACGCGCAGGAATACCGCACCTTCCGCCGCTGCGCCGACTTCCTGTGGTCGGTGCGCTGCAATCTGCACTTCTTCGCCGGACGCGCCGAGGAACGGCTGTCATTCGACATGCAGCGCGAAATCGCGGTCCGCCTCGGCTACACCTCGCATCCCGGCATGCAGGACGTCGAGCGCTTCATGAAGCACTACTTCCTGATCGCGAAAGACGTCGGCGACCTCACCGCGATCCTGTGCGCCAAGCTCGAGGAAGAGCACAACAAGCCGGCGCCTGTGCTGAGCCGGATGGTGGCGCGGCTGCGGCCCGGCACCAAGCGGCGGCGGGTTAACGGCAGCGACGACTTCATCGTCGACAACAACCGCATCAACCTCGCCGCGCCCGACGTGTTCAAGCACGATCCGGTCAATCTGATCCGGATCTTCCGCCTCGCGCAGCAGAACAACCTTGCCTTCCATCCCGATGCGATGCGCACGGTGACGCGCTCGCTCAAGCTGATCAACACCCAGCTGCGCGAGAACGACGAAGCCAACCGCCTGTTCATGGAGATCCTGACCTCCGACAATGCGGAGATCGTGCTGCGGCGGATGAACGAGACCGGCGTGCTCGGCCACTTCATCCGCGCCTTCGGCAAGATCGTGTCGATGATGCAGTTCAACATGTACCACCACTACACGGTGGACGAGCATCTGCTCCGCTGCATCGGCTTCCTGCAGGACATCGAGCGCGGCGGCAACGAGGAGTTCGCGGTCGCCAGCGACCTGTTTCGCAAGATCCGCCCCGAGCACCGCCCGGTGATCTATATCGCGACGCTGCTGCACGACATCGCCAAGGGCCGACCTGAGGATCATTCGATCGCCGGCGCCAAGGTGGCGCGGCGGCTGTGCCCGCGGCTCGGCTTCTCGGCGGCCGACACCGAGCTGGTGGCGTGGCTGATCGAGGAGCATTTGACGATGTCGACGGTGGCGCAATCGCGCGACCTGTCGGACCGCAAGACCATCGAGAATTTCGCCGCCGTGGTCCAGTCGGTCGAGCAGATGAAGCTGCTCACGATCCTAACCACGGCCGACATCCGCGGCGTCGGCCCGGGCGTTTGGAACGGCTGGAAGGCGCAGCTGTTGCGCACGCTGTATTACGAGACCGAGCCGGTGCTGACCGGCGGCTTCTCCGAGGTCAACCGCGCCCAGCGCATCGCGGTGGCGCAAGCCGAATTCCGCCGCGCCTTCACCGAATGGCCGGAGGCGGAGCTCAACGCCTATATCGGCCGGCACTATCCGGCCTACTGGCTCAAGGTCGAGCTGGCGCGCAAGATCCGCCAGGCCCGCTTCATCCGCGCCAGCGAGCAGGCCGGCCACAAGCTTGCGATCAATGTCGGCTTCGACGAGGTCCGCGCCGTCACCGAACTGACGATCCTGGCGACCGACCATCCCTGGCTGCTGTCGATCATCGCGGGTGCCTGCGCGTCGGCCGGCGCCAACATCGTCGACGCCCAGATCTACACCACGACCGACGGCCGCGCGCTCGACACCATCTCGATCTCGCGCGAATACGACCGCGACGAGGACGAGGGCCGCCGCGCGACACGGATCGGCGAGATGATCGAGCACGTGCTGGAAGGCAAGCTGCGGCTGCCCGAGGCGGTCGCCAAGCGCACCGTCCGCAGCAAGGCGCGGCCGTTCATCGTCGAGCCCGAGGTGACCATCAACAACCAGTGGTCCGACCGCTACACCGTGATCGAGGTCTCCGGCCTCGACCGGCCGGGCCTGCTCTACCAGCTCACCACCGCGATCTCGAAGCTCAACCTCAACATCGCCTCCGCCCATGTCGCGACCTTCGGCGAACGTGCCCGCGACGTGTTCTATGTCACCGACCTGCTCGGCGCCCAGATCACGGCGCCGACCCGGCAGGCCGCGATCAAGAGCGCGCTGCTGCATCTGCTGGCGAGCGAGGACCAGGCAGCAAAGCCGGCGGCGTAGATCGAATCGTAAGAAGCGTACACGCCTGTCCCGTCATCCTGAGGAGGCCGCGCAGCGGCCGTCTCGAAGGATCGACGGCCACGTTCCTTCCCCAAGAGAGTGGGAGTATGCGGAAGCGGCCGGGCCGTCGATCCTTCGAGACGCGCGTTCCGCGCTCCTCCAGCGACAAAGGCGAAGCCTTTGCGCGGGGATGACGGGATCGAAAGCTGTTTCCACCGAAGGAGCGAAGCCCCAATCCCGTGGCGGATCAGCCGAACAGCCGCATCAGCAACGCCTTGCCGACCGGCGCCGCGCGCACGCCTTGGAAAGCGCGGACATATTCGCCGGCATAGAATGCGCGCACGACATTGACCCGCGTCGCCACCGCGTCCTCGAAGCGGACGCCGAAGCCGTCGCGGGTGCGGCGGACCACGGTCGCGGCGACGTTCTGTCCGTAGACATTGCATTTGATCAGCGAACCGATGGCGGGCGGGACAGGATCGATGAAGCGCGCACCGGAGATCGAGATGTCGGCCATCCGGATCAGCCGCATCTCGCTGTCCTGATGGATCAGGATCGGCTCGTCGCGTTCGAACCGCTCGGCCTTGCGGCGCCGCGGCTGCTCGATGCAGATGAAGCACACGATCGCGAGCACGACGCAATTGTACAGGCTCCAGGCCAGCGCCAGCCCGCCATAGGCGATGTTTTCGCCGCGCAGATGCAGGATGAAGGCGTAGGCGATCGCAAACAGCGTGATCAGCAGGGCGGCACCGTAGAGCCGCAGCAGCGGCCACTCGATGAAGCGGCGGTTGCGGTCGCCGCCCTTGGCCGTCACCTTGAATTTGTGGCCCTGCGGCCTGGCGAGGCCGGTCACGACCGCCTTCAGCACCGCGGGCGCCGCGATGTATTGCGACACGTCGGTCATGATCGCGAGCGAGCGGCCGCGCGAAATCCACGCCATCGTGAAGGCGTGCCAGACATAGAACGGCAGGAAATATTTTAGCAGCTCGAACAGGTCGGCATGGACCGCCTTGATCCCGAACAGCAGATAAAGCCACGGCACGACCAGGCCGAACACCTTGGTGCCGTAGACCGCCGCCCAGCTCATGAAGGCGTCGACCAGCGACAGCCGGTCCATGAAGGCGAGCTTCGATTGCCGCGAGAACGGCCCGCTGCGGCCGCGGAAGATCTGCATGAAGCCGAGACACCAGCGTCCGCGCTGCGTGATGTATTCCTTCAGTCCCTCCGGCGCGAGTCCGATGGTCAGGCGCTCGTTCAGATAGACCGTGCGCAGTCCCTTCTCCTTCAGCCGCAGTGTGACGAGGTAATCCTCCGTCACCGAATCGGTCGGGAAGCCGCCGATCTGCATCAGGCCGGAGAAGCGGATCAGCGATGAGGTGCCGCAGCAGAACGCCGTGTCCCAGGCATCCTTGGCCGGCATCAAAATATCGAAGAAGAAGCGCTGCTCGTCGGGCCACACATCGGTCGCCGCGAGATTGGTCTGGATCGGATCCGGGTTGATGAAGTGCTGCGGCGTCTGCACGACGCCGACGCTGCCGTCCTGCATCAGGCTCATCGCCCGGGTCAGGAAGTCCGGCATCGGGACGAAATCCGCGTCGAGGATCGAGATGAACTCCGGCCGCTCGGCCAGCCCGGAAACGTGCTGGAGCGCATGATTGATGTTGCCGGCCTTGGCGTGGCGGTTGTCCGGACGGGCCAGATAGTTGCAGCCGAGCTCCTGGGCGAGCCGGCGCAGCCAGAGCCGCCGCCCATCGTCGAGCACCCAGACGCGGTAGTTCGGATAGTTCAGCCCGGTCGCGCCGATGATGGTGCGCTCCAGGATCGCCTTCTCCTCGTTGTAGGTGCAGATGAAGACGTCGACGAGCGGCGCGTTTGCGGGCAACCTCGATCGGCGCAGGATCGCATTGACCTCAGGCGACCGGTCGATCGTGCGGCTGAGAAACAGCAGCGACAGGCACACCGCGATCATCGAGGCCGCCTCGGCCAGCATGAAGGGATAGCCGACCAGCGCGTCGGCGGTGAGGCCCGGAGGCGGCAAGGTGTGGGTCACCCGCCACGCGAAATAGTGGACCAGCAGGACGAACGACATGCCGGTCATCATGACGCGGGCCAGGGTCTGCTCGCGGCGGAGCAGGGGCAGGATGGCAAGGCAGGCGCCGAAGGCGACCAGCCCGGGCGCAAATGCCGCCATCATGACTTTGCCACGTCCGCGTTGAACACCACGCGCCCGGTGCGGCCGACCGCGCAATCCTTGCCCGTGGTATCGAGCGCCGGCATCGAGACCGTGACCCGATAGGGTTCCTTGTTCAGCGCATCCGGATTGATCGCAAGGTTCGCGGGCGCGCCCGACGCGCCGGTGAGATTGACGATCTCGCCCTGCAGCGCGGCGCTGCCGTCATTCGGCTCGAAGCTCGCCTGCTCGCCCAGTTTCAGACCGTTGTAGACGCTCTCGGTGACGTTCGCCGTGACCACTGCGCCGCTGCAATCGAGCAGCTTGAGCAAGGGCTGCCCGGCCCTGACGTCCTCGCCGGGCGACGTCATCATCTCCCAGATGCGCCCCCCGACCGGCGCCTTGATGTCGGCTTCCGCCCGGTTGACGTAGTGCAGCTGCTCGGCGGCGATCTCGTGGGTCAGCCAGTCGATCTCGGCATCGGCATGCGCCAGATCGGCGCGCAGGTCGCTGACGCGCTGGCGCATCTCCTCTTCGCGCTGCACGGAGCTCGGCCGGTCATTGTAGCTGTCGCCGAGATAAGTGCCATTCCTTGCGGCGGTGAGCTCGACCTTGGCGGCGTCGAGACGCCGTCGAGCGCCGATTTCGGTCTGCTGCGAGATCGCCTGCTCGCGCGTCAGGCGGGCCATTTCGACCGTCGACACGCTGCCCGACTTGATCAGCGACGACGCCCGCTCGACGGCGGCCACGGCCTCCTCCCGCCGTGCGGCGGCGGCCTCGATCGCAGTCTGGATTTCGGCGATCCGGGCCTCGAGCTGGAGGATGCGGCCGTCACGGAACTGGCCGGCCTGGCGGGCAAGGTCCTGTTGCGCCGTCTCGGCGGCCGCAAGCTTGGCCGCCAGACTCGGGCGCTCATTTTCCAACCGCGACATCTGCCGCCGGAGATCATCGAGCCGGGCGCGATCGCCGCGTGCGTTGACGACGTGAAGGATCGCATCGCCCTCGTGAACCACGCTGAGCTGCGTGGATTTCTGCGGCTTCGCGCTCACGGTGCCGTCGATCGGCGAGCGCAAGGTCACGATCCTGGCGTTGACCACGGCCTCCACGCTCGAGGTCTGCAACACAGCCCTGAGCGGCAGCCATCCGAAGACGGCCACGATGGCAAGGCCAATGCCGACCTTGAGCAGGCGGCGAACCATCCGGCCTGATCCGGCGGGCGCTTCGGGATGGGGAGCGCTATCGCTGACTGGCTCGTCGTGCTCCGGCTGCAGCCGTTCCTGCAGATCGCGCTGCAATCCCCGTGCGCCGTCGGCCTCATTCCTGGTGACGGAATTATTGTCTTCGGGAAGCGGCTTGTGCTGCTGTGCCTGATTCATAATGACCGGCCCCTGATCTGTCAGTGCGCGAACCAACGCACAGCTCTGCAGAGCGATGCCGTTGCCGGACAGATCACAATAATCAGGTGCTTCAAAAGCGGCTAAAGCGAACCGGGCATCTTTCGAAAAAATTGCTGCAATTTGCCGTCGTCGGGAGCTTGGCGCGGGAGCCGCGCCGTCGACCTGCTCCGCCCATCATTCCGGTGCGCCATTGCGCAGCCGAGGGCGTCTGCAAAACTGAGCCCGGAATCCATCAGGGCCGGGGCTAGGCGGGGAATGGATTCCGGGCTCTCACGGAGGCTGTGATCGGACCCGTCTTGCGCGACCCAGGCGTGAGCAGCCAGCGCTTCGGTCCCGGCAGCCTGCCGGACTTGGAATTCAGGGCCGGCTACCGCACTGAATCTGGCACGTCGAATTGCGGCTGCAGCGCCGCCAGGCTCGCTCCCAGCAAGGCCAGGTAGCTGGCCTGACAGACCACCACGCCGAGATCGAATGCGTCCAGCAGATCGATCCACGGGTTGTCGGCCGGCGTGCTTGCTGTTTGCTTGCCACCATCGATGACGGAAGGCTGGAAGCTGCGATCGCGTCTCTGAGGCCTTGCCTCGTGGTCGACGTCGTCGGAGCAAACGATCAGATGCAGGCGCGCGCTGGGCATTTCAATCTCCGTCACTGATTGGCGATTGCTGAACCCCGGAAATCTCTACCGTCATCGAGTTACCCAATAAGCGTAGTCGCCGGGATGGAACGGGCCATTGAACGGAGGTTGATCCGACCGTTACATTCGGTGGAGACGACTCATACTTGAGTTTAGGTCGCAACCTGGACCTGAGCGCGCTCAATGGCTTCGCTTTCTGCGCGATCTCACGGGTTTGGACCGCCAAAAAGGCCGGCGTCATCCCGCCCGGGCGGCAAGAAAGCTGCTAATATACAGTCTATTGGGAGGGCGACGTTGTCGCCGCTGATGGTAGCAGTCACCTAGCGACGCAGCGCGGCCCATGATGATGGTCAAGTGCTGGGCTGCCGATGATCCGAGACCCGACCACGAAGTCCTGGTCGGCCGAGCAATGGCTGCTCGGCGGCATGGTGCTGGCCTTGGCGGCAACCTGCATCGGGCTGTTGCTGGGTCCGCAGCCGGCAGCTTCCGCCCATCTGGTTGCCCTGGCGCTGCTCGTCGCGTCGCTGACCGCCGCATTGCTGATGATCCGCCTGGTTGGCCGCTCGCAAAGGCGGATGGAAGCCATGTTGCGCGGCCGAGCCAGCAGCGAGGAGCGCGCGATGGAGGCGCTGCGCAACAGCGAAGCGCAATGGAAGGAGGTATTCGAGCACAACCCGGTCATGTACTTCATGGTCGACGCAACGGGCCTCGTGCTGTCGGTCAACACGTTCGGCGCGGCACAGCTCGGCTACACCGTCGACGAGCTGCTCGGACAATCGGTGCTGCGGGTCTTTGCCGCCGAAGACCGGGATATGGTCCAACGCAACGTCGCGGCATGCCTCGACAACATCGGCCAGACCCACAATTGGGAAATCCGGAAGGTCCGCAAGGACGGTTCAAGGATTTGGGTTCGTGAAAACGCCAAGGCGGTGCGGCGGCTGGGCGATCAGCTGATCGTGCTGATCGCATGCGAGGACATCACCGAGCGCAAGCACGCCGAAAATGCGCTGCAGCAGAGTGAAATGTACCTGACCGAAGCCCAGCGATTGAGCCACACCGGCAGCTTCGGCTGGCACGTCGCCAGCGGCGAGATCATCTGGTCGGAAGAGACGTTCAGGATCTTCGAATTCGACAGAGCTCCTTCCATCACACATGCCACGGTCCTGCAGCGCGTCCATCCGGATGATCGCGCCCGCGTGCAACGGGCCATCGACCGGGCCTCGCTCGACGGCAAGGACTTCGAGCACGGCTACCGATTGCTGATGCCCAATGGGGCGATCAAATTTGTTCACGCCAGGGCGCATGCGGTGACGAATCTTTCCGGCGACACCGAATTCATCGGAGCGGTCACCGACGTGACCGCCCGCAAGCGAGCCGAGGCGGAGTTGCACGAAGCGCAGACCAACCTCGCGCACGTCACACGCGTGACGGCGCTCGGCGAGCTCGCCGCATCGATCGCCCATGAAGTGAACCAGCCGCTTGCCGCCGTGGTCACCAATGCCGCGGCATGCCTGCGGTGGCTCAACCGGGCGGCCCCCGATCTGAACGAGGCTCGCGGCGCGGTCAGGTCGATCATCAGCGACGGCAACCGGGCGGGCGAGGTCATCCAGCGCGTCCGCGCGATGGTGAACAAGACGACCGGTCAGAAGGCGCCGCTCGACGTGAATGAAGTCATCAACCAGGTGATCGGGCTGGTGCAGCATGAACTGCAGCGTCACCTGGTATCCTTGCAACTCGACCTCGCTCCCGCGCTCCCGTCTGTTGTCGCCGACCGAATCCAGCTGCAGCAGGTCATCCTCAACCTGGTCCTCAACGGTATCGAGGCCATGCAGCCGGTCACGGACCGGCCACGGGAACTCGTGATCCGGACGCGCCATGACGAGGTCGGGCAGATCGTGGTCACGGTCACCGACTGCGGCGTCGGAATCGCGACCGAGAATGCCGAACGGCTGTTCGACGCGTTCTACACCACCAAGGCCAGCGGCATGGGGATGGGGCTGTCGATCTGCCGATCGATCATCGAAGCTCACCGAGGCCGCCTGTCCGTGGCCGGAAACATCGGCCCCGGCGCGACGTTCCAGTTCACCTTGCCACTGCACGAAGAGGATCATGCATGGTGACCGGGCGCGCGGCATCGCCTTCTGGTCTGGCAAACGCCGAGGATCCCGTCGTCTTCGTCGTCGACGACGACGCATCCGTGCGGGACGCGCTGAGCAATCTGTTCCGGTCGGTCGGCTTGCGGACCGCAGCATTCGGCTCGGCCCATGAATTTCTGCAGCGCAAGCCTCCGGATGTCCCGAGCTGCCTGATCCTCGACATCAGGTTACCGCGGGTGAGCGGGCTGGACTTTCAGGGGGAGCTGGCGAAGGCGGGCATCGATATTCCGATCATCTTCATGACCGGCCACGGCGATATCCCGATGACGGTCAGGGCCATGAAGGCCGGCGCTGTGGACTTCCTGACCAAGCCATTTCGCGATCAGGACATGCTGGATGCCGTCACGACGGCGATCGAGCGCGACAGGAACCGTCGCGATGAGGCCAAGGTTCTTGCCAACCTGCGCGCCGCCTTCGCGACCCTGACGCCGCGTGAACGCCAGGTGATGACGCTCGTCACGGCGGGGTTGATGAACAAGCAGGTCGCCGCCGAAATCGGTGTGGCCGAGATCACAGTGAAGATACACCGCGGGCACATCATGCGGAAAATGGCGGCGAAGTCATTACCCGATCTGGTCAGGATGGCACAGATGCTTCAGATCGGACCGGCAGCCGGCGGGGCGCAAACCTAAGTATGATTCTCCGGCCCCGATTGGCGACGCACTGTGGTCCCCACATGATGCACACGCCAGAGGCCCTTCCGGCCCGGGAAAAACCTCCTTGCCCAACCCGCCAGTGATATCAATCATCGACGATGACATGTCGGTTCGCACCGCGACCGACAATCTCGTCAGATCGCTGGGCTACGCGGTCGAGACTTACGCGTCGGCCGAGGAATTTTTGCACTCGCCCCGCCTGAATGACACATCCTGTGTGATCGCGGATGTCAGGATGCCGGCCATGAGCGGGCTCGACCTGCAGAGCCACCTCATTGCCAGCGGACACCGCTTTCCGTTCATTTTCGTCACGGCGTTCTCGGTCGAAAGCGATCGCGTCCGCGCGCTGAAGGCTGGAGCGATCTGCTTTCTGAGCAAGCCCTGCGACGGGGACGTCCTGATCAAATGCCTCGATACCGCCCTCGCGCAGCGCAGCGCGGCGCCGGGTGCGTGAGTTGGATCAGCCATCACCGGGCCGGCTATACGCAAGGATGATGCGACAAAACATCTGGACAAGTTGCGCATGGACGGCGGCGGCGCGAGATTTCGCATCGTCGTCCTTCGGGAAGATCGACGGCAAGGACAGCACCAGACATTTTGATTGGCAAATGGCAATTCCTCGGAGGGAGGTCGCCATGCGTGCGGAACCGCGCTGCGCCCAGTGTGACAGCGAAGACCCCAAGATCATCTGTTTGCGAAATCCGGCGGGCGAACGCTACTGCGGACGCCTCTGCTTCTACAAAGGCCAGGAGGATTTCATCCGCTGGCTTTGGCGCGCGAATGCGGAGGCAGCGTCATGACAGCTCGTTGCGGAAATCCGGCCTGCAAGCGGCCTTTCGGGCTGATCCGGCATAATTGGTATTTTGAGCAGTTTTGCTCGACGAAGTGCCGCGAGATCCACAAGCGGCAGCTGGAGCGCAACAAGGCCTATTGGAAGTGGCTGTATCCCTTCCCCAGAACCGGCGCCCCATCGAAAAAGCCGATCTGACGACGTTGGCCAATAGCGCGCAAGGAGTCTCACATGACGACGGTCGATGCGATGCTGGTGGGAGCGATACTCGCGTGGGTACCTTCGCTCGTCGTGTTCCTCTATATCGTGCGCGATCTGCGCAACATGCCCCGCGAAGATCTCGATTGATCGCCACACTGGCGGCCGAAGCGGATTGCTGGATCGTTGTCTTGACGCGCGTCTTCACGCGAACCGGTTCCCGCTCGAAATCACTCTAGACCTCCACGCCCTCGTGGCGCAGCAGCCAGCGCTTGCGCTCCAGCCCGCCGCCATATTTGACCAGTGAGCCGTTGGCGCCGATCAGGCGATGACATGGCACGACGACGCTGATCGGGTTGGAGCCGTTGGCATGACCGACCGCGCGCATCGCATTCGGCGCGTTCAGTTTCGCCGCCAGCGCGCCGTAGCTCATGGTGGTGCCGTGCGGAATGTTCGGCAGCGCGTGCCAGACCTTCTGCTGGAACGGCGTGCCAGCGACGCGCCATTCGACATCGGTGAGACGATCGAGATCGCCCTTGAAGTAATCGCCGAGCGCCTTGCGCATCGCAGCCGGCGCGCGACCGCCCCGCAGCGTCACGGCGCCATAATGCAGCCGCAGCAGGTCGAGCATGCGCCCTTCATAGTCGTCCCAGTCGAGCGCGCGCAGCACGCCGTCGTCATCGGTCACCAGCAGCGCGGTGCCGATCGGGGTCTTGTGGCGGTCGAGGTTGAAGGTCTGTGCAGTCCTGCGGTCGGCCATTGTCATATCTCGGGCAAGCAGATCGGTCGGCATACAATTCACCGCCCGCATGCTAGCGTCCACCCGAATTCCGGTTAAAGCGTTTTCGAGCGAAGTGGACACCGGTTCGCGTGAAGAAAACGCGTCAAAACAACAATTTTGAGCTTCGATTCTGATTCAATCAGAACCGAAGCTCTGGGGGACCGCAATATGCTGTTGCTTGGCAATGTTCTGGTCGCGGTGGTGGCCATGCTGCACGTCTATTTCCTTGTGCTCGAGATGTTTCTGTGGACCAAGCCGCTCGGGCTGAAGACGTTTCGCAACTCGATCGAGAAGGCAAACGATTCTGCGGTGCTCGCCGCCAATCAGGGGCTCTATAACGGCTTCCTCGCCGCCGGACTGATCTGGGGCCTCATACATGGCAATCCGGCCTTCGCGTTCCAGATCAAGACGTTTTTCCTGCTCTGCGTGATTGTCGCCGGTGCCTATGGCGCCGCCACCGTCAGCCGCCGCATTCTTTATGTGCAGGCGGCTCCCGCTGCGTTGGCACTGATCCAGCTCTGGCTGGCCTAACGCGCGGGCGCGCTTTTGTTTTCTTGAGCATGATCCGCTCGGAAACCGCTTCACAGTTTTCCGGATCATGCTCAAACGCGACATCGCGCGCAGGGTGCATCGTCTTGCAATGGCCCAGCCGTTCCTCCATCATCCCGTGCAACGGTGACATCCGCCGGCCTGAGCTTGCGGACAAGATCACCGGCAACAGGGAGGTCACGGACATGAGAAGCGTGCAATTGCTCGCTGCGACGGCGCTTGCGATCGCGTTGTCGGTTACATCGGCCACCGCGCAGAAGAAATACGACATCGGCGCGACCGACACCGAGATCAAGATCGGCCAGACCGTGCCGTTCTCCGGCCCCGCATCCGCCTATGCCGGCATCGGCAAGACCCAGGCGGCCTACATGAAGATGATCAACGATCAGGGCGGCATCAACGGCCGCAAGCTGAACCTGATCCAGTATGACGACGCTTATTCGCCGCCGAAAGCGGTCGAGCAGGTGCGCAAGCTTGTCGAGGGCGACGAGGTGCTGTTCACGTTCCAGATCATCGGCACGCCGTCAAATGCCGCCGTGCAGAAATATCTGAATGCCAGGAAGGTGCCGCAGCTGCTCGCCTCCACCGGCGCCTCGCGCTTCTCCGACCCGCAGAACGCGCCGTGGACGATCGCGTTCAACCCGAACTACCAGTCCGAGGGACGCATCTACGCCAAATACATCCTGGCCAATCACCCCAACGCCAAGATCGGCATCTTCTACCAGAACGACGATCTCGGCCGCGACTACATCACCGGCCTGAAGAGCGGGCTCGGCGACAAGGCCGCGAGCATGATCGTCACCGAGGTGTCCTACGAGCTGACCGATCCGACGGTCGATTCCCAGATCGTGAAGCTGAAGGCCGCCGGCGTCGATCTGGTCTATGACGCCTCGACCCCGAAATTCGCCGCGCAGGCGATCCGCAAGATCGCCGACCTCAACTGGAACCCGGTGCACATCCTCGACATCAATGCGAGCCCGGTGTCGGCGACGCTGAAGCCGGCCGGTCTCGACATCTCCAAGGGCATCATCTCGACCAATTACGGCAAGGACCCCGCCGACCCGCAATGGAAGGACGATCCCGGCGTGAAGGCCTATTTCGCGTTCATGGACAAGTATTATCCGGAAGGCGACAAGCTCAACACCGTCAACACCTACGGCTACTCGACGGCCGAGCTGCTGATCCAGGTGCTCAAGCAGTGCGGCGACGACCTCACCCGCGAGAACCTGATGAAGCAGGTGACCAGCCTGAAGAAGTTCGTGCCGAGCCTCGCGCTGCCGGGCATGTCGATCACGACGGGACCGAACGACTACCGCATCAACAAGCAGATGCAGATGATGAAGTTCAACGGCGAGCGCTGGGAGCTGTTCGGCCCGATCATCGAGGACACCGGACCGGCGGGCTAGCCGCGGTCGGGACGAGACTCCACTCCCTCTCCCCGTCCTTACGGGGAGAGGGTCGGGGTGAGGGGCTGCTTCCGCGCACCGCTGCATTAGCTGCGCCCGCGGAGACTCCCCCTCACCCGCATCGCATCTTCGATGCGATGCGACCTCTCCCCGCAGGCGGGGCGAGGTAAAGCGGGCCCCAACCTTCGCGCCGCTCCACCCACCTTTTCGCAACGCCCCCTACTTTGGTTGACTGAAATCGCTCACCTTTTCGGCAGCGCTCGTCTTGCGTTGCAATAACGGTTCCTCCAGTATCCCGGCCCAGCGATGGCGACCGCGGGACCTTGAACCCGCGGACAAGATCATCGGCCAACCATCAGTCACGTGAGGGAAACAGCATTATGAGGAACGGGATTTTTCACTTGGTCACGGGAACGGCGCTCGCGATCGCGCTGTCTGCAACGTCGGCCTTTGCGCAGAAGAAGTACGATCCCGGCGCGAGCGACACCGAGATCAAGATCGGCCAGACCGTCCCCTTCTCCGGGCCGGCCTCCGCCTATGCCTCGATCGGCAAGACCCAGGCGGCCTACTTCAAGATGATCAACGATCAGGGCGGCATCAACGGCCGCAAGATCAACCTGATCCAGTATGACGACGCGTATTCGCCGCCGAAGGCCGTCGAGCAGGTGCGCAAGCTCGTCGAGAGCGACGAGGTGCTCTTGACCTTCCAGATCGTCGGCACGCCGTCGAACGCCGCCGTGCAGAAGTATCTCAACGCCAAGAAGGTGCCGCAGCTGTTTGCCGCCACCGGCGCTTCGAAGTTCACCGACCCGAAGAACTTCCCCTGGACGCTCGGCTTCAACCCGAACTACTTCGTCGAAGGCCGCATCTACGGCCAGTACATCCTGAAGGAGCACCCCAACGCCAAGATCGGCGTGCTCTATCAGAACGACGACCTCGGCAAGGATTATCTGAACGGCATCAAGGCCGGGCTCGGCGACAAGGCCGCCAAGATGATCGTGGCCGAAGCCTCCTACGAGGTCTCCGACCCGACCATCGATTCCCAGGTGATCAAGATCAAGGACGCCGGCGCCGACTTGTTCTTCTCGGCCTCGACGCCGAAGCAGGCGGCGCAGGCGATCAAGAAGATCGCCGAGCTCGGCTGGCACCCGATCCACATCGTCGACATCAACGCGACCTCGGTCGGCGCCGTGCTGCAGCCGGCGGGCCTGGAAGCCTCCAAGGGCCTGATCAGCACCAATTACGGCAAGGATCCGGCCGATCCGCAGTGGAAGGACGATCCGGGCATGAAGCGCTATTTCGACTTCATGGCCAAGTACTATCCCGACGGCGACAAGAACTCGAACTTCAACACCTATGGCTACTCGACCGCCCAGTTGATGGTGCATGTGCTGAAGCAGTGCGGCGACGACCTGACCCGCGACAACGTGCTGAAGCAGGCCACCAACCTGAAGAATGTCGAGCTCGACATGGCGCTGCCCGGCATCAAAGGCAACACCGCGCCGAACGACTATCGCGTCAACAAGCAGCTGCAGATGATGCGCTTCAACGGCGAGCGCTGGGAGCTGTTCGGCCCGATCCTCGAGGACGCCGGCCCGGCCGGCTAGCCGGTTCGCGCAGGTTTGAAATGCAATCGGCGGCCTCCAGGCCGCCGATTTGTTTGCGGGGATGTCCTATCACCGTCACCCTGAGGAGCGCGAGGCGCGTCTCGAAGGGTCGACGGCCACCAGCGGGGCCGTGCATGCTTCGAGGCTCGCTCCGCTCGCACCTCAGCATGACGGGGATGGAGATCGCCGCGACCCATCGATTTTTACGCGCCTACTTCGGAATCTCGCCGAAATTCTTCCCCACCGGCAGCACGGCATGGCGGATCAGGCGGGAATCGTCCACCGCGGCCTGGCGGTGCTTCACCGCCTCGCGATAGACCGGATCGCGGATCATCTCGACGAAGGCGGCGACGCTTGGATATTCCGCGATGAAGCAGTGATCCCAGCGCTCCTCCTGCGGTCCGATCAGCATCAGCTCGAAGCGGCCTTGCCAGACGATGCGGCCGCCGAGCCGTTCGAACACCGGCCCGCTCTCGCGGCCATACGCCGCATAAGCCTCCGCGCCGGTGGCCTTGCGGCCGTCGGGATAGGCGGCCCATTCGCGCAGGCGCACCAGGTTGAGCATGTGGATCGGGCCCGGCCGGTTGTTGTCCCGGAACTGCACGAAAACGTCCTTGGTCGGATCGATATGGCCCATGCGGTGCTCCTTCGTTTCTTGTTCCCTAGCGCGATCGCTCTATCGCGCTCTTCCATCCTGTTTGAGCATGATCTCCGCGCAAATGCTCCGCGTTTGTCGCGAGGGAAAACCGGTGCCCACTTTTCCTGATCATGCTCCTTATGTAGCACGCGCTGCCTCACCTCCTAATGCCCCGTTAAGCTTTGCGTAACCGCCCCTTAAACCGGGAACGCTAGCGTGCGTCCCTGTCAGGGTGTGAGCGTTGCGGATGGCGTGGGGACGGAAAAAAGGCGGTGCGCGCAAGGAGCCGCTGTTCGGGCTTCCGGCCGCGCTTGCCGACCTCCGACTGTCGCCGTCCGACCGCATTCCCGGCGGCGGCGACGACAAGCCCGCCAAATCCAAACCCAAAAGCAGCGACAAGGGCAGCGATTCCGGTAGCGAGAAACCGCGCCCGTCGCGCAGCGTCAGCAAGCGGCGCAGCAAGCCGCGGGGCTTTGGCATCGGCCGCCTGTTCTATTGGACCGCGGTGCTCGGCCTGTGGGCCGGCATTGCGGTGATCGGTGTCGTGGTGTGGGTCGGCGCGCATCTGCCGCCGATCCAGTCGCTGGAGATTCCCAAGCGTCCGCCGACGATCCAGATCGTCGGCATCGACGGCAGCGTGCTGGCGCAGCGCGGCGAAATGGCCGGCGCCAACATCGCGTTGAAGGATCTGCCGCCTTATCTGCCGAAGGCCTTCATCGCGATCGAGGACCGCCGCTTCTATTCGCATTACGGCGTCGACCCGGTCGGCATCCTGCGCGCGGCGGTGACCAACCTCCTGCACCGCGGCGTCTCGCAGGGCGGCTCGACGCTGACCCAGCAGCTCGCCAAGAACCTGTTCCTGACCCAGGAGCGCACCATGCAGCGCAAGCTGCAGGAGGCCGAGCTCGCGCTCTGGCTGGAGCGCAAGCATTCCAAGAACGAGATCCTCGAGCTCTATCTCAACCGGGTCTATTTCGGTTCCGGCGCCTATGGCGTCGAGGCCGCCGCGCAGCGCTATTTCGGCAAGTCGGCGAAGAACGTGACGCTGCCGGAAGCCGCGATGCTGGCCGGCCTCGTCAAGTCGCCGTCGCGGCTGGCGCCGAACCGCAACCCTGAAGGCGCCGAGCAGCGCGCGCAGGTCGTGCTGGCGGCGATGGCCGATGCCAAGTTCATCACCGAGGCGCAGGCCAAGGCCTCGATCGGTCAGCCCTCGATTGCGGTGAAGCCGGCCGGCGCCGGCACCGTGAACTATGTCGCCGACTGGATCGGCGAAGTGCTCGACGATCTGGTCGGCCAGATCGACCAGGACATCGTGGTGCAGACCACGATCGATCCGAAGCTGCAGAATGTCGCCGAAGCCGCCATCATCGATGAGCTCGCCGCCAAAAGCGTGAAGTTCAATGTCAGCCAGGGCGCGCTGGTGGCGATGACACCGGACGGCGCGGTGCGCGCCATGGTCGGCGGCCGGAACTACTCGGAGAGCCAGTACAATCGCGCGGTCACCGCGAAGCGGCAGCCGGGCTCGGCGTTCAAGCCGTTCGTCTATCTCACCGCGGTCGAAGCAGGACTGACACCGGACACCATCCGCACCGACGCGCCGCTCGACATCAAGGGCTGGAAGCCGGAGAACTACACCCACGAATATTTCGGCTCGGTGACATTGACCCAGGCGCTGGCAATGTCGCTGAACACGGTCGCGGTGCGGCTCGGCGTCGAGGTCGGCGCCAAGAATGTGGTGCGCACCGCGCACCGGCTCGGCATCTCCTCCAAGCTCGAGCCCAACGTCTCGATCGCGCTCGGCACCTCGGAAGTCTCGGTGATCGAGCTGGTCGGCGCCTATGCGCCGTTCGCCAATGGCGGCTACGTGGTGTCGCCGCATGTGGTGACCAAGATCAAGACCAGTTCGGGCAAGCTGCTCTATGACCGTCCGACCGATCCGCCCAACCAGGTGATCGAGCCGCGCTATGATTCGATGATGAACAGCATGATGCGCGAGACGCTGATCTCGGGCACCGCGCGCAAGGCGGAGATCCCGGGCTGGACAGCCGCCGGCAAGACCGGCACCAGCCAGGATTATCGCGACGCCTGGTTCATCGGCTACACCGCCAAGCTCGTCACCGGCGTCTGGCTCGGCAATGACGACAATTCACCGACCAAGAAGGCGACCGGCGGCGGCCTGCCGGTCGAAGTGTGGACCCGCTTCATGAAGGCGGCGCATCAGGGCGTGCCGGTCGCGGCGATCCCGAACTCGCAAGGCAGCTGGGGGCCGGCGAACCTGATGCAGATCTCGTCGCAGGTCACCGCGCCGTCAGCGCCTGCGGGACCGATGCAGATTCAGCCGCCGATGCAGGCATCGCAGCCGCCCGCGCCGGTGCCATCCGGCGGCTATTATCGCCCGCCATCGCCGACGCCGGCCCGCGCCTCGGCGCCACCCAATCCCAACGCGCGGCCGGAGGCAGCGGCCGGACTGGACGGCTGGCTGGCGGATCGGTTGTTTCGATAGAAGTCGGTAGGCGGACGGATCGCGTTGCTCCGTAGCCCGGATGAAGCGAAGCGTAATCCGGGACCAGTCGCGCCATCGGTGAAAACTGCCCCGGATTACGCTTACGCTCCATCCGGGCTACGCACTCAAGCCGTCATCCCCCGCGAAAGCGGGGGATCCAGTACGCCGCGGCCCATCGATTGAAGACAAATGCCTCTGGAATACTGGATCGCCCGCTTTCGCGAGGGCTTTGCAGAAGTCGCCCGGGATGATTCTCTTTTGGTGAAGGATTCGCCGGAGGGTCGGATGGCGGAGCGCCAGATTGGTCAATTGAGCTTTACAGATGGGCTGATGAATGACGCGGCCAGGGCCAATGCGCCATTGCAGCGAGTGTCGGAACTGGTCGACTGGAACGCGATTGAAGCGCTGCTGAGCGGCTTGCGCAGCGGGTCGATGGGGGCGCCAGCTTACCCGTCGCTGGCGCTGTTTAAGGCGCTGTTGCTGCAGCAATGGTATGGTCTGTCGGATCCGGGACTTGAGGAAGCACTGGTGGACCGCCTGTCGTTCCGGCGCTTTCTGGGCCTGTCGCTGAGTGAGCCGGTGCCGGATCATTCCACGCTGTGGCGTTTCCGCGAACAACTGGCCAAGAGCGGGCTGGCGGAGCGCGCTTTCGCCCTGATTACGGCGCAGATCGAGAAGTCCGGCTTCGTCTTGAAGCGCGGCACATTGATCGACGCTTCGCTGATCCGCTCGGCGGTAAATCCACCCGAACCACCGGATCCCGATTTGCCCCCGGATGCGGACGGGCGGCCGGCCAGCAAACTGGTCAAAAGCGCGCACGATCCTGACGCTGCCTGGACCAAGAAGGACGGCAAATATGCCTTCGGCTACAAGATGCACGTGGCGATGGACCAAGGCAGTCGCATCATCCGGCGCCTCGCCTTTACGCCAGCCAATGTCAACGACACCGTGCCCGCCGACGGGCTGATCTGCGGCGACGAGGCAAGGGTCTACGCTGACAAAGCCTACGATACCATCGCGCGACGCGTGCGGTTGAAGGAGATGGATATTCGCGACGGCATCATGCGCAGACACAACCGCTGGCTTCGCTTGGGACCTTGGGCGGTGCGTCGTAATGCGGTCATCTCGCATCGACGCGCGCCGATCGAGCCGTTGTTCGCATTGCTCAAGCGCGTCTACGGTCTGGCGCGTGCCCGCTATCGGGGCCTGATGCGCAATGCCGCAGCTTTCCAGCTCGCCGCGACTGCGATCAATCTCCAGCGATGGGCCAGGACGCCACCCCAGATCGCCTAACCAAACCAGCCATCCAGCCATCATGGCTGACCCATCCAAGCCACTAACAGGCCCAAACAACCAGCGCCCGCCCCTGTCGATTGCTCGACTTTCGCAAAGCCCTCGCTTTCGCGGGCGATGACAGCAACGGTCGGGGCGAACAGCGCGCCCTACTCCTGAATTCCGTAGCGGTGCAGGTCGTTGCCGTAGGTGTCGAGCCAGTTCTTGGCGCGCGTCACCGACGCGCAGACCTTGTCGACCACCCGCCAGAACCGCGCCGAGTGGTTCATCTCGACGAGATGGGCGACCTCATGCGCGGCGAGGTAATCGAGCACGAAGGGCGGCGCCAGGATTAGCCTCCATGAGAACGACAGCGAACCCGCCGAGGTACACGAGCCCCAGCGGCTTGACTGATCGCGGATCGAGATCCGGCGTACCCGCACACCGAGTTCCGCGGCGTGAAGCTGCGCCGCCTTCTGCAGGTCCTTGCGCGCCTCGCGCTTGAGGAAGTCGTGCACGCGACGATCCATGTGCTCGACGCCGCCGGCAACACAAATGATCCTCTCGCCGCTGTCGCGCGCCTCGGTCCACACCGTGCCGCGCTCGCCCGAGCGGTGCACGAGGCGATGCGGCACACCGCGCAACGGCACCACGGTGCCGGGCTGGAACGGCGCCGCCTTCGGCAAACGGCCGAGACGGGCAGCGATCCAGCCGCCATGGAGATTGGCAAACTCCTTGGCTTCGGGAATCGTGCCGCGCGGCGGCATCGTCAGGATCGCCTCGCGATCGGTCGGATGTATCCTGAGTGTGTAGCGGCGCGCGCGCCTGTGCCGGCGCAACCTGATGGTGAAAAACTGGGAGCCGTGTCTGACCAATACGGTCGCGGGTTCGGCAGGCCGCCGATAGAGGAGCGCGCGAGTAGCCATTTCTGAGAGTCCGGGGAGCAGGAGTTCGCCCGAACTTTGCCATATCCGCCGCCAGGGAAAGCGCTCGGCGCAAAAACAAATCATTTGCCCAATATACAGGGGCTGGACGTTAATTGACCTCTACAGGCAGGGGCTGGAACCGGAATTTTTCCGATGAATCAAGGTTACGAAAAAGGCCGAAAGAATGAAATTATATTCACCCTTTGAGCCTGGTCTGATTTGAGATTCTTTTAGTTAAATCAGCGACTTGCGCGACCGCGAAAATCGCGGCCGGGGCGATACCTATTCGGCGGCGGCGACCAGCGAAAGCCGCGTATTGGCCGCCGAAACCATGAAATCGGAGATCCGCGGCACGATTTCGGACCGGAAACGCGAGCCGTTGAACACGCCATAGTGCCCGACGCCCTTCTGCACGTAATGCACGCGGCGATGGTTCGGGATCGCGGTGCAGAGTGCGTGCGTCGCCTCGGTTTGGCCAAGACCTGAGATGTCGTCCTTCTCGCCTTCGACCGTCATCAGCGCGACGCGGCGAATCTTCGACGGGTCGACCGGCTTGCCGCGATGGGTCATCTCGCCCTTCGGCAGCGCGTGCTTGACGAAGACAAGGTCGACGGTCTGCAGGTAATATTCGGCGGTGAGGTCCATCACCGCGAGATACTCGTCATAGAATTCGCGGTGCTTGTCGACGAGATCGCCGTCACCCTTGACCAGATTGGCGAACAGCGCCTTGTGCGCGTCCATGTGCCGGTCGAGGTTCATGCTGATGAAGCCGTTGAGCTGCAGGAAGCCCGGATAGACGTCACGCATCACGCCCGGATGCGGGAACGGCACCTTGGTGATGACATTGTTGCGGAACCACTCGATGCCGCGCTCTTCCGCGAGGTTGTTGACCGCGGTCGGATTGCGCCTGGTGTCGATCGGGCCGCCCATCAGCGTCATCGACAGCGGCACGAACGGATCGTTGTTGGCTTCCATCACCGAAACAGCTGCCACGACAGGCACCGAAGGCTGGCACACCGCGATGACGTGCATGTTGCCGCCGAGCGCGTGCAACATCTCGATCAGGTAGTCGACATAGTCCTCGAGATCGAACCGGCCGGCCGCGAGCGGCACCATGCGCGCGTCGGCCCAATCGGTGATGTAAACCTCATGCGTCGGCAGGAACGCCTCGACTGTGCCGCGCAGCAGCGTCGCGTAGTGGCCCGACATCGGCGCCACGATCAGCACGCGCGGCTGCGGCGAACGCAGCGGGCGCGTCAGCTTGCGATCGAAATGCAGCAGGCGGCAGAACGGCTTTTCCCAGATCGAACGGACCTCGACTGGGGTGCGGATGCCGTTGACCTCGGTCGTCGGCAGGTTCCATTCGGGCTTGCCGTAGCGGCGCGTGGTGCGCTCGAACAACTCACAGCCGGCGGCGATCGACTTGCCGAACTCGGTGTGGGTCCACGGATTGAGCGGGTTCTGAAACAGGATCTTGGTGGCGTCGGTCACCGCGCGCACCGGGTTGAGCGACGCATGCGCCATCTCGTACATCCAGTACAACGGCGTCGTGAGTGCCGGGCTGCCTTCCGCCGCTAGTGGCGGGGCACCGCCAAATTCACCGATGGGCATAGTAGTTTCAGACCCCTGTTTTGCGCCGCAGCATACTGACCAATGCGTAACAATGCGTCAATGCGCCGCGAGCCGAATCTGGGGGCGATATCGGGCTAAAAGGCCGAGAATCCACGAGAAAGTGACATTTATTCACCACCGCCGAGCAGCGACCCGTTGCGCTTGGCGCTCTGCAAAAGGGCAAGGAAGATCGCAAAAGAGGCAGCGAACAGGACCGCGTTGATGACCAGCGCCCACGCCATCAGGTCGGCGCGGAAGACGTGATCGATCAACAGCGAGCGCATGCCTTCGAACACATAGGTCGGCGGCAGCGTCCAGGCGACAGCTTGCAGCCAGGCCGGCAGCACCTCGACCGGATAGTAGATGCAGGCGAGCGGCATCACCGCGAACATCAGCGTCCAGACGATGCTTTCCGACCCTAACCCGTTGCGCAGCACGAGGCCGGAGGCGAACACGCCGACCGACCAACTCGTGAAGATCAGATTGCAGAAGAACGCGATCAGCGGCAGCCCGATGGCGTAGAAGTTGAAGCCGAAGAAGAACAGCGCCAGCAGCGTCATCGGGATCACGCCGATGGCGAGCCGGATCAGGCTCATGATCATCAGCGAGAGGAGGAATTCGATCGGCTTCAGCGGGCTCATCATCAGGTTGCCGAGGTTGCGCGCCCACATCTCCTCCAGGAACGAGATCGAGAAGCCGAGCTGCCCGCGGAACAGGATGTCCCACAGGATCACGGCGCCGATCAGCGTGCCGCCCGCCTTGGCGAAGAAGCCGGATGCCTGCGAGATGTAATTCTGCAGGAAGCCCCAGGTGATGATCTGCAATGCCGGCCAGTAGACCAGCTCCAGGAGCCGCGGCCACGACGACATCAAGAGGTACCAATAGCGCAGCACCATCGCGTTGATGCGTTGCAGTGAAATGGTGTGCTGGTGCTGGCTGACGAGTTCACTCATGGTGTGCCCTCTGGCGCGCCCTCGCGCAGGCGGCCGCGCGCCACGTCGAGAAACACCTCTTCCAGCGTGTCGCGGTTGTAGCGCGCCATGATCCGCTCGGGGCTGTCGTCGTCCTCGATCTTGCCGCGCTTCATGATGATGACGCGGTCGCAGAGGCGCTCGACCTCCAGCATGTTGTGTGACGCCAGCAGGATGGTCGCGTTATGGGTCTTGCGATAGGTCTCGAGATGCTGCCGCACCCAGTCGGCGGTATCCGGGTCGAGTGAGGCGGTCGGCTCGTCGAGCAGCAAGAGATCGGGTTCGTTGATCAGCGCCTTCGCCAGCGCGACGCGGGTCTTCTGCCCGGCGGAGAGCTTGCCGTTGGAGCGGTCGAGGAATTCCTTGAGATCGAGATCGTCGGCGAGCTGGTCGATCCGCTCACGCAAACGCTGCACGGCATAAAGGCGCCCGAAAATGGTCAGGTTCTGCCGCACCGTGAGCCGCATCGGCATGTCGACATAGGGGCTTTCGAAATTCATCCGGCCGAGCACGTCGTAGCGCTGCTCGGGGATTCGTGCACCCAGCACCTCGACGCTGCCCGAGGTCGGCAGCACCAGGCCCATGATCATCGCGATCGTCGTGGTCTTGCCGGCGCCGTTGCCGCCGAGCAGGCCGGTAATGCTGCCGCGCGCGATGCGGAACGAGATGTCGTCGACCGCGCGGGTGGTCTTGTAGACCTTGACCAGATGCGCAACGTCGATCGCGGCCGACTCGCCTTGTTCAGCCGCCGGAGCTTGCCTCTGACCTGTCCCGACCTGTTGCATATGGCCGTCATTGAGCCATTGCGACAATAAGCGCAAGGCTCGGCGGTAATTAAAGGCTTGGCGGTAATTAAAGGCTCGCCCTGCATCGTTGCGCTAAGTCGCGAATTTGTGCGCCGCCCACGGCACAGCTAAGGTCCCGGCATGACCGACGTCGCCTCCGATTTCCGCCAACCCCGCCGCTACGTCCGCCTGGATACGATCCTGCGGCTGCGCTGGCTCGCCGCGCTCGGCCAGCTCGTCGCCATCTTCATCGTGGCGCAGGGACTGGAATTCGACGTTCCGATCGTCCCCTGCGTCACCATCGTGACGTTCTCGGCGCTGCTCAATCTGGCGCTGCAGATCGCCTTCAACCCGATGCAGCGGCTGGAGCCGGCCTATGCCGCGGCCCTGCTCGCGTTCAACATCGTCGAGCTCGGCGGCCTCCTGTACTTCACCGGCGGATTGCAGAACCCGTTCTCGTTCCTGTTCCTGGCGCCGGTCCTGATCTCGGCCACCGTGCTGCCGATCCGGCTGACGATAGCGCTCGGCTGCCTTGCGGTCGCCTGCGCCTCGGCGCTGTTCTTCTATCATCTGCCGCTGCCCTGGGATGCCGACGATCCCTTGGTACTGCCGCCGATCTATCTGATCGGCGTCTGGCTTTCGATCCTGCTCGCGATCGGTGTCACCAGTCTGTACGCATTCCAGGTGACCGAGGAAGCGCGCCAGCTCTCCGATGCGCTGGCCGCGACTGAACTGGTACTGACACGCGAACAGCACCTGACTCAGCTCGACGGCCTCGCCGCCGCCGCCGCGCATGAGCTCGGCACGCCGCTGTCGACGATCTTCCTGATCTCGCGCGAGCTCGAGAAGACGGTGCATGACGCGGCGATCGCCGGCGACCTCAAGACCCTGCGTGAGCAGGCGCAGCGCTGCCGCGACATCCTGAGCAAGATCGCGCAATTGTCATCGAGCGGTGCGCCGTTCGACACCATGAAGCTGTCGACCTTGATCGAGGAGGCGGTGGCGCCGCATCGCGATTTCGGCATCAACATCAAGGTGCGGCTTGCTGTCGCAGCAACGCCTGAACCGGTCGCCGCGCGCAATCCGGCGATCCTCTATGGCGTCGGAAACATTCTCGAAAATGCGGTCGATTTCGCGCACCAGACCGTCGAGGTGAACGCGTGGTGGAACGCCGAGACCGTTGAAGTCGTCGTCTCCGACGACGGTCCGGGCATCGCGCCCGACATGCTGAAGCGGATCGGCGAGCCGTATCTGTCGCGTCGCCGAGGTGCGGATGAGGCCCAAAACCCACGTGGGGGCCTGGGTCTGGGCGTTTTCATCGCACGGACGTTGCTGGAACGCGCCGGCGCCAAGGTGTCGTTTACCAATCGCACCTTTCCCGATCACGGCGCCGTGGTGCAGATCGTCTGGCCGCGCGAGCGCTTCGAGGAAGCCGCGCCGGGCGACGAAACCGAATCCTAAGAACGATTCTTAATCGCGACCCTGGCATTACGGATGCATTGCTCTTTCCAGACAAGCACGCGACTTTCGGCTGCCTTGGCAGCGCCGCAGTAGGACCCCATATAATAGGGGTCTGCCACAGGGAAAAATGGATCGTGAACGCCATCACTGAACTGAATGACCATGCCGACCGCTCGCTCCTCATCGTCGAGGACGACAAGCCGTTCCTGGAACGCCTGTCGCGCGCGATGGAGACGCGGGGTTTCGCGGTGAAGTCATGCGACACGGTATCTGATGGTCTCGCCGAGATCGGCCGCGCCGCGCCCGCTTTCGCGGTCGTCGATCTCCGCCTCGGCGACGGCAACGGCCTCGACGTCGTTTCGGCGTTGAAGCGCAAGCGCCCCGAGGCGCGCGCGATCGTGCTGACCGGCTACGGCAACATCGCCACCGCCGTCACCGCGGTGAAGATGGGCGCCGTCGATTATCTCTCGAAGCCCGCCGACGCCGATGACGTCGTCGCCGCGCTGCTCGCGACCGGCACCGAGAAGTCCGAGCTGCCGGCCAATCCGATGTCGGCGGACCGTGTGCGCTGGGAGCACATCCAGCGCATCTACGAGATGTGCAACCGCAACGTCTCGGAGACCGCGCGCCGCCTCAACATGCACCGCCGCACCTTGCAGCGCATCCTCGCCAAGCGCGCACCGCGCTAAGCGATCGCTTCATTTGTTTTCGCGATGGCCGGGCTCGTCCCGGCCATTTGCTTTTGTAGGGTGGGCAGCTTCGTAGGATGGGTGGAGCGAAGCGATACCCATCCTCTCTCCCGGTGTCCCGAAGCTGATGGGTTTCGCTTCGCTCTACCCATCCTACGGAATCCAACAAGCTGTCCGTCACCCTGAGGAGCGCGCCCTTGCGCGCGTCTCGAAGGGTCGACGGCCACCAGCCCGGCCGAACCATCCTTCGAGGCTCGCTCCGCTCGCGCCTCCAGCGACAAAGGCGAGGCCTTTGCGCGGGATGACGGGGCAACAGCAATGTTCTTCGCTAAAACTCGGCGTGCCCCTGCGGATCGACCAGCCGATTGATGCGCTGCGCCGCGGCCATGGCAAAGCGCACCGTCATCGCCTTGCGGGTTGCCGCCGGCAGGCGGTGCTCCGGCGCCTCGCAATACAGATGCGCGCCATAGGCGTCGGCGATGATCAAACCGGTGTCGACGGGAAAGATCTCGCACGGCAGATCCTGCGTGAAGGCGAAGAACAGCCGGTCGCAATGCATCCGGTAGTCCTGCCATTTCTGGTCGGTGCGCAGATCCTCGACCGACGACTTGATCTCAACGATCCAGATCTCGCCGCGCTCGTTCAGCGCGACCAGATCGGCTCTTCGGCCGGACGGCAGCGGCAATTCGCTGATGCAGGAAAATCCCAGCGATCTCAGAAGCCTCGCCGTGCCGCGCGCAATCGCAAGCGCGGTCTCCGACTGGCGTCGGTCGGGCGCGGGCACAAGCGCGATCTGGCGGGCGGATGAGTCCATTGCGCGAAGATTAGCCGATTCCACGAGAGCATGATCCGGAAAAGTGGAAGCCGGCTTTCCGCGGAGATCATGCTCCAACCGATACAACGCGGCAGCGTCAGGCCGGCACGGAGCGTCGTCCGTCTCCGTTGTGGGACGGCGCTCCACAGGAACCCGTCGCCGCCTCACCGCTTATCCTCCCGGCCGCCGCCACGGGTGGACTGGTGAGGATTGCCTGGTGATCGACGACCTCTGGTACAAGAACGGAGTGATCTACTGCCTGTCGGTTGGCACCTACATGGATGCCAACGGCGATGGCATCGGTGATTTCAGCGGTCTGCTCCGGCGCCTGGACTATTTGCACGGGCTCGGCATCACCGCGATCTGGCTGATGCCGTTTCAGCCTTCGCCCAACAG
Organism: Bradyrhizobium sp. USDA 4502; assembly: GCF_054063355.1. Taxonomy (NCBI): domain Bacteria; kingdom Pseudomonadati; phylum Pseudomonadota; class Alphaproteobacteria; order Hyphomicrobiales; family Nitrobacteraceae; genus Bradyrhizobium; species Bradyrhizobium sp. USDA 4502. Next base: position 7,271,740 of record NZ_JBSSGF010000001.1, read on the forward strand.
GGACGACGGCTACGACATCTCGGATTATTACGACGTCGATCCGCGCTACGGCACGCTGGGCGATTTCGTTGAATTTACCCATGGCTGCCAGCAGCGCGGCATCCGCGTCATCATCGACCTCGTCGTCAATCACACCTCGGATCAGCACGACTGGTTTCGATCGGCGCGCAGCTCGAAGGACTCGCCGTACCGCGATTGGTATGTCTGGTCGGACAGGAAGCCCGCCAATGCCAACGCCGGCATGGTGTTTCCCGGCGTTCAGAAATCGACCTGGACGCGCGACAAGCAAGCCGGCGCCTGGTACTTTCATCGCTTCTACGATTTCCAGCCGGACCTCAACACATCGAACCCGCATGTGCAGGCCGAGATCCTCAAGATCATGGGGTTCTGGATTCAGCTCGACGTCTCGGGCTTCCGCATGGACGCCGTGCCCTTCGTGATCGCGACCAAGGGTCGCCTCCAGGCGCAAGCCGGTCGAGCAGTACGACATGCTGCGATCGTTTCGGGAATTCCTGCAATGGCGCCAGGGCAACGCGATCATCCTCGCTGAAGCCAACGTATTGCCCGAGACGGACATGGAATATTTCGGGCGTGACGGCGACCGGATGCACATGATGTTCAACTTCCATGTCAATCAGCATCTGTTCTACGCGCTGGCGTCGGCGGATACGAAGCCGTTGGCGAAGGCACTGACGGCGACCAAGCCACGGCCCGCGACCGCACAATGGGGCTTGTTCCTGCGCAATCATGATGAACTCGACCTCGGCCGCCTGTCGAAGCCGCAGCGCGAGACGGTGTTCGAGGCATTCGGTGCCGACAAGAGCATGCAGCTCTACGACCGGGGCATCCGGCGACGGCTTGCGCCCATGTGGGCGGCGACCGCCGGCGCATCGAGCTCGCTTACAGCGTGATGTGCACGCTTCCCGGCACGCCCGTGATCCGCTACGGCGATGAGCTCGGCATGGGCGACAATCTCGACCTGCCCGAACGCGGTTGCGCGCGCACACCGATGCAATGGTCGACCGAGCCACACGCCGGCTTCACCGAGAGCGATCGGCCATGTGTGCCCGTCATCGACAATGGACCGTATGGCTATGAGCACGTCAACGCGGCCAAGCAACGGCGCGACCCCAATTCGATGCTGAACTGGACCGAGCGCATCGTCCGCATGCGCAAGGAAGTCCCCGAGGTCGGCTGGGGAGATTTCAAGGTTATCGCAAGCCGAAACCCCGCCATCCTGATCATCCGGTACGACTGGCGTAACAACTCGGTGCTGTTCGTGCACAACTTCGCGGAAAAGCCGCTCGAGATATCGTTCAACGTCGGGCTGCCCGACGACGCCGGCAAACTCCTCGTCAATCTCCTGACCGAGGACCACAGCCGCGCCGACGAGGCCGGTCGCCACAAGCTTCTGATCGAGGCCTACGGCTATCGCTGGTATCGGGTCGGTGGGCTCGACTATCTGCTCAAGCGCAGCGACATCGATACCATGGAGCCCCGCACCCGGCGTCAATCGTCCTGATGCGGCCCAAGGATCACGCCCTCATTGGCGCGCAGATCGAGCACGCCTTCGACCTTCTCGCCCTGCCGGTCCATCAAGGTCGACAGCAGGACCTCATTGCTGAAGCCGATCGCGCTCGAGGAGACCGACGCGGCGGCCGCGCCGAAGTTCAGCGCGATCACGGCCACGCCCTCAGTGCTGCGCCGCCGGTAGAGCAGCACATCACCGTGCGCCGCCACCGGCTCATAGCTGCCATGGACGAGCTGCGGCAGCCTTCGCCGCAGCGCGATCAGCGCCTTGTAGAGATTGAGGATCGACGTCCTCTCGGCTTCGAGACTTGCGACATTGTCGCTGGCAAAATCCTGCGCCAGCGGCAGCCACGGCGGAGCCGTCGAGAAGCCGGCATGGCGCTCGGCGCTCCATTGCATCGGAGTGCGGCAGCCGTCACGGCCGACGCCCATATCCGGCACGTTCTTCTCGAAGGGGTCGCGCACCTGATCCGGCGCAATCGCAACCTGGCGCATGCCGATCTCGTCGCCGTAATAGAGCGTAGGCGTGCCGCGCAGCGTCAGCAGCAGCATCGCCGCGACCGGCGCCTGCGCCGGCCCCACCCGGCTCGCCACCCGCGGCCGATCGTGGTTGCCGAGCACCCAGTTCGGCCACGCCCCCGGCGGCAGCGCCTTTTCGTAGTCGGCGATGATCATCTCGACCGCTCGCGCGCTCCACAAGGTCGACAGCAGCGCAAAATTGAAAGGCATCTGCGCGCCGCGTAGATCGTTACCGTAGTAGGCGACCAGCCGATGCAGCGGCAGATAAATCTCGCCGATCAGCACGCGGTTGTCGAATTCCTCGGTGACGCTGCGCATCTCGGTGATGACGGTGTGCACCTCGAGCTGATCGGTCGAATATTGCGTCAGCAGCTTTTCGTGCGGCGGCCGGCCCTCGCGATAGTGCGGGTTTGTCGGGTTATCGCGGAAGTCGGCATCCTTGATCAGGTGCCAGATCACGTCGACGCGAAAACCGTCGACACCCTTGCGCAGCCAGAAGCGCATCACGTCGTAGATCGCGTCCCTGACCTCGCGATTGCGCCAGTTGAGATCGGGCTGCTGCGCGAGGAAGGCGTGATAATAGTATTGGCCTGAGGCCTCGTCATACGCCCAGGCGCTGCCGCCGAACTCCGACAGCCAGTTGTTGGGCGGGCCGCCGTCCGGCGCCGGATCGCGCCAGATGTACCAGTCGCGCTTAGGGTTATCGTGCGAGCTCTTCGCCTCGATGAACCATTGATGCTGGTCGGATGTGTGGTTCGGCACCAGATCGAGGATCAGCTTGAGGCCGGAATCGTGCGCGGCCGCGACCAGCGCGTCGAAATCCTCCATCGTCCCGAACAGCGGGTCGATGCCGGTGTAATCGGAGATATCGTAGCCGAAATCGGCCATCGGCGACGGGAAGATCGGCGACAGCCAGACCGCGTCGACGCCAAGCCGCGTCAGATAGGGCAGCCGCGTGATGATCCCCTTGAGATCGCCGACGCCGTCACCGTCGCTATCCGCGAACGAGCGGGGATAGACCTGATAGAAAATGCCGCGTCGCCACCAGTCCCTGTTGTCCTGATCCATCCCGTCCCCCCAAGCTCGCAGCCCGGCCTAGGCCGCTCCGCGCCCGGAGTGGCCGATCGGTTCAGGGATGACGCACAATTCGGGACGGAAAGATGGCCGGATTCGGCCGCTGTAGCCCGTTCAATGCCGGGCCATCGCCAGCTGATAGATGGTGATCAGCACCTCGAACAGGATCAGGAAGACGATGATCAGCTCCAGCCGCAGCGAGCGGCTGGTGTCGATGATGTCGGTCAGCACCTGCGCGGTTTCGGCGACGACTGCGAGCTTGCGGTTCAGCGACTCCGCACGCTCCTTCAATTCATACTCGTCCTCGAGCCTGGCGTAGAGGCGCTCGAGCTGCGGCTTGTCCCAGAGGATGTCCGGCTTCTCCGATACCTCGACCGGTCCGGCTACGCGATGCCGCACCAGCAGCGCGTTGCCGATGTGCTTGAGGATCGCAACGCGGCCGCGATGGACGCGGCCGCCCTTGGCGAGCTCACGCGCAAGCGGCTCGGTCGTGTCGAAGACTGCCCGGACCTCGCGCTCGTGCCGCGCCAGCACCACGCTTTTCGCCAACGCCTCGCCGACCAGGATCAGCCGCTCCGGCGAGAGGCCCTGCAGATAGATCGGGCCGCCCGGCGGAATCTGATCCTCCTTCTCGGCGGCGAGCTCGATGATTGCGATCTCCTCCTCGCGCCGCGTGAACAGGCCGGTCATGCGCGACTGCAGGCTGCGCAGGAATTCATCCTCCTCCAGCGCATTGAGGCCGATCAGCACGACGACGCCGTAGCGGAACAGGATCGCCACGCCGTTTTCATTGACACGAAACGCCAGCGGCGTCGTGGCCAGCACGTCGCCGCGCTCGAGACCGGACGTGTTGATGCGGTCTGCGACGAAGAAGGCTCGCGCGGTGGTCCGGGGTCCGCCGAGCGGTGATTTGGAAGCCTGGGTCATGAAGTTCCGGACTGCGATGACTTGAATCATGATCGAGAGCAGCCGCGTACCGGCCCGCTCACGAACTTCTTCTGCTGGAGGTGACCTTATCACGGTCCGTTTTGGGATCACACGCCGGGGCAGCCGCATTTCCAGCGCGTGTTGACGACGTTTCCCGGAAGCCTATGGTGCCCCCATGAACGAGACAACCGACACCAAACCGAAGGCCGGCGCGATCATCGTACCGGTGACGCTGTTCGAGCAGAACTGCACCATCATCTGGCACGAGCCCACCAAGAAGGCCGTGGTGATCGACCCCGGCGGCGACGTGCCGAAGATCCAGGCTGCGATCAAGCAGACCGGCGTGACGGTCGAGAAGATCTGGCTCACCCACGGTCATATCGACCATGTCGGCGGCGCCGCCGAACTGCGCGACGCGCTGCAGGTCAAGATCGAGGGCCCGCACATCGCCGACAAATATCTGCTCGACAATGTCGTCTCGAGCGGCGCGCGCTTCGGCATGACCGGGGTACGCAATTTCGGGCCAGACCGCTGGCTCGATGAGGGCGATCAGGTCTCGATCGGCGATCTCACCTTCGACATCCTGCACTGCCCCGGCCACTCACCGGGCAGCGTGGTGTTCTTCAACAAGGAGCTGCGCTTCGCCCATGTCGGCGACGTGCTGTTCGCCGGCTCGGTCGGACGCACCGATTTGCCCGGCGGCAGCCATCCGACGCTGATCCAGTCGATCAAGGACAAGCTGCTGCCGCTCGGCGACGATGTCGGCTTCATCTGCGGCCATGGCGCCGGATCGAGCATCGGCCAGGAGCGGATGACGAATCCGTTTCTGACCGGCGAGATGTAGCTACTTCATCAGCCCCGCAGCGGTGAGCGCCCGCGTGATGACACCGCCGACATCGACACCCTTGCTCCGTCGCTTGCGCTGCCGATCGCTCTTGCGGCCGGACGCCACCTCCGGCTCGGCCGCGGGCACCGGTACCGTCATCGAGACCGTGTCGGCGCGCTCACGCGGAATTCCGGTCGGCGCAATATGCGGCTGACGGACCTTGTCGGTCAGGCCGAAGAAGCTCGCGATGTGATAGGAGGAGGAGATCCCGGCCTCGATCAGGAACGCGCCCTCCACGCCATAGCGCTCGTCATTGTCGGCAAGCCCGAGCGGCGTGCCATGCGCCATGTCGGCGATGGTGTAGGACTCGACCAGCGTTTCGCCGTCGGCGTTCCACCACACCTCGCGCGGATGGCCGTCGACATCCGCCGTCGACATCGCGGCAAGCGGCAGGCCGTGCACGTCGAGCCACTGCCGGACGATCGCATCGGCGTTGCCCGGATGCACGGTGCGGTCGGCGCTGCCGTGCCACACCGAAATCTTCGGCCAGGCGCCGCCATGCGTGGACGCGTTGCGCACGAGACCGCCGAGCTCGGGCGCGGACAGCGCGCTGCCATGCATCATCGCGTGCAGCGCTTCGCGCAGATCGGTGGCGACGCCGTACGGCAGGCCGGCGATGATGGCGCCGGCCGCGAACACGTCCGGATAGGTCGCGAGCATGACCGAGGCCATCGCGCCGCCGGCGGACAGTCCCGTCACATAGATGCGACGCGGGTCGATCTCATGCGTGCCGACCAGATGCGCGATCATCTGCCTGATCGACGCGGCCTCGCCCTGCCCGCGCGCGATGTCTTGCGGGTTGAACCAGTTGAAGCAGGTGTTGCCGTTGTTGGAAGACTGCTGCTCCGGCATCAGCAGTGCGAAGCCGTAATGCGCCGCAAGCGCCGACCAGCCGGCACCGTGATCGTAGGACGCTGCAGTCTGGCCGCAGCCATGCAGCACCACGACGAGCGCGGGCGACCGCGCCAGCTGCGCGGGCACGAACGAGAACATTTTCAGATCGCCGGGGTTGACGCCGAATTCGGTCGTCTCGACGAGCGGCGTCGGCACGGCCGGCGCGAGTGCGCCAAGGCCGCTGAACGCGTTCATCTTCGGCAGATGACGCAGAAATTCGACGTTGTTGATCAGGGACAACAGCAACTCCTGAGGTGATTTGGTCTTCTGTGTCACCCGATCAGATAATTGCTGCACTGCAAAATGAAAAGGCCGTGTGCTGTCTTTCCCTGCGGAATTGTGAGAATCGGCGTTAATGCGTGATCGCGCCGCGGGCTGGCCGAAATAGTTGCCGTAGCACCTTGTTTGAGCACCAACTTTTCAGGAATGCGCGCCGCGTGCAGTCGGATTCACGCCGTGGCGCGGCGCATCCATGACAGAAATGCGGCTGAAATGGCGATCGACAGCACAAACAATGCGCATGCCGCAAACAGCGCCAGACGTGCTGACATCGTGCTCTCGATTGCGAAGAAGACTGCGCCGATCCCGGCAACGCCGGCCGCGTTGCCGATCTGCGTCGTCGTGCCGTACATGCCGGAGCCGGCACCGGCGCTCGCGGGCTGCACGCTCGCGAGCACCGCGCTCGACAATGGCGCCATGACAAGCCCCTGGCCGTAGCCGAAGATCATCAGCGCCAGCGCGAGCAGCAGTGCCGACGGTGCCGCGACCACCTCAATTGTCGCGACGAGCACGGCGAGACCGACGATCTGCAGCGCACAGCCCTCGATCAGCACCAGCGTGCTGCGATGCCTTGCGCGCACGCCGCTGTGACGCGAGGCAACCACGAAGGTCAGCGCCAGCGGCACGAACACCAGCCCGGCCTGAAGCGGGGGAATCTGCAAGCCCTTCTGCATGAACATGGTCATGATGAGGTAGAAGGACAGGTTGGCGAAGAAGAAGAAAAACACTGCGACCAGCCCGCGCATGAAGGCGCGATCCGACAGCAGCGAGAGATCGATCAGCGGCATGCCGCCGCGGCGCGCGACGGACCGCTCGAGCCGCACGAAGGTCGCGATCACAGCGATGCCCACGACCATCACCAGCCACACCCATGCCGTCCAGTTGAGATCATGGCCGAACAGCAGCGGACCGATCAGGCACAGCAGGCCCGCGAACAGCACGATCGCGCCCGGGATATCGAGCCGCGTGCCGGCGCGGCGCGGCACCGTCGGCATGATCTTCAGCGCCGCCGCGATGATGACGACGCCGCACGGCACGTTGACGAAGAACACCGCGCGCCAGCCGAGCCCGGCGAGGTCGAGCGTCACCAGCACGCCGCCGAGCATGAAGCCGGCGGCGCCCGCAAGTCCCAGCACGATGCCGTAGATGCCGAACGCCCGCGCGCGGGCGGCGTCTGAGAACAACAGATGCAGCGTCGCCAGCACCTGTGGCACCATCAGCGCCGCGGTTGCGCCCTGCGCGAGCCGCGCGACGATGAGCTCGGGGCCGGACTGCGCGAGACCGCACCACAGCGAGGTCACCGAGAATCCGGCGACGCCGGCGATGAACACGTTCCTGGTGCCATGGATGTCGCCAAGCCGGCCGCCGGTGACCACCAGCGTGGCATAGGCGATCAGGTAGATCGCGATCACGGCCTCGATCTGCGCCGGCGTCGCGTGCAGCTCCGCCGCGATCGTCGGGATCGCGACGTTGACGATGAAGGCATCGACCCCGAACATGAATTGCGCCGACACCACGATCGCCAGCACCCACCAGCGGCGGGACGTGTCCGCTCGCGTCGAAACGATCTGGTGCATGTCCTGTCCTGCCCGAAATGACGTTACGGCGGACATCAGCAGATTCCGGTCATCGCTTCGATTACCTGCGAGGTAAGCCCGGGATCACAGACGCTCGAGCCCCGGCTGCCAATTTGCGTTGACGCGCTGGGAAACATTCCGGACGGCGGCAATCGCCGCCGATTTGCGCAACAACCATGCGGGCGCCGCAGCCTCGGAGCATTGCCTTGCCCCGGGCCACCCCGTAGGTTGGCGGAAAGCCCCGATAACAATAGTCCGGAGAGAACGACCCATGGCGCGCCTCAAGTTCGGAGCCTTCCTCGCCCCGCATCACCCGATCGGCGAGCATCCGATGCTGCAATTCCGCCGCGACCTCGATTTCGTCGAGCAGCTCGACGCGCTCGGTTACGACGAATTCTGGTGCGGCGAGCACCACTCCTCGGGCTGGGAGACCATCGCCTCGCCGGAAATGTTCCTGGCCGCCGCCGGCGAGCGCACCAAGCGCATCAAGCTCGGCACCGGCGTGGTCTCGCTGCCCTATCACCACCCCTTCAACGTCGCGCAGCGCATGGTGCAGCTCGACCACATGACCGGCGGCCGCGCCATCTTCGGCTCCGGCCCCGGCGCGCTCGCTTCCGACGCCCACACGCTCGGCATCGACCCGATGACCCAGCGCGATCGCCAGGACGAGGCGATCGCGGTGATCCGCCGCCTGTTCAACGGCGAGCGCGTCACCGCCAAGACCGACTGGTTCGAGATGCACGACGCCGCGCTGCAGATCCTGCCGCTGCAGGAGGACATGCCGTTCGTGGTGGCCTCGCAGATCTCGCCGTCGGGCATGACGCTCGCCGGCAAATACGGCATCGGCATCATCTCGCTGGGCTCGATGTCGACCCAGGGCCTGATGGCGCTGCCGCAGCAATGGCAGTTCGCCGAGGACGCCGCCAAGAAGGCCGGCACCACGGTGAGCCGCGCCAACTGGCGCGTGCTGCTGTCCTGGCACATCGCCGAGACCCGCGAGCAGGCGCGGCGCGAGGCCGGCGCCGGGCTGATGCGCTGGCACAACGAATATAACGTCGGCACCCTGATGCGGCCGGGCCTGACCGCATTCTCCTCGCCCGATGAGGCCGTCGACAAGACCGCGTTCGTCGAAGGCGCCGCGTCCACCATCGGCACGCCGGATGATCTGATCAAGATGATCAAGAATCTGGTCGATGTGTCGGGCGGCGTCGGCTCGATCATCGGCTTCGCGCACGACTGGGCCAATCCGGAAAACACCCGCCGCAGCTGGGACATGGTCGCGCGCTATGTCGTGCCCGAGATCAACGGCTATATCGACGGCCTGCGCAAGTCGCGCCAGTTCCTGATCGACAACCGCGCCGTGTTCGAACGCGCCGGCCAGGCTGTGATGGCCAAGATCATGCAGAACGACAAGGCCGCCGCCGCGCTTCAACAAACCGGCCCCGGCCGCGTCGCGATCCCCGCGGTGAATGCGCCGGATCTTGCGAAGGCCGCGGCGAAACAGAAGGCGTGATTTGCGACCCTTCCTGGAGGAAGAAAGAACGCCAGCCCGCGCCACATCCACCGCCGTCGTCCCGGCGAAGGCCGGGACCCATACTCCGCGGCGGGTGTTGTGAACGGGACTCGTCGTTCCAGCATCGCTCAACAATGACCAATCGGGGTAATGGGTCCCGGCCTTCGCCGGGACGACGGCGGGGATGGTTTGCGCTTCAAGACGCCAAACAATGCGGCGTCATCACCCGCACATGCCGCGTGCGAGTGAGACCATTCGGGTGTGTCAAGGTCGTAAGCCTGATGACCTCGCGCAACCAACTCTTCGATCGCGGACGATTTCCCCGTTCCAGACATGCCCGTGATCAAGACGCGCTTCATACTTTTTCCTCGCCCTGAAGGAATCGGCAGTGCACGCGATGGATTACTCCCGCCTTCGCCAAGGATTCAGCGGACAAGTCGCTCCGCGCGCAATGACGGATGCTGCTACCCCGCCCCCTGATCGAACGCCTTGCGCAGCGCGACGTAGCCGGCCTGCTGTTGGCTCCAGTTGCGGCCGCCGGTGATGGCGCCGTCGATGACGAGGTCATGGCCGTTGATGAAACTCGATTCGTCGCTCGCCAGGAACACCGCGGCATGCGCGATGTCGTCGGGCAGTCCGGCGCGCGGGATCGGCTGCGCCGCCTTGTAGACCTCGCGCATCACGGCTGCGGTCTTCTCGGCTGCTTCCGTCGACAATCCGAGCGCCTTGCCGAAAATGCCGGTGGCGATCGCGCCGGGCGAGATCGAGTTGACGCGGATGCCGGACTCGCCGAGCTCCATCGCCACGCATTTGGTGAAATGGATGACCGCGGCCTTCGCGGCGCCATAGACCATCGATGAGGAGAAGCCGGCGAGCCGTCCGGCGATGCTGCCATTGTTGATGATGCTGCCGGAGCCCTGTTTGCGCATGTAGGGCGCGGCATGCTTCATGCCGAGCATGACGCTGCGCACCAGCGTCGCCATCGCGGCGTCGAACCGCTCGACGTCGAGGCCTTCGATGCCCCCGGTCTGCGCCGGGCCGCCGGCATTGTTGAACAGGCAGTCGATCCGGCCGAACTTCTCGACCGCAAGCGCGATCAGCGCCTGCATCTGTTCCTCGACCGTGACGTCCGTCTGACGGAACACGCAGGTCTCGCCGAGTTGTTGCGCCAGTGCCTCGCCCTCCGGCGCTCGGCGCCCGGCAATCACGACCTTCGCGCCCTCCGCGACAAAGATCTCCGCCGTGCGCAGCCCGATGCCGCTGGTCGCCCCTGTGATCACCGCGACCTTGCCGTCCAGCCGTCCCATGTCGGTCCCCTCAACTTACGTATGATGTTGCGGATATTCCCCAGCTCCTGCTGCCAATACAAGCACTTGCAAGCCGCCACGGTCGCGAGGTCCGCCTGTGGCCAGAAGGCCACAACTGCGGTTTTTCGGTCGCAGCGGCCTTATTTTGGGTCGCCTGTTCACGTGAACTGGGACGACCGATGGCGAAGTGGATCGACGATTTCAGGGCGTGTTGGCGGGGCGATGCCCAGCCGTCGGTGCGGCTTGCGGTCGCCTTCGCGGTGCTTTGTCTCGTTTTGGCCACGGCCGCGCGCTTCGGGCTCGCCCAGATCCGGCCGGATGTGTTCTTCACGCCCTATTTCCCGGCGGTGTTCTTTGCCACCGCCCTTGGCGGTTTCCGGATCGGGATCGCGACCGCGCTGGCGAGCGGCCTGCTCGGCGTCGTGCTCAATTTCAGCGGCTCGCACGCCGATCCTGCGCGCTTTGCGCTGCTGATGATCTTCTGGGTTGTGTGCGGCATCGCGATCTGGGGCGTCGAGCATTACCGTTCCCTGGTCGCACAGCAGCGCGAAGTTTCCAAACGGCTGATCGAGGAAGAGCAGTACCGCAAGGTGGTGGTCGACGAATTGCAGCACCGGCTGAAGAACAAGTCCTCGACCATTCACGCCGTGCTGCATCAGGCGCTGCAGGACCGGCCCGATGTCTGGCAGCGCATCGACCATCGCATCCGCGCGCTCTCGGCAACCGACGATCTGATCGCGCGGGTCGACGGCTATGGCTGCGATATCAAGGATTTGCTGCGCTCGGAACTCGGGCCCTACGGCCACGTGCGGTTCAACCTCAATGGCGAGCAGCTGTTCCTGCCCGCCAAGCTCGCCGTCTCGCTGGCGCTGATCTTCCATGAGCTCGCAACCAACGCCGGAAAATACGGCGCCTTCTCCTCGCCGCGCGGATTTTTACAAGTGTCATGGACCGTCGACGACGGACGTCTCAACGTGATCTGGGACGAGACCGAGGGACCGGTGGTCGAGGCGATCGGCGAAGCCGGCTTCGGCACCAAGCTGCTCAAGTCGGCGCTGCGGCCGTTCGACGGCAAGACCGAGATCAGTTACCTGAAGACCGGTGTTCACTGCACCATGCAGTGCAAGCTTCCGAGCTGTTGATAAGTCGGCTTTCCGGCACACGCGCATGTGTTGATGCAACCGCGCGCTGCGCAATCGCTTTCAGCAGCGGTCGCAGCCGACATTGATACTCTGTTAATGACGATTGCCGCGACGGCTTGCGAAAGCCGTCGCGGTCTCATTCTGTCACGGCATTTCGCAGGTCCGCTTAACCAAAACTACAACGGACTTTGCCAAGGTCGGCGCATGCACAGTCTCACCAGACACGATTTTCAGGCGGGCGCGGCAGTGCCCGGCCAAGACGATATTTCCGGCAATGAATTGCGTATCCTGCGCGACCTTCTCCAACTCCTTCCGGCGGGAGTGACCGTCCAGGACGAGCAGGGCCAGATCATCCTGGTGAATGAAGCAGCCGCGAGCCAGCTGCAGCTGGCCGCCAGCGCGAGCCAGCCGTCCCCGGTCGACGAGCGCCACGCCGCCAACCTGGACCTGCTGCGCAGCGGCCGTCCGGTGGTGCTCGAGGAAACGCTCTCCTGCGGCGCATCCAAATACGTGTTCCTGACCTCGCACCGGCCGGTCCGGATCGCCGGTCGCAATCTCCTGATCTCGACCTCGACCGACATCAGCGAGCAGAAGGCGTTCGAGGACCAGCTGTTCCGCTCGGCCTATTACGACGAGCTGACCGGCCTGCCGACCCGCCGGGTGATCGAGCACCGCGTCAACGGCTTGATCCGCGACGATTCGCAAGGCCATTTCGCGCTCGCCTTCCTCGACGTCGACAACTTCAAGCACATCAATGACTATTACGGCCACGCGATCGGCGATGCGCTGCTCGTTGAACTGTCGAAGCGACTCGGCCACGCGCTGCGCGACACCGATATCCTGTCGCGCATCTCCGGCGACGAATTCCTGCTGCTGCTCAACCCGATCAGCGGCAATGACGAGGTCGCCGAATTCATCCATGTCATGCAGGAGCGGCTGAAGGCGCCGTTCTTCATCGAGGACTCCGAAATCTTCGCCTCGACCTCGATCGGCGTCAGCCTCTATCCGATGCATGGCCGGAGCTACGAGTCGCTGCGCCAGAACGCCGACATCGCGATGTACCGCGTCAAGAACAACGGCAAGGGCTCGACCGCATTCTTCGACAACAGCATGGAGCGCGAGGCGCTGGCGCGGATGAAGATCGAGCAGTCGCTGCGGCTGGCGATCCTGGAAAAGCGTTTCTGCTGCGCGTTCCAGGCCAAGGTCGATATCCGCACCCAGGAGGTGAAGGGCATCGAGGCGCTGGTGCGGCTGCGCGACGACGAGGGTGTGATCCAGGCGCCGGGCACCTTCATTGATCTCGCGGTCGAGCTCGGCCTGATCGACGAGCTGACGTTCCTGGTGCTGGCGGAGATCGTCAAGTCGATCGACCTGATCAACGACACGTTCGGTCCGACGGCGACGATCAGCATCAATGTCGCCGCCAAGCAGGCCTCCAACCTCGAATTCATGCGCCGGTTCGCGCGCGCGCTCGAGGAGACCGGCTTCCCCAAACGCTTCATGATCGAGGTAACCGAGGACGCGTTCGTGACGCGGTCGCATTTCCAGGACCAGATCCTGCCGATCCTGCGCGGCATCGGCGTCGGCATCTCGATCGACGATTTCGGCATCGGCTATTCGTCGCTATCGGCGCTCGCCGATATCACCGCCGACGAGATCAAGATCGATCGCTCCTTCATCACTGACATCCATCAGCGGCCGCGCAGCCAGGGTATCTTGCGCGCGATCGAATCGCTGAGCGAGGCGCTCGGCATGACCGTGATCGCCGAGGGTATCGAGTCCTACGAGGAGCTCACCTATCTGCAGGCGGCGACCAAGATCCGCTATGCCCAGGGCTATTACTTCGCCAAGCCGATCTTCCTCGAGGATTTGAAGCCGGCGACGCCGGTCGCCAGCGAAACGCGCGCCAGCATGGCCGCGCGCCCCGCCCAGGAAGGCCGCCAGGGCTATTCGCGCGCCAGCGGCTTCCGGCGGTAAGGGCGCGATGTGACTGCGCTCCCTCTCCCGCTTGCGGCGGAGGGTTGGGGTAGGGGTTTCACCACGAGTCAAAACTGGGGAGAGAGCCCCCACCCGCCGCGCGCTGCGCGCACGTCGACCTTCCCCGCAGGCGGGAGAGGTAAGAACCTGAGACCGCTGCAGATGCGGCTACTTGTCCAGCACCGCCAACGGCTGCACGCCGTTATTTGCGGGGCCGGCCTGCATCGTGATCAGCATCATCGAGACCATGTCGTAATAGCCCATGATGGCGATGATATCCGTGATGCCGCGCTCGCCGAATTTATCTAGCGCCGCCTTGTAGACAGCGTCGCTGACTTTCTTGTCGCGATAGAGCGCGATGCCGAGATCGTACAGCGCGGCCTCGTCGTCCTTCATGCTCTCGGGCCGCGTGCCCTTGGCGATGGCGTCCGCGATTTTCGGATCGAGCCCGCCCTTCATCGCCAGCGGATGGTGCGCGGACCATTCATATTGCGCAGTCCAGTGCCGCGCCGTGATCAGGATCGCCATTTCGCTGAGCCGTGCCGGCAGCGAGGTATTCCAGCGCAGGTACTCCGACAGGTTCGACAACTTCGGCGCCAGATCGGGATTGCGGATATAGGCGCGGTAGGGCGGCGCGGTGAATTTGGCATTGCGCGGCGGCGCGCTGATCATGTCGGCCCAGGCCTTTTGCGCCGGCGACAGCTCCTCCGCCTTCAGCGGCGCGAAGCGCACGGCGTCTTCGGCCCGCACGGCCGAAACCGACAATGCCAGCGCCGCCAAGATCGCTGCTCCGAATATTGTTCTCATTGTTGTTCTCCCTTTTCGGTGCAGGCGTCTTTGCGCCCTGCCCGGTCGCGCGAGATTAGTTGCCGTCGCGATGGATGCAATGAGGTGCCAGCTGTCGTTCGGCGCCGGCAGCCGGTGAAGCGCCTCGTCACGGCAGGCGCGCGGTTAGGCCACACCTACCGCAGCGCCGGGCGGCGGCGTATATAAAGAGCAGTCCCAAGCGGCGCGAAGGTGTCAGCCATGCAGCCTGTATCTATCCTCCTGAACATCCTCTGGATCCTGATCGGCGGCGCGTGGATGGCGTTCGGCTGGCTGGTCGCCGCCGTGATCATGGCTGTGACCATTATCGGGCTGCCCTGGGCGCGCGCCGCCTTCAACATCGCCGTCTACACGCTGCTCCCGTTCGGCTCGCGTGCGGTGCGCCGCGATGAGGTGACCGGCACGTCCGACATCGGTACCGGACCGCTCGGCGTGATCGGCAATCTGATCTGGTTCATCCTGGCCGGCTGGTGGCTCGCGATCGGCCATGTGATCACCGCGATCCTGCTGGCGGTGACCATCATCGGCATCCCGTTCGCCTGGGCGCATCTCAAGCTTGCCGGCATCGCGCTGTGGCCGATCGGCAAGGTGATCGTGCCGGCGTGACGCTGGCCAGGCCGTCGACGGCTAGTGTCCCGAATCCGAAGTTCGCATCATTTGCCGCACCTTCGGAGCGAACTTCGGATTCGATAAGGACACTAGCAAACTTATGATTCTAGTGTGCTTTATGAATGCGAAGTTCGTGAAAGTGGCTGCCGCGAAATCGCACGAACTTCGCATTCAGCACACTAGAGCCAATCCTTCGTGGTCTGGCTGCAAGCCTGGTAGTCGCGCCGCCAGACGAAGCCAGCGCCACCACACGGCGGGCGCGGGCGCGAGGTGGCGGGACACTCATTCCTGACCCGCGCGGCGGTGCCCCAGCCGTCGATCACGCAGGCACCTCGTGAGGTCCTGTGGCAACCGTCACCGCATCCCTCTGCGGCGTTGGCCGGGGTCAAGCCGAGGAAGGCACCGGCTGTCAGAAGCGTGATCAAACCTGCTCTCATGATGTTCTCCATCGAGCTGTCGGTCGTGCTGCTCCATTCGCGGCACAAGCGTAGGCGATCTCTGTGCCGCTTGCCACCGATTCCGCGCACAAATTCTGGTGTCGGGGGCTCAGCGCGCTGCTTCGCAGCCGGGGATGTCGAATACGGCGGTCAGGCCGCAGGGCGAATTGAGCATCTTGCCGCCCGCATGGCCGACGCCGGGCACATCCCACACGCTGTGGTTTGGCGCGCCGCCGTCGCGGGCCTGCATCACGGCGGCATAGGAATGCCCGCGCGCGTAACGGTACGGCCCCTCGGCCTCCGCCATGCAGGATTTGTCGAGCGCGGGATGATTGGGGTTGGTGTCGAGCGTTCCGAGCAGATAGATCACGCGGCGCGCGACATAGGCCTGCTCCAGCGCAGCCGGCGAAGGCTCGGCAAGATAGGGCGGGCGGTCGTCCATACCGAATTTCCAGCTGTTATAGCCATGGCAGTTCGCCGCGATCGCGGGCTCCGGCCGCTCCTTGGTGAAATAGGCGTAGGAGGACGGATTGGCGACCACATAGCGCACGCCGATGCCCTCGCGCAGCAGCGCCTGGTCGCCCTTCACCGCGATCGCATAGCGCTGCACCACCTGGCCGCCGCCGGAATGACCGAACACGACGACCTGCTGCAGGTTCGGAAACAGCTTGCGGTCGCCGAGCTTCGCCAGGATGGTGTCGAGCGCCTCGAACGAGCTCGCCGCGCTCGGCGCGAGCGCAGGCTCGCCGCCCTGCCAGCCATAGAGGCTCCAGCGCAGCGTCTCCGCCGGCAGCTTGAAGGCCTCGACGTCGGACTCGATCAGGAATTGCGGCGCGATCATCAGCGCATGCTCGCCGGCATCGCCGGCCGCGGCCTGCGCGCTCAGCGCCGCGCGAAAATAGTCGTCGGCATTGCGCAGCACGCCATGCAGCACGAGCACCGCGCGCGTAACATCCGGCAGCGGGTTGGACCAGTCGGCCGAGAGGTAGAGCGGAAAGCTCGCTTTGCCGACGGCAATCCGCGCATTGGCGATCTCCTTGACCGGTTTCCGGTCGCGCTCGGTCTGTGCCTGCGTCGCGGACGCCGCGGGTACGTGCGCCGCCGCCACGACGAGCAATGCCGCGGCCGCAAGCCAGGCCCGGTGATGCATGGTTCGACTCCGTTGCTGCCGCGAGCTCGGCTGGATCATGGCGCGTCAGGCGCAGATTCACCCGTGAATTTTCGGAAAGCTTCCGCACCCGCGCCTCAGGCCACGAGCCGTCCATGATTGTTGGCGGCGAGGATCGGGCGGATCAGGCGGCCGAACCGCTCGGCCTCCTCGTCGTGCAGATAACCGGACAGGCAGAAGGAGTGGCAACCGGCATCGATGAACTGCTGCAAGGTCGCGGCGCATTGCGCGGGATCGCCGACCACCGCGATGCCGGCGCCGGGCCGCACCTTGGTGATGCCGGTCCACAGATGCGGCATCAGGAGATCGCCGTAGTCGCGCGCGAGCTGCTGCACGCGCTGGTTGGCCTCCGAGCGATTGTAAAGCGTCTTCATCTCCTGCTTCTGCCGCTCGGTGGCGTGGCGCACCAGCTGGTCGGCCGCCTCCCAGGCATCTGTCTCGTTCTCGCGGCAGATTACCTGCAGCCGCATGCCGAAGCCGATCGCATCCTCGCGGTCATGCGCCCGCGCCATCCGCCGAATCTCGGCGATATTCTCCGCGATGCGCTCCGGCAGGTCGCCCCAGAACAGATGGACGTCGGAATGCTTCGCCGACACCTCCCAGGCCTGCCGCGAGCCGCCGCCGAGATAGAATTTCGGAAACGGCTGCTGCAACGGACGCGGCCTGATATGCGCGCCGGAGATCGTGTGAAACCTGCCCTGGAAATGGACCGGGCCGCGCGTCGTCCACAGCGCCTTGAGGATCGAGACCTCCTCCTCCATCAGCGCGTAGCGCTCTTCTTTGGGCTGACGCACGCCCTCGGCCTCGACCTCGCTCTCGTTCTGGCCGGCGATCAGATTGATGCAGATCCGCCCGCCCGACATCTGGTCGAAGGTCGAGATCATCTTTGCCATCAGCACCGGGTTGATATAGCCGGGCCGCGCCGCAATCAGCGGCTTGATCCGGCTGGAGCGCGCCGCCATGAAGGCGCCCGTGATCCAGGCCTCCCAGCACACCGAGCCTACCGGGATCAGCAGATACTCGAAGCCGGCGTCCTCAGCGGCCGCGACCACGCGCTCGCAGAGTTCCGGCGAACCGGCGATCTGGGCCTCCATCAGCCCATAGGCCGTGGTGTCGCCATGCGTGGGCAGATACCAGCCGAATTCCAGCGGACGCATGGGCAAACTCCCTCGAAAGACGGCCTTTTTTCGCGGCCTGTCATATTGTCGGGAGGCAGTTTACAGCCCTTAACCAGTTGGACAACGCCGTTGCCGACGCGGAGCCAATCAGCTAAATGAACCCCTGCACGCACCCGTAGCTCAGCTGGATAGAGCGTTGCCCTCCGAAGGCAAAGGTCACACGTTCGAATCGTGTCGGGTGCGCCATTTCCGCTTCGTTCGCCGCCGTTCAATTGTAGCCTTTGCTGCGATTCCCCCAGCTTAGGGGATTCTTTCCACAACGTTGGGCCGGTTTTTCTCGAGCCAGGCGACGGCCTCGGATCCATCGACGACACACTCGAAGGTTTCCCAGGTTGGGTCCTCCAGAGATTCCAGTTGCAGTCGCTTCGCCGCATACTCAACGAGGTCGTGCAGACGTTCATATCCTTGTCTGCGCTCGAGGGAATCTGCAATCGCAGTGCTGGTCCATCCTCGTTGGGCCAAATCGATAATGCTCGGAGCGTCAGCCTCGCTGAACCACGGTGTGGCATCGAACTCGATGCAGCGAACATTGTCGGCGGTATGACAAGTGGCGTGGATCATTGGATTCCTCCGTTTGCCGGCTAACGACCTGCGCCAGCATCGCGCTTCTCACATCGCTGCCTCACACGCCGTCAGGCCTTGACCAAGTCCCCCAGCAGGTTCGCCGCCACCGTCAGCTTGGCGAGGGTCAGGCCGCTGGCAGCGATCTCCTCGACCGAGCGGCGGATACGCGTCGCCTCGGGGTGAGCCGCGAGCCAGGTCTCGACGGCCTGCTGGCCAGACTGGCCGGTTGCCAGCATATCGGCGGCCAGTCTCCTTTCGGCGCCGGCGATCTGCTCGACGGCGCGATCGATGGCCATGCGTTCGAAATAATCGTTGGCCGGCACACTGCGTGCGGCGGCGATGATGCGATCGAGACGGAAATTCGCCTCGGCAGCGTAGAAGGTTGCGGCGGCATCGCCGATGGGGCGCCCGGTGCGCTCGGCAACCGTCACGATGTCGGGAGCCGAGACCAAAGCGTCAAGATCGGCGAGCTCGCCGGCGAGGCCGGCCGGGACACCGGCGTCGGCGAGTTCCTGCCGCCGCTTGACGCGCGCGGCTTGCAAGTCCGGCGGCAAGGCAGTGTCGAGGCCGGCAACGATCTGGCGGATCGCCGGGCCGAAGCGCGCGACGACGGCCTCCAGCCCGTCCTTGAAATCGACATTGCGCACGTACCAGACCATGCGGGAGAGCAGGAGGTCCTGCACCGAAGCGTAGAGGGACAGCTGCAGCTGCCCGTCGATGCAGGCGTCGAGCGCGTCGATCGCGTCATTGAGCCACTTCAGGCCGAAGCATTCATCGACCGCCACATAGGCCATGACGATGGTCGGGATATCGGCGTCGGTCTCGTCGATCAGTCGCACGACGCAGGCCGGGCCGCCGCGATTGATCACCGCATTGGCGAGACTGGTCGCGATGATCTCCCGCCGCAGGCGATGCAATCCGGCCGCGGTCGGGAATTTGTCCTGAACCTCGCGCGGAAAATACTGGGATAGTTCGCGGGCAAGATAGGGGTCATCGGGCACGCTGGTGACGAGCAGGTCATCGTAGAGGGTCAGTTTGGCGTAGGCGAGCAGCACGGCAAGCTCGGGCCGCGCGAGGGACTGGCCGCGCCGTGTGCGCTCGGTAAGCGCTGCGTCGTCGGGCAAGAACTCAACAGCGCGGCTAAGCAAGCCGCGCTGTTCGAGCGATTGCATCAGACGGGTGAGAAAACCGGTCTCTGCCACACCCTTGCGCTCGGCCAGCGAGAGCGCCAGCGTCTGCAGATAGTTGTTGCGCAGCACCAGCACGCCGACCTCGTCGGTCATCGCGGCAAGCAGGCTGTTGCGGTCAGTGGGACTGAGGCGTCCCTCGCGTTCGGGACGCGCCAGCGCGATCTTGATGTTGACCTCGACGTCGGACGTGTTCACGCCGGCCGAATTGTCGATGGCGTCGGTGTTGAGCTTGACGCCCTTCTGCGCCGCTTCGATGCGGCCGCGCTGGGTAACGCCGAGGTTGGCCCCTTCGCCGATCACCCGGGCGCGCACGTCGCCACCCGCGATGCGGATCGGATCGTTGGCGCGGTCCCCGACCTGATCGTCGCTTTCCCCGGAGGAGCGGACATAGGTGCCGATGCCGCCAAACCACAGCAGGTCCGCGCGAGCCTTCAGGATCGCCGTCATCACCTCGAAAGGCGTGGCTTGCGGCTTGTCGAGATCGAGCAGCGTGCGCACCTCCGGCGCAAGCGGGATCGCCTTGAGCGAGCGCGAGAACACGCCGCCGCCCTGCGAGATCAGCGACTTGTTGTAGTCCTGCCAGCTCGATCGCGGCAGATCGAACAGGCGCTTGCGCTCGGCGAAGCTGGTCGATGGATCGGGCGAAGGATCGATGAAGATGTCGCGATGATCGAAAGCCGCCACAAGCCTTGTCGCCGGCGAGAGCAGCATGCCATTGCCGAAAACGTCGCCCGACATGTCGCCGACGCCGACCACGGTGAACGGCATGGTCTGAATGTCGGTGCCGAGCTCGCGGAAGTGGCGCTTGACCGCCGTCCAGGCGCCGCGCGCCGTGATCCCCATCTTCTTGTGATCGTAACCCTGGCTGCCGCCGGATGCGAAGGCATCGCCGAGCCAATGATTCTTCTCGGCCGAGATCGCGTTGGCGACGTCGGAGAAGGTGGCGGTGCCCTTGTCGGCGGCGACGACGAGGTAGGGGTCGTCGCCGTCGTGGCGCACGGTGGATTCAGGCGGCACGACGATGTCGCCGTCGAGATTGTCGGTGAGTTCGAGCAGCGAGCGAACGAAGATGCGATAGCTTTCGGTGCCCTCCGCGAGCCAGGCGTCGCGCTTGGAAGGCGACGGCAGGCGCTTGGGCACGAAGCCGCCCTTGGCTCCGACCGGCACGATCACGGCGTTCTTGACCTGCTGCGCTTTCACCAGGCCGAGGATCTCGGTGCGGAAATCCTGCGGCCGGTCGGACCAGCGCAAGCCACCGCGCGCAACCTTGCCGAAGCGCAGGTGGATACCTTCGACACGAGGGGAATAGACGAAGATCTCGTAGAGCGGTCGTGGAGCGGGCAAGTCGTCGATCCGGCGCGCCTCGAACTTGAAGGAGATCACCGGACGCGGGTGTCCATCCTCGCCGATCTGCCACAGATTGGTGCGAACGGTAGCCTGCACCAGATTGGTGAAGCGGCGCAGGATGCGGTCTTCATCGAGCGAGGCGACGGATTTGAGCTGTTCCTCGACCTCGGCAAGCAAAGCCGTCTCGCGCGCCGCGCGCTCGGCGTCCGTCAAGGCGAGGCGCGGATCGAGGCGGGTCTGGAACATCGCGACCAGGCTGGCCGTGATCGCGGCGTTCTTGCGCAAGGTCTCCCACATGTAATCCTGGGTGAACGGAGCGCGGATCTGGTGCAAATAACGCGACAGCGCCCGGATGGTCGAGACTTCCCGCCAACTTAGGGCGGTGCGCAGGATCAGGCCGTTATATCCGTCGGATTCGGCGCGATCGGTCACCACCGCCATGATCGAGGCTTCCAGGCGATGGCTGAATTCCGGGTTGATCTCGATGGGCTGGCCGTCACTGGTCTCGATCGTCATGTCGTGCAGCCATACCGGCGCAGCCCTGGTACCGGGCACGATCTGATAGGTGCGTTCGTTGACCACGCGCAGGCCGTGATTTTCGATCACCGGCACGCGGTAGGACAACGACAGCGGTACGGCGTCCGAAAACACCTTCAGGCCGAAGCGCCTCGGATCGTCGCCTTCGATGCGGTAAACCGAAATCGTCACCGGGCGGGCCGGCGTCAGCTTTTCGACGGTCGTGATATCGGCGATCGCCTGTTCCGCGCTGAACACCTCGGTATAGCCGCCGCTGAAGGCCTGGGCATATCGGTTGGTGAGCATGCGCGCCCGCATGCCATCGGTCGACGCGGTGAGCGCGGCCTTCAGCTTGTCGGCCCAGGTCGCGGCAATGGCGCTGATCCCGGCTTCGAGCAGGGCGCGGTCGACGACGGGCGTTTTGCCTTCATAGCGTCCGATGATGAAGTGGACGCGCGCAAGCGCCCCTTCAGGGAATGACACGTAGGAGGCGGACAGCTTCCCTTTGTAGGCCTGCGCCAAAAAGGTTCCGACGCGCGTGCGGACGTCGGTGTCGTATTTGTCGCGCGGAATGAAGGTGAGGATGGAGACAAAGCGATCGAACTTGTCGACCCGCGGCAGCGCCCGGACGCGCGGACGCTCGTAGAGGATCAGGATCTCGATGACGAAGTTGTAGAGCGTGTCGACGTCGATCTGGAACAGCTCGTCGCGCGGATAATCTTCGAGAATATGCATCAGCGCCTTGCCGGAATGGCCGTTCGGGTCGAAGCCCGCGCGCTGCAGCACCCGCGAAACCTTGTGGCGGACATAAGGGATCTGCCGTACCGAGCGAGTATAGGCGCCCGAGGTGAAAAGGCCGACGACGCGCAGCTCGCCTTCGAGCCGGCCGTCGGGCGAGTAGAGTTTGATGCCCACATAATCCATCCGGGTGCGGCGATGGACGCGGCTGGAGACATTGGCCTTGATGACGATCAGCAGGGTCGGCTCGTGCATGAACTCGCGGATTTCCGGTGTCATCACCACCATTTCGCTGCCGCGACGCAGGACCTTCACGTCCGGATCGCGCAGAATGCCGAGGCCTTCGCCGGTTGTAATGTCGTCCGACGCGTCGCTATCGGGCGAGAAGCGATATTTGCGCACGCCGAGGAAAGTGAAATTGTCCGCGCAGAGCCATTGCAGGAACTGATTGGCTTCGGCGAGTTCGTCGATCGGCAGCGGCGGCGGATTGGAAGAGAACGTCTTGATCGCTTCCTCGACACTGTCACGCATGACGCGCCAGTCGGCAACGCAGGCGCGGACATTGTTCAACGTCCTGGTCAGGCCGTCGATCA
Source organism: Bradyrhizobium sp. USDA 4502 (assembly GCF_054063355.1). Taxonomy (NCBI): domain Bacteria; kingdom Pseudomonadati; phylum Pseudomonadota; class Alphaproteobacteria; order Hyphomicrobiales; family Nitrobacteraceae; genus Bradyrhizobium; species Bradyrhizobium sp. USDA 4502. The sequence goes on from NZ_JBSSGF010000001.1 coordinate 7,294,530, forward strand.
GCTTCTGGCGATCGGAATCCGCATCCAGGCGGGTGATGTGGAGATGAATCAGGCTTTCGCGGGCGCCCTTTGCTCCGTCCGGCAGTGCTTCCCCGTAGAATCGCAGCAGCTTGCCCCCATCGTCGCGCTCCACCGCGATGATCGGGTGAGCGACCAGGGTGACCTCGAGGCCCTGCTCGGCGAGCTCCGCCATGGTGGAATCGAACAGGAAAGGCATGTTGTCGTTGAGAATTTCGAGCACGGAAATCTCGCGCCCGTTCGGCAACGTCGGATTGACGACGCGGATATCGGCGCTGCCGGCCGTGCGCCGCTGCACGTGCTCCCAGGCTTGCTCCGCCAGTTGGGCAAGCGAGGCGGCATCGTAATTGGCGAGATCCTCGATATTGGTGTAGCCGAACAAGGGCTCGGCAAAGGCCCGGGGGCTCTTGCCCGCTGGCACGCTGCCCGCTGCATCGCGGATCAGGGCTGCCCGGGCCTTGTCGTCACGCCACGCCATAATGTCCTCCATTTGCCGTGCCGTCCGATCGCAGCCGCGACCATCCGCTTGATTCTGGAGTGCATCTCTTCGTGCGTCGCGATCGAATGCCACGCGAAATCCTAGCTTCGACGGCTGCCGACGACAATACTACGATCCCGCAGCGAACGGCGCACGCTGTCGTGAGGCGTGCTTAATTTCGCTTGCGACGGCGGCTGGGCCGAAGACGGCGGCCGAACGCCTGGGGCAGGAAAAATCACATGCAATTTCAATTATGTATGGGTTCGTGCCACCGTTCGGCAGGGATGTCGTATCTGACGGTGGCGGTCAGCGACGGCGGGCAGCGACTGCACTCAGGTCAGGTCTTTCGGCATCGTGATGCCGAAGCGGACAATCTGGCGATGGATGGTCGAACGATCGACGCCGCGTTCGCGTGCCACCTGCGAGACATTCCAGCGAGTGTTGCGCAACGCCGCAAGTAGCGCATCGGCTTGCCGCGACGTCGCCGCTCTGCCACGTGCCGGCTCCTGACCCAGGGGATGAGCGATCCGGTCCGGCAAATCGGCAAGATCGATCGTGCCGTCGTTCGACAGCGCGCAACCATGATCGAGCGCGTTGATCAGCTCGCGGATGTTGCCAGGCCATTGGTACTTGAGCAGCGCGCTGCGCGCGCTTGCCGTCAGCGCATAGTTGGCCTTGTGCTCCGTCGAAAGCCGATGCAGGGATTGATCGATCAGCCACTCGATATCGGTGCGCTGACGCAGCGGAGGCAGCGCAAGCACCGCGCCGTTGAGGCGGAAATAGAGATCCTCGCGGAACTGCCCCGCCTTCACCAGCGCGACGAGGTCGCGATGGGTGGCAGCGATGACGCGGACATTGAGCGGGACCGGCCGGGTGCGGCCGACCGGTGTCACCTCGCGCTCGGCGAGCACGCGCAACAGGCGCGTCTGCGACGAGATCGGCATGTCGCCGATCTCGTCAAGGAACAGGGTGCCGCCGTCGGCTTCGAGCACGAGACCCTTCTTGCCCTTGGCCGCCGCTCCGGTGAAGGCGCCCGCCTCGTGGCCGAACAGCTCGCTCTCGATCAGGCTTTCCGGCAGCGCGGCGCAGTTGACCGCGACGAACGGCCTGCCTGCCCGCGCACTGACCGAATGCAGCGCCTTCGTCAGGTGCTCCTTGCCGGTGCCGGTTTCGCCGGTGATGAGCAAGCCCATCTGGGTGTTGATGAGCTTGGCGGCGCGCGTCACCACGTAATGCATGGCGGGATCGCCGCGGAACAGGTTGCGTAACGGCGCCGGAAGCGCCGACTCGCTGCGGGAGGAGGCCGGTGCCGCCAGCTTGTTCGGGGGCGGCAAGGTCTGCGCGAACAGCGTCGCGCCGCTGTTGGCAAGCCGCAGCGTGCGTTGGCCGGTGGGCCGCGAGTGGGCGAAGCGCGGCAGATCGTCGATGGTGCATTCGAAGATGTCGGACACGCCGAAGCCGTCGGCCCGCAGGCGAAGGTCCGGACGCTTGGCCAGTTCGCGGGCGAGCAGCTGCCTTGCGCGGTTGTTGAAACCGATGATGTGGCCGCTGCTATCGACGGCCATCACATAATCCGGATCGACATCGGCGAATTCCGCGGAGCCGGACAGCTTGATGATCCATTCCTGCCGGAAACGGTTCAGCAGGTTCGCATTCTCGATCTTGTGGGCGAACGACTTGACCAGTTGCAGCGCCAGGAACTGGCTGGCCTTCGGTTCCGGCGAGCGCAGCGCGGAGATATCCAAGACCGCAGCGAGCTTGCCGCTGGGATCGAAGACCGGCGCGGCCGTGCAGGTCAGCGGAATATGGGTGGCGTCGAAATGGTCGGATTGATGCACCGTCAGGGCTTCTTCGGTCGCGATGCAGGTGCCGACCGCGCAAGTGCCGGCATGCGGCTCGTTCCAGTCGGCGCCGAGATAGAGGCCGGCCCTGCGAAGCGTGTTGTTGAATGTCGGATCCCCGATGAAATCCACCGTGATGCCCCTGGCATCGGTGAGCAGCAGCACGTAGCCGAGTCCGGCGATCTGACGATACAGCATCTCGACGCCGAAGCGCGCCGTGTGGAGGAACTCGTCCATGGCGTCGCGATGCTCGCGCAGCCGCCCGGATGTCACGATATGAGCGTCGCGCAGCACCAACGGATCGAGCTTGTGTTCGGAGACGCATCGTACCCACGACTGATGGATGATTGCGTCACGCGCGCTGGTCTGGCCGTCCGCAACGCGAACCAACTCGTCGATGTGCGCAGCCCGCTCCGTCGTCACGGCTGATGCTCCTGGATGTTTCCCCGCACGTTGTTGCTTCAAGTGTCACTCGGATTGTGCCGCCGATCAAGTTTGTTGCGTGCAACACCTGTTGCATGGCGCAACAAGTGAGGCAGCCTCGCCTTGGCTGTTAACGCGAGGAAATGCCGAGCGTTTTCGAGATTCGCCGCGGTGGCATGAGGCTTGCTGACATGGTGGTCGAGGCAAGATCCGACCTCGCTAACAAACGCGCCGGACCCACGACGCAAAGGCGATCGACGCCGGCATATGGGAGAATGAAACCATGCTCACGAAGGCCCCGGACGGAAAGATCACCGCGCTGCTCGACGAGTTCAACGTCGCATTGTCGTCGGGTGACATCGAACGCGCGATCGCGCTGTTCCAGACCAATTGCTACTGGCGCGATCTGGTCACCTTCACCTGGAACATCAAGACCATGGAAGGCAAGGATCAGATCCGCGACATGCTGAAGGCGCGGCTTGCGGACAGCAAACCGTCGGGATGGCGCATTGCCGATGGCGAAGTTGCGAGCGAAGCCGGCGGCATCATCGAGAGCTGGATCGAGTTCGAGACCGATGTCGCGCGCGGCTATGGTCACCTGCGCATGAAGGATGGACGCATCTGGACCTTGCTCACCACCATGGCCGAGCTCAAGGGACATGAGGAGAAGTCCGGCTTCACCCGTCCGCTCGGCGCCAAGCACGGCCATGGCAAGGACCGTAAGAGCTGGCGCGAGGAACGCGACCAGGAAATCACCGAACTGGGTCATGCAAAACAACCCTATGCGCTGATCATCGGCGGTGGGCAGGGCGGCATCGCGCTTGGCGCGCGGCTGCGGCAACTGAACGTGCCGACCATCATCATCGAGACGAACGAACGCGCCGGCGATTCCTGGCGCAAGCGATACAAGTCGCTCTGCCTGCACGATCCGGTCTGGTACGACCATCTGCCTTATATCGACTTCCCGAAGAACTGGCCGGTGTTCGCGCCGAAGGACAAGATCGGCGACTGGCTGGAGATGTACACGAAGGTGATGGAGCTCAACTACTGGAGCTCAACCACGGCGAAGTCGGCCAAGTATGACGAGAAGGCCGGGGAATGGACCGTCGTGGTCGAGCGCGACGGCAAGGAGATCACGCTCAAGCCGAAGCAGCTCGTGCTGGCGACCGGCATGTCGGGCAAGGCGAATTGGCCCACCTACAGGGGGCAGGACATCTTCAAGGGTGAGCAGCAGCATTCCTCGACCCACCCGGGGCCGGAGAAGTATCGCGGCAAGAAGGTGGTGGTGATCGGCTCCAACAACTCAGCCCACGACATTTGCGCGGCGCTGTGGGAAGGTGGTGCCGACGTCACCATGGTGCAGCGCTCATCCACGCATATCGTGAAGTCCGACACGCTGATGGATATCGGACTCGGCGCGCTCTATTCGGAGCAGGCGGTGGCGAGCGGAGTGACCACACGCAAGGCCGACCTGATCTTCGCCTCGCTACCCTACAAGATCATGCATGAATTCCAGATCCCGCTCTACGAGCAGATGCGCGAGCGCGACAAGGATTTCTACGCCGCGCTGGACAAAGTCGGCTTCATGCATGACTGGGGTGACGACGGCTCCGGCCTGTTCATGAAGTACCTGCGCCGCGGCTCGGGTTATTACATCGACGTCGGCGCCTGCGATCTCGTGATCGACGGTTCGATCAAGCTCAAGAGCGGCAAGGGCGCTGCGGTGCGGGAACTGACCGAAACCGGCGTCAGGTTCGTGGACGGCAGCGAACTCCCCGCCGATCTCGTCGTCTATGCCACCGGCTATGGCTCGATGAACGGTTGGGCCGCCGACCTGATCTCGAAGAACGTCGCCGACAAGGTCGGCAAGGTCTGGGGTCTTGGATCCGACACCACCAAGGACCCCGGCCCGTGGGAGGGCGAGCAGCGCAACATGTGGAAGCCGACCCAGCAGGAGGCACTTTGGTTCCACGGCGGCAATCTGCACCAGTCGCGGCATTACTCCCAGTATCTGGCGCTGCAACTGAAGGCGCGGATGGAAGGCATCCCAACCCCGGTCTACGGCTTGCAGAAGGTTCATCACCTCGGTTGATCGACCGGGCGCTAACGAGATGTCGGGCGGATCGTCGTGCGATCCGCCCCTCGACAGATCGGATGGAGATCGAACTGTGCCGATCGCCGTCCAGCTTCGGGCCGATGCCTGCGAGACAGCCGGCACCGGTTGCCTTCCCGGTTGACCACGATACTGGCCGGTCTGCCAGCTTCCCGCAGACCGGCCTCGCCTCAATGATGAGCCGACACGCTCTTCATGCATTGGGACAAGAGATCGGCACCGGCAAAGTGGCCTACATCGCCCAAGCTGATCATGCCAACCATCCGCTTGCTCTTGTTGATCACAGGCAGTCTGCGAATCTTCAGCGTTTCCATGTGATGTATAGCTTTCGTCAGATCGTCGTCTTCCCGGCAGCAGTGGATGCCTTCGGTCATCACATCCCGCGCTGTGGTGCGCGCAGAGTTGAAGTCCTTGCTCGCGAGACCTTTGCAGACGAGGTCGCGATCCGTCACCATCCCGATCAGACGATCGTCTTGCCCGATCGGAATGCAGCCGATGTCGTGCCCTTGCATCAATTTCGCGATTTCGGTGATTGGCGTGTCGGGGCTCACCCAATCGACGCCCTTGTGCATCACGTCCTTGACTTTCATGGAGGACCTCCCGTCCAAGGCAGCACCCCCTCGCTCGCAATTATACAACAGAGCTGGCGCGACTGCATGCGTGCTGCGCCTTAAGGCACGATGAAACCGGGTCGAAGCGTTATCGCGCTCGAGCCCCTTGCTTGAGCATGATCTCCGCGCAAGCGCGTTCCTCCCTTGTCTCGGGGAAGAGCCGCTTCGCACCCCTCCGGATCATGCTCCAGTCGGGGCGCACAGATAGATGGTCCCGCTGTCACGCCGCCTCAGTCATGCGCACTGAAGCTGCCATGCAGGGAACCGGCGGTCAGGCGTGCGAATTGCGCACGACCGAGATGAAGCAACGTCTCATGATCGCCGGCTTCGATATAGATCTCGGGCTGCATCCGGATGCTGTCATCAACGATAACGTCGAGCCCGTAGCAGCTACCGGCGGCGGGAACCGCCCCGTGCGCACAGTCCGTGAACAGCCGATCGATCTCGCCTTCAGCGGCCATGGCGATATCGTCACCGAATCTCGCCCTGAGATCCGCCAGCCTGAGGTGATGCGATGCCGGCAGCACGGCGAGCAGGTACCCGTCGTTGCGGCGCAGCACAATGGCCTTGGCCAAGCGATCGCCCGAGACGTGACAAGCCTGGGCGGTAAGGGCTGACGACATCGTCAGTACGTGCGGGATTTCGTCGTACTCGATGTTTTCTGCAGCGAGATAATTGTGCAGTTTGGGAGAAATGGTCATGGCGTCACCTCCGGTGCGACATGCAACCATCCACCGTGGTCCTGCCCGCCGCACGATGAGCGGCTGCGTGGTTCTCAAGACAGAACATAGGTCTTGTCGCAGGACACTGCAATTCGATCCCTAACGGGGGCGCCGCGCCAAGTTCAAGTTCCGGGCCTTGTCCAGATTGCGGGCCTCGGCCAGCGCCGCCGCGCTCGGCAACAGGGCCGACGCAAGGTCGGCCTCGGTGAAATCTGCGCCGGCGACATTGGCGTCGGATAGGTCGGCTCCCGCAAGGTCAGCTCTATGGAGGCTGCAGTTCGCCAAATTGGCATTCTGCAGTTGCGCAAATTCGAGATCGGCGCGCGAGAGATTGGCGCCGCTTAAATCCGCGTTCCGCAGATCGGCGGATTTGAGCACGCCACGCATCAGGCCCATCGATTGGTTGCGCATATCAGCGCTCAGATCGGCGCCCGCAAGCCTGGCCCCGATCAGGCTGGCACCGGAAAGATCGGCGGTTATCCGAGCGCCGCTCAAGTCGGCGCCGCCAAGCTTGGCGCGTTGCATCTGCGTGCCGAGCAGCGATGCCTTGACGAGGGACGCCCCCGTCAAGTCTGCGTCGATCAGCCAGGCCTGGTTCAAGATAGCCCGATCGAAGCGGGCGCCTTTCAGATTGGTCTGGTTGAGCTTTACGAGATGAAGGTTGCCGCCGGAGAAGTCGAGGCCCGAGAGATCGAGGTGCGACAGTCGCTTTCCATCCAAATCTGCAGTGCGTCCGTCCCCTTGAGGGATCGACTTGAGGAGCGCATCGACCTCGGCGCGCGTCATCTCCGACGCCGTCATTTCCGGACTGTTGAGGTCGACACTCCGCAGCATGTCCTGCGACACGGCGTCAGTCGAATCAACCAGCAGCGCCGCTATCGACACAAAGGCAAATGCGAGACGAAACGACATCGCCGTCTCTCCGCCGCTCAGAAACCCGGTATTGTCTCTTGTATTCTCCGGGTTGGCCGCGCCGTCAGGTTAGCTGGCCGGCTCCGGCCTATGCCAGAGTATGAAACCGGATATCGATCCTGGCAATGCCAGTGACCTCACATCGACGATCGCACGAGCGTCCGTCCAAAGTCGCCGAACGCGCCCTCGGCGGCGAATCTCTCCAGCCGATCGTCGCTCCAGCCGAGCCATTCCGCAAACACCTCGCGCGTGTGTTCGCCGAGCATTGGCGGCGGCGTGGACGGCGCCGGCGGTTCGTCGCCGAACCGCGTCGGCCTCGCGATGAACTTCACATCTCCCGCGGCCGGATGGCTGATGGTCTGGACCATTCCGCGCTGCGTGAGTTGAGGCGTTTCGCAGACCTCGCCGACCGACTTGATCGCGCCGCACGGAATGCCCGCCGCGCCGAGCGCCTGCAGCCAGTCGGCGCGACTTCGCCGGGCAAAGATCGGCGAAAGGATCGCGACGAGCTCATCGCGGCTCGCCGCACGCTTCGGAGCTGTTGCGAAGCGGCCGTCCTCGCGCAGCTCCGGCCGGCCGACGACGCCGCAAAACGCCGCCCAGAACTTGTCGTTCGCGACCCCGACATTGATCCAGCCGTCACTCGCCTCGAACGGTTCATACGGGCTGATGGTCGGATGGACATTGCCGCGGCGCTTCGGGCTTTGTCCCGAGGCGAAGTACATGCCGGCGTTGAACGTCAGCAGCGATGCCATGGCGTCGAGCATGGAGACGTCGACCCGGCCGCCCTCGCCGGTGCGGCTCTTGCGCATCAGGGCGGCCAGCACCGAATGCGACGCATAGAGGCCCGTGACTAGGTCGGCGATCGACGTGCCGACCTTGGTCGGCGGTCCGTCCGGATCGCCGGTGATGTCCATCACGCCGGATTCGCCTTGAAGGATCAGATCGTAGCCGGGCCGCGCGGCGTCGGCGCCGGTGCGACCGAATCCCGAGATGCTGCACAGGATGATGTCGGCCTTGCGGGCGCGCAGCGCGTCGAAGCCGAGCCCCCATTTGTCCAGGGTACCGGGGCGGAAGTTCTCGATGACGACATCGGCGACGGATGCAAGATCGAGCACCGCGTCGCGCCCGGCCGGCGACTTCAGATCGACGGCGCAACTTCGCTTGTTGCGGTTCACCGACAGAAAATACGCACTCTCGCCGCCGATGAACGGCGGCCCGTAGCGGCGGCTCTCGTCGCCCTGTCGCGGATCCTCGATCTTGACGATGTCGGCGCCGAGATCGCCGAGCTGCATCGTGGCAAACGGGCCAGAGACCACTCGGCAGAGGTCGAGGACCCTGATGCCCGACAGCGGCTCGCGATCAGACGATCGCATCGGCGAGGTCCTTCATCGACGGCACCAGGATATCAGGCTGATGCGGCGTGATGCCGAACGGGCGGCTGCGCCGATCGATGAAGGCCGTCCGCATGCCGGCGGACTTGGCGCCGATGCAGTCGAAGGCATGATTGGCCACGAACAGCACCTGCGCCGGCTTCACGCCCATGATCTCGGCCGCTTTGGTGTAGGTCGCGACATGCGGCTTGAACGAATTGGCTTCCGCCACCGAGATCACGCGATCGAACGGGACCTTGTGGTATTGCTTCGCCGTCTCGAGCATGTCCGGATCGCCGTTCGAGAGCACGACGAGCTTGTACTTGCGTTGCAGCCGCGCGAGCGCGTCCGGCACCTCCGGAAACGGCACCAGCTTCTCGATCTCGCCCACGAGGTAACGCACATCGTCCATCGTATAGTCGATCTTCGCTCGGTCCATGACGTGGGCAACCGCGCGGTGCCCGATCTCGCGATAGGGCGTGTGCTCGCGATGCAGCAGCGCATCGATCATCGAGTTCTCGAAATGCGTGCGACGCCACCACGTGACGAAGGAATCCGGATCGCCCTTCCAGCCCTTCTTCTCGAGGAACCGCGCCGCGATCCTGGTCAGGCCGCCCTGCATGTCGACGACCGTGCCGTACTGGTCGAACATGCAGATCTTCACGTCGCGCTTGATCGTCTCAAAGCTCATTGATGCCTCCTTGGTCCTGATCGATTGATACGCGCTGCACCATCATGGATGAAATGGATTTGTTATCTTTCGTCATTCACGATATGAATGATGGATGAACCTTCGATCCATCGACCTCAATCTGCTCGTCGCGCTGGACGCACTGCTGACCGAGCGTCACGTCACCAAGGCGGCGGATCGCGTCGGCCTCAGTCAACCGGCGATGAGCAATGCGCTCAACCGGTTGCGCGCGATGTTCAAGGACGAACTCCTGGTGCGGACCACGACCGGGATGAAGCCGACGCCCCGCGCCACCGAACTGGCGGAGCCGCTGCGCCAGGTCCTGCGCCAGGTCGAGCGCGTGATGGCGAGCGACGCCGGCTTCGATCCAGCCCGGACCGAACGCACCTTCACGATCAGGATGTCGGACATTCTCGCGTGCCTGCTGCTGCCGCGGCTCGCCGCAGCGCGGCCGCCGGAGGGCCGAATTTCCTACAACACGATCCATCTGCCACCCGCCCTGACGATCGATGCGCTGGAGCGGGACGAGATCGACGTCGCGGTGAGCATGGGGCTCGAGCATTCCGCATCGATCCGTTCCGAGACGCTGCTGCGCGACCGCATGGTCTGCCTGATGCGACGCGGACACCAGATCAAGCGCGCACGGCTGACCTTTGAGCGCTTCATCGCGCAGGAGCACATGAAGGTCTCGATGAGCCCGACCGATCTTCGCTTCGTCGACGACGTGCTCGCCGAACGCGGCCATCGAAGACGCATTGCCCTGAACGTGCCGCATTGGCTGGTCGTGCCTCACGTCTTGAAGAAGACCGATCTGCTCGCGGTGATGCCGAGGCACCTCGCGACCGTGCTGATGGACGACGATCTGAGGATGGAGGAACTGCCGTTCGAGTCCGCGCCGTTCGACTGGATGTTGTACTGGCACCGCAGATACGATCAGAGCAACGCCAACGGCTGGCTCCGCGACCGGATCAGGGCGGCGTGCTCCGACCTGAACTAGGCGCCGAGGTCCGCCGGCCTCCGCGCCATGGGCGATTGACGTGCTGCCTCGGCGTCCGTGACGGCCGATGCGTCCTCTAAAGAACGCCCCTTGGTCTCGAAACCGAACACGAGGAAGACCACGGCCTGGAAGACGAGGATGCCGGCCAAGGTCGTCAGCACGCCGGTCAGCCCCTGCCAGGCGAAGATCGCAACCACGACGTATTGAACCAGCGCGGTCGCGATGCGTCCGGACGTGGCGCAGATCGCCGTGCCGCGAAGCCGATACCGCGTCGGAAACAGTTCGGGGACGTGCATCGCGAACCCGGTCGCCAGCATGACGTAGATTGCGGTGATCAGCAGGAAGCCCACGGCCGCGAGCGCAACACCATCAGGCATGTATGGATAGGCGATACCGAGCGCCGCTGCCGCAATCGACGAACAGACGATCGACAGCCTGCGTCCGAGCCGGTCCGCCAGCACGAGCCCGATCAGCGAGCCGACCGGGCCGCCCAGCGCCATCACCGTGGTATAACCCAGCGAGGAAACCACGCTGTGGCCGCCCTTGACCATGAAGGTCGGCAGCCAGCCGATGAACCCGTAGAGGCTGAAGCCGACGACGATGTGCAACAGGCTGCCGAGCAGCGTGCGCGCGAGATACGGCGGCTGGAACAGACGCCAGACGGCGCCGGGAGACTCCTGCGCCGGCGCGCGGGCAGCGACGGCAGGCAGTGTCGCCTTGCGCGCGGCCTCGGCTTCGATCGCCGACAGGATCTTCTCGGCTTCATCGGCGCGTCCGTTGGCGGCGAGCCAGCGCGGCGATTCCGGCATCGACTTGCGCAGAATCCAGACGACCATCGCAAGGCAACCGACAAGGCCGAACATGTAGCGCCATCCAAGCGTCGGGATCAGCCACAGGCCGACCATCGACGAGACGAACAGCGAGAAATTGGTGATCACGGCCAGCAGCCCGATCCAGCGCCCACGCGAGGAAGCCGGCACGAATTCCGTCAACGTCGCGTAGCCGACCACGATCTCTGCGCCGAGGCCAATGCCGATGATGAAACGCAGGCCGATCAGGACGATCATGTTCGGCGCGAAGGCCGCGGCGATCGAGGCGAGGCCAAAGATCGCGAGGTTCATCTGATAGGAGAAGCGGCGGCCGAACCGATCGCCGAGGATGCCGGAGCACCACGCGCCGATCGTCATCCCGACGAAGGTCGCGGAGACGAATGCGGCGTTGAGCTCGAGCGTCGACCAGCCTTCCTTGAGCACGGCGCCCAGCACGCCGCCGGCCAGATAAATATCGAACGCGTCGAGGAACATGCCGGCGCCGATCAGGGCCAGGATGCGCCAGTGGAATCCGCAGATCGGCAGCCTGTCGAGGCGCGCACCCGCGTTGATGTCGATGTCGGCGGATCGCGCCATGCCAAACCTCCCTGCCCGGCCTTTGGCAGCCGGATGCTCCAGGCACCGATTGATGACGCGCAGGGGGTCGTCGTCCAATTCAAATCGAAAATTCGACTATTTGGCGCAGTGATGAAGCTGACGCGACCGCACCGTCGCGTTCCATCCTGACACCGAGCTGACTTGCATTCGCCGTCGTTAACGATCCCGCCGTCGCGCGATCTCGAAATCACGGTGTCAGCACAAACATTCACAACGGGTTCATGTCGCCGCCACTATTCGACTCCAACGCTGGGGGAAGAAGATTGGAGTATGTGCCATGCGCCGCATCGCCGGACTGCCTTTCGCCTTGGCTCTCAGCCTCTGCTGTCTCTCACCGCTCGCGCCAGCACGCGGGCAGCTTGCCATCGGCATCACCGTCAATGCGGCGCCGCCGCCATTGCCGGTCTATGTCCAGCCGCCGATCCCCGCGCCCGGCTACATCTGGACTCCGGGCTATTGGGCATGGAACGACGACACCGGTTACTACTGGGTGCCCGGCACATGGGTGCTTCCGCCAGCGCCCGAATTGCTGTGGACTCCCGGCTATTGGGGCTGGAGCGACGGCGCCTACGGCTTCCACGCCGGATATTGGGGCGCGACGGTCGGCTTCTACGGCGGCATCTCTTATGGCTTCGGCTACACCGGCGTCGGCTATGAGGGCGGCTACTGGCGCGGCGGCAGCTTCTTCTACAACAGTTCCGTCAACAACATCTCGAACGTCTCGGTCACCAACGTCTACAACAAGACCGTCGTCAACAACACGACCAACGTCAGCTACAACGGCGGCACCGGCGGCACTACGGTGAAGCCGACGCCACAGCAGCTCGCGGCCCAGAGCGCGCACCACGTGGCCGCGACCGGCGAGCAGACGCGACACGCGGAAGCGGCGATGAAGAATCCGGCGCTGACGCTCGCCAACAACCATGGTCATCCGGCGGTCGCCGCGACCGCGCACGCAGCACGGTTCAGCGGCGCCGGCGTGGTGGCCGCGCGCCCGGGCAAGCCGATCGCGGCGCCGCCGCCCCGACATGCGCAACCCACGGCCGCACACGCCTTGCCAACGGGACATGCACTCCCGACGGGGAATGCTCCGCCGCCAGGACACGCCCTGCCGACAGCAAGCGCTTCGCCGGCCGGACACGCTCTACCGACGGGGAACGCTTTGCCGCCGGGACACGCCTTGCCGACTGCGCATGCTCTCCCCGGCACCAGCGCACATCCCGCACCCGCGCCGCACGTCGCTCCGCCGGCGTCAAGACCGCAGCTCGTGCAGCATGCACCGCCGCAGCCACGCGCGGTCGCGCATCCACCGGCACCGCGCGTCGCGCAAGCGGTTGTGCATCGGCCCGCGCCGCCGCATGTGTCACGACCGGCGCCACGGCCGCATCCTGCTACGAGGCCGCATCCGGCGCCACGCCAGCACTCATGATCGGGCTCATCGGCGTGCCTGCAAGGGCACGCCGATTTCGTATGAGCCCCCATCGCGGGCACCACGGCCCGCGATGCAATGATCAATCCCTGACTTTTGGGCGCGACGCGCGTCGTCAAGCCAGCGCGTCAGCCGCGCACCTGATCCCGTCGTAGATCTCCTCGAGATCCGCCTCCGTGACGCAGTAGGGCGGCATGACGTAGATCGTGTTGCCGAGCGGCCGCAGCAGCAGGTTGCGGCGTTCGAAGAAGGCCTGAAGCTTTGGGCCGATGCCGGCGAGATAGCCTGCATCGCTTGTTTTCAGATCAAGTGCGGTGATGGTCCCGGTGCGGCGGACGTTCTCGAAGCGCGCGTCGGCACGGAACGCGGCGAGCAGACGCTCCTGCATCGCAGCCACCGCGGAGACGCGCGCGCCTGCACCGTGTTGCCAGAGCTCGAGGTTTGCTTTTGCAGCAGCGCAGGCGACCGGGTTTGCCGTGTAGGAGCTGGAATGGAAGAAGGTGCGCGAACGATCACTGGAATAATGTGCGTCGTAGATCTCGGCCCGGCAGAGCGTCACCGCGAGCGGCAGCGAACCGCCGGTGAGGCCCTTCGAATAGCAGGCGATATCGGGCCTAACGTCCGCCTGCTCGCAGGCGAACAAGGTGCCGGTGCGGCCCCAGCCGGTCATCACCTCGTCGGCGATGAACAACACGCCAGCGGCTGCGCAGATGCGTTTCATTTCCTTCAGCACCCAGGGCGGATACATCAGCATCCCGCCCGCACCCAGGATTAGCGGTTCGACAATGAACACTGCCGCGGATTCCTTCCTGCACGCGGCTTCGAGCGCGTCGAGCGTCGTCTGTTCATAGCCAGGCGCCGGAAACGGGATCGACGCGACGTCGAACAGCAGCGGCTCGTAAGCCCTGTTGAAGACGCCGCGCGCGCCGACCGACATCGTCCCGACCGTGTCGCCATGGTAGGAATTTTCCATCACGATGATCTGCGTGCGCGTCGCGCCGATATTGTGCCAGTAGCCGAGCGCCATCTTCAGCGCCACCTCGACGCTGGTCGAGCCAGAGTCGGAGAAGAACACGTAATCGAGCCCGTCGGGCGCCAGCTTCAACAGCTGCGCGGCGACCTGCTCGGCCGGATCGTGGGTATGGCCCGCGAAGATGATCTGGTTGAGCTGCTCCGCCTGGTCCTGGATCGCGCGCACGATGTGCGGATGGCAATGGCCGTGGGTCACGACCCACCAGGATGCGATCGCATCGATGATGCGGCGATCATCCGCGGTGTAGAGATAGGCGCCCTCCCCACGCACGATCCTCGTCATCTCGCCGTGCAGCGCGTGCTGGGTGAACGGGTGCCAGATCGGCGACTTCCGAGCGGATGTCATGGATTGAAATCTTCCCGCCGGAACGACGCCTTGAACGCTGCCTTCAGCGTGTCTGCCGCAAGCGGAGCAAGCCAGGGCAACCGGCCCAGCCGGCGCACCTGCCCGATCTCGCAGATCGCGCGCTCGCTCTCGGGATTGCTCTCGCCGATGAATGCGATCCCGTGAATGTCGATCCCGCGCGTGCGCAGCGCCTCGACCGACAACAGCGAGTGATTGATGGTGCCGAGCGCGGTGCGGGCGCACAGCACGACCGGAAGGCGCCATCGCGCGAAGATATCGATATAGAGCGTGTTGCCGTCGAGCGGCACCATCAGCCCGCCGGCGCCCTCGATCACCAGCGGACGGTCCCCGGCATCGGGCACGCCGAGCGCGGCAGCGTCGATGCGCACGCCGTCGAGTGCGGCAGACTGATGCGGCGAAGCCGGCGTTCGAAGCCGGTAACGCTCCTGCACGATGCGATCCGCCGGGAGCCCGCCAAGCCGTGCGACCAGTTGCGCATCGGTTTCCTCCTCGAGGCCGGCCTGAACCGGCTTCCAGTAGCGCGCGCCGAGGAAGCCGGCGAGGCCCGCGGAGAACACCGTCTTCCCGATCCCGGTATCGGTGCCGGTGATCACGATCCGGCTCGTCATCGCGACCAGCCTTTGGTCTCGTCGACCAGCGCGTCGAGCAGCGCGCGCACGTCGTCCTCGTCGACATTAAGGGTCAGCGCAATCCGCAACCGGGCAGAGCCTGCCGGCACGGTCGGCGGCCTGATGCCTCTGATATCGAAGCCGCGCGCCTGCAGCGCAGACGCCAGCTGCATCGCACGCGCATTGTCGCCGACGATATAGGGCACGATCTGCGAGCGCGACGGGCTGCGCCAACCGCGCAGGTCGAGCTCGCGATGCGTGAACGCGACCAGTTTTGCCAGGCGCTGCTGATGCACGGGCTCCTGCTGCAGGATCAGCACCGCCTCGCGCACGGCGACGGCCACAAGTGGCGACGGTGCAGTGGCGAAGATGAACGGGCGGCAGCGATTGACCATGAAGTCGCGCAGCACGGTCGAAGCCGTGACCAGCGCGCCGGCGGCGCCCAGCGCCTTGCCGCAGGTATGAACGATCACGAGGTTCTCGCGCCCCTCATAGGACGCCGTCAGCCCACGCCCCTGCTCGCCATAGACGCCGGTGCCATGCGCCTCGTCCACCATCAGGAACGCGTCGTGCCGGTCCGCGATGGCGACGAGGTCGTCGAGCGGCGCGACGTCGCCGTCCATGCTGTAGACGCTTTCGACCACGATCCAGACCCGGCCCGTGCCACCCTCGGCGCGCCAGCCGCGAATGGTGGCTTCGACCGACCCGGGATCATTGTGCGCGCTGATCCGGAATTCGGCCCGGCCGGCGCGCGCGCCTTCATGGATGCTGGCGTGCACGAGAGAATCGAGCACCAGGAGGTCGCCGCGCTGCGGCAGCGTCGTCAGCACGGCGAAATTGGCGACATAGCCGCCACCGAAGAACAGCGCCGTCTCGGCTCCAAAGAACGCGGCGGCTTCGGCCTCTAGCCGTTCGTGCTCCTCGCAATTGCCGCGCAGCAGCCGCGACCCACCGGCGCCGATCGGTGTGCCGGCCTCGAGCGCGGCCGAGACCGCATTCTTGATGCGCGGCGCGTTCGCGAGCGCCAGATAGTCGTTCGAGACGAAATCGATGCCCGCGCGCGGCTTAAGACCGCGCAGCCGATCGTCCTTGCTCAGGGCGTGCAAGGCCGCGGCGTAATCAGCGACCTTGGCCGCATGGATTGCGCTCATGCTTCTCTCTCAGATTTGTAGTTGGTCGCGCGGCGAATCCCGCCGCGCGCGTGCCGGAGTTGCGCTCAGGCGAGGGCGGAGTTGATGCCGAGCCGGTCCAGCAAATCGGCGTCGCGATCGCGCTGCGGGTTCCTGGTGGTCAGCAGCACATCGCCGATGAAGATCGAATTCGCGCCGGCGAGGAAGCACATCGCCTGCAGCTCGTCGGTCATGTATTGCCGTCCGGCCGACAGCCGCACCACGCTCTTCGGCATCATGATCCGCGCAGTGGCAACCAGACGCACCAGCGCGATCGGATCGGGCCGTTCCGCGGTGTCGTTGACCGGAACGCCCTTGACCTCGTTCCACAGATTGATCGGCACGCTCTCCGGATGGCTGGGGAGATTGGCAAGCAGCATCAGCATGCCGAGCCGGTCATCGACCTGTTCACCCATGCCGATAATGCCGCCGCAGCAGACCTTGATGCCGGCGTCGCGCACATGCGCGAGCGTATCGATGCGATCCTGCAGGGTGCGGGTGGTGA
Organism: Bradyrhizobium sp. USDA 4502; assembly: GCF_054063355.1. Taxonomy (NCBI): domain Bacteria; kingdom Pseudomonadati; phylum Pseudomonadota; class Alphaproteobacteria; order Hyphomicrobiales; family Nitrobacteraceae; genus Bradyrhizobium; species Bradyrhizobium sp. USDA 4502. Next base: position 7,311,246 of record NZ_JBSSGF010000001.1, read on the forward strand.
TGATCTTGTCGTAGAACTCGGGCGAGGTGTCGACGTTGTGGTTGTAGAAATCGAGCCCGGCGTCAGAGAGACGCTCGGCCTGCTTTGGCGTCAGCATGCCGAGCGTGACGCAGGTTTCCATGCCGAGGCCCTTCACCGCGCTGACCATGTCGCAGACCTGATCGAGATCGCGGTCCTTCGGGCTGCGCCAGGCCGCAGCCATGCAGAAGCGGGTTGCGCCAGCGTCCTTGGCGCGCTGCGCGACCGCGACCACTTCGTCCCGCGGCATCAGGCGAGTGGCCTTCAGGCCGGTGTCGTAATGCGCGCTTTGCGAGCAGTAGCCGCAGTCTTCCGGGCAGCCGCCGGTCTTGATGCTGAGCAGGCTCGCGGTTTCGACATGGTTCGGATTGAAGTTGGCGCGATGCACGCCTTGCGCCTGAAACATCAAATCCGCGAACGGCAAATTGTAGAGTGCTTCAGCCTCGGTACGGTCCCAGGTCTTGCGGGGCGCTGCACTGGTGCCGCTGTCGGTCCGTTCGATTTCCACGACATCAACCATATGGCTTGCTTTCTCGTTTGCTGTGGATCATAGATAATCTGGTATATTATCTATGATCTGTGGACTTAGAACGATGCTAGCCGAGCCAGTACGCGCGCGCACCCGTTTTTACGATAGATAATCTATGACGAGCGAAGGCGAGAACACGACCACCGCGGGGCGCATCGCCGAAGCGATCGGCGAGCGCATCATCAACGGCGAATTGCTGCCGGACGCGCCGCTGCGGCAGGATCATGTCGCGCGCGAATTCCATTCGAGCCACGTGCCGGTGCGCGAGGCCTTCAGGCAATTGGAGGCGCAGCATCTCGTTGTTGCGGTGCCGCGACGCGGGGTGCGGGTCGCGCCGCTCGACACCAGGTCGGTGAAGGAAATCGCCGAGATGCGCGCCGCGCTCGAGGTGGTCGCGTTGCGCAATGCCGCCCCCAGGCTCACATCGGCCCATCTGGCACGGATCGAACTCGCCATGATCGAAGGCGACAATGCCGAGACGGTGCAGGATTTCGAGATGGCCAATCGCGCCTTTCACCATGCGCTGGTGGCGCCGTGCGCGATGCCGCGGCTGCTTGCCAGCCTCGACGGCCTGCAGCTTGCGAATTCGCGACTGGTGTTCGCGATGGCGCGCAACGCCGGCTGGCGGCCGCGGCCGAGCCAGGATCATCGCGTGATCCTGCAGGCGCTGCGCGCACGCAACATCGAACAGGCCTGCAGCCTGCTGGCGCGGCATATTCAGACTATCGAGCGGCTTGCCCTGCCGGCAGCGTGATCACTTTGCTCCGAATCGAGCGGCGGACTCCGGTTCACCTCGCCCCGCGTGCGGGGAGAGGTCGGAACGCATCGGCAGATGCGTTCCGGGTGAGAGGGGGAGTCTCCGCGAGAGTATCTGTCTCCGCGTGTGCGGAGGCAGCCCCTCACCCCCAACCCTCTCCCCGTAAGAACGGGGCGAGGGACGCGTCGCCTTTGCGACCGCCATTCAATCTAATCCCATCACTCTCTAAGCGATCGCGACGATCTCCAGCTCCTGATCGCCCGAGCCTGCGACGTCGCCCAGGGCTTTGCCCATCAGCGACCTCGCTACCGGCGAGACAAAGGAAATCGAGCCTGCCTTTGGGTCGGCTTCGTCCTCGCCGACAATGCGATAGGTCTGCACCCGCCCGTCGGCGCGGCTGAAAGTCACCGTGCTGCCGAAGGCAACAGTTTCGGTGGAAGCAGGGTCAGGCACGACCTGCGCGGTGCGGAGCCGCTCTGTGAGATAGCGCGCGTCGCGCAACGGAACCGCCGACTGCCGCCGCCGTTCGTTGATATCGTCCAGCTGCTGCGCGGCCTCAAGGGCCTCGCGTGCCGCCTGGAGCTCACGCTCCAGCGCCTTGCGTCCTGCTTCGGTCACCAGGTTGGGATGCGGCGAAATGGGGCGGTCCGGCAACAGCGTTTCGGACGCGGTCTCGGCACTTTCTTCCTTGGTGAAGGCAACGCTCAATCCAGAACTCCATCGATGAGGCCAGTAGCATAGACCCGCCCCCACGCGCCTCCCTAATGCGCGAAGGGATTAGGCAGGATCTAATGCGAGGCAGGCTGTTCCGCCTTGGTCCGTCTGCCGAAGCGGTTCTTTACACCCTCGCGCCAGCCCTGGAAGGTGACGAACAGCATCGGCACCAGGAAGATGCCGACCGAGCTTGCGGCGAGCATACCGCCGAACACCGCGGTGCCGACCGCACGGCGGCTGATTTCCGCGGCACCGGTCGCGACCACCAGCGGCACCAGGCCGAGGATGAAGGCAATTGATGTCATCATGACGGCGCGGAAGCGCATTTGCGCGCCCATCGTCGCGGCCTCCGCGATCGGCTTGCCGGCCTCGCGCTGCTCCTTGGCGAACTCGACGATCAGGATGCCGTTCTTGGCGGCGAGCGCGATCAGCACCACGAGGCCGATCTGACCGTAGAGATCGAGGTTGAGGCCCGCGAGCTTGATCGCAAGATAGGAACCGAACACGCCGACCGTGACCGATAGCAGCACGGGAATCGGGATCGTCCAGCTCTCATACAGCGCGACCAGGAACAGATAGGCAAACAGCACCGCGAGGCCGAGAATGATGCCGGTCTGGCCGGAGGCCGCCTGCTCCTGATAGGCCGTGCCGGTCCACTCGTAGGAATAGCCGGAAGGCAGCGTCGACTTGGAGAGCTCGGCCATCGTCGCGATCGCGGTGCCCGAGGACACGCCCGCCGCCGGGCTGCCGTTCACGGTGACCGAACGATAATTGTTGTAGCGCGTGATCACCTGCGGTCCGGTCACGATGCGCAGGCTTGCGATCGAACGGATCGGCACCATCTCGCCGCCGCTGTTGCGCACATAGATCTGCCAGATGTCGGGAATGTCGCGGCGATCGGCTGCATCGCCCTGCACATTGACCTGCCAGGTGCGGCCGAACAGGTTGAAGTTGTTGACGTAGATGCCGCCGAGCGTGGCCTGCAGCGCGGTGAAGACGTCGGCCATGTTGAGGCCGAGCGCCTGCGCCTTGGCGCGATCGATATCGAGATAGACCGACGGGTTGGTCGCGGTGAAGGTCGAGAACACGCGGGCCAGATTCGGATTGCGGTTGGCAGCACCGATCAGCCCGCCCATCACGCTGCTGAGCGAGGCCGGATCCTGCCCTTCGAGCGCCTCGAGCTGATATTCGAATCCGCCGGAGGTCGAAAGCCCGATGATCGGCGGCAGGTTGAACGGCAGCACCGAAGCCTGGCGAATCTGCGATCCCCCGACGAAGGTCTGCCCGATCGCCGCCTGCACCGAGTCGGTGACGGCCTTGCGGTCGGCGAACGCCTTCATGCGCGCCACCATGAATGCCGAATTCGGCTCGCTGGCACCGTCGAGCAGCGAGAAGCCGATGATCGACAGCACATGGTCGATCGCCGGATTCTTCTTTAAGAGCGCCTCGACCTGCTTGGTGACCTCGCTGGTGCGTGCCACCGACGCGCCGTCGGGCAATTGCACCGCGATGAAGAAGGCGCCCTGATCCTCCTCGGGCAGGAAGCCGGTCGGCGTGATCTTCGACACGCCGAACACCGCGCCGGCAAACACCAGCACCGCAACCAGTGACAGCACCGCCACACGAACCAGCCGTTGCACCACGCCGGCGTAGCGGTCGCGTACCCAGTCGATGCTGCCGAGCACCCGTCCCATGATGCCGCGGCGCGGCCCGCCATGACGCAGGAACACGGCGCACAGTGCCGGCGACAAGGTCAGCGCATTCAGCGCCGAGATCACCATCGCGGCGCTGATCGTCACCGCGAACTGGCGGAACAGCGTGCCGGAAATGCCGGGGATGAACGCGATCGGCACGAACACCGAGAGCAGCACCAGCGAGATCGCGATGATCGGCGCCGTGATCTGCGCCATCGCCTTCTTGGTGGCGTCGGCCGGCGACAGCTCCGGCTCCTCCTCCATGACGCGCTCGACGTTCTCGACCACGACGATGGCGTCGTCGACCACGATGCCGATCGCCAGCACCATCGCCAGCAGCGAGACCGTATTGGCGGAATAGCCGAGCGCCAGCAGCACCGCGAAGGCGCCGATCAGGCTGACCGGAACCGCGACCGCCGGGATCACCGTGGCGCGCAGATTGCCGAGGAACAGGAACACCACGATCACGACGAGCACGAAGGCCTCGCCGAGCGTCTTCATCACCTCCTTGATCGTATCGGACACGAAGGTGGTGGAGTCGTACTGCACGAGATAGGTCAGCCCCGGCGGAAACCGCTCCGACAGCCGCGCAAGCGTGGCCTGCACCGCCTTGGCCGTGGTCACGGCATTGGCGCCGGGCGCGAGATAGATGCCCATCGGCACGCCGGGATTGCCGTCGATCCGCGACTCCGAATCCATGTTCTGCGCGCCGATCTCGACGCGGGCAACGTCCCTGATCCGCAGCACCGATCCATCCGGATTGGCCCGCAGCACGATGTCGCCGAACTGCTTGGATGTCGTCAGGCGGCCCTGCGTCTGCACGTTGAACTGGAACTGCTGGTCATTGCTGATCGGACGCGCGCCGATGCGGCCGACCGGCGCCTGCACGCTTTGGGCCCGGATCGCGGCGATCACGTCCGACGGCGCCAGATTGAGGCTGGTCAGGCGCTGGGTGTCGAACCAGATCCGCATCGAATAGTTCAGCTTCGCGAACAGCGAGGCCTGTCCGACACCAGGCGTGCGCGAGATCGCGTCCAGCACGTTGATGATGGCGTAGTTGGTGATGAACAGCGGATCCTGATCGCCGCTCTTGCTGTACAGCACGATGAATTGCAGCACCGCCGAGGATTTCTTCTGCACGGTCAGGCCCTGCGCCTGCACCTCGGTCGGCAATTGCGCGAGCGCGCTTTGCACGCGGTTGTTGACGTTGACGGTGTTGATATCGGGATCGGTGCCGAGCGCGAAGGAGACCGTCAGCGTGTAGCTGCCGTCATTGCCACTGGTCGACTTCATGTAGAGCATCTTGTCGACGCCCACGACCTGCGCTTCCAGCGGCTGGGCGACGCTCGATTCCACCACTTCGGCCGATGCGCCGGGGAATACGGCGGAGACCGTGACCTGCGGCGGCACGATGTCCGGAAACTGCGCGACCGGAATCTGCATCAGCGCCAGCGCGCCCGCGATCGTGATCACGAACGCGATGACGATCGCAAGCCGCGGACGATCGACGAAGACGGCAGAAATCATGGGTTATTACCCGTCGATTTCGGCGCGCTGCTCGCGGCGCCATCCGCCGAAACCTTCATGCTCGACTGGATCAGCGCGCTGACGGGCCCCGGCGCCACCACCTCGCCCGGCTTGACCTTCTGCAACCCCTCGACGACGACCTTGTCGCCGAGCGAGATGCCGCTCGTCACCGCCGCGATCGTTGCTGTCGATTGCCCAAGCTGGATCCGCCTTTGCTCGGCCTTGTTGTCCGCGCCGACGACATAGACATATTCGCCTTGCTGGTCCGACAGCACCGCCGAACGCGGGATCGCGAGCACCTCGACCGGCTGCACGCCTTCGAGGAGAACGGTCACGAACTCATTGTCGGTGAGTTCGCGGAGCGAGCCGCCGGCCGCGACGGAAGTATATGTCGGCGGATTGGGGATGGTGCCGCGCAGGGAGATGGTATCGGTGTTCTGCGCGATCGTGTTGTTGACGAAGTTCAGTTCGCCGGTCTTGTCGAAGAGCCGGCCGTCCGGCAACCGCAGGCGGATGACGACGGCCTTGAAGCCGCCGCGCGTCGCATAACGGTCGCGCAGATCGAGCGCCTCGCGCACCGGCACGGGAAAGGTGACGTACATCGGGTCCTGGCTGACGATTGTCGTCAGGGTTCCCGAGCTCGGCGTCACGACGTTGCCCTCGGTGACCGCGGTGCGTCCGATCCTGCCGTCGATCGGCGAGTGGATCATGGTGTAGTCGAGATTGATCTGGGACAGGTCGACCTGCGCCTGCGCGGCCTGCACCTGCGCCTCGAGGCTCTGCTGGTTGGCGACCGCCGCATCAACATTGGATTGCTGGCCGGCCGGGCCGCCCATCAGAGCCTTGGCGCGATCGGTGGTCAGCTTGGCGTTGACCAGCGTCGCCTGCAACTGAGCGACCTGTGCCTTCTTCGATGCGAGATCGGCTTCGAACGGTCCGCGCTCGAGTTGATACAAGAGATCACCGGCCTTGACCTCGGAGCCCTCGACAAAGTTCCGCTTGTCCAGGAACGCGGTCACACGCGCCACCACGTTGACGCGGTTGGGGGCTTCGATGCGTCCGAGAAATTCATTGGTTTCGGTGATCGGCCGCTTCACCGCCTCGAACACGCCCACGGCAGGAGGCCCGGGTGGCCCCGCCTGGGCATGGGCCGCCGATACTCCCGCCGCCATTAGTCCCGCCGATACGAGAAACCCTGCCAAGCCACCGAGCATGCGTTCCGTACCACTCATGCAGTCCAACCCTTCGGCTACCAACAGACGCTACGAGACGGATATGACGTCGAGTTCCCTCAGACCCGAAGGTCAGGATGGGCAGGTGCGTTGCAGCAGATCATAACGCGGCCAATCCGACAATGCTGTAAGCTGATCGCGATCGTTGCGCCGATCCCGACGACAGCCAGCTTTGTGAAGCGCTGCGACGCCACCATGACACAGCCATTGCGGCCGCGCGGACCAGCTCAGTGCATGCCGCCGGCGCCGAAAGCTCCCGTCAATGTGATCCCACACGAGCGCACTCTCGGTACCCTCGAGGTCAGGCTGCGCTCACAACGCGATGGCGTTCTTCAAGCGAGAGGTGTCTTGATAGGCTGGCGACGCCAGACGTTCGGATAGCCACGGCCGCGCGCGCTTGCCGCTGACCTCGTGCACACCGTCGAAGATGTCCATGTCGATCAAATGCGGATGGCCTGACGATGCGTAGATCGACTGCATTTGAGAAAACTTTTCATCCCGCCCAAGTTCCAGCGCGTTTGCACCGTCACGGCTCCCGATCTCGACGAACAGCGGGCACGGGCAGAGCAAGTACGCCAGCTCCGCGCCGGCGTACTTGGCGCGGCCGTTGCTGAAATGAATGTAAGCCGCAAGTTCGACGCCGAGATTCCTGGTGATCACGGATGACGTCAGAAACTTCTTCTCGTCGCGCATATATCCGGACACGACAGTCGGCCGCATCCGCCCCGTCGCGGCTTCCAGATGCAGCGCGAGAAAGGCGCCCCAGGACACCCCGTAGACGCCGACATTCAAACCCGACACGCCGGTGAGCTTCCTGCAAACGATTTCGCCGGCGTCAAGCGATGCGCATGACACGTTGTGCGCGGAGACACCGTGGGATGCCAGCATCGCGGCGATGTTGTTCTGGCTCTCCTGATTTCCGATCTGGATGATGTAAGGACACCAGACGACGTAGCCGTCCCCACATAGCCGTTTGCCGAGCGCGTTCATGTAGTCCTTGTCGGCATCGTCGAAGCAGCGCTCCGGCGTGCTCGCCATGCCGTGGCCGAGCAGGATCAACCCCTTGAATTCTCCGTCGGGAATTCCAAGACATCCGCGCACCGGCACGCCGCATTCCAGATCGAACTCGACCTTCACGACCGAGAAGCCATCCGCGGGCGCGCGCCAGTGAACCCGGATCTCGTCGTGCGACGGCCGATAAAGCCGCCGCGCCCGGAACAGAGATCGCATCTCTCCGCGAATCTCCGAACCGGTTGCGACCGCATGCAGCCTGCCGCTTGCCGCGATATCGAACAACGACCGGCAGAACTGATCGTAGCCAAGGGTCGGCAAGTCGACATTCGCGCATGATCCCTGGCAATGGTCCAGCGCCAGCCTGTCGTTGCCGGTCCGCGACGAGGGGCCGACCAGCGTCATCAACAATCCGGAAAGAGCCCTGCGACTGATCATCGACTCTCCCCGAGCCGACGATGGCTCGCATGAATGTCAGAGGTGGCCGCTCCAAGCGCGATGAGACCCGGTTTGAATCGTCATCGCGCTTAAGGCCGCCCCTTAGGCATGATCCTTTTCGGAAAACCGCTTCGCACTTTTCCGGATCATGCCCTAGCTGGCGCCACGGGTTGCGCGGATACAAATTAAAGGATGTTCATGCTCGAACGATCGCGTGCAGCGTTGCAAATGTGTGACGCCGGCGGGGCTGGCGCAGCGCCAGTCACGCCAATCGGGATTCGAGATGCTTCCGAATATTTCCACCTGTCACGCAGCTTCGATTTTGCCACACGCGGCGATGATCGTCGGGCCCTGATTATCGGGTCTTCATCAAGTCTCTATCGAGTCTCTATCAAGTCTTGGGCCTGCCCCGCCGACCTGGCATCGGCCTTGGAATGCGTCGTCCGGGCGCCGGCGGCCGCGCGCCGGGTCGCAGCCGAGCGAGCGAGGCTCCAGGCGCCCGCGCGAAAATCGCGAAGAAGAGCGGCGAAAACGTCGTAATTCCCTCCTGATGCGCGTGAACGCGCACCGGAATAACCCGGACTCGTGGCTCGGGCTGAATTGCTTTACGCAATATTTCCGGGGTAGCCGGGTTTATCTATTGGGCAACAACGGTTTTTGGGATGACCGATGGCGAACGACCTGCACGAGCATCTGATTGAACTGGCCTATGAGGCCGCGGTCATCCCCGAATTGTGGCCGAATGTCCTGCATCAGGTCGGTGCAATCGCGCGTGCGCGCGGTATCGTGCTGCTGACGGCGGCCCCACACGACGTCCGCTGGGTCGCGTCGCCCGACATGCACGACGACACGGTGGCCTATGTCGAGGGCGGCTGGCACGAGCGCAACGGGCGATTGCCGCGCCTGCTCGCGGCCAACCATGCCGGCTTCCTGCGCGACATCGACGTGTTCGATACGCCCGAGGAGGTGCAGCAGGACTTCCAGATCCGCGAATTCTTCCGCCCGCGCGGGCTCGGATGGGGCGCCGGTACTGCGATCGCGGTGCCGAGCGGCGACGTGCTGATCTACAGCGTCGAGCGCGAATACCAGCACGGACCGATCGAGCGGGAAGCAATCGAGCAGCTCGACGCGCTGCGGCCGCATCTGGCGCGTGCCGCGCTGCTGTCGGCACGGCTCGGGATGGAGCGCGCCAGGGCGGCAACCGAATCGCTGGCGATGCTCGGCCTGCCCGCGGCAGTGCTGCGGCGCGGCGGCCGCCTGATGGCGGCCAACGCGCTGTTCGACCGCCTCGTGCCCGACGTGATGCAGGATCGCGGCGAGCGCCTGACGCTGGCGGCGACCACTGCCGACGCGCTGTTCGCCCAGGCGCTGGCCGCACTTGATCAGGGACTGATCGGCGTGGAGGTACGCTCGGTGCCGATCGCGGCGCAGGAGGATCGGCCGCCGCTGATCGTGCATCTGGTCCCGATCCACGGCGCAGCGCGTGACCTGTTCGATCGCGCGGCGGCGATCGTGATCGTGACGCCGGTGGTGCCGGCCGAGGTGCCGACCGCGGAGGTGCTGCAGGGCCTGTTCGACTTGACGCCGGCGGAGGCGCGCGTCGCGCGCGGCATTGGCGAAGGACGCACCGTCGAGGCAATCGCCGGCGCATTCGGCATTTCCCGCGAAACGGTTCGCAACCAGCTCAAGGCGGTGTTGGCCAAGACCGGACTGGGCCGGCAGGTCGAGCTGGCCAGACTGCTCGCCGGCGCGAAGGTGCCGCCGGGGTCGTCAGGAGACTAGCGCACGCCGCGCAAGCCTCGGTACAGGGGTCGATGCGATCCTCCGGGAATTCGCAAAACGATCGCATGTTCAAACGGCACCGGTTACGCTAGGGGTAGCTCCCGTCCCTCCGTGCGCCCTCCCGGCGCATGTCCAGTCAATGAGTGCATCTGAATGGCCGAAGCCGACCTCGACGCCGTCATCCGGCAAACCGCAAAAGCGCAGACCAAGGCCGTGATGGCGGCTGCCAAGAAACGCCAGGCCGTCTGGGTCACGCGCGCCGCCAAGGCCAAGGACAAGGAGACCAAGGCGCGCTTCCGCTTCCTGGCCAAGAGCACGATGATGAACGCAACCGCGACCGCCAAGCGGTTGCAGAATTCGGCCGAGAACGCCGCCGACGCCTATGCGCGCGCCATGAAGAAGGCGATGGAAGAGCCGCCGCCGGCCAAGAAGCCTACGAAGAAGAAAGCCGACGGCTAGTCGATGCCGCGTTACGTCGCCCTGCTGCGCGCGGTCAATGTCGGCGGCACCGGCAAGCTGCCGATGACCGAGTTGAAGGCGATGTGCGTCGACGAGGGATTTGCCGACGCGCAGACCTATATCGCCAGCGGCAATGTCGTATTCTCCTCGAAGCTCGGCGCGGCCAAGGTCAAGGCCGCGCTGGAGCGGCGGCTGCAGGCCTATGCCGGCAAGCCGGTCGGCATCGTCATCCGCAGCGCGGACGAGATCGCCGCGGTGCTGAGGGCCAATCCGTTTCCGAAAGCGCCGCCGAACTATACTGTCGCGATCTTCCTCGACGAGCCGCCGCCGAAGGATGCCTTGAAGGACATCAAGGGCCAGCAGGACGAAGAGGTGCGGCTCGGCAAGCGCGAGATCTATGTCGCCTATGGCAGCGGCATGGGCCGCTCGAAGCTGAAGATCCCCGCCGCCGCCAAGGGTACCGCGCGCAACATCAACACCATCGCGAAGCTCGCCGAGCTGGCGGCGGGTGACAACGAGGGTTAGTTCGCCCATTGAAATCCGTCATCCTGAGGAGCGCGCACTTGCGCGCGTCTCGAAGGATCGACGGCCCGGCTGGTGGCCGATTCATCCTTCGAGGCTCGCCCCGCTCGCGCCTCAGGATGACGGTCAAGCAGTCTGACAGCTAACTTTCCCGGACCGCGAATCCTTCGGAGCTGAGCCTTGCCAGCACGTCCTCCAGATGGGCGCGGTCGCGGGTTTCGATCACGAGCTCGAGCAGCGTCGCCTTCGCCGGAAGGTCGGAGAAGGTGCGCTGATGCGAGACCTCGATGATATTGGCGCCGGCATCGGCAAGCAGGATCGACACCGCCGCGAGCTGTCCGGGCCGGTCGACGATGTCGAGCGCCAGTTGCGTCAGTCGTCCCTCGCGCGCGAGCTCGCGGGTCAGGACCGAGGCAATCAGCCTGGTGTCGATATTGCCGCCGGTCAGCACCAGGCCGACTGAGCTGCCCGCAAAGCGCTCGGGAGCTGCGAGCACCGCCGCGAGACCGGCGGCGCCGGCGCCTTCGACCACCGTCTTTTCGATCGAGATCAGGGTCGCGACCGCGCGCTCGATCTGGTCCTCGCTGACCAGGATGATGTCGTCAACGAGCTCGCGCACGATTTTCGTGGTGATCTGCCCGGGCGCCTTGACCGCAATGCCCTCGGCGAGGGTGTCGCCGCGCATCGGCAGCTGCTCGCCTTTGACCGCATTGTACATTGACGGATAGAGCTGGGCCTGCACGCCGACGACCTGGATCGACGGCTTCAGTGCCTTCGCGGCCGTGGCGATGCCCGAGATCAGCCCGCCGCCGCCGATCGGTACCACCAGGATATCGAGCTCCGGCACCGTCGCGAGCATTTCAAGTCCGATCGTGCCTTGCCCTGCAATGATCAACGGATCGTCATAGGGATGGATCAGGATCAGGCCCTTCTGCGCAGCATGCGAGCCAACGAACGCGAAGCATTCTTCCAGCGTCTGCCCGGTGATGATGACCTCGGCGCCGTGCCGCCTGGTGTTCTCGATCTTCACCATCGGCGTCCCGATCGGCATCACGATGGTAGCGGGGATGCCGAGCCGCTTGGCGTGATAGGCCACGCCCTGGGCGTGATTGCCGGCAGACATCGCGATCACGCCGCGCTTGCGCTCCTCTGGCGACAGCGCCTGCAGGCGATTCAGCGCGCCGCGCTCCTTGAACGTCGCGGTGAACTGCAGGTTCTCGAATTTGAGGAACAGGCGGCAGCCGCAGATCTCGCCCAGCGTGCGGCTCTCGTTGCAGGCCGTGACCATGACCGCATCCCGGATCACATCCGCGGCACGGCGTATGTCGGCAAGGGTGATGGCGGCGGTATGGGCAGGCTGCGGCATCGGGTTTCGCTTTGGTCCGTTTCGTCAGACGGAACCTAGCGGGTTTCGGCGCCGAACACGACCGCGCTTTAGCGTGCGGTCAACACCCGTTCCTCCGGCCTCGCCGGCCCGGTCAGTTGAACCTCATCACATTTCGGGCATACCAGCGCGGTGCGGAAATGCTTGTCGAGCACAATGGTTCGCGTCCTGCCGCACTGGCAGCGCATCGGCTTATCCATGGAAGACCGGCCCGGGTTAGAGATGCAAGGAAAGCGTGCGCCCGGCTACCTCGGTCCGGTTAACCCAATATGACTTGAGGCCGGATAATTTGTCGCGCGGCTAGAAGAGACCAGCGCTGAGATCGAGGCCGTAGCTTGCCCTGAGCGCCGCGACGAACAGGACCGCGGAGGCAAGCAGCAGGACATGCCGGGCGATGCTGCTCCGAAGCGAATTGGCCGGAAACGCGCGTGCGATCGATTGAGCCAAAGCAGTCATTTGCGACCTCCGGAGCCACGTCCCGAAGGTAGGTCGCGGGCAGCGCAGTGAGGTTCAATGCGGCTCGCGGATCGGCCGGCGGCGCGCCAATGTGCTCTGTTCGGGATCACTCGGTGCCCGCACCTGATTCTTGAAGCGGTGACCGACCACGATCAGCCTGCCCTCGGCGTGGATTACGGTATCGGCCGATGGCGCGGACGGCAGATTGTCTTGCGTGACCGCTTCCAGTGCACGCAGGAACTCGCGACCGGCCGATGTGATCTCCCAGCCTTCGACGTCACGGAGCACATAGCCATGGCTAAAGATGTCGAGTTCGGGGACCCGCGACGCCAGACGTTTGATCCGCGCATGCCAATCGTCGCCGCTCGATGAGAGCACGGCGAGATCGTGCTTAAGTGAATTGATTGTGGCTTTGCCGCGGACGTGACTGGCCAATATTTTTAAGATCGCAACCTGTATGCTCAACTCGACGCCTCGACCGCCACGGTTCTTTTTGTTCTGCGCAGCCGACCTGGAAATTATCGCGCTGATGACTGAGGCGTCCAGTCATCAGCGCCAGATATCCAGAACCCGACAAGACGGTATCGACTTACGCCGCGCGTGATGTGCCGACGCGGCGCTCGGGCCGGTGCGACGACATCGATTCCTCCTCCATATCCTGCGGCGCGCCCCAAAATTCCTGCACGGTGGGCCCGTTCTTCAACCTCTTGTCGCGCAGGAAGCCGAGGATTTCGTGCGGCCAGACCCGGCGGCCCATCTGCGTGTACCAGCGCATCGCGTGACGAAGTCCGGCGTCGCGGTGGAGCAGCACGCGGAGCAGCGCCTTCGGGCGGCACTGCAGCACCATCTCGGTGAACTTGAACCAGAGCAGCACGCGCCATGGCGGCATGTGCCGGGTCGCCAGCACCTGATGCTTGTAGTCCCAGAGCCTGCGATCGGTCTGGATGACGCGCCGCTCCGCCGCGAGACGGAAATACGGCGTCCAGCGATGCGGCGTGACGTAGAGCATCTGGATCTGGTCGGGATCATAGGACAACAGCTGCCTGAGACCACGCCAATGATCGCGATCGGTCTCCTCCTCGAAGCCGACCACCCACGTCGCCATCGACAGGATGCCGTGCTGGCGCATCAAACGGATGGCTTCGCGATCGATCGTGGTGGTCGCGCCCTTGCGGATCAGCTCCAGCGTCTTCTCGTCGGTGTTCTCCATGCCGAGCAGGAAGCGCTGCCAGCCCGCCTTCTTGTAGAGATGCAGGATATCGGCGTCGCGCACGATGTCGTCGGCGCGGGTCGAGCCGACCAGGATCAGATCGACATCCTCCGCGATCAGGGCCTCGAGAAAGGCCCGCCACGCCTTCTTCGAGACGGTCGGATTCTCGTCGGCGAAATTGATCACCTTGACGCCGTGCTCGCGATGGAGCCGCGCCAGCTCCTTCGCAAAGCGCACGGGATCGCGGTGCCGCCACCGCGTCCAGAAGCCGCGCTGGCCGCAGTAATTGCAGAGATGCGGACAGCCGCGCGAGAATTGCACGACGACGGCACGCAGCCCGCCCCAATAGCTGTAGCGCGCGTGATCGATCAATTCCCAGCCGACGCGATAGGCATCGAGGTCACGGATGACAGGCGCAGGCGGCGTCACGCGCGGCCCGTAATCGTCACGGAATGCGATGCCGTTGATGATACGGAGATCCTCGCCGGCCTCCAGCGCTCGCATCAGACGCCGCGCCGTCTCTTCGCCCTCGCCGCGCACGATCGCGGTGACGTAGCGCTCCTCGCGCAGGATGTCGCGCCAGTGATAGGTCGGAAACACGCCGCCATAGACGATCCGCACACCGGGCACGGCCTTGACGATCGCCTGCGCCACCTCGGCGATGACCGGATGGCCCGACGTCGAGCCGGAATGGCCGAACAGCACCGCATCCGGTGCAAATCTCGATGCCTCCGCCACGATGGCTTGGACCGGCATCGGCCCGAACTCGGCATCGATAAGACCGACGTCGTGGCCGTCATCGATCAGGGGGCCGCCGATCGACAACAGGCCAAGTGGCGGCAGATGGTCGTCGGGGATCCGGCTGCCGATCGCCGGGTGCGGCACGTTGATGAGAAGAATGCGCATGGATGATCGCTCCCGCTTTGGTTGGCGTGATCGTTCGTCCCCGCATCTTGTGAGAGAGAGCCCAACCCCCCGGCCGGGCTTTAGGAAGAGAGCAGTTGGCGCGGCTTGACGCGTTAGAGGTTCGGCACCTCCGCCGGCGCGATCGCGGTCAGTCCGCCGAAGCGGCGCTCGCGGCGATGGAAGGAGCCGAGTGCGTCGGCGAGATCGTCGGCATCGAATTCGGGCCACATCCGCTCGGTGAAATGCAGCTCGGCATAGGCACCCTCCCAGAGCAGGAAGTCCGACAGCCGCTTCTCGCCCGAAGTGCGGATGATCAGGTCGACGTCGCGCAGCCCGGCCTCGCCGGTAATGAGATCGGAGAACGTCTCGCGGCTGAGCTCGCCGGCGCCGGCCGCGCGCGCGGCGGCGTTCAGGATGGCGTCGCGCGCCGAATAGTCGATCGCGATGCGCAGATGCAGCGTGGTGCCGCCGGCGGTCTCGGCCTCGGCGCGCGTGATCGCGGCGGCGATGCCGTCGGGCAGCCGGTCGCGGCGGCCGATCACGGTGAGGCGAACGCCGTTGCGCACGAGCGCGGCGATCTCATTGGCGAGATAGAACCGCAGCAGCCCCATCAGCGCCGCGACCTCGGCCTTCGGACGGCGCCAATTGTCGCTCGAGAAGGCGTAGAGCGTTAGCGTGCCGACGCCCTGGTCCGGTGCGGCCTCGACGATGCGGCGGATCGCCTCGACGCCGGCCTCGTGTCCGCGCAGGCGCGACAGGCCGCGCCGCGTTGCCCAGCGGCCATTGCCATCCATGATGATGCCGACATGGAGCCTGAAGGCGGCTTCCGGCTTGAGCGCGACGTTACTTTGCATCACAAAGTCTCCGGACAAAAATGAGATGGTTCAAACCGGCTGGATACCGAGGCGGCCAGCTGCGCGGTCGTCCTTGCCGGCGGCCTTTTCTGCCGTGCCGGCGGCCCTCTCGGCCGTGCCGGCGGCCTTGGCCGCGTCACGCACCAGCTGCTCGAGCACGGCGAGATAGTCGAGGAAGCGGCGACGACCGCTCTTGGTCAGGCGGCAGGTGGTGTGCGGACGATTGCCTTCATAGCCCTTGATGACGTCGACGAGACCGGCCTCCTGCAGCACCTGCAGGTGCCGGCTGAGGTTGCCGTCGGTCAGGCCGCAGAGCTGCTTGAGATCGGCAAAGGCGAGCCCTTTCGGATGCGCCATCAGCGAGGTCAGCAGGCCGAGCCGCGCCTTCTCGTGGATGACGCGGTCGAGGCCGTCATAGGCGAACGGCGCGGTGGTCAGGTCAGTCTTCGGCATCATGGCCTCCGGAAGCGAAATAGAGCAGCGCTGCGAGCAGCAACTGGCCGATCGCGAATGGCAGTCCCATGGTCCAGGGCGACAGCGCGTGGCTCTGGCTTGCGATCAAGAGCACCGTGAAGCCCGACAGGAAATACCAGGCGCCGCCGAGCGCGATCGTGCGCGGCAGCAGGCGGACCGAAGCGAACACGCCGAGGCTGACCAGCACCTGCCACAGGCCGGGCAGCATCCACAACGTCTCGGGCGCGAACTTCCATTGCAGGATCGCGAGCAGCACGCCGGCGATCGCCGCGGGAACGAACTGCTCGATCGCCTGCTGGACCATCGCGTCCGCAAGGCCGGAATGATGCCGCCGCGAGCGCGCCTGCATCTCGATCCAGATCAGCACGGCGGAGACCAACGCGGCCGCCGCCCAGCCTGCGAGGAACGCGATCGGATGAGCGGTGGGATCGGCGAGCCAGAGATATTGCGCAAGCGCCGTGACCAGCGCGATGCCGCTGGTGGCGGCGACGGTCGCCGGACCGTAGCCGCGGAACGCCGTTCCGGCCGCAATCTGGCTGCGGATGGCGAGGATATCGGCCAACGCCTTGTCGAGGTCACGCATGATTCGCCCGAACTTTGTATTGCAAAGTATACGGGATCACCAAGTAAACGCAAGCGGCATCGCGCGGCTTGCCGAGCGTGATGTTTAACAGCCGGTTACTGCGCGGATTGCGGCGAAACCGTGCCGCGTCAGACCTTCACCAGGCTGGCGAAGCCGCCATAGATCATCCGCTTGCCGTCGAACGGCACGTCACCCATGCTCATCGATGCCAGGCGCGGATCGGCCATCACCTTGGCGTTGATCCGGTCGCGCTGGGCGCGCGACTTGTAGGTGATCCAGGCAAACACGACGGTTTCGCCGACCTTCAGTTTCACGCTCTGCGGAAATGAGGTCAGCTTGCCTGGCTTGACGTCGTCGGCGACCCATTCGCGATAATCCAACGCGCCATACTCGCGCCAGACCTTGCCGGCCTTCTTCGAGAGTTGCGCATAGGCTTTGAGTTTCTTCTTCGGCACGGCGACGATGAATCCATCGACGTAAGGCATGCGGATGACTTCCTGCTGTTTGGCTCCCCGTCATTGCGAGGAGCGAAGCTATGAAGCAATCCATCTCGACACTTGCGGCGCGATGGATTGCTTCGCTGCGCTCGCAATGACGATCAGGAGTGACAGCAGGATGCCTGAACCGGCGCCGGTTGGTACTGGTCACGTAGCCGCACCCAATCCATCGGATAGGGCAATCCTTCCTCGTGGCGGCCGAGCGGCGTCAGGTCGAGATAGTGATAGGCGGCATTCATCATGTCGAGGCCGCGCGCGAAGGTCGAGTAAGTGTGGAACACGCTCCCTGTCTCATCGCGGAAGAACACGCTGATGCCGGGCAGTTCGGGACCATAGAGCGGCGTCGTTCCATAATTGTATTTCGCGTCCCCCGCATCGATCTGCCCTTGCGTGAACGACACGCCGTAATCGTAGTTGAAGTCGCTCTCTCCCGAGGAGACCCAATCGAAGGTCCAGCCCATCCGCGCCTTGAATGCGTCGAGCTTGACGAGCGGCGCCCGCGAGATCGCGATCATAGTGGTGTCGCGTGCGGCGAGATGCGGAACCATGCGCTCGAAACCGTCGGCCCAGAACGAGCAGTTCTTGCACGCCGCGTCCCACTCCGGCGCGAACATCACATGCTGCACCACGAGTTGCGGCCTGCCCCTGAAAAGATCGCCGAGGGTCATTTTGCCGCCAGGGCCGTCGAAGACATAGTCCTTGTCAACTTTCACCCAGGGCAGTTCGCGGCGCTGCCGGCTGAGCGCTTCGCGGGCCTGGGTCAGTTCCTTCTCACCGGCCATCAATGCCTTGCGGGCTGCGATCCATTCTTCGCGCGAGACGATCATGTGCTGTTGCATGGGATGCTCCTTTGCAGGTCAGGCGTCGACGAAGCTTTCCAGATTGCCGAGGAATGCGGTCCAGCCGCGCTGGTGGTTGTCGCGGGCGGTCTCATCGACGAACTGCGCGTGATGGAAGGTGAGCAACGTACCGCCGGCATCGGGCTTGATCGATATCGTCACCTCGGATTCGCGTTCGGGCGTCGAATGCCAGGCCCAGCTGAACACCAGCTTCTCGTTCGGCACCACCTCACGATAGACGCCGCCGACCTCGTGATATTCGCCGTTGGTGCCGATGAATCCGATGCGATAGCGTCCGCCGACGCGGACATCGAGCTCCGCACGCGTCGTGGCCGGCTTGACCCCACCCGGTCCGAACCACTGCGCTAGATTTTCCGGCTCGGTCCACGCGGCGTAGACTTTTTCCGGCCGCGCGCGGAGGCGCCGCGTGAGGGTGAGGCTTGGGCGCGCGGCGAGGCCGGCGTCGGCGGCGACTGCGGATTGGTTTGCCATGGTTCTTCCTCCACAAAGGCGGCAAGGCGGTCGAGATTGTCGGACCAGAATTGCGCATAGCGATTGAGCCAGTTCATCGCCTGCTCCATCGGCTGTGCGGTGAGCCGGCACGCCACTGTGCGGCCGGTCTTTTCGCGCGCGACGAGACCCGCATCGGTGAGCACGTCGAGATGCTTCATGATCGCCGGCAGCGACATCGCGAATGGCTGCGCCAGCTCGCTCACCGACAGGCTTTCCTGGTCGCCGAGCCGCGCCAGCAGCGCGCGACGGGTGGGATCGGAAAGCGCCGCAAAGGTGCGGTCCAGCGTCTCGTCCTGATACTTAACCATGTGGTTTAGTATAGGCGCAAACGGCGTGACGTCAAGTGCGCGGCTTCACGATCACGTCAGCATGGACCCGACGCGAGGGACGAACGTCAGGAACAGTGGCGACAGACTGCCTTGCAGTGATGCCGCAACGCTAGTCGGGATATACGGTCCGGTGCCGACGCTGATAGCGGCCCGGTGGTGGCGGCGGCGGTTCGCTGAACAGGAAGCGCGGATTCTCGCCGCAATAGAGATAGCGGCCGGACACGCTCGCGAGGCATTGCTGGTAGGTCCGGTAAGCGCATTCGCCGGGATAACCCAGGCTCGGGCCCTGCGCGCACCATGGGTAGTCATAAGGATCGGCGGAAGCGGGCGTGATACCCGCCGCGCCTGCGAGCGTCATCGTTCCCAGAACAAGCATTGCCAATCCCGATGCGCGCATGATCCGGCTCCTCGGACGCCGCAGTTAGCCAGGTGCGGCATCTTTGATAAGGTTCCTGAAGGTCATTTTATTCCGCGTCAAGGGCCGACGAATCCGGCTTCGGCCAGGGACCGGCTGTACCACGCGGGCCACGTTTGTCCCGCGCGATCCAGCATCGCGCCTCTTGCGGGGCCTACTCTACCTTGAGGCCGGCGAACTCGACCACCTTCTTCCACTTGTCGGTCTCGGCCTTGATGTCGTTGCCGAAGGCTTCCGGCGTCTGGATCAGCGGATCGCCGCCGAGCTCGACCAGGCGCTTCTTCATGTCGGGTTCAGCGAGCACGGCGTTGATCTCGGTGTTGAGCCTGGCGATAACTTCCTTCGGCATGTTCTTCGGCGCGCCCATGCCGAACAGCGCGCTCGCCTCGTAGCCCTTCACGGTTTCGGCGACCGACGGAACATCGGGCAGTTGCGAGGATCGCTCTGTTGACGTCACAGCCAGCGCGCGCAGCGCGCCGGAGCGGATGTGCTGGATGATCGAGGGCATGTTGTCGAAGATCACCTGCACCTGGCCGCCGAGCATGTCGGTGATCGCGGGCGCGGCGCCGCGATACGGCACGTGCTGCATCTTGCAGCCGGTCATCGCCATGAACATCTCGCCGGAGAGATGCACCGAGGTGCCGTTGCCGGAAGAGGCCATGTTCACCTTGCCGGGATTGGCCTTCACATATTCGATGAACTCGGCGACGGTCTTGGCCGGCACGTCCTTGTTGACGGTCATCACGTTCGGCACGCGATTGAAGGAAGCAACCGGCGCGACGTCGCGCACGAAGTTGAACTTCAGATTGGCGTAAAGCGAGGCGTTGATGTAATTGGCCGGATTGACCAGCAGCACGGTGTAGCCGTCCGGCTCGGCATTGATCGCCGCCTCGGTGCCGATATTGTTGCCGGCGCCCGGCTTGTTCTCGATCACGAATTGCTGCCCGAGCCTCTCCGACAGCCGCTGCCCGACCAGGCGCGCGATGATGTCGGTGGCGCCGCCCGGCGGATAACCCACGATCCAGCGCACCGGCCGCGCCGGATAGTCGGCAGCGGAAGCGCGGCCGATCGCGAATGTCGAAATCCCCGACCCGATCAGGCCCAGCGCGGTACGGCGTGAAATCATGAAGCTTCTCCCAATCCAGCAGGGTTTGGCGCCCTGCCCGTTTCTGTTGCGTTGCGTGCGGCGCGGTTTTAACAAACAATGCCTGAAGCGACCAGTGCGACACGTGCGCCGCCGACCGCGACGAAAGACTAAGCTTCGGCTCTGATCGCACCAGAACCGGCGACCACATCGCTCGAAAGTACTCTGGACCGAAGAGGATCGATCATGTCCGTCAAGGTAAATGGCCTCGACCATCTCGTGATCAACGTCACCGATGTCGTGCGCTCGGTTGCCTGGTACAGCAGGATCCTCGGCATGGAGGTGAAGGTGTTCGACCCCGGCAAGGGCAAGACACCGCGCACCTCGCTGGTGTTCGGCAACCAGAAGATCAATGTGCGGCCGCGCGATGCCGACAAGGTGGACTGGTTCACCGCCGATCACGAAGCGGCCGGCAGCGACGATCTCTGCTTCCTCACCTCGAGCACGCCCGAGGAAGTGGTCGCACATCTGAAGGCCAATGGCGTCAGGATCGAGGAAGGCCCGGTGGCGAAGCAGGGCGCGCGCGGCACGCTGCGCTCGGTCTATTGCCGCGACCCCGACGGCAGCCTGATCGAGATCTCGTCGTACGAGAAGAACGCGACCTAGCTCTCGTTCGTCCTTGCGAGCCGGCGCGGCGTGCGAATGCGCGCCCGATGACGGATGCCGCGAATAAGTCGAACTCTTCCGCGCGGCGGAACAGATTGCTTCAGCGCAAAACCGCTTTGCAAATCCCGATTTGCTCTCGGCGCACACCGATGGCAGAACTGCTCCCAACCAAGACCAATGGCGGCCGACAAGGCTGCGCGGGAGGACATATGGCCAACTCGAATCCAGCACCAGGCGTCGTGGGACCGTTTGCGGGGCTCGACGTGCCATGGCTGCTGCGGATGCGCGCCGAGGTGCGCCGCGACCATCCATTCCTGATCTGGGCGCCGTTCGACGCGCCGGCACGGCGCTGGAGTTACGGCGAATTCCATGAGCGGGTCGGCGCGCTGGCTGCGGGCCTTGCGAAGCGCGGCATCCGGCAAGGCGACTACGTCCTGATCCATCTCGACAATTGCGTCGAGGCGATCATGTCGTGGTTCGCCTGCGTCGAGCTCGGCGCCATCGCGGTCACCACCAACACCCGTTCCGCCGCCGCCGAGATCGAATATTTTGCCGGCCATTGCGGCGCGGTCGCCGCGATCACCCAGCCGGCCTATGCCGAGCTGATATCGGCCAACTGCAAGGGCCTGCGCTGGATCGCGGTGACCTCGCACGACGCCGGGCAAACGCCGGCACAACCGCCCGCGCGCGGCGACAGTTTTGACGCGCTGTTTGCCGACGGTGCCGACCGGCCACGTCGCCCAACCGATCCACTCGCCCCCTGCAGTGTACAATACACCTCCGGCACCACGTCGCGGCCGAAGGCGGTGCTATGGACCCACGCCAACGCGCTGTGGGGCGCCAAGATCAACGCCGCGCATCAGGATCTGCACGCCTTTGACGTGCACCAGACCTATCTGCCGCTGTTCCACACCAACGCGCTGGCCTATTCGATGCTGGCGAGCCTGTGGGTCGGAGCGACCTGTGTGATCCAGCCGCGCTTCTCGGCGAGCCGCTTCTGGCCGGTGGCGCTGGAGCACGGCTCGACCTGGACCTCGACGATCCCGTTCTGCATGAAGGCGCTGCTCGAGCACGAGGTGCCGAAGAAGCACAAATTCCGGCTCTGGGGCACTGCCGTGAACGAGCCGCCGGCATTCGCGGTGTTCGGCATCAAGATCATCGGCTGGTGGGGCATGACCGAGACCATCACCCACGGCATCATCGGCGAGGTCGATCAGCCCAACACGCCGATGTCGATCGGCCGCGCCGCCCCCGAATACGAAATCCGCATCGTCAATGACGACGGCGCGCCGACCGGCGTCGGTGAGACCGGCAATCTCCTGATCAAGGGCATTCCCGGCCTGTCGCTGTTCGCCGAATATCTACACAACGAGACGGCCACGCGCGAGAGTTTTGACGAGCACGGCTACTTCATCACCGGCGACCGCGTCACGATGCTGGAGCGCGGCTACATCAAGTTCGGCGACCGCTCCAAGGACATGCTGAAGGTCGGCGGCGAGAATGTCGCGGCCTCCGAGATCGAACAGGTGATCGCGGTGGTGCCGGGCGTACGCGAAGCCGCCGTGGTGGCGAAGAAGCATCCGATGCTGGACGAGGTGCCCGTCGTCTTCATCATCCCGCAAGCCGGCGTCGCCGCGTTGCCCGTCGACCTCCACGACAACATCATGGCCGCTTGCCGTGCAGGCCTCGCCGACTTCAAGCTGCCGCGCGAAATCCGCTTCGTCGACGAGATGCCGCGCTCGACGCTGGAGAAGGTCGCGAAGGCGGAGCTCAGGAAGATGCTGGAGTGAGGCGGACTTGATCGCGTCATTCCGGGGCGATGCGTTAGCATCGAACCCGGAATCTCGAGATTCCGGGCCTGGTCCTTCGGACCATCCCGGAATGACAAGTACTCAATTCACCTCGAACCGGATCGGCAGCTTCTTCGGGCCGTTGACAAAATAGGCCTGCGTCATCTTCACCTCGCCGTCGAGCGACAGCGACTTCAGGTGCGGCAGCAGTTCCTCGAACAGGATGCGCATCTCGAGCTTGGCGAGGTACTGGCCGAGGCAGAGATGCGCGCCATAGCCGAACGCGACATGGCGATTGGGCTTGCGATCGCTGCGGAAGCGATCGGGGTCCTCGAACACCTCCTCGTCGCGATTGCCGGAGGCGTAGCACAGCATCAGCCAATCGCCCTTGGCGATCTTGCGGCCGCCGAGCTCGGTATCCGCGGTGGCCGAGCGCATGAAATGCTTGACCGGCGTCATCCAGCGGATCGACTCGTCGACCAGGCCCGGGATCAACTCCGGGTTGGCCTTCACCTTGGCGAATTCCGCGGGGTCCCTGGCCAGCGCCCAGATCGCGCCGGCGGTCGAGGATGAGGTGGTGTCGTGGCCCGCCGTCGCGACGATCATGTAATAGCTGGTCTGATCGTGCTCCGGCATGTACTCGCCGCCGATCTTCGCGTTGGCGATGACGGTGGCGAGATCGTCGCGCGGGTTCCGGCGGCGATCCTCGGTGATCTTGCGGAAGTAGGCGGAGAAGTCGGCGATGATCGCCTGCAGCATCGCGGAGACCTGCTCCGCGCTCAGCGCGTCGCGGACGCGCGCGGTGTCGGGATCCTGCGGCCCGAACAGCTCCTGGGTCAGCTTGAGCATGCGCGGCTCGTCCGCCTCGGGCACGCCGAGGATCTCCATGATGACGTGCAGCGGATAGCCGAGCGCGACGTCCTCGACGAAGTCGCAGGCGCCGCCCCTCGCGAGCATGCGCTGCACCGTGGCGCGCGCGATCTCGCGGACGCGGGCCTCGAACTTGCCGAGATTGGCCGGCATGAACCAGCCCTGCGTCAGCGCGCGATATTTCGGGTGATCGGGCGCGTCCATCTGCACCAGCGAGCGCACCAAATTGGGCCCGCCCGTGATCTTGCGAACGCGCTCCTCGAGCGCCTGCGTCGTCAGGGTGGTCGGCCGATCGGCGTTGTGGAACAGCTCGTTCTGCCGGCTGATCGCCTGGATATGGGCGTGCTTGGTCACCACCCAGAACGGATCGAACTTCTCGGGCCGCGCGATGCCGAGCGGATTGTTGGCGCGCAGCCAGCGATAGCTGTCGTGGATGCGGTCGTCCGCATAGGCGACGGGATCGACGACGGTTGCCGCGATGTCGGCGGGGATGTCGAAATCCCCGGTCGTTGCCGTATCCATGATCGTCCTCACCCGTCAAAGCATCGGTCTTGCCGATGATCACCGGAATCTAGGCGGAGGTAAGGAGCACGACTTGCGTTGATTGGCTAGGATCCCCGCCAAATGGCGTCATTGCGAGGAGCCAACGGGTCGCGCGAACGCGCGCCCTATGACAGGCTCCGCGACGAAGCAATCCATCGGCCCGCTCACGCGGAGCAATGGATTGCTTCGCTTCGCTCGCAATGACGGCGAAAACCGTTGGAGATCAATAATGCCCGAACGCCACCGGGCGGAACGCCTGCAGCAATTGCTGGTCGAGCTTGCCGCCCATCTCCTCCATCATGGAGAATGCCTTGGCGTGGGTGAACTGCAGCCGGTAGGCGCGCTTCTCGACCAAGGCGGCATAGACATCGACGATCGTGGTGACGCGGACGATGTCGCTGATCTGGTTGCCGCTGAGGCCGTTGGGATAGCCGGTGCCGTCGAGGAATTCGTGATGGTGCAGGATCACGTCGAGCATTTCCGGCGGGAAGCCGCCCTGCGCGGACAGCGCCTCGTAGCCGCGGCGCGGATGCTCGCGCATCTCGGCCATTTCCTCCACCGTCAGCGCGCCGGGCTTGTCGAGCAGCGCGACCGGCACGAAGGCCTTGCCGACGTCGTGCAGCAGCGCGGCGCGGGCGAGCCGGCGCTGATCGTCGTCGCGCATGCCGAGATGCTGCGCGAAGGCGACCGCAAAACCGGTCACGAACAGGCAGTGGCGATAGGTCTCCTGGTGATGGCAGCCGACCGTGGTCAGCCACTCGCGCAGCGAGTTGTGCTTGATCGCCTTGAGGATCTTGTTCTCGGCGGCGACGATGTCCTCGAACTTGAGCGGCTCGCCGGCGCGCATCCGCTCGAACATCTTGACCATCACGCCGTGCGCAGCTTCGACGCCGCGGTTGAGCGCCTTGCCGCGATCGGTCTCGTCATAACCGCTGTCGTCGGGGAAGGCGGCGCGGATGCGCTGCAGGATGCCGCGCGCATCGAACGGCCGCGAGATCGTGTCGGTGGCGCCGAGCGCCCAGGCCTGCATCGAGGCGTGATGCAAGGCATCCGCCAGCACGAACAGCCGCGGCATCTCGCGATAGGCGTCGGCCTGCAGCTTGGCGCGGACGAGTTGCACGGCTTCGGGCGAGCGCAGGTTGATGTCGACGACGATGCCGGAGAGATCGCGGGCCGGCTGCTCGGGAATGTCAGAGGTCGGAACGGTATCGACCTCGCCCACCGAACGCAGGATGTTGGCGAGCTCGTTGCTCTGATCGCTTCGATCTGACGCCAGCAGGAGGCGGCGCTTCGAAGTCTGGTTGTTGGCTAAGGCTGTCATGAAATCCCCGTCGCGGTAACGACCGACGCCGGGACGCTACCTGACGATGCGTTCCCTCCGACTTAATGGGGATGCTGAACGGCGCTTAAGCGCAATGGATACAATTTGAGGGATCGCCGAATCCGCCAGCAAAATCAGGCCGGCCGGAAATCGATGCAGTTGCGCAGATCGGCAGCGAATCATGAATTTTTGCGGCGTCGAAGTTGATGCCGTCACTGCCCGGCCGACGCGCGAAGCAAAGAAAAACGCCGGAGAGCTCGTGCTCTCCGGCGTTCTTGTTCGTTCAGGCCGTTACGCCTTCATCGCAGCCTTGACGGCTTCCGCGGTGATCGGCAGGCCGCGAACGCGGGCACCGACCGCGTTGAAGACGGCGTTGCCGATCGCCGGCGCCACCACCGTCACCGCGGGCTCGCCGACGCCCGTCGCCTTCTCGCCATTGGCGATGACGTTGACCGCGACTTCCGGCAGCTGGCTCATCCGAAGCGGTGTGTAGCTGTCGAAGTTGGTCTGCTCGATGCCGCCGTCCTTCAACGTCGCCTTCTCGAACAGCGCCAGCGACATGCCCCACAGCGCCGCACCCTCGACCTGGGCCCGGATGCCGTCGGGATTCACCTGCGTACCAACGTCGGTCGCAACCGTCAGCTTCTTCACCGTCACCTCGCCCGACGGGGCGACCGCGACATGGGCAACGCAGGCGGTCCAGCTCGCCGTGGCGCGCTCCTGCGACGACACGCAGGCGACCCCCATGCCTTCGCCCTTGGGCAGCTGCTTGGTGCCGTAGCCGGCAAGACCCATCGCAGCGAGCAAGGTGTTGCGGAGACGCTGCGCGCCGCCGTCATTCTTGCCCTTGCCGTCGAGCAACGAGATGCGCAGCTGCGCCGGGTCCTTGCCGGTCGCATGCGCGATCTCGTCGATCATGCTTTCGACCGCCCAGAACGTCCAGCCCGGCGCCACCGAACGGAGCTGACCCGACGGGGTGGCGTTGTGCGCCATCTCGTTCTTGATCGCCCGCACATAGTGGTTGGGCACGGTATAGAAGAAGTCCGCTCCGTTCACGGTGAAGGAGTCGAGCGGACCCTTCTTGTCGACCGACGGTGTCAGGAAATCGGGGATTCCCCAACGCGCGGTCGGCCAGGCCGAGACCACGTCGTGGCTCATCGCGACGATCTTGCCGTCGCCATCCATGCCGGCTTTCACCTTCTGGTAGGTCAGCGGACGCGAGAAATCCATCGTCATGTCGTTTTCGCGCGTGTAGATGACCTTGACCGGCTTGCCGACGGCCTTCGCCGCCTGCACCGCGGGCACCATCATGTCGGCGTCGAGACGCCGGCCGAAGCCGCCACCCAGCCACATCTGGTGCATCACCACGAACTTCGGATCGATCCCGGCGGCGCCGGCCGCGATCGCGCCGGAGCGCGTCGCGAACTGGTTGCCGGAATAGATGTGCAGGATGTCGCCCTTGAACTCCGCGGTGGCGTTCATCGGCTCCATCGGCGCGTGGATGTTGATGTTGGTGGTGTATTCCGCCTCCAACAGCTTGGCCGCCGAGCCGAAGGCCGCGTTCGGATCGCCGTCCTTGACGAAGAACTCTCCGGAATCGCTGAGCCCCTGCAGCCGCTTGGCCTCGGCGAACAGCGATTCGCTCGACAGTTTTGCGTTCGGGCCGCCGTCATAGCTGATCTTCAGCGCCGCCGCGGCCTTCTTCGCCTGCGCATAGGTGTTGGCGACCGCGACGACCCAGCCGGTCGTGGTTGTGGTCTTGTCGTCGAGGGTGACGGCCTTGATGAAGCCGGGGCAGCTTCTTGGCCGCGCTATCGTCGACCGACTTCACGGTGGCGCCGTAACGCACCGGCGGGGTGACCAGCGCGCCGTGGACCATGCCCGGCACCATCACGTCGATGCCGTACTTGGCCGTGCCGTTGGTCTTCGACGGGATGTCGAGCTGCGGCACCGAGACGCCGATCATGGTGTACTGGTCGGGCGTCTTCAGCTTGATCGCCTTCAGGTCATCCGCCGTGAAGGTCTTGGTCGCCTTGCCGCTCTTCACCACTTCGGCGAACGACATCGACTTCTTCGACTTCGCGTGGCTGATCTTGGAATCGCGCACCACCAGCTCGCCGGCCGGCACGCCCATGGAGGCCGCCGCCGCCTCGGTCAATGCGATGCGGCCAGCTGCGCCGGCGCGGCTCATCGCATCGAAGTTCATCATCGTCGACCAGCTGCCGCCGGTGATCTGCGCGCCCAGCACGGGATCGTTGAACTTCGGATCGTTGGAGGCGAGCTGAACCCGCATGTCCTTCCAGTTCGCGCCGAGCTCTTCGGCCACGATCTGCGCCATGGTCGAGGCGACGTGCTGGCCCATGTCGGCCTTGCCGCAGGTCACGGTGACGAGGCCGTCGGGCGCGATCGAATACCAGACGCTCGGCTCGAAGTTGGCGGGTGCGGGCGCCGCGAGCGCCTGGTCGATGCCGGACGCGGAGTAGCCGAGCACGAGGCCGGTTGCAGCGGTGCCGACCAGGAAGGAACGGCGGCTGAGATCGGTCGTCTCTGGCGCGAGGTTTTTCACGTGCTTGTTCATGTGGCCCTCCGCTCGGATCCGGTGGCCGATGCGGTGCGCATGTCGGACGCAGCGCGCATGATCGCCTTCTGGATTCGTGAATAGGTCATGCAACGGCAGAGATTGCCGTCCATATGCGCGACCACTTCTTCCTTGGTCGGGTTGGTGTTCTTCGACAGCAGCGCCGCCGCCTGCATGATCTGGCCGGACTGGCAGTAGCCGCATTGCGGCACCTGCTCGGCGACCCAGGCCTTCTGCAAGGGATGATCGCCCTTGGCGGAGAGGCCTTCGATGGTAGTGATCTTCTTGCCGACGGCGTCGGCGACCGAGGTCTGGCAGGACCGCACCGCTTCGCCGTTGACGTGAACCGTGCAGGCGCCGCACAGACCGGCGCCGCAACCGAATTTGGTGCCCGTCATCTGCAATTGCTCGCGGATGACCCAAAGCAGCGGCGTGTCATTGGCCGCCTCGACGGACATATTCCGTCCGTTGATATTGAGATTTGGCATCTCTCTCCCCTTCCGGTGTAGGAAGCCGCTTACGGCGGCAACTCACTGTTGGGTCTTGGCCGGCGCCCACCGGGTAAGCGACAGTTGCCGAAACAATGATCCGGTTCCCGGCTGGAGGCAATCCAATTTGGAATTGCTCGAAAAGAATAAATTTCCGAAGATGACTGTTGTGCGATGCGGCAACGGCATGACGCTTTTTGGAATGGCAGCGTTGGTGTCTAATCGCCAGGCGCTTGCTCAAAGCGTCGGCAGCAAGCGCCGGCAACGCCGTCCGACGACAGCGGCGAGAGAAACACAAGGAGCCCGTCAATGGCCAAGCTCAACCGCAACGGCGTCGAGATCTACTACGAGGTTCACGGCAGCGGCCCGCCGCTGATCCTGACCCACGGCTATTCCTCGACCTCGGCGATGTGGCAAGGCCAGATCGAGGCGCTGTCGCGGCGGCACAAGCTGATCCTGTGGGACATGCGCGGGCACGGCCAGTCCGACTATCCCGACGATCCCGATGCCTATAGCGAAGCGCTGACGATCGACGACATCGCCGCTCTGCTCGACGCCGCCGGCGCCGACAAGGCGATCGTCGGCGGGCTGTCGCTCGGCGGCTACATGTCGCTTGCCTTTCATCGCGCCCATCCGGAACGGGTGCGGGCGCTGCTGATCATCGACACCGGCCCGGGCTTCAAGAAGGACGACGCCCGTGAGGTCTGGAACAAGCGCGCCCGCGAGACCGGCGACCGCTTCGACCGCGAAGGGCTCGAGGTGCTTAGATCGTTGAGCGCCGAGCGCGCGTCGGTCACCCATCGCAACGCCAGGGGCCTCGCGCTCGCGGCGCGCGGCATGCTGGCCCAGCGTGATGCACGGGTGATCGAATCGCTGCCCGGGATCCAGGCGCCAGCGCTGGTTGTGGTCGGCGCCGACGACACGCCGTTCCTGGCGGCGTCCGATTACATGGCGGCGAAGATCCCCGGTGCACAGAAGGCGGTGATTCCGAACGCCGGCCATGCCGTCAACATCGACCAGCCGCAGGCCTTCATCACCGCGGTGCTGCCGTTCCTGGATGGCCTTGAGGCCGGCGCGCCGGGAAAGACCGCGCCATGAAGTCAGTCGCCGTTGCCTTGTTGCTGACTGCGGCCACGACAGGGGCGAACGCGCAGAAGCTGCCGTTCGTCACAGCCCCGTCCACTTTCACCGCGACGCTGTCCAACACCACGCCGCTGGCGTTCGGCATGGGCGTTGCGGACGCGCAGCGCGCGCTCGGCACGCCGCTCACCTATGTCAGCGGACGGCCCGGCAACGAGATATTCCTGACCTTCCGCGACCTCGGCGGCAGCGGGCTGTTTCCGCACCACGACCGTCTCTTCCTCCAATTCCGCAAACACCGGCTGACCGGCTGGAAGGCCGACTGGGGCGAGAACTGGATGTGGCGCTAGAGCATGGTCCGGAAAAGTGCGAAGCGGTTTTCCGAAAGGCCATGCTCAAACGAGAGCTAAAGCGCGATGACGATGTCATCGCGCTTTGGACCTCATCATCGAAAGCTTCATGCAACCCCCAAACTGACAAGGATGGACCATGGGACAAGACATCAAACTGAAAGCTTCCGACGGATTTGAACTCGGCGCCTACCGCGCCGATCCTGCCGGCGCGCCGAAGGGCGCGGTCGTCGTGATCCAGGAGATTTTTGGCGTCAATCACCACATCCGCTCGGTCTGCGACCGGCTGGCGAAGGAAGGCTATGCCGCGGTTGCACCTTCGATCTTCGACCGCATCACGCCGAACTTCCAGAGCGGCTATTCCCCCGACGAGATCGCCGAGGCGCGGAAGTTCGTCGCCAATCCGGACTGGGCCGCAATGCTGCGCGACACCCAGGCGGCGATCGACGCTGTGAAGTCGGTCGGTCCGGTCGGCATCATCGGCTTCTGCCTCGGCGGCAGCGTCGCCTATGCTGCCGCCACCAAGCTGGCCGGGCTGTCCGCCGCGGTCGGCTATTACGGCGGCGCCGTCGTGCGCTTCGCCGACGACAAGCCGGCGGTGCCGACGCAGCTACATTTCGGTGAGAAGGATGCCGGCATTCCCTTGAGCGATGTCGAGACCATCAAGTCGAAGCGGCCCGAGGTCGAGGTCTTCATCTATCCCGGCGCGCAGCACGGCTTCCATTGCGACGAGCGCGCCAGCTACGACAAGGCAAGCGCCGACATCGCCTGGCCGCGCAGCATGGAGTTTTTCGCAAAGCATCTGAAGAAGTGACGCTGCAAGCGTCATTCCGGGGCAATGCCCAGTATCGAACCACAGATGCGCAATTGCGCATCGGGGAATCTCGAGATTCCGGGTCTGGTGCTAACGCACCATCCCGGAATGAAGAAGGACACTATCCTTCTTCAGAACCAGCGCTCGCCGACGAATACCGTATCGCCCGGGCTCATCGGCGTGCCCAGCGGCACCACAAAGCGCCCGGAGCCGGACGCATCGGTGTGGGTCAGCGTCACGCTGTCGCGGCGGGCACGCGGCGAGAAGCCGCCGGCAATCGCG
This sequence comes from Bradyrhizobium sp. USDA 4502, assembly GCF_054063355.1. Lineage (NCBI taxonomy): Bacteria > Pseudomonadati > Pseudomonadota > Alphaproteobacteria > Hyphomicrobiales > Nitrobacteraceae > Bradyrhizobium > Bradyrhizobium sp. USDA 4502. The sequence goes on from NZ_JBSSGF010000001.1 coordinate 7,342,255, forward strand.
ACCGCGCTCTCGACCGTCATGTTCGGCACGTAGGGATATTGGCCGGGGGCCTGGACTTCGCCGAGGATGAAGAACGGACGATAGGACTCGATCTCGACCGCCACCGAAGGCTCGCGGATATAGCCGTTGCGCAGCCGTGCCGAGATTTCGCCGGCAAGCCCGGCCGGCGTGCGGCCGCGCGCCGGCACCGAGCCGATCAGCGGCATGGTGATCGCGCCCGCGGCGTCGATCGCATAGGAATTGGTCAGGCCTTCCTGGCCGTAGACCACCACGCGAAGCTTGTCGCCGGGGCCAAGGTGATAGCCGTTGTCGTAACCGGCGGGGGGTCCACCCGGGGAGGCGGCGGCATAGACGACCGGGGCGGCGGCCGGTGCGGCATAGCCATAACCAGGGGACGTGCTGGCGAAGGCGGAACGCAATGCGCTGATCGCACCGCCGCCGCCTGCATCGGCAACCGGAGCGGGTGCGTAGGCCGGGCCGTAGGTGACGGCATCGACGCCTTGCGGGCCGACGGCGACGGGACCGGACGTGCTCATGCAGCCAGACAGCGCGAGCGCAGCCACAACGGCAGTGATCGGCAATCGTAACGCGCGTGCAACCGGCACCGGACCTATCCCTCAACGGCGAGACAGGCCCAGTCTTGCACCACTTATGGTTAACAAAAGGTTTTCGAGGATCGAGCGGGAGGCCGGAAAAGCCGGCCTCCCATTGGCTTGGAGCCGTACCCGGGAAGAGCGCAAACCGGTTTTCCGGAGCGAGCTCTTTCTCAACAAGACCTCAGCAAGGCGGTCAGGCGGTGACGCCGACGCCGATCGGGCAGGACACGCCGGTGCCGCCGAGCCCGCAATAGCCCGCCGGATTCTTGGCGAGGTATTGCTGGTGGTAGTCCTCGGCGAAGTAGAATTCACCGGCCGGCGCGATCTCGGTGGTGATGGCGCCGAGGCCCTTGGCGGCAAGCGCCTTCTGATACATCGCCTGCGACTCATCGGCGGCTTTGCGCTGCGCGTCGCTGAACGTGTAGATCGCGGAGCGATATTGCGTGCCGATGTCGTTGCCCTGGCGCATGCCCTGCGTCGGGTTGTGGTTCTCCCAGAACGTCTTCAGCAGCTTCTCGTAGGAGATCTTCTTCGGGTCGAACACGACCAGCACCACTTCGGTGTGGCCGGTGCGCCCCGAGCATACTTCCTCATAGGTCGGGTTCGGCGTGTGGCCGCCGGCATAGCCGACCGCAGTGGTGTAGATCCCCTCGCCGAGTTCCCAGAATTTGCGCTCCGCGCCCCAGAAGCAGCCGAGCCCGAAGACCGCCTGCTCGAGGCCTTGCGGATAAGGCGGCTGCAACTTGCTGCCATTGACGAAATGGGTGGTCGCGGTCGGGATCGGCGTCGCGCGGCCCGGCAGCGCCTCGGCGGCGCTCGGCAACGCGGTGGTCTTGCGCATGAACAACATGGACACCTCCAGGCGGGACATCGGCCGACGCGGCAACGGCCTGCGGGCCGGCTGTCACCTATATATGTCCTTACGCGGATGATGGCAGCCCCGTTACGGGGCGCTGCAGCCAAGGCGGGCTGCCGACAAGTCAGTCGCGCGCGTAGCCGATCAGGGGCTTACGCGGCCGGAACAGGATCATCAGCAGGATGCCGGCAATGCCGAGCACCGCGAATACCGGCTGCTCCAGAAGCAGGCGGATCACGTCATTCCAGAGCCAGGGCGCGAAGCGATCCACCCAGGCATGGAATGCCTGCTGGCTCGACTGGTGGATGTCGTTCCAGAACTGGCCGAACTGGGTGAACCGCAGGCTCTGGTCGGCGACGTAGCGGGCCCCGTCATAGACCATGAAGATGAAGCTGCCGGCCAGCAGCAGAAGGCCGATCAGACGGAAAAAGCCGCGGATCATGCGTCACCCTAACTCCCAGTCGCGCCCCACGCGTCGTCAGGCCTTACCGGGCGCCCCCCGGAAATTCAACCTCTTCAGCGGCTTATCCGGCCCCCGCAGGGACGATTTCGGGCCCTTTTGGGGTCCCGAAAGCGTTGACGCTTAAGCCCGCGCCATCTATAAGACCGACCGATGGCGGCGGGCGCAATCCTGCCGCCGCTGTTCTTTGGACAGTGCCGCATGCGGAGGCAGCATTTTGCGCTCTTCGCATGGCCGCCTCAAGGACACCCAAGAAAACCACCTTGGACAAATACATCAGAGTTGAGATTTGAACCGGCCGGTGCGCGCAAGCCCGACCACCGAGCGATCACCGCCGAAGGACAGTTAGAGAACCATGGCCAACACCACCTCCGCCAAGAAGGCGACCCGCAAGATTGCCCGCCGCACCATCGTCAACAAGTCGCGCCGCACGCAGATGCGTGGCGCGGTGCGCACCGTCGAGGAAGCGATCAAGAGCGGCGACCGCGAGGCGGCACTGAAGGCGATGAGCCGCGCCGAGCCCGAGCTGATGAAGGCAGCGCAGCGCAACATCATTCACAAGAACCTCGCGAGCCGTAAGGTGTCGCGCCTCACGCAGAGCATCGCCAAGCTCGCGAAGTAACGGCTTGCCACCAGAGCTGACTGGAAAACACATTTGTCACGAAGCCCGGCTCGCGCCGGGCTTTTTGTTTTTGTCTCGACTTTTGTCGTGGAAGTTTCATAGCGCGAGAACACTTCGCGTTGCCGCGCAACGAACTGCGTGTCATGTTTCGTCGCGTCCGTAGTTCTACCGGCTCGACATGCTTAACGCGCCGCACTCGCCCACAGATTGTTCTTCGCTAAGCTAGATAGATGGAATAGCGCGCGAGCATTTCGCGGACGAAACTTGCGAAGCGGGGTTACCCTGCAAAAGTAATCGAGAAAAATGACGTCTCGCGAATTACTTATGCACATAGCGCCGAACAGCGATTGGAAAAATGACCGGCGCGAGACCAAATGTAAATTTTCTATGAAAAATTTTTGGTATTGCACCGTCGTTTGTGACACGCGTGAATCTGTGCGCTGATTCAAAAACTTGCTTTCGCAACTCAGCATCGGCAACGCCGCAACAGTCGCGAAGAGTCTCGATCCCCGTCGAATCCACGGATTGTCAGAAAATCAGCTTGGTGTATTTATTTCTTGTTCGCGACGCCCACGGCTCTCCAGATCAGCGCGGTTTGAGACCCAGGGGCGGACGCACAAATCGGCGGCGGTGTGTGCGTTAGCGACGCTTTCCAAGCGAAGCTGAATTGACGGCTCATAGCGATATGAGGACGGTCGACCTGTGTCAAAATTTCTCCGGCGATGTCCCCGGCAATTTGGGGGATCGAACAAGAGAGACCAGGACGTCAGTCGGAATTTGGCAGCGGGAACGCGGAGCGAGTGAACGGGTTGACGACGACACGGCGGCGGCGAAGCGCCGGGCATTTCGGTGTTCGGTAGCAGCAGTTCGAATTTGAAGACACGAGCAAGCTGACAACTTGCCGCGATACGTCGCGGCGGGAGGGGGAGGTCATATGGCTTACGGTATCATCACTGCAGTCGAACCAACGACAGCCGAAGCGCAAATTTCCAGTGGTGCCGTAATCAACCCCTCGGACGTCAGCTCCCACCCGAAGCGTCCGTCGAGTACGCGCTGACCTCGCGGGGCGCATCTTCTCCAAACAGCTGATCTGTCGGGTGGCGCATGGACGCCACACGGGAGAGCTTTGTCCGGAGCAGACCGCGCCCGCTAGAGGTCGCGCCGCGGCAGGAAACCTGCACGGCGCTTTCGCAACGATCATCTCTCAGACTTGGAAGTACGAAGGCAATGACGAACACGGAACAGGATCGCTGGTCGCGGGTGAAGGGACGTTTGCGGACGAGCGTTGGCGAGGACGTCTACACGAGCTGGTTCGCTCGGATGGATCTGGAGAGCGTGCACGACGAGAGCGTGCACCTGTCGGTTCCGACCCGGTTCCTCAAGAGCTGGATCCAGGCGCACTATGCCGAACGCGTGCTCTCCTGCTGGCAGGCCGAGATGCCCGAAGTGCATCGCATCGACCTCACCGTGCGCTCGGCGATCCGCGCGACGGCTCCGGTGAAGGAAACGGTTGCGCCCGTCGAAGTGCGCCGCATCGAGCGCACTGACGGCCGGCTCGTGCCTGAACTGCGCTCGGTTGCGACCGCGCCGGTGTCCGCGAGCCACGACGCGCTCGGCGGCTCGCCGCTCGATCCGCGCCTGACCTTCGCCAGCTTCGTCGTCGGCAGGTCCAACACGCTGGCTCATGCGGCGGCCCGCCAGGTCGCGGAAGGTCGCCGCGGCGATCCCGTGATGTTCAACCCGCTCTACATTCATGCCGGCGTCGGCCTCGGCAAGACGCATCTGCTGCAGGCGGTGACCTGGGCCGGCAATTCCGGCGGCGAGCGCAAGGTGCTGTATCTCACCGCCGAGAAGTTCATGTACGGCTTCGTCGCGGCGCTGAAGACGCAGACGGCGCTGGCCTTCAAGGAGGCGCTGCGCGGCATCGACGTGCTGGTCATCGACGATCTGCAGTTCCTGCAGGGCAAGTCGACGCAGGCCGAGTTCTGCCACACGCTGAACGCGCTGATCGATGCCGGCCGCCAGGTTGTGATCGCAGCCGACCGTCCGCCGTCGGATCTGGAAAGCCTCGACGACCGCGTGCGCTCGCGACTTGCGGGCGGCCTCGTGGTCGAGATGGGCTCGCTCGGCGAGGAGCTGCGGCTCGGCATCCTGAAGTCGCGCGTCGCCGCCGCCCGCGCCCACCATGCGAGCTTCGATGTACCGGAGGAAGTGCTCGACTATCTGGCGCGCACCATCACCCATAACGGCCGCGACCTTGAAGGCGCGATCAATCGCCTGCTGGCGCACTCCAAGCTCAACAACCAGCCGGTGACGCTGGAGATGGCCGAGCGCGAGGTGCGCGACCTGATTCGCCCGCAGGAGCCGAAGCGGATCAAGATCGAGGACATCCAGCGCGTGGTCGCCCGGCAGTACAATGTCAGCCGCTCCGACTTGCTGTCGTCCCGCCGCACCGCCAATGTGGTGCGCCCGCGCCAGGTCGCGATGTATCTGGCGAAGACGCTGACCTTGCGCTCGCTGCCGGAGATCGGCCGGCGCTTCGGCGGCCGCGACCACACCACGGTGTTGCACGCCGTGCGCAAGATTGAGGCACTGGTCGCCAAGGACACGGCGCTGTCGGAGGAAGTCGAATCGCTGAAGCGCCAGCTGCAGGAATAGGGCCGCTTCATCCGGCCGGATCGTTCCATAGCCCTCCCCTCGCCAAAGGGGAGGGCTAAACTTTTTTCCGACCCAAAACGTGGGGAACGGGGCTCGTTTCGCGCCCGTATCCCTTGCACCGGCCGCCCATCCGCGCCACCTTGCGGTCCCCCCGTGGGTTTGATCAAATCCGGTATTGATCCGGCTTTTCGGGTTTCCAATGCCGCGGTGCTGCCCTGAACGGCCGCCCGGCTTTTCCATCTGAGGGATCTGGCGGGTATTGCAATGAAGGTCACCGTCGAGCGCGCGCAACTCCTGAAATCGCTGGGTCACGTTCACCGCGTGGTCGAGCGCCGCAACACCATCCCGATCCTCGGCAACGTGTTGATCCGCGCCGAGGGCGCCAAATTGTCGCTGAAGGCGACCGACCTCGACCTCGAGGTGACGGAGACCTTGGCCGCCGAGACCGGAACCGCCGGCTCGACCACGGTGCCCGCGCACATGTTCTACGACATCGTCCGCAAGCTGCCCGACGGCTCGCAGATCGTGCTGGAAGCCGACGGCGACCGCTCGGTGCTGGCCGTGCGTGCCGGCCGCTCGCGCTTCACGCTGCAGACGCTGCCCGAGAGCGACTTCCCGGGCCTTGCCGCCGGCGACATGACGCATTCGTTCTCACTGCCGGCGTCCGACATCAAGCGCCTGATCGACCGCACGCAGTTCGCGATCTCGACCGAAGAGACCCGCTACTACCTCAACGGCATCTATCTGCACGCGGCCGGCAGCGCCAAGGCGGCGACCCTGCGCGGCGTTGCGACCGACGGTCACCGGCTGGCGCAGATCGACCTCGCGCTGCCCAAGGGCGCAACCGGCATGCCCGGCGTGATCGTCCCGCGCAAGACGGTCGGCGAGGTGCAGCGGCTGATCGAGGGCGACGACGCCGAGATCTCGATCGAGCTGTCGGACGGCAAGATCCGCTTTACGCTCGGCAATGTGGTGCTGACCTCGAAGCTGATCGACGGCACCTTCCCGGACTACGGCCGCGTCATTCCGCAGAACAACGACAAGGAACTCGTCGTCGACAAGAAGGATTTCGAGGCCGCCGTCGACCGCGTCTCGACGATTTCCAGCGAACGCGGCCGCGCGGTGAAGCTCGCACTGTCCGCGGGCAAGCTGGTGCTCTCGGTCACCAACCCGGATTCCGGCAGCGCCACCGAGGAGCTCGAGGTCGAGTACGCCTCCGACGCGCTCGATATCGGCTTCAACTCGCGCTATCTGCTCGACATCGCCGCCCAGATTGAAGGCGAGGTCGCAGTGCTGAAGCTCGCCGATCCCGGCTCGCCGACCCTTGTGCAGGACCGCGACAGCAAGGGCGCGCTCTACGTGCTGATGCCGATGCGGGTGTGATGACCCTCTCTTCACGAGCAACTGCACCCTCTCCCCTTGTGGGAGAGGGTGGCGCCGCAGGCGCCGGGTGAGGGGTTGGTGCCGCGAACGCCGCACCATCGACCGACCGATGAACGCCTCCGCAGCTTCGCAAAGAAGATGCGCCGGGAGCCGACTGACGCGGAAGCGAAGATGTGGCGCCTGCTGCGCGATCGGCGCCTGTCGCACTTGAAATTTCGAAGGCAGGTTCCATTTCGAAATTACATTCTCGACTTCGCGTGTTTCGAGAAGCGCCTCGCCATCGAGATCGATGGCGGTCAGCACGCTTCGTCGCCGCGTGATGCATCCAGGACTGACGCGCTTGCGGCGGAAGGCTTTCAGGTCTTGCGCTACTGGAACAATGACGTATTGCGGACGCCCGGGGCGGTGCTGGAAGACATTGTCGCCAAGCTTGCCGAGCTGTGAGATACCCCTCACCCGTCGCCTCACTTCGTGAGACGCCACCCTCTCCCACAGGGGGAGAGGGGAAGGAAGAGAGATGACCCCGTCCCGCATTCACCGCCTGTCGCTGACGCATTTCCGCAATTACCGGACGGCGACGCTGCAGGTCGCCGGCGACATGGTGGTGCTGGTGGGGCCGAACGGCGCCGGCAAGACCAATTGCATGGAAGCGGTCTCGTTTCTGTCGCCGGGCCGCGGCCTGCGCCGCGCGACGCTGGAGGACATCGCCGACAACCAGGGCGACGGCTCCTGGGCGGTCTCGGCCGAAGTCGAGGGCGCGCTCGGCCTTGCGACGCTCGGCACCGGTATCGATCCGCCGACCGGTGACGCCGGCAACACAAGGCGCTGCCGCATCGACCGCGAACCGGTGGGGTCCGCAACCGCGTTCGGCGATCATCTGCGCATCGTGTGGCTGACGCCGGCGATGGACGGCCTGTTCATGGGCGCCGCCTCGGAACGGCGGCGCTTCTTCGATCGCCTGGTGCTGGCGATCGATTCCGAGCATTCCAGCCGCGTCTCGGCACTGGAGCGCTCGCTGCGCTCGCGCAACCGGCTGCTCGAGGTGCGCAGCTATGACGACCATTGGTGTGACGCGATCGAGCGCGAGACCGCCGAGCTTGCGGTCGCGGTCGCCGCATCGCGGGGCCAGACCGCCGCCAAGCTCGCCGTGATGCTGCGCGAGCGCGGCGCTGCCTCGGCCTTCCCCTCCGCCGAGATCATGCTCGACGGCTGGATGGAGAACGCACTGCTGCAGGAGCCCGCAACGGCGGTGGAGGACCGCTACCGCGAGATCCTGCGCGCGAGCCGGCCGCGCGATGCCGCCGCCGGCCGCACGCTCGACGGCCCGCATCTGACCGATCTGCAGGTGATCTACGCGCCGAAAAGCATGCCGGCGCGTGACGCCTCGACCGGCGAGCAGAAGGCGCTTTTGATCGGGCTGGTGCTGGCGCACGCCACGATGGTCGCGGAGATGACCGGCATCGTACCGCTGCTGCTGCTCGACGAGGTCGTCGCCCATCTCGATCCGAACCGCCGCAAGGCGCTGTTTGACGAGCTCGCCAAGCTCGGCGCGCAGGTCTGGATGACCGGCGCCGATCCCGCGGCGTTCGTCGATATCGGCCCGCTGGGGGAGATTTTCGACGTCGAATCCGGCCGCGCGACGCGGCGCGGCTGAGGGTGCGGAATCTGCTCCGAGAGGGGCCCGAATCCGCCTTCGAAACGGGCTTTTCGAGACCGCCGGAATCGGCCTTTGAAAGCCTTGAAACAGGCCTAAAAAATCCTATTTATTCAATAGTTTGTAGATGGAGACTTTGCGCTAGGCGCAACCCCTCTTTCATGGCACAAATAGCGGAATCAGCGCCTCATATTGCGCAGCTGATTCGGATATCCTCGAAGGCCTCACATGACTGAACCTGCCCGGCAGACCCCTGCCGAATCTGAGCATCCCGTTCCGGCCGAATATGGCGCGGAATCGATCCGGGTGCTGAAGGGCCTCGACGCCGTCCGCAAGCGCCCCGGCATGTATATCGGCGACACCGACGACGGTTCCGGCCTGCACCACATGGTCTACGAGGTCGTCGACAACGCGATCGACGAGGCGCTGGCGGGCCATGCCAGCCGCGTCCTGGTCACCCTCAACGCCGACAATTCCGTCACCGTGTACGACGACGGACGCGGCATTCCGGTCGGCATCCACAAGGAGGAGGGCGTCTCGGCAGCCGAGGTCATCATGACCCAGCTGCACGCCGGCGGAAAATTCGACCAGAACTCCTACAAGGTCTCCGGCGGTCTGCACGGCGTCGGCGTCTCCGTCGTCAACGCGCTCTCCAGCAAGCTCGCGCTGCGGATCTGGCGCGACGACAAGGAGCACTACATCGAATTCGCGCACGGCGATGCCGTGGCGCCGCTCAAGGTGGTCGGCGATGCCCCTGGCAAGCGCGGCACCGAGGTCACTTTCCTCGCCTCGGTCGAGACCTTCAAGAACATCGAATATGATTTCGCGACGCTGGAGCACCGGCTGCGCGAGCTCGCCTTCCTCAATTCCGGCGTCAACATCGTGCTCTCCGACATGCGTCATGCGGTCGAGAAGCGCGAGGAGATGCACTATTCCGGTGGTGTCGAGGAATTCGTCAAATATCTCGACCGCAACAAGAAGGCGATCGTGCCGGCGCCGATCATGGTGCGCTCGGAAGCCAACGGCATCGGCGTCGAGGCGGCGCTATGGTGGAACGACAGCTACCACGAGAACGTGCTGTGCTTCACCAACAACATCCCGCAGCGCGACGGCGGCACCCATCTGGCCGGCTTCCGCGGCGCGCTGACGCGCCAGGTCAACGGCTATGCCGAGGCCAATGCGAAGAAGGAAAAGATCGCGCTGACCGGCGACGATTGCCGCGAAGGCCTCACCGCGGTGCTGTCGGTGAAGGTGCCCGATCCGAAATTCTCGTCGCAGACCAAGGACAAGCTGGTGTCCTCGGAGGTTCGACCGGTGGTCGAGAACGTCCTGAACGAGGCGCTCGCCGCCTGGTTCGAGGAGAATCCGAAGGAAGCCAAGGAGATCGTCGGCAAGGTGATCCAGGCCGCTGCGGCCCGCGAGGCCGCGCGCAAGGCGCGCGAGCTGACCCGCAAGAATCCGCTCAGCGTCTCCTCGCTGCCCGGCAAGCTCGCCGACTGCCAGGAGAAGGACCCGGCCAAGTCCGAACTGTTCATCGTCGAGGGCGACTCGGCAGGCGGCAGCGCCAAGCAGGGCCGCAACCGTGAATTCCAGGCGGTGCTGCCGCTGCGCGGCAAGATCCTCAATGTCGAGCGCGTCCGTCCCGACAAGATGCTGTCGTCCGAGCAGATCGGCACGCTGATCACCGCGCTCGGCACCGGCATCAGCGACGATTTCTCGGTCGACAAGCTGCGCTATCACAAGATCATCGTGATGACCGACGCCGACGTCGACGGCGCCCATATCCGCACGCTGCTGCTGACCTTCTTCTATCGTCAGATGCGCTCGATCATCGATGGCGGCTATCTCTATATCGCCCAGCCGCCGCTCTATAAGGTCTCGCGCGGCAAGTCCGAGCAATACCTGAAGGACGAGCGCGCCCTCGAGGACTATCTGATCTCGACCGGACTCGACGAATGCGTCTTCAAGCCGGCCTCCGGCGACGACCGCTCGGGCCGTGACCTGCTGTCGCTGGTCGAAGACGCCCGGGTCATCCGCTCGGTGCTGCGCAACCTGCATAGCCGCTATAATCGCGCCGTCATCGAGCAGGCCGCGATCGCGGGCGTGCTCAATCCCAGGATCACCGGCGATATCGCCACCGCCAATTCGGCGGCCGAATACATCGCCAAGCGGCTGGACGCCGTGGCCGAAGAGGTCGAGCGCGGCTGGATCGGCACCTTCACGGAAGGCCAGGGGTTCCAGTTCGAGCGCACCGTGCGCGGGGTCAGGGAATTCGCCGTGATCGACGACGCCTTCCTCGGCTCGGCCGACGCCCGCAAGCTCGACGAATACGCGACCGAACTGCAGGAGATCTACGTGCGCGCGGGCAAGCTGCGGCGCAAGGATGCCGAGCAGATCATCCACGGCCCGATCGACCTGTTCGAGGCCGTGACCGACGCCGCCCGCAAGGGCATCTCGCTGCAGCGCTACAAAGGTCTCGGCGAGATGAACCCGGAACAGCTCTGGGAGACCACGCTGGACACCGAGGCGCGCTCGCTGCTGCAGGTGAAGATCAAGGAGGTCGACGAGGCCGACGATATCTTCACCAAGCTGATGGGCGACGTGGTCGAGCCGCGCCGCGAGTTCATCCAGGACAATTCGCTCAGCGCCACCATCGACATCTAGGAGGCCTGCGGCGCATTACACCACCGTCATTGCGAGGAGCGAAGCGACGAAGCAATCCATTTTTCAGCTTGCGGCGCGATGGATTGCTTCGCTCCGCTCGCAATGACGTGGATCGTACAGTGCACACTACTTCCATTACCCTGGAGGCGAGCAACCGTCCTGACGGGTGACATCTCCGTCACAGCGCGACCGGCGCCGTCGCGGCGCTACCTTTCGTGTGGAAGCAGCGCCGCCAGTTGTGTTACGGTGCCGGACGGCCGTTGATTCCGTTGTGGAATTTCCAATGGCCCCAGTCTGAATGATGCGTTAGGGGACATTCCGCGTGCCGCCGATCCAATACATCGTCGAAGGCGGCCGCCGCCTTTCGGGCACCATCGAGCCGTCGGGCAACAAGAACTCCGCGCTGCCGATCATCGCCGCGGCACTGCTCACCGAGCATCCGGTCACACTGACCAACGTGCCGCGCATCCGCGACACCGAAACGCTGGTCGAATTGTGCCGCTCGGTCGGCGCCACCGCCGAATGGACCGAGCGCAACACGCTGCAGATTCATGCCAAGGAGATTCGCGCCGCCGATCTCGATCCGGCGCTGTGCGCGCGCATCCGCGCCTCGATCCTGCTCGCAGGCCCGCTGCTCGCCCGCTGCGGCGAGGTCGCGCTGCCGCCGCCCGGCGGCGACGTGATCGGCCGCCGCCGGCTCGACACGCACTTCCTGGCCTTCGAGCAGCTCGGCGCCACCGTCACCGCGACGCACCGGCTGGAATTCCGCGCCACGCGGCTGAAGGGCGCCGACGTGTTCCTCGATGAGCCCAGCGTCACCGCGACGGAGAACGCGCTGGTCGCCGCAGTCGCGGCGCGCGGCACCACCTATCTGCGCAACGCGGCCTCCGAGCCGCATGTGCAGGACCTCGCCAATTTCCTGATCGCGCTCGGCGCCAAGATCGAAGGCGTCGGCACCAACACCATCATCGTGCACGGGCCGGCAACGCTCGGCAGCACGACTTTCGCGATCCAGCCCGACCATATCGAGGTCGGATCGCTGATCGGGCTCGCCGCGGTGACCCGCTCGCCGCTACGCATCGCGCGCGCCGGCGTCGAGCATCTGCGCTCGATCCGGATGGGCTTTGAGCGGCTCGGCATCGTCTGCGGCGTCGAGGGCGACGACCTCGTCGTCCCGTCCGGCCAGACCATGAAGATCCAGGACGATTTCGGCGGCCATGTGCCGAAGCTCGAGGACCAGCCCTGGCCGGCCTTCCCGGCCGACCTGATGTCGATCGCGATCGTCACCGCGACGCAGTGCGACGGCGTCATCCTGATGCACGAGAAGATGTTCGAATCCCGGATGTTCTTCGTCGACAACCTGATCGCGATGGGTGGCCGCATCGTGCTGTGCGACCCGCACCGCGCGATCGTCGCCGGCCCCAGCCGGCTGCGCGGCGCGCCGATGAACTCGCCCGACATCCGGGCCGGTATGGCGATGCTGCTGGCCGCGGTGTGTGCCGAGGGCACCTCCACCATCAACAACGCCGACCAGATCGAGCGCGGCTATGAGCGGATCGATGAGCGGCTCAACGCCCTCGGCGCCAAGATCAAGCGGATTCCCGCGCGATCGTGATTCCCTGCGGCAGCTTGGCCATCCTTCCGGCCGGTTTGCCGTGCTAAGCGTGCCGTCATGACCTGCATCGACAAGATCGACCCGGCCGCGCCGAACGCGGCCGTTGTCGTCCCTCGCAACCTGCTCACGGCCGAGCTCGCGGAAACGCTGAAGCTCGCGGTGCCGCTCGCGCTGACGCAGCTCGGGCAGATCGCGATGATGACGACCGATCTCGCCTTCATCGGCCGGCTCGGCAGCGAAAACGTCGCCGCCGCGGCGCTGGCGCACACCGTGTATTTCGTCAGCTTCACCATTGGCATGGGCATGATGTCGGCGGTCTCGCCCCTGGCCGCGCAGGCGTTCGGCGCGCGCAACCCGCGCGTGATGCGGCGCGCGCTCCGCGTCGGCCTGTGGGCCGGCTTCTTCATGGTGCTGCCGCTGATGGCGCTGCCGTTCCAGGGTGAGCGCATCCTGCTCGCGCTCGGCCAGACCCAGGCCACCGCGCATCTGGCGCAGCAATATCTGTTCGGTCTCGCCTGGGGCATCCTGCCGGCGCTGTGGTTCATCGCGCTCCGCGGCTTCATGAGCGCGGTGAACCGGCCGGAGCCGGTGCTATGGATCACGCTCGCGGCGATCCCGGCCAATGCGCTGATGGTCTACCTGTTGCTCTACGGCAAATGGGGCATGCCCGAACTCGGCATGTTCGGCGCCGGACTTGCGACCACGATCGTCAATCTCGGCACCTTCCTTGCCGGCGTGTGGTTCGCGGCGCGCCGCCGCCCGTTCCGCAAGTACCACGTATTCAGCCGCGTCTGGCGCATCGACTGGCCGCTGATGGGCAAGCTGGTCGCCGTCGGCGCGCCGATCTCGATCGCCTTCCTGCTGGAATACGGCCTGTTCGGCGCGGCCGGACTGCTGATGGGGCTGATCAGCACCACGGCGCTGGCCGCGCACCAGATCGCGCTGCAGATCGCGGCGATCCTGTTCATGGTGCCGTTCGGCGTCAGCATGGCCGCCACCGTGCGGGTCGGCCAGGCCGTTGGCCGCCGCGATACCGACGCTGTACAGCGTGCCGGCTTTGTCGCGATCGCGCTCAGCGGCATCTTCATGAGCGTCATGACGCTCGCGGTGATCCTGGCGCGCTTCGAGATCGCAGCGCTGTTCCTCGGCGAGGCCTCCGACACCACCGCGCAGCTCACCGCGGCGCTGCTGTTGATCGGGGCGACCTTCTTCATCGCCGACGGCATCCAGACCACCACCGCGGGCGCGCTGCGCGGCATGAACGACACCCAGGTGCCGCTGCTGTTCGCCGTCATCAGCTATTGGCTGATCGGCTTCGCGTCGGCCTCCGCGCTCGCCTTCTGGGTGAAGCTCGACGCCGCCGGTGTCTGGATCGGGCTGTCGCTCGGGACGGCGGTCTATGCGACCCTCCTTGTCTTGCGTTTCCGCCTGCTGGCACGCAGACTGGGCAAATGAGGGTCGACGAGGTCACGCCGAACGTGGATTCCGCCGCGCTGCTCGCCGGCGCGCAGTTCGTCGACGCGTTCCGCATCGCGACCGCGCGCCCCGACCTCGATGCGCGGCACGCCGCCGAGGCGATGGTGGCGCGGCAGCCGCGCTGGATCGAATGGCTGCTTGCCCTGCGTAATTTCATCGTCGCGCCGCTTGGCCTGAAAACCTCGGGCGCAGCCGACGGCGCGACACGCGACATGATCGGGATCTTTCCGGTGGTCAGTGAGACGCCGGAGCGGCTGGTCGCGGGCTTCAACGACAAGCATCTCGACTTCAGGCTCGTCGTCGACGTCGCCTCCGCGGGAGCTGTGCGCAGCATCACCGCGACTTCGCTGGTGCTCACCCACAACTGGTTCGGGCGCGCCTATCTCGCGGTGATCCTGCCGTTCCACCGCCTGATCGTGCCCGCGATGCTGCGCAAGGCCGGAGGCTGAACTACTACTCGATCTCAAGCCGCGCTCTTCTCCGGCGTGTCGGCGACGATCTTCTCGGAGGCCTCGGCGTTGGTACACCAATTGCCGTGGCAGCGCTTGAGGTCGTTGAGATTCTGCCGCATCTGGTCGAGCGAGAAGCCAAGCGCATAGAAGCGCTCGGCGGCATCGACCGGCAGGCCACGGATCAGCCCATCCCTTCGCACCGCGGCGACCTCCTCGCTATACGCATGCAGCGCGGCATCGACCGGCACCATGTCGGCCGGGCCGCTGCCGGCGCGCAACGCGGTCGCGACCGCCACCATGTAAGTCACGATCGCCTTGCTGACGTCGGCCAATGGCCGCGCCAGCCTCGCCTGGATATCGGCCGGCAGCGGCACCACACAGGCACGCCCGATCATCACGACGTCGTGCCGCAGCCGCTGGATGGTTCGCAGCAACGGCCCGGTGTCCGGTCCCGACGACAGATGCATCGAGCGCTCGCGCTCGGCCTCAAGGCCGGTCGCGTGCAGATTGCTCACCGCGGTGCCGATGCCGTCCTGGATCCGGTGCAGCGCGTCGTTGTCGAGGCCGCGGGTCAGGCCGGCGAGCAATTCGGCGAACGCCGCCGACAGCAGCTCCAGCAGGTTCGATGCATTGACCCTGATCTGACTGACCGCGCGCGACGGCAGCACCAGGAACGAGATCAAAAGCCCGGTGAGCGCGCCGACCGTCACCTCGAGGACGCGGTCGATCGCGGAATCCAGCGGGTTGGAGTGATGCATCGTCGGCAGCAGCAGCACGATCACTGCCGTCACGGTCGCAGAGTTCAGGCTCGGATTGAGCGCGGCGATGAAGGCCAGCGGCACGATCGCCAGCACCAGCAGCGCCAGCAGGCTGCCCTCGCCGGAATGCGGGATCAGCACCGCGATCGCGCCGCCATAGACGGCGCCGCCGATGGTACCGAGCATGTAGTCGCGGCTGGCCTTCAGCGAGCGGCCGACGCTCATCTGGGTCACGATCAGCGAGGTCAGCACCGCCCAGAGCGGCAGCATCAGGTTGAACGCCAGCGCGATGGTATAGGCCGCCACGCCGGCGGACGCGATCCGGACCGCCAGCGCCAGCTGCGTCTTGCGAGCCCAGAGCTGGTCGAACATGCGTTTTGCGAAGGTCCTCATGCACCGTGATCCGCAATCAAAGGAAAGGCCCGTGTTACATGACTTGAAGCTAACCGACCTGAAGCTAACCGATTTGGAGCATGGCAGCTGCCCGCGGCGGCAAGGTGGCTTGAAAGGCCTGACCTGCCCGCCTACCCTGCGCCGCAAAATTGAGGAAACACGATGGCCCACGAAACCGCAACGCTCGCCGCCTATGTCGCCGACCTGAAATATTCCGACATTCCGCCGGAGGTGCTGGAGCGCGCCAAGGTTTTGACGCTGGATTTCCTCGGCAGCACCATCCGCGCCCGGCGCGATGCGGAATCGACGCCGTCGCTGATGAAGATGCTGGAGGCGCTGGCGCTCGACGGCAAGGGCGAAGCCACCGTATTCGGCGACACCAAGACCTGGACCCCGGCGGTCGCGGCGCTGCTCAACGGCGCGCTCGGCCATTCGCTCGACTTCGACGACACCCATGCCGATTCCTCGCTGCATCCGAGCGCACCGGTGGTGCCCGCCGCGTTCGCGGTCGGCGAGATGGTCGGCGCCTCCGGCCGCGACGTGCTGACCGCGATCGTCGCCGGCTATGAGGTGTGCTGCCGGCTCGGCAACGCGCTCGACCCGACCTCGCATTACGCCCGCGGCTTCCATCCGACCGCGACCGCCGGCACCTATGGCGCTGCCGCGGCGGCGGCCAAGCTGTTCGGCTTGTCGAAGGAGCAGATCGTCTCCGCTTTCGGCGTCTCCGGCAGCCAGGCCGCGGGCTCGCTGCAGTTCCTGGTCAACGGCGCCTGGAACAAGCGCTACCAGGTCGGCGCCGCCGCGATGAACGGCGTGATCGCCGCGACCCTGGCGCGCAACGACTTCATCGGCTCGAGCGAGTCGGTCGAAGGCAAGCACGGCCTTCTGGTCGGCTATACCGATGACGCTCATCCGGACAAGGCGGTGGCGGACTTGGGCCACACCTATGAGACGCTGAAGATCGGCGTGAAGCCGTATCCGAGCTGCCGCTACACTCACGCCGCGATCGACGCGCTGATCGCGATGCGACGCGAGCACAATCTGACGCCGGACCAGATCAGGAAGGTCGAGATCGGCCTGCACCGCAACGGCATCACGCTGACCGGCGACGCCGCCACCAAGCGCCACCCGACCTCGGTGGTCGGCGGCCAGTTCTCGATGTTCTTCACCGGCGCGATCGCGCTCGACCAGGGCCATTTCGGCTGGGACGATTACGACCGGCTGGGCGACAAGGCCATCGACGCGCTCGCCGACAAGTTCGACGTGGTGCAGGACGACCGGCTCGAGGTCGGCCGCACCCATCCGTTCGGCGCCCGCGTCTCGATCACGACAGACGACGGTACCCATGAGCGCCTCTACGCCGATCCCTCCGGCGAGCCGACCTCTTTCCCCGACGCAAAGGCGATGCAGCAGAAATTCCTGACGCTGGCTCGCCCGGTGCTCGACAAGCGCGCCGACCAGCTCGCCGACGCCATCCTGACGCTGGAGCGCTTCGATCGCGTGGAGAAGGCGACGCAGCTGGGAAGGCAGTAAGCAGGCCGTCGAGGCGCAGGCTGCACGCCACGCCCACAGCTGTCGTCCTGGCGAAAGCCAGGACCCATAACCACCGCATTTGATCATGAACGGGATCGTGGCCCCAGCGTCGCGCAACAAGTCTCATTTGGGGTAATGGGTCCCGGCCTTCGCCGGGACGACGACGGCGGGGATGCGTCGTAATTCAAGAAGTCAAACAGCGCGGTGTCATCGCCCGCGTGGCGAAATGGATTCCGGGCTCATGCTTCGCATGCCCCGGAATGACGGCGCGCCTTACTCCGCTCCATCGATAATCACAAAATCCCCCTCTGAATATTTCTGTCGGATCGCCTTCGCGGCCTGATATTCCGGGCAGGTGTAACAGTCCATCGCAGTGGCGTGATCCCTGAACTCGATGACGAAGTTGCGCTGGCGCGTTGTGCCTTCCATCACCTCATAGGGGCCATTGCGCACGATGAAATTGGCGCCGTATCTGGCGAATACCGGCATCGCGGCGGCGAGATATTCGGGATAGCGCGCTTCGTCGTGAACCGTGACGTGCACGATCCAGTAGGCTTTCGGCATGATGGTCTCCGGCTGACGCGTGGTTCAAGAAACTGTGGCGCACCTCCTCACGAGATGCGCCATCGCATCAGAAAATTCCGGAGGCCGAGATTCAATTCACGATCGCGCGGGCGCTGTGTGACGTGCCGGTCAATTGCCGCCCGCGAGCCGCGGACTTATGGAAGTCGATGTAACCACATCGCGAACCAGATCGAACACGCCGTCCGCCTCGGGCGGCATGTTCGGCGAGCGGCCGAGGCGCACGATGACGAGCCGCTGTGACGGCACGATAATCACATATTGCCCGATCGTGCCCTTGGCGAAGAAGGCATCGCGCGGCCAGCCGTGCTCGACACGGAAGCGAGCGCCAAAGCTGTCGCCGAGATTGGTCCAGAAGCCCGCGCCATAGCCGACCCAGGCATTCGGCGTCGGCGATGCCGAGTACTTCACCCAGCCCTCTGGCAGGATGCGCTTGCCGCCGACCACGCCGTCATTGAGATAGAGCTGACCCAAGCGCGCCCAGTCGCGCGCGCTCGCCATCATCGCACCCGATCCTTCCGGTGTGCCCGCAGCATCGAACTGCATCACGACATTGCGCATGCCGAGCGGATCGAACAATTCGGCCCGCGCGAAGCGCATCACATCAGCCGCATGCCCGCCGGCGGCGTTGCGGATCAGATGCGAGAGGATCAGGTAGTTGCCGTCGTGATAGTTCCAGACCCGGCCGGGCGCGCTCTCCAGCGGAGCGCTCGCGGCGAAGGCGGCCATATCCGATTCCATGAACTTCATGCGGTTGACCGGCTCGAGCACGGATGCCAGCGACGCCTGCAGCGAGCTGCCGAGCGCAAGCCCTGCGGTGTGGCGCAACAGCTCGTCGACCGTGATCGCGTGGCGCGGATCGTCGGGATTCCGCCAGGCCGCGATCGGGACCGGCTGGTCGCGCGTCAGCCTGCCCTCGCGGACGAGGATTCCGATCAGGGCCGAGATCGCCGACTTGCTCATGGAGAAGCCGAGCAGCGGCGTGTCGATGCCGATGCCGTTGGCGTAGCGCTCGGCGACGATGCGGCCATCCTTCATCACGACGACAGCGCGGGTGCGGCGGAACGGCGGCTCGGCCGGCTCGGCAAAGGCGCGGTCGAGCGCAGCCGCAAGCTGCGGGGTCTGCGGCGGGACGAGCTCCGGACCCGCGATCTCGGGCAGCAGCGCGGCCTGCCGCTCGGCGGACGGCAGCGCAGTCCCGGCCAGCGTCTCGCCATGTTCGAGCGTGCAGCCCATGCCCTCGCGATAGACCGCATGGCTGCGGCCAAGCCCGAACAGCGTCACGGTGACGTCCTTGCGGTCGAGGTCGACCTCGGTGTCCATCGCCCAGGTGATCAGGCCGGCCCCCGGCATCGCGTCAGTGGTCTCGGTCAGGTTTCGCCTGGGGTCGAGCCCGCTGACGAAGGTCTCCGAGCAGATCACATTGGCGACAAAGCCGGTCGCGACCTCAGGCACATCGCGGGCGCGGGCGGCGGACAGCGCCAACGCACCGAAGGCGGTGGTGGCGGCGAGAATGAGAAAGAGCTTTCGACGGGTCACGGAATCCTCCGGCATGGCGCAATGGGCGCGTGGCCGGATCAGGCCGCAGGTGGCGGGAGAGCGCTCGCCGGATTTGGAAATCGGGCTGGCCGAGGATTGGAGGCGACTGGTCGATTCTGGAATTCTACAGCGATTACAAGGGCCTGTAATCACGACGCCCCTTACCTTCTCCCCTTGTGGGAGAAGGTGGCGCGGACGAAGTCCGCGACGGATGAGGGGTCTCTATCCGCGGAGACAAACCCCTCACCCGGCTTCGATGCTACCGCATCGAATCCACCCTCTCCCACAAGGGGAGAGGGTGCAGCGGTATCCGCCGCAAGCAGGACATCTACACCGCGCTTGCCTTCAGCTTCCTGTACTCCGTCGGCGTCACGCCGGTGGTCGCCTTGAAGGCGCGGTTGAAGGGGCCGAGCGACTGGAAGCCGGCATCCATGGCGATGGTGATGACCGGGACTTCGGCCTGGGAAGGATCGGCGAGCGCCGCCTTGGCCTCCTCGATCCGGTGGTTGTTCAAGAAGACATTGAAGTTGCGGTAGCCGAGCCGCTGGTTGATCAGCCGCCGGAGACGATATTCGGGAATCTTCAGCCGGGTCGCCAGCGTGCCGATGGTGACGTTGTCGTGGCGGTAGACCCGCTCGTCCGCCATCAGCCGCATCAGGGCATCGACCAGCTTGCGGTCGGCTGCCTCCTCGGCCGCGGCTGGCTTCGTCAGCACGACAGCCTCCGCCGGCACCGTGAACAGGTCGGCGCCGTCGACGCGCATCATCGCCCAGGTGGTTGCGGCCACGATGGCGGTGAGCACGGCCGCGTTCACCAGGTTGGCCCATTCCACGGTCACGCGGCTGCCGGCATAGGCAATCTGCAGCAGCGCGTTCAATCCGCCGTACAGCGCAGACGCGGCGACGATGAAGACGCGGACACGTCGGCGACGCTCGACCAGATCCGCCGACCACGATCCGATGGTTTGCGCCACCGCGAGCGCAACGAAGGCGAGCGTGAGCGAATTGACCATGATGATCGCGATCTGCGCGTGACCGGCGGGTGCAATCCACATGCAACTGACGAAGCTGTAGGCCACGACCGCGGCCCAGATCAGGCCGTGCCACCAGCGCAGCTGAAACGCGTCATCGAACAGCGCGCGCGTGAACAGCCAGAACACCACGATATCGCCGGTCGAGAGCGCGATCAGTGGCGCATGCCAGTCCGAGACCGGCGGCCCGGCGCCGATCGAGGCGGTCACCGCATGCGCGGCCGCGCCGAGCGCGAAGGCGGCTGCAAGGCGCCCGGAAAGCGCCTTGCGAAAGTCAGTGAGCAGCAAGGCGGCAAGCACCAGCAGCAGCGCCACGCTGGCGCTGCGCAGGCAGAGTTCAAGTGCGGCCCAATGTGAAGCAGCCGATGTCATCGCCGAACAATCGTCGGTCGGACGTGGTTTTTCAAGATGGCTCGCGCTGCCAGCGCTGACGCGACGTCACCCAGATATCGACGACGTCACCCTCGAGCTGGCCCGGCCCATCATTCACGGCACTGAGCCGCCGCGCCACGGCCTGGGAAGCTGCGTTGGCCGGATCGATGCAATGGATGATGCGGTCGACCGTGAAGTTCGCGAACACAAAGTCGATCGCGGCACGCGCCGCTTCCACCGCATAGCCCTTGCCGCGATGCTCTTTGGCGATGCCCCAGCCGACCTCGAAGCCGGGCCATTCCGGCGGATAATACGGGCCGACGCGCCCGATGTAGTGGGCGGAAGACTTCTCCTCCACCGCGAACATGCCGAAGCCGTATAGCGCCCAGTGGCCCGAGATGACGGCGGCATTGCGCCAGCCCTTCAGCGCCGACGTGACCGGCTGATGATCCGGCGTGATGAAGCGCGCCGTCTCGGGATCGGACAGCATTTTCGTGTTCTCAGCGACATCGGATGCGCGCCACGGCCGCAGGATGAGCCGCGCGGTCTCGATCACGGGACCATCGACCTGCAGCAGTCTTGCGCCTGGCTTGATCAGAGAAACCATGACTGTCTCCGGTTTCCAAGTTTGAACTTGCTGCCATCGAGAGCAGGTGCAAGCCACAAGTAATTCGTCGTCCCTGCGAAAGCAGGGACCCATAACCACCGATAACACTTGATGAGCAGGGCTGGGGCCGCAGCCTTCGCAAGACTAGCATCGGTGGTTATGGGCCCCGGCTCGCGCGGAGCCTGTCATCGGGCGGCGCTTCGCGCCGACCCGTTGGCTTGGCCGGGACGACGGATAGAGAGTATGATCACGGCAAGAGAGTATCATCGCTACACTACTGTAAGGAGTCCGACATGAGTTGGCAGCCCTCGACCGATCCCGAACTCGGCGATCCCAAGACCTGCGACGCGCTGGATCTGATCATCGTGCCGCGCACCCGCGATCTCGGCGACGGCTTTGCGGTGCGCCGCGCATTGCCGCACGGCAAGCGGCAGATGGTCGGGCCCTTCATCTTCTTCGACCATTTCGGGCCGGTGCAGTATCTCGCCGGCAAGGGCATGGACGTGCGGCCGCATCCGCATATCGGGCTCGCCACCGTCACCTATCTGTTCGACGGCAGCATCATGCACCGCGACAGCGAGGGCAACATCCAGGAGATCCAGCCCGGCGCGATGAACCTGATGACCGCGGGCCGCGGCATCGCGCATTCCGAGCGCACCCCCGACGTGCAGCGCCGCGACGGCCAGAAGATGCTGGGCCTGCAAAGCTGGATCGCGCTGCCGGCGGGCAAGGAGGAGATCGCGCCGTCGTTCCAGCACTATGGCGCCGGCGATCTGCCGATGATCTCCGAGCGCGACTTCACCGCGCGCATCATCGCGGGCTCCGCGTTCGGCATCACCTCGCCGGTCAGCATGGTCTCGCCCTGGTTCTACACCGAGGTGACCGCAAAGGCCGGCACCTCGGTGCCGCTCGACCCCGATCACGAGGAACGCGCGATCTACCTCGTCGACGGCGAGGTCGAGATCGCGGGCGACCGCCACGAGGGGCCGAGGCTCCTGATCTTCCGGCCCGGCGACCGCATCACCGTCAAGACGCTGCGGCCGACCCGCATGATGTTCCTCGGCGGCGACGCCCTGGAAGGGCCGCGCCACATCTGGTGGAATTTCGTCTCGTCATCCAAGGAGCGGATCGAGCAGGCCAAACAGGACTGGAAAACCGGGCGTTTCGCGCAGGTTCCGCACGAACACGAGTTCATTCCGCTACCGGAGTGAGCTATTTCCTGTGATAACCTCGAACGCCCGCACGCCTCGTGCGGGCGCTCGTCTTTGCAAAGCCACCTAGAAAGACCCTCGCCCATGACCGCGATGCTATCCAGCGATTTGCCCCTGCCCCGGATCGGCCGCGGCAAGGTGCGCGATATCTACGCCGTTGGCGACGATCGCGTGTTGCTGCTGACCACCGATCGCATCTCGGCATTCGACGTGGTGATGGCGGAAACCATTCCGATGAAGGGCGCGGTGCTGACCCAGATCAGCGCCTGGTGGTTCCGGCAGCTTGAGGGCACCGTGCCGCATCACATGATCAGCGCCGATGCCGACGAGATCATCCGCGCGGTGCCTGAACTGAAGGATCATCGCGCCGACATCCTCGGCCGCGCGATGCTGTGCAAGCGCACCACCGTGTTCCCGATCGAATGCGTGATCCGCGGCTACATCTCCGGCTCGGCGTGGAAGGAGTATGCAGCCGATGGCACGCTTGCCGGCGAGAAGCTGCCGGCCGGCCTGGTCGAGAGCCAGAAGCTCGAACCCGCGATCTTCAGCCCGGCGACCAAGGCCGAGGCCGGCCATGACGAGAACATCACGGTTAAGCGGGTGCGCGAGATCGTCGGCGCCGACGTCGCCGCGACGCTGGAGAAGATGGCGCGCGACGTCTATAGCTACGGCGAGCAGACCAGCCGCGCCCGCGGCATCATCATCGCCGACACCAAATTCGAGTTCGGCCGCGACAAGGACGGCCGCATCATCCTGATCGACGAGGTGATGACGCCGGATTCGTCGCGGTTCTGGGCGGTCGATGCCTACAAGCCCGGCCAGTCGCAGCCGAGCTTCGACAAGCAGCCACTGCGCGACTATCTCGACGTCGAGCGCCGCGCCGGCCGCTGGAACGGCGACGCGCCGGCCCCGCCGCTGCCGGCCAGCGTGGTGGATGCGACGAGCAAGCGGTATCTGGAAGCGTATCGCCGCGTGACGGGAAGCGAGCTGAAGGTTTAGCCGCAGCGTCATTGCGAGCCAACGGGTCGCGCGAAGGCGCGCCCGATGACAGGCTCGGCGAAGCAATCCATGGCGCCACAAGCCGAGGCATGGATTGCTTCGTCGCTACGCTCCTCGCAATGACGGCTGAGGTGTTGCAACGAACTCACCTCTGATGCCACTCTCCGGGCACAACAAGAACAGCCCAGGGAGCGCCCCATGTCCGATGCCGATACCGTGCTCGTCGAGCGCGACGGTCCTGTCACCATCATCTCGATCAACCGTCCGCACAACCGCAACGCCGTCGATGGCGCCACCGCGCGCAAGCTGTATGACGCGTTTCTCGCCTTCGATGCGGACGCGAGCGCATCCGTCGCGGTCTTCACCGGCACGGGCGGCTATTTCTGCGCCGGCGCCGATCTGAAGGCGGTGGCGGCGGGCGATCCCGAGAAAAAGCGCGAGGTCGGCGGCCACGACACGATCGCGCCGATGGGACCGAGCCGGCTGCGGCTGTCGAAGCCGGTGATCGCCGCGATCGAAGGCTTTGCGGTCGCCGGCGGCATGGAGCTCGCGCTGTGGGCCGACATGCGCGTCGTGGCCGAGGACGCAACCTTCGGCGTGTTCTGCCGCCGCTTCGGCGTGCCGCTGATCGATCTCGGCACCATCCGCCTGCCGCGACTGATCGGCCATTCGCAGGCGATCGACCTGATCCTCACCGGACGCCCGGTTGCCGGGCCCGAGGCGCATCGCATGGGGCTCGCGAACCGGCTGGTGCCGAAGGGCGAGACGCGCGCGCACGCCATCTCGCTCGCCAAGGACATCGCGAGATTCCCGCAGAACTGCCTGCGCGCCGACCGGCTGTCGGCGCTGCGGCAGTGGGACCTCGACGAGGAAGAGGCGATCAGGAACGAGATGCGCGGCGGGCTCGACGTGATAGCGTCAGGCGAAACGCTGTCGGGCGCGGCGCGCTTTGCCTCCGGCGTCGGCCGTCACGGCGCGTTCGGCAGTGAGGGCGGCCACGGCTGAAGATCACGTCTCGCTAGACTTCTCCTTCCCCCTGAAAGGGGGAAGGCCGGGATGGGGGTCAGCCGCAGGCGACGCTCTGTGCGGAGAAAGCAGATCCCCACCCGCTTTGCTCTGACGAGCAAAGCGACCTCCCCTTTTCAAGGGGAGGTTGACGCAATTCTGCGGCGCTGGGTTTCGCCGCGCTCTGCGCGAGAAGCGAAATGCCCGCGTTGAGAACCGACTGTCACAAAAATCCTGTTGTCGTCCTGCGCCGGGCTCGTCTACGACTGGCGGCGAAAGTTCAGGACATTTTTTAACGTGATTGGTCGATCGCTCTACTTCGGCTCGCAAGCGCGGCGAGCCATGCACGACGTGCTCGGCGGCGGCGCTGCCAGTGTGCTCGGCATCACGTTCGGCCTGTCCTACGCGCTCTTGATCTTCGCCGGGCCATTGTCGCCCTATCTGTCATACGGCGTGGCGGCGACATTCATTTCCTCGGCCGTGCTCGCGACCTTGATCGCGCTCGGTAGCTCGCTGCCCTTCGCCGTCGCCGGCCCCGACACCTCCACCGCGGCGGTGACGGGAATCCTGATGGCCTCGCTGGTCGAGCGCGTCAGTGCCGCCAACCCGACGGCGCTGCTGCTTGCGCCGGTGCTGATCACGCTCGGGCTCTCGACCATCGTCACCGGCATCGTGCTGTGCTGTCTCGGGCTGACACGGTTCGGCCGCGCCATCCGCTATGTGCCTTACCCTGTCGTCGGTGGATTCCTCGGGGCGACCGGCCTGTTGATCGTGCTGGGCGCGATCAGGGTGATCACCGGCTACCCTGTGCAGCTCAGCACCCTCTTCCACTTCACCAACATCATCACGATCTCCGAGCTCAGTGCCGCCTGCGCGATGGCGCTGGTGCTGTATCTGACCTGGCATCGCTCGCGCACCCCGTTCGGTCTGCCGATCATCCTGATCGGCGGCGTGATCGTGGCGCACCTCGTATTCTGGATCATCGGCATCACGCCCGAGGAAGCGCATCTGACCGGCTGGACCTTCGAGCCGCCGCCGGCATCGACCTTCATGCTGCCGTGGCACATGGCCGAGCTTGCGCAATATCCGTGGTCGGCGGTGCCGGACCTGCTCGGCAACATGATCGCCGTCGTGTTCGTCACCGCGGCGAGTACACTGTTCAACACCACCGGCATCGAGGTCGCGGTACATCGCGAGGCCAATCTCGAGCGCGAGCTCAATATCACCGGCTTCGCCAACATCCTGACCGGCGCGCTGGCCGGCTATGCCGGCTGCATCTCGGTCAGCCGCTCGATCCTGAATTTCTCCAGCGGCGGACGCAGCCGGCTCTCGGGGCTGACGGTCGCTGCGATCTCGCTGCTGATGCTGGCGGCGGCGCCGCAGCTGCTCGGCTACATGCCGAAATTCGTGCTCGGCGGCCTCCTGATCTATCTCGGCGCCGACCAGCTGCATAAATGGATAATCGAATCGCGCAAGCGGCTGTCGCAGACAGAATATGTGTCGCTGCTCGCGATCATCGCCATCATCGTGACCTGGGGCTTCGTGCCCGGCATCCTGATCGGCATCATCATCGGCTGCGCCACCTTTGCGCTCAGCGCGGCGCGGGTCGAGGCGATCAAATACGGTTTCGACGGCTCGGAATATCGCAGCTCGCTGGATCGCTCGCGCGACGACCGCGAGGTGTTGTCGGCCCATGGCGGCAAGATCCAGGGGCTGACCCTGCAAAGCTATCTGTTCTTCGGCTCCGCCAACCGGCTGTACCAGCACGTCAAGGCGCTGCTGCGCGAGCACCCGGAGTGCCGCTATCTGCTGTTCGACTTCAAGCTCGTTACCGGCGTCGATTCATCGGCGGCCTACAGTTTTGCGCAGATCAAGCGCAGCGCGCACGAGGTCGGCGTCGAGCTGGTGCTGGTGCATCTGTCGGCCAAGGCCGAGCAGGTGCTCCGCTCCAGCGATTTCATCGCCGAGGGCGTTACCGTGATCGACGAGCTCGATCGCGCGCTGGAGTGGTGCGAGAACGAGATCATCGCGCAGCACCAGGAGCTCGCGCAGGAGGAGGCCGACCTGCGCGGCTGGTTCGCGGGAATGCTCGACAGCGAGAACGACGCCGACGCGCTGATCCGGCGCTGCCAGCGCATCGAGGTCGACGCCGGCGAGGTCATTGTGCACGCCGGCGACGCCGCCGATTCCATGCACTTCATCCTCGACGGCCGCGTCGGCATCATGGTGCCCGCCGAGGACGGCCGCTCCACCCGGGTGCGCAGCCTCGGCCGCTACACCACGATCGGCGAGATGGGCCTCGTCTCGCAGGCCCCGCGCAGCGCCACCATCCAGGCCGAGATGGCGAGCGTGCTCTATGTGCTGAACACCCACCAGTTCGCCGCGATCCGCGACGAGGACCCCGAGCTCAGCCACAAGCTGCTGACCTATTTCGTGTCGGTGATGGCGGAGCGGCTGACGTTTGCCAATCGCACGATTGCGGTGCTGCGGCGCTAGACAAGGCGTAGCCCGGATGGAGCGCAGCGCAATCCGGGGTTATCGCCCCCCAGCAATATGGGTCCCGGATTTCGCTTCGCTTCATCCGGGCTACGACGCTGAAGCGAGGACGCGGATACGCTACAGCAACCCGCGGCTTTCGCTCGCCGCGAGCTCCGCCATCAGCGCCTTATCCTGATAGCGCGCGAGCGAAAGACTGCGGGCGAAGGCCGGCACGGGCGCGCCGACCACGGCGCGGGCGCAGAGATCGCCGGTGGCGCAGGCGCCCATGGTGCCGTAGCCCGACAGCGCGGTGGCGAGGAACACGCTTGGCGTCTTCGCCGCCCCGATCAGTGGCCAATTCTCTCTCGTCATCGGATAGTACCCGCCGTAATGCACGCGGTCGCGCGGCAGCGCGCCGAGATATTGCGCGAGCTTTGGCTGCAGCCGGATCGCCGCGCGCAGCACGACTTCGGGGAAATAGGGATTCAGCTCCGGCTCGCGAACCGGCTCGGTGGTCTGTTCCGCGTTGAACGCCCAGCCGAGCTTGATCCACTCGCCGTGATCGCCGCCGTCGGGCCGGCAATGGATGCTGCCCGGCATCGGCGCCAGCAGACGCGAAAATTCCGGCGCTGCTGACAGCGCCTCGCGCTCGTCATCGGACCAGCCCAGCGTCTGGCCGTCGAGATCGATCGCGAACGGCATTTTGCGATCGACCGCGCGGTTGCGGTCGGCGAACGCGATCTTCTGCTGCAGCACATTGAAGATCGGCAGCTCTTCGCCATGCATCGCCGCGACATGCGCCGCGAACGGGCCTGCGGCGTTGACGATGATGTCCGCCTTGATGATCTGCCTCGCGCCATCGGCCAGCACCTCGACGGAGAAGCGGTCGGTCTTCGCGATGCTGAGCACTTTGGCCTGCTGGAATTGCGCGCCGAGCGGCCGCATGGTCTCCAGCATGTACTGGCCGAGCTGCTGGCCGCTGATGTCGCCCGCGCGGCGGATATGCAGCGCGGTCGCGACCCCCTTGTCGAAGCTCGGATAGTGCGCCTGGATCAGGTCGCGGCCGAGCAGGACGTCGACCCCGTCGGGCGCGCTCTGCCAGTCCGCCGAATCCGGCGACAGATAGCCTCGGCTGGCGCCCTCATGCATGCGGATCAACTTTTCGGCCTGCGCGCCATAACCGGCATGGAGTTGCTGCAGCAGCTCTTGGGGCTTCTCCTCGCGCGTGACCAGAAGATAGCCGCGCCGGGTCATGTGGATGCGGTTGTCGCTGCGGCGCGCGATCGCCTCCATCAGGTCGGTGGAATGATTGGTGAAATCGGCCATCGTCGGATGCGGCCACCAGTTGCGGTAGTTCTCGCCCGACTGCGCCGAGGTCAATGCCATCGGCTGGCCTTCGTCGACGATCAGCAGGCGCGAACGTTTGTGCTGAACGGCGAGGTAATAGGCCGTGGCGATGCCGACGATGCCCGCACCGATCACCAGGATTTCGACGTCATTGGTCTTCACGCGCATTCTCCTGCGGCCGCGCAGCGCAGCCCGCGATCATTCACATTGTCTGAACGACGATCAGGCAGGGCGACCCTCGCCTGCATCGCGCAGCGCCTGGCGCTGCGCCGAGCGCAGCGTCTTCTGCGTCTCCTCGATATGATCGCGCAGCAGCCGGACCGCCTTCTTGACCTCGCCGTCGCGGCAGAATTCGAGCAGCCGGTAATGCTCGCGCTGCGGCCGCTCCTTTCCGGTCGCCTGCGACACCAGCGCCCGCGTGAAGCGGCCGACATGGCCGTAATTCGCCTCGATCATACTGAGCAGGCGCGGGCGATTGCACGGCGCGTAGAGCGTGGCGTGGAATTTCCAGTTGAAGGCGCCCCATTGCGCCGGATCGGGCTCGGCATCGTAGGCGCGGAGGATTTTCGTCGCCTCATCGAGATCGATCTCGCCCATGGCCGGGATCGCCAGGCGCAGCGCGTGGCATTCGAGCGCGATCCGGATCTCGAGCAGCTCGATCACCTCGTCGATCGACAAATCCGAGACCACCGCGCCGCGATTGGGCAGGAAGGTCACAAAGCCCTCGGCCTCGAGCTGGCGCAGCGCCTCGCGCACCGGGATGCGGCTGGTCCCGAACCGCGCGGCAAGCTCGTCCTGACGCAGCTGCAATCCCGGTGCGAGCTCGCCCGAGCTGATCGCGGTCCGCAATGCCTCGCGCACGGCGTCCGGTGCGGAGCCGTGGGGTCCGGCCCCTCGATGGCTGGTGACGGTTGCGGGCTCCATCCGGCTTCTCTCTCGCTGTGCGGCGGCGGCGGCCAGGATATCCAGCCTAGCCGATTGTATAAAATCAGTTTGCCGATTATGCAATGCTGTGTATAAAATCTCGCCTTATCATATCCAATATTGCCAACGTTCGCGAGCACCCGATGCATCAAGCCACCAAGCGATTGATCTGCCTAGCTTTTCTTGCGGCGGCGTCCGCCCCGGCACAGGCCCAATCGTCCGGCGGCACCCTGGCCAAGATCCGCGATGCCGGCGAAATCCGGCTCGGCCACCGCGACGTCTCGGTCCCGTTCTCCTATCTCGACGACAACCAGAAGCCGGTCGGCTTTGCGATGGACCTTTGCACCCGGATCGTCGATGCGGTGAAGGCCGAGCTCAAGCTGCCGGCGCTGCAAACCAGGCTGCAGCCGATCCAGCTCTCCACCCAGATCCCGCTGATCGAGAACGGCACCATCGACATCGTCTGCGGTCCCGCCACCAATACGCTGGAGCGGCAGAAGGTCGTCACCTTCAGCAACACGATCTTCGTGTCGAGCATCCGCGCGGTGGTGCAGAAGGACGCGCCGATCAAGACCTTTGAGGATCTCGGCGGCCGGCCGGTCTCGCTGACCTCGGGCTCGACCTCGATCGGACTGTTGAGTGCACGGGCCCAGGAGAAGAACTTTCAGACCAAGAACATCCTGACGGCGGACCACGCCGCATCGTTCCTCGCGCTGACCACCGGACGCAGCGAAGCCTTCGTGATGGACGACATTCTGCTGGCGAGCCTGATCGCCGGCAGCCGCAACCCTGCGGACTGGCGCATCATCGACGACAGCCTGCGCACCGAGCCCTACGGGCTGATCATCCGCAAGGGCGATCCGGAGTTCAAGACGCTGGTCGACAAGACGCTGGTCGCCATGATGAAGAACGGCGAATTCCAGGAGCTCTACGCAAAATGGTTCACGCGGCCGATCCCGCCGAAGAACGTGAACCTGAATTTTCCGATGACGGCGCCGCTGAGGGATGCCGTCGCCAACCCGAACGACAAGGGCGTGTGACGCAATCGCCGGATCGGCGGCGGATCTTTCGCAACACAGCCGGGACGACTGAGCGGCCACCGCACACCAGCGTGTGGCGCGCGATGGCCCTCGGCTTTTCTGCTAGAAATCCACTGTCATGGAAAGCCACAGCGTCCGCGGCATGCCGCTGATTACATAACAGGTTGGATTGCCGATCCAGTAGTGCTTGTCGAACAGATTGGTCAGTGACGCCCTGAAGGTGGTCGGACGCCCCGCGAGGGTCGTCGCGTAGCGCGCACCGATGTCGAAGGTCGCCCAGGCGGGAACGCTTTGGACGTTGTCGGCATTGACATAGGCCCGGCTGGTGTAGATGGCGCGCGCCGTCGCGGTGAGGCCGGGCACGAAGGGCGTATCCCATTCGACACCGAGATTGCCCTGCAGGTCGGGCGCGCCGATCGCGTGATTGCCGTCGTAGAGGTGGCCCTGCGTTTGGGTAAGCCGGGCATCAAGCCAGGTCACGCCACCGAGAACGCGGACGCCGGGCGTGACCTCGCCGAAGGTATTGAGCTCGATACCGCGGTTTCTCTGCTCGCCATCCAGACTGTAGATCTTGGTGACGGGATCGATCACACCGCTCGGTTGGCTGATCTGGAACGCCGCAAGGCTCGCACCGAAGCCTCCGAGATCGAGCTTCGTGCCGACCTCGACTTGTCGCGTCTTGAACGGCGCAAACACCGCATTGGTATTCACCGCGCCAGAGGGCGGCGTCGGCCCCGGCGTCAGCCCTTCGATGTAATTGGCATAAAGCGAGAGTTGCTTGATCGGCCTCACCACCAAGGCGATCGAAGGCGACGTCGCGCTATCGTCGTAGTGCGTTGTTTCCAGGCCGCTGACTGGATTGAAGCTGTTCGCGATCACCTGCTGCTGGCGCGCGCCCACGATCACCTGCAACAGGCCCCCCATAGTCGTGATGGTGTCGGCAACACCGACGCTACGCAGCCCGAGGAAGCCGGACTTGCCCTCCGCGAATGTCGATACCGGCGTGCCGGCGGTCGTCAGCAAGGTCGGTCTGTAGATGTTGGTCAGGTAGGTCGCGTAGTTGGTCTGGCCGAGCCAGTCCGTCCGGTTTTGCGCGCTGCCGCTGACCACGACCTCGTGGCCGACAGGACCCGTGTCGAAACGCGCGCGTATACCCGCCTCGCCGGAGGCGCCCTCCGACTTGCCGGTCTGGAACCGTGACGTGCCCAGGGCATCGCCTGCGGTGTTGAGCAGCGTGGCACCGGGATCTTCCTGCTTGTCGTAGCGGAACTGGTTGCCGCCGATCGCACCAAACAGGGTGACGCTGTTGCTGAGATCGTATTCGGCCCTGGTCAAGCCGGTCAGGCTCTGCGACCGCGCATAGTCAAACGGCTGCGCGAGATTGATGCGCGGATCGGGGGCGCTCGGCATGGCGATGCCGGGCACGGGCGTGTAGCCGCGCTGGGCCGCCTTCATCCAGTCGTCCTGGGAGATGATGTCCGCCGACCAGCGAAAGCGCTCTCCACGATAGTCCACGCCGAGCGAGCCCACGCCGTTGCGCGCCGACTGCCGATCGATCGTGGTGTTGCCGCCATCGATCCCGCCGTTGAAGCGAACGCCCCATTCCTTCTGTTCGCCATAGCGGCGTGCGAGGTCCAGCTCCGTTCCAAAACGTCCATCCGAGATGTAGCCGGCGGTCAGGCGCGTGATGTCCTCCGCCGCCCGCTTCGTCACGACATTGACCGTGCCGCCGATGCTGCCTTGCGGAGCCATTCCGTTGAGAAAGGCACCCGGCCCCTTGAGCAGCTCAATGCGCTCGATGGGAGCCGGATTGACGCGGTAGGCTGGAACGAGGCCGTAGAGTCCGTTCAAGGCGATTTCGCTGTTCTCGACCCGGAAGCCGCGAATGGTCAATGCGTCGTAACGGTTGCTGCTGCCGATCGCAGCACGCACCGACGGATCGGAATTGGTCAGCACTTCCGCAACGCTTGTTGCCTGCTGATCGCGGATCGTCTTCGCGGTGTAGCTCGTCAGGCTGTACGGGGCCTCCATATAGTCCTTGTTGCCGAGCAGGCCGAGTTGCCCGCCGCGCGCGACCTGGCCGCCGATATAGGGCACAGGTAACGCCGCCTGCTGCGCGCCGGCCGTCGGCGTGGCCGCAGCCTGCGTCGCGTGCTCGCGCCTGCTCACCTGACGCAATGCCGACGAGCGCACTGAGTGCGACGACGACGGCCTCCGAACCGGCGTGGCTCGATGCTGCGGGGCGGTGACGACGACTGGAGGCAGCGGCGCAACACTGCTCGCGGGTGGTTGCTCCGGAGACTGGGCGAGCGAAGGGACCGCGGAAAGGAGGAGAGACGCGCACGCGAATTGGAATGCGCGTGGAGCGTTTGAACTGACGAGCATGAGGTCCCCGGATTCTTCCTGGCTTCGCCTCGAACATCATCAGGGTTCGAGCACGACCACCGGGGCATAAGCAGCATGCGTTGTGAGGCCAACTAGAACGCATCTAAGCGACGGGGATAAAGCTTGCCGCGCAAGACGACATTGATGCGGCAGATTCCGCGTTTCGCTTATTCCGTCCTTGAAATGGCGAGGCGCGTACGCGGTTCGATCGCCCGACAGACGCTCTCGAGGTTAGAGAGATTCTTGATGCGATCGTCGCTGCGCTCCGCGCGATACATCCAATCGTCGTGATGAATTGTCGCAGACCGCGAATGCCGGCGGACGGAGCGATCGACAACGACAATCGATGAATTCACGGGCATGCGTCCCCTCGCCCGCCAGGGCGAAGGGACACGCAGCCCGGCGATCAGACGCCGGCCATCATCACGTATTTGATCTCGACATATTCATCCATGCCGTGGCGCGAGCCTTCGCGGCCGAGGCCCGATTCCTTGACGCCGCCGAACGGCGCCACTTCGGTCGTGATCAGGCCGGAGTTGACGCCGACCATGCCCGACTCCAGCGCCTCGGCGACGCGCCAGACGCGGCCGATGTCGCGCGAATAGAAGTAGGAGGCAAGGCCGAACGGTGAGGCATTGCACATCGCGATCACGTCGGCCTCGTCCTTGAAGCGGATCACCGGCGCGAGCGGGCCAAAGGTCTCTTCGTGCGAGACCAGCGCGTCCGGCCGCACATCCGACAGCACCGTCGGCTCGAAGAAGCTGCGGCCGAGCGACGAGCGCTTGCCGCCGGTCACGATCTTGGCGCCGCCCTTGACAGCGTCGGCGATATGCCGCTCGACTTTCTCGATCGCTTCCATGTTGATCAGCGGCCCCTGCGTCACGCCCTGCTCCGTGCCGTCGCCGATCTTCATCTCCGCGACCTTCTTCGACAGCTTCGATACGAACGCGTCGTAGATCTTGTCCTGGGCATAGAGACGGTTGGCGCAGACGCAGGTCTGGCCCATGTTGCGATACTTCGAGACGATGGCGCCTTCGACGGCGGCATCGATATCGGCGTCGTCGAACACCACGAACGGCGCGTTGCCGCCGAGCTCGAGGCCGAGCTTCTTCACGCCGACCGACGCCTGCCGGTACAGGATCTTGCCGACCTCGGTCGAGCCGGTGAAGCCGACGAAGCGCACCGCCGGATGCTCGCACAGCACCTTGCCGATCGGCGGCGCATCACCGGTGATGATGTTGAACACGCCCTTCGGCACGTCGGCCTTCTCGGCCAGCGCAACGAGCGCGAGCGCGGACAGCGGCGTCTCGTTGGCGGGCTTCAGCACCACGGTGCAACCGGCCGCCAGCGCCGGCGAGACTTTGCGGGTGATCATCGAGTTCGGGAAATTCCATGGGGTGATGGCGCCGCAGACACCGATCGGCTGCCGGATCGCAAGCAGACGCGCGTCCGGACGCTGGGTCGGGATCGTCTCGCCGTAAACACGCCGCGCCTCTTCCGCGAAGAATTCGACATAGGCGGCGCCGATATCGACCTCGCCGAGCGCTTCCGCCAGGGGCTTGCCCTGCTCGGAGGTCAGGATCAGCGCGAGGTCCTCGCGGTTGGCGATGATCAGATCGAACCATTTGCGCAGGATGTTGGAGCGCTGTTTCGCGGTCAGCTTGGCCCAGGCCGGAAACGCGCGCTCGGCGGCCTCGACGGCCTTGGTCGCGTCATCGGCGCTCAGCTGCGGGATCTTGATCAGCTCGACGCCGGTCGCCGGATTGTTGACGGCGAATTCGGGGGTACCAACCCAGGCGCCGTCGATGTAGCAGCGGTCGCGCAGCAGCGAGGGGTCCTTCAGGCGGCTTTGCAGGGAGGATGCTGCGGATTGGGTGGCGCGTGCGGCAACGGGCGGGGTCATGGCGTTACTCCTGTCATTTCTGGAATTTCTTGGGGGTGTTCGCCGCCTATATAAGCGGAAAGCCGCTGCGATGCACCGGCGCCGGGCGCGACCCTGCTTGGACGCAAACGCGGCGCGATTGTTGGAGGGTTGTCATTCCGGGGCGGCTCTAAGAGCCGAACTCGGAATCTCGAGATTCTCGGTGCGCAGTTGCGCACCTGAGGGTTCGATGCTGCGCATCGCCCCGGAATGACGGCTCTGATCAGACCGCGCCGCCGGACATATAGGTTTCACGACGCCCGATCATGCGCTCGGCCGCGGCCTTGGCGTCCGCCTTGGTCGAGGTCGCGCAGGTCCGGTATTCGAGGTCGGCCTGGGCCCGCGCATCGCGGCGGCCGAACCAGGATTTGGCGCCGGTCTGCAGCAGCGCCAGCGCCCGCGCGACATTCTCGACGGCCTCGAACGAGTGCAGCGCGCCGGTACCTGCGTAGCGGACTTCGTAGAGACCTGGGCTGATCGGCGCTTCGATATTCTCGCCGCGGCCCGGCCGCGGATAGCGCTTCCATTCACTCCATGTCGAAATCATTGCTGCGCCCCCGCAAGGCGGGAAATGACGAATCTTTTCGTCAAATCCGGTCCAATCCGCCGCACCGTTTGTGCAGCGATCTGAATGCGTTAATGCAAATAATCAGGTACGAAAATCATTCCTTGATCACGTTACCGTGGCCACCCGCGAAGGTCACCGGGACTTGCTCGAAGTCCCCTGCAAAATCTGCGCGCGTGGTGAACGCCTCCCGACCAAGGCCGTTCCTGGCGGCCGGCCTTCACGACATCGCGACGTCGTCGCATCGCGCCCGCCTTGCGGGAGCGGAAAAGCGGGAGGATGATCCGCCCACTTCAAAACAATAAACCCCACCGGAGGAAGCCCCCAATGCAGAGCAAGGCTCAGATCGATCAGGTATTGCGCCAGAAGAGCGAGGCAAAGGAAATTCCCGGCGTGGTCGCCATCGCGGCCACCGGCAAGGACGTGATCTACGAAGGCGCGTTCGGCCAGCGCGACCTCTCCAAGAGCGATCCCATGACGGCGGACAGCGTGTTCTGGATCGCCTCGATGACCAAGGCGGTGACCTCGGCGGGCGCGATGCAGCTCGTCGAGCAGGGCAAGCTCTCGCTCGACGAGCCGATCGGCAAGCTGTTGCCCGATCTCGCCGCGGTGCAGGTGCTCGACGGCTTCGACGCCAAGGGCGAACCGCAACTGCGGCCGGCGAAAAAGCCGATCACGCTGCGCCAGCTCATGACCCACACCGCCGGCTTCGCCTACGACATGTGGGACGGCAATCTCGGCAAGTATCTGGAAAAGACCGGCACGCCCGGCATCATCACCTGCCTGAATGCCGCGCTGAAGACGCCGATCATGACCGACCCCGGCACGCGCTGGGAATACGGCACCAATATCGACTTCGTCGGCAAGGCGGTGGAGGCCGCATCCGGCAAGAAGCTCGATGCCTATCTGCGCGACAACGTGTTCGCGCCGCTCGGCATGAGTGACACCGCCTTCAAGATCTCTGACGACATGCGCAAGCGGCTGGTCGGCATGCACGCCCGCGGCGAGGACGGCACGCTGGCGGCAATCCCGTTCGAGCTCGAGCAGAATCCTGAATTCCACATGGGCGGCGGCGGCCTGTATTCGACCGCGGCCGACTACATCAAGTTCTGCCAGATGATCCTCAACAAGGGCAAAGGCAACGGCAATCAGGTGCTGAAGGCCGAGACGGTCGCGACCATGGGGCAGAATCACATCGGCGAGCTCACCGTCGGCAAGATGACGACGGCCTTGCCGATGTACACCAACGATGTCGATCTCTATCCCGACATCGTCAAGAAGTGGGGCTTGAGCTTCCTCATCAACACCGCCAAGACGCCGGAAGGCCGCAGCGCCGGCAGCCTCGCCTGGGCGGGCCTTGCCAACACCTATTACTGGATCGATCCGTCGCGCGACGTCTGCGGCGTGATCCTGACCCAGCTGTTGCCGTTCGCCGACAAGCACAGCCTGGAAGCCTTCGCAGGCTTCGAGAAGGGCATCTATGCCGGGCTGGATGCCGGCAGCGGGCAGAGGGCGGCGTAAGGCTCGATGAGATAAGTCGTACCAGCCGTGACGGGACTCCTCTCCCTCTCCCCGTTCTTACGGGGAGAGGGTTGGGGTGAGGGGCTGCTTCCGCGCAGACGGTCGCAATTGGACTCGCAGAGACTCCCCCTCACCCGGATCGCATCTTCGATGCGATCCGACCTCTCCCCGCACGCGGGGCAAGGTGAAGCGGAACCCGTCGCCGCTACAATCGAAAACCACACCCGCCATAGGTCGGGCCTGTCCGATCGGCGCCAAACGACTAAGATCGCGCAAAAAGCGTGACGACACGAACACGACCACGAGGAGGACGAGCTTGGCACCCACACCCAAGGGAGACAGCAAGGCCGACAGCTATGTCTGCGGCATTTCCGATACGCCGCTGCTCGGTGAGACCATCGGCCGCAGCCTCGACCGCGCACGGGCGCGCTGGGGCGAGCGCGAGGCGCTGGTCTCGCCGAGTCACCATGTGCGCTGGACCTGGAACGAATTCGCCGAGCGCGTCGATGCCTTGGCGGCGGGCTTCATCGCGCTCGGGCTGCAACGCGGCGAGCGGATCGGCATCTGGTCGCTGAACCGCCCGGAATGGACGCTGACGCAATTCGCCGCCGCGAAAGCCGGACTGATCCTCGTCACCATCAATCCGGCCTATCGCCTCAGCGAGCTCGAATTCGCACTCGGCAAGGTCGGCTGCGCCGCGATCGTGACGGCGACCGCATTCAAGACCTCGGCCTATATGGAGATGCTGAACACGCTGCTGCCCGAGCTTGCGAGCTCCGAGCCCGGCCATCTGCGCTCGGCGCGGCTGCCGCAACTGCGCGCCGTGATCCAGATCGGCGGACCGGCGGCGCCGGGCACCATTCCGTTCGATGCGGTATCGCAGATGGGCGGCGATCGCCCTCGCGAGCAGCTTGCGGCGCTTGGCGCAAGCCTGCAGTTCGACGATCCGGTCAATATTCAATTTACGAGCGGCACCACCGGCTCGCCCAAGGGCGTGACGCTGACCCATCACAACATCCTCAACAACGGCTACTTCACCGGCCTCGCCATGCGGCTGACCGAAGCGGACCGCATCTGCATTCCGGTGCCGCTCTATCACTGCTTCGGCATGGTGATGGGCAACCTCGCCTCGGTCACGCTCGGCACCACCATGGTCTATCCCGGCGAAGGTTTTGATCCGCTGGCGACGCTGACGACGGTCGCGCAGGAGAGATGCACGACGCTGTACGGCGTGCCGACCATGTTCATCGCCGAGCTCGACCATCCCGACTTCGCGCGCTTCGACTTGTCGTCGCTGCGCACCGGCATCATGGCCGGCGCGCCCTGCCCGATCGAGGTGATGAAGCGCGTCAATA
Source organism: Bradyrhizobium sp. USDA 4502 (assembly GCF_054063355.1). NCBI lineage: Bacteria > Pseudomonadati > Pseudomonadota > Alphaproteobacteria > Hyphomicrobiales > Nitrobacteraceae > Bradyrhizobium > Bradyrhizobium sp. USDA 4502. The sequence continues at coordinate 7,380,256 of NZ_JBSSGF010000001.1, forward strand.
CCGAGATGAACATGCGCGAGGTGACGATCGCCTACGGCATGACCGAGACCAGCCCGGTGAGTTTCCAGAGCGCGACCGACGATCCGCTGGAGCGCCGCGTCTCGACCGTCGGCCGCATCCATCCGCATGTCGAGGTCAAGGTGGTCGATCTCGACGGCAAGGTGATGCCGCGCGGCGAACGCGGCGAGCTCTGCACCCGCGGCTACAGCATCATGCTCGGCTATTGGGACGAGAAGGAAAAGACCGGCGATGTTCTCGACGCCAATGGCTGGATGCACACCGGCGATCTCGCCGTGATCGACGACGAGGGCTACTGCAACATCGTCGGCCGCATCAAGGACATGGTGATCCGCGGCGGCGAGAACCTGTATCCGCGCGAGATCGAGGAATTCCTCTACCGCCATCCGAAGATCCAGGACGTGCAGATCTTCGGCGTCGCCGACGAGCGCTATGGCGAGGAGCTGTGCGCCTGGGTCAGGATCAGGCAGGGTGAAACGCTCACCGCCGACGAGGTCCGCGCCTTCTGCCATGGCCAGATCGCCCACAACAAGATCCCGCGCTATGTCGAGTTCGTCGAGGAATTCCCGATGACGGTGACGGGGAAAATCCAGAAGTTCGTGATGCGCGACGCGGTCGAGCAGCGGCTCGGATTGAAGGCGGCGAAGACGGCGTGATCTCTCTTCTCCCTCGCCCCGCTCTTGCGGGGAGAGGGTCGGGGTGAGGGGCCGCCTCCGCAAACTGGATGAAGATGAGTACGCGGAGACTCCCCCTCACCCGGATCGCATCTTGCGATGCGATCCGGCCTCTCCCCGCAGGCGGGGCGAGGCGAGAAAGAGCGGCGCCCTTAAACCAGCAGCCCCTGCTGCTTCGCCAGATCCTGCAGCGACACCAGCGGCCGGGCGCCGATGTGCTGGATCACCTCGGCGGCGGCGAGCGCGCCGAGCCGGCCGGCATTCTCATGGCCGACATTGCGCACGAGACCGACCAGGAAGCCGGCGGCGAACAGATCGCCGGCGCCGGTGGTATCGACCAGCCTGTCGATCGGCGAGGCCGGCGCCGCGACGACGCTGTCGCCTGATATCACGACGCAGCCCTTCTCGCTGCGAGTGACGACGCCGAGCTTGGTGTCCTTGCCGAACTGCTTCAGCGCGGTGTCGAAATCCGAGGTCTGGTATAGCGAGTGCAGCTCGGACTCGTTGGAGAACACCAGGTCCACGATGCCCTTGCGCATCAGATCGAGGAATTCGTCGCGGTAGCGATCGACGCAGAACGAATCCGACAGCGTCAGCGCGACCTGGCGGCCCGCGCCATGCGCGATATCAGCCGCCTTCACGAAAGCGTCCTTGGCGTTCTTCGGATCCCAGAGATAGCCCTCGAGATAGATGATGCTGGCGGCTGCGATCTGGTTCGGATCGATATCGTCCGGCGTCAGATCCTGCGCGGCGCCGAGATAGGTGTTCATGGTGCGCTCCCCGTCCGGCGTCACCAGGATGTAGGAGCAGCCGGTGGCCGGTCCGGTCCTGGCCGGCGCGGTGTCGAAGGCGACGCCGGCGGCGCGGATGTCGTGGACGTAGAGCTTGCCGATCTGGTCGTCCTTGACCTTGCCGACATAGGCGGCGCGGGCACCGAGATTGCCGACGCCGACGATGGTGTTCGCGGCCGAGCCGCCCGACATTTCGGTCGCCACCCCCATGTCGCTGTAGATCGCGGTGGCGCGCGCCTCGTCGATCAGTTGCATCGAGCCCTTGGTCATGCCGTGACGGGCAAGGAACCCCTCGTCGGTCTGCACCAGCACGTCGAAGATCGCGTTGCCGATCCCAAGAACGTCGTATTTTGCGTCAGCCATAGACCTGCCCTGTGTTAACGCCACCCAACAAGAGTGGCGGCCTATCACGTTACGCCTCGGGGCAGCAAGGGAAGCTATTTGGGCGAAACCCTGTCAGCATTGCGCTCTGCCAACCCGTCATCCTGAGGAGCGCGTAGCGCGTCTCGAAGGATGAACGGCCCGACTTTGGCCGATTCATCCTTCGAGGCTCGCCGAAGAGGCTCGCACCTCAGGATGACGGGACTGACACCGCTGGCAGCAACGCAGGCTGCTGCTATAGAGACGCAATGTTCCGCTCATTCCTCACGGTCTCCTCGGGAACGCTGGCCTCGCGACTGCTCGGCTTCGTGCGCGATTCCGTGATCGCGGCGCTGCTGGGCACGGGACCGGTGGCGGATGCCTTCCTGGCGGCATTCCAGCTTGTGAATGTTGTGCGACGGCTGTTGTCCGAGGGCGGACTGAATGCCGCCCTGGTGCCGGCCTGGCTGAAGGCGCGCGATGCCGGCGGCATGGACGCCGCGACCGCCTTTGCCGGCCGCGTGCTCGGCACCGTCAGCGCCGCGGTGATCGCATCCGCGCTCGTCATCGGCGTGCTGATGCCGCTGGTGATCGCGGCGATCGCGCCGGGGTTCGTCGGCCGCGACACGCTGCAATTCGCCGTCGACGACGCGAGGCTGATGCTGCCCTATCTCGCCTTCGCCGGCCCGGTCACCGTGATGATGGCGCTGCTCAGCGCGCAGGGGCGCTTCGCGCTGACCGCGTTCTCGCCGCTGTTGTTCAACATCGCGCTGATATCCGTGATGGCCGTGCTGCTGGTGCGGCAGCAGGAGCCGGCGCAGGCCGCGATTGTCATGGCGGCAACGATCGGCATCGCCGGCTTCCTGCAACTGTCGATGCTGGCGCTGCGCGGCGCAAGGCTCGCCTCGCCGCTCCGCGTGTCCTTCGATCCTGACATGCGCGGCTTTCTCGGCCGCGCGATCCCCGGCATGGTCGCGAGTAGCGCGCCGCAATGGCTGATGGTGGCAGGCGCGGTGATCGCATCGACCTCGCCGTCGGCGGTGTCCTGGCTCTATTTCGCCAACCGCCTGCTCGAGCTGCCGCTCGGCATTGTCGGCGTCGCCATGGGCACCGTGCTGATCCCGGAGATGACGCGCGCCGTGCGCAGCGGCGAATCCAGCGCGATCGCGCATGCGGAATCACGTGCCCTCGAGCTCGCGGTCGGGCTGGCGCTGCCGGCGACGCTCGGCCTGATGGTGCTGAGCGAACCGATCGTGCGGATGCTGTTCGAGCACGGCGCGTTCACCGCCCAGGATAGCGCGGCAACCGCGCAAGCCTTGATCTGGCTGACGCTGGCCTTGCCGGCGCATGTGCTGGTGAAGGCGCTGTCGCCGGCATTCTTTGCGCGCGAGGACACGCTGACGCCGCTGCTCGCGACGCTGAAGGCGGTCGTGGTGACGATCGCGGCGGCCTTTCTGCTCGGGCAGATCTTCGGTGCGAGCGGAATTGCCGCAGGCATCGCGCTCGGCGCCTGGAGCAACGCACTGGCACTGATCCGCAAGGGGGCCGCGACCTTCGGCTTCTCGATCGACGCCGATGCGCGCCGCCGGCTGCCGCGCATCCTGGCCGCGGCGCTCGCGATGGGCGCCCTGCTCTGGCTCGCGGAGGGCGGGCTGCCGTCGGCCGGTAGCCACGGTTTCGTGCAGGCAGCCTCCCTGCTCGTGCTGATCGCGGCAGGTATCGCCGCTTACGGGCTGTTCTTGCAGCTTTTCGGCGTCACCGGCTGGCGCGAGGCGGTTAACGCCGTCCGGCAAAGGCGCCCCGCCTGACTTGCGCGCGCGGAGCTTAAGTGGCAAACGACGCGGCAAAACTAGCCATTTCCGGGAATCGAGACCATGGCGTTCGTTGAACGGGTTTTCTCAGGCGTCCAGCCGACGGGCAATCTGCACCTCGGCAACTACCTCGGCGCTATCGTCAACTTCGTGAAGATGCAGCAGACCCACAACTGCATCTATTGCGTCGTCGACATGCATGCGATCACGCAGGGCGTCGAGGTCTGGGGCGGCCCGGCCGAGCTCGCCCGCAACACCCGCGAGGTCACCGCGGCCTTCATCGCCGCGGGCATCGATGCCAAGAAGCACATCGTGTTCAACCAGAGCCAGATCGCCGGCCATGCCGAGCTGACCTGGATCTTCAACTGCGTCGCGCGGATCGGCTGGCTGAACCGCATGACGCAGTTCAAGGAGAAGGCCGGCAAGGACCGCGAGAACGCCTCGGTCGGCCTCTACGACTATCCGGTGCTGATGGCCGCCGACATCCTGCTCTACCGCGCGACCCATGTGCCGGTCGGCGAGGACCAGAAGCAGCATCTGGAGCTGTCCCGCGACATCGCGCAGAAGTTCAACAACGATTTCGCTGATTCAATTCGTGGTCATGGTTTCGCCGACGGCCTGTTCTTCCCGCAGCCCGAGCCGCTGATCACGGGGCCGGCGACGCGGGTGATGAGCCTGCGCGACGGCACCAAGAAGATGTCGAAGTCGGATGCGTCGGACAATTCGCGCATCAACCTCACCGACGACGCCGACACCATCGCGCAGAAGATCCGCAAGGCGAAGACCGATCCGGAGCCGCTGCCGTCCGAGGAGAAGGGTCTGGAAACCCGCCCCGAGGCCGACAACCTGGTCGGCATCTACGCGGCGCTGGCCGGCATCTCCAAGCAGGAGGTGCTGACGCAGTTCGGCGGCGGGCAGTTCTCCAGCTTCAAGAACGCGCTGGTCGAGGTTTGCGTCGCGAAACTGGCGCCGATCGCCTCCGAGATGAAGAAGCTGGTCGCCGATCCCGGCCATGTCGACGCGGTCCTCGCCGACGGCGCCAACCGCGCCCGCGGCATCGCCGACGAGACCATGCGCATCACCAAGGACATCGTCGGCTTCATCCGCCCGCGCTGACGCGCGAGGCAGGAAGTGCGCGCTCCCTCTCCCAAACGGCGAGGGAGTATGGCACCATGGGTTGGTTTGGTTCAGCACCGGGACATGCATGACCACCCAGCGACGCAGCTACGAGTCAGGTCACAAGCCGAAATGCCTCGTCATCGTTGACGACACTGCGGAATGGGACCGCGCGGTCTATTACGCCAGCCGGTGGGCGATCCGGGTCGGCGGCGGCGTCGTGATGCTGCGGGTGATCGAGACCGAGGACCAGAACCAGCAATGGCTCGGGGTCGCCGACATCATGCGCGCGGAGGCCGAGGAGGCCGCCAATGAGGCACTCGACCGCGCCGCCGGCCGCGCCAACGGCATCGCCGCGATCACCCCGGAGCGGGTGATTCGCGAGGGCGACCCGATCGAACAGATCCTCGACGTGATCGACAAGGACGTCGATATCGCAGCGCTGGTGCTGGCCGCCAACCCGGGTGCCGAGGGGCCCGGGCCGATCATTACCACCATGGCCAAGACCATGGGGGCATTCCCGATCCCGGTGACCATCGTACCCGGCGGCCTGACCGACGCCGAGATCGACGCCCTGTCCTAGCGCGTTACCGGCGCCGGACCCGCTTCCGGGCATGGGTATGCGCCTGGAACCGCGGTTTTGCGGCTTGATCGCGGGCTTTTTAGTTGCCATCTGACTCCTTGATTTGACGCGTTTTCTTCGCGAACCGGTGTCACTTCGCTCGAAAACGCTATAATGGAACCCAACGCGCCGGCCTTGAACCGGCGACGCCGGAGACAGCAGATGTTCATTCAGACCGAAGCCACGCCCAATCCCGCCACGCTGAAATTCATCCCGGGCCGCATGGTGCTCGACGGCGGGACGATGGAATTCCCCTCGCCCGAGTCCGCCGCGCGCTCGCCGCTCGCCGAACGGCTGTTCGCCGTATCCGGCGTCACCGGTGTGTTCTACGGCGGCGACTTCATCACCGTGACCAAGGCGGACGGCGACTGGCAGCACCTCAAGCCCGCGATCCTCGGCGCCATCATGGAGCACTACATGTCCGGCGCGCCGCTGCTCGCCGACGGCACCGCGGCCAGCGACGACGCCCGCGATGAGGAAGACGAGTTCTTCGACGAGGCCGACGCCGAGACGGTCGAGCAGATCAAGGACCTGATCGAGACCCGCGTGCGTCCCGCGGTTGCCAATGACGGCGGCGACATCACCTTCCGCGGCTTCAAGGACGGCATCGTCTACCTCAACATGAAGGGCTCCTGCGCCGGCTGCCCGTCATCGACCGCAACCCTGCAACACGGCATCCAGAACCTGCTCCGGCACTTCGTGCCCGACGTGCAGGAAGTCCGGCCGATGTGATGGAGCGGCGAATGGCGAGTGGCGAATCGCGAATAGCATTCTCCGCAAGACCCCTGTTCGCCATTCCCTATTCGCTATTCGCCCTCCCATGATGATTCTCGCCATCGATACGGCGCTCGACGCCTGCTCCGCGGCGGTGCTCGACACCACCTCCGGCAATACAATCGCCATTGAATCGCAGGCGATGCAGCGCGGCCATGCCGAGGCGCTGATGCCGCTGATCGCTCGGGTGATGAAAGAGAGCGGCATCGGCTTCGCCGGGCTCGACCGCATCGCCGTCACCACCGGCCCCGGCAGTTTCACGGGCCTGCGCGTCGGCCTCTCGGCGGCGCGCGGCCTGGCGCTGGCCGCAGAAAAGCCGGTGGTCGGACTGTCGACGCTCGCCGCCTACGCTGCGCCTGTCGTCGCCGAGAATGGCGCGGCTGCGATCCTGTCGGCGATCGATGCGCGGCATGATCACGTCTATTTCCAGCTGGTCGGCGGCGACGGCAGTCCGATCATCAAGCCGAAGGTGGCGCCGATCGCGGAAGCGCTCGAGGCCTCCCAACACGGCGCGCTGCATCTGGTCGGCAACGCCGCCGATATCCTCGCCGAGCGCTGGCCCGCCGACGCCGCACCGCCGGTCAAGGTCGACCGGCAGCCCGCGCCCGATATTACCTGGGTCGCCTGGATCGGCGCGGCCGTGGATCCTGAAACCGCGCCGCCGCGGCCGTTCTATCTGCGCGCGCCCGACGCCAAGCCGCCGAAGGACCGGCTCGAAATCAGCACGCCGCGATCGACATGATCGGCTGGCTGTCACGATGGTGGGGCGGCGGTCCGCCCGCGGTCGAGCCTGCATCGCTGCGCGATGCGGCGCGGCTCGCGCAATTGCACGGCGCGTCGTTTCATCGCGGCTGGGGCGAGGGCGAATTCGAGGCGATGCTGACCGAGCGCAACACGCTGGTGCACCGGCTGCGGCAGGGACGCAAGGTGATCGGCTTTGCCGTCTCACGGATGGCAGCGGACGAAGCCGAAATTCTGTCGATTGCGATCGATTCCAATCAGCGCGGCCGCGGCCTGTCGCGCGACCTGCTGCTGACCCATCTCGGCCATCTTGCCGGCCGCGGCATCCGCACCATCTTCCTCGAGGTGGAAGAGAACAATCAGCCGGCGCGACGGCTCTACGAAAAGGCCGGATTCGGCGTGATCGGCCGCCGCGAACGCTACTACAAGCAGCCCGGCGGGGAACATTTGAACGCGCTTCTGATGCGCCGCGACTTGTCGTAACATCGGCGCGATGGCAGAACAGCCCCCTGCTCTGCCATCCAAGGCCCAAGGACTGGCCAAGGACCTGCCAAGGACCCATGACGACGGTGAAAATCACGCCTGCGCAGAAGAATACCGGCATCGAGGCGCGCTGCGCCGCGACCGGCATGCGCATGACCGAACAGCGCCGTGTGATCGCACGCGTGCTGGCGGAGGCCATGGATCACCCTGACGTCGAGGAGCTCTATCGCCGCTGCGTGGCGGTCGACGACAAGATCTCGATCTCGACCGTCTATCGCACCGTCAAGCTGTTCGAGGATGCCGGCATCATCGAGCGCCACGACTTCCGCGAGGGCCGCGCGCGCTACGAGCAGATGCCCGAGAGCCATCACGACCACCTGATCAATCTGCGCGACGGCAAGGTGATCGAGTTCACCTCCGAGGAAATCGAGAAGCTGCAGGCCGAGATCGCGCGCAAGCTCGGCTACAAGCTGGTCGATCACCGTCTCGAGCTGTATTGCGTCCCGCTCGACGAAGACAGCAAGTCGTAAGCCGGGTGAATTTCGACCTCGTCATCTTCGATTGCGACGGCGTGCTGGTCGACAGCGAGGTGATCTCCTGTCGCGCGCATGCGGAGACGCTGACGCGGCACGGCTTTCCGATTACACCCGACGGCGTGCTGAAGCGCTTCCTCGGCGTGTCCGACCGCGAGGCGCGGCGGATCGTCGAGAGCGAGATCGGCCGCGCGCTGCCCGAGACCTTCGAGGCCGAGGTCAAGCACGCGACGCTGAGCTTCTATGCCGACGATCTCATCGCGATCGCGCATGTCGGCGAGGCGATCGCCGCGCTCGGCTTACCGAAATGCGTGGCGTCGAGCGGCACGCCGGAAAAGATCCATCACGGCTTGACCTGCGCCGGGCTCTACGACCAGCTCGCGCCGCATATTTTCTCCGCCACCCAGGTCAAGCGCGGCAAGCCGGCGCCCGATCTCTTCCTGTTCGCGGCGGCGCAGATGGGCGCCACCCCCGCGCGTTGCGTCGTGATCGAGGACAGCGTGGCCGGCGTCACCGGCGCCCGCGCCGCCGGGATGACCGTGCTCGGTTTTTACGGCGGCAGCCATTGCACGGCGGAACACGAGGGGATGCTCCGCCAGGCCGGCGCGGCCGTCACCTTCGCCGATATGCGGAAATTGCCCGATTTGATCGCCCGGGTGGGGGCCACGGCGAGCGCTGACTGACCCTGCGAGGTCATTCCGGGGCGCGACCGAAGGGAGCGAACCCGGAATCTCGAGATTCCGGGTCTGGTCCTTCGGACCATCCCGGAATGACCGGGTGAAGAGCTGGATTTTCGCCGGTTTAGGCTATATTTCAGCTCCGGCGCCCGGATGGCGCCGTTTCCATTCCACTCAGGGTTCCATGACGACGCCGCGCAAGCTGCACATCAAGTCCTATGGCTGCCAGATGAATGTCTACGATGCGCAACGCATGGCGGACACGCTGGCCGGCGAGGGCTTTGTCGAGACCGCGAGCGCCGAAGACGCCGACCTCGTCATCCTCAACACTTGCCACATCCGCGAGAAGGCGTCGGAGAAGGTCTATTCCGAGCTCGGCCGGCTGCGCGTCGCCAAGGACGAGGCTGCGCGGGCGGGCCGCGAAATGAAGATCGCGGTCGCCGGCTGCGTCGCGCAGGCCGAAGGCGCCGAGATCATCCATCGCGCGCCGACCGTCGACATCGTGGTCGGGCCGCAGAGCTATCATCATCTGCCGGAGCTCTTGAAGCGCGCCAAGGCAAACGGCCGCGCGCTGGAAACGGAATTCCCGGTCGAGAACAAGTTCGGCTTCCTGCCGCAGCCGAAGCCGGATGCGATCCGCGCCCGCGGCATTTCCGCCTTCGTCACGGTGCAGGAAGGTTGCGACAAGTTCTGCACCTTCTGCGTGGTGCCCTACACGCGCGGCGCGGAAGTCTCGCGTCCGGTCGCCAGGATCATCGACGATGTGAAGCAGCTCGCTGACAATGGCGTGCGCGAATTCACGCTGATCGGACAGAACGTCAACGCCTATCATGGCGAAGGCGCCGACGGCCGCGTCTGGCCGCTCGGCAAATTGTTGCAGCGCCTCGCCGAGATCCCCGGCGTCGCGCGGCTGCGCTATTCGACCAGCCATCCGCGCGACGTCGACGACGCCCTGATCGCGGCACATCGCGATTTGCCCGAACTGATGCCGTTCGTGCACCTGCCGGTGCAATCGGGGTCGGACCGGATCCTTGCCGCCATGAACCGCAAACATACCGCCGATGACTACCGGCGCGTCATCGACCGGTTCCGCGCCGCGCGGCAAGACATTGCTTTTTCATCAGATTTTATCGTGGGCTTCCCCGGAGAGACCGCGGAAGAATTTTCCGCCACCCTCGCGCTTGTCACGCAAATCGGATACGCTGCGGCGTATTCATTCAAATATTCGCCACGGCCGGGCACGCCGGCGGCGGAGATGCGGGAGACAGTGTCAGCAGCCGAGATGGACGAGCGCTTGGGGCGGCTTCAGGAATTGATCGACAGCCAGCAATCGGCCTTCAACCGGGCTGCGATTGGCACAACGGTCGATGTGCTGTTCGAGCGCGCCGCGCGCAATCCGGGCCAGATCGTCGGCCGCACCGCCTATCTGCAGCCCGCCCATGTGATGGCATCGCCCGACATCATCGGCCAGGTCCTCCCGGTGAGGATCGACAGCCTCGAGCGCTACAGCATGATCGGCGAGCTCGCGACGCGACCCGCGCCCGGCCTCATTTCGCAGACCATTGGAGCCTGAAATCCTTGCCCAAAAGCGCATCGGATTCGTCTTCGCTCGCTCCCAGCCGCAAACCTGACCGCGACATGCAAATGCCACCTGAGACCCGGCCCCCTGAAACTCAGGTCGTCATCGATTTCGACGACAACCGCGCGGCATCCGCGCTGGTCGGCCCCTACGGACAAAATCTGGCGCTGATCGAGCGGCGGCTCGGCATCGTGGTCGATTCCCGCGGCAATCATCTGACCATCGCAGGCTCCCGCGACGGCTGCGACGCGGCGCGTCGCGTGCTGGAGACGCTCTACGCGCAGGCCGTCGAAGGACACGACCTCGATCAGGGCGAGGTCGAAGGCGCGATCCGCGCCGTGATCGCACAGGGCTCGCTGTTCGAATTCGACAACAAGACCGCCAAGCCGACCTTCGAGACCATCAATCTGCGCAAGCGTCCGGTGCGCGCCCGCACCGCGGCGCAGGATTCCTACATCCGCGCCCTGAAGCGGCATGAGCTGGTGTTCGGCATCGGCCCGGCCGGCACCGGCAAGACCTGGCTCGCAGTCGCCCATGCCGCGCAGCTGTTCGAGCGCAAGGAGGTCGATCGCATCATCCTGACGCGGCCCGCGGTCGAGGCCGGCGAGCGGCTCGGCTTCCTGCCCGGCGACCTCAAGGAGAAGGTCGATCCGTATCTGCGCCCGATCTATGACGCGCTGTACGATCTGATGGACGCCCGCGTCGTCGAGCGCGCGCTGCAGGGCAACGAGATCGAGATCGCCCCGCTCGCCTTCATGCGCGGCCGCACCCTGACCAATGCCGCCATCATCCTCGACGAGGCGCAGAACACCACGACGATGCAGATGAAGATGTTCCTGACGCGTCTCGGCGAGAACAGCCGGATGATCGTCACCGGCGACCCGTCGCAGGTCGACCTGCCGCATGGCCAGGCCTCGGGGCTCACGGAAGCCGTGAAGCTGCTCGACGGCGTCGAGGGCATCGCCCAGGTGCATTTCAAGGCCGAAGACGTCATCCGCCATGAATTGGTGGCGCGCATCGTGGCCGCCTATGAGGGATTGCCGCAAAAGCCGGCAAACGCCAGATCTTGAGACCAATAGCTTCGGCCGCGAGCCCGCACGATGCGGGATCCGGCCATAACGCAGATTTTGAAACCAACGTGTCCGCTTTTCCTGCCACCGAGGTTCTCGTCACCGCCGAATGCTGGCAGGCCGAGCCCAATGCCGACGCGGTGATCCACCGCGCCATCGAGGCTGCCGCTGAAATCGCCGATGCCGATGTCGCCGACGCCGAGCTTGCGGTGATGCTGACCGACGATGCCGGTATCCGCACCCTCAACGCCAACTGGCGCAGCATCGACAAGCCGACCAATGTGCTGTCGTTTCCGGCGCTGCAGCCCGAAGGCGCCGGCGGACCTGACGACGCCCCGCGCATGCTCGGCGACATCGCGATCGCCTATGAGACGACGCGGCGGGAAGCCGATGAAGAGCAGAAACCGTTCGACCACCATTTGAGCCATCTCGCGGTGCATGGCTTCCTGCACCTGATCGGTTACGACCACGAGAACGACGACGATGCCGAGGACATGGAGGCGCTCGAGCGCGAGATCCTCTCTTCTCTCGGCATTCCCGACCCCTATGCGGATCGGATCGCCTGACATGCCGGATTCCGAACCGACCCACGACAACCCGCGCAACGTGAGCAACCTGCCCGCCGTGGTGCACGAGGGCGAGGTGCAGCGCCCGGCGGCCGAGGGCTGGCTGGTGCGCGCGATCCGCACGCTGTTCGGCTGGAAGGCCGGCTCGGTGCGCGACGATTTGCAGGTGGTGCTCGACGCCTCGACGCCCGACGATGTCGGCTTCTCGGCGATCGAGCGCACCATGCTGCGCAACATCCTGTCGCTGAACGAGCGGCGGATCGCCGACGTCATGGTGCACCGCGCCGACATCGTCGCGGTCAAGCGCGACATCCCGCTCGGCGAATTGATGAGCCTGTTCGAGAGCGCGGCGCATTCGCGGCTCGTCGTCTACAACGAGACCCTCGACGACCCCGAGGGCATGGTGCACATCCGCGACCTGCTCGCCTTCATGACTGTGAAGGCCCGCGTCACCGACGCGACCAAGACGAAGCGCAAGAAGCCGTTCCCGGCCGGGCTCGATCTGCGCAGCGTCGACCTCGCGCTGCCGCTGTCGGAAGCCAATATCATCCGCAAGCTGCTCTATATCCCACCATCGATGCGCGCGATCGACCTGTTGGCGCAGATGCAGGCCTCGCGGATCCATCTCGCGCTGGTGGTCGACGAATATGGCGGCACCGACGGGCTGGTGTCGATCGAGGATATCGTCGAGCAGATCGTCGGCGAGATCGACGACGAGCACGATTCGGACGAGCCGCCGTCCATCGTGCGCCAGCCGGACAACTCCTTCATCGCCGATGCACGCGCCAGCCTCGACGATGTCCGCTCGGTGATCGGCGAGGATTTCGTGATCGGCGACGCCGGCGAGGAGGTCGAGACGCTCGGCGGCTATCTCGTATCGTTCGTCGGGCGCCTGCCGGTGCGCGGCGAGGTGATTTCGGGACCCGGCAATTACGAGGTCGAGGTGCTCGACGCCGATCCGCGGCGGGTCAAGCGCGTGCGCATCAGCGCGCGCAAGGAACGGCCGACGCCACGCAAGGAGCGCGAGCGGCGCCGCGAGCAGGCGCCGGACTCCGGAAACCCGCAGGCGAATGACAACCTGCCGCCGCCCGGCGAGGGAGCCGGTCCGCAGTGAGGCTGTCCGACAAGCTCCGATCGATCGGCCTTGCAATCATCCTGACCTGGGGATGGAAACGCGCCGTCCTCGCGCTCGCGGCCGGCGCGCTGTCTGCGCTGGCGATGGCGCCGTTCAACGCCTGGCCGGTTCTGTTTCTCACCTTTTCCATCGCGGTCTGGCTGATCGACGGCAGCGCGGCCGGCCGCTGGCGCGGCGTGCCCGCCGCGGCGCTGTCCGGCTTCTGGTTCGGCCTCGGCTATTTCGTGCCGGGGCTGTACTGGATCGGCTACGCCTTCTTCGTCGATGCGGACACCTTCGCCTGGCTGACGCCGTTCGCGGTGCTCGGCCTGCCTGCCTATCTCGCTTTGTTCACCGCGTTCGGCTTCGGGCTGGCGCGGCTGATCTGGCCGCGCGATGCCTCGCGCGTGCTGGCGCTCGCGGTCAGCCTGACGATTTCGGAATGGCTGCGCGGCCATCTCCTCAGCGGCTTTCCGTGGAATGCGTTCGGCTACGCACTGACCGAGCCGCTGGCGATGGCACAAACTGCGTCACTGATCGGGCTGTGGGGCATGACGTTCCTGGCCGTCGCGATCTTCGCAAGCCCGGCCGTGTTGATCGACGGCGGCTCGCGCGGCCGCAAGCCGTGGCGCGCGCCGGTGGCCGCGGTGCTGGTGCTGGTGGCGATGCTGGCGTTCGGCGTGATCCGCCTCGCGCAGCAGCCGACCAGGATGGTCGATGGCGTCAAGCTGCGCATCATGCAGCCCGATTTGCAGCAGGACGCCAAGTTCAACTACTCCGCCAGGGCGGCGGTGATGCAGAAATATCTCACTCTGTCGGATCGCGCCTCCGGGCCGCATGCCACCGGCGTGAAGGATGCCACCATCCTGATCTGGCCGGAATCCGCGTTTCCGTTCTTCCTGACCAAGGAAGCCGACGCGATGGCGCAGATCGCCGACCTGCTGCCGAAGGGAACCGTGCTGATCACCGGTTCGGTGCGCGCGCCCGATCTGCCGCCCGGCGTCCGCGTCACGCGCGCCTATAATTCCGTCTACGTCATCGACCACGACGGCAGCGTGCTCGCGGTCTACGACAAGCTGCATCTTGTCCCGTTCGGAGAATATCTGCCGTTCCAGGACTGGATGGAGAGGCTCGGCTTCGTGCAGCTCACCAAGGTGCAGGGCGGCTACATTCCCGGCACGATTCGCCGGACGCTCGATATTCCGAATGCACCACGCGCCCTGCCGCTGATCTGCTACGAGGCGATCTTTCCCGGCAACGTCGTGAGCCGCGACGACCGTCCCGGCTGGATCGTCAATGTCACCAATGACGGATGGTTCGGAATTTCGACGGGCCCTTACCAGCACCTGCAACAGGCCCGGCTGCGCACCATCGAGGAAGGCTTGCCGATGGTCCGCGCCGCGAATACGGGCGTCTCGGCCGTCATCGACCCGGTTGGCCGGATCGTCGCGCAACTCGGGCTCGGCATCGAAGGCGTGCTCGATGTCGGCCTGCCGGCGGCCATCGCGCCGACGATCTATGCGCGTGTCGGGAACGTCCCCGCCGCTGTGATTGTGATCACAGCCCTGGCGTTCGTGTTGCGGCGGCGGTTTGTGAGGCGAAAACCCTGACGACCGCATATCGCCGGTTGTCGCGAACCCGAAAAAACGTCGAAATTTACCTCAGTATGATTCCACCAGTTGACAGATCGACCGTGCACTTCGCATTGTACGGGTCCACGCGAAATCACAAGCCAAGTCAGCCCCTTTGCGCAAATTGTCCGCATTTCGTCCCGATCCTCCTTGCAGGATTTGACGGCACCGGCGCCTGAGGCATACTCCACTTCCAACTTGCCTCATCCACGGGCGCGCAATCCCTTAGGAGAGTTGGAGATGTCCACCAAAGCGCCCAATCCTGTTGACAAATATGTCGGCAGCCGCGTCCGTATGCGACGCATCATGCTCGGCATGAGCCAGGAGAAGCTGGGCGAGGCGCTAGGCCTGACGTTCCAGCAGGTGCAGAAATACGAGAAGGGCACCAACCGCGTCGGCGCCAGCCGGCTGCAGCAGATCTCCGAAATCCTGCAGGTGCCGGTCTCCTTCCTGTTCGACGGCGGCCCGAGCGGGGTCAAGACCGCCGACGGCTTCAGCGAGGGTGCCTCGCCGACCTACGTCTCCGATTTTCTGGCAACCGCCGAGGGCCTGGCCCTGACCCGCGCCTTCACGCGGATTGCGGACGCCAAGCTCCGCCGCAGCATCGTCGAACTTGTCGAGCAGATCGCGGCGCGCGAGGCGGCCGAGCAGGCCTGATTCAGCCATATCCGTTTGAGAGATCGTCAAATCTGGAATATGCCATTCCGGCGCGCGCCAACGCGATGAGCTCAGCTTGAGCATCATCGCGCTTGAGCGCCTCCTTTGAGCATGATTCCTGATCGTGCTTCGGCGCGTGCGCGCAATGACAAAGCGAATTCACAGGCGACGACAACAGCATGTCCAGCAATCCGTTCGAAACCGCCGTGATTCTCGACGGCATCCGCCGCTGGGTCGAGATCGAATCTCCGACCGAGCGGCCCGATCAGGTCAACAAGCTGGCTGATCTCGTCGCGTCGGGCTATCGCGACCTGCCGGCCACGGTGGAGCGCATTGCGGGACGCGACGGCTGCGGCGATCACCTGGTGACGCGCTCGTCCTGGGGCCAGGACGCGCCGGGCATCCTGGTGCTGAGCCATCTCGACACAGTTCATCCGATGGGATTCATCGAACGGTTACCATTCAAGGTCGACGGCGACAGCGCCTTCGGCCCCGGCATCTACGACATGAAGGGCGGAGCCTACCTCGCCCATCATGCGTTCAGGCAGATCTGCGCCGACGACGCGCGCCCGCCGCTCGGCATCACCCAGCTCTACGTATCGGACGAGGAGATCGGCAGCCCGACCTCGCGGGCGCTGATCGAGGCCGAGGGCCGCAAGGCCAAATACGTGCTGGTGACGGAGCCGGCGCGCGACGGCGGCAAGATCGTCACCGGACGCAAGGGCGTTGCGCGTTTCGACGTGTTCATCAAGGGCGCGCCGGCGCATGCCGGCACGCGCCCCGAGGACGGCCGCAGCGCGATCCGGGAGCTCGGCAATGTGATCCAGGCGCTGGAGGCGATGAACGATCTCAAGCGCGGCGTCACCGTCAATGTCGGTGTCGTCCGCGGCGGCACCAAGCCGAACGTGATCGCCGAAGAGGCCTATGCGGAAGTCGACATGCGCGTGCCGACCATGGCCGACGCCGACGAGCTGGTGCCGAAGATCCTCGGGATCACCTCGCGCACCGAGGGCGTCAGCGTGAAGATATCGGGCGAATTGAACCGTCCGCCCTATGAGAAAAGCAACGCCGGCGCCGCACTCTACGAGCACGCCAGGGGGCTGGCCGCCGAGCTCGGCTTCGAGCTGGCGGATGTGTTCACCGGCGGCGGCTCCGACGGCAATTTCACCGCGCCGCACACCGCGACCCTCGACGGCCTCGGCGTCGACGGCAAGGGCGCGCATACCCATTACGAGCAGCTCTACATCTCGTCGATCGAGCCGCGCGCGCGGCTGCTCCACCGTCTCTACCAAACGCTGCGATGACACCGGCTCCAGGCGACCGCGGCGATCGCGATTCCCCCGACGACGGCGCGATGACGCATGCGCGCGGCTCGTTCTTCGGACGGCGCAAGGGCCACAAGCTGCGCCCGCACCAGGCCGACCTGATCGACACTCTGCTGCCGCATCTGGCGGTCGACATCGCGGCGCCCGCGCCCGAGGCGCTGACCGAGTTGTTCGACGACGGCATCGAGAATGTCAGGCTCGAAATCGGCTTCGGCGGCGGCGAGCATCTGATCGCGGAGGCGCAGGCCTTTCCGACCACGGGCTTCATCGGCTGCGAGCCCTATGTCAACGGCATGGCGAAGATCCTGACCCAGATCGAGGCGCTGAATATCGGCAATATCCGCCTGTTCGCCGGCGACGCGGCCGAACTGCTGGCCTGGGCGCCGACGCGTTCGCTTGCGCGCATCGACCTGATCCATCCCGATCCCTGGCCGAAGCGGCGGCACTGGAAGCGGCGCTTCGTGCAGGATGCGACGGTCGCTGCGATGACACGATTGCTGCCGCCGGGCGGCGAATTCCGCTTCGTCAGCGACATCGACGACTATTGCGCCTGGACGCTGGCGCATCTGATGCGCTCGCCCGACTTCGCCTGGCTCGCCGAGCGCGCGATCGACTGGCAACAGCCATGGCTGAACTACACGATGACGCGCTACGGCGCCCAAAGCCGAGCGCGAGGGGCGCAAGGCGGCGTATTTGAGGTTCAAGCGCTTGCCTTGACGCCGTCATTCCGGGGCGATGCGCAGCATCGAACCCGGAACCTCGAGATTCCGGGTTCAATGCTTCGCATCGCCCCGGAACGACGGATATCTTCACGCCTGCCCCGCCAGCCGCGCCTTCCTGACGTCGGTCGCCTCCCACACCATCCGCTTGCCGCGCTCGCGGCCGAGCAGCTCGATCGGATCGTGATTGTCGATGTGGCCGAACTGGCCCTTGTAGACGCTGTAGCCGCACAATTCCTGCAGCCGGCGCGGAAAGCGGGCCGCGGTCTCGCGCGGAATGCCGAGCTGCAGGTTCTCCTGCTGCCGCATCCAGCCCCAGCAATAGGCGCAGGAGAAGGCAAAGCGCCTGGCGTCGCTGCTGTTGGCGCCGCCGCCATGCCACAGCGCGCTGTCGAACAGCATCACGCTGCCGGCCGGCATGGTCGCGGTGACCGCGTCGTACTCCTTGCCATATTCGGGCGACGAATCGAATTTGTGGCTGCGCGGGATGATCCGCGTCGCGCCGTTATCTTCGCGGAAATCGGACAGCGCCCAGATCGCATTGATCGTGATCGGGATGTGCGGCCGCGGCAACGGGATCAATTGGGTGTCTTCGTGAATCGGCTGCGCTTCCTGGCCGGGCCCGAGCACCAGCGAGCAGAACGACGACAGCAGGCATTCCCTGTCCAGCACGCGTTCGACCACCGGCAGCACGTTGTCATGCAGCGGCACCTCCCAGAACAGATCGTCATAGGTCAGGAGGTTGTTGATGCGCAGCGTCTTGAAGCCTTCGAACGACGTCCTGGCAGGTGCGAGATTGTGCTCGCTCTCGATTCTCAGCACCGCCGCCTTCAACCCCTCGACCAAATCGGGCGAGGCGGCGCGCTCGATCACGGTGTATCCGTCGTCGCGGATCCGCGCGGCTTGCGATTGGATGTCGGCGTCCGTCAGCATGGCAATCTCCCCGTTGGCGCTGTGTCGCGCCTTGCGGAAAGCATAGCGGAACGATTTTGGGTTTGAGAAGTGTGCACTATGATCCGTCATGCTGAGGAGGCCGCAAAGCGGCCGTCTCGAAGCACGACGGCCCGGCTGCAACAGCGTGGCCGTGCATCCTTCGAGACGCGCCTGCGGCGCTCCTCAGGATGACGGAGCCAAGAGCAGTTAGCGTGAACTAGCGCGACTTCCAGAACTCCACGACGCGCTGCGCCGTCGAGGGCATCAGGCGCACGAAATTCACCCGCGCACCTTCGATATCGGCAGGAGACGGCACGCGGTTCGGCCCGAGCCGCATCAGGATCAGGGCGCGCACGGTCGGCCATTCGAAGCCGATCGTCTTGCTGGCGATCAGGATCGGATCGTAACGGTCGCCGGAGATCAGGCGATCGAGCGTGACGATTTTCACGCCGGCCATCGCGGCGAGCGCCGCCACGCATTCCTCATATTTGAAGGCCTTTGCGAAGCCGGCCACCGCGGCCTCGTTCAATTCGCCGGCGCGATGCAGCGCCAGGATGGCGCGCTGCGCGGCCGTGAAATCGCGGCCCTCGACCTGAACGATCACGCCCTCGATCTCGGTCATCGCCAGCTTGATCTCGGCTTGGCGTTCCGGCTTGGCGACGGCATGCAGACGGCGGCGGATCACGTCGATCGAGCCGGCGAGCAGGCCCTTCAGATGCTCGGGCGGAAGATCATCGCGGCGGCCGATCCGCAGCGTCAGCACGCCGTCCTGGCTGGCGCGTTGCACGAGCGTCGTGAAGGAGGCGTCCGAGAACGCCGCGCCCGCATTGCCGGCCGCGCATCGGATGACGTCGCGATCGCCGCGTCGGACGAGGACGTCGGTCAGCGCAGTCGAGAGCTTCGATCGCTCGGCCATCGCGAGCAGATGGCCCTGGCCCTTGGCATTGGCGATCTCGACCAGCACCTTTTCGTCAATCACCGGCGATCGGCGCAGCAGCGGCCCCGCGATCGCGACCTCGTCGTCGCGGGCGAGCTGCCCGACCAGATGCCGCGGCGCATTGGCGAGCAGCGCGAGCCGTTCGGCGAGATCGACCCGCGCAGCAAGCTCGGCATGCGGGACCAGGCTGGTCAGCACCCCGTCGAACAGGTCGATATGGTCGGGACGGAAGCTCGCGGCGCCCTGCAGGAACAGCTCGCCGAGCCGCCGCGCGGCCTCGGCGCGGCGCTTGGGGTCGCCGCGGCGAACGATATCGTCGAGTTCCGGGATCAGCGCAGGGGCTGTCGTCATGGGCCTTGTCCAACCGGCGACTTCTGCCGATTTTCGGCAATCTATGGTCCCGTTCGTAAACGGAGGGTTAGATCAATCCGGCATCCGGAGAGCCGTAAAATCGCCTCCCGCCGGACCCGAGGGCCTTGCCGGACCCGGGCAAAAGAGCTATATCCGGCGCAACTTATGGTATCTCATACGATCGCGTAGGAGAGTGGGCCCCCCGGGACCCGCTCTTTTTTATTACCTGACGGGACCCAACGAGGCCGGGTCCGGTTTGGGTAGCGTTAGCGGCCCCTTAAGGCCACCTGAACAACACAACAGACCTCAGCAGCCTTTAAGACCCTAGACAGCCTTTGACACTGGATATGACCGAACCGACCGCCACGTCCGTGGACACCGAACTGCTCGCCGAGCCGCGTCTCGTCGTCGAGCCCGGGGTTGCGGCGCGCGTCGCCGCGGTCGCGGTCCCGGTGCTGCAGGGCATGGGCTATCGCCTGGTGCGCATCAAGGTCTCGGGCGATGCCGGCTGCACCGTGCAGGTCATGGCGGAGCGCCCCGACGGCTCGATGCAGCTCGAGGATTGCGAAGCGATCTCGCGCGCGCTGTCGCCGGTGCTCGATGTCGCCGACCCGATCGAGCGCGCCTACCGGCTGGAAATCTCTTCGCCCGGCATCGACCGCCCGCTGGTGCGCCGCTCCGACTTCGAGCGCTACACCGGGCATCTCGTGAAGATCGAGATGGCGGTGGCGCATCAGGGCCGCAAGCGGTTCCGCGGCCTGCTTGCCGGCGTCGAGGGCGATGCGGTGCGCATCAGGCGCGACGATCCGCGTCCCGACGAGGACGCCGAGGTTCTCCTGGTGATGGAGGACATCTCGGACGCGCGGCTGGTGCTGACCGACGAATTGATCGAGGAATCGATGCGCCGCGGCAAGGCCGCCGAGCGCGAGCTGCGCCGCGAGCTCGGCCTCGCGCCGCCGCAGCCGGCCCACGCCAAGAAGAGCGATCCGGCGAAGAGCCAGAAGCCGAAACCCAAGCCTGGTGATAAGCCTGCTCACAAGCCCGGCAAGAAGCCGGCCCCGACCAACACCAAAAAGCACCGCCTGGCGGCCGAGCGCGCGCGCCGTGGCGAGATCGATCCATCCGAAGGAGACTAAGCCATGGCAGTCAGCGCCAACAAACTCGAACTGCTGCAGATCGCAGACGCAGTTGCGCGCGAAAAGTCGATCGACCGCTCCATCGTGATCGCGGCGATGGAAGACGCCATCGCCAAGGCCGCGCGTGCCCGCTACGGCAGCGAGACCGACGTCCATGCCGAGATCGATGCCAAGAAGGGCGAGCTGCGGCTGACCCGCCACATGCTGGTGGTCGACGTCGTCGAAAACTCCTCCAACCAGATTTCGCTGCACGACGCGCAGCGCGCCAATCCGGGCGCCCAGGTCGGCGACACCATCGCCGACACGCTGCCGCCGCTGGAATATGGCCGCATCGCCGCGCAGTCGGCCAAGCAGGTGATCGTGCAGAAGGTGCGCGAGGCCGAGCGCGACCGGCAGTACCAGGAATTCAAGGACCGCATCGGCGACATCGTCAACGGCATCGTCAAGCGCGTCGAATATGGCAGCGTGATCGTCGACCTCGGCCGTGGCGAAGCGATCGTGCGCCGCGACGAGATGCTGCCGCGCGAAGTGTTCCGCAACGGCGACCGCGTCCGCGCCTATATCTTCGACGTCCGCCGCGAGACCCGCGGTCCGCAGATTTTCCTGTCGCGCACCCATCCGCAGTTCATGGCGAAGCTGTTCGCACAGGAAGTGCCGGAGATCTACGACGGCATCGTCGAGATCAAGGCGGTCGCCCGCGATCCGGGCTCGCGCGCCAAGATCGGCGTGATCTCGCGCGATTCCTCGGTCGACCCGGTCGGCGCCTGCGTCGGCATGCGCGGCTCGCGCGTGCAGGCCGTGGTGAACGAGCTGCAGGGCGAGAAGATCGACATCATCCCGTGGTCGCCCGACATTGCGACCTTCGTCGTCAACGCGCTGGCGCCGGCTGAAGTCGCCAAGGTCGTGATCGACGAGGACCGCGAGCGTATCGAGGTCGTGGTTCCCGACACCAATAACCAGCTGTCGCTTGCGATCGGCCGCCGCGGCCAGAACGTCCGCCTCGCCTCGCAGCTGACCGGCTGGGACATCGACATCCTGACCGAGCAGGAAGAGTCGGAGCGCCGCCAGGCCGACTTCGAGAACTCGACCCGCGTGTTCATGGAAGCGCTCAATGTCGACGAGGTGGTCGGCCAGCTGCTCGCCTCCGAAGGCTTCACCTCGGTCGAGGAACTCGCGCTGGTCGACGTCAAGGAACTCGCGGGCATCGAGGGTTTCGACGAGGAGACCGCCACCGAGCTGCAGACCCGCGCCCGCGAATATCTGGAACAGCTTGAGGCGGAACTGGAAGCCAAGCGCAAGGAACTCGGCGTCGAGGACGCCATGAAGGACGTGCCCGGCATCACCGGCAAGATGCTGGTGAAGCTCGGCGAGAACGACGTGAAGACGGTCGAGGATCTCGCCGGTTGCGCCACCGACGACCTGGTCGGCTGGACCGAGCGCAAGGAAGGCGGCGAGCCGACCAAGCATGCCGGGTTCCTCGACGGCATCGAGATCTCGCGCGACGAGGCCGAGGCCGTGATCATGCAGGCCCGTCTGAAGGCCGGCTGGATCACCGAGGCCGACCTCGCCAAGCCTGCCGAGGAGGCCGAGGCCGCCGAAGCAGAAACGACGGCTTCGTAAGGAGATGCCCCACGGATGCTGGCTCAGGCTGACCCCGATCTCGACGATGGGCCGCGGACGCAGAAGTCCGCGACCACGCGGATGTGCGCGGTCAGCCGCGAGGTGCGTCCGATCGACGAGCTGATCCGGTTCGTCATTGCGCCCACGGGCGAGGTGATCCCGGATCTCAAGCGCAAGCTGCCCGGCCGCGGATTATGGGTTTCCGCATCGCGGCGCAGCGTTGCGGAAGCGGTCCGCCGTCACCAATTTAGCAAGGGATTCAAGCGCGATGTCCGCGTCGCGCCGACCCTTCCCACCGACACCGACACCCTCCTGGTGCGCAGCGTCACCGAGGCCCTGGCGATGGCCGCCAAGGCCGGTCAGGTGGTTTCGGGCTTCGGCAAGGTCGAGGACGCACTCAACCGGAACGAAACTGCAGCCCTGATCCACGCTTCCGACGGCGCGGCGGACGGAATCCGCAAATTGGACGCGATCGTGAGGCAAAGGGGCGAAAAACGTGGTGAATCGCCGGTAATCACCGTCGTCAATGTTTTGACGTCGGAAGAATTGGATTTGGCACTTGGGCGGTCAAATGTGATACATGCTGCGCTGCTCGCGGGCCCGGCGAGCAAGACGTTCCTGTCGCGCTGCCAGATGCTGGTCCGATACCGGATGGCCGACGACGACAAGACCGCCGAAGCGGCCAGAAATTCCAGAGCGTGATCCGGGAAGGCGGACGCCGTCTTTCCGACCGGTCATGCTCAGCAAACGACGACACGTTGAAGGATTTGTGCGGCAAACGCACAGCGAAACGAGATTAGGACTGCTGAATGGTTGATACCAAGACCCCTGGCGACAAGACTTTGAGTGTCCCGAGCAAGACGTTGTCGCTGAAGCCGCGCGTCGAGACGGGCACCGTGCGCCAGAGCTTCAGCCACGGCCGGACCAAGCAGGTCGTGGTCGAGAAGCGCGGCAAGCGTCGCGTCGGTGGCGATGGTCCCGGCGAGGCGCACGCGCCGGAACCCGTGGTTGCAAAGCCTGCGGCGCCGGCCGCCAGGCCGCCGCTCGGCCGCCCCTCAGGCCCGCCCCCCGGCCAGCAGCAGCGTAACACCCGCTCCGGCGTGGTGCTGCCGACCCTGACCGAGGACGAGCGTTCCGCGCGCGCCAGCGCGCTGGCCGACGCCCGTCAGCGCGACATCGAGGAACGCCGCCAGGCCGAAGAGGAAGCCAAGCGCCGCGCCGTCCGCGAGGCTGCCGAGAAGGCCGAGCGCGAGGCCGCCGAAACCCGCCGCAAGGCGGAAGAGGAGCGCCACCGCCACGAGGAAGAGGCCAAGCGCAAGGCCGAGGTCGAGGCCAAGCGCCGCTTTGGCGAGGGCGAAGCCAAACCCGGCGCTCCGGCCACAACAGCGGCCAGGCCCGCGACAGCCGCACCTGCGTCTGCTCCGCCTGCCCGCGCGCCCGCAGCACGCCCGACCACCACGACAACCGCGCGCGCACCAGCCTCTGCGCCGCGGCCGGCGGCAGTTGCGGCCGGGCCGGACGAAGACGAAGGTCCGCGCCTGGTGCGCCGCCCCGGCGGCGCCGTGCGCCCCGCCGCGGCTCCGAAGACCACCCACAAGCCCGGTCCGCAGAAGGAGCGCGGCCGCCTCACTCTGACCACTGCGCTCAACGCCGACGACGTGCGCGAGCGTTCGATCGCCTCGTTCCGCCGCCGCACCCAGCGCCTGAAGGGGCATGCGTCGAACGAACCGAAGGAAAAGCTGATCCGCGAAGTCACCATTCCGGAAGCGATCACGATCCAGGAACTCGCGAACCGCATGTCGGAACGCGCGGTCGACGTCATCCGCATGCTGATGAAGCAGGGCGCGATGCACAAGATCACCGACGTGATCGATGCCGACACCGCGCAACTGATCGCCGAAGAACTCGGCCACAGCGTCAAGCGCGTCGCGGCGTCCGACGTGGAAGAGGGCCTGTTCGACGTCGTCGACAATTCCACCGACACCGAGCCGCGCTCGCCGGTAGTCACCGTCATGGGTCACGTCGACCACGGCAAGACCTCGCTGCTCGACGCGCTGCGCCACGCCAACGTCGTATCGGGCGAAGCCGGCGGCATCACCCAGCATATCGGCGCCTACCAGGTGCTGTCGCCCGAGAGCGGCACCAAGATCACCTTCATCGACACGCCCGGCCACGCCGCGTTCACCGCGATGCGCGCCCGCGGCGCCAAGGTCACCGACATCGTCGTGCTGGTGGTCGCGGCCGATGACGGCGTGATGCCGCAGACGATCGAGGCGATCAATCACGCCAAAGCGGCCAAGGTGCCGATGATCGTGGCGATCAACAAGATCGACAAGCCGGATGCGCGGCCGGAGCGCGTGCGCACCGAGTTGCTCCAGTACGAGGTGCAGGTCGAATCGCTCGGCGGCGACGTCGTCGACGTCGAGGTTTCGGCCAAGAACAAGACCAATCTCGACAAGCTGCTCGAGATGATCGCGCTGCAGGCTGAAATCCTCGACCTGAAGACCAACTCGGAGCGTCCGGCGGAAGGCACCGTGATCGAAGCCAAGCTCGATCGCGGACGCGGTCCGGTCGCGACCGTGCTGGTGCAGCGCGGCACGCTGCGCGTCGGCGACATCATCGTGGCCGGCGCCGAGATGGGCCGCGTCCGCGCGCTGATCTCCGACCAGGGCGAGAATCTCGAAGAGGCCGGCCCTTCGGTGCCGGTCGAGGTGCTCGGCTTCAACGGTCCGCCGGAAGCCGGCGATCGTCTCGCTGTTGTCGAGAACGAAGCCCGCGCCCGTCAGGTCACGAGCTATCGCGCGCACCAGAAGCGCGAGAATGCCGCGGCCTCGATCTCGGGCATGCGCGGCTCGCTCGAGCAGATGATGTCGCAGCTCAAGACCGCGGGCCGCAAGGAGTTCCCGCTGATCGTCAAGGCCGACGTGCAGGGCTCGCTGGAAGCGATCCTGGGCTCGCTCGAGAAGCTCGGCACCGACGAAGTCGCCGCCCGCATCCTGCATGCCGGCGTCGGCGGCATCTCGGAGTCCGACGTCACGCTGGCGGAAGGCTTCAACGCCGCGATCATCGGCTTCTCGGTCCGAGCCAACAAGGAAGCGGCGGCTGCGGCCAAGCGCAACGGCATCGAAATCCGCTACTACAACATCATCTACGACCTCGTGGATGACATCAAAAAGGCGATGTCCGGCCTGCTCGCGCCCACGCTGCGCGAAACCATGCTGGGCAACGCGCAGATCCTGGAAGTGTTCAACATTTCCAAGGTCGGCAAGGTCGCGGGTTGCCGCGTCACCGACGGCACCGTGGAACGCGGCGCCAATGTTCGCCTGATCCGCGACAACGTCGTGGTGCACGAAGGCAAGCTGTCGACGCTGAAGCGCTTCAAGGATGAAGTGAAGGAAGTGGTCGCCGGCCAGGAGTGTGGCATGGCGTTCGAGAACTACGGCGACATGCGTGTCGGCGACGTGATCGAATGTTACCGCATCGAGACGATCCAGCGCTCTCTGTAAGTCCAAATCTTACGAAGCGCAGATCTTGCTAGGCGTTGGGTCCATTTAACTGAAAATGCGACGGCGTGGCCGGACTTTGGTCCGGCCACCAGCGCATCGTCCGATTGAAAGCAAAGCAAGGACATTGATGCCCGCGGCCACGGCCGGCGGGCGCGACGGTTTTGGAAAAAGGTCATGCCCCGTCAAAAGAAGAGTTCCAGCCCCGGCGGATCGCAACGTCAGCTGCGCGTCGGCGAAACGATTCGCCATGCAGTTGCCGAGATTCTGTCACAGGGTGAGGTTCACGATCCCGATCTGGAAGGCCACATCATCACCGTTCCCGAGGTGCGTATGTCGCCGGATCTGAAGCTCGCCACGATCTACGTGATGCCGCTCGGCGGCCACGACACCGACACGGTGATATCCGCGCTCGAGCGCAACAAGAAATTCCTTCGCGGCGAGATCGCGCACCGCGTCAACCTGAAATTTGCACCCGACATTCGCTTCCGCGTCGATGAGCGGTTCGACGAGGCGGAGCGCATCGAGAAACTACTGCGGACACCTGCGGTGCAGCGAGACCTTGCACCCGATTCGGACGACGAGTGATGACTGTGATGACGACCAACAGCGTTGTCGACGCGAAGGATGCCGACGCGCGCGACGCTGAGCGGGATGCTTTTGCCGGCCAGCGCACCGACGATGCGCGCCGCACCAACAACGACCCGCGCCAGAAGCAGGGCAGGCAGAACCAGCAGCCGCGCCGCGACAAGCGCGACGTCCACGGCTGGGTGGTGCTCGACAAGCCGATCGGCATGACCTCGACGCAGGCGGTCGCGGTGCTCAAGCGCCTGTTTCAGGCCAAGCGCGCCGGCCATGCCGGCACGCTCGATCCGCTCGCCTCCGGCGGCTTGCCGATCGCGCTGGGCGAGGCCACCAAGACGGTGCCGTTCGTGATGGACGGCCGCAAGCGCTACCGCTTCACGGTGTGCTGGGGCGAGGAGCGCGACACCGACGACACCGAGGGACGGCCGGTCAGGACCAGCGAGAGCCGGCCGACCGCCGATTCGATTAGGGACCTGTTGCCGCGCTTTACCGGGGTGATCGAGCAGATCCCGCCGCAATATTCGGCGATCAAGGTGCAGGGCGAGCGCGCCTATGATCTGGCGCGCGACGGCGAGACCGTGGAACTGAAGCCCCGCCCGGTCGAGATCCACGAATTAACCCTCGTGGAACATGGCGATAACGGTCAGTCCGTGTTCGAGGCCGAGTGCGGCAAGGGAACCTATGTCCGGGCGCTGGCCCGCGATATGGGCCGGATTCTGGGCTGTTTCGGCCATATCTGCGCCCTGCGGCGGACCCTTGTCGGTCCGTTTACCGAACGGGACATGATTCCGCTGGAACAGTTGGAGGCTTTATGCAATAGAGCCGCGTCTGGCGAGGGCAGCCTCGCCGACGCGCTTTTGCCCGTTGAGACCGCGCTGGACGACATCCCGGCACTGGCCGTCACACGGGCTGATGCGGCAAGGCTCCACAGGGGCCAGGCCGTTTTGTTGCGCGGACGGGATGCGCCCAATACCAGCGGCACAGTCTATGTCACGGTGGCAGGCCGGCTTCTCGCGCTTGCCGAAATTGGCAATGGCGAACTCATCCCCAAGCGCGTGTTCAACCTGAACGGACTGACTGCCGGTCCGGCTCGCAACGATGAAAGTAACTGACGATGTCGATTACCGCCGAACGCAAAGCGGAAGTCATCAAGACGAATGCCAACAAAGCCGGCGACACCGGCTCGCCCGAGGTTCAGGTCGCGATCCTGTCGGAACGCATCAATAACCTCACCGAGCACTTCAAGAGCCATGTGAAGGACAACCATTCACGCCGCGGCCTCCTGAAGCTCGTGTCGACGCGTCGTTCCCTGCTTGACTACATCAAGCGCAAGGACGAGGCGCGCTACAAGGCGCTGCTCGAAAAGCACAACATCCGTCGTTGATTTGAGAAGCACGCGCGCGAGGGTTCGCGCGCGTTTTCGCATGATCGTCCGTGAACTCGGGCTTTCGAATTGTCGAAAGATGATCATGCGCAGCATGGCAGTCGCGCCATGCACACTAGCGTCCAGCAGCAATCCGGCCGCTGGACCGGGCAAGATGCCCAGATGACCGAAAGGATGGACGCCATCCGAAATCCAGGGACCATGGCAGGATCGCCGGATGCTGATCGCGACAGCGCATCAGTGTCTCGCCGTCTTGGCATGGTCTTTGTGTTTCAGGGCGCCGTGCTTTCGTGAAACCATGAAAGAAAACCGAAATGTTCAATTCGCATTCCGTCGAAATCGACTGGGGTGGACGTCCCCTCAAACTTGAAACCGGCAAGATCGCCCGCCAGGCCGACGGCGCCGTGATGGCCACCTACGGCGAGACCGTGGTGCTTGCCACCGTCGTTGCGGCGAAGGCGCCGCGCGAGGGCGTCGACTTCCTGCCGCTCACGGTCGACTACCAGGAGAAGACCTACGCCGCGGGCCGCATTCCCGGCGGCTATTTCAAGCGCGAAGGCCGTCCGACCGAGAAGGAGACGCTGGTCTCCCGCCTGATCGACCGCCCGATCCGTCCGCTGTTCGTCGACGGCTGGCGCAACGAGACCCAGGTGATCGTCACCGTGCTCTCGCACGACATGGAGAACGATCCGGACATCGTGTCGCTGGTCGCCGCCTCCGCCGCCCTGACGCTGTCGGGCGCGCCGTTCAAGGGCCCGATCGGCGCCGCACGCGTCGGCTTTGCCAATGACGAATACGTGCTCAACCCGACGCTGGACGAGATGACCGAGACCCAGCTCGACCTCGTCGTCGCCGGCACCGCCGACGCCGTGCTGATGGTCGAATCGGAAGCCAAGGAGCTCAACGAGGACGTGATGCTCGGCGCGGTCATGTTCGGCCACCGCCACTTCCAGCCGGTCATCAACGCGATCATCGAGCTCGCCGAGAAGGCCGCCAAGGAGCCGCGCGAAGTCACCACAATCGACAATTCGGAGATCGAGAAGGAGATGCTCGGCATCGCCGAACAGGAGCTCCGCAAGGCCTATGCGATCCCGGTCAAGCAGGAACGCTATGCCGCGGTCGGCGCCGTCAAGGAGAAGGTGCTGGCGCACTTCTTCCCGGAAGGCCAGGAGCCGAAATACGACAAGCTCCGCGTCGCCGGCGTGTTCAAGGAACTGGAAGCCAAGATCGTTCGCTGGAACATCCTTGACACCGGCAAGCGCATCGACGGCCGCGACGCCAAGACCGTGCGCAACATCATCGCCGAAGCCGGCGTGCTGCCGCGCGCCCACGGCTCGGCGCTGTTCACCCGCGGGGAGACCCAGGCGATGGTCGTGACCACGCTCGGCACCGGCGAGGACGAGCAGTACATTGATGCACTGTCGGGGACGTACAAGGAAACGTTCCTGCTGCACTACAACTTCCCGCCCTACTCGGTCGGTGAAACCGGTCGCCTCGGCGGCACCAAGCGCCGCGAAATCGGCCACGGCAAGCTCGCCTGGCGCGCGATCCACCCGGTGCTGCCGCCGCATCACGAGTTCCCGTACACGATCCGCGTGGTCTCCGAGATCACCGAGTCGAACGGCTCGTCCTCGATGGCCTCGGTGTGCGGCGCCTCGTTGTCGCTGATGGACGCCGGCGTGCCGCTGAAGCGGCCGACCGCCGGTATCGCCATGGGCCTGATCCTCGAAGGTCAGCGCTTCGCGGTGCTGTCGGACATCCTCGGTGACGAGGATCATCTCGGCGACATGGACTTCAAGGTCGCCGGTACCGACCACGGCATCACCTCGCTCCAGATGGACATCAAGATCGAGGGCATCACCGAGGAGATCATGAAGGTTGCGCTTGGCCAGGCCAAGGAAGGGCGCATCCACATCCTCGGCGAGATGGCCAAGGCTCTGACCGCGGCGCGCGCCGAGCTCGGCGAATACGCACCGCGCATCGAGACCTTCAAGATCGCCACCGACAAGATCCGCGAAGTGATCGGCACCGGCGGCAAGGTGATCCGCGAGATCGTCGAGAAGACCGGCGCCAAGGTCAACATCGAGGACGACGGCACCGTGAAGGTCGCCTCCAACGATGGCGAGGCGATGAAGGCTGCGATCAAGTGGATCAAGTCGATCGCCTCCGATCCGGAGGTCGGCCAGATCTACGAGGGCACCGTCGTCAAGGTGATGGAGTTCGGCGCGTTCGTGAACTTCTTCGGCGCCAAGGACGGCCTCGTCCACATCAGCCAGCTCGCGTCCAACCGCGTGCAGAAGACCTCCGACGTCGTCAAGGAAGGCGACAAGGTCAAGGTCAAGCTGCTCGGCTTCGACGATCGCGGCAAGACCCGCCTGTCGATGAAGGCGGTCGACCAGGAGACCGGCGAGGATCTCGAGGCCAAGCAGAAGACCGAAGCGCCGGCTGCGGCGCCGCGCGAAGCTGCCGGCGAGTAAGCCAGGGCCAATCGACTTGCAAATCGACTGTTACGAAAAGGGCGGCCCTGTGGCCGCCCTTTTTGGTTTGCCGAGATCGGACGCAAATCAATCTCCGCTGATCGGCATGCGCGGTTTTGACCCGGCATTGTGACCGGATTCGCTGGAACCCGTTCACAACTCGGGCCTAACATCAGGAAGCTTTCCCAGCACGGAGAACCACGATGTCCTCGATGTCCCGACGCCATTTGATCATCGCAGCAGGCGGCATCGCCGCGGCCGCCGCCACATCGCGCGCAGCGTTCGCGCAGACCACGGCGCAGGCCCCCGCCGGACCGTTCAAGATCGATCCGCTGACCTATCCCACCAATGCGCTGGAGCCGCATATCGACGCCAAGACGATGGAAATCCATCACGACCGGCATCATCAGGCCTATGTCACCAACCTCAACAATTTCGCCAAGGACAATCCGCAGATCGCCGAGAAGCCGGTCGTCGAGGTGCTCGCCAATCTCGGCAGCGTGCCGGAGGCGATCCGCACCGGCGTGCGCAACAACATGGGCGGCCACGCCAACCACACGATGTTCTGGCAGATCATGGGACCGAACGGCGGCAAGGCGGACGGCGAGGTGCTCGCCGCAATCGATCGCGACCTCGGCGGCATGGAAAAATTCCAGACCGATTTCAACGCTGCCGGCGGGCGCGTGTTCGGCTCCGGCTGGGTGTTCGTCACCGTGACCAAAGACGGCAAGCTCGCGATCGAGACGCGGCCGAACCAGGACAATCCGATCATGGACGGCAAGCGCGCGCTGCTCGGCAACGACGTCTGGGAGCACGCCTATTACCTGACCTACCAGAACCGCCGCCCCGATTATCTCAAGGCGTGGTGGAATACGGTGAACTGGAAGGCCGTGGCTGAGCGCTATGCGGCAGCAAAGGCCGGCACGCTCGGCGTGTGAGCCGCCGGGCTCGCCGGTCGCAAACAACTACGCTAGAGTTGAAAGCTCCGCGAGGCGCTCGCGGGCTTTCACCTTTATGCACCCACAGCGTCGCGCCGCCGGCGTCGAACGCGATAGGGAACAATGACGCTGCCGATCATCCGCCCCGCTCGTCCCGACGAACATGACGCGATCGCGCGCGCCTGGATGGCTAGTTGGGTTTCGACCGGGCTCTCGCAAGCCAGCGACAACCTGTTGAACGATCTGCGTGTCCGCTTGCCGCGCGAGATCGCCGGTGGCTGGAGCCTGTTCGTCGTCGACGATCGCGGCGCCATCGCCGCCATGCTGGCGCTGCACCTGCCGACCTCGCTGCTCGATCAGCTGATGGTGGTCCCCGCCTATCAGGGCCGGAGCCTGGGACGCGCGCTGCTTGCCTTCACGCGCCGGCAGATGCCCGACGAGATCTGGCTGAAATGCGTCCGGGAGAACGAGAAGGCGTGGCGCTGGTACGAGCGCGAAGGCTTCATCTTCGAGAAGGAAGCGCCCCATCCGGTCACCGGCTTCATGATGAAGCACTATCGGTGGATGAGAACAAACCGCACATCGGAGGCTAAGCCATGATCAAGCTGTACTGGTCGCCGCGCTCGCGCTCGTTCTCAGCCATCTGGCTGCTGGAGGAATCCGGCCTGCCATACGAACGGGTGCTGACCGACATCAGCACCGGGGCGCAGAAATCGCCCGACTTCCTCAAGATCAACCCGATGGGCAAGGTGCCCGCGCTGACCGACGGCGACGCGCAGCTCGCCGAGGCCGCCGCGATCTGCGCCTATATCGCCGACCGCTATCCCGAGACCAAACTCGCGCCGGCAGCGACGGACCCGAAGCGGGCGCGCTATCTGCAGTGGCTGTTTTTCTCGCCGAGTTGCATCGAGCCGGCGCTGATCCAGCTCTTCACCAAGCTCGAGGTGCCGACCAGCACCGCGGCATGGGGCAGCGCCGCGCAGGTGTTCGACGTGCTCGACGCCGAGTTGCAGAAGGGGCCATGGATCCTCGGCGATCAATTCTCCGCTGCCGACATCGCGATCGGCGCGGGACTGAACTTTGCGGTACGTGTGTTCAAGATGGTGCCGTCGCGGCCGTCATTCGAGGCCTATATCGGCAGCTGCGTGGCCCGGCCCGCGTTCCAGCGCGCAGAGAAGATCGCGGCGGGGTGAGACATGTAGCCCGGATGAAGCGCAGCGAAATCCGGGGCTCTCTGCCACAGAGGGACTGTCCCGGATTGCGCTTCGCTCCATCCGGGCTACGAAGCTGTGATTGCGATGTTTCCCGAACGGCCTAACCCGGCACGACGCGGGGATCGACATCCTGCGTGTAGTCGACGCCGTCGATGCCGAAGCCGAATAGGCGCAGGAACTGGCTCTTGTACTCGCCGAGATCGGCCAACTCGCCGAGCGTCTCGGTGGTGAGCAGTGGCCAGCGCCGCGACACTTCCGTCTGCACCTCGGGCGACAGCTCCCAGTCGTCGACCCGGACGCGCTGCGCGTCATCGAGCTCGACGCCCTTACCGAGCTTCGTCCGGAACAGGCGATCGATCTGCTCGATGCAGCCTTCGTGGAGACCGAGCTGCTTCATCACCTTGAACAGCACCGTGCCATAGAGCGGCACCACCGGAATCGCCGAGCTCGCCTGGGTGACCACGGCCTTCAGCGCGACGACGCGGGCGACGTCCGCACCGAGCCGGCCGCGGATCGCTTCCGCCTTGCTGTCGAGATCGACCTTGGCGCGGCCGAGCGTGCCGTTCCAGTAGATCGGCCAGGTCAGTTCACTGCCGATATAGGTGTAGTTGAGCGTCCGGAAGCCCGGCGCCAGCACGCCGGCATCCGCCAGCTGATCGATCCAGCGCTTCCAGTCGTCGCCGCCCATCACCGCGACGGTGGCCGCGGTTTGCTCCTCGCTGGCCGGTTCGAGCGTGGTCTGGAACACCTCACCGGTCTCGGTGTCGAGCGTCTTGATCTCGACCGGGGCGCCCAGCGGCTTGATCACCGAACGATAGGTCTTGCCGGTGTCGGGATCGGTCCGGACCGGAGCGGCCATGCTGTAGACCAGCAGGTCGAGCTGTCCGAATTTCTCGCGCACGCGCTCGATGAAGGTCGCCTTCAGCTCGTCGGAGAAGGCGTCGCCTTCGAGCGTGAGCGGCGAGCGTCCGATCTTCTGGGCCTCGATCTCGAAGGCGCGGTTGTTGTACCAGCCGGCGCTGGCGCTTCTCTTTTCCGACGGCTCGCGCTCCAGCGACACGCCGATCGTATCGGCGCCGCCGGCGAAGGTCGCGACGATGCGGCTCGCGAGGCCATACCCCGTCGAGCAGCCCAGCACGGCAACGCGCTTCGGGCAGTCGGCGACCGGGCCCTGCTTCAGAACATAGGCGATCTGTTCGCGGACATTCGTGGCGCAGCCGACGGGATGTGCCGTCGTGCAGATGAAGCCTCGCACGCGCGGTTCAATAATCATTCCCACCCCATTCCGGATCGTTGCAATGTTCCCATTCGCTGCCCGCGGACCTCCCTCAGCAAGCGAGGAGAGGCGAAATCACGCGTCAAGCCGCCTGAACACCAGCGTCGCGTTGGTGCCGCCGAAGCCGAACGAGTTCGACAGCACGGTGTTGAGCTTGGCGTTGTCGATGCGCTTGCGCACGATCGGCATGTCGGCAAACACCGGATCGAGTTCGGTGATATGCGCGCTCTCGCAGATGAAGCCGTTGTTCAGCATCAGCAGCGAATAGATCGCTTCCTGCACGCCGGTGGCGCCGAGCGAGTGGCCGGTCAGCGCCTTGGTCGCCGAGATCGGCGGGCACTTGTCGCCGGTGCCGAACACCTTGCGGATCGCCTCGATCTCCGGCGGATCGCCGGCGGGCGTCGAAGTGGCATGCGGATTGATGTAGTCGACCGGCGTGTTCACCGTCGACATCGCCATGCGCATGCAGCGCTCGGCGCCCTCGCCCGATGGCGCCACCATGTCGTAGCCGTCGGAGGTTGCGCCGTAGCCGACGACCTCGCCATAGATCCTGGCGCCGCGCGCCTTGGCATGCTCGAGCTCTTCCAGCACCACGACACCCGCGCCGCCCGCGATGACGAAGCCGTCGCGGTTGAGATCGTAGGGACGCGAGGCGGTGGCGGGCGTGTCGTTGTATTTCGAGGACATCGCGCCCATGGCGTCGAACAGCACCGACAGCGTCCAGTCGAGTTCCTCGCAGCCGCCGGCGAAGATGACATCCTGCTTGCCGATCTGGATCGTCTCATAGGCGTTGCCGATGCAGTGGTTCGACGTCGCGCAGGCCGACGAGATCGAATAGTTCACGCCCTTGATCTTGAACCAGGTGGCGAGCGTCGCCGACGCGGTCGAGGACATGCCCTTCGGCACCGCGAACGGACCGACGCGCTTCGGGCCCTTGGCGCGCGCGATGTCGGCGGCCTCCACCAGCGTGCGCGTCGACGGACCGCCGGATCCCATGATGATGCCGGTACGGATGTTGGAGACTTCGCTTTCCTCGAGGCCCGAGTCGCGGATCGCCTGTTCCATCGCAACGTGATTCCACGCCGCACCTTCGGCAAGGAACCGCATCGCGCGGCGATCGATCACCTCGGCAGGATTGAGTGTCGGCGCACCGTGCACCTGCGAACGGAAGCCGAGTTCGGCGGCCTTCTCCGCGCGCGAAATGCCCGACTTCGCCTCGTAGAGGCTCGCAAGCACTTCCTGGGTGTTGTTACCGATGGACGAGACAATACCCATCCCCGTGATGACAACCCGCCTCATGTTCGCCTCGCCCTGCCTTTATGTTGCCGCATGATGATCCTGCTCAAGATGGAGCCGTGCCCTGCTTGAACAACCCGACCTTCAAGTCCTTGGCGCGATAGATAATCTCGTCGTCCATGGAAAGCCACCCGTCGGCAATTCCAAGCACGAGCTTTGACCGCATCACGCGCTTGATATCGATGTTGTACACAACCTTGCGCGCTTGCGGCAGCACCTGTCCGGAGAACTTCAGCTCGCCGAGGCCGAGCGCGCGGCCACGACCTTCGCCACCGATCCAGCCGAGGTAAAAGCCGACCATTTGCCACATGGCATCGAGGCCGAGGCAGCCCGGCATCACCGGATCATTCTTGAAATGGCAGCCGAAGAACCAGAGATCCGGTTTCACCTCGAGCTCGGCGCGCACCAGCCCCTTGCCGAACTCGCCGCCATTCTCCGAAATCTCGCTGATGCGATCGAACATGAGCATCGGCGGCAGCGGCAACTGGGCGTTGCCGGGACCGAAAAGCTCGCCCCGCCCGCAAGCCAGCAAATCCTCGTATTCGTAACCGCCGCGCCGATCCAGCATCCTCTTTCCACCTCTGATGTCCCGATGAGCGCTTTGCTTGGTCGGACCTTGATCTACCCACGGGAACCGGAATAACCCGTCCCGCATCTTGGCGCTACCTGGGTACGCTACGGCCTGTTATCTCTGCCGAAAGCGCATATGTGGTCCGCGCGCTCTCTAACATAGCGCCAACTGGGCGGCAAAGCGGCATTCCGAGGATAAATGACCGCTTCTCCTTAGGTTTCTACCGCAGCTTGGATTCGTTCTAGTTGCGAAAAACTTGCATCTGATAGGCATCCTTTTTATATTTATGAGGAATATTGCCTGAGTTGGGTGCATAGAGTGGATATGAACGAGGAAGTACCGGCTGTGAACGATGATGCCGTGCACCCGGCTGCCCGGGGCGCTGGGCACCACCCTGCCCTGACCGGCTGTCCGTGGCATGACGTCAACGAGATGTTGCAGTCTGCCGGTCTGCGGCCGACCCGCCAGCGCATGGCGCTGGGCTGGCTGCTGTTCGGCAAGGGTGCCCGCCACCTGACCGCTGAAATGCTGTACGAGGAAGCCACGCTGGCCAAGGTTCCGGTATCGCTGGCGACCGTCTACAACACCCTGAACCAGCTGACCGATGCCGGCCTGCTGCGCCAGGTCAGCGTCGACGGCACGAAAACCTATTTCGATACCAACGTGTCGACGCACCACCACTTCTATCTCGAGCACAACCACGAGCTGGTCGACATTCCCGACCCGAACCTTGTGCTGTCGAAGATGCCCGACGTGCCGGAAGGCTACGAGATCTCCCGCGTCGACATGGTGGTGCGGCTGCGCAAGAAGCGCTGAATCGTCTTACCGTCGATTTGAGTTGTGATGGCCGGGCTCGTCCCGGCCATTGTCGTTCGGGACGAGGAAAACTCAGTCCACCTTCTCGTCGGCGTAGACGCCCCAGAGGCGCTGCTGCTCGATCCAGCCGTCGAACCCGCTGCCGGTGACCCGGCACCAGTTATTGGCGCATTTCTTCACCTGCGCGACGACGCCGGCCTGCAGGCGCGCCGCGACGGCGCTGGTGGCATCGGGACGATCGTAGAGCGAGGCCAGATCGTCCTTGTTCTTCATCGTGACGACGGCGGTGCGGCGGCCGGACAGCAGGGAATGATAAACCCAGCCTTCGGCACCCTCGGAATCGCGCACCCGGCGCCAGTTCTCGAACTCGGCGGTAATTTCGACCGGCAGCCCCGACCGCGTGTAGACCCAGGCGACGTCATTGTCCTTGGTCGGGCCGGCCCGGACGTTCACGTGATCCGACTTCAGGCTGACATAGCGTGGGATCGGCAGGCCGCTGGTGGTGGGGCTCAAATCCTTGGCGGAATGTCCGGGCATGACCGACGCACTCAGCATGCTTCCGACCAGCGCCACCAATGAACCGAAACGCCAGAACGCCACCATCAACCCGTCTCCTGCCGAGATGCCCAACCCGCATTCGGCGAACCGCAACCCAAACCACGCCCGAAGGCCCCAGCGCCCGCGCCCGTTCGCTCCCGCACTGCATGCCCGAGGGGTTCTTGTCTTGGCCCGGCCTTCTGCTAGAGAGGACGGAACGCCTGAGAGCCAGAACACCCGAATTTCCCGTCGTTTCGCCTTGGCGAAAAGCCGGGGCAAGTATCGGGGAACCCTAGGAAACGCGAAGGAAACGCCGGGACAGCGCGGCTATCAGCAGTGTCGAACAACCGGGTTAATGAGGCCTGAACGGTTTGTTTTTTGGCAAGCCGCGCGCCCCATGAAAGCAGGACATGTCGGTGAAGAAAAAGCCTCTCGTCGTCGTCACCCGCAAGCTGCCGGACTCGATCGAGACCCGGATGCGCGAGCTGTTCGACGCCAGATTGAATCTCGACGACACGCCGATGACGCCGGAGCAGATCGCCGAGGCGGCGCGGACCGCCGACGTGCTGGTGCCGACCGTGACCGACATGGTCCGCGAGGACGTGATCAATCAGCCCGACTGCAAGCTGAAGATGATCGCCAATTTCGGCAACGGCGTCGACAATATCGATGTCGCCGCGGCGCATGCCCGCGGCATCACGGTGACCAACACGCCGAAGGTGTTGACCGAGGACACCGCCGACATGACCATGGCGCTGATCCTTGCGGTGCCGCGGCGCCTGATCGAGGGCGCCTCGATCCTGACCGAAGGCAGGCAGCACTGGGCGGGCTGGTCGCCGACCTGGATGCTCGGCCACCGCATCGGCGGCAAACGGCTCGGCATCGTCGGCATGGGTCGCATCGGCCAGGCCGTGGCGCGCCGCGCCCGGGCCTTCGGCCTGCAGATCCACTATCACAACCGCCGCCCGGTGGCGCCCATGATCGCCGAAGAGCTAGGGGCCACCTATTGGGAAAGCCTCGACCAGATGCTGGCGCGGATGGACATCATCTCGGTGAATTGCCCGCACACGCCGGCCACCTATCACCTGCTCTCGGCGCGGCGGCTCAAGCTGATCCGCAAAGAGGCCTATGTCGTCAACACCGCGCGCGGCGAGGTGATCGACGAGGACACGCTGATCAAGCTGATCGAAGCCGGCGATATCGGCGGCGCAGCCCTCGACGTCTATGAGCACGAGCCGGCGGTGAACCCCAAGCTGGTGCGGCTCGCCAAGGCCGGCAAGGTGACGCTGCTGCCGCATATGGGTTCGGCCACCATCGAAGGCCGCGTCGAGATGGGCGAGAAGGTGATCATCAACATCCGAACCTTCCTCGACGCCCACAAGCCGCCGGATCGCGTGCTGCCGAGCATGCTGTAAGCGCTCGTAGCCCGGATGGAGCCAACGGGTCGCGCGAACGCGCGCCCGATGACAGGCTCCGCGCAATCCGGGACCGCTTCTTTCCATAACCTCCCCTTGAAAAGGGGAGGTCGCTTTGCTCGCCAGAGCAAAGCGGGTGGGGATCATCTCTCTCCACGAGAGACGGTGCGTGTGGCTGACCCCCATCCCGACCTTCCCCCTTTCAGGGGGAAGGAGAAGAGAGATCTGTAGCCCGGATGGAGCGCAGCGAAATCCGGGGCCTGTATCCGCGGACAGGCCGCCCCGGATTACGCTTCGCTCCATTCGGGCTACGAGACGTGGGTAGTCACATGCGACAGCCCTGCCGTCGCAGGGGCGAGCTGCCAAAATATCGAAAATAACCCCATGCAAAGGAGCCGGTGCGGCCGGCGAGGCGCATGCTGCGATCACGCATTCGGTGTCGCCCCTGCGAACGCACGGACCCATAACCGCAGGGCCTTGTTGCTGCAAAGGCCGTGGCCCCAGCGCTGCAAGGCAATCTGTATTTGTGGTTATGGGTCCGGCCTTCGCCGGGACGACGATGTGGCGAGGTCCTGCTCTACTTCTTCCGTCGCGCCTGCTTGCGCCAGTCGGCGACGAACGACACGAACGCGGCGAGCGCCGGCGGCGGCTGACGGCGGCTCGGATAATAGAGGAACGGTCCGTCGAACGGCGGGCACCAGTCGTCGAGCACGCTGACCAGCGCGCCGGATTTGACGCCGTAGCGGACATAGCCCTCGAACGTCGCCCAGTAGCCGACGCCGTCATGAACCGCACGCAGCGCGAGGCCGAGATGGGTCGCGGTCAGCCTGGCCGGCGGCGAAATCTTCACCACGCGGCCGTTCTTCTCGAACTCCCAATCGAACATCACACCGTTGCTGAAGCGGCTGCGGATGCAGGGGTGCGCCAGCAGATCTTTCGGATGCATCGGCCGGCCGTGCTTTGCGACATACTCACTGGACGCCACGATCGCGTAACGTTGCGGCGCGCCAAGCGGAACCGCGACCATGTCCTGTGCCAGGTGCTCGCCGTAACGCACGCCGGCGTCAAAGCCCTGCGCGACGATGTCCACGAACGCACTCTCCGCAACGACGTCGAGCTCGACCCGCGGATATCTGGCGAGGAACGGCGCGATCATCGGCGCCAGCACGAGATCGACCGCCGGCGGCGGCGCGTTGATGCGCAAGCGTCCCGACGGCTCGGCGCGCAGGCCGCGCACCTCGGTGATCGCATCGGCAACATTGACCATGGCCGGCGCGACGCGGGCCAGCAGCAATTCGCCGGCTTCCGTCAGTGCGACGCTGCGGGTGGTGCGGTTCATCAGGCGGACGCCGAGCCGCTCTTCCATGTCGCGCAGGCGCTGGCTGAGGCTGGAAACCGAGACGCGCTGCTCGAGCGCCGCACGCCGGAAATTGCGCGTGCGCGCCACCGCCACGAAGGCGTCGAGGTCGCGAAGGTCGAAATCCTGCATTGTTCGATATAGTGAACAAGCCATTCGCGATTGTCCAGCTTATCGTCCGAAACCGTCCGGCCCATATCACCTCGGCATTTAGCGACGGATTTCCGCCGCCAACGTTCGAGGAACATCCACATGGACACACGCAAACTCGGCTCAACCGGGCCCACCGTCGCGGCCCTCGGCCTCGGCTGCATGGGCATGTCCGAGGTCTATGGGCCGGCCGATCGCGGCGAGAGCATCGCCACCGTGCACGCGGCGCTCGATGCCGGCATCACGCTGCTGGATACCGGCGACTTCTACGCCATGGGCCACAACGAGATGCTGGTGCAGGAAGCCCTGAAGGACGTCGCGCGCGACCGGCTGCAGATCAGCGTCAAGTTCGGCGCGCTCCGCGGCCCCGCGGGTGAATTCGCCGGAATGGACACCCGGCCGGGCGCGACGAAGAATTTTCTCGCCTATTCGCTGCAACGTCTCGGCACCGACTACATCGACATCTATCGCCCGGCACGTCTCGATCCCAACGTTCCGATCGAGGCGACGATCGGCGGCCTCGCCGATCTGGTGAAGTCCGGCTACATCAGACATATCGGCCTGTCCGAGGTCGGCTCCGACACCATCCGCCGTGCTCATGCCGTGCATCCGATCGTCGATCTCCAGATCGAATACTCGCTGATCGAGCGTGGCATCGAGCGCGATATCCTGACGACCTGCCGCGAGCTCGGCATCGGCATCACAGCCTACGGCGTGCTGTCGCGCGGACTGATCAGCGGCCACTGGTCGAAGGATTCCGGCAAGATCGGCAGGGACTACCGGCTGATGACGCCGCGCTTCCAGGGCGCGAACCTCGATGCCAATCTCGCGCTAGTGGAGCAGTTGCGCGCCATTGCCGCCGAGATCGGAGCAACGCCGGCTCAAGTCGCGATCGCCTGGGTCGCGGCGCAGGGCAAGGAGATCGTGCCGCTGGTCGGCGCCCGCACCCGAAACCGTCTCGCCGAAGCGCTCGGCGCGACCAGGCTGACGCTGACGCAAGCTCATCTCGCGGCGCTGGCGAAAGCCTTCCCGCCGGATATCGCTGCCGGCACGCGCTATGCGGCCGAGCAGATGGCGCATCTCGACAGCGAGAAGCCGGCCAGCAGATAACGGCAGCAATCAGGTGCGATGGGCGCTGAGGTCAGTGATGACAGGCCCATCGCCATTGAGCGGGTTCTGCGGATCGCGCGCGTAGCGCAGGGTTTCGAACCGCATCGCGCGCGCATCCACCATCAGGAGGCGGCCGACCAGGCCCTCGCCGAAGCCGACGATCTCGCGGATCGCCTCCAGCGCCATCATCGACCCCAGGACGCCGGCGAGCGCGCCCATCACGCCGGCCTCGGCGCAGGCCAGCACCGTGCCCGGCGGCGGCGCCTCGGGAAACAGGCAGCGATAGGTCGGGTTGAATTCGCCCTCCGCATTCTTCTCATGCGCGCGGATCGTGGTCAGCGAACCGTCGAACTGGCCCAGTGCGGCCGTGATCAGCGGCCGCTTCGCGAGGAAGCAGGCATCGGCGACGAGATAGCGGGTCTCGAAATTGTCGGAGCCGTCGAGCACGAGGTCGTAGTTCGCGATCAGCGCCATCGCATTGTCGGCGGTGAGCCGCATCGGATGCGCCTCGAACGTCACATGCGGATTGAGTGCATGGATCTGCGCCGCCGCGCTGTCGACCTTGCGCTTGCCGATGTCAGACGTCGCATGGATGATCTGGCGCTGCAAATTGGAGAGCGAGACGATATCGTCATCGATCACGCCGAGCCGGCCGACACCTGCGGCAGCCAGATACATCAGCACCGGCGCGCCGAGGCCGCCGGCGCCGATCACCAGCACCGACGCTTCTTTCAGTGCATTCTGGCCGGGGCCGCCTACCTCGCGCAGCACGATATGGCGGGCATAACGTTCAAGCTCGTCGGCACTCAGCATTGTCTCATCTATCCTACCCGTGACCCTCATGGTGAGGAGCGCGGCACGCGCGTCTCGAACCATGAGGCCCGGTCCGTGGCCCTCATCCTTCGAGACGCGGCTCTCGCCGCTCCTCAGGATGAGGGTTGACGCGCTCCCTGAACCGGAGCGCGGTTGTTGCCGACCAAGCAGATGTGATTAATTGCCTGGACGTCAATGGTGTCAGTCATTCCCCCCGGATTTGTCATGAGATCGGTGCTTTCGGCAACATTGATGGCCGCTTCCATGGGCATGGCGCAGGCCCAGATGACGCCGCCCTCGACGGCGGGGGCGAAGCCGAAAACCGTGGCGACGGTGCCGATACGCCCCGGGCTGCAGAAGCCGGAGGATACCGCTGGCGCGATGGCGCAGGCCGAGCGGCTGGCGCTGCAATCCGACCTCGCCTGGGTCGGCGAATATAACGGCGCCATTACCGGCGACGTCAGCGAGCGCATGGTCAATGCGATCAAGGAATTCCAGAAGAAGCGCGGCGGCAAGCCGACCGGGGTGCTGAATCCGCAGGAGCGCGGCGTGCTCGCCGACACGGCGCGGCGGAAGCAGGAAGGTGTCGGCTGGAAGATCGTCACCGAGCCGGCCACCGGGGCGCGGCTCGGCATTCCAACCAAGCTGGTGCCGCAGCTCACCAGCGATGCCGCCGGGGCCAAATGGACCTCGCCGACCGGCACCGTCCAGGTGCTGCTGACCCGGCGCAAGGAAGCGAGCCCGACCACCGCAAAGCTTGCCGAGCAGGAAAAGAAGGAACCGGCCGGCCGCACCATCGACTACACGGTGGTGAAGCCGGATTTCTTCGTGCTGTCGGGCATGCAGGGGCTGAAGAAGTTCTATCTGCGCGGCACCTTGAAGGGCGACGAGGTCCGCATCCTCACCATCCTCTATGACCAGGCGATGCAGACCACGGTCGATCCGGTGGTGATCGCGATGTCGAGCGCCTTCAACGCCTTTCCGTCCGCCGTGCAGGCCGGTCCGCCGCCGCGCAAGACCGTCGAATATGGCACCGGCGTCGTGGTCAGCGACGACGGCGCCATCGTGACCGATCGCGTGGCGACCGACGACTGCATCACGCTGACGATCCCGGGCTACGGCAATGCCGATCGGGTCGCCGAGGACAGGGATCACGATCTCGCGCTGCTGCGCATCTATGGCGCGCGCGGGCTGAAGCCGCTCAATATCGCAGGCCAGGCGACGCAGACCGCGCTCGACATCACCGGGATCGCCGATCCGCAGAACCAGGGCGGCGGCGCGGCCGCGAGCAGCGTGAAGGCTTCGGTTGCACAGATCGGCGGCGGCGATCAGGCGCTGTCGCCGGCGCCGGCACTCGGATTCTCCGGCGCGGCGGCACTCGACGGCGGCGGCCGGTTTGCCGGCATCGCGACGCTGAAACCCGTTATCGTCGCGGGCCCCGCAAACGCTGCGCCGCCGTCGCAGGCCGCATTGGTGCCGGCCGACACGGTGCGCAGCTTCCTGAAGGCGCATGGCGTCACCGCGTCGGGCGACTCGGCGGACGCCAAGGCCGCCGTGGTCCGCGTGATCTGCGTCAGGAAGTAGAGTTACCTCGCCCCGCTTGCGGGGAGAGGTCGGACTGCATCGCCAGATGCAATCCGGGTGAGGGGGGTACAGGTCCATCAATGGAC
The DNA here is from genome assembly GCF_054063355.1 of Bradyrhizobium sp. USDA 4502. Taxonomy (NCBI): domain Bacteria; kingdom Pseudomonadati; phylum Pseudomonadota; class Alphaproteobacteria; order Hyphomicrobiales; family Nitrobacteraceae; genus Bradyrhizobium; species Bradyrhizobium sp. USDA 4502. Next base: position 7,423,606 of record NZ_JBSSGF010000001.1, read on the forward strand.
ACCACCTCGTGGAGAGAGCCCCTCACCCCACCCTCTCCCCGCAAGAGCGAGGCGAGGGAGCCTAACCACCTCACCTCACCTCAGCGCAAACCGCACCCCGGCGCGGGCGAGACCGCCGGCAATGCCGACCGGGGTGCCGTCGGCGCGCCAGCAGGCTGCGCCCGACATCGTGCCGTCAGCGTGAAACTGGATCGCGTTCATGCCGCCGGCTACCGTCGGCACGACCTGCACCTTGTGGCCTTTGGCTGATAGCGCGGCGCGGACGGCCTCCGGCACTGCCTGCTCGACCTCCAGCGCGTTGCCCTCGGTCCAGACCCGCGGCGCCTCGACCGCCTCCTGCAGGCTCATGCCGTGGTCGATCAGGTTGATCAGCGCCTGCATCGCGCTCGGGAAGATGCGTTTGCCGCCGGGCAGGCCGAGCGCGTAAACCAGCTTGCCGTCGCGCAGCGCCATCATCGGCGACATCGAGGTGGTGACGCGCTTGCCGGCGGCCAGCGACAGCGCGTGCCCCGGCCGCGGATCGAACAGGTTCATGTAGTTGTTCGGCACGGTGCCGAGTCCGGGGATCAGGATCTTGGCGCCGAACAGATTGTTGATGGTCTGTGTGGTCGCGACCACATTGCCCATCGCATCCGCCGCGGTCATGTGCGTGGTGTGCGCGCTTTCGACCTGGGTGACGCCGGCGCTCCAGGCTTGTGCAGCGGCGGGATCGATCGCGCGGCGGCGCTCCTCGGCATAGGCCTTCGAGGTCAGCCGTTCCACCGGCACGTTGATATAGGCGGAATCGCCGCTCGCGGCCGCGCGGTCGGCAAAGGCGATCTTCAGCAGCTCGGCAAGGTAATGGATGGTCTCGGCCGTGCCGAAGCCGAGGCGCGCGATGTCATAGCCTTCGAGGATGTTGAGCATCTGCGTGATGTGCACGCCTGATGCCGCCGGCGGCGGGGGCCCGAGGATTTCCCAGCCGCGGTAGTCGCAGCGGATCGGCTGCCGCTCGACGGTCTTGTAGGTCGCGAGATCCTGTTGTGCGATGAAGCCGCCGTTCTTCTTCATGTAGTCGACCAGGATGTCGCCGAGCGGTCCCTGGTAGAGCGCGTTGTCGCCATGATCCGCGATGTATTTCAGCGTCTCGGCATATTCCGCCTGCACCACGCGCTCGCCTGGCTTCAGCGGCGTGCCATCAGGCAGATAGATCGCCGAGATCGGTTTATCCTTCAGCATCTCCTCGGCGCCGTCGGTGATGCATTCATGCAAATAGGGCGTCGCCGCATAGCCGCGCGCGGCGTGCTTGATCGCGGGCTGCATCACATCGGCAAGGCTCATGGTGCCGAAGCGGCGCAGCGTTTCGCACCAGGCTTTCAGCGAGCCCGGCACCGCGACCGCTTTCGGCCCGTTCAAATTCTCGTTGCCGACGGTGTCGAAGACGTCATGTGCCGAACCGGGCTTCGAGGTGTAGGTATCCGGCTTTACCGCCTGCGGCACCGTGCTCTGGCCGTCGATGAAGCGATGGCTGCCGTCGGCGAGACGAATATGCGCCATGCCGCCGCCGATGATGCCGACCATCATCGGCTCGACCACGGTCAGCGTGAACAAGGTGGCGATCGCCGCATCGATCGCATTGCCGCCGGCAGCCAACATCTCGGCGCCCGCGCTCGATGCCAGCGGATGATTGCTCACCACCATGCCGCGGCTGCTGGTGGCCGGCTGCTTCTCGCATTGAAAACTTGTCGCGGCGCGGTCGCGCCAGGCGTCATTCATCGACATGCCGTTCATCGCCATTGTGTTCTCGTTCTTGATGGAGCGATGGGCCATGTTCGCCAACCCTTTATGCGCGGTCAAGACACGGCGTTTTTCCTCACGGCGGTATTCGCAAATAAGGTCACCGCTTCGCGCGATCGCGCAGCCAGGCCTCGCGCGCGACCTTCCATTTCTCCGCTCTGGATTCGCCATTGTGGTGCGGAAGCTCGACGAAGCCGACGAATTCGGCCCCGGTCTTCTGCTTGACCCGGCGCGAGGCGGCGTTGGACGGCGCGTTGCAGACATGGAAGTGATCGAGGCCGAGCGTCAGGAAGGCGAAATCGTTCACCGCAGCGATCGCCTCCGTCATGAGGCCCTGATTCCAGTACGGCTCAGCGAGCCAGAACCCGCGATTGCCCTTGCGCCCATCGGCACGCGGCCGGAAATTGATGTTGCCGATCGCCTCGCCGTCGCCGGCACGCAACACCAGCACCCATTGATAGCTTTCCTCGCCGGCCGCGATCTTGTCGAACTCGCGCCTGACAAAGCTATCCGCGCCGTCGCCCGGATAAGGCCACGGCACCACCGTGGCGAGAGTCTTGATCACGTTCCAATTGTTGAAGTGACGCTGGATCGCCGCGGCATCCGACAGCGCGAGCGGCCGCAGGATCAGGCGCTGCGTCTCGATGCGCGGGGTCTCGAACATGTTACTTCTGACACTTCGGGCACCAGAACGTCGAACGGCCGTTCTGGGTGAAGCGCCGGACGATGCCCTCGCAGCCTGACGTGCGGCACGTCTCGCCCTCGCGGTCGTAGACCTGGAACGAATGCTGGAAATAGCCGAGATCGCCATTGGTCAATCGATGGTCGCTGATCGAGGAGCCGCCGGCCTTGATCGCCTGGTTGAGCACCGAATGGATCGCGTCGACCAATCGCCTGGCGTGGTCGGTGGGCTCTGCCTTCTTGGTCGCGAGCGTCGCGGCCAATCGCCGCGGCGACAGATGCGAACGAAACAGCGCCTCGCAGACATAGATGTTGCCAAGTCCCGCCACCACGCGCTGATCGAGCAGCGCGGCCTTCAGGCTGGTCTTCTTGTTGTGACAGGAGCGCGCCAGCATCGCCGCGTCGAACTCGTTGCCGAGCGGCTCGGGACCGAGCCCTTTCAGCAGCGGCTCATCCTCGATCGCGTTGCGCGCGATGATCTTCATGTAGCCGAAGCGCCTGGGATCGTTGAAGACGACGGCCGCGCCCGACGACATGTGGAACACCACGTGATCATGCGCGCGATCCTCGCTGCGCGGATGGTGGAATTGCCCCGGCGTCGCCGCGCCCTCGCCCTTCAGCACGCGGAACGAGCCCGACATGCCCAGATGCATCAGCAGCACGTCGCCGGAGTTCAGGTCCGCCATCAGATATTTGGCACGGCGGCCGAGCCCGGTGATGGTCCGGCCCTCCAGCCGGGCGATAAAGTCCTTTTGAAACGGAAAACGCAAATCCTTGCGGCGGGCCTCGGCCTTGAGGATCTTGGACCCCTCCATGGCCGGCTGCAGGCCGCGGCGGACGGTCTCGACTTCGGGTAATTCCGGCATAGCAGGCATTCACCTTTTGGAAGTGACGTGATAGCGCCATTGCGGCCGCCGCGCTATGGTTTGGCTGGAGCGTTTTTCGAGCGAAGCCCGTCCGCACTTGATGGGGACGGCTACCGGTTCGCGTGAAGAAAGCGCGACCAAAAAGGGTAAGAGTTCTGAGTGATGGATCGGCCGGATCAAACCACCCATTTCGGCTTCAGGGACGTCCCCCTGGGCGAGAAGCAGACGCTGGTGAACGACGTGTTTCACAGCGTGGCGTCCCGCTACGACCTGATGAACGATCTGATGTCGGCGGGCCTGCACCGGGCCTGGAAGGACGTCATGATCACGACGCTCGATCCGCCGAAGGGCGACCGGCCGTTCGCGCTGCTCGACGTCGCCGGCGGCACCGGCGACATCGCGTTCCGGGCCGCCAAGACCGCGGGCGCGGGCTTTCATGCCACGGTCTGCGACATCAATGCCGACATGCTCGCCGTCGGCCGCGAGCGCGCCGCCAAGCAGCACCTCGATGACCGGGTGTCGTTCGTCGAGGGCAACGCCGAAACGCTGGGATTTGCCGACCGCGCGTTCGACGCCTACACCATCGCATTCGGCATCCGCAACGTGCCGCAGATCGACCTTGCGCTGCGCGAGGCCTATCGCGTGCTCAAGCCGGGCAGCCGCTTCCTGTGCCTGGAATTCTCCACCGTCGACGTGCCCGGCCTCGACAAGATCTACGATCTGTTTTCCTTCAAGGTGATCCCGCCGCTCGGCCGCGCCGTCACCGGTGACGCCGAGTCCTATCAATATCTCGTCGAGTCGATCCGCAAATTCCCGCGGCCCAACGCGTTCGCCGAGATGATCGGCGCCGCCGGCTTTGCCCGCGTGAAGTGGCAGAGCCTCTCCGGCGGCATCGTGGCGCTGCATTCGGGCTGGCGTTTGTGATCTCTGCACTGACCCACATCACGCGCCTCGCCCGCGCCGGTTTCGTGTTTGCGCGCGAGGGCGTGTTCGGCGTCGTCGATCCCGCGCTGGTGCCGCCGCCCGGGCAGCTCGCGCTGAAGCTGGCGCGGCTGATCGAGCGCCGCTCGGCCAAGTCAGGTCCGCGGTTGTCGCGTGCACTGACGCGGCTCGGACCCGCCTATCTCAAGCTCGGGCAATTCCTCGCCACCCGCCCCGACGTGGTCGGCGTGTCGATGGCGCGCGATCTCGAAAGCCTGCAGGACCGGCTGCCGCCGTTCGCGCAGGAGGCGGCCGAAACCGTCATCACGCAATCGCTAGAACGGCCGCTGGCGCAGGCCTTTGTGCATCTGGGCCCTGCGGTTGCCGCGGCCTCGATCGCGCAGGTGCATCGCGGCGAAATCGAGCGCGACGGCGTCCGGCAGCAGGTTGCGGTCAAGGTGCTCCGGCCCAATGTCGCCGCGCGCTTCCGCCGCGACCTCAGCGACTTCTTCTTTGTCGCGCACAAGGCCGAGGCGCATTCCGCCGAGGCGCGGCGCTTGCGCCTGATCGAGGTCATCAACACGATGTCGCGCTCGGTCGCGATGGAGATGGACCTGCGGCTCGAGGCGGCCGCGCTGTCCGAGATGGCCGAGAACACCCGCGACGATCCGGACTTCCGCGTCCCCGCGGTGGATTGGGATCGCACCGCGCACAGCGTGCTGACGATGGAGTGGATCGACGGCATCGCGCTGAACGATCACGTCCGGCTGGCGCAGGCCAAGGTCGACCTGCCCGATCTCGGCCGCAAGGTGATCCAGAGCTTCCTGCGCCACGCGCTGCGCGACGGCTTCTTCCATGCCGACATGCATCCCGGCAATCTGTTCCTCGACGAGGCCGGCCGGCTCGTTGCCGTGGATTTCGGCATCATGGGACGGCTCGGGCTGAAGGAGCGGCGCTTCCTGGCCGAGATCCTGCTCGGCTTCATCACCCGCGACTATCGCCGCGTCGCCGAGGTGCATTTCGAGGCCGGCTACGTGCCCGGCCACCATTCGGTGGAGAATTTCGCGCAGGCGATCCGCGCGATCGGCGAGCCGATCCACAACCGCACCGCCGAGGAAATCTCGATGGCGAAGCTGCTGACGCTTCTGCTCGAGGTCACCGGCCTGTTCGACATGCAGACGCGCCCCGAGCTGATCCTGCTGCAGAAGACGATGGTGGTGGTCGAGGGCGTGGCGCGCGGCTTCGACCCGAAGCTCGACATCTGGAAGATCGCCGACCCCGTGGTGCGCGAATGGATCACGCAGAATCTCGGCCCGGCCGGCCGCATCCAGGGCGCGATCTCGGGCGCGGGCGAGCTCGGCCGCATCCTCGCCAACCTGCCGTCGATCGCCAACCGCGCCGTCACGGTGCTCGAGCAGCTGGAGACCATGACGCTGGAGGGCCACATGCTGTCGTCGGACTCGATCGACGAAATGGCCCGCGCCGAGGCCCGCAAGGCGCGGGTGCAGACCGTCGGCCTCTGGGTCATTGCGATCGCCTCCATCGCGATCTTTTTCGCCATCCGGGCACACTGATTGCAATGCATGCACCATGTGATAGCATCGCTATCACACTTTATTTGAGCATGATCGCTCCCGGAAAACCGCTTCACACTTTTCCGGATCATGCTTTGAGGGCAGCACGCCATGGCCAGCCTGACCATCCGCAAACTCGACGACACGCTGAAGGCCTATCTGCGGCTGCGCTCCGCCAAAAACGGCCGCTCGGTCGAGGAGGAGGTGCGGGTGATCCTCCGGGAGCTCGCGGACGGCGGTCCGGAGCCCGCCGAGACGCTTGGGGCGGGTTCCGCGGCGGTTGCCGCCCCTGCTCCACGGGCCGCCAGCGCCGCCGGCGAGCCGCGCGTCACCCTGATCATCGGCGGGGGGATAGCGGCCTACAAGGCGCTGGATCTGATCCGGCGGCTCAAGGAACGGCACATCCAGGTCCGCTGCGTGCTGACCAGGGCGGCCCAGCAATTCGTCACCCCGCTCGCCGCCAGCGCGCTGTCGCATGAGCGCGTCTACACCGACCTGTTCGACGCCGAGAGCGAATTCGACGCCGGCCATATCCGCCTGGCGCGGGACTGCGACCTGATCGTGGTGGCGCCGGCGACCGCCGACCTGATGGCCAAGATGGCGCAGGGCCATGCCGACGATCTCGCCACCGCCACCTTGCTGGCGGCCAACCGGCCGATCCTGCTGGCGCCGGCGATGAACCCGCTGATGTGGAACAATCCGGCCACCCGCCGCAACGTGCTGCAGCTGCGCCGCGACGGCGTCCACACCGTCGGCCCCAATGCGGGCGAGATGGCGGAAGCCGGCGAGGCCGGCGTCGGCCGGATGGCCGAGCCGACCGAGATCGCCGCCGCCGCCGACCGCATGCTGCGCCCGCCGCAGCCACGTCCGCTAGCCGGCAAGCGGGTGCTGATCACCGCGGGCCCGACCCATGAGGCGATCGATCCGGTCCGCTACATCGCCAACCGCTCGTCCGGCAAGCAGGGCTTTGCCATTGCCGCCGCCGCGCGCGCCGCCGGCGCCGAGGTGGTGCTGGTGACCGGCCCGGTCGAGCTCGCCGACCCTCAGGGCATCTCCGTGACGCGCGTGGAGTCCGCGCGCGACATGCTGCACCGGGTCGAGGCGGCGCTGCCGGTCGACGTCGCGATCTTCGCCGCCGCGGTCGCCGACTGGCGGGTCGCCACCGAGGGCAGCCAGAAGCTGAAGAAGACCGCGGCCGGCATGCCGCCGCTGCAGCTGGTCGAGAACCCCGACATCCTCGCGACAATTTCCAAGCTGAAGGAGCAGCGGCCGCCGCTGGTGATCGGCTTCGCCGCCGAGACCGAGCATCTGATCGAGAACGCCAAGGCGAAGTTCGCGCGCAAGGGCTGCGACTGGATCGTCGCCAACGACGTCTCGCCGGCGACCGGGGTGATGGGCGGCGACCGCAACACCGTTCACCTGCTCTCGCGCGAGGGCAAGGACGTCACCGTCGACTCCTGGCCTGTCATGACCAAGGAGGAAGTCGCGACCGCGCTGGTGTCGCGCATCGCAAGAGCGTTTTCGAGCGAAGTGGTCACCGGTTCGCGTCAAGAAAACGCGACCAAACAAAAGGATTAGAGCATGATCCGATTCAATCGGATCATGCTCTAGAGCCGTAGGAACCGCATCGTGAGCGCCACCATCAAGGTCGAAGTCCACCAACTGCCGCACGGCGCCGATCTCCTGCTGCCGATCTATCAGACCGCCGACGCGGCCGGGCTCGACCTGCTCGCGGCGGTGCCGCAGTCGGCGCCGCTGCTGCTGCTCCCGGGCCGCTACGAGATGGTTCCGACCGGACTGACGATCGCGCTGCCGCCGGGCTACGAGGCGCAGGTGCGGCCGCGCTCCGGCCTTGCCGCCAAATACGGCGTCACGGTGCTGAACTCGCCCGGCACGATCGACGCCGACTATCGCGGCGAGATCAACGTGCTGCTGATCAATCACGGCCACGAGGTGTTCTCGATCCGGCGCGGCGAGCGCATCGCGCAGATGGTGATCGCGCCGGTCACCAGGGCCGAGCTGGTTCCGGTCGACGTGCTGCCGGCGACCGGGCGCGGCAGCGGCGGCTTCGGCTCGACCGGACGCTAGTGCGCGACGACTTCACTCGAGCGGCGGCGCCACTTCACCTCGCCCCGCGTGCGGGGAGAGGTCGGAACGCATCGTCAGATGCGTTCCGGGTGAGGGGGAGTCTCCGCGAACGCAGCTATCACCGGATATGCGGAGACGGCCCCTCACCCCAACCCTCTCCCCGTAAGAACGGGGAGAGGGAGCCAAGCGCCTTCGCATCGGAGAAGTGTGCGGACGAGCTCGGGAAGATCACGCTTCGTGCGCGCTCTCCGCACCAATACGGAGTCAATTCGCGTAAAATCCACGCCTCCCGGCGGCATTTTTTCACAGGGGATTCTGCGTTCACGGTCTGGACTCTTACTCGCCGAGTCCCGTTGGGACTATTCTGTTTTGATTCGAGCGCGACGGGGGGTCTTCGTCGGGCTGACTGGTCCTGCTTGGGCATGATCGGCGGACAAACGTCGTACGTTTGCCGTGAGGGAACACCGGTCTCCTCTTTTCCGGATCATGCCCGGGGTTTGTGCGTTCTGGGGCAACATATGTCGGGCGTAGTCGCGGCAATGCGTCGAACCCTGCTGTCATGCACCTCACTGGCGCGCGACGGCATGATTGGGCTCGCCATCACCGCATTGCTGCCGGCCCGCACCGCGTTGGCCGCCGAGAACCCGGTCGCCCAGGCGATGTCGGATCATTTCGGCTTCAATCACCAGGAGGTCGCGGTCCTCGCGACGTCGCTTGCGCTGGTCGGCTTCTCGGCCGTCGCCGCGATCCTCTTGATGCGCACCCGGGTGCGCGCGACGCGGAACGAGGAGCAGCTGCAGTCCGAGATCACGGACCTGCAGGCGCAATCGGACCGGCTGCGCGCGCTGCTGTTCGTCGAGCCGCAGGTCCTGATCTCCTGGGCCGCCGGCGACAACCGGCCGCAGATCTCGGGCGACATCTCGCTGGTGATGTCGCAGGAAGGCTCGCCGCAGCGCGTCCTCGCCTTCGGAACCTGGCTGCCGCCCGAGCCGGCGCTGCAGATGGATCACGCCGTCGACGCGCTGCGCGAGAAGGGCGAGGCGTTCCTGCTCAACCTCTCGACCTCGGCCGGCCGCGCCATCGAGGCGATGGGCCGCGCGATCGGCGGCCAGGCCATCGTGCGGATCCGCGAGCTCGGCGGCCTGCGCCGCGAGCTCGCCGAATCCAACCTGCGCTACAAGACGCTGCAGGAGGAAACCGAGCTGCTGCGCGATTTCGCCGCCGCCGCGCCGTGGCCGATCTGGGCCAAGAGCCTCGAGGGCAATCTGCGCTATGCCAACGCGGCCTATGTCCGCGCCACCGAAGGCAAGAGCGTGTCGGATGCGCTGCAGCGCAATCTCGAACTGCTCGAAAGCGACCAGCGCGGCGAATTGACCCGCGCGCTGAACGACAACGCCAATTATGCCGCGCGGCTGCCGATCGTGGTCAGCGGCGAGCGGCGGATCTACGACGTGCAGGCGCTCAAGCTCTCCGGCGGCAGCGCCGGCATCGCGATCGACGCCAGCGAAGCTGCGGCGCTGCGCGCGGCGATCGCTCGGATGGTCGAAGCGCACCGGCGCACCCTCGACCAATTGTCCTCGGGCGTCGCGGTGTTCGATGCCGACCGGCGGCTCACCTTCTACAACGAGTCCTATCGGCGGCTGTGGGGCCTCGACCAGGCCTTCCTCGACGGCAACCCCGACGATTCCAGCGTGCTGGACCGGCTGCGCGCCAACCGCAAGCTGCCCGAGCAGCCGGATTTCCGCGCCTGGAAGGCCAAGCTGCACGAGGCCTATCGCGCGGTCGAATCCGAGACCTATACCTGGTTCCTGCCCGACGGCCGCGCCATCAGCGTCGTCACCACGCCGAACCTCGAGGGCGGCGTCACCTATCTGTTCGACAACGTCACCGAGAGCCTCGACCTCGCCCGCCGCTACGACCGCCTGACGCGGGTGCAGCGCGAGACCCTGGACAATCTCGGCGAGGCGGTCGCGGTGTTCGGCAGCAACGGCCGCGCGGAACTGTTCAACCCGCCCTTCGCCAAGATGTGGAAGCTGCCGGCCGACGCGCTGCAGGGCGAGCCGCATATCGAGGCGGTGGAAGCGCTGTGCCGGCCGCTGTTCGACGACGCCCTGACCTGGCGCACGCTGCGCGAGCAGATCACCGCGATCGAGAACCGCGCCCAGGTCGCGCTCAAGCTCGAGCGCAAGGACGGCAGCGTGCTGAATTGCATGACCATCCCGCTGCCCGACGGCAAGACGCTGCTCGCCTTCCAGGACATCACCGACACCGAAAATGTCGAGCGGGCGCTGCGCGAGCGCAACGAGGCGCTGGAAGCCGCCGACCAGATGAAGGTGGATTTCGTCCACCACGTCTCCTACGAGCTGCGCGCGCCGCTCACCACCATCATCGGCTTCGCGCATTTCCTCAGCGATCCCTCGACCGGACCGCTGACGCCGAAGCAGGCCGAATATCTCGACTACGTCACCAAATCGACCAACGCGCTGCTGGCGCTGACCAACAACATTCTCGATCTCGCCACCATTGACGCCGGCGCGATGAAGCTCGAGCTCGGTCCGGTCAATATCGGCCAGGCGATCGAGGCCGCCGCCGAAGGCATCCAGGACCGCCTCGCGACCGACCGCATCACCCTCAAGGTCGATATCGAGCCCGACATCGGCGCCTTCGTCGGCGACGAGCGGCGCGTGGTGCAGGTGCTCTATAATCTGCTCGCCAACGCGGTCGGCTTCTCGCCGCACGACGCCACCGTCACGATCAGCGCGCACCGCACCGAGCACAGCGTGGTGTTTGCGGTGACCGACGCCGGTCCCGGCATTCCGGCGGAGATGCGCGACAAGGTGTTCAACTGGTTCGAGAGCCATTCGCACGGCTCGCGGCACCGCGGCGCGGGCCTTGGCCTGTCGCTGGTCCGCTCCTTCGTCGAACTCCATGGCGGACGGGTGCGCGTCGATTCGACCGTAGGCCGCGGCACGACCGTGACCTGCGACTTCCCGATCGACCAGACCGCACATCGCAACGCTGCTGAATGACGGCGACCTCGACATTCTCGGTGGCACTCGCGAACGAGACCGCGACAGCAGAGCTGATGGCCGACCTCGCGCTCCTGATCGGCGCCGGCGACGTCATCACGCTGTCCGGCGACCTCGGCGCCGGCAAGACCACGGCCGCGCGCGCGTTGATCCGCTACCTCGCCGACGACGACGCGCTGGAGGTGCCGAGCCCGACCTTCACGCTGGCGCAGAGCTACGAGCTGCCGTCGTTTCCGCTGGTCCATGCCGACCTCTACCGCATCAACGACGCCGGCGAGCTCGAGGAGATTGGGCTGTCGCCGCTGCCCGACGACGTCGTGGCGCTGATCGAGTGGCCGGAGCGCGCGCCCGACGCGATGCCCGCCGACCGCATCGATATCGCGTTCAGCCATCGCCCGGCGCTCGGATCGGCGGCACGCGCGGCCGAGATCACCGGCCATGGCAAGGGCGCGGCGAAGGTCGCGCGGCTCAACGAGCTGCGCCAGTTCCTCGACCGCGCGGGCTTTCTCAATGCCCGGCGCGAACGCATGCCGGGCGATGCCTCGACGCGCTCCTATGCGCGGCTGCGCAACGACGACGGCACCGTCATCCTGATGAACTCGCCGCGCCGTCCCGACGGCCCGGCGATCTACAGCGGCCAGTCCTACAGCGCAGCGGTGCATCTCGCCGAAGACGTCAGGCCGTTCGTCGCGATCGGAAACGGCCTGCGCAAGCATGGTTTCTCGGCGCCCGCGATCCGTCACATCGATCTCGGATCCGGCTTCCTCGTCACCGAGGATTTCGGCGCCGAGGGCGTCATCGAGGGCGACCCACCGCAGCCGATCGCCGAGCGTTACGAGGCCGCCGTCGACATGCTGGCGGCGCTGCACCGCGAGGTGCTGCCGGAGCAATTGCCGCTGACGTCGGACGAGAGCTACGACATCCCGGTGTTCGACATCGACGCCTGGCTGATCGAGATCGGGCTGATGCTGGAATGGTACCTGCCAGACCGCGGCGCGCAGCCGAGCGAGGAGCTTCGCGCCGAATTTCTCGGGATGTGGCGCGGCCTGCTGGAGAAGCCCGCAGCCGCACCGCAGACCTGGGTGATCCGCGACTTCCATTCGCCGAACATCATCTGGCTTGCCGAACGCACCGGCATCCTGCGCGTCGGCGTCATCGATTTCCAGGACGCGCTGCTCGGCCCCGCGGCCTATGACGTGGTGTCGCTGCTGCAGGATGCGCGGATCGATGTGCCCGAGCAGCTCGAGCTGTCGCTCTTGACCCGCTACATCAAGGCGCGGCGCGCGACCGATGAAAGCTTCGATCCGGCCGGCTTCGCCGAGCTCTATGCGATCATGTCGGCGCAGCGCAACACCCGCCTGCTCGGCACCTTTGCGCGACTCAACCGCCGCGACGGCAAGCCGCAATATCTCAAGCACCAGCCGCGGATCTGGACCTATCTCGAGCGGTCGCTGGCGCATCCGGCGCTGACCAGCTTCCGCATCTGGTACACAGCCAACGTCCCTCCTCCAGTACCGTAGTTTACGGGTTATTAGCCTCGCCTCCCCTAAGGTTGCGGAGCCCGCACCTGATCCATGGCGCGGCCGGATCTGGAGCGGGACCACACGATGGGGACGGAACGACGCAAGGGCGATCGTGTCACGTTTGAGCGCGGCATAGCAGCGCACATGATGGGCATCGACGGCACCTGGCGGCGCGACTGCACCATGGAAGACGTGTCGGAGACGGGCGCCAAGCTCTCCGTCGACGGCTCGGTCGAGGGCCTGAACCTGAAGGAGTTTTTTCTGCTGCTGTCGTCCACAGGATTGGCCTATCGCCGCTGCGAGCTGGCATGGGTCAATGGCGACCAGATCGGCGTCAACTTTCTCAAACAAGGCGACAAGAAGAAGAAAACCGCCAGGCGCGGCACGCAAGCTGCCGACGTCTAGGCCAGGGTCGTCATTGCCGTCTTACGGCCGTCATGTCTCGTGACTATGGCGTCTGATTGATGTGCTTGCCGAATCGCCGTGATATGATCGGCGCATGAGAGATGATGACCGAGAATATCCGGAAGATGCCCGTCACTCCCCATAAAGCCATGGTGCTCGCTGCGGGCCTCGGCGTGCGCATGCGCCCCCTGACCAACACGATGCCGAAGCCGCTGGTCAGCGTCGCCGGCCAGCCGCTGCTCGACCATGTGCTCGACAAGCTCGCCGGCGCCGGCGTCAGCGAAGCGGTCGTGAACGTGCACTATTTGCCCGACCAGATCATCGAGCACGTCAAGCCCCGCAGCCGTCCGCGCGTGATCATCTCCGACGAGCGCGACCAGGTGCTCGGCACCGGCGGCGCGGTGGTGAAGGCGTTGCCGCTGCTCGGCGATGCGCCGTTCTATCATCTGAACGCGGACACGATGTGGATCGACGGCGTGCGCTCCAATCTGGCGCGGCTCGCGGAAACCTTCGATCCCGCGCGGATGGATATCCTGCTGCTGATGGCGCCGACCGCTACGAGCATCGGCTATGGCGGGCGCGGCGACTATTCGATGTTGCCGGATGGCGCGTTGCGCAAGCGGCGCGAGCACCAGGTGGTGCCGTTCGTCTATGCCGGCGCCGCGATCATGTCGCCTGCGCTGTTCGCCGACGCGCCGGCCGGCGAGTTCTCGCTGACCAAGATATTCGACCGCGCCAACGAGCAGGAGCGGCTGTTCGGCCTGCGCCTCGACGGCGTCTGGATGCATGTCGGGACTCCGGACGCGATCCAGGCTGCGGAAGAAGCTTACCTGGAAAGCGTCGCGTAGGCGGCGCCTTCGTCAGCCATCGGCGTCGATCGCGAGCACCGCGAAGCTCGCAAGCCAGTGTTCACCCATATAGTCGCTGGCGATATGCGGCAGGCCGGCGTCGCGATGCCGGCGCGCGGCATCCTGCAGGATCGGACGGCGCGCATCGGCCGCCGGCAACGCACCGGCCAGCGCCCGCCAGCACCATGCGCGGCTGAGATTGAGCCCGTCGAGATGTGCCAGCTTGCCATCCGAGCGATCGGTGACCGTGGCGGGCCGGAACAGGGTTGCGGGTTCGCGCAGCTCGAGCCGCGGCAGGAAGCGGTCGAACCAGGGCAGGAAGTCACCCGGTGCCAGCAGCCGGCGCATGCACTCCGCTTCGATCAGCGCGGACGACTGGAAGTCATCACCGCTCGGCTCACCCCAGGCGGGGCAGTCCTGATCGGCGCCGTACCAGCGCAGCGCTGTGTCGCGCAACAGCGCGCCGAACGCATCGTCCTGTGTCACCGCGGCGTAGTCGGCTGCCATGCGCAGTCCGAACGCGGTGTTGAAATGGGTGCCGACCCGCACCGGATAGGTGGCGAGCGGCAGGAAATCGCGGTAGCGCTGCGCGAAGATCTCGGCGAGCGGAGCGATCCGATCGCGCCAGTTGGTGTTCTCGACGAGCGAGAGCTCTGCGGCGAGCTTCAACAGCCAGCCCCAGCCGTAAGGCCGCTTGAAGCCGCGCGCGGTCGGGGCGGCGAGATAGCTGCATTCGGCCACGGTCTTCTCCGCAACGAACTGCGCGTCGAACAGCGCGCGGATATCGTCCGCCGCCTCGGATGAGGGATAGCGGCGCAACAGCCGGGCAAGCATCCAATAGCTGTGGACGCAGGAATGCCAGTCGTAGCTGCCGAAGAACACCGGATGCAGCTCGCGCGGCGTGCGCGCATCCTGCGGCCCCGCCAGCACGTGATCGGGCTTGTTCGGATATTCGCGCGTGACATGGCCGAGCGCGATGCGCGCGAAACGGACGGCGAGGTCTTCGGTCAGGATCGTCGCGCTCATGGTGAGGCATTCTCCTTGCACTCGCGGCGAACAAGCATTTCGATCAGCCGCGGCGTCATATAGATCGGAAACTGCGTGGCGGCGAAGAACAACGCCGTCATCGGCGACACCGCGGCGCCCATCGCCGACCAGACCAGTCCGACATTGCGGTTGCCGAGAACGAGGCCACTTGTCAGCCGTGCAGCCAGATTGCCCGGCGTGAGCAGCGCGCCACACAATTGCAGGGCAAGATTGCAGGCGAAGGCAAGGCCGACGCAGGTGAACGCGGCGGCCGGTTGCGCTTCGATCTGAGCACGCACCCCGGCCATGGTGGCGATCGCGAACAGCAGCAGCGAGGCCAGCACGAGCGCGTCGATGATGCGCGCATGCTGCACCAATCGTGCAGCGGCCTGACGGCGCAACAGCAACGCCAACGCGCCGGCGCCGCCAACCAGGAGGACCAGCCGCGTCGCAAGCGCCAGCGGATCGAGCGCGAGACCGGCAAATCCCGCGGCGATCAGCGGCACGGTAACCGGCGCCAGCGCCATCGACAGCAGCGTCACGGCAAGCGGAATGGTCGCATCGAAGCCGAGCATGCGCGCGACGGCCGCCGTGCCGCTCGACGGTGGCGCACACACCGACAGCACCAATGCGACGATCAGCTCGGGTCGAAAGCCGGCGCCGCGCGCGGCAAGGCCGACTGCAAGCGGGCTCGCCAGCATGGCCAGCGCCGGCAACAGCAGCCAGACCAGCGGCCGCCGCAACGCGCGCCGGAACGCCGTGCCGTCGACCTGGAGGAAGGTGCCTAGCACCAGAACGAAGATCGCCGCCGCCATCAGCGGGCGGGCGCCGTCCGCCAAGGCGGGGAAAGCCAATCCTGCCAGCACGCCGATGATCAGCAGTGTCGGCCCGCTTGGCACCAGCCTCGCAAATCTCGCCAAATTCCTGGGTCCCGTCGTCATGTCCGACCAACGAGCATAGGCCGGGGCAAATGATTGTTGAAATCGATTATTCTTATAAGCATTATTGCTATGATGAATTTATCCGCCGTCGATCTCAACCTGCTGGTCGCCTTCGAAGCGCTGATGGAGGAGCGCCACGTCACCCGGGCGGCCGAGCGCATCGGGCTCGCCCAGCCGTCCATGAGCAGCGCGTTGCGAAGGCTGCGTGCGCTGTTTGCGGACGAACTGTTCCTGCGTGCCGGCGCGGGCATGCAGCCGACCGAAAAGGCGCTGGCGCTGGCCGGGCCGATCGGGGAAGCGCTGCGGCAGATCCGGAGCGCGCTGGCGCCCGATCAGGGCTTCGATCCGGCGATCGCGCGACGGCGCATCACCATCGCCGCGACCGACTATAGCGATCTCGTTGTGGTGCCGGAACTGACCCGGCTGCTGCGCGTCGAAGCGCCCGGCATTGACCTTGCCGTGCGCCCGCTCACCGATGCGACGGTGGCGCTGGCGAAGCTGGAGCGCGGCGAGCTCGATGCGCTGATCGGCGGGCACCTGCCGGACTCGCCGCGCTGTGTCCGGCACCGGCTGTTCGAGGAACGCTTCGTCTGCGCCCGCGATGCACGCACGAACCGATCGGAGCGCCTCAGTCTGGAAGATTACGCGACCTTGCCGCACGCGCTGTTCTCGGCGGCCGGCGGCGACGGCCTGCCGAGCGTGATCGACGCGCTGCTGGCGCGCCATGGACTGAAGCGACGGGTGGCGGTGACGCTTGCGCATGTGGTGGCCGTTCCGTTCGCCGTGGCCGGCACCGATCTGATCGCCACGATGTCCGAGCGCATCGCCCGGCGCTTCACGCATCTGGCCGACATTGCCGTCGTCGCGCCGCCGATCGACATCCCCGCCTTCGCGATCGACCTGATCCATACGAGCCGCGCCGCCCGGGATCCGGCGCTGCGCTGGTTCCTGGATGCCGCCGATCGCTGCGCCGGCCGATTGCGATATTGAGCGGTGACTGTTCTCCGACAGGGGTGGCTAACGACGGTCGCCGCTCCCTATATTGGCGCCGGATTCGAATCAGGCAGCCCATGCGCGTCTTCAGTGTTCCCGTTTCTGCGCCGTTCCTGCGGACCGTCATCTCGGCGCTGGTCGATGGCCGGCTGGTCGCGGGATTCGAGGCGCAGAGCGATCCGGCAAGGCTCGCCAACGCCACGCTGTATCTGCCGACCCGCCGTGCCGGGCGGCTGGCGCGGGAAATCTTCCTCGATGTGCTCGAGTCGGACGCCGCGGTGCTGCCGCGCATCGTCGCGCTTGGCGACATCGATGAGGACGAACTCGCCTTCGCCGACCAAAGCGAGGACGTCGGCGGCGCCGCGCCGCTGGAGATTCCGCCAAGGCTCGGCGAGCTCGAGCGCCGGCTGACGCTGGCGCATCTGGTCGCGGCCTGGGCGAAGACGCCGGTGTCGGCGCCGCTGGTGGTCGGCGGGCCGGCCTCGACGCTGCAACTCGCCGGCGATCTGGCGCGGCTGATGGACGACATGGTGACGCGCCGCGTCGACTGGCGCGCGCTCGACCGCCTGGTGCCGGACCAGCTCGACAAATACTGGCAGCACTCGCTCGACTTCCTGCGCATCGCGCGCGACGCCTGGCCCAGTTACCTCAAGGAGATCGGCCGGATCGAACCCTCCGCGCGCCGCGATCTCCTGATCGAGGCGGAGGCGGCGCGGCTGACCGCACACCACGCGGGCCCGGTGATCGCCGCCGGTTCGACCGGCTCGATGCCGGCGACGGCGAAATTCCTGCACGCGGTGGCGAAGCTGCCGAACGGTGCCGTGGTGCTGCCCGGGCTCGACACCGATCTCGACGAGGACTCCTGGGACACGATCGGCGGCGAGCGCGGCGACGACGGCAGGTTCGTAACGCCGCCCTCGTCGAACCATCCGCAATTCGCGATGCACGCCTTGCTCGACCGCTTCGGCATCAAGCGCCGCGACGTCGAGAGCCTTGCCGAGCCGGCGCCGCTCGGCCGCGAGGTGCTGGTGTCGGAGACGATGCGTCCCTCGACCGCGACCGCGCAGTGGCACGACCGGCTGGAACGGCCGGAGATCGTGGCGCGGATTTCCGCCGGGATGACCAATCTCACCGTGGTCGAGGCGCCCAATCCGGAAATGGAGGCGCTGGCGATCGCGGTTGCGATGCGCGAGGCGCGGCATCTCGGCAAATCGGCCGCGCTGGTGACGCCGGACCGCGCGCTGGCGCGCCGCGTGATGGCGTCGCTGACACGCTGGAAGCTCGAGTTCGACGATTCCGGCGGCGATGCGCTGATCGAGACGCCGGCTGGCGTGTTCGCGCGCCTGACCGCGGAGGCGGCGGCCAACGAGCTGGAGCCGCCGACGCTGCTCGCGCTGCTCAAGCATCCGCTGTTCCGGCTCGGCCGTTCGCATGGCGCGCTGCGGCGCGCGATCGAGGTGCTGGAGATCGCGCTGCTCCGCGGCACGCGGCCGCAAGCCGGGACCGGCGGCCTCGCCCGCGACTTCGCGCGCTTCCGCGCCGAGCTGGTCAAGCTGCATGGCGGCGAGACCTCGTCGCTGCATGCCATGGAGCCGCGCGCCCGGCTGCGCGACAACGATCTCAACCAGGCGCAGGACCTGATCGCCAGATTGCAGGCAGCGCTGGCGCCGCTCGAAGGCATGGCGTCGTCAAGACCCTATGATTTCGCCGAGCTCGCCGCGCGCCACCGCGAGGCGCTGATCGCGCTGTCCGGAGACCAGAACGGCGTTGCGGTCGTGTTCGAGGAGCGCGCCGGTGCGTCGCTGGCGTCCGCAATCGACGAGCTGCTCGCCAAACAGCAGCCGAGTCGGCTGATGACGCCGCTCGCCGATTATCCCGAGGTGTTCCAGACCGCGTTCGCCGACCGCATGGTGCGGCGACCGGAATCGGCGCGCGCGCAGCTCAACATCTTCGGCCAGCTCGAAGCACGTCTCACCGAATCCGATCGCGTCATCCTCGGCGGCCTGGTCGAGGGCGTCTGGCCGCCGGCGCCGCGGATCGATCCGTGGCTGAGCCGGCCGATGCGGCACGAGCTCGGGCTCGATCTTCCCGAGCGGCGTATCGGGCTTTCCGCGCACGACTTTGCGCAGCTGCTCGGCCATGACGAGGTGATCCTCACCCACGCCGCAAAAGTCGGCGGTGCGCCGGCGGTCGCCTCGCGCTTCCTGCATCGGCTCGAAGCGGTCGCCGGCGAGGCGCGCTGGAAGGCCGCGACATCGGCCGGCGAAACTTACGTGCAATATGCCGCCGAGCTCGACCGGCCCGACAAGGTCGAGCCGATCCCGCAGCCGGAGCCGCGGCCGCCGCGCGAGGCACGTCCGCTGAAGATGTCTGTCACCGCGATCGAGGACTGGCTGCGCGATCCCTACACGATCTATGCGCGCTACATCCTGCGGCTCGATCCGCTCGACCCCGTCGACATGCCGCTGTCGGCGGCCGATCGCGGCTCGGCGATTCACGAGGCGCTCGGCGAGTTCACGCAGGTCTATGCCGACGCGCTGCCTGCCGACACCCTGCGCACGCTGCGCGAGATCGGGGCCAAATATTTTGCGCCGCTGATGGAGCGGCCCGAGGCGCGGGCGCTGTGGTGGCCGCGCTTCCAGCGCATCGCAGGATGGTTTGCCGAATGGGAGCAGGCCCGGCGCGGCCAGATCGAGGCCATCAAGGCCGAGATCCGCGGCGAGATCGGCATCCCGCTCGACGATGCCAGGACCTTCACGCTCTCGGCGCGCGCCGATCGCATCGAGCGTCGCGATGACGGCAGCTTTGCGATCCTCGACTACAAGACCGGCCAGCCGCCGACCGGCAAGCAGGTGCGTATGGGCCTGTCGCCGCAGCTCACCCTGGAAGCCGCGATCCTGCGCGAGGGCGGCTTCGCCGACATCCCGGCCGACTCCTCGATCGGCGACCTCGTCTATGTCAGGCTGAGCGGCAACAACCCGCCGGGCGAGCAGCGCTCGCTGGAGCTGAAGATCAAGACCAGCGACACGCCGCAACCGCCCGATGAGGCCGCCGACAGCGCGCGGCGCAAGCTGGAGGCCCTGATCCGCGCCTTCGACGACGAGCAGCAGGCCTACACCTCGCTGAACCTCTCGATGTGGGCGAACCGCTACGGCGCCTATGACGACCTCGCGCGTATCAAGGAATGGTCCGCCGCCGGCGGCCTGGGAATCGAGGAATGGTGAAGGCTATCAGGCCCATCCCGCCCGCCGTGCGCGACGCGCAGGCGCGTGCGTCCGATCCGAAAGCGTCGACCTTCGTGTCGGCCAATGCCGGCTCGGGCAAGACCCATGTGCTGGTCCAGCGCGTCATCCGTCTGCTGCTGTCGGGCGTGCCGCCGGAAAAGATCCTCTGCATCACCTTCACCAAGGCGGCTGCCGCGAACATGGCCGAGCGTGTCTTCACAACGCTCGGCCATTGGGTGACGCTCGACGACGCCGGGCTCGATACCGCGATCCGCGAAGCCGGCATTGCCCATCCTTCCGCCACGCTGCGGCGCGAGGCGCGCAAGCTGTTTGCCTGTGCGCTGGAGACGCCCGGCGGCTTGAAGGTGCAGACCATCCACGCGCTGTGCACCCGCCTGCTGCAGCAGTTTCCGTTCGAGGCCAACGTGCCGGCGCGCTTTGCCGTGCTCGACGACCGCGACCAGAACGAGATGATGGAGCGCGCCAATCTCGCGGTGTTCCTCGAGGCGTCGCGGATTCCCGACAGTCCCATCGGCCGCGCGCTGCGGACGGCGATGGCAAATGCCGCCGACGTCACCTTCAAGGAGGTGGTCCGCGAAGCCTGCCTCAGCCGCGACCACTTCATGGCCTGGACCGATGCCGCCGGCAACGCCGCGGCCGCCGCCGCGCAGATGTCGGCCGCGCTCGGCGTCTCCGCCGATGATCGCATCGAGGAGGTCGAGCGCGAGATCGTCGACGGCCCGAACCTGCCGCGCGCGAGCTGGAAGGAGATGGCGACGCTCCTCGATACCAGCAGCAAGGCGGATCAGAAGCAGGCCGAACGGCTGCGGAGCGCGCTGACCTTCACCGGTGCAGCCCAGACCGACGAATATCTCGGCGTCTTCCTGACCGATGAACGCGCCCCGCGCGCGTCTGTCGTCACCAACAGTTTCATCAAGAAGAATGCGGTCGCAGGCCATCGGTTCGAGGCGGAGATCGATCGGCTCGGTCCGTTGATCGAGCGCCGCCGCGCCGTGGTCGCGCGCGACCGCACCGAGGCGCTGATCCACATCGCGACCGCGGCGGCCGCGCATTACCGGCGCGAGAAGCTGGAACGCGGCCTGCTCGACTATGACGATCTGATCGACAAGACGCTGGCGATGCTCGACCGCGTCTCCTCGGGCTGGGTGCATTACAAGCTCGACCGCGGCGTCGATCACGTGCTGATCGACGAGGCGCAGGATACGAGCCCGCGGCAATGGGACATCGTCGCGCACATCATCTCGGAATTCACCTCCGGCGCCGGCGCGCGCGACGGCCTGGTGCGCACCGTGTTCGCGGTCGGCGACGAGAAGCAGTCGATCTTCTCGTTCCAGGGCGCGGCGCCGCGCGAATTCGACCTGCGCCGGCGCGAGCTGAAGCGGCGGTTCGAGGAAGCCGGGCTGAAATTCGACCCCGTGTCGTTCACCTATTCGTTCCGCTCGGGGCCGGTGATCTTGCACTCGGTCGACCATGTGTTCCGCGAGCAGGACATCTTTCGCAGCATTCATGCGGTCGAGAACGGCTACCCGATCCACAACGCGATGGCCGATGCCGGCCCCAGCCTGATCGAGCTCTGGGATCTCGCGGTTGCCGACGATCGCCAGGACATCGAGGGCTGGCGCGCGCCGTTCGACGGCGTGTCGGTGACGAGCCCCGAGGTGAAGCTGGCAAGGCGCATCCAGGCCGAGATCAAGCGCCTCGTTACCAGCGGCACCATGACCGGCAGCACTGGCGGGCGGCGGCCACTCAGCTACGGCGACATGCTGATCCTGGTGCGGCGGCGCGGCAACGCCTTCGATGCGGTGATCCAGGCGCTGAAGCACGCCGGCATCCCGGTCGCCGGCGCCGACCGGCTGAAACTGACCGAGCACATCGCGATCATCGACCTGATGAACCTCGCCGACGCGCTGCTGCTGCCGCAGGACGATCTCGCGCTCGCGGTGGCGCTGAAGAGCCCGCTGTTCGGCCTCGACGACGACGATTTGTTCAAGCTGGCGTATCAGCGTCGCGGCTCGCTGCGCGAGGCACTGGCCGCGCAGGCGCCGACCGATGAGCGATTTTCGGCCGCGCGCCGCCGTCTCGAACAATGCGAGCGCCGCTTCACCGAGGAGACGCCGTTCGCGTTCTACGCCTGGCTGCTCGGCGGCGACGGCGGGCGGGCGCGCATCCTGCGCCGGCTCGGCCATGAGGCCAACGACGCGCTCGACGAGTTCCTCGAGCTTGCGCTGAGGTATGAGCGCAAGGCGCCGGCCTCGCTGCAGGGCTTCGTCGCCTGGCTGCGCGCCGCCGACACCGAGGTGAAGCGCGACATGGAGATTTCGCGCGACGAGGTCCGCGTCATGACCGTACACGGCGCCAAGGGCCTCGAAGCATCGGTGGTGTTCCTGGTCGACACCACGACCTCGCCGTCGGACACGCAGCGGCTGCGGCTGATCCATCTGCCGCAGGGCAATGCCGCGCCGAACGCGCCCGGCGTCGTGGTGTGGGCCGGCAAGAAGGCCGAGGATCCGCCCGGCGTCGCCGAGGCGCGCAAGGCGATGCTCGGCGACACCGAGGACGAGTATCGCCGCCTGCTCTATGTCGCGATGACCCGCGCCGCCGACCGGTTGATCGTCGGCGGCTGCATGCCCGGCAACATGAACACGGTGCGGAAATCGTCCTGGTACGATCTGATCACCAAGGGGCTCGCCAATTCCGGGCTCAAGCTCGAGGAGCTGGAGACGCCAGGCGGCAAGGTGATGCGCTATTCGCGGCCGGATGACGTCGCCGATCTCACCGGTGCGACTGCGTCGGCGGCCGCGGTGCCGATCGCATTGCCGTCCTGGCTGCGTGCTGCGGCCGCACCGGAAGCATCGGCGGCGAGCATGCTGCGTCCGTCCGATCCGGCTGATGATGACAGCCATCCGATCCGAACCGGCGAATCGGTGCTGCTGCGCGCCCGCGCCCTGCAACGCGGCACGCTGGTGCATCGCCTGCTGCAATCGCTGCCCGACGTCGCCCTCGAGCGGCGGCGCGCCGCCGCGCTCGGCTACCTCGCGCGCAATGCCGACGGCTGGAGCGAACAGGAGCAGGTCGCGCTCGCCGATCAGGTGCTCGGCCTGATCGCCGATCCGCGCTTTGCCGCCGTGTTCGCGCCCGGCAGCCGCGCGGAAGTCTCGATCGTCGGGCGGCTGGAGCGGCCGGGCCAGCCGAAGGCGCTGGTTTCGGGCCAGATTGACCGCCTGGTGGTGACGCCGACCGACGTCCTGATCGTCGATTTCAAGACCAACCACGCTCCGCCCAAGACGGCAGCCGAGGCGCCCAGGGGCTATGTCCGGCAGCTCGCGCTGTACCGCGCGGTGCTCGCCAGGCTTTATCCCCAGCTGCCCGTGCGGGCCGCCCTGCTCTGGACCGAAACGACTGAAATCATGGAGATTTCCGCCCCCGCGCTGGACGCCGCCCTGGCATAAGTTCATGTCGGCGTGAGCAAGCTTGACCCGGCAAGGGGGCGTTCATAGGTTTGATCCATGCTCCCGGGCGCGATTCCCAACCGCGCCCTTTTGTCTCAACCGAACGAGGTACTCACATGGCCGTTGGCAAGGTTTCTGACGCCGATTTCGAAGCCGAAGTGCTCAAGGCGACCGGGCCGGTGGTCGTCGACTTCTGGGCCGAGTGGTGCGGCCCCTGCCGCATGATCGCGCCCGCTCTCGATGAGATTTCCGGCGCGATGGGCGACAAGGTCAAGATCGTGAAGCTCAACGTCGACGAGAGCCCGAAGACCGCATCGAAGTATGGCGTGATGTCGATCCCGACCCTGATGATCTTCAAGGGCGGCGAGATGGCGTCCCGCCAGGTCGGCGCCGCGCCGAAGGCCAAGCTGCAGCAGTGGATCACCGCTGCGGTCTGATCCTGCTTCTTCTGATTAATAAATTCGTGCACGGCCGGCGGATTCGCCGGCCGTTTGCGTTGGGACCGTGTGTGTTGCGTTTGAAGGTCCCGGCACTTGCCCTCCCCGCGTCAAAAGCCCGCTTCCAGGTCCACGCCGCTCGTTGCGATGGAGGCGCGCTCGGTCGATGCCATCCCGCGCGGGAAGGAGTGGCAGTACGAACCCAAGTGGGACGGCTTCCGCTGCCTGCTGAAACGCGAAGGCCGCAAAGTCGACCTGCGCTCGAAATCCGGCGAAGATCTCGGCCGCTATTTCCCGGAGCTGGTCGCCGCGGCGCTGAGCGTGAAGGCAACGTCATTCGTGCTCGACGGCGAGATCGTGGTGCCGCACGGCCGGACATTCTCATTCGACGATCTCCTGCAGCGCATCCATCCTGCCGCCAGCCGGGTGACGCGGCTCGCACAGGAAACGCCCGCCTTGTTTCTGACGTTCGATCTCTTGGCCGCGCCAACCATGAAGAAGCTTTCCGGCCAGCCCTTGAGCAAACGACGACCGCAGCTCGAGGCGTTCGCCAAGTCGCAATTGAAATCCAATTCCAGCTTTCGGCTATCTCCCGCGACGACGAGCTACGCGCTTGCCAGGAAATGGCTGGCGCGATCCGGCGGCGGCTTCGACGGCGTAATCGCCAAGCGCCTGGACCTGCCCTATCAGGCCGGCAATCGCGACGGCATGCAGAAGATCAAAAGGTTCAGGAGCGCCGACTGTGTGGTCGGCGGCTTTCGCTACGCCACCAACAGGACCGGCGGCCGCCAAGTGGTCGGCTCGCTGCTGCTCGGCCTCTATGACGACGACGGCTTGTTGCATCATGTCGGCTTCACCTCCGCGATCAGGCAGCAGGAGAAGCTGGCGCTGATCGACCGTCTCGAGCCGTTGATTGCAAAGCCCGGCTTTACCGGGAATGCGCCGGGCGGCCCGAGCCGGTGGTCGACCGAGCGCTCGGCGCAATGGTGTCCGCTGAAGCCGAAGCTCGTGATCGAGGTCTGCTACGACCATTTCAGTGGCGATCGTTTCCGCCACGGCACCTCGATCCTGCGCTGGCGTCCGGACAAGGCGCCGAAGCAATGCTCGTTCGAGCAACTGAAGCAGAAGGCGGCCGACCCGATGAAGCTGTTGAGGGGATAACGGCACTGCCGTTGCGGTGCAGCGAATAGGAACCCGGACAGGCAGTCCATGTTGAGGGATCAAATGGCCCTCAGGAGGGACCCATGTCGAACCCCAGATCAACCGCGCAGGTCGCGGGACATCCTATCCATCCGATGCTTATTCCGTTTCCAGTCGTATGCTTTGTTTTGACCTTCGTTGCCGATCTCGCTTTCTGGAAGACGGGCACTGACTTCTGGGCCAGCGCCTCGCTCTGGCTGCTTGGCATCGGCTTGATCATGGCCGCGCTCGCCGCCATCGCCGGCGTGATCGATCTCCTCGGAGACGATCAGGTCCGCAATCTTTCCGATGCATGGCAGCACGCCGGCGGCAACGTCATCGCGGTATTGATCGAGCTGTACAACTGGTATTCGCGCTTCGAGCACGGCACATCCGCCATCGTGCCGACCGGTCTTGCGCTATCGTTCATCGTGGTCCTGATCCTGCTGTTCACCGGCTGGAAGGGCTGGGAGATGGTCTATCGCGAGCATGTCGGCGTCTCGGATGAGGCGCATATCCATTAGCTCGCGGGTCCGCCATGTAGCCCGGATGGAGCGAAGCGCAATCCGGGACCTGTGCGCCTCGGATCGAGCCGTCCCGGATTTCGCTTCGCTCCATCCGGGCTACGAACTACCGATTACCGTATCCACCCCGTCGCCAGCGCCGAGGCGAGTACGGCCTGGCCGTGCTGGCGCGCCAGCGCCGCCATTGCCGCGTGGTCGTACGGGATGTGGCGGAAGGTTACGTCCCAGCCACCATCGACCTGCTCGAGGATCGCGTAGCGCGCATCGGGCGAACCGGCCTCCACGACATGCGGATGCGGTTTGCCGGCGCGATAGCCGGGCGAGCCGACGCTGCCGGGATTGACGATCAGCCGGCCGTCGCGAAGCCGCACGGCGCGCGCAGTGTGCGTGTGGGCGCAGAGGATCAGCGATTGCGGCACGCCGGCCGCTCTCGCCTCGATCGCTTCCAGCGAGGACATGCAGACTTCGCCGCCCGGCAGCACCGTCTCGAGCCAGTAGGTCTCGTCATCCTGGGGCGTTGCATGACAGAGGAAAACCTCGTCGCGATAGATCGAATTCGCCGGCAGCGTGCGCAGCCAGTCGAGATGCCGCGGCTCGAGCTGGGTATAGGTCAGCCGCTCCCAAGAGCCCATTTTCTCGTGCGGACGGTCGATCAGGTAGCGGTCATGATTGCCGAGCAGATGGACCGCATCGAGCGCCATCAGCATATCGATGGTGGGCCGGGCGTCGAGCGGCCCGCTCACCATGTCGCCGAGGTCGACGATGTCGGAAATTCCCTGCGCGCGGATGTCCGACAGCACGGCTTCGAGCGCGAGATGGTTGCCGTGGATGTCGGCGATCGCAGCAAAACGCATTGTATTGTCCTGTCCTCAAGCGCGGCATCCAGTAGCCCGGATGGAGCGAAGCGAAATCCGGGAGCCTGCTTCCGCAGATCGAGCCGTCCCGGATTTCGCTTCGCTCCATCCGGGCTACAACGCGACCATCATGCAGGAGGCGTGCCGTTGGCCGCAAGCACGGGACCGGCCAGATACAGCGAGCCCGTGATCAGGATCCGCGGCGGCACCTCATAGGCCAGCACCGCAAGCCGTTGCAGCGCGGCGGCGACGCCATCAGCGATCTCGACCCGCATGCCGAGCGCTCGCGCGGCGTCAGCCAGTCTGTCCGGCGCCATGCCGTTGTCGCGGCCGGGAACCGGGACCGCGATGATGTGGCGAGTCAGCCCGGCGAAATTGGCGAGGAATGCGTTGGCATCCTTGTTGGCCATCATCCCAACGATCACGACCAGCGGCCGCGACACGCGCTCCTCGAGATCGCCGAGCGCCGCGGCCGCGACGCGGCCGCCCTCGGCATTGTGTCCGCCGTCGAGCCAGACCTCGGAGCCCTGCGGCCCCTGGCCAACCAGCGCGCCGGAAACCAGCCGCTGCATTCGCGCCGGCCATTCCGCATTGACGATGCCGGCTTCAAAGGCCGCGATGTTGAGCTTGAATGCGTCGATCGCGCGCAGCGTCGCGATCGCAAGGCCCGCATTGTCGAACTGGTGCCGGCCGAACAGTTTCGGCGCGGCGAGATCCAGCAAGCCGCGCTCGTCCTGATAGACCAGCCGGCCGCGCTCGACGCCGACATGCCATTGCTGGCCGGCCGCATGCAGCGGCGCGCGCATGCGGTTCGCCTGCGCCTCGATCACGGCCATCGCATCCGGCGCCTGCTCGGCACACACCACCGGCACCTTGCGCTTGATGATCGCAGCCTTCTCGCCGGCGATTGCCGTCAGATTGTCGCCGAGGAATTCCATGTGGTCCATGCTGACCGGCGTGATCACCGAGGCGAGCGGCGCCTCGACCACATTGGTCGAATCGAGCCGGCCGCCGAGCCCGACCTCGAGCAATGCGACGTCGGCCGGATGCTTGGCGAACAGGCAGAACGCCACCGCCGTTTCCATCTCGAAGATGGTGATGGGACTATCGGCGTTGACGCGTTCGCAGTGCTCGAACGTCTCGCGCAGCTCATCGTCACCGACGAGCTTGCCGCCGCCGACGGCGCCCAGCCGATAGCATTCGTTGATCCGCACCAGATAGGGCGAGGTGAAGACGTGCACGCGCAGGCCGGCGGCTTCGAGAACCGCGCGCAGATAGGCGATGGTCGAGCCCTTGCCGTTGGTGCCGGCGACATGGATCACCGGCGGCAGCTTGCGCTCGGGATGATCGAGCCGCTCCATCAGGCCGCGCATGCGATCGAGGCTGAGATCGATGCGCTTGGGATGCAGCGCCGATATCCGCGCGATCAACGCCTCGAACGAGGCTTGCGGTGAGGCGGCGCTTGCGGTCACGCGTGCGGCGCGGCCGGCACCGTCTCAGGCGCCGTGACGATCTGGGCCGGCTCGGTGACCGCGGCCTTGGGCTTCGATGCGGATTCAAGCGCCGGCGCCTTGGTCAGCAGGCGGCACAGCCGCGCCAGCGTGGCCTTCATCTCGTGGCGGTGCACCACCATGTCGACCATGCCGTGCTCGCGCAGATATTCGGCGCGCTGAAAGCCGTCCGGCAGCTTCTCGCGGATGGTCTGCTCGATCACGCGCGCGCCGGCAAAGCCGATCAGCGCACCGGGCTCGGCGATCTGGATGTCGCCGAGCATCGCATAGGACGCGGTGACACCGCCGGTGGTCGGATTGGTCAGCACCACGATGTAGGGCTGGCGCGCCTCGCGCAGCATCTGCACGCCGACGGTGGTGCGCGGCATCTGCATCAGCGACAAGATGCCTTCCTGCATCCGCGCGCCGCCGGATGCGGCGAACACGATGAAGGGCGACTTCTTCTCGACCGCGAGTTCGAGCCCGCGCACCATGGCTTCACCGGCGGCCATGCCGAGCGAGCCGCCCATGAAATCGAAATCCTGCACGGCGACCACGACGCCGGCACCTTCTAACTTGCCGTAGCCGACCTTGATCGCGTCGTTCAGCCCGGTCTTGGTGCGGGCGTCCTTGATACGGTCGACATATTTGCGCTCGTCGCGGAATTTCAGCGGATCCGCCGTCACCTCGGGCAGCGCGACGTCGAACCAGGTCTCGTTGTCGAAGATCGACTTCAGCCGCGCCACCGCGCCCATGCGCATGTGGTAGTTCGAGCCGGGGATCACGAACTGGTTGGCCTCGACGTCCTTGTAGAACACGAGCTGCCCGGAATCCGGGCACTTGATCCAGAGGTTTTCCGGCGTCTCGCGCCGCAGGATGTTGCGGATCTTCGGCCGGACGACGTTGGTGAGCCAATTCATGGTTCGCTCCGAAATGCGGATCGGTTCCGCACCAGCTGGATATATGGCGGGCCGGGCGAGCCCGGCAAGCCGCCATCGGCGGCCTTGTTGCCGCAAAATGTGGCTTATTCCGCGGCCTGCTTGGCGCCCCGGACCCCCTGCGCCAGCGCCGACACCAAGTCCGCCACCGCGCTCACGGTCTTCGGCGTCGCACGGCCCTCGGCATCGAGGTTGGCACGCACCACATCGACGATTGCGGTGCCGACCACCGCGCCGTTGGCGTTCTCGGCGATCGCGCGCGCCGTCTCCGGGGTGCGGATGCCGAAGCCGACGCAGACCGGCAGCTTGGTGTGCCGCTTGATGCGGGCCACGGCCTCCGCGACCACCTTCGAATCGGCCGTCGCGGCGCCGGTGATGCCGGTGATCGAGACGTAATAGACAAAGCCCGAGGTGTTGGCGAGCACCGCCGGCAGCCGCTTGTCGTCGGTGGTCGGCGTCGCCAGCCGGATGAAGTTCAGCCCGGCCTTCATCGCGGGGATGCAGAGCTCGGTATCTTCCTCCGGCGGCAGGTCGACGATGATCAGGCCGTCGACGCCGGCGGTCTTGGCGTCGGCCAGGAAGCTGTCGACGCCGTAGATGTAGATCGGATTATAGTAGCCCATCAGCACGATCGGCGTGGCGTTGTCCTCCTTGCGGAAGTCGCGGACCATCGCCAGCGTCTTGCGCAGCGTCATGCCGCCCTTGAGCGCGCGCAGTCCGGCGGCCTGGATCGAGGGGCCATCGGCCATCGGGTCGGTGAAGGGCATGCCGATCTCGATAACGTCGGCGCCGGCCTTCGGCAGCGCTTTCAGTATGTCGAGCGAGGTCTTGGCGTCGGGATCGCCGGCCATCACGAAGGTGACGAAAGCGGAGCGGCCCTGCTGCTTCAGCTCGGCGAAACGTGCGTCGATACGGGTGGTCACTTCTTCCTCGCCTTCAAGATGTCGCCGACCTGCGGCACGTCCTTGTCGCCGCGACCCGAGAGGTTGACCACCATCAGGTGATCCTTCGGCCGCTGCGGTGCGAGCTCGGACAGTTTCGCGATGGCGTGCGCTGATTCCAGCGCGGGGATGATGCCCTCGAGCCGCGACAGCAGCTGGAATGCGGCCAGCGCCTCCTCATCGGTCGCCGAGAGATACTTCACGCGGCCGGTCTCGTGCAGCCAGGCGTGCTCCGGGCCGATGCCGGGATAATCGAGGCCCGCCGAGATCGAATGCGCTTCCTCGATCTGGCCGTCGGCGTCCATCAAAAGATAGGTGCGGTTGCCATGCAGCACGCCGGGACGGCCGCCGGCGAGCGAAGCGGCATGCAGCTGCGTCAGTCCGTGACCGGCAGCCTCGACGCCGAAAATCTCGATCAAGGGATCGTCGAGGAACGGATGGAACAGGCCCATCGCATTGGAGCCGCCGCCGATGCAGGCGATCAGCGAATCCGGCAGGCGGCCCTCGGCCTCCTGCATCTGCTTGCGTGTCTCGTGGCCGATGATCGACTGGAAGTCGCGCACCATCATCGGATAGGGGTGCGGACCCGCCACCGTGCCGATGCAATAGAAGGTGTTGTGCACGTTGGTGACCCAATCGCGCAGCGCGTCGTTCATCGCGTCCTTCAGCGTGCGCGCGCCCGACTGCACCGGGACGACCTTGGCGCCCAGCATCTCCATGCGGATCACGTTCGGCTGCTGCCGCTCGACGTCGACCGCGCCCATATAGACCACGCATTCGAGCCCGAACCGCGCGCACAGCGTCGCCGTCGCCACGCCATGCTGGCCGGCGCCGGTCTCGGCGATGATGCGCTTCTTGCCCATGCGGCGCGCGACCATGATCTGGCCGAGCACATTGTTGACCTTGTGCGAACCGGTGTGGTTGAGCTCCTCGCGCTTCAGATAGATCTTGGCGCCGCCGAGATGCTCGGTGAGCCGCTCGGCGAAATAGAGCGGCGAGGGCCGGCCGACATAATCCTTCAGATAGACATTCATCTCGGCCTGGAACGCCGGATCGGCCTTGGCGTCGGCATAGGCTTTTTCGAGATCGAGGATCAGCGGCATCAGCGTTTCCGCAACGAAGCGTCCGCCGAAAATGCCGAAATGCCCGCGCTCGTCGGGACCGCTGCGGAAGGAATTGGGCAGATTTGGATTCATCGAACCATCAGTTCTTGGGTTGCGCGCGCGGCGCGGATGAAGGCGCGGATCAATTCGGGATCCTTGACACCGGGCGTGCGCTCGACGCCCGACGAGACATCGACGCCGCCGGCGCGCGTGACGCGGACGGCTTCAGTGACGTTGTCGGCGTTGAGCCCGCCGGAGACCATGTAGGGCAGCGCAAGATCGAGATTTTCCAGCACGTGCCAATCGAAGGGCGCGCCGAGGCCACCCGGCCGCGTGGCATCCTTCGGCGCGCGGGCATCGAACAGGATGCGATCGGCGACACCGGCATAACCCGGCAGCGGCGCAAGGTCGGCCGACGTCTCGACCGGCAGCGCCTTCATCAGCGGCAGGCCGAACTTCGCCTTGATGTCGCGCAGCCGCGCCGTGGTCTCCTTGCCATGCAATTGCAGGATATCCGGCCGCAGCGTCTCGACGATGTTTTCCAGGATCGCATCGTCGGCATCGACGGTGAGGGCGACCTTGACGGCGCGGCCCTTGGCGCGGCTGCCAAGCTCGCGCGCGGTCTCGAGGCTGATGTGACGCGGCGACGGCGGAAAGAATACGAACCCCACCATATCGGCACCGCCTTCAAGCGCGACGTCGAGCGTCTCGCGCGTGGACAGGCCGCAGATTTTGACGAGCAGGGGCATGGTCTCGAAACGGGTCTCAAAACGGGTTGTCGGGCGACCGGAACCGGGGTGAACCCTGGTCCGGTGGGGCGGGTTCTACAACGTCGCGCCCTGCTTGTCTCGCCCGGCGGCCCCGTAAAAGCCGAGTTGCGCCGGGGCCGAACGGCGCTGCGCGTCGTCCCGGGAGGCGGCGGCCTTGAGGTCGGCGAGCTCGGCGCGGACATGGCGGGCGTCAGCCTCGCGCTGCCGGGCCGCGCGGCGCCAGCGCCCTTGCTTGAACCAGGTTCCGATGCCGCCCGCGATCACGCCCAGGATCGCGGAGGCGATGATGACGACGAACAACGGCAGCGTGACCGCAACCGTCGGGGTCACCGAATTGAAGGGATCAAACGACACCGTCACCCAGTGACGGTTAGCGACTGCAAAAATGATGAAGATCAGACCGAGCGGAACGACGACCACTGCCGTGAAGAACTTTCGCATGACCATCTCTCGCAGCGATGGAGCAAATGCGGGCATATCGCCCGCAGCACGGCAACGCCTGACGTCGCGCCTTAGGCGTCGGCCTTAAGCATCAGCCTTGGGCGCATCGACCTTGGCGGCGCCCGCCTCGGTCACGTCGCGGTTGAGGCGCTCGCGCATTTCCTTGCCGGTCTTGAAGAACGGCACGCTCTTCTGGTCGACCGGCACATGCTCGCCGGTGCGTGGATTGCGGCCGGCGCGCGCCGGGCGGTGCTTCACCGAGAATGCGCCAAAACCGCGCAACTCGACACGGTCGCCACGTGCCAGCGCTGCGACGATTTCATCGAGAATCGCATTCACAATGTTCTCGACATCCCGCTGATAGAGGTGCGGGTTGTGCTCGGCGATACGCTGAACAAGTTCGGATTTGATCATCGAAAATGGGATCCGGGCTCTTGCGGAAACCCATTTCCGTGAAAATGCCGTGCACTGTCAAGACGCTAAATCGATTTAGGGCGTCGTGAAATCACGTGACAAATAGCCCAATTGGGGCATGCGGCGATTCCCGCAAAGCGGGAATAGCCTGACGAGCACGCCTTTGGCAGCCGATCAGTTGGTTCCAGCCGGGCTCCACAGCGCCAGCATGCCGTCAAGCCCGAACCGGTCGACCGCCTCGGCCACGCCGCCCTGCTCGATCCGCCGCGCGATCGCGCCAAGACCGAACGCATCGAGCGTCACGGACGCCGCCGTGCGCAGGAAGGTCAGGTCGCCGAACCGCGGATTAAGCTTGTAATTGCGCACCGGCAGGTCGCTTTTGACCTTCTTCTCGGCAACCAGCCAGGCGATCGCGGTCTTCTCGTCCCCCAGCTGATCGACCAGCTTGAGATCGACCGCCTGCCGGCCGGTGAAGACGCGACCGTCCGCGACCTTCTCCAGCAGGTCATCGTCCATGCCGCGCCGTTGCTTCACCAATCCACGGAACCATGCATAGGAGTCCTTGACGAGACCGTCGATCGCGGCGCGGGCCTCCGGGCTGGTCGGCTCGAAGCCGTTGGGCGCGGCCTTCAGCGGGGAAGATTTGATCTCCTCCATCTTCACGCCGACAGTCTTGAGCAATTCCGAAACGTTCGGATACTGGAAGAGAACGCCGATCGAGCCGACCAGCGAGGTCTGCTGGGCGACGATATGATCGGAGGCGATCGCCGTGATGTAGCCGCCCGAGGCGGCCAATCCCTCGACCACGACGACAAGCGGCTTCTTCGCCTTCAGCTGCATCAGCGAGTCGTAAAGCTGCTCGGAGCCCGCAGTGGTGCCGCCGGGCGAATTGATGTGCACGACAACAGCCGCATAGCTCGACTTGCCGAGCCGCTCCAGCGCCTCGACGCGATCCTGGTCGCTGCGGATCAGTCCATCGATATTGACCCGCGCGATCGTGTTCGATGTCGAAAAGGTGCCGCGCCCGCCGGCGGCGATCACGCCCACACCGACGATGGCCGCGATCGCAATGACCGCGGCGGCGACGCGCCAGAACGTCAGTTTGCGCCTGATGCGGCGACGATCGACGATCACGTCTGAATCCAGCGACATCCGATCTCTCCAGAAATGGTCAGCGCGCAATCCGCGCGTTTTGCAGTCGCAGCGTCACTATCAGCTTAGCCAAATACATCAATTGCGACGCAATATGAAGAAAACAAGGCCCGGTATTCGGAGGCACTCGTAGCCCGGGTGCACGTGCGCTTCATCCCAGCCGCGCCCTAACCTCCCCTTGAAAAGGGGAGGTCGCTTTGCTCGCCAGAGCAAAGCGGGTGGGGATCAGCTCTCTCCATGAGCAGCATCGCCTGTGGCTGACCCCCATCCCGTCCTTCCCCCTTTCAGGGGGAAGGGGAAGACAAATCCGTAGCCCGGATGAAGCGAAGCGTAATCCGGGAGGCTTCAGCAGCACGGATAGAAAGTCCCGGATTTCGCTTCGCTTCATCCGGGCCACGGATGCCCCAAAGCAAAGGGCCCCGGCTTGCGCCGGGGCCCCGATTGTTCGCCTCAAATCGCGCGAACGCTTACTTGTCGGTGCCGCGGTTCTTCAGCGCGGTGCCGAGGATATCGCCAAGCGTCGCACCCGAATCGGAGGAGCCGTACTGCGCGATGGCTTCCTTCTCTTCGGCGACTTCCAGCGCCTTGATCGAGACCTGCACCTTGCGGGCCTTCTTGTCGAACTGGATGACGCGGGCATCGACTTTCTCGCCGACGGCGAAGCGCTCGGCGCGCTGGTCGTTGCGGTCGCGGGCCAGCTCGGACCGCTTGATGAAGGTGGTGAACTCGGTGCCCGAAATCCGGACCTCGATGCCGCTCTCCTTCACTTCGAGCACTTCGCAGGTCACGACCGCGCCCTTCTTGACGTCGCCCGGCTCGGCGAAGGGGTCGCCTTCGAGCTGCTTGACGCCGAGCGAGATGCGCTCCTTCTCGACATCGACATCGAGCACCACGGCCTTGACCATGTCGCCCTTCTTGAAGTTGTCGATGACCTGCTCGCCCGGAAGCTTCCAGTCGAGGTCGGAGAGGTGGACCATGCCGTCGACATCGCCCTCGAGACCCAGGAACAGACCGAACTCGGTCTTGTTCTTGACCTCGCCCTCGACCACCGAACCGACCGGGAACTTCTCGACGAAGACTTCCCAGGGATTGCGCATGGTCTGCTTGAGACCGAGCGAGATCCGGCGCTTGACCGAATCCACTTCCAGCACCTGCACTTCGACTTCCTGCGAGGTCGAAACGATCTTGCCGGGGTGCATGTTCTTCTTGGTCCACGACATCTCGGAGACGTGGATCAGGCCTTCGATGCCCGGCTCGAGCTCGACGAACGCGCCGTAGTCGGTGATGTTG
This sequence comes from Bradyrhizobium sp. USDA 4502, assembly GCF_054063355.1. Taxonomy (NCBI): domain Bacteria; kingdom Pseudomonadati; phylum Pseudomonadota; class Alphaproteobacteria; order Hyphomicrobiales; family Nitrobacteraceae; genus Bradyrhizobium; species Bradyrhizobium sp. USDA 4502. The sequence goes on from NZ_JBSSGF010000001.1 coordinate 7,458,504, forward strand.
GTGACGCGGCCGGTGAAGCGGGCACCCAGCGGGTACTTGCCTTCGATGCCCTGCCACGGATCATCCAAGAGCTGCTTCATGCCGAGCGAGATGCGGTGCGTCTCGTGGTTGATCTTGATGATCTTGACCTTCACGGTCTGGCCGATGGTCAGCACCTCGGTCGGGTGGTTGACGCGGCGCCAGGCGATATCGGTCACGTGCAGCAGGCCGTCGATGCCGCCGAGATCAACGAACGCACCGTAATCGGTGATGTTCTTGACCACGCCGTCGATCACCTGACCCTCTTCGAGGTTCTGCACCAGCTCCTGGCGCTGCTCGGCGCGGGTCTCTTCGAGAACCGTGCGGCGCGACACCACGATGTTGCCGCGGCGGCGGTCCATCTTGAGGATCTGGAACGGCTGCGAATTGTTCATCAGCGGCGCAACGTCGCGGATCGGACGAATGTCGACCTGCGAGCGCGGCAGGAAGGCCACCGCACCGTCGAGGTCGACCGTGAAGCCGCCCTTGACCTGGTTGAAGATGACGCCGTTGACCTTTTCGTTGTTCTGGAACGCCTTCTCGAGCTTGCCCCAGCTTTCCTCGCGGCGCGCCTTGTCGCGCGACAGCACGGCTTCGCCGAGCGCATTCTCGATACGGTCGAGGAACACCTCGACTTCGTCACCGACCTTGAGATCGCTTTCACGGCCGGGGCCGGCGAATTCGCGCAGCGCAACGCGACCTTCGGTCTTCAGGCCGACGTCGATGACGGCCATGTCCTTCTCAATTGCAACCACCTTGCCCTTGATGACCGAGCTTTCCTGCAAATTGCCGCCGGCAAAGGACTCATCAAGCATCGCCGCGAAGTCATCGCGGGTGGGAGTATAGGAAGACGCAGAATTCGAAACCATTTGTTCTCCAGATGCGGGATCTCGCCGGCCGTTCGGGTTGATGGGCGCACCGTGCGTGAAGTGTCGGGGTTCCGCAAACCCTGACGACCGCTCATTGCAGGAGGTGCAACAGCGGGCCGGCAGCAAGACTGCACGTTCGGTACGTATGATTGATCCGGAGCCTGAAACGAAAATATCGACTGCAAGACCTGGGAGCGGGCGTTCCTCCAGATGCGGCGTTGGTTTCGTTTGAGGAATAGTTCAAACCCATCGCCGGCCCGCTCAGACACGGCCTCGACATCGTCGATGCTGCTCCGAACGGCGCTGATATAGCCCTGCATGCGACTTTCGGCAAGCAGGAAATGCCCCATTTTGCTGGGTTTTCGGGCCGAAAGCGACGCGACGGCCCGCGATTCTAGCGCCTGGCGCGCGCGGCCTCGACGATGGCGATGGCGGCACGGACGCCGGCCTCGATGTCCAGATTTGAATTGTCCAGCGTGTGGGCGTCCGGAGCCGGCCGCAAGGGTGCAATCGCCCGGTTCTTGTCCCGCTCGTCGCGCTTGAGGATGTCGGCGAGCACCGCCTCTTCGTCGGCGTCCTCGCCGCGGGCGCGCGCCTCCAGCGTGCGCCGCCGTGCTCGCACGCGGGGGTCGGCGACCACGAAGATCTTCACGTCGGCATCGGGGCAGATCACGGTGCCGATGTCACGTCCGTCCAGCACCGCACCGGGCGGATCGGCGGCGAACTGGCGCTGAAAATTCACCAGCACCTCGCGAACCTGCGGAATCGCCGACACCACGGAGGCGGCATCGCCGACCTTCTGGGTCTTCAGGATCGGATTGCCGAACTTTTCGGGGTCGAGCTCGAGCGCCGCGGCCACGGCCAGCACCTCGTTGCTGAGCTCGGCACCAGCTTGAATCATCGCATAGGCCACCGCACGGTAGATCACGCCGGTGTCGAGATGACGATAGCCGTAGTGGTGGGCGAGCCGCTTGCCGAGCGTGCCCTTGCCCGAGGCGGCGGGTCCGTCGATGGCGATGATCATGCGAAATCAGCTCCGAGCGCGCGCATCATCGGGATGAAATCCGGAAAACTGGTGGCGATGAAGGCGGTATCGTCGATTTTCACCGGCCGATCGGAGGCGCAGCCCATCACCAGCGCCGACATCGCGATGCGGTGATCCATATGCGTGGCAACGAGGCCGCCGCCTGGAACATGGCCGCGGCCCTCGACGATCAGATCGTCGCCGGAGACCTCGACCTTGACGCCGTTGACCCGCAGCATGTCGGCGGTGGCTTCAAGGCGGTCGGATTCCTTGACGCGCAGCTCCTGCAGGCCGCGCATGATCGTGGTGCCCTCGGCGAAGGCGGCCGCGACCGCCAGCACCAGATACTCGTCGATCATCGACGGCGCGCGCTCCGGCGGCACTTCGACACCCTTCAGCTTCGAGGCGCGCACACGCAGCTGCGCCATCGGCTCGCCGGCATCGCCGCGCACATCGCTCTCCTCGATCGAGGCGCCCATCTCGCGCAGCGTGGTGAACAGGCCGGTGCGCAGCGGATTGGTCATCACGTCTGAGAACACGACATCGGACCCTTCGACGATCAGTGCGGCCACGATCGGGAATGACGCGGAGGACGGATCGGCGGGCACCACGACGTTGGCGCCGTGCAGCTCGGGCTCGCCGTGCAGCGAGATTCGCCTGCCGTGGCTGCCTTCCTGCTCGGAGGATATCTCGGCGCCGAAATGCTTCAGCATTAGCTCGGTGTGGTCGCGGCTTGCCTCCTGCTCGATCACCGTCGTGATGCCGGGCGCGGAGAGCCCCGCCAGCAACACCGCGGACTTGATCTGGGCCGAGGCGACCGGCGTCTTGTAGACGATCGGCACCGGATAGCGGGCGCCGTGCAGGGTGAGCGGCAGCCGGCCGCCCTCCCTTATGTCGCTGGTTCGGGCGCCCATCAGCTCCAGCGGGTCGAGGATGCGGCGCATCGGCCGCGAGCGCAGCGAGGCGTCGCCGTCGAAAATGGCGGCGATCGGGCAACCGGCCACCGCGCCCATCACCAGCCGGCAGCCGGTGCCGGAGTTGCCGAAATCGAGCGGCGCGGCAGGCTGGGCGAAGCCGCCGACCCCGACGCCGGACACCGACCAGGTAAACGGCGCCGTCCGCTCCACTTTGGCGCCGAGCGCGCGCATGGATTTGGCGGTATTGAGGACGTCCTCGCCCTCCAGGAGGCCGGAAATGCGGGTTTCGCCGACCGAAAGCGCCCCCAGGATCAGGGCGCGGTGGGAAATCGATTTGTCGCCGGGAACGCGGACCGTGCCGGCCAGGGGGCCGCACGCGCGCGATTCCAGCGAGGTCGGGGTGTCAGAATGGGCCAAGATTGTGTCCTCTCGCGTCGCGGCAGGTATCACATAGGCAACACCGCGTCACGCGCCCGTCAAATGCGCGCAGACCGCTATTGACAGCGGCTCCTCAACTAGCCAAGTGAAGCTCCGTTTTTCAGGAAAATTCTGGGATTACCACGTGGCCAAGTCCGAGCTCGGAACCAAGCGCATTTGCCCGACCACGGGCAAGAAGTTCTACGACCTCAACAAGAATCCGGTGATCTCGCCCTATACCGGCGAAGTCGTGCCGATCGCGCCGATCGCCCCGCCGCGGGGCCGTGGCGCCACCGTCAGTTCGCCTGCGACCGCAGCCGACATGCCGGAGCCCGCCGAGGCCGAGGAGATGGTCTCGCTCGAGGAGGCCGATGCCGAGGAGAACACCGGGAAGGTCAAGGCCCAGGTTCCCGAATCCGAGGACGATATCGAGGTCGATGAGACCATCGACGACGATGACGACGACGATTCGACCTTCATCGCCGACGAGGAAGAGGGCGATGAGGACGTCACCGACATCATTGGTGACGTCGGAGGCGACGAAGAGACTTGAGATCGGCGCCGATCTATGATCAACGGTGCTGCCGCGCGAGTCGTCCAGGCCGCGCGGACCGGGATCGATCCCCCAGGATCATCCCAACTGGATAAGGGGCCATAGCTCAGCTGGGAGAGCGCTTGCATGGCATGCAAGAGGTCGGCGGTTCGATCCCGCCTGGCTCCACCACGCTTCGCCCTTCGGGCTACGCGTGGCGCAGCCACGAGTTGCCTGAAGGGCGAAGCGTGGTGTCCGGCGTAGCCCGAAGGGCGAAGACGGACTGGATCAACTAGCCGACTTATCTTATCAGTAACTGCGATGCGCCACTGGTACGCGTGGCGCAGCCACGAGTTGCCTGAAGGGCGAAGCGTGGTGTCCGGCGTAGCCCGAAGGGCGAAGACGGACCGCCAAGGTCCTGTTGCCCGTCCGGCCATCCGTGGATGCGAATGTGGTACGTCTACATCATCCGCAGCATCAACTTCCCTGATCAAGAATATGTCGGCGCGACCGAAGATCTGAAGCGCCGGATTCCTGAGCACAACGCCGGCAAATCGGCGCACACCTCAAAATTTATGCCGTGGGAATTGGTCTGGTACTGCGCATTTCCCGACAAGTATAAAGCGTTGGCCTTCGAGAAATATCTCAAATCCCACTCCGGCCGCGCCTTCGCCAAGAAGCGCCTCTAACCGCCCCGACCGCCCCTACTCCCCCAGCACCGCATTCAGCCGGTCGCGCAGCGCGACGATCTCGTCCTTCATCGCCATCAGTTCGCCGACGGTGCAGTCCGAGGCCGCGAGGATCGACTGCGGCACAGCCTTGGCCTTTTCGCGCAGCGCGTGGCCCTGCGGCGTCAGCGCGATCAGCACCACCCGCTCGTCCGCGGTGCTGCGGGTCCGTTTGATCAACTCCGCCGCCTCCAGCCGCTTCAAGAGCGGCGTCAACGTGCCGGAATCCAGGAACAGGCGCTCGCCGAGGTCCTTCACCGCCACGTCGTCGCGCTCCCACAGCGCCAGCATCACGAGATACTGCGGATAGGTCAGCCCGAGCCGGTCGAGCAGCGGCTTGTAGACGCGGTTGAAGGCGTGCGCGGTCGAATAGACCGCAAAGCAGATCTGATTGTCGAGCCGCAGCGCCTGATCCGCGGCCGTCGGTTTCCTGGCCATGATTCCCATCGAATCCATCTCGTTTCCGGGTCATTCTGGGCTCACGGGACCGCGGATTCAATTGCGAACAATTAAATGTGAGACCGCATATTTTATATTGTGCGCAATCTATTTGCGTGCAATACATGTGTCATCGAATTCAAGCCCAACCCACCAAGGGAGACCACGATGTCTGTGAACGTGCTCTACAAGACCAGCGCCAAGGCAACCGGCGGCCGCGACGGCCATGCGGCGACGCTTGACGGCGCACTCGACGTCAAGCTCACGACCCCGAAGGAGCTCGGTGGCGGCGGCGGTGCCGGCAACAATCCGGAGCAGCTGTTCGCGGCCGGCTATGCCGCCTGCTTCATCGGCGCGATGAAGTTCGTGGCCTCGCAGGGCGGCCCCAAGGTTCCCGCCGACGCCTCGGTGACCTCGACGGTCGGCATCGGCCCGCGCTCGGAAGGCGGCTTCGGCCTCGCCGTCGAGCTCGCGGTGTCGCTGCCCGGCCTTGCGCGCAACGATGCCGAAGCGCTGGTCGAGAAGGCCCACCAGGTGTGCCCCTATTCCAACGCGACCCGCGGCAATGTCGACGTCAAGCTGAGCGTCGTCTAATTCCACATCACGCAATGGTCCGCCGCAACACGTGGCGGACCATTGCTCTTTCAGCGGCTGGTTCGCTTGGCGAACGCATGCGCCGCCTGCTGCATGGGCCTGCGCCGACGGAAGCATTGCTGGGTCGGCTGAAGACCGTTAGCTCTGGGACCCTCGTTTATCTGATCCCAACTGAGCGAAGGTTGTTTCCATGAATACCCCAGCGGCTACGGGCGCGATGACCGGCCTGCGCGTGATCGATCTGACGCGCGTGCTCGGCGGTCCGTATTGCACCCAGATTCTTGCCGACCACGGCGCCGACGTGATCAAGGTCGAGCCGCCCGCCGGCGACGAGGTGCGAGACTGGGGTCCTCCCTTCCACGAAGAAGACGCGGCCTATTTCGTCGGCATCAACCGCAACAAGCGCTCGATCGGCCTCGACCTCGCTTCCGAGGGCGGACGCGCGGTGCTGATGAAGATGCTCGAGACCGCCGACGTGCTGATCGAGAATTTCAAGCCGGGCACGCTCGACAAATGGGGCATCGGCAACGACGTGCTGCGCGCGAAATTTCCGCGCCTCGTGCATTGCCGGATCTCCGGCTTCGGCGCCGACGGCCCGCGCGGCGGCAATCCCGGCTATGACGCGATCATCCAGGCGATGACCGGCATGATCGCGGCGACCGGCTCGCCGGAGAGCGGCCCGATGCGGATCGGCGTGCCGCTGGTCGACATCACCACCGGGCTCTACGCCACGATCGGCATCCTGATGGCGCTGTCGGAGCGGCAGCGCTCGGGGCTCGGCCAGTTCATCGAGACGACGCTGTACGAGACCGGGCTCGCGATCATGCACCCGCACACCGCGAACTACTTCATGCACGGCAAGCCGCCGTCGCTCACCGGCAACGAGCATCCCAACCTCGTGCCGTACGCGATCTTCCCGACCAAGACCGACAACATCTTCATCGGCGTCGGCAATGACGGAACCTTCCGCAAGCTCGCCAAGGAGATCGGCAAGCCCGAGCTCGGCACCGACCCGCGCTTTGCCCGCAACAAGGACCGCATCGCCAACCGCGATGCGCTCCGCGTCGAGCTGGCAGCGGTGTTCAGCCAGCACGAGGCCGAGCCGCTGTGCAACCGGCTGCTCGCCGCCGGCCTGCCGGCCGGCCCGGTGCAGAAGATCGACCAGGCGCTGACCAACCCGCACACCATCCATCGCGGCGACGTCATCGAGAAGGATTGGTACAAGGGCGTCGCCTCGCCGATCCGCCTCGAACGCACCAAGCCGAACCTGCGCCGCACGCCGCCGAAGTTCAGCCAGCACGCCGCGGAAGTGCTCGGCGAGTTCGGCTACTCGAAGGACGAGATCAACGGCCTGGTTGAAAAGGGCGTGGTCTGCGGTCCCCAGCGCAAGCGCTAAAGGCGTTTTCGAGCCTGTCCCGCACGTGATGCGGGATGGGCACCGGTTCGCGTCAGGACAAAGCTGGAGCGTCGGCCCGTATCGAACCGGCCGACACATCAGCACTGCGGTGCAACGTCGCGTTTGGCGCTGCACCGCACGGAGCCGGCTGCGGTCTTCGCCTTTTTTACCGCTTCCCTTCGCTTCGGCTTCCCCCCTACCATGACTTTCGTTTATACGGTCATTTGAACGTCATCCGGCGCTGATAACGCGCGCAACGAAAGATGATGTTCCAATTGGGAGGGGTTTTGATGTTCTTTCGACGACTAGGCGCTGCCGCGGCAGCCGCTGCCGCGCTTGCATTCGCGTCGCCCGCGTTCGCGGTGACCGAGATCCAGTGGTGGCACGCGATGACCGGCGCCAACAACGACGTCATCGTCAAGCTGGCCAACGACTTCAACGCCTCGCAATCCGACTACAAGGTGATCCCGACCTACAAGGGCGGCTACGCCGACACCATGAACGCCGGCATCGCCGCGTTCCGCGCCGGCAACGCGCCGCATATCATGCAGGTGTTCGAGGTCGGCACCGCGACGATGATGGCCGCCACCGGCGCCGTCAAACCGGTCTACAAGCTGATGGCCGACGCCGGCGAGAAGTTCGATCCGGGCGTCTATCTGCCCGCGATCACCGGCTACTACTCGACCTCCAAGGGCGAGATGCTGTCGTTCCCCTTCAACTCGTCGTCGACGGTGATGTGGATCAATCTCGATGCGCTGAAGAAGGCCAACATCGCCGAGATTCCGAAAACCTGGCCGCAAGTGTTCGACGACGCCAAGAAGCTGAAGGCAGCCGGCTATAACACCTGCGGCTTCTCCGGCTCGTGGGTCACCTGGGTCAATCTCGAACAGCTCTCGGCCTGGCACAATGTGCCGCTCGCCAGCAAGGCCAACGGCCTCGACGGCTTCGACACCGTGCTCGAATTCAACGGCCCGCTGCAGGTCAAGCATCTCGAGAACCTCGTCGAGCTGCAGAAGGACAAGACCTACGACTATGCCGGTCGCACCAACACCGGCGAAGGCCGCTTCACCTCGGGCGAATGCCCGATCTACCTGACCTCTTCGGCCTTCTTCGGCAACGTCAAGGCGCAGGCCAAGTTCAACTTCACCGCGGCGCCGATGCCGTATTATCCCGACGCCAAGGGCGCGCCGCAGAACTCGATCATCGGCGGCGCCTCGCTCTGGGTGATGGGCGGCAAGTCGGCCGAGGAATACAAGGGCGTGGCCAAGTTCCTGACCTTCCTCTCGGACACCGATCGCCAAATCTGGATCCACAAGGCCTCGGGCTATCTGCCGATCACCAAGGCCGCCTATGCCAAGGCCAAGGAAGAAGGCTTCTACAAGGACCAGCCCTATCTCGAGACCCCGCTGCTCGAGCTCACCAACAAGGAGCCGACCGCGAATTCCCGCGGCCTGCGCCTCGGCAACATGGTGCAGCTGCGCGACATGTGGTCGGAGGAGATCGAGCAGGCGCTGGCCGGCAAGAAGACCGCCAAGCAGGCGCTGGACGCCGCCGTCGAGCGCGGCAACCAGATGCTGCGGCAGTTTGAAAAGACCGCCGTCCGCTGACATGATGCCTTCGGGCATGAACCGGACAAGCGCGAAGCGGTTTTCCACCATGCCCAGACGACAAGCTAAGGCGCGATGACGATCCAACCTCATCTCATCGCGCTTTAGGGCGATCAACCGGCGGGCCGCATCCGCGGCCTGCCCTTCTTCCGAGCCCATGCAAAAGCAAGCGATTTTCCAATCAAAGCTGTTGCCTTACGCGCTGGTTGCCCCGCAACTCGCGATCGTCCTGATCTTTTTCTACTGGCCGGCCGTACAGGCGGTGATCCAGTCCTTCCTGCTGCAGGACGCCTTCGGTCTCTCCACCAGCTTCGTCTGGTTCGAGAACTATCTCGAGCTGTTCAAGGAGCCGGCCTATTTCGCGGCGATCGTCCGGACCTTCGTGTTCTCGTTCGCGATCGCGGTCTCCTCGCTGTCCTTCGCGCTGCTGCTCGCTGTGATGGCTGACAGGCCGCTGCGCGGCTCGACGCTGTATCGCACGCTGCTGATCTGGCCCTATGCGGTGGCCCCGCCGGTGGTCGGCGTGCTCTGGGTGTTCATGCTGCACCCCTCGCTCGGCGTGCTGTCGCGCTATTTGCGCGCCATGGGCATCGACTGGAATCCGCTGCTCGACGGCGACCAGGCGGCGGCCCTGATCATCCTCGCCGCGGCCTGGAAGCAGATCTCCTACAATTTCCTGTTCTTCCTCGCCGGGCTGCAGAGCATCCCGAAAAGCGTGATCGAGGCCGCCGCGATCGACGGCGCCCGTCCGATGCGGCGGTTCTGGACCGTGATCTTCCCGCTGCTGTCGCCGACCATCTTCTTCCTCTTGGTCATCAACATCGTCTACGCCTTCTTCGACACCTTCGGCATCATCGACACCATGACCCGGGGCGGTCCCGGCAAGGCGACCGAGACGCTGGTCTACAAGGTCTATACGGACGGCCTGCTCGGCGGCAATCTCGGCTCGTCGGCGGCGCAGTCGGTCATCCTGATGGTCATCGTCGTCATGCTGACGGCGATCCAGTTCCGCTTCGTCGAGCGCAAGGTGACCTACTGATGGTCGAGGAAGAAGGCTTCCAGCGCTATCTGGCTCACGTCATCCTGTGGATCGGGATCGCGATCGTCGCCTTCCCGGTCTATCTCGCGCTGGTCGCCTCGACCCAGGACAACGCCGTCATCGCCAACGGCCAGATGTCGCTGCTGCCCGGCGGCCATTTCCTCCAGACCTACTACCAGACGCTGTTTGTCGGCACGAGCGGCTCGACCCGCGAGCCGGTGCTGAACATGATGCTGAACTCGCTGGTCATGGCGCTCTTGATTGCGGTCGGCAAAATCGCGATCTCGATCATCTCGGCCTACGCGATCGTGTATTTCCGGTTTCCGTTCCGGATGGCGATCTTCTGGATCATCTTCATCACGTTGATGCTGCCGGTCGAGGTACGCATCTATCCGACCTACAAGATCGTCGCTGATCTGCATCTGCTCGACAGTTATGCCGGCCTGTCGCTGCCGCTGATTGCGTCAGCCACCGCGACGCTGCTGTTCCGCCAGTTCTTCATGACCGTGCCGGATGAATTGCTGGAAGCTTCCCGCATCGACGGCGCAGGCCCGTTCCGCTTCTTCTGGGATACGCTGCTGCCGCTGTCGCGCACCAACATGGCCGCGCTGTTCGTGATCCTCTTCATCCTCGGCTGGAATCAATATCTCTGGCCGCTGTTGATCACGACGCGCGACGACATGCAGACCATCCAGGTCGGCATCCGCAAGATGATCACGACGACGGACGCGCTGACCGAATGGCCGATCGTGATGGCGACCGCGCTGCTCGCGATGCTGCCGCCGGTGTTCGTCGTCGTCGTGATGCAGAAACTGTTCGTGCGCGGATTGGTGGAGACGGAAAAGTAATGGCTAACGTCACGCTGCGCAGCGTCCGCAAGACCTATCCCGGCGGCTTCGAGGCCATCAAGGGCGTCAATGTCGACGTCGGCGACGGCCAGTTCTGCGTGCTGGTCGGCCCTTCCGGCTGCGGCAAGTCCACGCTGCTCCGCATGGTCGCGGGGCTCGAGACCATCACCGGCGGCGAGATCGACATCGGCGGCCGCGTCGTCAACCAGGTCGAGCCTGCCGATCGCGACATCGCGATGGTATTCCAGAACTACGCGCTCTATCCGCATATGAGCGTCTACAACAACATGGCCTACGGCCTGCGCAACCGGGGCATGGCCGAGGCCGAGATCAAGACCCGCGTCGAGGAAGCCGCGCGCGTCCTCGAGCTCTCGCCGATGCTGGAGCGCAAGCCGCGCCAGCTTTCCGGCGGCCAGCGCCAGCGCGTCGCGATGGGCCGCGCCATCGTGCGCCAACCGAAAGTGTTCCTGTTCGACGAGCCGCTGTCGAACCTCGACGCCAAGCTGCGCATCGCGATGCGGGTCGAGATCCGCAAGCTGCAGCGCCGGCTCAACACCACGTCGATCTACGTCACCCACGACCAGCTCGAGGCGATGACGCTCGCCGACATCCTCGTCGTCATGAACGGCGGGCAGGTCGAGCAGATCGGTAATCCCCTGGACATCTACCAGAAGCCGGCGACCACCTTCGTCGCCTCCTTCATCGGCGCGCCGCCGATGAACCTGATGCCGCTGCGCGCGGACGAGCTGAAGTCCCAGATCACGGGCGCCGACGGCGCCGGCATTGTCGGGATCCGGCCGGAGGATTTCGTGATCTCGAGCGAGACCAGATCCGGCTGCATCGCGCTTGGCCTTACGGTCGAGGCGATCGAGCATGTCGGCGCCGAGACCTTCGTCTATGGCAGCCGCCAGCGCGAGGAGCAGGGCGTTGCCGCCAATCCGGGCGAGCTGCCGCCGGGCGAGGTGATTGTCCGGGTTCCCGGCGTCTCGGGTCCCGCCATCGGCGAGCGGATCCGGGCCGTCGCCCCCCGCGACAAGCTGCATCTTTTTACCGCCGACGGCCGCAAGCGCGTCGGGGAGTAACCGATCGGGAAGAATTTACCCCCATGTTGCGGGCGTTTAAGCTGGTTTCGGGGCTGCTTGAACGCTATCCAGATCGCCCCCATATCCCTCACTGACCGGAGGCCAGACGGCCCGCCGGTTGCATGGGGCGCCGCAAGGGCCCCTCAAAGTCGCTTCGAGAGGACTTTGTAATGTCTCGTGTTCCATCGTTGTCCAGTCCGTTCCTTCTGGGATTCGACGAGATTGAGCGTGCGCTCGACCGCGTCGTGAAGGGCGCCGACGGCTATCCTCCGTATAACATCGAGCGGTGCGACCGTACCAACGGGCAGCCTGAACGGCTGCGCATCACGTTGGCGGTGGCGGGCTTCACCCGCGACCAACTCGATGTAACTATTGAGGAAAATCAGCTCGTCATCCGCGGCCGCCAGCAGGACGACAAGGCTCGGCAATACATCCATCGCGGCATCGCCGCGCGCCACTTCCAGCGCACCTTCGTGCTGGCGGAGGGGATGCAGGTGCTGGGCGCGGATCTGAAGAACGGGTTGTTGTCGATTGATCTGGCCAGGCCGGAACCTGAACGGGTCATTAAGACAATCGCTATCAATGAGCACGAATAATAGAAACAACGAGCGGACTCGACCGCTTATCTGACTGAGGAGTCGAGACCATGAGTGAACTGAGTACCACCACCATCGAATCCGAGAGCGTCACGCCGGAAGCGCTGGCCCATCTGGGCGAAGGTCATATCGCCTACGTGAAGCAGGTCCGCTCCGAGGACGTGCCGGATCTCTTTCCGCAAGCGCCGAAGATCGCGCCGGGCCTCAAGCTGTTCGCACTGCACGCCGCCGACGGCACGCCGATCATGCTGACCGACAGCCGCGAAGCCGCGGTCGCGAATGCGTGGAGCAACGAGCTGCAAGCCGTCAGCGTCCACTGACGCAAATCTACGGCTGAATTCAGCATCCGCGAATTCAATGCGCGGGCCTGCTTCGTCACCGAGGGGGCCTGCGCATTTTTTATGGCGATGAGGTCGACGTGGCGAGCATCGGGCCCATGCTGAGCTGCACCTCGCCGGGCACGTTGTAGTCGCGCATCAGCATGCGGTTGTTGCGCAGCCCGCACGCCTCCCGCTGCACCACGAACATCCAGAGCGCATGGCCGGCCTCCCGCACCAGGAGGCGCCGTGCCTGCTGTGTGGACGCAGGCGCTTCATCGCGCGGATGGGCGGCATCGAACTCGCGCAATTTGGCGAGCGCCTGTTCCAGCGCGCGACCCATGCGCCCGAGCGCACTCGCCCTCTCTTCGGCGAGCTCGTAAGCGAGAACGTCGACGGGAACGCGATCAAGGCGAAAATCGCGGGACATCAGTCATCCCTGGTTCGCACGCGCAATGTTGCGCGCGTCCGTCTTCCGGCGTCATCGGCTGGTTGTCAATACATGTTCAGGACAAGGCACTTTCGCGCGAAGCGGATCAGAACCGCGGCTCGAGCCGCGCGCGGATGTCCGGCTTCAGCACCTTGCCGACCTTGGAACGCGGAAGATCGTCCCAGACCTCGATCTGCTTCGGCGTCTTGATGCTGCCGATCTGCTGCTTGACGAAGGCGGCGAGCGCGGTCGCATCGACAGTGTGGCCGGCGCGCGGCTGCACCACGGCGACGATCCGCTCGCCCCATTTGTCGTCGGGCAATCCGATGACGGCGCAATCCTGCACCGCCTCGTGGGTGCGCAACGCGTTCTCGACCTCGATCGAATACACGTTGAAGCCGCCGGTGATGATCATGTCCTTGGCGCGATCGACGATATAGAGATAGCCGTCGCCGTCGATGTAGCCGATATCGCCGGTGTGGTGCCAGCCATGCGCCGAAGCCTCGCGCGTGGCCTCGGGGTTCCTGTAGTAGCCTTCCATGACAAGCGAACCGCGCACCACGATCTCGCCGCGCGATCCCGCCGGCAACAGCTTGCCGTCGCCATCCATGATGCCGGCCTGCACCAGCGGGCCGATCCGCCCGGCCGACGAGAGTCGCTCCATCGCGATGGTGCCGTCCGGATTGTAGTGATCGGCGGGCGGCATCATCGAGATCATCATCGGCGCCTCGGTCTGGCCGAACAGCTGCGCCATCGGACCGATCCGCCGCAGGGCTTCGGCGAGCCGCGTCGCCGAGATCGGTGCCGCGCCGTACCAGAAACATTGCAGCGAGCTGCGATCGGCCGCATCGAGCCCGGGATGATCGAGCAGCATGTAGATCACGGTCGGCGGCAGGAAGGTGTGGGTGACGCGGTAGCGCTCGATCAGCGCCAGGAACTCGCCGATGTCAGGTTGGTGCATGATCACGACGCGGCCGCCCAGCGTCATGATCGGGAAACAGAGCACGCCGGCGGCATGCGTCAGCGGCGCCAGCGCGAGATAAATCGGACGGCCCTTGAACGGATAGCCCATCAGGGTCAGCGCGGTCATCGCCTCGATGTTGCGTCCCGACAGCATCACGCCCTTCGGCTTGCCGGTGGTGCCGCCGGTGCCCGGGATCATCGCGAGATCGTCGATCGTGGCGCGCTGATGGACATCGTCAGTAAGCCCGTCGAGCCAGCGCTCGAACGACGGCGCGAACGGCAGCTCGGCGTCGAGACAGACCAGCGCGCGCAGCTTGGGCAGGTCCTGCCGGACAACTTCGACCATCGGCGCAAAGCTCGAATGAAACAGCAGCAGGCTGCAATCGAACTGATCGAGGATGAACTTGTTCTCAGGCGCCTCGTTGCGCGGATTGATCGGACACCACACGGCAGCCGCGCGCGAGATGCCGAACACGCAAGCGAAGGCGAGCGGATCGTTGCCGGACAGGATCGCGACCTTCTCGCCGGGAGCGATGCCCGACCGGTCGAGCCCGCGCGCGATGCGATAGCTCAGCCGCTGCACCTCGCCATAGCTGAGATCGCGGCCGTCCATCGTGAGACACGGCGCGTCGGCGCCGAGCGAGGCACCCTTGTCGAGATAATCGATGAAGCGCATGGCAGGTCTCGCGCAAGAGGCGGGTGACGCGCTACTGCGTCACCCGCGGAAGGTGCGTCTTCGAGCAAAACGAAAACGCTTCAGGGAACGGAGTGTCGAGCCCCGATCCGAGCGGGGCTCAAGCTCAATCATGCACGGTCAGAACCGGCTTGCCGACCAGGCCGAAACTGCGCAACTGCCCGAGCAGCTCGCGATGGCCGAACGCCTGACAGCCGGAGGCGAAGCCTAGGCGCTTTGGCGGCTGCTGCAGCAGGTGCGCGGCAGCATAGGCCTGCAGCATGCCGGTCTGCTTGTAGTTGCTGTTGCCGTAGATGACGCAGTGCGCGCGCCCCAGCGGGCCGGAGGCATACACCGAATCCAGCGACTTGTTGACGCGCGGATTCTCGCGTGGCGGCATGGTGTTCATCACGCCGGCAGCGGTCTGCGCCAGCGCGGCGTAGCGCTCGTCGGGCTTCATGTCCTTGGTCGCCTCCAGCGCCGCGGCGACGATCTGCGGCACGCCCAGCATCAGCGCGCGATTGAACACGCCGCCCAGCACCTTCACATTGGCGACGCGCGGATCTTGCTTGAACCACACCGGGTGCGAGGTGCCGCCCCAGGGCAGCGCCAGCGCCAGCTCGTGCTGGCCGGGGATGGCGAGGTTGTAGAGGCCGGCATCGGGCTGATGCTCGACGTACTTGTTCTGCTCCAGGTAGTACGCCTTGGCCATCGCGGCGTTGACCAGGATGGTCTGCGTCGAGGCGATGGTCGGGCTGCCGCCCCAGAACACGGCGATATCGAGCGTGTCGAGGCCGGGCGTTTCCAGGCACAGCTGCGCAGCGATCTCGCCGGTGGTGTACATCTGCGCGATGCCCGGCGCCAGCAGCAGGCCGGCATTGGCGAATTTCGTGCCAAACTCATGTTCGAGCGTGATCAGCCAGTCCTGCTCGCCGGTCGTATCCGTATAGTGGCACTTGGCAGCCAGGCAGGCCTGTACCACCTCGCCGCCGAACTTGGCGAAGGGGCCCACAGTGTTGAGCACCACCGAGGCGCCCTTGAACAATTCAGTCAGCGCGGCCACGGTGTGCGGCACCGACACGACCTCATAGTCGGCAGTCTCGATGCCGGCCACGTTCGACTTCATCGCGGCGTTGAGCTTCTCGGCGCTGCGGCCGGCGGCGATGAAGGGGATGTTGTACTCGCGCAGATATTCGCAGACCAGCCGGCCGGTATAGCCGGAAGCGCCATAGACGATGACGGGCTTCTTCTCGCTCATTGCGATCCTCCGAAATGCTTGTTGTCGGCTTTGTTGCTACATGCCCATGCCGCCATCGACCGGCAGGCCGATGCCGGTGATGAAGCGCGCATCGTTCGAGCACAGGAACACGGCGGCGTCGGCGATGTCGGAGACCTCCGCGAGCTTGCCGAGCGGCGTCTGCTCCACCACCGAGCCGACAGCGGCGTTGACGTCGGGCGCGAGACCGATCTTCACGATGTCGTTGGCGAGCTGCAGGCCCATGTCGGTCGGGATCAGGCCGGGATAGATGCAGTTGACGCGCACGCCATAGCCGAGCTTGCCGGCTTCCATCGCGCCGACCCGCGTCATGCGGTCGACCGCGGATTTGGTGCCGGAATAGACCGCGATGCTCGGGAAGGCGATCGTCGCCGCGACCGAAGCGATGTTGACGACCGCGCCGCCCTTGCCCGCGGCGCCGCCCGGCCGCATCGCACGGAAGGCGTGCTTCATGCCGAGCACGGTGCCGACGATGTTGACGTCGCACATGCGGCGCGCATCCTCGGCCTTGATGTCGGCGACCAGCGAGGTGATCTCGATGCCGGCATTGTTGATCAGGATGTCGAAGCCGCCGAGGGTTTCGACCGTCGCTGCGGCGGCCCGCTCCCATTGCCCATCGTCGGTGACGTCGAGCTTGACGAAGCCGGTCTTGACCCCGGCCTTGGCGATCTCGGCAGCACTGCCCTCGCCGGCGTCGTCGAGAATATCGCCGATCATCACCGCGGCGCCGGACCGCGCCAATGCCTGCGCGATCGCCGCGCCAATCCCCCGGGCGCCGCCGGTGACCAGGGCTTTCCTGCCTTCAAGGCTCTTCCCACTCATGACGTAGTCCTCCCTTTGCTTGGTGATTTGATCGGCGTGCCGTTGGCCGCGGCAGGATGGGCCGGCGGTCTGCGCATTCTGGGTGCACTGGTGGTGGCGGCCGGCGTCAGCGGGGGCGCAGCGTTGGCGCGCCCGGCGGCGGTGCATCTCCTCCTGTTTCTCGATTGGTCAGCCGTCTTGACGGTTGTCCAAATTATTGCGCCAACCCTCGTCCAGGAACTTGACACTTGTCAAGTCTGAATTTGACAACTGTCAAAGAGGATGATTGTGAAGAGATGGAGCGCGCCGCGGTCGCCGCGGTATAGTTGCTCGAGGGAAGAAGCAGAGGGAAGGCACGGAATGGCGCGGCAAGCGACAGGAGCGGCCCAACGGGTGGCTGTAGCGGCCGAGGCGCTGCGCGACGAGAAGTTCAACGCGCGGCGCGTCGAGCTCGCGGAGGCCGCGCTGGAGACGCTTGGCGAGCTCGGCTTCGCGCGCACCAGCCTGCGCGAGATCGCGCAAAACTCCGCATTCACGCACGGCGTGTTTCACTACTACTTCAGCGACAAGCTCGATTTGATCTGCTGCTGCGTCCGCCACTACAAGGCGAAATGCGTGACGCGCTATGACGAGGTGGTGACGACAGCACGCAGCCGCGACGAATTGACCGAAGGCTTCCTCGCCAAGCTCGCGGCAACGCTCGAGAACGAAGCGCGCATGCATCGGCTCTGGTACGATCTGCGCTCGCAGGCGATGTTCGAGCCGGCGTTCCGCAAGGACGTGCTCGAGATCGACAAGAGCCTGGAAGCGATGATCTGGCGCATCGCCACGCGCTACGCCGAGCTCGGCAACAAGCGGCCGGCATCGTCACCGGCGGCGCTGTACGCGCTGTTCGACGGCCTGTTCCAGAGCGCGCTGCTCCGGCATCTCGCCAATGACGAGAAGGCAATCCCCGATCTGCTCGACGAGGTTCGCCGTCTGCTGCCGACGATCTGCTGAGAGGTTTGCGAACGCTCCGTAGCCCGGATGGAGCGCAGCGTAATCCGGGACTGAACTATCCGCAGTTAGAGTAGCTCCGGATTGCGCTTCGCTCCATCCGGGCTACGGACTACTCCAATGAAGCCTTGAGCGCCAACAGCGCGGCCTTCAGCGGTGGTAGATCATCCTTGACCGCTTTCCAGATGATCGTGGCGTCAACGCGCTGGTAATCATGCCGCAAGATGTTGCCTATGCCTGCGATGTCTTTCCAGCGGACATTCTCGTGCTGAGCCTTTAACTCGCTGCCGAGGTGGCGGCTCGCTTCCGAAATGACTTCGATTCCGCATTCAATTGCGGAGCGCAGCAGCCACGAGCGCTCGTAGTCGCGGATGGATTTTCCTGCCAACGTCCTTTTCGATGCCACGGATGCTTTCGAGCATGTCGTGGATACGAAGCAAGGGGGAGCGCACGATCATTCAGAAAACCCGCGTTGCCTCCGCCTCGATCCGCTCTCGAATCAGTGGATGAAGTCCTTTGCGTGTGGTGAGATCGACTTCGACGCCGAGACTCTCTTCGAGCAGTCGCTTGGTCGCGACCAGGTCGAGAGCATTGAACCGGCTGCGAGGATCGTAGTCCACGAAAAGATCAATATCACTCCCTGCACGAGCCTCGTCGCGCGCAGTCGAACCAAATAGATACAGCGAAGTCGCCCCGAGTGCCTTGATGGCATCGGCCTGGTCACGGAGCTTCCTGAGGGCTTCGGTTCGCGTCATGAACGAACTATACCACGGGCCGCCAAGCGCCCGCAAAATCGTACGGCAGGCGGCCTTACGCCGCGCTCGCCGGCGGCAGTGCGAGCACCGAGTAGATCGCCTGGGCGTCGCGTGAGGCACGCAGCTTCTTGGCGACGTCCTGGTCGCGCAGCAGGCGGGCGATCCGCGCCAGCGCCTTGAGATGGTCGGCGCCGGCGCCTTCCGGTGCGAGCAGCAGGAAGATCAGGTCGACCGGCTGGCCGTCCATCGCCTCGAAATCGATCGGGCGCTCGAGGCGGGCGAAGAAGCCGAACAGCTTCTCCAGCTTGGGCAGCTTGCCGTGCGGAATGGCGACGCCATAGCCGACCGCCGTGGTGCCGAGCTTCTCGCGCTGCAGCAGCACCTCGAAGATGGCGCGCTCATTCTGCCCGGTCAGAGCGGAGGCACGCGCGGCGAGTTCCTGCAGCGCCTGCTTCTTGCTGATGACTTTCAAAGCCGGGAGAATCGCCTCGGGTGCGACCAAATCGGTAATCGGCATTGGGACGTTCCGAGGTGAATGACCGTCAGGTTGCGAAATAGGCTTTACAGCGGCGGCGTCAAGAAGATGAGGTGGGATGCGGGCTTAGCCCGGGTCCAGTTGGCAGGGCTTCTACTCCAACGTATCGGCGGTGCCAACACCTGCGAACCCTGTTCCGCCTCCCTTGTTCCTGGAGGCGGCGGACCATAAGCAGGGCCGGCTTCGGACGTCAATGCCATCTGCCAACTATCCTCAAGAGCTCACTGCCGGCGGATCGACCCAGCCGACATTGCCGTCCGTACGGCGGTAAATGATGTTCAACCGACCGCTGCCGCCATGCTGGAACACCAGGCAGGAGGCGCCGGTCAAATCGAGCTCCATCACGGCTTCGCTGACCGACAGCCGCTTCAGCGCGGTGGTTGCCTCGGCAATGATCACCGGGCTGTATTCGGTGACCTCGTCCTCGTTCTCGGGCGCCTCGATGACGTAGCTCGGCGCGTCGAGCCCGACGCCGTTCAATTCGGCAAGCGCGGCAGTCGCGGCATAGGTCTTGCGGGCGGAGCGATCCTTGAGCCGGCTCTTGTAGCGGCGCAGGCGCTTCTCGATCATCAAGAGCGCGGCGTCCGCACTGGCATAGGCGTCGGTGGCGTTGGATTCGGCTTCCAGCGTGATGCCGGAATCCAGATGCAGCGCGCAATCGGTTCGGAAGCCGAAGCCATCCTTGCTCAGCGTGATGTGACCCGAATAGTTGCCATCAAAATACTTTCGCAGGACCTCGTCGGTGCGCTCGCTGACGCGCGCGCGAAGCGCCTCGCCGATGCTGATGCTCTTTCCCGAGATTCGAAGGGTCATTTGATGCCTCAATTGCTGGATGCCTCGATCACTCTTGCAGGAGCATGATGCTTGCTGGGCTTCCGGTTACCTCCCTTTCTGGACGACGCTCGACCTGGAAAGATTGAGACTATCCCGATTTGGCGCGAACGCAACGAGCGCATGGCCCGGTCCGTACCCGAACGGGGTCACGCTCAAGAAGTAACCTAAACGGAGGCTGTATCGCGCGACCGGTCGGACGAGGAGGCAGGAGCCGAAAGGGCATTACCGAGCATGCTCTGTTTGTCACGGCGGCGCTGCACCGAGGATGGTATCCGCATCGCCTCGCGATACTTCGCGACGGTACGGCGGGCGATATCAATGCCCGAGGCGCGCAAACGTTCCACGATCGTGTCGTCGGACAGGATCGCCGACGGGGCCTCTCCGTCGATCAATTGCTTGATGTGATGACGCACCGCTTCGGCCGAATGCGCCTCGCCGCCGTCGGCCGACGCGATCGAGGCGGTGAAAAAATACTTCAATTCAAAACTGCCGCGATTGGTCGCCATGTATTTGTTGGCGGTGACGCGCGACACCGTCGATTCATGCATCTGGATCGCGTCCGCGACCGCCTTCAGATTGAGCGGCCGCAAATGCGCGACGCCATAAGTGAAGAAACCATCCTGCTGGCGGACGATTTCGGTCGCGACCTTCAGGATGGTGCGGGCGCGCTGATCGAGCGCGCGGACCAGCCAGGTCGCATTCTGCAGGCAATCGGTGAAATACGACTTGTCACCGTCCTTGCGGATCGTCTTCGACAGCTCAGCGTAATAAGTCTGGTTGACCAGAACGCGTGGCAGAGTGTCGCTGTTGAGCTCGACATGCCAGCCGCCGTCGGGACCCGGACGCACATAGACGTCGGGCACCATGGTCTGCGTCCGCGCGGTGCCGAACTTCAGCCCGGGCTTCGGGTCGAGCCGGCGGATCTCGGCGATCATGTCGGTGATGTCTTCGTCGTCGACGCCGCAGAGCTTTCGCAAGGCCGCGATGTCGCGCTTGGCGAGCAGGTCGAGATGCTCGACCAGTGCCTGCATCGCGGGATCGTAGCGATCGAGCTCGCGCAGCTGGATCGCGAGGCATTCGCTCAGGTTTCGCGCGCATACGCCCGGCGGATCGAACTTCTGCAGCACGGCGACGACCTCGTCGACCGCTTGCTGCGACGCACCGAGCCGCTCGGCGGCCTGGCCGAGATCGGCCGGCAGGTAGCCGGCGTCGTCGACCAGGTCGATCAGATACTGCCCGATCATGCGCTGCGCCGGCGCCGAGAACGCCACCGCGAGCTGTTCGGCGAGGTGGTCGGCAAGCGTCAGCTCGGCGGCCACGAAAGCTTCGAGATTGTACTCGTCGTCGCTGGAGGCGCCGCCGCCCCATTCGGTGTAGACCGATGGCGGCGCATCCTGTGCGGCGCGCGCCGCCGCCTCCGCCGGCTCCTCGGAAAACACGTTGTCGAGGCGGGTATCGAGCGTCTGCTCGATCTCGGCGCGGCTGCCGAGGTCGCGGTTCAGCCATTCCTCCTGGCCGGGCTCGAAGCCGGCCTCACCGCCTGGGCCTGCGGCCATGTCGGAGGCGTCGCCATCGTCCCCATAGCTGCTGGAACCGTCGGAATCGCCGTAGTCCGGCCGCTCCATGGCCGGCTCGCCGGCTACCGGCGGCTCCGGTCCGTCGGCGGCCCGCTCCAGCAGCGGATTGCGCTCCAGCTCTTCCTCGACAAAGGCCGACAGATCCAGGTTCGACAGTTGCAGCAGCTTGATCGCCTGCATCAGCTGCGGCGTCATCACCAGCGACTGCGACTGGCGGAACTCTAGTCTTTGGGTCAGCGCCATGGAGGCAAGAACGATCCTAAAAGTTGGCTCGATTCTTGCTTATATTAGTCCGAAGCCCTTGTACACGGCTTGACGGATTGGAAAATAGCGATAACCGCGATCAGCAAAAGTGGACGTCCCGGTTTTGCGTCCGATCGCGCGTCAAATTCCTTAATTAGCGCATGATCTTATCGCCAAACCGCTTCACACTTTGGCGGATCATGCGCTACAGGCGGAATTCCTCGCCAAGGTAAAGCCGACGTACATCGGGATCATTAACGATCTCCTCCGGGCTTCCCTCAGTCAAGATTTCACCGGCATAGACGATATAGGCGCGGTCGGTCAGCCCGAGCGTCTCGCGGACATTGTGGTCGGTGATGAGCACGCCGATGCCGCGGTTGGTGAGATGGCGGACGAGGTCCTGGATGTCGCCGACCGCGATCGGGTCGATGCCGGCGAACGGCTCGTCGAGCAGCATGTAATTGGGGCGCGTCGCCAGCGCGCGCGCGATCTCGACGCGGCGGCGCTCGCCGCCGGACAACGCGATCGACGGGCTCTTGCGCAGCCGCGTGATGTTGAACTCGTCGAGCAGCGAATCCAGCTCGTGCTCGCGCTTCTTCTTCGAGGGCTCGACCACCTCGAGCACCGCGCGGATGTTCTGCTCGACCGACAGGCCGCGGAAGATCGAGGCTTCCTGCGGCAGATAGCCGATGCCAAGGCGCGCGCGCTGATACATCGGCAGCTTGGTGACGTCGTGGCCATCGAGCTCGATCGCGCCGCGATCGGCCTTGATCAGCCCGGTGATCATGTAGAACACGGTGGTCTTGCCGGCGCCGTTGGGCCCGAGCAGGCCGACCGCTTCGCCACGGCGCACATAGATGCTGACGCCGCGCACGACTTGGCGGCTGCCAAAACTCTTTTCCACGCTATGCACAGCCAGATAACCCGGCCGCTTGATGAGCTGCGGCGCGGCGGGAGCGCTGTTCCTGGCCGGCCTCGCCCGCGCCGGCGCTGCTGCCGGCTGGGATCGCGGCAGCTCGACGCCGGGAGCCGACGCGGCGCGCGCCATCGGCGCATCACTCACCGGAGACGTCAGCATCTCGCCGAACTGGTCGTCGAGCGCCGTGATGTCGTCATGCGAGCGCGCAAATCCGGTACTGCGTTTCGCAGAGCGCCGCCGGAACATGCCGAGAAAATCCACCATCCCCGCTTCGCTTCAGCCTTTCACGGTGATCCCGCGACCTCGCCTGCGCATCGATCGATTCGCGTGCGAAGCCGCAAGCATGAGCCGGAAAT
The DNA here is from genome assembly GCF_054063355.1 of Bradyrhizobium sp. USDA 4502. Lineage (NCBI taxonomy): Bacteria > Pseudomonadati > Pseudomonadota > Alphaproteobacteria > Hyphomicrobiales > Nitrobacteraceae > Bradyrhizobium > Bradyrhizobium sp. USDA 4502. The sequence goes on from NZ_JBSSGF010000001.1 coordinate 7,481,284, forward strand.
CTGAATACCGGCCTTCCCGCGCGACAAAAGCGGACGCGTTTGCGCGGAGATCATGCTCGAACAACACGGCAAAGCGCGATCACCCGCGCCTTGAATGAATGGATGCCCCTGTCCCGGCCAACATATTCCCCTCGAGGCGCATTGTTCGGCCGGGCCGCTGCAGTAGATACAGTCTCGCCCCGCCGGCTTCAACCACGCGGCCGCAGAATATTATCTAACTGATTGATTCTGCTTGACCTTACGTGAAGCTTACTTGGACTTGCCGCCCGGAAGCAGCTGCATCGGCGACGGGGCCGGGGCTGAGCCGGGGGCGGCCGGCGTGCCGCACTTGCCGCTCTGTCCGCCCGGCGACTGGATGAACAGGCCCTGCACCTTGCCATTGTCGGCTTCGACGCGCGAGACGCCGGTGGTCATGTCGACCAAAAGGCGGTCGCCGCGCAGCACATTCTGGCACTGGGTCAGTACCACCTGGCTGCCGCCGCCGCCGAGCATCGTGATCAAATTGGTCTTGGTGTCGAAGATCGCGGTCTCGCCGGTGACGACCTGGTCCTTCTGGGTCACGACGACATTGCCCTTCGCCTCCAGCCGCTTGATCGAGGAGGCGCCGCCGGGGCCCGGGGTTGCCGTCTGCATCGGCGCGGCGCCCTTGGCGGCTGCCCCCTTGGTGCCGGCCGGGGCGGGCGCCGGCGCCTGGGTCGATTTATCCTCGTAGAACACGACAAGCGTCTTCGACGTCATGGTGGTGTCGCCCTGCACGACCTTCACATTGCCGGCGAAGGTCGCCTCCTTTTTCTTGTCGCGCATTTCGAGCGAAGCGGCCTCGATCTGGATCGGCTGGTCGCGGTTCTGCGAGAAGCCCTGCATGGCGTTGGGCACGCCGCTCATCGAGCCTTGCGCGGACGCAGCGCCCGCGGCGAAAAGCGCGAGCAGGAACGCCGCAATTGCCATGCCGTGCGGAAAACGTCTCATCATCAAAATCATTTCGTGTTGGCGGATTTGCGCGGCTTCGGCGGCGGCGGTGGAGCGGGCTCGGCAGGCGGGGCAGCATTGTTGTCGCCAAGCTTGTCGAGATTCATCACGACATTGCCTTCGAACCGCACCAGCTCGCCGCTGTTGTAGATCCGGAGCCTGTCGGCGGTCAGCGTGCCGTCGAGCAGCTTGACGTCGACGTGCTCGTCCGACGACACGTTGCCCTTGTTGATGTCGACGAAGGCCTGCGTCAGCCTGGCCTCATAGCCGGTGGACGACTGCAGGAAGATGTCCTGGCGCAAGTCGAGCAGCTGCTTCTTGTTGTCGAAGAAGCCGGTGCGCGCATCCATCGTCACCGTCGACTGATCCTGTTGCGCCACCTTGGCGCGGATCGTCTTCAGCTCGACATGGTCGGGATCGGTGACATCCTGGATCGCCGCCTTGGCCCACATTTCATAGGGCCGTCCGTCGTTGGAGAAGCCGGCGATATGCGGCGCTTCCATCGTGATCTTGGTGCCGGACACGACGAGGTTATCCATCTCGAGCGGCAGCTTGGGGATCAGGTCGTGGAACGGATTGAAGAGTGCGATGTAGATGATCACGGCCATCGCCAGCCCGACCATCGCGGGAACCGCGACGCGCAGAATCCGCACCATGCGACTGTGCCGCGCGGCGGCGGCAAAGCGCGCCTCGAGGCCCGTGACATAGGCTGGATTCTGAACCGAATTCACCTGAGCTCCAGAGGCGCGAAACTGCCCCTATTCTAGCCGGAGCCGCCCAAATATGCAGCCCGGACCTCACCTCGCGCCCCCGCAGCGGACCACGCGTGAACAGTTTGGCCGAAACGGGGCGGAACTGCCCCGGCCGCGACGAATTCGGCGCTCATCATGAATGGGCGAAAATGTCCTCGGCCTCCCAGCCGTCGAGATCGAGCCTGGCGCGGGCGGGAAGGAAATCGAAGCAGGCCTGGGCGAGATCGGTCCGTCCCTCGCGCGCGAGCATGACGTTCAACTTGTCGCGCAGCGCATGCAGGTGCAGCACATCGGAGGCCGCGTAGGCGAGCTGGGCCTCGCTGAGGCTTTGCGCGCCCCAGTCGCTCGACTGCTGCTGCTTCGACAATTCGACGTTCAGCACCTCGCGCACCAGATCCTTCAGGCCGTGGCGATCGGTGTAGGTGCGCGACAGCCGCGAGGCGATCTTGGTGCAATAGACCGGCGTCGGCATCACGCCGAACGTGTTGTAGAGCACCGCGACGTCGAACCGTGCGAAATGGAAGATCTTGGTGATCTTGGGATCGGCGAGCAGCGCCTTCAGGTTCGGCGAATCGGTGTGGCCCTTCGGAATCTGGATCACGTCGGCGGTGCCGTCGCCGTTCGACATCTGCACCACGCAGAGCCGGTCACGGTGCGGATGCAGCCCCATGGTCTCGGTGTCGATCGCCACCGAGTCGGTGTAGCGGGACAGATCGGGCAGGTCGCCGCGATGCAGGCGGATGGTCATGCTGTCAAAAACCTCGTCGAATCGCTGTCGGAATAAACTACCGTCCAATCCGCCGACAGGCGAGCATGCGCCGGTCTTCGGATCGCGCATTGGTATCGGGCCCCGTAAGGGCCGGACACCCGCGGCAGGAATCCTTAATTCTGCCGGCACAGATAGTTCAGGGTGTACCGCCATTGTGCAGCGGAGACAATGGGTTGCTGTCCCCGCCGCGCGCCCCACGGGGGCGCGCCATCATTGCCAGCTGACACGGAGGCCGAAGCGGCCGGTGATATCCTCGCGATGGAGGCTGTCCACCGAGGTCGTGTAGCCGGCGCTCGCATAGGCGCTGATCGTGCGATTGAGCTGCGCGGAGATGCCGGCACCGATCTCGACGGCGGTGCCGCGGCTTTGCACGCCGATCAGGTCCGTCGTCGCGAACGCGATGCTGCGGTCATTCGCGGCCGTGTGCCAGAGATTGGCCTCGAGATACGGACGCAGTTCGGCCGTGCCGACGACGAAGGTTGAGGGAATGCGCACGCCGAGCCGCCCGGTCAGCGTATCGGCACTGCCGAGCGTGACGCTCGAAAACATGTCGTTGAAGCTGTCGAACGACTGCCGTTGCCAGATCAGCTGCACCTGCGGCTCGATCGCGAGAAAACTGTTCAGCGGGATCGGCGCGCCGGCTTCCAGCGATGCAGCGACGCCGGTGCCCGACACCCGTGCGCCGACCTGACGATCCGACTGCGGGCTTGCGCCGTAGAAACTGCCCATCAGCACGGCGTCGACATACCAGCCCGACGGGCCGACACGGGTCCAGTAGCCGCCGATATTCTGGCTGTCGATCGAGAGCGTGCCGGTGCGGACGTCGTTCAGGCCGAGCGCGAAGCCGCTGATGTTGCCGCTGGCCCAGCCATACGCATAGAAGAAGCCGGCGCGATCATGATGCTCGGGCGCGGACTGGAAGCGCAGGATGTCGACGCCGACCTGCACCCCGGCCATGGTGCCGTCGAAGGCGGGGCTGACCGTGCCGGCCCAGCTCTGCGAGCTGTGCGAGCCATAGGCACGCGCCCACGCCGCCGGCTGTTCGCCGCCGCTGGTCAGCAAGGCCTGATCGCCCTGGCGCTGATGGAAGGTGCCGAGCGTCGCCAGCCCGAGCTTTTGCGCCACCTGCGGCAGCGCCGAATAGACCGACACCTCCTCACGGTAGAGCTGGACCGGCGCGGCGCCCCGCCGGCGGCGGCGTCAGCGACGACAGATCCTCCGCAGGCAGCCCCAGAGGCGGCGGCACCACGTTGGGCGATGAGGGCGGCGCCGGTGCAGGCGCTGCCGGCGGCGCAGGCGAGGCCGTGCCGGGCAACAATGTCGAGCGCAGATACCAGTTGTCGGCGCTGCCGGCGGAGACGCCGCCGCGGAACAAGAGATATTCGTGCGCGCCCGCTACGACGGCGTTGGAGAGGCCGAATGCGCCCGCAGCCGTGGTGCCGCCGTTGACGGCCTGCACCACCATGATGCCGTCGGCGGTGGTCAATGCGCCCGCGCCGCCGGCATTGGTGACGGTCACCGCGGTCGAGCCCGACGCATTGCCGCCGGAGATGACGAGCCGATCCGACGGCGAACCATCGCCGCCGAGCACGGTGCGCAGATAGAGCCCGCCGCCATTGCCGACATAGTTGCCGGCAATGGTCAGGCTGTTCGCCGCGGTGGCGCCGCCATTGGTCAGGTTGATGACGCCGGCATTGGTGACGGTGATCGGCGGGCCGCCCGGAAACGGCGTGATCGACGGATTGGCGCCGTTGCCTGCCAGCAGGCTGGTGCCGGCCGCGATCGTCACATTGCCGGTCAGCGACGTCTGCAGCCTCAGCGAGCCGCTGTTGACGAAGGTGTTGGCGAAGATCCCGGTGCCGGCCCAGGTCCAGTCATTGCCCTCCATCGTCAGCGTCTGGAATCGCGCGAACGCATTGTCGGCCGTGCCGCTGCCCTGCAGCCGCACCTGGTTGTTGCCGCCGCCGCCATCGGCAAGCCCGACGATCTGCGAGCCGGTTTGCAGGATCAAACTCACCGCACCGCCGCCGCCGGCGAGCGCCGTGCCGCTGTTGCCGGCGATCAGGCCGGCATTGACGATGGTGGTGGCGCCGTTGAGCGTGCGGATCGCGGGTCCCGCCTGGCTGATGATCTTGCCGCCGGCGAGGTTCTCGATGCGGGCGGTGAACGACGATCCGGCGGTGTTGGAGAACACGCCGTCGGCATTGACGCCGCGCGCCTCGATCGTGCCGCTGTTGCGCAACACGCCGGCATTGCCCTGCATGAACACGGTGTTGTTGGCGGTGCCGCCCGCGTCGCCACCGGTCGTGAGCAGCGTGCCGGTATTGGTGATGGTCGCAAACTGGCCGGCGGAGAAGATCGCACGGGCGCCTGCGCCGGCCGTGGTGATGGTGCCGCTATTGGTGAAGGTGTTGCTGTCGCCGGTCTGCACATAAAGGCCGTGCGATTGCGGGCCCTGGGTGGTGATCGTCCCGGTATTGATCAGCGTGTTGTTGTTGTGCTGCGTGAGACCGGTGATGGCAAGGCCGCGCGAGGTGCCGTTCTGCGTCGTGATCGTGCCGTTGTTGATCAGCGTGTTGCCATTGCTGCTGGCGGCGATCGCATTGCTGCCGGCGCCCGAGGTCGTGATCACGCCCGACGCGCCGTTGGTGAAGACGTTGCCGTCGCCGCTGCCGAAGATACCGGTCCCACCGCCGCTGACGGTCAGCGTGCCGTTGTTGGTGGCGGCGCTGCCGGAGACAAGCCCGATCGCGGTCGCTCCGGCGCCGGGCGTGATGCCGGCGCCCTGCAGCACGTTCACGGTGACGTTCGAGCTGCCGGCAGCGGCCTGCACGCCGGCCGGCGAGGGATTCGGCGCTGCGGTGGAGCAGGTTACCGTCTGCCCGCTCGCCGGCGCGAGACTGTCGCAGGCGGCCAACGCCGGCGACGTGGACAACAGGCAACCGCCACTTAGAGCCGTGCACGACAGGATCGCCGCGAGCCGCGAGGAAACCATGCCCTTACTCCAAAGTCGGCGCGAAGCCGAGCCCCCGGCCCCGCGCCACCTGCTACCCCCGCCCCGCTCTCAGCTCCGCTCCGTTCAAGCTTGAAACGATTTGCAGCGACCTGTTGCGCGGTCGCCACAGACGGAACCATGAGATGCATCCGCACGATTCACACCCTTGACGTGCGTACGCTTCCAAGGTTGTGAAGTACAGCATTCACCCGTTGCAGTTATCGACCGACACAACCGGAAACAATCGCCATGGCGCCTCGGGTGCGCCGCTGTCTCCATTTTCTCGCCAAGTTCGACGTGGTCGCACGGCCAAGTCGGGGCCAAGTCATTGCCGCTACGCGTTCAATTTCGAGGGAACTGTTGCCCGCGCGCCCCATGAAATCGGGCCGCGCCGACCCCATCTGTTGCCAGCCCGAACCCGCTTTCCCAATGAAATGAGCCTTATGTCCGATCAGACCATCGCCGCGCCGATCGACGACCAGCAGGAGCGCGGCTTCTCGCGCTACCAATCGTTCCTGATCGCGCTGCTCGCCTTCACGCAATTCACGCTGATCCTCGACTTCATCATCATGTCGCCGCTCGGCGCCATCCTGATGCCGTCGCTGAACATCACGGCCGGGCAATTCGGCGTCGCGGTCTCGGCCTACGCGTTCGCGGCCGGGATTTCCGGCGTCCTCGCCGCCGGCTTTGCCGATCGCTTCGACCGCAAGCGGCTGCTGCTGTTCTTCTATGTCGGCTTCATGCTCGGCACCGTGCTCTGCGCGCTGGCGCAGAATTTTCACGTGCTGCTGCTCGGCCGCATCGTCACCGGCGTGTTCGGCGGGGTGATCGGCTCCGTCGTGCTTGCCATCGTCACCGACCTGTTCCCGCTGCAACAGCGCGGCCGCGCCATGGGCATCCTGCAGACGGCGTTCGCCGCGAGCCAGGTGCTCGGCGTCCCGGCCGGCCTGTTTTTGGCCAATCACTGGAACTGGCACATCTGCTTCGTGGCCATCGTCGGCCTGTCGATTGCCGCGATCGCGGCGATTGCGATCGCGATGCACCCGGTCGATGCCCATCTCAAATTGCAGCACGACAGCAATCCGTTCCGCCATCTGATCGCAACCGTGGGGCAGCCGCGCTACACGCTGGCTTTCCTGGTGACCACGCTGCTCGCGACCGGCGGCTTCATGCTGATGCCGTTCGGCAGCGCCTTCACGGTGCATAATCTCGGCATCGACATCGTCCACCTGCCGACGATCTATCTCGTCTCGGGCCTGTTCAGCATCATCATCGGGCCGCTGGTCGGCCGCGCCAGCGATGCGTTCGGCAAATATCCGACCTTCGTGTTCGGCTGCGTGGTGTCCGTCATCATGGTGCTGATCTACACCAACCTTGGCCACGTCTCGCTGCTGACCGCGATCCTGGTCAATGTGCTGATGTTCATCGGCATCTTCTCGCGCATGATCCCGTCCCAGGCCCTGATGTCGGCGATTCCCGACGCCAGCCAGCGCGGATCGTTCAGCGCGATCTCGGCCTCGGTGCAGCAGCTGTCGGGCGGGCTGGGCTCGGTCTTTGCGGCGGCGATCATCGCGGAAAATCCCGACGGTTCGCTGCTGCATTTCGACCGGCTGGGCTACATCGTCGTCGCAACGACCATTATTTCGATGATCGCGATGTATTTCGTGCAGCGGTCGATCGCGCGACGCGCGGGCCGGCGGATCGTGTGACGGCAGAGGCCGCTCGTTCCGGCTAAGCCGGCTTCGGCAGCTACACTTGAAGCAAGGAAACGAGAGGAATTGCGCAGAATGCCTTGTCAAGCAAGGCCTTGCGAAGGCGCTGCGCAACACCGCGGAGCTTCGGGTGGTGTTCCACCAACCGCTTGGTGCGGTCCACCGCGGACATCACTCCGGCGGCCTGTCGGCCGAGCCTGGTGAGCGGAATGAAACTGTCGAACAATGGCTCGTCGTCCTTGCAGAACAGCCGCTTGTACTCATGCGAGCCGAGGCCGAAGTCGAAGGCGCGATAGTGCCGGCCGGCAAAATGATGGATGATTTCCTGCATCAAGAGCAGGCCGGGGCTGAATTTCGCGTTGTCTGACAGAGTGTAGGTGTTGAACATCGTCGAGAAGCGGTGGCCATCGGCAGCCAAGGCGAAGATCGCGATCACTTCCTCGTCGCATTCGAGCGCATGGATTTCGATGACGCGGCCGCCGTGGGACAGCCTTGTCGTGCAGGCGGCGCGAATGAATTTCTCCACCGCGCGTTCGGCGAACACATTGGACACCTTCCGCTCGGCCAACCGCTCCGACTTCACGCGGAAAAACCAGTCGAGCAGGCGGGCGATGTCGGCATCAGTGGAGGCAACGTGATAGCGGTAGCCGGTCAGCTCCAATAGTTTGCGCTGCTTGAGCTTCATGCGGCGGGAGGGATTGCCGATCAGGTTCGCGGCCGTTGCGCCCGGCTCGATTGTGCGCATCGGGCAGTTCAAGACCAGGGGCTCATGAGGCAGCAGCGCCAGCGGGTTTTGCACGCCGCGCCAGTGCGCCGGCTGCTGGCGCAACGCCAGCACGTCGACTTTGTCACGCTTGGCGAGCATCGCCATGAATGCGTGGAGATCGGCCTTCGTGGCACCCAAGGCGAACCCACGCTCCCACAGGCCCATATTGAAGGTTGCGTGCTCGCCGCCCATGAAGCTCGCGCGGCGCACGCCGAGAGCCGTTTGCAGAGCAAGCGGCAGCAAGCCCCGTGGTTGGCCATCGCCGTCACGCGCGATGACGATGAAAGGCGACAGGCCCGCGCGCTCACCGACCTCACGCTGCCACGGGGCGAGGAAGTCGAACCGCTGAAAGGGCGTGATGGAATGGCTCGAGTTCTCAAGACTCCGCCAGATCGTCTCGGCGGCGTCGAGATCGTGGACGACGTCGACGGCGGTGATGCGCGCTGATGGAGCTCGCGCCGTCCGGCTTTCGATCGCGATCATCGCCAAGCTCTGTCAGGGTGCATAGTCGGAGCGCGGCTGGAGGCCGTCCAGTCGGCTCCCGATCTGAGCGTAATTCGATGTCGGGACAAAATTGGCAAAATGCCGCAGGACGAGAGAACTGGGATTACCTCCATCGTTTATTCGTTGGTCATGAAGCTGTCGCTTCGCGCGACGCGCGGGCCGGCGAATCGTGTGACGGCAGGGGCTGCGGCGGCGATCGCCAGCGTTCTCAAATTCCCCGCATCGGCCGACGTGTTCAGCCAATCGCAAACATGTCGGCACGCTCAATGATCAGATCGCGGAATAGTCTCGCGCGGTGCGACATCCAATGCGGGTCAGGATAGACGAGATGCATCGGTAGCGATGGTACCGCATAATCCGGCAGCAGATGAACAAGCCGGCCTGCGGCGATGTGTTCGACGGCGCACCAGCTTGGCAGCACCGCGACGCCGAGCCCCTCAACCGTCGCGAGCGTCATCACGTCGGCGTCGTCGCAGGTCATCGACGGCGCGATCTCGACCACATGGCGGCCGGTCTCGGCTTCGAACGTCCACTGATTCCGCGGCGACAAGCGTGAATACGTTACGCTCGGCATGCGGCGCAGATGGTCGGGGAGGAGCGGGGCTTGATGCCGTGCGAGCAGTGAAGGGGCCGCCACCAGGAGGCGCTTGATGGTGCCGACGCGCCGCGCCACCAGCGAGCTGGAGTTCAGCATTCCGATCCGAATTGCCAGCTCCGTCCCGGTCTCCACCAGGTCTACGAACTGCTCGGTGAAGCTCGCATCGAGCCGCACGTCGGGATAGCGGCGAAGATACTCTGCGAAAATGCCGCGGAAAAAATAGCGACCGAACGAGGTCGGCACAGTGATCCGCAAGGTCCCCGACGGACTGCGAACCCGGCTCTGCGCCGGCGTGCTGGCACTTTCCAGCAGCGCGACGATATCCTTGGCGAGCTTGAGCACGCGATCGGCCTCCGACGTCGGACGAACCTTGCGCGTGGTGCGGACGAACAGCCGGCAGCCGAACTCCGCCTCCAACAACGCCACGCGCTTGCTGATGGCCGGCTGTCCGAGGCCCAGATCGCTCGCGGCCTGGCTGAAGCTGCCGGCCTCCATCACGCGAATGAAGGTTTGCAGCGCATCGATCCGATCCATGCATTCCTCCCAGGAATTTGTAATATTCTTATCATTCCCTACATGGACACAGTCGATCCGGTCTAGCCTCTCGGTAACCAGGGAGGATCAACAATGAACAAATCGATCGGGATCGTCGGCGCCGGAATCGGGGGCCTGCATCTGGCTCTTTATCTCCAACAGCATGGGATCCAGGCGACGGTGCTGACCGACCGCACTCCGGAGCAGTACGCCTCGGCGCGGCTGATGAACACGGTCGCCCATCACAGCGTCACCATCGCGCGTGAGAACGAACTAGGCGTGAACCATTGGGATGACGCCGCCACGATCTACCATCACCACGACCATTTCTTTAATTTCCCGGGCAACGGGCTGCTGTTTCGCGGCGCGTTCAAGAAGCCGAGCCGGGCAGTGGATTACCGCATGTACCTGCCCGCGCTGATGAAGGATTTCGAGGATCGCGGCGGCAGCATCGAATATGCCAGCATCCAGGACGACGACATCCCGGCTCTGGTTTCACGCTTTGACCTTCTCGTCGTGTCGACCGGCAAAGGTGCGCTCGGGCGAATGTTCGCCCATCGGCCGGAGTTGTCCCCCTACAGCCAGCCACAGCGCCTGCTCTGCGTGGGCCTCTATGACGGCGTCGATCACGGCAGCCCGGACGGTGACGACCCGCGCGGTGTCACGCTCTCGGTGTCGCCCGGACATGGCGAGATGATCGTCATTCCGACGCTGTCATTCAGCGGCATGAAAACAGCGCTCCTGATGGAGAACATTCCCGGCGGCGACATGGCCAATCTGGTCTCGCTGAGCTACGACGCGGACCCTGCAGCCTTCCGCCAGACGATTCTCGACAAGCTGGAAAAGCATCATCCGCACACCTACAACCGGATCGACACCCATCGCTTCGGGCTTGCCCAGCCGCTCGACCTGCTGCAAGGCGCGGTGGTGCCGACCGTACGGCAATCGTCGGTCGCCTTCGATGGCGAGAAATTCGCCGTCGCGCTGGGCGACGTACATTCAGTGGTCGATCCGCTGATGGGCCAAGGTGCCAACATCGCCTCCTACGCCGCCTTCGAACTCGGCAAGGCGATCGTGGAAACGGTGGCCTTCGACGCACGCTTCGTTGAGGAGGTGGATCGCGCCCGCGAAAATCGCGTGTTCGCGGCTGCGCGCTGGACGAATCTGATGCTGCGGCCGCCGTCCGAGGCGATGGGTCGGCTGATCCTCACCATGGCGCAGGACCGAGAACTCTGCGACGAGTTCACCGATAATTTCAACTACCCGGAGCGTCAGTGGGATCGTGTCGCGACCGACAAGCGCATCCACGCTTGGATCGACAGGCGCGCGCCGCTCGCCGCCTGACGCAACAATGATCGCGAGCCGGCCGTACGGTCCACTTGCACCAGGCCGCGACTGCGTGCCGACAAACCATCTCTCGAGCCACACGCCGAAAGGCGCGACCTCTTGCCGTTTCGCCATGGAGCGCGATCGATGAACCCGCATCCCGATCCGGCGAGCTTCCGGGCGGCCGCTGCGCGATTCCCCACAGGCGTGACAGTCGTGGCGAGCATCGACCGCGACGGCACTCCGGTCGGCATGACGGCCAACAGCTTCACGACCGTCTCCACCAAACCGCCGACCGTGCTGGTCTCGGTGATGCGAGGGCGGACCTGGCAGGCGATCATGGATTCGAAGCGTTACGCCGTGAATGTCCTTCACGCGGAAGATCTCGCACTCTGCGCGCACTTCTCCGGCAGGCCGCGGGCCGAAGGCTCGCCATCGCTGGTCAACCGGGAAGAGTTTCCCGTCCTGTCGCAAGCGATCGCCCAGTTCGCTTGCGACGTGGTCCGGTCAATTGACGTCGCCGACCACACGCTGTTCATTGGCGAGGTCCGCTGGTGCCGGCAGCGAGACGGTTCCCCGCTCGCCTTTTATTCCAGCCGATTCTGCAACGGGCTCGGTGCAGCGATCATGCCCGCGGAGACAATCGCCTATCCCGCCGACGGATGGGCGATCTAAGGCGAAGCGCGAAGCCTTCGCGCGACGACCCCTGGAGAACCCGAAATTTGCGGCGCACTGGAGCGGTGGCCACACGGGAGAACGATCGCAAGCGCCAGCTGAGCAGGATGCCTGCCAAGCTCGTCTCAAAAGCCCCAACCGAGGCCGATGCAGCCGAGCTGGGCGGCGACCGGCGTTTGCGGCTCCGGTTCGAGTTTGAAGGTCAGCCAGTTGACCTTGCGGGTCGCCGCGCGGCCGGACGACATGCCCAAATGCGAAAGGGCCGCCCGAGGCGGCCCTGCTGCATCACCCTTCGAGCCAGAATCATGCTGGAAGGCTTCGACGTAAGGCTCACGGATGGCACATGGCACACCGAACGCGAGCGATTTCAATCGCTTAAAAAGGGGGTGGTGCCCAGGAAAGGACTCGAACCTTCACGGCCGTTAAGCCACTGGCACCTGAAGCCAGCGCGTCTACCAATTCCGCCACCTGGGCATGTGGAGCGGCTTAGTAAGGATCGGTTGCGCGCTTGTCAAATTCGCGATTGGAAATTCAAATACCCTGTACAGGATAAGGCCGATGGCGTATCGCCAGACGGTTAACCTACGTCAATCGCTCTCGAATCCCACAGGAATCACCCCATGGCATCGAACCTGGACACGCTGGTCACGGTCTTCGGCGGATCGGGTTTTCTGGGGCGGAACGTGGTCCGGGCGCTCTGCAAGCGCGATTACCGCGTCCGAGTCGCGGTGCGGCGGCCCGAGCTAGCCGGCCATCTGCAGCCGCTCGGCCGGGTCGGGCAGATCCATGCCGTCCAGGCCAATGTGCGCTACCCGGCCTCGGTCGAGGCGGCGATGCGTGATTCGCATATCGCCATCAACCTGGTCGGCATCCTGGCCGAGGGCGGTGGGCAGAGCTTCGATGCCGTGCAGGTGAAGGGCGCCGAGACCATCGCCAAGGCGGCGGCCGCGGCCGGCGGGCGGATGGTCCATGTCTCGGCGATCGGGGCCGACGCGGATTCGCCCTCGAGCTATTTCCGCGCCAAGGCGGGCGGCGAGGCAGCGGTGCTGGCGGCCTTGCCGTCGGCCACCATCATGCGGCCGTCGCTGCTGTTCGGGCCCGAGGATCAGTTCACCAACCGCTTTGCGGCGCTGGCACGGATGTCACCGGTGCTGCCGCTGGTCGGCGGCGGGGTCAACACGGTGCAGCCGGCCTATGTCGGCGACGTCGCGGACGCCGTGGTCCATGCCGTGGACGGCAAGGCGAAGCAGGGCGCAGCTTACGAGCTCGGCGGGCCGGAAGTGCTGACCATGCGCGAGGTGATGCAGATCATCCTCAAGATCACCCAGCGCGATCGCATGCTGGCGCCGCTACCGTTCGGCCTCGCCAAGTTCCAGTCGTACTTCCTGCAGTTCGCGCCGGGGCCGTTCACGCTGACGCCGGACCAGGTCGAGATGCTGCGTTCGGACAATGTGGTGTCCGACGCCGCCAAGGCCGCCGGCCTGACCTTCGCAGGCCTCGGCATCTCGCCGGATTCGATGGAAGCGATCGCCCCGCAATATCTCTGGCGCTTCCGCGCGACGGGTCAGTTCCAGAAGAAGAGCGCGTAGGCAGCTCTCTCCACCTGTCGTCCCGGCCAAGCCAACGGGTCGCGCGAACGCGCGCCCGATGACAGGCTCCGCGCGAGCCGGCACGGCACCACTACGCTTTTCCCACGCTACCAAGCCCTTCCCCGTCATCCCCGCGCAAAGGCTTTGCCTTTGTCGCTGGAGGTGCGAGCCTTGCGGCGCAATTGCGCCGCTGGGCGAGCCCCGAAGGATGAACGGCCGAGATCGGGGCCGTCGCCCTTCGAGACGGCCGCTTTGCGGCCTCCTCAGGGTGACGGTGATGGGATGGTGTCCGTCGCGCCTTACCGTCCCATCGCCAGCGCGATCAGGCCGAGCGTGCCGACGATCACGCGCCACCAGGCGAAGAAGGTGAAGCCGCGGCGGGTGACGAAGTTGAGGAAGGCCCGCACCACGATCATCGCCGTGATGAACGACACCACGAAGCCGACCGCGATGACGCTGAGATTGTCGGAGGTGAAGTCGGCGCGGTTCTTGTAGAAATCATAGGCGAACGCGCCGACCATGGTCGGGATCGCGAGGAAGAACGAGAACTCCGCCGCCGAGCGCTTGTCGGCGCCGAGCAGCATCGCCGCCACGATGCTGGCCCCCGAGCGCGACACGCCGGGAATCATCGCCAGGCACTGCGCGACGCCGATCCAGAAATACATCAGCAGCGGGAAGCGGGTCGCATCGTCCTCGTACACTTTGAGATCGAGCTGATCGACCCACAGCAGCACGGCGCCGCCGACGATCAGCGTGAAGCAGACCACCCAAGGATTGAACAGGAACTCCTTGATGTATTTGCCGGCGATCAGGCCGATCACGACCGCGGGCAGGAACGCCACCAGCACGCCGATCACGAAGCGGCGGTCGTCGGGATTGGTGAACATGCCGAGCGCCACGCGCCACAATTTGACGAAATAGAGCGCGAGGATCGCGAGGATCGCGCCGAGCTGGATCAGGATCGCGAAGCTCTTCCAGAAATTGCCTTCGCCCAGATTGAAGAAGCGCTCCGCAAGCAGCAGGTGGCCTGTCGAGGAGACCGGCAGGAACTCCGTGACGCCCTCGATGATGCCGAGAATCACCGCCCGCAGCATATCCGTCATCATGTTGTGGCCTGCCCTGTGTGGAAAACGGGATTCTTCTCGCTTATTCGCACATTGGCCGCAATCGCAAAAAATCGTCAAACAATGGGTTACCCGGCCGATTTGCTGAGCTATAGCGTTTTTGTGACCCGCACCATCTGCGGGGGTGGCTACCGGTTTGCGTGCTGACGCGACATAGAGACGACCGGAACTGGTCTGGCCAAAGCACAGGTCCAGGCCGCACAGGTTGATGATTTCTTAAGTGCCGCGAAACTACCAAGGGCTTCATGTACACGCTGTATCACCATCCGTTCTGTCCGCATTCGCGCTTCATTCGCCTCGTGCTCGGCGAGTATGGGCTCGATTTGCGTCTTGTGGAGGAACGGGTGTGGGAACGGCGCGAGGCGTTCCTGGCGCTCAATCCGGCAGCCACCACGCCGGTGCTGATCGCCGAGAGCTTTCCGCCGATTCCGGGTGCGCCTGTGATCGCCGAATATGTCGACGAGGCGCACGGCCTCGATGCCGGCGACCGGCGGCTGTTGCCGACGTCGACGGCCGAGCGCGTCGAGGTGCGCCGGCTGATGGCGTGGTTCAACGAGAAATTCTTCGAGGAAGCCTCCAACCCGCTGGTGACCGAGCGGATCTACAAGCGCTTCATGAGCGAGGACAATGGCGGCGGCCCGCCGGCGCCCGACATCATGCGCGCCGCCAAGGTCAATGTGCGCTATCATCTGAGCTATATCGGCTGGCTGGCGAAGACGCGGAACTATCTCGCCGGTGACCGCCTGACCTACGCGGATCTCGCCGCCGCGGCGCATCTCTCGGCGATCGACTATCTGGGCGACGTGCCATGGAGCGAGGACGACGCGGCAAAGTCGTGGTACGCGCGGGTGAAGTCCCGCCCGTCGTTCCGCCCGCTGCTCAGCGAATGGCTGGCGGGGGTGCCGGCGTCGCGCACCTATGTGGACCTCGACTTCTGAACCCGGCGGTCAGGCTCTCCCCTTCCGATCTCAAGGCAGCGCTTCAGCGCGAGGCGCATGCGCTCGGCTTCGATGCCATCGGCTTCACCGCGCCTGATGCGACCAGCGAGGCCGGAAAATATTTCCTCGAATTCCTCGGCTCCGGCGGCCATGGCGACATGGACTGGCTCGCGGCCAATCCGGAGCGGCGCGCCGACCCGCGCGTGCTGTGGGGCGGCGTGCGCTCGATCATCATGCTCGGCGTCAATTACGGGCCCGACGACAACCCGCTCGACATCCTCGCGCGACGGTCGCATGGCGCGATCTCGGTCTATGCGCAGGGCGACGACTATCACGACGTGATCAAGAAGCGGCTGAAGGTCCTGGCGCGCTGGCTCGCCACGATCACCGGCGATGAGGTGAAGGTGTTCGTCGACACCGCCGCAGTGATGGAGAAGCCGCTCGCCCAGGCCGCCGGCATCGGCTGGCAGGGCAAGCACACCAACCTCGTGTCGCGCGAATTCGGCTCGTGGCTGTTTCTCGGCGCGATCTATTCCGCCACCGAGCTGCCGCGCGATGATGCCGAGGCCGATCATTGCGGCAGCTGCCGCGCCTGCCAGGACATCTGTCCGACCGCGGCGTTTCCCGCGCCCTACAAGCTCGATGCGCGGCGCTGCATCTCGTATCTGACGATCGAGAACAAGGGTCCGATCCCGCACGAATTCCGCAAGAATATCGGCAACCGCATCTATGGCTGCGACGATTGCCTCGCGGTGTGTCCGTGGAACAAGTTCGCGCAAGCGGGGCGCGAGCAGAAGCTTGCCGCGCGCGATGCGTTGCGGGCGCCCGCGCTCGCCGATCTCGCACGGCTCGATGATGCCGCATTCCGCGCGCTGTTCACAAAGTCGCCGGTCAAGCGCATCGGCCGCGACCGCTTCATCCGCAATGTGCTGATCGCGATCGGCAACTCCGGTGACGCAAGCCTTGTCGGCGAAGCGCGGCGTTTGCTCGACGACGCGAGCCCGCTGGTACGCGGCGCCGCGGTGTGGGCGCTGTCGCAGCTGATCACGCGCGATGCGTTCGCGGCGCTGGCGTCGCGCGCCGGCGGCGAGCCTGACGTCACCGTGCAGCAGGAGTGGCGCGCGGCCACCGCCTCTTGATTTCATCGCGCCATTCCCGTCATGGTCGTACGCCATGACAAACCAGCCCTTCTTCACCAGGCACGGCGACGGCTTCATGCCGACATCCGTTGCGAACGGACCGTGGAGTCCGGAATCCCTGCACGGCCGCGTCGTGATCGGCCTGCTCGCCTTCGTCATCGAGGAGCGCCACGGCTCCGACGAGTTCGTCCCGGCGCGGCTGACAATCGACATGTTCCGGCTGCCCAACATCACGACGCCGATCGAGGTGACGACAAGGCTCGTGCGCGACGGCATGCGCATCAAGATGATCGAGGCCGAGTTTGTCTCCGGTGGCACCAGCATGGCGCGCGCCTCCTGCCAATTGTTGCGCAGGACGGAAAATGCGCCCGGCAATGTGTGGTCGCCGCCGAACTGGCAGGTGCCGGCGCCATCGGACATTCCGAAGCCGACCGATCCGAGGCTCGGCATGAACGGCAAATGGGAGACGCGGCCGATCGTCGGCCATATGGGCTCGCTCGGCGAGCGCCGGCTCTGGATGAGCGAGGTGCGCGAGCTCGTCGCGGGCGTGAAGATGACGCCGTTCGTCCATGTCGCGACCGGCGCGGATTTCGCCAGCCCCTTCGCCAATGCCGGCGACCAGGGGCTCGGCTACATCAACAGCGACGTCACGATCTATCTGCATCGCTTGCCGGTGACCAACTGGATCGGCTTCGAGGTCGTCAACCATCACGCCACCGACGGCATCGCGATCGGCGAATGCTGGCTCTATGACGAGAAGGGTCCGATCGGCACCTCCACGGTGGCGGCGCTCGCCCAGCGCAAGCCGATGACCAATCCGCCACCGCCATGATTGTCATTCCCCGGTGCGCAATTGCGCACCTGAGGGCGATGCGCAGCATCGAACCCGGAATCCATCGGGCCGTAAAGACCAACGGAGAAATGGATTCCGGGTTCGCGCTTCGCGCGCCCCGGAATGACGACGGGGGGATTGAGGCTTAGACTAAGCCAGATGCCGCTGCATCTCCGGCCGCGCTTTCAGCTCCGCGCCCTGCTTGCCGACGATCTTGGCGATCCGCTCCGGCGCGAAGTTCAAATCGACGAAGGCCGGCGCGGTGTTGGCGACCTCGTGGTACTCCGTGATCTTGCCGTCGCGCAGCCGCATGATCGCGACGCCCTCGAACATCGCACGCGCGCCCTTGGCTTCCGGCAAGGTCGAGCGGTAGCTGAACGTGTAGCGCGCGTAGAGCGTCGTGCCATCGCTCACGGGATCATGCATCACCCAGCGGAAATCGGTCGCGGTCCGGTAGAACCAGTCGTCGATCATCTCGGCGATTTTGCCGTGGCCCTTGAAGGCACCGTAAAACACGTCGTGATAGACGCCGTCCTCGGTGAAGAGATTTGCAAAGGCCTTGCCGTTGCGCTGTTCGACCGCGTCGCAGAACGCGCGCAGCATTGTCGTGGTGTCCATTGGTATTCTCTCCCGGCTCCTCGCTTCTTCTTCCCTCTCCCCTTGTGGGAGAGGGTGGATCGAATGAGCGAGAGCTCATTCGAGACGGGTGAGGGGTCTGTGTCCGCGGAGAGAACCCCTCATCCGGCGCGGACATCGTCCGCGCCACCTTCTCCCACAAGGGGAGAAGGAAAAAAGCTTAGCCGATCTCCGCCACCGCGGCGATGATGCGGGCGATGTCCTGCGGACGCGACAAGCGATGGTCGCCGTCCTGGATCATGGTGAGCACGACGTCCTCGGCCGGCAGGCGGTGCACCAGCGCGAAGGCGTGCTTCCACGGCACGTCGGGATCCTGCGCGCCCTGCAGGATGCGCACCGGGCAGCCGACGTCGATCTTGCTTCCGAGCAGCAAATGATTGCGGCCCTCTTCGATCAGGTTGCGGGTGATCGGATAGGGCGTGCCGTCGCCATATTCGGACGGACGCAGCCACATACCCTTGGCCTCGATCTCGGCGCGGACCTCCGGCGAGAAGGCCTTCCACATCAGTTCCTCGGTGAAGTCGGGCGCCGGCGCGATCAGCACGAGGCCGGCGAGCTGTGCTTTCGCGTTCCCGCGCCGCATGATCTCGCGCGCAAGCAGCAGCGCCATCCAGCCGCCCATCGAGGACCCGATCACGACCTGCGGCCCACTGCAGAACTGCGAGAACACGGCCACGCTCTCCTCGAGCCAGCGGCCGATGGTGCCGTCGGCGAAATCGCCGCCGGATTCGCCGTGGCCGGAATAGTCGAACCTGACGCAGCCGCGGCCGTGCTCGGCCGCCCACGCATCGAGCGCGAGCGCCTTGGTGCCGGCCATGTCGGACTTGAAGCCGCCGAGCCAGAACAGCCCGGGATTGCTGCCGGCACGGGCCCGCACCGCGATCCGGCGCGCCTCGCTGCCCTCGCCGACCTCGATGAAGGCAGGTTCCTGTTCCGATGCGGCGGTTTGGCTCATGGTTCGGTCACTCGCGTGTCAGACATCTGCTTTTCAATTGTCGCGCGGCACCGGTCAACGGCTGCGACCCCTGCCTTGCGGAGCAGACGCGCCCGCTATATGTGCCGGGCGTGGCCAAAATGCCTCGCAATTGGCGGTTTTGCCGCTTAAAGAAGCGAGTTCGCTTGCCCGTTGCAGCATCTTGCTTCAAAATATCCGCCTTCCCTTTCACAACTTTGGAGAGTTACCCATTCGCCGTCCCAATAGAGCCCCGCCCACAGTCGCCAAAGAAGGGCCGCGCACCAATGACGAGATTCGCAACGCACAGATCCAGCTGATCGATGCGGAGGGTGTCAATCAGGGCACCGTCGAAACCATGGTGGCCATCAAGATGGCCATGGATGCCGGCATGGATCTCGTCGAGATTTCGCCGAATACCAGCCCTCCCGTCTGCAAGATCATGGACTACGGGAAGTACAAGTATTCCGCGCAGAAGAAGGCTGCCGAAGCTCGCAAGAAGCAGAAGGTCGTCGAGATCAAGGAGATCAAGCTCCGCCCGATGATCGACGATCACGACTATGACGTGAAGATGCGCGCGATGCAGCGCTTCTTCGAGGAAGGCGACAAGGTCAAGATCACCTTGCGCTACCGCGGTCGTGAGATGGCGCACCAGGAGATCGGCACCAAGCTGCTGGACAAGGTGAAGGCCGACGTCGCCGAATTCGCCAAGGTCGAGCAGGACGCGAAGTTCGAGGGCCGCCAGGTCGTGATGGTTCTGGCGCCACGCTAGTTCGAATTTGTCGCTTTGTTGAAATGAAATGGCCCGTCAGGCGATCTGGCGGGCTGTTTCGTTTCCGTAGCCCGGATGGAGCGCAGCACATCCGGGGGGCCGGTGCGTCCGCGGCGCGACCTGCCCCGGATTGCGCCGCGCTCCATCCGGGCTACCCGGTTCCGGCCCCGATTCCCCGCCTGAAACGTTGCAAAACCGCCGATCCTCTGTCATAAGCCGGGCCTTCGCCGCCCGGCTGATCAAGGGCTGCCGTGGCGACGGTTCGTGCAGGTTCTTTCAATTCGGAAAAAACCTTAGCACTTTCAACGCTCTAACGAGCATTTTAGCCGGCCGGACGCCTCTCGGGGCGATTTTCGTGCTGTGCGACAGGAGAGCCAAATGCCCAAGTTGAAGACCAAGTCGGGCGCTAAAAAGCGCTTCAAGGTGACCGCCACTGGCAAAGTCATGCACGCCCAGCGCGGCAAGCGCCACGGCATGATCAAGCGGACGAAGAAGCAGATTCGTCAGCTCCGCGGCACCCGCGTGCTGTTCAAGACCGACGGCGACAACGTCAAGAAGTACTTCTTGCCGAACGCCTGATCGCACCGATCGCTTGAACCCTCGCCGCGACTGCGCGGCGCCCCGTCACCTCTTCCAGATCAAGGATTTCCGTCATGTCTCGCGTCAAACGCGGTGTGACCGCTCACGCCAAGCACAAGAAAGTCTACAAGGCCGCCAAGGGCTATTACGGCCGCCGCAAGAACACCATCCGCGTCGCCAAGCAGGCCGTCGAAAAGGCCGGCCAGTACGCCTTCCGCGACCGCAAGCGCAAGAAGCGCACCTTCCGCGCGCTCTGGATCCAGCGCATCAACGCCGCGGTCCGTCCGTTCGGCATGACCTACAGCGTGTTTATCAACGGCCTCTCCAAGTCGGGCGTCGTCGTCGACCGCAAGGTGCTGTCGGATCTCGCGATCCACGAGCCGGTTGCGTTCCAGGCGATCGCCGAGAAGGCCAAGGCCGCGCTGGCCGCCTGATCCTAGCGGGCGGCCCTAACGCGATTTGGGGCCCGCCTTCAGCGCCTTCTGCGAATAGCGCTGGGCGACGATCGCCCGGCAGAACGCCGTGAACGAGCGGTACATGGTGCCGCTTTCGTGGTCGTATTTGTGGTCGCAGCGCTTGAGCTGGCCGGCATAGGCCTTCTTCTGCGACGCTCCGAGGCCGGACAGGAAGTCCCCCTCGCACCTCTTCTCGACCACGGCGCCGAACTGGACGTCTCCGCTGGCGCCGTATTCGCACGCCTCGAAGATCTTCATCGCGCGGTTGCAGCTCGGCGCCTTCTGAAGCTCCGCGATGATGTCGTCCATCTGGGTCGATTTGGCGGGACATTCCTCGGTCGCGGCATGCGCCGTGGTGAGCATCAACAGCACCGCCGGCACGGCCAGGCAAGATCGCAGCAACATCGCGTGGGCCTCCTTGAACTCCCCTTGGGTAGCCCGGCCTCCGCGCGGGGTTCAATGCTGCCGGCCATCGGCCCGAAATGACCGGCTTTTTGCTTGACGTTACCGCCTTCGGGCGGCGACAACCCAGCCGAATTTTGGCGCATGGTACCGGTTCGGGCAGCGGTTCTTCCCACCGGATCATGCTCCGCTCAAGCGCAGGAATTGACCGTGTCCGACCTCGCAACGCTCGAACAATCCATCCTCGACCAGATCGCCTCAGCCGCTGACGAGGCCGCCCTCGAGGCGGTCCGCGTCTCGGCGCTCGGCAAGAAGGGCTCGATCTCGGCCTTGCTCGCCACCCTCGGCAAGATGTCGCCGGACGAGCGCAAGACCGAAGGCGCCAAGATCAACCTCGCCAAGGATGCGGTGACGCAGGCGCTCGCGGCCAGGCGCGACGTGCTGAAAGCGGCCGCGCTCGATGCGCGCCTCGCCGCCGAGACCATCGACGTCACGCTGCCGCTGCGCGAGGCGCCGGCGGAGACCGGCCGCATCCATCCGCTGAGCCAGGTCTGGGACGAGCTCACCACGATCTTCGCCGACATGGGCTTTGCGGTCGCCGAAGGTCCCGACATCGAAACCGACGACTACAACTTCACCAAGCTGAACTTCCCCGAAGGCCATCCGGCGCGCGAGATGCACGACACCTTCTTCTTCAACCCGAAGGAGGACGGCTCGCGCATGCTGCTGCGGACCCACACCTCGCCGGTGCAGGTGCGCACCATGCTGACCCAGCAGCCGCCGATCCGCGTGATCTGCCCGGGCCGCACCTATCGCATCGATTCCGACGCGACGCACACGCCGCAATTCCATCAGGTCGAGGGCCTCGTGATCGACAAGGGTTCGCATCTCGGCCACCTCAAATGGATCCTGCACGAGTTCTGCAAGGCGTTCTTCGAGGTCGACCACATCAACATGCGGTTCCGGCCGTCGTTCTTCCCGTTCACCGAGCCGTCGCTCGAGGTCGACATCCAGTGCCGCCGCGACAAGGGCGAGATCCGCTTCGGCGAGGGCGAGGACTGGCTGGAGATTCTCGGCTGCGGCATGGTGCACCCCAACGTGCTGCGCGCCTGCGGCCTCGATCCCGACGTCTACCAGGGTTTTGCCTGGGGCATGGGCATCGACCGCATCGCGATGCTGAAATACGGCATCGCCGACCTGCGCCAATTGTTCGACAGCGACGTGCGCTGGCTCAGCCACTACGGCTTCAAGCCGCTCGACATCCCGTCGATCGCGGGAGGGCTGAGTACGTGAGTCAGGTTCTCCTTGACCTACGTCGCGCTCTCTCCGACAGCGCAACGTCCTTCCGAGCAAGTGGCTTACGCCTCTCCCCAATCCTCCCCCGCAAAGGGGGAGGGAGCCCTGCCGCCGTCGCAAGCACGCTAGTCAACACCAACAAGAACCGAGGCATGCAGCCGTGAAGTTCACCCTCTCCTGGCTGAAGGAACATCTCGAGACCGACGAGCCGCTCGACAAGCTCGCTGACAAGCTCACCATGATCGGGCTCGAGGTCGAGAACATCGAGGACAAGGCGAAGGCGCTGGCGCCGTTCACCATCGCGCGTGTGATCTCGGCCGAGCAGCATCCGAATGCCGACCGGCTGCGTGTCTGCATGGTCGACACCGGCGACGGCGGCGCGCCGGTGCAGGTGGTCTGCGGCGCGCCGAATGCGCGTGCCGGGCTGATCAGCGTGTTCTCGCCGCCCGGCACCTACATCCCCGGCAAGAACATCACCCTCGGCGTCGGCACTATCAGAGGCGTCGAGAGCCGCGGCATGCTGTGCTCGGCGGCGGAATTGCAGATCTCCGAGGATCACGACGGCATCATGGAGCTGCCGGCGGACGCGCCGCTCGGCAAGGGCTATGCCGACTGGGCCGGGCTCGGCGATCCCACCATCGAGATCAATTTGACGCCGAACCGGCAGGACTGCACCGGCGTGCACGGCATCGCGCGCGATCTGTCCGCCGCCGACATGGGCAAGTTCAAAGACCCCGGCATCAGGCCGATCAAGGGCGAATTCCCCTGCCCGGTCGAGGTGAAGGTGGAAGACGCCACGCTGTGTCCGGGCTTCGCGCTGCGGCTGGTGCGCGGCGTGAAGAACGGCCCGTCGCCGGAATGGCTGCAGAAGCGGCTGACCTCGATCGGGCTGCGCCCGATCAACGCGCTGGTCGACATCACCAACTTCATGACCTACGACCGCGCCCGCCCGCTGCACGTGTTCGACGCCAGGAAGGTGCAGGGCAACCTCACCGTCCGCCGCGCCAAGGACGGCGAGACGCTGCTCGCGCTCGACGGCCGCACCTATACGCTCGACAGCAACATCTGCGTGATCGCCGACGAGCACGGCGTCGAATCGCTCGCCGGCATCATGGGCGGCGAAGCCTCGGGCTGCGACGACAACACCACCGACGTGCTGATCGAATCGGCGCTCTGGAACGAGATCAACATCGCGCAGACCGGCCGCAAGCTCGGCATCAATTCGGACGCGCGCTATCGCTTCGAGCGCGGCGTCGATCCGGCCTTCATGGTGCCCGGGCTCGAGCTCGCGACCAAACTGGTGCTGGCGCTGTGCGGCGGCACGCCGTCCGAGAACGTCGTGGTCGGCAAGCAGTTCGGCGAGGATCGCGTCATCGACTTCCCGCTCAGTGAAGTGAAGCGCCTCGCCGGCATCGAGGTGCCGCTGGTCGAGGTGAAGCTGATCCTCACCCGGCTCGGCTTCATGCTGGCCGGCAACGGCCCCGTGGTGAAGATCGCGATCCCGTCCTGGCGCACCGACGTGCACGGCAAGGCCGACATCGTCGAGGAGATCGTGCGCATCGTCGGCGTCGACAAGGTGCCGATGACGCCGTTCGAGCGCGGCGAGGAGCCGCGCAAGCCGGTGCTGACGCCGATGCAGCTGCGCACCCGCCGTGCCAAGCGCGCGCTCGGCGTGCGCGGCATGGTGGAAGCCGTGACCTGGTCGTTCATCACCAATGACGCGGCAAAACTGTTCGGCGGCGGCCAGAGCGAGCTCGTGCTCGCCAACCCGATCGCGGCCGATCTCTCCGACATGCGGCCGAGCCTGCTGCCGGGCCTCGTTGCGGCGGTTCAGGCCAACATCAACCGCGGCTATCCCGATGTGGCGCTGTTCGAGGTCGGCCAGGTGTTCCGCGGCGACCGCCCGGAGGACCAGCTCGTGGCCGCCTCCGGCGTGCGCCATGGCTTCGCCTCGGCGAAGGGGATCGGGCGGCACTGGACCGGCTCGGCTGTGGCGGATGCGATGGATGCCAAGGCCGACGCCTTCGCCGTGCTGGCGGCCGCCGGCGCGCCGATGCAGGCGCTGCAGATCGTCCCCGGCGGTCCGGCCTGGCTGCATCCGGGACGCTCCGGCACCATCCAGATCGGCCCGCAGAACGTGCTCGGCACTTTCGGCGAGCTGCATCCGCGTGCGGCCGAGGCGCTCGGCGCCGACGGCCCGATGATCGTGTTCGAGGTGATCCTCGAGCGCATCCCGCAAGGCAAGCAGCGGGCGACGCGCGCGAAGCCGGTGCTGGAGCTCTCGGCATTCCAGCCGGTGTCGCGCGACTTCGCCTTCATCGTCGATCGCAGCGTCAAGGCGGGCGACATCGTCCGCGCGGCGCAGAATGTCGACAAGAAGCTGATCACTGATGTGACCGTGTTCGACGTCTACGAAGGCAAGGGCATCGACCCCGACAAGAAGTCGATCGCGATCGCGGTGACGATCCAGCCGCGCGAGAAGACCATGACCGACCAGGAGATCGACGCGGTCGCCGCCAAGGTCGTCGCCGATGTGACCAAGAAGACCGGCGGCACGCTGCGCGGGTGATGTGAACCACAGGCGGTCTATTGCACCGTCACCCTGAGGAGGCCGCGTAGCGGCCGTCTCGAAGGGTCGACGGCCCCGCCTGTGGCCGTGCATCCTTCGAGGCTCGCTCTGCTCGCACCTCCAGCGACAAAGGCGAAGCCTTTGCGCGGGGATGACGGGTCTGAGTAGGGGCGCTTTGAGTTGCCAGCCAGCTAGTCGAATCTCGTTATCCTTTCATGACCTCCTTCAGCCTGATCCCCTCCGACATCTCGACCAGCATCGCGCTCGCGATCTGCGCGATCGCCTTCGTGTCGGGCACGGCGCGCGGCTTCTCGGGCTTCGGCTCGGCGCTGATCTTCATGCCGCTCGCGAGCAGCGTCGCGGCGCCGCGGCTGGTGGCGGCGCTGCTGCTCATCATCGACTTCATCGCCGACACGCCGCTGCTGCCGAACGCGTGGACACATGCCGACCGCAAGGCGACCGCGGTCATGGTCGCCGGCGCGCTGGTCGGCGTTCCCATCGGCACCTATTTCCTGACCGTGCTCGAGCCTGTCACGACGCGCTGGATCATCTCCTGCTTCGTCGCGGCGCTGCTCGCACTGCTGCTGTCGGGCTGGCGCTATCACGGCAAGGAGCACGTCGCCCTCTCCGTCGGCGTCGGCGGCCTCTCCGGCTTCTGCAGCGGCCTCGCGCAAACCGGCGGCCCGCCGATCGTCGCCTACTGGCTGGGCCGCCCGATCTCGTCGGTGATCTCGCGCGCCAATATCGTGCTGTTCTTCGGCGCCTCGGACTTCTTCTCGCTGGTCAGCTACTGGTTCACCGGCTTGATCACGATCGAATCGGTCAAGTTCTCGCTGATCGTCGGCCCGATCTACGGCATCGGCGTCTGGTTCGGCGCCGCGCTGTTCGGCAAGGCGAGCGAAAAGGTGTTTCGCGCGATCTGCTACGCGCTGATCGCGGCTGCCGTCATCGTCGGCCTGCCGGCGCTTGATGGCATCCTGCGCGGCGGCTAGGGTCGCAGCATTCAAACGAGACCAGGGAGACACCGATGATCGATCGCCGCAACGCATTGAAACTGGCGCTCGGCAGCGCCGCCGTGCTCGCGGCACCGGGCGTGCGCGCGCAAACCGACAAGGCGCGGACCCGCATCGTGTTCCTCGGCACCAAGGGCGGGCCGCGCGTCGGCAACGGCGCTTCGAACCCCGCCAATCTCGTCGTCGTCAACGATACCCCGTTCGTGATCGATTGCGGCATGGGCGTCAGCCGCCAGCTCGTGCGCGCGGGCGTGCCGATCCCGCAGGTCAAGTACATCTTCATCAGCCATCATCATTCCGATCACAATCTGGAATACGGCAATCTGTTCTACAACGCCTGGGCGGCCGGCCTCTCGACGCCGATCCATTCGTTCGGCCCCAAGGGCATCGAGGCGATGACCAAAGAATATTGGGAGCTGAACAAGTTCGACGTCGAGACCCGGATCGAGGACGAAGGCCGGCCCGACCCGCGCAAGCTGCTGATCGCGAAAGACATCAGCGACGACGGCGTGGTGCTGAAGACATCGGATGTCACCGTGACCGCGTTCCGGACGCCGCACCCGCCGATCACGGATAACTTCGCCTACAAGTTCGAGACCCCGGACGGCACCATCGTGTTCTCCAGCGACACCGCCTACAACCCGAAGCTCGCCGAATTTGCCAAGGGCGTCGACGTGCTGGTGCACGAATGTCTCTACGTCCCCGCGGTCGATCGCCTGGTTGCCACGACCAAGAACGGCGCCACGCTGAAGAAGCATCTGCTCGACAGCCACACCTCGACCGAGGACGTCGGCCGCATCGCAGCCGCCGCCGGCGTGAAGACGCTGGTGCTGAGCCACTTCGTCCCCGGCGACGATCGGCAGGTCACCGACGATGACTGGACGAGGGACGTGAAGAAGAACTATTCCGGCCGCATCGTGGTGGCCAAGGATCTGATGGAGCTGAAGCTGCCGGTGTGAAAAGACAAATCATGTCGCGAGAATGCGGATTCATGACCACCTGCTGCGCAACATCCTCGGTGTCGTCCCTGCGAACTCAGGGAGCCATAACCACGAATGGTTATTGCTGAACGATGGTGGAACGACGAGTCCCGATCACAACATCTGCTGCGGCGTATGGGTCCCTGCTTTCGCAGGGACGACATCTGTTGTGCGGCAGCACTCGCCACCAATCGCCGCACACACCACGGTAAGGCCGGCCGCGCTCAACCGTCACCTCACCCGACCGTCAATTCATCGCCCCGGAGCGAGGCGACGTGCGGCGCTTGTGTTTTGCGGCGGGCGCTGCGGGCGCCGGTGTCGCTTCCTTCGCCCCGCCGATCCTGCGCAGCGCGGCGTCGGCGGCGCGCTCGCCGCTGTCCCAGGCGCCGTCGATCGTGCCCCACAGCGTCTCATGGGTGGCCTCGCCCGCGAGATACATGGCGCCGATCGGCTCGGCCAGGATCCGGCGCGAGAATTGTGCGCCGGGTGCAGCAGCCGACATCGCGCCCATAGTGAAGGGCTGTGCATTCCAGCGCGTCGCGCTGGTCTTCTTAACGGCGGCGCCGACCTCGCTGCCATAGAGCTTGGTCAGCCATTCCACCGCGAAAGCCGACATCGCCTGCTCGCCTTGCGCCGACAGGTCGCGGCCGAACGAGCCTGCGACGTCGATCGTGCACAGCGAAGAGCCTGCGATATTGCCGTAGAGCAGCGCCGTCTTGGTCGAATTGCTCTGCTCGATGATGACGTCATCGCGCGACAGCCCGAGCGGATTGCCGGGGATCTGCAGCGCGATGCGATCGTAGCTGCCGAGGCTGAGCTTGGCGGCGGCATCGAGCGCGCGCTTCGGAAGCTCCGGCGCGAATTTGATATTGCCGCTCGCAAGCACGTTGCTCGACACCGTGACGATGGCGGCACGCGCGGTGATCTTGCCGGAGGGCGTCTCGACCATGACGTCGCGATTGCTCCACAGGATACGCTGCGCCGGCGTCGACAGCGCCAGCGGCAGTCCCTCACCGAGCTTTGCGATCAGCGCGCCGAGCCCCTGCCGGCAGGCGATCGCGGTGTTGCGATCCTGCGCGCGCACCTTGTCGACGGCGGAAAGATCCTTCAGATCCTTGCCGCAGAAACTGGGCCCGAGCAGGAATTCCGCGGTGCCGGCCCAATCGCCGAGGTCCTTCGGCATCGCTGCGGCGCAGGCAATATCGGCCTTGCGCGCAGCGTCGTCGATCGCGCGATTGGCGCGCACCAGCGCCGCCAGAAACTCCTCGGTCTCGCCGGGACGGGCGTAGCGCCGGCCAATGCGAATCTTCTGCCCCGCAGGCGCCGTGACGATGTCGAGGCCCGCGGAGCGGGCCAGCCGGATCATCGGATTGGTCTCGGGATTGTGCATCCAGCGCGCGCCGCGGTCGAACGGCACGCCGAATGTCGACGCATCGGTCTGGCAGCGGCCGCCGACCTGGCCCGCCGCCTCCACCACGATCACCTTGCGGTTGGCGGCCGCGATCCGTCGCGCCGCGGCAATGCCTGCGGCACCCGCGCCGATCACGACGATGTCGGCCTCGCGCGGCGGCGGCGCAGCAAGCACCCGGCCGCCCAGCGCAGGCACCAGCGCGAAAGCTGCGGACGCCGACAGGAAATCGCGGCGGGTCACTGTCATGACATAGCTTCTGGCATGGTTTCCGGGGACTTGCGGAGAACGGGAACGCTTCGCGAACTGTGCCGCATCTCACCGACCGCAGCAACCATCATGGTAAATCAATCATGATTGATCCGCCGATGGCATGAACTAAATTGCAACAGCTTGCGACCATGATTAAGTGAAACACAAGCGGTCATAGAACCGCTGGGGGGAATCCATGGGCGTAATGCTCGATACCGTCGGTAAATGGATCGCGGGGTACCTGCAGAAGGAAGTGCCCGGTTACGAGCCGTTCACGCCGAGCGACCCGGACCATCTGCGGAGCATCATGCAGCCCGGCGACGTGCTGCTGGTCGAAGGCAACAACCGGATTTCCGGCATCATCAAATACCTCACGCAGTCGACCTGGTCGCACGCCGCGCTGTTTGTCGGACCGATCGACGGCGCGGTCGAGCCTGACGGCGAACAGCATGTGCTGATCGAGGCCAATATCGGCGAAGGCGTGACCTCCGCGCCGCTGTCGAAATATCTCGCTTACCACACCCGCCTCTGCCGTCCGGTCGGCCTGTCGTTCGAGGACCGCACCACGGTGTGCCGCTACGCCATCAACCGCATCGGCTTCGGCTACGACACCAAGAACATCGTCGATCTCGCGCGCTATCTGTTTCCGCTGCCGATCCCGCAGCGCTGGCGCCGCCGCATGATCGCGTTCGGCTCCGGCGATCCGACCAAGATCATCTGCTCGGCGCTGATCGCGCAGGCGTTCGACGCCGTGCGCTATCCGATCCTGCCCAAGATCACGCGCGCCGCCAGCCGCAAGGCGCGCCGCGAGATTCTGCATATCCGCGATTCCTCGCTCTACATGCCGCGCGACTTCGACATCTCGCCCTATTTCGAAGTCGTCAAACCCACCATCGTGCACGGTTTCGACTACACGGCCCTGCACTGGGCCGACAAGCAGAAGCCGCTCCAGGAGGTGGCGGGCGAATTCGGTGTGTTTCCAGAACGTAAGTCGCCGCCGCTTGTTCCTGAAGCGATTGACGAAGAGACGGCGCTTCCGGCTGCGGAAATGACCGCGGAAGGTCGCGCGCCGGTGTGACGATCAGAATGTTGCCGCAAGCGTCAGCCGAACGGCAAGCGGCTCGGCAGGATGCACATGCGGCGGCGGTCGGCGACGCCATCGATCGGCTCGCCCGGCAGCCGCGACAGATAGTAGTATTCGATCTGGTTGGTCTGCGCGTTGAAGAGATTGAGGACGTCGAGCTGCAGCCGCATCCCGTTGTCGAATTTGTAGCCGGCGCGGGCGTTGACGATGAATGACGACAGCGAGCGCACGCTGTCATCCTCGATCAGCGGGCGCGGGCCGAAATAGCGGGCGCGCAGGCTGCCGAACCAGCCGGTCTCGCGGCCGAAGGTGACGCCGCCGCTGGCGACCCGTGCCGCCGCACCCGGAATGAAATTGCCGGCCGGATCGACATCCGTGAAGCGGGCGCGGGTATAGGCGAGGTCGAAATCGAGGCTCACCCACGGCAGGAGCTTGTACTGGTTGGTCCACTCGACGCCGACGCGCCGGCTCGGCCGGCTCGGCTCGGTGGTGCCGGCATCGCCGACGAACAGCAGCTCGGAATCGAAATCGAGCACGAACACGGCGAGCGACGAGGTGAGGCCGTCGATCGCCCTGGTGCGAATGCCGAGCTCGGCGCCCTTCGAGCGCACCAGCAGCGGCACGCGCTCGAGCGGCGTCACCTTGTCATTGGGATCGACGGTGATGGTCGCGCCCCTGATGTCGTTGGAATGCAGGCCGAAGCCGGCATTGCCGTAGAACTCGGTCCTGGACCAGGGGCCGAGCACGATGCCGGCCTTCGGGCTCGTCATCGCCGCCCGGGCGTTGCCGGAATTCTGCGGCGTGTCGCTCAGCACATGGCCGGCGAAATAATCCTCGCGGATGCCGACCGTGGTGCGCAGCCAGTCGGTCCAGCGCGCGGTGGTATCGGCCCACAGCGCGACGCTGCCCTCCTGCACCTGGTCGTTGCGCACGGTGGACAGGATCTCGCGCTGCGCGGTCTTGAACAGGCCGACATTGATGTCGTCGTAGCGGGTCTGCACGCCGACCCGGGTCTGCGTATCGATGCCGGCGAAGCGAAGGTCGAAAGCATGGCTGGCGTCGAGGCCATAGACGGTGCGCCTGTCGGTCTGGCTGAACTGGTCGCCGTTGACGGGGTCGTCGAGGAAATAGGTGAAGTTGTTGTCAAGCTGCAGCGAGGAGCGGATCACATAGGCGTTGAGCTTGCTCTGCCCGTAGTCGCTGGACTGCGCCCAGTTGCCGGACAGGCTGAAGCGGCTGGCGGTGCCGCCATCGGTCGGATCGAGCGTGCCATAACGGCCGATCAGGCCCTGGTCGATCGCACGTTGCGCGACCTGGTCGGTCGAATTCCAGCCGTTGGAATAGGCCATCGCGGTCAGCGAGAAGCCGTCGGTCGCGGTACCCTGGCTATAGCGCAGTACGCCGTTGAGCTTGCGAATGTCGTCGGGCACGTCCCACGGGCCATTGTATTTGTTGGCCTCGAAGGCTGCGAGCAGCGTGCCATCGCCGGCCTTGGCCGAGCTGGCTGCCATCGCGCGCTGATAGCCGAAGCTGCCAACCGTCAGCTCGGCGATGCTCTTCGGCAGTCCGTTCAGATAATTGATGTCGACCGCGCCGGCGGAAGCGAAGTCGCCCTTGTCCGCGTAGTATGGACCCTTGCGGACGTCCATCGACCGGATCAGCTCCGGGATCAGGAAATTGATATCGGCATAGCCCTGGCCGTGACCGTGGGTCGGCATGTTGACCGGCATGCCGTCGATGGTGATGGCGAGGTCAGTGCCGTGATCGAGATTGAAGCCGCGCAGAAAATATTGATTGGCTTTGCCCTCGCCGGAATGCTGAGTGACGATCAGACCCGGCACCACCTCCAGAACTTCGCCGACGCGCGAGATCGGCCGCGCATTCACCTCGTCGCCGCTGATCTGCCGCGCGCTGGCGGCGGTCGGTTGCAGATCGGACGCGGACACGGTCGCCGAGCCGCCGGTGATTCCGTCGCTCGCAGCGGTGGGCTGGCTCGGTTGGAGCGCTGCGGGCTTGCGGCCGCCGCCGGCTACACGGCGCGGACGCTGGGACGGTCTGGCGTGCCTGGGTGGCCCCTGGTCCGGCAACGTTACCGTCACCGGCGGCAACTGGCCGGGCACGGTGGCGACCGTCTGCGCTTCGGCGGCCGGCGCGAATGCTGCAATGGAGGCGGCGGCGGGAAATATCCGCAATGCAGTACGACGCAACGCCCATGCCCCCGCATGATACCTGTTACAGTCACGCGACGACCGCACCAGTCCAACCAACCCCGGCAAAGCGACGCTAGCAAGCACAGTATGACGTTACAAGAAAAATGTCATACCGCCAGGCAATCGAGCCACCACGGATAATCCATGCAACGCATCACCATCACCATCGAGGATGACCTGCTCGCGGAGATCGACGCCGCCGCCGAGGCGCGCGGCTATCAGAACCGCTCCGAGATCATCCGCGATCTCGCACGCGCTGGCTTGCAGCAGAGCACGGAGAACGCGCCGTCAGGGCAGTGCGTCGCCGCATTGGTCTATGTCTACGACCACGCCGCGCGCGATCTGTCGAAGCGGCTGGTGCAGAATTTCCATGGCCATCACGACCTGTCGCTGGCGACGCTGCACGTCCATCTCGACGACGACAGCTGCATGGAGGTGACGGCGCTGAAGGGTGCCAGCAGCGAGGTCCGCCATCTCGCCGATCACGTCATCGCCGAACGCGGCGTGCGTTACGGCCGCGTCGTGATGATCCCGACCGCCCCGGACAAGAAGCCGCGCAAGCGGGGGCACGGGCACGATTGAGAGCGTGTCGTCTCGTAGCCCGGATGGAGCGCAGCGAAATCCGGGAAGCTCGGTCCGCGGGCGCGAGGCCCCGGATTGCGCTGCGCTCCATCCGGGCTACGCAATGAGTACGCTACGCCGCCCTCGCCTTGGTGCCGCGCGGCAGGCCGGCGCGGGCGAGGCCGCCATAGAGCGCCTCGTTCGGCATCTCCGATTTCAGGATCGCGCGCACCTCGACCAGGCGATCGAGATCGATGCCGGTCGGAAATCCCTTGCTCTCGCAGAGAAAGACGAGGTCCTCGAACACGACATTGCCGGTGGCGCCCGGCGCGAACGGGCAGCCGCCGAGGCCGCCGAGCGAGCCGTCGAGCACGCGGGCGCCCTCATCGAGCGCGGCGGAAGCATTCGCGATGCCCATGCCGCGGGTGTCGTGCAAATGCACGCAGACCGGCTTCGATCCCGCGATCTTCACCGCGCCCCGCGTCAGCTCGCCGACCTGCTTCGGCCCGGCATAACCCACCGTGTCCGCAATCGCGACCATGTCGACGCCGACCTCGTAGAGCTTCTCGGTGAGGCGCAGCACCTCGTTCGGATCGACGGGACCGACGATCGAGCAGCCCAGTGCCATCGAGATCGCGGCATTGACCAGGGGCTTGTGCGCGCTGGCATCGCGCAGCTCGCAAAGCCGCTTGATGTTCTCGATCGCGGATTCGCGCGAGCGGTTGGCGTTGGCCTGGCTGTGCTCCTCGGTCGCCGATATCACCGAGGCGATCTCGGCAACGCCGGTGGCCAGCGCCTCGTTGACGCCGCGCTCGTTCAGCGCCAGCGCGACGCCGTGCGCCCCGGGCAGCGCGGCGATGGAGGCGACCACGTCGCGGACATCGACGAATTGCGGGAAGGTCTTGGCCGGCAGGAACGAGCCGACCTCGAAATGGCGCACGCCGGCGGCGTATTCATCGCGCACCCAGCGCTGTTTCGCCGCGGTCGACGGGAACGTCTTCACGAGCTGCAGCCCGTCGCGCAGGCCGACCTCGCGCAGGCTCACCTTGTCGGTGGGATAGATATCGTGGACACGGGTCATGTCAGCCTCACGCAGCGTTTCCGGTTGATGAAATCTTCTGTTGTGCGAGCTCGGCGCGCACCGCTTCGGTATCGGCACCGAGCACCGGCACCTTCAGACCTTCGCCGATATTGCGGCCGTTCCATTCGAGCGGCAGCGCGGGGACGCGGAACGGCTTGCCGTCGGCGTTCACGTTGTTGACCAGCCCGCCGGGACGCAGCACATGCGGATCCCCGAGCAGATCCTCCGGCCGGTTGATCGGCGAGAAGCAGATGTTAAGCGCGTCGAGCCTCGCCGAGAGATCCGCCACGTTCCAATCCTTAACCACCGCGGCAACGCGCGGAATGATCCGGTCGCGCGCCATGATGCGGTCCGTGGTCGAGCGCAGCGTCGGATCGTCCGCGAATTCCGTGAGGCCGAACTCGCGGCAGAAGCTCTGCCAATGACCTTCGGTGACGACGCCGATGAAGATGCGATCGCCGCCGGCGGTATCGAAGATGTCGTAGATCGGCCAGGCATGCTCGCGTTCCGGCATCGAGCGCGGCTTGCGTCCGGTCATCTCGTACTCGACCATGTGCTGGGCGACCAGGAACAGGCAGTTCTCGAACAGGCCGATGCGGATGTCAGCGCCGCTCCTGTCGCCGCCGCGTTTCTGATAGAGCGCGGCGAGGATCGAGATCACACCGAACATGCCGCCCATGATGTCGTTGGCGGAGGAGCCGACGCGCTGCGGCTTGTCGCGCGTGCCGGTCATCGCGGCGAGCCCCGACATCATCTGCACGACCTCGTCGAGCGCCGGCCGATGATCATAGGGACCGGACAGAAAGCCCTTGTGGCCGGCGATGATCAGCTGCGGATATTTTTGGCGAAGCTCCTCGGCGCCGAGCCCCTGCTTGTCGAGCTGGCCGTCGCGAAAATTCTCCAGGAACACGTCGGCGCTGGCAAGCAGCCGGTGCATCGTGTCACGGTCCTCGGGCTTGGCGAAGTCGAGCACCACGCTGCGCTTGCCGCGGTTGAACAACGGAAAGAACGAGACTCCCATGCCGCCGAGCGAACGGGTCTTGTCGCCGGCGGGCGGTTCGACCTTGATCACCTCGGCGCCGAGTTGCGCCAGGATCATGCCGCAGGTCGGCCCCATCACCATGTGGGTCATCTCGACGACCCTCACGCCTTCCAGCGGCAGTCCGTTCCCGGTCATCGGTTTCTCCGTGCTCGTTGCGCTCTTGTTCTGACGCGTTTCTTCACGCGAACCGGTACCGCTTCGCTCGAAAACGCTTTGTGATCGGCGCAGGTTAGGCTTCCGCACGCTATCTGAAAAATATAATCTGTCGAATAGAGTATTCGTGGTTCTAGAACGCTGAACCCTCATGGATTCGCGCCAGCTTCGCTATTTCATCGCGGTTTACGAGCAGCGCAACCTGTCGCGGGCGGCGGATCAGGCCAACGTCGCGCAATCCGCGCTCAGCCACCACATCGCCAATCTGGAAGCTGAATTCGCCACGCCGCTGTTCGAGCGCAAGCCACGCGGCATGGAACCGACCGCGGCGGGCGAGCGGCTCTATGAACATGCCCGCATCATCCTGCGCGCGATGGCGGCGGCCGAGCGCGAGATCAAGGAAGGCGCCAGCGTGATCGCCGGCGATATCTCGATCGGCATGGCCAATTCCGGAATGAAGGCGATCGGCGTGCCGCTGATGCGCACCGTGCTGACGAAATATCCGAACCTGAAGCTGTCGCTGACCGAGAGTCTCTCCGGCGCGACGCTGCTGCATCTGCTGAGCTCCGAGGTCGACCTCGCGCTGGTCTACAATCCGCCGTCGGAAAAGGACCTGATCGCCGAGCCGGTGCTGGAGGAACAGATGTTCTGCGTCGGCACCGAGAAGCTGATCGGCAAGAAGACGCCAATTCCCTTCGAGGAGGTGACGCGGCTGCCGCTGATCCTGTTGCGGTACGGACTATCGGCGCGCGCACTGCTGGATGATCCCGTGCTGCTGAAGCGGCTCGAGGCCAATGCGATCATGCATCTCAACTCGACCAGCGGCATGATCGGCGCGCTGACCGCGGGTTTGGGCTGCACGATCGCGACGACGCATTTCGTCAGTGAGCCGTTGAAGGCACGATTGCTGGTCGCGCGCGAAGTCATCGAACCAAAACTGACCCGCACGCTCTATCTTTGCCGCTTGCGCAATCGCCCGATGACTTACGTCATGGAGGAGATGTGCCGCCTGATCCGCGCCCTGATCGCAGACCAGGTGGGCCGCGGCGCCTGGGAGGCGACGCTTCTGATCTGAAGCGCTTTCAAGCGAAGCGGGCACCGTTCGCGTGAAGCAAGCGCGTCAGAAACAGCGCCATCGAAAATATCGAACGATTCCTTCGATATGTTCGTCTGGATTTCTGGCTTCCGGCTGCCAAACATGCGCGACCGGTACGCCTTCGCAAGAAGGGCGGCCGTTGCACCATTCGGGGAGGACCATCATGAGCGCCGTCGAACTCGGCTCGGTCGCCGATCTTGCCACCACGACAAGCGGACCCGACGAGATTTCGCGACGGCTCGAGGCGCTGCCCACGTCCGGCTACGTCTGGCGGCTGGTGATCCTGCTCTCGCTCGGCGGCTGCTTCGAAATCTACGACCTGTTCTTCACCGGCTATATCGCGCCGGGCCTTGCTCGCAGCGGATTGATGACCACGACGACGCAGGCGTTCTTCGGCTTCTCCGGGATCGGCGCCTTCGTCGCGGCGACCTTCGCCGGCCTGTTCATCGGCACCTTCTGCCTCGGCTTCCTCGCCGATCGCTTCGGGCGCAAGGCGGTCTTCACCTGGTCGCTGCTGTTCTACAGCGCCGCATCGGTGATCATGGCGTGCCAGACCACACCCGGCGGCCTGCTGCTATGGCGCTTCATCGCCGGGATCGGGATCGGCATCGAGGTCATCACCATCGACGCCTACATCACCGAGCTGGTGCCGAGCTGGATGCGCGGCCGGGCGTTTGCGATCAACCAGGCGGTCATGCTTTCGGCGGTGCCGATCGTCGCCGCGCTGTCGTGGTGGCTGGTGCCGCTCTCGCCGCACGGCATCGACGGCTGGCGCTGGGTCGTGCTGATCGGCGCCGCCGCCAGCATGATCATCTGGGTGCTGCGGCTCTACGTTCCGGAAAGCCCGCTCTGGCTGGCCCGCCATGGCCGCGCCGCCGAAGCCGAGACAATCATGCGGACGCTCGAAGCCGCATCGCCGACGGCGGCGCCGCGCCCGATCGCCACGGCGGCGATGGTGCCGGCACGTGCGCCGGCCGAGACCGGCTATGCCGACCTGTTCAGGCCGCCCTACGCCTCGCTCGTCGTGCTGTTCATGATCTTCAATCTCTGCCAGGCATTCGGCGTCTACGGCTTCTCCAACTGGGTTCCGGCGCTCTTGGTGCAGAAGGGCATCAACGTCACCAAGAGCCTGCAATATTCCTTCATCATCGCCTTCGCCTATCCGCTCGCGCCGCTCTTGGCCGCGACCTTCGCCGACCGCTTGGAGCGCAAATGGATCATCTGCGGCGCGGCCGCGGCGATCTCGGTGTTCGGCCTCGCCTTCTCGCAGCTCACCGAGCCGGTGCTGCTGATCGCCAGCGGCGTGCTGGTGACGGGGGCCAACATGACGCTGTCCTACGCCTATCACGCCTACCAGACCGAGGTGTTCCCGACCGCGATCCGGGCGCGCGCCGCGGGCCTCGTCTATTCGATGAGCCGGCTCAGCGCGACCTTCTCCGGCTTCATCGTGGCGTTCATGCTGAAGGAGGCCGGCGTCGGCGGCGTGTTCGGGCTGATCACCGCGGCCATGGTCATCGTGATCATTGCTATCGGTGTCTGGGGGCCGAACGTCCGCGGCAGGCCGCTCGACGCCTAGAGCATTTCGTTCGAAAACGCTCTCACCGCGGCACAAACGGCACTTGCCGAAGCCATATTGGGTGTCTACCTCTCGCGGGTCATTTGTGCAGAGGTAGCCCAGTCATGTTAGCCGCCGCCGTCAAGGCGCTTTCGCAAATCCTGTCGCCGCCGATGCGCTCGATCCTGTGGCGCTCGATCGGGCTTGCGCTGGTGCTGATCACCGTGCTGGCGATCGGATTGCAGCGGCTGCTGAGCTGGTTTGCCGACTATGGAGAGGTCTGGGCCGAAGGCATGCTCGGCCCCAACTTCCATTCCACGCTGCACGTGCTGTCCTGGATCGTCTCGATCTCGGCGGGCCTTGGCGTCGTGCTCGGCGGCATCTTCCTGATGCCCGCGATCACCTCGCTGGTGGCGAGCCTGTTTGTCGACGACGTCGCCGACCATGTCGAGCGCGAGCATTATCCGGCCGACCATCCCGGCGTGGCGCTGCCGGTCACGCTCGCGACGATCGAGGGCGTCAAGACCGCGCTGCTGACGATCCTGGTCTATCTTGTCGCGCTGCCGTTCGTGCTGTTCGCGGGCGCGGGCTTCATCATCTTCTTCCTCGCGACCGCCTGGCTGCTCGGCCGCGAATATTTCGAGCTTGCGGCGATGCGGTTCCGCTCGCCTGATGACGCCAAGGCGATGCGCAAGGAGAACGCGGCGACAGTCTTTACAGCGGGCCTGTTCATCGCTGCCTTCGTCTCGATCCCGATCGTCAACCTGGCGACGCCGCTGTTCGGCATGGCCTTCATGGTGCACATGTACAAGCGGCTGTCGGGCCCGCGGCGCGAGCTGATCGAGCCGGCGCGGCGAACCAACGTGTCCTCGGTCTAGGTGGTATCCGGAAGCTCGGGCGGCGATGCCGGCACCCGATCGCTTGCGAAGGGCACGAGCAGCAGTCCGACGATCGCCACGCAGGCGAGCATCGCCCATGCCTCGTTCGCGGTGAGTGCGAGCGAGGCCCGTTCGACCAACGGCCGGATGAACGCCACCGTGGCGTCGTCTGGCAGACCTGGCGGGCGATCGATCAGCAACTTCGGATCGAGCCCGATCGCCTGCGCCGCGGTGACATCCCCCGCCAGCAGGCGCACGCGGAAATCTTCGCCATAGATCGGGCTTCGCCCATAGAGGATGGTATCGATCAGGGCGATCCCGATCGCGCCGCCCAGATTGCGCATCAGATTGAACAGTCCGCTGGCGTCGGCAATTTCCGCCTCCGGCAGCGCGCCCAGCGCAATGCGCGTCGGCGGCAGCAGGCAGAACATGATCGCGACGCCGCGCACGACCTGTGGCCAGAACATCTCGCCAAAATCCGCCGTGCGCGGCTGAATGGCGCTCCAGCCGAGGCCGAGCGCGAACAAGGCGAAGCCCGCGCCGGTCAACCGCCGCGCGCCGA
Organism: Bradyrhizobium sp. USDA 4502; assembly: GCF_054063355.1. Taxonomy (NCBI): domain Bacteria; kingdom Pseudomonadati; phylum Pseudomonadota; class Alphaproteobacteria; order Hyphomicrobiales; family Nitrobacteraceae; genus Bradyrhizobium; species Bradyrhizobium sp. USDA 4502. Next base: position 7,520,042 of record NZ_JBSSGF010000001.1, read on the forward strand.
CGCGGCTCTCCAGGACCGCCGCGAGCGGCGCCGCGACGAGCTGCGCAACTCCCGTGACCAGCATGACCGTGCCGATCTCGAAGGCATCATGGCGGCGGACGAAACCGAGGAATACCGGCATCAGATAGGTCGATCCATACAGCACAATGCCGAGGCAAAAGCTCAGTGCGCAACCGATCGCGAACGGACGCCGCTTGAAAAGCGTCAATTGCGCGATCGGATCCACCGCGCGGAGCGTGCGCCGGATCAGCAGCGCCATCCCGGCAATGCTTCCGATCAGCAGGCCGAGACAAGGCATCGACGCCCAACCGCGTTGCGGCGCTTCCTTCAGACCAATCATGAAGCTTGCGAGCGTCGCTGCGAGCAGGACAAGCGACCATTTATTCAGTCTGGAGAACGCACGGAGCTGCACGCCTTCCCTCGGAAGCAGCAACGGCGTGACCGTGGCTGCCACCGTTCCCGGAACCACGTTTATCAGGAACAGCCATGGCCAGGACCATGTCTGCGTGATCCAGCCGCCGACGACGGGTCCGACGGTCGGCGCGAGCACCGCGACGACGCCGCCGATCGTGGTGGCCACCGGATGAAGCCGCGCCGGGAACAGCGTGAACACGGCGGAGAACACTGCGGGGATCAGCACGCCGCCGGAAAATCCCTGCAGCACGCGAAACGCCAGCAGCGCGGCAAAGCCGCCGCTGAGGGCGCAGCCGACCGAGGCGGCAGTGAACAGGCTCACCGCAAGCGCGAACAGCCATCGCAACGACAGCGCATGCGTGAAGAGGCCGGTCAGTGGGATCGCGATCACCTCCGCGATCAGATAGGCGGTCTGGATCCAGCTCATCGCCGCCGGCGAGATCGCTAGCGCGCGTTGGATCGTCGGCAACGAGGTTGCGACGACCTGGATGTCGAGAATCGCCATGAACATGCCGAAGCACATCAGGAGGAAGCCGGCCCAGGTCGCAGCCGATGGGCTGTCGGTTCGGTGATCCGCCTTGCTCATGGCGTGCTTGTGCGTGGCCATTCGGAAACGGTGAGCGCGCGGTTCTCGATCCGAATCCGGACCGCAAGCAGCGCGAGATTGAGGAGGGTGAAGATCAGCGCCAATCGCGGCAGGTGCAGCGCGAGGGGTAGCAGCGCGATTTCACCAACCACGACGGCGTAGTTTGGATGCGGGAAATATCGGTAGGGCCCGGATGCGACCAGTGGCGCGCCCGGCAGCACGACGATTCGCGTGGTCCATCGCGGCCCGAGCGCGGCGAGGATCCACACCCGCAAGCCTTGCAGCAGCAGAAAACCCGCCAGCGCGGCCAGATTGACGTCCTGGTCGCGGCCCCAGATCCACAGCGCGGTCAGCCAGCCGGCGTGAACCAGGACAATGAGCGGGTAGTGATTGGCGCCGACCTCGACCGCGCCCCGTGCGAGAAGCCGCTCCGTGTTGCGACGTGACAGCACGAGCTCGCCGAGACGCTGCAGCGTGACCAGCGCGAGGATGACCGACGCGAAGCTCACGCCGCGTGCCTGAGCGCAACGCAGCTGAGCGTGAAGCCCGGCCCGAGCGCCGTGAGCAGCGAGCGCGGCGGCAATCCCTTGGCGCAGGCTCGTTCGAGAACAAAGAGAACCGTCGGGCCTGACATGTTGCCGCAAGCCGCGATGACGTCGCGTTCGTGATCGAGCGTGCCCTGATCGAGCGCGAGTGCCCGCTCCAGCGCGGCGATGACCTTGGCGCCGCCGGGATGGCAGAGGAAGCGGTCGATGTCATCGGCGGTCAGCTGCATCCGCGCCAGGATTTCGGCGACGGCTGGTCCAACATGGTCGCGGACGAAATCCGGAATGGTTCGCTGAAAGACCACGCCGAATCCTTCGGGATCGACCGTCCAGCCCATGATGTCGAGCGTATCCGGCCACAGCTTTTCGCCCGTCGCCTCGATCCGAGTCGCACCACCGTCCCCGGCACGCAGCACGATCGCGGCCGCGCCATCGCCGAACAGGCTGGCCGCAACGATATTTGCCTTGGTGAGCTCGTCGTGCCGGACCGCGAGCGTGCAGAGTTCGAGCGCAACCAGCAGCACGTTCGCTCCCGGCCGCGCTTCGGCCAGCCGCGCCGCGATCGACAGGCCCGACACGCCGCCCGCGCAGCCCAGGCCGAACACCGGCACGCGCGACACATCCGTCCGCAGACCGAGCTTGCCGGCGACGCGCGCCTCCAGCGTCGGCGTGGCTATACCCGTCGAGCACACCGTGACCACGATATCGATGTCCCGGCCGGTCAGGTCGGCGCGCGCAATCGCCTTGCGGGCCACGTCGACGTACAGCGTCTCCGCGCCCTCCAGGAACGCCAGCGTTCGCTCCGGCCAGCCGCGCCGTTCGAGATACCATTCGATCGGCTTGACGCCGTAGCGATGCTGAATGCCGGTGTTGGCAAACAGGCTGGAGAGCGTCTCGAACTCGGCATAGCGGTCGGCGAGGAGATTGCGCGCGGCCTGCAGGACCTGTCCCTGATGGAATAGATGCGGTGGAACCGCCGTCGCCAGGGAAACAAGCGCGGCCGTCTGCTTCATCTCGATCATCGTGGCTCCAATTCCCCCGCTCTTGGAACCGCGCGATGAGCAAAATATTTCAACACGCCTGCGACATAGCGCGAGCGCCGCATTCACTATAAATTGACCCGATAAGTTGACCTGGCGCCGATATCCGCGCCGCCTCTTCGCAAATCAGGAAGCGGTGGCGCCCAGCCTGCGCATCACGCTCTTCACCAAGCCGAGCGGCAGCGGCGACAACGGGCCCTGCGGCGCGCGCGTGATCAGGGCGACCAGGACCAGCGCCAGGATCGCGAGCCAGAAGCACAGCCAGAAGCCGTCGATATAGGCGAGCGTGTTGGCCTCGCGCTGCACCAGCGCCGCCAGCGTGCCGACGGCGCGCCCCGTCGCTGTCCCGATGCCGTGGCCGGAAAATTCACCTGCCAGCCGCTTCAGCAGGTTCACGACGTCGATATCGCCATTCTGGACGTGCTGTCCGAGATAGTTCGAATGGATCTGCTCGCGGACCCGCAGCCAGGTCCCCATCAGCGCGACGCCAATCTCGGCGCCGCCGAGGCGCATGATCTGGATATAGGCCGCGAACGCCGTCGCCCGCGACGGATCGGAATTCGACAGCGCCATGATGATGATCGGCAGCAGCGTGAACGCCTGCCCGATCGACGTGAGCAGGACGATGCCGACAAAGTCGTCGCGTGCCCAGACATGGCTCAGCTGCGTGCCCCACAGATTGGCGGCCGCGAATGCAGAGAAGCCGAGTACCACGACGATGCGCGGATCAAGGTGGCGCAGCAGCAGAATCGAGATCGGCACCAGCACGAACATCGGCAGCGCGCCGTAGGTGAACAGCAGCACGCCCGACTGCTCCGGCCGCAGCGCGCCGACGGTGCCGAGGAAGTTCGGCACCAGCGACGAATTCGACAGGCTGGTCAGTGTGTACAGCAGGATGACGACCAGCGAGAGGCCGATATTGCGCGAGAACAGCACGTTGAAATGCGCCCACGGCCGGCGCGCGACCATTTCGTTGATCATGAAGGCGACAATCAACAGCCCGCCGCCGATCAAGAGCGCCATCACCGTGCCCGACGACAGCCAGTCCAGTCGGTTGCCCTGATCGAGCCCGGCATAGACCATCGACACCCCGGCGCCGAGCAGCAGCATGCCGCCCCAATCGGCATGGTGCAGCAGGTCGCGATTGACGGGTTCTTTCGGGGTGCCGAGATACACCATCAGCCCCATCAGCGGCGCGATCACCACGCCCTGCCAATACAGCCACTGCCAGCCGAGATGCTCGACATAGAAACCGACCAGCGAGCTCGAGGAGTCGAGCGCGAAGCCGACGCGGATCGAGTACATCGCAATCGCCGGCAACCACCATCGGATCGGCAAATTGCGCAGGATGATCATCAGCGTCGCCGGCACGAAGGTGCCGAGCAGCATGCCGTGGGCGATGCTGAGCGCGATCAGCGTCGTGTAGTCGCGCACGAACGGAATAGTCAGCGAGACCGCGGCATAGACCAGGCTCGGAATGCCGAGCACCCGGCGCAGGCCGAACACGGTGGCAAGCCAGGCCACCGCAGGCGCGACGAAGATCTGCGAGCCGATGGCAGCCGTCGAGAGCCAGGCGCCCTCGTCGAAGCTGAGCGAGAACGCGCCGCGCAGATCGGGCAGGCCGACCGAGGTCAGTCGGCTGTCGAAATTCGCCAGGAACGCGCCGAGCAGCACGGCGACGACCGCGAACAGCGGATAGCGCGCAACGTCGCCGCGCGAGACCGGACCACGGTCGCGGTCATCACTTTCCGCCATTGGCGACCGCCTCGCCGGTGTCGATCCGCGTGACGACCGACATGCCCGGCAGCAGGCGCTCGAGCAAGGGCTGGCCCTTGTCGAACTGGATCCGCACCGGAATGCGCTGCACCACCTTGGTGAAATTGCCGGTGGCGTTATCGGGCGGCAGCAGCGCGAATTGCGATCCGCTCGCCGGCGCGATGCGCTCGACGACGCCGCGCAGCTTCTGGCCCGCGAACGTATCCACGGTGACCTCGACCGGCTGGCCCGGCTTGACGTTGGTCAGCTGGGTCTCCTTGTAGTTGGCGATCACATAGACGTTCGGCAGCGGCACGACGTTGATCAGATTGGCGCCGATGTTGACGTAGTCGCCCGGCTGGACCTGGCGCTCGCCGGTGACGCCGTCGAACGGCGCGACGATCTTGGTGTAGCCAAGCTTGAGCTTGGCCGATGCCAATAGCGCCTTGGCGGCGTCGAGGTCGGCGGCACGCTGCTTCTTGGTGCCTTGCAGGACCTCGAGCTGATGGCGCTGTGCCGCGATGACAGCGCGGCTGGCGCGCACGTCGGCCTCCGCCTTGGCGTAGGATGCGGTCGCCTGCTCGAGCCGCTGCCGCGTGCCGGCGTCGGTTTGCGACAGCGACTGCTGACGCTCTTCCTCCTGGCGTGCCAGAGTCTGCTGCGCCTCCGCGGACAGCCGCGCAGCTTCGGCCTGCGCGATGGTCGCATATTGCAGCTCGACCTGGTTGTTGAGGTTGTCGAGCACGGCCTGCGCACCGACCACGCCGGCCTCGGCTTGCGCCACCTGCGCCTGGTAATCGGCCGGATCGATCTGCACCAGGAGATCGCCGGCCTTGACGTGCTGGAAATCGGAGACGGCGACGGTGAGCACCTCGCCGGACACGCGGCTGGAGAGCTGGGTCAATTCGGCGCGCACATAGGCATCATTGGTGGTCTGGATCGTGGCGCTGCCGACCCAGGCATCCCAACGACTGGTCGCCACCGCGACGAACACCAGCGCGACGAGCACGGCAAACAGCGGAATCGCGAAACGGCTCCAGAAGCCGCTTGCCGAAGGTTGCGGCTTGGCAGGTGCCGCAGCAGGCGCGGTCTGGCTGGCGGGTGACGGACCATCTTCAACCTGCTCTGCCACACCGCACTCCCTCAATCACGCACCGGAACAACCGACGAACCTATCACGCGAACCGATATCCACTTCGCTCGAAAACGCCCTGATAGCACATGACGACGATCATGCCTCAGACGGTCTTTTCCGGCCACCGGCAGAGATCATTGATCAGACATACGTCGCAACGTGGACCGCGGGCGAGGCAGGTGTAGCGCCCATGCAGGATCAGCCAGTGATGGGCGTGCAGCATGAACTCGGTCGGGATCACCTTCTCCAATCCCAGCTCGACCTCGAGCGGCGTCTTGCCGGGCGCGAGCCCGGTGCGGTTGCCGACGCGAAACACATGGGTGTCGACCGCCATCGTGTGCTCGCCGAATGCCATGTTGAGCACGACATTCGCGGTCTTGCGGCCGGCGCCGGGCAGCGATTCGATCTCGGCGCGCGTGCGCGGCACCTCGCCGCCGAACTCGGCGATCAGCTTCTGCGAGAGCGCGATGACGTTCTTCGCCTTGTTGCGATAGAGCCCGATGGTCTTGATGTAGTCGCGCACCCTGTCCTCGCCGAGCTCAAGCATCTTCGCCGGCGTGTCGGCGACCGCGAACAGCGCTCGCGTCGCCTTGTTGACGCCGGCGTCGGTCGCCTGCGCCGACAGCACCACCGCAACGAGCAGCGTGTAGGGGTTGAGGTGCTCGAGTTCGCCCTTGGGTTCGGGATTGGCTTGGCGGAACCGGTCGAAAGCCTCGTAGACCTCCTCCGATGTCCATGGCTTCGGCTTTACCGTTCGCTTGGCGGCCGTCTTGGCCGCCTTCTTTGCCTCGCGTTTGGGCAGCAGCCTTGCCGCTTTCGCAGGCTTCTTCTTCGGAGCAGATCGAACGCTTGATGTGCTGGCGCGTTGAGAGCGGATGATTTTGGCCATGAACCGGATATACTGAGACGCCATGACCGCAGGCAACGACTTTGATCCGGGCGAAGACCTCAGGGCCGATGACCTCGCGGATGATGCCGCTGAGGCCGAGCCCAAACTGTTCTCGGCATTGCTGACGCCGCACCGCTCGCTGAATCGCACCGGCTTTATCGTGCTGATGTCGTTCGTCACCGTGGTCAGCTTCATCGCCGGCGCGGTGTTCTGGTGGCTGGGCGCCTGGCCGATCTTCGGCTTCTTCGGCCTCGACGCGCTGGTGATCTATTGGGCGTTCAAGGTCAATTTCCGCTCCGCCAAGGCGAGCGAGGAGATCACCGTCACACCGTCGGAACTGCGGGTGCGCAGGATCAGCCATCGCGGCCATGTGGCCGAATGGGTGCTCAATCCGCTCTGGGTGCGGTTCGAACAGATCTCGCATGAGGAGTTCGGTATCGAGCGGCTCTATCTGGTCTCCCGGGGCCGCCGGGTCAGCGTCGGCAGCTTCCTCGGCCCGGACGAAAAAGCCAGCTTCTCCAAGGCCTTGACGGCGGCGCTCAACGCCGCGAAACGCGGCCCGACTTACAACCCCATCCGCTAGTGTGCTGAATGCGAAGTTCGTGCGATTTCGCGGCAACCACTTTCACGAACTTCGCATTCATAAAGCACACTAGAATCAAAGGTTTGCTAGTGTCCTTATCGAATCCGAAGTTCGCTCCGAAGGTGCGGCAAATGATGCGAACTTCGGATTCGGGACACTAGTCGAGCTTACTTTTGAGCATGATCTCGTCGGAAAACCGGTCCCCACTTTTCCGGATCATGCTTGTCAGAAATCGGGTGGTTTGGACGCGCCATGGCTCCTAAATCAGACACCATGATGACACTCGCCATACACGACCAGCGCCTGGCCAAGCCGGGCCTCCAGAGCGCCGCGCTGCGCGACTATGACTCGGTTCGGCGCGCCATCGCGTTCATCTCGGAGCATTGGCGCACACAGCCGACCATCGAAGCGATGGCCGATGCCGCCGCCGTCACGCCGGATGAATTGCACCATCTTTTCCGCCGCTGGGCCGGGCTGACGCCGAAGGCCTTCATGCAGGCGCTGACCCTGGACCACGCCAAGAACCTGCTGCGCGATTCCGCCAGCGTGCTCGATGCGGCACTCGACTCCGGCCTGTCAGGGCCGGGACGGCTGCACGACCTGTTCGTCACGCATGAGGCGATGTCGCCGGGCGAATGGAAGACCGGCGCAGGCGGCATGACGCTGCGCTACGGCTTCCATCCCTCGCCGTTCGGCACCGCGATCGTGATCGCAACGGATCGCGGGCTTGCGGGGCTTGCCTTCGCCGATCACGGCGACGAGCAGACCGCATTCGCCGACATGAAGCGGCGCTGGCCGAACGCGACCTATGTCGAGGACACCGACGGCACCACCGCGCTGGCGCAGCGCGTGTTCGATACAAGGTTGTGGCGGGCGGACCAGCCGCTGCGCGTCGTTTTGATCGGCACCGACTTCGAGGTGCGGGTGTGGGAGACGCTGCTCAAGGTCCCGATGGGCCGCGCGGTCAGCTATTCCGACATCGCCTGCAAGATCAACAGCCCGAAAGCCTCGCGCGCGGTCGGCGCCGCGGTCGGCCGCAACCCGGTGTCGTTCGTGGTGCCCTGCCATCGCGCACTCGGCAAAAGCGGCGCGCTGACCGGCTATCACTGGGGCATCACCCGCAAGCAGGCGATGCTGGGCTGGGAAGCCGGCCAGGTCGGATTGCACTAACCTCTATCTCGTCATTCCGGGTTCGATGCTGCGCATCGCCCCGGAATGACAACATCAAACCTCTACCCCGCGAGATCGACCTTGGACGCAACGGTGGAATCGGCATTGAGCCGATAGACCACCGGCGCGCCGGTGGCGAGCTCGCGCTTGAGGATCTGCTCCGGCGTCAGCCTCTCCAGCACCATGATCAGCGCGCGCAGCGAATTGCCGTGGGCGGCGATCAGCGTGCGCTGGCCGCGCAGCACGCCGGGCAGGATCTCCTGCACGTAATAGGGCAGCGTGCGCGCCAGCGTATCCTTCAGGCTTTCACCGCCGGGTGGCGGCACGTCGTAGGAACGGCGCCAGATCAGAACCTGATCCTCGCCCCACTTCTTGCGGGCGTCGTCCTTGTTGAGGCCGGAGAGATCACCGTAATCGCGTTCGTTGAGCGCAAGGTTCTTCGTGGTCGGCAAACCGGTCTGGCCGATCTGCTCCAGCATCAGCTTCAGCGTGTGCTGCGCACGGGTAAGATCGGAGGTGAACGCGACATCAAACGACAGGCCCTGCGCCTTCAGCTTGCGGCCGGCCTCGTTCGCTTCGTTGACGCCCTGCTCGGTGAGATCAGGGTCCTTCCACCCGGTGAACAGGTTCTTCAGATTCCAGTCGCTCTGACCGTGACGAACGAGCACAAGGAGACGATCACTCATTTCAGATTCCGTTTTCGCTTAGCTGGATTTCATTCCGTCGAGCGGTGTCAGTCGCTCAACCCGAGGACGTCGGCCATCGAATACATGCCGGGCTTCTTGCCATGCGCCCACAGCGCTGCCTTCAGCGCGCCCTGCGCGAACAGCGCGCGATCCTCTGCATGGTGCGAGAGCGTGATGCGCTCGGAGGGGCCGGCAAAGATCACGCTGTGATCGCCGGCCGCAGTGCCGCCGCGCAACGAGGCAAAGCCGATATCGCCCGCGCGCCGCGCACCGGTGAGGCCATCGCGGCCGCGCGCCGAATGCTGATCGAGCGCGATTCCGCGTCCCGCGGCCGCGGCTTCGCCGAGCATCAAGGCGGTGCCCGACGGCGCATCGATCTTGGACTTGTGGTGCATCTCGAGAATTTCGATATCGAAGCTCTGGTCGAGCGATTGCGCGACGCGCTTGACCAGCGCGGCGAGCAGATTGACGCCGAGGCTCATATTGCCTGACTTCACCACGATGGCGCGATTGGTCACGCTGCGGATCACCGCATCGTCGGACGGCGACATCCCGGTGGTGCCGATGACGTGAACGAGGCCGCGCTCGGCCGCGATCGCGACGTTGGCGATGGTCGCGGCCGGCACGGTGAAATCCAGGATGCCGTCGGCGCCGGCCGACATCGACCACAGATCGGCCGACAGCTTGACGTCATTGGCGGGGAGGCCGGCGAGCACACCGGCGTCCTTGCCGAGCAGTTCCGAGCCCGGTGCTTCCAGCGCACCGACCAGCACCGCCCCCGGGGTTTCGGAAATCACCCGCGTCAGCGTGCGGCCCATCCGGCCGCCGGCTCCCGCAACAATCAGACGCATGTCAGCCATGGCTCACCTCTCCACGCGATATAGCGAGCCAAGGCTGTTCCGGCAACCGAACCGGCCAACCCGCGATCAGGGCTGCGGGCCGTCATAGCCCTCGATGATGATGAGGTCGGCGATCGAATGCGGCTGCCGCACCTTGATGTTGGCCTGGTATTCCGGGGAGTTGTAGCAGGCCATCGCGGTTGCGTAGTCGGGAAATTCGATCACGACATTGCGGGAGCGGCTCTCTCCCTCGACGCAGTTGAGCTGGCCGCCGCGCACCACGTAACGGCCGCCGAACTTCTTGAAGATCGCAAGGTTGGCCACCGCGTAGGGCTTGTAGCCCTCGTCATTGTGAACGTCGACGCGTCCAATCCAGTATCCCTTCGCCATCTCTGTTCTCCCTCTTGTTGTTCAGGCGAGCGCCTGGGCGATTTCGGCGTGAATGGCTTCGGCTGATGCCTTCGGGTCGGCGGCTTCCATCACCGGACGTCCGACCACGAGATAGTCGGCGCCGGCGGCAATGGCGCGAGCCGGCGTCATGATGCGCTTCTGGTCGCCGGTTGCCGAGCCCGCGGGTCGGATACCCGGCGTCACCAGGTTCATCTGATCGCCGACGATCTTGCGCAAGGCGGCGGCCTCCTCGGGCGAGCTGACGAGGCCGTCAACGCCAAGCGCCTGCGCCTGTTTGGCGCGCGCTTCGACGAGATCGGAGACGTTGAGGCGATAGCCCGCCGCATGCAGATCGGTGTCGTCGTAGGAGGTCAGCACCGTCACCGCGAGGATCTTCAGGCCGGAGCCGGCGCGTGCCTCGACCGCCGCCTTCATGGTCTGCGGGTAGGCATGCACGGTGAGGAAGGTCGCGCCGAGCCCGGCGACGCTTTCGACCCCGCGCGCGACGGTGTTGCCGATGTCGTGCAGCTTCAGATCGAGGAAGACCTTCTTGCCGCTGCCTGCAAGCTGCTTCGCCAGGATGAGGCCGCCGGCATAACCGAGCTGATAGCCGATCTTGTAGAAGCTGACGGCATCGCCGAGCCGGTCGATCATCGCCTCGGCGCTGGCGACGGACGGCAGATCGAGCGCCACGATCAACCGGTCTCTTGGAGCGATCCTGGCTGGCTGCATGTCACCTCACATCATGCGTTGAGAATGGTCGATCAGCTGCCGTACCAGCGCGCGCATCGCGTCGATGTCGGCTTGGTGCTTCAGATGATCCATATCGTCGTAGGCCTGCTCGGCAAATGACAGCGCGAGCTGGTTTGGGATCACGGTGGCGCGGCACGCCGTCAGGATCAGGCGCAGCGCAGCCAGCGCGCGGGTGCCGCCGAGCCGGTTGCCGGATGCGGCTGAAATCGCGAACGCGCGGCCGTGGAACACCTGACCTCGCACCTCATGCGGATCCTGCACGCGGCTCACCCAGTCGATCGTGTTCTTCACCAGCGCCGGCACCGAGGAATTGTATTCCGGCGTCACGATCAGCACGCCATGATGGACGCCGATCATCCGCTTCAGATTCACGGCATGCTGCGGCACGCCGGATTTCGCCTGCAGGTCGCCGTCATAGATCGGCAGCGGAAAATCGCCGAGCGAGATGCGGGTGACGTCGGCGCCGGATTGCGCCAGTTCGTGCGCCAGCACGGCAGCCAGCTTCGCATTGAGCGAGCCTGACCGAAGCGATCCGGGGATCACGAGGATTTTCAGCGCGGACATTTTGAAATCGCAGGTATGGCGCACGCCCGGCGCGACGGCGCCGGGTGGTCAGCCCTTGCGATACACCCAGACCCGCGCGGGCGGAAGGTTCATCCAGATCCGCTCGGAGGCCTCTGTGGACACGCCCGGCAGCGACTTCGGAATCGGAGGCACCACCGAATAGGTGAACTGAATGAACGGCGCGCCGGGTGCGAGCGCCAGGAAGGCGTCACGGACCAGCCTCAGGCGGGTCAGCATCGGCTTGGTGACGAGCGGCAGGCCGGAGACCACGGCTGAGGCGGGAGATTTAAGTACCTCCCACAGCGTATCGCGCAGCGTATAGGCATCCCCCTGGACGACCCTGGCGTGCGGATAGCGTTCGCGCAGCAAGGCGCAGAAGCCGGGATTGTATTCGACCAGGACGAGACGCTTCTGATCCACGCCGTGCTCGATCAGCGCGTTGGTGATCGCCCCGGTGCCGGGTCCAAGTTCGACGACCGGCCCCTCGGCGTCGGGATCGACATATTGCGCCATGGTGCGGGCGAGCAGCCGTCCGGACGGCATCACCGCGCCCATATGCAGCGGCTTCTCCATCCATGAACGGAGAAATCGAACCTCGTCGTCGAGACGGAGGGGCTTCTTCGACGCACGCACGGACGATTGCAAAGGCATGTCGCTACCAGGCGGGGACCGCACAATCGAGCGGTTGTCAGAAAACAGTCACAAAGACGTATAGGTCGAAGTCGTTACGGTCAAGCATAACGACTGCGGCTAGACGGAGCGATTGCCAAAGAAGTCCTTGACCTTAGAGAAGAAACCCGCGGCCTCCGGCTGGGTTGCGCCGGACGACAGCTTTTCGAACTCCATCAGCAGTTCTTGCTGCTTCTTGGTCAGATTCTGCGGCGTTTCGACCACGACCTGGACATACATGTCGCCGGTCTGGCGCGAACGGAGCACCGGCATACCCTTTGATGCGATGCGGAATCGCCGGCTGGACTGGGTGCCGGCCGGCACCTTCACCTTGGTCTTGCCCTTGTCGATGGTCGGCACCTCGAATTCACCGCCGAGCGCTGCGGTCACCATCGAGATCGGCACGCGGCAGTGCAGGTCGGCGCCGTCGCGCTGGAAGAACTGGTGCGTGGTCAGCGACAGGAAGATGTAGAGGTCGCCGGGCGGTCCGCCGCGGACACCGGCCTCGCCTTCGCCGGCGAGACGAATGCGGGTGCCGTCCTCGACGCCCGGGGGAATGTTGACCGACAGCGTGCGCTCGCGCGTCACCCGGCCGGAACCGGCGCAGGAGGTGCAGGCATCCTCGATCATCTGGCCGCGACCCTGACAGCCGGGACAGGTCCGCTCCAGCGTGAAGAAGCCCTGGGCCTGCCGGACACGGCCGGCGCCGCCGCAATGCGAGCAGGTCTTCGGCTTGGTGCCGGCCTTGGCGCCGGTGCCCGAGCAGGATTCGCAGGTGACCGAGACCGGAATCTCGATCTGCGCGGTCTTGCCCTGGAAGGCCTCCTCGAGCGTGATCTCCATGTTGTAGCGCAGGTCGGCTCCGCGCTCGCGGCCGCCGCTGCGACGCTGCCCGGCCATGCCGAACAGGTCTTCGAAAATGTCGGAAAAGGATGAGGCGAAGCCGGCGCCGAAGCCGGGGCCGCCACCGCCCATGCCCTGCTCGAAAGCGGCATGGCCGAAGCGGTCATAGGCGGCGCGCTTGTCGCCGTCCTTCAGCACCTCATAGGCTTCGTTGATTTCCTTGAATCGGACTTCGCTGGTGGCGTCGCCCGGATTCTTGTCCGGATGCCATTTCATCGCGAGCTTGCGGAAAGCCGATTTGAGCTTGGTCTCGTCCGCGTTCCGCTCAACCTCGAGGGTCTCGTAATAGCAGCGCTTGGTGGACATCCTTCAATTCCGTCCGAAGTTCATCGCGATCGCCAAAGATTGCGCTGACGATTGCGTCAAGGATTGCGCCTGTCTGGAAGATGCAGCGATCGCCTTAAAGAAAAATGACCCCCACTCCTCCGAGACGCGGCGCGTGCTCATTGGTGTGAGGGTCATGATCGCAAATCCGCTTAAGCAGACTTCTTGCTGTTCTTGTCGTCGTCGACCTCGGTGAACTCCGCGTCGACAACGTCATCCTTAGCAGCGTCCTTGGCCGCATCGGCCTCGGCCTGCTGCTTGTACATGGCCTCGCCGAGCTTCATCGAAGCCTGCGCCAGCGTGTTGGTCTTGGCCTTGATCGCCTCGGCGTCGTCGCCCTTCAGCGCTTCCTTGAGGTCGCTGACGGCGTCTTCGATCGCGCGGCGCTCGGTGTCGGCGATCTTCGAACCGTGTTCGGCCAGAGCCTTCTCGGTCGAGTGAACCAGCCCGTCGGCATGGTTCTTGGCGTCGACAGCCTCGCGGCGCTTCTTGTCCTCGGCCGCGTTGACCTCGGCGTCCTTGACCATCTTGTCGATGTCGGCTTCGGACAGACCGCCGGATGCCTGGATCCGGATCTGCTGTTCCTTGCCGGTCGCCTTGTCCTTGGCCGAGACGTTGACGATACCGTTGGCGTCGATGTCGAAGGTCACCTCGATCTGCGGCATGCCGCGCGGAGCCGGCGGAATACCCATCAGGTCGAACTGGCCGAGCATCTTGTTGTCGGCCGCCATTTCACGCTCGCCCTGGAAGACCCGGATGGTGACGGCGCCCTGATTGTCTTCGGCGGTCGAGAACACCTGGCTCTTCTTGGTCGGGATCGTGGTGTTGCGGTCGATGATGCGGGTGAACACGCCGCCCAGCGTCTCGATGCCCAGCGACAGCGGGGTCACGTCGAGCAGCAGCACGTCCTTGACGTCGCCCTGCAGCACGCCGGCCTGGATCGCAGCGCCGATCGCGACGACCTCGTCGGGATTGACGCCCTTGTGCGGCTCCTTGCCGAAGAACTGCTTCACGACTTCCTGGATCTTCGGCATGCGGGTCATGCCGCCGACCAGCACCACTTCGCCGATCTCGCCGGCGGTCAGGCCGGCATCCTTCAGCGCCTTGCGGCATGGCTCGATGGTCTTCTCGACGAGATCGGCCACCAGCGCCTCGAACTTGGCGCGGGTCAGCTTCATCGTCAGATGCTTCGGACCGGTCTGGTCAGCCGTGATGAACGGCAGGTTGATTTCGGTCTGCGTGGTCGACGACAGCTCGATCTTGGCCTTCTCCGCAGCTTCCTTCAGGCGCTGCAGGGCGAGCTTGTCGTTGCGCAGGTTGATGCCCTGCTCCTTCTGGAATTCGTCGGCGAGATAGCCGACCAGGCGCATGTCGAAATCTTCACCGCCGAGGAAGGTGTCGCCGTTGGTCGACTTCACCTCGAACACGCCGTCGCCGATCTCGAGGATCGAGACGTCGAAGGTGCCGCCGCCGAGGTCGTACACGGCGATCGTGCCGGACTTCGACTTGTCGAGACCGTAGGCGAGCGCGGCAGCCGTCGGCTCGTTGATGATGCGCAGCACTTCGAGGCCGGCGATCTTGCCGGCGTCCTTGGTGGCCTGACGCTGCGCGTCGTTGAAATAGGCGGGAACCGTGATGACGGCCTGCTCGACCTTCTGGCCGAGATGCGCCTCAGCGGTCTCCTTCATCTTCTGCAGAATGAAGGCCGAGACCTGCGAGGGCGAATAGGTCTTGCCATCGGCTTCGACCCAGGCGTCGCCGTTCGATGCCTTGACGATCTTGTAGGGAACGAGCTTCTTGTCCTTCTCGACCATCGGGTCGTCATAGCGGCGGCCAATGAGGCGCTTCACCGCAAAGAACGTACGCTCGGGATTGGTCACCGCCTGGCGCTTCGCCGGCTGGCCGACGAGGCGCTCGCCATCGTCAGTGAAAGCAACGATCGACGGCGTCGTTCGCATGCCCTCGGCATTCTCGATCACCTTGGCGTTCTTGCCATCCATTACGGCGACGCACGAATTCGTGGTGCCGAGGTCGATCCCAATGACCTTACCCATGGTTTTGATATCCTCTTTGCTACGGCAGGTTGGTTGGGCCCTGACGGCGCTCCGTACCGAACCCCCAGACGTTCACATACTCGCGATATTGCGACGGTGAGCCTGATATAGGAGAGAGGGTCCTGCCCGCAAGGACTGGACGCAACGTTGAGGCCTGAAAAGACTGACGTTTGAAAGATTGTGTCAGCCCGGCTGCAGCGCCGGTTCAAGCCCGATCCAAGTTAACAAATCGGCAATGATGCGGCCCGCTGGCGACCGCGAACATCCGCTGCACGACGTCCGCGCTGTTGAGTGAACACTCACAAACGTCGTATGCGAGAGCGGCGCACAGGCCGAGGGCGCGCTGTTTGGCCGCTGGTGGCCGATCGTCGGAAACGTCGGGAAACTGGAAAGTGCCGGCCAATCGGGACGAAAAGCCCATGGAATCGGGCCTGCAGGCCCGGAGCGTGGCTTTGGCGGCCTGTTGCAGGGTCATCAAAACCGCTAAAAGCGGTCCGACTGAAAGAGGCCATCCAGCCCTGCACCGGCCCCGTTGCGCGGCCACCAAGCAAAACCGGTAGATCCCCCATGACGCCTTTTCGACTTCTCGTTGCGGTTGCCTTGCTGCTTGCTGCCACCTGTCGTGGCTTTGCCGCCGACGTGGTGTTTCCGCCGGGCGCGCATGTCGGGATGAAGCCGCTGATGGGCCTCAACCGCGCCAAGTCGTTCATCGGCTTCGAGACCGAGGACCAGGGCGTGAAGGTCTTGATCGCCGATCTGCCCGCGGACGCCTACAACGAGGTCGTGAGCGCCTTCAAGGCCAACCCGGCCGGTAGCGGAAACATCAAGCCGGAGAGCCTCGAGACGCCGGCCGGCCTCGCCTATTACACCGTGGAGAGCGCGCGTGACGGCACCACCAATGTGCGGCGCTATTCCATGATCCTGCCGGGACCGACCTTCTCCGGCTATGTCGCGGTCCAGGTGCCGGAGAACGCCAGCAAGATCTACACCGACGACGCCGTGCGACAGATGTTCGCCACCGCCCAGATCCGCAACGAGGTGCCGGTCGACGAACAGCTCGGCATGATGCCGTTCAAGGTCACCGAGCTCAGCAGCTTCAAGAATGTCCGCATGCTGGCGCCGGGCGCGGCGCTGCTGATGGCCGACGGCGACGACAAGGGCCTTGAGACCAAGCCCTTCATGCTGCTTGGCCTCATCGGCTCGGCCCCGGCCACACCGGATGATCGCGGCCGCTTCGCCCAGCAGATCGCCACCACCATCCCCGGCGTGCGCGACGGGCGGATCACCATGTCCGAACCGATCCGGATCGACGGCCAGCCCGGCTTCGAGACGCGCATCGAAGCCGTCAGCGGCAAGGACAATACCCCGGTGACCATCGTGCAGTGGCTGCGGTTCGGCGCGCAAACATCGATGCGTATCATCGGCAGCTCCCCGCGCACCGATTGGGAGAAGGCCTTCCCGCGCTTCCGCGCGGTGCGCGACGGCATCCAGCCGCGCGGCTGACAGGGCCGCCGAAAAATCGGACTTTCGCAGCTCCACGAACGGAACTAGCCTTCGCGCACGGTTATCAGAGCGAGGAGGGGCGCGATGTTGGATCGACGACAGGTCGTTGCAGGGCTCGGTACGCTGGCGCTCGCGGCGCTGGTTCCAAAGCACCTCTGGGCGGCTGCGATCAAGCCCGACGACGGCTCCGCGCTGCTCGTGATCGACGTCCAGAACTGCTTCCTGCCCGGCGGCAGCCTCGCCGTGAAGGACGGCGAGCAGGTGGTGCCGGTGATCAACAAGATCGCCAAGAGCTTTGCCAATGTGGTGATGACGCAGGACTGGCATACGCCCGGACACATCTCCTTTGCCTCGACCCATTCCGGCAAGAAGCCGTTCGAGATCGTCGACCTTGCCTATGGCAAGCAGGTGCTGTGGCCCGACCACTGCGTCCAGGGTACCGACAGCGCCTCGCTGTCGAAGGAACTCGCGATCCCGCAGGCCGAGCTGATCATCCGCAAGGGTTTTCACAAGGACGTCGACAGCTACTCCGCCTTCACCGAGGCCGACGGCAAGACCACCACCGGGCTCGCCGCCTATCTGAAGGCGCGCAACGTCGAGCGGGTTTTCGTGGCCGGGCTCGCCACCGATTTCTGCGTGGCATGGACCGCGCTCGATGCGCGCAAGGCCGGCTTCGAGACCTATGTGGTGGAAGATGCCTGCCGCGGCATCGACACCCAGGGATCGCTCGCCAAGGCCTGGGACGACATGGCCAAGGCCGGCGTCAAGCGCATCCAGTCCTCGGATATCGCGTAAGACGCAGCCTCGCGAGATTCGCATGGCCGAGCCTGCGTCACCTCATGCATTCGATCTCGCGCAGCGCCTGCCGTCGCCGCGCATGGCCGGCCTGATCGTCCGGATCACCGGTTATCGCGAGACCGCAACGGGCCGGTTCGCGCAGCGGCAGACCGCGCCGCTGATCGTCCCGCTGATCATCAGTTTCGGCTCGCCGTTCCTGATCGCGCTGTCGCGCGAGCCCGATGCGGCCGACCGTCAGCTCAGCTTCGCCGCCGGCCTGCATGCCGGGCCTGTCTACATCGAGTCCGACGGCCACGCTGCCTGCGTGCAGGTCGATTTCACCCCGCTCGGCGCCTACGGCTTCTTCGGCGGCGCCGTGACCGACCTGGTCGGGCGCATGGTCGATATCGACGATGTGCTCGGCCATGATGGCCGTCGTCTGCGCGAACAGCTCGGCGCCGTGACGTGCTGGCAGCGCCGCTTCGACCTGATCGAGGCGTTCGTGCTGCGCCGCGCCGGCCACATGCCGTCTCCCGAAATCGCGTTCGCCTATCGAAAACTGGCGCGTTCGGCCGGCGCCATCAGCATCACGGCATTGGCCGACGAGATCGGCTGGAGCCGCAAGCATCTTGCCGGCCGGTTTCGGTCCGAGCTCGGCCTCGCCCCCAAATCGCTGGCGCGCATGATGCGGTTTCACCGAGCGAGCAGCCTGGCACAAAGCGGCGCCGCGCTCGGCTGGGCGGGGATCGCGGCGGAAAGCGGCTATGCCGACCAGGCCCATCTCGCCCGCGAGTTCGTCGAATTCGCAGGCGAACCGCCAACCGCCTGGGCGCGCCGCCAGGCGCTGACCGACCGCCGGCTGGTCCATTCCGACAATGGGCTGCCGGACTGGTAACAAACCTTCAAGCCGACGCCGCGTTGCCTCGTGCAGGATGGCGCCGTCAGCCAAGGAGGTGAGCGACCATGACGCACGACATCGAACCGCCCCGCATCTACCCGACCCTGCGCTGCAAGGACGCCGAGGCGATGACCAATTGGCTCACGACGGTGCTTGGGTTCACCGAACACGTCGTCTACCGCGACGGTGGCGTGATCCATCACGCCGAGCTCGCCTATGGTTCCTCGATGCTGATGCTGGGTCAGAGCCGTGACGACGCCTATGGCAAGCTGGTCGGCGACCTCGACCACCGCCGCACCGACTCGATCTATATCGCCGTCGGCGATCCCGACGCGCTGCACGCGAAGGTCAAGGCTGCCGGCGCCAAGATCGAGATGGAACTGCGCGATACCGACTATGGCAGCCGCGACTTCGCCTGCCGCGATCCGGAGGGAAATCTCTGGAGCTTCGGCACCTATTGGCCGAAGGCACACGAGAAGCCGCGACCGTGAGCCCGCGCAATCCGCGAACTCGCAAAGGGGCAGCCGGGATCGGACGGATCAGGCGGTGATGTCGGCGGTCGGGGCGGCCTTGGCGCCGCCCTTGGAGACGCCGACCAGCGCCGGACGCAGGATGCGCTCGCCGATCATGTAACCGGCCTGCACGACCTGCACCACGGTGCCCGACGGCACCGACGGATCTGGCACCTCGAACATCGCCTGCTGGAAGTTCGGATCGAACTTCTCGCCGATCGGGTCGAACTTCTTGACGCCGTTCTTCTCCAGCGCGTTGAGCAGCGAACGTTCGGTCAGCTCGACGCCTTCGATCAGCGCCTTCAGGCCGGGATCGGCGGCTTCCTTGGTCTCGGCCGGCACCGCATCGAGCGCGCGCTGCAGGTTGTCCGCGATATCGAGCACGTCGCGGGCAAAGCCGGTGATGCCGTAGGTCTTGGCGTCGGCGACCTCGCGGCGGGTGCGCTGGCGGAGATTCTCCATCTCGGCCAGGGTGCGCAGCGTCCGGTCGCGCGCCTCGGCGAGTTCCTTGGTCAGCGCCTCCGCCGATCCGGCCTCGGGCTCGTCAGGCATGATGTACGGCTTCGAGACCACGGGCTCACCCGTCGGCGCCGAATTCTCGGTGTTGTCATTGGCCCGGTTCGGATCGGTCATGGCTTGCCTTCTCGAAAACTCGCGTCGGTTCAAATCTTGGGGATTGCTTGCCGGGATATCGTGCTTTGGCCGGCGAAAATCAAGCGCAACATACCGGTCTCGGGAACAGGAATCTCCGGCTTGGGTGAAGAAAACCCGTCAAATGAAAGCGAAATCGCCCTCCGGTCAGCCGCCCAGCATCTTGCTGACGATGCGCGCGGCATAATCGACGGTCGGGATCACCCGCGCATAGTTCAGCCGCGTCGGTCCGATCACGCCGAGGACGCCCACGATCCGCCCCTGGGCGTCGCCGTAGGGCGCGATGATGGTGGAGGAACCCGACAGCGAGAACAGCTTGTTCTCCGAGCCGATGAAGATCCGCACGCCCTCGCCGCGTTCGGCGCGGCCGAGCAGATCGATCACGCCGCGCTTGGTTTCGAGATCGTCGAACAGCGACTTGATGCGCTCGAGATCGTCGAGCGCATGCAGATCCTCGAGCAGATTGGCGTGACCGCGCACGATCAGCTGGCGGTCCTCGTTCTCGCCGCCGGACCAGCTTGCGATGCCCGCCGCGACCACCTTTTGGGTGAGCTGATCGAGCTCGGCGCGGTTTTGCGTCAATGCCGTCTCGAGCTCGAGCCGCGCTTCGGCCAGCGTGCGGCCGCGGATCCGCGCATTGAGGAAGTTGGTCGCTTCGGTCAGGGCCGAGGATGGAACACCCGGCGGCAGCGCCAGGACGCGGTTTTCGACCTGGCCGTCTTCGCCGACCAGCACGACCAGCGCCTTCTCCGGCTCCAGCCGGACGAACTCGATATGCTTCAGCCGCGCATTCGACTTTTGCGTCAGCACCACCGCCGCGGCGCGGGTCAGTCCCGACAGCCGCGTCAAGGCTTCGCCAAGCGCGGCCTCGACGGATTGCGCGCGGCCGACGGCAGCAAGCTGGGTCTGGATCGACTGACGCTCGGCCTCGGTGAGGTCGCCGACCTGCATCAGCGCATCGACGAAGAAGCGCAGCCCGAGTTCGGTCGGTAACCGGCCGGCGGAGGTATGCGGCGCATAGATCAGGCCGAGCTGCTCGAGATCCGACATCACATTGCGGACCGAGGCCGGCGACAGCGGTAATGCAATCAGGCGCGAGATGTTGCGCGAACCGACCGGCTCGCCGGTCGCGAGATAGCTTTCGACGATTTGACGAAAAATGTCGCGCGAACGCTCGTTGAGCTGGGCGAGCCCGGCATGCGGCGCGATCAGGCCAATCGGATCGTGGTGAGTCACACTCCAGTCCCTCACAATTACTGCATAATTTGTCGATCCGGGAGGCCGATGACAAGCATGCATTCTGCCCCCTCGTACCGGACCATACCGGGGCCGAAAACCCTCGCCAAAACCCTTGCCGCTGCCCCTTCCCGCTCCTACAAGCACGGCCAGCCAATTTTCTCGGATTTCTGGAGGATTTCATGCGGCCAAGCCGCCGTGCACCCGATGAACTGCGTCCCGTGTCGCTGGAACGCGGCGTCGTCAAATATGCCGAGGGTTCCTGCATGGTGAAGTTCGGCGACACCCATGTGCTGGTGACCGCCACGCTGGAAGAGCGATTGCCGCCGTGGCTGAAGGGCCAGGGCCGCGGCTGGGTCACCGCCGAATACGGCATGCTGCCGCGTGCCACCCTGGAACGCACCCGCCGCGAGGCCTCGGCCGGCAAGCAGGGCGGCCGCACGGTCGAGATTCAGCGGCTGATCGGCCGCTCGCTGCGCGCGGCGGTCGATCTCGAGG
This sequence comes from Bradyrhizobium sp. USDA 4502, assembly GCF_054063355.1. Classification (NCBI taxonomy): domain Bacteria; kingdom Pseudomonadati; phylum Pseudomonadota; class Alphaproteobacteria; order Hyphomicrobiales; family Nitrobacteraceae; genus Bradyrhizobium; species Bradyrhizobium sp. USDA 4502. The sequence goes on from NZ_JBSSGF010000001.1 coordinate 7,541,416, forward strand.
CGCTCGGCGAGCGCCAGATCACGGTCGATTGCGACGTCATCCAGGCCGACGGCGGCACCCGCACCGCCTCCATCACCGGTGCCTGGGTGGCGCTGGCCGACTGCATCAACTGGATGAAGACCCGCAACATGCTGAAGACCAATGTGTTGCGCGACAATGTGGCGGCGATCTCCTGCGGCATCTACCAGGGCACGCCGGTGCTCGATCTCGATTATGCCGAGGATTCCGAAGCCGACACCGACGCCAATTTCGTCATGACCGGCGACGGCCGGATCATCGAGGTGCAGGGCACCGCCGAGAAGACGCCGTTCTCGGAAGGTGAATTCCTGGCGCTGATGGCGCTGGCGCGCAAAGGTGTCGCGCGTCTGGTCGACTTGCAAAAGATCGCGGTGGCGTAGTCAGATTGGTCATGCACCGCCGAATCACCGGAAGGCTCGTCATCGCCACCCATAATCCCGGCAAGCTTGCCGAGATGCGGGAATTGCTGGCGCCGCACGGCGTCGAGGTGGTGTCGGCCGGCGAGCTCGACCTCGCCGAGCCCGAGGAGACCGGAGACAATTTTCGCGCCAACGCGGCGATCAAGGCGATTGCGGCAGCGAAGGCGACCGGACTGCCCGCCTTCGCCGACGATTCCGGCCTCGTGGTCGATGCGCTCGACGGAGCGCCCGGGATCTACTCGGCGCGCTGGGCCGGCGAGGGCAAGGACTTCATGGCGGCGATGACGCGGATCGAGCGGCTGCTGCAGGAACGCGGCGCCACCGCACCGGACCGGCGCAAGGCGCACTTCGTGTCGGCGTTGTGCGTGGCCTGGCCCGACGATCATCTCGAGGAGGTCGAGGCCCGCGCCGATGGAACCCTGGTCTGGCCGCCGCGTGGCACTGCCGGCTTTGGCTACGATCCGGCCTTCCTGCCCGACGGCTACACGCGGACCTTCGGCGAGATGACCAGCATCGAGAAGCACGGCCTGCCGCCGCTCGGGCTCGGCCTGTCGCATCGCGCCCGCGCCTTCGTGAAGCTCGCGGAGATCTGCCTTGAGCCACGCTGACCGAGAAGCCTTCGGCGTCTACGTGCACTGGCCGTTCTGCCTGTCGAAATGCCCGTATTGTGATTTCAACAGCCATGTGCGGCATGCGCCGGTCGACGAGGAGCGTTTCGTGCGCGCGTTCGCCCGCGAGATCGAGACGACGGCCGCGCGCGTGCCGGGGCGGCAGGTGTCCTCGATCTTCCTCGGCGGCGGCACGCCGTCCTTGATGCAGCCACAGACCGTCGGCGCCGTGCTCGATGCCATCGGCAAGCACTGGCAGGTCTCGCGCGATGTCGAGGTCACGCTCGAGGCCAATCCGACCAGCGTCGAGGCGACGCGCTTTCGCGGGTATCGCGCAGCCGGCGTCAACCGCGTCTCGCTCGGCGTGCAGGCGCTCGATGACGCCTCGCTGAAAGCGCTAGGCCGCCTGCACACCGCGCGCGAGGCGCTCGACGCGGTCGCGATCGCGCGCTCTGCGTTCGACCGTTACTCGTTCGATCTGATCTATGCCCGCCCGGACCAGACGCCGCGGATGTGGGCCGATGAACTGAAGCAGGCGATCTCGGAAGCGGCCGAGCACCTGTCGCTCTACCAGCTCACGATCGAGGAAGGCACGCCGTTCTTCGGGCTGCATGCTGCCGGCAAATTGCAGACGCCGGATGAAGCGACCGCGCGCGCGCTCTACGACGTGACGCAGGAGGTCTGCGCCCGCGAGGGGTTGCCGGCCTATGAGATCTCCAATCACGCCCGCGCCGGCGCGGAGTGCAAGCACAACCTCGTCTACTGGCGCGGTGAGGAATATGCCGGCATCGGCCCCGGCGCACATGGAAGGCTCGACATCGATGGCGTCAGGCACGCGACCGCAACCGAGCGGCGCCCCGAGGCGTGGCTGTTGAACGTCGAGGAGCGCGGTCACGGCGTCGTCAGCGATGACAGCCTCAACAGCGAAGAACGCGCCGACGAGTTTCTGCTGATGGGGCTGCGGCTCGCCGAGGGCATCGATCCCAAGCGCTATGCGAAGCTCTCCGGCCGCCAGCTCGACCCGCACCGGATCGCGATGCTGCGCGAGGAAGGCGCGATCGCCGTCGACGCCGACGGACGACTGCGGGTGACGACGTCGGGATTCCCGGTGCTCGACGCGGTCGTTGCGGATCTCGCCGCCTAGAGCCTACCCCGTTCCAATTGAATCGGAACGGCACGCTGCCAAAATATCGAAAACAACCCCATGCAAAGGAGCTGGCGGGTGCCGGCGCTCGACAAGGCAGCTTGACCGCCCGACGAAAATCAAGCGCCAAAGCTCTTCGGCGAGCCTGCGACCGGCGTGCTGCCGCCTGAGGCCACCTTCATGACCGCAAGGCCGCGCTCATTGGTGCCATCGGAGCGGAAGCGGAACAGACCGTCGATACCGGCAAAGCCGGACGGATTGGTCAATGTCTCCGGCGCAAAGCGCTGCGCCCCTTGCGTGCGCGCGAGCGCCGCCATCAGCGCCACGGCATCATAGGCAAGCGTCGCGGTGCGCACGGGCTCGCCGCCATATTTGCTGCGGTAGCGGCCGGCGAAGCTGCGGAAGCCGGACGGATCGGGCGCGGCGTAGAGGCCGCCCTGCAAGACGGGGCTCGCGAACACCCGCGGATTGTCCCACAGCCCGGTGCCGAGCAGCTGGATGTTGCGCAGATTGGCGCCGGCTGCGGTCAAGGCATCGGCGGTCGCGACCACCGAATCACCATCGTCGGCGATCAGCAGCGCATCGGCCTGGCCGAGCGCCTGCGCCACGGTTCGCGCCGGCGTCGCGCGATCGGCGCCATATTTCTCGAATGCGACGACGCGGCCGTTCTTGCGGCCGACCGCCTGCTTGAACGCGGCCTCGACCACGTTGCCATAGGCGTTGTCCGGCACCATCGCGGCGAACGAGCGCTTTCCGATCCCCGCCGAGTAGTCGACGATGCGGTTGATGTCGGACTCCGGCAGGAAGCTCAGCAGATAGACGCCGCGCCCGGCCACGCTCGAATCGGTGGAGAACGCGATCACCGAGGTACCGCGCGGCCGCGTCAGTTGCGCGACGGCCGGCACCGAGCCTGCGAACAGCGGTCCCAGGATGATCTCGGCGCCTTCGGACAGTGCCTGCTGGGCACCCTGCGATGCGCCCTGCGGGCTGCCGCCATCGTCCTTGATCAGGAGCTGGATGTTCGGGTTCTGAAATTCCGCCAGCGCCATTTCGGCCGCGTTCCGCATCGACTGGGCGGCAAGCCCGGCATTGCCGGACGCCGACAGCGGCAGGATCAGGCCGATCTTGACCTGCCCGGTTCCGACCGCCTGCGGCTGCTGCTGCGGGCCGGCAGGACCAGCTTCCGGGTTGCTGCTGGAAAATTGGCTCAAGCTCTGCTGGATGCCGGAGCAGGCCGTCAGCAACGGCGCGCCCACGATGAGGCCGAGCGCGGTCCGCCGGGTGGTGCCCGACGGCGGGGACTTGCGGTGATGCGGGCCTTCCATCGTCTCTCTTCTCTTGGCCGACCGTGATCAGCCAGGACTCCATCCAGCTCTGATGAGGCGGGTGGATTCAGGCATATTCTCGGCGAATAGTTAACTAAAACAAAAGGATTATGGCCCCGCGGCGCCCTTGCCGCGGCCTCCATTTCCCCCGTCAGCCAGCGTTCCGTCACCGCCGTTTGCGGATGTGGCGCAAGCGCCGCCATCCCTCTAGATTGGCATTATGCGCGCAAAAGCCAGTTCCCTCCACAGTTCGGATGCCACGACAGGCGCTGCGGCCAGAACATTTTCGATCGGCGGCCAGCGATTGGCCGCGCCAAGGGCAGCACCCGGGCTGCATCTGGTCGCGACCCCGATCGGAAATCTCGCCGACATCACCCTGCGCGCGCTGGAAACGCTGGCCGGTGTCGACGTCATCGCCTGCGAGGACACGAGGATTACCCGGCGGCTGACCGAGCGTTATGCGATCGCCGCGGAGCTTGCGCTCTACCACGAGCACAACGCGGCCCAGGCCCGTCCAAAAATCCTGGAGCGGCTGGCGCAGGGCGCCGCGATCGCGCTGGTTTCCGACGCCGGCACGCCACTGATCTCCGATCCCGGCTTCAAGCTGGTGCGCGACGTCTGCGCCGCCGGGCATGCCGTCATCGCGGTGCCGGGGCCATCATCGGTGCTGACGGCGCTGTCGGTCGCGGCATTGCCGACCGACCGGTTTTTCTTCGAGGGATTTTTGCCCGCGAAGGAGCACGCGCGTCGCGCACGGCTCAACGAGCTGGCGAGGGTCGATTCGACGCTCGTGATGTTCGAATCGGGCAATCGCGTACAGGACACGCTGCGCGATCTCGCCGCGATCATGGCCGGCCGCGATGCCGCGATCTGCCGCGAGCTGACCAAGCTGCACGAGGAGATCACGCGCGCGCCGGTCGCCGAGCTGGCGGCAGGCGCGGACGCGCTGGAAACGCGCGGCGAGTTCGTGCTGGTCATCGGACCTCCGGCCGATGATGCCGGGGTGATGGACCAGGATGCGCTCGACGATCTGCTGCGGGCGCAGCTCGGCCGCGGCAGCGTCAAGGATGCGGTCGCCCATGCGGTCGAACTGTCGGGCCGGCCGCGCCGCGAGGTCTATGCCCGCGCCCTCGAGCTTGCGAAGATCATCGGGGACGGCAATGGCGAAGACTGACAGCGCCTCGCCCGAGCGCGTCGCGGCGTTCCGGACCGGCATCTCGGCGGAGAGCCGCGCCGCAGCCCTTCTGATCGCCAAGGGCTATCGCATCCTGGCACGACGCTTTCGTACCCCCTTTGGCGAGATCGACCTGGTGGTTCGCCGGCGCAATCTGCTGGCCTTCGTCGAGGTCAAGGCCCGTGCCAGCCTCGACGACGCCGCCTATGCGGTGACGCCGCGGCAGCAGCTGCGCATCATCAATGCCGCCCAGGCCTGGCTGATGGCGCATCCCGAACATGCCGAATTTGAGCTCAGATTCGACGCCGTGCTGATTGCACCGAAGAGCCTGCCGCGCCATCTGTTAGCGGCATTCGATGCAAGCCCTTAACGTTATCCTCAGACCTCGCGGAACATGCCTATGAAATTGAAGATCGCCGTCCAGATGGATCCCATCGCGCGCATCAATATCCGCGGCGATTCAACCTTTGCGCTGCTGCTCGAGGCGCAAAAGCGCGGCCACGGCATTTCCTACTACACGCCCGACAAGCTGTCGCTGCGCGGCGAGGAGCTGGTGGCGCCGGTGCAGCCTCTCACCGTGCGCGACGAGGTCGGCAATCACTTCACGCTGGGCGAGCCGAAGCGCGAGGCGCTCAACGGCTTCGACGTCGTGCTGCTGCGCCAGGATCCGCCGTTCGACCTCGCCTACATCACCTCGACCCATTTCCTCGAGCGCATCCATCCGAAGACCTTGGTCGTCAACGACCCGGCCAGCGTGCGCAACGCGCCGGAAAAGCTGTTCGTGATGAACTTCCCGCAGCTGATGCCGCCAACCCTGATCTCGCGCGATCTCGACGAGATCAACGCATTCCGCGACCAGCATGGCGCCGTCGTCATGAAGCCGTTGCACGGCCATGGCGGCGCCGCCGTCTTCCGCGTGATGCCGCAGGACATGAACTTCGGCTCGCTGTTCGACATGTTCTCGGTCACGTTCAAGGAGCCCTGGGTGATCCAGCGCTTCCTCCCCGAGGTGAAGCATGGCGACAAGCGCATCATCCTGGTCGACGGCGAGTTCGCCGGCGCCGTCAACCGCGTGCCGGCGGCTGACGATCTGCGCTCCAACATGGTCCGTGGCGGCGCAGCCGCGGCGACCGAACTCTCGGATCGCGAGCGCGAAATCTGCGCCACGCTCGGACCTGCGCTGCGCGAACGCGGCCTGCTGTTTGTCGGCATCGACGTGATCGACGGCAACCTCACCGAGATCAACGTCACCTCGCCGACCGGCATCCGCGCAATCCAGCGGCTCAATGGCCCCGACGTCGCGGCGATGATCTGGGATGCCATCGAGAAGAAGCGCGCCGCGAAATAATCCTCCCTTGTGCGCCGCACAGCTGGCTGAAATTTAGCCAGCGTTCGATCACGCATGCGTTCTCCTTATTCTTCTTGCCAGCTTGCGCAGGCGAGGGCAGCATCCTCTCGCCTGCGTCAGGTCAAGCGGCGGGTCAACGCGCGGGCAACAACGCGAAAATCTTATAAAAATTCTGGAGGAAGACGTTATGACGCTCAATGTCTCACGACGATCCTTGCTCGCGCTCGGTGCCGGTCTCGGCGCCAGCACCCTGCTCGGGGGCACCGCACAGGCACGCGCGCCGAAGCTCGGCACGCAGACACCCTACTGGCACCGCTTCATGCTCGGCGAAGCCGAAGTGACCGTCGTATCCGACGGGCCGCTTCCGCTCGGCGATCCCTCCGGCACTTTCACCGGTGTGCCGAAGGAGGAGGTGAAGAAGATGCTCTCCGACAACTTCCTCTCGCCCGACAATGTCGTGCTCGAGCAGAATTCGCCGATCGTCAATACCGGCGACAAGCTGATCCTGTTCGATACCGGCATGGGCACCTCGAAGGCCTTCGGTCCGACCACCGGCCGGCAGCAGAAGAGCATGAAGGAAGCCGGCATCAAGCCGGAGGACATCGACGCCGTCGTGCTGTCGCACGCGCACATCGATCATATCGGCGGCATTGTCGGCACCGACGACAAGCCGCTGTTTCCGAATGCGCAGTACTACATCGCCCAGAGCGATCTCGAATTCTGGACCGACGAAGGCAAGATGGGCAGTCCGTTGAAGGACTTCATCGTGCATGCCCGCAAGAACCTGCTGCCGGTGCGCGACCGCATCGTGTTCTTCAAGGACGGCCAGGAATTCCTGCCCGGCGTGACGGCAATCGCAGCGCCCGGCCACACCGTGGGCCACACCATCTTCATGGTGAGCTCGGGCGGCAAATCCTTCGCCTTCCTCGGTGACCTCTCGCATCACGCGGTGCTGCTGCTGGAGCGTCCGCGGATGGAGTTCTCCTACGACACCGATCCGAAGCAGGCGGCGAACTCGCGGGTCAAGCTGCTGGAGATGCTGGCCGCGAACAAGACGGCCGTGATGTCCTATCACTTCGCCTGGCCGGGCTACGGCCACGTCGCCAAGGTCGGCGAAGGCTTCCACTACTATCCGGAGCCGATGCAGATGAACCTGTGACGGACTGATTGCGAAGACGGACTGCCTCGGGAGCGGCCGCCGCCGCTCCCGAATGCATTTGCCGCCCGGTGTAAGGAGTGCACGGGGCGCCCGGCCTATTCCGCCGGCGCAAGGCGGCTCGCGGAGCGAGTGCGCATCGTCTCTCGCGCGCCAATCCGCGCACGACGTTTGCGCCACCAGATCACGACGCCCGTCACCGACAGCGCCGCGACCACCAATCCCATCAGCGAGATCAGGATGCGCCCGGGCAAGCCGGCGATCCGGCCGGAATGCAACGGAAACTGCATCTGCACGAACACGTCGGCCGCGGTGCCGACCCATGGCAGCCGCTCGCCGAGCGGACGGCCGTCCTCGCTGTCGTAGTAGAGCTGCGCCGGCCCGACTCCCGCGGCGCCATGTTCGTCGCCCGGCTCGAAGAATGCGACCGCATAGACGCCGTGGGCCGGACCATAATTGATCGAACCGATCGGCGTGGTCCAGCCGCGCGCCTTGCCGTCGGCCGCGGCCCGCGTGGCGATTTCCGCATAGGCCATCCTTGGCTCGATCGGATCGTCGAGATGACGGTATGGCCGCTGCTCGTAGGGTGTCGGCGTGTAGTTGGACACGGTCTTCATCAACGGCGAGAACACCTCGAAATATAGGTTGAGCGAGAATGCCGTGAATGCGATCACGAACAGCAACGCCCAGGTCCACAGGCTGAAGGCGCGATGAATGTCGAAATTGATTCGATAGGCGCTGCCCGAGGTCTTGATCTTCCAGGCCGGTGCCCAGCGGGTCCAGAAACTCTTGCCGCGCGGGCCCGGTATCGCCGACGCCCGCTCAGCCCTTGCGCGCCGCCGCGACGGCAGGGTCAGGTGGAAGCCGACGAAACAATCGATCGTCCAGATCACGGCGATGACACCGAGGAAGCGCATGCCCCAGCGATCGCTGCCCCAGAATTCGGGGATGTGCATCGTGTAATGCAGCTTGTAGAGGAATGAGACGAAGTTTTCGCGGGTCACCGGCCAGACCGCGCCCCAATAGCGGCGTCCGAGCTCGACGCCGGTGTTGGGATCGAGGAAGACCTGGTTGTAGTCGAGCGTGTAGCGCTTGCCGGTCGCCGGATCGATCCGCGGCAGCACGAAGAACCACAACGATTCGCCTTTCTCCGCCGTCATGAACATGTGGACGACGCGGGCGCGATGATCGCGCTGCTCGATCAGCCGGGCGAGCTCGACCGACGGGATCGCCGGTCCGGAGCTCGTCACCTCGAACAGCTTCCTGTTGAGCACATCGTCGATCTCGTGATCCCACGAGATGATCGCGCCGGTGACGCCCGAGAAGAACAGGAAGGCCGCGGTGAGAAGGCCCCGCCCAGCGATGCAGTCGTCCGAAGATGGGTCTCATGGGGATTTCAGCAAGTTGTGGGGTGATCACCAGCGATAGGTCAGCTTCGCGATCGCCTTGCGGCCCTCGGCGTAGAAGCAGCTGGTGTTGCCGTAGCAGGCTGCCACGTAGCGCGTGTCGGCGAGGTTGGTGACGTTGAGCGAGAGGCGATAATTGTCCCTGGTATAGGCGACGAGCGCATCGACGACCGTCGACGCCGGCACCTTGAAGGTGTTGGCATCGTCACCGAACGTCGATCCGACATAGCGGACGCCGGCCCCGAACTGGACCCCGGCGAGCGGACCGCCCTGAACGGTGTAATCGCCCCACAGCGAGAAACGGTTGAGCGGCACCGTGGTCGGCGCCTTGCCGACATTGACGGGATCCTTGGTGACTTCAGCGTCGACATAGGCGTAGCCGCCCCGGATGTTGACGCCCTCGACCAGCGTCGCGGTGCCTTCGAGTTCAACGCCGCGCGACCTGACTTCGCCGGTCTGCTCGGCGAAATAGAACGGCGGGGCGTAGGTGACGACGTTGGATCGGGTCAAGTCGAACGCGGCCAGCGTGATCAGCGCATTGATGCCGACCGGCTGGTACTTGACGCCGACTTCGTACTGCACGCCGGACTCCGGCTTCAGCAGGTCGCCGGCGGCGTTGACGCTCAGCACCGGCAGGAATGATTCCGAATAGCTGAAATAGGGCGCGACGCCGTTGTCGAAATTGTACATGACGGCGGCGCGGCCGGTGAATGCCGAGGCGTCGGTCGACGTCGACGTTTTCGCGAGATTGTTGTCGAGGTCCGTGGTGACGAAATCCTGCCGCCCGCCAAGCAGGAACGACAGCCGGCCGAGCCGGATCTGGTCCTGCAGATAGAGGCCGGCCTGCGACTGCTTGATGCCGGTGTCGTCATACGGTCCGTTGTTGGTCCAGCTGTTGGTATAGACCGGCGCGAAGACGTTGAGCTTGCCGGTGCTGTAGCTCGAGGCCATGTCGCGGAACGAGGTGTTGCGGTAATCGACGCCGAACAGCGTCGTGTGGCTCAGCAGGCCGGTGACGAACTTGCCCTGCAGCTGGTTGTCGACCGCGAAGGAACCGATCGTCGAGCTGCCGCCGGCGCCGCCGCGCGACAGCAGGCCCGCAGCCTCGTCGGTGGCCGACGCATAGCCGGTGCCGTAGAAGCTCTTCTGCTCGTTGTGCATCCACGAATAGCGCAGGTTCTGGCGGAAGGTCAGCGCCTCGTTGAAGTCGTGCGACAGCATGTAGCCGACCGAGGACTGCTCGGTGTCGAACTGGTTGAAGCCGGGCTCGCCGACGAAGCGCGTGTTCGGAATGTAGTGGCCGTTATTGGCCCAGACGGTGCCGGACGGCGGCAGGAATTGCAGGCCCCAGCCGGTGCGTTCCTTCTGGTAGTTCGCGAGGAAAGTGATCGTGGTGTCCTCGTTCGGCTTCACGGTGACGGCGGGCGCGATGAAGACGCGATTGTCCTTGGTGTAGTCGACCTGGGTCTCACCATCGCGCGCGACGCCGGTCAGGCGCCACAGCACCGTTCCTTCCTTGTTGGCGCGGCCGCCGATATCGAACTCGCCCTGATAGCGGTTGAAGCTGCCGCCGGACAGCGACACTTCGCCGAACTCGCGCGCGGTCGGCAGCTTGCTGACATAGTTGAGGATGCCGCCGGTGCCGCTGCCGCCGAACATCGCGGAGGACGGCCCCTTCAGGACCTCGAGGCGCTCGGCGCCGTACGGATCGAGCCCGAGGAAGTGCACATAGTTGCTGCTCGGCAGCCGCAGGCCGTCGAGATAGAGGCCCGGCATCGTCATGTCGAAGCCGCGGATCTGCAGGCCGCCGAAGCGGGTGTCCGAGCCGCCATTCACGTCGCCGCTGACGCCTGCGGTGTAGCGCAATGCCGCGCCCACCGATTCCGCACCCTGGTTCCTGATCTGGTCCGTCGTGACGACCGAGATCGATTGCGGGATTTCGATCAGCGGCGTGTCGGTCTTGGTCGCCGTGCCCGAACGCGTGGCAACGAACCCGTCCACTGGACCGCCGGCTCGCTCGCCGGCGCCGGCACCGGATCGTGCCGCCGCTGGCGGCGTCGCCTGCTGGGATCGAGCCACGCGGTTGGCGCGGCTTGCGCGTGCGGCCACCGGACGACGAACCGGTTTTGCATTCGCAGTGATCGCGCGCTGCTGAGGCGCGTCCACGCTCACCGGCGGCAGTTCCGATTGCGCGTCGGCGCGTTCGGTCGTGACTCCTGCGGCAAGGACGGCGGCGGTACACAGACCGATCGTTCGCAGCGCTGGATGTTGACGGGTGGAATGCGAAGCAAGTCGATCGATCACGCGAAGGCGCCCCTGATGTCAGCCTGGATGGATTTGTGATCCGGCTCTACAGCGCGGGGCTCGCGAGTACAGACCTCGGCAGTTGGAATAGATCGAGACTGCGCGCGCGATCAGTGTGCGATCGCTGAAACAGCGGGGAAATCGACGACGCGCTGCGACAATAAGCGCGCGATGCTCATCGAGCTGGAATGATTCTTGAAAATGATTCCTGCAGTTGTCGACGATGCGAGCTGTGTTCGATCGCGCGAGGCGCGCGTCATCGCGCGCGACGCCCGACGCCTCCGCACCGGCCGGAAGCGGATGCGCCGCGCGGTGAATTGGTACCGGGCGACCAGCCCTCGGTGTCGCGAACGTTCCTGTAATGTTCTTGCACTTGTCGCCCGGTTCCGCTACCTTCGATTGCGGAAGATAGGGGCAGCATGGTTCAGCGCGTTTCCACCGTCGCATTCGAGGGGATCGAGGCCCGCGCGGTCGACGTGCAGGTCCAGGTTGCGCCGGGATTGCCTGCATTCGCGATCGTCGGCCTGCCCGACAAGGCGGTGTCGGAAGCCCGCGAACGCGTGCGTTCGGCGCTGATCGCCTCCGGCCTCGCGCTTCCCGCCCGCCGCATCACCGTCAACCTCGCACCCGCCGACCTGCCCAAGGAGGGCAGCCATTACGACCTGCCGATCGCGCTCGGCCTGATGGCGGCGATCGGCGCGATCCCGCCGGATGCGCTGAACGGCTTCACCGTGCTCGGCGAGCTCGGGCTCGACGGCTCGCTCGCGCCGGTGGCGGGCGTGCTGCCCGCGGCAATCGGCGCCAATTCGCGCGACGAGGGATTGATCTGCCCGGCCGCCTGCGGTTCGGAAGCCGCCTGGGCCAGTCCGGACATCCAGATCATCGCGGCACACTCGCTGATCCAGATCGCCAACCACTTCAAGGGCACGCAGGTGCTGTCACGCCCGCAGCCGAAGGTGCATGAGCGCGAGGAAGCGCTTCTGGACCTGCGCGACATCAAGGGCCAGGAGAGCGCGAAACGCGCGCTCGAGATCGCCGCCGCCGGCGGGCATCATCTGCTGATGATCGGCTCGCCCGGCGCCGGCAAATCGATGCTGGCGGCGCGACTGCCCTCGATCCTGCCGCCGCTGTCGCCGTCCGAGCTGCTCGAAGTCTCGATGATCGCCTCGGTTGCCGGCGAGATCCGCGACGGCGCCTTGACCGCGCGACGCCCGTTCCGCAGCCCGCATCATTCCGCCAGCATGGCCGCGCTGACCGGCGGCGGCATGCGCGCCAAGCCGGGCGAGATCTCGCTGGCGCATCAGGGCGTGCTGTTCCTCGACGAATTGCCGGAGTTCGATCCGCGCGTGCTGGATTCGCTGCGCCAGCCGCTGGAGAACGGCGAGGTTTCGGTGAGCCGGGCCAACCACCGCGTCACCTATCCGGCGCGCTTCATGCTGGTCGCGGCCATGAACCCGTGCCGTTGCGGCCACGCCTATGAGCCCGGCTATTCCTGCAAGCGCGGCCGGCTCGACCGCTGCACCGCCGACTACCAGATGCGGATCTCCGGTCCGCTGATGGATCGCATCGACCTGCGGATCGAGGTGCCCGCCGTCACCGCGGCGGATCTGATCCTGCCGCCGCCGGCGGAGGGCTCGGCCGAGGTTGCCGCCCGCGTCGCGGCCGCGCGCGACATCCAGCTCGCGCGCTACGCGGCGGCCGGCATGCCGCACGTCCGCACCAATGCGGAAGCGCCGAGCTCGCTGCTCGAGACCATCGCGCAGCCCGACGCGCATGGGCAGAAGCTGCTGCGCGAGGCGGCCGACAACATGCACCTCACCGCGCGCGGCTATCACCGCGTGCTGCGGGTGGCGCGCACGCTTGCCGATCTCAACGGCGCCGAGACGATCGGCCGGCTGCATCTCGCCGAAGCGCTGTCCTATCGTGCATTGGCCGACGATTTGCGTCGCGCCGCGTGATCTCCGCCGCTTTCCGCCCGGTGCCCGCCGCGTCAACGTGACAGTAACCACTCTCATTTACGCTCCGCAAACCATAAGCACCGCGATCGGCGGCAAGCTTGGGTCGAGCGAGTTGTGTCATGTTGCGTTTGAAGATTCTGACCTCGGTGGTCCCCCTTGCCGTGGCCGCGGTCCTTGCCCGCGCCGAATTCCTGCCGGGCCCGCGGCCCTGCATCGAGGTGGGCGGCGCCACGATGCAGATCGCATCGATCCCCTGGCTGGCGCAGCTTCACGTCAACTTCACTGACGACCCCAGCCAGGCCACCGTCCGGGTCCAGATCGCCGACAGCGCCGACGCCGCCGACTTCACCGTGATCGACGACATCGACGACGCCGAGGCCGGCGCCTGCGAGAGCAGCGCGACGGCGCAGCTGATCGGGATTTCCGGCGATGCCTCGGCAACCGGCCCCGTCATCTATCTGACGCGTGATGCTGGCCCGTCCGACTATCGTGTCTTCGTGCAGTCGAAGACGTTCTCAGCGCGGGATGCCGCGGCCCTGATCGTCAGCGCCCGCGGTGGACACCGCCGCCTTGAAGCCGCAACGCCCGAACCTGACAAGCGCGTCCCGAACCGGGTCATGGCGGAATTAACCTCCCGCTAACCTTGTTCTGAGGGCAGCGCGAAATGGCCACCAATTTCAAGCACTTTGCAAGCTGGCCGACGCATCGTCAGCGCCAGATCAAGCTGTCTTAGGGTCATCATTGATGGGGCGTTTCTTCCGGATCAAGTTGCGCCTTCGCCGCTTCCTCCGGCGCCATTCCTGGCTCGCGACGATCGTGCGCTCGTTCACGATCTTCTCTGTCGCGTTCGGCAGCGCCTTCGGGTTCATTTCGGGCGCGCTCTCGCAACAGAGCGGCTACGATCCCAATGCATTCGCGATCGGGGTCAGCTTCCTGTTCGCGATCGCCTGCCTTTGGATCGTGACGCTCGGCATCCGCCTGCGGCTGATGCGCAAGCGGCTGCGTACCATCGCCATGCACAATGAAGCGATGGCCGACCGCAACTGGGAACTGCAGGAGGCCGAGCAGCGCGCCTCCACCCTGTTCGAGGCGCAAGACGATCTGATCGTGCTGCGCGACCTCGACGGCCTCATCACCTATGCCAACGATGCCTATTGCGAGCTGGCGCAGAGGCCCCGCAGCGAATTGATCGGCAGCACCGCAACGCTGAAGGTGCTCGAGCAGGGCGACACCGCGCTCGAATCCAACGGCACGCGGGTCTACGACCAGAAGATCGAGGGCCCGCTCGGGCCGCGCTGGATCGCCTGGCGTGAAGGCCTCGTGCGCAACGATGCCGGCGCGCCGGCGGAGATGCAGAGCGTCGGCCGCGACGTCACCGACCGCACCGAGAGCGAGCGCGCGCTCGCCGAAGCGCGCGATCAGGCCGACGCCGCCAACCGCGCCAAGTCGCGCTTCCTTGCGATGGCGAGCCACGAGATCCGCACCCCGCTGAACGGCATCATTGGCATGAGCGGATTGCTGATGGATACGCAGCTGACGTTGGAGCAGATGACCTACGTCAAGGCGGTCAAGACATCGGGCGACGCGCTGCTCGCGCTGATCGAGGAGCTGCTCGACTATTCCAAGATCGAGGCCGGCAAGATCGATCTCGAACACCGCACGTTCGCGCTGTCCGGCCTGATCGAGGACATCACCGAGCTGCTGGCGCCGCGTGCGCAGACCAAGGGCATCGAGATCGCCGCCTATGTCGACGAACGGCTGCCGATGCAGGTGACCGGCGACGCCGCGCGGCTGCGTCAGGTGCTGCTCAATCTCGCCGGCAACGCCATCAAGTTCACCGCGACCGGTGGCGTGGCGCTGATCGTCGAGCCCAGCATCTGGCCGAACGAGATCAGCTTCCTGGTTCGCGACACCGGCATCGGCATCGCGCCGGAAGCGCAGCAGCGTATTTTCCGGGAGTTCGAGCAGGCCGACGACCGGATCGCGCGCAGCTATGGCGGCACCGGCCTCGGCCTCTCGATCAGCGACCGCATCGTCAAGCGGATGGGCGGCCGCATCACGCTCGCAAGCACGCCGGGCGCAGGCTCGACCTTCGAGGTGTCGATCCCGCTCGTCGCCGCCGATGCCGGCGAGGCCAACGGCTTCGCCGCGCCCGACTTGACGGCACAGTCGATCATGCTGGTGGCGCCACACAGCATCGAGGTCTCGCTGATCTCGCGGCGGTTGCAGCGCTGGGGCGCACAGACCTGCATCGTGTCGGATGCCGGTGTCGCCGAGGCGCTGCTGCCGGAGCGGAGCTGGCATGCGGTGCTGATCGACCACACGCTCGGCACGCCGGCGATGGAGGCGTTTGCCGACGCCGCCCGCCTCCATGCAACCCATCGCATCGTAATGTTCACGCCGGCGACGCGGCAGGACCTTTCGGCTTCCGAGTCAGCCATGTTCACCGGTTACCTGGTGAAGCCATTGCGCGCGTCGTCGCTCGCCGCGCGCCTGACCGCATCGCCGGAAGTCGCTGCGCCGAGCCTTGCGATCGAGGCGGCCGCCGAGTCCGCGCCCGCTGCGCTTGCATCCGCGCTGCCGGACAAGGGGTTCTCGATCCTGGTCGCCGAGGACAATGAGATCAACGCGCTGTTGATGCGCTCGCTGCTCACCCGGCTCGGCCACAACGTGGTCATCACCACCAATGGTGAGCAGGCGATGGAGTCCTGGCTGTCGGCGACCTCAGCCGGCACGCCCTATGATCTCGTGCTGATGGACATCCAGATGCCGCGCCTCAACGGCATCGAGACCACCAAGCAGATCCGCACCCATGAAGCGGCGCAATCCGTCCGCCGGACCCCGATCCTGGCACTGACGGCAAATACGCTGGTGGAGGACCGCTATGCCTGCTTCGAAGCCGGTATGGACGGCTTTCTGATCAAGCCGCTCGACCGCGAGAAGCTGGAAGAAGCGCTCGCGGGCCTCGCCGCCGCGCGGCACATCGCGGCGTAGCAGCCAAAACCTCGGTGTCGTCCCTGCGCAAGCACTAGCGTATATACATATCCTCCGCAGTCTTTCCGGAGTCTTCTCAAAGAGTTGGCCGAAAACCGCAGAGAACTTACTCATCTGCACTAGGGTTGCGCCCGCCGATTTCGGCTCTCGCCTAGTAGCTAACCCCTTGATGATGAGTCGGTTTTCTAGCCTCGAAGAGATGTGTAAATGCCCTAGTGCGCAAGCAGGGACCCATAACCACCGAAGCCAGTTTTGCGCCCGCTGGGGCTACAGCGCTGCAAATCACAAGTACCTGTGGTTATGGGTCCCCCGCGTTCGCGGGGACGACAGCCGTGATGTGGCTCGTTCGCAGAGATGCGGTGATGCTTACAGCCGGCGCAGCGCGACCGACTGCACCACGTGGTCGGCGCCCTTCTTCAGGATCAGCGTCGCGCGCGGGCGGGTCGGCAGGATGTTGTCCTCGAGATTGGCGAGGTTGGTGCGCTCCCAGATCGCGATCGCGGTCGCCGTTGCTTCCTCGTCCGACAGCGGCGCGTAGCGATGGAAGTAGGACCTCGGATCGGTGAACGCGGTGTCGCGCAGCGCCAGGAAGCGCTTGATGTACCACTCCCGCAGCACGGCCTCGTCGGCGTCGATATAGACCGAGAAGTCGAAGAAGTCGGAGACGAACGGCACCGCCTTGCCGTCGCGCGGCAGCCGCCCGGTCTGCAGCACGTTGACGCCCTCGACGATCAGGATGTCCGGCTGGTCGATCTCGACCCATTTGTTCGGCACGATGTCGTAGGTCAGATGCGAATAGACCGGCGCGCGCACGCGGCGCCGCCCCGCCTTGATGTCGCTGAGGAACGACAGCAGCGTCGGCAGGTCGTAGCTTTCCGGGAAGCCCTTCTTCTGCATGATGCCCTGCCGCTCGAGCACGGCATTCGGAAACAGGAAACCGTCGGTCGTGATCAGGTCGACCTTCGGCCGCGGCGACCAGCGCGCCAGCAGCGCCTGCAGCACGCGGGCGGTGGTCGACTTGCCGACCGCGACGGATCCGGCGACGCCGACGATGTAGGGCATCTTGCGGTCGCGGATGTTGAGGAACTGGCGCTGCGAGTAATACAGCCGCTGCGTCGCATCGACATAGATCGAGAGCAGCCGCGACAGCGGAAGGTAGATGTCCTCGACCTCCTGCAAATCGAGGCGATCGTGCATCGAACGCAGGCGATCGAACTCGCCCGGCTCAAGCGTCATCGGCGTGTCGTCACGCAGATGCGACCATTGCTGGCGCGTGAAGATGCGGTAGGGGTTGTATTGTTGATCTGGTGCCCGGATGTCCATGAGGCCGCCCCTCTCGATGCGCTCGATCATTTGCGCTAGTCGCGCTTGCGCGACGCCTTCTCTTCCAGTCCCGACATCGAGGTGCGCTTCTCCAGCGCGGCCTCGACGTCCTCCAGCCTCACGCCGCGTGATTTCAACAGAACCAGCAGGTGAAACACGAGATCGGCACTTTCCGCGATGAGGTGATCGCGGTCATTCTCGACCGCGGCGATCACGGTCTCGACCGCTTCCTCGCCCAATTTCTTGGCGCAGTGCTCCGCGCCCTTGTCGAGCAGCTTGCGGGTGTAGGACGCCTCACCGCCCGTTGCAGCGCGGGCGTCGATGGTGGCGGCCAGATCGTGGACCGTGAAACGCGACATCAACTCAACTCAAGCATGCACGGCGGCACCGCACGGGTGCCACCCCTTAGGTGGGGACTTAGCATTTTTGTGACAAGGAGTCCCAGCTCTCCCTGTTTGAGCGTGGACTTCACGGAAAACCGGTTTCCACTTTTCCTGACCACGCTCACGCTAGGGATCGAGCCGCATCGGCAGGCCGGCGCGCACCATGTGATCCTTGGCCTGGCGGATGGTGAATTCCCCGAAGTGGAAGATCGACGCTGCCAGCACGCCGGTGGCGTGACCCTCGCGGACGCCATCGACCAGGTGGTCGAGATTGCCGACACCACCGGACGCGATGACCGGTACGGGGACACTGTCCGCGATCGCCCGGGTCAGCGGCAGGTCAAAGCCCTGCCTGGTGCCGTCCCGGTCCATCGAGGTCAGCAGGATTTCGCCGGCGCCGAGCGAGACGACCTCCTGGGCGTATTCGATGGCATCGATCCCCGTGGCATTCCGTCCACCATGGGTGAAGATCTCCCAGCGGTCCGAGCCGCCGGCGCGCTTGACCCGCTTGGCGTCGATCGCGACCACGATGCATTGCTCGCCGTATTTCTCGGCCGCTTCCTTAACGAATTCGCGCCGGCTGACGGCCGCCGAATTGATCGAGACCTTGTCGGCGCCGGACCGCAGCAGGGTCTTGATGTCGTCGACGGTGCGGACGCCGCCGCCCACGGTCAGCGGCATGAAGCAGGCTTCCGCGGTCCGCCGCACCACGTCGAGCATGATGCCGCGGTTTTCATGGGTGGCGGTGATGTCGAGGAAGGTGAGCTCGTCGGCGCCGGCGGCGTCATAGGCGATCGCGGCCTCGACCGGATCACCGGCGTCGCGCAGATCGACGAAGTTGACGCCCTTGACCACGCGGCCGTCCTTGACGTCGAGGCACGGGATCACGCGAACCTTGAACATGATCTCCTCCTACGCGCCGCGGATCAGCTGAAGGGCAGCGGCCGGATCGAGCCGTCCGTCATAGAGCGCACGGCCGACGATCGCACCGGCCAGCTTCTTCGCACGCGGCTCCAGCAGCGCCTTGACGTCGTCGATCGAGGCAAAGCCGCCGGAGGCGATCACTGGAATCGAGATGCGGTCGGCAAGCGCGATGGTGGCGTCGAGGTTGAGGCCCTTGAGCAGGCCGTCGCGGGCGATGTCGGTGAAGATGATCGCGGCGACGCCGGCATCCTCGAAGCGCTGCGCGATCTCGAGCGCGGTCACATGCGAGGTCTCGGCCCAGCCTTCGACCGCGACCTTGCCGTCGCGCGCATCGAGGCCCACGGCGACACGGCCGGGGAATGTCTTCGCCGCGCCCTTCACCAGCTCGGGATCGCGCACCGCGGCGGTGCCGATGATGACGCGCGTGATGCCCTTGTCGAGCCAGGCCTCGATGGTCTTGAGGTCGCGGATGCCGCCGCCGAGCTGCACCGGCATGGTGACGGCCTTCAGCATCGCCTCCACCGCATGCGCATTCATCGGCTTGCCGGCGAAGGCGCCGTCGAGATCGACGACGTGGAGATATTCGAAGCCCTGCGCGGCGAAGCTCGCCGCCTGCGCCGCCGGATCGAGATTGAACACGGTGGCGCGCGCCATGTCGCCCTGCTCCAGGCGCACGCACTGGCCGTTCTTCAGATCAATCGCTGGAAAGAGAATCACGGCTTCCACTTCAAGAAATTGGCGATCAAAGCGAGGCCGAAGCGCTGGCTCTTCTCGGGGTGAAACTGGGTGCCGATCGCGGTGTCCTTGCCGACGATCGCGGTCACCGGCCCGCCATAGTCGGCGCGCGCGAGCACGTCCGCCTCATTGGCGGCGTTGAGGTGATAGGAGTGCACGAAATAGGCGTGACGTCCCTTCGGCCCGAGCGGCAGCCGCTCCAGCACCGGATGCTCGCGCACCATGTCGAGCGTATTCCAGCCCATATGCGGGACCTTCAGGCTCTCGTCGCGCGGCTCGATCTTCTCGACATCGCCGCCGATCCAGTTGAAGCCCTCGGTGATCACGTGCTCCTTGCCGCGCGTCGCCATCAGCTGCATGCCGACGCAAATGCCGAAGAACGGCCGGGCCTTGACCCGCACCGCCTCGGTCAGCGCCTCCAGCATGCCGTCGACCGCGTCGACGCCGCGGCGGCAATCGGCGAAGGCGCCGACACCGGGCAGCACGATGCGATCGGCGCGATACACCGCATCGGGGTCGCGCGTCACCTTGATGGCTTGCGGATCCTCCATGCTGCGCGCGGCGCGCTCAAAGGCCTTGGCCGCCGAATGCAGATTGCCGGAGCCGTAATCGATGATTGCAACGGTCATCGCGATCCTCCTGGCTCTGGAAACAATCCGATGATGCCGCCCTGCGGCATCGGCGGGGCTTTTGAAAACGACTGACCCGGAACGTCGCGGGTCGGGGGCGGCGCGCCGCGATCGACCGACCGCTGGTCGTTGACGGCGCCGCGATGCCGCGCGGTCCAGCGCGCGAAGAAACGGCGCTCGGCGGCCTCCACGTCGTCACCCACGACGATGTCGATCTGGCGCCACCTGCGCCGCGACAGCGTCCAGCGCTGCAGGGTCGCGGCCTCGAGGCCGAGCAACACCATCAGCACCAGGTCGACGAAGAAGATCGCGCTGCGGCCGACGCCAAGCTTGGCCAGCGCGTAATCGATCACGAAAGTAAGAACGAACCAGCCGATCAGCGCCAGCCAGAGCCGATGCCAGGCCAGCCAGATCACGCCCGCAACCGCGGCCCAGAAATGGAAGCCGTCGCGCACGAAGACGAACTTGTCGGTCGCCGCGAGATCGGCGCCATTGGCCACGGGGGCATGCACTGTATAGACCGGCATCGAACGCTCCGCCGAGGATGGACTCTTATTTAGAGCATGATCTTTCGGAAAACCGGCATCCACTCTTCCGGATCATGCTCCAGAGATCAGCCGCCGAGCTGACCCTTGGTCGAGGGCACTTCGCCCTGGGCACGCGGATCGATCGCAATTGCCGTCCGCAGCGCCCTCGCCAGACCCTTGAAACAGGATTCGGCGATATGATGGCTGTTCTCGCCATATAGGGTCTCGACGTGCAGAGTCACGCCGGCGTTCATCGCGAAGGCGTTGAACCACTCGCGCACCAGCTCGGTGTCGAACTCGCCGATCTTGTCGCGCGGGAATTCGGCCTTGAACACCAGCACCGGGCGGCCGGAAATGTCGATCACGACGCGCGACAGCGTCTCGTCCATCGGCATGTGGATCGAGGCGTAGCGGGTGATGCCGGCCATGTTGCCGAGCGCCTGCTTCACGGCCTGTCCGAGCGCGATCCCGACGTCTTCGGTGGTGTGGTGGTAATCGACATGGAGATCGCCATCCGCCTTCACCGTGATGTCGATGCGCGAATGCCGGGCCAGGAGGTCGAGCATATGGTCGAAGAAGCCGATCCCGGTCGAAACCGTGGATACGCCTGCTCCGTCGAGGTTGACCGTCACCTCGATGTCGGTCTCCTTGGTCTTGCGCTTGATGGTTGCGGTGCGCATGAAAATTAAGCTTTCCCGTGCCGAAAACGCCGGTCTTTTAACAGGCTGATGTCACCTTCGCTACTGCGGGATGACCTCGAAACGCCCCAACTTCCGGCCATGGTGACCGGAATTCGTTGTCGATCTGGTTCTGCCGCGCTTTCCTCACGCGAACCGGTGCCCACTTCGCCTGAAAACACGCCGATTTCGTCCCGATTGTAACCCCCTGCCCGACCGCCTAAATCTGCCCGGAAGAGAGGTAACCTATGCAAGCATCCCCAAATGAGCTGCCGGTCTGGCATGGCACCACGATCTGCACGGTCCGCAAGGGCGGCAAGGTGGTGATTGGCGGCGACGGGCAGGTCTCGATCGGCCAGACCGTGATCAAGGCCAATGCCAAGAAGGTCCGCCGGATCGGCAAGGGCGACGTGATCGGCGGCTTTGCCGGCGCCACCGCCGACGCCTTCACCCTGTTCGAGCGACTGGAAAGCAAACTGGAGCAATATCCGGGGCAGCTGACCCGGGCGGCCGTCGAGCTCGCCAAGGACTGGCGGACCGACCGCTACCTGCGCCGGCTGGAGGCCATGATGATCGTGGCCGACAAGGACGTTTCCCTGGTGCTGACCGGCACCGGCGACGTTTTGGAGCCCGAATCCGGGGTCATGGCGATCGGTTCCGGCGGTAATTACGCCCTCGCCGCGGCCCGCGCGCTGGTCGATACCGACAAGGACGCCGAGACCATTGTCCGCCGCGCGCTGGATATCGCCGCCGATATCTGCGTCTACACCAACCGGAACGTGACGATCGAGACGATCGGCGGCTGAGCATGGCCCGCCCCTATCATTTCCGCCCGATGACGCCGGCCGACCTGTCGCTGATCAAGCGGTGGCTGGCGTTGCCGCATGTGCGGGAATGGTGGGGCGATCCGGCCGAGCAATACGCGCTGGTCAGCGGCGACCTCGACGAGCCGGCCATGGACCAGTTCATCGTCGCGGCCGATGGCGGCGACCTCGGCTATATCCAGTGCTACGACCTGACGGCCTGGAATTCCGGCTTCGGGGCCCAGCCGAAGGGCACGCGCGGGATCGACCTCTTCATCGGCGAGCCCGACATGATGGCAGGTGGCCACGGCTCGGCGCTGATCCGCGCCTTTGTCGACGACCGGCTGGCGCAGGGCGCGCCACGCATCGTCACCGATCCCGATCCGGCCAATGCGCGCGCGATCCGCGCCTATGAGAAGGCGGGTTTTCAGAAGGTGGGTATGGTCGATACGCCGGACGGGCCGGCGCTGCTGATGGCGCGCGACGCATGACGATCGCGCACAAGCCTATCACCGGCATTTCAGCGTGGCATTGGCTGGCGATCGCGGCAGCGTTGCTCGTGCTGCAGGCGGCGCTGCTTTATGCGATGGGCCGTCTGCCGATCTGCGCCTGCGGCTACGTCAAGCTCTGGCATGGCTCGGTTCAGAGCTCGGAGAACTCGCAGCACATCGCCGATTGGTACACGCTGTCGCACGTGCTGCATGGCCTGCTGTTCTACGGTCTGACCTTCCTCCTGCTGCCGCGCCTCGCCTGGCCCGGGCGGCTGATTGTCGCGATGCTGATCGAAGGCAGCTGGGAGCTCGTCGAAAATTCCAACTGGATCATCGAGCGCTACCGCGCCGGCACGATCTCGCTCGATTATTACGGCGACACCATCGTCAATTCGGTGTCGGACACGCTTGCGATGGTTGTCGGCTTCCTGCTGGCGCGCAGGCTGCCGATCGCGGCGACCGTCGCGCTCGGCGTGTTGTTCGAAACCGTGCTGCTGCTTCACATTCGCGACAATCTGACACTGAACATCATCATGCTGATCCACCCGTTCGAGGCGATCAGGCAGTGGCAGGCCGGGCCGCCGATTCTTTAGGGGACCATGCCTTGGAGGACTGCCGCTTGCCGAGACCGCGATTCCAACCTAGCTAGAGCCAATGACTCACTTCTCTCCCCGTGAAATCGTTTCTGAACTCGACCGCTTCATCGTCGGCCAGACCGACGCCAAGCGCGCCGTCTCGATCGCGCTGCGCAACCGCTGGCGGCGGCTGCAGCTCGCCGGTTCCCTGCGCGAGGAGGTTCTGCCCAAGAACATCCTGATGATCGGGCCGACCGGCGTCGGCAAGACCGAGATCGCGCGGCGGCTGGCCAAGCTCGCTGGCGCGCCATTCCTCAAGGTCGAGGCCACCAAGTTCACCGAGGTAGGGTATGTCGGCCGCGACGTCGAGCAGATCGTCCGCGACCTCGTCGAGGTCGCGATCGCGCAGACCCGCGAGCGCAAGCGCAAGGACGTTCAGGCCCGCGCCCAGCTTGCCGCCGAGGAACGCGTGCTGGACGCGCTGGTCGGCCCGGGATCGAGCCCGGCGACGCGCGAGTCGTTCCGCAAGAAGCTGCGCGCCGGCGAGCTCAACGACAAGGAGATCGAGATCGAGACGCAGTCGGGCGGCAGCGGCATGCCAATGTTTGAAATCCCCGGCATGCCGGGCGCCCAGATGGGCGCGATCTCGCTCGGCGACATCTTCGGCAAGATGGGCGGACGCAGCAAGACCCGCCGCCTGACGGTGGAGGGCTCGCACGAAATCCTCGTCAACGAGGAATCCGACAAGCTGCTCGACACCGATCAGCTGGTGCAGGAGGCGATCAACGCGGTCGAGAACAACGGCATCGTGTTCCTCGACGAGATCGACAAGATCTGCGTGCGCGAGAACCGCGCCGGCGGCGACGTCTCCCGCGAGGGCGTGCAGCGCGACCTGCTGCCGCTGATCGAAGGCACCACGGTCTCGACCAAGCACGGCGCCGTCAAGACCGACCACATCCTGTTCATCGCCTCGGGTGCGTTCCATATCGCCAAGCCGTCGGACCTTTTGCCGGAGCTGCAGGGCCGCCTGCCGATCCGCGTCGAGCTGCAAGCGCTGAGCCGCGACGACATGCGCCGGATCCTGACCGAGCCGGAGGCGTCGCTGATCAAGCAATATGTCGCGCTGATGAAGACTGAGGGCGTCACGCTCGACATCACCGACAACGCCATCGACGCGCTGGCCGATGTCGCCGTGGCGGTGAATTCCACGGTCGAGAACATCGGCGCAAGGCGGCTGCAGACCGTGATGGAGCGGGTGCTGGACGAGATCTCCTTCACCGCGCCCGATCGCCACGGCGAGACCATCCAGGTCGACGCCGACTACGTCACCAAGCATGTCGGCGACCTCGCCAAGAACGCCGACCTGAGCCGATTTATTTTGTAGGCGGCCACCATAGTCGTCCCGGCGAAAGCCGGGACCCATAACCCCGACAGTCCGCGGTGACAAAGACTCGGGCCGACATTCCTTCTAGAACTACCTTCGGTGGTTATGGGTCCCGGGTCGCGCTTCGCTTGCCCGGGACGACGAGAGTGGGCGATCGATGAATCTGCGGGTGTGGCAAAACCCCTGGCGCCTGATGCTGGCCGTCAATGCGGCCGTGCTGGTCGGCGTGTTCCTGCACAAGATCGCGCTGCCGCCCTTCGTTCCCTACATCCATCTGCTGGTCGACTATCACTACGGCTTCACCAAGCGCGCGCTGGTCGGGGCGATCGTGTCGCTGTTCACCGACAAGGTGCCCGTATGGCTGGTGTTCGCGCTGGCCGGCGCGATCTGGCTGGTGACGCTCGGGCTGTTCATCAAACTGTTCCGCCGCACATTCGGCTTCAACGACGCGCATTGGCCGTTGTTCGTCTTCATCGCGGGCTCGCCGTTCTTCCTGAAGAACTTCATGCACACGCTCGGCCATTTCGACATCTACGGCTGTGCGCTGACGATCGTGCTGCTGCTGATCCCGGCGCGATCAATGGTGTATGTGCTGATTGCCGCGCTGTTCTCGATCCTGCTGATCCTGGTCCATCACATCTTCGTCTTGATGTATGTGCCGACCATCACGGCGATCGTGGTGCTGCGCTTTTATCTGGTGCAGGGCGTGACGCCGCGGAACGCCGTCTTCGGCATCGCAGCGCTCGCCGCGGTCGGCATCCTGTTCCTGGTCGCGCAATTCGCTGGCACGGTCGACGTGCCCTATGACGAATTCATCCGTCATCTGCAGAGCCGGATGGCCGATCCGTCACGCACCGACCTGCTTCAGTTCGGCTACATCTGGTACCAGCCGCTGTCGAAGGAGTTCGCCGACACCTGGGCGCGCATGCCCTCGAACATCCTGGGCGTTCCGGTGTTTGCGCTGCTGATCTGGCTGCACACGCCGCTGTGGCGCTATTTCGCGCGACTGATTGGCGCGCTCGCGAGTGAACTGCATCGCCGGATCGTGCTCGGAGCGCTCGTTGTGATCAGCGCCGGCTATTTCGTGATGTTCGTGACCGTGTTCGACTATTCGCGCTGGATCTCGAACTGGGCGGTCTGCATCTTCCTGATGCTGCATGCCACCAGGATGCTGCCGGCGTCGAAGGACGTGCCGTCGATCCCGTCGGACGACCGCAAGACGACGATATCAGGCTGGATCGTAACGCTGATCCCGCGCGTCGGGATCGTCCGCCCGTTTTAGCTTTAGGCTCGCGCGCGCCGGACACGCACGTAAAGCGCGCCCTCGCCGCCATGGCCGATATGCGCTTCCTCGAAGCCGACGACCAGCGAGCGGAATTCCGGCAAGCTGAGCCATTCCGGAACCTGGCGGCGCAGCACGCCGCGTTCGGAATCGAGACCACCGACCTTGCCCTTGCCGGTGATGACGAGCACGAAAGTGAGCCCGTCGCTGTGCGCGCGCTGCAGGAAGGTGAACAGCACGCGATGCGCGCGCAGCTGGGTCATGCCGTGCAGATCGAGCCGCGCATCGATCTCCTGCCGGCCGCGCGAGAGCTTTGCACGTTCGCGACGGCCGATCGGCGCCAGCGGCGGCGCGTGCGGGCGTTGCGCCGGCGCAGCCTTGACCGCTGTCGCCGGCTTGACCGGGATGGGTTTGGCAATCGCGTGATGGGTGGCCGGGTCAGAGGCGGCGGCGGGGGCCTTCGCGGCGACCGGCCGCTTGCGCAGTGGCTTGACCTGCTTTGCCACGCTCTCCCAGAGCGCGCGCTCCTCTTCGCTCAGCGCGCGCTTGCGCCGCGACGGAGCGGACAGATCGGGGATCGGCGCGGGTCGTTTCATTGATCGCGGTAATGGCGATAGCGCCGGAAGCGCCGCTTCTCCGGTTGCGGAATATCGGGCCGGGCGACCGGCAACGGCACCGGTTCTGCCACAGGCGCGGCCTGCGCGACAGGGGTCGTTGCTGCCGGCGCTGCGGGCGCGACATCCTTCGCGGCAGGGTTCCTGGCGGCGCTATTGCCTAAGTCTTTCGCCGCGCTTTTGGCGATGCCGGCGGTCGGCACATCCGCAGCCTTCGCCGCCGGCTTGTCCTTCGGCGGCTCGGTCTGCGGAAACAGCTTTGCGATCTTGGCCGAGGGCCGCTCATCCGGAACCGGCAGCTTGTGGCCGCGCGCGACGGGGTCGAGACCGCTCGGCACCAGCATGACGAACTGCATGTTGTGCCGCAGCCGGCCCGAGACCTTTCCGGCTTCCGCGCCGGCGCCGAAATAAAGATCGGCGCGCGCCGGGCCGACGATCGCCGACCCGGTGTCCTGCGCGATCATCAGCCGGTGGAACGGCGTCTTCGACTGTTCGGATTCGATCGGCAGCTCGCCGGCGATGAAGAACGGCGTGCCGTAGACATGCAGCGCCTTGTCGACCGCGATCGAGCGGCCCGGCGTCAGCGGCACGCCCTGCGCGCCGACGGCCTCGTCCTTGTCGGACAGCGGGACCTCGCGGAAGAAGACGTAGGAACGGTTCTGCCGCCGCAGGTCCTTGGCGCCGTCAGGATTCTGCTCCATCCACTCCCTGATCTTCTGCATCGACATCTGATCCTTCGGGATGATGCCGCGGTCGATCAGGACGCGTCCGACCGGTGTATAGGGATAACCATTATGCGCGTCGTAATTGATGCGCAGCGTGGTGCCGTCCTCGAGCTTGATCCGCGCCGAGCCCTGGATCTGCGCGAACAGGAGATCGGTCTGGCTCTTCAGCCAGCAGATCTCGAGCCCGCGGCCGGCGATCGCGCCGTCCTCGATCTGGCCGCGGTCGTAATAGGGCACGAGCTTGCGGCGGCCGATCTTGCGATACACCGCGCCGCCATTGGGCAGGCCGACCGAATTCTGCGTCTTGCCGCGCACGAACAGGTTGGACGGACGGCGATAGACCGGCACGTTGTAGACGTCGGTCTGGGTCCGCGATCCATCGAGCACCGGCTCGTAGTAACCGGTGACGAAGCCGGCGTCCTCGCCGAGCCGCGAGATGCGCAACGGCACGAAATTCTGCTCGAAGAAGTCCTTCGCCTTGACGCCGTCGCTCAGCGTGAGCCCCTTGGCGATCCGGCAGGGGTCGCGCAGCGAGCTTCCAAGCGCTTTCGAATCGGCAGGCGCGCCCTGCTGGGCCGCGATCGGCTTGCAGCTGGTACGAAACGCCTGGTAGGCCGCGAGATGATCGTCGGCGCTCCAGCCGGCGACGTTGGACCAGGCGAACGGCTCATACTGGCTGCCGCTGACCTGCAGCGGCATTTCCAGATTGGGATAGGGGATCGGGTGGCTATGCTCGTGTCGCGGCGGAGGGTGCCGGCTTGATCTGTAGCGCGCGGCGATCGCTGCGGTGGAGCACAGCACCGCGAGCGCGCAGCACGCGACCGCGAGCCGCCCGTAGCTGAGATGCTTAGTGAGCGCTTCCAGTGCCAACCAGCTTCCAATTCGGATCGCGGGAAGTCGAGTCGCGGGCGAATGTCCAGATATCGGTGATGTCGGCGACCTTGTCCGGGCTGCCGTCGACGATGGTGCCGGCCTTATCGCGCGTGACCGAGATCATCTGCGACACGAAGCGG
The DNA here is from genome assembly GCF_054063355.1 of Bradyrhizobium sp. USDA 4502. NCBI lineage: Bacteria > Pseudomonadati > Pseudomonadota > Alphaproteobacteria > Hyphomicrobiales > Nitrobacteraceae > Bradyrhizobium > Bradyrhizobium sp. USDA 4502. The sequence continues at coordinate 7,569,355 of NZ_JBSSGF010000001.1, forward strand.
ACGGTGAGCTGGGTCGAGCGGTCACGCGTCTCCGCGCTGACGATCTCAGCCTTGTCGATCGAGACGAACCGCGTCTCGGTCTTCTGCTCGTGCTTCTCGCGATCCTTGATCGCGGCCTCGAAGCTTTCATAGACCTCGGTCGACAGCAGATCGCGCAGCGCGCGGCGATCGCCATTGGCGAACGCCAGCACGATCATTTCATAGGCCGAGCGGGCACCTGAGAGGAAATGCCGCGGATCGAACGAGGAATCCTGGACGGCCACCGCGTCGAGACCCTGCGCCAGCGCCGTGCCGGGCTCGGCGATGCCCTTCCAGCGTTCCGTGGGCTCGACCGGCTCGGCGGGCGCCGCCGAGGCCGGCTGGTCGATTACCGATCCCGGGATCGGAACGACGTTGTTGTCCTGACCGCGCTGCACGACGTTGGGCGCGGCGCGATCATAAGGCGGCCGCTCGCTTCCCGTGCGCTGTCCGAGAACGCTGCGCAGGCGCAGGAAGATAAACACGGCCAGCGCCAGGAAGATGATGGTGTAAATATCCACGTCGAATTCGCTTTCTGGTCTCTGCCGGCAACGGGCCGGCCGTCAAAGCGTTCCCGGTCGGGAACAGCAGAGATTACATCACCGATAGAGTCCGCAGATGTAGGCACGAAACTATGCCCGGCCAATGGCGCTTTTTGGCACGGGCAAGTCTAGCGCGTTTTGACCCCTGGGGGAAACCCGTTCCTTTCAGGAAATCGCGCATCTTCAATAATTTAGGAAGCTGTTAAGAGATTGGGCAGGCTTGCGCGCGCTGCCCTTTGCCGGGAGAATTCGCCGCCGGCCCGCCCTTTCGTCGTCCTTGTGGACCGAGCCGGGCCTATGATAGCCACTCGCCCGGCATCGGCATTCTCAACACCTTAACGCGTGCCGTCGGACATTCTGTCCATCGAGCGCTGCTCCAGGAGACATTTTCATGACCAATGGCAACGGCGCCCCCGTCGAACAACCCGCTCCCCAGCTCAACGTACTGGCGCAGTACACCAAGGACCTGTCGTTCGAGAACCCGAATGCGCCAGCCTCGCTTGGCCAGCAGCAACAGCAGCCGGCGATCAACATCCAGATCAACGTCTCCGCCAACAACCTGTCGGAGAACGAGTACGAGGTGATCCTCTCGATCGAGGGCAAGGCCGAGACCGCAGGCAAGGTGATGTTCAGCTTCGACCTCGCCTATGCCGGCGTCTTCCGGATCGTGAATGTGCCGAAGGAGAACCTGCACCCGCTGGTCATGATCGAGTGCCCGCGGCTGCTGTTCCCGTTCGCACGCGAGATCGTCGCGACCGCGGTCCGCGACGGCGGCTTCCCGCCCTTGTTGCTCGACCCCGTCGATTTCCTCGGTCTCTACCGCCAGAACATGGAGCGGCAGGCGGCCGCCCAGGCCGCTCCCGGCGTCAAGCCGAGCTGAGTTCTAAACTCGAAAAAATGTAACACGCGCGGAAGTGTGATCCGTCATCCTGAGGAGCCCGCGCTTGCGGGCGTCTCGAAGGATCGACGGCCACAGTCCGGGCCGTCGATCCTTCGAGACGCGCGTTCCGCGCTCCTCAGGATGACGGGGATATAGAGCAATCTTGATTAGGCCGCCGGTGCTGCAGCAGGCGCTGGCGGCGGCAGGTAATCGTTCCAGATCGGCTTGTCGCCGAGCGTGGCAATGAAGGCCCTGTGGGCCTCCCGATCGGCGTCGCTGACCCGCGCGAGTAGCGGGGTCTCGCGCTGCCGCCGCGGCGTGTCACCACTATGGCCGCCCGCGCGCGCATCCGACGTTTCCGATGCCAGGATCAGCTGCGACTGCCGCGCGCCGATCAGGTCGATATAGACCTCGGCCAACAGCTCGGCGTCGAGCAAGGCGCCGTGCTTGGTGCGGCGGGAATTGTCGATCTGATAACGCGAGCAGAGATCGTCGAGCCGGTTCGACACGCCGGGATGCTTGCGCCGTGCCAGCAGCAGCGTATCGACCAGCTGGTCCTTCGGGATCGCCTTCCGCTTGATGCGGTCGAGCTCGGCGTTGATGAAGCTGATGTCGAACGACGCGTTGTGGATCACCAGCGGCGTATCGCCGATGAAGGCCAGGAACTCGTCGACCACTTCAGTGAACAGCGGCTTGGAAGCAAGGAACTCGGTCGACAGCCCGTGCACGGCGAACGCTTCCGCCGGCATGTCGCGCTCGGGATTGATGTAGACGTGGTAGGTCTGTCCCGTCGGCATGCGGTTGAAAATCTCGACGCAGCCGATCTCCACCAGCCGGTCGCCGCGCAGCGGATCGAGGCCAGTGGTTTCGGTATCGAGAACGATTTCGCGCATGACGTGATGGAATCCGAAAAGGCGGGCGAATCAGGCGCGCCGCTTCGGCATCTTAACAACCTCGGCCAGAATGTCGCGGATACGCGCCCGCACCGGATCGAGGCCGTGCGAGGTATCCACTATGAAATCCGCGCGTTTGCGCTTCTCGGCGTCCGGCATCTGCTTGGCGATGATGGCGTCGAGCTTGGCGGCATCCATCGTGCCGCGGGCCAGCACCCGCTCGCGTTGCAGTTCCGGCGACGTGGTGACGACAACGACGGCATCGACACGCTTCTCGCCGCCGGTCTCGAACAATAGCGGCACGTCGACAACGACGATCGGGTTACCTGCGGCTTCCGCATCGGCGAAGAATTTCTGGCGCGACGCGCCGAGCATCGGATGCACGATCTGCTCGAGCTGCTTCATCGCAGCAGGATCGTGCACCACGCGCGCCGACAGTTTCGCGCGATCGACCTTGCCGCCGGCAGTGGTGCCGGGAAAGGCGGCCTCGATCGCCGGCGCAGCTTCGCCTTCGTAGAGCTGATGCACGGCCGCATCGGCGTCATAGACCGGCACGCCGGCCTCCATGAACAGTTTGGCCGTGGTGGATTTCCCCATCCCGATCGAGCCGGTCAGTCCAACAATCAGCATCGCATCAACATCGGTTCAGCATCTCTCCCGTCGCCACGCCTCACACCGCGAGCAGCTTCTCGCCGCGCAGGAACGCCAGCAGCGACAATAGCGGCAGGCCGAGGATGGTGAAATGGTCACCTTCGATCCGCTCGAACAGATGCACGCCGAGGCCCTCGAGCTGGTAGGCGCCGACGCTGGTCGTCACCGCCTCCCCGGCATGGTCGAGATAGCTCTCGATCTCGCCGGCAGCGAGCCGTCGCATCGTCATGCGGGCCACGCTCACATCGCCGAACAGGACCTTTCCATCGCGTGCGACCGAGACGGCGGAATGCAGCTCATGGGTCCGTCCGGCGAGCAGAGCGAGTTGCTCGGCAGCCTGCGTGCGGCCGGCGGGCTTGCTGAACATGCGCTGCCCCAGCGCCAGCGTCTGGTCGGCGCCGACGACATATTGACCGGGCCTCTGCCTGGACACGAACAGCGCCTTCTCGCGCGCCAGGAGCGATGCGATCTCGCCCGGGGCCGAAAGGCCGGAATTCTTCTGCACCGCGCGTTCGTCGATGTCGGCCGGCAGCGCCTCGAAATCGAGGCCGGCATTTTCAAGCAGCATCTTTCGCGTCCGGCTCTGCGACGCGAGGATCAGCTTCTGTGGGCCGCGCCAGATGCTCATGACGTGGGAATCATTCCGACGGCCGCGCGCGCTGGCGGTCGTTGAAGAGTTTCATCACCGCGGCCGCGGTCTCCTCGATCGAACGCCGTGTGACGTCGAGCAGCGCCCAGTTGAATTTCGCGCTGAGGCGCCGGGCAAAGGCAACCTCGTCGGCTACCGACTGCTTGTCGATGTAGGTGTCATTGTCGCGGTCGCCCATGGTGAGCAGGCGGTTCTGCCGGACCTGGATCAGGCGCTCGGGCGTCGCATGCAGGCTGACCACCAGCGGCTTCTTCAAGGTCTCGAGCTGGTGCGGCAGCGGGATGCCCGGCACCAGCGGCACATTCGCCGTTCGGATGCCGCGGTTGGCGAGATAGATCGAGGTCGGTGTCTTCGAGGTGCGGGATACCCCGACCAGCACGACATCGGCCTCCTCGAGGCCTTCGACATGCTGACCATCGTCATGCATCATCGTGTAGTTCAGCGCATCGATGCGGCGGAAATATTCCGCGTTCAGCACGTGCTGCGCGCCGACGCGCCCGGTCGTCGCGGCACCCAGATACGCCTCGAACAACTGCATCACAGGCCCGATGATCGACAGGCTCGGAACGTTGATCTCCTTGCACTTGCCCTCGAGCCGGCCGACCAGATCCTTTTCCAGCAGCGTGAACAGGACGATGCCGGGCGATTCCTCGATCTCGTCGAGCACGCGATCGAGCTGCTTCTGGCTGCGCACCAGGGGATAGACATGCTCGACCGCGGTCACATTGGCGTATTGCGCGGCGACCGCGCGCGCCACGGTGATCAGCGTCTCGCCGGTCGAGTCCGACACCAGATGCAGGTGGAAATAATTGGAAGTCGTCGGCACCAGAGCCCCTGTCTATCCTGTGAATCCCTGTGGAGGTCGAGGAGAAGAATCCGGGTCCATGGCCAGGCCCCTGTATATCTCGCCCCATTCTTCACAGCACGTCGCAAAAGGATAAGTCGACGTCATGGCGGGGATGATAGTGAAGCAGTGTGGATTTGTCTCTTCATAAGCTGGCCACAGAGGCGCGCAACCAATTGAGTCCTGCGACAGATTCCGGATATCCGCCGCCGCCGACCGGAATGTTGAGGGATGTGAACAAGCGCGCAGCAACCGCTGGACCGGATTGCATGAGTCAAATTCACTGCCATTAAGACTCAAACCTTAGATTCTAAAATTAATTAGGTTTAGGAGAGCCGTGTGTGCGGATATGTATCCGTCCCTCGCCGGCGAAGCCTTGCGCGCAGCGCTGAGCCCTCCCGAACTGTTCCCCGAAAGGCATCACTGCGATGTTCGACTGGATCAACGCCCTGCCGATCTATGCCTGGGTCAAGGCCCTGCACATCGTCGCCGTGATCTCGTGGATGGCCGGCATGCTCTATCTGCCGCGGCTGTTCGTCTATCATTGCGAGGCCGAGGTCGGCTCCAGGCAGTCCGAGACCTTCAAGGTCATGGAGCGGCGGCTTTTGAAGGGGATCATCAACCCCGCGATGATCGTGACCTGGCTGGCCGGACTTTTCCTGGTCTGGGCCGGACACTGGTACCTATCCGGCTGGTTTCACGTCAAATTTGCGCTGGTGCTCGCCATGTCGGGTATCCACGGCTTTTTGTCCCGTTGCGTGAAGGATTTCGCCGCCGACCGGAATCAGCGAACCCAGAAATTCTATCGTATTATCAACGAGGTGCCGACGGTCCTGATGATCCTGATCGTGATCATGGTGGTGGTGAAGCCGTTCTAGACATCACGATGGTCAAGACGCATGCTTCAGTCCTTCTTGCGAAGGACGAATCGATTTTCTATATAGGATTTATCCCACCCCACGCAGGCGGATGTGGTCGCGTTCCGGTTCTTTTCGGACCGGCGCCGCATCAGGTTTGAAAGCCCAAACGGCACTTTCCTGGCTGAGACCTGCGGACCTTCCTTTGGCGTCCGCTTTTTCCAGAGCCACCTCGCACCCCTTCCCTACCTACTTCCTCACAGGACGACCCCAATGCGGGAAATCAAACTCCAGGACCTCAAATCGAAAACGCCGGCCGAGCTCGTCTCGTTCGCGGAAGAGAATGGGGTCGAGAATGCCAGCACCATGCGCAAGCAGGAGCTGATGTTCGCAATTCTCAAAAACCTCGCCGCCGCCGAGACCGACATTGTCGGCGAGGGCGTCGTGGAGGTGCTGTCCGACGGATTCGGCTTCCTTCGTTCGCCTGACGCGAACTACCTGCCCGGCCCCGACGACATCTACGTTTCGCCCTCGCAAATCCGCCGCTTCGGCCTGCGCACCGGCGACACCATCGAAGGCCATATCCGCAGCCCGAAGGAAGGCGAACGCTACTTCGCGCTGCTGAAGGTCAATACGCTCAATTTCGAGGATCCCGAGAAGGCCAAGCACAAAGTCAATTTCGACAACCTCACGCCGCTGTTTCCCAATCAGCGTTTCCGCATGGAGCTTGAGGATTCCACCAAGAAGGACCTTTCCGCCCGCGTCATTGATATCGTCGCGCCGATCGGCAAGGGCCAGCGCGCGCTGATCGTGGCGCCGCCGCGCACCGGCAAAACGGTGCTGATGCAGAACATCGCGCACTCCATCACCGCCAATCATCCCGACTGCTATCTGATTGTGCTGCTGATCGACGAGCGTCCGGAAGAAGTTACGGACATGCAGCGCTCGGTGAAGGGCGAGGTGGTGTCGTCGACCTTCGACGAGCCTGCGGTGCGTCACGTCCAGGTCGCCGAGATGGTGATCGAGAAGGCCAAGCGCCTCGTCGAGCACGGCCGCGACGTCGTGATCCTGCTCGATTCGATCACGCGCCTCGGCCGCGCCTACAACACCGTCGTGCCGTCATCCGGCAAGGTGCTGACCGGCGGTGTCGACGCCAACGCGCTGCAGCGTCCGAAGCGCTTCTTCGGTGCCGCGCGCAACATCGAGGAGGGCGGTTCGCTGACCATCATCGCGACCGCGCTGGTCGATACCGGCAGCCGCATGGACGAAGTCATTTTCGAAGAGTTCAAGGGCACCGGTAACTCCGAACTGATCCTCGACCGCAAGGTTTCGGACAAGCGGACCTTCCCGGCGATCGATATTGCCCGTTCCGGCACCCGCAAGGAGGAGCTGATCACTGATCCGCAGGTGCTGAAGAAGATGTACGTCCTGCGCCGCATCCTCAATCCGATGGGCACCATGGACGCCATCGACTTCCTGCTCGACAAGCTCCGCAATACGAAGAGCAACTCGGAATTCTTCGATTCCATGAACACCTGAGGCCACGGCCGAAAAGAACAGGGCGCTCCGCACAAACGGGGCGCCTTTTTCATGCTGCGGATTTGCTGCGGCTAAGTGCAGCATAAAAGGAGCCGTTCTCCGCACTGGGTTTCCAGTTAACTATCTGATATTATTTATATTTCTATCATAGCTTGGTGATCTAGGACGAATCCACATTCAGCGGAGCCAAATGCAGATTGCGGCGAGGTGGACGAATGCGAGGAAGTAGTCTGCTCGTCGGTCATATCGCGTGGCAAAGCGGCGGAAGTGTTTGAGCTTGTTGAAGCAACGCTCGATGCGGTTGCGTAGCTTGTAGATCGTCTCGTCATGCGGGATGGGGATCTTACGAGAGCGGGTTGAGGGGATTACCGCTTCGGCGTTCATGTCCGCGATGGTCGTGCGTAGATCATTGTTGTCGTAGGCCTTATCGGCCAACACGGCCTCGGCCTTGAAGCCTTCGAGCAGGGCTTTTGCGGTGAGGTTGTCGTGTCGTTGTCCGGCGGTGAGCATGAAGCGCAGCGGCCGACCGAGGCTGTCGCAGAGCATGTGGATCTTGGTGGTCAAACCACCTCGGGAACGCCCCAGTTCCTGAGTTTTGGCCCCCCTTTTCCGCTCGCAGCCTGCTGGTGGACACGAACCAGAGTGGTGTCGAGCATCAGGTATTTGTTGTCGCGATCCTTGATCAGCTCGGCAAACACCTTCTCCCAAACGCCAGCCTTGGCCCAGCGGGTGAAACGCGCGTGTACGCTCTTCCACTTGCCGTAGCGCTCCGGCAGGTGCTGCCAGTAGGCGCCGGACCGCAGAACCCACAAAACCCCGTTCACGAACAGGCGATTGTCGACACCGCTGCGGCCGGGATCGCCCACCTTGCCTGGCAGCAGAGGCGCAATCCGAGCCCATTGCGCATCACTTAGCTCATAGCGCTTCACACCCATCAGCACGCTCCGAATCAAAACGTCCGGAACGCATTGATTCAGCATCATTCAGCTATGGGAATCCTGAATGTGGATTGGTCCTAGCTGACGACACCGCAGCAAAATTGCTGCGCGGCTGCTGCAGTGAAATCAGATCATGCTGCATCGCAGTATTTTGCGGTATGGAGTGCGAAATCGAAGCGGCATTGCCTTTGCCGATTTGCTGGAAGAAATAGGCGATGCATCCACGCGACCAGACTATTTTCGCGTTATCCTCGGGGCGGCCGCCGAGTGCGATCGCCATTGTCAGGCTGTCTGGCCCAATGGCCGAGTCGGTCATTGCAGGACTGGCGGGCAAGACGCCGGTGCCGCGGCTGGCGACCCGCGCGCTGCTCCGCGATTCGAACCATCAACCGATCGATGACGGGGTCGTGCTGTGGTTTCCAGGCCCGGCCAGTGCCACCGGCGAAGACGTCGCCGAATTTCATGTCCATGGCGGACGGGCCGTCTTGGCGGCGATGTTCGATGCGATCGCGGCATTCGACAATGTGCGGCCGGCCGAGCCGGGCGAGTTCACCCGGCGGGCCTTCGAGAACGGCAAGCTCGACCTGACCGAGGCCGAGGGCCTGGACGATCTGATCCACGCCGACACTGACCGTCAAAGGCGCCAAGCATTGCGCCAGTTGAGGGGGTTGCTTGGCGACCGCGCGCGCGACTGGCGCGAGCGGATCATCGCGGCGTCGGCGCTGATCGAGGCCGGCATCGATTTCTCAGATGAAGGCGATGTGCCGGCCGAGCTGATCGCACCGGCGCTCGAGAAGATCCGCGCGCTACATGAGGAGATCAGGCAAGTCCTTGCGGGGCAGGGGCAAGGCGAGCGGCTGCGCGACGGCCTGGTGGTCGCGATCGCCGGTCCGCCGAATGTCGGCAAATCGACCCTGATCAATCAGCTCGCCAAGCGCGAGGTCGCGATCGTCTCGCCGCATGCCGGCACGACCCGCGATGTGATCGAGGTGCAGCTCGACCTCGACGGCTATCCGGTGACGGTCATCGACACCGCCGGCATTCGCGAGACCGACGACCCGGTGGAGCAGGAGGGCGTCCGCCGCGCCCGCGCCCGCGCCGTGGAGGCGGACCTCGTGCTGTGGCTGGCCGACAGCGGCGATGCAAGGGCGGGACATGGCGGAACGACGCCGACCTGGCTGGTGCGGAACAAGATCGACCTCGTCAGGACCATGACGGGCGAGGGTGGCAGTTACCCCGAATTCAGGATCTCGGCTGCTCGTGGCGATGGGTTGTCAGAGCTGATCGCCGCGCTGATCGGGTTCGCTCAGGACTATTTTGGAACCAGCGAAGGCGGCTTGATCAGTCGGACGCGGCAGCGCGGATTGTTGCAGGAGACCGTCGAATCCCTTCAGCGCAGCATGGACGTGGTCGGGCAGGGCGAGGAACTGGCGGCGGAGGAACTCCGGCGGGCCGCTTACTCACTCGGTCGTCTGCTCGGCCGGGTGGATGTTGAAGACATCCTGGACGTCATCTTCCGCGAATTCTGCGTCGGGAAGTAGCGGGTGCCCCATCTGTTTCACGTGAAACATGGTTTCGATCTGGTTAAGGAACCCTCATCCTGTTTCACGTGAAACAATTGCCGATCATACAGCCGCACTGTTTCACGTGAAACGGTCCCATCCGTCATTGCGGGCGAAGCGAAGCAGTCCATATTTGCCTCGGGCTTCGGTCTCAGAGCGGCGATCCCAACTTCGTTCTTCCGGCTTTCATGACTCCACGATAGAAGTCCCGGCATGACTTCCAGGGCAGACTCATTTGACGTCATCGTCATCGGCGGCGGCCATGCCGGCTGCGAGGCCGCGAGCGCTTCTGCCCGGATGGGCGCAAAGACCGCCTTGGTGACCCATCGTTTCGCGACGATCGGCGCGATGTCGTGCAATCCCGCCATCGGCGGGCTCGGCAAGGGCCATCTGGTCCGCGAAGTCGATGCCTTGGACGGTTTGATGGGCCGGGTGGCCGACGCCGGCGGCATCCAGTTTCGCATGCTGAATCGTCGGAAAGGTCCAGCGGTTCGTGGCCCCCGGGCGCAGGCCGACCGCAAGCTCTATGCGGCCGCGATGCAGGCCGCGATCACCGAGACCGCGAACCTCAGCGTCATCGAAGGCGAGGCGGATGAACTGGTCGTCGTCGATGGCCGCGTGACCGGCATTTGCCTGGGCGATGGCCGTCGGCTGTCGGCGGGGGCGGTTGTCATCACGACCGGCACCTTCCTGCGTGGTCTGATCCATCTCGGGGAAAAGAATTGGCCGGCGGGCCGGGTCGGTGAGGCGCCGGCCATGGGCCTGTCTGCTTCCTTCGAACGGGCAGGGTTTGTGCTCGGCCGGCTCAAGACCGGGACGCCGCCGCGCCTCGACGGCACCACGATCGACTGGTCCGCGGTCGAAATGCAGCCCGGAGACGAGCCTCCGGAGCCGTTTTCGGTCATGACTGACCGGATTACGACCCCGCAGATCCAGTGCGGCATCACCCGGACCACGCCGACGACCCATGAGGTGATCCGCGCCAATGTGCATCGCTCGCCGATGTATTCCGGCCAGATCAAGAGCTCCGGACCGCGCTATTGCCCCTCGATCGAGGACAAGATCGTCCGCTTCGGCGACCGCGACGGCCATCAGATCTTCCTGGAGCCGGAAGGGCTCGACGACACCACGGTCTACCCGAACGGCATCTCGACCTCGCTGCCGGAAGAGGTCCAGCTTGCGATCCTCGCCAGCATCCCCGGCCTCGAGCGGGTGACGATGGTCCGGCCGGGCTATGCGATCGAATACGACCACGTCGATCCGCGCGAGCTCGATCCGACGCTGCAGACCAAGCGTCTGCGCGGGCTTTTCCTGGCCGGCCAGATCAATGGCACTACGGGCTATGAGGAGGCGGCGGGGCAGGGCGTTGTCGCCGGGCTCAATGCCGCGCTCGCGGCCGGCGATGCCGATCCGATCGTGTTCGACCGCGCCGACGGCTATCTCGGGGTGATGATCGACGATCTCGTGACCCGCGGGATCACCGAGCCGTATCGCATGTTCACCTCGCGCGCCGAATATCGGCTGACCTTGCGTGCCGACAACGCCGACCAGCGCCTGACCGACAAGGGCATTGCACTCGGATGCGTCGGAACGGCGCGGGCCGAGCGCCATCGGACCAAGATGGCGGCGCTGGAGGCGGCCAAGCGGCTGGCGAAGTCGCTCGCGATCACACCGAATGAGGCCGCCAAGCACGGGCTTGCCCTCAATCGTGACGGCAATCGCCGCTCCGCCTTCGAGCTTCTGGCTTATCCGGAGATCGAATGGCCCGTGGTCCGGGCGATCTGGCCGGAGCTGTCGGCCATTGACCCTGCAATCGCGGTGCATCTCGAGATCGATGCCAAATACGATGTCTATCTGAAGCGCCAGACCGCCGATGTTGATGCTTTCCGGCGTGACGAGGGTCTGGTTCTGACCGACGTCGACTATACCGATGTCCCCGGTCTCTCGAACGAAGCGCGCGCCAAGTTGCAGAAGGCGCAGCCGCGGACGGTCGGCCAGGCCGGCCGGATCGACGGCATGACGCCGGCGGCGCTCGGTATTCTGGCGGCCTATCTCCGGCGGGAAGCGCGGCGGAAGACTGCGAAGGCATCCGCCTAGCGTTTCACGTGAAACGGCAGGCCCCGGTCATTGCGAGGAGCGGAAGCGACGAAGCAATCCATCGCTTTCCCAGATGGCACTATGGATTGCTTCGCTTCGCTCGCAATGACGAGCCCGACCGGCATTCCAGAGAATGGCTTCAATTTCGCAATCCGCCGAACTCAGTGTCTCCGCCAAGGACAAGGCCGCGGCGCTCGCGCTGACGCCTGTTTCACGTGAAACAGAGGCGCGGCTCGACCGCTACATCGCCCTCCTCCTCACGTGGCAGGCCAAGACCAATCTCGTCGCGCCATCGACGCTGCCGACCCTCTGGACCCGCCACGTCTCCGATTCGCTGCAGCTCCTGAGTCTGATGCCGACGGCGAAGTCGTGGGTCGATCTCGGCAGCGGCGGCGGCTTCCCCGGTGTCGTGCTCGCCTGCGCGCTGGCCGAGACTCCGGGCGCGTCGATTCATTTGGTTGAGCGAATCGCCAAGAAGGCGGCATTCTTGCGCGAGGCGATACGGGTGACGGAGTCCCCGGGGGCGGTGCATCTGGCTGATATCGGGGATACTGTGGATAGAATCCCGGGGCCCATCGATTGCGTCACCGCGCGGGCGCTGGCTCCGTTACATCAACTCATCGGCTTTGCGGAGCCGTGGGTCAAAAAGGGCGCCAAGGCGCTGTTTTTGAAGGGTCAAGATGTAGAGGCCGAATTGACCGAGGCCACTAAATATTGGATTATTGAGCCAAAGCTACACTCCAGCCGGACCGGCGGACAGGGCTGGATCGTCGAACTCGGGTCAATCGAGCGGCGCTAGGGGACTCCGCGAGAGCAAATGGTATTTTGGTATGACTGTGATGGACGAGGTTTATCAAGAGGATAAGGCGTCCCAGCCGCCTGGCCATCCGCGCATCCTGTCGCTCGCCAACCAAAAGGGCGGCGTCGGCAAGACCACCACAGCGATCAATCTTGGGACCGCACTCGCTGCGATTGGCGAGCGCGTCCTGATCGTCGATCTCGATCCGCAGGGCAACGCCTCGACCGGCCTCGGCATCGATCGCCGCAACCGCAGCTGCTCGACCTACGACGTCCTGATCGGCGAAGCGCCGCTGCGCGATGCCGTGGTCGCGACCGCGGTGCCGCGGCTGCACATCGCGGCTTCCACCATGGACCTCTCCGGCCTCGAGCTCGAGCTCGGCACCACGCCGGGCCGCGCGTTCCGGCTGCGCGATGCGATCGCAGGATTGAACAACAATGTCTCGCCGGAAGCCGACTACACCTACGTGCTGATCGACTGCCCGCCCTCGCTCAATTTGCTCACGGTGAATGCGATGGCGGCGTCGGACGCGATCCTGGTGCCGCTGCAATGCGAGTTCTTTGCGCTCGAAGGTCTGTCGCAGTTGCTGCAGACCGTGGAGCAGGTGCGCTCGACGCTCAATCCGAACCTGTCGATCCACGGCATCGTGCTGACCATGTTCGACTCGCGCAACAACCTCTCCAACCAGGTGGTTGCCGACGTGCGCCAGTTCATGGGCGACAAGGTCTACGACACCATGATCCCGCGCAACGTGCGCATCTCGGAAGCACCCTCCTACGGCAAGCCGGTCCTGGTCTACGATCTCAAATGCGCCGGCAGCGATGCGTATCTCAAGCTCGCCACCGAGGTGATCCAGCGCGAGCGCGAGCTGCGCACGCATTGACGTTGCGTAGGATGGGTAGAGCGAAGCGAAACCCATCACTCTCATTGCGAGCCGCGATGGGTTTCGCTTCGCTCTACCCATCCTACGTTTCTTTTGAAATTCAAGTCTGGAGTACTGCGTGTGAATCCAAGGGAGCTCGCAACAATGGCCGATGAAGCGCGTTCGCGACTGGGGCGCGGGCTGGCAAGCCTGATCGGAGATGTCGGCGGCGAGGCGGCCGCGCATGTCGAGCGGCCGCGCAACCAGCGCAAGGTGCCGATCGAATTCCTCAAGGCCAACCCGCGTAACCCGCGGCGCACCTTCGCCGACACCGAGCTCGGCGAGCTTGCCGATTCGATCAGGCAGCGCGGCGTGATCCAGCCGATCGTGGTGCGTGCGATCAAGGGCGCGCAGGACCGCTACGAGATCATCGCCGGCGAGCGCCGCTGGCGCGCCTCGCAACTCGCCGGCCTGCACGAAGTGCCGATCGTGCCGGTCGAGGTCTCTGATTCCGACGCGCTCGAGATCATGATCATCGAGAACGTCCAGCGCGAAGACCTCAATGCGATGGAAGAGGCGCAGGGCTATCACGCGCTCGCCGACGAGTTCAAACGCAGCCAGGAAGACATCGCCAAGATCGTCGGCAAGAGCCGCAGCCATGTCGCCAACATGATGCGGCTGACCAAGCTGCCCGTCGAGGTGCAGGCGCTGATCTCGAAAGGCGATCTCTCCGCCGGCCACGCCCGCGCGCTGATCGGCGTGCCGGATCCGCTCGCTGCAGCGAAGCGCATCGTCGCCGAGGGTCTCAACGTTCGCCAGGCCGAGGCGCTGGCGCATGAGGAGGGCGTGCCGGAGCGCAAGCCGCAGAAGGCGCGCAGTGGCAGCGCGGCCAAGGTCGACAAGGATGCCGACACGCTGGCGCTCGAGAAGCGCGTCAGCGATGCGCTCGGCCTTGCCGTCACCGTCAGCCATCGCGATCCCGGCGGCACCGTCCAGATCAGCTACCGCAACCTCGAGCAGCTCGACGAAGTGGTGCGGCGACTCGAGGGCGGCTAGCGGTTTCGTCATTCCGGGGCGCGCGTCAGCGCGAACCCGGAATCTCTTTTTCAACATCTCTGGATTCCGGGTTCATGCTTCGCATGCCCCGGAATGACTTCTTCAATTTACCCCCGCCGCTTCGCATTCGCCGCGATCGAGAGCAGCGCGCGCTGCGCGATCACGGCGGCGAGCGAGGCCTGCTTGCGCATGTCGAGTGCCGCGGTGGCGAGCTGATCGATCACGTTCACCAGCCGCGGCGGCGTGAAATTGCGCAGCGCGATCTCGACCGCGGGTTTGCGCGAGAAGTGCAGCCGCGGGAATCCGCCTTCGAGCACGGCTGACGCCGGCGTGCCGTCCGCGATCGCGAGCGCTGATTTGTGCAGCCATGCCGCCTGGCGCTGCGCGGCCGAGATGATCACGCCGGGATAGGTGCCGGCGACCATTGCCTTGGTGAACTCGCTCTCGACCAGCGCGGCGTTGCCGGCGAAGGCGCCGTCGACGATCGGATCGAGCTTCAGCTCGGAGGCGTCGGACACCACGGTCATGACGTCCTCGAGCGTGATCTCGCCCTTGCCGTGCGCGAATAGCGCCAGCTTGCGCAGCTCGTTGCGCGAGGCCATGCGGTCGCCGCCGAGCAGCGACATCAGCACCGCGCGCGCATCCTGCGCGAGCCGCAGATTCGATACGCGCAGCTCGTCCTCGATCAGCTTGGTCAGATCGCGCTCGGTGTCGGGATAGCAGCCGATCGCCACTGCATTCTTGGCGCGCTCGCAGATCTTGCGCAGCGGCGATTCCGGCCTGAGCTCGCCGGCCTCGATCACGATGCGGCAATCCCTGAGCGCCGTGGTCTCGGTCAGCGTCTCGACGCCGCTTGAGAAGTTGCGCGAGCCGGCGCGGACGCGGATGGCGCGGCGGCCGCCGAACAGCGGCACCGTCATGGCCTCGTCGACCAGCCGCGATGGTTCGGCGGCGAGCTCGTCGCCATCGAGCCGCACCAGCGAGAATGGATCGTTGGGATCGTCGACCGCGGAGGCCATCAGCGCGTCGGCGCGCTCGCGCACCAGCCCGAGGTCCGGGCCGTACAGCAGGATGATCGGACGGCCGGCGTCAGGCCGGGCGAGGAAGCTGTCGATCTCTTTTCCGCGAAGCGCGACCATCTCGCCTTAAACTGTCATTCCGGGGCGCCTCGTCAGAGGCGAACCCGGAATCTCGATCCATCATCTCCAGATTCCGGGTTCGCGCCGGTGGCGCGCCCCGGAATGACCTCCCGCCTCAGGTTCCGGTGGAGAAGAAGGAGGCGAGCCGGGTCTGGATGTTGTCGGCGATCTCCTGCGCGGCGCGGTCTTCGGCGTCGCGGAAGGCGCGGGCGCGGGCGAAGCGCTGGTAGGAGCCGGGCATGTCGTAGGACACGCGCGAGAACGTGGTGCCGGTCATGACAGACTTGTTCGACGCGATCTCGATCAGGTTGAACTGGGCGTCGATGCCGTAGTTCTCGCTGGTCGGCAGCGCGGTGGCCGGATCGATCATCAGCGAGGAGCGGCTGGTGTTGAACCGCAGCACCAGCCGATGCGTCGGCGGTGCGCCGGTGGCGGTGCCGTAGAGCTTGAAGGCGAGGGCGTTGCGGACCTCGACGCCGACCCGGGCCTCGCGCGAGGCGTTCGGCTTGTCGACCGGCGGAACCTCGACGCCCAGCAGCTTTTCGCGCAGGGCGGACGACTGGCCGTCGAGGGTGCGCTCGGCATACATCGGCTGGAAGCATCCGGCCGTCAGCGCGGCCAAGGAGGCCACGGCCACGAGCCGGGCGGCGATCCTGATCCTAGCCGACAACATTGACGATCCTCATGGGCACCACGATCACCTTGCGGACGGGTTTGCCGCCCAAGGCGGCTTTTACCGCATCGAGCGCCAAAACGGCAGCCTCTATATCCGCATTTTGGGCCGCCCGTGGCACGGTAACATCACCTCGTTTTTTACCGTTGACCTGGACGACCAGGGTCACGCTGTCTTCAACCAGCAAATCGCGCTCGATTTGCGGCCAATCGGCCTCGGAAACCAGCCCGGTCTGGCCCAGAACCACCCAGCACTCCTCGGCCAGATGCGGCATCATCGGCGAAAACAGCTGCACCAGGATGGTCGCCGCCTCCTTGACGGCCCAAGAAACATCTGGAGCAAGGTCCGGCGCCGGCTTGTCGCCTTTCGCCAGCACCTCGGACAGCGCATTGGCGAACTCGCGGATATGGGCGAGACACACGTTGAAATGCAGCCGCTCGATGCCGGACGACACCTTGTCGAGCGCGCCATGGGCCGCCTTGCGCAACGCCAATGCGTCGGGCCCGAACGTCGCCGGCCGGGCCGCCGGCGCCGTCCTGGCGATCTCGGCCGATTCGTTCACCAGCCGCCACAGCCGCTGCACGAAGCGCGAGGCGCCCTGCACGCGCTCGTCGCTCCAGATCACGTCGCGGTCCGGCGGCGAGTCCGACAGCATGAACCAGCGGGCGACGTCGGCGCCATAGCTCGCGATGATGTCGTCGGGGTCGACGGTGTTCTTCTTCGACTTCGACATCTTCTCGATCGGGCCGATCGCGACGTCCTCGCCGGTCGCCAGCAGCACCGCGCGGCGGCCATTGCCGCCAACCTCGATCTTCACTTCGGCCGGCGTGACCCAGCTGCCGTCGGCCTTCTGGTAGGTCTCGTGCACCACCATGCCCTGGGTGAACATGCCGGCGAACGGCTCGCTCATGTCGACGTGGCCGGTCGCCTTCATCGCGCGGGTGAAGAAGCGGCTGTAGAGCAGATGCAGGATCGCGTGCTCGACGCCGCCGATATACTGGTCGACCGGCATCATCCGGTTGGCGACCGCGGGCGTGGTCGGCGCGGTCTCGTTCCACGGGTCGGTGAAGCGCGCGAAATACCAGGACGAGTCCACGAAGGTGTCCATCGTGTCGGTCTCGCGCACCGCCTTGCCGCCACACTTCGGGCAGCTGACGTGCTTCCAGGTCGGATGATGGTCGAGCGCGTTGCCCGGCTTGTCGAAGCTGACATCCTCCGGCAGCGTCACCGGCAACTGGTCGTCGGGCACCGGCACCACGTCGCAGGTCGGGCAGTGGATCACCGGGATCGGGCAGCCCCAGTAGCGCTGGCGTGAAATGCCCCAGTCGCGCAGCCGGAAATTCACCTGCCGTTCGCCGACCGGCGCATTGCCGCGCAGCTCAGCCTCGAGGCGCTTGGCGACCTCTTCCTTGGCCGCGTCGATCGTCATGCCGTCGAGGAAGCGCGAATTGATCATGCGGCCGTCGCCGTCATAGGCGACGTCGGTGATGACGAACGTCTTCGGGTCCTGGCCCTCGGGGCAGACCACCGGCACATTGCCGAGATTGTACTTGTTGACGAAGTCGAGGTCGCGCTGGTCGTGCGCCGGGCAGCCGAAGATCGCGCCGGTGCCGTATTCCATCAGCACGAAGTTCGCGACATAGACCGGCAGCTTCCAGTTCGGATCGAACGGATGCACCGCCTTGATACCGGTGTCGAAACCCTGCTTCTCGGCGGTGTCGATGATCGACTGTGCGGTGCCGATCTTCTTGATGTCGGTGATGAACTCGGCGAGCTTCGGGTTCTTCGCGGCGGCGGCTACCGCCAGCGGATGATCCGCCGAGATCGCCATGAACTTGGCGCCGAACAGCGTGTCCGGCCGCGTGGTGAAGATCTTCAGCTCGCTCTCGCCGGCCGGCGTGGTCGCCGCATCGAGCGCGAAGCGGATCAACAGGCCCTCGGAGCGGCCGATCCAGTTGCGCTGCATCAGCCGCACCTTGTCGGGCCAGCGGTCGAGACCATCCAGCGCTTCCAGGAGCTCCTGCGAGTACTTCGTGATCTTGAAGACCCACTGGCTCATCTCGCGCTGCTCGACGACGGCGCCCGAGCGCCAGCCGCGGCCGTCGATCACCTGCTCGTTGGCGAGCACGGTCATGTCGACCGGATCCCAGTTCAGCTTGCGCTTCTCGCGCTCGGCGAGGCCGGCGCGCAGCATGTCCAAAAACATCTTCTGCTGATGCTTGTAGTAGCTGGGGTCGCAGGTCGCGAACTCGCGCGACCAGTCGAGCGACAGCCCGATCGACCGCAGCTGTTTCTTCATCGCGGCGATGTTGTCGTAGGTCCAGGCCTTCGGCGCCACCTTGCGCTCGATCGCGGCATTCTCCGCCGGCAGGCCGAACGCGTCCCAGCCCATCGGGTGCAGCACGTTGTAGCCCCTGGCGCGCATGAAGCGGGCCAGCACGTCGCCGAGCGTGTAGTTGCGGACATGGCCGATATGGATGCGCCCCGACGGATAGGGGAACATCTCGAGCACGTAGTATTTCGGCCGCGGATCGTCGTTCTTGGAGGCGAAGATCGCCTTTTCGTCCCACAGGCGCTGCCAGCGGGGCTCGGATTCACGGGCGTTATAGCGTTCGGCGGTCATGAAATCGCAGGGATTTTGGGTGGCTCTGGGTGATTTTCGGGCCCCGTCCGGGGACGGCGGACTAGGCCACAAAAGCGCCTGCGCGGTCAACGGCTTGGGCCTCCAAACGTCCCATCCCCTCGCGCAGCCGCCCTGCCGCTGTCGCAGGGGCGCCGTCTGCAGCCTTCTCGACGTCCTGGCGAAGGCCTGGACCACAGAGCTTTGTCGAGGAAGGGATCGTGGCCCCAGCTTCGCGCAATAATAAACGGTGGGGGTAATGGGTCCTGGCCTTCGCCAGGACGACGCTGAATATGCGGCGTCGCCGATGGTCATGGTTCCGCGCTCATGGCGCGGCTCGATCACGCACGATCTCAACTCGCCAGCGCCATCCCGGCTTCGTCCAGCGTCTGCAGGAACCCGTGCTCGATCACGGCATTCCTGCCGCGGCGCTTGGCGGCGTAGAGGGCGGCATCCGCAGCTTCGATCAGGTCGCCGGGGCGCTGGGTCTCGTTCGGCCTGGTCGTCGCGACGCCGACGCTGACGGTGACGACGCAATGGCTCGAGGATGCATGCGGCACGGCGAGGCCAAGCACGGCGGTGCGCACCGTCTCGCCGATCGCGAGCGCATGCGCGGCGTCGGTGTTCGGCAGCAAGAGGCAGAATTCCTCGCCGCCATAGCGGCCGGCGAAGCCCATGGCGTCGGCGGCGATCCCGGACAGCGCTTCGCCGATTCGGGTCAGGCAGGCATCGCCTTCGGGATGGCCGTAGGTGTCGTTGTAGAGCTTGAAGTGATCGACATCGATCATCATCAGCGACAGCTCGCATTCATATTGCTGCGCCCGCATCCATTCGAAGTCGAGCCGGCTCTGGAAGCCGCGGCGGTTGGCGAGGCCGGACAGCGCGTCGATCGAGGCCATCACGGTGAGACGATCGTTGGAGGCGACGAGCTCGCGCTCGCGCTGGCTGAGCTGCGCCGCCATGGCGTTGAAGGCGCGCGCCAGCGGCACGAATTCCGCCGGCAGCTTGTGCTTGGCGACGCGCGCCGACCAGTCGCCCTCGCCGAACCGCCGCGCCATGCCGGTCATCAGCTCGATCGGATGGATGACGAGCCGCTCGGCGCCGACCAGCGCACCCAACAAGACGAACAGGCAGACAAAGCCGAGCTGCAGATAGGCAGTTCGGATCTCGCGGTTGATCGCCGCCGTCACCTTGGCCTCGTCCATGCTCACGATCAGCCGGGACTGCGTGCCGGCGATGCGCGCGAAGCTCAGCGTGCGCTGTGCGCCGTCGGACGCCGTGAACGACACCGAGCCGGACGGCTCGTCATAGCTCAGCGCCTTCTCGGCGATCGCGGCCATCAGCGGGATGGTGTCGAGCGAGCGGCCGATCAGGCTCGCATGATCGGCGGGCGCGGCGATCACGACGCCGGTAGAGTCGACCAGCACGGCCGACATGCCGGGCTGGCCGCCGAGATTGGCCATGATCTGCGACAGCCAGTCGATATTGATGCCGGCGACCACCACGGCATCCTGCTCCGGATTGATCGCGGCGACCGGATAGGCGGCCATCATCATCGGGCGGCCGTTGGTCCTGCCGCGCAGATAGTCGCTGAACACGAAGCCGCGGTTGTCCTGCGCCTTCTTGAAATATTCGCGGTCGCCGACATTGAGGCCGACCTGGACGTTGAGGGTCGAGCATTGCACCAGCCCGTCCCTGGAGACGAACATGATGCTGCGGATCCAGGGCAGTACCGTCGGCAGGCTGGCGCGCAGCACCTCGCAGCTCTGCGCGATGCCGCCGGAGGCGCGGATATAGGCGGCGGATTTCAGCATGGTCTCGACCGAGGAGACCACCTCGCGCTGGGTTTCCGCGGCATGCGCGGTGAGGCTGGCATAGCCGGCCGCGGCCTGCGCGATCTGCTTGCTGCGGGAATCCTCCAGCGTGCGGACGCGGTCCAGCATCAGGGGCGCGACCAGCATCAGCGCAAGCAAGGCCAGCCGGGCACGAATTCCCAGAACCTTCTTGAGCCTGACCCGGTTGCGGTTGAAAGTGACGCCCGACATTCTATTCCCTTGCCCGTGCGCAAGTTAGAATGCAGGGCTTCAAAAAGCCTTTCCCGAATTTGGTAAAATTCGAGCCAACCCCCCGCACCTGTCAGAGAACGGCACAAGCATGACGCAAAGCCCGACCACGCCGTTACCGGCCGATTCACCACATGGCCTAGCCGCCGTCGAACGCGAGATCGCGCATGCCTGCAAGGAAGCGCGGCGCGACCGCGCGTCGGTGACCTTGATCGCGGTGTCGAAGACGTTCGCGGCCGACGCAATTTTGCCGATTATTGGCGCCGGACAGCGCGTATTTGGCGAAAATCGCGTCCAGGAGGCCAAGGGCAAGTGGCCGGCGCTAACCCAGGCTCATCCGGGATTGCAGCTGCATCTGATCGGACCGTTGCAGTCGAACAAGGCCAAGGAGGCCGTCGCGCTGTTCGATGCGATCCATTCGGTCGATCGCGCCAGCATTTGCGAAGCGTTAGCCAAGGAAATCAAAAATCAAGGCAAGCACCCGGAACTGTTCGTCCAGATCAATACCGGCGAGGAGCCGCAGAAGGCCGGCGTCGCGCCGCAGGACGCAGATACCTTCATCGCGGCATGCCGTGACACCTACGGCCTGCAGATATCAGGACTGATGTGCATCCCGCCGGTCGACCAGGCGCCGGCGCCGCACTTCGCGCTCTGCGCCAAGATCGCCGCGCGCAACGGGCTGACGAATCTCTCGATGGGCATGAGCGCGGATTTCGCGGTGGCGATCCAGATGGGGGCGACCCACGTGCGGGTGGGCTCGGCGATCTTCGGGACGCGGACGGTGCCGCATAACTAGTGTCGTCCTGGCGAAAGCCAGGACCCATACTCCGCGGCCATTGCATGGGACACGCGGCCAGATCGGCGGACAACAATTCACTTCGGTGGTTATGGGTCCCTGCTTTCGCACTAGGGCATTTACACATCTCTTCGAGGCTAGAAAACCGACTCATCATCAAGGGGTTAGCTACTAGGCGAGAGCCGAAATCGGCGGGCGCAACCCTAGTGCAGATGAGTAAGTTCTCTGCGGTTTTCGGCCAACTCTTTGAGAAGACTCCGGAAAGACTGCGGAGGATATGTATATACGCTAGTGCTTTCGCAGGGACGACAGCGGTGTGTGTGGCGCGTGCGCGGCCTACACGAACCGCACCGACACTTTTCCGATCGCGCCGAAATCGGCGGCGAATTCATCGCCGGCGGTGATCGGCAGCGGCGGGTGGCAGGTACCGGTGGTGACGACCTCGCCTGCCCGCAAGGTCAACCCGAGTGCGGAGAGTTCGTTGGCGCACCAGGCGAGCGCTGCGCGGGGATCGCCGAGCACGTTCTTGCCATGGCCGATATAGCGCTCGCCGCGCAGCGTGATGACCGGGCGGTCCTCGACCAGGTCGATCGCGCGCCAGTCAGCTGTCGTTGCGGGTCCGAGCACGAACAGATGCGCGCAGGCGTTGTCGGCGATCAGCTGCGCTTCGCCGGCGGAGGCGAAATCGGCGAAACGCGAATCCGGAATCTCGATCGCCGGATGCAGCGTGCCGACGGCCTCCAACACCTCCTGCACGCTGTAAGGCGTCGTGCGCGGCGCGAGATCGCGCGCCATGCGGAAGGCGTATTCCGGCTCGCCGACGCGCATCTCGTTGCCCTGCATCGACGCGGTGCCGCCATCCGGTATCACCGTCTCGGCAAGGATGCGCCCGGCGAGCGGTCCGGCGACATTGATGTGCTTCTGGCCGGCCGCGCTGGTCGCCGCGATCTTCCAGCCGAACAGTTTTTCGCGCGACTTCTTTTCCAGCCCGGCCTGCACCGCATAGCCCTCGGCGCGATCGCGCGGCCGAATTGCGCCATCGAGCGCGCCGAGTTTTGTTCCCGCGTGCCAGTGATCGTGCAGGACTTTTGCGGCGGCCGCGATTTTTTCGTTGTCGAGCATGCTTTTTCACTCCCGCGGGAATTATTTTCTGTTGTGTGCAATCTCAGCACAAACGCGTCGCGCCTGTCGCGTGGGAAAACCGATGCTGAGCTACTCCACCACCCTACCCAATAACGATCCGGGTTTGCGGCGACATCCGCCGCAACAGCCGCAGCATCGAGGCCTTTGTCATCGAGACGCAGCCCGCGGTCGGCGAAAAGTTCGGCCGCGCCAGATGCAGGAATACGGCGCTGCCGCGGCCGGCGACGCGCGGTGCGGCGTTGTGGTCGATCTCGATAATGAAGTCGTAGAGATGGTCCTCGCGAGTCAGGCGGTCGCCGCCTTGCATCCGATCGAGCCGGATCGGCTGGTTGTAGTGACGGTCGGCGGGGTCCTCGCACCAGGCGTCCTCGCGGCGGATCGGCCGGGTCGGCAGGAAAGTCGCCGGACGCTGGTGCCGGTCGGCGCGCCACCAGAGCTGGCGCGGATGGAAGACGCCGCGCGGCGTGCCGCCGTCGCCCTCGCGCTTGTTGGCGAGGATTCCGCCGCGCCCGAGCGCCACCGGCACGGTCCAGCCGTCGGCCGACAGCCAGCCCCGGCGCGGGTCGCCGGCGGCTGCTCGGACCTCGATGATGGAGAGCGGGCGATCACGTTTGGCTGTCATATAAGTGATTGAAATAGCTGACCTTCCCCTAAGAATCGTTCCAAACTGAGCTTGCCTTGGAGGTTCAGAACATCCTATCTCCCGGCATTACAGGACATTCACGTCCTGCCCCGCCGGATTTGAGGTAGACTGCGTTGCCTTGTGAATCGGTAACAATCGCCTACCTGAACACATATCTAGCCGATGTTACGGCCATAAGCGTCCTCTGCTTCTGACCGCCCGCCCCCGAAGGATTGTACCTATGGCCAATGCCCGCAAGATCTTGATCGTGGATGACGATACCGATCTGCGCGATACGCTGGTCGAGCAGCTGTCGCTGCACGAGGAATTCGAAGCCTCCGCAGTCGACACCGGCGCCAAGGGCGCCACTGCCGCCAAAGCCAATTCCCCCGATCTGGTCCTGATGGACGTCGGCCTGCCCGACACCGACGGCCGCGAAGTGGTCCGCTCGCTCCGCAAGGGCGGCTTCAAGGCTCCGATCATCATGCTGACCGGCCACGACACCGATTCCGATACGATCCTGGGGCTCGAATCCGGCGCCAACGACTATGTGGCGAAGCCGTTTCGGTTCGCGGTGCTGCTGGCCCGGATCCGGGCGCAGCTCCGCCAGCACGAGGCCAGCGAGGACGCGGTGTTCTCGGTCGGTCCGTACTCGTTCCGGCCCGGCTCGAAGATGCTGACCGGCGCCAATGCCAGGAAGGTGCGGCTGACCGAGAAGGAAACCGCGATCCTCCGCTTCCTCTACCGCGCCGGCCAGATGCCGGTGTCGCGCGAGACGCTGCTCCAGGAAGTTTGGGGCTACAATTCCGGTGTCACCACCCACACGCTGGAAACCCACATCTACCGCCTCCGCCAGAAGATCGAGAAGGACGCCGCCAACCCGGAAATCCTGGTGACGGAAGCCGGTGGCTACAAGCTGGTGCCGTGATACGCTTTGCGCTCAACGATTCGTGAAATCGAGGCGCACCGCGGTTACCGGACCTGAATGTCGATCGATGATGACGTAGCCCTGCTCGAGCGGGTCCCGACAATGCGTCTGTTGGGCGAAAGCTCCTTGCGCATGCTGGCGATCGGCTCCGAGCAACGTGATTTCAACGCAGGCGACGTGCTGTTCAAGGCCGGCGACGCCGCGGACGCCGGCTATGTCGTGCAGCGCGGCACCTTCCGCGTCGAGGAAGGCGGCGCCGAGATCATCGCCGGTCCCGGCGCGCTGATCGGCGAGCTCGCATTGATCGTCGCGATGAAGCGGCCATCGACCGCCACCGCGCTGGAGCGCGGCTCGGTGATCCGAGTCGCGCGCAGCCTGTTCCAGCGCGTGCTGGAAAGCGATCCCGCCGCGGCCCTTCGGCTGCGCGACGAGCTCGCGCTGCGCACCAGCCAGCTCGCAAGCGATATCCTGATGGCGGGCGGGAAGCTGAGCACGTAGTGCCTCGTCGTCCCGGACAAGCGAGCATCGCGAGCGCGATCCGGGACCCATACGCCGCGGCCCATCTTTGGGCACGCGGGTCGACGGCTTTGCCAATTTCAGGACCCTGTGGTTATGGGTCCCTGCTTTCGCAGGGACGACAACTCTAGACCTCCATCACCGCCGTCACCGGCGCGTGGTCCGACGGGCGCTCCCAGCTGCGGGCGTCGCGGGTGATCTTGAAATCGCTGACCTGATCCTTCAGCGCGCGCGAGACCCAGATGTGATCGAGCCGTCGGCCGCGATCGCCGACGGTCCAGTCCGCCGCGCGGTAGCTCCACCAGGTGTAGACCTTTTCCGACATCGGGATCCGCTCGCGCGCGATGTCGAACCATTCGCCATGCGCCTGCGCGGCGAGCAGCTTCTCGGTCTCGACCGGCGTGTGCGAGACCACCTTGAGCAGCTGCTTGTGCGACCACACGTCGTTCTCATGCGGCGCGACGTTGAGGTCGCCGACCAGGATGTGACGGTCGTCGCCGCGCGGATGCAGCGGCTCGCAGGCCTTCATCTCGTCGAGGAATTGCAGCTTGTGCTCGAATTTCGGATTGAGCGCGGGATCGGGAATGTCGCCGCCGGCCGGCACGTAGAAATTATGCAGCACCAGTGGCTTTGACAGCTGCGCCTTCTCGCCGAAGGACACCGAGATGTGTCGTGAATCGATCTTGTCGCAGAACGTCCTGATGTCGGTCGTCTCGAACGGCAGGCGCGAGACGATGGCGACGCCGTGATAGCCCTTCTGTCCGTTCAGCGCGACGTGCTCATAGCCGAGCCGCTTGAAGCGCTTGAGCGGAAACGCATCGTCGATGCATTTGGTCTCTTGCAGGCACAGCACATCCGGCCGCGCGCTCTTGATGAACTTGGCGACGGTGTCGATGCGCAGGCGCACCGAGTTGATATTCCAGGTGGTGACGGAGAACCGCATGAGAGGTGCGTCTTAGCACGGTTCTCGGTGCGGATTTCAATTGTCCACAGGGAGGCTCCCACCTCGCCCCGCTTGCGGGGAGAGGTGGATCGCATGGAGCGAAGCGCAATGTGATCCGGGTGAGGGGGACTCACCGCGTACTCGCGTCTTTCGGATTCCTGGAGGCAGCCCCTCACCCCAACCCTCCAAGAGCGAGCTTCGCTCGTCTCGACCCCGCAAGAGCGGGGCGAGGGAGAAGGAAAGGCGGTCAGCCCGGCGAGGTGCCGGGATAGGTCGTGAAGTCGATCTTGAACAGCGCCGGATCGGGCTTCTGCGTCGCGTCGAGATTGTAGACCGCAACTGTCGTGTCGTAGCCCTGCGGGTCGGTAACGGTCCACTGCTTGAGCTTGCCGTCCTTGGCGCCGATCATCAGCAGGAAGCGGCTGGTGCCGACCAGCGCCTGCTTTTCCTCGATCGTGATGCTGACGAACACGTCGTCGGCGGTGACGCTGATGACGTTGGTGTCCTTCATCAGGTCGATGCGGTCCGACAGCAGATAGCGCAGCGGGGTCTGCGACAGCGGATAGACGTCCTGGGTGGCGAGCCTGCGGTCGCGCACCGCGACCGAGGAGCCGTCGGCGATCACCTCGATCGGGCTCGGATCGTCATATTCGAAGCGCAGCTTGCCGGGCTTCTGGATGTAGAAATCGCCCTTGGTCTTGGTGCCGTCGGGGCCGACCTGGACGAAATTTCCGACCAGCGTTTGCAGCGACGAGAGATAGGCCGAGACCTTGGCGGCCTGCGCCTTCTGGTTGGCGTCGAAGGTCTGGAAGATGTTGGCGGGCACGTTGCGGCGCGGATCGGGAATCACCGGGTTCGGCGGTGCCTGGGTGGCGCCCGTCGTGGTCGGGCCCTTGTCCGCATTGGTCTGCGCGCCGGCGTCCTTCTTTGGCGCAGCCTTGGATCCGGCGTTGGGTGCGGGCTTCGGGGGCGGCGCATTCTGCGCAGTCGCAGCGCCGGCGATCGCGGCGGTGACGAGAAGAGCCAGCGCGGTGCGCGTGCCGCGGTCAATGAGGTGTTTTGCCATCAGATATGTCAGGTCTCTGTTCGACGCTCGTCCCGCTGCGCCGGATTTTATCCCGCCTCTTCCGAGGGAGATATGGTTTTTCCGTGATGATCGCCCCCGATCAGAACTGGCCTTCTTCCTCCCCGACCAGGATTTCGCGCTTTCCGGCGTGATTCGCCGGGCCGACGATGCCCTCAAGTTCCATCCGCTCCATCAGCGAGGCCGCGCGGTTATAGCCGATCTGCAGCCGGCGCTGGATGTAGGAGGTCGACGCCTTGCGGTCGCGCTTGACGATCGCAACCGCCTGCGTGAACAGATCGCCGCCGCCGTCGCCGCCCATGCCGGTGGCATCGAACACGGCGCCGTCCTCGTCGGTCGGCTCTTCCGCGGTGACGGCTTCGAGATATTCCGGTGCGCCTTGCGTCTTGAGGTGACGCACGACCTTCTCGACTTCCTCGTCCGAGGCGAACGGGCCGTGCACGCGGCTGATGCGGCCGCCGCCCGCCATGTAGAGCATGTCGCCCTGGCCGAGCAGCTGCTCGGCGCCCATCTCGCCAAGGATGGTGCGGCTGTCGATCTTCGACGTCACCTGAAAGGCGATCCGGGTCGGGAAGTTCGCCTTGATCGTGCCGGTGATGACATCGACCGACGGACGCTGCGTGGCGAGGATGACATGCAGGCCGGCGGCGCGCGCCATCTGCGCGAGGCGCTGCACCGCGCCTTCGATGTCCTTGCCGGCGACCATCATCAGGTCGGCCATCTCGTCGACGATGATGACGATGTAGGGCAGCGGCTCGAGGTCGAGCTTCTCTTCCTCGTAGATCGCCTTGCCGCTCTCCTTGTCGAAGCCGGTGTGGACGGTGCGCGTCAGCTCTTCGCCCTTGGCCTTGGCTTCGACGAGGCGCGCATTGTAGCCGTCGATGTTGCGCACGCCGAGCTTGGCCATCCGCTTGTAGCGCTCTTCCATCTCGCGCACGGCCCATTTCAGCGCCACCACCGCCTTCTTCGGATCGGTGACGACGGGCGTCAACAGATGCGGGATGCCGTCATAGACGGAGAGTTCGAGCATCTTCGGATCCACCATGATCAGGCGGCATTGATCCGGCCGCAGCCGGTAGACCAGGCTCAGGATCATGGTGTTGATCGCGACCGATTTGCCGGAGCCGGTAGTGCCGGCGATCAGCATATGCGGCGTGCGCGCCAGATCGATGATGACGGGGTCGCCGCCGATCGTCTTGCCGAGGCACAGCGGCAGCTTCGCAACCGAATCGACGCTTTCCTTGGCGACCAGAAGCTCGCGCAGATAGACCTTCTCGCGATGCGCGTTGGGCAGCTCGATGCCGATCGCGTTACGGCCGGCGACGACCGCGACGCGGGCCGACAGCGCGCTCATCGAGCGCGCGATGTCGTCGGACAACCCGATCACGCGCGACGACTTGATGCCGGGCGCCGGCTCGAGCTCGTACAGCGTGACCACCGGGCCGGGATTGGCCTTGACGATCTCGCCGCGCACGCCGAAGTCCTGCAGCACGCCCTCGAGCGAGCGCGAATTGGCTTCGAGCTCGGCCTTGCTCAGCGGCTGTCGATCGCTGGCCTTCGGCGCACTGAGCACGGAGACCGAGGGCAGCTCGAACTTGTCGGAATTCTTCTTCTTCGGCTTCGGCTCGGCCTTCTTGCGCGGGGCGCGGGCGGCGGGAGCTTCGTCCTCCTCGTCCTCCTCTTCCTCATCGTCGTCGAAAGCTTCAGCTTCGTCCTCATCATGGTCTTCATGCGCGGGCGCGATCGAGGGCGCCGAGCGGCCGCCGCCGATATTCGGCTCCTGGCGCTCGAACGCGGCGCTGCGGCCCTGGGCTCCGCTCGAGACCAGCGATTTGTAGGCGGTGGTCAGCAGCCAGCCGAGCCGCGCTTTCGCGCTCATCAGCGCATGGAACAGCCAGCCCAGCGAGACCGAGCTGCGGTCGTTGTCTTCGTCCTCGACGAACGGCTCGTCATCGTCGGAGATCGGCGTCAGCTCGTCGTCCTGCTCCTTGGCGCCCCAGCCGCAGGCGAACAGGAAGCTTGCCGCCATCGCGACGAACAGGATCAGGCCGAGCACGACGCGATAGATGAAGCCGGGCGGGCCGAACACGACGGCCGGTGCACGCAGCAGCGCGTCGCCGACCACGCCGCCGAGCCCGGTCGGCAGCGGCCACGCAGTGTTGTGCGGCCAGCAGCTGGCGAAGCCTGCCGCGATCACGGTGCACAGGATCCAGCAGCCGAGCCGCAACGCCTCGCGGTCGAATGGGCGATGCGTCAGCATCCGCCAGCCCCATACCGCGACCGGCAGCACCAGCATGATCGCGCCGAGGCCGAGAATCTGCATCAGGAGGTCGGCGCCGATCGCGCCGGGATAGCCGAGCACGTTGCGGATCGCGCGCGAGGTGGCGTGGCTCAGCGACGGATCCTGCACCGACCAGGTCATCAGCGCCGCCGTGATGGCGCCGGACAGCGCGATCAGGCCGAGCCCGGTGAGTTCGCGCAGCCGTCGCGCCAGCGCCTCGCGGAGCGAGAGCGGCAGATGGCCGACCAGGGGGATGACACGTTCGATCGCTGGCATACTCAATCTTCGCGCTTCGCGATTAACCCAGGGTTTCGACCAGGCGATGCATCGCCTCGGCCGTCGATTCACTGTCGGAGACGAGCGCGAGGCGGATATAGCCCGCGCCCGGATTGGAACCGTCGGTCTGCTGGCGCGCCAGATAGCTGCCGGGAATCACGCGCACGCCGGCGTCGCGATAGAGCCTGACCGCCGCAGCCTCGTCGCCGCCGCGCTCGGAGACGTCGAGCCAGACGCAGAAGCCGCCGGCGGGACGCTTGTAGCCGTAGCGGTTGCCGAGGATCTGGTCGGCGAAATCGAACTTGATGCGATAGAGCCGGCGGTTCTCCTCGACATGCGCCTCGTCGCTATAGGCGGCGACCGCGACATGCTGCAGCGGCACCGGCACCTGCGGTGCGGCGACATTGCGCAGCTCGTGGAATGCGGCCAGAAACTTTCTATCGCCCGCGGCGAAGCCGACGCGCATGCCCGGCAGGTTCGAGCGCTTCGACAGCGACTGGAACGCCACGACATTGCTGAAGTCGGGACCGGCGCATTCCAGAATGCTGCCCGGCGCCTCGCGGGTGTAGATCTCCGAATAGCACTCGTCGCTCAGGATGATGAAGCCGAAGCGATCGGCGAGTTCCTTCAGTCGCGTGAAATAGGCGCGCGAGGCGACCGAGCCCTGCGGATTGGCGGGCGAGGCGATGAAGAACGCGACGGTGCGCGCCAGCGTCGCCTCGTCGATCGAATCAAGGTCGGGCAGGAAGCCGTTGCCGAGCGTCGTCGGCAGGTAGATCTGCTCGCAGCCGGCCGCGCGGGCGCCGGCGCCATAGGCCGGATAGAACGGGTTCGGCATCAGGATCGCCGGCCGGCCCTTGCGCGGCGCGACGTAGCGCGAGGCTGATATCGCGGCAAAGAACAGCCCCTCGCGGCTGCCGTTCAGCACCATCACTTCGCTCTCCGGATCGACCGGCCGCGGCAACTGGAACCGGCTTCCCAGCCAGGTCGCGACGGCGCGGCGGAACGGTTCGATGCCCTTGGCGATCGGGTATCGGCCGAACTCGGCGGTATGTTTTGCCAGCACCGGCCCGACGAAATCGGGCACCGGGTGCTGCGGCTCGCCTAATGACAACGTAATCAAGGGCTTGGCGGGCTGATACGGCGCCAGCAGCTCGGTCGTACGCAGGAAAGGGGAACGCTCGGCCTGGCCGGCGGATGCGACATCGCCGGCGCCCTGCGCCAAGCCGGATGAGGCGGTCATTGCCATGATTGAAATGCCAGCACTTTCACTGCGGTCGGAGGGTAGGGGCGCCGACCGTAAACCGATCAAATCACCATAGATAGGGCGAGGTTAAGACGCGATTAACCATCGGCGGCGCGGCACGATCGGCCGACGCGTGATATCAGCGCAGATCCCAAGGCACCGCATCGAAATTGCTCCGAGACATGATCCACCGCCGCGCCGTCCGGGCGCTCATCATCACCGGCGAGCGCGAAGTCCTGCTGATGCGGATTCGCAGGGCGGCGACTGCTTCTGGATCGCGCCGGGCGGCGGCGTCGAGGGCGACGAGACGGCTGAAGCGACGCTGCAGCGGGAACTGGCCGAGGAGTTGGGGCTGATCGATTTCGAGCCCGGGCCCGCCGTCTGGCGGCGGCACCACACCTTCAACTGGGGCGGCAGGCGGATTTCCCAGAAAGAGGAATACCGGATCGTTCACGCGGATCGCTTCACTCCCGTGATGGCCGACGAGGCCGAGGCAAAGGTGCTCGATTGCTTCCGCTGGTGGCCGATCGCCGACCTATCCGGTGCGAGCGAGCGCCTCACGCCGCTGTCGCTTGCAGACATTCTCGAATGCTATTTGCGCGACGGTGCACCGAGCGAGCTGCCGGATGAGGAAGTTTTGATCAACTGACGCGGCTCGATGGCGTGACCCACAACTTGTCATGCCCGGGCTTGACCCGGGCATCCATCGACTAGGCCAGAATCTTGCGAAGCGGGATGGATGGCCGGGGCAAGCCCGGCCATGACGATTCGAATTTGCCGGTCCATCCGGGCTACGCGCGCGATGGGTGACCTCTACCGCGCCGGCAGCTTCTCGAACGACGGCTTGCCTTCGGGCAGGTGGTGGAAGGTCTGCTTGTCGCAGGTGTAGATCGTCATCTGCGGGGCGAACACCGAGGGGTCGTCGAAGGTGCCGACCTTCAGGATGGTGGCGGGCAGGCCCGGCACCTTGGTCACGAGATGCGTGCCGCACTCCGGGCAGAACTCCCGCGTCACGGCGCGGTCGAGATCCTTGCGGGTGAACTGCTTGGGCTCGCTGGCGGTGTATTTGAAGCCGGTGGTCGGCATTGCCATGAACATGTTCGGTCCGCCGCCCGTGATGTACTGGCATTCCCGGCACAGGCACTGCGCCGCCATCATCGGCTCGCCCTCGGCCTCATAGCGCACATTGCCGCAATAGCATCTGCCCTGCACCTTCATGACGTCCTCCCGTTTTCGTTGTTTGTGGCCTGTCATTCCACAATGGCAGGCAATTCCGACAATATTTTCTCAAGCCGCGGAAAAAAGAAAGGGGCCCCAGCTTGCGCTGGAGCCCCTCAACGGTCCGGACATTGCCGGGTATGTGCCCGAACCGTAGTTCTGGACCCGGCCCCGGAGGGAGCCAGAGTCCCGGGAGAACCCAAATTAACGGCCCTCAAGGGCCGTTAATTTTACATGTTGTAGGCGCGCTCCGTATGCTCGGTGATGTCGAGGCCTTCACGCTCGGTCTCGACGTTGGCGCGCAGGCCGACGATCACGTCGACGATCTTGTAGAGGATCGCCGAACCGATGCCCGACCACACCAGCGTGGTGCAGACGCCCCAAACCTGCGAGATCATCTGCGCCGCGAAGTCGTAATCGGCGACCTTCGGCGGGATCGCGGTGTAGTCGATGATGCCTGCACCGCCGAGCGCCGGGTTGACCAGGATGCCGGTGCCGAGCGCGCCGACGATGCCGCCGACGCAGTGGACGCCGAACACGTCGAGCGAGTCGTCATAGCCGAGCGCGTTCTTCACGACCGTGCAGAAGAACAGGCAGACCACGCCGACCACGAGGCCGAGCACGATGGCGCCCATCGGACCGGCATAGCCGGCCGCCGGGGTCACCGCGACGAGGCCCGCGACCGCGCCCGAGAGCGCGCCGAGCAGCGAGGGGTGGCCCTTGATGATCCATTCCGCGAACATCCAGGCCAGCGCCGCCGCGGCAGTGGCCACGAAGGAGTTGGTCATGGCGAGCGCCGCGCCGCCATTGGCTTCGAGGTTGGAGCCGGCGTTGAAACCGAACCAGCCGACCCAGAGCAGCGAGGCGCCGATCATGGTCATGGTCAGCGAGTGCGGAGCCATCAGCTCCTTGCCGTAGCCGGTCCGCTTGCCGATCAGCAGCGCGCCGACCAGGCCGGCGATACCCGCGTTGATGTGCACGACGGTACCGCCCGCGAAGTCGATCGCGCCCTTCTTGAAGATCCAGCCGGCATCGGCGTTGATCTCGTCGAGCTTGGCCTGCGCCGCGGTCTTGGCCGCGCCGTCAGCCGCGGCGGCGAGCGCCTTGGCGGCATCCTGGATCGCGTCCGGGCCCGGCCAGTACCAGACCATGTGCGCGATCGGGAAATAGATCAGCGTCACCCAGAGCGGGATGAACAGCGCGATCGCCGCGAACTTCATGCGTTCGGCGAAGGCGCCGACGATGAGGGCCGGCGTGATCGCCGCGAACGTCATCTGGAAGCACATATAGATGAGTTCCGAGATGTTGGCGTCGACCGAGAAGGTCGCCGCCTTCGAGTCCGGCGTGACGCCCATCAGGAAGGCCTTGGAGAAGCCACCGATGAAGTCGGAACCGCCGGTGAAAGCGAGGCTGTAGCCGTAGAGGGCCCAGAGCACGGTGACGAGGCAGACCGTGTAGAACACCTGCGCCAGCACCGAGAGCATGTTCTTGGAGCGGACCAGGCCGCCATAGAACAGCGCGAGGCCCGGGATGGTCATCAGCAGCACCAGCACCGTCGAGGTCAGCATCCAGGCGTTGTCGCCCTTGTTGACGGTCGGCTCGGCGTAGGCGGCGGTCGCGGCGAACAGGCCGACTGCAAGGGCCGCCAGTCCCGCGCCATAGGGACGCTTGAACGTCATGTTATTTCACTCCTGAGGTCTTTAAGGTTTGAGCGCGAAATCAGAGGGCCGCGGCATCGGCCTCGCCGGTGCGGATGCGCACGGCGTGTTCGAGGCTGATGACGAAGATCTTGCCGTCGCCGATCTGGCCGGTCTTGGCGGCGGAGGTGATGGCGTCGATGGTCTTGTCGACCTGATCGGAATTGACCGCGACCTCGATCTTGATCTTCGGCAGGAAGCTCACGGCATATTCGGCGCCGCGATAGATTTCCGTGTGGCCTTTCTGACGGCCGTAGCCTTTGACTTCCGTCACCGTGAGACCGTGAACGCCAATGGCGGTCAGGGCGTCACGGACCTCTTCGAGCTTGAATGGCTTAATGATCGCCATAACAATTTTCATGAGTCCTATCCCCGCTTGGGCCCGGTGCGAATCAACACCGGGAGTTTCGACTGAGGTTCACCACGCGGAGGACATCCACTACGCGGGCACAGCCTGGACCCTTAGAATCAAATGCCGTGCCAAACGGCCGGAGTTCGCTAATGGATTATGAATCCGGATCTTTTCCCGCTTTACGGGTGGGAGGTGCCCCTGCGCTATTCCGCCGCGCCTAAAATATGGTCAGGCCTGTCTAGAACGCAGGCACGGCTAACTCCGGACACAATTCTGCTCAGCCGCGGGGCAGCAGGCGGTATCCGGCGAAGGCTTCTGGGCCCGCCCCCGCGGTCCGCGAACGCCCTCTCGATCATTTCGCCGTTCGCGTCTGTCGGACGATCGCGCGATGGGAATTTGATGTTGGGTTTCATCGGCTTGTTTGGGTTCCCACCCGAAACGGGACCGGCGCGACGACAGTTGCGGGCAGCCTCGCCGCGTCGTTCTGTGCGAAGCGGACAAGGGCTCGCATCAGGTACGCCCGCCCGGACAGCAAATGCTGGACTTTTGCCGGCGCTCGTTACCGATCGTTAGCTGTCTGTAACATTGTCGTTCCGGCGTTAACGCCGCGGTTGCCGTCGTTGCGCTATTGCCGCCGCATAAGAACTTCAATGACAGGTGGGGCAACCAATGATTGATCGTATCCGCGCGCTGCTCGAGCAGCAGCCGATGATTTCGCTGGATTTCAACACAATCACCGACGACACGAATCTCTATGACGCAGGACTGACATCCTTCGCCACGGTGCAGGTGATGCTGGCGCTTGAGGAAGAGTTCAACATCGAATTTCCCGAGGCGATGCTCACGCGACGGACCTTCTCGTCGCTCGCCAACGTCGCGGACGCCGTTTCACGGCTGACACAGCGGGCGGCGTAAAACCATGAGCGTGGTGAGAAAGATAGAGCCCGTGCCGGCCTCTGCCGCCACGCCGGCCGAGCGCATGCGTCGGGTCGCCAAGGTCGCGGCGCAGCAGGTCGATGCGGTAGACCGTGAGGGCCGCTTCCCGGCCGATACCATCGAAGCATTGAAGCGCGAGCGCCTGCTCGGCGTCGCGATTCCCGTCGAGCATGGCGGGGAGGAATTGGGCACCATGGAGATCGCGGAGCTGATCGTTCAGCTCGCCCAGGCGTGCGGCTCGAGCGCCATGATCTACGCCATGCACCAGATCAAGACGTCGAGCTTCGTCAGCCATGGCGGCGCCAGCGACTGGCATCTGGCCTATATGCGCCGCATTGCGGCGGAGCAGTTGCTGATGGCCTCGGCGACCACGGAAGCCGGCATCGGCGGCAATCTGCGCAATTCGATCTGTGCGGTCGAAGTGGCAGACGGCCGCTTCTCGCTGACAAAGGAAGCAACCGTTATTTCCTACGGCCGCCACGCCGACGCGATTCTTGCCACGGCGCGGCGCGCTCCCGACGCGGCAAGCTCCGATCAGGTGATGGTCGTCATTCCCGCGGACCTGAACCGCACGCTGGAGCGCACCTCCGTATGGGATACGCTCGGAATGCGCGGCACCTGTTCGGACGGTTTCCATCTCGTCGCGCACGGTGACGCGGCGCAGATCTTCCCCAAGCCGTTCTCGGAGATCGCGGCACAGTCGATGCTGGCGAGCTCGCATATCTTCTGGGCGGCGACCTGGTTCGGTATCGCCACCGATGCCTTCAATCGCGCGCAAGCATTCGTCAAGGCTGCGGCGCGCAAGCAGGCGGATGGAAGTCTGCCGCCGGGCGCGCTTCGGCTCGCCGAGGCGGCCGCCCTGCTTCAGGAGATGAAGGGTCACCTCACGGCCGCCATTGACCGCTTCGATGCGGCCAAGGGCAATGACGACGCGCTCTCCTCGATTGGCTTCACCGCCGAGATCAACGCGTTGAAGGTCGCTGCGAGCGAGAAGGCCGGGGCGATCGTGCGGCTCGCCATGCTGATCAACGGCATCGTCGGCTACAAGAACGGCACGCCGTTCAGCGTCGGCAGACACCTGCGCGATGTGAGCTCAGCGCCGCTGATGATTTCGAACGACCGTATTCTTTCCAACACCGCGACGCTCCTGCTGATGAGCCGCTTTGACACCAGCCTGAGAGGTTGAGATGGACGCCAAGACGTTCGATGCCAAGAGCCTGCTCGACACCCTGTTCGACAAGAGCATCCTGTTCAAGACCGGAGTAGACGGGCTTTATGGCCGCTCCGGCGTTTTCGAAGACGTGATCGAGCGCTTTGAGCGGCTCGTGACCAGCATCGGAGCGCCAGACAAGGCAACCCGCATCCACTTCCCACCGGGCATGAGCCGCGCCACGCTTGAAGGCAGTGGCTATATGAAAAGCTTCCCGCAGCTTGCAGGCTGCGTACATTCCTTCATGGGCGGCGAGCGCGAGCATGCGCGGCTTCTCGGCATGATGGCTGCGGGAGAGGACTGGACCGAGCTGCAGCAGGCGACGAACGTCGTGCTGACGCCAGCCGCCTGCTATCCGCTCTATCCGACCGTTGCCGCGCGCGGTCCGGTGCCCGATGACGGTGTGCTGTTCGAGCTTTCCTCCTATTGCTTCCGTCATGAGCCTTCCAAGGATCCCGCGCGCATGCAGCTGTTCCGTATGCGCGAATTCGTCCGCATCGGTACGGCCGAGCAGGTGTGCGCCTTCCGCGAAAGCTGGCTGGAGCGCGGCAAGGCGATGATCGAATCCCTCGACCTGCCCTGCGAGGTTGATCTCGCCAACGATCCGTTCTTCGGTCGCGGCGGCAAGATGATGGCCAACAACCAGCGCGACGAGGGACTCAAGTTCGAGCTGCTGATCCCGGTAACCAGTATCGAGAAACCGACGGCCTGCTTGTCCTTCAACTATCATCGCGACCATTTTGGCCAGACCTGGGGCCTGAAGTTCGCGGATGGCAGCCTGTGCCACTCGGCCTGCGTCGGCTTCGGGCTGGAGC
Organism: Bradyrhizobium sp. USDA 4502; assembly: GCF_054063355.1. Classification (NCBI taxonomy): domain Bacteria; kingdom Pseudomonadati; phylum Pseudomonadota; class Alphaproteobacteria; order Hyphomicrobiales; family Nitrobacteraceae; genus Bradyrhizobium; species Bradyrhizobium sp. USDA 4502. Next base: position 7,606,100 of record NZ_JBSSGF010000001.1, read on the forward strand.
GCGTGGCGCTCGCGCTGTTCCGCCATCACGGCCCTGAGGTCGAGGCATGGCCGGCTTCCGTGCGTGACACGCTTTGGGGCAACTGAAATGCAGAGTGCCATCGCCGGGCTCGATCCGGCCGACTACAAGCCGCACCTGCTACACGACGCGGAGCGACGATGGCCGCAGACCAACTGCTATGTCGATCTTCTGATCGAAGTCATGCATGCGAACGGGAATGACCCGGTCGCTGCGCTCGGCTTCACCGTGGCGCAGGATTTCGAAGGCGACCAGTTCACGTTCTTCAAGTTCCCGACGGCCGACCTGCAGCGATTGGCCGGCCTGGATATCCAGGAACTGTCCGTGTTCGATCGTCTGGAGGCGCACGTTCTCAATCAGATCGAGCGCGGGCGGCTGCCGCTGGTCGAGGTCGATGCCTTCTACCTGCCCGACACGAAGGGCATCACCTATCGCAGTGGCCATTCCAAGACGACGATCGGCGTCAACGTGCTCGTTCCCGGGCGCCGCCACATGGCCTACTTCCACAACGACGGCTACTTCGCCCTGGACGGCGAGGACTATGACGGCATTTTCGGGCAGCGCAACGACGCGCCGGCCGGCGGCCTGCCGCTATTTCCCTATGCCGAGTTCGTCAAGTTCGACACCATGCGCCCCTCGCGCGATCCGGTCAGTGCGGCCACGGAAATCCTCGCGCAGCATCTGCGGCGGAGGCCGAAGCGCAATCCGCTCGATGCCTACGCGGCCGTGTTCGGCGGCCATGCCGAGGCACTGGCCGCCCGGTCACCGGAGTATTTTCACGTCTACGCCTTCAACACGTTGCGGCAGGTGGGCGCCAATTTCGAACTCCTCTCCAGTCATCTGGAATGGCTGGGACGGCACGGCGAGGCCGGTCTGGCCGAGGCGATCGAAGCCGCCGCGGCAATCGCCGAGGGCGCCAAGGTCATGCAATTCAAGCTCGCCCGCGCCATGGCCCGGCATCGGTTCGATGGGCTCGCGGACGCCATCGGGCCGATGGCCAAGGCCTGGCAAACGGTGATGGACGCTCTGGACGGTCGCATGGCGGATCTCGCCAGCAAGGCAGCGTAGGACCGGCCTGCCGGTCATGGGAATGCATGTGTATGGACGCTTTGGTGTCGACGACCGACACGGCCGAGCCTCTGGACAGCGGCTGGTGCATGGTCGTCTCGCCGGCCGGCGCGTGGGCGTCTCCGGCGGCGATCGACGGCAGCGCCGAATGGCTGGAGGCGGCGTGCCCCGGCACGGCCGCTGCTGCGCTGGAGCGGCTCGGCCGCTGGGACCGCAACCATCCCACTCCGCTGCACGACCAGGACGTCTGGTATCGTCGCCGGCTCGACGTCACCGGCCCGGCCCGTCTCGTATTTGACGGCTTGGCGACGGTTGCAGAGGTCTGGCTCGACGATCGCCTCGTGCTGTCCTCGACCTCGATGTTCGAGCGCCATGATGTGGCCCTGACGCTTGCCGGCGGCGAGCAACTGGCCATCGCATTCCGCAGCCTCGACCGCCATCTGGAAACCCTGACCGGTCCGCGTGCGCGCTGGCGGCCGCGCATGATCGACGATCAGCGGCTGAGGCTCGTACGGACCACGCTGATCGGCCATATGCCGGGTTGGTCCCCTGGCTTCGACATCGTCGGACCGTGGCGACCGATCAAGCTGATCCGCGATACCAACCGGCAAGGCGTGCGCGATGTGCAAATGCAGGCCGACCTCGCCGGCACAACAGGGCATCTTTCCATCGCGATCACGCTGGTCGAGCCGTTTGATGACGCGCCGGCCACGGTCGCCTGTGCGGGCGCTGTCGCCGCATTGACCTTAGAGACAGCGACGCGGCTGACGGCGAAACTGGATATTGCGAACGTTGCGCCATGGTGGCCGAGCAGCCATGGCGATCCGGCGTTGCACGAGGTTGTCGTCACGCTCGGCTCGATGCGAGTAACGCTCGGCCGCGTCGGCTTCCGGCATATCGAGATCGATCGCGGCACCGACGGACGCGGCTTTCGGCTGGTCGTCAACGGCGTATCCGTCTTTTGTCGCGGCGCGGTGTGGACGCCGTCCGACCCGGTGCGGCTGCCGTCCTCACGCGAAGAGATCGCGCGCGACCTCGATCTTGCACGACGGGCGGGCGTCAACATGCTCAGGGTCGGCGGCACGTTCGTCTACGAGGGCGACGCGTTTCACGAGCTCTGCGACGAGATGGGCATCCTGGTCTGGCAGGACCTGATGCTCGCCAATTTCGACTATCCGGCGAAGGACGAGGCCTGGTGCGCGTTGCTCTCGCGCGAGGTCGAGGACCTGCTCACGCGGCTCAGGCATTCGCCATCACTCGCCGTTCTGTGCGGCGGCAGCGAGGTGGCGCAGCAGGCGGCGATGATGGGCATGCCGATGTCGATGGATCCGACGCCCTGGTTCGACAAGGTGGTGCGCCCCATCGCCGAAGCGCAGCGTCCCGACCTGGTGCTTGTGACGTCATCGCCATCCGGCGGCAACCTGCCTTTCACGGCTGATGGCGGGCCGATGCATTATTACGGGGTCGGCGCCTATTGCCGCCCGCTGGATGACGCGCGCCGCGCCGAAGTACGCTTCGCGAGCGAATGCCTTGCCTTTGCCAATGTGCCTGACCAGGCAACGCTGGATGCGCATCTGCCGGTGCCGCCGGTGCACGATCCGCGCTGGAAGGCGGGTGCGCCGCGCGACGTCGGCGCGTCGTGGGACTTCGAGGATGTGCGCGAGCACTATCTGGAAACGCTTTTTTCCGTCGACGCGCGCCGGCTGCGCATCGAAAATACCAGACGCTATCTCGAGCTCTCCCGTGCGGTGACGACCGAGATAGTGGAGCGCACCATCGACGAATGGCGCAGACCCTGTTCGCCGACGGCTGGAGCGCTGCTGTTCTTCTGGAAGGACTTGCGGCCGGGCGCGGGTTGGGGCGTGGTCGATTCGACCGGCCGGCCTAAGCCGGTCTGGCACGGGCTGAGGCGCGCATTTGCCCCGCTACGGCTGATCCTGAGCGACGAGGGCGTCAACGGGCTGACCGTCCATGCTATCAACGATACCGCGAAGACCGTTCGGGCGACATTATCGCTGACCTGTCTGCGGGACGGCGTCACGCCGGTGGTGTCGGCGCGCCAACCGATCAGCGTGCCGGCGCACAGCGGCCTGTCGCTTTCGGCCTTCTCGGTACTCGGCGCCTTTTTCGATATTTCCTACGCCTATCGCTTCGGGCCGCCCGGACATGAGGTCACCGTTGCAAGGCTGGAAGGCGACGACGGGAAGGTCTTTGCCGAGGCCTTCCATGTGCTGCCGGGTGTCATGACCGCGCAGCGCGACGTCGGCCTGACTGTGAGTTTGGTGCGTCGGAAGGACGCGTGGCGGCTGCGGCTGGCCTGCAAACGCGCGGCCTACCACGTCTCCATCCAGGACGATCGGTTCGTTCCAACGGAGAACAATTTCCACCTGATGCCGGGCATCGAGCGGGAGGTCGGCCTTGACGGTCCGCGCCTGGCGACACCTGGCGGCGCGGTGACAGCGCTCAATGCCGATCGCGACGCGAGCTACGAGGTGCCGAGAGCGGAAGCATTGGAAGTCGTGCGGACAAAGGAGTCCGCCGGGAGCATGACATGAAACCAGTTGTCTTTGCCGATACCATCGGCTGGCTGAACGTAGCGAAGGGGCGGCGGGGCGTTGTCATCGCCGGCGCGCATGGTCATGAGGATCTGTGCAGTCGCCGATTCCTGAAGCTGTTGTCCGACAGGGCGGCCGCGGCGGGCCTGCCTGTCCTGCTGTTTGACTATCCCGGCTGCGGCGACGCCGCCGGCGACGATTCGGCGCCGGGCCGGGTGATGGCCTGGACCGCAAGCATCGGCGCGGCGATCGACCGGTTGAAGCGGGATTGCGGCGTGGAGGATGTCATCCTCGCCGGCTTCCGTCTCGGCGCGCTGCTGGCCCCGCTCGCTGCGGCGGGGCGGGACGACGTCGCAGGCCTTGCGCTGCTCGCGCCACCGAGTTCCGGCAAAACCTATGTGCGCGAAATCACCGCGATGTCGCGCGTGATCGATGGGTCGCTCGCCAAGAGCGCCGCAAGCGACGCGACGTTCGCCGAGGGCCGCGAGGCCGTCGGCTTCCGGCTTTCGCATGAGACGCTCGCCGATCTGTCGAGGCTGGATTGGCGGCGGGCCGTCGCGGCCCTTCCGCCCCTGCCGATGCTTTTGATCGCGAACGGAAAGCCGTTGGCAGGCTCTGAAATCCGCGACGGTCGAACTTCTTTCGAAGGCGCGACAATCGCGGAGTTCAAGGACTATCACCTGCTCATGTGCGACCCGACCGCGAACCGGATCCCGGCCGACGTTGTCGATTGCTGGGCGGATTGGTTGTCCGACCGGGCCGTCGCCGGCGTAGCTCGGGGCGTCGTATCCTTGACCGGCCGCGAGCTAATGGAGGGATCGCACTACACGGAAGAGCCGGTTGTGATCAGGCAGGCGCCATTGATCTGTGGCGTGCTGACCCGGCCACGTGACGGCCATGCTGCGGCCGATCCGGTCATCTTCCTCAACTCCGGCGGGGTGCCGCATGTCGGTTGGGCGCGCGGCACGGTCGAGGCGGCGCGCGAGCTTGCCGCCGCCGGCGTGGCGTCGCTTCGCATTGACCTGCCGGGCCTCGGCCTGAGCGACGATGCCGGGAGCAATCGTCTGTTCCTCTATGATTCCCGCACCCGCTTCGACGTCAGCGCGGCGATTGACTGGATGCAGCGGGCGGGCTTTGCCGAAGTCGAGCTTGTGGGCACATGCTCGGGCGCCTTCCAGGCCTTTCACACTGCGCGCGCGGACCGCCGCGTCCGCGCCCTGACCATGATCAACCCGCTCTGCTTTGCCTGGAACAGTTCCTACGCGCTGGAGCTTACGGCCTGGAAAGCATACGAAACCTCCAAGGCGAATCGCGGAAGCCAGCAACAGATCGGTCCGGCGGACGGGCCTGCGATGACGACCAGGTCCGCCTGGAAGCTGTCAGTGTCAGATAGCGCCAGGCGGCTGGTGCGGCGCGGATTGGAAGCCGTCAAGTCGACGCTATCGGCGATGCATCCGTCCGCCTTGCTTGGCCGTAACCGCGTCGAGCGCTGGATGCGCGAGCTTTGTAGCCGCGGCGTGCGCGTCCTCATGGTCACCTCGGACGGCGATCTCAGCCTGCAGGAGATCGCACGGCATTTCGGTCAGGACGGCAAACGGCTCACAAGCATCCCTGGAGTGACGCGGTTGACGCTGCCGAATGCCGACCATTCGCTGACGTCTCGTCATGCGCGGCGCGCTGTCGTCGCGCGCCTGATCGACCACCGCGGCGGCGGCAGGCGCGGAGGATCGAACCGTCCCGATACCGTGCGGGTCACGGTGCAGCATGCCGAGGTGAAGTCTAAATCGATGGCGCTGTCATGAACGGTTTGGCCGCTCCAGCGACGAAGATCAGCGCGGCACCGGATCATGCTTTTCGGCGGCGTCGCGTTCGGCGAAGACCTTGTCGATCAGTCCCCATTCGAGCGCCTGCTGCGCGGACATGAAGTGATCGCGATCCAGGGTCCGTTCCACGTCGGTTTCGGTGCGCCCGCAGTGCTGCGCATAGAGCCGGATGATGCGCCGCTTGGTCTCCTGCATCTCGGTGGCATGGATCAGGATGTCGGACGCCTGGCCCTGGAAGCCGCCGAGCGGCTGATGCACGTGGAGGCTCGCATTCGGCAGCGCGGCGCGGTGACCGGGCTCGCCGGCCATCAAGAGGAACGACCCCATCGAGCGCGCCGTGCCCATGCACAGCGTGTGCACCGGCGCCTTGATGAACTGCATGGTGTCGTACATCGCAAGCCCGCTGGTGATCACGCCGCCATAGGAGTTGATGTAGAGGTTGATCGGCTTGTTGGGGTTGTCGGCTTCGAGGAACAGCAACTGCGCGCAGACCAGTCCGGACATCGCATCATTGACCTCGCCGTTCAGGAAGATGATGCGCTCGCGCAGCAGCCTGGAATAGATGTCGAAGGAACGTTCGCCGCGGCTCGACTGTTCGACGACCATAGGGACGAGTTGCATCATGTCGCGCATCGGCGACCTCCATTGCTGCAGGTGATGAAGTCTCGGTAGGTGAGGTTGGGGATCAGGCCGCGCGCATCATTGTGCGGTTGTTGCTGTTGGCCGGTTGCGGCTGCTTTCCCCTGATGTCGCATGCTTGCTGGATGATGCGAAAGCGGGTGCCGCCGGCCTCGTTCGGCTCGATCCGGAAGGTGACATGGCTTTCGCGAAACGGCGGCTCGGACTCGCGCAGCCGGAAGCGCACCTCTTCGCCAGCGATCGATGACAGGGGTTCAGCGTCCGCGAGATCGCAATCCGGGAGCCAGCGTTCGCGCAGGGCCGGAATGGTCACCGCGCGCCACACTTTTTCAGGCGGTGCATCGAGCTCGTATTCGAGCACCAGGTCGGCGTCGGCATGATCAGGCTCAACTGTGTCGCTCATTGATCCATGTCCTTCAGCAGATCGGAGAGCGCTTCGATGCGCTTCGGCCAATAGGCGCGGTAGCGGGCGAGCCAGGTCCCGATGCTGGCGATGCCGTTCGGGTCGACCTCATAATTCACGAAGCGGCCCTGTCGCTGCTCGCGCACCAGCCCTGCCGCGCGCAGCACCGCCAGATGCTGCGACATTGCCGGCTGGCTGATCTCAAGTCCGTCGCGCAAGGCGCTGGCGTTCAGGCTGCCGCCGGCCAGCTTCTCAAAGACCTTGCGGCGGGTCGGATCGGCCAGCGCCTTGAAGATGTCGGTGTCGACCATGACGATACATAAGCATACACTTATGTGTCGTGCAAGCCCGAACCTTGCTCGCGCCGTACTTCGTGACGTCGCGGCGCTCGGGTCCTTTGCATGGGGTTGTTTTACAAATTCGCCCTCGCGGTGGCCGGTGTCGTCGTCCTGGCCCCGTGAGTCCGGCTGCCACCGCCGCCTCGGCTACTTACTGCAGCGCCTCGCCATGCTGGGAGATGTCGAGACCTTCGAGCTCCTGCTGCATCGAGACGCGCAGCGGGACGAAGGCGCTGACCAGCTTGAGCAGCACGAAGGTGACCCCGCCGCACCAGACAAAGGTGGCCGCGACGCCGTAGAGCTGGATCAGCAGCTGCTTCGGATTGCCCTCGAGCAGGCCGGACGTGCCGCCGATTGCCGAGGCCGCGAACACGCCGGCAAGCAGCGTGCCGGTCAGGCCGCCGATGCCGTGCACGCCGAACACGTCGAGCGAGTCGTCATACTTGAAGCGATGCTTCAGCCAGGTGCAGGCCCAGAAGCAGACCAGGCCGGCAATGATGCCGATGACGACGCCGTGCCACGGCGCGACGAAGCCGGATGCCGGGGTGATGGTGCCGAGCCCCGCGACCGCGCCCGAGATCATGCCGAGCACCGACGGCTTGCGGCGCGTCGCCCATTCGATCGCGCCCCAGGTCAGCGCGCCGGCGCAGGCCGCAAGATGGGTGGCGGTGATCGCCATCACCGCGCGCGAATTGGCCGCGAGCGCCGAACCGCCGTTGAAGCCGAACCAGCCGACCCAGAGCAGGCCGGTGCCGACCACCGCGAGCGACAGATCGAACGGCGAAAGATTGTCATGGCCATAGCCGTGGCGGTTGCCCATCACCTTGGCCGCGACCAGGCCGCTGATGCCGGCGGAGAGATGCACCACGAGACCGCCGGCGAAATCCAGCACGCCCGCCGACGCGAGGAAGCCGCCGCCCCACACCCAATGCGCCAGCGGCACATAGGCGAAGATGAACCAGCCGATCGAGAACAGCACATAGGCGGAGAACCGCATGCGGTCGGCGACCGAGCCTGCGACCAGCGCTACCGTGATGATCGCGAACGTCATCTGGTACAGCATGAACAGCGCTTCGGGGATGGTCTTCGCCGCCGGATTGATGCTGTCCATGGTGATGCCGGCCAGGAACCAGCGATCGAGCGAGCCGAGCCAAGGACCGTCGCCGACGAAGCTCAGCGAATAGCCAAAGGTGACCCAGAGGATCGAGACGAGCGCAACGGCGGTGAGGCTCTGCGCCATCGTCGCCAGCACGTTCTTCTTGCGCACCATGCCGGAGTAGAACAGCGCCAGTCCGGGGATCGTCATCATCAGCACCAGCGCGGTGGCGACGATCATCCAGGCGGTGTCGGCGGCGTTGACGCCGGAGCTGGATGCCGAGTCTTGCGCGAAAGCCGGCGTGGCTTGCGCGAACAGGATTGCAGCAGTGATCGGCGCAGCTGATATCGCTGCACGAAGAGCTCGTGCCCCCATCATCATTCCCCGGCGGTCGTCGTTTCTTGGTGTGCGGTTGTGGCGTGCGCCGGCGTCGTTGCCGGCGATGATCTCGATCGTTTTGTTTGGGCATGATCTCCGCGCAAACGCTTTCCGCGTTTGTCGCGAGGGATCAGGCTCCAGGGTTCAGAGCGCGTCGTTGTCGGTCTCGCCGGTGCGGATGCGCAGCGCATGATCGATCGGCGTCACGAAGATCTTGCCGTCGCCGATCTGGCCGGTGCGGGCGTGCTCGGTGATGACGCTGACCGCCTTGTCGGCGAGCTCGGTATCGACGGCGATCTCGATCCGAAGCTTGGGCAGGAAGTTCACGACATATTCGGCGCCGCGATAGATCTCGGTGTGGCCCTTCTGGCGGCCATAGCCCTTCACCTCGGTCACAGTCATGCCGTGGACGCCGATCGCGGTCAGCGCCTGGCGCACCTCATCGAGCTTGAACGGTTTGATGATCGCGACGACGAGTTTCATGGTTCAGGCCTTCATTCCCTTGAGGTTTTCCGTGTGCGCCCGTCCCGGAGCGGCACTTGCCGTCCCGCGAGCCGGCACCTGCTGCCTCCCGGAGCGGCAATTTGCCATCCCCGAGCGGCACTTCGCGTCCGCCAAATCTGGCAGCTTTCTGGGCAAATGGCATAAAAAACTTGCAGGTTGAAGCGGAAAACATGCGCAGCGCGTGTGCTCCCTCACTGTACGGAATGGAAACGCTCGGCCACAATGTGGCTTTCCCGCCCCGGCCAGCGCTCTTGCTGGTTCGTTTCGCCTATCGCGTGTCCCTGTGCGCGCGCCCCGAGGAAACAAGAAATGTCGAACCGAAACTGGTTTTATGCATCCGAAGGCCAGCAAAAGGGCCCCCTGCCTGAAACCCAGCTCCGCGACCTGATCACCCGGGGCACGGTGGGGGCCGACACCCTGGTGTGGACCGAGGGCATGGCCGGCTGGCAGAAGGCCGGGGAGATTCCGGGCCTCGTCCCGAGCGCCGGCGCGCCGCCGGCATTTCCGCAGGCCGGCGGACCGCCGCCGGTGGTGGCGTCCGGAAGCTATAGCGGCGGCACGCTGTCCGCCGACTTCCCGATCTGGGGCCTGTTCGGCCGCAGCCTCCTGATGTTCATCGGCCAGATTCTCGTCATCCCGGCGCCGTGGACCGCGACCGGCCTGTACCGTTTTGCGATCCCTTATATCCGCGTGCCGGGCCGGCCGCATTTCGCCTTCACTGGACAGCCGCTCGACATCTGGTGGGTCTTCATCGTGCTTGGCCTTCTGACCTATGCCGGCGCGGCCAACAGCAACATCGTGACGCTGCTCTCGCTGCTGTTGCAGGGCTTCCTGAGCTGGATGATTGTGCGCTGGATCATCGGCCATCTCAGCTCGAGCGGCCAGGACCTGCCGATTTCGTTCAAGGGCAGCCCGGTCGCCTATGTCGGCTGGTACGTGGCGATGGTGGTCTCGGCCATCACCATCATCGGCTGGGCCTGGGTGCTGACCGCCTGGATGCGCTGGATCTGCCGCAACATCGACGGCACGCGCCGCGAGGTCAGCTTCAATGCGTCCGGCATCGAGGTGCTGTGGCGAACCATCGTGTTCACGATCGCCTGCGGCTTCCTGATCCCGATTCCGTGGGTGCTGCGCTGGTACGGCAACTGGTTCGTCTCCCAATTCGCGCTGACCGAGCGCGGTGCCTACGCCGGCCAGTAAGCGCGATCGCATCGTGCCGACCGGCTCTGTTCGGGCGTGAGCGCTACGCCTTTCGCTCGCGCACCGATCCTTCCTGCGCGACGGACGCCACCAGCGTGCCGTCGGGCTTGAAGATCAGGCCGCGCGTCAGGCCGCGGCCCGACTGCGCGCTCGGCGAATCCTGCGCGTAGAGCAGCCATTCGTCGGCGCGGAACGGGCGGTGAAACCACATCGCGTGATCGAGGCTCGCCGGCATCATGCGCTTGTCGAACAGCGTGCGGCCGTAGCGCGCCATCACGGCATCGAGCAGCGAGAAATCCGACGCATAGGCGAGCGCGCACAGATGCAGCGCGGGATCGTCGGGCAGCTTGGCCGCGGTGCGGATCCAGACATGGATGCGGCCGTCGTCGATCTTCTGGCCGAAATAACGGCCGAGCTCGACCGGGCGCAGCTCGATCGGCCGGTCGCTCTCGTAATAGCGGCGGATGAACTCCGGCATCTCCTTGAACATCGGCTGCTTCGACACTTCCTCCGCGGTCAGCTTCTCCGGCGGCGGCACGTCGGGCATCTTCTCCTGATGATTGAAGTTGCTCTCCTCCTCGGCATGGAACGACACCATGATGGAGAAGATCGCGTTGCCGTGCTGGATCGCGGTGACGCGGCGGGTGGTGTAGCTTTTGCCGTCGCGCAGCCGCTCGACCTGGTAGATGATCGGGATCTGCGGATCGCCGGGCAGGATGAAGTAGCAATGGATCGAGTGCGGCAGGCGGCCCTCGACGGTGCGGCAGGCCGCCACCATCGCCTGGCCGATCACCTGGCCGCCGAACACGCGCTGCCAGCTCGTCTTCGGGCTGTTGCCGCGGAACAAATTCACCTCGAGCTGCTCGAGATCGAGGATGGACAGCAGGTCGATCAGGCTCTTGGACATCGGCGGCTTTCGGTTTGACTTGAACGGTCATTCCGGGGCACGCGCAAGCGTGAACCCGGAATCTCGAGATTCCGGGTTCGATGCTGACGCATCGCCCCGGAATGACGTCCGTTAGGTTCGTGACCTTGTTTCTGGCCCCTGTTTCGCCCAGCTATTATCAGGTAGCAAGCATAGTCTGAGAGCGTGAGGCGCGTAAGGGAAGGGCAATGCCGGCACAGCGAAGTATTGTCATCTGCGGGGGCGCATTTGCAGGGTTGGCGCTGGCCGTGGCGCTGCGCCAGGGGCTGGGGCCCGACATCCCGGTCATCGTGGCCGATCCGGCGCTGAGCCAGCGCCCGAGCCGCGATCCGCGCGCGACCGCGATCGTGGCGGCCTGCCGGCGGCTGTTCGAGACCCTCGGTGTCTGGGGCCAGGTGGCGCCGACGGCGCAGCCGATCACGGATATGGTCGTGACCGACTCCAAGCTGGAGGACGCGATGCGCCCGGTATTCCTGACCTTCGCCGGCAATGTCGCGCCCGGCGAGCCGTTCGCCCATATGGTCGAAAACCGCTATTTGATCGATGCGCTCGCGAGCCGTGCCGAGGCGGAGGGCGTCGAGCTGCGCGCCGCCGCGGTGTCGAGCTTCGCGTCGCGGCCCGACGGCGTCAGCGTTACGCTGGCCGACGGCACCGTGATCGATGCGAGCCTGCTGGTCGCCGCCGACGGCGCCCGCTCGAAGCTGCGCGAGCGCGCCGGGATTGCGACCCATGGCTGGGACTACGACCAGTCCGGCATCGTGGTCACGGTCGGGCACGAGCGCGAACATCACGGCCGCGCCGAGGAGCATTTCCTGCCCGTCGGGCCGTTCGCGATCCTGCCGCTGACCGGCAATCGCTCGTCGCTGGTGTGGACCGAGGCGCGCAACGATGCCGCGCGCATTGTCGCCTTGAACGAAGAGCAATTCCACGCCGAGCTAGAGCAGCGCTTCGGCCTGCATCTCGGCGAGATCAAACCGCTCGACAAGCCGCGCGCCTTCCCGCTCGGCTATTTCGTCGCGCGCTCGTTCATCGCCGAACGGCTGGCGCTGATCGGCGACGCCGCGCATGTGATCCATCCGATCGCGGGGCAGGGGCTCAATATGGGCCTGAAGGATGTCGCTGCGCTCGCCGAGGTCGTGGTCGATGCGGCGCGGCTCGGCATGGACCTCGGCCAGGCCGACGTGCTCGAGCGCTACCAGCGCTGGCGGCGCTTCGACACGATGGCGATGGGCGTCGCCACCAACTCGCTGAACTTCCTGTTCTCCAACGAATCGACGCTGCTGCGCACCGTGCGCGACATTGGCCTCGGGCTCGTCGATCGCGCGCCGCCGCTGAAGGAGATGTTCATCCGCCAGGCGGCGGGACTATCAGGCGAGGTGCCGCGGCTGCTAAAGGGCGAGGCGCTGTAGCGGTTGCGGAGGTTCCGTAGCCCGGATGAAGCCAACGGGTCGCGCGAATGCGCGCCCGATGACAGGCTCCGCGAAATCCGGGGCAGACTATCCGCGGTGAGACTTTCCCGGATTGCGCTGCGCTTCACCCGGGCTACATCGTCTTCAATCAATCTTCCTCGCCTCTTCCGGCAGCATGATCGGAATGCCGTCGCGGATCGGATAGGCGAGCTTGGCGGAGCGCGAGATCAGCTCCTGCCGCGCGGCGTCGAACTCCAGCGGCCCCTTGGTGATCGGGCACACCAGGATTTCCAGCAGTTTTGGGTCGGCGGTGCTCTCGAGATGATCGGTCGTGGAATTCATGGGAGTCTCCGGCTCGCCGTGATGTAGCACATCCAAATGTCAGCTGTCAGCGCTTGGCCATCCGCAGCAGTTCATCGATCGCGGCCTGCTGACGCGGCTTCGGCAGCGCCTGCTCGGACAGCGCGTAGCCGATGAACGCCCAGTAGAAGATCTGCGCGCGGCCGCGCGCCACGTCGTCCGGGAATCCGGCCTGCCGCAGCAGGGTTTCGATATAGCCGATCCGGCGCTGGTCGACCTCGAGCACGGCGGCGCGCGCCACGGCATCGGCGGTGGCCCAGCTGCGCACCGCGCGTTCCAGCGCCAGCCGCGCCGAGAAGGCACGGCGCAGCAACAGCGCCAGCGCGTCGCCGCCTTCCGGAATGGTCTCGAGCTCCGCGATCACCTGCTCGGCCGCGACCTCGCGCCAATGGGTCAGGATCGCCGCGCGGTAGGCGCCGATGTCGGCGAAATGCCAGTAGAAGCTGCCGCGCGAGACGCCCATGGCCTTGGCCAGCGGCTCGGCCTTGAGCGCCGTGAAGCCGCGGCGCGCCAGCGTCTTCAGGCCCTGATCGAGCCAGTCCTTGACCGAGAGCTGTTCCGTCATGGTTCCCCGTCCACGCCGCTCACCATACACAAGTGTATTGACAGGCGCCAGCGGCCGGTATCATATCCATACAGTAGTGTATGGAGGCATCGCGATGCGTGATCTTCTGCTGCAGGGCGCCGGTGTCGTCGCCATTCTGGTCAGCCTGATCCACGGCGTGCTCGGCGAGACCAGGATATTCGCGCGCGCCACCGTCGAGCCGCCGCGGCTGCGGCTCTTGCTTCGCCTGGTCTATCAGGCCGGCACCGTCGCCTGGATCGGCGGCGGCGTGCTGCTGCTCGCCGCGCCCGCAATGGCCTCCGATGCCGCGCGGCACTGGATCGTGGCGACGCTCGGCGTCGTGTTCGGCGTCGCGGCACTCGCCAACGCGGTGGCGACCCGCTTCCGCCACTTCGGCTGGATGGCGATGAGCGCCGTGGTGGCGCTCGCCGCCGCCGGCTACTAGCGAGGGCGATCATGACGACTGATCGCATCAGCCTCAGCATCGCCGATGGCGTCGCGGACGTCAGGCTCAACCGCCCGGACAAGCTCAATGCGCTCGATCCGGCGATGTTCGCCGCGATCGCCGAGATCGGTGCGCAGCTCGCGGACAACCGCAAGCTCCGCGCCGTGGTGCTCTCGGGCGAAGGGCAGGCCTTCTGCGCAGGCCTCGACATGGAGCGTCTGGTCGCAACGACGGAGGGCGAGTCCATCCTGCCCTTCGCCGATCTCGGCCGGCAAACCCACGGCATTGCCAACTTCGCGCAGCATCTGGTGTGGCTCTGGCGCGAGCTGCCGGTGCCGGTCATCGCCGCCGTTCATGGCGTTGCGTTCGGCGGCGGCTTTCAGCTGATGCTCGGTGCCGACATCAGATATCTCGCACCCGGCACGCGCCTTGCGATCATCGAGGCCAAATGGGGGTTGGTGCCCGACATGGCCGGCACGCAGCTGATGCGCCATCTCGCGCGCGAGGATGTGGTCCGTGAACTCACCTACACCGCGCGCGTCTTTTCCGCGGACGATGCGCTTGGTCATGGCTTCGCCACCCGGATCGTCGAACAGCCGCGCGAGGCCGCGCTGGAGACGGCGCGCGCGATCGCGGACCGCAGCCCGGATGCGATCCGCGCCGCCAAGCGGCTGCTCAATCTTGCAGCCGATCGCGATGCGGCGACCGGACTTGCAGCCGAAACGGCCGAACAGGCGCTTCTGCTCGGGTCGCCCAATCACATCGAGTCCGTCAGGGCGAATCTCGAACGGCGGCCCCCGCAATGGAGCTTTACATGACGACTGGCCCGGGCTTCGATCTCGAACGTCTCGTTGCGACCAATGCGTCGGCGGCCTTCAATCGGCTTGCCGGCTTCGAGATCGTCTCCACCGGCACCGGCACGGTGGAACTGCGGATGCCCTGGCGCGACGATCTCACCCAATATGCGGGACACCTGCACGCCGGCGTGATCGCGGCGCTGCTCGACACCGCCTGCGGCTTTGCCGCGGCATCGATCGCAGGTTCCGTCACCGCATCGCATTTCTCGATGAATTGCCTGAAGCCCGCGCTGGGCCGCTGCTTCATCGCCAAAGGAACCACATTGCGTGCCGGACGCAGGCAGGTCTTCGCGCGCGCGGAACTTTTTGCGGAGAACGAGCAGGGTGAGACCTCGCTGGTTGCAACCGGTGAAACCGTACTCGTTCCGCTGGCAGGCTGAGCCGCGCGGATCGCGCATCGTTGTGAAATTTATGGAGCCATCAATTTCGGTGCGGAATCGGCTTACGCGCGGATAACCATGCCACTGAAAGTTGCAGAATATTATCGAGAAGACAATTCAATCAGCCTAGCCTGTGCGCACGGACAACCATGGACCGACGCATGTTTCGTGTTCTTACGTGCCTTTCAGGTGAGCATGACTGGCGGCTCGTTCTGCTCGCCGGACTGGTCTGCTTCGTTGCCAGTATTGTGGCCGTCAATATTTTTCATCGCGCAATTGCATCACAGGCGAGGACGCGGCTGATCTGGATTGCGATCGCGGGAGCCGCGATCGGCTACGGCATCTGGGCAACGCATTTCATCGCCATGCTGGCCTATGAGCCGGGAATCCCGACCGGCTATGGTATCGTCCTCACCGCGCTGTCGCTCGCCGCGGCGATGATGCTGACATCCGGCGGCCTCGGCCTTGCCGCCAGCGACTCCAGCCGCTGGCGCGCGCCGGTCGGCGGCGCCGTGATCGGAGCCGGCATCGCCAGCATGCACTATCTCGGCATGTGGGCGCTGGAGGTGCCGGGCCACGTGGTCTGGTCGCTCGATCTCGTGGCGGCCTCCGTCGTGCTCGGCATGCTGTTCGGCTACGCCGCGCTGGCGATCGCGGTCCGCCGTCAGGACCGCTGGATGTCGCTCGTCGCGGCGCTGCTGCTGACGCTCGCGATCGTGTCGCATCATTTCACCGCGATGGGCGCGGTCGAGATCGTTCCGGATCCGTTGCAGGCTCCGGCGGCCCTGTCGCTCTCGCCTGCCTTCCTCGCCATCGTGATCGCCGGTGTGGCGCTGTCGGTGCTCGGGATGAGCCTGGTTGGCGTGCTCGCGGATCGCCGGCTGGCGCTTCGCACCCGCCGCTTCGAGGAGATCATCAGCCAGCTTTCGTCGGCGCGACAGCAGGTCGAGACGTCGCAGAAGGCGCTGGAGGAGCAGAGGTTCCGGCTGGATACCGCGATCAACCACATGGGCGAGGGCCTCTGCATGTTCGATGCAGAGAAGCGCCTCGTCGTCTGCAACGATCGCTACGCCAAGATGTACCGGCTGCCGCCGGAACTGCTGCTGCCCGGCACGGCCCATCGCGAGATCATCAGGCATCGCATCGCCAACGGCATTCTCAAGGGCGAGACCAGCGACAGTGCCGCGACGCAGGTGCTCGCGACACTGAACGCGCTCCCGGCCGGCGAGATCAACAGCCGGGTCGACGAGCTCGCCGACGGCCGCTTGATCTGCGTGACGCGGCAGCCGATGCCCGGCGGCGGCTGGGTGGCGACGCATCGCGACGTCACCGAGCAGCGGCGCTCCGAGGCCAAGATCACCTATATGGCGCAGCACGACGCGCTGACCGATCTGCCGAATCGCGTGCTGCTCAAGGAATGGATGGAGCGCGCGCTGTCCGGTGCAAGGTGCGGCGGACCGAGCCTTGCGGTGCTGATGCTCGATCTCGACCGCTTCAAGGACGTCAACGACACGCTCGGGCATCCGGCGGGCGATGCGCTGCTGAAGTCGGTGGCCGCGCGCTTGCGCAGATCCGTCAGCGATACGACGCTGGTCGCGCGGCTCGGCGGCGACGAGTTCGCGGTGATCGACCATGTCAGCGATCCGGTCACGGAAGCGGGCCTGCTTGCCGAGAAGATCAGGAAGGCGCTCAGCGAGCCGATCGATCTCGGCGATCATCGGGTGACCACCACGACCAGCATCGGCATTGCGATCGCACCGCGCGACGGCACCGATTCGGACGAGGTGCTGCGCAGCGCCGATCTCGCGCTTTACTCGGCCAAGAGCGGCGGGCGCGGCTCGTTCCGCTTTTTCGAGCCGGAGCTCGATCGGCTGCTGCAGGCCCGGCGCAGCCTCGAGCGCGACATGCGCAGTGCCCTCGCCAATGGCGAGTTCGAGCTGCATTACCAGCCGTTCATCCACGTCGCGAGCGGGGAGACCTGCGGCTTCGAGGCGCTGCTCCGCTGGCACCATCCGCACCGCGGCATGGTATCTCCGGCGCAGTTCATTCCGCTGGCGGAAGAGACCGGCCTGATCGTGCCGCTGGGGGAATGGGTGCTGCGCACCGCGTGTGCGGAAGCCGCCAAATGGCCGGGCGACCTCAAGATCGCGATCAACCTGTCGCCGGTGCAGTTCAGGAGCCCTGAGTTGGTCCCGGTGATCGTGCGCGCGCTGGCGAGTGCCGGAATTTCGCCGGAGCGCCTCGAGCTCGAGGTCACCGAAACCGCCATCATTCAGGACAGCGAAGCGGTGTTTACCGCGCTGAGCCAACTGCACGATCTCGGGGTGCGGATCGCGCTCGACGACTTCGGCACCGGCTACTCGTCGCTGAGCTTTCTGCAGAAGTTTCCGTTCGACAAGGTCAAGATCGACCGCAGCTTCGTGTCCGAGCTCTCGGGAGCGAGCGACGAGTCGCGCCGGATCGCGCGCGCGATCGTGCGCTTTGCCGTCAGCCTCGGCAAGACCACGACGGCCGAAGGCGTTGAAACCAGGGAGCAGCTCGACATTCTCCGCGCCGATGCTTGCGTGGAAGTGCAGGGCTTCCACTTCAGCCCGCCGGTGCAGAGCGAGAAGGTCGCACAGATGATCGGCGGGCGAACCCCGGCAGCGGCCGAACGGCCTGCGGTCCGTCTTGCAATGGCGGGTGCCGCGTCCTGATCGACGGCTGCGCCGGCGGCCCCGATACGCATGAGGCGTAAGGCCGCAGCACGCCGTCAAAACCGAACTGCGCGTGGAGCGCAAAGCGGTTTTGGCGACCGTTAGAATTCCTCTAAAGCCAGCCGTCGCGGCGCTTCCTTGACTTGGCAATCGCCTCAGCATTCTTCACGCATGTGCCCTGCGCGAAGGCGCTGTGGGTATGATTGTCAACGGAGGGGATATGCGCGTGAGAGTGATTTCGAGTGCTGCGCTTGCAGCATGCGTCCTTGGGAGCGTTCTTGGGTTGACCGGATCGGCGGCGTTCGCCGACGGCTACAAGAATTGCACCAAGCTCGACAAGGCGTCGTGGAAGCCGGCAAGCGAGGCCGAAGCCAAGGCCAAGGCGCTCGGCTACGAGGTGCGTCGGTCGAAAATCGAGGGCTCCTGCTACGAGGTGTACGGCGTCAAGGAAGGCAAGCTCTACGAGCTGTTCTACAGCCCGGAAGACCTCAGCCTGAAGCACACGATCGCGAAGTGAAGCAGGCGCGATGACGGAGGCGGCGCCGGGCGCCCGCGGCGCGACCAGCGTGCAGGTCTGGGACCTGCCGCTGCGGCTGTGGCACTGGGCGCTCGCCATCCTCGTCCTGGTCGCCTGGGTGACGCCCAGCACCTACGACCGGCTGCACCGGCTGGCGGGTTATTCGGTGATCGGGCTGCTGGCGTTCCGGCTGATCTGGGGCTTTGCCGGCACGCGCTACGCGCGTTTCGGCAGGCTCGGCGTTCGCCTGCGCGCGGCGCCGCGCTACATCTGGAATCTCCGCCGCGGCATCACCGGGCGCTATATCGGGCTCAATCCGGCGGGCACCGTGATGCTGGTGGCGCTGCTGTTCCTGCTTGCGATCTCGACAATCACGGGCGCGATGGAGGTCACCGTGACCTTCTTCGGTGTCTGGTGGGTCGAGGACACCCACGCCTATGCCTCGGATGCGGTCATCATCCTGGTCGCCCTGCACGTGCTCGGGGTCATCGTGGTCGGCTTGCTGCAGCGTCAGAATCTGGTGCGCGCAATGTTCACCGGCCGCAAGCAACTGCGCAATCGCTGATGGGCGAGACGCTTTTTGGTCTGCCGCGCTTTCTTCACGCGAATCGGTAGCCGCTTCGCTCGAAAGCGCCTTACTGCACCGGCGGGTCGCCCGAGGTGCGCTTCTTTGCGAGGTCCATCTCGGTGACTGCGATCAGGATCTCGGCGCGGGTCTTCAGGTCCGGCGCCTCGAGCATCGCCTGCTTCTCGGCCGGACCATAGGGCGACATCATCGCCAGCGCATTGACCAGCGCCTCGTTGGGCGCGGACTCGATACCTTCCCAGTCGACCTTCAGATTGTTGGCTTCCAGGAAATCGGCCAGCACTTCGAGCAGCGCCTTGCGGTCGACGGCCTCCTCGCCCTTGCGCGCGGTGAAGTCGCCGACGAAGGAGAAGAAGTCGACCTTGCACTGCCGGTACGGCGTCTGCACGGTGAGCTCCTCGACCACCTTGAAGCGCGCGACGCCGGTCAGCTCCAGGATGTAGCGGCCGTCGCCGGATTCGGCGAGCTGGGTGATGCGGCCAACGCAGCCGATCCGGAACAGGGCCGGCTTCGCCTCTTTCTGCGAATGCACCACGTCGGGCTGGATCATGCCGATCAGGCGATGGCCGTCGCGCAACGAGTCGTCGATCATCGCGAGATATCGCGGCTCGAAGATGTTGAGCGGCATCTGGCCGCGCGGCAGCAGCAACGCGCCGGGCAGCGGGAACACCGGGATCACCTCCGGGAGCTCGCCGGGTCCGCGATATTCGGCATTGATCGGCATCTGCGGTCCCGCTGCTGTGACGGGCGTGCTTTACGAGAACAGGATGGTCGACAACCGCTTGCGCCCCTCGACGGTTGCCTCATCGGTGCCGCCCCACGCCTCGAAGAACTGCACCAGCTGCTTGCGCGCGCCGTCGTCGTTCCACTTGCGGTCACGCCTGACGATGGCGAGCAATTGCTCGGTCGCTTCCGTGCGCTTGCCCATCGCATTGAGCGCGGTGGCGAGATCGAATCGGGCCTGATGATCGAGCGGGTTTGCGGCGACTTTCTGTTCCAGCTCCGCGACCGGGCCGACCGCTTCCGCCTGTTCGGCGAGATCGATCGCCGCCTGCACCGCCTTCACCGCGGCGTCGTTGCGCTTGGATTCCGGAACCATCGCCAGCGTCTGCTTGGCCTGCTCCATCGCACCCGACGTGACATAGCACTTGGCGAGGCCGGCGAGCGCCGCGATGTTGGTGGCGTCGTGCGCCAGCACCTCGGCATAGATCTGCGCGGCCTGGGCGGCGTCGCCCTCGGCAAGCACGGCGTCGGCCTCGGCCAGGATCTCGGTGAGGTTGGGCTCGCCGGCGGCCGGCACGCCCTTGGTGATCTTCTCGATGAAGGCGTTGACCTGGCTCTCCGGCACCGCGCCCATGAAGCCGTCGGCGGGCTGGCCGCCCACGAAGGCGATCACGGCCGGGATCGACTGGATGCCCATCTGGCCGGGGATCTGCGGATGCTCGTCGATGTTCATCTTGACCAGCTTGACCCGGCCCTTGGCGTTGCGAACCGCCTTTTCCAGGATCGGCGTGAGCTGGCGGCAGGGACCGCACCACGGCGCCCAGAAGTCGATCATGACCGGTTGACGGCGCGATTCCTCGATGACGTCCTTGACGAAGGTCTGGGTCGTCGTCTCCTTGATCAGATCGGGCGCTGCCTCGGGCGTGGGGCCGCCCTGCTCCATTATCGTCACGTTGTCCTCGCCTGCTTCTGAGGTCGGAAATCCGGGGGCGTTCTAGCACGCCCGGAACGGCACGTTCAGCCGTTCTGTCAGCTAGAGCATGATCCCGGAAAAGTGGGAACCGGTTTCCGGGATCATGCTCCGTAAATGGCAGTCAGCCAGCAAAATTCAATCGCTTGGCCGCCCGTCCCGTTCCATCGGAGATCGGGTGGGTTGGTGCCGCGGAACGGCCGATGATGGCGATCATTCATGACAGCAGGGGAGCGCTCGTGGCAAAGGCCTATTACAGCACGGTGTTCGAGCAGCCGGCCGGCGAGGTCTGGAAAATCATCCGCGATTTCAACAATTACCCGGTCTGGGTCCAGGGCGCGGGGGCGAGCGAGATCGAGGACGGCAAATCCGGCGATACCGTCGGGGCCGTGCGCAATGTGCTGTACCGGGGGCGGCGGATCCGGCAGCGGCTGCTCGCGCAGTCCGACGTCGAACGCTTCCAGACCTACGAATTTGTCGATACCCCGACCCTGCCGGTGACGGATTTCAGCGCGACCCTGCAGGTAACCCCGGTGATCGACGGCGACCGGGCCTTTATCGAATGGTGGGCCGTGTTCGATTGCGACCCGACCTGCCGCGTCGAGCTGACGCAGACGCTAACCGGCTGGTTCGAGACCTGGCTCGAATCGCTCCGGGACGAGATGGCCCTGAGGCCGGTTCCGGCGGAAATCTAAAAAGAAATCGGCGGCGCAGCCGGTTTCGGCCGATTCGGGGTCAATTTTTAGAGAAACCGTGCGATTTCGTGGGGTTCGGACCGCGCTCTTGTGTTGCATTCACAGACAGCTTTTGGCATAGGTCTGCCGTTGCCGGCGAGCGATCGCCGCCATTTCGGATGCGGGTGTAGCTCAGTGGTAGAGCACGACCTTGCCAAGGTCGGGGTCGAGGGTTCGAGCCCCTTCGCCCGCTCCAAAACTTCTCGCTGACCGAGCTGACAGTCTGATGAAGGCCCGCTGATGAGGCCAGCCCACTGGCGCGGGCTTTTTGCTGTCCGGCCCAAGGTCGCATCTCCAGGCCGCGATTGCGAGGTCAAGATGCCGCGGCCCGCCGTGGCGGTTTCCGGCTTTTGTTAACCGGCAAACGTTGCATTCTCAAAACTGATAGAAATCTGTGGTTGTGTTGGTGTTGGAATGGTTGCCGCCGGTTTTGCCGGGCGGCAAGCGCGTGAACGATGTCGATCTGTTGGAAGCCGGCTCCCGGGTTAAATCGCCGCTTGGCTCGCGCAAACGTCGCTGCGCTGATCGTGCTGGTCGGCGTCTGGACATGTTCGGGCGCATCAGCGCAGCAATTGCCGAGCGACTCGGCGTATGCCCCGGCGCCCAGCTTCTCTCCCATGCCTGGCTTTGGGCCGGCGCCTGACTTCGAGCCGGCCGAACGGCCGCGAGCGCGGGTCTACATCACGACGCGGTCGCACCGGGGCGGCCAGCAAAACTTCTGCGTCAGGACTTGCGACGGCCGCTTCTTTCCGTTGCCGCGCGTCAGCGAGACGGCCGACGTCAAGGTATGCGAGGCGGCCTGTCCAGCTGCCGAGGTGAAGCTGTACTCCGGCTCCGATATCGACAGCGCCAGAACCGAAGCCGGCGAGACCTACAAGACGCTCGCCAATGCATTCCGCTTCCAGCGCGAGATGGTGCCGCAATGCTCGTGCAGCGCCGGCGCGTCCACCGGCCTGTCGCCGATTGCGATCGAGGACGACATGACGCTTCGGACCGGCGACATCGTCGCCGCCGATGACGGCTTCAAGATCGCGGCGATCACGAGCGGACAGCGGCGCAGCGTGTTGTTCAGGCCGCTGTCGAAGGCCAAGGCGCAAGCGCTCGGTCTGGCGCGCCTGTCGTCGCGATAGAGGCGATCACGAACGTTAGCTTCATTCGAATATCACGCTGCGGTGCAGAATGCCTTGTTATCAGGCAGGCTGCTCAGGAAAATTTCGTCTCAAATATCGTCTCAACTAGTTTTGACGCAGCGCACACCGGCGGACGCGCTTTTCAGCGTCGATGGATGTGCTACCATTTTGCCGTCTGACCTACCTCACAGACCGCCACCATCATCTCTCAGGGCGTTCAAAATCAATAACAGGCAAGCTGCAACGGCTTGCGTAGGGGAGTGACGCGATGAAATCCGCTTTCAATCGATCAATACTTGCGTTCGCGGCGATCGCGCTGCTGGCGGGGACGACCTTCGCCAGTGCGCAGCAACAGACAGACAAGAATCGTGCGCTGAAGAAGTACGAATCGGGCACCAAGGAATTCTGGACCCATCCGCCGGATGACTGGTTCCTCGGCGACGAGACCGAAGCGCAGAAGGGCCTTGCCCCGCCGTCCGGTCCGCCGACCGGCGCGTCCGATTCCGAGCTCGCGACGATGATGAAGAAGATCAAGCTGCCGCCGGGCTTCAAGATCGAGGTCTATGCCTCGAACGTGCTCGCCGCGCGGCAGATGGCCTGGGGTGACAAGGGCACGCTGTTCGTCGGCTCGTTCGGGCTCGGCAACGTCTATGCGATCAAGGACAACAACGGCAAGAAAGAGGTCAAGACCATCCTCAAGGGCCTCAACATGCCGACCGGCCTCGCCTTCCGCGACGGCGCGCTCTACGTCATCGCGGTCGACAAGCTGATCAAGTACGACAACGCCGAAGCCAATCTCGACAATCTCGGCAGCGGCAAGGTGGTGTATGACGACATGCCGTCCTACGCGGCGCATGGCTGGAAATACATCGCCGTCGACAAGGAAGGCTGGTTCTACATTCCGTTCGGACCGCCCTTCAACATCGGCATTCCGCCGACCTCGGTGTCGCAGATCCGCCGCGTCGATCCGAAGACCGGCAACGCGGAAATCTGGGCGCTCGGCGTGCGCAACTCGGTCGGCGGCGACGTCGATCCGCGCACCGGCAAGTACTGGTTCACCGAGAATGCCCGCGACTGGATCAGCGACGATCTGCCGAGCGACAAGCTCAACATGATCTCGAAGATCGGCGAGCACTTCGGCTATCCCTATTGCCACCAGGGCAACCTGCCGGACACCAAGTTCGCGATGGGTCACAAGTGCTCGGAGTTCACTCCGCCGGTGTACAATCTCGGTGCGCACGTCGCGCCGCTCGGCATGAAGTTCTATACCGGCAGCCAATTCCCGGCCGAGTACAAGAACAGCATCCTGATCGCCGAGCACGGCTCCTGGAACCGGCATAAGTACCAGGGCGGCCGCATCGTGAAGATCACCGCGAGCCCTGACGGCAAGAACGCCAAGCAGGAGATCTTCGCCGACGGCTGGATCGAGGGTGACCAGGGCTATCTCGGCCGTCCCGCCGACATCCTGCTCGACAAGGATGGCTCGATTCTCGTCGCCGACGACTGGGCCGGTGCGATCTATCGCATCAGCTACAGCAAGAAAGTAACGGTTGAAACAATGCGGGGCTGCGGTGGCCGATCAGGCAGCCGCAGCCCCGTTTACGTGGTTCGGCAAGCCCAACGACGGAACAGACTCGTCATGCCCGGACTTGATCCGGGCATCCATCCAAACAAAAACCCTTCTGCAAGCCAGATGGATTGCCGGGCCAGGCCCGGCAATGACCCGTGGAGAAAACTGGCAATGCGTGTTGCGTTCTTTGCAATCCTGTTCGCGGCGGTGATCGCAGTTGCGTCGTCCGCCAACGCCGCCGATGTCGCCGCCGGCAAGGCGAAGGCCGAACTCTGCGCCGCTTGTCACGGCGACAACGGCATCTCGCAGACCGAGAACATTCCCTCGCTCGCCGGCCAGCTCGACCAGTACGTTCAATGGCAGCTGGTGTTCTTCCGCGCCGGCGCGCGCAAGAACGAGCAGATGCAGCCGATCGTCGAGCAGCTCAACAACGACGACATCCGAAATCTCGGCGCTTATTTCGCGTCGCTGACGCCGTTCAAGGGCGGCAAGGACGACAATCCGGACTTGTCCGAAAAGGGCAAGCAGGCCGCCGCCGGCCGCCGCTGCGCCTCATGCCATGGCGATACGTTTGCCGGTACCAAGGCGGTGGCCCGCATCGCCGGGCAGCGTGAGGAATATCTCGTCAAGGCGCTGCACGATTACAAGTCGGGCCAGCGCTCCGGCGGCGCCCAGGCCGCGATGGCCGATGTCGCCTATCCGCTGAGCGACGAAGAGATCACCGCGCTCGCGC
This sequence comes from Bradyrhizobium sp. USDA 4502, assembly GCF_054063355.1. Taxonomy (NCBI): domain Bacteria; kingdom Pseudomonadati; phylum Pseudomonadota; class Alphaproteobacteria; order Hyphomicrobiales; family Nitrobacteraceae; genus Bradyrhizobium; species Bradyrhizobium sp. USDA 4502. The sequence continues at coordinate 7,630,722 of NZ_JBSSGF010000001.1, forward strand.
ATTATCTGGCGCATCTGTAGCCACAAAAAATGTGCGTAGCCCGGATGGAGCGCAGCGCAATCCGGGGCGCTCTATCTGCCGCGAGATGATTCCCGGATTTCGTTCCGCTCCATCCGGGCTACAAGATCACCCAGCCCGCTGCTTCTCATACGCCTTGAGATGCGTGTAGGCCGTGCGCAGCTTCGGCACCGGGATCTTGGCGGCGTCGGCGCGCACGATCAGGTCGCCGATCACGTGATCGGCCTCGACCGGCAGCCCCGCCTTGATGTCGCGGAACATCGATGCGGTCATCGGCGAGCCCTCGGTGGTCAGGAGCCCGCGGGTGCGCTGGAAGAACGGGCCGCCCGGGCCATGGCCGGCGTCGGCGGCGATCGCGCTGCATTCGTCGAGGATGCCGAGCAGGAAATCCTTGCCGCCGGGCGCGGCCAGGATGTTGCCGACCGAGGTCCGCATCAGGCTGGTGGAGGCGGCGAGCGAGGCCAGGAACACCCACTTCTCCCACATATCCTGCATCACATGCTCGCTGGCGTTGGCGCCGTTGATCGCCGAGAAAGTTTCAGCGATCGCGCGCACCCGGTCCGACAGGCCGCCGGCGCGCTCGCCGAAGCCGAGCGACTGCATCGGCTGCAGCTGCACCACCTCGCGTTTCTCGTTCAGCGTCGCCGCGATCGCGCACAGACCCCCGAGCACATGCTGAGCGCCGAACGTCTTGTCGAGCGCATCGAGATGCAGCATGCCGTTGAGCAGCGGGATGATCGCGGTCTTGTCGCCGACGGCGGGCGCAAAGGACTTGATCGCATCCTCGAGATCGAACGCCTTGCAGCTCAACAGCACGACGTCGAACTTGTCCGACAGCTTGTCGGCCTGCACGGTCGGCGGGTTGTTCAGCGTGACATCGCCGTTCGGGCTCTTGATCACTAGCCCGGCGGAGGCGAGCTCGGAAGCGCGGCGAGGGCGCACCAGGAAAGTGACGTCGCGGCCGGCCTGAAGCATCCGGCCACCGAAATAACCGCCGATCGCACCGGCGCCGACCACGAGAACGCGCATGGGAATTTGTCCTTCTTTGTTGTTGCCCGAGGAGGCGAGCGAATAGGGAGTAGCGAATAGATAAGGATACTGTTCGACTATTCGCTACTCGCTATTGGCCATTCGCTCATCTCACTTTCCCGATACCATTTCCTCGACTTCGCGCAGCTGCTCCTTGCCGAAGAAGATCTCGTTGCCGACGAAAAAGGTCGGCGAGCCGAACGCGCCGCGCTCGACGGCGGATGAGGTATATTCGATCAGCTTGGCCTTCACATCCGCGTCCTGTGCGCGGGCGAACAGTTTCGCGGCGTCAAGGCCGGAGGAGGCGATGGCTTTACCGGCGACCTCAGGATCGTCCATCTTCTTGGGCTCGACCCACATGTGGTGGAAGGCGGCCTCGATATACTTCTCGAACACGCCCTCAAACTGGGCGGCGACCGCCGCGCGCATCAGGTTCAGCGTATTGACCGGGAAAAACGGGTTCCAGGTGTAGGGCTTGACGTTGAAGCGCTTGAGAAAGCGTTCGGTCTCGATCTTCAGAAACTCCGGCTTGTTCCTGACGCCCGCCAGCGTCTCGGCCGGCGACTTGTTGTTGGTGGCCTTGAAGATGCCGCCGAGCAGGATCGGGACATATTCGAACTTGACGCCGGTGCGCTTTTCGATTGCCGGGATCGCTTCATGGCTGAGGAAAGCGTTCGGGCTGCCGAAATCGAACAGGAATTGCGGATTTTGGCTCACTGCGGTCTCTCCCTCGGCCTGTCTCGTTTGGGCTTGTTTAGCATGGACCTGCTGTCGCAGGCGCCATCAGTAGAATATGATAGTCATCATGTGAGCCGCGGCGCGCGATGTCAAATCAGCCGCTTGATGGTCTGCTTGCGCCATACCAGGGCGTAATAGGCCATCTGCAGCACGAACATGGTTGCAAAAGTGACGGGATAGGCGATCCAGATGCCGCTGACGCCGATGGTGCGGCTGAGCAGGATCGCGACCGGCACCTCGACCACCGCGATCGCCAGCGTCGAAAGCAACAGCGGCATCCACACCGTGCCGCCGGCGCGCATCGCGCCCGAAAACACCGTCGCCATGCCGAACAGCACCATGCTCCACAGCACGATGTACAACAGCTGCTGCGCCAGCCCGAGCACGGCATTGTCGACGATGAAGAAGCCCATCAGCGGCCGCGCGAAGAGATAGCCGAGCACGACCAGCCCGCCGGTCAGCGCGAGATTCATCTCGATCCCGGTCCGGACGATGGCGCCGACCCGGGCGGAATCGCCGCGGCCGATCGCCTGCGCGCCGAAGATCGACACCGATATCGCGATCGAGATCGCCGGAAACTGCACATAGCCGATCACCTGGTTGACCGCGCCATAGGCCGCGGTGGCGTCCGAGCCGAAGCCGTTGACGAGGCCGAGCAGCACCAGTTCGGCGAGCGAGACCACCACCATGCCGATCGCGGTCGGAATGCCGAGCCGCAGCACGATGCGCAGCAGCGCGCCGTTCGGCCGCATCGCGCGCAGAAACGCGGCGTCGAAGGCCAGCGCATGGCGGTGCCGCAGCATATGGACATGCAGCCACAGCAGCGTGACGACGCCCGAGACCGCGGAGGCGATGGCAGCGCTGGCGACGCCGAGCATCGGCAGGCCAAGCCAGCCGCGGATCAGCGCCGGCGTCACCACCAGGCCGACGATGGTCGAGACCGTCAGCGCAACCAGCGGCGTCACGGTGTCGCCGACGCCGCGCATCATCGCCGTCAGCAGCAGGAATGCGAAGGTGATGGGCATCGTGATCATCATGATCCGCGCATAAGCCGCCGCGGCGTCGAGGACGTCGGATGGCGTCGCGAGCGCGATCAAGAGCGGGCGGGCGAACAGGCCGCCTGATATCGCGATCGCCAGCGCGAGCAGCAGCGTCACGGTCATGGTGGTCCCGGCAACCGCCTTCACCCGGTCGGGCTCTCCGGCGCCCCAGGCCTGGCCGATCATGACCGAGGCACCGGCGCTCAGGCCGATCACGAAGGAAATGAAGAAGAACATCACCGGAAAGAACACCGAGACCGCCGCGAGCGCGTCGACGCCGATCATCTGGCCGAGATAGACGCCGTTGATGGTGCCGAACAGCGACTGCAGCACGTTGCTGAGCAGCATCGGCGCGAGGAAGGCGAGGAAGGCTTTGCGCAGGGAGCGAGGGTTGGACACGTTCAACTTCCAAAAATTGCGACGTCAGGGACGGCGGCGGACCGGGGCTGGGTTCAGTTCGATCAGAACCGAATCGCCGGCAGGCCGGGCCGCCATCCATGTCACTCGAAAACCGGTCAGTCCGCTTGATCGCTATAGGCGAGCCGGATCGCGTGATCGCGGATGTCGGCCGGCCAGTCGGCGATCAGCGTTGCAAAGCGGCGCCGGTCGTGGGCGAACAGCGCGCGGATCGCATCTTCATAGTTCGGCCGGTTGCCGGCCATGACAGTCATGAAGCGATAGGCGGCGTCCTGCGCGCTGCGCGTGCGATCCTTGTCGCCGCTCGCGCGGCGCGCCTCGTCGACCAGCTTGCGGATCGCAACCGACGCGCCGCCCTTCTGCTGCGCGAGCCAGTCCCAATGCCGTGGCAACAGCGTGATCTCGCGCGCGACGACGCCAAGCTTCGGACGTCCCGGGCCGCGCGGCGCGGTCGGCGTCGGCTCCTCGTCGCGCGCAGGTGCGGGCTGCGGCAGCCGCGCCAGCACATCGTCGACCGAGCCGCGGAAATCGATATCGACCAGCGCCGAGGTGCGGCCGTTGAACACCAGGATCGCGGCGTCCTTGCGCTGGTCGAGGTGTTGCTTGGCGGCGCGCGCAACCTCCGGGAGGTCGCCGGCCCCGATGCGGTGCTCGCCTTCGAACGCGACATAGGCAGGATTCATGGTAGACCTCTCAGATTGCGCGACATACTGCCCGGATAATTCTTGGCAATCGCGGCGCGTGGATCTCGACTTTCTGGTTTCCCGCTGGCACCAAACGTCGCCCGATTGCGCTGATCTTTCAGAGGATGCCCATGCTGACGGTTCATCACCTCAACAATTCCCGCTCGCAGCGCGTACTGTGGCTGCTCGAGGAATTGGGTGTGCCCTACGAGATCGTGCGCTACCAGCGGCAGCCCGACATGCGGGCGCCGAAGGAGCTGCGCGCGATCCATCCGCTCGGCAAGTCGCCCGTCGTCACCGACAACGGCCACACGATCGCGGAATCCGGCGCGATCCTCGAATACATCATCGCGACCTACGGCAACGGGCGCCTCATCCCGCCGGCCGATACGCCGGAGCGGCTGCGCTACACCTATTGGCTGCACTACGCCGAGGGTTCGGCGATGACGCCGCTGCTGCTGAAGCTCCTGTTCACGCTGATGCCGAAGCGCGCGCCGGCGCTGCTGCGGCCCTTGGTGCGCAAGGTGTCCAACACGGCGCTGTCCACGCTGGTCAATCCGCAGCTCAAGCAGCACATGGCCTATTGGGAAGGCGAACTCGGCAAGAGCGAATGGTTCGCCGGCAGCGAGTTTTCCGGCGCCGACATCCAGATGAGCTTTCCGCTCGAGGCCGCCGCGGCGCGCGGCGGGCTCGAGGACGGCCATCCCAAGTGTGTCGCGTTCCTGGAGCGCATTCACGCCCGCCCGGCCTATGCGCGGGCGCTGGAGAAGGGCGGGCCGTACCAGGTCGGCCGGTAAATTCGCGCTCATCGCGGCAGCTCGACCAGCGGCAGCAGCCGCGAATCCGCCAGCGCCGCGGTGCGATGTCCGATGCCTGCGAGGTAGGCCTCCGCCACCGCGAAGGCGAGGAACGCGCCACGGCTCTTCTGCCGGATCAGCATCGCGCGATCCCAGCGCTCGCCCTCCGGCCCGATCAGGAACGGGCCGCCTTCACCCATGAACAGGATATCGCCGCCGCTCTTCCGCAGATGCGGCAGCGTGTGCGCGACATAGCAGTCGTAGGCCTCCGCCCCCGTGATCGGCTGCGGCGGGGCGAGCTCCGGGCTTTGCGAATAGTCGGCGATCGCGCGGAAGCGCAACAAATTGAGCATCACCAGCTCGCCCGCGATCTCGCGCTGGGCAAAGTCGCGCCCGGCGTTCCAGGTCGGCTCGAGATAGCAGGCGGCGGTGTCCATGTCGGTGCCCCATCGAAGGTTGATGGCACTTTTTACCCGGGCATAATTTCTTTGTCAATAATACCCGGATATAAATAGCCCGACGGAACGACAGGAGTCACCATGAAGACCGAGGACCGCAAGCAAGCCATCGCCGACTACAAGAAGCGCGCGAGCGTCGCCGGCGTGTTCGCGATCCGTTGCCGCGCGACCGGCGAGGTCTGGGTCGGGCAGGCGCTCGACCTCGACAAGATCGAGAACCGCATCTGGTTCACGCTGCGGATGGGCAGTCATCGCAACGCCGAGCTGCAGCGCGCCTGGTGGGGGCATGGCGCGGACAATCTCTCGCTCGAAACGCTGGAGCGGATCGAGGACGAGGAGCTCGCCTATGTGCGCGACACGCTGCTGAAGGAGCGCGTGCAGTATTGGCGCGCGGAGCTGAATGCGTTCGCGGTGTAGCCTAGTGTGACGGCAGCGGCTGCACGGTGACGCCGGGCGGCGGCACGTCGTCGTCGGGCACGAAGAAGTCCGACATCAGCGGCACCGAGGGATCGACGCGGTAGCGCTCGAAGTCGCGGACGCCATTGGCATAGAGCACCTTGTCGTCGATGCAGAAATGCCCGGTGAATTCGCGCGACGGCCGGGTGATGATCGCGTAGGCCGCATCGCCCATGATTTCGGGCGTGCGGCTCGCGCGCATCATGGCGTCGCCGCCGAGCAGGTTGCCGACCGCGGCGGTCGCGATCGTGGTGCGCGGCCACAGCGCGTTGACGGCAATGCCGGCCGATTTCAATTCGCCCGCGAGCCCGAGCACGCACATGCTCATGCCGAACTTCGCCATCGTGTAGGCGGTCGAGTGCTCGAACCATTTCGTCTTCATGTCGAGCGGCGGCGACAGCATCAGGATGTGCGGATTCTCCGCCTTCTTCAGGTGCGGGATGCAGTATTTCGACACCATGAAGGTGCCGCGGGTGTTAATCCCCATCATCAGGTCGAACCGCTTCATGTCGGTCGCCTGCGAATTGGTCAGGCTGATGGCGCTGGCATTGTTGACGCAGACGTCGATGCCGCCGAACTCGGCGACGGTCTGCTCGATCGCCGCCATCACCTGCGCCTCGTCCCTGATGTCGCAGAGCACCGGCAGCGCCTTGCCGCCGGCGGCGCGGACCTCGTCGGCGGCGGTGTAGATCGTGCCCTTCAGCTTCGGGTGCGGCTCGGCGGTCTTCGCCGCGATCGCGACATTGGCGCCGTCACGCGCGGCGCGCAGCGCGATCGCCAGCCCGATGCCGCGGCTCGCGCCCGAGATGAACAGCGTCTTGCCCTTAAGCGATGTCATGAGAATGGCCTCCAGTTAGGGACGCACCATTGTCAGGCTCCCTCTCCCCTTGTGGGAGCCCGAGGCGAGCGAAGCTCGCTCTCGAGGTTGGGGTGAGGAGTATTTTTCCGCCTACCCATCCGCATGCAGCACGCGGCCGCGGGTTTCCGGCAGCGCGTAGGCGGCAATGAAGAACACGCCGTAGGCCGCCACCGCGAAGATCGCGATCGCGTTGGCGAGCGTGGTCGTGGTCGACAGCGCGCCGACCAGGAACGGGAACAGCGCGCCGATGCCGCGGCCGAAATTGTAGCAGAAGCCCTGGCCGGAGCCACGCAGCCGGGTCGGATACAGTTCGGTCAGGAACGCGCCCATGCCGGAGAAATAGCCCGAGGCAAAGAAGCCGAGCGGGAAGCCCAGCACCCGCAGCACCTCGTTGGACAGCGGCAGCTGGGTGTAGAGCAGCACCACTGCGATCGCGCCGATCGAGAAGATCAGGAACAGGTTGCGCCGGCCGATCCGGTCGGCGAGCCAGGCGCCGACGAGATACCCGATGAAGGAGCCGATGATCAGCGTCGCGAGATAGCCGGTCGAGCCGACCACCGAGAGCTTGCGCTCGGTGGTGAGGAAGCGCGGTACCCAGAAGGTGATGGCGTAATAGCCGCCCTGCATGCCGGTGCCGACCAGGGAGGCCAGCAGCGTGGTCTTCAGGATCGGTCCGTGGAAGATCTCCCACAACGCGGCGGGGCCGCTGCCGGAGGCCTGCGCCTGCGCCATGGTCGCGGCGGAGATTTCCGGCTCGGTGACGTAGCGGCGCAGGTAGAACACGAGCAGCGCCGGCAGTGCGCCGATCACGAACATCCAGCGCCAGGCGTTCTCCGCCGGCAGCACCGAGAACAGGATCGCCTGCGCCAGCACCGCGAGGCCCCAGCCGACCGCCCAGCCCGACTGCACCGAGCCGACCGCGCGTCCCCGATATTGCGGCCGGATCGCTTCGCCGATCAGCACCGCGCCGGCCGCCCATTCGCCGCCGAAACCGAGGCCGAGCAGCGCGCGGGCGATCAGGAGCTGGTCGAAATTCTGCACCAATGCGCAGACCAGCGAGAAGAACGAGAACCAGATGATGGTGAGTTGCAGCGTCTTGACCCGGCCGATCCGGTCGGACAGATAGCCGCCGAGCCAGCCGCCGACGGCGGAGGCCAGCAATGTCACGGTGCCCGCGAGGCCGGCGGTGCCGGGGTCGACCTTCCAGAGCGTGATGATGGTGCCGATGACCAGCGGATAGATCATGAAATCCATGCCGTCGAGCGTCCAGCCCGACGCGCAGGCCCAGAACGTGCGCCGCTCCTGCAGGTTCATGTCGCGATAGAAGGCGAGGAGGCTGGTGTCCTCGATCTCTGCGACTTCCATCGATTTGGATTCGGCCGTGCTCATGCGCGTTCCCCGGAGAAATCTTTCACCGGCTGTTTGCGATCCGCGGCCGGAGGTGCGCGGACCGCCAATCTATCGCGATGTTGCAGGCGGGGCAAAGCCGCGTTTGCAAGGCTCTTAGAACGAGATGAAGATTGAATCGAATTGGCCCCGCGCACGCTCACCGCTCCCCGGCGGGGAGAGGTGATTTGCGCAACAAATCGGGTGAGGGACTGCAGCTCCAACGAGAGAGCGGAACCCCTCACCCGGCGCTATGCACCGACCGCTCCCAAGGGAGAGGTGAGCCTGCACCGCCGCTCCAGCTCAACCGGATCCCATCACGTTCTAGTATCCCGCGGCCTCCGAGCCGCGCGTGCGCGGATCCGGCGCGCCGAGCAGACCGCTGGTCGTGACGAGGATCGAGTTCGCGGAGGAGTAGCCGAGCGGCTCGACCAGTTTGTGGCCCTTGGCGCGCAGATCGCCCAGCACCGCGTCGGGAAAACCGCGCTCGATCCGGACTTCGTCGGGCAGCCATTGATGGTGCATGCGGGGCGCGGCGACCGCGGCCGCGATGTCCATCTTGTAGTCGATCACGTCGACGATGATCTGCGTCACGGCGGAGATGATGCGGCTGCCGCCGGGCGAGCCCGTCACCAGCACCGGCTTGCCGTCCTTCAGCACGATGGTCGGCGACATCGACGACAGCGGACGCTTGCCGGGTCCCGGCAGATTGGCCTCGAAGCCGACCAGGCCGAAGGCGTTGGAGGCGCCGGGCGCTGCGGTGAAATCGTCGAGCTCGTTGTTGAGCAGCACGCCGGTGCCGTCGGCGACGAGGCCGACGCCGTAGGGGAAGTTCAGCGTGTAGGTGTTGCTGACGGCGTTGCCGCCGGCGTCGACGACCGAATAATGCGTGGTGTTGTCGCCCTCGTGCGGTTGCTTGGCGTTGCGCACATCGGTCCAGGGCGTGGCGCGGGCAAGATCGATGGTCGCGCGCTGTTTGGCGGCATAGTCCTTGTCGATCAGCAATTGCGTCGGCGCGTCGACGAAGGCGGGATCGCCGAGATAGCGCGCGCGATCGGCATAGGCCCGCTTCATCGCCTCGATCATCACATGCAGCGAGGCGGCCGAGCCCTGCTTCATGTCGGACATCGGAAAGCCTTCGAGGATGTTGAGGATCTCCAGCAGCACGACGCCGCCGGAGGAGGGCTGCGGCATCGAGACGATGTCGTAGCCGCGATAGCTGCCGCGGATCGGCGTGCGGATCACCGGTTGGTAGGATTTCAGATCCTCGAGGGTGAAGATGCCGCCGGCGTTCTTGATGCCGCCGACGAGCTTCTCGGCGACGGCGCCTTGATAGAAGCCGCGCGGGCCTTGTTCGGCTATCGCGGTCAGTACGCCAGCGAGATCGCCCTGGATCAGGCGGTCGCCCTCGCGCAGCGGCGTGCCGTCGGCGTGCGAGAATGTTTTGGCCGAATTCGGCCAGCGCGACATGCGGCGATACATGTCGTTCAGCGTGTCCGATGTGTCGTCGGTGACGATGAATCCGTCACGCGCGAGATCGATCGCGGGCTTGAGGATCTGCGCCAGCGTGAACTTGCCGGAGCCGTGTTTCTCCAGCGCCAGCGAAAGGCCCGCGACCGTGCCGGGCACGCCGATCGCGAGCGCGGAGTTGCGCGACTTGTCGGGATCGGGCTTGCCGTCGGCGTTCAGGAACATGTCGCGGGTAGCGGCCTGCGGCGCAGTCTCGCGATAGTCGATCGCGACATCCTCATTGCGCCCGGCGAGATGGATCACCATGAAACCGCCGCCGCCGATATTGCCGGCGCGCGGATAGGTCACCGCCATCGCGAAGCCGGTGGCGACCGCGGCGTCGACCGCGTTGCCGCCCTGTCGCAGGATGTCGGCGCCAACTTGCGCAGCCAGCTTCTCCTGCGCCACCACCATGCCGTTTTCGGCGTGAATGCTGCGAATCGTGTCCGCGGCTAAAGGTTCATAGAAGCGGCGCTGGACCTGGCCGAGGGCAGGCGTCGCGATACCAATCACCAGGAGAGCGGCAAACAGCCGTCGCGACATCGTTGCCGTCAGCGCCATCGAAATGTCCTGCCCTGTTCATCGCCGTATCAGTCAAACCGGCCCATGCTATATGGGAGCGGATTGGAGCGGCAAAAGCCTGCCTGTGGTTCGAGTTGGGGAATATCTTTCGCGATGACGGCAACAATGCAGACGGGCGCCGGTGACGCGAAGGCCACCACCAAGGTTTATCCTGGCCGCGCCGCCGTCATCAGCTGGATCTTCTTCGATTGGGCTGCGCAGCCATATTTTACGCTGATCACGACCTTTGTGTTCGCGCCTTATTTCGCGAGCTTCGTCGCGCCTGATGCCGCGAGCGGCCAGGCGCTGTGGGGCTTTGCCACCGCGGCGGCCGGACTTGCGATCGCGCTGCTGTCCCCGGTGCTAGGTGCGATCGCCGATGCCAGCGGCCGGCGCAAGCCGTGGATCGCGGGCTTCGGCGCGCTGCTCGTGATCGGCGCCAGCGCGATGTGGATCGGCAAGCCCGGCAATCCCGACATCATCCCGGCGCTGCTGCTCGCCTATGCGATTGCGAGCGTCGGCGTCGAGTTCGCGACCGTGTTCAACAATGCGATGATGCCGACCCTGGTGCCGCCGGACCGGATCGGGCGACTGTCAGGCACCGGCTGGGCCACCGGCTATGTCGGGGGCATCCTGAGTCTTGTTCTCGTGCTCGGCTTCCTTGCCGCCAATGCCGAGACCGGCAAGACGCTGTTCGGCTTCACGCCGCTGTTCGGTCTCGATCCCGCCATGCATGAAGGCGACCGCATCACCGGGCCGCTGACCGGGCTTTGGTTCATCATCTTCGTGACGCCGATGTTCCTGTTCACGCCGGACTATCCGGCGAAGCGCCCGATGCGCGCGGCGCTCGGCGAAGGCCTGCGCGAGCTCAGGCAATCGTTGTCGAGCCTGCCGAAGCAGAAGTCACTGGCGCGCTTCCTGCTGGCGAACATGATCTACACCGACGGGCTGGTCTCGCTGTTTGCGTTCGGCGGCATCTATGCCGCCGGCACGTTCGGCTGGGACACGATCCGGATCGGTACCTTCGGCATCATCCTCGCGGTGGCCGGCACGTTCGGCGGCTGGATCGGTGGCAAGCTCGATGATGCATTCGGACCGAAGCGCGTGATCACCGCCAGCTTGCTGATCCTGCTGTTTGCGATCGTCGTGATCCTCACCGTGAACAAGGATTCCGTCCTGTTCATCCAGGTCGCGCCGCCGGTGCCTGGCGGTGCGTTGTTCGCGGGCGCCGCCGAGCGCGCCTACATCGTGCTGGGCTGCCTGATCGGCGCCACCGGTGCGCCACTGCAGGCCGCCTCGCGCTCGCTCCTGATCCGCCTCGCGCCGAAGGATCGCATTGCGCAGTATTTCGGCTTGTTCGCGCTCACCGGCAAGGTGACGTCGTTCATCGGCCCGCTCCTGATCGGCGCGATCACCGCGGCGACCGCGAGCCAAAAGGCCGGCATGGCGGTGCTGGTGGCGTTCTTCGTGGCGGGACTGGCGCTACTGGCGAAGGTCCGGGAGTAAACTACCGCCGTCGTCCCGGCGCAGGCCGGGACCCATACCGCGTGATCCATCGAAGGCGCGCTGGGGCTAGTTGTCCCTCACCAAGCAACATGGGTGGTTATGGGTCCCTGCTTTCGCAGGGACGACAGGTTTGTAGCCCGGATGGAGCGAAGCGCAATCCGGGGTCTTTGGTCCGCGGAGAAACCGCCCCGGATTTCGCTACGCTCCATCCGGGCTACAGGTCGTACTCAATGCCGGAAATGCCGCACGCCGGTGAACACCATAGCGATGCCGTGCTCGTCGGCGGCCTTGATCACCTCGTCGTCGCGCATCGAGCCGCCGGGCTGGATCACCGCGGTGGCGCCGGCCTCGATGCAGGCGAGCATGCCGTCGGCGAACGGGAAGAAGGCGTCGGAGGCGACCACCGAACCCTTGGTCAGGGGCTCGGCGAGCTTCAGCTCGGCCGCCGCGTCCAGTGCCTTGCGCGCGGCGATGCGCGCGGAATCGACCCGGCTCATCTGGCCGGCGCCGATGCCGACGGTGGCGAGGTCCTTGGCGTAGATGATGGTGTTCGACTTGACGTGCTTGGCGACGCGGAAGGCGAATTTGAGATCGCGCAGCTCGGCGTCGGTCGGCGCGCGCTTGGTCGCGACCTTCAGGTTCATGTCCTCGACCACGGCATTGTCGCGGCTCTGCACCAAGAGGCCGCCGGCGACGGTCTTGGCGGTGAGGCCGACCGCGCGCGCGTTCGGCAGGCCGCCGGCGAGCAGCAGGCGCAGATTGCGCCGGCCGGCGATGATCGAGATCGCCTCCTCGGTCGCGTCGGGCGCGATGATCACCTCGGTGAAGATGCCGATGATGGCGCGCGCGGCGTCCGCATCGAGCGTGCGATTGACCGCGATGATGCCGCCATAGGCCGAGGTGGAATCGCAGGCGAGCGCGCGGGCATAGGCGGTGGCGAGATCGGGACCCTCGGCAACGCCGCAGGGATTGGCATGCTTGACGATGACGCAGGCCGCGGTGCGTTGCGGGTCGAACTCGCCGACGCATTCATAGGCCGCGTCGGTGTCGTTGATGTTGTTGTAGGACAGTTCCTTGCCTTGCAGCTGGCGTGCGGTCGCAACGCCCGGCCGCTTCTCCGGCGTGGCATAGAACGCCGCGGTCTGGTGCGGGTTCTCGCCATAGCGCAGCGACTGGATCAGCTTGCCGCCGAAGGCGCGGAAATCCGGCGCCTTGGTGTCGAGCTGCACGGCAAACCAGTTCGAGATCGCGGCGTCATAGGCCGCCGTGCGCGCATAGGCCTTGGCGGCGAGCCGGCGGCGCAACTGAAGCGAGGTCGCGCCCTTGTGCGCGGCGAGCTCGTCGAGCACAGCCTGATAATCGTTCGCCTCGACCACCACGGCGACGTCGTCATGGTTCTTGGCCGCGGCGCGGATCATCGCGGGACCGCCGATGTCGATGTTCTCGATGCACTCCTCGAAGCCGGCGCCTTTGTCGACGGTGGCCTCGAACGGATAGAGGTTGACGACCAGAAGGTCGATCGGCGCGATGCCGTGCGAGGCCATCGCCGCGGCGTGTTCCTTGTTGTCGCGGATCGCGAGCAGGCCGCCATGCACCTTCGGGTGCAGCGTCTTGACCCGGCCATCCATCATCTCCGGAAAACCGGTGAGCTCGGAGACGTCCTTGACCTTCAGCCCGGCCGCCGCGATCGCCTTGGCGGTGCCGCCGGTCGAGACCAGCTCGACGCCATGGTCGGCCAGCGCCTTGGCGAAATCGATCAGTCCGGTCTTGTCGGAAACGGACAACAGAGCGCGGGTCACGCGGCGAAGCTGCTCGGTCATATCGGAAAATCCCTGGCTGTTAAGGCAGCCGGGTAGCATGGTTTTGTGCCGTACGAAACCGGTCTCCGAGGTCGATTCCCCTGAAATTCCGGATGGATTGGGTTGAAATCCTGTCTCCCCGTCATCCTGAGGTGCGAGCGGAGCGAGCCTCGAAGGATGCACGGCCCGGCTGGTGGCCGTCGATCCTTCGAGGCTCGCCGAAGAGGCTCGCACCTCAGGATGACGGGTCTGGCACGGCCTGCATGCGGAACGCACGTTCCGCCGCCTACAGCGGCAGTTCCGGCTCGCGGCGTGCGTTGCGGCGTGCGTTGGTGGCGGAGGCCGAGGTCGAGGAGCGCACGAAGCTCCAGCGGATGGTGCCGGCCTGCCTCGCGTCCTGCCGGATCACGATCTGGGAGGTCCGGCGCGGGCCGTCATTGCCGGCCAGGAACACGCTGTCCTCGAGATCGACCTTGTCGTCCATCGCCTCGAAGGTCCAGACGTCGCGGTTGGGCAGCACCAGCATCACGCCGCGGGCATCCGACAGCCGGCTCGCCTTCACCGAGGGATGCAAATGGAAGCGCAGCGCGAAATCGGCCTCGCTGCCCTTGATGCGGCCGCCCGGCGCCGGCGACAGCGAATCTTCGCCCTCCAGCCGCGTGCCGTCCTGGGAGACCATCAGCACGCGGCGGTGGATCACGCCGAAGCGCGAGAGATAGCCGTCATGCGAGGCGGTAAGCACGTCGCCGTCGGGAACGGCTTCGCGGTAGCTCTCGACGTTGCTCGGGCCGCTGGTGATGGGCGCGCCGCGGAGCAGCCGCTTCATCGCCGACAGCTCGACGAACTGGCATGACGAGGTATCGCGATAGGTCAGCGTCGAATGCGCCGCGGTGGAGCGCGCGAACGGCCGCCAATTGTCGCGGCCGGTGCTCGGCATGCCGCAATTGACGACGATGCGGCTCACGCCGGAGGACAGCTCGAACGACAGGCAGCCGGCATGCGCGTCCTGGCTGACGCTTGCCGGCGGCGGCGGGCCGGTATCGATGATCAAGGCGGTGTTGCCGGCATCGAGCCGCTGAAAGCCGGTGTGCGGCATGCTCGCCATCGGCACGCCGCGGGTGTCGTCATAGGCGAGCAGCGTCGCGACGAGATCGGACGGCGCGGTGCTCATGCCGTTGAACAGCGCGAAGCTGCCGTCGCCGTGCCGGAAGAAGCGCAGCATCGGCATCATGCGGTCGATGGCGTTGAGCAGCGCCGGCGGCGGCGCGATATTCCGTGCGGCAAAGGTCTGCCGCAGCGGCAGGAGATCGCTAAGCAGCTCGACCAGCGCGCCGGGATTGCGCGAGATGTGGCCGCCATCGGGCAGGATCTGGCGCTGCAATTCGTCGGACAGCTTGCGCGTCGCCGATTTGATGTTGCGCGCCTGGTTGGCGAGACAGAGCGAGGCGTAGCACAGCGCGATCAAGACCTGCAGGCGCGGAACGCCGTCATTGTCGAGCGTCGCGTGGCGCAGATAGCGGATCTCGCGCGCCAGCCCGCGCAGATATTTGCGGTAGAATTTTCCGTCGGTGTCGCCGAGCACCAGCGGTGCCTGCGACAGCAGCGAGATCACCCGCCGCGCGCGCACATCGGCGCGGCGCTCCAGCGGCCGCTTGCGGGCCTGGTTGGAGATCCAGTCGTCGACCAGCGAGCGGGCGTTGGCGCGGGTCAGCGCGGTGTCGGCGGCGCGCAGGTGGCGCAGCCAGCCGAAGCCGAGCAGGGCGGCTTCCCAATCCTCCGACGGTGGTTCGAGATCGAAGATCGAGCGGCCGTGGCAGGTGACGATCTTGCCGGCGAAGACGAATCGTCCGGCATAGATCTCGGCCGCGCGGGTGGCGTCGGCGGTCCGCAGATCGTGCGGGGCGATGACCAGCCGGTCGGTGCGGCCGGGCCAGAGCCGCGACAGCGCAATCGTGCTCCCGCTGGCGCGTGCGAGCATGCTGCGGGCAAAGCGGCCAGCAATCAGCGTCGAGATGCGTCTGCTTTGAGCGACCGACACGCCTAACCTTGCGGGGAGGGAATTTTCAACGAATCCTTATTTAATCCGGAAACGCGGCCAAGACACTGCCAAGACACCTGCCCAGGCACCCTCTTGATACCGCACGAATCACTTCGAGCTTAGAGGACTGAAGTTTAAAATCAGGATTTAACCAGCCGGGCCGCGTAAAATCCATCCAGCCCGCCGAGCCGCGGGTCGGCATTGGGCAAATGGCTCGGCAAAGTGCGCAGATCGCCGTCGGCGGTGATGATGTCGTCGAGGCCGGCGACCTCGCTTGTCTCGACCGGCGCACGGCGCAGGCCTGATTCGCTCGCCAGCAGCGCGGCGATCGCGTGCTCGCCTTCCTCCGGCTCCAGCGAGCAGGTGCAGTAGACCAGCGTGCCGCCGGGCTTCAGCAGATTGGCGGCTTTTTGCAGCAGCCGCTTCTGCAGCGCCGACAGCGCGGCGATGTCGCCTTCCTGCCGCAGCCAGGCGACGTCGGGGTGGCGGCGGATGGTTCCCGTCGAGCTGCAGGGCGCATCGACCAGGATACCGTCGAAGCTTGCGGCCTCGGCGGGCCATTCGGCGGCGTCGGCAACGATGGTCTCGGCCTGCAAGGCCAGACGCGTGAGATTGTCGCGCAGCCGCGCCACACGCGCCGGCGAGCGGTCGACTGCGGTGACGTGCGCGCCGGCCAGCGCGAGCTGGGCGGTCTTGCCGCCGGGCGCGGCGCAGAGATCCGCGACCGCCTTGTCCTTGATGTCGCCGAACAGCCGCACCGGCAGCGCGGCGGCAGCGTCCTGCACCCACCACTGGCCTTCGGCAAAGCCGGGCAGCATCGTGACGGAACCCTGCAGCAGCGTGCGCACGGTTCCCGTCGGCAGCGTCTCGCCGTGCAGGCGGGCCGCCCATTGCGCCGCGTCCGACTTCACCGTCAGATCGAGCGACGGCTCGTGGCCGAGCGCAAGCGCCATGTCGCGCGCGGTAGCTTCGCCGTAGTGCGCGTTCCAGCGCGCCAGCATCCATGGCGGCAGGTCCAGGGTCTGCATGCTGATCTCGTCGATCAGGCCCTGGCCCTCGCGCGCGCAGCGGCGCAGCACGGCGTTGACGAGCCCGGCATATTTCGCGGCGCGCCGGTCGGACTGCACCAGCCGCACCGAGAGATCGACCGCGGCATGGTCGGGCACGTCCATCCAGAGAATCTGTGCCGCGCCGATCAGGAGCGCGCTCTGCGCGCGCGGCGCATCGGTCGGGATGCCGCGATCGAGCAGGCGCGACAGCAGATGGCCGAGCGTGCCGAGCTTGCGCAAGATGGTCGACACCAGCCGGCGCATCAGCGCACGGTCGCGATCGGCGAGCGATTTCAGGCCGGGATGCGCGCCGGCGCCGTCGAGCTGGTCGTCGAGCGTGCGGTGCTTGTGCAGCACGCCATCGAGGATGTCGGCCGCGATGCGGCGAGCCGCGAGACCGGGGACTTCGGCAGGTACTGCAAATCTTGAAGGAGGCATGAAGCGGAGATATCTCGAAGGTGCTGAGTTACATTCGGCTCATGCCCATCAACTCCATACCACCTCTGGCATGCGAATATGCCAAATGTAAGAATCGCCTTGCGGGATTTCGTGATCGTGATGTCGTCACTGAGCCAGTACAGAGATACGGAATCCGCAGGCAGAAAGTTTTGCCATGTCTGATAAATCGCCGTTGTCATCGCCGCTGGAGGCCGCGCCGCGCAAGCCGCTGACGCCAGCCGCGCAACGCGCGCTCGCCGAGGCCGCGGCGCGGCGCAGGGCTGCCGAGGAGGCGGCCGCGCAGAACGCGGCGGCGCGGCCGAAGGAGTTCCAGGGTCCGAAGGGGCCGGAACCGACGCGTTACGGCGATTGGGAGACCAAGGGCATCGCCTCGGACTTCTGAGAGCCTTGCCTGACGGCTCGACTCGCGCCAGTCTGGGAAAATGTCCCCATACGAAAGAATAAATGCTTATCGTGGGACGGGACGTCCGCCCTTC
The DNA here is from genome assembly GCF_054063355.1 of Bradyrhizobium sp. USDA 4502. NCBI lineage: Bacteria > Pseudomonadati > Pseudomonadota > Alphaproteobacteria > Hyphomicrobiales > Nitrobacteraceae > Bradyrhizobium > Bradyrhizobium sp. USDA 4502. The sequence goes on from NZ_JBSSGF010000001.1 coordinate 7,648,000, forward strand.
CGAAGATCACCTTGGGGCCGCCGCGTCTCGGCGGCGCTGCCATGGGTGTTCGTGCTCGGCATTGCCGTCGGCAGCACGCTGCCGATCCGACAATGGGTGCATCTGCCGCCGCATTGGTCGCTCGGCAGGTCGCGCGACACCGACGTGATCTGGCAGCGGGCCGGCGCGCCCGACATCAGGCACAACGTTGATGTGATCAGGACGATCGACGGCGATACATTCGAGGCGCGGGTGCATTTCTCGCCGGGCCCGGATCTTTACACGCGAGTCCGGCTGCGCGGCATCGATGCGCCGGAGCTGAAGGCGTCCTGTGCGCGCGAACTGCAAATGGCGCAAGCGGCGACGGTGGCGCTGCGCGACCTGCTCGGCCAGGGCGACGTCGCGATCTACAATGTCGGTCCCGACAAATATCAGGGACGTGTCGTCGCCGACGTCGCGACCAGGAAGACCGATAATGTCTCGGCCGCGCTGCTCGCCGCCGGCCATGCGCGTGCCTACAACGGCGGCCACCGGTTCGGCTGGTGCGGATTTTTTGCGCGCTAGGCGACAGTGTCAAACCGGACTGGGCAAACAAAAAGCCACGCAGTTGCGCGGCTTTTCGATCGGCGAAGCGTTCTACCTGATCAGCGGGTGACGACGACCGTCGTGCCGATCTCGACGCGCGAATAGAGGTCGGTGATGTCGGTGTTGAGCATGCGGATGCAGCCGTAGGAGACGAAGCCGCCGACCGAGCCCGGCACGTTGGTGCCGTGGATCGCATATTCACCGCCGGCCAGCGTCATCGCAGCGACGCCCATCGGGTTATGCGGCGAGCCGCCGGCGATTACGTTCGGGATGCTGGGCTTGTCGCGCTTGACCTCGGCGGGCGGCGACCAGGCCGGGTTGCGATATTTGCCGTCGATCTTCGTGGTGCCGGCCCACTGCTTGCCGGACTTGCCGACACCGACCGGGTAACGCATCGCGTGGCCGGAATCGAGAATGAGGTAGAGCCGCCGTTCGTTGGTCTTCACGACGATGGTGCCTGGCTCATAGTTGTCGGCGTGTATTCCCACCATTTCCGGCCGGGCTTCGGCCGCCTGCGACATCAAAGCAACCGCACCAAGGGTGGCAGCCAGCGCCACCGCAAACTTCCTCGACATCAACCTCTCCACTTCCCAACAGCTCCCGCAAGGAAGCCAAAAACGAAGATGCAGAGCCCTTGAAAAACCGGGCCTGCCGGTCTCACGCATGCAACATTAACTGCGTGTGTTAACCGGGTGGTTTCACACCGGCCGCGAGACACGTCCTGATGGCGGGAGAGAATGAAAAGTTCGGATTAAAGTAAATGACCTGGAAACAACACTTGGCCACAAACGCGCCTCAATCATGCCTTGCCTATGACAATCCCGTGAAGCGCCCGTTGCAGCAAACGGGGAAGGGCCGCGGCGGTGATCGCGCGCGGCCCTTCTTTGGTCTTCTGATCCTTGCTGCTGCTGGCCTTACGCTGGCGCGCCCTTCTTGTTCTGACGGTTCTGCACGAGGTCGTCGACCACCGCCGGATCGGCCAAGGTCGAGGTGTCGCCGAGGCTCGACGACTCGTCCTCGGCGATCTTGCGCAGGATGCGGCGCATGATCTTGCCGGAGCGGGTCTTGGGCAGGCCGGGCGCGAACTGGATCAGGTCCGGCGAGGCGATCGGGCCGATGTCCTTGCGGACCCAGGCAACCAGCTCCTTGCGCAGCGCCTCGGTCGGCTCGGTGCCCTTCATCAGCGTGACATAGGCGTAGATGCCCTGGCCCTTGATGTCGTGCGGGTAGCCGACGACAGCGGCTTCCGACACCGCCTCATGCGCGACCAGCGAGCTCTCGACCTCGGCGGTGCCCATGCGGTGGCCGGAGACGTTGATGACGTCGTCGACGCGGCCGGTGATCCAGTAATAGCCGTCGGCATCGCGCCGGCAGCCGTCGCCGGTGAAATACTTGTTCTTGTAGGTCGAGAAATAGGTCTGCTCGAACCGCGCATGGTCGCCATAGACCGTGCGCATCTGGCCCGGCCATGACCTGGTCAGGCAGAGATTGCCCGAGGTCTCGCCGTCCAGCGTCTTGCCGTCGGCATCGACGATCTCCGGCACCACGCCGAAGAACGGCCGTGTCGCCGAACCGGGTTTCAGCTTCGTCGCGCCGGGCAGCGGCGTGATCAGGATGCCGCCGGTCTCGGTCTGCCACCAGGTGTCGACGATCGGGCAGCGGTCGTCGCCGACCACGCGGTAATACCACTCCCAGGCTTCCGGATTGATCGGCTCGCCGACCGAGCCGAGCAGGCGCAGCGATTTGCGCGAGGTCTTCTTCACCGGCTCGTCGCCGCCCTGCATCAGCGCGCGGATCGCGGTCGGTGCGGTGTAGAAGATGTTGACCTTGTGCTTGTCGACCACGTTCCAGAAGCGCGAATTGTCCGGATAGTTCGGCACGCCCTCGAACATCAGCGTGGTCGCGCCGTTGGCGAGCGGCCCGTAGAGAATGTAGCTGTGGCCGGTGACCCAGCCGACGTCGGCGGTGCACCAATAGATGTCGCCGTCGTGATAATCGAACACGTATTGATGCGTCATCGACGCGAACACGAGGTAGCCGGCCGAGGTGTGCAGCACGCCCTTCGGCGTTCCGGTCGAGCCCGAGGTGTAGAGGATGAACAGCGGGTCCTCGGCGTGCATATGCTCGGCCGGGCATTCCGTCGTCACCATGGCAGCGGCCTCGTGATACCAGAGGTCGCGCGTCGGGTTCATGTCGATCTTGCCGCCGGTGCGCTTCACCACCACGACCCAATCGACGCCGCCGGTCTTGGCGATGGCGGCATCGACATTGGCCTTCAGCGGCACTTTCCTGCCGCCGCGCAGGCCCTCGTCGGCGGTGATCACCACCTTCGAGTCGCAGTCCTTGATGCGCTGCGCGAGGCTGTCCGGCGAGAAACCGCCGAACACCACCGAATGGATGGCGCCGATCCGCGCGCAGGCCAGCATGGCGTAGGCCGCTTCCGGAATCATCGGCAGATAGATCGTGACGCGATCGCCCTTCTTGACGTTCCGCGTGCGCAGGATGTTGGCCATCTTGCAGACTTCGTCGTGCAGCTGGCGGTAGGTGATGTGCTTGGATTCGGAGGGATCGTCGCCCTCCCAGATGATCGCGGTCTGGTCGCCGCGCTTGTCGAGATGGCGGTCGATGCAGTTCCAGGCGACGTTCAGCACGCCATCCTCGAACCATTTGATCGAGATGTTGCCCGGTGCGAAGGAGACGTTCTCGACCTTGGTGAAGGGCTTGATCCAGTCGATCCGCTTGCCGTGCTCGGCCCAGAAGCCGTTCGGGTCCTTGACCGAGTGCGCATACATCTCGCGATATTTGGCGTCATCGATATAGGCGCGCTTGGCCCAGTCGGCCGACACGTCATAGATCTTCTCGGACATCATTTTCCTCCACTCATTGCCGATCGCGCACGACGCGACGGCAAGCCGTCTTGATCATTGCCGCGATTATGCGTTGCCGCATTCCGGCCCGGCAAGGAAAAAGGACTGTCACTTTCGTCGCGTTAAAGCCGCCGGATAGTCCGCCGGCTTCCGCTTGTGATAGGACGGCTTACCGCAACGCATCGACGAGAGAAACCTATGCGCCATCGCTTGCTCGGGGTCACTGGTCTCTTGGTCGTAGTGGTGTGGTCCTCTGCGCCGTTCGCCACCACCGCAGCAGTGCCGCGTGCGATGACGATGCGCTGACGCTGAATTTGATGGACGGCTTCAGGCACAATTGAACGAATTGTCGGACGCCGCCGCGATGAGCTGCGTCAACACGTTCGTGACCGCATAATCCTTGATTGCGGCCAGCGGTTGGACCGTCCCGTGGCTGCCGAGCTCGAGCCGCGCCCCGGCGAGAGCGGCGCGCGAAAGGGCAAGGTCGCTGACCTGATCTGGGGGACCGCGGTGGACCTCCGGGCGTTCAAACGCCGGTTTCCGGCACCGCGCTCGCGTCATTTTGTCCGATCCCGGGCAGCCCAAAATCAACGTTAGCGGGCGAATGGCACCCATGAAGGGTAATTTAATACAGTCAATAACTGATTCGCGACTCGCAATGTCGGCCCCGACGCCCTAAATCGCGTTTCCGAGGCCAGGCAGCGGAACAAGGCGTCTTGCGAGAGTAATGATGGATCAGCAGAATATCGCGGCTGTGCGGCCCGTTTCCGCCGATCCCGCTGTCGCCTTGGCAAAGGCACTGGGCCAGTGGCCGTCCAAGCCGCCGCGGGCCAGGCTGCAGCCGCCGGCAAAACTCAAGCTCGACGCGCCCGCTGCCATTAGAACGACGGTTGAAGAACTGGCGCGCGATCTGGGCCTGCGGCTCGGCGACCAGAACGAATTGACCATCCGCCGCATCAAGCGCGGCAAGACCTATTCATTCGTCCGTGCCAATGGCTCGCGGGTCCGCGATGCGCGCACCATCCGCCGGCTGCACGCGATGGCGGTCCCGCCGGCCTATCGCCAGGTGCGCTATTCCAGCGATCCGAGCTCGCATCTGCAGGCGGTCGGCCGCGATGCCGCGGGCCGGCTGCAATATCGTTATCACGCCGACTGGGAGAAGGTCCGCGAGCAGCGCAAGGCGCATCGCCTCGCTAAGCTGGTGGCCGCGCTGCCGAAGATCCGGCGCAAGGTCTCGGCGTTTCTGTCCGGCGACGAGCCGACGCGCGAGTTCGCGCTGTCGGCGGTGATCGAGCTGATCGCGCGCACCGCGATCCGGCCCGGCAACGAATCCTATGCGCGCCTCAACGGCACCCGTGGCGCCACCACGCTCTTGAAGTCCAACGTCACGCTGGAGGACGATTCCCTGGTGCTGACCTTCAAGGCCAAGGGCGGCAAGGCCGTGCGCAAGGAATGCGATGCGGCCAAGCTGGTGCGTGCGATCGGCATCCTGCGCGGCGTCCCGGGCAAGCGCATGTTTCAGTATTACGACCGCTCCGGCGTGGTACGGGCCGCCTCGACCACGGCGGTGAACGCGTTCCTGCGCGAGATCGCCGGCATCAAGATCTCGCTGAAGGATTTCCGCACCCTGATGGCGTCGGCCGTCGTCGTGGAATCGCTGTCCCGGATCACGCCGGCCACCAGCCAGCGCGGCCGCAAGCGCCAGGTGCTGGATGCGATCCGTGCCGCCGCCGACCAGCTGTCCAACACGCCGGCGATCTGCCGCAAGAGCTATGTCCACGACACCATCGTCACAGCCTTCGAGGACGGCATCCTCGAGCGCTTCGCCGCGACGATGGGAGGCTACCGCACCCAGTCCAAGCGCGAGCAATTGCTGGCGCAGGTGGTGATGGCGGCCGGGGCGTAGGTCCGCGTCCCCTATCGTCGTCCCGGCGAAAGCCGGGACCCATAACCACAGCCGCCTGTGATTAGAATTCGCTGTGGGGCCCCAGCTCGTTTCAGCAATCGACATTTGGGGTAATGGGTCCCGGCCTTCGCCGGGACGATAGTAGAGTTGGACGAGACATCACAGCCCGCCCATCTTGCAGACGTATTTCCACTCCTCCGCGGTCACCGGCTGCACCGAAAGCCGCGAATATTTGACCAGCGCCATGTCGGCGAGCTTCTTGTCCGCCTTGATCGCGGCCATCGTCACCGGCGTCTTCAGCGGCTTGTCGGCCTTGATGTCGACGCAGACGAACTTGCCGGTCTTGTCGGTCGGGTCGGGATAGGCTTCCTTGATGATCTCGGCGATGCCGACGATCTCCTTGCCCTCGTTGGAATGATAGAAGAACGCCTTGTCGCCCTTCTTCATGTTGACGAGATTCTGCCGTGCCGTGAAGTTGCGCACGCCGGTCCAGGCTTCGCCCTTCGCGCCCTTGGCGACCTGATGGTCCCACGACCAGACCGACGGTTCGGATTTCACCAGCCAGTAATTCATCGCAACTCACCCCGTTCGATTGCGCTGCAATCTATAGCGACGTGGATGCCCGCGACAAGCACGGCCATCTGATCCCGGCGCGGCACCTACTGCTTCAAATATCGATCGAAGAACTTGGCGATGTCGGTGAACGCCTCCTTCGTCTCGGGCGCGTCGACGTTGAACTGGTACTGGGCGTGCGACTGTCCCTCATAGACATTGAGATCGGCGATCACGCCGGCGCGGCGCAATTTGCGATGCGTGCGAACCGTGTTGCTGAGGAACAGATCGCGCGTGCCCGATGTCAGGATGGTCGGCGGGAAACCCTTGAAGTCACCATAGATCGGCGAAATGTAGGGATTCTTCAGGCTGGTGCCGTTTGCATAAAGCCTGGCGGCGCGGCCGAGCCAGCCGTCCCAGGTCACCAGCACATTGTCGACCCACTCATTGCTCGCGTAGCTGTCGCCGATCTTGTCGATATCGGACCATGGCGTGCCCGGCGCGATGGCGGCGGGCAGCGGCAGCTTCTCATCCTTCGCCCGCAACACCATCGCAAGCGTCATCGCCCCGCCCGTCGAGGTGCCGAAGATCGCCAGCCGGCGGTGTTCGTGCGATTTCAGAACTTCCTTCCAGACCGCCGTCGCGTCGTCCATCGCGGCCGGATAGGGGAAGTCCGGCGGCATCCGGTAGTCGACCGAGAGGACCTTGAAGCCGCCAAAGCCCGCCATCATGATGGCTTCCGGCAACGCGGCTTCGCCGGGGCCGAACACGTAACCCCCGCCATGGACGTGGATCAGCAGGCGTCGCCTGTTCTCGAGCGCGATCTTGTTCGGGGTGACGATGTAGCAGTGCACGCCGGCAAGCCTGGTTTCCTCGACCTTGACGCCGAGCTTCGCCTTCAGCGCCGGAATACCCGCGATCAGAAGCTTGGCGCGGCGATCGATCAACTCCTTCCATTCCGCCGGGGTTTTGGGGTCGGCATTGAAATGCGGCGGATAGGGCGCGCCGATCATTGCCTGCATCTCGGCAGACACGTCGGCGGTTGGGTTGCCGATCGATTTGAGCGGCGCGACCCGCTTGCCGTTGTCCGCATTGGCGGCGGCCTCGCTCTTGGCAAGGTCGTCGTAGGTGGCGGCCGTTTGGGCGTGGGCTATGGCGGATGAGGCGGTGAGGGCGACGGCGAGGCTGATCGAAAGGATGGCGCGATGCGGTTGACGCATGGGTTTTCCCTTGGGATCCGTTTTTCGATTTGTTGGACCGGGATCCGACGGTTCGCCGCCACGCTAGTATGCCGCGCACGGATCGTGAAGCTTCGCCACGCGCGACCGTGACGTGCGTTACTCCGCCTTGAACGGCCGCGTCAGCAGGCCTTCGATCGCCGCGTCAATGGTCAGCCGGTCGCCCAGGATCGCGGCGACCGCGTTTGACACCGGCATGTCGACCTTTTGCGCAGCGGCGAGCTCGCACAGCACCGGCGCGGTGAACGCGCCTTCGGCGAGCTTGCCGATCGGCGCGGCTTCGCCGCGACCGAGCGCGAGGCCGAGTGCGAAATTGCGCGATTGCGCGGTCGAGCAGCTCAGCAGGAGATCGCCCAATCCCGACAGGCCGGAGAGTGTTTCGGCGCGGGCGCCGCAGGCGCGGCCCAATCTTGCGAGCTCGCTGAAGCCGCGCGTGGTCAGTGCGGCGAGCGCGGAGGCGCCGAGATTCTTGCCGACCACGATGCCGGCGGCGATCGCCAGCACGTTTTTGGCCGCGCCGCCGATCTCGACGCCGCGCACGTCGGTGGTGTGATAGGGCCGGAAGGTCGCCGAGCCGAGCGCCTGGACGAGCGCGCGTGCGAGCGGTTCGTCCCCGGTGGCCAGCGTGACGGCGGTCGGCAATCCGCGCGCGACGTCGTCGGCAAAGCTCGGCCCCGACAGGATCGCGGGGACCGCGCGCGGCGCGGCTTCCGCGATCACCTCGGTCATGAATTTATGCGTGCCGTGCTCGATGCCCTTGGCGCAGGCGATGACAGGCGTGTCGGGTCTGAGATACGGCGCAAGATACCCGACCGCCGCGCGTAAATGCTGCGCCGGGGTCACGGCCAGGATGATGTCGGCGCGCGCCGCGGCGGCGATATCCGACGTCACGGCGATGCCGGGATGAAGCTGGACACCAGCCAGCCTTGGATTGACCCGCGTCGCCTGGATCTGCGCGGCATGCTCGGCATTGCGCGCATACAGCGTCACCTTGCGCCCGGCGCGCGCCGCGACATCGGCCAATGCCGTGCCCCAGGCGCCGGCACCGATCACGCTCACGGACATATGCGCGGGCATCAGGCGGGCCTGTCTTCGCTCCCTCTCCCCGCTCTTGCGGGGAGAGGGTTGGGGTGAGGGGCTTTATCCGCGAGCGAGCCGAGTGTCGAGACCTGTACCCCCTCACCCGGATTGCTGCGCAATCCGACCTCTCCCCGCAAGCGGGGCGAGGTGCGACGGTGCCTGATGCGCGCTCCGTCGTACATTGTTCAATATCCGGCGCGGCTGTTGGCGTAGCCGGCCGGCGCCTTGGCGCTGGCGTCGAGCAGCCAGCGCGCGCGCGGCGGCGCCTCCATCGTGTCGGTGAGGCCAAGCGCCATCCGCTCGGCGCCGGCCCAGGCGATCATCGCGCCATTGTCGGTGCAGAGCGCCGGCGGCGGGATGATCAGCGTGGTCTGCGCCTTCGCCGCAACCTCCTGCAGCGCGCTGCGGATCGCATGGTTGGCGGCGACGCCCCCGGCCGCGACCAGCGCGCGCGGCGTGCCGAACCGCTCCTGAAACAGCTTTAGGCCGACGCTCAGCCGGTCCGCGGTCGATTCCAGCACCGCGGCCTGGAAACTCGCGCAGAGATCGCTGACGTCCTGCGGCTCCAGCGGCTCCAGCCGGCTGGCCTCATTGCGCACCGCCGTCTTCAGTCCCGACAGCGAGAAATTCGCATCGGGGCGGCCGAGCATCGGGCGTGGAAAGGCAAACCGCGTCGGGTCGCCGCCGGCGGCCGCGCGCTCGACCTCCGGTCCGCCGGGATAGGGCAGCGACAGCATCTTCGCCACCTTGTCGAACGCCTCGCCCATCGCGTCGTCGACCGTGGTGCCGAGCCGCACATATTCACCGACGCCGACCACGGCGACGATCTGGGTGTGTCCGCCCGAGGCCAGGAACAGGCAATAGGGAAACGCCAGCGCGCAGGTCAGCCGCGGCGTCAGCGCGTGCGCCTCGAGATGGTTCACCGCGATCAGGGGCGTATCGTGCACCATCGCGATCGCCTTCGCGGTGGTGAGACCAACGATCACGCCGCCGATCAGGCCAGGTCCGGCGGCTGCGGCGACCGCCGATAATTGTCGGTAGCCGACGCCGGCCTCCTTCATAGCGGTGGCGACGATGCCGTCGAGCAGGTCGACATGGGCGCGCGCCGCGATCTCCGGCACCACGCCGCCGAAGCGGGCGTGCTCGTCGGTCTGCGAGCGCACCACGTTGGAGAGGATTTTCGCCTGCCCGTCAGCCTGGCGCTCGACCACGGCGGCCGCGGTTTCATCGCAGGTGGTCTCGATCCCCAGCACCAGCATCGGTGGTTCGTGTCCCAATTTCGGTCCTTGTGCTACGAGCATGATCCGGACAGGCCGGAACCGGTGTCCGGCAAGATGATGCTCATCAAAACGTCCGCTCCGGGGTAGCATTGCGAGGTCTTAAAGTGCAATCGGTCGCCAACGTCCAATTTATACGGCTGGAGGCCTGAAACCCTGACAATCCTTGTCACACGACCGCATCCGGATAATGACGCGACGCTCGCGACGCTGCGCCAGCGCGGCTTTGACGCCCTGTCGGCGCCGGTGCTGCGCTTCGAGCCGGTGCCGTTCCGCGGCGACGACGATGCGGATTATGATGCTGTCATCCTGACCAGCGCCAATGCGCTGCGCGCGGTCGATCTCGCGACCAGCCCGCTGTTGCGGCTGCCGCTGTTTGCGGTCGGGGCACACACCGCCGATGCGGCGCGCGCCGCCGGCTTCGACAAGGTAATCGTGGCGAAGGGCGATGCGGTCTCGCTGCGCAATCTCGTGCTCGCACGGGTCGAGGCCGGCGAGCTGCCGGCGTCTGCGACGCTGCTCTATCTCGCCGGCGCCGACCTGTCGCGCGATCTCGCCGGCGAGCTCGGCGAGCGCGGCGAGCGCGGGCTCAGCGTCGTCACCCACACCACCTACCGGATGGCGCCGGTGGCCGGCTTCCCGAGGGAAGTCAGCGACGCCTTCATGGCGAACCGGATCACCGCGGTGCTGCATTATTCCCGCCGCAGCGCGCAGGCCTTTCTGGACACGGTCCGAGCCGACGGGATCGAGATTTCGGCGCTCGCCTTGCCGCAATGCTGCATCTCGGCGGCCGTCGCCGCGGTGCTCCATGACGCCGGCGCGACCAAGGTGGTGGTGGCGGCGCGGCCCGACGAAAATGCCCTGCTGGAGGCGCTCAGCCGCACCCTGCGGCCGAGACCGGAATAATTCTTTCGTCTGACCATGATGTTAGGCAATGCTCGGTTATTCGGATCGTGCTCTAAGAACCTGGGCCGATTCTGGTACAATATGCGGCCAGTAGTTTTGAGGACCCCCCGCGATGGCTGAAGAAAGGCCAGACGACCCAGGATCTTCGCCGGATTCCCGGCCCAAGCGCGCGCCGCCGACCATCGATCTTCAGGCGACCGAAATCTCCAGCGAACCGTCGAAGGCGGAGGGGGCCGAGGAAGCCGCCAAGGAGGCTGACCAGGATGCCGGCAAGGCGTCCGCGGACGCGGCGACGCCTGAGGCCGAGCCCCAAGGCGACGCCGCACCGCAAGCGGAGCCGCAGCCAGAGACCGCCTCCGCGGCGCCGGACGCCGAACCGGCGCGGCCGGTGTCGCCCTGGGTGGTGGCTCCGCTATCCGGCGCCGTCGCGGCGGCCCTGGTGATCGGGGTCGGCTGGCTGCTCGGCTGGCCCGTCGTGCAGCCGGTCCCGGCGCCGCAACCCAGTGCCGCCATCGACGAGCTCGGCACGCGCCTGAGTGCGCTGGAATCGAAAGCCGGCAGGCCGGTCGCGGCGGCCGCCGATCCCGCGGCGACGGCGCGGCTGGAGGCGCTCGACAAATCGATCGCCGCACTGCGCACCGAACTCGCCGCGACGCGGGCGCAATCCGACAAGCTTGCGGCGGCGGTCAATGACGCGAAAGCCGCGCCGCGCGATGGCGCGGCTGCGCCTGATCTCTCCGGCATCACGGCGCGCATCGACAAGGTCGAAGGCGCGGTGAAGGCGCAGGGTGCGGCGATCGCGAGGCAGGACGGCAAGATCGCCGACACCAAGGCCGAGGCGAAGGCGGACGATGTGCCGCTGCGCCGCGTCGTCGCGGCATCGCTGCTCGACGTCGCGGTGCGTCACGGCGATCCCTATGCCTCCGCGCTCGAGGCCGCGAAGGCGCTGTCGGATGATGCCGAGGTGCTGAAGCCGCTCGCGACGTTTGCGACGTCGGGCGTGCCGAACCCGAACGCGCTGTGCCGCGAGCTGATCGAGATCGTGCCGAAACTTGCGCCGCCTCCGCCTGAGGCTGCGGCGGCCAGCGCCGGGCTGGTCGATCGTCTGAAGGCCGGTGCCTCCACGCTGATCCAGATCGAGCGGACCGACGGCACGGGGACCGATCGCGGCAGCATCGTCGCGCGCGTGACATCGGCCGCCCTGCATAATGACCTCGCACTGACCGAGCGTGAACTGAAGTCGCTGCCGCCGGCGGATCGCACGGCGGCGCAAGCCTGGCTCGCCAAGGTGGACGCGCGCCGCGCCGCGCTCGACGCGTCGCGTAAATTCGCCGACAACGCCATGGCGGCGCTCGCCACGGTCAACCAGTAAGTCTTTGCAATAGGTCTTTGATGATCCGGATCATTCTGTTCCTGCTGCTGATCGCGCTCGCTGCAGCGGGTGCGGCCTGGTTGGCCGATCAGCCCGGCGATCTCGTGCTGAATTGGGGCGGCTTGCGCTTCACGTCCAAGCAGCCGATGTACCTGCTCGGCCTCGTCGTCGTCGTCGCGATGGTCGGCGGCGTGATCCTGCGTGGGCTCTGGAAGATTCCCTCGCACATCCGCCGTGGCCGGCGCGAGCGCCGTCACGCCCGCGGCCGCCACGCCATCACGCAAGGCCTGCTTGCGATCGGGCATGGCGACTCCTCCGCGGCGCGCGCGCATGCCGAAGTGGCGCGGCGCCACGCCGGAGGCGATCCGCTGGCACTGCTGCTGCACGCGCAATCGGCGCAGCTCGACGGTGATCGCGACGGCGCGCAGCGCGCCTTCCGCGCCATGGCCGAGCGCGAGGACACGCGGCTGCTTGGATTGCGCGGTCTGTTCATCGAGGCGCAGCGCGCCGACGATCCGGTGGCGGCCGTGATGATCGCCGAGGAAGCGCTGAAGATGTCGCCGTCGTCGTCATGGGCCTCGCATGCGGTGCTCGGCTTCTGCTGCGCCAAGGGCGATTGGGCCGGCGCGCTGTCGATCATCGACAACAACCAGAGCGCCGGACTGATCGACAAGGCGACCTATCGGCGGCAGCGCGGCGTGCTGCTGACCGCGCGGGCGCTGGAGTTCGAGACCGTCGATCGCGACCTGTCGCGCGCGAGCGCGATGGAGGCGGTCAAGCTGGCGCCGACGCTGATCCCGGCCGCCGTGCTCGCGGCGAAGTTCGAGAGCGAGGCGCATCAGGTGCGCCGCGCGATGCGCATCGTCGAGACCGCGTGGCTGGTGCAGCCGCATCCCGATCTCGCCGACGCCTATTCGCATGTGCGGCTCGGCGATTCCGCGCGCCAGCGCCTGGTGCGGGTCGAGACGCTGGCGGCGAAAACGCCTGGACATATCGAGGGCGCGCTGGCGATCGCGCGCGCCGCGATCGACGCCGCCGAGTTCGCCAAGGCGCGCGCGGCGCTGGAGCCGTTTGTCGCGGCGCCGACGCAACGCGTCGCGCTGTTGATGGCCGAGATCGAGCGCACCGAGCATGGCGACAGCGGCCGGGCGCGCGCCTGGACCCTGCGCGCGGTGCGCGCGCTGCACGATCCGGTCTGGACCGCCGACGGCTATGTCTCGGACCGCTGGCGTCCGGTCTCGCCGGTCAGCGGCCGGCTCGATGCCTTCCAGTGGCAGACCCCGGTGGCGGCGCTGCCGTCCGACAAGGGCCATGCGATCGAGTCGTCGCCGTTCGAGGAGGCGATGCTGGCGCCGCGCCGGGTCGAGCCGCCAAGGGAAGTCGCCAGCGAGCCGGCGGACGCCAAGCCGGCCGAGCCGGTCGAGGTGAAGCAGGTCGAGGCCAAGCCAGTCGACGCCAAGCCCGTGGAGCCGGCCGCACCGCCCGTGCAGGACAACGCCCCACTCCCGGCGGCCATCGAGGCCGAGCCCGCCCCGGTCCCGGCCGAACCCGCCGCTCTGGAACCAGCTCCCGCGCCGGCCGCCGAATCGGCGCCCCCGGCGCCGGCCCCCTTGTTCCGGTCGAGGGCCGACCTGCCCAAGGCCGCACCGGCGCCGATTCCGGCCGTGATCCCGATCATCCGGGCCCCCGACGACCCCGGGGTCGACGAGGACGGCCCGGTGGACGAATTTGCGGAACAAATCGGCCCGCCCAAGGCGCAAGTGGGCGGCTGGCGCGGATTTCTGTCACGTTTGGGAAGCTAATTCGGGGTTAGGTAACGGCTGTATGGTTCGATAACCGCGTTGTCCTTGCCAATCGGGGTCATGCCCGATATCAGGTGGCCGCGTGATCCGGCCGTTGCCGAACGGTTCGCCGCAATAGCTCAGTTGGTAGAGCACGTCATTCGTAATGACGGGGTCGGGGGTTCGAGTCCCTCTTGCGGCACCAGTTTTTTCAATAAGTTAGCTCGAGGATCGACTGATACCAATTGTCCTTCGGTGCGGGACAGTGCGGCGCCGATCCCATCGTGTTGCAACTTGAAGCTCGACCTTCCAAACCTCCCGCCGAGGCCGGCCACCCGGCGAATGGCGAGCGCTTCTCAGGCCACAGCACCAATCACGGCGTCGGCCGTCCGGGTGTGCAAAACCCCAGTGGCCGCTTTCGCAATTGACGCACGGCGAGACCACCGACCGCAATTTCACGAAGAAATCCCCGCGAAAGCTGATTGATCGTCCGCAAGTCGAATTGCAGCGCTCAACCGCGAATTGTACTCTTGGGTGGTCGGGCGATTCGTATTTCACTGATGGCAATTAAGAAACAAGAATTTTATGAGGGGGCCGCTCTTCACCTGATTATTAGGTCGGGTCGCGTAAAGAGCATTCGTTACGATCCTCCCTTCTTTTTCTTGAACGAACGAATAACCCTGCTGCTCAAGTACAGCACGAAAGTTCGATCGCCCTGGGGATTTACGTTCACTGAAGATGAACAGCAACAGCTGTCGTCAATGGCGCTCCGACAATCGACCGTAATTGGTCTCGTCTGCGGATCAGATGGCATTGTCGCGCTCCCGTACGACTCTTACTCAGCAATTGCGTCGATGCGAGCGGCTTCCGCGTATGTCTCCTGTTACCGAGACTATGGCGAGCACTATGAAGTCAGTGGCCCAGACGGCCCGCTCAAACGCAAGGTGGCACCTTCGAGCTGGCAGCGCATTTTGGAAGATGGGACGGCGAATGAAGCACAGTGAGCAAGTTCTAAAACTGCTGCGCAAGCAAATCGGCAATGACAGCGAAGTTCAGGAAATCCAGAGAACTGCTGAGGACGTCGTCAAAAGATGGGTCAATCCACTCAGTGGCGGCGTGGAAGAAACTAATGGGTTGGTCTATGGGCTTGTTCAAAGCGGCAAGACAGGTGTTCTGTCCGTCACCGGTGCAATGGGCGCCGATGAAGGGTATCGCACACTTATCGTCCTTACCTCCGACAGTGATCCCCTCTACGATCAGACCCTGGGGCGCGTACGAGAGGCATTTCCAGGTATCGACATCATTGGCAAATCTGAGTTCAAGGACGTGGATGCCTTCTTACAACGGGTGAAGAGCGGAACATGCGCGATCGTAACAACGAAAAATTCGCGATTGCTGAAGACCCTGATCGAGAACTTTAAGAAGGGAAATGTCAAAGGTCTCAGCTGTCTCATAATAGATGACGAGGCGGATCAGGCGAGTCCCAACACCAGGGCAAGCTTGGATGACGGTACGCTCAGCGCCATCAACGAGAAGATATCAGAGCTACGCGCTTTCTTTGCTAAGAACACGTACCTTCAGGTAACGGCAACGCCGCAGGCATTGTTCTTGCAGCCTATGGGCCACAGCTTCCGGCCAAAATTCACCGTGCTGAGCCATCCAGGTAAGGATTATGTCGGTGGCAACGACTTTTTTTCGGATGGATCAAAACTAGTCAAAGAATTTGACTTGAATGATATCGCGGCTCTTGCTCCAGGTCCGCAACCCGCTCCAGCGCAGGACATTCCCACATCTCTCCTCAAGGCGCTGGACACGTTTCTTGTGGGTGCGACATTCAAGCGCGCCAAGGACGCGGATCAGAACTGCGCGTTCTTGTGCCATGTCAGTACTCGAACTAGCGATCACCAGCATATCGTAGACCTCCTCAGGACATACAAGACAAATCTAGCTCGCGATTTAGCATCCGGCCGGTCGGCGGTAGTCAAACGCCTAAGGGCCGCATACGAAGATTTGGCTTCAACGCATGAGGGAATCAAAAACAGTTCCTTCGACGAACTGATCGAAGGGATTAAGTTTTTTTCGCCTGGGATAGCAGTAAAGCTGGTTAACGGTGAGACTGACGAAGATGTCGAAGTCAAGTCACCTTATAATCTCTTCGTTGGCGGAAATAAGCTTGGTCGTGGAGTGACGATCAAGAATCTGCTTGTGAGCTACTACGGCCGGCATCCACGCAGACCGCAGGCAGATACGGTTCTCCAGCATGCTCGAATGTATGGCTATCGTCGCAAAGATATAGGCCTGCTTAGGTTGTTTCTTCCCCGTCAGCTGCACATCGTTTTTCAGGCGATCAATAAGATGGAGCAGGGTCTTCGAGATTTGATCGCGAGGAATCCAAATGAGGAGTTCCGAGGCGTCTATGTTGAGAGCGGATTGAGCCCGACGCGAAAAAATATACTCGCGCCCGGCGCAGTAGGTGTCTATTCCGCTGGGAGCAACTACAACCCTGCTCAAGTACTGCGTGATGGCTCCGTTCGTGCGCAGACCCAAAAGATCGACAAGCTTCTAGAATCGATAGAAGGCAAATCCTATCTGGAAATTCCCATCGAGACGATAAAGCAACTGATATCTCTAACTCGACCTGATGAAGCAGAGTCGGAAAGCGTTTGGAATGCGACGGCAATGAGTTCGTCTATCGGACAATTCGCGAAGGTCAAGGATCAGAGTACTGGATACGTGTACGTAGACCGAGATCGCGGCCTCCAAGAGAGCCGTCGCGAAACTCAAGGAATTCTAGACGGCGGCGAAATAAGGACTGTCCCGGCCGACAAAATCTGCCTCTTCATGTTGCGTGTTCGCGCGACCCGCGGTGGGCAGGCCGCGTGGTGGCCCCAGGTTCGCTTTCCTGACGGCCGCTATGCGTTTGCTTTTTCGGTGTGAACCCAAGCCAAGATGACATCCCAAGCGAAAAAGCCAAGGAAGGCAACTGCGCTCGACTTGTTCTCCGGCTGCGGCGGTCTGACCGTCGGTCTGAAACAAGCAGGGTTCAACGTATTGGCTGCTGTTGAATTCAACTCGCTAGCTGCGGAAACCTTTAGGTCGAATCATCGTGACGTAATCCTGAAGGAACGTGACATTCGAGCCGTGTCCCCGTTGCGGTTGCGGCGAGAACTCAAATTGCACAAAGGCGAACTTGATCTATTGGCAGGATGTCCTCCCTGTCAGGGCTTCTCGTCACTGCGCACGCGCAATGGCAGGAAGCGCAACAGGGACCGGCGCAATGATTTGGTGAACCAAATGCTTCGGTTTGCCAAAACGTTCGAGCCCAAGGCAATTATGATGGAGAACGTCCCCAAGCTTATCGAATATGGCCCATTCAAGAAGCTTTGTCAGGAACTGGCTGATCTCGGCTACACTGTTGACGTTCAGATCAAAGATGCTGCCCGCTACGGCGTTCCACAGCGGAGGCGGCGGCTGATTCTCCTTGCCGGGAAGGGATTCAGCGTTCCCTTTGCGAAGGAGGCTCGGGTCATTCGAACGGTTCGCTCTGCTATCGGAGATTTAGAAGAGCCCGGAAGCTCGAAGGATGCGCTCCACAACTTTCTGGAGAAGCGACGCAGCGAGAAGGTCCAACGACTCATCCGGGACATCCCGAAGGATGGAGGAAGCAGAACTGATCTTTCGGAAGCACGGCAACTACCTTGCCATCAGCGAAGCAATGGCTTCAGAGACATCTATGGAAGGATGGCTTGGGATACAGTGTCGCCAACCATTACGGGCGGCTGTTTCAATCCGTCGAAAGGACGGTTTCTTCATCCCGTAAGGGACCGCGCCATAACGATGCGCGAAGCTGCACTACTGCAGTCCTTTCCTAGGCGGTACAAATTCTCGCGAGGTGCTGGAAAAGAAGCGGTCGCGCTGATGATCGGGAACGCATTGCCTCCTGAATTCATCCGCCGCCACGCGCTGGTCATATTGAGGTCCTTACGTTCGGCCTCAGTCATCAAGTCGAGAGCAAGAAACTAAATCACTAGATGTCAGACGTTTTTTCCAAGCGCAAGCGCTCTGAAATCATGTCTAAGGTGCGAGATCACGGCAATCTTGCGACCGAGCTTCGTCTGATCGGCATTTTTCGCAAGTTCGGCCTGCGCGGATGGAGAAGAAATCAGAAGGTTTTCGGAAAGCCGGATTTCGTTTTTTACGACGGGCGACTGGCAGTCTTTGTGGATGGCTGCTTCTGGCATGGCTGTAAAATCCACGGGAGTATCCCAAAGTCTAACACGATCTTTTGGTCAAACAAGATTGTCAGAAATGTTCGACGCGATGCCGTCGTTCGTAGAACGCTCAATGCTTATGGATGGAGTGTCCTTAGGATATGGCAGCATGATCTTCGAGACCATCCAGAGAAGGTCGGCAAGCGCGTGATTCGGACGTTAAGTCGGCAACGAATGATAAGGAAACGTGGACGATAGACGGCGCGTCAAAGCGGCGAAGGGCATAATCGCATCCCGCTTTTCTGCGCAGCGAGCGAAGCGTAGCCCGGCATCTGAATTCAAGTGAACCAGCTATTATCGGGGCGGAATGATCTTCGCGAAAGTCCGGCCGGGTCGCTCTTGCCGCCTCGGCCGAAGCCTAGATTCGCGCTCCGCACAGTCCGCTCATGATCGCAATCGCGAGCAGCCCGCCGGCCACCAGCCCGCTCGCCCAGATCCGGTTGGCGAGCGCGGCAGCCACGCCATGCGCGATCAGGACTCCGCGCAATCCTGACGCCAGATGCGCGAGGACGAAGAACACGCCGAGTGCGTAGTGCGGCACCAGGCGAATGCTCCAGGCGTCGTGGATCAGGCCGATCGGCGCACCGGACGCCCAGGCCCAATTGGTGTCGATGTGGTGCACGGCGCGCGCCGAGACCAACGCGGAATTCAGATGGGTGAGGATGAACGCCGCGAGATAAATGCCGGAGCCGATCTGGAACACGCGGTAGGCATCCGCCGGCAGCGAGCTCCAGCGCCAGGCGAGCCGCACGCCGACCGCGACCTGGAACACCATCAGGCCGACGAGGATGGGTTCGACGAGGGACGATCGATAGACCGAGCGCCCCATCTTCATTACGGCGGCATGAACCTCGGGGCCGAGCCAACCCAGCAGATGATTGGTGAGGTGAAACGCGACGTAGAGCAGGATGACCGCTGCGGCGACGCCGTGCGTCACGCGCCATTTGGCGATGGATGGAGCAACCGCGGCTGAGGTTGGCGCACGTTCGGTCTGCTCGCTACCGAACAGGATGTAGAGACAAGCGGCCAACCAGCCCGCGACCCATACGAGCTCGTCGCTGACACGAATATGCAGCAGTCCGAGACCGACGCCGGTCAGGACGAACAAGGGCGGTGCGCCGATGCTGAAATAGGCGAGCCGCCGGGCGCGCAGCGCGAACGATGAAGGTGCGGCCTTGGTCATCCAGTACGCGCAGGCAAGACCCAGCAACGGCGCGGCGGTCGCGGCCAACAGGCAAAGCGCTGCCAGGATTAGTCGCCCAAACGACATCGGACCAGCAGCGGGAGAGACCGCGAGATGAAATGCATCGAGCAGGAACGGATAAGCCATCGCTCCAGCCGCCGGGATCATCGAACGGAGCTTTTCGGCGGCCGTATTCGCCAAGCCATCGTCGCCCGACCGTACGCGACCTTGTTCGAATGCGCTCACAAAACTCTCCAGGGTTCGGGCATCGTGCAAGAGAGGGCCAGACCGACGAATCTATTCCCGAGTCATCGTCGAAGGCGCGGCACACAGGCTGGTGCTGTGGATGCTGGTGTGTACGAGCGCGGCGTTGCGCCGAGACCCTGTTTCAAGGCTCAAAAACTACAGCGATACGGGCCCACTGACAGGACCAAGTTCCAACAATCCGACTGGACCACGCCAACCCGTCGGCAACTGCTGTGCTGACAGCGTGATGCATCTCACAAAATGGGCTCGACGTGGCTGGTCTCCCCCACCAACGGGCGAGGGATGCGTGATTTCGGAATATTGGAAATGTATCCTTGATTTGCCCGACGGGTCAAGTTGCCTTGTCGATCGCCAGCACCCGCCGGCTCCTTTGCATGGGGTTGTTTTCGATATTTTGGTGGGAGGCGCAGCCACCGGGCGCGATGGGGCCACTCTCGAAGGCGCATAGGCGCAGAAGGTGGCTGCGAGCAGAAAGCGAAAGCGCCCCTGGATCCGATCCAGGGGCGCTTTGCGTTGAGAGTGTATTCGCAGGGTTACTCGGCGACCGTCTGCACGACGTTGCCAATCGGCCGCCCCGTTGCGATCGGCTTCTCGGTCTTTGCCATCATCGCGTCGTATTCGGGCAGCGTCTCGAGCTGGGTCTTGGCCTTCATCCAGACCACCTTGTAGCCGCCGGCCTTGAGCTTGCGGAGCAGCGTCGGCAGCGCCTGCGCGGTGTGCTTCTGCAGGTCGTGCATCAGGATGATGCCCTTGTGCTCCTTGTCGAGCTTGGTCATCACGTTGTTGATCACCTCGTCCGCGCTCTTGGATTTGAAGTCGTTGGAGTCGACGTCGACCGAGAACATCGCGATGTTGCGGGTGCCGAGATAGGCGGTTGTCGCCGGGGTGTGCGCCAGCGCCGGGAAGCGGAAGAACGGAGCAGGGTTGGCGCCCAGCGCCAGCTTGACCGCGCTAAAGCCCTTCTCGATCTCGTCCTTGGCCTGCTGCTCGGTGAGCTTCTTGCTGGCGAGATGCGCATGCGACCAGGTATGGGCGCCGATGGTGTGGCCGGCGGCGGCGACCTGGCGCAGGATGTCCGGGTGATAGGTGGTGTGCAGGCCGATCGGGAAGAACACCGCCTTGGTGCATTCGTCAGCCAGCGCCTTGAGCACGGCCGGCGTGGTCGGCCACGGACCGTCGTCGAAGGTCAGCACGACCTCCTTGTCGGTCAGGAAGTCATACTGCTTGTACTGCAGGAAACCGAAGCCCGGGCCGCCATTGGTGTCGACCACGACGGTGCGGCTGATGCCGAGCGCATCGGGATTGGCGCATTTGGCCGCGGCCGCGACGGGGGCCGGCGCCGGCGCAGGAGTGGCGGCCGGTGCCGCGGCCTGGGTGGCATCGGCGCGCTTCGACAGCGCGGCGGTCGTCTCGACATCGTCCCTGGCGGCCTGCTTTGCCGCCGCAGGCAGCGGATCGGCCTTGGCCGCAGCCGTGGTTTGCGGAGGAGCCGCGTCGGCACGCGGCGAGGAGGTCCAGAACCACACGCCGGCGATCACGATCGCCGTTACAACACTGGCCAGCATCAGGCCCAACGCACTACGCATCGCTACACACTCTCTCGGAACTTAAGGATACGCCACAGCCGTAACGAGCGATTAATGCCAACAAGGTCTTAACGCGATCCCAACAAGGCGCCGGAAGGACAAGAAAAAGCGGGCGTTACCATGCGTGATGACCGTCACAGTCGGTTTCAAGCTTCTTCGCGGCACGGAAACGCTATAGAACCGGCGTCGCATTCCCTGGAGCTGTTTCCGCTGCGATGAAATCGGAACGGGGCTCCGGATTTCCTATTTGACGCGTTTTCTTCACGCGACCCGGCACCCCTTCGCGCGAAAACGCTTGAGAGGCTTTGAGAGATGACCCGATTTCTGTTTGCCGTCGTTCCGCTGGTTTTGTTGACGTCGGCCGCCTCGGCGCAGCAGCAGGGGCGCGATGCCTGTTCACGCGATGCCTCGCGGTTCTGCCGCGCCCATCTCAGCGAGGGCGATCAGGTCGTATTGGCGTGCCTGAAGGAGCATCGCAGCCGCCTCAGCAAGGCCTGCCAGCAGACGCTCGCCGATCACGGGCAGTAGACCCATCAACTGTCATTCCGGGGCATCGCGGAGCGATGAACCTCAGATGCGCAACTGCGCATCGGGGAATCTCGAGCTAATAATCTCCAGATTCCGGGTTCGCGCTATTCGCGCGCCCCGGAATGACAATGGAGAGACTACGTACTACTCCCCGCTGCGGTCGCGACCACCGGGATCACCTCCTTGGCGGCGCGGTCCGGGGTCTCGTCCTTCCAGCGCACCGATCCGAACGGACGCTCCAGCATCCGGCGCACGCGGATCGGCTCGGCGCCGATGTGGAAGTCGGCCGCCTTCTGATGCAGTTCGCGCTCGATCTGCGTGGCGCGGTTGCGCTGGCGCAGGAAATCGAGCCAGGTCGGACAATGGTAGCGCTCGGTCCACAATTCGGGATCAGCGATGTCGCGGGCGATCGACCAGCCATAGGCGCCGTTGCGCTGGCGGCTGAGCTGCACGTCCTGCATCACATTGTGGAAGGCGCGGGCATTGTCCTGCGCCACCCGGTACTCGATCTCGACCACCAGCGGCCCGCTGCGCCCGCTCAGCTGCAGCCGCACCTCGGGATCGGCCAGCGTATCGGTCGCGTCCTCGTTGCGCGCGCCGATCGGCGGCATCCTGAGCCAGATGCCGAGCAGCGGCGACAGCAGCATCAGACCGGCGGAGATCAACAGCGCCATCTCGACGCCGCCCACATCCGTGATGCGGCCCCAGCACCAGCTTCCGATTGCGATGCCGCCGGCGATCGCGGCCTGGAAGGCCGCAAGCGAACGTCCCGCGACCCAGCGCGGTGCGGAGAGCTGCACGCCGATATTGAACAGCGCGATCGCCAGCATCCACACCGCTCCGGCAACCACCAGCGCGGCGGCGGTGATCACCGGCTGCTTGCTCACGGCAACCGCGGCGATCGCCGCGCCCATCGTCAACGCACAGACCCGTATGGCGGCTTCGCC
The DNA here is from genome assembly GCF_054063355.1 of Bradyrhizobium sp. USDA 4502. Lineage (NCBI taxonomy): Bacteria > Pseudomonadati > Pseudomonadota > Alphaproteobacteria > Hyphomicrobiales > Nitrobacteraceae > Bradyrhizobium > Bradyrhizobium sp. USDA 4502. The sequence continues at coordinate 7,670,325 of NZ_JBSSGF010000001.1, forward strand.
GCTGAGCCGGCTACGAATCTCGCTGATATTGAGCGCGCCGATCACCGCGCCCATGCCGAAGGCGCCGAGCATGATGCCGTAGGTCTGCGCGCCGCCATGCAACAGGTCGCGCGCCACCAGCGGCATCAGCGCCGAGACCGAGCCGCCGATGATGCCGGTCACCATGGTGCGGGTCAGCACGATCTTGATCGACGGCGAATTGGTGATGTAGCGCACGCCGGAGACGATGGCGCGGTTCAGCCGCTCGCGCGGCAGCCGCGACGGCTCGCTGACGCGATTCCACAGGAACAGCACGACGAGCAGCGGCAGATACAGCACGGCATTGGCGGCGAAGGCCGCGACGGCGCCCGCGGACGCCACCACGATGCCGCCGATCGCCGGACCGAAGCTGCGCGCGATGTTGTAGCTGATGCCGTTCAGCGCGACCGCGGCGGGCAGCGTCTCCGGCGGCACCTGCTCGCTGACCGACGATTGCCAGGCCGGGCCGAACAGCGCCATGCCGCTGCCGACGACGAAGCACAGCGCGAGCAGGATGTTCGGCGTTACCAGATTGAGCCAGGCCAGCACGGTCAGGATGGTGGCGCCGGTCAGCGCGATCGCCAGCGACACCAGCGCGACGATGCGGCGGTCGTGCATGTCGGCGATGGCCCCGGCCGGCATCGAGATCAGCATTACCGGCAGCATCAAGGCGGTCTGCACCAGCGCGACCTTGTCGGCCTCCGCGGTCATCTGCGTCATCGCCCAGGCGGCGCCGACGCCCTGGATCAGGATGCCTAGATTGGAGAGCAGGCTCGCGAGCCAGATTCGCCTGAAGATTGAATGCCGCAACGGTGCAGTGATACTGTCGGAGCGATCGCGCGGTTCGGTCATATCCAGTTCCGGTTGGCCTGCTATGGCTTGTTGGACGATTCCGGCTGCACCAACTGATGCCCGCGAAACGCGTGTTCTGTCCAGCGATTACGGCATCCTTGGCGGGGACAGGGCACAGCTAAGGCACTGAAAGACCTGAGGAAGGCCGAGGAAAGTCGGGGGAAGGGGCCAATGGCGCTGTCGCGGCGGAGAATATTGCAAGGGGCCGGCGCCCTGTCCCTGCTGGCCGGCCGCCTCGGCGCCCCGGCCTTGGCTCAGCCGGCGCCCGCCGGTGACACCCCGCCGATTCTGTTCGTGCACGGCAATGGCGATCACGCCGCGCTCTGGATGACGACGCTGTGGCGGATGGAATGCAACGGGGTGCCGCGCGAGCGCATGGCCGCGATCAATTTCACCGATCCGCTGGCACGCACCGACGACAAGATCGAGCAGGCGAGCCGCTCCTCGACCGAGGACCAGCGCCGCGAGCTCGCCGAGGCGATCAGGGAGCTGAAGCAGAAGACCGGTGCGCCGCGGGTCGCACTGGTCGGCAGTTCGCGCGGCGGCAATGCGATCCGCAATTACATCAAGAATGGCGGCGGCGGCGACATCAGCCACGCAGTGCTGTGCGGCACGCCCAATCACGGTGTGTACGCGTGGGACGACGGGCTCGGCAACGAATTCAACGGGCGTGGTCCGTTCCTGCGCGGACTGAACGATGGCGACAGCGAAGTGACTGTTGGCACCCTGTTCCTGACGCTGCGCAGCGATGGGCTGGACAAATATGCGCAAGCCGACGGCCGCTTCGTCGGCAAGCCGGGCACGCCGACCAACGTCACGACGGAAGGCCCGGCGCTGAAAGGTGCGACCAATCTGGTGCTCGGCGCGGTCGATCATCGCGAGACCGCCTTTCATCCGCGGGCCTTTCGCGAGATCTACAAATTCATCGCAAGGCACGAGCCGTCGCGGATCGAGATCGTGCCGGAGACGGCGGTGAGGCTGAGCGGCCTCGTCACAGGCACGCCCGGCGGCGTGCCGACCAACCGGCCGGTGCCGGGGGCCACGGTCGACATCTATCGTGTCGCGGCGGAGACCGGCGAGCGCATCGGCGGCCCGCTGCACAGCTCGCAGACCGGCGCCGACGGTCGCTGGGGTCCGGCGCAGGTCGATCCGTCGTGGCCGCTCGAATTCGCGCTGACGTCACCCGGTACGGCGACGACGCACATCTATCGCTCGCCGTTTGTGCGCTCGTCCGAGATCGTGCATCTGCGCGCGTCGCGGCCGCTGGGACCGGCCGATGCCGGCGCAGGCGCGGTTGTGCTGATGTCGCGGCCGCGCGGCTATTTCGGCCTGCCGCGCGACATCGTGCTGTTCGACGGCAAGGAGCCGGCCGATGTAAAGCCCGGTGTGCCGACCGATTCGGTGACGACGCTGCGGCTCGCCGCGGACGATGTCGGCCGTCCGGTCGCCGCGATCTTCAACGGGGAACGCATTATGATGCGGGCCTGGCCGGCATCGGAAAATCGGATTGCGGTTGCCGAGCTGACTTATTAGGTCTGGTGCAGGGTCCGCGCGCCTTCTTGGCGCCGGGATCGCATGGCCGGATCGGCCGTCGCGTGAGGCAGGGAAGCGAGGACCATGAGCATAGCCGAGGTCTACGATATCACGGTCACGCGGCGGCCCCTGGTCCCGCCGGCCCCGCCGCGCGCGCCGGACGACATGGGCGCGTTCCAGCGCATGCGGGTGATGCGCAACTCGCCGATCGAGACCTGGGGCCAGCGCGCCTACGAGGACGACATTGTCCAGGGCCGTTTTCTCGGCCACTCGAGCTTCATCCTCAACACGCCGGATGCGATCCGCCATGTGCTGGTCGACAATTACGAGAACTACACCCGCACGCCGGCCGGCCTTCGCGTGCTGCGTCCGATGCTGGGCGAGGGGCTATTGATCGCCGAAGGGCGTGCATGGAAACACCAGCGCCGCACGCTGGCGCCGGCGTTCACGCCGCGCGCGGTGACGACGCTGGTGCCTTACATGATTGCGGCGGTCGACGAGACCATCGCCAAGCTGAAGTCGGCGAGCGGCGGCCCGGTCGATCTGCGCGAGGCGATGCAGCGGATGACGCTGGAGATCGCCGGCCGCACCATGTTCTCGTTCGGCATGGATCGCCACGGCGCCGCGCTGCGCGACTTCGTGATGGAGTATGGCGACACGCTGGCGCGGCCGCACATGCTCGATCTGGTGCTGCCGTTGAATTGGCCGACGCCGCAGGATTTCCGGCGCGCCCGTTTCCGCAAGCGCTGGACCGCGTTCGTCGGCATGCTGATGGCCGAGCGACGTGCGGCCGGCAAGGATGACAACGCGCCGGCCCGCGACCTGTTCGACCTGATGGGCGCCGCGCGCGATCCTGAAACCGGCGAGGCCTTCACCGATGCCCAACTCGGCGACCAGGTCGCCACCATGATCCTGGCCGGCCACGAGACAACTGCGACCGCGCTGTTCTGGGCGCTCTATCTGCTGGCGCTCGATCCCCTGACCCAGGAACAGCTGGCAGCAGAAGTCGGGAGCGCGGCGACGTCTGGCGCGCTCGACATCGAGCGGCTGAAATTCACCCGCGCGGTGATCGACGAAACCATGCGGCTTTATCCGCCGGCGTTCCTGATCGCGCGTGCGGCAGGCGGTCCCGATACCATCGCGGGCCGTCCGGTCAGGAAGGGTGACGTAATCCTGATCGCGCCGTGGCTGTTGCACCGGCATGAGAAGCTGTGGCGCGATCCGAACGCGTTCGTGCCGTCGCGTTTCATGACGGGAACGCCGCCCGATCGGTTTGCCTATCTGCCGTTCGGCGTCGGCGCGCGGGTCTGCATCGGCGCGCATTTTGCGCTGGTCGAGGCGACGCTCGCGCTTGCGAAGATCATCGGCGCATTCCGCGTCGCGCTGGCGGACAAGGATCCGGTGTTGCCGATCGGCGTGGTGACGACACAGCCGAACCGCTCGCCGGTGTTTACGATCAAGCCGCGCTGATCTTGCGCGGCGGTGTCCCAATGCTCATCTAGGGGCTCACCATGAGCGATACGCAGGCCCATTTCGCAGTCCTCAGGCAGACGACCGATCCGGCCGTCGTCGATGCCATGCAGCAGCTGATCGCGGACGGTCATGACCGGGATCTCAATCGCATCAATCTGCTGGATTTCTCGAACCGCACCGGGCTCGACCAGGAGAAGGTAATCTCCGGCTTCCTGCATGCGTCGCGGCTCGGCCTGTTCGACATGAGCTGGAATGTGCTGTGCCCGGGCTGCGGCGGCGTGCTCGATGCGCATTCGACGCTGAAGTCGTTGCGCCATGACGACTACAATTGTGCGCTGTGCGCGGCCGGATACGAAGCGTCCGTCGACGATCTGGTCGAGGTCGCCTTCACCGTCAGCCCGCGCGTGCGCCGCATCGGCGCGCATGATCCGAATACGCTGCCGATCTGGGAGTATGTCCGCCAGATGTTCTGGAGCTCGGGCATCGAGCTCAACGAAGACTCGCTGGAGCGCCTGCTCAAGGAGGTGACGCTGGAATCGCTGGAGTTGCCGGCCGGCGAGAAGGCGCTGCTATCGCTGCAATTGCCGAAGCAGTTCCTGATCGTGTTCGAGCCGGTGACGCACTCGGCGCATTTCTTCGACGTGCAGGGCGAGCCGACCACCGAGCGCCAACAGTTCTCGATCGTGTTCAACAAGCTGCAGGCGCCGACCGGCACCACGGTGCTGCGGCCGGGGCCGCTCCGGCTGTCGCTGGACAACCAGACCGACACCCGCGTGCTGCCCGCTGTTTGGGTAGCGGCCGATGCGCTGCATGAGCTGCTCGGCAAGCGCAAGCCGATCCTCACCGCGAAGCGGATGCTGTCGAACCAGACCTTCCGCGATGTGTTCAAGGCCGACAACCTCACGGTCGACCAGCGGCTGAAGATCACCGCGCTCACCTTCCTGTTCACCGACCTCAAAGGCTCGACTGCGCTCTATGAACGGGTCGGCGATCTCGCCGCATTCGATCTGGTGCGCGCGCATTTCCACGCGCTGCTCGAGATCATCGCTTCCGAGCACGGCGCCGTGGTGAAGACGATCGGCGATGCCGTGATGGCGACCTTCATCCGGCCAGAGCATGCATTATCGGCGGGCCTGCGCATGCGGGCGGCGATGAAGCAGCTCAACACCGCGCGCGGCAAGGAAGATCTGATCGTCAAGATCGGCATCCATGAGGGGCCGTGCCTCGCGGTGACGCTCAACGAGCGGCAGGATTATTTCGGCCAGACCGTGAATATCGCAGCCAGGGTGCAGAGCCTGTCGACGTCGCAGGAAATCCATTTGACCCAGCCGGTGATGGAATCGGCTGAGGTCGCGGGCATCCTCGATCGCGCCGCGATCAAGCCGATCCAGAAGGAAGCGGCACTGCGTGGCATTGCCGACAAGCTCGTGGTGTACGAGATACCGTAGTTGAGCACATCGTCATTCCGGGATGGTCCGTCAGGACCAGACCTCAGATGCGCAATTGCGCATCGGGGAATCTCGAGATTCCGGGTTCGATGCTTCGCATCGCCCCGGAATGACTCAATCCATGTTGCCGAAACGTAATGTCGCAGCGGGAACCTGCGCGGATTGCACCGGTTCTGTTTCCACGCCATATAGATTTCAACGGAGCGGGATCCGGGAAAACTTGATAGCCGGAAAGATCACGCTCAATTCAGGCAGGCTTCATTCCACAGAGAGAACGATGCTCGACGGACTTCGCCAATTCATTGCCGATATCGTTTCCCCCGACGCCCAGGCCGACCGCACCTTCGATGACGGCGACTATCGCCTGGCGGCGACCGCGCTGCTGGTGCACGTCGTCTCGCTGGACGGCGAGCCGACGCCTGCCGAGACGCGCAAGCTGCACGGCCTGATCGAGAGCCGTTTCCAGCTCGACCGCGGCGCGGCCGACAAGCTGATCGCCTCTGCCATGCGCGTCGAGGGCGAGGCCGTCGATCTCTATCACTTTACCAGCGTCATCATGCGCTCGGTGAACGAGGAGGGACGGCTGCGCATCGTCGAGATGATGTGGGAGCTGGTCTATGCCGACGGTCAGGTTAGCGAGTTCGAGGACAATGTGGTCTGGCGCGCCGCCGATCTGCTCGGCATTTCCTCGCGCGACCGCATCGATCTCAAGCATCGGGTCGCCGAGAAGCAGGCGGCGCTGCCAAAGGGCCCATGGGGCACGGCGGACGCCGCAATCTGACGCGATTGCCCGCGCCGGCGGACGCATCGTCACCGGTATCACGGATGACGAAATTTTAATGTCCGCCGCGATTGTGGGCGATCCGACTGAAAATCTGGCGTTTCATCACAAAACCAGTGCCTCGCCGCTGTCCACAAGCTTACACACGGCTTGCGTCCCACCGCATGCCTATGCTCTCGTCGGCTTGTTGGGGACCTCACTAGAATTTGCAGTAAGAGTTTGAAACGTGACCGAGCGTGTGACGCTGATAACCGGGGCATCGGCGGGCATAGGCACCGAACTGGCGCGCGTGTTTGCATCGAATGGTCACCGTGTGGCGCTGGTGGCGCGGCGCGCCGACCGCCTGAAGGCGCTCGCCGACGAGCTCGGGGCCAAGGGCGGCGCAGCGCCGATTGTGATCCCCTGTGATCTCCAGCACGCCGATGCGGGCGACCGGATCGCGCAGGCCCTGACCGACGCCGGGGTCGAGGTCGAATTTCTCGTCAATAATGCCGGCTTCGGCCTGTTCGGCCGCGCCATCGAGCGCGACCCGCGCCGAGCAGCTCAACATCATCAATGTCAATATCCGCGCGCTGACCGATCTGACGCTGCGCTTTGCCGACCAGCTGATACGCAACCGCGGCGGCATCCTCAATCTCGGCTCGATCGCCGGATTTCTGCCGGGCCCCGGCATGGCCGTGTACTACGCCAGCAAGGCCTATGTGTTGTCGTTTACCGAGGCGTTGCGCTGTGAGCTGGCGCCGCAGGGCGTGCGTGTCACCGTGTGTTGCCCGGGCCCGGTACCATCGGAGTTTCAGGATCGCGCCGGGTTTGCCCCCGGATTCGATTCCGCCATCCTCAACGTTACGCCGGAAGAGGTGGCCCGCCAGGCCTATCGCGGGTTGATGGCCAACAAGCGCGCGGTGCTGCCCGGCGCCTTCATCAAGCTGGTGCCGTTTCTGCTCCGGCTGTTTCCGCGCTCCTTCATCCTGACGGCGGTCGGCGGATTTCAGCTCCGCAAGCGCTAGCTGTCCCTGAAAAGCGTCCCACTCGTCGCCATTAAGGCTGTTTCTGGCCCGGGATTTGCTTCGCCTGGGTGTGCGCAAACTCACACGATGTTAACGACCACTTAGCTATGATCGCGCCTTACGTGCCGAAACTTTAAGCAGAGGCAATGTCGTTCCGGACTGACCAGAGCCGTGTCGTGGTGCCCTTCGCCAGCCGAAGGCCGACCGCGGTCACGGCTGAGATCTCGGACCAGACCCCGCTGCGGCCGGTGCTGATCGTGCTGCATCAGGAGACATCGACTCCCGGCCGGATCGGCAACGCCCTGCGCGCGCTGGGTTACCGCCTCGACATCCGCCGCCCGCGCTTCGGCGACGCGCTGCCCGAAACGCTCGACGCGCATGCCGGCGCGGTGATCTTCGGCGGTCCGATGAGCGCCAATGATGGCGACGACTATGTGCGGCGCGAGATCGACTGGATCGCCGTTCCGCTGCGCGAGCAGCGTCCGTTTCTGGGCATCTGCCTCGGCGCGCAGATGCTGGCGCGGCAGCTCGGCGCCGAGGTCGCGCCGCATCCGCAAGGCCGTGTCGAGGTCGGCTATTATCCGGTCAGGCCGACCGAGGCGGGCCGCGCGCTCTGCCCGGACTGGCCAGCGCGGGTCTATCACTGGCACGGCGAGGGATTTCAATTGCCCGCCGGCGCCGACCTGCTCGCGGCGGGCGATGATTTCCCGGTGCAGGCGTTCGAGTTCGACAACGCCTTCGGCCTGCAATTCCACCCCGACGTGACCTACGCGATGATGCATCGCTGGACCACGCTCGGTTGCGCGCGGATGGATTCGCCGGGCGCACAGCCGGGCCATCTGCACTTCGCCGAGCGTGCCGTCCACGATGCCGCCGAGCGCGCGTGGCTGAAGCATTTCATCGACGGCTGGATCGCGCGCGTGCCGCAGCGGCAGCTGCTGCAGGCCGCGGAATAGCCGCCACGCGGAATTTCGCGCCGGCTTTTCGTTCTGGTGAATGTGCTACTGTCGGCCGCCGCGCGCAGGCCGCATCGCCGCGCGTATCAATAACAACAAGGCACAGGGAGATCGCCGTGAGCTACGAGCACATCCTCTATGAGGTCAGCGACAGGATCGCGACCATCACGCTCAACCGCCCCGATCGCATGAATGCGTGGACCGCGATCATGGAGCGCGACGTGCGCCACGCGATGGAGGCGGCGGCCAACGACGACAACGTTCGCGTCATCGTGCTGACCGGCGCGGGCCGCGGCTTCTGCGCCGGCGCCGACATGGACGCGCTGAAGGGAATCGATCCCAACGAGGTCAGGCGCGGCGAGAATATCCCGTTCGACATGAACCGGCGCGCCGACTGGCAGACGCGCTACGCCTACTACCCCGCGATCAGGAAGCCGATCATCGCGATGCTCAACGGCGCCACCGCCGGCATCGGCCTGGTTCACGCGCTCTATTGCGATTTGCGCTTCGCCGCCGACACCGCGGTGTTCACCACCGCCTTCGCGCGGCGCGGCCTGATCGCCGAACACGGCATCAGCTGGATGCTGCCGCGTATCGTCGGCCACGCCAATGCGCTCGATCTGTTGATGTCGGCGCGGCGGGTGTCGGCCGAGGAGGCGCTGCGCATCGGCCTCGTCAACCGGCTCTCTTCGCCGGAGAAGCTGCGCGAGGAGACCTATGCCTATGCCCGCGACCTCGCCGATTTCGTCTCGCCGAGCGCGATCGCTGTGATCAAGCGCCAGATCTACGACGTGCCGTTCCAGACGCTCGCCGAAGCCACCATCGATGCCAACCGCGAGATGCAGATCGCGCTGAAGGGCAATGATTTCAGGGAAGGCGTCGCGAGCTTTGTGGAGAAGCGGCCGCCAAGGTTTACGGGGACGTGAGGGGGCTAACGGACAAAGTCCGTCTTCGCCCTTTGGGCTTCGCCGGACACCACGCTTCGCCCTCCAGGCTCCTGCGCGGCTGCGCCACGCGTAGCCCGAAGGGCGAAGCGTGGTGGAGCCAGGCGGGATCGAACCGCCGACCTCGTCATTGCGAACGACGCGCTCTCCCAGCTGAGCTATGGCCCCATCGCGGCCGGGTGTTGCTGAGTATCCCGGCCGTCAGTCGGGCGCCATTTACAGTCCCGCCCAAGGTCAAGTCAAGAACGGTGAAAGCGCGGTTTTCGGCCCGTCCCGCCGGGAACTTCCCTTGTTTGCGGGGGGATGAACCGATATCTAGGGCGTGATCCCGACCCGGCGGACCGCGCGAGCGCCCAGCGCATAGCGGTTTTCCGAAACGATCCCGCTCAAACAAGAAGCGCGATGGCGGCTCAGTCCGGTCTCGTTGCGCCTCAATCGGTTGTCTTACCCGCGAGCCCCCCTCATATGCGCGCTGTTCTCGACATCGTCATCATCATCCTCGACCTCTATGTCTGGCTGCTGATCGCCTCCGCCATCCTGTCCTGGCTGGTCGCCTTCAATGTGGTCAACACGCGCAACCAGTTCGTTTCCGCGGTGGCCGAGTTCCTCTACCGGATCACCGAGCCGGTGCTGCGGCCGATCCGCAACGTGATGCCGAATCTGGGCGGGCTCGATATCTCGCCGATCATCGTGATCCTGATCATCATGTTCATCCAGCGGGTGATCGCCTATTACATCTATCCCAACGTGATCTGACCCTTTCTCGACGGGGCCTTGATGGATCCGTGGCGCTATTCCACCGAGGGCATCAGCATCGCGCTGCGCGTGACGCCGCGCGGCGGCCGCGACGACATCGACGGGATCGAGACGCTGGCCAACGGCCGTTCGGTGGTGAAGGTGCGGGTGCGCGCCATCGCTGAGGGCGGCGAGGCCAACCGTGCGGTGACTGAGCTGCTGGCCAAGGCGCTCGGCGTGCCGAAAGCCAGGGTGAAGCTGTTGTCCGGCGCCACCTCGCGGCTCAAGCAGGTCGCGGTGGACGGCGATCCGAAAGGGCTCGGCGATACATTGAGGAAGCTGACGGCGGCCAAGCCGAACCAGCAGACAAGGGACTGACATGACTGCCGCGCATCATCGACGGAAAAGCCATCGCCGCCGAGCTTCGCGCCCGCGTCGCCGACGAGGTCGCCCGCGTCAAGCGCGACCACCAGCTCACGCCGGGGCTCGCCGTCGTGCTGGTCGGCCATGATCCCGCGAGCGAGGTCTATGTCCGCAGCAAGCACACCCAGACCCAGGCCGCCGGCATGGCCTCGTTCGAGCACAAGCTGCCGGAGGATGTGTCGCAGGCCGATCTGCTGGCGCTGATCGCGCGGCTCAACCGCGATCGCATGGTGCATGGCATCCTGGTGCAGCTGCCGCTGCCGAAGTCGCTGCAGACCGAGACCGTCATCAACGCGATCGATCCGGCCAAGGACGTCGATGGCCTGCACCCCGACAATGCCGGCCGGCTCGCCGGGGGCCTGGCGGCACTGTCGCCCTGCACGCCGCTCGGCTGCATCATCCTGACCAAGAGCGTGCACGCCTCGCTCGAAGGCATGAACGCGATCGTGATCGGCCGCTCCAATCTGGTCGGCCGTCCGCTGGTGCAATTGCTGCTGAACGAGAATGCGACGGTGACGATCGCGCATTCGCGCTCGCGCGATCTGCCAAAGCTCTGCGCCCAGGCCGATCTGGTCTATGCCGCGGTCGGCCGGCCCGAGATGGTGCGGGGGGACTGGCTGAAGCCGGGCGCGACGGTGATCGATGTCGGCATCAACCGCATTCCGGTGCCCGGCGGCAAGCCGAAGCTGGTCGGCGATGTCGCGTTCCAGGAAGCGCTCAATGTCGCCGGCGCAATCACGCCGGTGCCCGGCGGCGTCGGGCAGATGACGGTGGCGTGCCTCCTGGTCAACACGCTGCGCGCCGCCTGCGCGATTGCCGGCCTGCCGGCGCCGGCGGTGTGAAATGCTCCCTCGCCCCGCTCTTGCGGGGAGAGGGTTGGGGTGAGGGGCCCCTCTCCGAGGTGGGATTGTCGAAAGACCTGTACCCCCTCACCCGGATCGCATTCCGCTCCGCTACATGCGATCCGACCTCTCCCCGCAAGCGGGGCGAGGTTAGTCACTTCTTCTTCGCGCGCTCGATGCCTTCGAGGATCAGCCTGCGGGCTTCGTCGGCGTCGCCCCAGCGCAGCACCTTCACCCACTTGCCTTTCTCGAGGTCCTTGTAGTGCTCGAAGAAGTGCTGGATCTGCTGCAGCGTGATGTCGGGCAGGTCGCTGTAGTTCTGCACCTTGTCGTAGCGCTGGGTCAGCTTCGACGACGGCACCGCGATGATCTTCTCGTCGCCGCCGGCCTCGTCCTCCATCAGGAGCACGCCGACCACCCGGACGCTCATCACCGCGCCCGGCACGATCGCGCGGGTGTTGACGATCAGCACGTCGCAGGGATCGCCGTCGCCGGACAGCGTGTGCGGGATGAAGCCGTAATTGCCGGGATAGCGCATCGGCGTGTAGAGGAAGCGGTCCACCACGAGCGTGCCGGCTTCCTTGTCCATTTCGTACTTGATTGGCTCGCCGCCGACGGCAACCTCGATGATGACGTTGACGTCGTGGGGCGGATTTTTTCCGATCGATATGGCGTCGATACGCATGGATTGCTCCGCGTGGCCTCTGGAAGTTGAGAACGATGTGATTTTTTGGTTGGCGCCGCCGGGCCGCGAAACGGCTCCCGGCCCGGCCTTGGGGCCGGGCTGGCCGACGCGCGCAGCGCTTGAGGCTGGTTTAGCCTTGCTGCAGCTGCGAGAGAAGCAGGATTTTCAGTTGGCCCAGGCGAAAGCGACCTTGTCGAGCGACTTGGGCCCGAACCGCTCCGAGGAGCGCGCCACCATCCGGCCGCCCAGCGCACGGTAAAACTCGGTTGCCGGCTCGTTGTCGGAGAGCGCCCAGATCACCATGCTCTTGAGGCCGCTCTGCATCAGGTCGCGGCGAGCGGAGGCGAACAGGCGCCGGCCGAAGCCAAGCCCCTGGAATTCCGGCCGCAGATAGAGCTCGTAGATCTCGCCTTCGAAATGCAGGCTGCGGGCGCGGTTGCGGCCGTAATTGGCGTAGCCTGCGACCCGGTCGCCGAACACCAGCACGCTGACGCGGCTGCCCTTGCGGATGGCGCTGTCCCACCACTGCGGGCCGCGGCGATTGATCAGCTTTTCGAGTTCGGCGCCGGGGATGATTCCCTGATACGCCGAGCGCCAGGCTTCGTCATGGGTAGACGCCACCGCCGCCGCGTCTGCAGCTTTGGCCGGCCGGACCTCGATTAGCGTTGTGCTCATGCCTGTAATCAAAGCAAGTCGGCGGGCCGCCTTCAAGGTCCATCGTTAATTATCGGTTAATCTGTGGATTTTTTGCATCAGTGTCGTGAGAACTTGTTCCGAAAGAGGACACTTGCCGGAGTTCAAGCGGCCAACCGCCGATCCGGAGCTGTGCAAAGCGTGTATCGCGAGCGCAATATGACACTGCCATAGTTGGAAAAAGCTCATTCGGGGGCTGATTCGCGGCCAGGATTCTGCGGGCGAATCCAGACGCGATGTGGGTACTCCGACCGCGCCACGCCTGCGCCGCCGCAGTGGATTTTCGCGCCCGACCGGCCTATGGCAGCGGCGGTATTTGTGCGCGCCGAAGTTGGCCTGATTACGAGCGGACTGCGATGACGCTCTACTTCCTGATCAAATATCTGCACGTGCTCGGGGCCATCGTGATCCTGGGCACCGGGACCGGCATCGCCTTCTTCATGCTGGCGGCGCATCGCACGCAGGATGTGGCGTTCATCGCGCGCACAGCGGCGACCGTCGTGATCGCGGACATGATCTTCACGCTGAGTGCCGTGCTGCTTCAGCCGGTGAGCGGCGGACTGCTGATGCTGTTGTCGGCAACGAGCATCACCGAGCGCTGGCTGGCGGTTTCGCTTGCGCTCTACGCGCTGGCCGGCGTGTTCTGGGTTCCCGTCGTCTTCATGCAGATGGAGATGCGCAATCTCGCGCAGGCGGCCGTCGAAAAAGGTCTTCCGCTGCCGCCGCGCTATTTTGCGCTGTTTCGCCGCTGGTTCCTGTTCGGTATTCCCGGCTTCGGCTCCGTGATGATCATCCTCTGGCTGATGATCGCGAAACCATTTTAGCGCAGTGTCGTCATTCCGGGGCGATGCGAAGCATCGAACCGCAGATGCGCAATTGCGCATCGGGGAATCTCGAGATTCCGGGTTCGCTTCGCACCCCGGAATGACGCCAAATAGTCTGGGGCCTCATGAGTGACGACGCATCACACAACATCCTCGTGCTCGGCGCCTCGGGCCTGATCGGGCGCACGATCACCGACGATCTGAGGGCGCGCGGCTTTCACGTGATCGGGGTCGCGCGGCATTTCACGCCGGCGCAGAAAATCAGCGCGACCGACCTCGAGCTGCCTGTCATGTCGATGGATGCCGCGGCGCTGACGCAGCTGCTTCGCACGCATGAGGTCAACATCGTCGTGAACTGCCTCGGCGTGCTGCAGGATGGCCCGGGCAGCGACACAAGCGCGGTGCATTGCGACCTCGTCGCGCCGGCTGTTGCAGGCGATCGGTGACAGCCACCGCGCCATCCGTCTCGTCCACATCTCGATTCCCGGCACGGCCGATGCGGACCGCACCGCCTTCAGCACCACCAAGCGCGCGGCCGAACGGCTGATCGTGGCGTCCGGGATTCCCCATGCAATCCTGCGTCCGGGCTTCGTGATCGCGCCGTCGGCCTATGGCGGCAGCGCCATGCTGCGCGCGCTGGCGGCGCTGCCGGTCGATCTGCCGGCCAATGAGACCGCGACGCCGTTCCAGCCGGTCGCAGTCGAGGATATCGCCGCCACCATCGCCTGGCTTGCGGCGCGCGATGTCGCCGATGAAGCGGTGCGATCGGTGACCTGGGACCTGATGCAGAAGCAGCCGATTTCGCTCGGCGGCGTCATCGCCCAGTTCCGCCGGTCGTTCGGCACGGCAAAGCATGTCCGGATCGCGACGCCGCCGTTCCTGATCGATCTCGGCGCCCGTCTAGGCGATCTCGCAAGCCGGCTCGGCTGGCTGCCGCCGCTGCGCTCCACCGCGATCGCCGAGCTGCGCCGCGGCGTCACCGGCGATCCCGCAGGCTGGATGCAAGCGACCGGCATCGTGCCGAAGACAATCGCGCAAGCGGTCGGCGGGCGCCCCGCGACCATTCAGGACAAATGGTTCGCGCGGCTGTTTTTGATCAAAGCGCTGATCTTCGTAAGCCTCGTGCTGTTCTGGGTCGCATCCGGCTTCATCGCGCTGGTGATCTCCTATGACGCCGCGGCAGGCATTTTGCGTGCGCACCATTTCCCGCCGGCTTTGGTCGGGCCGGTGACGGTGTTGACCAGCCTGATGGACATGAGCATTGGGGTGCTGATCGCGATCCGCCGCACCGCGGCGTTCGGTCTGATCGCAGGCATCATCGCCTCGCTCGGCTACATGGCGGGATCGGCGATCCTGACGCCGGATCTCTGGATCGAGCCGCTCGGCGCGCTGGTGAAGACGGGACCTGCGATCGTGCTGATGCTGGTCGCGCTGTTGATCCTGGATAACCGGTAGCGTTTTCGAGCGAAGTGGGAACCGGTTCGCGTGAAGAAAACGCGTTGAGGGAATCGAGATGAGCACTTGGCCCGACGACGACGTGATCCTCTATGACGGCGTCTGCATCTTCTGCTCGCGCTGGGTCCGCTTCGTCATCGCCCGCGACACGGCACGCCGCTTTCGCTTCACGCCGATCCAGTCCGGCTACGGCACGCGGCTGGCGAAGACCTTCGGCATCGATCCTGACGACCCCGACACCAACGCCGTCGTCCATGGCGGCGTCGCCTACATGAAATCCGACGCGGCGCTGACGGTGCTGAGCCATCTGCCCGGCTGGGGCTGGACCCGCACGCTGTTCGCGGTCCCCAAGCCGCTGCGCGACGCCGTCTACAGCCTCATCGCCCGCCACCGGTACAAGATCTTCGGGAAATACGAGACGTGCTTCGTGCCCGACGCGGATATGCGGGCGAGAGTGCTGGAGTAGAGGCCGAAGGTCGGAGACTATTCAAATAGTAAGAGCTACTTTAGATTGAATGGCGTTGAGATAGTTGTGCGCGAAGGTTTCTTTTATGACCAAGGCAGTTTTTACTTCAAAAGTTACACCGAGCTACAAGGATCTGCCCGAAGAGAGGTATCACTTTCCGCGCACATACCTAAATTATGTCCAGCAGACCGTCGGCGACTACATCGTCTACTACGAACCACGAAGATCGAGCTCTGACCTTTCAAGTAGGGGAGGTCGTCAATCTTATTTCGGTGTCGCTCGCGTTAGTTCAGTGATTGAAGACGTCGAATTACCAGACCATTACTTTGCAATTATCGATGGCGCGACGTATCTGGATTTCGACACGGTCGTCCCGTTTCAGGAGCAGGGCGAATACTACGAGAGTGCACTCGAGAAGGATGATGGCAGCACCAACAAGGAGCGTTTGGTCGAGCTGTACGGCTCATCCCCGATAATGAATTCGACCGGATCTTGCGAGCTGGGTTTGCGCCAATTCTTGGCGAGGTGCCTTCGCCGGAGGCGCCGTCGCCACTTGGATATTCTGAACCGCCGACACCGTTCGAACGACCAGTTGTCGAAATGGTTGTTTCCCGGCCGTTTCGAGAAAAATCATTTATGCACAGTGTACGAGCGGCCTATTCCAATAGATGTGCCATTACAGGTTTGCGGTTGATCAACGGCGGGGGCCGGCCCGAAGTGCAGGCCGCACACATTCAGCCAGTGGCGTCAAACGGACCTGACTCAGTTCGAAACGGGCTGGCGTTGTCCGGAACAGTGCACTGGATGTTTGATCGAGGACTGATCTCGATTGGCGACGATTACAAGATACTAGTTTCCAAGAATCACGTTCCCGAAGATGCCGTTAGGCTTCTCAATCAAAGCGGATTGATCAATCTTCCGAAAGATCAGACCCTTTATCCAAACCCGCACTATCTGAAATTCCACAGAGACGTTGTTTTCAAGAAGTGAGACGGCCTCACTGCCGGGCAACTATTCTGGTCGGTTGGTCGCCACCACTTCCCTCGCCGCTCGCTCCCCCGAATCCCGCGCGCCGTGCGCGGTCGAGAAAAACTCCGGCGAAGTCGCTTCGCCGGCGAAGAACAGCCGGCCGTCGACCGGCGCGGCCAGTACGGCGCGCTTGTCCGCGTGGCCGGGCAGTGCGTGCGAATAGGAGCCGCGGGCGAACGGGTCGTGGGCCCAGCGGGATTCGCTGAGCGGCTTCAGCTTGCGGCGGAAATCATTGCCGAGGAAGGAGACGATCTCGTCGATGCTGTGCGCGGCGATGGCGCCGTCGCCGGCATCTTCAAGCTGTTGCGCAAAACGGCCACCGAAGAAACCTTCGATGCAGGGCTGGCCGAACGGGCGGATGTGATAGGTGCCCATCTCGGTGCGCATGGTGGCGCCGCGCAGATTGCCTTCCTTCGGCAGCGCCTCGGGCTCGGCGAGCGCCAGCGTCACCTTGTCGGCGAGGCCGAGCGGCAGGCCGCGCGCGGCGTCGAGCTTGTCCGGCAGCGCAGGCGAAAAGCGGATCGCCTCGTCGGCGATCAGGTTGGTCGGCACGGTGACGATCACCTTGTCCGCCTCAAGCGCGCCGCGCGAGGTCTCGATGCGGATCCGCTTGCCGGAGTGATCGATCAGGCTGACCTCGCAGTTCAGCGCCACCGGCACCTGCGCGCCATAGGCCGCGACCAGCGCGCCATAGCCGCGCCGCACCCGCCAATTGATGTCGGTGTCCTCATAGGCGTCGACGTCGAGGATCGAGACCTGGTCGAGCTCGCAACCGTTCACATAAGTGGAGATCGCATCGATCATCGGGTTCCAGCGGTTGCCGGGCTCGAGGTACAGGCTGGCCGGGCAGTCCTTGCCGTGCCGCGCCGCCTGCTCGATGCGGTCGTAGAATTGGTCGAGTGCGTGCGTGAAGTCGTCGCGAGCGGCCTGCGGGAACGCCTCGCCATAGGCGCGCTCGCGCCACGGCGGCAAGTCCTTGTTGAGCTCGAAGTTGAGTTGCCGGGCGATGCCGACAAAGCTGTTCCGGTCGGCCGAGTGCAGCCAGCCGCAGCCGACGTCGAACACCACGTCAGGCGCGGCCTGAATCGTATGCGCGCGGCCGCCGAGGCGGTCGCGGGCTTCCAGCACGATCGTGGAGAGGCCGGAGTCCTTCAGCGCATTCGCGGCACCGAGGCCGGCGGCGCCGGCGCCGATGATGGCAACATCGACCGTGGAGGGAGGGGAAGTCATGTCCCGGCTCTAGCACGTCCGCCGCCGGGCCTGAAGCCGCCACATGCATGACTGTCATCACCCGCGCAGGCGAAGGCGGGTGATCCAGTATTCCAGAGACAGTAGCGATTGAACTGATGGGCCGCGGCGTACTGGATGCCCCGGTCGAACCGGGGCATGACAGCTTACGCCACCGCTTCCTTGGCCTTTTCGGCGCGCTTGCGGTCGTTCGGGTCGAGGTGCTTCTTGCGCAGTCGGATCGACTTCGGCGTCACCTCGACGAGCTCGTCGTCCTCGATATAGGCGAGCGCCTTTTCCAGCGTCATCCGGATCGGCGGCGTCAGGCGCACCGCCTCGTCCTTCGAGGTGGTGCGGATGTTGGTGAGCTGCTTGCCCTTCAGCACGTTGATCTCGAGGTCGTTGTCGCGGGTGTGCTCGCCGACGATCATGCCCTTGTAGACCTTCCAGCCCGGCTCGATCATCATCGGGCCGCGGTCTTCCAGCTTGAACATCGCATAGGCCACCGCTTCGCCCTGGTCGTTGGAGATCAGGACGCCGTTGCGGCGGCCCTGGATCTCGCCCTTGTAAGCGGCATAGCCGTGGAAGATGCGGTTCATGATCGCGGTGCCGCGGGTGTCGGTGAGCAGTTCGCCCTGGTAGCCGATCAGGCCGCGGGTCGGCGCGTAGAACACCAGCCGCAGGCGGTTGCCGCCGGAGGGGCGCATCTCGATCATCTCGGCCTTGCGCTCGCTCATCTTCTGCACGACGACGCCGGAATGCTCCTCGTCGACGTCGATCACGACTTCCTCGATCGGCTCCTGCCAGGCGCCGGTCGCCTCGTCCTTCTGCAGCACGACGCGCGGGCGCGACACCGAGAGCTCAAAGCCCTCGCGGCGCATGGTCTCGATCAGGATCGCGAGCTGCAATTCGCCGCGTCCGGAGACTTCCATGGAATCCTTGTCGGCGGCCTCGACGACGCGCAGCGCGACATTGCCCTCGGCCTCGCGCATCAGGCGGTCGCGGATCATGCGCGAGGTCACCTTGTCGCCTTCGGTGCCGGCGAGCGGCGAGTTGTTGACGATGAACGACATCGACACCGTCGGCGGATCGATCGGCTGCGCCGGCAGCGGCGTCTCGACGGTGGGATCGCAGAAGGTGTCGGCGACGGTGCCCTTGGTGAGGCCCGCGATCGCGACGATGTCGCCGGCCTCGGCCTCCTCGAGCGGGGTCCGCTCAAGGCCGCGGAAGGCGAGGATCTTGGTCAGGCGGCCGCTCTCGATCAGCTTGCCGTCGGCGGACAGCACCTTGACCTGCTGGTTCGGCTTGATCGAGCCCGAGGAGATGCGGCCGGTGATGATGCGGCCGAGATAGGGGTTGGCCTCGAGGATGGTGCCGATCATGCGGAACGGACCTTCCTCGACCTTCGGCGGCTCGACATGGCGCACGATCAGGTCGAACAGCGGCTGCATGCCGAGGTCCTTCGGACCCTCCGGGCTCTCCGCCATCCAGCCCTGCTTGGCCGACCCGTACAGAATCGGGAAGTCGAGCTGCTCTTCGGAGGCGTCGAGCGCTGCGAACAGGTCGAACACCTCGTTGATGACTTCGGTCGGGCGTGCGTCGGGACGGTCGACCTTGTTGATCACGACGATCGGCTTCAGCCCGATCTTGAGCGCCTTCGACACCACGAACTTGGTCTGCGGCAGCGGGCCCTCGGCGGCGTCGACCAGCACCAGCGCGCCGTCCACCATGTTGAGGATGCGCTCGACCTCACCGCCGAAGTCGGCATGGCCGGGGGTGTCGACGATGTTGACGCGGATGTCCTTCCACTGCACCGAGGCGGCCTTGGCCAGGATGGTGATGCCGCGCTCGCGCTCCAGGTCGTTGGAGTCCATGGCGCGCTCGGTGACCTTCTGGTTCTCGCGGAAGGTGCCGGATTGCTGCAGCAGGCGGTCGACGAGGGTGGTCTTGCCGTGGTCGACGTGGGCGATGATGGCGACGTTGCGAAGGTTCATGGCTCTTCTTCTGGTCGTGCAATGGTCAGATGCGCGATCTCGCCGGACCAGTTTGGCCGGCCGCTCGCTCGCGTGGCCCATTCGGGCCCGGATCACGCTCATACCCAAGAAATTTGACGGGGACGCATCACCCCAAAAAGGAAGCCCGGTCAGAGGACCGGGCACCTTGCGCGTTGCGGCGCAATATAGTCAGAAAACGCCAAAAAACAATGATTTATTGGCTGTTTGGAGGGCTGATTTTGGTTCCAAAGGCGGTTTTCGAGGGGCTTTCAGGTCTTACTTCCGGGTAATCGCGAACACGATCAGGCCAAGCCCGCCCAGCGCCACCAACATCACGAACATGGTGATGGGGTCGCCGCCGGCGCCGGCGCTCATCTTGGCGTTGAGAATGGCGCACAGGACCCCCGGGATCAGCAGGATCACCCCTACCACCAGCATGAGGGCGGTCAGGCAGCCGTTGCGCTGCCCGGGTTCCGGAGGCCTGTATGGCGGGGGTGTGTCGGAATTGCTCACGGGATTTGCCGATCTAGCGCTCTCGCGGACGCGTCGCCAACCAGACCAGCCAGCCACCAACGAGGGCGATCGCGAGAATGACGAGCAGGATAGGGAGGTCGGCCGCTCTGAACGATATGCCGGATTTGAGGCCGGCCATCACGACGCATAAGGCGGGAAGCAACAACACGATGCCGACCAGGAGCATCAGCATCGACAGGCAGCCTTCCGCCGCCGAAGGCGGCGTTGGTGGTCGTTCCGGGGGCGTGTCGTCGGTGTCGGACATGCGTCGTCGAATGGTCCGTCAGCGCCTTCCCGTGATCGCGGCGCGGATCAGCATCACGCCGGCAAAGCAGACCGCGAGTCCAAGCAGAATCAGGAAGAGAATGGAGGGATCGGTCTTCGACTCGCTCAGGACGCCGAACCCGAACAGCAGGGCGCAGAGCCCGGGCAGCAGCAGGATCAGCCCGAACACCACCATGAACGCGGTGGCGCAGCCGCTGCGTGGCGACGGCGGCGGCGGGACGTATTTGTAGGGTGGCTCCGATGGTGCAGGCGGGATGGGCGGTGGATTGGTCTCGCTCATCGCGGCACCTCCTCGCCTTGCCGGGCTTCACGGTAGGTCTGGCCGGCCAGCGCGGCGCGGATGCCGTCGATCTTTCCGTCACGGTAGAACAGATTGTAGGTGTCGAACGGGATGATCGCGCCGCTCTCGGTGACGAAGTGGATGCAGCTTCGCTTGACGTTGCCGACGCAGAAATTGAAGCGGTCGAGAAACTGCACGATGGTGACGCGGAACACGTTCTCGTAGGTCAGCCCCTCCGGCACCTCGAAGCTCGGGAGACAGCACAGCAATTCGCAGACCCGCTCCGAGGTGTTCAGCGGCCCCGACGACAGCGAGAACAGGTCGACAAACTTCTCCCGCAACACCGGATATTTCTCGGGGCTGATGGTGTTGGGCATCACGGCGATGAGCTGCTCCTGCGGGATCAGCGACGTCAGCGGCAACACCTTGTCGCCGTTGCGCAGGCCGTAGCCGATCGAGATGCTCTCGGGATTGCAGGGCAACGGGATCATGTCGTCAGCGCCGAACACCCCGGTCTCGATCACGCGCCGGCGAATCTCCGACAGCATGATGCGGTCGGTGTCCTTGTTGAAATGCTCGTTACGGCCGGCATCCTGCACCGGCTGCAGCGTGACGCCGCGGACGCACTTCCAGGTCAGCGCGTGGCGGACGATGTCGCCGATCTCGCCGTCGTTGATGCCGCGCTTGATGGTCGCGACCAGCGTGGTCGAGACGCCGTGTCGCTCGAGACTCTCCAGTGCCTGTTGGCGGATTTTTCGCAAATCCGCACCGCGCAGATTGACCAGCGCCTTGCGCTGCAGCGAATCG
This sequence comes from Bradyrhizobium sp. USDA 4502, assembly GCF_054063355.1. Lineage (NCBI taxonomy): Bacteria > Pseudomonadati > Pseudomonadota > Alphaproteobacteria > Hyphomicrobiales > Nitrobacteraceae > Bradyrhizobium > Bradyrhizobium sp. USDA 4502. The sequence goes on from NZ_JBSSGF010000001.1 coordinate 7,691,595, forward strand.
AACTGCAGGTAGACTTCCAGCCCGCGCTTGTTCTCGGCAAGCTTGGCCACGAAATCAGGCTCGCGCGCGATCCTGAGGCCGTTGGTGTTGATCATGACATGGCGGATCGGGCGGGCGCGCACCGCATCCAGGATCGCGAAGAAATCCGGATGCAGCGTCGGCTCGCCGCCGGATATCTGCACCAGATCGGGCTCGCCCTCGCTCGCCACCAGTGCGTCCAGCATCTTCTCGATCTTCGCCAGCGGCGTGAAGCGGGTCCGCGTCGGCGAGGAATCCGCAAAGCACACCGGGCAAGTCAAATTGCAATGCTCGGTAATCTCGATCAGCGCCAGGCAGGAGTGCTGCTCGTGGTCCGGGCACAGCCCGCAATCATAGGGGCAGCCGAATTCGGTGTGGCGCTGGAACGCGAGCGGCCGGTCGCCGGGCTTGATGAAGTCCTTGCACAGCCGCCAATAGGCCGCATCCGTCGAGACCAGCGTCGACTGCACGCCATGCTGCTTGCAGCGCTTCTCGTACCAGACCTCGTTGCCTGATATCTGGATCTTGGTCGGCACCAGGGCCAGGCAGGTTTCGCATAGCGACTGGGTCTGGCCCCAGAAGATGTAAGGGCGGGCCTTACGCAGCGGCGCGTTCATGCTTCAAGCTCACATTCGGCGCCGTCGCCAGCATGACGGCGGCGTAAATCATGACAAACAGCGACAGCAGGTGAAACAGCGAGAATGGTCCGATCAGCGCGCCATAGGGCTTGATGAACTCCCACAGGAAGCGCTGCAGCCCGTAGTAGAACAGCACGAGGTAGAATCCGTTGGTGATGACGGCGGCATTTCGGTTCAATACCGCCCAGACATAGAATGCCGCGAACGCCGCCATCGCCAGGCTTTCATAGAGCTGCACCGGATGGCGCAGCACGCCGTCGCCGAAATCATGGCCCCAGGGCAGCGTGGTCGGCGTGCCATAGGTGAAATCCTCGAGCCCCGCGAAATAGCAGCCGAGACGGCCGACCGCGACGCCGATCGCAAGCGGTAGCGCGAACCGCGCGCCGGTGCGCAGCGAAATCCCGTGTCGCCATTTGTAGAGCTCGATCGCGACGATGCCGCCGGCCAGCGCGCCCTCGACCGAGCGGGCGACGCCTGCCATGCCAGAGAACCACAGGTTCAGCGTGCCGAAAATGTAGGCGCCGATCCCGGCGCCGAACACCAGCGCGGCGATGTAGGGCAGCTCGAAGGATTGCCGGGGGAATTGCAGCCCGCGCCGGCGCGACAGCCACCACATGGCGAGCGCGGCCGCGCCCCATGCTGCAACGTCGAAGACGGCGTGAAGTTCAGCCCCACTCATGAGGCGAGTGTAGCTTGATTTTCGCGGTCCGCGATAGCGGCTTCCCGATTGCAATGGCGGGGCCAGATTATCAACCGTCCTCGTGGGAGCGGCGGGCTGATGGAGCACGCCGGCGACGCCGGCCCGCGCAAAACGACAAAGGCTGTAACCGCGCCAGAACGGATATAGCCGATGTTACGGCGTCCATCCGAAGCGCTATATCCGAACTGACGGCTGGGCTTTCGACCTTCCCAGGATGACATTCTGTCCGGAGTGCAAAACCCGTCCCGATTGCGCGGAGCGATTGCGATGAGGAAGGCTACGATGGATTTTTCGCGGATGTCGGATGGGATCCGGCTGCATCACGCCTCTCATCGCCACGATGGGCACGATGGCGACGACGAGTCGGGTCCGGCACCGAGCAGCCCGTTTGCAGGGCTCGATGCGCATACCGTGACCGCGAATTCCCCGCCTTATGACTCTGGCCCGGGCCAATCCGACCATCCCACCGCGTCGGGGGTCGACACGTACGCCCACGTCGGCAACCACACTGCGGCGAGCCTGGATGCTCCGGCAACGAAGCCTCTTGCCGACGCATCCCATTCCGCGACGGGTATCGCTTCGATCGAGAGCGGGGCGAACACCGCCGGAAACGGCGGAGACGGTTACTTTTACGGAGGTATCATTCACGCATCCCTGTTGATCTATGAACCGATCAACATTTCGGTGAGTTTGGGATACGGCTCGGCCGCCGTGGCCAACCAGTCCAACGATTTGAATGTCGATCAATCCGCCTTTCAAATGGCCGGCGTCGGCGGACATGGTGGGAATGACAACCTTGCATCGGGAGGCAGCATCAGTGCTTCCTTGGGCTCCGGCGTGATCGGGAGCGGCGACAACGGCGCCGGAAACGGCGGCAGCGGCTATTTCTCGGGTGCGTTGGTGGACGCTCCCGTGGTGATCTATCATCCGATCAATATTGCGGTGGCGAGCTCAGGCGGCACGGCCTATGCAAGCCAATCGAACACAGTCGACATCGATCAATCGGCTACGCAGGTCGCGGGCGTCGGCGGCAGTGGCGGAAATGGCAATGTGGCCTTCGGCGGCAGCATCATCACGCTCGACCCCAGTTGGGGATCAAGTAATGGAGGGAGTGTCTGGGACGTTCAAACGGGCGGGAGTCAGGCCGGCAATGGCGGCGACGGCGCGTTCCACGGGAGTCTCGTGCATTCCTCGATCTTGGTGTACGACCCGATCAACATCGCGGTCGCGGGCTATGGCTCCAACGTTCATTCAGTCCAGACGAATGACGCCGGCGTGGATCAATCCGTACTTCAGATCGCCGCCATGGGCGGGTATGGCGGCAATGGCAACGCCGCGACGGGCGGCCATGCAAGCCTTCTTTCCCACGGCTTGTGGGGCGGCTCCGACACGATTGCGACCGGCTCGAACGGCGCAGGCAACGGCGGCAACGGCTATTTTGCCGGCAGCCTGATCGATGTGAGCGTCGCGATCTATGCACCCGTCAATATCGCAATCGCGGGGCCCCATTCGACGGCCGTGGCCGATCAGGTCAACAACGTGCACATCGACCAGAGTGCGGTCCAGATTGCCGGACTTGGTGGGGACGGCGGCTACGGCAATCTCGCGCTGGGTGGCGATCTTTCCGCCCATCTTCTGTCGGATCTTCACCTGTTGGCATAGCGAAGCATCGAGCCGCTCGCGCAGGCCGGTCGCAAGGTAGCGGACTCCCTGCGCATGCAAATCTCGCGCAGGGGCGCCTCCCGATGTTTCGAGCTCCGATGTTGCGCGACGAATGTCATACTTTCGTACGTAGGTCGACCAACCCGGATGGTGTCCGATTTGACATCTATCGGCAGCGCGCATCGCCGGATCAGACTCGCCCGTGCGCGTCCGCCTGATCGGGATGGATGATGCACGACAGCCAACACAAGGACGGAGGCTCAAATGTTGCCCAAGGCGATCAGCATCTCGGATTCGATCGAATTCAAATCGATCAACACCGGTGGTCAAAGTGTCGGAAATGGCGGCGACGGTACCTTCAAGGGAGCTATCATCAGCAAGCCGACCCTCAACTTCGATCCAACCAACAAGGCAGAAGGCGCCGATGTGCATGTGAACACCGGCGACCACGTCACTCAGACGGCAGATTGGGACGCCGGCGGCGCGAACGCGACGGCCTCGGTGTTTGCGAAGGCCCATGGCGGAAGCGCCGAGTCGAACGGAAGCCAGAAATCCTACAGCGGCCACGATACCTCCAAGGTATATGCCAATACGGATGCCACCCAGATCAACAAGCTCTCGGTGGACCAGCACCAGGATGTCCTGGCTGGCATCGGCGGCAATGGCGGAGACGGCAACGCCGCGCTGGGTGGAGAAGTGAGCTTCCACCTCGATACATTCTGACCATCGGCTCGTCCGACCGTGGCGGGACCGGCGGCCATTGCTGCCGGTCCCGCAGTTCAAGCCGATACCCGCCGATGCCCTGCCGATGCGCTTCTTGGCAGATCGCGTTGGCCGTCGGGCAAGTGCGGCCGGACTTCGATTTCAGGCGGTGACGATCATGCTGATGCCGCCCATTCGGTTGCCTGTCCTGCCGCAGATCTCGACGCCACTGCACGCGGCCCTTTGGTCCTGTGCGGGACCGCTTGGTCTCGTATTCGCGTATAGCTGCAGCTACAACCTGCTTTTGTTTGCGCCCTCCATCTACCTTCTTCAGATCTACGACAGGGTGTTGTCGAGCCGGAGCGGCGACACGCTGCTCCTGCTCACGCTCATTGTCGCGATCACGGTCGTGGTCGGCGGCGTGTTCGATGCCTTGCGGCGCGCTGTCCTGGGTCGCCTTGGCGCCTGGCTCGACGATCGGCTCCGTCCTTGCGTGCTTTCGGCCAGCCTCGAATCCGCGTTTCGCAGCGATTGGACGCGGGTGTCGGACGCCTATCGGGATCTCACCGTGTTGCGCCAGTTCATCGATTCCGGCGCATGTCCGATGCTGTTCGACGCACTCTGGGCGCCCCTGTTCCTCCTGGTCCTCTTTCTCATCCATCCCCTGCTTGGCGTCGTGGGCGCCTGCTGTGTGGCTTTCCTCTTCGCTCTCACGGTTGCCGGAGATCTGGTTACCGAAGACGTTCTGCTCAGATCCGGCGCCGCGCTGTCCAGAAGCTACGGCCGCCTCCAGGCCGCCGCAGGCAACATCCACATGATCCGCGCCATGGGAATGCTCGATAGCGCTGCGCGCGCGATCTATCATGACGCGCAGGAGGCACGCAGAGAGCACAACGTTGCAATCCGGCGAAGCGAGATCGTGATGCTGGTCACCAAGCCGGTCCGCGCGCTGTCGCAGGTATTGATAATGGGGGCTGCCGCGTGGCTTGTCCTCGAGCACGGAAAGAGTCCGGCGATCATTTTTGCTTCGACACTGATGTTCAGCCGCGCGCTCGCGCCGGTCGAAAGTGCGATCGCAGGCTGGAAGTCACTCAGGTCGGCCGTGCGTGCCTGCCAGCGGCTCGGCGCGGTTCTCGCCGCGTCCCCCGCCGCCGCCGGACGGCAGGATCCGGAGGTTTCGCAGCGGCAGGCGTCGAGCGGTCTCGTTGTCGACAACGTCGGCGTGAGGCTATCGGGGACCAATCACCTGCTGCTGAATGGTGTCTCGTTCACGCTCGCGAACGGAGAATGCCTTGGCATTATCGGTGCGTCCGGGTCAGGCAAGTCCCTGCTTGGCCGGGTGATTGCCGGGCTGTCGATGCCAACTCATGGCTGTGTCCTGCTCGACAATACCGACGTCTCGCTGCTTCGCGAGGGCCTTAGCGGTCACCGTCTCGGTTATCTCCCCCAGGACATCGACCTGCTCGGCGATACGATAAGCGATATCATCGCACGGCTTGATGATGCCGATCGGCGGAAGGTCGTGGAAGCGGCCAAGCTGGTCGGAATTCATGAGGCGATCATGCGCCTGCCGAACGGGTACGACACGGTGATTCACCGTGAAAAATCCTTCTCGCGCGGATATCGGCAGCGCCTCGGTCTTGCCCGGGCCTTTTTCGGCGGTCCACGCCTGATCGTTCTCGACGAACCGAATGCCAGTCTCGATTACGGGGGCGAGCGAATGCTGCTGGACGCTATCGAGCGCATGAAGCTCGCCGGTGTCATCCTGGTCGTCGTCACTCATCGTATGGGTCTCCTCGCAGCCACAGACAAGATTGCCATTATGGAAGAGGGGGCGGTCGTCGCTTTCGGCGACAGCGAGGAAATCTTTGAGCGGCACCTGAGCCGACCCCAGGTTACATCGCGGACTGCGCCATGATCCGGAACCCTCTCACCATCTGGAAGCTTCCGACGATATCGAGGTTACCCGCGATCTGGGACCAGCTCGTGCGAACGCCGGCAAGCCCCCCGCTCGCCGGACGGCTCGGAGTCGTGGTTACCGCGATCGACGATTTCGAGCCCCTCGAATATCCATGGTGTGCGAGCCCGACACCCCTCTCTCCGCGTGGACGGCTTCGCGGTATCACCCTGGCGGGCAACCTGCTGGTGCTCTGCTTCATGCTGGGGCTTGGCACATGGGCGTGCCTCGCGCCTCTCGAGAGCGCCGCGATCGCTTCCGGCGTCGTGGAATCGGAATCGAGCCGCAAGACGATTCAGCACCTGGAAGGCGGGATCGTCAGGAAGATCCTGGTTGCGGACGGCGATATCGTGCGAAGCGGACAGACGCTGATCGCGCTGGACGACACCCGGCCCGGTTCGGAGGTGCAAAGCCTTCAAGGCCAGTTGTGGGATGCAATTGCTCGTGCCGCACGGCTTCAGGCCGAGCAGCAGAACTTGGAGAGCATCGCAATCCCGAGCGCGCTGGGGCAGGACAGCAAGCGAAATGGGGTGGCCGCCGCCGCGGTATCGGCGCAGCAGTTCATTTTTCAGGCGCGCCGGCAGGTTCATGAGTCGCAGCTTGCGGTCATTCGCGAACGGAGGCTTCAAGTCGAGAGGGAGATCGAAGGTCTCAAGGCTCAGCAGAACGCCACCGGGCAGCGGGTCGACATCGTCCGGGAAGAACTGGATATGGTTACGACGCTCGTGAACAAGGGACTCGAACGGCGGCCGCGGCTTCTGAACCTGCAACGTGAACTGGCCGACGTTGAGGGTCGCCGCGGCGAGATCACGGCGCAGATTTCTCGCGCCGGGCAGGTCATCAGCGAGCAGCAGGCCACATTGTTCAAGCTCGAGAGCGACAGGCAGAACGAGATCGCACAGTCGTTTCGTGAAGCACAGAACCAGATATTCCAGCTCCGCGAGCGGTTGCTTGCGGCCAGGGATCAGCTATCGCGAACGGAGGTGAAGGCGCCTGAGGACGGCGTGATAACCGACTTGCGGATTCATACAGCGGGCGGCGTCATCGGGGCGGGTGCTCCCCTCATGGAGCTGGTGCCCCGGCAAGACCGCCTCATCGTGACCGCCCGCCTGAGGCCCGAGGACATTGATGTGGTTCATCCCGGCCTCAATGCCGAGGTGCATCTCGTGCCGTACAATCAGCGTCGCGTACCGCGCCTGAAGGGAACCGTCGTGCACGTATCGGCAGACCGGCTACTCGACAAGCGTACCGACCAGCCATACTACGCGACCAAGATCCGGATCGACGACGCGCAGATCGCCGCAAACGACTTCCAGATCGTCCCCGGTATGCCGGTTCAGGTGTTCATCACCACGGGGCGCGGTACCGTCGCACTTTACGCGCTCAGGCCCCTGCTCGACAGCTTCCGCGGTGCATTCAGAGAGGATTGATCCCGCTCAGCGTGACTAGGTCTCCGGCATTGGGGCTGTGCCCGGGTCGTGATCGCGATTCTGCGCGAGCGACCGGCCGCGCCAGCGGAGGACCGCTTCCGTGCGATTGTGAGCGGCACATTTCCTCATGATATGCTGAATGTGCATTTTGACGGTGCTTTCCGAGAGTTTCAATTTGGCTGCGATCAGCTTGTTGGGCAGGCCGAGCTCCAATTCCGCCAGAACGTGCTGCTCTCGGGGCGTGAGATCGCTCCTGTCGATGGCCGCCCTGGCTGCCTCGTTCATCAGATATGCGGACGCAAGCCCGCGCGCGTCCGGCGGATCGAAACCCGGCATCCTGTTCATTTCGGCGACCGGCAACGGCCTGTAGACGCCGCCGACAAGAACAAGGCGCAGGCCGGCTATGACGACCTCGATTGGTAGCGAGGTGGGAAGAAAGCCGCGAACACCCCGCTGCATCGCGGCTTGCGCGGTCGGCTCGTCGTCATGGTTTGACAGGATTGCGACGGCGGCATTGGGACAGTGCTCGGCCACGAAGGCGAGATCGTCCTCGACCGAGGGATCGCCGATGGGCTTGTCCGCGATGCTCAGCAGCACCAGACGAACGTCGCGGGCCGACATGCAGTCCAGGCCCTGGACCGTTGCCATGTCGAGGATCTCGAAGTCGGCCAATTCCCGTCTGAGGACGTTGAGAATACATGTGCGCGGCAACAGGTGCGGCTCGATGATCACCAGAACCGGTACGTGAAGCGCTCCATTGAGCCGTTTTGAGGTTATGTCGTCCATGATTTCCTCGGAATGAAAAGAATTTCTGCGACAGTCCCATCGATCCGTATTGCGCATTTACCGTTGCGGCATTCATCCTGAATGCATCATCACGCGCAGCCCCGACATCAGGATCGCATCCATTGCGGGATAGCCTGGCGCCTCGGTGGAAATTCTTTCCGCTCAAATCATTTGGACGCGCGCCGCGGCGCGGTCGACGCATCCCCTATTTGCAGATATTTCGATACGCCGTTGACGCCGCCGACCCTGACTTGCCGTCGACGACATACGCTTCATCCTCCTTCACAAGATACAGAAACGGCCTCCCTCCAGTCTCTCCGCCCGACGCACTTCTTCCTTTCACGCGCCCGCAAATCGTATCCACGGCGCGTCCGAACGTGTTCTTTCGCATGGCGCGCTTCATGTCGCTGAATTCGGCCGATCCCGGATCCTCAATCTGCGCTGCAATCGTGACCTTCGCTTTGGTGAGGACAGGATCTGCCATGTCCGCGGCGTGTTCGGGTGTCGGGACGTTGATCCTCGTCCGCGGGGACGCCGCCTTGGCGAGGTCGGGCGGTCCGTGTTTCTTCGATGATGGTCTCCTGCCGGATTTTGCCGGGGTTGCAGAATTCGATTTGACGATCGCAGGCGCAGGCGCTAACGCCGCCGGCACTGGCTCTGTGGGTCGGGCGACTGCAACCTTGTCGAAACAGGGTCTTGACTCACACCCAAGGAAATCCCCTCGGGAAGGCGCGAACCAGCCAAAGCCGATCAGGATTCCTGCCAGCGCTCCGACAAAAAGCAGTCCCATCCGATTCCCCTCCTCGGGAGCTCGGCTCGCACTCATAACTAGGACTAATTCCGCGCTGGTGATCCTATCTGTTGCGCAAAAGCGTTAAGCGCTCATTAAGCGCGCGGGGTTGGGGCGATAGGACGAACCCCTACGGCGATGTCGGGTTTAGCGTCGGCTTCCGGAAGCATGGCGGATGCGACGAATAATGAGTACACACCCTAGCACTACTTTGGCAGATTGTTGATTTTGCCGCGTTTTATAGGATTCCCGAATCAATTTTTCAATGATTCATGGGTGGTCGGCTCTTGGAGGGCTGACCATGCCGAGATGGGAAGACGAACTCGAACGCTGGCTAATGCCGTTCTTGGACCGGCTGGGTCATAAGACCCGGCAGCGGATGTGTCCTCTGTATGTTGCGGGATTGATCGGTCCGGGCGATCGCAAGAGCGTTCAGCCGATGGCGGAACGCCTTGCCACGAGCAACTACGACCAGTTGCACCATTTCATTGCGGACGGTGTCTGGGATGCGACGCCGCTGGAGACGGAGCTGCTCAACCAGGCGGACCGACTTGTCGGCGGCAGGGATGCGATGCTGGTTATCGATGACACCTCACTTCCCAAGAAGGGTGAGCGATCGGTCGGTGTTGCGGCTCAATACGCGTCGGCTCTCGGTAAAACCGCAAATTGCCAAACGCTGGTGTCTTTAACGCTTGCACGCGGCGAAGTGCCAGTGATGGTCGCGTTACGTCTCTTTCTGCCTGACAGCTGGACAAGCGACATGTCTCGTTTGAAGCGCGCTCGCGTGCCAGTCGAACACCGAACGCCACGGTCCAAGCCGGAGATCGCTTTGGCCGAGATTGACCGCGCGATGGCAGCCAACATGCGCTTTGGATGTGTGCTGGCGGATGCAGGATACGGCCTCAGCGCACCGTTTCGACAAGGGCTAACAGAGCGCGGGCTGACCTGGGCTGTCGGTATCCCTCGGCACCAGAAAGTGTATCCGGTCGATGTGAAGCTCATTTGGCCGATCACCAAAGTCCGTGGCAAACCACGAAAGCACCACGTGCCCGATATCTTATCGATTGCGGCCGAACAAATGCTGGCCAGCGCCAAATGGAAAACCCTGAGTTGGCGTAGCGGGACGAAAGGTCGGCTCAAAGCTCGATTTGCTGCTCTCCGTGTCCGCACCGCCGACGGCCCTCCGCAGCGAATATGGGATAAAGGTCAGCAGCATCTCCCAGGCGACGAAGCCTGGCTCATTGGTGAGCAACGTGCCTCCGGGGAGAAGAAATACTATCTCGCCAATCTTCCGGCGGCGACGGATCTGCGCACGCTGGCCGCCACCATCAAGGCACGGTGGATTTGTGAGCAGGCGCATCAACAGCTGAAGGAGGAGCTTGGACTTGATCACTTCGAAGGGCGGTCATGGCAAGGTCTTCATCGCCACGCCTTGATGACAATGATTGCCTACGCCTTCCTGCAACATCGTCGCCTCGCATACGCGGGGCGGAAAAAAAAGAATCAACGGGCCTCCGCCTCAGCCAACCATGCCAGCCGTACGTCACGCCATCGTCGATCTCATCCTTCGGCCGCCGCCTCAGCAGTGCCCATATTGCCGAAAGGAAATCCCTGAAAAACAGCGGCGAAAACACAATCTGCCAAAGTAGTGCTAGTTCTGCGGGTTGTCCTCGCTTGGATACACGCCGCGCAGCACTTCCTCGAAATGATCCTTGACGGCGTCGTTGCACAGGCAGGAGCGCTGCCGCAGCTTGTCCGGGTCGCGGATCACGATCGCGCCGCGGCGCGTCTCCAGCACGCCTTCCGCCTTGAAGTTCTGGATCACGCGGCTGGTGTAGCTGCGGCCGACGCCGAGCAAAGTCGAGAGCTGTTCATGCGTGAGTGGCACCATGCCGTTGCCATTGGTGCGCTCCATCGCCGAGATGATCCATTTCGCCGCGCGCTGCTCGATCGAGTGGATCGCATTGCAGGCGGTCGACTGGAAAATCTGCGCCAGCATGCAGTCGGCATAACGCGCGAAGATGTTGCGCACGGAGATCGACGTCAGCTTGGCGGCGTCGAGCTTGCTGACCGGCAGCCGCGCGAACGGGCCGCCGAACTTGACGGTGATGCGGGTATAGGCCGGCAGGAAGCCCTGGCTGACGATGCCGCCGACCGCGCCCTCGCGACCGACCAGGATGGTCTCGACATCGCGGCCGTCCTCATTGGGCACCATGTAGGACGCAAGGCTCGGCCCGCATGGAAAATGCACGGTCTGGACGTCGTCGCCGGGATTGTAGAGCAGATCGCCGGCCGCGGCCTCGACCAAGGCAAGGTGCGGCGCGATCAGTTCGTAATCGGCGGCGTTCAGCCGGCGCAAAAGATTGTTGAACGGCCGGTCACTCGTCCCGGCCAACTCGGTCCGTTTCGTGATCATTGGAAATCCTGAGAACCCAACGCGGACCATAATCGGAAAGTTCCCGGATTTATGTTCACTAGTGAACAGACGCGGCAGCCCGCGATGTGATGGGTTTCACCTCGGGAACAGCCGGCGTGCTTTCAGGCGCCGGTCGCGGGCCAATCCGGCCGGACTAATCCGGTCTTTCATCCATGCTTTAAAAACGGAAACTGGCGCGCCATGGACTTCACCCCCAATGCCGGCATGCCCGGTGACGTCCTCGTGGTTGAGGACGATCCGATCATCTCGCTCTATTTCGAGGACACCATCCTCGGCTTCGGCGCTCGGACGGTGCGCACCGCCACGAACGTCGCCCGGGCGCTCGAGCTGATCGCCGAACGCGCGCCGGATTTCGCGCTGCTCGACGTCGGCCTCGTCAGGGGCGAGAAGACGTTCGCCATCGCCGAGCGGCTGGATGTGCTGAAGGTGCCGTTCGCTTTCGTCACGGGTTACGGTGCGGATATCCGGCTGCCGGCATCGCTCGCCGGCAAGCCGCGGCTGACCAAGCCGTGCTCGAGCGAGGCGCTGGAAGCGGCGCTGCGAAACGGACGTTGACGCATTGCCGGCTTCGGCCTCGCCGTCGGCGCGTTCGTCGTCTACCATCCAGCCTGTCGGATTCGGTGACGCAAACGCTTCGGGAAAGCGTCATGGTGATCAGGATATTTGCTGCGCCCGCAGCCGCGCTCGCTCTCGGGCTGCTGCCAGCGCCGCCGTTCGGCTCGGCCGTCGTCGGTCGCTTCGTGTCGCCAGCTCTCGCTACGCCGGCCGCACTCTCGAGCGAGCAATCGGCCGCGCTTGAGACCTACGACAAAGCCCTGAAGGGCTTCGAGTCGATCCTGCGCCAGCGCCGCGCGCAGATCGATTCGAAGCAGCCGCTGCCCGACTTGCCGGGCCAGGCGATCTATCTGGCCCGTGTCGAGATGATGAGCGCCTACAAGGACCTCACCGATGCGCTTCCGTCCAGGATTGGCAGACCCAACAGATTCGGAATCCCCCCGGCCTACTTCAACGCCGACAATGAGCCGCTGCTCGATGAGTACAGGAAGCTCTTCGACGTCATGGAGGCGCCGCCCGCCGGTGCGCAAACATCCAATACGCCATTCAAGGACGTGGTCGATCTGGCGACGGTGATCGCGCGCGCCAAGGGTCTTGACGCCGCCGACGCCGCCGTCGCGGGCCGTATCAGCCTCGGCCTCTTCTTTGCCGAGACGAACGGCAAGCAGAATGCGGGCAATGCACGATCGAACACCTATAAAGGAAGCCTGCAGACCGGCCCGTCCGAGGATCGCGACGGCCGAAGGAAATGGGCCGCCATCAAGGGGTCGATCGCGACACTCGATCCTGCGCTGAGCCGTCGCGACGACCGGGAAGAGGCGCGAGTCGGCAACCTCGACCACAGGTTCAATCACTGGACCGCCGTGCGGGACGGCCTCATGAACGCACACGCCGAACTTTTCCCGCAGGTCGCGGCGATCCAGAAAGCGCTGCCGGACCCGATCGATCAGATGAAGGTCTTTGAGCTGATCCAGATCATTCCCACGCCGACCAGAGCAGCGCTCAAATCGGGCAACCTCGTCGGCTACAGAATTTCCGATCCCAGGATCATGCGATATCTGCGCAACAACAGCGTCTTCGCGTTCGGCCGGGCCGACCGGGCAAGAACATCCGCGACCTTCCGCGAGATCCTCGATGCGATGTGGCTGTTCAACGCCAAGTTCGAGCAGGCGCTTGCCAAGTTCAAGGAGATCAAGTCGGGCAAGCCGGGCTGAGGAGGAGTTGATCGCTCGGCCGTCAGGGTGGACCGAGCAGCGCCCATCGCGGCTCGCAGAATTCCTTCACGGCGGAAGCGACGCTGCTGCTGATGAGGTTTTGGCGCTCGGGCGAGTCCATCTCGCGTTCCTCGTCCCGGTTGATGATCGAGCCCGCCTCCAGCAGGATCGCGGGCATCGCGGTCTTTCTCAGCACGATGAGTTCATCATTGCTGTAGACGCCGGTATCCTTGTTCAGCAACGGGTGCTGGTAACGACCCATGATGGCCTGGCTGTATTGCTCGGCATAATGCAGGCCCTGGGCCTTCATTTCCCCGGCGACCAGTTCGGCGAACCGGAGGCTGGTCTTGAAGTCCGGATTGTCCCGGGAGACGAACACGGAGTAGCCGCTGAAGCGGTCGCTGAAGTGGCTTTTCTTGCCCTCGAACTCCCAGTCCTCGAGCATCTTGTTGGGCACGGAGTCATGGTGGATCGACATCAGCAGATCCGCGTGCAGATTGTTGGCGGCTGCGACCCGCTTGAAGAGGCTCGGTCTCGCTTTGCCTTCGGTCAGCAGCAGCCTGGTTTCGGCAAAGCCTTCGGCCTTCAACCTCTCCTCGATCAGCCGCGCAAGGCGCAGGTTGAAGGTGAACTCGGCGACATTCCGCGCGCTGATCGCGCCTTCCGATTGCGCTGTATGTCCGACATCCAGCACGATCCGGAACGTCGCGGGATCGCATTTGGCAGCGGCTGGCTTGAGAGCTGAAAGCGGCAGGGTGACTGGCCCAAGGGCGGCCAGCCGCATGGCGCGGTGCCTGGGCGGAGCGCGGTGCCTTGCCAATTTGGCAGCCCTTGTCGCCTTCGCGCGCTTCGGCGACTTGGCATGCTTGGGTGAGCTCTTGAAGAGATCGGGCAGCCAGCCGGCATCGCTGACTTCGATCGGCAGCAGCGCGAACACTGCGATCGCGACGACCAACAAGCGGCGAGGCCGAAACCTCGCAACGCTACCACCGAGCACGCGAAAGAATTCGCAGCGCCTCATGCTCCGCCCCTCCGGGCCCCCAGCATAACGGCTCTGACATCGGTACCGGAAGATGCCGGGGAGGTCCATCCCCCGGCAATCGCGTTGCCTCGCCTTGGAGGCAAGGCCGTCAAGACAAAGAGTCCGGTTCCGTCGTGGCTGTGACCGAACTAGTGTCCCGAATCCGAAGTTCGCATCATTTGCCGCACCTTCGGAGCGAACTTCGGATTCGATAAGGACACTAGCAAACTTATAATTCTAGTGTGCTTTATGAATGCGAAGTTCGTGAAAGTGGCTGCCGCGAAATCGCACGAACTTCGCATTCAGCACACTAGACCGGCTTCGGGTCGAGCGTGATCGCCCACAGCTCGGCGTCGACGCGGTCGCGCAGGCTCACCGTCATCTGCCCGCTCTTGCCGTCGATCTTGACGTGGCCGAAGAACTGCATGCCCGCCGACGGCGGCAGGTTCTGGTTGCCTTCGCCCGGCGCCTTGATGAACTTCACCTCGGGGCCGAAGGTGTTGTCGAGCTCGTTCGGACCGAACGTACCGGCATGCAGCGGGCCGGAGACGAATTCCCAGAACGGATCGAACTCCTGGAACTGGGCCTTATTTGGGTTGTAGTAGTGCGCGGCGGCGTAATGCACGTCGGCGGTCAGCCACACCGTGTTGACGATTCCCGCGGTCTTGATGAAACGCAGGATGTCGGCGATCTCGAGCTCGCGGCCGCGCGCCGGACCATCGCCCTGCGCAAAGGCTTCCGAGCCCTTCTTGTTGGCCGCATCGTCATAGACGATCAGCGAGAGCGGCATGTCGGAGGCGATCACCTTCCAGGTGGCGCGCGAGTTGAGCAGCGCGCGCTTCAGCCAGGCCATCTGGTCCGGGCCGATGAAATAGGCGTCGGGGCCATACTGCTCCTGCAGGTTCGGGCCGTTGGGGCCGCGATAGCTGCGCTCGTCGAGCATGAAGACGTCGAGATGCGGACCGTAGCTCAGCGTGCGATAGACGCGCCCAGGCTCGACGATGCTCTCGCGCATCGGATACATCTCGTGGAAGGCCTTTGCCGCGCGCGCCGCGAGCACATTGATGTCGCGCTCCTTGTAGGCCGCCGGCAGCTGTTTCGACAGCGACCAGTTGTTGGTCACCTCGTGATCGTCCCACTGCACGAAGATCGGCACCTCGGCATTGAAGGCGCGGACGTTGTTGTCGAGGAAGTTATACTTGTGGGCGGCCCGGTATTCGTCGAGCGTCTCGGCGACCTTGGCCTTCTCGGGGATCGTGACGTTCTTCCAGACCTTGCCGTCGGGAAGCTTCACCTCGGAGGGGATCACGCCGTCGGCGTAGATCGTGTCGCCGGAGTGCAGAAGGAAATCCGGAGCGTGCTTCTTCATCGCGGCGAAGGTGATCATGCCGCCGTCGTCGGGATTGATGCCCCAGCCCTGGCCGGCGACGTCGCCGCCCCACACGAAGGAGACGTCGCGGCGGTCGCTCGGCGCGGTCCGGAAGCGGCCGACCACCGGTTCGCCGACGATGTCGATATGGGCGAGGTCGCGGAAGCGGACGCGATAGAAGATGTCCTGGCCGGAGGGCAGGTTCTCCAGCAGCATCTTGGCGGTGAAGTCGCTCTCGGGCAGCGCCGTGATCGGCGGCAGCGTATGGGTGTCCTTGAAGGACTCGGTGGTCGCGACCTCGACCATCATCTGCGACGGCCGGTCCGCACGCGCCCACACCACGCCGCCGTCGACGCCGACATCGCCGGACTGCACGCCATGGGTGATCACGGGACGGTCGGCGGCGCGCGACAGATAGGGCATCGCAATCACGCCGGCGCCGGCCGCAGCCGCCGTGGAGAGAAAGCGTCGGCGGGTGAGATTTCGCGAGAACCGGATCGTCATGGGGAGCCTCCTCAGGTCACAGCGACAATGCGCCGCAGGCGCGCCAAGACCTAGAAAAATTCCATGACGGAGACATTACAGCGGCGGGCGTCGCGTGAGGTGGGCACGTCTGTCAGGCTCCCTCTCCCGCTTGCGGGGGAGGGTGGGGAGGGGTCTCTCGACGAATCATGGCGAGGAGAGAGCCCCTACCCGCAAGCGGGAGAGACGAAGGCATCTCGCGGATAGAGTAGCGGCGATTCTACGCCGTGCCCGCCGCTCTGAACTGCGTGGCAGTCCGTTGCAAATTCTGCGGCATGCTGAACAGCAGCGCCTTGCGGTCGGCGACGGCGTTATGAAGCTGCTCGAGCGCGATGTTGAACGCGGTCAGCGTGCCTTCCTCGATGGCGCCGTGTTCGAAGCAGTCCAGCGTGTGGCGCAGGATGTCGTCGGCCTCCGCCTGCATCTGGTCGAGTTCCTCGATCGAATCGCTTTGCCGTGCGGTCTTCAGCATCTCCAGCAGGCGTTCGCGCTGCGAGGTGTTGGTGTTGCGCTCGTCCTGCTTGAGATAGCCGGCGAACCACGCACCGGCCGAGCCCATCGCCGAGAACGCCATCAGGCTCCACCAGATGTAGTCGCTGTAGCGGTCGAGGAAGGTTTTTTCCTCGCCGTCGACAAACGCGGCGGCGCCCGGATGCACCGGAATGGTGGCATCCTTGTCGGTGTCCGGCGTCTCGATCTTGGCGGCGAGCGGGAAATCGGTCTTGAGCGACTGCCGGATCGCGAACAATTGCCGCGTGAATGCCGCGACCGTCGAGTCCGACAGGCCCTTCCGCGCAACGATGTGGTGCGAGAAGCTGATCGTCTTCACCTCATCGTCGGGCCGGTCGGCGGAGCCGAGCGAGCCCGCGGGGATTTCCGCGGCCTCATAGGCCGGATGGTTCTGCGCGATCGCCTCGGAGGCGTCGATCGCAAGGAAGCTGGGTTCGCCGCCGTCGCGGACCGACGCCGTGATCGCATCGATCGTGATTTTGCTGTTGGCCGGGCCGACGGCGAGATAGGCGTCGGCCTTGAGGTTCTTGATCGCTTCCGCCGCCTCATTGGCCGGGAATTGAACGATCTCGACCTTCATCGGGTCGACGCCGTATTGCGTCAGGATCAGCTTCAGCAGATTGACATTGGCCGGGGTGCGGCCGACGACGCCGATCTTGCGGCCGGCAAGCTGCGCGATCTTGGTGATCCGCGCGGATTTCCGAACCTTGCCCTTGGCGGGCGGAACCCACATCACCACGACATTCTTGCGCAGGGTCGCGACCGCCTGGGCATTCTTCGGCACCTCGAGATCGCCGCGGATGATGGCGAGATCGGCCTTGCCGTCGGCCAGCGTCTGGGCGCTGGCGGTAGCGCCCTCGGTCTGCACCGGCCTCAGTTTGACCTGGGTGTTCTGCTGGTTGTTGAAGGCCTGCGCCAGCGCCTGCACGACCTTGACGTCATCGCTGTTGGCGGGACCGACCGCGATCCGCAGCGTCACCGGACGCACGGCGAAATAATAGCCGGCCAGCAACGTGCCGATGATGGCCAGCGCGCCCGCGATCAAAACGAACATCAGCCGCCGCTTTGCCGAACGCAGCGGCTTGGGCGACATGCTGGCGGAGCCGTCTGTCATCGATCTCGCAAACAATCGTCGGGGCTCAATCTCGCAAAACTACCAACGCGCATACATCCTCTATGTGTAGCAAATTACTGAATGGACAGATGTTACAACTCCGTCATGGTTACCAGCGGCGATAGGACGCGATTTCGGCCTTAATTTGGGCGTGGATCCCATCCCGGAGGCCGTTGTTAGGCTAAAGTCGGCGTCAAACGGGAGAGTTTACCATGGTCGAACGGCTGTCAGCGGAGGCGAGGAAGGCCGCCCTTTGGGAACTGGCCGGCTGGTCGGAGGCGTCCGGCCGCGAGGCGATCGCCAAGACTTTCGTGTTCAAGGACTTCAACGAGGCCTTCGGGTTCATGGCCCGCGCCGCCCTGGTCGCCGAGAAGAGCGACCATCACCCCGAGTGGAAAAACGTCTACAAGACCGTCGAGGTGGTGCTGTCGACCCATGATGTCCGGCGGGGTGACCAAGCGCGACATCGACCTCGCCAAGGCCATGAACGCGATCGCAAGGCAGCTTGGGGTCAGTTGACCCCGGCGCGTGGAACCTTGCGCGGGTCCGCCGATATCCCCAGATTCGCATCGTCCGCCGCCGAATTGGCGCGGCGTCGAGGAACCTTGCGATGACATCGAGCGAACACGGCGCGGGATTTGGGCCTGCCGATCGGCTGGCGCAGGACGCTGAAAGCGTGCGCCGCCGTTTCTGGATCAAGTTCAAGAAGGTGGTGGCGAGCCTGCCCTTCGCGGAGGACCTGCTGGCCGCCTATTACTGCGCGTTCGACCGGCAGACGCCGCGCCATGTGCAGGCGGCGCTGCTCGGGGCGATCGCCTATTTCATCCTGCCGTTCGATTTCGTGCCCGACATGCTGCCGATTCTCGGCTTCACCGATGACGCCGCGGTGCTCGCAACCGCGCTCCGCATGGTGGCAAGCCACATCACGCCCGAGCATCGCGATGCCGCCCGCGCCGCGCTGAAGCGCGGGGTGCCGGACGAGGAGTGAGATCTGCCTTCTCCTTCCCCCTGAAAGGGGGAAGGTCGGGATGGGGGTCAGCCACAGGCGACGCTGCAAGCCGGCAGATTTGATCCCCACCCGCTTTGCTCTCGCGAGCAAGGCGACCTCCCCTTTTCAAGGGAAGGTTATGATGCATCCCGGATTTCGCTGCGCTCCATCCGGGCTACGAAACTTTCGATCCGTCATCCTGAGGAGCGCGAAGCGCGTCTCGAAGGATGTACGGCGACCAGCGGGGCCGTCGACCCTTCGAGACGCGCGCAAGAGCGCGCTCCTCAGGGTGACGGAGACGGTAGGGAGCGCCATGGTAATCCGTTCGGCTCCTTCCGGGCTGCGCAATCTCGGTTCAGCTTCCCGGGTGCAGGATCACCTTGCCCATCGCCTTACGGCCGGCGAGCACCTTCAGGGCTTCTGATGTCTGCGACAGCGGGAAGGTGCGGTCGACATGCGAGGAGATCTTGCCTTCCGCGGTCCACTGCACGAGCTTCTCGAGGTTCTTGCGGTTCTTGTCCGGATTCTGCCGCGCCCAGGCGCCCCAGAACACGCCGCGGATATCGCAGCCCTTCAGCAGTGCGAGGTTGAGCGGGATCTTCGGGATGTCGCCGGCGGCAAAGCCGATCACCAGGAAGCGGCCTTCCCACGCGGTCGAGCGCAACGCGGCTTCGGCATAGGCGCCGCCGACCGGATCGAACACGATGTCGGCGCCCTTGCCGTCGGTCAGCTTGCGCAGGCCCTCTTTGAGATCTTCCTTCGCATAGTTCAGCGTCAGCTCGGCGCCGTGTTGCTTGGCGAATGCCAGCTTCTCGTCCGACGAGGCGCAGGCAATCACCTTCAACCCCATCAGTTTGCCGAGCTCGCACGCAGCAAGGCCGGTGCCACCGGCGGCCCCCAGCACCGCGAGCGTCTCGCCCGGCTTCGGGCTCGCGCGATCTTCCAGCGCATGCAGCGCGGTGCCGTAGATGATGATGATGCCGGCGGCGCGGTCGTAATCGAGATTGTCGGGAATCTTCACGATCGAATTCGCCGGCAGCGCGATCTTGTCGCGCGCGCCGTTGTGGCCGCAGGACGCGACGACGCGATCGCCGACCTTCAAATCAGTGACGCCGGCGCCGACGCTTTCGATCACGCCGGCAACTTCGGCAGCCGGCGAGAACGGGAACGGCGGCTTGATCTGGTACTTGCCCTGGATCATCAGGATGTCGAAGAAATTCAGCGCCGCCGCCTTGATCGCGATCACGGCTTCGCCGGGAGCCGCCACCGGATCGGGCACATCAGCCAGCACGAGATCGTCAGGTTGACAGTATTGCGAGCAGAGGATGGCTTTCATGGACACACCTGAGTTTCGGACGCAGAAAGAGTTGCAAGATCTTGGACTACAAGCTTCATGCCGGATTTGCGGCGGAGCGACAATACAGTGCGGAGGGATCAAACTATGTTTGAAAAAGGCCTGCTAGCGAAAAAGCGCATCCTGATCACCGGCGGCGGCTCCGGCCTCGGCGCGGCGATGGGCCGCCGCTTTGCCGAACTCGGCGCCGAACTGATCATCTGCGGACGGCGCGAGGGGCTGCTGGAGGAAACCGCAGCGAAATTCCGCAGCGAACTCGGCGCGAAGGTCTCTACCGCGCGATGCGATATCCGCGACGGCGCGGCGGTCGAAGCGATGATGGATCAGGTCTGGCAGGACGCGCCGATCGACGTGCTCGTCAACAATGCTGCCGCAACCTTTATTGCGCAGAGCGAACATTTGTCATTCCGTGCGGCGGACGCGATCCTCGCGCCGACACTGCATGGCACGATGTACTGCACGCTCGCCGCCGGCCGCCGCTGGATCGACGGCAAACACAAGGGCGTTGTGCTCTCGATCCTGTCGACCTCGACCATCACCGGCCGCGCGTTCACGGTGCCGTCCGCCATGGCCAAGACCGCCGTGCTGGCGATGACCAAGAGCCTGGCGGTGGAGTGGGGCCCGAAGGGCATCCGCACCGTCGCGATCGCGCCCGGCACGTTCCCGACCGCAGGCGCGACCGGACAGTTGCGCCCCGAAGGGCGCGGCGAGAGCTGGGCGCATCGCAATCCGCTCGGCCGCGCCGGCGAGCATTCGGAGCTCGCCAATCTCGCGACCTTCCTGATCTCGGATCAGGCCGGCTACATCAACGGCGAGATGGTGGTGCAGGATGGCGGCTCGCACTTACGCAGTTCCGGTGCCGAGGACCTGCTGCAATGGACCGATGCGCAGTGGGAGAAGCAGCGCGCTGCGCGCGCCAAGTGATAACGCGTCGCGATTACGCGCCCGACGGTGAGCGGCGTTCGTGTTTCGGCCTAACTGCCTTCCCAAAAAAGCGTTTCCCGGTTATCCATCCGAGCCGGCGGAGGGGAATCGCCGGGCCATCTTGCAGTCACAATGATGGGGGAACCAGTTGGCCGTGCGGCAGATTCTGACATCACTGGTTGCTTGTATCCTGTGCGGGTTCATCACCCTCGCGCCGGCGCAGGCTGCGCCCAAGAAAGATGCGGCCAAGGAAGCAGCCAAGCCGGCGCCTTCGGCCGCCGCGGCTGCCGCCGGCGGCGCGGAGCCGACGCTGATCGGCCAATTCGGGACCTGGGGCGCGTACACGGCATCGCCCAACGGCAAGAAGGTGTGCTTTGCGCTCGCCAAGCCGTCGTCGTCGAAGACCAATCCGGCGAACCGGCCGCGTGATCCGGCCTATGCCTTCATCTCCACCCGTCCGGCGGAGAAGGTCGTCAACGAGGTCTCGATCATGATCGGCTACACGGTGAAGCCGGGCTCCGAATCGACGCTTCAGGTCGGCGGCGGGACCTATGCGATGTACACGCAGGGCGACGGCCTCTGGATCAAGAATGCGGCCGAGGAGGAGCGGATGGTGGAATCCATGCGCAAATCGGCCGAACTGACGGTAAAAGCCGTCTCGGCCAAGGGCACCGAGACGACAGACACCTTCTCGCTGAAGGGCCTGGCGCAGGCGCTCGACCGGCTCGGGCAGGACTGCCGGCGCTAGAGCATGATCCGGAAAAGTGTGAAGCGGTTTTCCGGAAAGATCATGCTCTAAAAATCGACTTAAGGCCTGAAATCGAGGTATTTGGTGGCTTTCCAGCACCGGCTGGAAGGCCTATTTGAGGTTTCATGACCGACACCGTGACCACCCATGCCGTCTCCGGCGCCAGCGCGCTGGTCGAGAAGGTTCCGCTCGAGACCTATGTGCCGCCGGCCAAACCGTCGCTGATCGGGCTGTCGCGCGCCGAGATCGCCGAGCGCCTGGGCGAGATCGGGGTGCAGGCCGGCCAGCGCAAGATGCGCACCCAGCAGCTCTGGAACTGGATGTATTTCCGCGGCGCCAAGAGCTTTGCCGAGATGACCAACGTCTCGAAGGACATGCGCGCCGAGCTCGAGAAGCATTTCACCGTCGACCGTCCCGAGGTGGTCGCCGAGCAGATTTCCAACGACGGCACCCGCAAATGGCTGCTGCGGCTGCCGAGCGGCGACAAGGTCGAGCGGCCGCACGAGGTCGAGTGCGTCTACATCCCCGAGACCGATCGCGGCACGCTGTGCGTTTCCTCGCAGGTCGGCTGCACGCTGAACTGCGCGTTCTGCCACACCGGCACGCAGCGGCTGGTGCGCAACCTCACCGCCGGCGAGATCGTCGGCCAGGTGATGGTGGCGCGCGACCGGCTGAATGACTGGGCCGACCGCGAGGACGGCACGCGCCGCGTCACCAACATCGTGATGATGGGGATGGGCGAGCCGCTTTACAATTTCGACGCGGTGCGCGATGCGCTGCTGATCGTCGCGGACAATGAGGGCATCGGCATTTCGCGCCGGCGCATCACGCTGTCGACCTCGGGCGTGGTGCCGAACATCCAGCGCACCGGTGACGAGATCGGCGTGATGCTCGCGATCTCCTTGCATGCGGTGCGCGACGAGCTGCGCAACGAGCTGGTGCCGCTGAACCGCAAATATCCGATCAAGGAATTGCTGCAGGCCTGCCGCGATTATCCCGGCGCCTCCAACGCCCGGCGCATCACCTTCGAATATGTGATGCTCAAGGGGGTCAACGATTCGCTCGATGACGCCAAGCTCCTGGTGAAGCTGCTCAAGGGCATTCCGGCGAAGATCAATCTGATCCCGTTCAATCCGTGGCCGGGCACCGCCTACGAATGCTCGGACTGGGAGCAGATCGAAAAATTCTCCGAATACATCTTCAACGCCGGCTACTCCTCGCCGGTGCGCACGCCGCGCGGCCGCGACATCCTCGCCGCCTGCGGCCAGCTCAAGTCGGAGACCGAAAAGCTCTCGGCCCGCGAGCGCCAGGCGCTGCGCGCGATGGCGATGACGGATTGAGTGTGTTTCCATATTTCGTCATGGCCGGGCTTGTCCCGGCCATCCACGTCTTGGCTTTCTCCGCGAGAAGACGTGGATGCCCGGGACAATCCCGGGCATGACGGAGGAGAGGCTAGTGCCTGGCTTGATGTTCGATGATGGAATGACCCGATGGCCCTGATCGGCCGCCTGTTCGTCGTCGCCTTCGGCTTCCTGATGGCCTGCTTCGTGGCAGGGATCATCGTGGTCGTCGCGGTGCTGTATCCCGAGATCAGCGATTTCGGCGGGCAGATCGACCAGAGCGCGATCAATGTCGTGCTCGGTTTCGGCTTCATCTTCATCTCGGGCTTTGCGCTGCTGCCTGCGCTGATCGTGGTGCTGATCACCGAGGCGTTCTTCATCAGGAGCGTGCTGGCCTATGCCGTCGGCGGCGCGATCGTCGGCGCGGCCTGCTATCTCGGTCTGGTTCCGTTCGATCCCGATACGATGCAATTCCACGGCATCGTGCGCCGGCACATGGAGATCATGACCGGCGCCGGCATCGTCGCGGGCCTGGTCTACTGGCTGATCGCCGGCCGCACCGCCGGCGCCTGGCGCGAGCCGTCGCGGCCGTTGCCGCCGCCCCCGCCCTTGCCGTCGCAACGGCGGCCGCAAACACCGCCGTCATCCTGAGGAACCGTGCGCAGCACGGTGTCTCGAAGGATGGGCCGCAGCAAGACCGCATCCTTCGAGGCTCGCAAGAGCTCGCACCTCCAGCGACAACGGCGAAGCCGTTGCGCGGGGATGACGTCACTTCCCATGCTCATCCGCGTCGGCTAAACCGCGCGCCATGAACCGGACCGGACTTTTCATCGCGCTGGCGCTGGCGCTCATCGTCGGCATCTTGTTCGGGATCTATCCCGAGCTCGACCTGAAGCTGGCGGCGCTGTTCTACGATGTGGCGCAGAAAACCTTCCCGCTGAAGCTCGACGCGGTGGCGTCGTTTGCGCGCGATGCGGCGATGTGGATCGCCTGGGCGCTGGTGCTGCCGGCGATCGTGACCATCGTCTGGAAGTTCATCCGGCCCGACCGGCCGATGCTGATGTCCGGCCGCGCCGCGGTGTTCCTGCTCACCACGATGCTGCTCTCGGCCGGCGTGCTCACCAACCTCACCTTCAAGAATTATTGGGGCCGGCCGCGGCCGGTGTTCGTGACGCAGTTCGGCGGCGACCTGCAATTCATGCCGTGGTGGGACCCGCGCGGCGGCTGCCCGCGCAACTGCTCGTTCTTCTCCGGCGAGGGCGCCACCGCGTTCTGGACCTATGCACCGGCGGCGCTGACGCCGCCCGCGTGGCGGCCGCTGGCCTTTGCCGGGGCCACCGTGTTCGGCATCGTCACCAGCGGGCTTCGCATGGCCTTTGGCGGCCATTTCTTCACCGATGTGGCGATCGCGGGCCTGGTGTCGTTCTTCACGGTCTGGCTGTTCTACGCGCTGATCTACCGCTGGGCAGCGACCCGGCTGACCGACGCCCAGGTCGATGCCACGCTGACCCGCCTTGCGATGCCCGGCTACCGGTGGATGCAGCGCTGGCGCCGGGGCGGCAAGGCGGCGTCCAGCCAGCCCGAGGCCTGATTTGGGCCTGATTAAAGGCGTGCTCAGCCTTCGGAAATTTGATATCGCCACCCCGGAAACATCATTGATTTCGACCGATTGGACCGTCCCATGAGTACGATTCTGAAAAGCCTGCCCACTGGCGAAAAAGTCGGCATCGCGTTCTCGGGCGGGCTCGACACGTCGGCGGCGCTGCTCTGGATGAAGCTGAAAGGCGCCAAGGTCTTCGCCTATACCGCCAATCTTGGCCAGCCCGACGAGGCCGACTACGACGCGATCCCGCGCAAGGCGATGGATTTCGGCGCCGAGAAGGCCCGCCTGGTCGATTGCCGCACCCAGCTGGTCCATGAGGGCATCGCCGCGATCCAGTCCGGCGCGTTCCACATCTCGACCGGCGGCATCACCTATTTCAACACCACGCCGCTCGGCCGCGCGGTGACCGGCACGATGCTGGTCGCGGCGATGCAGGAGGACGGTGTCAACATCTGGGGCGACGGCTCGACCTTCAAGGGCAACGACATCGAGCGCTTCTATCGCTACGGCCTGCTGACCAACCCGAGCCTGCGCATCTACAAGCCCTGGCTCGACCAGCAGTTCATCGACGAGCTCGGCGGCCGCGCCGAGATGTCGGCGTTCATGACCGCGCAAGGCTTCGCCTACAAGATGAGCGCGGAGAAGGCCTATTCGACCGACAGCAATCTGCTCGGCGCGACGCATGAGGCCAAGGATCTCGAGAGCCTTGCGAGCGGCATCACCATCGTCAATCCGATCATGGGCGTGCCGTTCTGGCGCGCCGATTGCGACGTCAAGGCCGAGAAGGTCGTGGTGCGGTTCGAGGAAGGCCAGCCGGTCGCGCTGAACGGCAAGACGTTTGCCGATCCGGTCGCGCTGTTCCTCGAGGCCAATGCGATCGGCGGCCGCCACGGCCTCGGCATGAGCGACCAGATCGAGAATCGCATCATCGAAGCCAAGAGCCGCGGCATCTATGAGGCGCCGGGCATGGCGCTCTTGCACATCGCTTATGAGCGTCTCGTCACCGGCATCCATAATGAGGATACGATCGAGCAGTACCGCATCAGCGGCATGCGGCTCGGCCGCCTGCTCTATCAGGGCCGCTGGTTCGATTCGCAGGCCTTGATGCTGCGCGAGACCGCGCAGCGCTGGGTGGCGCGCGCCGTCACCGGCGAGGTGACGCTCGAGCTGCGCCGCGGCAACGACTACTCGATATCAAACACCGAGAGCCCGAACCTGACCTACGCGCCGGAGCGGCTCAGCATGGAGAAGGTCGAGGACGCCGCCTTCACGCCGGCCGACCGCATCGGCCAGCTGACGATGCGCAACCTCGACATTGCTGACACCCGCGCCAAGCTCGGCCTGTACAACAAGACCGGCCTCATCTCGAGCGACGAAGGCTCGCAGATCTTCCAGCTCGAGAACGACAAGGACTGAGATGGTGGGCGGGTAGACACAAACTCGGTGTCGTCCCGGGCAAGCGAAGCGCGACCCGGGACCCATAACCACCGGCCATGGTTATGAAGCACGCTGGTGCTCCAGCGCGCTTCCACGACTCCTCCCTGTGGTTATGGGTCCCGGCCTTCGCCGGGACGACGTGGGGAGAGAGGCCTGCCTACTTCACCCTGAGCGCATCCAGCAGCGAGCGGAACGCGCGCGCGTAATCGGTGCCGGTCTTGCCGATGTCCGGCCCCGCGGAGACCGCAACCGCGGCTTCCGTCACCGCGCCGAGCAGCAGCCGCGCCAGCGGCTCGATCGGCTGCCTGGCGATCACGCCGGCGTCCATCGCGGCGGCCAGCGCGCGCGGAAACTTGCCGCCGAAATGTTTCGCGTCGATCTCGCGCCAGCGTTCCCAGCCGAGCACGGCGGGGCCGTCGCGCAAGATGATCTGGCCGGTCGGGCCTTTCGAGCACGCCGCGAAATAGCCCTGCGTGCCCGCCGCCATCGCCGCCAGCGGATCGTTCTCGGCGCGCGAGATGCGGTCGAGATCGGCAACAAGGTCGATCGACACCTGCTCGAACACCGCCTCGAACACCGCCTCCTTGGTCGCGAAGTGATGATAGACCGCGCCCTTGGCGACACGCGCGCCGGCGGCGATGTCGTCCATCGTCGCAGCGGCGAAGCCGCGCTCGCCAAAAATGCGCCGCGCCGCCTTGACGATGGCGGCTCTGGTTTTCTCGCGCCGTTCGGCCTGGGTTGCCATGGGCGCATCTCTAGCCCAGTTCCAGACGCAAGCCAATTGACTTACCGACTACCAGTCGATAAATACCGACTATAAGTCGGTAAATGGAGAATGCCCGATGCCCTCGCTTAGGACGTTGCAAGCCTTCGCCGACACGGTCGAGTCCAACGACCATGTCGGCGCGATCAGGAATTTCTATTCAGTCGATGCCCGCACCCAGGAGAATGACGGTGAGTGGCGCGTCGGCCGCGGCGCGCTGGCGGCGCGCGAGGCGGCGGTGCTGGCCGCGGTCGCCGGCGTCAAGACCACGCGGCTCGGGCCGCTCCTGCTTGACGGCGATCATTCGGCGATCTGCTGGCGCTTCGAATTCACCGGCAAGGACGGCAAGGTCCGCAGCATGGAGGAGGTCGCCTGGCAGACCTGGCGCGGCGAGGAGCTGGTCGAGGAGCGCTTCTTCTACGATCCGCAGCAGATGGCGCGCTGAAATCACGCCGGCCTTGCGGCAATACGCCCCGGCGCGCCTCATTGCGCCGTCATCCGCCGCAACTAGCCTCCGCTCCGATGCGCATGATGCGCATGATGCGCGAGAGCGGAGCATCGATCATGATCAAGCAAGTTGCCGGTATGGCCGTCACGCTGGCGTTGTCGGCAGCGCCGGCGTTCGCCCAGACGATCTATCCGATCGATCGCGCCGATATCCTCGTCGGCGCCAAATTCGACTTCAAGGTCGAGCTTCCGGGGGTGGTCGATCAAGCAAAGCTCAAGGTCACGCTGAACGGCGCGGACTATGCCGCGGTGTTCGGCCAGGGCGGCACATTCACCGCGCACGAGGCCGGCCGGGAGCAGTCGGCGTTGGTGCTGCGCGATGTCTCGCTCGTCAAGCCCGGGCAGGTCGCCGTCGAAGTCAGTGACGGCACGCAGAGCCGGAAGGTGACCTGGACCGTCTACGACACCAAGGCGCGAAAGGCCAGGAACGTGATCCTGTTCATCGGCGACGGGATGTCGCCGTCGCATCGCGTCGCCGCGCGAATCCTCTCCAAGGGAATCGCGGAGGGCAAGGGCCGCGGCAAGCTCGCGATCGACGACATGCCGCATATGGCGCTGGTCGCGACCGCCGGCTCGGACTCGATCATCACCGATTCGGCGAATGCCGCGAGCGCCTACGCCACCGGCCACAAGGCCGCGGTCAATGCGCTCGGCGTCTACGCCGATCGCACGCCCGATCCGCTTGACGATCCGAGGGTCGAGACCATCGCGAGTCTTGCCAAGCGCCGGGCGGGCCTCGCCGTCGGCATCGTCACCAACACCGAGGTCGAGGACGCGACCCCGGCGGCGATGGTTGCGCATACCCGCCGCCGCGCCGCCTATGACGCGATCGTCGCGCAATATTTCGACGCGAAGCCCGACGTGCTGATGGGCGGCGGCTCCGCGAACTTCCTGCCGCAATCCGCGTCCGGATCGAAACGCAAGGACGATGTCGACTATCTCGCGCGCTTCCGCGACGCCGGCTATCCGGTCGCGACGACCGCAGGCGAACTCGCCACGCTCGCGGCCAAACCGGACACCCGCCAACTGCTCGGCCTGTTCGCCGCCGGCAACATGGACGGCGCGCTCGACCGCAAGTTCCTGAGGGGCGGCGGCGTCAGGAAATTCCCCGAGCAGCCGGACCTGACCGAGCAGATTCAGGCCGCGCTCACGGTGCTGTCGAAACACGAGGCCGGTTTCTTCCTGATGGTCGAGTCCGGCCTAATCGACAAATACGCCCATCTGCTCGACATGGAGCGCGCGGTCTACGACACCATCATGCTCGACAATGCGGTGCGGCTGGCAAAGGACTGGGCGAAAGCGCGCAACGACGACACGCTGATCCTGGTCGTGGCCGATCACAACCATCCGAACAGCCTGGTCGGCACCATCAATGACGACATGGCGGCGACACCCAACGTGCCGCTGCGCGAGCGCGTCGGTGTCTACGAGAAAGCCGGGTTCCCGAATTATCCGGCGCCGGACGCCGAAGGTTATCCGTCACGCGTCGATGTCAGCCGGCGGCTTGCAATCTTCTCCGCCAGCCTGCCGGATCACTACGAGACGTTCCGCCCGAAACTCGACGATCCGAACGAGCCGACCGTGAAGGGCGACCAGCCCGACACGTTCAAGGCCAATGACAAGTACAAGGATGTCCCCGGCGTCGTGCTGCGCTTCGGCAATCTGCCGGCGATGATCGGCGCCAGCGTGCATTCCGGCGAGGACGTCATTCTCACCGCGACGGGCCCGGGCAGCGAGCGCGTCCACGGCTCGATGGACAACACCGAAGTGTTCCGCGTGATGGTCGAGGCGCTGGGACTGGGCGCGGGCAAGTAACGCATGATGAGATTGAGACGAGGCATGCCCGCTGTACCCCTCCCGCTTGCGGGGGTCGAGATGAGCAAAGTTTGCTGTTGGAGGGTTGGTGTGAGCGGCGAGGCTTCTCCGACCTCCCCTTGAAAAGGGGAGGTCGCTTTGCTCGCGAGAGCAAAGCGGGTGGGGATCTGCTCTCTCCGCAGCCACCGTCACCTGCGGCTGAGCCCCATCCCGACCTTCCCCCTTTCTGGGGGAAGGAGAACAAACAAAAATGGCCGGGATCGCTCCCGGCCATTTCGTATCGTGATGTCGCGCCGGCTCAGCGCGGCGGCGCGGCCGAGGCGGTGCCGCCGTTGAGCAGCGGGGTGATGCGGCGGACGGTGACGCGCCGGTTGATGCGGCTCGGTCCGTCGGTCTGCTCCTTCGGATATTGAGAGCCATAGCCCTGCGAGGTCAGGTTCTCAGCCGGCACACCGAACTGCTGCGTCAAGAGCTCGGCGGCGGATTGC
This sequence comes from Bradyrhizobium sp. USDA 4502, assembly GCF_054063355.1. Lineage (NCBI taxonomy): Bacteria > Pseudomonadati > Pseudomonadota > Alphaproteobacteria > Hyphomicrobiales > Nitrobacteraceae > Bradyrhizobium > Bradyrhizobium sp. USDA 4502. The sequence goes on from NZ_JBSSGF010000001.1 coordinate 7,720,987, forward strand.
GCACGGCGGTCCGACAGCGACAGATTGTCGGTGTCGTTGCCGGTCGCATCCGTGTGGCCCTCGATCAGGAACACCTCGCGCGGGTTGCGCTGGATAGCTCGGTTGAGGCCGTCGGCGATCACCTGCAGCCTCGCCGCCTGATCCGGCGGGATGGTCCACGATCCGGAGTCGAAGTTGATCGTGTTGACGTCGATGCTCGGCATCTGCATGCGGACATTGGGGCTGTAGCGGATCTCGTCGAGCGAGTAGCGCCGATCGATCCGCTGCACCGGCGGTGCCTCCATGGTCTCGTAGATCACGTCGGGCGACGCGTCCTGAGCATCGACGATGTAGCGATCGTAGGGAATGTTGACCACCGGCGGTGGCGCGTCGACATAGAAGCCGCCGACCGCCCGCGGATCGCGATAGCTGTTGTCGATGATGACGACCTCGCGGCCGCCAGTATCCCTGCGGATTCGGCGCAACATCTGGCCGTCGGAGCCGACCACCGTGATGATCTCGCTGCCGTCGGGACGAACCACCACGGTGCGGGTTTCGCCGCCGATCGTCTCGGTGCGGATATCGCGCGCGCCATAGCGGAAACGATAGACGTCGTCGCCGCGGACATAGGCCTGGCCGCCCGGATCGCGGATGATGACGCGGTCCGGCTCGGTGTAGATGGTGCGGCCGCCCTCGACGACCTCCTGCCGCTGGCTGTGCAGGTCGGCGATGCTGCCGCCGATGATGGCGCCGGCGACCACGCCGGCACCGACGGCGGCACCGATCGCGAGCGGCTTGATGTTGTCATGGCGCGGTGGCGGCGGCAGCGGCGCTGCGACGGCAGGCGCGGCGCGGAAGGCGGGCGCAACCGTCGGCGGCGCATATTGCGCGCGGCCGGGCGGCGGCGTTGCGGCGGCCGAGCCGGGGACGACCGACGGTGCCGGCGCGCCCATAGCTGCTCCCTGGGCTGGCGATACGCCGGGCGCGACGCCCGGACGTGCTGCCGGCTGACCCGGAGCCGGGGTCGCGCCGGGCGCGCCCATTGCCGCGCCCGGGGTCGCCGGCGTTCCGGGCGGTGTCGCCGGACGTCCCTGCTGACCTGGCGCCGGTGGCGTCGGCGTCGCGCCGGGTGCCGGAGGCGTTGTTGCGGCAGGCGGGGTACCTGGACGCGCGGGCTGTGCGCCGGCTGCCGGAGGCGTCGGCGTCGGTGTCGCGCCGGGAGCTGTCGCGGCGGGCGGCGTGCCCGGTCGTGCCCCTGCTGCCGGAGGCGTTGTCGTTGCCGAAGGCGTGGGCGTTGACGTCGCCGCGGGCGGCGTGCCGGGCGGTTGCTTGGCGCCGCCAGGACGTTCACCGCGTTCGCCACCCGGACGATCGCCGGGGCGGCGTTCGGCCGGCGCCGTTGTCGGAGCTCCCGGCGTTGCGGGCGTCGGAGTCGGCGTTGCCGCCGTGGGCGGGGTGCCGGGACGTGCTGCGGGCGCGGCATTCGGCGTGGCGCCGGGCGCCGGCGTCGGCGGCGTGTGCGCGGGTCCTGCGCCGGGCGGCGGCGTGCCGGGTCGCTGCGGTGCTGCGGCCGGCGGCGGTGGCGTCGGCGTCGGATGTGCGGGGGCGGCCGCCGGCGGGGTCGGCTTCGCAGGCGCTGCTGCGGGCGGCTCCGGCCGTGCCGGTGACGGCGATGGCTTCGCGGGTGCGGCCGCGGGCGGCGGCGGTGTGGGATGTGCGGGAGCAGCCGACGGCGGAGGCGTCGTCGGGCGCGCGGCAGGCGGCTCGGGCCGTGCGGGAGCCGGCGGCGGTGCCGGATGCGGTGCGGCTGCCGGAGGCGGCGTCGGCTTTGCCGGTGCAGCTGCGGGCGGCTCGGGCCGGGCAGGGGCTGCAGGCGGGGTCGGCTTCGCGGGCGCTGCGGCCGGCGGCGGAGCAGGATGTGCGGGTGCCGCGGCGGGAGGTGGCGCCTGCGGATGCGGTGCTGCGGCCGGCGGTGCGGGACGTGCAGGAGCACCCGGCGCGCCCGGCGCTGGCCGCGCCTTCGGCTTTCCGTCAGGTCCGGTTTCTTCCTTCTGCTGCGCCTGTGCGACGACCAGAGGCGAAGTTTGGGCGTGCGACGCTGAGGTGGCGAATTGCATCACCGTCAGCGCAGTCGTGGCAAGCAGCACGAGACGAAGCTTTGTCATTGTCTAGGAGTCCCCGGCGGAAAGTCTGGGCAGGAAAGCAAAGTGAGAACCGAACAATTCGGCAGGACGATGAACCGCCAGCCGTTAGGCCGGATTGTGGCGAGCCACGAATCATCGGCGAAGTTTATTTCGACATTATAACGGGTTGCATGTGTGGTTGTTCACCGCGCGTTCAGAAGAAACGCGCCGACACATTTGCGATCGACGTGGAACTTGGGCGCAAGGGCGACTCACCGGCGGCGAGTCGATCTGTCGCAGGCGGCGGGCCGGACGGTCCAGGCGGTCCACGCACCGGTGATTCGTCAGGTGTCTTGCCGGGCAACTCGTCCGGTCGCGGCGGCTCGCCGGGTTCGCGCACCGGCTCCGGAATCTCGGGGCGCGGACTGCCGGGCGGAATTCCCGGCGGCGGTTCGCTCGGTGTGCCCGGCGTCGTCGGCGGAATCTCGGGAGGCTCGATCGGCATCATATCGAGGCCCCGCGGCGGTTGCCGATGCCAGATCGCGTCGCGCGCATTGATCGCTCCATCGAAGTTCGCAGCGACAACGGATCGCGCGCCGCGGCGTTCCGATGTTTCACCCGGGCGTGTGGCAGACCGCCTCGATATTGTGGCCGTCGGGATCGAGCACGAATGCGCCGTAATAGTTCGGATGGTAATGCGCGCGAATGCCGGGCGCGCCGTTGTCACGGCCGCCGGCCGCCATCGCGGCCTTGTAGAAGGCGTCGACGGTAGCGCGGTCCCTGGCCGTGATGGCGATATGCACCGGCTTGTTCATCGCGCCTTCGCCGCCGATCCAGAAGTCCGGCTTGCCCTCGGCGCCGAAGCCCGCGGCGGGCGCGTGCCCGGTCACCTCTGCGGGCACTTCCATGATCAGGCCGTAGCCGAGCGGCGCCAGCGCCGTCTGGTAGAAAGCCTTCGCGCGTTGATAGTCGGAGACAGAAAAGCCGATATGGTCGATCATCGCGAGCCTCCCTTGTTGTGATGCACTTGCATCCGCGTTCTCGTGTCACCTCCCCTTGCAAAGGGGAGGTCGCTTTGCTCGCGAGAGCAAAGCGGGTGGGAATCTGCTCTCTTCGCAGGCACCGTTCCTGCGGCTGACCCCCATCCCGACCTTCCCCCTTTCAGGGGGAAGGAGAAGACAGGGCTGTCAACTCCGTACCAGCAGCGTGTTGCTGCGCGTCCGGCCCTGCTCGACGTAACCGCGCGCATGCATGTCCGCAATGCAGTCGTCGGTCCATTCGTCCTTCGACAGATGCTCGATCACCACCGCGCGCGGCCACAGTGACTGCGGCGCGTCGCGGAAGAAGCCGATCAGCACGCGGTCCTCGAAACCCTCGACGTCGATCTTGAGCGCGTCGACCTTGCTCACTCCGGCCTCGTCGAGGATGCGTTGCAGCCGCAGCGACGGCACTTTGAACGCCTTGCCCGTCGGCGTGCCGGTGACGATGTGGCTGGCGCCGAGATTGTCGCCGTCGGTCTCGATCATCAGTTCGCCATCGGTCGGGCCGGCAGCCGCCGCAACCAGGCGCACCTGCGGAAAGCCGGAGGCCTGGGTGTTGAACTTGAGCCGCGCATGCGTCACCGGATGCGGCTCGATCGCGATCACCCTGCCACCGGGCCCGACATCGCGCGCCAGCGCCAGCGCATAGGTGCCGACATTGGCGCCGAGATCGACGAAGGTGCCATCCGCGCCGACATGCGCCCGCAGGAAGGCGAGTTCTTCAAGGTTGTAATCGGGATTGAACAGCGCGCCGCGCTCGGTCGCGCTTTGCTGATGATAGAATCGGAACGATGCGCCCTGATAGGTCACGTCGAGCGGACCCGCGCCGAACAGATTGACCAGTTTCGACAGCCAGGGCCGGAATGCGCCGCGCTTCAATCCTGAGCCATGCGCCAGGCGGATGATGGCGGCCTGCGCCGCATTGGGCGCGAAGGCGCCGAACGGCGCCGGCGATATGTCGTTGCTCGGGATCACGCATGGCCTCGTCAAAAGCGCGGCATGCATAGCCGGTTTTGCCGGCAGCGCCAACGCCCGTTACGCCGCCTTGCCCGCTGCCTGCCGTTGCCGCAGGAAGCGGCCGAGCAGCCTTCGCTTACCCTTGCGCGGGATCAGATCGACGTCGCTGACCAGTTTGGCGCCGCCCTTGCGGCGCTCCAGCACGATCTTGCGGCTATGGAACGCTTCGAGCTCGACGCGGTGGGCGACGCTGACGATGGTCGCCTTCGGCAGTTCCGTCGTCACCGTCTCCATCATCTTGTCCTGGCTCTTCTCGTCGAGCGCGGACGTCGCCTCGTCGAGCACGACGATGTCGGGGGTGTGCAGCAGCAGTCGGGCAAAGGCGAGCCGCTGCTTCTCGCCGCCGGACAGGGTCTGGTCCCACGGCGCGTCCTCCTCGATCTTGTCCTTGAGATGGTCGAGGCCGACCTTGTGCAGGGCATCGCTGATCTCATCGACGCTCCAATCCTCCGCCGCGCCGGGATAGGCCACCGCGCGCCGCAGCGTGCCCGAGGGCACGTAGGGCTTTTGCGGCAGCATGAACAGGCGGCGGTCCGCGTGCAGGCCGACACTGCCGCCGCCCCACGGCCACAGGCCGGCGATGGCGCGCACCAGCGTGCTCTTGCCGGTGCCGGATTCGCCGGCGACCAATAGCCGCTCCCCCGGTTCGATCACCACTTCGGTCTCGCCGACCACGGCGGTGCCGTCGTCCAGCGTGACGGAAAGGTCGTTGAGGCTCAGCATGGCCTCGCCCTCGGTCTCGCCGCGCTCGATGCGGCCGAAGCCGTCGCCGGTCTCGGCGCGTTCGAGCCCGTCAAGCGACATCATCAGCGAGGCGATGCGCCGTGCGCAGGCGTTCCAGTCGGCGAGCCGCGGATAGTTGTCGACCAGCCAGCCGAACGCGGTCTGCACGATGGTGAAGGCCGAGGCCGCCTGCATCACCTGACCGAGCGACATGCTGCCGTCGAGGAATTTTGGCGCACACAGCAGCAAGGGTACCACCGGCGCAATGAGATTCGATCCCTGCGACACCAGCGTCGTGCGCATGTGTTGCCCGGCGAGCCGCGCCCATTGCCGCAACACGTTCGAGAACGTCTTGTCGATGCCGTCGCGCTCCTCGGTTTCGCCGCCGAGCAGCGCGATGCTTTCGCCATTCTCGCGTACGCGGGTCAGGATGTAGCGGAATTCCGCTTCCGCCTGGTTCTTGTCCTCGGAGATCTGCGCGAAGCTGCGGCCGATCGCCGTGATCGAGCCCGACGCGATCGCCGCATAGATGATGGCGGCAATGACCAGGAAGCCCGGGATGCTGATCGACGAGCCGCCGAGCGTCACCGTCAGCGCGCCGCCGATGGTCCAGAGCACGACGATGAAAGTGACGGCCGAGAGCAGCGCCGACGTCACGCCGGCGACGAAGTCGACCGGAGAATCCGTCGCGATCCGCAGATCCTCCGCGATCCGGTACTCCGGATTCTTGTGATCGCCGTCGACGAGGTTGAGCTGGTAGTAGCGGCCGTTCGTCAGCCAGCGCGAGACGACGGCGTTGGTCAGCCAGGCGCGCCAGCGCCGCTGGATGCCCATGCGGCCGAACACCTGCGCGACCCCCAGCAGCACGCTGCCGATCGCCAGCGGAAAGAAGATGGCCGTCAGGTGGAAGACACTGGCCGCGTCGCGCTTTTCGATCGCATCGAAGATCGAGCGATTCCAGACATTGATGCCGTACTGAACGGCGACATTGGCGACGATCAGCAGCAGCAGGCCGATCGTGAACAGCCACGCCAGCCGGTCGCCGCTCCGGCCCCAATAGCCGCGCGCGCTGATCCAGAACCGCGTCAGCAAATAGTCCTTGCGCGCCTGTTCGGCCTCTTCGGCCGACAATTCGGGATCGGGTTCGACGATTTCCGGCGGCGGCGGTTCGACATCCTCGCCGCCTTCGGCAATCACCTCGACGAATTCCGACTTCTCATCCCCTTCGCTTGGCGCGGGATCCTTGCGCTCTTGACCGGCCGCCTTTGCGCTCGCTTTCCGGGACGATGCAGTCCTGGCCGACGACGGCCCGTCCGACGATTTGGATTTTGCCTCAGCTTTGCCCATGGCACGATAACGCCAGGCAAATTACCCGGTTCCGCACTGGGACCGGCGGTCAGTCGCGCGGATTGCAACGACGAGTCCCCGCCACAACATCCGCCGCGGCGTATGGCTCCCTGCTTTCGCCAGGACGACAGCGTGCTTGAGATGTGCCGCGCAACTACCTCACCCCGCCGGCGCCTGATCGCGCTTCAGCCGGCGCGAGCGCGTTGCTTTGTGCAGCACGCGCGCGAGCTGCTCGGCCGAATAGGGCTTCTGCAGCAGCTCGAAGCCGCCGCTGCCCTGCTGCGACAGCACCTGGCTGTAACCGGAGGCGAGCACGATCGGAAGATCGAGGCGCTGCCGGCGGATCTCTTCCGCAAGCTCGATGCCGCTCATGCCAGGCATCACGACATCGGTGAACACCAGGTCGAACCGGTCGGCGTCGACGGCGAGTTCCTCCAGCGCGTGGGTGGCGTTGTCCACCAGCACGCAGCTGCAGCCGAGCTGGGTCAGCGTGTCGGCGGCAAACTTTCCGACCTCGGCATTGTCCTCGACGATCAGGACCGATGCGCCGGTCCGATCGACCGAGGGCGCGTCGTCGGTGCGCGGCGCTCGCGCGCCATGCCCGCCGACGACGCGTGGCAGATACAGCGTGAATGTCGCACCCTTGCCGATCTCGCTGGTGACGGTCACCTCGCCGCCGGACTGCTTGGCGAAGCCGAACACCTGCGACAGGCCGAGGCCGGTGCCGTGACCGACCTCCTTGGTGGTGTAAAACGGCTCGAAGATGCGGCCGAACAGCTCCTGCGGAATTCCGACGCCGGTGTCGATCACCGACACCGCGACATGGCCGGGCGAGTTCGGCGGCGTGCTGGTCGCGGACGGCAGTCTGTCCACGGCGCGGACAGCGATCGTGAGCCGGCCGACGCCGTCCATGGCGTCGCGCGCGTTCACTGCCATGTTGATGATGGCGGTCTCGAACTGGCCGGCATCGGCGTTGACGAGACAGGTCTCGTCCGGCACCTGCGCTGTGATCTCGATGCGCGCGCCGATCAGGGTTGCGATCATCTCGCTCAGGGTGCGGACATTCTGGCAGGCGTCGAACACCTCGGGCTTGAGGGTTTGCCGCCGCGCGAATGCAAGCAGCTGGTTGGTCAGCTTGGCCGCACGGTTCACGGTGTTGGAGATCGCATCGATGTAGCGCTGCCGCCGCGGCTCCGGCAGGTCCGGCCGCCGCAACATGTCGACCGACGCGCGGATCACGGTGAGCAGGTTGTTGAAGTCGTGCGCGACGCCGCCGGTGAGCTGCCCGAGTGCCTCGAGCCGCTGGCCGTGCCGCAACGCCTCCTCGGCCTCGATGCGCCGGTTGGCCTCCTCCTGCAGGCGCTGGGTTCGTCGGAAGGCGAGTGCGAGCAGGCCGAACAGCAGGGCGGTGGCCGGGATCCCGAAGATCAGGTGCTGGGCCATGGTCGACATCCAGCGCGACTGGATCGCCGAGGTTTCAAGGCCGGCACTGACATAGACCGGGTATTCCGCCAGCCGCTGATAGCGCATGCGCCGCTCGATGCCGTCGGCTGGGGATCGGATCGTCATCGTCCCGGCCTCGGGATTGGCGACGATCTGCCGCCCGAGCGGGCCGCTCGGCTCGAACCGGACATCGTGGCCAACGGCAGGGAAATGCGCCAGCACGGCGCCGTCGGTCCGGATCAGCGCCAGGAAGCTGCCCGGCTCGCGGCCGATCCTGGCGTAGAAATTCTCGAAATATTCCGGAAGCACGGAGGCCTGGATCACGCCGGCAAAGCTGCCGTCGTCGCCGTTGCGGCGCCGGCCGACGCTGAAGAACCGCGAGCCCTGATAGGGCGGCCGCGGCGTCAGCACCTCGCCGATATAGGTGCCGATGTCGCCCTGGGCATGGATCCGGAAGTAATCCCGGTCCGAGAAGTCGACGTCGGGGGCCGGCTGCACCAGGCTGTTGACGAGGGCACGGCCGTTGGCATCGAACACCCAGACCGATTTCACCTGGGGAAGCGCCATGGCGACCTGCCGCAGCCGCTCATGCAGGCTCTTCTCGCGCGCGCCGATATCGGCATCGCCCATGCCGCGGACGACCTCGGTGACCTCGGCGAGGCCCCGATCGATGGTCTCGAACACCTTCAGCGCATGCTCATGGGCGACATCGAGCGTGCGCTGGATCTCCCGGTCGGCGGCCTCGCTGATCGAGATCCAGGACATTGCGGAGGCAAAAACGAACAGCGCCAGCGGAAGGGCCAGCGCGGCGGCCATCATCCATTGCAGCAGTCTCAGCGAATTGCGTTGTGCGGTCTGCACGGGCGCTCCGGCTCCGCGCGGACCATAACGCAAACCGTTGCGCGGGAGGAAGCAAAACGGCGCCGCCGGGCGCGGCGCGGACGCTCATTCGCCATTCCGCGATCGGTCAAGGTTACCGGAGGCCAACCCGGATCGATCAATTCGCAGCCGGCTCGCGTCCGGGGCCCCACGGGGCGGCTGCGGCGCGGTGGCATCACGACCTCGTTAGCCGCTCGCCGGCAGTCAAGCGGAAAATCGGCCTGGACGGCGCTTCCGGGCGCTGTTTTTAGGAGTTCTAAAACCTCTCACGGGCAAACGCTTGACCCTGTGACTACCTGCTGAAAAACAGGCCGCATGACAGGCGATCCAAACAGCTCCCGGGATAATTTGCAGGACGTCCGGCTCGGACATGCGGATCGCGGTTTTGTCGGAAAGATCATCAGGCTCGATGCGCTCGTGACGGGCTCATCGCTGTCTCCGCAGGAGCTGGAGCAGCGCCTGGTTGAGATGGGATTTGTCGAGGGCGCGCGCGTGGAAATCCTGCATGAAGGCACGATCCGAAAGGACCCGATCGCGGTGCGCGTCGACAACATCACGATCGCGCTGCGCCGGAGCGAAGCCATGGCTGTGATCGTCGAATGACCACTGCATCCCTGCGCCTGGCGCTGGTCGGCGCGCCGAACACCGGCAAGACGTCGCTGTTCAACAGCCTGACCGGCAGCCGTCAAAAGGTCGCCAACTACCCGGGCGTCACGGTCGAGCGCAAGTCCGGCGGCTTCGTCACGCCCGAGGGCCGCAGCGTGACCGTGCTCGACCTGCCCGGCACCTATTCGTTGCGCGGCCGCAGCCCGGACGAGGAGATCACCCGCGACATCGTGCTCGGCCGCTTCGACGGTGAGGCGGTGCCCGATCTCGTGCTCTGCGTCGCGGACGCCACCAATCTGCGGCTGACCTTGCGGCTGGTGCTCGAGCTGAAGCGGGTCGGCCGGCCGATGATGCTCGTGCTCAACATGATCGACATCGCGAAGCGCCGCGGCGTCACGATCGACATCGACCGGATGTCGCAGGAGCTCGGCCTGCCGATCGTGACCTCGGTCGCGGTCCGCAAGGGCGGCATCGACGAGCTCCTGAAGCGAACCGACGAATTCCTGGCCAAGTCGCATGAGGCGGCGGCCAGCGAGTGGGCGACGCCGACGATCGCCGACCTCAAGGCGGCGCAGCGCGAGGCGGACCGCATCATCGCGGCGGCGGTGACGCTGCCGACCAAGCCCGACACGCTGACCAACCGGATCGATTCGGTCGTGCTGCATCCGGTCTGGGGTCTCGTGATCCTGGCCGTGATCCTGTTCGTGATGTTCCAGGCGGTGTTCACCTGGGCGCAGCCCGCGATGGAGTTCCTGTCGGACAGCTTCGCCGCGCTCGGGCAGCTGATCCACAATTTGCTGCCCGAAAGCTGGAGCCTGTTGCAGAGCTTCCTGCAGAACGGCGTGATCTCCGGCGTCGGCAGCGTGATCGTGTTCCTGCCGCAGATCATCATCATCTTCCTGTTCATCCTGCTGCTGGAAGATTTCGGTTACATGGCGCGCGCCGCGTTCCTGATGGACCGCATCATGGGCGGCGCTGGGCTGCATGGCCGCGCCTTCATTCCGCTGCTGTCGAGCTTTGCCTGCGCAATTCCCGGCATCATGGCGACGCGCGTCATCGACAACCGCCGCGACCGCCTGACCACGATCCTGATCGCGCCGCTGATGACCTGCTCGGCGCGCATTCCGGTCTACACGCTGATCATCTCCGCCTTCGTTCCGGCGACCACGCTGTGGGGTTTCGTCAACCTGCAGGGGCTCGTGATGTTCGGCCTCTATGCCGCCGGCATCACCAGCGCGCTGACGGTGTCGGCGATCGCGAAATTCTTCCTGTGGCGCGATCACGCGCCGGCGCCGTTCATGCTGGAATTGCCGGACTACAAGATGCCGCGGCTGAAGAGCATCGCGATCGGCGTGTTCACCCGCGCCAAGATGTTCCTGTACCGGGCCGGCACCACGATCCTCTCGATGATGGTGCTGATCTGGTTCCTGGCCTCGTTCCCGCAGGCGCCGGCCGGTGCCGAGGGGCCGGCGATCAATTACAGCTTTGCCGCGATGATCGGCCATGCGCTCGAGCCGCTGCTGCGGCCGATCGGCTTCAACTGGCAGATCGCGGTGGCGCTGATCCCCGGCATGGCGGCGCGCGAGGTCGCGGTCGCGGCGCTCGGCACGGTCTATTCGATCGAGGGCGGCAAGGAGGCGGCGGACCAGATCGGCCAGGTGCTGGCGCAGAAATGGACGCTGGCGACCGCGCTGTCGCTGCTGGTCTGGTACATCTTCGCCCCGCAATGCGCCTCGACGCTCGCGGTGATCCGCCGCGAGACCGGCGGCGCGAAGTGGATGGTGGTGACGTTCATCTACATGCTCGCGCTGGCCTATGTCGCGAGCTTCCTGACCTTCAACCTCGCGCAGGCGCTGGGCCTGCATTGATCGGCAACGCAGTTTCATCATTTCGACTCGAAACTGCGGCAGGTGCACGCAGCCAAGCGAAGCGGTAGAGTTGGTCGAGGGCGCGTGAAGCGGCAGGCCCCTCCGCGTGTTCCCTGCGAGACCCTGCAATGTCGACGTACGGCCTGGAGCGGCTATTTTCGCCTCGAAGCATCGCAATCGTCGGCGGCAGCCCGCGTCCGTCGTCGCTCGGCGCGGCGGTGCTCAGGAACATCAGAGCGAGCGGCTTCACCGGCCGCGTCGGCGTCGTCAATCGGAACTATGCCGACGTTGATGGCGCGCCGACCGTCCCCGACCTGAAGTCGCTGCCATTCGTTCCGGATCTCGTCGTCATCAGCGCACCGGCGGCGGCGGTTCCCGAAATCGTCGCGGAGGCGGCTTCGGCCGGCGTTGCCGGTGCGGCGATCCTGTCGGCCGGTCTTGGCCATGGCGCGGGCTCGCTCGCGGAGACTGCGGGGCAGACGGCGCGACGGCATGGCATGCGCCTGATCGGGCCGAATTGCCTCGGCGTCATGGTGCCGCGCGCCAAGCTCAATGCGAGCTTCGCCTCGCATCAGCCGTCCGACGGGCACGTTGCTCTGATCTCGCAGTCCGGCGCGGTCGCGTCGGCGATGATCGAATGGGCGGCGGAGCGGCGGCTCGGCTTCTCCGGCATCGCGTCGATCGGCGACCAGCTCGATGTCGACGTCGCCGACCTCCTGGATTATTTCGCGCTCGACGACCACACCAGCGCGATCCTGATCTATCTCGAAGCCGTCAAGGACGCGCGCAAGTTCATGTCGGCGGCGCGCGCCGCGGCGCGGCTGAAGCCGGTCGTCATCGTCAAGTCGGGACGGATGGCGCAGGGCGCCAAGGCCGCCGCGACCCACACCGGCGCGCTGGCCGGCTCCGATGCGGTCTACGACGCCGCATTCCGTCGCGCCGGCATGCTGCGCGTCTACGACCTGCGTCAGCTGTTCGATTGCGCCGAACTGCTTGGCCGCGGCTTCGTTCCGCGCGGCAACCGACTGGCGATCCTGACCAATGGCGGCGGGCTCGGCATCCTCGCGACCGACCGGCTGGCCGAGCTCGGCGGCGTTCCTGCGACACTGACGGCGGAGACCATCGAACGGCTCGACAAGGTGCTGCCGCCGGGCTGGTCCTATGCCAATCCGGTCGACATCGCGGGCGATGCCGATGCCGACCGCTACGTGGTAGCGCTCAGCGCACTGCTCGATGATGCGAACAGCGATGCGGTGCTGGTCGCGAATGTGGAAACCGCGGTTGCGCCGGCCCAAGGAATTGCCGAGGCGGTGGCGCAATGCGTCCGCGACCGCAGGACGAAGCGGTGTGCGGTCGCCGCACTGGTGCTCGCGGCCTGGGTCGGCGCCGACGAGCGCACCGGCGCGATCTTCGAGGCGGCACGGATTCCGCACTTCCCGACCGAGGACGATGCGGTGCGCGCCTTCATGTATCTGGTGCGCTATCGCGAGGCCTCGACCGCGCTCGCCGCAACCCCGCCTGGCGTCGCATCGGTGTTCACGCCGGAGACGGCGGCGGCGCGCCACGTCGTCGTGAACGCGCTGTCGGAAGGGCGCGCCTGGCTCGATCCGGCCGAGATCGTCGCCCTGTTCGCGGCCTATCATATTCCGATCGTGACGACGCTCGTCGCCGACAGTGCCGAGGACGCTGCCGAGAAGGCGGCGCCGCTCTTCGCCGAAGGACATGCGATCGTGGTCCGGGTGTTCTCGCGCGACATCCGGCACGCCTCCGACGTCGGCGGCGTGATCCTCGATCTGCGCACCAAAGACAGCGTCATCGAGGCCGCCCGGACCGTCATGGCGCGGGCACGGAGTGCCCGGCCCGACGCCATCCTGCAGGGCGTGACGATCCAGCCGATGATCGTGCGGCGCGCGGCGCGCGAGCTGATCTTCGGCATCGCCGAAGATCCGACCTTCGGTCCGGTGATCGTGTTCGGCCGCGGCGGCCCCGCGGTCGAAGTGATCAACGACAAGGCGCTGGCGCTGCCGCCGCTCGACATGAATCTCGCCCGCGAGCTGATCGGACGCACCCGCGTCTCGCGGCTGCTCGGCGGCTATGGCGATGTGCCGGCGGTCCCGGCCGATGTGGTGCCGCTCACCCTCGTCAAGCTGGCGCAGATGGCGGCCGACATTCCCGAGGTCGCCGAACTCGACATCAATCCGATGCTGGCAGACGAGAGCGGCGTGCTCGCGCTCGATGCGCGGGTCGCGATCCGCAAACCCACCCGGCTGTTTGCCGGCCACACCCGGCTCGCGGTGCGGCCCTATCCGTCGCAATGGGAAGGCGAGCTTGCGCTGCGCGACGGCTCGCGTGTCACGGTGCGTCCGATGCGGCCGGAAGACGAGCCGATGGTCAGCGAGTTCTTCAAGCGTGTCACCGCCGAAGACCTCAGGCTGCGCTTCTTCCATGCGATGAAGGAATTCTCGCACGCCTTCATCGCACGCCTGACCCAGCTCGACTATGCGCGGGCGATGGCGTTTGTGGCGCTCGATCCGAACACCGGCGAGATGATGGGTGCGGTCCGGCTGCATTCGGACTCGCTGTACGAGAATGCCGAATACGCGATCCTGCTGCAGTCCGATCTCAAGGGCAAAGGCCTCGGCTGGGCGCTGATGCAGCTCCTGATCCACTATGCGCGGTCGGAGGGATTGAAGCGTCTGTCCGGCCAGGTGCTGACCGAGAACACCACGATGATCGGGATGTGCCGCGATCTCGGCTTCACCGTGACGATGGATCCGGACGATCACAGCATCGTCGATGTCGTACTCGACCTCGATCGATCCGGCGTCGATGCGGTCGGCGCCGATATCCTGATCCGGCCCGCTGCGGCTGGCCGCTGATAACAGCAGCGCCAGCCGCGGCTGCAACGGATCAGATCTGGCGTTCGACCAGCTTGAACTTGAGCTCGGCGATCGCTTCGGAGGGGTTGAGGCCCTTCGGACACGCCTTGGCGCAGTTCATGATGGTGTGGCAGCGATAGAGGCGGAACGGATCCTCGAGATTGTCGAGCCGCTCGCCGGTCGCCTCGTCGCGGGAGTCGGTGACCCAGCGGTTTGCCTGCAGTAGCGCGGCGGGGCCGAGGAAGCGCTCGCTGTTCCACCAGTAGCTCGGGCATGAGGTCGAGCAGCAGGCGCACAGGATGCACTCGTAGAGGCCGTCGAGCTTCTCGCGGTCCTCGTGGCTCTGCCTCCACTCCTTCTGCGGCGTCGGCGTCGTGGTCTTCAGCCACGGCTCGATCGAGGCATACTGGGCGTAGAAATTGGTCAGGTCGGGAACGAGGTCCTTCACCACCGGCTGGTGCGGCAGCGGATTGACCTTCACCGCGCCGCCCGCGCCGACGTCGTGCATCGACTTGGTGCAGGCCAGCGTGTTCTGGCCGTCGATGTTCATCGCGCAGGAGCCGCAGACGCCTTCGCGGCAGGAGCGGCGGAAGGTCAGCGTCGGGTCGATGTGGTTCTTGATCCAGATCAGGCCGTCCAGCACCATCGGACCGCAATCATTGGTGTCGACATGATAGGTGTCGACGCTCGGATTCTTGCCGTCGTCTGGGTTCCAGCGATACACCCGAAATTCGCGCGTCTCGGTGGCGCCGGCCGGCTTCGGCCAGGTCTTGCCGCCGGAAATCTTCGAATTCTTCGGAAGTGCGAATTCAACCATGCTTGCTCGCCTTCGTTCTCAGTAGACCCGCGCCTTCGGCGGGATGTACTGCACGTCATTGGTCATCGTGTAGCTGTGCACCGGACGGTACTCGATCGCGGTCTTGCCGGCCGGATCGATCCAGGTCAGCGTGTGCTTCATCCAGTCCTTGTCGTTGCGGTCCGGGAAGTCCTCGCGCGCATGCGCGCCGCGGCTTTCGGTGCGGTTGGCCGCCGAATCCATCGTCACGACCGCCTGCACGATCAGATTGTCGAATTCCAGCGTCTCGACCAGATCGGAATTCCACACCAGCGAGCGGTCCGACACCGAGATGTCGCCGACGCCGCCATAAACCTTGTGGATCAGGTTCTGGCCTTCCTGCAGCACGTCGCCGGTGCGGAACACCGCGCAATTGTTCTGCATCACATGCTGCATGCTGTCGCGCAGCTTCGCAGTCGGCGTGCCGCCGGAGGCATGGCGGAAATGATCGAGCCGGCCGAGCGCGAGGTCGGCGGAATCCTTCGGCAGCTCCGGCTGCTTGGCGTTCGCGGTCAGCTTGTCGGCAAGGCGCAGCGCCGCGGCGCGGCCGAACACCACGAGGTCGATCAGCGAGTTGGAGCCGAGGCGGTTGGCGCCGTGCACCGAGACGCAGGCCGCTTCGCCGATCGCCATCAGGCCCGGCACCACCGAATTGTCGTCGCCATTGCGCTTGGTCAGCACCTCGGCGTGATAATTCGTGGCGATGCCGCCCATGTTGTAGTGCACGGTCGGCACGATCGGGATCGGCTCGCGGGTGACGTCGACATTGGCGAAGATCTTGGCCGATTCGGAGATGCCCGGCAGCCGCTCATGCAGCACCTTCGGATCGAGGTGGTCGAGGTGCAGGAAGATGTGGTCCTTCTTCTTGCCGACGCCGCGGCCTTCGCGGATCTCGATCGTCATCGCGCGCGAGACGACGTCGCGCGAAGCGAGGTCCTTGGCCGACGGCGCATAGCGCTCCATGAAGCGCTCGCCCTCGGAGTTGACGAGATAGCCGCCTTCGCCGCGGGCGCCTTCGGTGACGAGGCAGCCCGAGCCGTAGATGCCGGTCGGATGGAACTGGACGAATTCCATGTCCTGCAGCGGCAGGCCGGCGCGCAGCACCATGCCGCCGCCGTCGCCGGTGCAGGTGTGCGCCGATGTGCAGGAGGCGTAGGCGCGACCATAGCCGCCGGTCGCCAGGATCGTGCTCTGGGCGCGGAAGCGGTGCAGTGTGCCGTCGTCGAGCTTGAGCGCGATCACGCCGCGGCAGACGCCCTGGTCGTCCATGATCAGGTCGATGGCGAAGAACTCGATGAAGAACTCGGCCGAGTGGCGCAGCGACTGGCCGTACATCGTGTGCAGCATGGCGTGGCCGGTGCGGTCGGCGGCGGCGCAGGTGCGCTGTGCCTGGCTCTTGCCGAAGTCGATGGTCATGCCGCCGAACGGGCGCTGATAGATCTTGCCGTCCTCGGTGCGCGAGAACGGCACGCCCCAATGCTCGAGCTCGTAGACCGCGTCGGGCGCGTTGCGCACCATGTATTCGATCGCGTCCTGGTCCCCGAGCCAGTCCGACCCCTTCACGGTGTCGTACATGTGCCAGCGCCAGTCGTCCTGATGCATGTTGCCGAGTGAGGCCGAGATGCCGCCCTGCGCCGCAACGGTGTGCGAGCGGGTCGGGAACACCTTGGTGATGCATGCGGTGCGCAGCCCGGCTTCCGAGCAGCCGACCACGGCGCGCAGGCCGGCGCCGCCGGCACCGACCACGACGACGTCGTAGGTATGGTCCTGGATCGGGTAGGCCTTGCCGTTCGTGGCCGGGCCACCGTTGGTGGCCTTGCCGTTTCCTTCACCGGCCATGGATCAAACTCCCGACGACAATTTGAGGATTGCGTAGATCGAGGCCAATGCGACCGCGACGCAGAAGAAGTTGTTCGCCATCACGCTGGCGATCTTCAGCTTCTCGTTGTGGATGTAGTCCTCGATCACGACCTGCATGCCGATCTTCATGTGCCAGGTGCTGGCGATGATGAAGAGCAGCAGGATGATGGCGATCGGGATCGAGCCGAGGATCTGCGCCGCGCCGGCATGGTTGCGGCCGATCAGCGTGATCACCACGACGATCACGGGAACGATCAGCAGCGTCATCGCAACCGCGGTGAGGCGCTGGCGCCAGAAATCGCCCGTGCCGGTGTGCGCGGAGCCGAGGCCGCGGACGCGCTCCAGCGGCGTGCGCATCGAGGAGGGGCCGCTCA
Organism: Bradyrhizobium sp. USDA 4502; assembly: GCF_054063355.1. NCBI lineage: Bacteria > Pseudomonadati > Pseudomonadota > Alphaproteobacteria > Hyphomicrobiales > Nitrobacteraceae > Bradyrhizobium > Bradyrhizobium sp. USDA 4502. The sequence continues at coordinate 7,737,960 of NZ_JBSSGF010000001.1, forward strand.
TCGTCCACCTCCCACGGCGTAGGCAATGATCCAGACCAAAACGGTCAGCGCGATGCCGGCGACCAGCGCGCCCCAGGTCAGGGCTTCGCGCTCATTGGCCTTGAAGCCGTAGCCGAGGTCCCAGACGAAATGCCGGATGCCGCTGCACAGATGGTGCATCAGCGCCCATGTGTAGCCGAACACGATCAGCTTGCCGATCGCGCTGCCGGTGAAGGCCTGGACGTTGGCGTAAGCCGAGGGGCCGGAAGCGGCGGCGATCAGCCACCAGGCCAGCAGCAGGGTGCCGAAATAGAGGGCCAGACCCGTGGCGCGGTGGACGATGGACAGCGCCATCGTCAGCGTCCACCGGTAGGTCTGCAAATGGGGTGAAAGCGGTCGTTCGATCCTGGCGGTCATCGGCGGGCTTTATGTTGTGAGGGACCGCGGCCGGCCCATCGGGGAACGCGGTAGAGGAGTTCTATTTACGGAGTCGGATCACCCCGCGCAACGGCCAAATAGCCTTCGGTCGAACCGAAGTTCATTGTTAGAGTTGCCGAATTCTGGTTGATCCGCAGTGTGGTATACCAGATGCAAGGTTGAGCGAACCAAGTAGTGAATCGAGATGTTCGAGGATCGATTGGCGCGCTCAGCTGCCCGCAAACGGGGGGCGCAAGGCGTCGATTTTGCCCCAGCGTTCCACCAGATAATCGACAAATGCCCTGATCTTAGGCGATGCGAGACGTGACGGCTGAAGCATCAGATGTAGCGGCGTCGGCGCCGGCTCATGGTCGATCAACAGGCGCGTCAGGCGACCGTCGGCGAGCTCGGACTGCACTTGCCAGGACGGCACGCGGACGATGCCGGCGCCCTCCCGCGCCGCGCTGACCAGCGCGTCGAGGCTATTCATCCAGAGCCGACCGGATATGCGGATTTTGCGACCCGTCTTGCTGCCGTCGGCAAAGCGCCACTCCGCGCTCCCGGGCGAATCGGAAAACACCAGGCAGTCATGCCCGGCAAGATCAACCGGTGTCTGCGGCGCGCCGCGCCGGGCCAGGTAGTCCGGCGACGCGCACACAATCATCTGCAGATCGGTGAGCTTGCGCGCTACCAGCTGCGAGTCGCGCAAGCGGCCGATGCGTATAGCCAGATGGATATCCTCCTCGACCATGTCGACGGCGCGGTCGACCAGAAGAAGGTCGACGGACAGCGCCGGATAGCGGCGCAGAAACTCGACCAGCAGCGGCGCGATCACGAGCCGTCCGATCAGACTCGGCGAGCTGACGCGGATCCGTCCCGATGGCTGATGCGGGTCGCGCGCCAGCGCCGCCTCGATCTCCCGGACTTCGCCGAGGATCGATTTCGCGCGCTCGTAGAGGATGCGTCCGTCGTCGGTCAGCGCGAGCTGGCGGGTGGTGCGCAGCAGCAGGCGAGTGCCGAAATGCTCCTCGAGCGCGCTGATCTGCCGGCTCACCGAGGTCAGCGAGCTCGGCAGCGAGCGCGCGGCCGCCGACAGGCTGCCGCTCTCGACCGCGCGGACAAAGGCCGCCATCGCCGCAAGCCGGTCCAAGCCCGATCCTTCCGCATTTCGCAAGAGAGCCTGCTCATCTGCAGCAATACCCCCGTCTTTCAGAAGGGTCTAGCCTGACGGCTCCACGATTTGAGGAGCTCGACATGGCCTCAACGTCCATCCGTCCAACTTCGCTCGAGCGGCGCGGACGTGCCGGCCGCGCCGGTGCCGACGATCCGGCCATCCTGCTTGTTTTCTCCTGCGTCGGACTGTTAATCGACGTGCTGACGTTGCCGATGCAGGGCGCGACGTCCTCGATCCCACTCCGCTTTGCCTTGATTGCGGTCGCTGCTCCCGTGGCAGCGTTGGTCGCACTGTGGTTGGCCGATCGCACCGAGGCAGGCGCCTCCTGACGATGCGAAGGACATGATGGCCGGCCTCGATCCCAAGGAATTGCTCGAACTTGCGCTGCTGCTGATTTCGGTCGGGGCGCTGTCCGGCTTTCTCGCCGGCCTGTTCGGCATCGGCGGCGGCGCGATCCTGGTGCCGGTGTTCTACGAATGCTTCCGGCTGGCGGGCGTGCCGCTGGAGGTGCGGATGCCGCTGTGTATCGGCACCTCGCTCGCGATCATCATCCCGACCTCGCTGAGCTCGTTCCGCGCCCATTATCGCCGCGGCGCGGTCGATATGGAGATCCTGAAGCGCTGGTGGCTGCCGATCGTGATCGGCGTCGCCGCCGGCAGCGTCACCGCGCGGTTCGCGCCGGAGCGGCTGTTCAAGATCGTGTTCGTGATGGTGGCGTGGTCGGCGGCCGCGCGCCTGCTGCTGGCGCGCGAGACCTGGAAGTTCGGCGACGACGTGCCGAAGGGCTTCTTGATGCGCGTCTATGGCTTCTTCGTCGGCCTGTTGTCGACGTTGATGGGCATCGGCGGCGGCCTGTTCGCCAACCTCTTGATGACCTTCTACGGCCGGCCGATCCATCAGGCGGTCGCGACCTCTTCCGCGCTTGCGGTGCTGATCTCGATCCCCGGCGCGCTGGGCTACGTCTATGCCGGCTGGCCCGCGGCCGCGCGCTTCCCCGACGTCGCCGCGCTGCAATTGCCGTTCGCGCTCGGTTACGTCTCACTGATCGGGGCGCTGCTGGTGATGCCGACCACGCTCGTCACCGCGCCGCTCGGCGTCAAGGTTGCGCACGCGCTGTCGAAGCGGGCGCTGGAGGTGGCGTTCGGGGCCTATCTCTTCATCGTCGGCGGACGGTTCGTGATTAGCCTGCTGGGCGGGCACTGATCGGCTCGTCCTTCAGCCGTACTTCGCTGTGACCCCACCGTCGGAGGTCTCCGACGCCCTCGATCCGATCGGCGTGGGACAGGAATCGCAAGCGTGCTCCGATCATTTCAGGAGCTATCGGCAATTTCAGTTTCTCGCAGTCTGCCATCGCGACCCCTATAATCATCGCGACCTTTTGCCATCGCGATGTCAGGGCCGACATGATGACGTCGTCGAGCGCAGCTTCCGTAGCGCCACGGGGAAGACGCACGTCACTCCACTTCAGTTCGGAGGTCGGGGGAGGCAGTTCTTCGTGAAGCTCCAGCTTCATCAGGTCGCGAAACTGTTCGTAGAGCGGTAGCATCACCTGCCATTCCAGTTCGAGCAGGAGGTCGTAAAGCCGGCCATCCAATTCAAGCCGCTCCTGCTTTCCGAGCTCCGCAATCGCGATTCGAGCCTTCTTCATCGCCTCGTGCGCGATGACGAGTTGATCGTTAATCTGGATAGCCTGCTCCCGCTTCATCTACCCCCCACGACGTTCTTGCGGCTTCATCCCTTTGCGTAGATATCCTTATACCTATCGCGCAAAATATTCTTCTGCACCTTGCCCATCGCGTTGCGCGGCAATTCGTCGACGACGAAGACGCGCTTCGGCATCTTGAACTTCGCCAGCCGCCCGTCGAGCGCCTTCAGCACTGACGCCTCGCTGACATCGGCGCCCTTGCTGCAGACGAGGACTGCGGTGACGCCTTCGCCGAAATCGGCATGCGGCACGCCGATCACGGCTGATTCGATCACCCCGGGCATGGCGTCGATCTCGCTCTCGATCTCCTTCGGGTAGACATTGAAGCCGCCGGAGATCACGAGATCCTTGCCGCGCCCGAGGATGTGGACATAACCCTTGTCGTCGATCTTGCCGAGATCGCCGGTGATGAAGAAGCCGTCGGCGCGGAATTCGGCCTTGGTCTTCTCCGGCATGCGCCAGTAGCCCTGGAACACGTTCGGGCCCTTGACCTCGATCATGCCGATGGTCTCGCGCGCAAGCTCCTTGCCGGTCTCGGGATCGGTGACCCGCACCGAGACGCCGGGCAGCGCGAAGCCGACCGCGCCGGGCACGCGATCGCCGTCATAGGGGTTGCTCGTGTTCATGTTGGTTTCGGTCATGCCGTAGCGCTCGAGCACGGCGTGGCCGGTGCGATCAGACCATTCGCGGTGGGTGTCGGCGAGCAGCGGCGCCGAGCCCGAGATGAACAGCCGCATGTGCCCGGTGGCGTCCTTGTTCAGGCCGGGATTCTGCAGCAGGCGGGTATAGAAGGTCGGCACGCCCATCATCACGGTGGCGCGCGACATCAGCTTGATGATCACGTCCGGATCGAACTTCGGCAGGAAGATCATCGAGGCGCGCGCGAACAGCGTCACGTTGCTGGCCACGAACAGGCCGTGGGTGTGATAGATCGGCAGCGCGTGGATCAACACATCCTTGTCGGTGAAGCGCCAGTAGTCGACCAGCGAATACGAGTTCGAGGCCAGATTGTCGTGCGACAGCATCGCTCCCTTGGAGCGGCCGGTGGTGCCCGACGTGTAGAGGATCGCGGCGAGATCATTGTTGCCGCGCGGCACGGTGGCGAATTCCTTCGCCGCCTTGTCGGCGGCTTCGGTCAGCGAGCCCTTGCCGTTGGCACCGAGCGTCTCGACCTTGGCGCCCACCTTGGCGGCGATCGCCTTGATGCCGTCCTGCTTGGAAGGATCGCAGACCACCAGCGCCGGCTCGGCGTCGGTGATGAAGTATTCGAGCTCGTTCAGCGTATAGGCGGTGTTGAGCGGCAGGTAGACGCCGCCGGCGCGCACGGTGGCGAGATACAGAACCAGGGCCGAAACCGACTTCTCGGTCTGCGCCGCGACGCGGTCGCCCGGCTTGACGCCGCGCTCGACCAGCACGTTCGCCATCTGGCCGGCGCGCGCGATCAAATCGCCATAGGAGATGCGGCTGCCGTCGAGCTGCTCGATCGCGAGCCGGCTGGGGTCGTCGAGGCCGTCGAACAGGCGGGAAAACAGATTGGCGTTGGTGGTCGTGTTCATGCAAAGATTCCCCGAGGGGCGAAGGGCCGGAAGATTTCGGCTGGATTAGCAAAAACGCCCTTCGGAAAGCAACGGAGACAGTTTGCATGACAAATAATGGGAAACGCGTGGCCTGGGTCACCGGCGGCGGCACTGGAATCGGCGAATCCGGGGCGGAGTTCCTGGCTGCGGACGGCTGGACGGTGGTGGTCTCCGGCCGCCGCAAGGAAGAGCTCGACCGCGTGGTGGCCAACATCACCAAAAAGGGCGGCAAGGCCGAGGCGATTCCGCTCGATGTCAGCAACAAGACCGATGTCAACAAGGCCGCCGAGACGATCGTCGGCAAGCACGGCCGCATCGACCTCCTGGTCAACAGCGCCGGCATCAATGTGCCGAAGCGCAGCTGGGCCGACATGGAACTGGAAGGCTGGGACAAGCTCGTCGAGGTCAACCTCAACGGCGTGCTCTACTGCATGCGCGCGGTGCTGCCGACGATGCGCAAGCAGAAGGACGGCTGCATCATCAACGTCGCCTCCTGGGCCGGCCGCCACGTCTCGAAGATGCCGGGCCCGGCCTACACCACGACCAAGCACGCCGTGCTGGCGCTGACCCATTCCTTCAACATGGACGAATGCGTCAACGGCCTGCGCGCTTGCTGCCTGTCGCCGGGCGAGGTCGCCACCTCGATCCTGAAGCAGCGGCCGGTGGTGCCGAGCGAAGTCGAGCAGGCCAAGATGCTGCAGCCCGAGGATTGCGGCCGCACCATCGCCTTCGTCGCCAGCATGCCGGCGCGGGTGTGCATGAACGAGATCCTGATCAGCCCGACCCACAACCGCGGCTTCATCCAGACACCGGCGAACCGGGATTAGATGAGGTCCGTCTTCTCCTTCCCCCTGAAAGGGGGAAGGCCGGGATGGGGGTCAGCCGCAGGCGATGCTGTATGCGGAGAGCGCTGATCCCCACCCGCTTTGCTCTGCGAGCAAAGCGACCTCCCCTTTTCAAGGGGAGGTTGGAGCTCCGTAGCCCGGATGGAGCGAAGCGTAATCCGACGGTCTTCCCGCGGAGAGGCTGGTTCCGGATCTCGCTGCGCTTGATCCGGGCTACAAACGACGGAGTCCCGCGCGACTCACTCGATGATCTCGTTCAGCTCCTTGCCGGTATGCTCCGGCACGAACAGGTACACGCCGATCGCCATCGCGATCATCAGCACGGGGATGCAGAGGAACGCCAGCGCGAACGAGCCGGTGTGCTGCTGGAGCGCGATCGAGACGAACGGGAACAGCACGAAGCCGACGAAATAGGCGATCGCCCAGACCACGCCGTTGGCGGCGCCGCGGATCCGGGTCGGGAAGATCTCCGCGGTCAGCGTCGTGCTCGGCCCCCCAGAAGCCGAGAAAGCCGAGACACCAGGCGAGCCCGAACGCCCAGAGCAGCACGCGGTCCTCGGAATAGACCCAGAGCGTCATGAAGATCGCACCCTCGATCAGGGTGATGATGAAAGTGCGGCGGCGGCCGATCTTGTCGATCAGCCAGCCGACCAGGCACAGTCCGAGGAAGCCGCAGAGCCCGTAGAACACGTAGAACAGGCTGTATTCGGCGGTCGACCAGTGCTTCTCGGTCGATAGATACAGCGGCATCCAGGCGCCGACCGTGCCGTAGATGCATGTGCTGGCGCAGGCGACGAACAGCGCGACCAGCGTGGCGGGCAGCACGTCGGGCATGAACACCTGGCGGATGCCGACCGACTTGGCCTTGCCGAACCAGGCGCTGTCCTCGGCGCTGACCGTGCCGCCGCGCGCCAGCGTCTCCGAGATGCGCCGCTTGCGGTCCTGCGCGCGCACCCAATAGGGCGATTCCGGGCAGGTGGAGCGGATATAGATCGCGAGCAGCGCGATCACGCCGGGCACCATGACCGCGATGCGCCAGCCGAAATTCGCGGCGACGAGGCCCGTGATCGCACCGGCGAGCGTGGCGCCGAGGCACCAGGCCGAGCGGGTGATGCTGATGACGCGGCCGCGCAGCCGGGCCGGCCAGGTCTCCGCGACCAGCATCGAGCCCAGCGACCATTCGCCGTTGAGCGCGAAGAACAATAGCGAGCGCGCGATCACGAACACCGCGAAGGTCGGCGACATCGCCGCGACCGGCATCAGAAGCGAGAACAGCGCGATATTGACGGCGAGCAGCGTGCGGCGACCGTAGCGGTCGGCGAGCCATGGCCAGAAGTAAAGCCCCGCGATGCCGATGAACAGCGCGATCTGCATGCCGGAGCGGTACTCCGGCAGGCTCAGCGAAAATTCCTTGATCACCATCGGCGAGATCAGCGCGAAGATCACGCCGTCCATGCCGTCGAAGCCCCAGCCGAGCGCGTTGGCGGTGGCGATGTGCCAATGCGTTTTCGTGATCTCGGTTGTGTCCGCAACCGCGCGGTAGTTGGCGTATTGCAGGTGCTTCTGCTCGAGCGGACCGATGTCGATACTTGCATCGTTCACCGCAGGTGCGGCGTGGCCGTCAGCCGTGATGCTGCTCATGATGCCTCCCCGTGGCCGCTTTCTGCGAAGCTGTGCCGCAACCTCAAGCTGAACCAATCAGCTGACTGCGGCAAGCAAATTGCTCGCGGCAGCGCACGCGTCCATTCCGCTGAATGGAATGCATGCCGGGGCAGCGCGAGGCGTCGCGTGTACGCAGCGCGCGCCGGCCGGTTTCAACAATCACAAAGAATTATTTCCGGAAACCGTCCGGAAAGCCTGCCGTAGCTCAGCCAACGACGACGCACTGATCAACCAGCACGCGCCGTTGTTGCCCCTTCAACGCCGGCGAAGCCTCGCCGGTCGGCCTACTCATCGGGAGATGAAACCATGTCGAAGCGTATTGCCTATCTCACCGCCGCCGCCTTCAGCGCGCTCGCGATCACGGCCACTGTCGTGGCGCCGGTCCGCGCCGAGGAAAAGACCGTGATGGTCGGCGGCGCCGCGATGTTCCCGTCGAAGAACATCGTGCAGAACGCCGTCAACTCGAAGGATCACACCACGCTCGTCGCCGCGGTGAAGGCCGCGGGCCTGGTCGGCACGCTGGAAGGCAAGGGCCCGTTCACGGTGTTCGCGCCGACCAATGCCGCGTTCGGCAAGCTGCCGGCCGGAACCGTCGACACCCTCGTCAAGCCCGAGAACAAGGCGACGCTGACCAAGATCCTCACCTACCATGTGGTGCCGGGCAAGCTCGAGGCCTCCGACCTCACCGACGGCAAGAGGCTGAAGACCGCCGAGGGCGAGGAGCTGACCGTCAAGAAGCAGGACGGCAAGGTCTGGATCGTCGATGCCAAGGGCGGCAGCTCGATGGTGACGATTTCCAACGTCAACCAGTCGAACGGCGTCATCCATGTGGTCGATACCGTGCTGATGCCGGCGACGTAACACCTGGCGGCCTGCTTTAGTCCCTCAAAGGACCCGCGACATAGCGAGCCGGCGCCTCGCCCCGGCTCGCATCTTTGTGACCGTATGAAGCAGCCTATATCAAACTGATGATGCGCGACCCCGTAACGGACCGCCGGTTCCGGGCGTATAACCCGGTAACGACCACGAGCAGAGATATCCCATGACGAGCCTTGCCGTCAGCGACCACCAGGCAGAGACCGCGGCGCCCGCGAAGGCGATCCAGCCGGTCTGGGTGCGCATGGTGCACTGGATCAACGCCTTCGCGATGATCCTGATGATCATGTCCGGCTGGCAAATCTACAACGCCTCGCCGCTGTTTGGCTTCACCTTCTCGCGGAGCATCACGCTTGGCGGCTGGCTTGGCGGTGCGCTGCTCTGGCATTTCGCCGCGATGTGGCTGTTGATGGTCAATGGCCTGGTCTATCTGGCGCTGGGTTTCGCCACCGGCCGCTTCCGCAAGAAGCTGCTGCCGATCACCCCCGGCGGCGTGATTGCCGACACCAAGGCGGCGCTGACCTTCAAGCTGTCGCATGACGATCTCAGCAAATACAATTCGGTGCAGAAACTGCTCTATGCCGGCATCATCGTGGTCGGCGTCGTCATCGTGCTGTCCGGCCTGTCGATGTGGAAGCCGGTGCAGCTGCACTGGCTGGTGTCGCTGTTCGGCGGCTACGATTTCGCCCGCTATGTTCACTTCACCTGCATGGCGCTGATCGTCGCCTTCCTGGTGATCCATGTCGCGCTCGCGCTGCTGATGCCGAAGAGCCTGCGCGCCATGATCATCGGACGCTGAGGGAGGTAGTCATGGGTCGTCTCCGCAAGCTCCTGATCCCCGGTGTCGACAAGAAGCTGCTCGTGCGCGATGCGGTGAAGGCGATGCCGGAGCTGACGCGCCGTCGCTTCATCACGGCGGGCACCAGCCTCGGCGCGCTGACGCTATTGACCGGCTGCGATGTGGTCGATTCGTCGTCGGCCGAGGAAATGCTGAAACACGTTTCGAAGTTCAACGATGCGGTGCAGGCCTGGATGTTCAATCCGGATGCGCTGGCGCCGACCTTCCCCGAGAGCATGATCACCAAGCCGTTCCCGTTCAACGCCTATTACGATCTCGACGACGCGCCTGAGATCGCAGGCGCTGACTGGAAGCTCGAGGTGCGCGGGCTGGTCGAGAACAAGAAGTCGTGGACGCTCGACGAATTGTACAAGTTGCCGCAGGTCAAGCAGGTGACGCGCCACATCTGCGTCGAGGGCTGGAGCGCGATCGGCAGCTGGACCGGGACGCCCTTGCGCGACTTCCTCAAGCTGGTCGGCGCCGACACCCGTGCCAAATATGTCTGGTTCCAGTGCGCCGACAAGGACGGCTACAACTCGCCGCTCGACATGCGCTCGGCGCTCCATCCGCAGACCCAGATGACGTTCAAATTCGCCGACGAGATCCTGCCGCGCGCCTACGGCTTTCCGATGAAGATCCGGGTCCCGACCAAGCTCGGCTTCAAGAACCCGAAATACGTGCTCTCGATGGAAGTCACCAACGACTACAAGGGCGGCTACTGGGAAGACCAGGGCTACAATTCGTTCAGCGGGAGCTGACGCGAAGCGTCATTCCGGGATGGCTGAAGGACCAGACCTCAGGTGCGCAAGCGCGCACCATAGTTCGATGCTATTGCATCGCCCCGGAATGACTCAGGGAGTCACCTTCCTCTGAAACGCCGACAGCAGCGCGCCGAGCGCGAGCATCGCGGCCGAGACGTTCAACGCGAATGACAGGCTGCCGACCGCGTCGGTGATGGCGCCGACCACGATCGGTCCGAGCGTCTGGCCGATGCCGAAGGCGATGGTCATCGCCGCGATCGCGGTCGGCCAGGATTGCGGCGGGTAGTTGAAACGCACGAAGGCGGTGGTCGAGCCGACCACGGCGAAGAAGGCGACGCCGAACACCAGGGCCGAGATCGCCAGCAGCAGCGGCGAATGCCCGAAGATCGGCAGGCTGGCGCCGAGCGCGTTGACGCCGAGGATGATGGTGGTGGCGAGCCCGCCGCGGTCGAGCGCCAGCACCCGCCCCCAGACCCAGGGCGTCACGAATGCGCTGACGCCGATCAGGCTCCAGAACGCGCTCTGTGCAGCTGCGCCGCCGCCGCCGTCCCGGACATAGGCGATCATGAAAGTCATGTAGGCGATGTAACCGGCGCCGAACAGGAAGTAGGCGGCGAGGTAGATCAGGACCGGCATGACAGCGAATTGGGTCCGCACGATGCCGCCGGCGGCGGTGTTGGCGTGGAGCGGCGCCAGCATCAGCGGCACGGTCATGATCGCGGAAAGTAGCGTCATCGCCCACCACACGATCCACCACGAGCCGGCGCCGAAGCCCTGCAGCACGAAGGGCGCGATCAAGCCCGATGCGAGGATGCCGACGCCCGGCCCGGCATAGAACAGGCTGAGCAGGAAATTCGCGCGTTCGGGTCGCGATTGCGCGATGGTTGCCGCGAGCGCGCCGCCGCCGACGAAGCCGATCGCGGCGGCGAAGCCCACCAGCAGGCGGGCAAAGCTCAGCACCACGAAATTGCCCGTGAGGGCGCAAAGCGCCAGCGACAGCGCGCAGGCCAGCGTCGACCAGCGCACCGATGCGGCAAGTCCGAAGCGTTCGATCAGGCGTGAGGCGAGCAGCGCGCCGACCAGATAGCCGGCGGCGTTGATCGTGTTCATGAAGCCGGCGGCCGAATAGGACCAGGCCAGCGAGTCGCGCATGTCGGGCAGCACCAGCGAATAGGCGAACCGGCCGATGCCGAGACCGACCGTCGGTGCGAGCGACAGAATAAGGATCAGCCGCGCGGCATGCGGGTAGGACGGGGCGGGGGCTCTCACAATTCACTCCGGCAATGCGGCCATTGTGACAGGCCGCGGCGGCGCTGCCCAGCGCCGATGCCCGCAACACTGTCTTGCGTATCAGGCAATCAGGCGATCAGGACCAGCGCGACGCCGATCACGGTCAGCAGGGTTCCGCCGACGATCCGCGCGGTGATCTCGACATGCTTGAGCACCACCGCGCTCATCGTCACGGTGACCAGCGGGTAGATAGCGGCGAGCGGCGCCACCAGCGTGATCGGGCCGTTGCGGACCGCGGCGAACAGGCTGAGCGCGCTGAGCCCGTTGCTGATCCCGGTCAGCGCGAACCAGAACCGGCCCTCGCGCGGCGCCTGCACCATGAAGCTGCCCTTGCGGACCCGTTGCACGGTCAGCACCACCAGCGAGGACATGACGTAGCCGACCAGGCAGGCCCATAGCGGGCTCGGCCAGATCGCAAGGCCGAGCTTGGCGATCGGCGGCACGATGCCGCGCACCAGCGCGCTCGCGAGCGGCAGCAGCAGCGCCCAGCTGCGCCAATGGCCGAGGTCGCGCGGCCTCGTCACGGTGATGATGGCGGCGCCCGCGACCGCGACGACGAGGCCGATGAGCTGCTGCGGCAGCAAGGGCTCGTGCAGCAGCACCACGGCGGCGGTGACCGCAAACAGCGGCGCCAGATTGCCCAGCGTCGAGGTGATGACCGGTCCCAGCGCCCGGTTTGACGCAAAGGTCAGGAGCGTCAGCGAGGCCGGGAAGAACAGCCCGATCGCCATGAAGATCGGCAGCGCACGCCAGACCACCGGCTCGCCATGCAGGATCAGCGGCGACAGCACCAGGAATAGCAGGGTGAAAGTGGGCACGCTGATCGCGGCGCCCGACAGCGGCTCGACGGTGCGCAGGCCAAGCTGCGCCAGCACCACCCCGGCGCCGAGGAAAATGGCCGAGGCGAAGGCGTAGACGATGGCTGCGGTCATGAGGTCCGTCTTGTTGGCTTCTGAAGGCGCGGGTTGCCCGTTGGGACCATTCTGGGCCGATCCAGGGTGCCTTGCCAATCCGGCTCCGGCGTTTTAGCACTCCGGCCGGATTTCCCCCGCTCGTCATGCCCGGGCTCGACCCGGGCATCCATCCATCTTCAAAGGCCTTTCGAAGCGGGATGGATTGCCGGGTCATCTGTGCGAGGACGCGCTTCGCGCTCTTGCCCGGCAACGACAACAACGATTAGCTCGAGGTAACACCATGGCGACCCATAAACTGCTGCTTCTCCCCGGCGACGGCATCGGCCCCGAAGTGATGGCCGAGGTGCAGCGCCTGATCGACTGGCTGAATGCGCAGGGCATCGCGAAGTTCGAGACCGAGCAGGGCCTGGTCGGCGGTTCCGCCTATGACGCCCACAAGGTGTCGATCTCCGAGGGCGACATGGCCAAGGCGACGGCGGCGGACGCCGTGATCTTCGGCGCGGTCGGCGGCCCGAAGTGGGACAGCGTGCCCTATGAGGTGCGTCCCGAGGCCGGCCTGCTGCGGCTGCGCAAGGATCTCGGCCTGTTCGCCAATCTGCGCCCGGCGGTGTGCTACCCGGCGCTCGCCGAGGCCTCGAGCCTGAAGCGCGACGTGGTTGAGGGTCTCGATGTCATGATCGTCCGCGAGCTCACCGGCGGCGTCTATTTCGGCGAACCGAAGACCATCACCGATCTCGGCAACGGCCAGAAGCGCGCGGTCGACACCCAAGTCTACGACACCTACGAGATCGAGCGCATCGGCCGCGTCGCCTTCGACCTGGCGCGCAAGCGCCGCAACAAGGTGACGTCGATGGAGAAGCGCAACGTCATGAAGTCGGGCGTGCTCTGGAACGAGGTCATGACCCAGGTCCACGCGCGCGAATACAAGGACGTCACGCTCGAGCACCAGCTCGCCGATTCCGGCGGCATGAACCTCGTCAAGGCGCCGAAGCAGTTCGACGTCATCGTGACCGACAATCTGTTCGGCGACATGCTGTCCGACATCGCGGCGATGCTGACCGGCTCGCTCGGCATGCTGCCATCGGCCTCGCTCGGCGAAGTCGACTCGAAGACGAAGAAGCGGCGCTCGCTGTTCGAGCCGGTGCACGGCTCGGCGCCCGATATCGCTGGCCGAGGCCTCGCCAACCCGATCGCGATGATCTCGTCGTTCGGCATGGCGCTGCGCTATTCCTTCGACATGGGCGAGCTCGCCGACAAGGTCGACGCCGCGATCGCGGCCGTGCTCGCCAGCGGCCTGCGCACCGCCGACATCAAGTCGGAAGGCACCACGCCGGCCAGCACGAGCCAGATGGGCGAGGCGATCCTGAAGGAATTGCAGAAGCTGCACGCGTGATGGCGCGCGGCTGACACAAACACGATGTCGTCCCGGCGAAGGCCGGGACCCATAACCACCGATGTCGATGGTTACGAAGATCGGCGAACAATCATTTCAGATCGAGAGGCCGCGGCGTATGGGTCCCGGCCTTCGCCGGGACGACGCCGGGTGAGACGTCTCAGTACAGCGGGAAATTCCGCGGATAGCCGCCGAGATCGGCCGGCGGGCTGAGCGGCTGGCGATCGATCGGGCGGTTGTTGTTCTCACGCGCGAACGAGGGATAGCCGATATCCGGCGGATACGCGTAGTCGTTGAACTTGCGGTCGCCGGGCAGCACTTCGGTGCCGGCGTCGAGCCACGAGCGCGTGGTGACGTAAACGCGGGTGCGCGGACCCTGCTGATAGACCCGGTTCGGACCCTGCGCGCCGTAATAGCGGCGGCCGTCGCGGTCATACTGCTCCTGCTGCTTGCGCGTGCTCGGGCTCTGCGCGCTGGCCGCGGTCATGCCGAACGCGGTTGCGGTGACGGCAGCCGCGGCAAGCAACACCACGAGCTTGTTCGCGGCAGGGAATTCTAGGGTCATCGCATCCTCGTCATTACGGCCCCGTCGGGGCTGGCGCGTCCGCCAAAATCACTCGGAACACATTGTAGCCATGGTGGGGAGGCCGTCACTAGGTCAATTGCGCCACACCGGCCGAGATAATGCGTGTCCAAGCGCAAAAGTTTCATGAAAACCAGTGCCTTGCCACGGTCTCGCCATCAAAGGGCGCCGCGCAGGCGCGGGTTCTCGCTGCCCATGACCCAGTCGGCCGACAGGGCCGGCGCGCCGGAGGTAACGCAGTCGGTGCGCTTGAGCTCGGCATGCGCGAACAGGGCGGCGAGCCGCGGATCGTTGCCCGCGGCCAGCAGGGTCAGGCGGTTCAGCATGCAGATGATCGCGGCGCGCCGGGCCGGCAGGCTGGCGCCCTGGCAGGTCCAGCCGGAGATCCGGAGGTCAGGCGCGTCGGCCTGCTTCAGGAAGCCGAGGCAGGCGCGGCCGCCGTCCTGCCGCGCCGGGCGCAGCAAGGTGACGCTGCCGAACTTGCTGTCGACGATGCCGGCCGCCTCGAGCTCGCGGACGCCGCCCGGGGCGAGCCGCCCGGCAATCTCGGTGGCCGCAGGCCCCAGGGCCTCGCCGCCGGGGCGGTAGATTTCCAGCTCGGCGACTGTTGCACCGTTGGCATCGGCCCAACGGAAGACGTCCTTGCGGCCGCCCTCGGGGTGCCGGAGGATCTCGTAAGTCTCTGTTTTATCTCGCAGATCGAGCCGGCTCAGGGCAAAGGCCGGCGCCGTGCGGCCGGCCGGGCTCCAGCCTGCGGCGGCAGGGGCCGCCATCGCCGTTGCGTCGGGCAGTTGCTTCCATAGATAGTTGCCGAGGACGACGAACAGCGCGAGCACGGCGACATAGGCGAACAGCCGGGAGAGCGTGGCGTACACCTCGTCGACGAAGCTCGTCAGCGCTGACGGAATTCTCGTATGATGGGGCGCGGCCGGATCGGCCCGAAATAAACGCATCAAAACGCTCAAAAGCTACGCAACGTTGTCTTGACGGGGTTTCTCGCATAGAAGCGCTGCCTCTTCCCTTTCCGCAGCTTGCGGGGGAACGGGCATTTTTCGTCGGAGAGTGAACGATGGGTTACAAAGTCGCGGTGGTCGGAGCGACCGGCAATGTCGGGCGCGAAATGCTCAACATTCTCGACGAGCGCAAATTCCCCGCCGACGAGGTCGTCGTGCTGGCCTCGCGCCGCAGCGTCGGCATCGAGGTCTCCTATGGCGACCGCACGCTGAAGGTGAAGGCGCTCGAGCACTATGACTTCTCCGACATCGACATCTGCCTGATGTCGGCCGGCGGCTCGGTCTCCAAGGAATGGTCGCCCAAGATCGGCGCCGCCGGCGCGGTCGTGATCGACAACTCCTCGGCCTGGCGCATGGACCCGGATGTGCCGCTGATCGTGCCCGAAGTGAACGCGGATGCGACCGCCGGCTTCACCAAGAAGAACATCATCGCCAACCCGAACTGCTCGACCGCGCAGCTCGTCGTCGCGCTGAAGCCGCTGCACGACAAGGCGACGATCACGCGCGTCGTGGTCTCGACCTATCAATCGGTGTCGGGCGCCGGCAAGGACGCGATGGACGAATTGTTCTCGCAGACCAAGGCCGTCTACACCAACGACGAGCTGGTCAATAAGAAGTTTCCGAAGCGCATCGCCTTCAACGTCATTCCTCAGATCGACGTCTTCATGGAAGACGGCTACACCAAGGAAGAGTGGAAGATGATGGCGGAGACCAAGAAGATCCTCGATCCGAAGATCAAGCTCGCCGCGACCTGCGTACGCGTGCCGGTCTTCGTCGGTCACTCCGAAGCCGTCAACGTCGAGTTCGCCAATCCGATCACGCCGGACGAGGCGCGCGACATCCTGCGCCGCGCGCCGGGCTGCCTCGTGATCGACAAGCACGAGCCGGGCGGCTACGTCACGCCCTATGAGGCGGCCGGCGAGGACGCGACCTATATCAGCCGCATCCGCGAGGACGCGACAGTGGAGAACGGCCTGTCGTTCTGGTGCGTGTCGGACAACCTGCGCAAGGGCGCGGCGCTCAATGCCGTGCAGATCGCCGAAGTCCTGATCAACCGCAAGCTGATCACCGCCAAGCAGAAGGCGGCATAAAAAAGCTGCCGCGGGAATACGGCGTCAGGAAGCGCGTGGCATGGCGGAAGCGGAACAACCGGGGACCTATCGGCCCAATCCGACGCTGAAGCGGGTCGAACGCCGTTTCGAGAACCTGCTGTTCAACAGCCGCTGGCTGATGGCGCCGTTCTATTTCGGCCTCGTCATCAGCCTCGCCGCGTTGCTGTTCAAGTTCTGCATGGAGCTGTGGCACTTCATCCTGCATGTGCCGGATGCCAAGGAATCCGACATCATTCTCGGCGTGCTGGCGCTGATCGACATCTCGCTGACCGGCAATCTGATCCTGATCGTGGTGTTCTCGGGCTACGAGAACTTCGTCTCGAAGATCGATCCGGAAGGGCATCCGGATTGGCCGGACTGGATGACCAAGGTCGATTTCGGCGGCCTGAAGCAAAAACTGCTGGCGTCGATCGTCGCGATCTCGGCGATTCAGGTGCTGAAGGCGTTCATGAACCTCGATACCGCGTTCGACCCCAGCAAGCTCGCCTGGCTGGTCGGCGTGCACCTGGTATTCGTGGTGTCGTCCTTCATGCTCGCGATCTCCGACCGCTGGGGCAGCGGCCATCACGGCGACGAGTAGATTACTGGTCTGATTTCAGCTCGTCGCGGACGCTGATGAATTCCTTCGCGACCCGGTCGAGCACGAACAGCGAGCCCTCGGCGACGCCGAAATAGGCACCGTGCAGCTGCATCTCGCCGCTCTCGACGCGTTCGCGCACGAACGGGAAGGTCATCAGGTTCTCCAGCGAGCGGAACACCGCGGCCTTCTCGATGCGGACGACGAAATCCTGCATGGTCTCATGCTCGCGTTGCTCGACGATTTCGCCGGGCTTGATGAACATCTGCATCCATTTGCCGATGAAGTCGCCGGGCGTGAGCGGCTTGATCTTGTCGACGAAGGCGCGGATGCCGCCGCACTGCGCGTGGCCCAGCACCACGATGTTCTTCACCTTCAAAACGGTCACGGCATATTCCAGCGCGGCCGAGACGCCGTGGGCGTTGCTGTCGGGCTGATAGACCGGAACCAGATTGGCGATGTTGCGGACCACGAACAACTCGCCGGGGCCGGCGTCGAAGATCACCTCCGGCGAGACGCGGGAGTCGCAGCAGCCGATCACCATGGTCTCGGGAAACTGGCCGCGCTCCGAGAGGTCCTGGTAGCGCGACTGCTCGGTCGGCAGCCGCTGGGTCGCGAACGTCCGGTAGCCGTCGATCAACTGCTTCGGAAAGAATTTCATGGTCTCTGGCTAACCACATGCGGGTAACGGGAACAAGACTTTCGGCGTGTGGCCTGAGATGATACGGCAGCGTTGAAGAATGGTTCCCGCCCGATGCCCAAACAATGGACACCGGCGGAGCCCGAGCCCCCAGGAGAATGTCGATGATCCGTCCGCGCCGCAGCTTGTTGTTCATGCCGGGATCGAATGCACGGGCGCTGGAAAAGGCCCGGACGCTGCCGGCGGACGGCATTATCCTCGACCTTGAGGATGCGGTCGCCCCTGACGCCAAGGCCACGGCGCGGGAGCAGATCGCCAAGGCGGTCGCGGCCAAGGGCTTTGGCAAGCGCGAGGTTCTGATCCGCATCAACGCGCTCGACACGCCCTGGTGGGTCGACGACATCGGCATGGCCGGCAAGTCGCAGCCGGACGGGATCCTGGTTCCCAAGATCTCGACCGTCGACGATCTCAACGCCGTCGCCGATCGCCTCAGCGACATCAGTGCGCCTGCCTCGATCCGGGTCTGGGCGATGATCGAAACCGCGCGCGCGGTGCTCGACGCCGACAAGCTGGCCGCGGCATCGAAGGATTCCGAAACCCGGCTCGCCGGCTTCGTGTTCGGGCCGAACGACATTGCCCGCGAAACCCGGATCCGGATGAAGCCGGGCCGCGCGGCGATGATTCCGATGATCACGCATTGCATCCTGGCGACCCGCGCGCACGGGCTCGAGATCCTCGACGGGCCCTATAGCGACATCAGCAATGTCGACGGCTTCGCGGAGGAATGCGCGCAGGGCCGCGATCTCGGCTTCGACGGCAAGACGCTGATCCATCCGAGCCACATCGATGCCTGCAACGCGATCTTCACGCCGCCGGAGGCCGAGGTCGCCGAGGCGCGCAAGATCATTGCCGCCTTCGAGAAGCCGGAGAACGCCTCGCGCGGCGCGATCCAGCTCGACGGCCGCATGGTCGAGCGCCTGCACGCCGAGATGGCCAGGCGCACCATCGCGATCGCCGATGCGATCGCCGCGATGGGGCATTAGCCCAGCGAAGCGCCGGATGAGGGGTTGTCTCCGCTTCTGGGATTCTCCCGTGGGGAGAGAACCCCTCATCCGGCTTCGCTTCGCGAAGCCACCCTCTCCCACAAGGGGAGAGGGTGCAGCGGTGTTTGCGTTACGCTCCAAACCTCTCCGCCGCCCACGCGTAGAGGCTGCCCGGGATCGGCGCCTCCTTGCCGCGTCCCTTCGGCGAGATGTGCAGGCCGATGATCCCGGGATCGTTCAGGTACTTCGAAAAATCCGATGGCTCGAAGAACAGTCTCGGCTCGGCGTGCACGGCGTAGAATGATCGCTTCGGCAGCGCGTGCTGCAATTCGCCTGCGCGGCGCGCCAGCGCGGTGAGCGCCGCCGGGCCGTAGATCGCGACACGGATGTCGGCGAGGCGATTGGACTTGCCGCGCAGCCGGCGCATCGCAAAGGTCAGGCGATGGCGCAGCGCCAGCCAGTCCGGGATCAGCTCGTCCTGCTGCATCAGCGCATCGAAGGCGCGCACGATCGGATCGTCGGGCGGCAGATACAGCACGGAGTTGCCGAGCTGCCGCGGCCGCTCCCAGGCAAAATAGGGCTTGGCCGGATCGAGCTCGACGCCCTTCAGCAGCAGCACGTCAGCGTCGAGCCAGAGACCGGCGCGCCGCGCCATCAGCCGCATGCGGAAGAAGTCGCTGAACTGCAGCATGGTCCAGTCGCGCCACGAGCCGTCGGGCTCCGCCGGGCGCAGCTTCTCCGCGAACGAATGCGGCAGCACGGCTTCGGCTTCGGCATTGCCGATACCGTCGGGCAGGCCGGGAATCGGATCGAAACTGTAGACGGTGACCTTGTGCCCCGCCGCCGCCTGCGAGCGCAGGCAGGTCTGGCGCAGCGCGTCCATCGAGCCGTGCCAGAAGGTGACGATGTCAGGCAGCATGCGCGTCAGCTATCGGCGGGTTTGCGGCGAGCGAATTCGGCAAAGAAAAGCCCCGGCGCCTGACGGCACCGGGGCACGATGATGGGCTGAGCCTCAAGCCCAGGCGCGTTCCCTAAGCTTGGTCTCGTAGCTGTCGATCGACGATTTCTTTTCCATCGTCAGGCCGATGTCGTCGAGGCCGTTGATCAGGCAGTGCTTGCGGAACGGGTCGATCTCGAACTTGACCTTACCGCCGTCGGGACCGCGGATCTCCTGGTTGGGGAGGTCGATGGTCAGCGTCGCGTTGGCGCCGCGCTCGGCGTCGTCGAACAGCTTGTCGAGGTCCTCCTGCGACACGCGGATCGGCAGGATGCCGTTCTTGAAGCAGTTGTTGTAGAAGATGTCGCCAAACGAGGTCGAGATCACGCAGCGGATGCCGAAGTCGAGCAGTGCCCAGGGCGCGTGCTCGCGGCTCGAGCCGCAGCCGAAATTGTCGCCGGCGACCAGCACCTTCGCGTTGCGATAGGCGGGCTGGTTGAGGACGAAATCCGGGTTCTCGCTGCCGTCATCCTTGTAGCGCTGCTCGGAGAAAAGCCCCTTGCCAAGGCCGGTGCGCTTGATGGTCTTGAGGTACTGCTTCGGAATGATCATGTCGGTGTCGACATTGATGATCTTCAGCGGCGCCGCGACGCCTTCCAGCGTGGTGAACTTGTCCATCGGTGCTCTTCCCGGGCAAAAAATAGCGGATATCTGCCGGATGTTTATCGCGAATGTGACAGCGGTAAAAGGGCCATTTCTGCAGGGCTAGCCCGCATCGGCCTCAATCGCCTCCATATCGGCGTCGGAGAGGCCGAAATGGTGCCCGATCTCATGGATCAGCACGTGGCGAACGATGTGGCCGAGGGTCTCGTCGTGCTCCGCCCAGTAATCCAGGATCGGCCGGCGGTACAGCCAGACCAGGTTGGGCAGCCGGGCCACGTCGCTATGGCTCTGCTGCGGCAGGCCGATGCCCTGAAACAGGCCGAGCAGGTCGAACTCGCTCTCGGCCTGCATCTCGTCGAGCACCTCGTCGGTCGGAAAGTCGTCGACGCGGATGATCAGGCCCTCGCAGAGGGCCCGGAACGTCTTGGGCAGGCGCTCGAAAACCTCGTGCGCCATGGCCTCCATCTCGGCCAGCGAGGGGGCTTTTTCTGTGGTCCACATGACACTCCTTTAGCGCGAGTGCTATCGGCGGCGCCAGCGCAGTTGACCTTGGCGGCGCAATGGGAGACCGTGCCGCCCACGAATGGGGCTCAAGAATCGAGCTTGGGTGGGCGTAATGAAACGGATCGTGGCGACAGCGCTGTTGGCTGTAGCAGTCGGGCTCTCGCTCCCGGCGACAAAGGCGCAGGCACAGAGCGCGGCGGCTGAGGCGCGCGTCGGCGAGGCGGCACCGGTCGCGCGCACGCGCGTCGTCGAGCGCCGCCGGCTGAAGCGCGTGCCGATCTACCGGTCCCGGCCCGATCATTGGGAACCCGATGTCATCCCGCGCTACAACCCCGGTCCGAACGCCGTGCGCGACTGCACCGCGACCTATGTGCAGGAGCACCGGCCGAGCGGTACCGTGATCACGCCGCGCATGAACTGCTTCTGGCGGCCGGGCTAGTTACGCGTATGTCGGCGCGTTGCGCCGATCATCGCAACAGCCGCGATCAAACCTGTCGCCCCATAGACCGCCGCCGCCATCAGCATCTGCGTGCGATGGCTCGCGGTGCCGATGTCGTCGCCCGGTCCTTGCGAGGCGAGCGCGACATCGCCGAGCATGATGGAACCGCAGAGCGCCGCGAGGGCTGTTCGAAGCAGCCACCTGCGTGCGCGTTTGTGTCATGGCAATCCCGCAACGGACAGAACGCGAGATACGACCATCGTCTATGTCGTTTGCACACGAACGCGAAAAATCGCGCGCAGTGCTGGAACCTGATTGCGCCGGCAGCATTCATGTTCGTGGCGCAGTCATTCACTTCCCATTCACGTCGTCCGCATTCTGCTAGCGATCTGCGTCGCGGCAACGGCGTCGATTCGAAAGCCCAGGCGTTTCCAGCGGAGCCTGTCCCGCACGTGATGCGGGATGGACACCGGTTCGCGTGAGGAAAACGCGTCAAGCAGAAGTTCGAGTCGTCGTTGCAAGACGTGACTTCAAGGGATCAGGAGACAATTCATGAAGGCGATGAAGGTTCTGGGGCTCGCGGCTGTCGGTGCCGTGTTGGTGTTGGCGGCGCCGGCCGAGCGTGCAAGCGCGATGTCGCTCGCCACGCCGGGCACAGCCGCCACGGTTCAGGACAACGCGAACCAGGCGACCACGCAGGTACGCTGGGGTGGGCGCGGCTGGCATCGTGGCTGGCATCGCGGACATCACCGCGGCTGGGGGCATCGTCGCCACTGGCGCCGTTGATCGCGCGGCGTATCAGCGCAGATGAGACACAGGCCCGTGAGCAGCGGGCCTGTTGTCGTTCTCAGCCATCAAACCGGCAGATTCGCCCACGCGAGATGATATCAATCGCAATCTGCAGGAGTTGATCATGATGAGATGGATCGGTGTTGCGGCTGTCGCGTGTGCGTTCGCGTTGACGGCGCCGGCATCGGCAACCGCCGCGGCATCAGCCAAGCCGCAGGCCGCGGCACCGCAGCGGCAAGCAGGCAAGGCAACGGATATCAGCGCGCAGCGCCATCATCATTACCATCGTCGCCACTATCACTACGGCTACCGTCCTTATTACCGGCCGTACTACCGGCCCTATTCCTATTATCGGCCGTACGGCTCCTATTATTACGGGCGGCCCTATTACTATCGGCCGTACCCCTATGCTGCGCCGGCGCCATTCACCTTCGGCTTCGGGTTCGGCCCGTTCTGGTGATGCACGCAGTCGCGCCGTGCGCGACATCAGCCGTGCAACAAGAGAGCAGCTCCGATCGGAGCTGCTCCATCCGTCTCAGGGCGCGAAGCCCTTCGCCAGCAGCACAATGCCCTGCGCACCCGCCTTGCGATCCCTGGAGATCTCGACATATTCGGGCGACTCCGACCAGGCACGGAATGCGGCTTCGTCAGGGAATGACATCAGCACCAGCTTGTCGCGATCCCAGCTGCCCTCGATCACCGCGGGCTGTTCGTCGGCCGACAGCAGGCGTCCGTCGAATTTCCTGAATACGTCGAAGAAGCGCGCTTGATACCGATCATAGGCGGCGCGATCGGTCATCTTGAGTTGCACGATCACATAGACAGTCACTGACGTTTCTCCCGGACGTTTCGCCGCAGCGTTTTGCGCGTTCATGGCGCATTCACTCAGCGATTTCTAGCGTCATGCCGGGAGCGACTGCAATGAACGCAATGAAACCGGCTGCCATGCAGCTTGGTGCTCGTTGCCGTTGTCAGGGAGGTTCAGAGATGAGGGAGAGCTATTTGCGGCGCGGATTGGTGCGCCGTCTCGGCGTTGCGGCGGCCGCTGTCTTCGCATTGTCGGTTGCTTCGCAGCAGCGCGCCGAAGCGCTGTCGCTGGCGAGCCCGGCCGCCGCGCCCGCGGCAAGGTCTGCGGCCGATGCCATGACGACCCAGGTCCGGCACGGCGGTGGCGGCCACGGCGGCGGAGGTTTTCATGGTGGCGGCTTCCGCGGTGGTGGATTCCACGGCGGCGGATTTCACGGCCGCGGCTTCCGTGGTGGCGGCTTCCGCGCCGCGCCGGCGTTCCATGGCGGCTATCGCTATGGCGGCTTCCATCGCCATTATGGTGGCTACCACCGCTTCTACGGCGGCGGTTATCGCTACGGCTATCGGCCCTATTACCGCCGACACTTCCATCACCGGCGTTTCTTCTACGGATCGTCCTACTATTACCCGGCCTACTACCATCACCGCCGCTGCCGGGTGGTCTGGACCTATTACGGACCGCGCCGGATCTGCCGGCCGTGGTGGCACCACCGCCACTACTGGCGGCCGTACGGGGTCTATTGGTAAAGTTTGAAATGACAGCGGGCGCCTCCGGCGCCCGTCTTGTTGGGTCCCTTTCTTTGCGCGCTGGAGCGTGTTCGAGCGCCGCTTCGCGTGAAGAAAACGCGTCAAGAAAGGGGCGTTAGTCCCAGTTCTTCAGCTTCCAGGACTTTATCTTCCACGGCGTCAGGTTTTCCATCCGCCATTGCGTCCAGCGCTCCGGCGGCCAGTGGCTGAGGCGTGAGGTTTCCTTCACCTCGGGAAGCGGATCGATGATGCGCGCCACGGCACGACGGCGCTTCTGGCGCGTCGCGTCGCTGATCATGTCGACGAATTCGGGTTTATCGGCCACGGCACGCGCTCCTTGCGAAGGCTTGTTTTCGCAAGGAGGTAGTGTGCGTGCGCCCCGTTAACGAGCCGTTTCCGAAACGGCTCGAGCTTGAGACGAAGCAATAGCGTTTTCGAGCGAAGTGTCCCGGTTCGCGTGAAGAAAACGCGTCAAAAAAAATCTGACGCTTGCCTTAGCGCCAGTCGCGGACGTCGACGAAGTGTCCGGCGATCGCGGCGGCCGCGGCCATCGCGGGCGACACCAGATGGGTGCGGCCCTTGAAGCCCTGGCGGCCCTCGAAGTTGCGGTTCGAGGTCGAGGCGCAGCGCTCTTCCGGCTTCAGCTTGTCCGGGTTCATCGCAAGGCACATTGAGCAGCCCGGCTCGCGCCAGTCGAAGCCGGCCGCAATGAAGATCTTGTCGAGGCCTTCGGCTTCCGCCTGCTCCTTCACGATGCCCGAGCCCGGCACGATCATCGCGTTGACGTTGGCGTTGACGGTCTTGCCCTCGGCGATCTTCGCAGCGGCACGCAGATCCTCGATGCGGCCGTTGGTGCAGGAGCCGATGAAGACGCGGTCGAGCTTGATGTCGGTGATCTTCGTACCGGCGGACAGGCCCATATATTTCAGCGCGCGATGCTTGGAGATGCGCTTGGCCTCATCGGCGATCTTGTCGGGATCGGGTACGAAGCCGGTCACCGAGATGACGTCCTCAGGGCTCGTGCCCCAGGTGACGATCGGCGGCAGCTTGGCCGCATCGAGCCGGATCTCGTGGTCGAAATGCGCGCCCTCGTCGGAGCGCAGCGTCTCCCAGTAGCGCATCGCGGCGTCCCAGGCGGCGCCCTTCGGCGCCTTCGGGCGGCCGCGCAGGAAGTCGAACGCCTTCTGGTCGGGCGCAACCAGGCCGGCGCGCGCGCCGCCTTCGATCGACATGTTGCAGACTGTCATGCGGCCTTCCATCGAGAGCGCACGGATCGCCTCGCCGGCATATTCCAGCACATAGCCGGTGCCGCCGGCGGTGCCGATCTCGCCGATGATCGCCAGGATGATGTCCTTGCCGGTCACGCCTTCGGGCAACTTGCCGTCGACGATCGCGCGCATGTTCTTGGCCTTCTTCTGGATCAGGGTCTGCGTCGCCAGCACATGCTCGACCTCGGAGGTGCCGATGCCGTGCGCGAGCGCGCCGAACGCGCCATGCGTCGAGGTGTGGCTGTCACCGCAGACGATGGTGGTGCCGGGCAGCGTAAAACCCTGCTCCGGGCCGATGACGTGAACGATGCCCTGACGCTTGTCGAACTCGTTGTAATACTCGATGCCGAATTCCTTGGCGTTCTCCGCCATCACCCGCATCTGCTCGATGCTTTCAGGATCGGGGTTCGGCTTCGAGCGGTCGGTGGTCGGGATGTTATGGTCGACGACGGCGAGTGTCTTCTCGGGCGCGTGCACCTTGCGGCCGGCGGCGCGCAGCCCTTCGAACGCCTGCGGCGAGGTCACCTCGTGCACCAGGTGGCGATCGATATAGAGCAGGCAGGTGCCGTCGTCGGCCTCGTGGACCAGATGGTCGTTCCAGATCTTGTCGTACAGCGTTGTCGGTTTGGACATGAGCTTCAGCTCCAGAAGAAATTTAGTGTTGGAATGGCATGAGCGCGTCTTAAGCGCGCGGACAGGCGAAAGCGTCGAGGCAGCGTTACGCTGCGCGTCTAAGCTCTGATGTTGCCGACGTCGCAAAGCGCCCGAAGAAGCGGCCGGGCAGCCGCGAGCGATCGTCGATCACGACGCGCTGGCAGGGCTGGCTTGCTCGATCCGGAACCATTCTAAATTTCTAACACAGGGCTCGCGCCCACGACAATCGATCCATGCGCGGGCCTGCACGTCAGATAGGTATGCCGCAACAAAAAAGCGCGGGGCAGGCCCCGCGCTTTCGGTCACATCCCCTGAGGGAAACGTTACTCGCCGACGGCGGTCTGGCGGTCCTGCTTCTCGACGATGCGGGCCGACTTGCCGCGCAGGTTGCGCAGATAATAAAGCTTGGCGCGACGAACCTTGCCGCGACGCACGACCTTGATCGAGTCGATCATCGGCGACATCACCGGGAAGACGCGCTCGACGCCTTCGCCGTAGGAGATCTTGCGCACGGTGAAGCTCTCGTTGAGGCCCTGACCGGAACGACCGATGCAAACGCCCTCATAGGCCTGCACGCGGGTACGCTCGCCTTCGACCACCTTCACGTTGACGATGACGGTGTCGCCGGGTCCGAATTCCGGGATATCCTTGGTGGCGGCGAGCTTGTCGAACTGCTCTTTTTCGAGCTGCTGAATAAGGTTCATTGAAATCTCCATCGGCGGCGCGCCCAGCCTTTCGCGGGCTGCGCAAACGTCCATCTATCCTGCGCGGGTGCGGATTTGGCCGCCCGTATAAGGCAAAGCGCAGGGTTTGTCACCCGTCTGTCTTGTTTTTTGTCCCTCGCCGAGCGGCTTTTTGGCCGGCCTTGCGGGCCCAGAGATCAGGCCGCCGGGCCGCCGTCAGGGCCTCGGACTGGGCCAGCCGCCAGGCCGCGACCTTGGCGTGATCGCCGGAAATCAGGATTTCCGGGATTGGCCGGCCCTCGAACTCCTGCGGGCGGGTGTATTGGGGGTATTCCAGTAGTCCTTCGGAAAAGCTTTCCTCGGTTCCCGAGGCCTGCTTGCCCATCACCCCCGGCAACAGGCGGACGCAGGCGTCGATCAGGGCCATCGCGGCGATTTCGCCGCCGGACAGCACAAAATCGCCGATCGAGACCTCCTCGAGGTCCCGGGCCTCGATCACCCGCTGGTCGATGCCCTCGAAGCGGCCGCAGACGATCAGGGGGCCGGGCCCGGCCGCCAGTGCCGCGACCTGGGTCTGGGTCAATGGCCGACCGCGCGGGCTCATCAAGAGGCGCGGACGGTCAGGCGCGATATCGGCGGCGTCGATCGCCGCCGCCAGGACATCGGCCCGCAGCACCATGCCCGGACCGCCGCCCGCCGGCGTGTCGTCGACGCTGCGGTGCTTGTCGGTCGCCGAGGTCCGGATGTCGCGCGCTTCCAGCGCCCAGAGCCCGCCAGCCAGCGCCTTGCCGGCGAGGCTGACGCCGAGCGGCCCCGGAAACATGTCCGGGAACAGGGTCAGCACGGTGGCGCGCCACGGTGTCGACTGGGCTGGTGTCTCTTGCGATGTCATGGCCTCTGGTTACGGCACCACGGCCGTGAGGTCGAGGCTCTGCATCATCGCGGCCGCGTCCACCGCGCGGCGGCAGTCGGCGAGTCCGAAGCTCGCGACATTGATCTTGCGCAGATCAAGCAGGCCTTCGGCGGCGAGGCCGGCGAGCTGGCCTGGTGCCGTGCGGTCGTACATGAATTGCCCGACCACCTCCCAGTCATTCGCCAGCATCTCGCGGAACGAGAGTTCGAACGGCACCTCGGCGCTGCCCATCAGCACCATCCGGCCGCCACGCCTGAGCGCGCGCAGAGAGGACAGTGTGGTCGACGTGCTCTTGGCGGCGCCGAGCAAATCGAGCGCGACATCGGCGCTGCCGCCAGCGGCGCGGCGGATGACCGCAAGGTCGGCTGCGGCATCGCCGCTGACGACGGCGGGAATGACGCGCGGGCCGAACGCGTCGCGCAACTGCTGGAGCGCGGCCTCCTTGCGGCCGACGGCGACGACGCGGCCCGCGCCCATCGCGACCGCGAGCATCACGCCGCCCGAACCGAAATAGCCGGTCGCGCCGTTGACGATGATGGTCTGCCCGCCGCGCAGGCCGGAGCGCTGCAAGCCGCCGAACGGCACGATCAGTTTTGCGAGCCCGATCAGTTCGGTCGCCGGCTTGTCGTCGAGATTGGCGAGCGGTGTGACGCAGGCGGCCGGCCAGTGTGCGATCTCCGCGAACACGCCGTCGCGCCAGCGCGCCTGCAACGCGAACGCCTCCGGCGTCGTCACCGTGGCGGTGAGGCCGATCAGGATCTGCGGCGGATCGCGATCCGGCACGTCGCCGCGCAGATGCGGGCTGAGAAATACGCGGTCGCCGCTTTGCACATGCGTGACGTTGTCGCCGGTGGCGACGACGCGCGCGATCGCGTTGGTGCCCGGCACGAACGGCATCGGCGGCAGGCTGTAGGGCAGCGCGCCGGACAGCAGCTTGTTGGTGTAGGACAGCACCATGCCGGCCTCGATCCGCACCACGACGCCATCGGGCGCGGGCATCGGCGTCGTAACATCCTCGAAGCGCAGATCGTTGTGGGCGTGCAGCCGCCAGGCCTTGTGCGTGCTTGTCATTGGGATGCTCCGTGAGACCATTGCTTAGGTAGCCCGGATGGAGCGAAGCGCAATCCGGGAATCGTGCAAGCAATGACGAGCGGCCCCGGATTGCGCTGCGCTTCATCCGGGCTACGGGCTAACCCACGTTATGGTAACGCCGCCTTCGGATCGTCAACGAGATGTCGCGCGAGGGCCACCGCGAGCGGACAGATCGCCAGCGCCGTGAGCGCGGTCGCAGCGGTGGCGAGCGACGGGCCGAGCGCGTCGCCAAGCAGGCCGTAGATAACAGGCGCGACGGCGCCCGATCCGATGGTGCCCGTGTAGAACAGCGCGAAAGCGCGCTCGGTCTGGTGTGCCGGCGTGAGCTCGGGCACTGTGCCGTAGAGCACCGAGGAGGTGCCGTTGAGCATCACGCCGAGCAGCGGCAGCAGCACGATGGCCGACGCCAGCGGCAACACCAGCACGGCCACGATCAGCGCCGCCGTACCACCTTCGGTGATCAGCACCGTGCGCAGCGTCCCGACCCGCGCGCCGAGCCATCCGCAGGTGAATTTTCCCGCCGCGCCGCCGATGAAGACCAGCGCCAGCGCAAGGCCGTTGGTCGGCAGCGAGGCGCCCTTGTCGCGCAACAGGAACGGCAGGAAGGTGAGAAAGCCCATCCTGACCGCGGTGTCGAGAATTCCGATCGCGAGCAGCCAGCGAAAGCCGCCGCCTGTGCTGGCGCCGCGCGATGCTGATGCCGCCTTTTGCTCGGCGCCCCTGCCGACGGCCGGCATCCAGAGCGCAATGCAGACCGCGACGAGCAAGCCTGCGAGAGCGAGCACGAGCAGCGTGTGCCGCCACGACATGATCACCAGCAGGATCGAGGTCAGGGCCGGGATCGCCGCCTTGCCGAGATCGCCCGAGAAATTGTAGATTCCGAGCGGCCCGCGCGCCGCCGTGCCGTAGGCGCGCGACACCGCGGCGGACGCGATCGGATGCTGCGTGCTCGACCCCGCGCCGGAGAGCGCGAGCGCTAGGCCGAGGCCAATTACGCCGCCCGAGAATCCAGCAAACGCGTAGCCGACTGCCGACAGCGCCGTGCCCGCGATCAGGATCACCTTGCCGTCGATCCGCTCCGCGATGCGTCCGACCGGAATCTGCAGCCCGGCCATGGCGCCGGCATAGAGCCCGCGCAGCAGCGCCAGCAGCCCGTAGCTCAGCGCAAATTCGGCCTGCCAGATCGGCAGCAGCACGTAGATGACGTCGGTGTAGCCGTCGTGGAGGGCGTGGTTGAGCCCGGTCACGGTCAGGGTGCGGGTTGACCGGGCACGGTCGGGCCGCGTCGTGCCGGTTTCGGCCGACACGCTCATTGCCGCCCTTCAATGCAAGAAAATCTAAAGATTGGGCGGGCGAGCATCAGGAGGGGGCCTCAGAAAAGAAAGCTATACAAGGAGCTTGCATGGCAGTATGCGCCGCCAAGGCGCTTGTCACAAATCAGTAATAGTCGGATCATGCGTTAGAAAATCTTGCATTGAGGGATCATGTTCGTCCCACGCCGCAGCCTGCCGCCGCTCAATGCGGTGCGTGCCTTCGAGGCCGCCGCCCGGCTCGGCAGCTTCAAGGAAGCCGCCGCTGAGCTCAGCGTGACCCATGGCGCGGTCAGTCAGCAGATCCGCCTGCTCGAGGAATGGCTGGGGGCGCCGTCGCTGTTTCGGCGATCGGTGCGGCGCGTGGTGCTGACGCCGGCAGGCGCGGCATTGCTGGCAGAGTTCGCGCCCGCGCTCGACCGGATTTCCACCGCCGTGCAGCAGCATCGCGAGCGGCGCGGCGATCTGGCGGTCGCGGTGTTGCGCGTCAATGCGCTCGCGACCTTCAGCCTGCGCTGGCTGCTGCCGCGGATGAGCCGGTTTCGCGCCGAGCATCCGGATATCGAGGTACGCCTGAGCACGTCGAACGATCCGGTGGATGCGCTGCCGGAGTCCTTCGACGTCGTGATCCGCGGCGGCCCCGACACCTTCCACGGCTTCTCGTCGCGCTTCCTGGTGTCGGAGCGGAGATTGCCGGTGTGCAGTCCGTCGGTATTGGCGCAGCTGCCGCTCAATGAGATCGCGGACCTCTCCAGGCACACGCTGCTGCATGTCACGTCGATGCCGCGGCTGTGGCGCGACTGGCTCACCGAGGCCGGGCAATCCGCGCTGGAGCCGGCGGCCGCGCTGACCTTCGATCACTTCTATCTGACGATCCAGGCCGCGCTCGACAGTCTCGGCGTCGCGATGGGACCGACCGCGCTGATCGCGGATGATCTCGCGGCCGGGCGCCTGGTGACGCCGTTTCCGGATGTCAGCCTGCCGGCGCGGAGCTACTTCGCTTACTTCCCGGCGGGGCGCAGCAACGATCCGCACAGCGCGGTGTTCTGCGACTGGCTCGAGCAGCAGGGCCGGATGACGGGTTGAAAATTATTCTCGGTCAGGCGGCCGACGGATCGTCGCCGTCGATTTCCTTGGGCAGGTCGATCACCACGCGGCCGCCGTCGAGATCGACAGTCGGCACCACGGCATTGGTGAACGGCAGCAGCATCGTCGCGCCCTGCGGCGGGGCGATCTCGATGATGTCGCCGGCGCCGAAATTATGGATCGCGATCACCTTGCCGAGCGGCTGCTCCGTCGTCGTCACCGCGGCGAGCCCGATCAGATCGGTGTGGTAGTATTCGCCGTCGTCGGTGTCCGGCAGCCGGTCGCGCGGAACGTAGAGCTCGAGCCCGTTGAGCCGTTCGGCATCATCGCGGCTGGCGACGCCCTTCAGCGTCACCACCAGATGGTCCTTGGCTTCACGCACATGCGTGACCTCGAACTGGCGCGTGCCGTCCTTGGTCATCAGCGGACCGTAGTCCTTCACGGCCAGCGGATCTTCGGTGAAGGTCCAAAGCCTGACGGCGCCGCGCACGCCATGCGCAGCGCCGATACGGGCGACACAGACCGGTGCAGCCACCGTGGTCGCCGTTCAGCTTAGGCCTTGGCGGCGGCTTCGGCCTGCGCCTTGCGCTCCTTGCGCGGCACGGCCTTTTCCGGGTTGTTGCGCGGCGCGCGCTTCTTGACGCCGGCGGCGTCGAGGAAGCGGGTCACGCGATCCGACGGCTGCGCGCCCTTGGCGAGCCAGGCCTTCACCTTGTCCATGTCGAGCTTCAGGCGCGACTCGTTGTCCTTCGGCAGCAGCGGGTTGAAGTGGCCGAGACGCTCGATGAAGCGGCCATCGCGCGGGAAGCGCGAGTCGGCGACGACGACGTGATAGACCGGACGCTTCTTGGTGCCTGCGCGAGCGAGGCGGATAACAACGGACATTCAGTTCTCCTTCAAAGGTCGATGTGTTCGATTGATTGGCATTCCGCGTCGCGCCGGCCGTATGCGAGCCGTCGCGACGAATTCCTCATTTCTTCTTGCCCGGGAAGCCGCCGAGGCCCGGCAGCATCGGCTTGCCGGAAAGGCCGGTCAGGCCCGGCACGTTCGGCAGGCCGCCGCGCAGCCCGGCCGGCAAATCCTTCGGCAGATTGGGCAGGCCGCCGCCGGCGCCGCCCTGCATCTTCTCGGCGAGCGCCTTCATCTCCTCGGCCGAGGGCGGCTTCATGCCGCCGCCGAATCCCATCGCCTGCGCGATGCCGGCGAGCGGGCCGCGTTTGCCGCTTCCCATGGCCTTCATCATGTCGGCCATGTTCCGATGCATCTTCAGCAGCTTGTTGACGTGCTCGACGCTCTGGCCAGCACCTGCCGCGATGCGCTTCTTGCGGCTCGCCTTCAAGAGGTCCGGGTTCTTGCGCTCCTGCCGCGTCATCGAGTCGATGATCGCGACCTGGCGCTTCAAGATCTTGTCGTCGATGCCGGCCGCCGCGATCTGGTTCTTCATCTTGGAGATGCCGGGCATCATGCCCATCAGGCCGCCGATGCCGCCCATATTGGCCATCTGCTGCAGCTGCTCGCGCATGTCGTTGAGGTCGAACTGACCCTTGCGCATGCGTTCGGCGGTGCGCGCGGCCTTCTCGGCGTCGATATTGGCGGCGGCCTTCTCGACCAGCGAGACGACGTCGCCCATGCCGAGGATGCGGCCGGCGATGCGGTTCGGATGGAAGTCTTCCAGCGCGTCGGTCTTTTCGCCGGTGCCGATCAGCTTGATCGGCTTGCCGGTGACCGCGCGCATCGACAGCGCGGCGCCGCCGCGGCCGTCGCCGTCAACGCGCGTCAGCACGATGCCGGTGAGGCCGACGCGCTCGTCGAACGAGCGCGCGAGGTTGACCGCGTCCTGGCCGGTGAGGCTATCCGCGACCAGCAGCACTTCGTGCGGGTTGGCGGCGGCTTTGATCTCGGCCGCCTCCTTCATCATGTCTTCGTCGAGCGTGGTGCGGCCGGCGGTGTCGAGCAGCACGACGTCGTAGCCGCCGAGCTTGCCGGCCTCCAACGCGCGCCTTGCGATCTGCGGCGGCATCTGGCCGGCGACGATCGGCAGCGTCGGAATGTCGAGGTCGCGGCCGAGCACCGCGAGCTGTTCCATCGCCGCCGGGCGGTAGACGTCGAGCGAGGCCATCAGCACCTTGCGCTTGTCGCGCTGGACCATGCGGCGCGCGAGCTTTGCGGTGGTGGTGGTCTTACCGGAGCCTTGCAGACCGACCATCATGATCGGCACCGGCGGCACGGAGTTGATATCGATGGTCTGGCCGTCGGAGCCGAGCGTGGCGACGAGCTCGTCATGGACGATCTTCACCACCATCTGGCCCGGCGTCACCGACTTGACGACGGTGGCGCCGATCGCCTGCTCGCGGACCCGGTCGATGAAGGTACGGACCACCTCGAGCGCGACGTCGGCCTCGAGCAGCGCGCGGCGCACCTCGCGCATTGCGGCATCGACGTCCTTTTCGGTCAGCGCACCGCGCCCCGTCAGACGATCGAGAATGCCACCAAGCCGTTCCGACAGATTGTCGAACAATGCCGTTGTCCTCTTTTACCTCTCCCCGCCTGCGGGGAGAGGTCGCCGCGCATTTGCGCGGCGGGTGAGGGGGTACAGGGCAATCCACACGCACAGTGCGCGGAGAGAGCTCCTCACCCCGACCCTCTCCCCGCAAGAGCGGGGCGAGGGAGAAGGAAATCCAAACACTTTCGCGCCCGAGGGCGCATCGCGCTGTCGGGCGTTGGCCTCTGGCCTCCAGGACCAGTCGGCGGGTCGAAAAGACGGAGCTTTCCGAGAAAGTGGCCGGGTTAAACGCTGCCGGGGCGGCAAAGTCAAGGAAAGTTTCGCTGAAATCCGCTCAGTCTGGACAGTAAGGTACTGAAATCACGTCGATTTGCCCTATTGGTTCCGAATTCGCCGCTGCCACCCATATAACCGGAGCCTGCCTCCTATTCCGGAACCCGCGTGCTGATCACCCGCCGCCGCCTTCTCGCAACCTTGACCGGAGCCGCCGCAGCGATCGGTGTGCCCTCGATCTGGATGACGACCATGAAAACCTACGACGGCCCCGTGTCCGATCATTTCGACGGCCTGCACTTCTTCGATCCGGACGGCTCGCCACCGAAATCGCTTGGTGAGGTGCTGCGCTGGCAGTTCGGGGGCGGCCGGAAGCGCGCAGTCTGGCCGGAATGGGCGCCGAGCCCCCATGCCGATACGCCGCCGCCCCGCGTCGAGGGCGACAAGGTGCGGCTCTGTTTCGTCGGTCATGCCAGCTGGCTGATCCAGACCGCGGGCCTCAACATCCTGTTCGATCCGGTGTGGTCGATGCGGGCCTCGCCGTTCAGCTTCGCCGGGCCGAAGCGGCACAACGATCCCGGCATCGCATTCGATAAACTGCCCAGGATCGATGTCGTGCTGGTGTCGCACGGCCACTACGACCATCTCGACGTCGCGACGCTGTCGAAGCTCGCGGGGGCATTTGGTCCTCGCGTGATCACACCGCTCGGCAACGACGTCACGATGCGCGCATCCGATGCCGCGATCAAAGCCGAGGCCTTCGACTGGCATCAGCGCGTCGAGCTCGGCAATGGCCTTGCCGTGACACTGGTGCCGACGCGGCACTGGTCGGCGCGCGGGCTGTTCGATCGCAACAAGGCGTTGTGGGCGAGTTTTGTTTTGGAGACGCCGGCCGGCAAGCTCTACATCGTTGGCGATTCCGGCTACGGCGACGGAGGACATTTCCGCCGGGTGGCCGAGGCGTATGGACCGTTGCAGCTCGCGATCCTGCCGATCGGCGCCTATGAGCCGCGCTGGTTCATGCGCGACCAGCACATGAACCCGGAGGATGCGGTGAAGGCGTTGGCCGATTGCGGCGCCGCCCAGGCGCTGGCGCATCACCACGGCACATTCCAGTTGACCGACGAGGCGATCGACGCGCCCGCGATCGCGCTTGGCGAAGCGCTCGATGCGGCGAGCGTGCCGCGCGAGAAGTTTCTGACGTTGAAGCCCGGGCAGGTGTTCGAGATTTAGAGCGATAAGTAGCCCGGATGAAGCGCAGCGTAATCCGGGAAAGTCCATCCGCGGAGAAGTCGGCCCCGGATTGCGCTGCGCTTCATCCGGGCTACGATTTCACCCCCCTTGAAAAAGGGAGGTCGCTTTGCTCGTCAGGGCAAAGCGGGTGGGGATCTGCTCCCTCCACTTGCAGCGGAGCCTGCGGCTGACCCCCATCCCGACCTTCCCCCTTTCAGGGGGGAAGGAGACGAGAGATCTGTAGCCTCTTACTTCTCCTTGATCGCCCAGGAGACGCTGACATTGACCGTCAGCGTTTCCTCGCCTTGCGCCACCGGCGTCGGCGCGGCGAAGCCGGCCGTTGCCATCTTGGGACGGAACACCGGTACCGGCGCCGAGCCGACCTCCGCAATATTCACGGGTGCGCCGAGCGTGACGCCGGCGGCCTTGGCGTAGATCTCGGCCTTGCGGCGGGCGTCGGCGATCGCCTTTTCGCGCGCCTCGTCGAGCAGCTTCGAGGCCTGCGACACCGAGAAATTGAGCCCGCCGATATCGTTGGCGCCGGCGCCGACCAGCACGTCGATGACGCTGGCGACCTTGCTTACATCGTGCAGCCTGATCGTGACGCGATTGCTCGCATGGTAGCTGACGATGCTGGGCGGGGCGTTCGGCGACGACGGCCCACGATTGGCGAATTGCGGCTGCAGCGACAGCCGCGAGGTCTGAAAGTCCTTCTCCGCGATCCCGGCGCCCTTCAGCGCGGCCAGCACCTTGCCCATCGTCACATTGTTGGCTTCGGCGGCTTCGCGTGCGGTCTTGGCGTCGGTGGTGACGCCCGCGTCAAGCTGCGCCTGGTCGGGCGGCGCCGACACGGTCGCCTCGCCGGTGACCGAAACCGCCGGCGGAAAGTCGTCATTGGCCAGTACGGGCGCAGCCAGCAGCGTGGTCGCGATCAGGGGGACGGCGAAGGAGAGGCCGAAGGGGAGGCCAAGGAGAAGGCGATGGGTCATCTGGCTCACTTCAGGGGTACGTAGACGTTGATCACAAGCTTGTCCTCCGCGGTCTTCAGCGGATCGGTGATGTATTCCTCGATAAAGGTGTCCTTGGCTTCGAGCTTCTTGTCGTCGAGGTGGTTGGTGATCGCCTCATAGGTGTTGTCCATGTTGTCGTAGGAACCGCGATGGACGAACTTCAGCGCCTTGCCGTCAGGCGAATTGCCCATGCTCATGTTCTTGCCGAGGTTCTTGACGTCCTGATCGACCGGGATCTCGGCGATGAAGGTGAAGCCGGTGTCGTCGGTCGAGGTGTAGACGATCATCGGATTGCCCGCTGCCTTGACGCCGTCCTTGTCGAGCAGCGCGGTGAGCTGCTTGAACGCCTCGATCAGCGCGTCGAAGGCGGAATCCCAATTGGCGGTGCCCTTCAGCATCACGACCTTCTTCGGCTCCAGCGTGAACGGCTCGCCGAAGGGATCGGCGGTCTGCACTGGGGCGGCCGGCGCCGGCGCCGGGGTCTGCGCTGCGGCCGGGCTGTCGGCCGGCGACTTGGTCTCGGCCGGCGGGGGCACCGGCGTCGCCGACGGTGCAGGGGCAGGGGTCGGGCTCGGGCTCGCTGCGGGAGCGGGCGAGGCTGACGGCGACTGGGCAGGGGCCGGGCTTGCCAGTGCGATCGCGGCCAAGGGCAGCAGCGCGACCAGGGCGGCGCGGAGCGTGTTGATACGGTTCATTGGTTTTTCTCCATCCCCTGCCTCGAACGGCCGCTCGATCTGTCCCGGCGCGCGGTCCGCGAGGTGCGATATTCCTAACACGCAAGTTCTGCATTCGTCCCATGACAGATGTGTCATGGGGCCATTCAGGCTGGCTAACTGGCCACCACTCGCCATATAACCGGGCAGAATTTGGGAAAATCGATGAGCGCGCTCGCCAATCACGCATTCGCCAAGATGAACGGCATCGGCAACGAGATCGTCGTCGTCGACCTGCGCGATTCAGCGGCACAAGGTCGGGCACAGGTGTCGGCAGCGGAGGCGCGCGCCGTGGCTTCGCCGGCGGGCGGCGTGCCCTATGACCAGCTGATGGTGCTGCAGCCGCCGCGGCTCGACGGCACCGAAGCGTTCATCTCGATCTACAACAATGACGGCTCGGAGGCCGGGGCCTGCGGCAACGGCATGCGCTGCGTGGTGCGGCGGATTTTCGAGAAGACCGGCCAGACATCAGCGACGTTCCAGACCCGCGCCGGCCTGCTCAGTTGCTGGCAGGGGCCGGCGCCCGATCTCTACACCGTCGACATGGGCGCGCCGAAGTTCGGCTGGCAGGACATTCCGCTGGCTGAGGAATTTCGCGACACCCGCTACATCGAGCTGCAGGTCGGGCCGATCGACAATCCGGTGTTGCATTCGCCCTCGGTGGTCTCGATGGGCAATCCGCATGCGATCTTCTGGGTCGATGACGTCAATGCCTACGATCTCGAACGTTTCGGCCCGCTTTTGGAAAACCACCCGATCTTTCCGGAACGCGCCAACATCACCCTCGCCCATATCGTCGATCGCGACCACATCACGATCCGCACCTGGGAACGCGGCGCCGGCCTCACCAGAGCGTGCGGCTCGGCGGCCTGCGCGACGGCGGTTGCGGCGGCGCGGCTGAAGCGTGCCAATCGCATCGTCGAGATCACGCTGCCCGGCGGCAAGCTCGGCATCGAATGGCGCGAGCGCGACGATCACGTGCTGATGACCGGCACCGCCGATTTCGAATATGAGGGCCGCTTCGATCCGGCGCTGTTCGCCAGCATTGCTTGATCGGGCGTGAGATCGGTTATGGGCGTCGATGTCGTCACCTTTGGCTGCCGCCTCAATTCCTTCGAATCTGAGGTGATCCGCCGCGAGGCGGAGCAGGCGGGGCTTTCGGACACCATCGTCATCAACAGTTGCGCCGTTACCAACGAGGCGGTGGCGCAGGCGCGGCAATCGATCCGCAAGCTGAAACGCGAACGCCCGCATGCGCGCATCGTCGTCACCGGCTGTGCGGCGCAGACGCAAATTCGGATGTTCGCCGAGATGGCCGAGGTCGATCGCGTCGTCGGCAATGACGAGAAGATGCGTGGCGACGCCTGGCAGGCGACGCGTGCAGCTTTCGAGGCGCCGTTCGGCATCGATGCGAGCGAGAAGGTCGCGGTCGCCGACATCATGGCGGTGACCGAGATGGCGCCGCATCTGCTCGACGGCTTCGAGCGCGGCCTGCCGCGGGTGTTCGTTCAGGTGCAGAACGGCTGCGATCATCGCTGCACCTTCTGCATCATCCCCTACGGCCGCGGCAATTCGCGCTCGGTGCCGATGGGCGCGGTGGTCGATCAGGTCCGCGCGCTGGTCGAGCGCGGCCATGCCGAGATCGTGCTGACCGGCGTCGATCTCACGAGCTATGGCGCCGACCTGCCCGGCGCGCCGAAACTCGGCCAGTTGACCCGGCAGATCCTGCGCCATGTGCCCGAGCTGAAGCGGCTGCGCATCTCGTCGATCGATTCGATCGAGGCGGATCGCGACCTGCTCGATGTCATCGCCGACGATGCGCGGCTGATGCCGCATCTGCATCTGTCGTTGCAGTCCGGCGACGACATGATCCTGAAGCGGATGAAGCGCCGGCATTCGCGGAAGGACGCGATCGATTTCTGCGCGCGGGTCCGGCGGCTGCGGCCGGACATCGCTCTCGGCGCCGACATCATCGCGGGCTTCCCGACCGAAACTGAAGAAATGTTCGCGCGCTCGCTCGATCTGGTCGCGGAATGCGATCTCACCTTCCTGCACGTGTTTCCCTATTCGAAGCGCCCGGGAACGCCCGCCGCGCGAATGCCGCAAGTTGCCGGCGGGGCTATCAAGGAGCGCGCCAGGCGGCTGCGCGCGGCCGGCGAAGCCGCGCTGTTGCGCCGGCTTGATGCGGAAGTCGGCGCGACGCGCGAGGTGCTGATCGAGAGCGAGCGGCAGGGCCGCACCGAGCACTTCCTGCCGGTCGCGATCGAGAGAGATGTGCCGGGCATGGTGCGCGCGATGACTATCCGCGGCCATGACGGTGCGCGGCTCATTGCATCGGGCTGCTGAGAAAGTTCGCTCCCATTGTCGTCCCGGCGCAGGCCGGGACCCATTACCCCAGATCTCAATTGCTGAGCGACGCTAGGGCCGCGATCTCGCACGGTCACCGAATGCGGTGGTTATGGGTCCCGGCCTGCGCCGGGACGACGAATGTGGGGAGTCGCGCATGGCGCTTCCGGAGCAGCGGATCGCCGGCATTCGCGGGTGATGACACTGAACCAGCTGTTTGACGGGTTGCTCGATACCCATCGCGTCATCGTGCATGACGCACTCAGTGCGTGCGCCCGCCCAGCCTTGCCGGCTGCGACGCGCGAACCTGCCAGAACCGCAGCAGGCGATCGGCGTTTTCGCGGGTCAATTTCGTGAACTGGCTCTTCGCATGGGCGAGTTCGACCGGTCCCATGGAGCCGGTGGTATAGCGACATTCCATTACCGCGGCGGTGGTATCCCAACTCAGGCCTGCCGCCCGGCACGGCACCAGCAGACCTTCACTGCGCAGGCTTTGCATCAAGGAGCGGATGACCTCGATGTTCGACTGCGCAAGATACGCCAGCGCAACGATGGTCTCTTCATATTTTCGCTGCCTGGCGAAACCGAGCAGTGAGGCTTCGTTGAGCTTGCCGTCGTCCTTCAGCTTCGCGACGTGGTGCTTGGCCGCGGTGAAGTCGCGGACTTGCGACATGTCGCGCTCGACGCCGGCGGCGACCGCGGCGATCGCATGCCGGATCTCTTCGAACAGATAGGGCGGGGCGCGCTCCAGCAGACGGCCGCGAACCTCTTCCGTCGCGCGGCGCAGGAGTTGAAGGCGGAGCTCCGACGGCAGGTCCGCGCGAATGCCGGTCTCGACCGCAAGGACCGGATCGTGCTCGGCCTGCGCGAGGATGACGGCAAATCCGCCCGGCGATACTTTGGCGCCGGGATTGGTGACCAGGCGGTGGCTCACGCTCGCAAAGCGACGCGCCAGAAGCGCGTCAGTGACGGCCTCCTTCAGCCACCAGCGGCCGGCGACGGCGAGCAGATGCTGCTCGCTCTTGGTCCGTGCGATCTCGACCAGATCGTCCGCGCTGAGCCGCGACGATTCCTGCAGGATCGGCCGCGCGATCCTGATCTCGTCATTGCTGGCGAGACGGCGAATGATCGCGGGCGGTGCCTGGGCAACCGGTGCGAGCTGCTCGCTGATGTCGGTGAGCGCCATCCGAGCGCTGATGTCGGCGAGCGCGCGCAACTCGATGGTCTTCACCAGACGCTCGAGCACGTTGTCGAACAGCTCGATCTGTTCGCTGTTGAACTTGCCGGCGGATGCGAGGAAGAGGCTGGTGACGCGCCTTGCCGTGGCCAGGCATTTATCGGCGGAGCCCGCGCGTATCGCAGCCTCGACCTCGTCGACAATTGCTTGTCCATCATTCAGCATTGCTCGTCCTGAGCCGTCGCGGCGCGCTTTTCTAAGCCGCCTTCAGGACTAGCGGATGGGCCTGAATGTTCCGTAAAGGATAATTCTCCGTAAAATCACGGAGGCTACTGCCCGTTCCAGCCGCAGGCCTTGAGCCGCTCCCGCATGTGTTCGGGTGCCGGCGCGACCACATGCACCGGGTCCTTGTTCCTGGAGATCGGGATGCCGATCTCGCGGGAATGCAGATGCAGGGTTCGGCTCACCGAAGCGCGGACCATTGCCATAGATATTGTCGCCGACGATCGGCCAGCCCATCGCCGCCGAATGCACCCGCAGCTGATGGGTGCGGCCGGTGACCGGCTCCATCGCGAGCCAGGTCAGGCCGTCGCCACGCCCCAGCACCTTCCAGTTGGTGATCGCCTTCTGGCCATTCGGGTCCGGCTTCTGCCACCAGCCGCGCTCGGCGTTGAGTCGGCCGAGCGGCATGTCGATGGTGCCTTCATCCTCGGCAGGGCCGCCCTCGACCACGGTCCAATAGGTCTTCGAGATCTTGCTGTGCTTGAACAACAGCCCGAGCGAGGCGGTTGCCTTGCGGTGACGTCCCAGGACGAGGCAGCCCGAGGTGTCCTTGTCCAGCCGATGCGCCAGCACCGGCGGCCGCGGCAGGCCGAACCGCAGCGCGTCGAACGAGGCCTCCAGATTGGGGCCGCCCTTGGGACCGCGATGCACCGGAAGGCCGGCCGGCTTGTCGATCACCAGCATCAGCCCGTCGCGGTGGAGCACCCGGCCCAGGATTTCTTCCGCAGTCAATTGGGGAACATCGATCAATTCGTCGAGACTTTCGTTTATGGGCCGAAACGGCTAACACGTCCGCGCCATGAACGATACCACTGCGGGAACTCCAAAACAGAGCTGGTGGCAGCGGCTGAAGGGCGGCCTGAAGCGGACCTCGAGTTCGATCGGGACCGCGGTCGCCGACCTCGTCACCAAGCGCAAGCTCGATTCGGCCATGCTCGATGACATCGAGGATGTGCTGCTGCGCGCCGATCTCGGTACCGATGTCGCGGTCCGCATTGCGGAGGCTGTCGGCAAGGGGCGCTACGATAAGGCGATCTCGGCCGACGAGGTCAAGGACGTCGTCGCGACCGAGGTCGAGAAGGTGCTGTCGCCGGTGGCGAAGCCGCTCGAGATCGATACCGCGAAGCAGCCGTTCGTCATCCTGGTGGTCGGCGTCAACGGCTCCGGCAAGACCACGACGATCGGCAAGCTGGCCGCGAAATTCTCCGCCGAGGGCCGCAAGGTCATGCTGGCCGCCGGCGACACCTTCCGCGCCGCGGCGATCGAGCAGCTCAAGGTTTGGGGCGAGCGCACCAAGTCGCCGGTGATATCAGGCGCCCAGGGCTCGGATTCGGCGAGCCTTGCCTTCAGCGCGCTGACCGCGGCCAAGGAGCAGCAGCGCGACGTGCTGCTGATCGACACCGCCGGCCGCCTGCAGAACAAGTCCGAGCTGATGAACGAATTGGAAAAGGTCGTGCGCGTCATCAGGAAGGTCGATGCGTCGGCGCCGCACGCGGTGCTGCTCGTGCTCGACGCCACGGTGGGACAAAATGCGTTGTCGCAAGTCGAGGCGTTTCATCGTACGGCAGGCGTCACGGGGCTCGTGATGACCAAGCTTGACGGCACGGCGCGCGGCGGCATCCTTGTCGCGCTGTCGGAGAAGCACAAGCTGCCGGTACATTTCATCGGCGTCGGCGA
Organism: Bradyrhizobium sp. USDA 4502; assembly: GCF_054063355.1. Classification (NCBI taxonomy): domain Bacteria; kingdom Pseudomonadati; phylum Pseudomonadota; class Alphaproteobacteria; order Hyphomicrobiales; family Nitrobacteraceae; genus Bradyrhizobium; species Bradyrhizobium sp. USDA 4502. Next base: position 7,779,465 of record NZ_JBSSGF010000001.1, read on the forward strand.
AGGCGTCGAGGACCTCGCGCCCTTCGCGGCGAAGGATTTTGCCAAGGCAATTGCTGGAATCGAGGCATGACCCCGACCCGAAGGGCCGCGTTAGCGCAAAGTGGACACCGGTTTTCGGATCGGGTCATGCCTCAAATCAAAGTAGAGAGTTGATGGACAAGACCCAGCCGCATCCGCTGTTCAAGCTGGCGACCGAACTCGGGCCACTGCTCGTGTTCTTTATCGCCAACGCCAAGTACCATCTGTTCGTCGCGACCGGCGCGTTCATGGTGGCGATCGTGGCCGCGATAATCGCATCCTATGTGGTGACCAGGCACGTGCCGATCATGGCGCTGGTGACCGGCGCGATCGTCTTGGTGTTCGGCACGCTGACGCTGGTGCTGCACGACGAGACCTTCATCAAGGTCAAGCCGACCATCATCTACGGGCTGTTCGCGGCCGTGCTCGGCGGCGGGCTGTTGTTCGGCCGGTCCTTCATCGCCATCATGTTCGACCAGGTGTTCAACCTGACGCCGCAGGGCTGGCGCATCCTCACCATGCGCTGGGCGCTGTTCTTCGCCGGCATGGCGGTGCTCAACGAGCTCGTCTGGCGCACGCAGACCACCGATTTCTGGGTGAACTTCAAGGTGTTCGGCGTGACGCCGCTGACCATGATCTTCGCCATCGCCCAGATGCCGCTGACCAAGCGCTATCACCTCGAGCCGGTCTCGCTGGAGGCGAGCGAGGCCGACGCGGGCGACGTGCGGAAGGGGTGATCAGCACTCTGCTCCCTCGCCCCCGCTCTCTTGTCCGCCGAAGCCCGCCTTCGGGCGAAGGCGGATGCGGGGAGAGGGTTGGGGTGAGGGGTCTCTCCACGGATAGGCTCGGAGTTTGTTACAAACACCGTCCAAAGTCCCTCACCCGAAATTCCTGCTTCGCGCGAATTTCGACCTCTCCCCGTAAAGGACGGGGAGAGGGAGGGCCAATAAGCCGCTGTCGCTAGCTGCCCGCCGCGAGCGCCTTCTCGATCTCGGCCTTGAGCACGCGGTTGACGTTGTCCGGCGTCACCGGGCCGACCAGCTTGTAGACGATGGTACCCTCGCGCCCGACCAGGAAGGTCTCGGGCACGCCATAAACGCCCCATTCGATCGAGGCGCGGCCGTTGCCGTCGACGCCGACGATGCCGAATGGATTGCCGTAGCGGCCGAGGAAGCGCCGGGCATTCTCGGGCGAGTCCTTGTAGTTGATGCCGATGATCTGGAAGCGCTTGTCCTTGCCGAGCTCGGTCAGCAGCGGCGCCTCGTCGTGGCAGGGCACGCACCACGACGCCCAGACATTGACGACCGAGACCTTGCCCTTGAAGGCGGCGGGATCGAGACCGGGGACAGGCGCGCCGTCCCGCACCAGGCCGTCGAGCGCGGGCAGCGCGGTCTGCGGCGCCGGCCGGCCGATCAGCGCCGACGGGATTTTCGAGGGATCGCCGCCATAGAGCCGCAGCAGGAACAGCCCGGCGAGGCCGAGGAAGATCAGCAGCGGCAGCACCACCAGCAGGCGGCGGGCTTGCGGCGGGCTGTTGGTCGCCTGATCGCTCATCCTATATCCGCCGCACTGCGGCCGGAGCGGCGCGTCACGCCGCTGGCCTCGATCTCCCTGAGACGCGCCTGTTGCCGGCGATAGTCGGCGATGATCCAGACGATCAGCAGCAGCACAACCGCCGCGACCAGCGCGTAGGACGTCACGATGAAGGAGGCGTAGGGACCAAGCGCCATCGTATCACGCCGCTCCAATTTCGTTTGACGCGGTTGCTTGCGAACCGCCGCCCACCTCGCTCGTGAACGAGACGCGGCTCGCCTGCATCATCTGCAGGCTGCGCACGCGCCGGCGCAGGATCTCGTTGCGCATCGCCGCCAGGTGCAAGGTGATGAACAGCAGCGAGAACGCGATCGCCATCACCAGCAGCGGCCACAGGAACGCCTTGTCGAGCGTCGGCCCGCCCGCGCGAAACACCGAGGCCGGCTGATGCAGCGTGTTCCACCAGTCGACCGAGAACTTGATGATCGGGATGTTGATCGCGCCTACCAGCGTGAGCACCGCCGCCGCCCGCGCCGCACGCGACGGGTCCTCCACCGCGCGCCACAGCGCCATCAGGCCGAGATACATCAGGAACAGGATCAAGACCGAGGTCAGGCGTGCATCCCACTCCCAATAGGTGCCCCACATCGGCCGGCCCCACAGCGAGCCGGTGACGAGCGCAAGGAAGGTGAAGGCGGCGCCGATCGGAGCTGCGGCTTTCGCGGCGACGTCGGCGAGGGGATGTCGCCACACGAGGGTGCCGAGCGCGGCCACGCTCATGACGCCCCAGACGAACATCGACAACCACGCATTCGGCACGTGGATGAACATGATCTTCACCGTGGCGCCCTGCTGGTAGTCGTCGGGCGCCATCGCCGACTGGTAGAGCCCGATCGCGAGCAGGATCGTGGTCACGCCCGCGAGCCACGGCAGGATGCGCGCGGTCAGCGCCAGAAACTTGGTCGGGTTGGCGAGGTCGGTCAGCGTCATGACACCCTGATAATCGTCCGATGTGTCGCAGGCAATTGGCCGATTTCCTCTCGGCGAGATTTGATCTGGCTCATCTCAGTCCAGCCCGTGCCGCAGGCTCGCGGCGGCGGCAAAGGGGCCGATCACGAGGCTGGCAAGTGACAGCGCGCAGAGGATCGAGAATGGTGTTCCAAAGGGCAGGGGGCCCGATATCGCCGCCTGCGAGGCCGCAACCCCGAAGATCAGCACCGGGATCGACAGCGGCAGCACCAGCACCGCCAGCAATAGCCCGCCGCGATGCAGCGTCACCGCCAGGGCCGCGCCTATCATGCCGGTGAAGGTCAGCGCCGGTGTTCCCGCCAGCAGCGTCGCCGCGACCGCGAGCGTCGCCGTGCCGTCGAGATTGAGCAGCAGGCCGAGCACGGGGGTTGCGATGATCAGCGGCAGGCCGGCGGCGAGCCAATGCGCCAGCGCCTTGGCGGCGCAGGCGAGTTCCAGCGGCGTCCGGCTCATCACGATGAGGTCGAGCGAGCCGTCCTCGTGGTCGGCCGTGAACAGCCGGTCGAGCGTGAGCAGGCTCGCCAGCAACGCGCCGAGCCAGAGGATGGCGGGGCCGAGCCGCGACAGCAGCGCGAGATCCGGTCCGACCGCGAACGGCATCAGCACCGTGACGGTGAGGAAGAACAGCACGCCGATCAGCGCACCGCCGCCGACGCGCAGCGCGATGCGGATGTCGCGCCGGATCAAGGCGCCAAGCGCGCTCATGCCGCGCCTCCCATCCGCAGATCGCGCGCGTCGATGCCGAGCGGCAGGTGCGTCGCCGCGACGATCAGGCCGCCCTGTGCGAGATGGTCACGCATCAGCCCGACGAACAGCGCCTGTCCGGCCGCGTCGAGCGCCGATGTCGGCTCGTCCAGCAGCCACACCGGCCGCCGCACCGAGAGCAGGCGCGCGATCGACAGGCGGCGGCGCTGGCCGGCGGAAAGATAGGCCGCCGGCAGGTGCGCGGCGTGGTCGAGCGCCACGGCGGCAAGGCACTGCCCGGCATCCTTGGTCTCGCCGCCGAGAAATTCCCGCCAGAAGGACAGATTTTCCGCAACGCTCAGCGCCGGCTTCAGGGCGTCGCGGTGGCCGAGATAGTGGGCCTGCTCAGGCAGGCTGAGCTCGGCGTCGCCGCCTTCGAGCGCGACCACACCCTCGGCGGGAACCAATAGCCCGGCGAGGACGCGCAGCAGCGAGGTCTTGCCGGCGCCGTTGGGGCCCGTAATGGCAAGCGCCTCGCCGGCGGTGGCCGACAGATCGAGGCCGGAAAACACCTCGCGCCCGCCGCGCACACATTTCAGATTTCGTCCCGAGAGCCGCATGGTTCGTCTTGTCACAGCCCTCTGAAATCTTTCGCTACCGCGTGAGAATTTTTGGGTCGCGCAACGCTGTCGCACGCTTGTCGGTGTGGCGGCGCTTCTAGAAAGGTTCTATAAGCCCGGAACTTGATGCAGCACACACAGTCGGCGGCCGCAACCCACCCCAGGCCATCCCTTGGCCAGTGTCGATCGCCGGTGTTTAGTTACCCTTGCCGGGTATAACTGAGAATTGGGATTCCTCGCATGACCTCGCTCGACAGCTTCAAATGCCGCAAGACCCTGAAGGTCGGCGGCAAGTCCTACGTCTATTACAGCCTGCCCCAGGCAGAGAAGAACGGACTGAAGGGGATTTCGAAGCTGCCGTATTCGATGAAGGTTCTGCTGGAGAACCTGCTGCGCAACGAGGACGGCCGCACCGTCAAGAAGGAAGACATCGTTGCGGTGTCGAAGTGGCTGAAGAAGCGCCAGCTCGAGCACGAAATCGCGTTCCGCCCGGCGCGCGTCCTGATGCAGGATTTCACCGGCGTCCCGGCCGTGGTCGACCTCGCGGCGATGCGCAACGCGATGCAGAACCTCGGCGGCGATGCCGAGAAGATCAACCCGCTGGTGCCGGTCGATCTCGTCATCGACCACTCGGTGATCGTCAACTTCTTCGGTGACAACAAGGCGTTCGCGAAGAACGTCACCGAGGAATACAAGCAGAACCAGGAGCGCTACGAGTTCCTGAAGTGGGGCCAGAAGGCGTTCTCGAACTTCTCGGTGGTGCCGCCCGGCACCGGCATCTGCCACCAGGTCAATCTCGAATATCTCGCGCAGACAGTGTGGACCAAGAAGGAGAAGATGACGGTCGGCCGGAAGACCGGCACCTTCGAGGTCGCCTATCCCGACTCGCTGGTCGGCACCGACTCGCACACCACGATGGTCAACGGCCTCGCCGTGCTCGGCTGGGGCGTCGGCGGCATCGAGGCGGAGGCCTGCATGCTCGGCCAGCCGCTGTCGATGCTGCTGCCCGAAGTGGTCGGCTTCAAGCTCAAGGGCCAGCTCAAGGAAGGCGTGACCGCCACCGACCTCGTGCTGACCGTCACCCAGATGCTGCGCAAGCTCGGCGTGGTCGGCAAGTTCGTCGAGTTCTTCGGCCCGGGCCTCGACTATCTCTCGGTCGCGGACAAGGCGACCATCGGCAACATGGCGCCCGAATATGGCGCGACCTGCGGCTTCTTCCCGGTCGACGCCGCGACCATCGATTACCTGAAGACCTCGGGCCGCAAGGCCGATCGCGTCAAGCTGGTGCAGTCCTACGCCAAGGCGCAGGGCCTGTTCCGTACCGCCAAGTCGACTGACCCGGTGTTCACCACCACGCTGACGCTCGACCTCGGCGACGTCGTGCCGTCGATGGCCGGACCGAAGCGCCCCGAAGGCCGCATCGCGCTGCCGGCGGTGTCGACCGGTTTCGCGACCGCGCTGGTCGGCGAATACAAGAAGCCCGAGGGCGAGCAGAAGCGTTATGCGGTCGAGGGCCGTGACTTCGATCTCGGCCATGGCGACGTCGTGATCGCGGCGATCACCTCCTGCACCAACACCTCGAATCCGAGCGTGCTGATCGGTGCCGGCCTGCTGGCGCGCAAGGCGGCCGCCAAGGGCCTCAAGGCCAAGCCGTGGGTGAAGACCTCGCTCGCGCCGGGCAGCCAGGTGGTGGCGGAGTATCTCGCCAATTCTGGCCTGCAGGCCGATCTCGACAAGGTCGGCTTCAACCTCGTCGGCTTCGGCTGCACGACCTGCATCGGCAATTCCGGCCCGCTGCCGGAAGACATCTCGAAGTCAATCAACGAAAACGGCATCGTCGCCGCCGCCGTGCTGTCGGGTAACCGCAACTTCGAAGGCCGCGTCTCGCCCGACGTGCAGGCGAACTACCTCGCCTCGCCGCCGCTCGTCGTCGCGCATGCGCTCGCCGGCACCGTGACCAAGGATCTCGCGGTTGAGCCGCTCGGCATCGGCAAGGACGGCAAGCCGGTGTTCCTCAAGGACATCTGGCCGACCGCCAAGGAGATCAACGCCTTCATGAAGAAGTACGTCACCGCGACGATCTTCAAGAAGAAGTACGCCGACGTGTTCAAGGGCGATACCAACTGGCGCAAGATCAAGACCACGGAAAGCGAGACCTATCGCTGGAACATGAGCTCGACCTATGTGCAGAACCCGCCCTATTTCGAAGGCATGAAGAAGCAGCCCGATCCGGTCACGGACGTGGTCGACGCGCGGATCCTCGCGATGTTCGGCGACAAGATCACCACCGACCACATCTCGCCGGCCGGTTCGATCAAGCTGACCTCGCCCGCCGGCAAGTTCCTCAGCGAGCACCAGGTGCGCCCCGCCGACTTCAACCAGTACGGCACGCGGCGCGGCAACCATGAAGTGATGATGCGCGGCACCTTCGCCAACATCCGCATCAAGAACTTCATGCTGAAGGGCGCGGACGGCAATATTCCGGAAGGCGGTTTGACCAGGCACTGGCCCGACGGCGAGCAGATGTCGATCTACGACGCCGCGATGAAGTACCAGCAGGAGAGCGTGCCGCTGGTGGTGTTCGCCGGCGCCGAATACGGCAACGGCTCGTCGCGCGACTGGGCCGCAAAGGGCACGCGCCTGCTCGGCGTGCGCGCGGTGATCTGCCAGAGCTTCGAGCGCATCCATCGCTCCAACCTGGTCGGCATGGGTGTGCTTCCGCTCACCTTCCAGGACGGCACGTCGTGGTCCTCGCTCGGCCTCAAGGGCGACGAGAAGGTCACGATCCGCGGGCTGCAGGGCGACCTGAAGCCGCGCCAGACGCTAACGGCCGAGATCGTCTCCGCTGACGGCGGCAAAAAGGATGTCCCGCTGCTCTGCCGCATCGATACGCTGGACGAGCTCGACTACTATCGCAACGGCGGCATCCTGCATTATGTGCTGCGCAAACTGGCGGCCTAAGGCCCCTTTGTTTGAGCATGGTCTGTCCGGAAAACCGCTTCACACTTTTCCGGACCATGCTCCAACGCGGATTTGTGATCGGTGCCTCACTGCTTAGTGAGTAGCGGCTAAAAAGAAGGCGGCCTATGAAAAGGCCGCTTTCTCGCGTTTTGGGGCACGCAAGTTCAGGGACAGACTTCATGCTCCGTACAATTACGGATGGAAATCATCACGACTGGTTCGCAGTATGACAGCGATGATGGCCTATAACTGTATCTCGCGATGGTCGAGCGCCCTTGGTATCTGCGCAATCGTCGCGATCATCCGCCCCGCCCACGCCGATCCGCGTGCCGTCGTCGAACTCTTCACCTCGCAGGGATGCTCGTCCTGTCCGCCCGCGGACAAGATCATCGGTGACCTCGCGAAGGACCCCAACGTCATCGCGCTGAGCATGCCGATCGACTATTGGGACTATCTCGGCTGGAAGGACACGCTGGCCGATTCCCGTTTCAGCGCGCGCCAGAAGGCCTATTCGCATGTGCGCGGCGACCGCGACGTCTACACGCCGCAAGCCGTGATCAATGGCTCCGCGCATGTGATCGGCAGCGATCGCGCCAGTATCGAGGACGCCATCAAGGACACCGAAAGGAGCGGCAGCGTGATGTCGGTGCCCGTGACGATGACGCTGAGCGGCAAGCAGATCAACGTGTCGGTCGCCGCATCGAAGTCGCCGGCCGTGTCGCGCGGCGAGGTCTGGATCTGCTCGATCTCGAAGTCGGTGCCGATCTCGATCGCGCGCGGCGAGAACCGCGGCCGCGAGATCACCTACCACAACGTCGTGCGCAATCTCCTCAAGGTCGGTGACTGGAACGGTTCGTCCGGGAGCTGGACCGTGCCGCTGGAGAACATCACGCGTGACGGTGTCGATGCTGCGGCGGTGTACGTCCAGGACGGCAACCGCGACAAGCCGGGCCCGATGCTCGGCGCTGCCTTCACCTCACTTCACTAGCGCCTCGCTGCGGTAAGGCGCGATGCGCCGGCTTCCGCCGGTCGCACGCATGTTTTCGTGCAGCCGCATGGCGACAAACCTGCATTCAGTGATCTGCCGAAAGGAAGGCGCCGGTGCTTGGCGCGCGCGTCTTGCTTGCGCAGGTCCCAAAACAAAAAGGACCAACTTTCGTTGGCCCAGTGTTGGGATTTGACTCCCCTGCGAACAGGCCCGATCCCGACGGCCCCGGGGGGCTGGGGGCTGAGGAATCCGGAACCGAAAGGACCGGGCCAACGCAGGGTTTTCTTTTCGCAGGGCAGCGGGGCGGGCGATGGGCGGAAGTGGGGCAGCAATATGATTCCGCTAACGTTCCCGTGACTCTGCGGTTTTTCGGACAATCCGCCGCGCGCGGCGGTGGTTAAGGCCCGGTTGCATTGCGATTGGCCCCTTGCGGGCCCCCTCGCTTAGCGCGATCATGTCACTCTCGTGACGATCCCGGAGAGGGGCCTTCGGAACCCGATCGTCACCGAGGTGACAGGAGGCGCTCGATGAGTTTGATCTCGGAGGACACTGATCCGAGCGGGAGTCGTGCCGCGGCGCGCACCGCCGCCGCGACCCCTCAGCCCAACCGCGTGACATTCAATCGACTTGAGCTCAACCGCATTCTCAATCTCTACGGCCGTATGGTCGCCGACGGCGAGTGGCGCGACTATGCGATCGACTTCCTGAAGGACCGTGCCGTGTTCTCGGTGTTCCGGCGCGCATCCGAAATGCCGATCTACCGGATCGAGAAGGACCCCCGGCTTGCGCGCAAGCAGGGCATGTACAGCGTGATTTCCGCGACCGGCCTGATCCTGCGCCGCGGCCATGAACTCGAACGCGTGCTGTTCGTGATCGACCGCAAGCTGTCGCTGGTCTAAGCGCGTCAGGTCAGTCTGCTTGTAGCCCGGAGGAGCCAACGGGTCGCGCGAACGCGCTCGATGGCAGGCTCCGCGTAATCCGGGGCCGTTGAAGCCGCGGATGAGCCTATCCCGGATTTCGCTTGCGCTTCATCCGGGCTACATCACATCTCGCCTCGCCCAAAAGAAAAGCCCCGGCGGAATGGCCGGGGCTTGGATTTGATCGGCTCGCTCGAGGCGCTTAGTCGCGCTGGCCGAGCAGCTGCAGGAGCAGCGTGAACAGGTTGATGAAGTTCAGGTAGAGCGACAGCGCACCAGTGATTGCCGCACGCTCTGCCATCACGCCACCCTGCGAGGCGTAGCCGTAGATGTAGTCGTTCTTCAGCCGCTGGGTGTCCCAGGCGGTGAGGCCCGCGAACACCAGCACGCCGACCACCGACACGATGAACTGCAGCGCCGAGCTCGCCAGGAACAGGTTGACCAGGCTCGCGATGATGATGCCGATCAGACCCATGAACAGGAACGAGCCCATGCCGCTCATGTCACGCTTGGTGGTGTAGCCGTAGAGGCTCAGCGCACCGAACGTTGCCGCGGTGATGAAGAACACGCGCACGATCGAGGTGTGCGTGTACACCAGGAAGATCGACGACAGCGACAGACCCATCAGCGCCGAGAACACCCAGAACAGGAGTTGGGCGGTCGCGGGCTGCAGGCGGTTGATGCCGGCCGAGATGACGAACACCATCGCCAGAGGGGCGAGGATGAACAGCCACTTCAGCGGGCTCACGAACATCGCGTAGCCGAACTGCGTCAGATAGGCGTTGCCGAACTTGGCGACGGCGGCCGACTGGTCGGTCGTCACCGCACCCATGTAGACGCCGAGCGCGGCGAGGCCGGTGATGGCCAGGCCGATGCTCATGTAGTTGTAGATGCGCAGCATGTAGGCGCGCAGACCGGCGTCGACGGCCGCAGCGTCAATGCGCCCGGCGGCCCGGCCGAAAGGAGAAGCGTAGTTGCGGTCTAGGTCCGACATGGTCGAATTCCCGTGGTTGGTCCCGGTGGAGCGCAAGGGATTTGCGGCGCCGGTCGTAAATCTATCTCAGATGGCTCGGCTTGCGGAACATTAATTCCGTGTCATTCAAACCGACTATCCGACCCGATTGGTATGTGGGAAATTAACACATCCGACGCAAGCTTCCACGCGCGGCCGAATGTCGCTCTGCCCTAGCATCATAGGCAAAAACGGCGCTCGCGCCGCTACATTTTGTCACAAATTCCGCAATACTGAGGCCGGCTTCTGGTTTAGCGCGAGCAGCGTCCCGGCGAGCCCCAGTCCGACCGTGACGACCAGCGCGGCGACCACGACTAGCGCGGCGCTGCCGGCCTGCCAGATAAAACTCAGCGTCATCAGCCTAGTCACGATCAGCCAGGCCGCGATCGAGCCGGCGATCACCCCGAACACCGCGGTTGCAAAACCGATCATCAGATACTCCAGCGCGTAGGCGCCGAGCAGTCGCACCCGCGTGGCGCCGAGCGTCTTGAGAATCACGGCGTCATAGACGCGGTGGCGGTGTCCGGCGGCGAGCGCGCCGCCGAGCACCAGGATCGCGGAGATCAGCGTCACGGCGCTGGCGCCGCGGATCGCCAGCACCAGATTGCTGACCACGCTGCCGACCGTCTCCAGCGCCTCGCGGACCCGCACGCTGGTCACCATCGGGAACGCGTCGGCGACCTGCTTGATGATGCGCGCGTCGTCGGCGGAATCGGCGTGTGGTTCCGTCAGGGTCGCGACATGGCTGTGCGGCGCGCCCTTGAAGGCATTCGGCGAGAATACCAGCACGAAATTGATGCCGAGGCCCTGCCAGTCGATGTTGCGCAGGTTGGCGATCTTCGCCGGCACGTCGCGTCCGAGCACGTTGACGACGATCTCGTCGCCGATCTTCAACGACAGGCCGTCGGCGATCTTCTTCTCCATCGAGACCAGCGGTGGCCCGCTGTAGTCCGGCCCCCACCATTCGCCCTCGACGATCTTCGAGCCCTTGGGGATTTCGCCGGTGTAGGTCAGGCCCCGGTCGCTCTGCAGCACCCACTCCGAATCGACCGACGGCTTGAGCTGGTCGGCCTTGACGCCGCGCGCGGCCACGATCCGTCCGCGCAGCATCGGTACATCCTCGACGGTCGAGCCGGCGGCGACCTTCGCCAGGAAGGCATTGAAGCGGTCGGCCTCGGTGGAGGGGATGTCGATGAAGAAGAACGACGGCGCCCGCTCCGGCAGGGCGGCCAGGAATTGCCGGCGCAGATTGCCGTCGATCTGGGTGATGGTAACGAGCACCGCCAGCCCGAGCCCCAGCGACAGCACCACCGACGGCGTCAGCGCGCCCGGCCGGTGGATGTTGGCGATCGCGAGCCGCAGCATGGTCATGCGGCTGCGCGGCAGCCGCCGCGCCACCGCCATCAGGAGCTCGGCGATTCCGCGCAGCAGCAGGAACACCGCGATCGACGAGGCGACGAACACGGCAGCGACCCGCTTGTCATAGGCAAGCCCGATCGCGACTCCGATCAGGAGCGCGATCACCGCGGCCATCAGCGCCAGATAGCTCCAGCGCGGGCGATGCCACTCGCTGGCGACGGTCTCGCGGAACAGCGCGGCGACCGGCACGTCATGGACACGGCCGAGCGGCCACAGCCCGAACGCCAGCGCGGTGAGCTGGCCGTAGAGGAAGGACAGCGCGAGCTCGTCGGGATGCAGCGCGGGCACCACCGGCAGCGGCAGCAGCTTGCCGAACAGGCCGACGATGACGAAGGGCAGCGCGGCGCCGAGCACGAGCCCGATCACCGAGCCGATCCCGGCCAGCACCACCACCTGCGTGCAGTAGATCGTGAAGACGTCGCGGCCGGTGGCGCCGAGCGCCTTGAACGAAGCGATGACGTCGCGGCGCCGGTCGATATGGCTCTTCACCGCGTTGGCGACGCCGACACCGCCGACCAGCAGCGCCGCGAGGCCGACCAGGGTCAGGAACTGGGTGAAGCGGTTGATGGTGCGCTCGAGCTGCGGCGAGGCATTGCTGCGGCTGCGGACCTCCCAGCCGGCCTCCGGCGCGGCGGTCCGCGCGCCGTCGATCAGCGCGGTGGTGGCGCGATCGTCGTTGGCGCCGTCAGGCAGCTTCACGCGGTAGATCCAGCGCACCAAGCTGCCCGGTTGCAGCAGGTCGGTGGCGTGCAGGCTGGCTTCGCTGATTAGGAAGCGCGGGCCGAGGCCGACGCCGCCGGCAAGCTTGTCGGGCTCGGCCACCACCACGCTGCGGATCTGGTAGGTCGCACTGCCGATGGTGACGCGGTCACCGAGCTTCAGGTCGAGCCGCGCCAGCAACGTCGAATCGGCGGCCGCGCCGTAGACGCCGTCGCGTTCGGCAAGCAGATCGGCGACCGGCATGTTCGGCTCGAGCGTCAGCTCGCCGAGCATCGGATATTTGCCGTCGACGGCCTTCAGCTCGACCAGCGCCAGCTTGCCGTCATTGCTGCGGGCCATCGCGCGCAGCGTGGCCGCGATCGAAACCTCGCCGCGCGTGCGCAGATAGGCGACCTCGTTGGGTTTGGCCTCGCGCGAGATCAGCGAGAATGCGACGTCGCCGCCGAGCAGCGTACGTCCCTCGCGGGACAGGCCGTCGCCAAGGCTCGCGGCGACCGAGCCGACGCCGGCAATCGCCATCACGCCGAGCGCGATGCAGGCGATGAACACGTAGAAGCCGCGCAGGCCGCCGCGCAATTCGCGCAGCGCATAACGGAAGGCAAGCGACGACGCGCGGCCCTGCACCGCGACTTCGGACGCGATGCTCATGTCGTGGATTGTCCGTCGATGCGGCCGGAGCGCAGCCGCACGACGCGGTCGCAGCGCTGCGCGAGCGCGAGATCGTGCGTCACCAGCACCAGCGTCATGCCGCGCTCGGCGTGCTTGGTGAACAGCAGGTCGACGATCTGCTTGCCTGTCGTCTCGTCGAGATTCCCGGTCGGCTCGTCGGCAACGAGGATCGCGGGATCGGGCGCGAGCGCGCGCGCGATCGCGACGCGCTGCTGCTCGCCGCCGGAGAGTTGCGTCGGATAATGATGCAGGCGCTCGCCGAGCCCGACCGATTGCAGCTCCTGCGCGGCGCGCGCAGCGGCATCGGGATTGCCGGCGAGCTCGAGCGGCACCGCCACGTTCTCCAGCGCCGTCATGGTCGGGATCAGATGGAATGACTGGAAGACGATACCGACCTGGCGGCCGCGGAAGCGCGCCAGCGCATCTTCGTCGAGGGCATTGAACGAGGTGCCGTTGACGACCACTTCTCCACTGTCAGGACGTTCGAGCCCCGCCATTACCATCAGCAAGGTCGACTTGCCCGAGCCCGACGGGCCGATCAGGCCGATGGCCTCACCCGCTGCCACACGAAGGCTGATATCTTTGAGGATATGGACCCGTGCCGCGCCGGTGCCGAGCGAGAGATTGACGTTCCTGACGGCAATGGTGTCCGGCTCGACGTCGGTCAGTGAAGAGGATTCGATGAGACTGTCCATGGTTCGGTCATATGGCACTTCCGCGTCTGCGGTCGAGGGCCGGTTGAGAATCTTCGTGCACATACTCGTGTTGCTTATGGGCTTGATGACGGCGGCCAGCGCGCAGACGCCAAGGCTGGAGAATGGCCCGGAGAAGGGGCCGGCGAAGCCGATCAAGATGGTGGTTCTGGGCGATTCCCTGAGCGCCGGGTACGGCCTCCCGGGCCCGGCGGCATTCCCGATCCGGCTGCAAAAGGCGTTGGAAGCCAAGGGGATAAAGGTCGAGATGAGCAATGCCGGGGTGTCCGGCGACACCGCCTCGGGCGGCCGCGAGCGGCTCGACTGGTCGGTGCCTGATGGAACCGATGCCGTGATGGTCGAGCTCGGCGCCAACGATGCCTTGCGCGGCATCGATCCCGCCGTCACGCGTGCCGCGCTCTCCGACATCATCACAAAGTTGCAGGCGCGCAAGATCGCCGTGCTCTTGTGCGGCATGCTCGCGCCACCGAACTATGGCAGTGAGTATGCAGCGAAGTTCAACGCGATCTATCCGGATCTCTCGAAGACCCTTGGCGTGCCGCTCTATCCGTTCTTCCTCGATGGGGTTGCCGCCGACGCGAAGCTCAACCAGGCCGACGGCATGCATCCGACGGCAGCAGGTGTGGACATCGTTGTGAAAAATATCCTGCCCACAGTGGAGGCATTTCTCGGCGCAATATCAGGGCAACGCAGTTGAAGCGCAGGCAGTGAGCCGTGCCGTGTCCGTAGGTTTACGAGCTGTTAACGGGTCATGCTTCGCAGAGTCACATATCTCGGGTACAAATAGGCATCGGTGATTCGTCGCCGGGCCGTTACAGGGTGCGGGCTCCCAAAACCCGCGCCAAGCATCGAGGATTATTGCGATGCCGCGTCTGTTCACTGGACTGGAAATTCCGGCCGATATCGGCCAAACCCTCTCCAGCTTGCGTGGCGGCCTTCCCGGCGCACGCTGGATCGATCCCGAAAATTATCACGTCACTTTGCGCTTCATCGGCGATATCGATGGCATGTGGGCCAACGAGATCGCGACGATGTTGTTTCGGGTAAACCGCAAACCGTTCGAGGTCAAATTGCAAGGCCTGTCGAGCTTCGGCGGACGCAAGCCGCGCGCGGTGGTTGCCGCCGTCGAGCCGAGCCGGCCGTTGATCGAACTGCAGGCCGAACTCGAGCGGATGATGCAGCGGATGGGGCTCGATCCCGAGGGCAGGAAATTCACGCCACATGTCACGCTCGCGCGTCTGCATGACGCTTCGAGCCAGGACGTCGCGGATTATCTGTCCGTGCGCGGCTACTTCCCGAGCCGCAGCTTCCTGGCGGACCGCTTCGTGCTGTTCTCGTCGCGCGCGTCGACAGGCGGCGGACCCTATGTGGTCGAGGATTCCTACGCGCTCTGCGCGTGAGCCTCTTCACCTCGCCCCGCTTGCGGGGAGAGGTCGGATCGCATCGAAGATGCGATCCGGGTGAGGGGGTACGGGTCCGTCGATAGAGCGCGTCGGGTGGTGAGAGCCCCTCACCCCAGCCCTCTCCCCGCAAGAGCGGGGCGAGGGAGAGGAAAGTGCATACCCCACTGGCACAATTCACGGCTTGCAATTTGCCGCACACTAGGGCCGTAAGGTGGGCTCATGCTGTCCACCTCGCCCAGTTCCTTTCTCGAGCTCTACAAATCCCTGGTCGCCTCCGGCGCGATCGAGGCCGATCCCGCCCAGGCCCGCGCCGTCGAGGCATTCGGCGCGCTGGATGAGCGGCTCGCGAGCTACAAGCCGCAGCGCAAGCAAGGCCTGTTCGGGCGGCTGTTCGGCGGCGACAAGGACGACAAGCCGCCGCGCGGGCTCTACGTGCATGGCGAGGTCGGCCGCGGCAAGACCATGCTGATGGATCTGTTCTTCCAGCAGAGCCCGGTCGAGCACAAGCGCCGCGCGCACTTCCACGAATTCATGGCCGAGGCGCATGAGCGCATCTACGGCTGCCGTCAGCAGATCGCGCGCGGCGAGATCTCGGACGGCGACGTGATCGCGCTCACCGCGCAGGCGATCTTCGACGAAGCCTGGCTGCTCTGCTTCGACGAATTTCACGTCACCGACATCGCCGATGCGATGATCCTCGGCCGGCTGTTCGCAAAGCTGTTCGAACTCGGCACCGTCGTGGTCGCGACCTCGAACGTTGCGCCTGACGATCTCTACAAGGGCGGGCTCAATCGCGCGCTGTTCCTGCCGTTTATCGCGCAGATCTCCGACCACATGGATGTGCTGCGGCTCGATGCGCGCACCGACTTCCGGCTGGAGAAACTCGTCGGCGTCAAGATGTGGCTGGTGCCCGCAGATGACGCGGCCGATGCCGCGCTCAACGCGGCCTGGCGCAAGATGACCGGCAATGCGCCGTGCAAGGCGCGCCTCATTCCGATCAAGGGACGCATCCTGAACGTGCCCTGCTCGGCGCACGGCGTCGCGCGCTTCAGCTTCATGGACATCTGCGAGAAGCCGCTGGCCGCGTCCGACTATCTCAGGCTCGCGCACGACTACCATACGATCCTGATCGACCACATTCCGGTGATGGACTACGCCGAGCGCAATGCCGCCAAGCGTTTCATTTCGCTGATCGACACGCTCTATGACAATGCCGTGAAGCTGATGGCCTCGGCCGAGGCCGATCCGGTGTCGCTGTACCTTGCGACCGAAGGCGTCGAGGCGATGGAGTTCAAGCGCACGTCCTCGCGCCTGATCGAAATGAGCTCGGAATCCTACCTGGCGCTGCCGCACGGCCGGAAGGACTCCTCCGCGAGCGGCGCGTCGACCGGCCTGGTCGAGACCTAAGCTGTCATTCCGGGGTGGTGCGCAGCACCGAACCCGGAATCTCGCGCCCCAATCTCCGGATTCCGGGTTCGCGCTTCGCGCGCCCCGGAACGACGATGCCGTGGCATGCCTGATCGAATTCCAGGCAGGGCCCGCAATCGGGCAGGCCGCGACTTGAATGGATCATTCGAAAGGGATAACCACCCTTGCAACCGACTTCCCTCCCTCCCGTACACAGTTCAAAGGACTGATTTCCCATGGCACGCGACAAGATTGCTCTGATTGGCTCCGGACAGATCGGCGGAACGCTGGCGCACCTCGTCGGCCTCAAGGAACTCGGAGACGTCGTGCTGTTCGATATTGCCGAGGGCGTGCCGCAGGGCAAAGCGCTCGACATCGCGCAGTCGTCGCCGGTCGACGGTTTCGATTCCAATCTGGTCGGCGCCAATTCCTATGAAGCGCTCGACGGCGCCAAGGTCTGCATCGTCACCGCCGGCGTGCCGCGCAAGCCCGGCATGAGCCGCGACGATCTCCTCTCCATCAACCTCAAGGTCATGGAGCAGGTCGGCGCCGGCATCAAGAAGTACGCGCCCGACGCCTTCGTCATCTGCATCACCAACCCGCTCGACGCCATGGTGTGGGCGCTGCAGAAGGCCTCGGGCCTGCCGCACAAGAAGGTGGTCGGCATGGCCGGCGTGCTCGACTCCGCGCGTTTCCGCTATTTCCTGGCCGACGAATTCCACGTCTCGGTCGAGGACGTCACCGCCTTCGTGCTCGGCGGCCATGGCGACACCATGGTGCCGCTGACGCGCTACTCGACCGTCGCCGGCATTCCGCTGCCGGACCTCGTCAAGATGGGCTGGACCTCGCAGGCGCGCATCGATGAGATCGTCGATCGCACCCGCAACGGCGGCGCCGAGATCGTCAACCTGCTCAAGACCGGCTCCGCCTTCTACGCGCCGGCTGCGTCCGCGATCGCGATGGCCGAGAGCTACCTGAAGGACAAGAAGCGCGTGCTGCCCTGCGCCGCCTATCTCAACGGCGAGTACGGCGTGAAGGACATGTATGTCGGCGTGCCGGTCGTGGTCGGCGCCAAGGGTGTCGAGCGCATCGTCGAGATCGAACTGGCGGGCAAGGACCGCGAGGCTTTCGACAAGTCGGTCGGTGCGGTGCAGGGCCTGGTCGACGCCTGCAAGAAGATCGCGCCCGATCTGCTCGGCAAGTAATCTCGATTGGCAATGACCCGATAGGCGGTTTCAATCGCCTGTCGGGTGCAAGGCGATGAAATTCCGGCGGATTTTTTAGTTGCGCGAGCTTTGGTATATGGTATGCCAGTCTCAAGGCTGACGTAAAAGGTCGCCGCACGAGGGTTTGGGAGCGTCTTTCCATGAATATCCATGAATACCAGGCCAAGGCTTTGCTGCATGAATTCGGCGTGCCGATCTCGCGCGGCGTGCCGGTGCTGAAGCCGGAAGAGGCCGACGCGGCGGCCAAGCAGCTGCCCGGCCCGATCTGGGTGGTGAAGAGCCAGATCCATGCCGGCGGCCGCGGCAAGGGCAAGTTCAAGGAAGCATCGGCCGGCGACAAGGGCGGCGTCCGCATCGCCAAGTCGGCCGCCGAGGTCGCCGAATTCGCCAAGCAGATGCTCGGCGCGACGCTGGTCACGGTGCAGACCGGTCCGCACGGCAAGCAGGTCAATCGCCTCTACATCGAGGAAGGCTCCGACATCGACAAGGAGTTCTACCTCTCGATCCTGGTCAATCGCGAGACCTCCGAAATTTCCTTCGTGGTGTCGACCGAAGGCGGCGTGAATATCGAAGAGGTCGCGCATTCGACCCCGGAAAAGATCGTCTCGTTCTCGGTCGATCCCGCGACCGGCATCATGCCGCATCACGGCCGCACCGTTGCCAAGGCGCTGCAGCTGACCGGCGATCTCGCCAAGCAGGCCGAGAAGCTGACCGGCCAGCTCTATGCCGCCTTCGCCGCCAAGGACATGGCGATGCTCGAGATCAATCCGCTCGTCGTCACCAAGCAGGGCCAGCTCCGCGTGCTCGACGCCAAGGTGTCGTTCGACAGCAACGCGCTCTATCGTCATCCGGACGTGGTCGCGCTGCGCGACGAGACCGAGGAAGACGCCAAGGAGATCGAGGCGTCGAAATACGACCTCAACTACGTCGCGCTCGACGGCACGATCGGCTGCATGGTCAACGGCGCCGGCCTCGCCATGGCGACCATGGACATTATCAAGCTGTACGGCATGGAGCCGGCGAACTTCCTCGACGTCGGCGGCGGCGCCAGCGTGGAGAAGGTCGCGGCCGCGTTCAAGATCATCACCGCCGATCCGAACGTGAAGGGCATCCTGGTCAACATCTTCGGCGGCATCATGAAGTGCGACGTGATCGCCGAGGGCGTGGTCGCCGCGGTGAAGCAGGTCGGCCTCAAGGTTCCGCTGGTGGTGCGCCTCGAAGGCACCAATGTCGAGCAGGGCAAGAAGATCATCCGCGAGAGCGGCCTCAACGTTCTGCCCGCCGACAACCTCGATGACGCTGCACAGAAGATCGTGAAAGCCGTCAAGGGAGGCTAACGATGGCCGATCATCTCGACGCTCCGACACCGCTGGACGAACACCGCAAGCTCGCGGCGTTTGCGGGCGAGTGGAGCGGCGAAGAGATGGTCTATCCGTCGCGCTGGACCGCGGGCGGTCCGGCCACCTCGCAGGTCGTTGCGCGCATCGCGCTCAACGGCTTCTACCTGATCCAGGACAGCGTGCAGACCCGCGACGGCAAGGAGAGCTTCGCCACCCACGGCGTGTTCACCTACGACCGCGACGATCGGGCCTACAAATTGTTCTGGCACGACTCGCTCGGCTACTACCCGCCATCACCGGCGTCCGGTGGCTGGGCGGGCAAGTCGCTGATCCTGGTGCGCGGCTCGCTGCGCGGCAATGCCCGTCACGTCTACGAGGTCGTCGACGACAACACCTACAACATGAAAATCCAGTTCTCGCCTGACGCGGAAGGGTGGGCCGACGTGCTCACCGGCGTGTACCGGCGTATTCACTGAGCATGATCCGGAAAAGTGGTCTCCGGTTTTCCGACAAGATCATGCTCAAACCATAGAGTCCCATCACCGATCGTCTCGCGAAAGCATCTCGAACCATGTCCATTCTGATCGACAAGAACACCAAGGTCATCTGCCAGGGCTTCACCGGCAAGAACGGCACGTTCCATTCGGAAGCGGCGATCGCTTACGGCACCAAGATGGTCGGCGGCGTGGCGCCGGGCAAAGGCGGCTCGACCCATCTCAACCTGCCGGTGTTCGACACCGTCGCCGAAGCGCGCGAGAAGACCGGCGCCGACGCCAGCGTGGTCTATGTCCCGCCGCCGGGCGCAGCCGACGCGATCTGCGAGGCGATCGATGCGGAAATCCCGCTGATCGTCTGCATCACCGAGGGCATCCCGGTGCTCGACATGGTGCGCGTGAAGCGCTCGCTGTCGGGCTCGAAGTCGCGGCTGATCGGGCCGAACTGCCCCGGCGTGATGACCGCCGGCGAATGCAAGATCGGCATCATGCCGGCCAACATCTTCAAGCCCGGCTCGGTCGGCATCGTCTCCCGCTCC
Source organism: Bradyrhizobium sp. USDA 4502 (assembly GCF_054063355.1). Taxonomy (NCBI): domain Bacteria; kingdom Pseudomonadati; phylum Pseudomonadota; class Alphaproteobacteria; order Hyphomicrobiales; family Nitrobacteraceae; genus Bradyrhizobium; species Bradyrhizobium sp. USDA 4502. The sequence continues at coordinate 7,799,157 of NZ_JBSSGF010000001.1, forward strand.
GGCACCCTGACCTATGAGGCGGTGTTCCAGACCACCCAGGAGGGCCTCGGCCAGACCACCGCGGTCGGCATCGGTGGCGACCCGGTCAAGGGCACCGAGTTCATCGACATGCTGGAGATGTTCCTGGCCGACGAGAAGACCAAGTCGATCGTGATGATCGGCGAAATCGGCGGCTCCGCCGAGGAAGACGCCGCCCAGTTCCTCAAGGACGAGGCCAAGCGCGGCCGCAAGAAGCCGATGGTCGGCTTCATTGCCGGTGTCACCGCACCTCCCGGCCGCCGCATGGGCCATGCTGGCGCCATCATCTCGGGCGGCAAGGGCGACGCCGGTTCCAAGACCGCGGCGATGGAAGCCGCCGGCATCAGGGTGTCGCCGTCGCCGGCGCGCCTCGGGCATACGCTCGCGGAGATGCTGAAGTAACCGCCGTCCGGCGAGTTCCCTTCGAGGTTTGGCGTGATTTGGGGCGGGTTCTCCTTGGGGAACCCGCTTTTTTATTGCGTTTTGGTGCCGAAATGCCAATCAATAAAAAATGAAAATGTATTCATTTCTTAGTTCTTTTAGGCAGGAATATCTGTCCTAGATAGGGTAAAGGGTATCAATCCAGCCGGCGCACTTCCAGACCGGCACCAGCGCCGTCTTCTACGCGCGAACCGAAAAAAATCACCAGGACTGCCCATGTCTCGCCAAGACGCGAACGCCGCTTTTGCACTCTCATCATTCCTGCAGGGCACCAACGCCGCCTACATCGACGACCTCTACGCCCGCTACGAGCAGGACCCGTCGTCGGTCGACGCCGAATGGCAGGATTTCTTCAAAAGCCTGAAGGACGCTCCGGCCGACGTCCAGAAGAACGCCGAGGGCGCCTCGTGGGGCCGTGACAACTGGCCGGTGACGCCGCGCGACGAGCTGACCTCGGCGCTCGACGGCAACTGGGCCCAGGTCGAGAAGGCGGTCGGCACCAAGCTCGCGGCCAAGGCGCAGGCCAAGGGCGTCGAGCTGTCCGATGCCGATGTCCATCAGGCCACCCGCGATTCGGTTCGCGCGCTGATGCTGATCCGCGCCTACCGCATGCGGGGCCATTTCCACGCCAAGCTCGATCCGCTCGGCATCGAGGCGCCGCGCGACCGCGAGGAGCTCGATCCGCGCTCCTATGGCTTCACCGAGGCGGACTTCGATCGCAAGATATTCCTCGACCACGTGCTCGGGCTCGAATACGGCACGCTGCGCGAGATCGTGCAGATCTGCGAACGCACCTACTGCCAGACGCTCGGCGTCGAATTCATGCACATCTCGAACGCCGCGCAGAAGGCGTGGATCCAGGAGCGCATCGAGGGGCCGGACAAGGAGATCTCGTTCACGCCCGAGGGACGCCGCGCGATCCTCAACAAGCTGATCGAGGCGGACGGCTTCGAGAAGTTCTGCGACACCAAGTTCACCGGCACCAAGCGCTTCGGTCTCGACGGCGGTGAATCGCTGATCCCGGCGCTCGAGCAGATCATCAAGCGCGGCGGCAATCTCGGCGTGAAGGAGATCGTGGTCGGCATGCCGCATCGCGGCCGTCTCAACGTGCTGACCCAGGTGATGGGCAAGCCGCACCGTGCGCTGTTCCATGAGTTCAAGGGCGGTTCGGCCAACCCCGACTCGGTCGAAGGCTCGGGCGACGTCAAGTATCACCTCGGCGCCTCCTCGGACCGCGAGTTCGACGGCAACAACATCCATCTGTCGCTGACCGCAAACCCGTCGCATCTCGAGATCGTTGATCCGGTCGTGATGGGCAAGGTGCGCGCCAAGCAGGACCAGCACGGCGATCCGCCGGATATGCGCATCTCCGTGCTGCCGCTGCTGATGCATGGCGATGCGGCATTCGCGGGCCAGGGCGTGGTGGCTGAATGCTTCAGCCTGTCCGACCTGAAGGGCTATCGCACCGGCGGCTCGCTGCATTTCATCGTCAACAACCAGATCGGCTTCACCACCTATCCGCGCTATTCGCGCTCGTCGCCCTATCCGTCCGACGTGGCGAAGATGATCGATGCGCCGATCTTCCACGTGAATGGCGACGATCCGGAGGCCGTGGTGTTCGCGGCCAAGGTCGCGATCGAGTTCCGGCAGAAATTCCACAAGCCGGTCGTCATCGACATGTTCTGCTACCGGCGCCACGGCCACAACGAGGGCGACGAGCCGGCCTTCACCCAGCCGGTGATGTACAAGAAGATCGCTTCTCACCCGTCAACGCTGGAGATCTACGCCAAGCGGCTGGTCGCTGACGGCGTGTTGACCGAGGGCGAGGTCGAGAAGGCCAAGGCCGACTGGCGCGCGCGGCTCGACGCCGAGCTCGAAGCCGGCGCCGGCTACAAGCCGAACAAGGCCGACTGGCTCGACGGCAAGTGGGCAGGCTTCAAGATTGCTGACCAGGAAGAAGACGCCCGCCGCGGCGTCACCGGCGTCGATGTCGCCGTTCTCAAGGATATCGGCCGCAAGATCACCAAGGTGCCGGACGGCTTCCGCGTCCACCGCACCATCCAGCGTTTCCTCGACAATCGCGCCAAGGCGATCGATAGCGGTGTCGGGATCGACTGGGCCACCGGCGAGGCCCTGGCATTCTGCACGCTGCTGCAGGAAGGCCATCATGTGCGGCTGTCCGGCCAGGATTCCGAGCGCGGGACCTTCTCGCAGCGCCATTCAGTGCTGATCGACCAGGAGGACGAGAGCCGCTACACGCCGTTCAACCATCTCGGCGGCGAAGACACCGGCCACTACGAGGTCATCAACTCGCTGCTGTCGGAAGAGGCGGTGCTTGGCTTCGAATACGGCTACTCGCTGGCCGAGCCGAATGCGCTGGCGCTCTGGGAAGCGCAGTTCGGCGACTTCGCCAACGGCGCGCAGGTGGTGTTCGACCAGTTCATCTCCTCGGGCGAACGCAAGTGGTTGCGCATGTCGGGCCTCGTCTGCCTGCTGCCGCACGGCTACGAGGGACAGGGGCCGGAGCACTCCTCCGCGCGCCTCGAGCGTTACCTGCAGATGTGCGCCGAAGACAACATGCAGGTGGTCAATCCGACCACGCCGGCGAACTACTTCCACGTGCTGCGGCGCCAGCTGCATCGCGAGATCCGCAAGCCGCTGATCCTGATGACGCCGAAGTCGCTGCTGCGCCACAAGCGCGCCGTGTCGCAGCTCGAGGAGCTCGGCAAGAACGCCACGTTCCATCGCATCCTGTACGATGACGCGCAGATGCTGCCGGACGAGAAGATCAAGCTGGTGCCGGACGACAAGATCCGCCGCGTCGTGCTGTGCTCCGGCAAGGTCTACTACGATCTCTACGAGGAGCGTGAGAAGCGCGACATCGACGACATCTATCTGATGCGCGTCGAGCAGCTCTATCCGGTGCCGCTGAAGGCGCTGGTGCAGGAGCTCGGCCGCTTCAAGAACGCCGAGGTGGTCTGGTGCCAGGAAGAGCCGCGCAATATGGGCTCCTGGCACTTCATCGAGCCCTATCTGGAATGGGTGCTCAACCAGATCCACGCACCCAACAGGCGTCCGCGCTATGCCGGCCGTCCGGCATCGGCGGCAACGGCGACCGGCCTAATGTCGAAACATCTGGCGCAGCTCAAGGCGCTGCTCGACGACGCACTGAACTAACGACTTTCATTGAAGCCATGCCCCGCGAATGCGGGGCATCCGGTATCCCGCGTCATCCAGCAGAAGTGCTGTCGTCACGGAGTACCGGATCGCTCGCTTTGCGGGCGGTGGCGGACAAGTTTCACGACCGCAAATTTTGCGACCGCAGGGTTATCGAGGAAAAGACCATGACTGAAATTCGCGTTCCAACGCTCGGCGAATCCGTGACCGAGGCCACGATCGGCCGCTGGTTCAAGAAGGCCGGTGAAGCCGTCGCGGTGGACGAGCCGTTGGTGGAGCTGGAGACCGACAAGGTCACCATCGAGGTGCCCGCGCCGGTGGCCGGTACGCTCGGCGAGATCATCGCCAAGGACGGCGAGACGGTCGCCGTCGGCGCGCTGCTCGGACAGATCAATGACGGCGCCGCTCCGGCCGCCAAGCCGGCTGCTGCGGCTCCCGCCAAGGCCGCCGCACCGGCTGCCGCTGCTGCGCCGGCTGCTGCCGCTGCGCCGAAGGCGCCGCCGCCGGATGCGCCGCTGGCACCCTCGGTCCGCAAGCTGTCCGCTGAAAGCGGCATCGATGCGTCCGCCGTTCCGGGCTCGGGCAAGGACGGCCGCGTGACCAAGGGCGACATGCTGGCCGCGATCGAGAAGGCCGCCTCGGCGCCGACCCCGGTCAACCAGCCGGCCGCCGCCGTTCAGGTTCGTGCGCCGTCGCCGGCGGACGACGCCGCGCGCGAGGAGCGCGTGAAGATGACCCGGCTGCGCCAGACCATCGCGCGCCGCCTCAAGGACGTGCAGAACACCGCCGCGATGCTGACGACCTTCAACGAGGTCGACATGACCGAGGTGATGAAGCTGCGGGCCCTCTACAAGGACACGTTCGAGAAGAAACACGGCTCGAAGCTCGGCTTCATGGGCTTCTTCACTAAGGCGGTCGTGCAGGGGCTAAAGGACATTCCGGCGGTCAACGCCGAAATCGACGGCTCTGACCTGATCTACAAGAACTACTATCACATCGGCGTTGCGGTCGGCACCGACCGCGGCCTCGTGGTGCCTGTGGTGCGCGACTGCGACCACAAGTCGATCGCCGAGATCGAGAAGTCGATCGCCGACTACGGCCGCCGCGCCCGCGACGGCCAGCTCAAGATCGACGAGATGCAGGGCGGCACCTTCACCATCACCAATGGCGGCATCTACGGTTCGCTGATGTCGACGCCGATCCTGAATGCGCCGCAGTCCGGCATCCTCGGCATGCACAAGATCCAGGAGCGGCCGATGGTGGTCGGCGGCAAGATCGAGGTGCGCCCGATGATGTATCTGGCGCTGTCCTACGATCACCGTGTCATCGACGGCAAGGAAGCGGTTACCTTCCTGGTGCGTGTGAAGGAGAGCCTGGAGGATCCGGCCCGCCTGGTGCTGGACCTCTAAGGTCGTATCGCGCGCGGCGTCCGATCGGCTCGGGCGCCGCGATCTGTTGGTTGCTCACATTTGGGGATCAAAGTGACGGATAAGGTCGTTGTCATCACCGGCGGCAGCCGCGGCATCGGCCGCGCCACCGCGCTCGCTGCCGCCGCGCGCGGCTATCGCATCGTGGTCGGCTATGCATCCAACAAGACCGCGGCGGACGAGGTCGTCGCCGCGATCGAAGCCAGGAACGGCAAGGCGATCGCGGTGAAATGCGATGTCGGCAGCGAGCAGGACATCCTGGCGCTGTTCAAGGCGGCCGACGGCTTCGGCACGCTCGGCGCGCTCGTCAACAATGCCGGCATCGTCGGCAAGAGCGGCGTGCGTGTCGACGAGATGTCGGCCGAGCGTATCCAGCAGATGATGGCAGTGAATGTCACCGGCAGCATCCTGTGTGCGCGCGAGGCGGTGAAGCGCATGTCGACCAAGCACGGCGGCAAGGGCGGCGTCATCGTCAACCTGTCCTCGGTGGCGGCGAAGCTCGGCGCGCCCAACACCTATGTCGACTATGCCGCCTCCAAGGGCGCGATCGATTCCTTCACGATCGGCCTCGGCTACGAAGTCGCGAATGAGGGCATCCGCGTCGCCGGCATCCGGCCCGGACTGATCGACACCGACATCCACGCCGCCGGCGGCGAGCCCGATCGCGCCCACCGGCTTGCCCATATGGTGCCGATGAAGCGTGTCGGCACCGCCGATGAAATCGCCAACGCCATCGTCTGGCTGATCTCGGACGAGGCTTCCTATGTCACCAGCGCGATCCTCGACGTGTCGGGCGGTCGCTAGCACGCGATCAAGAGCGGGCGGCGGTCTGCCGTCACGATCGCGCCCGCGCAATTGTCACAGAGCTTAGCTACAGGATCTTCTATCATGGCTTCTTACGATCTCGTCGTCATCGGCACCGGCCCGGGCGGATATGTCTGCGCGATCCGCGCGGCGCAACTCGGCATGAAGGTCGCCGTCGTCGAGAAGGACGCGACGCTGGGCGGCACTTGCCTCAACGTCGGCTGCATGCCGTCGAAAGCGCTGCTGCACGCCTCCGAGATGTTCGAGGAAGCCGGGCACTCCTTTGCCAAGATGGGTGTCAGTGTCCCGGCGCCGAAGCTCGATCTGCCCGCGATGATGAACTTCAAGCAGCAGGGCATCGACGGCAACGTCAAGGGCGTCGAGTTCTTGATGAAGAAGAACAAGATCGACGTGCTCAAGGGCACCGGCAAGATCCTGGGCGCCGGCAAGGTCGAGGTCTCCGGCGACGGCAAGTCCGAGACCGTCGAGACCAGGAACATCGTGATCGCCACCGGCTCCGATATCGCCCGCCTGAAGGGCATCGACATCGACGAGAAGCGCATCGTGTCCTCGACTGGCGCGCTGTCGCTGGAGAAGGTGCCGGAGAAATTGCTGATCATCGGCGCGGGGGTGATCGGGCTCGAGCTTGGCTCGGTCTGGCGGCGTCTCGGTGCGGACGTCATGGTCGTGGAATTCCTCGACCGCATCCTGCCCGGCATGGACGGCGAGGTGGCAAAGCAATTTCAGCGCATGCTCGAGAAGCAGGGCTTCGTCTTCAAGCTCGGCGCCAAGGTCACCGCGGTCGATAGCTCCGGCAAGACGCTGCAGGCCAAGGTCGAGCCGGCCGCCGGCGGCGCTGCGGAAACCATCGAAGCCGACGTCGTGCTCGTCTGCATCGGCCGGGTGCCCTACACCGAGGGCCTCGGGCTGAAGGAAGCCGGCGTTGCGCTCGACGATCGCGGCCGCGTCGAGATCGACGCGCACTTCTCGACCAACGTGAAGGGCATCTACGCGATCGGCGACGTCGTGGCCGGGCCGATGCTCGCGCACAAGGCGGAAGACGAAGGCGTTGCCTGTGCGGAGATCATCGCGGGCCAGGCCGGCCACGTGAACTACGACGTCATTCCAGGTGTTGTGTATACCACGCCGGAAGTGTCGTCGGTCGGCAAGACCGAGGAAGATCTCAAGCAGGCCGGCGTCGCGTACACCGTCGGCAAATTCCCGTTCACGGCAAACGGCCGGTCCAAGGTCAATCAGACCACCGACGGCTTCGTGAAAATTCTCGCAGATGCGAAGACGGATCGGGTGCTTGGCGTCCACATTGTCGGCCGCGAAGCCGGCGAAATGATCCACGAAGCCTGCGTTCTGATGGAATTCGGCGGATCGGCCGAGGATCTGGCACGCACCTGCCACGCGCACCCGACCCGTTCGGAGGCGATCAAGGAAGCCGCGCTTGCGGTGGGCAAGCGCGCCATCCATATGTGATGATCGAAAGTCCGGCGTCAGCCGGGTTGAGATCATAGCGATGCTGCGCCGCCTGCTTCAGCCGTTCTGGGTCCTGCTTGCGATCATCTTCCTGGTCGAGGCCTGGCTATGGGACCATCTCGAGCCGATCGTGGCGCGAGCGGTGGCGTGGATTCCGCTCCGCGCGCTCAAGCAATGGCTTGCCGACCGGGTCGATTCGCTGTCGCCGGCGATGACCCTGATTGTCTTCGTCGTGCCGGTGATCCCGCTGTTTCCGCTCAAGCTGATCGGGCTCTGGCTGCTGGCGAACCAATACTGGTTCAGTGCGGTCTCGCTGATCCTGTTCGCCAAGTTCGTCGGCGTCGGCGTGACGGCCTTCCTGTTCGACGTGACGCGGCCGAAACTGCTGGAGATGCCCTGGTTCGAGGCGCTCTATAATTTCGTGATGGCGCTGCGGGCCAAGGCCACGGCGCTGGTCGAGCCGATCAAGCGGCGCATTCGCGAGATGATCAGTGGCGACGGCGAGGGCTGGGCGGCGCGCACGCTGCGCGTGATCGCGCGCTTCCGCAAAAGCGTGCATCAGACCAGCAAGCCTCTTTGATCAAAACTTTCTATTCCGTCATCCTGAGGAGCGCGGAACGCGCGTCTCGAAGGATGCACGGCCCGGCCGGTGGCCGTCGATCCTTCGAGACGCGCGCAAGGGCGCGCTCCTCAGGATGACGGTTCGAAAGCGGCGCGCTGCGCCTCAATGCAGATGCAGCAAGTGCGGCTGGAACAGGCCGAGCGCCGTCATCACGATGCCGGCGAGCGTCACCAGGCCGGAGACCCAGGCCAGCGCGATGATGCCCGTGATGATGGTCGCCGATGCCAGCACGATGGCGATCTGGAAGGCGGCGGAGGCAAGCTCGAAATGATGATATTTCGCGGTGGCCTCGTCGCGCTCATGCTCGGCGTGCTTGGCGCGTTCGGAGAGCTGCTCCGAACCCTCGCCGGTTTCCGGCTCCGAGCGATAGCGCGCAGCGGTCTTCTGCCAATCGTCGATCTGCTTCTGCAGCGCGGCCCTGGCCGCCTCGTCGGTGGTGGTCGCGAGGTTCAGCTTGCCCTGTTCGGCCGCGGTCTGCACCGCGGTCCGGCGGATGCTCTTGGCCTGGAAGAAGGCCCACAGGTTGGAGGCCTCGACATTCTTGCTGATCGATTCGGTCTGGGCGCCCTTGCCGAGCGTTTCCGACAGCGCCAGGCACAGGGCGATCACGGCGATCAGGAGCGCGATCTTCTTGTTCTCGCCCGAAGCATGCTCGGCATGCTCCGCGTGCTCCATACTTTCATGTGCGCTCATGATTCCCCTCCGGATGCGACCGCGCCACGATTGCCGAATGCGGTGCACAAGGCAAGGGCCGAACGGTTTTGGGTAACCGTCTGAAGATGAACGGCGCATGACGGCGGGCCAAAGCCCGCGCTTTATTTTTTCAGAACCGAACGTTCAACCTCGGGGATGCGCGGAGCGATAGACTTCGAGCAGGCGCTCGCTGTCGATGCCGGTGTAAATCTGCGTGGTCGACAGCGATGCGTGGCCGAGCAATTCCTGGATCGCACGCAGATCGCCGCCACGGCTGAGCAGATGCGTGGCGAAGGAGTGCCGCAGCGCATGCGGCGTTGCGCTGTCGGGCAGGCCAAGCGCGCCGCGCAGCCGCTCCATGGTGAGCTGGATGATGCGTGGGCTCAAGGGGCCGCCGCGCGCGCCGACGAACATCGGCCCGGTCGGGCTGAGCTGATGCGGGCAGATCGCGGCATAGTCCGCGATCAATTGCAGCACGTTTTGCAGCACCGGCACCATGCGGGTCTTGTTGCCCTTGCCGGTCACCACGAGCACGTCGCCTTCGCCGGGCTTCGGCACGTCGCGGCGCTTCAGCCCCAGCGCTTCGGAGATGCGCAGGCCCGAACCATAGAGCAGCGCCATGACGGCGGCGTCGCGCACCAGGATCCAGGTCTCGCGGGTTTCGTCCGCGCGCTCGTCGGCGTCGGCAAAGCGTTTCGCTGCTTCCATGTGAATCGGCTTCGGCAGGCTCTTCGCCACCTTGGGCGCGCGGATCGCCGAGAGCGCGCCGACCTTGCCCTTGCCCTCGCGTTCCAGGAAACGGCCGAACGAGCGCAGGCCCGCCAGCGCCCGCATCAGCGATCGTCCGCCGATCTCCACGGTCCGGCGCATCGCCATGAAGGCGCGCACGTCGCTCGCCTCGAGCGCGGAAAATGCCTTGAGCGTCACCCGCGCGCCCCAGTGCCCGGCCAGGAAGGCGAGGCATTGGCGCACGTCCCGGGCATAGGCCTCGAGCGTCTTCGGCGACAGCCGCCGCTCCGCGCGCAGATGCGACAGCCAGCGCGTCATCTCCTGCGTGACCGATGCGTCGGCGCAGTCGGGCTCGAGCGGTGGGATGGGCTGATCGGTCCGGGCCATGTCCGTGTCTTAAGTCCGTGTCTTAAGGGCTATTGGCGCTGCCAATCTCCTGATTATATCGCACTGCCTTCGTTTACCGTTCGCTAAGAGCGCGAAGCGGTGGGAGAGCGTTTTCGAGCGAAGTGGACGCCGGTTCGCGTGAAGAAAACGCGTCAAAACAAGAAGCTGGAGATTTGGTTCTGATTCGATCAGAAACCAAATCTCTAGCCCGCTCGGGTTCAAGGTTTCTGATTCAATGGACCATACCACGCGCCCCGGCCCAGCCTCTGCATCGACGATACGTGTCGTCGACGTGCTGGTGCCTGTCGCGCTGAACCAGACCTATTCCTACCGCGTTCCGCGCGGCATGGAGCTTGCGCCGGGCGACGTGATCGGCGTTCCGCTCGGGCCGCGTGAGGTCGTCGCGGTGGTGTGGGCGGAAAATGCCAATCCGGATCCGCGGCTGCACAACCGGCTCAAGGACGTCAGCGAGAAGCTCGATGTTCCGCCGCTGAAACCGGAGCTGCGCCAGCTGGTCGACTGGGTCTCCAATTACACGCTGTCGGCACGCGGCATGGTGCTGCGGATGACGCTGCGGATGGGCGAAAATCTCGGGCCGGAGCGGATGCGGCTCGGCGTCCGGCTGGTCGGCGAGCCGCCGCGGCGCCTGACGCCGGCACGCCGGCGGGTGATCGAGGTGCTGTCGGACCGCTTGCTGCACGGCAAGTCGGAGGCGGCCCGGGAGGCCGGCGTCAGTTCCGGCGTGATCGACGGCCTGGTCGACGAAGGCACCCTGACGGTTGAGGCGATGCCGCCGCCGGCACCGCCGCCCGTTCCGGATCCCTCCTACGCGCAGCCGGATTTTTCGCGCGAGCAGCGCAGCGCCGTCGACGTGATGCGGACGCTGGCCGCGAGCGGCAGCTTTCACGTCGCGTTGCTCGACGGCGTCACCGGTTCCGGCAAGACCGAAGTCTATTTCGAGGCGATCGCCGAGAATATCCGCCGCGGCAAGCAGACGCTGATCCTGATGCCGGAGATCGCGCTGACCGGCCAGTTCCTTGACCGTTTCGCGCAGCGCTTCGGCGTGCGGCCGCTGGAGTGGCATTCGGAGCTGACGCCGCGCGCGCGCGCGCGCAACTGGGCCGCGATCTCCGAGGGCAAGGCGCCGGTCGTGGTCGGCGCCCGCTCGGCGCTGTTCCTGCCCTATGCCGATCTCGGTCTCATCATCGTCGATGAGGAGCACGACCAGGCCTACAAACAGGACGACGGCGCGCATTATCACGCGCGCGACATGGCGGTGGTCCGCGCCCATATCGCAAAGATTCCGATCGTGCTGGCGTCGGCGACGCCGTCGGTCGAGAGCGAGGTCAATGCGCGCAAGGGGCGCTACCAGCGCGTGGCGCTGCCGTCGCGGTTCGGCGGCCAGCACATGCCACATATCGAGGCGATCGACATGCGCCGCGCCCCGCCGCCGCGCGGCCGCTTCATTTCGCCGGTGCTGGCCGAGCAGATTCGCCATGCCATCGAGCGCCGCGAGCAGGCGCTGCTGTTCCTCAACCGCCGCGGCTACGCACCGCTGACGCTGTGCCGCGCCTGCGGCCACCGCTTCGCCTGCACCATCTGCGATGCATGGCTGGTCGATCACCGGTTCCGGCAGCGGCTGGTCTGTCATCATTGCGGCTTCTCGATGCCGCGCCCGAATATCTGCCCGCATTGCGCGGCCGAGGAATCGCTGGTCGCGGTCGGGCCCGGCGTCGAGCGCCTGCAGGAGGAGGCCGCCCACATCTTCCCCGAGGCACGGACGATGGTGCTGTCGAGCGATCTCATCACCTCGATCGAGACCATGCGTAGCGAGCTCAACGAGATCGCCGAGGGCCGCGTCGACATCATCATCGGCACCCAGCTGGTGGCGAAGGGCCACAACTTCCCGCGGCTCAATCTGGTCGGCGTCATCGACGCCGATCTCGGCTTGAGCAATGGCGATCCGCGCGCTGCCGAGCGGACGTTCCAGCTGCTGAACCAGGTGGTCGGCCGCGCCGGCCGCGAGCAGGGCCGCGGCGTCGGCTTTCTGCAGACCCACCAGCCGGAGCATCCGGTGATCAAGGCCCTGATCGCCAATGACCGCGAGGCGTTCTATGCCAGCGAGATCGAGATTCGCGAGCGCACCGGCTACCCGCCGTTCGGCCGGCTGGCGAGCCTGATCGTCTCCGCCGGCGACCGTCCGACCGCGGAAGGCTTCGCCCGCAAGCTCGCCGCGGTGGCGCCGCTCGATGAGCGGATCCAGGTGCTCGGCCCCGCCGAGGCGCCGCTCGCCGTCATCAAGGGCCGCTATCGCTTCCGCCTGCTGGTGAAGTCGCTGCGCAATGTCGACCTGTCGCAATATCTGCGCGAATGGCTGGAATCCGGTCCCAAGACCAAGGGCAATCTGAAGCTCGAGGTCGACGTCGATCCGCAGAGCTTTTTGTAAGCAGCTTCAATCTTGACTATCATTGCGAGGAGCGAAAGCGTCCATCGCTCCGCGCATGCGGGCCCATGGATTGCTTCGCGGAGCCTGTCATCCGGCGGCGCTTCGCGCCAACCGGGTGGCTCGCAATGACGGCGGCTGGTAGCACGTCCCGCAAAAGAAAAAGCCTGCCGTCATTTGCGACGGCAGGCCTTTTTGGCGCGAAGCAGGCCTCGCGGCCGTTACGCAACGCAACGCTTACTGAAGGCGCTTACGAGACGACCTCGGCGGTGACGCGGCCAACGCCGGCACCGGTCAGGCCGATGGCGCGGGCTGCGCCGGTGGAGAGGTCGAGCACGCGGCCGCGGATGAACGGGCCACGATCGTTGATGGTGACGACGACGCTGCGGCCGCCATGGGTGACGCGGAGCTTGGTGCCGAACGGCAGCGAGCGGTGGGCCGCGGTCATGGCGTTCTGGTTGAAGCGCTGGCCGGAAGCGGTGCGGCTGCCCGACTCATTGCCGTAGAAGGAGGCCATCCCCGAGAACGAGTGGCCGCCGGACGGCTGGATCGATGCATTGGCGTCGCGCCAGGACGAGCCTTCGGCGCGGGCGTGGTGATGATGGTGGCGATGATGGTGGTGCCGGGACTTCGCGGACGCCTCGGTCACGCTGCCCCCGACCAGAATAGTTGCGGCTACAAAAGCAAGCGCCGTACGCGAGCGGGTTACGGTGCCCGCCGCCTTCTTGATATTCAGCATTGATAAGACCCTCAGACAGTATTGCCGCTAACGCGGCAAGTGGAACCCCCGTCCCTTCGTTGACCAAGGCCGTTTGGTTTCCCAATGAGGCACGAATTGGGCAGTAAATCCGGATTATCTCGTGCTGAAATATCTTGTTACCGCCTTGGGGTAGTCGATCAAGGTTCCGTAATCTTGCTATTTAACCAATTTTTAACGACCAATATACTTGCCAATACTGATTATCGGGCGGACGGTAAGTTTTCGGTAAGTAATCGCCAAATGAAACCGCAACCGGTCCGGAGTTCCCTGCGCGCTCGGCCATAGGCCTATGCAAATTTCGATGGAACAAAATCGCGGCGGCGCGAATCGGAGCCGACGCGCCGAATTTCCGCGCGCCAAATTTTCCGGTTCGGCCACCGGCTGCGGTCGGCAAAAAGCGCATGCGACAAGGCGGCACTCACGATGCCGTCATGTTGCACCTGCGCGATTGCTATGTTAGCAAAGCCGCGATTTTAACGGTCCCGGCACGTCCTGTGCCGGTCGAAAATCGAAGTCCCGCTTGAATTCCAAGGGCTTGGATCGCTAGGCGCTGCTTTGGTGGCGACGGTTTTTCCCTTGCGAATTTGACAGCAAAAAAGAGCGAGCTCGTGGCTGCTGAAGATCCGTCCGTTTCGGGAGTGTCCGGTCGTTACGCAACGGCCCTGTTCGAGTTGGCGCGCGACGAGCAATCCGTCGATCAAGTCCGGGCCGACCTCGACAAGTTCGAGGCCATGCTCAACGAGAGCGCCGATCTCAAGCGCCTCGTCCGCAGTCCGGTGTTCGCGGCGGACGCCCAGCTGAAGGCGCTGACCGCGGTGCTCGACAAGGCCGGCATCGCCGGCACGTCGGCCAAGTTCCTCAAGGTGCTCACCGCCAATCGCCGGCTGTTCGCCGTTGCCGATGTGATCCGCGCCTATCGCGCGCTGGTGGCGAAGTTCAAGGGCGAGGCGACTGCGGAAGTCACCGTCGCCGAGCAGCTCAGTGATAAGAATCTCGACGCGCTGAAGGCCGCACTGAAATCAGTGACGGGCAAGGACGTCGCGCTCAACGTGAAGGTCGATCCCTCCATTATTGGTGGCCTGGTGGTCAAGCTCGGCAGCCGCATGGTGGATAGTTCGCTTCGCACCAAACTCAATTCGATCAAGAACGCGATGAAAGAGGCAGGCTGATGGACATCCGCGCCGCAGAAATTTCTGCGATCCTCAAGGACCAGATCAAGAATTTCGGCCAGGAAGCCGAGGTCACCGAAGTTGGCCAGGTGCTGTCGGTCGGTGACGGTATCGCCCGCGTCTACGGTCTCGACAACGTTCAGGCCGGTGAAATGGTCGAGTTCGAGAACGGCACGCGCGGCATGGCGCTCAACCTCGAAACCGACAATGTCGGTATCGTGATTTTCGGCGCCGACCGCGAGATCAAGGAAGGCCAGACTGTCAAGCGCACCCGCGCGATCGTGGACGCGCCGGTCGGCAAGGGCCTGCTCGGCCGCGTCGTCGACGCGCTCGGCAACCCGATCGACGGCAAGGGCCCGATCCAGGCCACCGAACGCAAGCGCGTCGACGTCAAGGCGCCCGGCATCATTCCGCGCAAGTCGGTGAACGAGCCGATGGCCACCGGCCTCAAGGCGATCGATGCGCTAATCCCGATCGGCCGCGGCCAGCGCGAGCTGATCATCGGCGACCGCCAGACCGGCAAGACCGCGATCGCGCTCGACACCATCCTGAACCAGAAGCCGCTCAACGCCCAGCCGGACGAGAACCTCAAGCTGTATTGCGTCTACGTCGCGATCGGCCAGAAGCGCTCCACCGTCGCGCAGTTCGTGAAAGTGCTCGAAGAGCAGGGCGCGCTGGAATACTCGATCATCGTCGCGGCCACCGCGTCCGATCCGGCGCCGATGCAGTACATCGCGCCGTTCACCGCCTGCACCATGGGCGAATACTTCCGCGACAACGGCATGCACGCCGTGATCATCTATGACGACTTGTCGAAGCAGGCCGTCGCCTATCGCCAGATGTCGCTGCTGCTGCGCCGTCCGCCGGGCCGCGAAGCCTATCCGGGCGACGTGTTCTACCTGCATTCCCGCCTGCTCGAGCGCGCCGCCAAGCTCAACAAGGAGCATGGCTTGGGCTCGCTGACGGCGCTGCCGGTCATCGAAACCCAGGCCAACGACGTGTCGGCCTACATTCCGACCAACGTGATTTCGATCACCGACGGCCAGATCTTCCTGGAAACCGATCTGTTCTTCCAGGGTATCCGTCCCGCCGTGAACGTCGGTCTGTCGGTGTCGCGCGTCGGTTCGTCGGCGCAGACCAAGGCGACCAAGAAGGTCGCCGGCAAGATCAAGGGTGAGCTCGCGCAGTACCGCGAAATGGCGGCGTTCGCGCAGTTCGGTTCAGACCTTGACGCCTCGACCCAGCGCTTGCTCAACCGCGGCTCGCGCCTGACCGAGCTTCTGAAGCAGCCGCAATTCTCGCCGCTGAAGATGGAAGAGCAGGTCTGCGTGATCTGGGCCGGCACCAACGGCTATCTCGATCCGCTGCCGCTCAACAAGGTCAAGGCGTTCGAGGACGGCCTGCTGTCGCTGCTGCGCGGCAAGAACGCCGAGATCCTCGATGCGATCCGCACCAGCCGCGATTTGTCCGACGACACCGCCGCCAAGCTGAAGACGGTGGTCGAAGGTTTCGCCAAGACGTTTGCATAACGAATGGGGCGTCGCCCGGCTCGCCGCCGGGCGTGACGAACGGAGGCTTGCGATCTGACCATTGTGGTCGGATCGCCGGGGTGAACGAAGAATGGCGTCACTAAAAGACATGCGGGTCCGCATCGCCTCGACCAAGGCGACGCAGAAGATCACCAAGGCCATGCAGATGGTCGCAGCCTCGAAGCTGCGTCGCGCGCAGAACGCCGCCGAAGCGGCGCGGCCCTATGCCACCAAGATGGATGCGGTGATTTCCAACATCGCCGCGGCAGCCAACGGCACGCCCGGCGCGCCGGCGCTGCTTGCCGGCACCGGCAACGATCAGGTGCACCTGCTTCTGGTCTGCACCGGCGAACGCGGCCTGTCCGGCGCGTTCAACTCCGCCATCGTGCGCCTGGCGCGCGAGCGGGCGAACGCGCTGCTCGCGCAGGGCAAGGAAGTCAAATTCTTCTGCGTCGGCCGCAAGGGCTACGAGCAGCTGCGCCGGACGTTCGAGAAGCGCATCGTCGAGCACCTCGACCTGCGTTCGGTGCGCCAGATCGGCTTCGCCAATGCCGAGGACATCGCCAACAAGGTGCTGGCTCGGTTCGAGGCCGGCGAGTTCGATGTCTGCACGCTGTTCTACTCGCGCTTCCAGTCGGTGATCGCGCAGATCCCGACCGCGCAGCAGATCATCCCGCTGGAGGTGGCTGCGCCCGCGGCCAATGCGGCGCCCTCCACGTCCTACGAATACGAGCCTGAGGAAGACCAGATCCTCGGCAGCCTGTTGCCGCGCAACCTCGCGGTGCAGATCTTCCGCGCGCTGCTGGAGAACAACGCCTCGTTCTATGGCGCGCAGATGAGCGCGATGGACAGCGCGACCCGCAATGCCGGCGAGATGATTCGCAAGCAAACCCTGATTTACAACAGAACCCGTCAGGCCCAGATCACGAAGGAGCTGATCGAGATCATCTCCGGCGCTGAGGCGGTCTAAGGCAGATTTCGAAGGAGAACAGTCCATGGCTACAGCAGCCAACCAGATCGGTCGCGTTACCCAGGTCACGGGCGCCGTGGTCGACGTGCAGTTCGAAGGCCACCTTCCGGCGATTCTGAACGCGCTCGAGACCAAGAACGGCGGCAACCGCCTGGTCCTCGAAGTCGCGCAGCATCTCGGCGAATCGACCGTCCGCACCATCGCGATGGACATCACCGAGGGCCTCGTGCGCGGCCAGGAAGTGACCGACACCGGCGAACCGATCCGGGTGCCGGTCGGCGAAGGCACGCTCGGCCGCATCATCAACGTCATCGGCGAGCCGATCGATGAAGCCGGCCCGATCAAGTCCGACGGCCTGCGCGCCATCCATCAGGAAGCGCCGACCTATACCGACCAGTCGACCGAAGCCGAAATTCTCGTCACCGGCATCAAGGTTGTCGACCTTCTTGCTCCGTACGCGAAGGGCGGCAAGATCGGCCTGTTCGGCGGCGCCGGCGTCGGCAAGACCGTGCTGATTCAGGAACTGATCAACAACGTCGCGAAGGCACACGGCGGTTACTCGGTGTTCGCCGGCGTCGGCGAGCGCACCCGCGAAGGCAACGACCTCTATCACGAGTTCATCGAATCGAAGGTCAACGCCGATCCGCACAACCCGGATCCGAGCGTGAAGTCGAAGTGCGCGCTGGTGTTCGGCCAGATGAACGAGCCGCCGGGCGCCCGCGCCCGCGTCGGTCTGACCGGTCTGACGGTCGCCGAGCACTTCCGCGACCAGGGCCAGGACGTGCTGTTCTTCGTCGACAACATCTTCCGTTTCACCCAGGCGGGCTCGGAAGTGTCGGCGCTGCTCGGCCGTATTCCTTCGGCGGTGGGTTATCAGCCGACGCTCGCCACCGACATGGGCGCGCTGCAGGAGCGCATCACCACCACGCAGAAGGGCTCGATCACCTCGGTGCAGGCGATCTACGTGCCGGCCGACGACTTGACCGACCCGGCGCCCGCCACCTCGTTCGCGCACTTGGACGCCACCACGGTGCTGTCGCGCGCGATCTCGGAGAAGGGCATCTATCCGGCGGTGGATCCGCTCGACTCGACCTCGCGCATGCTGTCGGCGCTCGTCGTCGGTGATGAGCACTACAACACCGCGCGCATGGTCCAGCAGATCCTGCAACGCTACAAGTCGCTGCAGGACATCATCGCTATTCTCGGCATGGACGAACTGTCGGAAGAGGACAAGCTGACGGTCGCCCGCGCCCGCAAGGTCGAGCGCTTCCTGTCGCAGCCGTTCCACGTCGCCGAAGTCTTCACCGGCTCGCCGGGCAAGTTCGTCGACCTCGCCGACACCATCAAGGGCTTCCGCGATCTGTGCCAGGGCAAGTACGACCATCTGCCGGAAGCGGCGTTCTACATGGTCGGCACCATCGAAGAAGCCGTCGAGAAGGGCAAGAAGCTGGCGGCCGAAGCCGCTTAAGCTTTGGGATGTCGTCATCGCCGGACCTGATCCGGCGATCCATCGCACGTGAAGTATTTTGACTGATGGACCCGCGGGTCGAGCCCGCGGGTGACAGCGCAAAGAACGGAAACACCATGGCCACCTTCCACTTCGATCTCGTCTCTCCCGAAAAGCTCGCCTTCTCCGGCGAGGTCGATCAGGTTGACGTCCCCGGTGTGGAGGGTGATTTCGGTGTGCTCGCTGGACACGCTCCGGTCATCGCCACGGTTCGTCCGGGGATTCTGACGATCACGACCGCCGGCAAGCGCGAGAAGGTGATCGTGCTCGGCGGTCTTGCCGAGGTGTCGGACAAGGGCCTCACCGTGCTCGCCGACGTCGCGACCGCGCTTGCGGACATCGATCGCGCGAAGTTCGCCGAGACGATCAACGAGATGCAGGAGAAGCTCGCCGAGAAGGAGGGCTCCGAGCTCGACCACGCGATCGAGCGGCTCGACCACTTCAAGAGCATCCAGCAAGAGCTCAACACGACGGCTATGCACTAAGGCGCGGTTGCCGACCGGCGATCGCGCCGCCATGTCGAGTGAGCCGACCCCCTTAGTGGAACAGCTCACACTTTTTCGATCATTGCCTGAGAAGGCTTGAATAATTCAACGCTCGCCACGCCCTGGCGAGCGTTCAATGCTTATTGCGCGCGGGATCGTCTGGCGGGATTCTCCCCGGCATATCTGGGTTCGGGGGCTGGTACTCATGAAGCGCAAGGTCGCAGCGATCCTCGCGGCCGATATCGCAGGTCAGAGCCGATTGGTTGCCGACGATGAGGAAGAAACGCTGCGGCGGCTCGCCTCTTCTCGACAAGTCCGCTTCTTCGCGGTCGGCCCGAACGAACGACCTGCAAATATGTGAAGCAGCTTACAGCAGGGATCGTGCACAAATGACAAGCTGCAGCACGATGACGATTTGGCCCGACCGCATCGCGATTTCATTCCTGACATAACGGACAAGCTGCCGTGCTGACCTTCACCACCGACGCTCTCCGCCCGCAGGACCGTTTCGAGCACTGGTGCGAGGTGCGCGGCAAGAGCCTGTTCGGGGTCACGATCGAGCTCGAGCGCGACAAGAGAGCCGATTTCCGCGGACACTTCTCGGCGACGCCGGTGGGCGGTGCCGTACTTGCGCAAATGTCGGCCTCCTCCTATCGCGTCAGCCGGACCGCATCCGACATCGCGCGCGTTCCGAGCAACAGCCTGCATCTCGCCTGGCAGGTGCGCGGCCCCGGCCACATGAATATCGGTCGCGATCGTGTCCAGTTCGTGCGCAACGGCGACCTGGTGTTCGGCCACTCCAATCTTCCGTTTGCCTCGACACCCGAACGGACCGACGGCTTTGACTTCTTCAGCCTCAAGATCCCGGTCACCGACGAGCTCGTGCTCGGCGCGCGGATCGAGGATGCGCCGCCGGTCGCGCTGGCGCGTGATGCGAGCCTGACCCGGCTTGTCGGCGCCATGTTCCGCTCGATGACGCGAGATCTCGCGCGAGCCGGGCAGTTCGCCGACGACGTTGCGCATATGGTGCGCCTGGCGCTGCTCGCGCGCGGACGCGTGCGGCCACGCCAGGACGAGATCCGTGCCGCGCTGCACGCGGGCTACCTTCATGCCGCCCGCGAAATTCTGTACCGCGACCTGCATCGCGCCTCGCTCACGCCGGCCGCGGTTGCCGCCGAGCTCGGCATTTCACTGCGGCAATTGCATGCGCTGTTCGAGCCGACCGGCCTGTCATTTGCGCGGACGCTGACGGCGGCAAGGTTGAAGGCGGCGAGGCGTGCGCTCTATGCCATACGGGAACGCAGCATCGACGAGATCGCGTTCTCGTGCGGCTTCGACAGCATCGCGACCTTCTATCGCGTCTTCCGTTCGACCTACGGCATGACACCGGGCGACGCGCGGCGCACACCGCCGCAGGATCAGCCGGCGAATTCCGCGAACCGGGTCGCGACCGCGCGATAGACATCGCGGCGGAACGGCACCACGAGATCGGCGACGCGGTCGAGGCGCTCCCAGCGCCATTGATTGAATTCGGCGGGCTGGCCGTTGCGCGGCGTCAATGGATCGATCTCCTCGTCGCGTCCTGTGAAGCGCAGCGCAAACCATTTCTGCCGCTGGCCGCGGAACTTGGCGAGCCGGTGCGATGCCGGCCCGTCATAGGCGGGGAATTCGTAGGTCATCCAGTCGGTCTCGCCGAGATAGTCGGCATTGACCGCCCCGGTCTCCTCCCACAATTCGCGCATCACGGCCTGGCGCGGATCCTCGCCGGCGTCGATGCCGCCCTGCGGCATCTGCCATTCGAGGCCGGGCAGCACGATCTCCGGACCGTCGTCCTTGATCCGGTGGCCGATCAGCACGCGTCCGTCGGCGTTGAACAGCGCGATGCCCACATTGGGGCGATAGGGCTTATCTGATGACATCTCGGTGGGTACGTCGCGCGTTGACCCGGTCGGCTACTTGGCCGCCAGACCGGCGAATTCCTTCACGACGCGCTCATAGACCGGACGCTTGAACGGCACAATCAGCCCCGGCAGATTCTTCATCGGCTCCCAGCGCCAGGTGATGAACTCGGCCTTGTGGCCGCCGCCCGGATTGGCGACGTTGATCTCGTTCTCATCGCCGGTGAAGCGCAACGCGAACCACTTTTGCCGCTGTCCGCGATAGCGGCCCTTCCAGGCGCGGCCGGCGACGGTGCGCGGGATATCGTAGATCAGCCAGTCCGAGACCTCGCCGAGCTTCTCCACGGACTTGATGCTGGTCTCCTCATAGAGCTCGCGCCGCGCGGCCTGAAACGTATCCTCGCCGGGATCGACGCCGCCTTGCGGCATCTGCCAGACATGCGCGTCGTCGACATGCTCGATGCCGCCCGCGCGTCGTCCGATGAAGACCAGCCCCGCTGTATTCAGCAGCATGATGCCGACGCAGGTTCGATAGGGCAGGTCTTCATAACGTGCCATGCTGCCGCTACCTCGCACATTTTCTGGAGCCGCCCGACCCGGCCCCCCGGCAAGGTCTCGAGCTGCACCAACGGATTGAATCTTTAGCCCGATTTTGATTTCAGCATCGCCGTTGTCAATGGCACAAGCATAATGCCCTTGGAGTCCAGTGTCTTGAGCCAGGCGCCGAGCCGCTCGATCGAGACCGGCAACGCCGAGGCGACGCCCACCGCCGTGCCGCGTTCCTTGGCGATGGTTTCCAGCTTGACCAGCGCGCGGTCGATTTCCGCCGACGTCGGCACCGCGTCGATGGCGAAATCGGCCTTGGCGAACGGCAATGACTGGCCCGCTGAGAGGGTCTGCGCGACGCTACGTGGGGTGGAACCGTCGTCGAAATAGCTCAGGCCGCGCTTGGCCGCTTCGCGGACGATGGGCTGCATCACGGGATCGGCCGCGACGAACCGGCCTCCCATGAAATTGGCGATCCCCGCATAGCCTTGCAGGCGGCTGAGGTGCCAATAGAAGCGGTCGAGGTTCTGCTCGCTGCTCAGCGTGGTCAGCAGGGTTTGCGGCCCGGGATCGTTGTCGGGATAGTCGAACGGCTCCATCGGGATCTGCAGCAGGATCTCGTGACGCTGGGTCCGGGCACGTTCTGCAAGCTTGCCCGGATCGGAGCCATAGGGCGTGAAGGCCAGCGTCACCGCCGGCGGCAGCTTCATGATGGCGTCGGTGGTCTTGGCGGCGCCGACGCCGAGGCCGGCGACCACAATGGCGACCACGGGCATCCGGGCGGCCTTGGCGCGGTCAGCCTCGGCCGCGTAGACCGTGAACGGCTTCAGGCCGTCGGCGATCACCGGGATCATGCCGTAGCGTGACTTTTCCAGCAGGCGCGGATCGATGCCAGTCATCGCAAGTGGCGGCGTATCGCCGTCGGCCTTGTCGCCCGGATCGCCGGCGCCGATCACCACGTCCTGGCGCTTGCCGCTGGAGCCGTCGATGATGGTGACGGTTCTCGCGTCGCTGGCTGCGGCCGGGGCCTTGGCGGCGGATTTGGCCGCCGGTTCGGCCGCCGCCTGGGCGGCTGGAGCGTGCTTGTCGTCAGCGGCGGCGGGCGGAGGATTGCGGAGCGTGACACGGGCGATCGGCTCGCCCCCGAGCGGGTTGTCGTTGAACAGCGCGATGCCGACAAAGCCGACCAGCACGAGCCCGAGCAGCACGGCGAGCGCCTGCATCGCCGTGAATGGCAGGCGAAACCGGCGCGTCCTGCCCACGGTCGTCTGCCCAAGCGGCGTGCTCAGTTCGTCGGCCGCTTCTGCCATGACCCTCCCCGAATCAACAGCGCGAACGATAGCACGATGCGGTGCAATCCCGCGCGCCGGCCTGCCCGGCAAAGCACGGTTACAGGTGGACACCGAAAGCAGAAAGGGCGGCCCGCGGGCCGCCCTGTTCGCCGAATCGATCGGATTAAATCAGTTCGCGGCCTTGTTGCCCGGCTTGTCGACCGCGGCCTTGTCGCGCGCGGCCTCCGGCGCCGCTGGCGCACTGGAGGTCGACTTGATGCCGTGCAGCAGGTCGTCGGCCATCTTCAGCGCCTTGTCGTCCTTGGCGTCCGGCGGGACGTAGGACTGCGAGCCGGTCTTCTCGTCGCCGTCGTTCTTGAGATGGCCGCGCAGCGAAGCTTCGCCCTTGGTGTCGGTGCGCGCCTTCAGCTCTTCCGGCACGTCCTGCAGCACCTCGATGTCGGGCACGATGCCCTTGGCCTGGATCGACTTGCCCGACGGCGTGTAGTAGCGCGCGGTGGTCAGGCGCAGCGCGCCATTGCCCGAGCCGAGCGGGATGATGGTCTGCACCGAGCCCTTGCCGAACGAACGGGTGCCGACCAGCGTCGCCCGCTTGTGGTCCTGCAGCGCGCCGGCGACGATTTCGGAGGCCGAGGCCGAGCCGCCGTTGATCAGCACGATCACCGGCTTGCCCTTGGTCAGGTCGCCCGGATGGGCGGCGCGGCGCTGGGTTTCCTCGGCGTTGCGGCCGCGGGTCGAGACGATCTCGCCACGCTCCAGGAAGGAGTCGGACACCGTGACCGCTTCTTCGAGCAGGCCGCCGGGGTTGTTGCGGAGATCGATGACGTAGCCCTTCAGCTTGTCGCCGATCTGGCCCTGCAGATTGGTGATCTCCTTCTTCAGGCCTTCGGTGGTCTGCTCGTTGAAGGTGGTGATGCGGATATAGGCGATGTCATCGGCCTCGACGCGCGCACGCACCGAGCGGACGCGGATGTTGTCGCGCACCAGCGTGACGTCGATCGGATTGTCCTGGCCCTTGCGGATGATCTTGAGCTTGATCTTGGTGTTGACCGGACCGCGCATCTTCTCGACGGCCTGGTTCAAGGTCAGGCCCTGCACCGCCTCGTCGTCGAGGGTCGTGATGATGTCGTTGGCCATGATGCCGGCCTTCGAGGCCGGGGTGTCGTCGATCGGCGAGACGACCTTGATCAGGCCGTCTTCCATCGTGACCTCGATGCCGAGGCCACCGAACTCGCCGCGGGTCTGCACCTGCATGTCGCGGAAGCTCTTGGCGTCCATGTAGCTCGAGTGCGGGTCGAGGCCGGACAGCATGCCGGAGATCGCGGACTCGACCAGCTTGCTGTCATCGGGCTTCTCGACATAGTCGCTGCGCACCCGCTCGAACACGTCGCCGAACAGATTGAGCTGGCGATAGGTGTCCGACGTCGCGGCGCGCGCGCTCGATCCCATCAGCACAGCGCGGGGCTGCGTGACGAAAAGCGTCAGGGCCGCGCCGGTGGCGGCGCTAAGGAGAATTACCGAAGTCTTGCGCATCATCCGCGAACCTTTTCGCCTTCATTTGCGGCCCACCATGGACCTGGATCGATTGGAGTGCCGTCTTTCCGGAACTCGACATAGAGCACTGGCTGGCTCGCATTTGTCGCGAGAATGGATGCAACTTGGGACGTCGACCCCATGGTCGCAACCGGCTCCCCCGTAAGTACAAACTGGCCGATGTTTACCGAAATACGCTCCATCCCGGCGATCAGGACATGATACCCGCCCCCGGCATTGAGGATCAAGAGTTGTCCATAGCTACGGAAAGGACCAGCGTAAACAACCCAGCCGTCACACGGGGTTGTGACCTGCGCGCCCGGCTTGGCTGCCAAAGAAATGCCTTTTTGTACGCCCCCCGCGCCGTCGGAACCGCCAAATTCGCGAATCTTGGTGCCGTTCACGGGATAGGAGAACAGGCCCTTGGCCGAGGCGAAAGCGACCGCCGGGCTCATGCGGGCCGGGTCCTTGAGCGCCCCCAGATTCGGCTTGCCATTAACCGTCGCCGGCGCTCCCTGGAGGCTGGCCGTGGCGGCGGCCTTGGCCGCGCTCTTGAGATCCTGCTCCATCTTGGCGATCAGGGTCTGCAGATTGTCGGCCTGCTTCGACAGCGCGATGGCACGGGCGCCTTCGGCCTCCATGTCCTTTTCGGCCGCGCTCTGCTGCCGTTGCCGTTCGTCGACCAGGGCCGCCAGCCGGGTCTGGTCTTCCTTCAGCTTGTCGCGGTCGGCCGCCAGCGCGTCGCGCTCGGTCGAGATGGTCTTGCGCAGCGCCACCAGCTCGCCGAGATCGGCCGCAAGCTTCTCGGCGCGGACGCGCAACTCCGGCACCACGGCGCCGAGCAGCATCGCAGTGCGCAGCGATTGCAGCGCATCCTCGGGCCGCACCAGCAGCGCCGGCGGCGTGCGTCGTCCGGCGCGCTGCAGCGCGGCCAGCACCTCGATCACCTCGGAGCGGCGTGAATCGAGCGAGGCGCGGATTTCGCGCTCACGGCCGTCGAGCGGCTGCAGGCGTGCCTCGGCGTCAGCGATCCGCGTCTCGACGCCGCGGACCTGGCCGGCAATATCGATCAGCTGCTGATTGAGCTTGCTGCGGTCCTGGCCGATCGCGGCGATGTCGGCCTTCAGCTTCTCCTGCAGCTCGGTCGCCTTGCGCTGCTGCTCGCGCGCGGCCTCGAGTTCCTGCTCGCGCTGCTTGATCGCATCGGGCGATGTCTCCGCGGTTGCGGCCTGCTGCGCCGGCGGCGCGGATTGCTGCGCTGGTGGTGTCGCTTGCGCGTGCGCCGCGGCCAGCGGATAGGCGGCGAACATCGCGAGCGACAGCGGCAGCGATGCCGGCAGCCGGCGGCGGCGCGCGGCGGTGCCGAGATGCGAAGCCGAATACGAAGCTGTGTCCCGCTTGTGCTGCATTCGCGTGAGTTCAGTGGTTTCGACTGTCCGTCACCACGCCTTACGCGCGATGATAGGGGTGGCCGGCCAAAATGGTTGCGGCGCGATAAATCTGTTCCAGAAGCATGACGCGGACCATTTGATGCGGCCAGGTCGCGGAGCCGAATGCAATTCGCAACAAAGCCTTGCGCTGCAATTCAGGCGAAAGTCCGTCTGCGCCGCCGATCACGAAGACAGTATGTGCTGTTCCCTCGTCGCGCCAGCGGCCGAGCTGCCGGGCAAAGCTCGCACTGTCGATGCTCTTGCCGCGTTCGTCGAGCGCGACCAGCGCGTGCTTCTCAGGCAGCAGCGCCGAGATCGCCGCGGCTTCTTCGGCAATGCGCGCGGCGGTGTCGCGCGCGCGGCTTTCCGCGATCTCGTGGATATCGAGGCCGCGAAACCCAAGCTTGCGGCCGATATCCTCGAAGCGCTCGCGGTAACGCTCGGCGAGCTCCCGTTCAGGGCCCTGTTTCAGACGGCCGATGCAGATCACGACAAGGCGCATCAACGCAGACTAGCTGCGCTGCAGCCGATTCGCATCGGCTTCGAACCCCCTTAGACCGCCGCGACCGCCGGGTTCTGAGTCCACAACCGCTCGAGGTTGTAGAACTCGCGCACCTCAGGCCTGAACACGTGCACGATCACCTCGCCGGAATCGATCAGCACCCAGTCGCAGTTGGGCAAGCCCTCGACATGGATGTTCTTGACCCCGTTCTCCTTGAGGCTCTTCGTCACATTTTCCGCGATCGCGCCAACGTGCCGGTTAACCCGGCCGGTGGTGACGATCATGTAGTCGGAATATGCGGATTTGCCCCGAAGGTCGATGGTGACCGTCTCTTCCGCCTTCATGTCCTCGAGGCGGGAGAGGATCAGGCTCAGCGTCTTGTTGGCATCCGGTTTGGCGGCGTCCGGTTGCGCCTGCAAGGCCGCGGTTTTCGTCGATGTTTTACGCGCAGTCTTTGGAACCTTGGGTAAAACAGACTTTGACAATACAGATGTGGCCAGGGACCATTCCTTTCACTGTATCGCGGGTGCCGAATCCTCGGCCCCACGCGCCATACTACGCATGTGGGGTTAATGGTTTCAATATTCCAGTAACCCTTTTGCGCTTCATGCCGTTCTCCAGCTCCCGTCCGGGTTCCGAAGTCCGGTCGAAGACAAATTGGATTTCATTCCTGTCAGGAACACCCAGGCCGGCGCCTGCTGGTCGGCTAGCCGTGTCGCCTGATTTTCGGGCATGCGATAGCGCGCGAGCGCCTGCGCCGCCGGTGCGGCAAGGGCGCGGAAACTTTGGGGCGGACGGTCGATCACGGCAATCGGCACATCGGACGCAATGCGCCGCCAATCTTTCCAGCGATGAAATTGCGCGAGATTGTCAGCGCCCATGATCCAGACGAAGTGCACGCCGGAGACACGGCGGCGCAAGTGGATGATCGTGTCCACAGTGTAGCTGACGCCAATGACAGCTTCGAGACAGCTGATGTCGATGCGCGGATCGTCGGCAACGCGGCGCGCGGCCTCGGCGCGCTCGGCGAGCGCGTGCAGGCCATCATGGTTCTTCAGCGGATTGCCCGGCGTCAGCAGCCACCACACGCGGTCGAGCTGCAGGCGCTTGAGCGCGAACAGGCTGATGGCGCGATGCGCGGCGTGCGGTGGATTGAACGAGCCGCCAAGCAGCCCGATGCGCATGCCGTTGGTATAGAACGGAAGCGCTTGGGCTGCGGATAACGACACGCTCGATGCTTGCTGCAATGGCTTACCGTGCGCGTGCGACAATGATCACGGCCGCGTCTGCCCGGTGCCGTGGACGCGGTACTTGAAGCTCGTCAGCTGCTCGGCGCCGACCGGCCCGCGGGCGTGGAATTTGCCGGTGGCAATTCCGATCTCCGCGCCGAAGCCGAACTCGCCGCCGTCGGCGAACTGGGTCGAGGCGTTGTGCAGCACGATCGCCGAATCGACCTCGTTGAGAAATCTTTCCGCGGCAGCGGCATCCTCCGTTACGATCGCATCGGTGTGATGCGAGCCGTGATTATGAATATGCGCAATCGCTTCATCGAGACCGTCGACGATCCTCGCCGAGATGATCGCGTCCTCATATTCGGTGTCCCAGTCCTCGTCGGATGCGGGCTTCACCCTGGCATCGACGCCCTGCACGACGTCATCGCCGCGCACCTCGCAGCCGGCATCGATCAACAGCTCGACCAGCGGCCTCAGCTGCGTCCCGGCAGCCTTGCGATCGACCAGCAGGGTCTCGACGGCGCCGCAGACACCGGGACGGCGCATCTTGGCGTTCAGCACGACCGCCTTGGCCATATCGAGCCTGGCGCTGGCATCGACGTAGATGTGGTTGACGCCCTCGAGATGCGCGAACACCGGAACGCGTGCCTCCGCCTCGACGCGTGCGACCAGGCTCTTGCCGCCGCGCGGCACGATCACATCGATGCCGCCGTTCAATCCCGTCAGCATCAGGCCGACGGCGGCACGGTCACGGGTCGGCACCAAGGTGATCGCGGCCTCAGGCAGGCCGGCTTCGCGCAGGCCCTGCACCAGGCAATCATGGATCGCGCGGCAGGAGCGGAAACTGTCCGAGCCGCCGCGCAGGATCACGGCGTTGCCGGACTTCAGGCACAGCACGCCGGCGTCGGCGGCGACGTTGGGGCGGCTCTCGAAGATCACGCCGATGACGCCGAGCGGCACGCGGACGCGTTCGATGGTCATGCCGTTAGGCCGCTGCCAGCTTTCGGTGACGGCGCCGACCGGATCGATGATCTCGCGCACGGTCGCAACGCCATCGGCCATGCCGGCGACGCGCGCCTGCGTCAGCGTCAGGCGGTCGACGAAGGCAGAGGTCATGCCGCTCGCGCGCGCCTCGGCGACATCCTCGGCATTGGCGGCGAGGATGGCCGGCGCGTTGGCGCGGATCGCGCGTTCGATCGCGGCGAGCGCCCGGTCCTTCCGCTCCGGCGGCGCCAGCGCCAGCACGCGCGCCGCGGCGCGCGCCTTGGCGGCGAGGTCGGTCATCAGGGCAGTAAGATCGGCGTTGCCGTCGATCGCCTTCAGGGGGGCGCTCATGAAACTACCAGCTTTGGACTAAGGCCATGTTCTAGCATGGCAATTGAAGGGTGGCGAGGCGCGGAACCGACATGGCAGGTGGGCGGCAGGCCGTCCGCTCGGCCCAGCAGGTTATTTGGGCCTATTTGGGCGGGATCGCCCCGGCCGGGCCGATCACGAGGTCGTCGCGATGGATCATCTCGGATCGGCCGCTGATGCCCAGAATGGTCATCACGTCGGGCGAGGAGCGGCCCATGATCTTCTCGGCGTTCTCGGCGTCGTATGCGACCAGGCCGCGGCCGATCTCGTGGGTGTCGGGGCCGCGCACCACCACGGCATCGCCGCGGGCGAACTGGCCGTCGACCCGGGTCACGCCGGCCGGCAGCAGGCTCTTGCCGGCGCGCAGCGCCGCCACCGCGCCGGCATCGATGGTCAGCGTGCCCTTCGGCTCGAGCGAGCCCGCGATCCAGCGCTTGCGCGCGGTGACCGGATTGGCGGGGGTCAGGAACCAGGTGCAGCGGCCGCCATCGGCGATCGCAGCAAGCGGATGCTCGATCTTGCCGGACGCGATCAGCATATGGGTGCCGGCCGTGGTCGCTATCTTCGCGGCTTCGATCTTGGTGGTCATGCCGCCGCGCGACAATTCGGACCCGGCCGAGCCGGCCATCCCCTCGATCTCCGAGGTGATGCTTTCGACCACCGGGATCAGCTTGGCGTCGGGATCGAGCGCGGGCGGCGCGGTGTAGAGGCCGTCGATATCGGACAGCAGGATCAGAAGATCCGCGCTCGCCATGGTGGCGACGCGGGCGGCGAGGCGATCATTGTCGCCATAACGGATCTCGGTGGTGGCGACCGTGTCATTCTCGTTGATCACGGGCACCGCGCCCCATTCCAGCAGCTTTGCGATCGTCGAGCGCGCGTTGAGATAGCGGCGGCGCTCCTCGGTGTCCTGCAGCGTCACCAGAATCTGCCCGGCGCCGATGCCGTGATGGCCGAGCACCTCCGACCAGATTCGCGCCAGCGCGATCTGGCCGACCGCTGCGGCAGCCTGACTCTCCTCGAGCTTCAGCGGGCCGCGCGGCAGCTTCAGGCGGCTGCGGCCGAGCGCGATCGAGCCCGACGACACAACCATGACCTCGCAGCCTCGCTTGTGGAGCTTTGCGATGTCGTCGACCAGCGCGGCGAGCCAGGACGCGCGCACCTCGCCAGCCTGCGAGTCGACCAGCAGCGACGAGCCGACCTTGACGACGATGCGGCGAAAGTTCTTGAGCGCGGGGCGTTTCATGGATTCGGTCTGGCAGGAAGGTGGAAGCAATAGACGCCACAATGTGGCTTGGGAAGTCCAGGCGTTGCGCGGCTTGTGCCGTTCAACCCTGCGGCACCGGCGTCGCCCACGGCTCCGCCTGACCCTTGGCCTTGTTGGACACCGGCGCCTCGCCGATCACGTCGACCAGCGCGCGCAGCGCGTCCTGCACGCCTTCGCCGGTCGCGCCTGACAGCAACAGCGGCGTCTTCTTCGCCGCCCGCTTGAGGCGGTCCTTCTGCTTCTTCAGTTCGTCGGGCGCGACCGCGTCGATCTTGTTGAGCGCGACGATCTCGATCTTGTCGGCGAGATGGCCCTCATAGGCTTCGAGCTCGGTGCGCACCGTCTTGTAGGCCTTGCCGGCATGCTCGCAGGTCGCGTCGACCAGATGCAGCAGCACGCGGCAGCGCTCGACATGGCCGAGGAAGCGGTCGCCGAGCCCGGCGCCTTCATGCGCGCCTTCGATCAGCCCGGGGATGTCGGCGAGCACGAATTCGCGGCCGCCGAAATTCACCACGCCAAGCTGCGGATGCAGCGTGGTGAAGGGATAGTCGGCGATCTTCGGCCGTGCCGCGCTGACCACCGACAAGAAGGTCGATTTGCCGGCGTTGGGCAGGCCGACCAGGCCGGCATCGGCGATCAGCTTCAGCCGCAGCCAGATCCAGCGCTCTTCGCCGGGCGCGCCGGGATTGGCGTTGCGCGGCGCGCGGTTGGTGGAGGATTTGAAATGCGCGTTGCCGAAGCCGCCATTGCCGCCTTCAGCCAGCACGAATTTCTCGCCGAGTTCGGTGAAGTCGTGCAGCAGGGTCTCGCGGTCCTCGTCGAACACCTGGGTGCCGACCGGCACCTTCAGCACGATCGGCTTGCCGTTGGCGCCATGGCGGTCCTTGCCCATGCCATTGGTGCCCTTCTGTGCCTTGAAGTGCTGCTGGTAGCGGTAATCGATCAGCGTGTTCAGTCCGTCGACGGACTCGATGATGACGTCACCGCCGCGACCGCCATTGCCGCCGGAGGGACCGCCGAACTCGATGAACTTCTCGCGCCGGAACGCGACGCAGCCGTTGCCGCCGTCGCCCGAGCGAATATAGACCTTGGCTTCATCGAGGAATTTCATGATCCGCTCTAGTTAGGGCAGGGTGGCCTTTGCGGCAACCCGGAAAGGCCCTGACTTCAGCGAAAAGCCTTAATTTTCGGGCCTTTTTGCGGCCCAAGCGGCTAAGCAGGCCGTCTCCGGACCAGGAATTTCTGCATCCCCTCCAGCACCAGCTCGCGGCGCTGGTTGTGCACGGTCGAGCGCAGCGTCACGACGCCGGTGGTCTTGCCCGGCGACAGCTCGATCACCTCCAGCGCGGGGTAGATGGTATCGCCGGCATAGACCGGTTTCAGGAACTTGCTCGATTGCTCGAGGAAGCCGATCAGCGACTCCTCCACGACGTAGGGAAACAATCCGGCGCCGGGCGCGGTGTGCACAAGGGTCTGGAAGCCGTGGGCGAGCAGATCAGGCATGCCGCGCGCGCGGCAATATTCGACGTCGTAATGGATCGGATGGGTGTCGCCGCTGGCGGTCTGGAACGCCGCGAACACGGCCGAGGTCTGGGTCCGGCTCGGAATCACGAAGCGCTCGCCGAGCACGAAATCCTCGAACCAGCGCTGCGCGGGGACCATGCGATGCTGGGTGGGATCGAAGTCGCTCATGCGGCGTTTCCTGCTCTTTTTGTTGCCGGGATCAGCTACCGGTATCGCAGCGACGCAGGTGCGGCAATCCGTTCAATTCGTCATGCCCGGGCTTGTCCCGGGCATCCACGTCTTTAAAACCGGACGACTCCGGAACAAAAGCGCAAGTCTGCTCATGAGCCTGTTCGCAAAGCTGTCCTCCTACGACGACCGGTCGGCGCGGCTCGCCGGCATCGGGTTGATGCTGCTGTCGATCTTCATGTTCTCGTTCGGCGACGCGATGGGCAAATTCATCGTCGCCACCTATTCGGTCGGGCAATTGTTGTGGCTGCGCGCCTGCGCGGCGCTGCTCGTGCTGCTGCCGATCGTATGGCAGCGACGCGCGGATTTTCTGCATCTGGAACGGCCGTGGCTGCAATTGCTGCGCGTCACGCTGTCGACCGTGGAGGTTGCGGCGTTCTTCCTGGCGACCGTCTATCTGCCGCTCGCCGACGTCATCACCTACTACCTCGCCGGACCGATCTTCGTCACCGCGATGTCGGGCCTCGTGCTCGGCGAGCATATCGGCTGGCGGCGCTGGACCGCGATCCTGGTCGGCTTTTGCGGGGTGCTGATCGCGCTCCGGCCGTCGGCGCAGACGATCAGCTGGCCGGCGATGATCGCGCTCGGCGGCAGCCTGTCGTTCGCGGTGCTGATGCTGATCACGCGCTCGCTGCGCGCGACCCCCGATATCGTGCTGGCGACGTCGCAATTCGGCGGCACCTTCATCCTGGGCCTCGTGCTCTCGCCATTCGGCTGGGTGACGCCGTCAGCCGGCAGCCTCGTGCTGTTCTTCACTGCCGGCATCATCTCGGTCGCGGCGCTGCTTTGCGTCAATCGTTCGCTGAAGCTCGCGCCGGCGAGCGTGGTGGTGCCCTACCAGTATTCGATGATCGTCTGGGCGGTGATCTTCGGCTTCGTGGTGTTCGGCGACGTGCCGTCCTGGGCCACCATCATCGGTGCCGCTGTTATCATCGCGGCCGGCCTCTACATCTTCGTCCGCGAGCAACAGCTTGGACGCCCGGACTCCGCGGTGAATCCGCCGGCGTGATGTTTACCCTCCCCTGGAGGGGGAGGGTCGACGCGAATGCAATGAGCGGCGGGGTGGGGTGAAGGTCTCTCCTCATCCAACGGTGCCCGAGTGGATAGATCACCCCACCCCGTTGCGCCTTCCGCTGCGCTTCATGCGCAACGACCCTCCCCCTCCAGGGGAGGGTGAAGCCAAAAGCCTCAGCTCTCCCGCCGGGTCGAGTTGTTCCAGCTCTTCAGCGACGCCCAGACGCCGCGCGACAGGCGGAAGCAGTCGACCGGGCTCGAGGAGCCCAGCGCCTCGAAGCGGTGCAGCTCGACGCCGCCCCACTGGAAGCCGCACTTCTCGAGGATGTTGCGCGACGACGGGTTGACGACGCGGGCGCCCGAGATCAGCTGGTCGAGATCGAATTCCTCGAAGAAGTAATCGATCACCGCGCGCGCGGCCTCGGTGCCGAAGCCCTGGCCCCAATAGTCGACGCCGAGCCAGTAGCCGAGTTCGGCTGATGTCTCCTCGCGCCAGTCGATGCCGACCATGCCGATCGGCGTGTGATTATCCTCAATCAGGAAAACGGTTTCGCGGCCGCCTGCGCCGAGCGCGCGCACGAAGTCGATGGCGTCGTCCTGGGTATAGGGATGCGGCAGGCGGCGGGTGTTCTCCGCGATGCGGCGGTCATTGGCGAGGCGTGCGATTGCTTTTACGTCCGCGAGCGTCGGCTTGCGCAATGTCAGCCGTTCGGTCTCGAGGACGCAAGCTCTTGCCTCACGCAAGGTCGGCGTCGGGATGTCCTGCAACATGTCGAGCTCCTGTGATGCGAAAAAATCTGTACGCAACGCTTGGAACGTCACGCGCGGTCGAACTGGAACGCGCGCAACAAAAAGGGGAGGCCGGTCATCCCGCCTCCCCTTGGAGCCCTTTGCGACTCCGCCGGTTCAACAGGACCCGGCGGACTCATGTGTGTCCACCGTCTACTCGGCCGCCTCTGCCATCGGAATGACCGATACGAATGTGCGGCCGTTGGCTTTGGCACGGAACTCGACATGACCCTCGACCTTGGCGAAGAGAGTATGATCGGTGCCCATGCCGACATTAAGGCCAGGATGCCAGGTGGTGCCGCGCTGACGCGCGATGATGTTTCCGGGGATCACGCGCTCGCCACCGAACGCCTTGATGCCAAGGCGCTTGCCCTTGGAATCACGTCCGTTGCGCGATGAACCGCCTGCTTTTTTGTGAGCCATAGCTCGTCTCCGACTTCGCTTTGATCTCTAGATCAATTCCTTGACGGAATCATTTCACGTTTTGTCACGCTTCAAATCTGAAAGCGCGACGATCACTTCTTCTCGCTCTTGGCCGGAGCCTTTTTCGCGGCCGGCGCCTTTGCGGGTGCCTTCTTCTTGGCCGCCTTCGGCGCTGCGTCCTCGCCATCGGCGGGCGCTGCGACCTTTTCCTTCTTCGGCCGCGGGCCGATTGTCGGCTTGGCGTTATCGGCGAGGATCTCGGTGATGCGAAGCACCGTGAGCTCGTCGCGATAACCGCGCTTGCGGCGTGAATTCTTGCGGCGACGCTTCTTGAACGCGATCACCTTGGCGCCGCGCTTGTGCTGCAGCACTTCGGCCGCAACGGTGGCGCCTGCCACGGTGGGCGTTCCCAGCACCGGCGTGTCACCGCCGAGCACCAGAACTTCGCCTAGCTGCACGATCGTGCCGACATCGCCGGCGATCTTGCCAATCTCGAGTACATCATTCGGAACGACACGGTACTGCCGGCCGCCGGTTTTGATGACTGCGAACATCGTTTGATTCCTTCGTGTTCGATCCCGGCCTCGGACGGATCGCCCGGGTCGGCTTTTTGTTCAGTCGCTATGGGTTGCATGTTTTGCGCGAAGGGAATGAATTCCCAAATTGATCACACAAAGACAATCGGCGCGAGAAATCCCCGCGCCGGATGGACGGGACTTATAGCCGCAAACCCCGCAGAGTCAAGGTAAAGCAGGGCAAAAACCGGCCAAAAATGAATGGTTTGGTGTGATTTTGGCCTGGTTTGGTCCTCAAGCCGCGGCCTGCGCGGCGGCGCGGGCATGGCGGCGAATGGTCTGCGGCGGCTGGCCCAGCACCCGCAAAAACGCCCGCCGCATCCGTTCGCGGTCGGCAAAGCCGGTCTCGCCGGCAATTTCGTCCATCGAATGGCGGCCGTCGCCGATCAATTCGCGGGCGGCCTCGACCCTGAGATGCTCGATCGCCTTGGCCGGCGACTGGCCGGTTTCGGCGCGGAAGGCGCGGCTGAACTGGCGTGGGCTGAGCCGTGCAACGGCGGCCAATTCCTCGACCGAGAGCTCGTTGCGCAGATGCGCCTTGGCGTAGTTGAGCGCGTTCTGGATGCGGTCGGATTTCGGGTCGAGCTCCAGCAGTGCGGAAAACTGCGACTGCCCGCCGGCACGGCGATGATAGACCACGAGCTTGCGCGCCACCGAGCGCGCGACCTCGACGCCGAGGTCATGCTCGACCATCGCCAGCGCCAGATCGATCGTCGCGGTCATGCCGGCTGAGGTCCAGATCGGCCCGTCGATGATGTAGATGCGGTCCTGCTCGACCTTCAGCTTGGGAAAGCGTGCCTGCAATTCGGCGGCGTATTGCCAATGCGTCGAGACGCGGCGGCCGTCGAGCAGGCCGGCTTCGGCCAGCGAGAAGGCGCCGACGCAAGGGGCGGCAATGCGCTGCGACGCTGTCATGGCGCGGCGCACATAGTCGGTGAGCTTCGGTGATGCCGGATGCAGCTCGGTGCCGGCGCCGACGAACAGCGTGTCGAAGCTGCGCTCGCTGAACGCTTCGGTCTCGACATTGAAGCCGGCGGATGACCGCACCGGACCGCCATGCTCCGACAGCAGCGTGACCGCGTAAAAGTTTTCACCGGCGACCAGGTTGGCGATCTCGAACGCGGTGATGGCGGTGAAGCCCATCACCTGGAAGCCTTGGAAGACAACGAAGCCGATCTCCTGCATGGAACTCTCCCGCGACAAATTCGTGTCCTAAAAAGGTGTATATATGACATTTGAGACATGCAAGGGGGCCTGTAGTACCTGAGCAGCGGCCAAAACCGGCCGTTCAGGTCAAACAGGAGACCAACATGACCAAGTCAGCCAAAGGGACCACGCCCGGCACGGCGCTCGTCACCGGCGCGTCGTCCGGAATCGGTGCCATCTATGCGGACCGGCTCGCACGGCGTGGCTACGATCTGATCCTCGTCGCACGTAACCGCGAGCGCCTCGATGGGCTCGCCAAGCGTCTCGCGGCGGAGACAGGCCGATCGATCGAGATCGTCGCCGCCGACCTCAGCAAGCGCGGCGACGTTTCACGGATCGAATCCATTCTGCGCAGCAATGCCGGCATCAGTGTGCTGGTGAACAATGCCGGCGTCGGTGCGACCGCGCCTCTGCTCGCATCCGATGTCGACAAGATGAGCGACATGATTGCACTCAACGTCGACGCGCTGATGCGCCTGACCTATGCGGCGGTGCCGGGCTTTGTCGCGCGCGGTGGCGGCACCATCGTCAACATCGCCTCGATCGTCGGCGTCGCGCCGGAAATGCTCAACGGTGTCTACGGCGGCAGCAAGGCCTTCGTCCTCGCACTGACGCAGTCGTTGCAGCATGAGCTGAAGGACAAGAATATCCGGGTCCAGGCGGTGCTGCCGGGAGCCACGGCGACTGAATTCTGGGGCGTGGCCGGTACGCCGGTCGAGCATCTGCCCGGCGCGATCGTGATGAAGGCGGAAGACTTGGTCGATGCCGCGCTCGCCGGCCTCGACCAGGGCGAAGTCATCACCGTGCCGTCGCTGCCGGATGCCGCCGATTGGCAGGCCTATGAGACCGCCCGTCAGAAGCTGATGCCGAACCTGTCGCGCAACACGCCCGCGGCGCGTTACGCCGTAATAAAGGCCGCCTGACGCTTTTGCGAAATTGCGTCCCGCGCCAGCCGAAGCGCCGCAGCGCGGGACGCAACCATTTGAGTTCCCGGCCGTTAGTGCTGGGAACCTCAGGCGGGCAGGGCAAGCGCGCATGGCTGACGACTCTGGACTGAGCACGGGCATCGCGCACCACGGTGCCACGCGGCTGCCATCCGTCGACATCGACAGCTTCAACATCGAGCTGAAGGACGACGAGGGCTTTCTCGGCGATCGCGCCTCGAAGGGCGCGTTCCGCAAGATCCTCGACCGCTGGCGCAAGCCGCTGCGCAAGTCGGACGAGGATCCGTTCGGCGACGAGCCGTCGGACAAGATCAGCAAGAAGAAGCTCGATGAGCTGCTGGTCGGCGATGACACCGAGGCCTCGGCGGTCGTGCACAGCGCGATCGAGGAGTTTGCCCAGGAGCTCGCCTATGTGACGCGGCGCTTCCTCAACACCAAGGCCTGGGCCAAGACCGAGCGCATCGTGGTCGGCGGCGGCTTCCGCGACTCCAGGCTCGGCGAGCTCGCCATCGCGCGCACCGAGATCATCTTGAAGTCGGAGGATTTCAAGGTCGACATGGTGCCGATCCGCTTTCACCCCGATGATGCCGGGTTGATCGGCACGCTGCATCTCGCGCCATCGTGGATTTTCGAGGCCCATGACGGCGTCCTCGCCGTCGACATCGGCGGCACCAATATCCGCTGCGGCGTGGTCGAGACGCGCTGGAAGAAGGCGCCCGATCTCTCCAAGGCGGCGGTCTGGAAATCGGAGCTGTGGCGCCACGCCGATGACGAGCCGACGCGCGAAGGCGCGGTGAAGCGGCTGGTGAAGATGCTGAAGGAGTTGATCGCCGCCGCCGAGAAGGAGAACCTCAAGCTTGCGCCGTTCATCGGCATCGCCTGTCCCGGCGTCATCAATGAGGACGGATCGATCGAAAAGGGTGCGCAGAACCTGCCCGGTAATTGGGAGAGCAGCAAATTCAACTTGCCGGCGAGCCTGGTCGAGGCGATCCCGCAGATCGGCGATCATGACACCGCGATCGTGATGCACAATGACGGCGTGGTGCAGGGGCTGGCCGAGGTCCCGTTCATGCAGGATGTCGCGCGCTGGGGCGTGCTGACGATCGGAACCGGGCTTGGCAATGCCCGCTACACCAATCGCAAGCGGGATAACGGCAAGGACGAGAAGAAAGACAAGGACGACGAGAACGAAAAGAACGAGAAAAAGGCCAAAAAAGCCAGGAAGGCCGATGCCTGAGCCGCGCGGGCTGCAGCGTTCGTGCGCGCTCCATCCGGGCTACGGTCTGCCTTCTCCTTCCCCCTGAAAGGGGGAAGGTCGGGATGGGGGTCAGCCGCAGGCGATGCTGTTTGCGGAGAGAGCAGATCCCCACCCGCTTTGCTCTGGCGAGCAAAGCGACCTCCCCCTTTCAAGGGGAGGTAAGCATGCGTAGCCCGGATGCAGCCAACGGGTCGCGCGAATGCGCGCCCGATGACAGGCTCCGCGAAATCCGGGGCACCTCCAATCCGCAGATCCAGCGGCCCCGGATTACGCACGGTAAGGTTGATCGGTTAGGTTAAGATCGGGTTCGCGTTGCCGTTTCGACGTCGCTCGCTACCGTGGCTCGTGTCGCTCCCGCCGACCGGCGAAGCCGCACTTCCCGGCCAGCAATATTAAGAAGCGGCACGGGACCGCCAGTTTTTGTCGCGTCCTGGCGGTCCCACCACTTCTACTTCCAATTGATCTGCTCGAAGAAGCCGGCGATCTCGGCGGCCGCGCGGTCGGGGTCCTCGCGATGCGGGAAATGCCCGACATCGGGAAACATCTCGAGGTCCAGATTGGAGAAGGTCTCCCCCAACCGGTCGGTCCAGGCATAGGGAAACAGCGGATCGTGCTCGGCCCAGCGGATGCAGGTCGGAACATCGATCCGCGGCAGCGCCGGGGCTTCGCCCTGCATCATCTTCACGCGCGCCGCATGTGACGCGCGATAATGCGCAAAGCCGCCGGCGAGATTGCCGGGCTTGAAGAAATTGTCGGCGAAGTCCTCGATCACGTCGTCGAACGCGGCCTTGCGGTGCGACCAGTTGTGCAGGAAATGGCCGATATAGGTGCGGCAGCTGTCTCTGCTGGCGCCGACCAGCGCGGGCGCCATCTCCATCTGGTGGAACGACTGGTACCAGATGTGGTTCAGCCGGTCGGGCGCGGCCATCCGCGGCCCGATGCCGGGATAGACGAAATCGAAGAAAAACAATCCGGCGATGCGCTCGGGCGCCTTGCGGGCGAGGGGCTGCATCACGGCGCCACCGACGTCGTGACCAACCACGCCGGCCTTGTCGACGCCGAGCGCGTCCAGCAGCGCCAGCATGTCGTCGGTATGCTGATCGGGGCCATAGGCGCCTCCATGTGAGCCTTGCGGCTTGTCGCTGTCGCCGAAGCCGCGCAGGTCGGGGGCGATCAGGGTGTAGCGGTCTGTGAGGCGCGCCATGACCGGCTTCCAGGTCAGCCAGAATTCCGGCCAGCCGTGCAACAGCAGCAGCGGTCTCCCAGTGCCGGTCCGCGCGACGTGGAACGCCGCGCCATTGGCTCGAATCGTCACATGCTCCATGGCCCGCTCCTGCTCCGGCTGGTTCGCTCGCGCGCCGATCGAGCCAGAACCGTTCTGCTAGCGCTTTGTTTCCGCGCGCTTTCTCCGGCCGTCCCGGTGCTTTGACGGGGCGAGGCGGCCGTGACGGAAATATTATTGCAGCGCCTTGTCTGTCCCGCCATCCTCGCCTAGAACACGCCCCGACCGCGGGTGGCGCAAATCACCCGGGCCATCGGAGAGGTGGCAGAGTGGTTGAATGCACCGCACTCGAAATGCGGCATAGGTGCAAGCCTATCGGGGGTTCGAATCCCTCCCTCTCCGCCACTACACTGTTCTCCTTTGTATCCGACTGTTCGATTCTGCAGGTAAAACAACGAGTAGCGCGACGAAGGCTGTTGCGGCTAGTTCTGCGACGTTACCCCTAGTCACCGCGCCACCCGGGGGTTTTACCCGTGGGTTCGGAGGACGGTTTGCTAGGGGAAGCACATGGCGGGCAAGCTCAGGCCGCTCGACGTCGAACGTGAGACGCGGCCCGGTAGATATTTCGACGGCGATGGTCTCTATCTTGTCGTGAAGGGCGCGACGTCGAGGAATTGGATTTACCGATATCGCAAGGACGGTAAGGAGCGCTGGCTCGGCCTGGGCTCGGTGAAGGACGTGTCGCTTAAGGACGCGCGGCTTGCCCGCGATGCAGCACGTCTTCGCGTCAAAGGCGATCGCAGCGCACCCGGCATCGACATCGTGCAGGAGAAGCGAGCGGCGCGCGAGGACGCGAAAACCGTAGAGATCAAGGTCACTCTGCCCACCTTCGAGCAGTGCGCCGAAGCCTACATTCGCGAGCACTGGTCGATCTGGAGCAAGAAGCACCGCAATCAATGGCCGTCGTCGCTTAAACGGTACGCTTACCCGACGATCGGAAAACTCACGATCCCGGCGATCAAGCCAAGCCACATCTACGAACTGCTTCGGCCAATTTGGGTTGAGAAGCGCGAGACAGCCAATCGTGTCCGCGGGCGGATTGAAACGATCATTGCGAAGAACGTCGATGTTGACGATGCCGATTCTCGAAATCCCGCCGAGCTCACCAAACAGCTACGCGAGAAGCTCCCAAGGCGGCCGAAACGCGTCGTGCAGCATCATCCTGCGTTACCCTACGCCGAAGCACAGCAGTTCATCGCTGACCTATTAGCGGCGGGCGGCACCGCAGCTTCGATGCTCCGCTTTCTGATTTTTACGGCCTGCCGCACCAACGAAGTGGTGGATGCCCGCTGGTCCGAGATCGATCGGTCCTCATCGACATGGAGGATCCCTGGCGAACGCATGAAGATGAACCAGGACCATGTCGTGCCGTTGTCGGATCCGGCACTGGCCATCTTGGAGAAGGTGCGCGATGGCGCCCAAGGCGAATTGATCTTTCCGAACCCTGATGGCGGAGTGTTTTCAGAGAATGCGATGCTCGCTGTACTTGATCGCCTAGGCTATGGGCGTGTCACGGTGCACGGCTTCCGCTCGACGTTCGCAACCTGGGCCGAGGAGTGCACGGACTATCCTGACGGCGTACGGGAGGCTGCGCTTGCGCACAAATACAAGTCTGAGACCACGGCCGCATACCAGCGCGGGCAAAAGCTCGAGAAGCGCCGCGCGCTCATGAAAGATTGGGCGCAATTCCTGGCGGGATCAAACGTGATCCGCTTTCGGCAAGGCGCCGGATCCGGAGACTGACGGTCGTCATCACGAATGGACGAGCGGTGGTGGCGCACTCACACGCTGCGCTCCACCACCGCTCGCGGCATTCTTCATCACAAACTCGAGCGACAACGTGCAGTTGCGCGGGAATACGGCGAGCCGTCCGCCGATCGGACGGCCGCTGTCGTGAATTCGGACAATTCACAGTCAAGCGCGCGCGAAAAACGCTGACGGATGCGTGCTTTCCGGTTGGCATGAGCCTTGCGGAGGCGATGCAACGGCCTGGGACAACGACGGCTTGCTTTCAGACGAGGAAATGACAATGTCCACCAATGTTCACGACCAATCCAACGTGCTCTCATGGGTTCATTTTGGCGATTTGCATATCACTCATCGTGACGAGCAAAACTATCAAGATTTCCTGACGCTCATTGCGCACGCCAATACAAACCTCGCTGCTGGAATCGACTTCGCGGTCCTGCCGGGTGACAATGCCGAGGATGGAAGCGAGGAGCAGTTTCTCCTCGTTAAGCAAGCGATCGAGCGCCTCACCATTCCGCTGGAGATCATTCCCGGCGATCACGACACGAAGACCGGCAGCCTCGACCTCTATCGCCGCTGCTTGGAGCCCGAGCCTTGGCGCAGCCGGTCGATCAGCTCCTATCGCTGCTTGTTTCTCAATGCCAGGGACAATGGAAGCCAGAAGGGTTTTGGTATAGGCCCTGCTCAAACTGAGTGGCTCGCAAGGGAGTTGCGCGCCGCCGACGCAAGCGAGCAATGGCCAGTCCTCTTTATGCATACCTATCCGAGCGAGCTCGGAAGCAGTGCGGCGGCGATACAGGCGTTGATGCTGAACCATCACGTCGTCATGGTCGACATGGGACACACACACTACAACGAAATCGCCAATGACGGCCGGACGATTTACGCGGCCACACGCTCGACCGGCCAGATCGAAGAAGGGCCGGTCGGCTTCTCCATCGCCAATCTCGACG
The DNA here is from genome assembly GCF_054063355.1 of Bradyrhizobium sp. USDA 4502. Taxonomy (NCBI): domain Bacteria; kingdom Pseudomonadati; phylum Pseudomonadota; class Alphaproteobacteria; order Hyphomicrobiales; family Nitrobacteraceae; genus Bradyrhizobium; species Bradyrhizobium sp. USDA 4502. The sequence continues at coordinate 7,840,801 of NZ_JBSSGF010000001.1, forward strand.
AAGTCGTGGTGAGTTGGAAGTTCAAGCCGCTCGGCACCTGGCCGTTCGTCATGGTCACGTCGCCGGCAGATCGAGCCTTCATCATCGATCCAGACCGACCCAACCAGGTGGTGCGCGGCGTCACCGAGGTGCGCGCCAAGACCTGGGACGCCCTGGGAGTCGTGTCGGCGGTGTGCCGTATCGATGACGGGCCGGCGTGGCCGATGCGAAGGATCGGGACGAGTTCAGCTTGGGGCTGCGCCTGGGACTCAAGCGAGGCGGCGGATGGCGTTCATCACCTCACGGTCCAGGTCAGGACTGCGGATGGTCGCAAGGCTTCCGATACGATCTCGGCGCTGACCAGCCAATCAGGCCGATACGAGATGCCGCTGTGCCGGCCAGGCGATGACGTCAACGCGATCGGAGCCTATCCGGAGAAAGGCATCCTCGGAACGCAACTCGGACCTAACAAGAACGGCCGCAAATGGTGAACCCACGGGCCCAAGTCACTCTCGGACCAGGAGCCCACGATGCGATATCGAGCACCGCTTGACTGGTTGAACTTCACCCTTGCCGATGTCAGGGGCTCCTTGGGGCCGTACCTCGGAATCTTCCTGCTGACCGAGCAGCATTGGAATCAGGCGACGATCGGCATCGTGGCGACGACCGCAGGAATTGTGGGCCTAGTCGTTCACGGACCAATTGGCGCCTTCATCGACGCGACGCGTTGGAAGCGTGGAGTGGTGGTTGCAGGGCTCGGGGTGTTGACTGCAAGCGCGCTAGCCGTCGCGACTGCGCCAAACTTTCCCACCGTACTAACGGCGCAGACGATGATGGCGGTGGCCGGGGCCGGCTTCGGCCCGGCGATTGCGGCAATCACCCTCGGCATTCTCGGGTCACATGGTCTCGCTTCCCGCATGGGCCGGAACGCCGCCTTCGATCATGCCGGCAACGTTTCGATCGCCATCATAGCCGGCGGCGTCGGATGGTGGTTCTCTAAGAGCGCGGTCTTCTTCTTGGTCCCGATCTTTTCCGTGCTGGCGGCTCTTTCGGTGCTGTCGATCCCCGCCAGCGCCATCGATCACGCGCGGGCGCGCGGTCTCGACGGGACTGGTCCTGTCGACGGTGAACAGCCGTCCGGCTTGAGCGTGCTCATCACATGCAAGCCTTTGCTGATCTTCGCCACATGTGTCGCGCTGTTTCATTTTGCGAACGCCGCGATGCTGCCGCTAGTCGGGCAGAAGCTCGCGCTGGCGCACAAGGGCGCGGAGACGCCATTGATGTCCGCCTGCATCGTGGCGGCCCAGATCGTCATGTTGCCAATGGCCCTCTTCACAGGCGCCAAGGCCGATACTTGGGGACGCAAGCGGATCTTCCTCGTCGCATTCGCGATCCTGCCGATCCGCGGCGCACTCTATACACTCTCGGACGATCGGGCCTGGCTCGTCGCCGTTCAACTTCTCGACGGTGTCGGCGCTGGCATCTTCGGCGTGTTGACGCCGCTGGTGCTGGCCGACCTCATGCGCGGCACGGGCCGCTACAACGTGAGCCAGGGTGCGGTCGCAACTGTGCAAGGAATCGGCGCGTCGCTCAGCAACACTGTCGCGGGTCTCATCGTCGTTAAGGCTGGCTACAGCGCTGCCTTCCTGACGCTTGCCGGCATCGCGCTTGCGGCATTAATGGTCTTCGTCGTCGCCATGCCTGAGACGGCAGGGACCAAGCGGAGCGAAAACAGGAACGCGACGGTGTCAGTCGAGCCAGCGCCAGCCTCGACGATTGATCTCGCGATCGGTCCCAATGGCTAGTCGAGGGTAGCCATGTGGTCTAGCATCTGCACGGCGATCAAGAACCAGGTGGTGATCAGCGCCATTCCGCTGGCGATTGTCGTTGTCCTCGGTGGATACCTCTCGTACCGCTACAACATGATCCTGAAGGACAATCGCGATCTTGTCGTTCACACCCACGAGGTCATCTCCAGCGTCGAACATGCGTTCAGCGATATTAAGGATGCCGAAACGGGGCAGCGTGGGTTCATCATTACGGGCGACGCCAAGTATCTTGAGCCCTATGAGCGCGCTGTCTACATCAGCCCCGAATCGCTAGGCAAGGTTCGGCGGCTTGTTGCCGACCGAGCGGATCAGCTCGATCGATTGGGTGATCTTGAGGTGGCATTGCGCGACAAGCTAAACGAGTTGAACGCAACAATATGGGCGCGACGCAACAAGGGTTTCGAGGCGGCGCGGGAGGCGATTGCACAAGCCGACGGAAAGGCCACAATGGACCGCATCCGTGCGATCGTCGCACTGATGACCTCGACGGAACAAGAGCTGCTCGCCGATCGGACAGGCAGAGTGGCGCGCGATGAACGCAATGTTCTTCTGATTGCGGTTCTTGCCGCCGTGGCATCGATTATAACCCGGATTGTCGTCGGGTTCACGGTTCATCGCTGGAGAGGGGGCCATGAAGTGGCTTGAAGTAGCAGCGTTCGGCGAGGATGATCGAGTGGAGACCCGTATCCGTGAACCAAGGGATGGCTAGGCTGCTCGGAGATTGTTATGCGCTCTGCCGCTGCCTATGACACAAAGGCGTCGGTCATGCGCCTAAACAGGATTCGTCGCGGCATCTCGCACCTTGTGGGCAGAGCCGTACCGCGGTCGATCATCGGTTGGTTCGTCGTCTGCTGGAGCAGCTTTCTGCTGGCTTCCGTCGTCGTGGGCGCGCTCCTGTTGTCACTCTACGACCAATCGACCACCGAACAACTGCGGCGGGCATCGGCGGCTGTTGCTCATGGCTGCGACGCGATCGCCGCGCGCTACCACTTCTTCACCACCGGTGTGGCGCGCGCGCCGGCTGATCTTCACGACCCTGACTTCACACGTGGGTTGACCGGAGTGGTTCAGATCGCGCTGCACGACCTCTATGGCGTAGAGGGTGGTATCTGGCAAAGGGACGAAGGCGCGCTTGCCTACGCGTTCCCGACTTACGAGGGGACCGGACAGAAGACCGACCTGCCCGAGGCTGAGCGGCCGAGCATACGCGAGGCAGCCGAGGCCGCGGCGCTCGACGGCGCGCCCTACGACCGACGTCGGGAAGGACGCGCACAGACCTTGCTGCTCCACGCTTGCCCTCTGCCGGGACCGATTGCGGGCCTGTCTGCCTGGACCATGGCCCGCGTCCCAACGACGGGCGGACAGGCCTACATCCAGGCTATGGCTGGGCTCGGCCTTCTGCTCTTTGTCGTGCTGGGGTCCGCCGCCTGGCTTGGACGCTTGCTCCTTAGTTGGTCGCGACGGCTGCGGCGGCTGGAATCGGCACTCGCCACCAGCAACGATGAGTTGCCCAAGCTCGAACTCACTGGGCAACACGATCTCGATCGGATTGTCGAGGCCATCAACCTCGCCGGTACCCGGCTCGCCGATGCTCGTCGCACCTCCGAGGCATTGGTGCGTCAAATGGCCGAGGCCAACCGTCTCGCGACACTAGGGCGCGTCGTTGCCGGCATCGCACATGAGATCCGCAATCCGATCGCGGCAATGCGCCTCAAAGCCGAGAACGCTGTCGCTGCCGGACCTGATCTCACACGCAAAGACAACGCGCTCCGGGTCATCGTTGAGCAGATTGGCCGCCTGGAAACCCTCTTGCGCAATCTCTTGAGCTCGGTACAGCGTGCGCCGCTGGTTGCTGTGCCGATCAAGGACGTCGCTGCCTTCCTTACAGAACGTGTCGAGCTGTTCCGCGAGCAGGCGGCCTCGCAAGAGGTCGAACTCGAGGCGCGAGGCGACGACGCAGAGGCGCGCTTTGACCCCGCACGGATCGCGCAAGCGATCGACAATCTGATCCTGAACGCCATCCAGAACACGCCGATGGGCGGTCGCGTGACGCTCTCTTCGGAAAGGAAGGGAGATCGTTTGGTTCTATCTGTCGCTGACACGGGCCAAGGAGTCCCTGAAGCCGTACGAGCCCACCTTTTTGAGCCCTTCGTGACTGGACGCTCTGACGGTACCGGTCTCGGCCTCGCCGTTGTACGGGAGATCGCCGAGGCGCATGGTGGGGCTGTGCGCGCCGTTCACAGAAATGACGGGACCACGTTTGTATTGGAGCTGCCATGGCGACCATCCTGATCGTCGATGACGATGCGGCGCTGCGGGAAGGCCTGGCCGAGACCCTTAATGATCTCGGCCACCGTGCGATCGAGGCGCCAACCGGACGGGTCGCGCTCGATATCGTCGACCGTGAGTCGATCGATGCTGTCCTGCTCGATCTTCGCATGCCGGGAATGGACGGGTTGGAAATCCTTCGACGAATGCGCTCCGACTCCGCCAAGGCGCCGCCTGTCGCTATCCTCACGGCCTACGCGAGCGCTGCGAACACCATTGAGGCGATGCGGCTGGGCGCGTTCGACCATTTGACGAAGCCGATCGCTCGCGCCGATCTCGATTTCCTGATGTCGCGGATGCTGCGTGCACGGACGGCTTCCGATCCGACGCTTGCGACCCGCGCGTTGCTGCAAGATGAGGACCTGGTCGGCTCAAGCGACGTGATGCGCGCGGTTCAGAAGACGATCGGTCTCGTCGCCGACAGCGATGCAACTGTTTTGATCACCGGCGAGACCGGAACCGGGAAGGAGCTGGTGGCTCGCGCCATTCACCGGCACGGACGGCGCAGTAGCGGGCCGTTCGTCGCTGTAAACTGCGCCGCCATTCCCGCGGACCTGCTTGAGAGCGAGCTGTTCGGCCACGTGCGCGGTGCTTTCACCGGCGCTCTCGCCGAGCGCAGTGGCGCTTTTCGCGACGCCGACAAGGGCACGCTGTTCTTGGATGAAATCGGCGATATGGATCTTACGATGCAGGCAAAGATCCTGCGTGCGCTGCAGGAGCGAGTGATCACACCAGTTGGTGGTCGTTCGGTTCGCGTCGATGTGCGCGTGCTGGCGGCAACCCACCGTGACCTCGCGGCTGCCGCGCAGGAGGGAAAGTTTCGCGAGGACCTGTTCTATCGGCTCAACGTGGTGCCGATTCACTTGGCGCCACTGCGTGAACGCCCCTCCGACATTCTACAGCTCGTCAAATATTTCCTGATTCAAGCAACGGACCCGCCTAAGCGTCTGAGCGCCGAAGCTGACTCGCGCCTGTTGGTGCATTCCTGGCCTGGCAACGTTCGTGAACTCAAGAACGCGATTGAACGCGTCGCGATTCTTTGCCGAAGCGACACCATTACGGCGTCGGATTTCGACTTCCTGTCGACGGCGACGCGCGCTCATGGGCCTGCCGCCGCTCCGGACTGGGCGGATGGCGACCTTGCCTCGGCGGTCGGCCGCCTGGAAGAGTTCATGATTGCGCGGGCGTTGCGCGAAGCGGGCGGCAACAGGACAGAGGCGGCCCGGCGCCTGGGGATCCATCGCCAGTTGCTCTACGCGAAGGTGCAGAAGTACGGGATCGCCGTCGATGAACCGTCCGCAGATCGGACGGGCGATGTCGTGAAGCCGGACGACGCGCGTCGGCCTCCTCCTGAAAACATCAAATAGATCAACACGATCATGATTGGCACGGCCCTTGCGGAGGACATGTCGTTCCGGGGGCAAACAGGGAGTGCCAACCATGAAACAATCGCTGCGTCTTCTCTTCGTTACCGGAATGCTTGTCTCAAGCGCCGTCCCGGTTTTGCTCCACGCTCAAACCTTGCCGCCACCACCCTCGGTGGGCGCGGCTCCACCTCCGCCTCCTGCGGCTATCGCAGCCCCCGGCGCAATCTACGATCCCCAGCAATTGCCGGCGATCAACGGGACGGTGAACCGTTACACGCTGACCCCTCGCGGCGACGTCGACGGTCTGATTCTCGCCGACGGCACCGAGGTGCATTTCCCACCCCATCTCTCGACGCAACTCGTGTATGCGATCAAGCCGGGTGACGCGGTGACGGTGCGTGGCCTCAAGGCGCTGAGCATCCCGCTTGTTGCCGCGGTCTCCATCACCAATGACCGCTCGGGTCAGACGGTCACCGACAACGGCCCTGGCTTCGGTCCCGGACCCAAAGGTCCGCGCCAGGCAGGTCAACCCGTGACCGTCCAAGGCCGTATTCAGATGGCGCTGCATGGGCCGCGAGGCGACGTGAACGGAGTGCTGATTGAGGATGGCACGATCCTGCGTTTGCCTCCGCCTGAGGCCGAAAGGTTTGCGACGCAATTGGCTCCCGGCCAGGCCATCACCGCCCAGGGTGATGCGATCACGACGCCGATGGGGCGCGTCGTCGACGTGCAGGCGATCGGACCATCGCCGACACAGCTCAGCTTCATTCAGCGCCCGGAGCCGCCCGGTAAGAAAGGTCCGCGTCCCTGAAACTAACAAATCCTGCCCCATCACCCATTCAACAGGAGAAAACTATGCATTGGCTTGATCCCGACTACCTTCCGGTCACGACTGGCGTCGTTGAGCGTTTCACCATCAATCTCGATGGCGATATTGATGGTTTTGTGCTCAGCGACGAGAAACTCATCCACACTCCACCGCATCTGTCGGATCAGTTGAAGGCAGCTGTTCGCCCGGGCGACTCTGTTCATGTCCGCGGCGTGAAACCGCGTGGTGCCGATCTTATCGCCGCTGTCTCTATCGAAAATGCCGATGGCGCGGTGGTGATCGATGAGGGGCGTGAAGAGAAAGAGGCGGATAGCGGGGACAAGCCGTCCAGGACGCAACGCACGGCGATCGAGGCGTCGGGGATCGTGCGACTGACCCTCTTCGCTCCGAAAGGCCAGGCTCGCGGCGCTCTGCTCCAAGACGGTACCGTTCTCCGCCTTGGACACAAGGAAGCGCAGCGGCGCTCCGATCAGCTGCGACCCGGCTCGGAAGTCTCCGTGCGTGGCGAAGGTCTCGTCAACGAGCACGGCCGCGTGATTGAAGTCCGCGAGATCGCCAATCCGGATGGAAGCTTCGAACCGACCAAGAAGCCCAAGCACGAGGACGCCAAAGCTGCGGAGCCCGACGCGGCCGGAGCGGTCGCGTGAGGAACGCGGGAGCGTCGCATTTGCGACGCTCCCGCTTTTTCAAGGCGGAGAGGACGATGAAAAGCCGATTTGCGCTCGATTGGGTCAACTTCCTGCTCGCAAACGTCAAGGATGGACTCGGTCCTTTCCTCGCCGTTTACCTGCTGGCTAGCCAGCATTGGGACGCCGGCACGATTGGCATCGTTATGATGATCGCTGGTGTCGCAACCGTGGTCGCTCGCGCCCCACTGGGCGCGTTCGTCGACTGGACCCATTGGAAGCGCGGACTGATCGTCGCGGCGTCCGCGACCGTCGCAATCGGCGCATTGGCGATATCGCTATTTCCAGCTCTCATACCGGTTGCCGTCGTCCAAATTGCGATCGGGATCGCAGATGCCGCCTTCCCGCCAGCAATCGCTGCGATCTCGCTGGGCCTCGTGGGCCCAAAGGCCTTCACGCGTCGCGTTGGCCGGAATGAAGCGTTCACCCACGCGGGCACGGCATCGACGGCGGTCGCGGCAGGGGTGGCCGGGTGGCTGATCACGCCCAGCGCCGTCCTGTGGTTCATCGCCGCGCTCGCGCTTGCGAGCATCTGGGCCACGCTGCGGATCGACTCACGGGCAATCGATCACGCGCTCGCGCGCGGCGCAGAGAGTGGACATGAAGAGCAACACAGTGACTGGCGCAGCCTCCTGCGATCCAAGCCGCTTCTTGCGTTCACCGCCGCGATCTCGCTCTTCCATTTCGCCAACGCCGCCATGCTGCCGTTACTTGGCGAAAAGCTCGCACTCGGCAACCAGGAGACCGCGACGCTGTTCATGGCTGCCTGCATCACCACAGCCCAGATCGCGATGGTTCCGATGGCTATCCTGGTTGGCCGCAAGGCCGATGCCTGGGGCCGGAGGCCGATCTTCCTTGCCGGCTTCGTCGTGCTGCCCTTGCGCGGTGTCCTGTACACACTAACGCAGAACGCATACGCCCTCGTGTCGATCCAGATTCTGGACGGCATCGGCGCCGGCATCTTCGGCGCGCTATTTTACATCGTCGTCGCCGATCTGACGAAGGGCACCGGTCGTTACAATCTCGCCCAAGGGGCGACCGCCGCGGCTTGGGGGCTCGGAGCCGCGCTGAGCAATTCAGTCGCCGGCGTCATCGTCGATTTGGCTGGATACAATGCGGCATTCCTGTTCCTTGCCGCGGTCGCACTTGCCGCCGTCATCCTCTTTTGGATTGCTGTTCCCGAGACCGGCGAGCGAGGCAAGTCTATTGAAACTGAAGTCGATGAGCCGCGTACGCCCGTCCAACCGATGCTGGTCGGGCTGCGCGTCCCAGCGGAGTGAATCATGGTGTCGATCGAAACCCCACGCGGACAAGCCCCTGTCCAATCGGCAGCCACGAGCAGTGGGGCTGTTCGAGCCCGCTTGTTCAGATGGATTTCAGTCGCGCTGACCGGCGTGGCAATCGTCCTCGGGATTCTTGGCGCACGATATTTCGGATTGCAGCTCCCCTCCATGGAAGCCTTGCGGGCCAACGCAACGGCAATCGTCGCGGTCGCGATCTTCGCGGGCACCTATCTGGTCATCGCCATCGGCAAGTTGCCCGGCTATCACCTCGATCGCGCCGGCGCGGCGTTGCTCGGCGCGAGCCTCATGGTTGGAGCGGGCGTGATGTCGCTCGATCAGGCGTACCGAGCAATCGATTTCGATACGATCGCGCTCCTGCTCGGAATGATGATCGTCGTCGCCAACCTGCGACTCTCCGGCTTCTTCCGGTTAGTGAATAGCTGGGTCGTAACGCGTGCCCGCCATCCGCTGGTGCTGCTTACCTCGATCGTGCTGGTTGCCGGCGCGCTCTCGGCCTTCCTGGTTAACGATACGATCTGCCTGGTGATGACGCCGCTCGTGCTCGACCTCGTCACCCGCCTCAAGCGCGATCCAATTCCATACCTGCTGGCGATCGCAATGGCGTCCAACGTGGGAAGCACAGCAACTATTACTGGCAACCCACAAAACATGATCATCGGTGGGCTTTCGCACATTCCGTATGGCTCGTTCGCATGCGCCCTGTGGCCGGTTGCGGCCGTGGGCCTCTTCCTTACGGCGCTATTGATCGCCTTCATACATCGCGGTGAATTCTTCACGCGCGAGCATTTCCCCGCCGTTGTTGCGGGCCCCATGCGCTTCCATCGGCCCCTCGTCGTGAAGTCTAGTCTGGTGACGGTCGCCATGGTCATCTTGTTTTTTGCCGGCCAGCCGGTCGCCAAGGTGGCAATCGTGGGCGGTGCGCTGCTGTTGTTCACGCGGCGATTAAAGCCCGAAAAGGTCTACAGCGAGATCGATTGGACGTTGTTGCTGATGTTTGTCGGGCTGTTCATCGTGGTGGCTGGCTTGGAGGCGACCGTCCTTACGCAGGAAGTGGTCGAACGAATCGGTCGGCTTCACCTCGACGCGGCGCCAGTCTTGTCACTCATCACTGCTGGCCTGTCGAACCTTGTCAGCAACGTGCCTGCCGTCCTGGTCCTGAAACCCTTCGTTACCAACCTGCAGGATCCGGAGCGGGCGTGGCTTCTTGTTGCTATGGCTTCCACCCTTGCCGGCAATCTGACGCTGGTTGGATCGGTCGCCAATCTGATCGTTGCACAGCGCGCGCGCAGCCACGGCGTCACGCTTGGGTTCTGGGCGTATTTCAAAGTGGGCGCCCCGTTGACGGTACTAACGATTCTGTTCGGCGCGTGGTGGCTCCAGTCCGCCGTTGGCTGAAGTGTAAAGGGCAGCATGTACGTTTGGGATTCGTGCCTTGTGGTTCGCGACGAGCTGAAAAGCGAACGCGGTTCATCGGTATTGGAGGAGCCACCCACGGCGCACGAAGCGCCCAATTGTGCGCCGGCGCACCCGGAAATACGCGCGGTCGAATGATTGCGTTGCGGCCAAGATCGAATCGAGCATGCTCTGGAACATCCGGAAACAACAGGATGTTTCGCGCATGTCTCCTAATTCTGTCGCGTTGGAAGCGCCGCTTGTAGCATCGCCGAACCAGGCGATGAGGGCTATCCAGGTCTCGCGCAAAAAGCTGTACGAGCTTATCAACACTGGCGAGTTGGAGAGTTACACGGAAGGCAAGTCGCGCCGGATCACGGTTAGATCGATCAACGAATACATAGAGCGACGACTAGCCACCGAAGCGGCTCGCCGCGGCCGCGCTGCATCCGATCAATCTCGTTCTTAAGCACAAAGCGCGGCTTGCGGCTGCGAGCCGGTCGGCCATGCTCCGGACTTGATCGGATGAACCGTGACGCAAGCATCTCAACGCCGATAAGGGATGCGCAGAAGGCGCTCTCGCTCGCCGCTCGCATCGTAGCAACAGCTACACCATCTGGGCGACTCCATGCTCTGCAGAAAATGGCCGATCACCTACGCCAGTATGTGCAGGGCGGCTGGCTCAATCCAGCGACCGTTACGGACAAGATTTTCGAGGTCGCGGAATTGCATGGGCTGAATGGCGAACCAGGGAGCGACGAAGAAGCGGCAGTGATGCAAATCGCGATGTCGGCAAATCTGCCTATCGAGCTGTATCCAACCATGCGGCCCGACGGTAGGTCTAACAGCAATGCGTTGCCTACCACGCCGTCGCTTGAAACCAAGACGCCGGCAGCCTGGAGGGGGACCGAGCCGCTCAAACAGCGCTGGTTAGCGGCAGCGCGCATTCCCTGCGGCGATCTCACGCTCTATTCAGGCAATGGTGGCGCCGGCAAGACGGAAACTGCGGTGCAGCTGTTGGTCGCGGTAACCGCTGGGCTCGGCGACTGGCTGGGTTGCGTTGTCGAGAGTGGCCCGGCGTTGTTCCTCAGCTGCGAAGAGCCTGAGGTCAATGTTCGTGACCGGATCGAACGCATTTGCACCCATCGTCACATCGACCCGCATGCGCTCGAGGATCTGCACCTGCATTTTCCCGACCTTGAAGCGACCTGGCTCGCGACTGCTGACCGGCTAGGCAAGATCACGAAAACTGCGCTTCTTCAGCAGGTCGAGGCCTGGATCAACGCGCATCGACCGATCTTGGTCGTTATTGACTCGATAGCTGCGGTGTTCGACGGCGAAGCTATCGCGCGGCGGCAGGTCCGCAGCTTTCTTGCAATGTTGCGGAAGATCTCGCGCGAGAACGAGGCAGCGATCGTGCTGCTTGATCACCCGTCGGTGCGCGGCATGGCTGACGGTTCCGGAACTGCAAATTCTGTCGATTGGCGCAACTCCGTTCGTGCCATGTTGCATCTTTCGGATGCCGACAAAAATGATCCGGACATTCGAGAACTTGAAGTAAAGAAGTCGAACTACGGGCGCGCTGGCGAAAAGATCAAGCTGCGCTGGAATGGCCTGACATTCGTTCCGGCAACGTCGGCGGAAAGCTCTTCTTACCGGGCTGCGGCCGAACGCGATGTCGACGAGCTTTTCCTCAAATTACTCGACAAGCGCATCGCTCAGGGCCGACCCGTCCGACCGAGCACTGGCCGCGGAAGTGCGCCATTTGAGCTGGCTGGCGACCCCGAGGCGAACGGCGTATCGGCAGACGCTTTTCGTGCCGCCATGGAGCGATTGTTTACGGCCGGCAGGATCATGAGCGTGGAAACTGGTCCCGCATCGAAGCGCCGGAAGCACATCGAGCGAGCGCACCGGTGACATTCCATCGCCCCTTCGATCGGTCTTCGATTGCTTCTATCGCCTATTCGAGCGCCTCTCCCAACGCCTATCCCATCGCCTACCATCGCTCCTTCCATCGGCGGTGTTCCATCCCCCCACACCCCTGCAGCGATGGAACGCGCCGCTCCGCTGGTGCTGCGCAGGCGCTCACAGAGCCTCGATGCAATTTGGAGAGGGCGGCGAGAGGCACTGGCTGGCCGACGATCACTCGGAGTGACGGCAAGATAAAGCGAACTGGCGTTCGCCAGCTCCCTCCGATCGCAAAGGGTTGTCTGCACATTGGTTTTTGCAAGTTGTCGTGGTGCCAAAGCGGTGCTGCGCAACGTGTGCAGGTGGCGCCCTTCGAATTTTCCTTTTCGATTTCAATCTTCCCAACGATGGCGCTCGCAATGTGCGCGTAGGACGAGTCCCGCTGTTCGTTCGCTATCGTGCGCGCTGATGCGATGTGATGCGATCGATGTTTGGCAGTGCTTGTGTCGCCTCCTTCCGATGTCAATCGTCGCGTCATGGCACGCGATGACGGTGAGAGTTTTAGGGTCAGGCCTGGTCGGTCACGCAACGGCGGAGCACGGATCAATCCGCGGACGCAGCCATTCCTCAAACAGGTCCAGATCGCGGTCCGCAAAGCGGGTGGTGATCCTCGGCGGATAGGTTCTGGAGCGCGATCGGGCGGCAGCCGGGAAGGAGGAAGGACGGGCCGGTTCAACGCGCGGGGCCGAGGCGCGAAGGTCGTTGCCTCGTTTGCTCGGCAGGGCGGTGACGGTGGGTGGCAGAGAGATTCCGCAGGCCGCTTCCGGGCTCGGCGAGTGGTGGTCAAGGCAAGGGTGGTCCGGCTCAATCCGCAGCGGCGTGGCGCACCGGGTCTGAAGATGCGCGGGACGATGAGCAAGGCCGTCGATGCCCATCTGCGTTACCTGGAACGGGATGGTGTTACGCGTGACGGCGATCGGGGCAAGGCCTATTCCGCTTTCGAAAACGAGGCCGACGGTAAGGCCTTCGTGGAGCGCGGCCGGGGAGATCGCCATCAGTTTCGCTTCATCGTCGCTCCCGAGGATGCAACCGAGATGGGCGACCTTCGTGGCTTCACGCGGGACCTGATGCGCCAGATGGAATTGGATCTCGCCACCCGCCTCGACTGGATCGCGGTCGACCATCACAACACCGGCCACCCCCACACCCACATCATCGTCCGCGGCGTGCTCGATGACGACCGCATCCTCAATATCGCGGGCGACTATATCGCCCACGGTATCCGCCACCGCGCGAGCGAGTTGGTCACCCGGGAATTGGGTCACCAAAGTGAGATCGAGCTTCAGACTAAGCTGCAAAACGAGGTCGAGGCCGAGCGGGTGACCCGGCTCGACAAGATGCTGTTGAGCGAGCAGCAGGGGCAGGGCGTGATCGACCTGCGACCCGGGGAGGGCGCGACCTTCCTCGTGCGCGAGAACCGTAACCTCATGATCGGCCGGATCAGGCACCTGGAGCGCTACGGCGTGGCCACCGAGCTTGAGCCGGGACGATGGACCCTCTCCGACCGCGCGGAGCAAGTCCTGAAGGATCTGGACCACCGGAATGAAGCCATCAACTCGATCGACCGGGCGCTCACCAAGAATGGTCTCGCCGAAGAGCGTGGTATCAGCCAATTCGCCCTTCACGGCGGAGGCTCCGGTGAGAAGATCGTGGGCCGGGTCCTGGCCAAGGGCCTGGCTGGAGACGAGATGGGCGAGCGGGTATATCTGGTCGTCGACGGCATCGATGGCCGCGTCCACCACATGGAATTCAAGGACGCGAGCCGGATCGAGGAGGTCGGGCGGGACATGATCGTCGAAGCGGCCTCAGTCGCCTCCGGTCCAAGACCCGCAGATCGGAACATCGCCAGCAACGCCGAGGAGGACAACGGCATCTACCGGCCGAGCCGGCACTTGGAGCGCGTCCGCGACAGCTTTGAGCGGCAGGGCAAGGATCCCGAAGCTTTCGTGCGTTCCCATGTCCGCCGACTGGAGGCATTGCGCCGGGCGGCCCAGGTCGAGCGCATCGATGCCGATAATTGGAAGGTTCCGAAGGACATCGTCGAGCGTGGGCAGGCCTACGACCTCAGCCAGGGCGGTGACGGGCTGAGAATACGGGCCCTCTCGGCCATCGGCCTCGACCGCCAGATTGCCAGCGATGGTGCGACTTGGCTCGACCGACAGATTATCGCCGAGGACCGCTCGGAAATCAGGGACAGTGGGTTTGGCAGAGAGGTCAACAAAGCTATCAGCCGTCGGGCTCGGCGACTTGTAGAGATGGGCCTTGCGACCGCTAAGGATGGCAACGTTCGCGTCCCCGTGGACACGGTGGCGACTCTTGAGCGACGGGAGGTTGAGCGTGTCGGCCATCAGATGGCGAGAGAGCGCGGGCTAGCCTACATGCCAGCAAACGCTGGCGAGTATGTCAGTGGCCGCCTCGCCGGCGTCGCCAGCCTCGTCAGCGGGCGCTTCGCCATGATCGACAACGGGCTCGGCTTCCAACTCGTGCCTTGGCACCCCCTCCTCGAGAAGCGCATCGGCCAGCACATCGGCGGCCTGCAGCGCGACGACGGTGGCATCGAGTGGACATTTGGAAGAAACAGGGGGCTCAGCTTGTAATGCAGCCCCGATGAAGGCGCGTCTGCTCCCAGCGTTGGGTCGGACCGCCGCCGCCCTGCCAAAGGCGGGCGCGTGCCGCGCCCCCGCTTCGCGGCTGGCGGCCTTGACAGGCCGTCGGCGGCCCGGCCTGGGCTCGCCGTGCAGGTTAGAGGGAAGGTTCGTCGACATCGTCTTGAACGCCTCGCTCAACGGCCCCATAACTCACCATGCTCATCCACCTGAGTCGTCCCGTGGCAGACAATTTCCCCGACGAATGGATCGACAAGGTCTGCGAAGCGGACCCGCTCCCGGACGATTTCGACCTTGAGGACGACGAATCGATCCCAACTGGGCTTACACTCACGCCGAAAGAGATAGAAGCCGCATGCGTGGAGTTGGGGCGCTGGCAATCGGTGGAAACGTTCAACCGCACAGAGCGGGCGCTCCGCCTTCGCAACGCTGACCCGGACTTCTTCGTCCAGCCCCAGCTCAAGTTCCTGCACGATGCCTACGTGCTCGCCAAGTTCGCAGCGAGGATCGGCGCCGATCAAGTTCGCCTCGCCGATCGTCGCGACCAGTGGCCGGACGGCTTTGTCAGGATCAGCAAGCGCACCATCAAAGTCGAAGTGACTAGCACTCACGGTGGCCGCAAGCTCGGGGAGGAATACCGACAACCACGCGGCATGCGGTTCGATCCCGTTGAGGACTGGCACGCTCGTGCCGACTCGATCCCGGGCTATTTGGACACTGCCATCCGAGAGAAGGTCAGCCGGTATGGTGCTCGATACTCCGACTGCTGGCTCGTCGTATATCTGAACATCGATGAGTGGGGGGTTCGGCAGCGAGAGATCGAGCAGGTCATCATTGAGATGATGATCCGATACAGCGATCACTTTCGAGATATCTCCGTGCTCTGGAAGGGCAAGCTCTACAGCGCGAGCGACAGCGCGATGCAAGGTCATGCGTGAGGTTCGGCATCTTCAACCAGCAACACCGCGCAAGCCGTGAGGCGATGGTTTCAGTGGTTATAGACATCCTAAGCTTCTAACGGACGGGCGTGTTCCCTTGACAGCAATTAAGCTTACGCAAAACTGGATTCTTGGCGCCCGCATTGGATCCGGCGGGTTCGGCCAAGTGTTTGCGGCCGAGAATGAGGATGGCCTCAAGGCAGCCGTCAAACTGGTGCCAAAAGCACCCGGAGCCGATAGGGAACTGTTGTTCGTCGACCTAAAGGGCGTTCGCGGGATTGTTCCGGTCATAGATAGCGGTGAACATGACGATCACTGGGTCTTGGTGATGCCGCGAGCAGACGAATCTCTTCGGCAGCACTTGATGGGCGCCGCCGGACCAATCCAGCCTGCTGATGCCACGGTGATCTTGATTGACCTTACTTCAGCTCTCGCGGAATTGGACGGCAAAGTTGTCCACCGCGATCTGAAGCCAGAGAACGTTCTTTATCTGGATGGAATGTGGCGTCTCTCGGACTTTGGCATCTCTCGATACGCCGAAGCTACAACTGCGCCTGACACGCAAAAGTATTCCCTCAGTGCACCCTATGCTGCGCCGGAACGCTGGCGCGCTGAGAGAGCAACTGGCGCTGCAGACGTCTACGCGCTAGGCGTGATGGCATTCGAAATGTTGCGTGGAAGCAGACCTTTCCTCGGTCCCAACTTCGAGGACTTTCGAGAGCAGCACCTTCATGCAGAGCCGCCGGTCCTTGATGCAGGGACCGCTGCGCTGAAGGCGATCGTCACGGAGACCCTCTTCAAAGCTCCCGGCGCCCGGCCATCACCTGCCAATTTGCTCGCTCGCTTAAAGCGTTCGCAACAACAACGATCCGGCGGCCTCGCCAAGCTGAGCGAGGCGCATCTCGGTGAGGTAGCGAAGCGCAGCGAGAGCGAGCGGTTACAATCGGCGGCTCGTTCCGCAGCCGAACAACGTGATAGCTTGTTTCTAAGTGCTTCGGCCTTGCTTGACGGTTTGTATGGTGAATTGTCCGAAGCCATCTTGGAAGCTGCACCAATCGCCAAGCGAGGCAAAGCCGGCAAGAGGAACGGGATCACCATTTCGATTGGTGCAGTTCAGCTCGAACTGGTGCCGATCGCCAAAACACCTCCGAGCCCCTGGGACTGGGAAGCGCCTGCGTTCGATGTTGTTGCCCATGCCGGCATCATCCTTCGCGTACCGCGAGACAGGTACAATTTCGAAGGGCGGAGCCATTCGCTTTGGTACTGTGACGCCTTCGAAGCAGGCCGGTATGGATGGATCGAAACAGCCTTCATGGTATCGCCTATGGCGCAAAAAATGACCGTCATGCGGCCCTTCATGGCTGATCCTGGTATTGAGGCAGCGCAGGCGCTTTGGGTGGGGCTGGCCGACTTTCAATTGGCTTGGCCAATCGAGCCGATACAAGCCGATGCGTTCATAGATCGCTGGGCCAATTGGCTGGCAGATGCCGCGCAAGGCCGATTACAGCCCCCCTCAACGATGCCGGAAAGACCAATTCTAGAAAATTGGCGTCGAAAATGAACTTGAATAAACGCTGGTACGTCGATGATCGCTCAGGCAACTGATTTCGCTAGCGCGTTCGATTGGGCCGTGGTCCGGCTTGCGACGTATGGAGCCGCAGCCCACCTTCTGGCCGTAGCTCAAAAAGTGGTTTTTTGCCCGGCAAGGCCGAAAATGCTTTGCCTTTCAATGGGGATTGACTGACTCCCTCTCCGCCATTTGCCCTGTGTCCAGCCCGGAGACATGGGTAACAGGTCGTACCTAAGACATGGGTGACAGCCTCGTGCCGAACGGGTTGTCGAGGGGTTGCAGGGTTTTCTGCTCCAGGTCGAAATATCCCAAATCATAGTGCATGAAGCTGACGAGCCAAATGCCGTCGTCGACCTCCTTGATGCCGAGTTTTTGTCCAGCCAGCACGGTGGAGAGGTTGATGCGCTTGCGATGCAGGCAGAGCCGTCCACAGGCGGTGACGAGCACCTCGCGATCGTGGAACGGATAAGTCAGTTCCGGCAGGCCGGCATAGCCGCGCGTTGAGGCGTGTAGCGCTCGGCGGGGCACTTCATATCGAGGGCCTCGTGCGGGCGTTCAGCATTGAACTCGCGGACGAAGGCGTCGAAGCGTTCCTGCTGTTGCAAGCCGTTGGAGCCTGGCGGCCGAGTGGTCTCCTGCTTGAGCGTGAGGTGCATGCGCTCGTGACGGCCGTTCTGCTGCGGATGGCCGGGCTTGATGCGTTCGATGGCAATGCCAAGCCGCAGCCACCACACCGAGAGCTTTGAGAGATTGAACAAGGCGTTGGGACTGGCAAACGGCACGCCATTGTCGGAGCGAATGGCGCGCGGCATGCCGCGCTCACGGAACAACCGCTCGAAGGCCGCAATGGCCGGCTCCTCGCGGGTGGAATCGAGCGCTTCGCACAACAGCAGGAAGCGCGAGGCATGGTCGGTGACGGTCAGCGGGTAGCAATAACGGCCATTGCCGAGCTTGAACTCGCCCTTGAAGTCGGCGCACCACAGATCATTGGGTCCGGCCCCCGCGGACAGAGGCGTGCCGCGCGCGCGGTGGCGCGGCACGCCTGCGCGCTTGACCAGGCCATGGCGATCGAGAACCGCATGGATGGTGCTCTTGGCCGGAACCCGGATATCGCCGTCGAGCCGCCGGACCAAGAGCTCACGGATCTTGCGCGCGCCCCAGTGCGGTTTCTCGGCTTTGAGACGAACAATCAGGCCCTCGATTGGCTCGGGGAGCTGATTGGCATAGCGCACCGGTCGCCGCGACCGATCGCATAGCGCCGCCGCGCCCTGTTCCCTGTAGCGATCGAAAATCTTGTAGCCGGTCTTGCGGGACACGCCGAACTCCCGGCAGACGTCCGTCATGGCCTCCCCGTCCAGCAGACGGGCGACAAAGCGAAGGCGCTCTTCCATCACCGAACTCGCTTTCCACGGCATCCACACCTCCCGCAGAACAAAAGCGGAAAGTGTAACCCATGTGTCCGGTACGAAATGTCACCTATGTCTCGGGCCGCTCACTGCCGGGCTTCGGGTGGAAGGCCACCCTTTCAGACCAGCGCGAAGGGAGTCTCCCGAAGCTTCGGAGAAGCGTAGGGCCAATGCCCCCTGACATTCCAACGATCTCGACCGCTCGCCTGACGCTTCGTGCGCAGGTTGTCCATGACTTCCCCGCCTACCAGGCGTTCCTGGCTTCGTCCCGGTCCGCCGGCTCCGGGTATTGGACGCGTTGGAGCTGACTCAACCCGAGAGAACCGCTACCCGTCCGCGGGACAGTGATGCAACCTGCCCTTCGCGTCCATCCCTCGGGAGTGCGCCCTCGATGCCGAACGTTGTGGCGAGTCCTCTAACACCAGCAGGCGTCACGACGAGCGCACGGCTATCCCTGACATGCTCGACCCAATCGTGCTCGAGAGCGTGATGAAGAATGGCAGCGCCGAGCGCCCCGGCCAGATGCGGCCGGCGCTCGCTCCAGTCGAGACAGGGGCGACAGAACACCCGGCGCTTGGAGGCGAGGCGAAGATCGACGCCTAACTCATCGAAGAATGACCGACCGGCATCGGTGAGTTGTCCGCCATCCTCGTCGAGCAGAATGAACGACTGTTGGACCAACCGGTCGGCGATCGCGACAGCGATGCGGCCGGCCATATGGTCATAGCACGTCCGCGCGTGTCGAAGCGTCTCTCCGCCGCGCCAGAGATTGCGCTGCCGGGCGGGGCCGTCCTGCGCCACCACCATGAGACCTTCCAGCACGCGTGCGACGTGCGGAGAGGCCAGGCGAAAATATCGTCGTCGGCCCTGCTTTGCGAGCGCAAGCAATCCGGCGTCGCTGAGTTTCGCAAGATGGCCACTCGCTGTCTGCGGCGCCACGCCAGACACATAGGCGAGCTCCGAGGCGGTCAACGTTCGGCCATCCATCAGCGCACTGAGCATGTTGGCGCGCGCCGGATCGCCGATGATTGCCGCGACTTGGGCGATTTTGGGTCCCGTATCCATGTGTTTCTCCTACGCCGATGAGGACGCAGTGCCAAGCACGGATACTTCGGCCAAGACCGTAGTGTTTCTGCGAGACCGATTCAATCGCGGGACATAGGTTGTCTGGACACCACTAAGCCCAAGCGAAAGGCATCGCCGCGACGGGACGAAAGATCGTCTCGCGGCTCCAAGTATTCGATTGGCATCGAATGATAATCGCAAAACGGGCTGGTCTGAGCCATCAAAATCTCACAGACAACCGAGTGTGATCAATGCAAACAACTTCGCTCGACACAAGGCAGCCGGAACAAGCCGGCTCTGACAGCGCGCTATCCCGTTCGCCTCTTGCCGCGGCGCTGGCGCTTGCCGCCACGAGCCTCGGCCTCGGCGTCGTGCAGTTGGATATCACCATCGTTAATACCGCGCTGAGCAGCATCAGCACCTCGCTCGGCGGCAGCGTGGCCGAGCTGCAATGGGTGGTGACCGCCTATACCATCGCATTCGCTGCCTTCATTTTGACCGCTGGTGCGCTTGGTGATCGCGTCGGCGCCAAACGGATATTTATAGGGGGCTTCGCGATCTTCACGTTGGCTTCGCTCGCCTGCGCATTGGCTCCGTCGGCGATGTTCCTGATCGTTGCTCGCTCCGTGCAGGGCCTGGCGGCGGCAATCCTGGTGCCGAACTCGCTGACGCTACTCAATCACGCCTATACCGATCCGAAGGCGCGCGGCCGCGCGGTCGGCTTCTGGGCCGCAGGCGCGAGCGTCGCACTGACTGCGGGGCCGCTAGTTGGCGGCGCGCTGATCGCGCTGGTCAGCTGGCGTGCGATCTTTCTTGTCAACTTGCCGATTGGCGCCGCCGGCCTCTGGCTCGCCTGGCGTTACGCCGAGGAGACGCCGCGGCTCGCGCAGCGCGAGATTGATCTGCCGGGACAGATCGCGGCGATTGCAACCCTCGGCGCGCTGGCTGGCGCCCTGATCGAGGGCGGCGCGCTGGGGTGGAGCCATCCGCTCGTCATCATGGGCTTCGCGGGGGCGGCCGTAATCGGACTCCTGTTCGTATGGCGCGAGGCGCGCGCGCCGCAACCGATGCTGCCGCTGTCGTTGTTCCGCCATCACATGTTCGCGCTGACCGCTCTGGTCGGGCTTCTCTTCAACATCGCCTTCTACGGCCTGATCTTCGTACTCAGTCTCTACTTCCAGAACGTCAACGGCTGGTCGCCGTTCGCAACGGGCCTCGCCTTCGTGCCCATGATGGCCATGGTGCTGCCCGCCAACCTGATCACCGCGTCGGCCAGCGAGCGCCTCGGCGCGCCGCAAACCATTGCGCTGGCTTGTATGATTACCGCCGCGGGCTGCGTTGCGCTGCTGCCTATGGCCTCAGGCACCAGCTACGGGGCGATCGGCGCTCAACTGCTCATCCTCGGCGGCGGGCTCGGCCTGCTCGTGCCGTCTTTGACCTCGACGCTGCTCGGCAGTGTCGAGAAGTCGCGATCCGGCATCGCCGCCGGTGTATTGAACGCGACGCGGCAGACCGGCAGCGTGCTTGGCGTTGCCCTGTTCGGCTCGCTGGTCGCAGGGAACAACGCGTTCATGGCAGGCGTGCATGCCTCGCTCGTGATATCGGCCGCTGTGTTGCTCGCAGGTGCGGTCGCGATCTGGCAGGGCCGAGCAAAGGAGGGACGATGACAGGGGCAGGTCGAGCTCATGTGGTGATCCCGGTGGAGCGGTCTAGATCTGCTCACGCTGAGTTCTTCTCAGTTTGGCGCGAAGCGCTCGATCCGTCAGCGCCGCGAGGCGACCCCCGCGATCTGGTCTATCGCTATCGGCCGCGCTGAGCGGGGACGCGCGCGGCGCGCTCAATTCCGCCATCCCGTCACATCAGGCACGTTGTGCAGCTTGTCGGGATTGCGGGTCACATAGACAGCGACGACCCGTTTATTCTCGACATGCAACGCTGTCGTTTGAACGAGGTCGTCCTCGATGGTGATGAAGCCCGGCAATCCGTTGATGGTGGCGTAGCGGATCAATCGTGAGGGATGCATGGCGAACAGGCGGGCGAGCCCCGCGAAACGCTCCATCGCGGCTTCCAGTCCGACCAGAGGTCGCGTCGGCGCCGGGACCTGGCCACCGCCGTCGGCATAGACCACGACATCTTCGGCGAGCATCGCGCGCAACGCGGCGAGGTTGCCGGTGCGTGTGGCGGTGAAGAAGGCGTTGGCGAGCCGCAGGCCCTCTTCATTGCCGACGACGAATCGCGGCCTGGCATCGTGGATATGCGTGCGTGCGCGGCTGGCAAGCTTGCGGCAGGTCGCAGGCTCACGCCCGATCGTCTCGGATACGGCATCGAACCCCAATCCGAACACGTCATGCAGCAGAAAGGCCGCCCGCTCCAATGGCGACAGGCGTTCCAGCGCAATCATCAGCGGCAGGGTCAGATCGTCCGCCGCTTCCTCTGCTTCGGGGTCGAAGAACGGTTCGGGGAGCCACGGTCCGACATAGGCGGCACGCTGGCGCCGCGCGGATTTCAATTCGTTGAGGGATAGTCGGGTGACGATGGTGTGCAGGACTGCCTTGGGATCGCGCATCTGGTCGCGATCGGCAGCGAGCCAACGCACCCAGGCGCTGTGGACGACATCCTCTGCGTCGGCGACCGAGCCCAGCATCCGATAGGCCAGCCGGATCAGACGTGGCCGCAACTCGGCGAAGATCTCGGCAGCTGACGGTTCAGCTGCATCTGTCATGACGCCGCCGGAACGGGCACCGAGGCCGCGTCACGGCCGCGTACAAACTGAAGTGCCGCCTTTGCCACCCGCTGTCCCAGGTGGCGGGCGGTTGCGAGATCGGAATCGGGCGGGGCGGTGTCCGCGCCCTCGTCGGTGTTCGACTGTGCGCCGGCTCCGAGCCAGAACCCCAGCCTGTTCGGATCGGCTTCCGATCCCGATGCGGAGTTGTTCCCCGGGGGCAGATCGAGATTGACCCAATGCATCCCATGCTGCGCGGCGAACAATGCAAGCTGGATCAATGTGGACAGCTTGTCGCCGGCGTGTGCCCCCGAATTGGTGAAGTCTGCCGCGAGCTTGTCCTTCCAGCGATAGCCTTTGGACATCACCGCGCGTGAAGTTGCTTCCTGAAAGGCTTTGAAGGCCGCGGAGGCGGCGCCCATGTAGGTGGGCGTGCCGAAGATCAACGCTTCCGCATCCATCAGCCGATCCCAGTTCTGTTCCACGTGCTCGACAGGCACCAGAAGCGCCTCTGCGCCATCGATATCCTGGACGCCGGACCTGACGGCCTCCGCTTGACGCCGGGTATGACCGTAGGCGCTATGATAGACGATTGCGATCAGGGTGCGACCGCCGCCGGTTCCGAGTGTGTGCATGCTGTCCTCTGCTGCTGCCCTTGCAGAAGCCAAGACAAGACAGCGCGTCGAAACGTGACATGCCCTGCGAATTTTCGTCCGGAGGATGTTGCTCCAATTGACCGCCACGCAGGCCGGGAGCGGCGGCCGCCGGCTCCTTTGCATGGGGTTGTTTTCGATATTTTGGCGGGAGCCGCGGCCACCGGGCGAGCCTCGCCGAAGGATGACCCCGACAATCCCATCCATCGTCACCGGGTACCGGCACCGGGGTCGAACCTGGAGCGGTCGCGCCGGTAACCTTAATTTTTCGTTTCGATTGTCGATAAAGTTTTATCGATTATCCTCGTGGCCATTGAGCGGTGTGACGAACCGCGCGATGAGCGGCAACAGCCGAGTGGCTGGACGACCGCTCTGAAATCGAAGGGTGGGCAGAGCGCAGTGCCAGCCACCTTTCGGGCTGTTCGGCGGCGGCCGGCGGGGCAAATCAATTTTGAAGTGCTTTTGATTGCCAGGTTGCGGCGCATATCGCTCCGCATGAAGCCTTTCAATTGGGATGTTCCAAGATGACGCTCGCGCATGTCCTGATCGCGGCCGGTGGCGGCTTTTTGTTGCTGGCTGGCTTCGTCGCATTTGCCCTTTGGAGAAACGCGCTCCATTCGACGGCGCGGATTTAGCAACAGTCGAGATTGAGATCCGGCGGCCTCGCTCACGGGGACGAGCGAGCGTGGCTGTCGGGATGGCCGCACCGCCGCGCGGCCTGACAGCCGAGCACCGCGCCTTACGACCTACCCCAAGGCGACGCGTGCTCGGCTGTTCAATTCCTGACCAATCTTCGCCGTTCGACGCATTGATTGCGTAAGGGCAATTGCTCCGCTCTCCGCATCACCTCCACGACACGAGATCCAGTCTGCGCGTGATTGCGATGGCCTCGAGGAAGGCCTCATCGTGGCTGACGACCAGCAGCGCGCCGTCATAGGCGCGCAGGCCGGCCTCGACCGCTTCCATCGATTCGATGTCGAGGTGGTTGGTCGGCTCGTCGAGGATCAGGAGTGGCGGCGGCATCACGCCGCCCAGCACACAAGCAAGACCTGCGCGAAGCAACTGGCCGCCGGAGAGGCTCGCAACGGGCTGCAGCGCGGCATCGGCGCGGAACGCGAATCGCGCCAGCGCCGCGCGACAGGCGTTCTCGCCGGCATCCGGATTGATGCGCCGGAAATTCTCCAGGATGGAGGCCGACGCATCGAGCAGGCTGACCGCCTGATCGAACATGGCGAACCGGGTCATCACCTCGACGGTGCCCCGCGCCGCGGTCAATTCGCCGCTGACGAGCTTGAGCAGCGTCGTCTTGCCGGCGCCGTTGGGGCCGGTGATCGCGACGCGCTCCGGACCTGACATGGAGAAGGTGAGATCACGCAGGATCGGCGCGTCCGTGCTGTAGCCTACATCGGCCGCGTCGATCCGCAGCACCATCCTGCTCGCCGGCAGATGCGTCGAGGGCAATTGCACCGAGAACGGTTGCAGCACCTCGATGCGCTGCCGCGCCGCGGTGGCAAGTTCGAGCGCTTGCGTCCGCCGTCGTTCGGCGAGACGGGCGTTCTCGCCGCCGCTATCTTCGCTGCGGTCCTTGCGCAGCCCGGCGGCGATGCGCGGCAAATCGCCCTTGGCGCGCTTCCTTGCACCCGCGCCGTCCTTGCGTGCCTTCCGTTCGTTGGCTTCTCTGGCGTTACGGTCGATCTCGGCGATGCGCTTCTCGGCATCGGCCAGATCGTGTCGTGCTGCCGACAGCTCGATGGTCTTGCGCGCGCGGTACTGGCTCCAATTGCCGCCGTAGCGCCTGACTTCCAGCGAGGTCAGTTCGACGATCGCATCCATCGTCTCCAGCAATTCGCGGTCGTGGCTGACGATGATGGCGCCATGTCGCCAGTCGGCGAGCAGGTCAATCACCGCCTTGCGTCCCGCGCGGTCGAGATTGTTGGTCGGCTCATCCAGCAGCAGAAAATCAGGTTGCGCGAAGGTCAGGGCGGCGAGGCGCGCCCGGGTGGCCTGGCCGCCGGACAGCGCTGCCAGCGGCGCGTCGAGTGCATCGCTCAGTCCGACGCGCTCGAGCGCGGCCGCGATGCGCGTATCGAGCGTCCAGTCGACGTCGGCAATCTCCTCGGAGCTCGCAAGGCCCTGTTCGGCACGACGTAGCGCGGCCAATGCGCGGCGCGCGTCGAACAGGTCGACGACGCGTTCATCCGGCTCTAGCTGAACCGTCTGATGCAGCATCCCGACGCGTCCCTGAACCGAGACCGTGCCGGATTGCGGCGTGCGCACCCTCGCGATCAGGCCGAGCAGCGTCGTCTTGCCGACGCCGTTCCTGCCGACAAGACCGGTGCGTTCGGGTCCGAAGTTCAGATCGATGTTGGAAAGGAGAACCCGGCCGTCAGGCGCGGACAGGGTCAGATGAGAGAGCGCGATCGATGCAGGCATGAATATCCCCGAGGGCAAGGCTGATGGGCGTTGCTGTCAGGGTGAAATCCATGGCCGTCGGCATCCTCAGGGATTGATGATTGACGTGATGTAGTCGTCGATTGAGCCGGGATCAAGGCGCGAAGCCGGCCGTCACGCGGCTTCGGCGAAGGTCCAGCGGTCGGGATCGGGCGTGTGGCCGATCAAAGCGAGGCCGTAGGCGATCGATTCGAATTGATCCGCCGAGGTCAGCCGCGCTGCGCCGAAACGCTCGGCGAACAGGCGCTGCACGGCGGGCACGAACGAGGTGCCGCCGGTCAGGAACACCTTCTCGACGTCGCGGGCGGTGATGCCCGCCTTGGCCAGCGCCTCGTCGACCGTCGCGCCGAGCGGTTCGATGTCGTCGGCGATCCAGGATTCGAAATCGTCGCGCGTCACGGTCGCGCCGATATCGATGCCTTCGCGGGCGAAGCGGAACTCGACACGGTCGCGGCTCGACAGCGCGACCTTGGTGTCCGACACGGCGCGGTAAAGCGCGAAGCCGAGATCGTGGTCGACGATGGTGATGAAATCGTGCAGCGGCGCCGGATCGAGCGCGGTGCGCGCGAGCTGCTGCAACTCGCGCAAATCGCCATTGCCCCGCATCATCGCGAGCTGATGCCAGCGGGCGAGGCTCGAATAATAGTGATTGGGGATCGGCAGCACTTTGTCGAACGAGCGGTAGCTGGTGCCCTTGCCGAGTCGCGGCGAGACGATGTGGTCGACGATGCGGTAATCGAAGGTGTCGCCGGCGATGCCGATGCCGGCGTGGCCTAGCGGTTCGGCGCGCAGTACGCCGCCCTTGCGCGAGAACCGCATCACGGAAAAGTCGCTGGTGCCGCCGCCGAAATCGGCGACCAGCACCGTGGCATCGTGGTCCAGTGTGCGCGCGAAGGAGAACGCCGCGCCGACCGGCTCGTAGACATAGCGCGCATGGCCGGCGCCGAGCCGCTCGAACGCGGCCCGGTAGCGCTGCATCGCCAGCTCGTCATTGGGATTGCCGCCCGCAAACTTCACCGGCCGGCCGACCATGATGGTCGGCGCGCCGAGATCGAATCCTTCGCCGGCATGGCGCGTCAGCGTGCGCAGGAACGCCGCGAGCAGGTCCTCGAACTTGTAGCGTTGCCGGAAGATCTGGGTGGTGTTGAAGGCCGAGCTTGCCGCGAACGTCTTGAACGACTGGATGAAGCGATGGATCGTGCGTCCCTCGAGGAACTGCTCGATCGCCCACGGGCCGCCCTCGGCGCGCGGATGCAGGCCCGCGCCCGGCCGCTCCTCCCAGAAGCACAGCGCGGACACATAGACGCTATGCGTGCGGCCGCCGTGGTCGAAGCGAACAGCCTCGACGCGGCCATCGCCGTCGGACAGCGCGACCACGGTGTTGCTGGTGCCAAAATCGACGCCAATCGAGACGGCGGGCGGGGCGCTCGACATGTCATGCTCGGATTGTCTGTGAAAGGGGGCGGACCTTTAGCGGCTTTGGCCGGATTTGCCAACCCGTCTGGAGCTATCCAGTTGGGCCAGTTCCACCTCCCCTTGGAAAGGGGAGGTCGCTTTGCTCGCTAGAGCAAAGC
The DNA here is from genome assembly GCF_054063355.1 of Bradyrhizobium sp. USDA 4502. NCBI lineage: Bacteria > Pseudomonadati > Pseudomonadota > Alphaproteobacteria > Hyphomicrobiales > Nitrobacteraceae > Bradyrhizobium > Bradyrhizobium sp. USDA 4502. The sequence goes on from NZ_JBSSGF010000001.1 coordinate 7,867,468, forward strand.
GGGTGGGGATCCGCGCCCTCCGCAGAGAGCATTGCCTGCGGCTGACCCCCATCCCGACCTTCCCCCTTTCAGGGGGAAGGAAGATGACGGCCTCAATGACGCGGCTCAATCCTTCAACGCGTAGGCGATGACGTAGTCGCCGCGTTTGGTGCCGAACGAGCCGTGGCCGCCGGCCGCGGTGACGACGTATTGCTTGCCGCCAGCCTCGTAGCTCATCGGCGTCGATTGGGCGCCGGCCGGCAGTCGATCCTCCCAGAGCACCTTGCCGTTGCGGACATCGTAGGCCCGGATCGTGTACTCATAGGTCCCGGTGTAGAACGCAACGCCGCCGGCGGTGGTGATCGGCCCGCCCAGCATCGGCACGCCCATCTTGAATGGAAGCGGCAGCGGCGTGGTGTCCCGGATCGTGCCGTTGGGATGCTGCCAGACGATCTTCATCGTCTTCAGATCGATCGCGGCCATCGAGCCCCATGGCGGCCGGTAGCACGGCACGGAGAGCGGCGAGAGGAAGCTCGAGATACCGACGCCGAACGGCGTGCCGTACATCGGCTGCACCCCGACCTCGCTGCCGACCGGTTTCTCGGCTGTCGGCGCCGGAGGATTGAGCGGACCGCGAGGAATGAGCCTGGAGGCGAACGGCAGCGACATCGGATTGGCGATGGCGATCTGCCTGACCGGATCGACCGCGATGCCGCCCCATTCGAACATGCCGAGATTGCCCGGGAAGACCAGCGTGCCCTGCAACGACGGCGGCGTGAAGGTGCCTTCGTAGCGCAAGCGGTGGAACATGATCCGGCACAGCAACTGGTCGAAGATCGTGCCGCCCCACATGTCGGCGCCGGTCAGCTTCGCCTCCGGGCGGAAGGTCAGTTCGGAAAACGGCTGCGTCGCTGCGGAGCGGTCGCCGGGCGCGGGCCCTTGCGGCACCGCGCGTTCCGGCGCCGGCACGATCAGCTCGCCGGTCCTGCGGTCGAGCACGAAGATGTTGCCCACCTTGGTCGGCTGGATCAGCGCGGGAACGACGCCCTTGGCCGTCGTCACATCGACCAGGCTCGGTTGCGAGGGAACGTCCATGTCCCAGAGATCATGATGCACGGTCTGGTACGACCAGGCGCGCTTGCCGGTGTTGACGTCAAGCGCGACGATGGCGCTGGAATAGCGCTCGACCAGCGCATCGCGATTGCCGCCCCAGATGTCAGGTCCGTTGTTGCCGGTCGGGATGTAGACCAGATTCAATTTCGGATCGAACGAGGCGGTGATCCAGGAATTCGGTGACCCGTTGGTGTAATGACGCGTCGGCGACGGCAATGCGTTCTCGTCCGCCGCGCCGGAATCCCAGGCCCAGACCAGCCTGCCGGTATAGACATCGAAGCCGCGGATCACGCCCGACGGCACCTCGACCGCATAATTGTCGATCACCGCGGCGGCCACGACCAGGATCTTGTCGCTGACGACCGGCGGCGACGTCGGCTCGAAGAAGCCGGCGGTCTTGATCCCCATGCCTTGCTGCAGATCGAGGATGCCGTGATCGGCGAAACCATCGCAGAGCTTGCCGCTGTCGGCATCGAGCGCGATCATGCGGCCGTCATTGACGGGCAGGAAGATCCGCCGCGGGCATTCGGCCGGCGCCGGATTGCCGCCAGAGTCGACGGCGCCCTGCGCGGTTTCGTGATAGGAGACGCCGCGGCAAGTCATGTGCTGGAACGTCTTGTTGTGCACGAGCTTGGGGTCGTAGCGCCAGCGCTCCGTGCCGGTCTTGGCGTCGAGCGCAAACAGCACCTGGTGCTGCGAGCAGAGATAGAGCGTATCGCGCACCTTGATCGGGGTGACCTCGAAGGTGGTCTCCCCGGAATCCTCTGGTGTCTTCACGTCGCCGGTGCGGAAGGTCCAGGCGACCTTGAGGTTGCCGACATTGTCAGGCGTGATCTGCTTCAGCGGCGAATAGCGCTGTCCGAACTGCGTACGTCCATAGGCGCGCCAGTCGCCGTCCGGCTGCGGGTCGGCTTCGCTTTGCGGCACGGCAGAGCCGGACTCGGCAATCGTGCCGTTGATGTCGTGATAGCTGGACAGCAGCCCGGCGATGAGCACCGCCGCAGCAGCGACGACGCCGATCCAGAGTGGCGCCGTCGCGCGCATGTAAGGCACCGGCCCGCTTCGTGTCAGGGCACGGACGATCACCGGCGTAAGCAGCCAAAGCGCCATGGGGAAGATGATGTCGCCACGCGCCGCGAGCGGCCACCAGTCGAACCGCACCTCATAGACGGCCCACGCCAGCGTGCCGAGCAGCACGATCGCAAACAGCCAGAGCGCCTGATGGCGCCGCGCCAGCAACAGCGCAGCCGTGGCGAGAATGCCGACGCCGAGGACAATGTAGAAGGGCGATCCACCTAGTGCGGCGAGCCAAATGCCCCCGCCCGCGAGGACCAGGCCGATCAGGGCGTAGACGATAGCCGTGATGAAGACTGCCCTGGATCGCTGCATGGTCGCTCCGGTGCGGGGGAGGGATCGGGCTTGTCCCGCACAAGCGCGACAGACCGCGTCCGCCATCGCGGACTGTCGTTCAGCCAACCGCAACTTGCAACCTGGAACTGCGATGTTGATATGCCACAAGCGCGTAAGGTTGCTATGCGAAACCCGCCGAAGCAAATCATTCAAAATGCGCGCATCTTCAACGGGGAGCAGTGGAGCTGCGGGGCTGACGCAAAGGTGAGAGATCTTCAGCGAATTTTGAATCGACGCGCTCTTCCAGTCCTGTGCAGGCGCTGCTCTATACCGTTCCGCGGATCGCACCGCGGATGGTTGGCGCGCAGGAGAAGCAACAATGACACTGAACCCCACTGCCGAGAATTATCGTGTCGCGGTCGCCGCCTACGAGGCGGGCCGGCCGAGCTACCCTGCGGAGATCGTCGCCGCGCTGCCGCTTGCGGCCGCGCGCTGCGTCGTCGACCTTGGTGCCGGAACCGGCAAGTTCACCCGCCTGCTGCTGCAGCATTTGCCCCCGCGGCTGCGCGCCTGATCGCGGTCGAGCCCGTCGCCGAGATGTCGGCCAGGCTGGCCAGGGAAGCCGGGGTGGAGGTCATCAACACGCGCGCCGATGCGATCAATCTTGATACCGGCAGCGTCGACCTCGTCACCTGCGCCCAGGCGTTCCACTGGTTCGACAACGAGCCGTCGGTCGCCGAGATCGCGCGACTGCTGCGTCCCGGCGGGACGCTTGCGCTGGTCTGGAACAACAGGGATGACCGCACGCCGTGGGTCGACGCGTTGTCCGTCATGATCGAGGGCTATGCGGGCGACACGCCCCGGCAGCGGACCGGACGCTGGCGCTGGATCCTGAAGGACCCGCGCTTCGTGCTTGAGAGGGAAATCGTGCAGGACCATCCGCACCGGATGAAGCGACAGGACGTCTTCGAGCGCATCGCATCGACGAGCTATGTCGCCAATTTGCCCCATGCGGAGAAGGCGGCTCTTCGCGACAAAACCGACAATATCCTGCGTGAGGCCGGTCTCGGCGACGCCGACGAAGTGGTGTTCCCCTATGTCACGCAGCTCTTCCTGCTGACGCGGGCCTAGACCGCGCTATTGCGCGGCGCGTCCTTGCTCGACCGCCTGCTTCAGGCGCGGCAGCGTCATGCGCCAGTAAAAGGCAACGTGTTTGGCGCCTGAGTCGGGCCCGATTTCCCAGCCGCTTCCGCGGCGGATCGGCGACGGCGGCGCCTGCTGGGTGACGGTCAGCACCGTATCGCCGCCGTCAGGCACAAGCGCCATCGTGATCGTCGCATAGGATTGCGGAACATCCGGCAGGCCGGAGACCTGCGACCAATAGGAGTATTCGAGCCGCATCGGCGGCTCGACATGCAGGACGCGGCCCTTGTCGCGATAGCGCTTTGCGCCGATCTCCGCCTCGATGTCGACCGGCGTGCCGATCCGCCAATCGGTCCTGAAATGCGAGTTGCGCCATCTCTCGCCCGCTTTGGGGTCCATGATCGCGTCCCACACATGCGTTGGCTCCGCGGCGATGCGGATCGTTTCGGTGACGGACAGGAAGGCCGGGGGCTCGTGCGTCATTGAATGCTCACTTGTCGCCCACGACTTTCCATTTTCCATCGGCGCCGCGCCGCAGCGAGGGATCGCCGATGCGGATGTGCTGCGCGAGAAAATCGATGAAGGCGCGGACCCGCGCCGGCAGCGGGCCGGCGTGGCCGACGTAGACCGCGTGGATGTCCTCGCGGTCGCCGGGATTGAGGTTTTGCAGCACCGGCACCAGGTGCCCGGCCTCGATATCGGGGCCGATGTGGAACAGCGCCAGCCGGCCGAGCCCGACACCGCCAAGCGTGAGCTGACGCGCGGCTTCGCCGTCGCTGACGCGGGCGACCGGCGGCGGCAGCGCTTCCTCGATCCGTTCAGCGCGGCGGAACGGCCAGCCGCGGATGCTGCGCGGAAAGGTCCAGCCGATGCCGCGATGGGCGGCGAGGTCGGCCGGCGTCTTCGGCGTGCCGAAGCGGGCGAGGTAGGACGGCGCGGCGGCCACCACCATGCGGCTGGTGCCAAGCTTGCGTGCGATCAGCCGCGAGGCGCCGAGCGGACCGACCCGGATCGCGACGTCCGCGCGCGCCTGCATCAGATCGACCAGCGTGTCGGTCAGCACGATGTCGAGCGTGATGTCGGGATGTTCGCGCATGAAGCGCGGCAGCAGCGGCATCACATGCAGCATGCCGAACGGGATGTTGCTGTTCACGGTGAGATGGCCGCGGGGCACGCATGAGGCGGCCTCGCGTTCGGCCTCGTCGATATCGGCGAGGATGCGCTGGGCGCGCTGGTAGAACGCCTGGCCTTCCTCGGTGAGCTGCAGCTTGCGCGTGGTGCGGTTGACGAGCCGCGTGCCGAGCCGGGTCTCGAGCCGCGAGACCAGCTTGCTGACGCCGGACGGTGTCTGGCGCAGGCTGTTCGCGGCAGCCGTGAAGCCGCCGAGATCGACGACGCGAACGAATACGTCCATCTCGCCGGAGCGGTTGGTATCTGTGCGGGCCATATTGAATTCAAGTCACAAATGATTGGATTGCGGCCATTCTAATCCTTCCCCGCCCGGACCGCTATCTCGCTTTGCGGAATCCTTTTGTCCGGAGCGACACATGCCTGCTGCAGTCCTTGCCTTGACCGCCGGTGCCTTTGGCATCGGCACCACCGAATTCCTCATCATGGGACTGCTGCTGCAGGTCGCCGCCGACATGCAGGTATCCGTATCCGCGGCAGGCTTGCTGATCTCCGGCTATGCGCTCGGCGTGTTCGTCGGCGCGCCGATCCTGACGCTTGCAACACGGCGGATGCCGCGCAAGGCGGTATTGCTGGCGCTGATGGCGATCTTCACGCTCGGCAATGCGGCGTGTGCGCTGGCGCCGAGCTACGGGCTTTTGATGGCGGCACGCATTCTCACCTCGCTGGCGCACGGCACATTCTTCGGCGTCGGCTCCGTGGTGGCGACAAGCCTCGTCCCGGAAGACAAGCGCGCATCGGCGATCGCCACGATGTTCATCGGGCTCACGGTCGCGACCCTGCTCGGCGTCCCCTTCGGCGCCTGGTTCGGCCTGATGCTCGGCTGGCGCGCGGCGTTCTGGGCGGTGGCCGCGATCGGCGTGATTGCGTTCATCGTGCTGGCGGTGCTGGTCCCCGGCCATGTCGGCGCCAACGACAAGCCTGCGCCGCTGCGCGAGGAGCTCGGCGTGCTCGGCCGCCCGCAGGTGCTGCTCGGACTTGCGATGACGGTGTTCGGCTTCGGCGGGCTGTTCGCGGTCTTCACCTATGTGCAGCCGATCCTGACGCGGATCACCGGATTCTCCGACGCCGCGGTGTCGCCGATCCTGCTGGTGTTCGGTGCCGGCCTTGCGATCGGCAACGTCGCCGGCGGACGGCTCGCCGACAAGGGACTGGCGCGGGCGCTGCTGGCATCGCTCGGCGGCCTCGCCGCCGTGCTCGTCGCGCTGACGGCGGTCGTCTCGATCAAGGCACTGGCGGTCGTGCTGCTGTTCATTCTCGGCATCGCCGCGTTCGCGACCGTCGCGCCGCTGCAGCTCCGCGTGCTCGAAGCCGCCGGCGTCGAAGGGCGGACGCTGGCCTCGAGCCTGAATATCGCGGCGTTCAATTTGGGCAACGCGCTCGGCGCCTGGGCCGGCGGCGTCACCATTGATCGCGGCCTCGGCCTCGGCGCGCTGCCGCTGGTAGCCGCCGTCATCACTGCAATCGGCCTGTTGCTTGCGCTGTGGAGCCTGCGCCTCGATCGGCCGATCGCGCTCGCCGCGCAGTGCCCGGCGGAATGAATCGGATCAAGGGAGCATGACCATGGAATACCGCAATCTCGGTGCGTCCGGCCTGAAAGTCCCGGTGCTCAGCTTCGGCACCGGCACCTTCGGTGGCCAGGGGCCGCTGTTCTCGGCCTGGGGCCGCAGCGACGCCAGCGAGGCGCGACGGTTGATCGACATCTGCCTCGAGGCCGGCGTCAATTTGTTCGACACCGCCGATGTCTATTCGAACGGCGCGTCGGAGGAGATCCTCGGCGCCGCGATCAAGGGCCGCCGCGACAAGGTGTTGATCTCGACCAAGACCGGCCTGCCGATGGGCGACGGCCCGCTCGATGCCGGTACGTCGCGGTATCGCCTGGTCGCCGCGGTCGACGCCGCGCTGCGCCGGCTCGGCACCGACTATATCGACCTGCTGCAGCTTCATGCCTTCGATGCCTTCACGCCGGTCGACGAGGTGCTGTCGACGCTCGACGCGCTGGTGCGTGCCGGCAAGCTGCACTATGTCGGCGCCTCGAATTTCTCCGGCTGGCATCTGATGAAATCGCTCGGTGTCGCCGAGCGGCACGGCTGGCCGCGCTATGTGGCGCACCAGGTCTATTATTCGCTGGTCGGCCGCGACTATGAATCCGAGCTGATGCCGCTTGCGCTCGACCAGGGCGTCGGCGCGCTGGTCTGGAGCCCGCTCGGCTGGGGCCGTCTCACCGGCAAGATCAGGCGCGGGCAGCCATTGCCGACCAACAGCCGCCTGCACGAGACCGCGCAGTTCGGGCCGCCGGTCGACGACGAGAAGCTTTACGCGATCGTCGACGCGCTGGACGTGGTAGCCACGGAGACCGGCCGCAGCGTGCCGCAGATCGCGATTGCCTGGCTGTTGGCGCGGCCGAGCGTGTCGTCCGTAATCATTGGCGCCCGCGATGAGGCGCAGTTGCGCGACAATCTCGGCGCGGTCGGATGGTCGCTCTCGGCGGACCAGATCGCGCGTCTCGATCGCGCGAGCGCGGTGATGCCGGCCTATCCGTACTATCCCTACCGGATCCAGGAAGGCTTCGCGCGCCTCAATCCGCCGCCAGTGTGAGTCCGTCGCTGGCCCGGTCTCACGCCTGGACGGAGTGCTCGCAGACCTGCCGGCGATATTCCGCCGGCGTGACGTTCATGTGCTGCCGGAACACGCGATTGAGGTGGCTTTGATCGGCAAAGCCGGCGAGCAGCGCGATCTCCTTCAGTGCGACGCGGTCCTTGCGCAGATGCTGGCACGCATGCTCCACCTTGCGCCGCAGGACATAGGCATGCGGCCGCATGCCGTAATGCACGCGGAATTTGCGGGCGAACTGGACCGGCGTGCAATTGCAGATGTTCGCGAGCTCCTCCAGCGTGATGTTCCGGAAGATGTTCTGCTCGATATAGTCCTCGATCAGCCGGGCATGCGCCGGGCGAAAGCGTCCTTGCGCGCAGGGCATCTTGAACTCGATCGCCGCATATTTCCGCAGAATATGCACGCTCGCCTGCAGCGCCAGCGCGTCATAACAGAGGCGTCCGCCCGGACCTCCCGAGGCAACCTCCTGAACCATCTGGTCGTTGATCCAGGTCAGCATCGGATCTTCGGCCTTGAGCAGATCGTGCAGCTCGATCGCCTCGGCGTCGCGGTCGAAGGCATCGCTCGCCGTCTTCATCATGAGGGCGGGGGAGATATAGAAGTGCGTGACCTCGATGTCATTCTTCCAGTGCCAGCTTGACGGCTCTGCGCGGGTCAGGAGTGACGTGACGCCGCGACCGACGTGATCCTGCTTCCATGCGCCGGTGACACGGCGGTTCATCGACGTCGTGCCGTCGCGATAGAGCACGAGGAGGAAGTTCTCCGATGGCGGGACCCAGATGTCGGACGGCGCATAGCGGAAGATGCGCAGCCGGAAATCGTTCCTCCCGACTGAGGCGCTATCCAGCTTCAGCTCGCCGGGAGCGTAGCGCGGCAGCTCCTCGACCGTGATCAACTGGCCCATCGCGCGAGCCTCCTCCCTGGGATTCGTGGCGCGGTTGACCGCTTGTTCTTGGCCGGACGGCTGAGCGCAGAATAGGCCGCTTTCGCCATTTGCCAAGGAGACCAATGGCCGGTCGGGCAATTGAACGGCGGCGTTCCAGAGATTGTCGGTTTCGTCCAAGCCGCGCGGCCGAACGGCCCGTAGCCTGCTCTGCGTTTCGGCGACAGCGCGAGCGGTCGAGACCCAAATTGACGCAACGCACCATCATCCGGCGACACCGCGGATGGGAAGGTGCGTGCGAGAAGCCAGACACAGGAGGAAATCATGACCGAGACCGTCACAAGGTCGAATGGAAGCAATGGTGCGCATGCAACCACCAAGCTCGACGCCGTGGTCGTCGGCGCCGGCGTCGCCGGTCTCTATCAATTGTTCCGCCTGCGTGAGCAGGGATTGAGTGTGAAGGCGATCGACGCCGGGTCTGGTGTCGGCGGCACCTGGTACTGGAACCGCTATCCCGGAGCACGCTTCGATTCAGAAGGCCACACCTATCAGTACCTGTTCTCCGAGGAGCTTTACAAAGGCTGGAGCTGGAGCGAGCGATTCCCGGGCCAGCCGGAAATCGAGCGCTGGCTGAACTACGTCGCCGACCGCCTCGATCTCAGGAAGGACATCCAGTTCGGCACCACGGTGAAGAGCGCGCATTTCGATGAGGCGACGCAACGCTGGCTGGTCGCGACCGACCAGGGCGACGTGATCGATACCCAGTTCCTCGTCACCTGCTGCGGCATGCTCTCGGCCCCGCACGTGTCCTTCCCGGGACAGGAGACGTTCAAGGGCAAGCTGTTCCACACCGCGCGCTGGCCCAAGGGGCCGATCGAGCTTGCCGGCAAACGCGTCGGCGTGGTCGGCAATGGCGCGACCGGAATCCAGGTGATCCAGTCGATCGCCGGTGAGGTCGGCCACCTCAAGGTGTTCATCCGCACCCCGCAATACATCATCCCGATGAAGAATCCGAAATGGGATGCGTCGGATGCCGAGGCCTACAAGTCTAAGTTCAAGTTCCTCACCGAGCGGCTGCCGAAAACGTTCACCGGCTTCGAATTCGACTTCGAGCACGCCTGGGCCGACCTGACGCCGCAGCAGCGCCGCGAGGTGATCGAGGACTGCTGGAACGACGGATCCCTGAAGCTGTGGGTCTCGTCCTTCGCCGAACTGTTCTTCGACGAAGCCGTCAATGCCGAGATCACCGAATTCGTGCGCGAGAGGATGCGCGAGCGGATCAAGGACCCCAAGCTGTGCGAACAGCTGATTCCCGCTGACTACGGCTTTGGCACGCACCGCGTGCCGCTGGAGAGCAATTGCCTCGAGGCTTTCCACCGGCCCAATGTCGAGATCGTCAGCGTGAAGAACAATCCGATCGCCCGCATCACGCCTGAGGGTATCCAGACCGCCGACGGCACGGTGCACGAGTTCGACGTCATCATCCTGGCGACCGGCTTCGACGCCGGAACGGGAGCGTTGACGCGGATCGATATCCGCGGCCGCGACGGGCGATCGCTGAAGGACGATTGGGGCAGGGACATCCGTACCACGATGGGGTTGCAGGTCCATGGCTATCCGAACCTGTTCACAACAGCGGTGCCGCTCGCGCCCTCGGCCGCACTCTGCAACATGACCACCTGCCTGCAGCAGCAGGTGGAGTGGATTGCCGATTGTATCAGATATTTGCGCGGCAAGAACCTGAACGTCATCGAGCCGACCAGGGATACTGAGGATCAGTGGGTGGCGCATCACGATGAGACCGCCAACGCAACGCTGATCGCGAAGACCAACTCCTGGTACCTGGGCTCGAATGTCGAGGGCAAGCCGCGCCGGGTGCTGTCCTATTGCGGCGGTGTCGGCACCTATCGCCAGAAATGCGACGAGGTCGCCGCGAGCGGCTATAGCGGTTTCGCCACGCAGTAGGGCCGACCGCATTCGGACCTCGTAGCCCGGATGGAGCGAAGCGTAATCCGGGGGCTTGTGCCGCCCGGCGTCGCTGGTCCCGGATTTCGCTCCGCTCCATCCGGGCATCACAAAACACAGGAGGAAGACAATGAGCACGAATTTCAGTGCAGCAGCAGATGCGATTCTCGACGGCGTCGTGACTTCAAACCCGCGCGTTCCCGGCGTCGTTGCGATGGTGACCGACCGCCATCGCAACATCTACGAAGGTGCCGCCGGCAAGCGCCGTCTCGACCAGCCCGCCGATATGACGGCCGATAGCGTGTTCGCGATCTTCTCGACCACCAAGGCGATCACCGGGACGGCCGTCTTGCAGCTCGTCGAGGAAGGCAAGCTCGATCTCGACGCACCCGCCAGGACCTACGCGCCCGACATCGGCAAGCTCCAGGTGATCGAGGGTTTTGACGACAAGGGCGAGCCGCGGCTGCGTCCGCCGAAGCGCGACATCACCACCCGCATGCTGATGGTCCACAGCGCGGGTCTGAGCTACGACTTCATCAATCACACCTATAACCGGCTGGCGCAGGAGAAGGGGCAGCCCAGCGTCATCACGGCGTCCAAGGCTTCGCTGATGACGCCGCTGCTGTTCGATCCGGGCGAGCGCTGGGAGTACGGCACCAACATGGACTGGTGCGGCCAGATCGTCGAGGCCATCACCGGCCGCCGGCTCGGCGAGGTCTTCAGGACGCGGATCTTCGAGCCGCTCGGGATCATGGACACGACGTTCGAGCTCACCGACGCGATGCGCCGCAAGCTCGCCGGCATCCACGCCCGCAACGCCGACGGCTCGCTCACGCCGATGGATTTCGAGCTGCCGGCCAATCCCGAAATCCACATGGGTGGCCACGGGCTTTACGGGACCATCGGCGACTACATGCGCTTCATCCGGATGTGGCTGAACGACGGCGCCGGCGAGCACGGGCGTGTCCTGAAGGCGGAGACCGTGCGGATGGCGGAGAAGAATCATCTCGGCAACAACAAGGTCACCGCGATCACCGGCGTGATCACCTCGCTCGCCAACGACGCCGAGTTCTTCCCCGGTCAGTCGAAGTCCTGGGCGTTGAGCTTCATGATCAATGACGAGCAGGCTCCGACCGGCCGCCCCGCCGGTGCGCTCGGCTGGGCCGGTCTCGCCAATTTGTTCTACTGGATCGATCGGCAGAACGGTTTTGGCGGATACTGGGCGACGCAGATCCTGCCGTTTGGCGATCCGACGTCCTTCATCGGCTACATCAATTTCGAGACCGCGTTCTACGAGTCCCTGAGGCTGCGCAAGGCGGGATAGGGACAGCCAATCGGAGCGCGCTAAAGGCTAGCTCGCTCCGAGCAGCTCCGTGATCAGCCCCGCTGCCTTGATCCCGGTGCCGCTGATGATGACGACGGTGCGCTCCGCCGGCCGGATCGCGCCGCGCGCCTTCAGGACATCGAGCGCGGCGGCGGCCGAGGCCGAGGTCGGCTCGACGAACAGGCCGGTCTGCGCCAGCCGCTTCAACGCGGCGACGATGCCGTCTTCGGGAATTGCGACGGTGCCGCCGCCGCTCTCGTTCAGCGCCGCGATCATCTGCTTCAGCCGCAGCGGATGCTTGATCGCGGTGCCTTCCGCGATGGTCTTGCGGACCGCGCGATCGACCGGCGTGTCGACGCCGGCGGCGAAGCTGGCATCGACCGGCGAGCAGTTGAGCGGCTGTGCCGCGAACAGGCGCGGCAGGCGCGCGATCTGCCCGGCCGCCAGCAGTTCCTTGAAGCCGATATAGCAGCCGAGCAGGCTGCTGCCGGCGCCGACCGGCATGATGACGTTGTCCGGCGCGGTGAAGCCGAAATCTTCCCAGATCTCGTAGGCCAGCGACTTGGTGCCCTGCAGGAAGAACGGTTGCCAGTTGTGGCTGGAGTAGAAGATCTGCTTCGACTGGCGGATCGCTTCCGCCTCGGATTCCTCGCGCGGGCCTTCGACCAGCTGCACCTCGGCGCCGAAGGCGTGCATCTGGGCCACCTTCATCGGCGACGTCGTCGCCGGCGCGAGGATTCTGACCCGCATCCCGCCCGCCGCGCCATAGGCAGAGACCGACGCGCCACCATTGCCGGAAGAGTCCTCCAGCACCGCATCGACGCCAAGCTGTCGCAGGAACGACAGCATCACCGTGGTGCCGCGATCCTTGAAGCTTGCGGTCGGATTGAACCATTCGAGCTTGAAATGCGGCCGCAGCTCATCCCACGCCTTCTCGACGGCAGGCGTGCAGCCTTCGCCCATCGTGATCGGCTGCCCGATTTCGACCGGCAGCGCCGCGCGGTAGCGCCACAGCGACCGCGTCGCGCGATCGATGTCGTCGCGGGAGATGCCCGGCAGCGGCGTTATCAGGAGCGGCTTGCCTTCGTCGGAGCACCAGCGCGGATTATCCAGCGGATAGAGCTTTCCGTTGAGCGGGTCGATGTAGCTGGGTGAAGGCATGTCGTGAAATCCCAAACGCGAGTGGCATTCAGCGGCCGTTACGCCGCGCCGGCCTGCCTGCTCAGATAACTCTTTGCAAAATCGAGATACCAGTCGAGGCATCCTGGATTGGCCATCGCATCGCGATTGATGACCTTCTCGACGGGGTGGCCGAGCAGCAGCTTCTTGACCGGCAGCTCCTGCTTCTTGCCGGACAGCGTGCGCGGAATCTCCGCCACCACGAAGATGTCGTTGGGCAGGAAGCGGCGCGACAGCCCGGCCTCGACCGCCTTGTTGATCTTCGCCTTCATCGCGGCATCGAGCGCGATGCCCTCGCGCAGCACCACGAACAGCGGCATGTAGCTGTCGCGGCCGAGATATTCGAGGTCGACGACCATCGAATCCAGCACCTCCGGCAGCGCCTCGATCGCGGAATAGAGCTCGCTGGTGCCCATCCGCAAGCCATGGCGGTTGATGGTGGCGTCGCTGCGGCCATAGATCACGCAGGAGCCGTCGGGGTTGATCTTGAGCCAGTCGCCATGCCGCCACACCGGGCCGCGGCCACTTCCGTCGAAATTGTCGGGGTAGGTCTCGAAATAGCTGGAAAGGTAGCGCGCGTTGCCGGGATCGTTCCAGAAGCGCAGCGGCATCGAGGGCAGCGGCTCGGTGCAGACGAGCTCGCCGACCTCGTCGATCACCGCGCGGCCCTGCTCGTCGAACGCTTCCACCGCGCAGCCGAGCAGGCGGCATTGCATGATGCCCGGCGTCTGCGGCAATTCGCGATTGCCGCCGATGAAGGCGCCGGCGAAGTCGGTGCCGCCGGAAATATTGGCCCACCACATATCGACCTGCGCGGCGTTGCCGTTCTGCTTCGCAAGCGCGGCGAAGCGCTCGTTGAACCAGGCCTGGGTGTCGGCGCTGAGCGGCGAGCCGGTCGAGCCGAGCGTGCGCAGGCCCGAGAGGTCGCCGACGGCAGCGAGATCGATTTCCGCCTTGGTGCAATTGGCAAAGAACGCCGCGCCTGCGCCGAAGAAGGTCGCCTTGGCGTCGGCGACGAAGCGCCACAGCGTTGTCCAGTCCGGCTTGTCCTTGGTGCCGCCGGGACTGCCATCGAAGATGCAGCAGGTCGTGCCGTTGAGCAGGCCGTTGGCCTGGCAATTCCACATGATCCAGCCGGTCGAAGAGTACCAGTGAAAACGTTCGCCGAACGAGTTTGGCTGATAGCTGCAACCGATGTCGTTGTGCAGCGTCGAGAGCGGCAGCGCCACCACGATGATGCCGCCATGGCTGTGCAGGATCGGCTTCGGCAAGCCGGTGGTGCCCGAGGAATAGACGATCCAGAGCGGATGATCGAACGGCAGCCATTCCGGCTCGAAGGCGTCGATCGCCGCGCTCCGGCCCGCGAGGATCGCTGACAATCGCGTCTCGGACGGCGCGGCGTCGCTGTGCAGGATGACATGCTGCACGGTCGGCAGCGCGCGCCGCAATTCCTCGATCACACCTTGCCGGTCGTGGCGCCGGCCGGCATAGGTCACGGCGTCGCAGGCGATCAGCACCTTCGGCTCGATCTGCTTGAAGCGATCGATCACCGCGGGCGCCGCCATGTCGGGCGCGCAGACGCTCCAGACCGCGCCCAGGCTCGCGGTCGCGAGGAACGCGATGATCGTCTCGGGAATGTTCGGCAAGTAGGCGGCGACCCGGTCGCCGGCGCGCACGCCGTTGGCCTTCAGATGCAGCGCCAGCGCTGCCGATTTGCGCTGCAGCTCGGGCCAGCTCGTCTCCGAGAGCTTGCCGTCCTCGCCGCTCGAGATCAAGGCCGGCAGTCCCGCGGCATGCGCCGGCGCGACATGGCGGAAGACCTGGCGCGCGTAGTTCACCGCAGCGCCGGGAAACCACACCGCGCCCGGCATCTTGCGCTCGGCCAGCACCGCCGAATGCGGCGTCGGCGAGCGCAGGTCGAAATAATCCCAGACGCTCTGCCAGAAGCCGTCGATATCGGTGACCGACCAACGCCGCATCGCCTCGAAATCCGCAAATTCAAGGCCGCGCGTCTGCTTCAGCCATTGGCGGTAAAGGGCCATTTGCGGGACGTAAGCTGCTGTCATGGGCGTTTCCGAAAGTCCTTGTGTCGTGGCAGGCGATCGAGGCCCGCCGGCGTGTCTTAACATAGTGATGCGAGCACGGGGAACGCAGTCGAACTGCTGCCTGCGTCATATTCTTACCGCCGCCGCAGCATGCTATTCCATCGGGCGCGGCTGATTCCATGCGGCAACCGAATCGAGTGGCCATGTCCGTCGGCGAACTCTTCATCCTCGGCTTCTACGGCAAGGTCGTTCCGCCTTGGCTGAAGGAATTTGCCGCGCAATTCGGGCTCGGCGGGGTGATCCTGTTCGACTATTCCTGCCAGACCCGGCAGTACGACAACAACATCGCTTCGCCCGCGCAGGTGCAATCGCTTTGCGCCGAGATCGCGGCGCTGCCGTCGCGGCCGCTGGTCTTCATCGACCAGGAGGGCGGCCTGGTGCGCCGGCTCAAGGACAGCTGCGGTTTTCAGCCGCTGCCGAGCGCGAAGCAGTTCAATCTGCTCGCGCGCGCGGAAAAGCAGACGGTCCTGGCCGCAAGCTACGGCGAGTTGCGCCGGCTCGGCATCCGCTACAATTTCGCGCCCGTCATCGACGTCGACTACAATCCCGACAATCCCAACATCGGCAGGATCAAGCGGTCCTATTCGCCCGATATCGGTGAGGTCGAGGCCAATGCCCGGCTGGTCGACGCTGCGGCGCGGCAGGCGGGAGTAGGCCTCTGCCTGAAGCATTTTCCGGGCATCGGCGGTGCAAGCGTCGATTCGCACCTGGAGTTCATGGACATTTCCGATGCGCTGCGTCCCGAGCAGGAGGAGCTGTTCTACGCGCTGGCGCCGCGCACCTATGGCGATGCGGTGCTGGTCAGCCACGCCATTGTCCGGCAGTGGGACGCGCAGCGTCCGATGACATTGTCATCGGCCGGGCTCGGCCGGCTTCGCCGTCGTCTGCCCGAGACGCTGCTGATCACCGACGACATGCAGATGCAGGGGCTGCAGAAGGCGCTCGGCACAAGCGCGGCCAGCCTGCAGTCGATCGCCGCCGGCATGGACATGATCTGCATCGGCAACAATCTGTTCGACCAGGAGCAGGAGATGGCCGGCATCGCCGCGGCGGTCGCGGGTGCGGTGCAGGATGGATCACTCGATCAGGCCGCGGTGCGGCGATCCATTGCGCGCGTGCAAAAGCGCAAGGCGCTGTTCGCCTGACGGCGTTGAACCAAATTTTGCGTCGGGCGACCACAAGGTGTGGAACCAAATTTCATTGCCGCGATTTAACAATGACGCTCATCGGGGCTGACAACCATGAAGATGCTCAAGCGTCTCTTCCGATTGACCTGGCTACGCCGTGTCGCACGCAACCCAGCCGATTTTCCGCCTGCCTCCATCGATCCTGACGAATTCAGCCGCCTGCTTTGCAGCGGGCGCGCCGAGGATTTGCGGACGCTGGCAAAGCGATTGAGCCAGCGCTCGCGGGCCCACGCATAGGCGGTGGATCGGATCCAATCGCTAGCCCGGTCTTCGGCCAAAACCGGCAACTCCGGCGCGCGGCCGTGACTCCCGACATCGGTCTCGATGCGACCGGCTACTGCTTTGCTTTTTCATGATTGCCGATCCCGACCGCCTTGTAGTCATAGGTCGGGTAGAACTCGGTGTGGTAGGCGCCCCAGGCGCTGTTCTCGATGACGCGGTTGACCTCGCGCAGCCGCGATGCCGGCAGCCGCAGCGTCACCACCTGGCCGATCCCCATCATCACGTACCAGCTGACGACCTCGACACCCTCGGGCGGAAACGCCTTGTAGAAGCCCTGCCGCTCAAGCTGGGCATTGAGCTCACCGAGCGGTCGTGACTGATCATGCTTGAAGAAGATGGTGAGCATGACCGCGGTGTCGGGCGTCGGCGTTGCATCGCTGGTCGGCGGGGTCTGGGCCTGCGCGCCTGCGCCAAGCAGCAGTGCCGCGGCGAGCGCCGCAATCGTCATCAAGGAAATCCAGAATCCGTTCCGCCCTCGCTTCATGCCCGCGCCCTTATTGCTGATCGAGAGGCGGCGATCATCGCGACGCCTGCCGGGGCTGTAAATTGACATTCGCCTGATCCGGTGCCTGCCCGACGCTTCTCGGTTGATGTGAACCGTCTCATAGGTGCGCGCGCCCGCGTGCGGTATGCCGAGGCCATCCCGATGCCCAGAGGGATGATCGATGACGACCCGGCGAATGGCGTATTGGTGGTTCAGGTTCGTTCTTTCGGGGCGGTTCCTGCAGAAATTCCTTCGGCTCCGGCGCCCCTGAGGCGATGTCGGGCCGCGAATTCCGACCTTTTTCAATCCGGAACCAGGGGGCCGGAAATGGCTGGCCGAACCGTTGAAGGTCGATGCCTGGCGGAGAATCCCGCCGGTGGCAGCCTCGCCCATCCGTCCCGTAAGAATACTGTAATTCGACTCAAATATGCGAGATTCGTTGCCAAATCAGCGGTAATCTGCGCCTGCTTGGCAGGTCGGGGCCCGAGGTCACAGTTGCGTCACCCGTAGTTCTACGGAGTCCCGTGTTAACGCGGCCACAAGTTCACCTTTGGTAAACCATACTTATGACGCAACATGACAACCGAGCCGAGGCGCGCCTTCCGGCATGGACGGGTGGAACCGCGACGCTCGAGCCGCAGCCGCTTGAGGCTCAGGGACCCGCAGCGCCGCGGCCGCGGGCGGACGCCGGTGCCGCGATCGTCCGGCAGTTCAATGGGCCGGTGACGGCGCTGCTGCTCTATATGAACGAGCTCAAGCAGCACAGTCAGCAATTCGCGCACGCGCCCGGCAATGGCGTCTATCTGCGGCAGGTGATCGAGAACGCGCTCGAGCAGACCGAGCGCGTGTCCGCGATGCTGAAGCAGATTTCCGACCTCTATCCCAATGCCGTCCCGCCCGCCGACCTCAAGCCGCCGGGCGACGACAAGCCGGCAGGCTCCCGGTCGCCGGATGTCATGTTCGCGCCGGAAGCCGGCCGCAAGCCGTTGACCAAGCGCGAGCGTGAAGTCCTCAGCCTGATCAGCGACGGCTATTCCAACAAGCAGGGCGCGCTGCGGATGAACATCAGCCCGCGCACGTTCGAGAGCCATCGCGCCGAGGCGATGCGCAAGCTCGGCGCGCGCAACACCGCCGATCTCGTCCGCAAGGCCTTGCTGCATTCAGCATAGGGCGTTTTCAAGCGAAGTGGTTCGCGTAAAGAAGACGCGTCAAAACTGAAATCCAGGGCCGCATTCTGATTCCATCGGAACGCTCTGAGCGGTGTTCGGTTCGTTAGAACCCGGTTCTCAGAAATCGTCTTCCGCGGCGAAGCACAGGCGCGGCGCGAGCCGAGCGGCCGGCGCGGATGTTTTCGGTTCATCCGGAACGATCGTGACCACCCACGCCGCCGTCGCGCCAGACTTGCTTTCGACGATCGCGCGCACGCGTCCCGTAACGGTGGCGTCGGCCGACCGTATGGTGGCGGTCCGGCCGTTGAACTGGGCCATGCGGAAGCGCCGGGCTTCCTTCCGGTCGGTCGTCTGGAACGTGAACATCGGCTCCCCCGTGCGTCCACGTGAATGTGAGGAAACAGCGTTATCCGACGATGAAGATCGCACGCCGTAGAAGTACGGCTTGCACAGCGGTCAGAGCGCTTTTGAGCGAAGCGGGTGCCGGTTCGCGCGACGACAACTCGGCAAGATAAAGAACTCTAGCGGCCGACTTCCTGACAATTCAGCAGTCCGGCATATTGCGCCTTGACCGCGGCGTAGCATTCGCACGCGGTCTTGATCAGCCCATCCGCGTTGGTGATCTCGATGTGCCCGCGGCTGTAGTGGATGAAATTGGCCTGTTGCAGGGTATGCGCGACCAGCGACACGCTGTTGCGGCGCGCGCCGATCATCTGCGCCATCGCCTCCTGCGTCAGGACGATCTTGTTGCTGCCGGAGAGATCGCGCGTGTGCAGCAGGCATCGTGCCAGCCGTGACTCCACGGTGTGCGCGGCGTTGCAGCCGGCGGTTTGCTGGATCTGGGCATAGACGGCGAGCCCGTGCCGGATCAACCTCGCGCGAAGCGTCGGGCTCTGGCCGGCAGCTGCGCGCAACGGCTCGAGTTCCACAGTCGAGGCGACGCCGGGCACCAGCACCGTGGCGTTGTTGAGGACAGGCCCTTCGACGAGCGGGGCGAATGCGCCATAGATGCTGTCGCGGCCGACCATCGCGACCTGCACGCGCTCGCCTCTTGCCAGCTTGACCACCAGCGAGATCACGCCCTTGTGCGGCATGTATGTCCGCTTGAGCATCTCGTCGGTCTCGACCAGGACCGAGTCGGCCGCGAGGTCGACCGTCCGCAGATGCGGCCGAATCAATTCGAAATCGCTCGCCGAGAGCGACGCCAGGAAGCCGTTGGGTGATCGAGGAACCGTTTCCAAAGCAACCTCCAGCCTGCCGGCAAAGCTTGTCTCTGGGCCCAGGGCTGACGTGCGGCTGGACGTCCTTGCAACCTATTCTGGCACGTCAGGGTTCCAATGGAAACATGTCTTGGTTCCAATAGGAATAGACCTATCGCCGCACATTCGGGTTGTGTGGTCGGTCACAGTTGGGGCTGGGCGGCGCGCCGGTCAGTCTTCCGGCCCGATCAATTGTTCGGCGTGCGCCTTGACCGTCGTATAGCATTCACACGCCGCCTTCCGCAGCCCGTCGATATCGGTGATCTCGATATGACCGCGGCTGTAACGCAGGATGCCGGCCTGCTGAAACCCATGTGCGACAATCGAAACCGCATTGCGCCGGACGCCGATCATCTGCGCCAGCATCTCCTGGGTGAGCGGCAACGCCTCGCTGCCGCACAGATCGCGTGCGCGCAGCAGCCATCGTGACAGCCGTGCCTCCACCGGATGCGAAACGTTGCAGGCGACGGATTGCTGCGTCTGCGCCATCAGCGCCTGCTCATAGAGCGCAACCAGGGTCCGGAAATCCGCGCTGCGATTTGCTGCCTCGCGGAAATCCTCCGCCCGCATCATCGAGGCTGAGCCTGGCACCACGACAATCGCATCGGCAAGCAGCGGCCGCTCGTGCAGGGCGGCGGACGCGCCCACGGCGCCGTCGCGACCGACGGTTGCAATCTCGACAGATTGCCCGTCGGACAGATTGATCATCATCGAGACCACGCCGCTATGCGGAAAATAAACCCGCTGCACCGGCGCGCCGGCATCGGCGAGCGCCGTTTCCTTGGTCAGGTCGACGGTTTCCAGGAGGGGATGAAGTTGCGCGTACTCCGTGGGGGGAAGTGCTTGCAACAGACGATTGGGCGGACGCGATACCGCGGACATTGCTGCTCCTGCCGAGGGCGGGAGCACTACGGTCTCGCATCACCTACTCTTGGCGTGTGGAAGGACTGCGAACATAGCTTGCCTGTCCAATTGCACAAGGGTTGTGGTGTTGAAACTATACCCTCTGGAGGGCAGACGGCGTGGCCGCCGCCGGCACCGGTGATCGACGTCGATCCGCGCGGCGCGAGATCCGAGCGCGACTTTGTCTCTCATTTATTGATTTCCATTAACTCTGTTCCTCGCCGGACTTTGCATCGTGGTGACTTGCAACGCCGGCTATCGCCGCGCCGGGCCCGCCGCGCCGGGATGTCGCAAGTCCTGCACATGCGCAGGAAATTCACGGCCATGACGTCGGTCCGGCGCCGACCGCGCGCTGCCGCGGCCAGCCATCGCGCCGGCCGCTCGTCGAATCACCGGCAAGGCCGTCCTGGGTATTTGTACGGACCAGCCCTTTAACGAACGGGTAGCGCGGACGGACCAGTGTGACGTGGGTCGCCGTGCGAAATTTACGGCGTCGCGTCAATCGTGTTCATCCAGAAGGGTATCCAGTATGTCCGGCATCGTTCTTTCGGCATCGGTCCGTCAAAACCTGCTTTCGCTGCAGTCGACCGCTGACCTGCTCGCCACCACGCAGAACCGCTTGTCCACCGGCAAGAAGGTCAACACTGCGCTCGACAATCCGACTAACTTCTTCACGGCGCAGTCGCTCGACAACCGCGCCAGCGACATCAACAACCTGCTGGACGGCATCGGCAACGGCGTGCAGGTGCTGCAGGCCGCCAACACCGGCATCACCTCGCTGCAGAAGCTCGTCGACAGCGCCAAGTCGGTCGCCAACCAGGCCCTGCAGGCCGCGGTCGGCTATTCCGCGAAGTCGTCGGTGACGACCGCCGCGATCCCCGGCGCGACCGCCGACAACCTGCTCGGCACCGCGACCCCGACCAACGCAACCCTCACCAGCACCGCCGCCTATACCGGCATCGACCTCACCGCGGCCGGCGCGAATCTGACGTTCCAGATCAACAGCCAGACTGTGACCTTGAACTCGGGCACGAACTACTCCGCCACCCAGGTTCGCGACGCCATCAACACGCAGGTCGGCGCCAGCGCCAAGGTCGCCGCCTCGATCGACGGCACCGGCAAGCTGGTCCTGACCAGCACCAACACCGCCGGCGCCGCGGACTCGCTCACGGTCGGTACGTTCAGCTCGGGCGACGCGACGCAGCTCGGCCTCCCGGCCGGTGCGACGGCAACCGCGAACGGCACGGCTGGCGCGAGCCCGCTGGACACGCTCACGCTGACCATCGGCGCGACCGGCAACGGCACCGCGACCAACATCACCTTCGGCACCGGTGCCGGCAAGGTGAAGTCCCTCAACGACCTGAACGCTGCGCTGGCGGCCAACAACCTGCAGGCCTCGCTCAGCGCGGCCGGTGCGCTCACCATCAGCACCACCAACGATGCCGCTTCGGCGACCATCGGCACGATCGGCGGCACGGCGGCCGGCGCCGGCAAGCTGTTCAACGGCCTCGCGGGCAGCGCTCCGGTGCAGGACCCGACTGCGCTGGCGAACCGCGCCAACCTGGTCAACCAGTACAACAACATCCTGGACCAGATCACCACGACCGCCCAGGACGCGTCGTACAACGGCATCAACCTGCTCAATGGCGATCAGCTCAAGCTGACCTTCAACGAGACGGGTTCCTCGACGCTGAAGATCCAGGGCGTCACCTTCGACGCCACCGGCCTCAACCTCACCAAGCTGACCGCCGGCACGGACTTCGTGGACAACGCTTCGGCCAACGCCACGCTGAAGACGCTGAACAGCGCGAGCGGCCTGCTGCGCACCCAGGCTTCGACCCTTGGTTCGAACCTGTCGATCGTGCAGATCCGCCAGGACTTCTCGAAGAACCTGATCAACGTGCTGCAGACCGGCTCGTCCAACCTGACGCTGGCAGACACCAACGAGGAAGCGGCCAACAGCCAGGCGCTGTCGACCCGCCAGTCGATCGCGGTGTCCGCGCTGGCGCTGGCCAACCAGTCGCAGCAGAGCGTGCTGCAGCTGCTCCGCTAAGCGTAGCCGCGACAGGCATCGACTATCGAGGCGGCGGAGGAAACTCCGCCGCCTTTTCTTTGGCTGCGCTTAGCCATCCCGCCGGGTTCAACCAATGAGCGATCGCGTTCGGATGCAGGCGGTCGTCATGTCGCGAACGTTTTGCTAGACTTAGCGGTCCTCAATTCCAATTAGTTCAAATTGCGATGACCGATGGAACGGGCTCTTTCCCGTCCGGGTGGTAAGGCCTGTCCTTGTGAGACCGGCCGTGTTGTCGTGATGCGTCGTCGAACTGCAGAAGGGCTTCATCGTCCGTATTTGCACGGACGGCAAAATTAACGTCGCCGTGAAGCCGGCCAAGTTATCGATGCAAGGCGAGCGCTCCGTAGCACCTTGAGGGGACCTATTCATGGACGATCTGTTGCGCGAGTTCCTGACGGAGAGCAGCGAGAGCCTGGATACGGTCGACAACCAGCTGGTGCAGTTCGAGCAGGATCCGAACAACGCGAAGATCCTGGATAACATCTTCCGGCTTGTGCACACCATCAAGGGCACCTGCGGCTTCCTCGGGCTGCCGCGGCTCGAGGCGCTGGCGCATGCCGGCGAGACCTTGATGGGCAAATTCCGCGACGGCATGCCGGTGAAGGCGGAAGCCGTGACGCTGATCCTGTCCTCGATCGACCGCATCAAGGAGATCCTCGGCGGGCTCGAGGCGACCGAGGCCGAGCCCGAGGGCAACGACCGCGATCTGATCGATCAGCTGGAAGCGATGGTCGAGCACGGCATGGCGGCGATGTCCGATTCGACGCAGTCGATATCGTCAGGCTCGACGCAGTCGATGCCGGTTGCTGCTGAAGAAGACGTGCCGGTCGTCGAAGCTCCGTCGGTGCAGGCGGCGATGACCGAAGGCACGCTGGTGGTGCAGACGCTGGAGCGTCCGCTGCGTCCGGGCGAGGTCTCGCTCGACGAGCTCGAGCGCGCCTTCCGCGAGACCGAGACCGAAGTCGCCGCACCGGCGCCGGCCGTGAAGCCTGCACCTGCTGCCGCCGCCGCCGAGCCGGCTGAGGCTGTGAAGAAGCCGGCCCGCAAGGCCGCCGGTGAGGAGGTCCAGGAAGGCGACAAGATCGCCAACCAGTCGATCCGGGTCAATGTCGACACCCTCGAACACCTCATGACCATGGTCTCCGAGCTGGTCCTGACCCGCAACCAGCTGCTGGAGATCTCCCGCCGCAACGAGGACACCGAGTTCAAGGTGCCGCTGCAGCGGCTCTCCAACGTCACCGCCGAGCTGCAGGAAGGCGTCATGAAGACGCGCATGCAGCCGATCGGCAATGCCTGGCAGAAGCTGCCGCGCATCGTCCGCGACCTCTCCGGCGAACTCGGCAAGCAGATCGAGCTCGAGATGCACGGCGCCGACACCGAGCTCGACCGCCAGGTGCTCGACCTGATCAAGGATCCGCTGACGCACATGGTGCGCAACTCCGCCGATCACGGGCTGGAGACCACCGCCGAGCGCCTCGCAGCCGGCAAGCCGGAACAGGGCACCATTCGCCTCTCCGCCTACCACGAAGGCGGCCACATCATCATCTGCATCGCCGACAATGGCCGCGGGCTCAACACCGAGCGGATCAAGGCCAAGGCGCTCCAGAACGGTCTCGTCACCGAGGCCGAACTCGAGAAGATGACCGAGGCCCAGATCCACAAGTTCATCTTCGCGCCGGGCTTCTCGACCGCCGCCCAAGTCACCTCGGTGTCCGGCCGCGGCGTCGGCATGGACGTGGTGCGCACCAATATCGACCAGATCGGCGGCACCATCGACATCAAGAGCGTGGCCGGCGAGGGCGCCTCGGTCACCATCAAGATCCCGCTGACCTTGGCGATCGTCTCCGCTTTGATCGTGGAAGCCGGCGGCGACCGCTTTGCGATTCCCCAATTGTCTGTCGTCGAGCTGGTGCGGGCCCGCGCCAACTCCGAGCACCGCATCGAGCGGATCAAGGACACCGCGGTCTTGCGCCTGCGCAACAAGCTGCTGCCGCTGATCCACCTCAAGAAGCTCTTGAAGATCGACGACGGCGCGACGACTACGGATGCCGAGAATGGTTTCATCGTGGTCACTCAGGTGGGCAGCCAGACCTTCGGCATCGTGGTCGACGGCGTGTTCCACACCGAGGAGATCGTGGTCAAGCCGATGTCGACCAAGCTGCGGCACATCGACATGTTCTCCGGCAACACCATCTTGGGCGATGGCGCCGTGATCATGATCATCGACCCCAACGGGATCGCAAAAGCCCTCGGCGCGTCCGGCTCCTCGGCCCATGACCTCGCCGACGACAATGCGAACGCCCACGCCGCAAGCGGCGAGCAGCTGACCTCGCTGTTGGTGTTCCGCGCCGGCTCCTCGCAGCCCAAGGCGGTGCCGCTCGGCCTCGTCACCCGGCTGGAGGAGATCGCAACCGACAAGATCGAACTCTCGAACGGCCGCTACATGGTGCAGTACCGCGAGCAGCTGATGCCGCTGGTGCAGATGGCCGGGGTCGAGGTGCAGTCGCAGGGCTCGCAGCCGATCCTGGTGTTCGCCGACGACGGCCGCTCGATGGGGCTCGTGGTCGACGAGATCATCGACATCGTCGAGGAGCGGCTCAACATCGAGGTCGCGGGTTCGCAGGACGGCATTTTGGGTTCGGCCGTGATCAAGGGGCAGGCCACCGAGGTGATCGACGTCGGCCACTTCCTGCCGATGGCGTTCGCCGACTGGTTCTCGCGCAAGGAGATGCGCCCGTCGACCTCGGCGCAGTCGGTGCTGCTGGTCGATGACAGTGCGTTCTTCCGCAACATGCTGGCGCCGGTGCTCAAAGCCGCCGGCTACAAGGTCAGGACCGCGGGCGGCGCGCAGGAAGGGCTCGCGGCGCTGCGTTCGGGACAGAGCTTCGACGTCGTGCTGACCGACATCGAGATGCCCGAGATGAACGGCTTTGAGTTCGCCGAGAACATCCGAAGCGACCACAATCTGATCGGGCTGCCGATCATCGCGCTGTCGGCGATGGTGTCGCCGGCGGCGATCGAGCGCGGCCGGCAGGCCGGCTTCCACGACTATGTCGCCAAGTTTGACCGTCCCGGGCTGATCGCGGCGCTGAAAGAGCAGACCGCCGAACTGCGCCGGGCGGCTTGAGGGAAGAGAGCATGATCCGGAAAAGTGTGAAGCGGTTTTCCGATCGGATCATGCTCAAACAAAAGGTTCATCGATGACCAGCAAGACCGAGACAAGCGAAGGCGCGATGGCCGAATACGTCACCGCCGTGATCGGCGGGCAGCTGTTCGGCCTGCCGATCTCGCGGGTGCAGGACGTGTTCATGCCGGAGCGGCTGACGCGGGTGCCGCTGGCCTCCAGCGAGATCGCCGGCGTGCTCAATCTGCGCGGCCGTATCGTCACCGTGGTCGACATGCGCGCCCGGCTCGGGCTGCCGAAGGCCGACGACGGTGAGCCTCCGATGGCGGTCGGCGTCGACCAGCGCGGCGAATCCTATGGCCTGTTGATCGACCAGATCGGCGAGGTGCTGCGGCTCTCCGACGACAGCCGCGAGGACAACCCGGTCAACCTCGATCCCCGCATGGCCAAGCTCGCCGGCGGCGTCCACCGCCTCGACGGCCAGCTCATGGTCGTCCTCGATATCGATCGCGTGCTCGAACTGGTGCCCAAAACAGCTGCTGCAGCGTAACACTCCACCGCGGAGACGGTGGATTCCACAAGGAGGCCAACACATGAAGACATGTCTCGTCGTCGACGATTCCGGCGTGGTGCGAAAGATCGCGCGCCGCATCCTGGAAGGAATGGAGTTCACCGTCATCGAGGCCGAGGACGGTGCGGTCGCGCTCGAAGCCTGCAAGCGCGCTCTGCCGGATGCCGTGCTGCTCGACTGGAACATGCCCGTCATGGACGGCTTCGAATTCCTCGTGCAGCTTCGCCGCATGCCCGGCGGCGATCAGCCCAAGGTCGTGTTCTGCACCACCGAGAACGGCATCGACCACATCTCGCGGGCGCTGCATGCCGGCGCCAACGAATACATCATGAAGCCGTTCGACAAGGACATCGTGATCGCGAAATTCCAGGAAGTGGGCCTGCTGGCGCTCGACGCGTCGGCCGAAGCCTGACACCCAGTTTCACCATTCAGTCCCTTGTGAGGCTCCCGTGACGCCCCCCGACTACGAGTATCTGCGTAAGCTCCTGAAGGACCAGTCCGGTCTCGATCTGTCCGCGGACAAGCAATATCTGATCGAGAGCCGCCTGCTGCCGCTGGCGCGCAAAAGCGGCCTGTCCGGCATTCCCGACCTGGTCGCCAAGATCAAGGCGGGCTCGTCCACGCACACCGTTCAGGTGGTCGAGGCCATGACCACCAACGAGACGTTCTTCTTCCGCGACAAGGTGCCGTTCGAGCACTTCCGCGACACCATCATGCCGGAGGTGCTGAAGGCACGCGCCGCGCGCCGCAGCGTCCGGATCTGGTGCGCCGCCGGCTCGACCGGCCAGGAGCCCTATTCGCTGGCGATGTGCCTGAAGGAAATGGGCGCGGCGCTTGCCGGATGGCGTGTCGAGATCATCGCGACCGATCTGTCGCAGGAGGTGCTGGAGAAGTCGAAGGCCGGCATCTACAGCCAGTTCGAGGTGCAGCGCGGACTGCCGATCCAGATGCTGGTCAAGTACTTCAAGCAGTCGGGTGAGTTCTGGCAGGTCAATCCCGAGTTGCGCGCGATGGTCCAGCACCGCCAGCTCAATCTGCTGCACGATTTCTCCCAGCTCGGCACGTTCGACGTGATCTTCTGCCGCAACGTGCTGATCTATTTCGATCAGGACACCAAGATCAACATCTTCAACCGTCTCGCCCGGTCGATGGAGGCCGACGGCTTCCTGGTGCTGGGCGCCGCCGAAACCGTGGTCGGCCTGACCGACACGTTCAAGCCGCTTCCCGAGCGGCGTGGCCTGTACCGGCCGAGCGGGCCGCGGAGCGGGCTCGCCATGCCGAAGCCTGCCATGGCGGTCGGATATTGAGCAATGACCGAGGACGGCAAATCCATTGAGCGGGTCACCTTCAGCCGGGGCGTCGATGTCTGCATCATGGCCATCGACGGCACCTGGCGGCGCGACTGCCAGCTCAATGCCATCTCGGACACCGATGCCTCGCTGACGGTCGAAGGTTCCATTCAGGGGCTCAACCTGAAGGAGTTTTTCCTGCTGCTGTCCTCGACCGGACTTGCCTATCGCCGTTGCGAACTGGTCCGCGTCAACGGCACCGAAATGGACGTCAGTTTCCTCAAGGGCAAGCCGAGCAAACGGCGATCGTCCGCGGACGAAGAGCGGGCCAGGGCCTGACGTCAAGAGGGACTGATCCGACCGGGCGGGCAAGGCCCGCGGCCAATCCGGACGATGCGTGGAACAGATTGCCGCCTGATGGGTTGGGCGTCGTCGGGACGATCGAGGTGATTGGGCCGAACCTGTCGGAGGCGGCGGGTCAGTTCAGCAGACGCGCAGCTGCCCCGGAATCGCGCAGGCGGTCGAGCGCCGCGTCGAGGCCGGCATCGCATGCCTTCAGGGCGGTAGATGCTGTGAGATAGTGCGGGGTAACGTCGTCGAGAACGACGGTGTCGACGTCGGCCTGCCGCTCGGCCAGCACGGCCTCGCGCGCGATCGCCGCTTCGATCAGCCGCAGGCTCGCCTGGACATGGCCAATCAGCGCGACCAGGTCCGTCACGATCAGACCGTAGGGATCATGGCCCTCGTCCAAGCGCGCTGCAACGCGGTCCGACGCTGCATTTTCCATGCATGTTTCTCCACTGCCCCCCACTTTTAGGGAACGCGGTGCTACTTGTGCGTTAAGCGGACGTCCCGTACAAATACGGGTCCATTGATCGAGATGGTCGAGTTAGTTCTTGTGCGGTCAGGGCAGCACGCTTCACCACTGATGGACGATGCATATGGTTGAAAATGGCGCTCCGCGCGGGGAAATCTTTGTAGTCGACGACGATCCTGCCGTTCGCGAGACGCTTTCAGTGGTCCTGTCGACCGCTGGTTACAAGGTGATCTGCTTTGCGGACGGCGCGGCGTTGCTCGCGGTGGCGCGCAGCAGGACGCCAGCCTGCATCCTGCTCGACGTGCATATCCCCGGCAAATCCGGCCTCGATATCCTGAGAGAGCTGCATGGCGAGGATTATCCGGCGCCGATCTTCATGATCTCCGGTCAGGGTGACATCGCGATGGCGGTCAGTGCCATCAAGAACGGCGCGCTCGACTTCATCGAGAAGCCGTTCCGCGGCAACGAGATCGTGAGCCGTCTGAACGAGGCGATCGACGCCTACACCAGGCGCCAGGCCGAGACCTCCGCGTCGCGGATCGCCGCGCTGCACTTCCCGGGTCGCGAGCCGCTGACCCGCCGCGAGCGCGAGGTGCTCGAGCAGTTCACCGCGGGCGCCTCCAACAAGGAAGCCGGGCGCCATCTCGGGATCAGTCCGCGCACGATCGAGGACCACCGCGCCAACATCATGAAGAAGCTCGGCGCGCGCAACGCCGCCGATCTGGTCCGCATCGTGATGACGGCGCAGCAAAAATAACCTAGGGCCGGTTTACGTTCCGATTGCCACATTGCGGAGCGTGTGCGGCGCACGTTCAGCGAACGGCACGTCTGCGCCGGGGGCGGGACGACATGTCTGAAAATCGAGTGTATGCCTGACGCAGGGCAAGCGCGCCGGGACCGCGCGCGTGCGAGCAATGTCGAGACCCATGGCGATGACGAAGAAGAACAAGACCCCGGATCAATTGCGCAGCGCGCGCTGGTTTGCGCCCGATGATTTGCGCGCCTTCGGCCACAGATCGCGGGCGATGCAGATGGGTTACGCGCCGGAGGAGTGGCGCGACCGGCCGGTGATCGCGATCATCAACACCTGGTCGGATGCGCAGCCCTGCCATATGCATTTCAAGAGCCGGGTCGACGACGTCAAGCGCGGCGTGCTGATGGCCGGCGGCTTTCCGCTCGAGCTGCCGGCGCTGTCGCTGTCGGAATCGCTGTTGAAGCCGACCACGATGCTCTACCGCAACATGCTGGCGATGGATGCCGAGGAACTGCTGCGCGGTCACCCGGTCGACGGCGTGGTGCTGATGGGCGGCTGCGACAAGACCACGCCCGGCCTGCTGCTCGGGGCCACCAGCATGAACCTGCCGGCGATCTACCTGCCCGCGGGACCGATGCTGCGCGGCAACTGGAAGGGCCGCACGCTGGGCTCCGGCTCCGACGCCTGGAAATACTGGGACGAGCGCCGCGCCGGCAAGATCTCCGACAAGGATTGGGTCGACATGGAGGCCGGCATCGCCCGCAGCTATGGCACCTGCATGACCATGGGCACGGCCTCGACGATGACCGCGATCGCCGAAGCCATCGGCATGACGTTGCCGGGCGCCTCGTCGATCCCCGCGGCCGACGCCAACCACATCCGCATGAGCTCGGAGGCCGGCCGCCGCATCGTCGAGATGGTGTGGGAGGATCTCACGCCGCAGAAGATCCAGACCCGCAAGGCCTTCGAGAACGCGATCACGGTCGCGATGGCGATGGGCTGCTCAACCAACGCCATTATTCACCTCATCGCGCAGGCGCGCCGCGCCGGCCAGGACATTTCGCTGGACGATTTCGAGATCGCGAGCCGCAAGGTGCCTGTGATCGCCAATGTGCGGCCGAGCGGCGACCTCTATCTGATGGAGGATTTCTTCTATGCCGGCGGGCTGCCCGGCCTGATGAACCGCATCAAGCCGCATCTGCATCTCGACTGCATGACCGTGTCAGGCAGGACGCTCGGCGAGAACATCGATGGCGCCGAGGTCCACAATGACGACGTCATCCGCACCGTCGACAACCCGATCTACAAGGAGGGCGCGCTCGCGGTGTTGAAGGGCAATCTCGCGCCCGATGGCTGCGTCATCAAGCCAAGCGCCTGCGATCCGCGTTTCCTCAAGCACACCGGGCCTGCGCTCGTGTTCGACGACTATCCGTCGATGAAGAAGGCAGTCGATGATCCCGATCTCGACGTCACAGTCGATCACGTGCTGATCCTCCGCAATGCCGGTCCACAGGGCGGGCCGGGCATGCCGGAATGGGGCATGCTGCCGATCCCGACCAAGCTGGTGAAGCAGGGCGTGCGCGACATGGTGCGGCTGTCGGACGCGCGGATGAGCGGCACCAGCTACGGCGCCTGCATCCTGCACGTCTCGCCGGAATCCTATATCGGCGGCCCGCTGGCGCTGGTGAAGAACGGCGACCGCATCACGCTCGACGTCGCCGCGCGCACCATCAATCTCGATGTGCCGGAGGCGGAGCTGGCCAGGCGCCGCGCCGAATGGAAACAGCCCGAGCAGCGCTTCGAGCGCGGCTATGGCTGGATGTTCTCGAAGCACATCAAGCAGGCCAATGAGGGCTGCGACTTCGATTTCCTCGAGACCGGCTTTGGCAAGCCGGTTGGCGAGCCGTCGATTTATTAGTTCATCACACCGTCGTTCCGGGGCGCGAAGCGAACCCGGAACCTCGAGATTCCGGGTTCACGCTTCGCGTGCCCCGGAATGACAGCCGGGGACAAATCATCATGTCAAAACTCAGCGACACCACCCGCAACAAGCTGAAATCCGTCTCCACCGCGACGGTCGCGACCGCGCTGTTCAAGCGCGGTTTCCGCATCCAGATGATCCAGGATGTTCATCCCCTGGGCCCGGATCAGCCGACCATGGTCGGCGAGGCCTTCACGCTGCGCTACATGCCGGCGCGCGAGGACCTCAACAAGATCGAGGTGTTCCGCGATCGCGCGCATCCGCAGCGCAAGGCGATCGAGGAGTGCCCCGTGGGCGCGGTGCTGGTGATGGACAGCCGCAAGGATGCGCGCGCGGCATCGGCGGGCGCGATCCTGGTGACGCGGCTGATGAAGCGCGGCTGCGCCGGCGTCGTCACCGACGGCGGCTTCCGGGATTCGGCCGAGATCGCGCGGCTCGGCTTCCCGGCCTTTCATCATCGCCCGAGCGCGCCGACCAACCTCACGCTGCACCAGGCAATCGAGATCAACGTTCCGATCGGCTGCGGCGATGCGCCGGTGTTTCCCGGCGACGTCATCCTCGGCGACAGCGACGGCGTCATCGTGATCCCGGCGCATCTCGCCGACGAGATCGCCGACGAGACGTTCGAGATGACCGCGTTCGAGGATTTCGTCACCGAGCAGGTCCAGAACGGCCGCGGCATCTTCGGGCTCTATCCTGCGACCGACGAGCAGACGCTGAAGGATTTCGCGACGTGGCGGAAGGCGAAGGGGCGATAGCTCGTCGTCTCACAGTACGCTGTCGTCCTTGATAAGCGATCGCCATACATCCCGCCGTCGTCCCTGCGAAAGCAGGGACCCATAACCACAGGGAGGAGTTTGGCGAAGACTGGCAGTTGCGTTGTGTGCCGTGGTACTGTGACTGCCTTGCTCGATAGATCACGCGGTATGGGTCCCGGCCTTCGCCGGGACGACGATGGGGAGGGAGTGCGGCGATTAACTGCGATCCGTAGCCCGGATGGAGCGAAGCTCAATCCGGGGTTCTTGCTTACCTCGCCCCGCTTGCGGGGAGAGGTCGGATTGCATCGCCAGATGCGAGCCGGGTGAGGGGGAGTCTCCGCAAATTCATTTTCACCGAGTTTGCGGAGGCGGCCCCTCACCCCCACCCTCTCCCCGCAAGGGCGGGGCGAGGGAGAAGTTACACCTCAGCCTTCTCAGCCATCCCGACCGCCCACAGCGCGAACGCGTAGACGATCGCGACCTCGTCGAGGCGGTTGAAGCGGCCGGAGGCGCCGCCGTGGCCGGCGCCCATGTTGGTACGCAGCAGCACCGGGCCGCCGCCGCTCATCGTGGCGCGCAGCCGCGCGATCCATTTCGCCGGCTCCCAATAGGTGACGCGCGGATCGGTGAGCCCGCCCATCGCCAGGATCGCCGGATAGTCCTTGGCCGCGACATTGTCGTAGGGCGAATAGGACAGGATGGTGCGGAAATCTTTCTCGCTCTCGATCGGATTGCCCCATTCCGGCCATTCCGGCGGCGTCAGCGGCAGCGTGTCGTCGAGCATGGTGTTGAGCACGTCGACGAACGGCACTTCGGCGACGATGCCGGCGAACAGCTCGCCGGCGCGGTTGGCCACCGCGCCCATCAGCATGCCGCCCGCCGAGCCGCCATGGCCGACGATGCGCTTCTCACCGGTATATTTCGCCTCGATCAGCGCCCGCCCGGCGGCGGCGAAATCGTCGAACGTGTTGGTCTTCTTCTCGCGCTTGCCGTCGAGATACCAGCCCCAGCCCTTGTCGGCGCCGCCGCGGATATGCGCAATCGCATACACAAAGCCGCGGTCGACCAGCGACAGCCGGTTGGCGGCAAACGACGCCGGCATCGCCATGCCGTAGGAGCCGTAGCCATACAGCAAGAGCGGCGCCTTGCCGTCGCGGACAAAGTCCTTGCGATGCAGGATCGAGACCGGCACCTGCGCGCCGTCATGCGAGGTCGCGATGATGCGCGTGGTGACGTAGTCGGCCGGGTTGTGGCCGGACGGGATCTCCTGGCGCTTGCGCAGCACCCGCGTCCGCGTCGCCATGTCGTAGTCATAGACTTCCGACGGCGTGGTCATCGACGAATAGGCAAACCGCAAGCTGGTGGTGTCGAACTCGTAGCCGCCCATGGTGTCGAGCGAATAGGCCGCCTCGTCGAAGGCGATCGCATGCTCCGCGCCGCTGTTGAGGTCGCGGATGATGATCGCCGGCAGCGCATTGGCACGCTCCAGCCGCACCATGTGGCCGGCATAGAGCTCGACGTCGAGCACATAGACGCCTTCGCGATACGGGATCAGGTCGCGCCAGTTGCTGCGCTCGGGCGCGGTGAGCGGCGCGGTGACGACCTTGAAGTCGATGGCGTCGTCGGCGTTGGTCAGGATGAACAGCTCGTCGCCGCGGTCGGCGATCGAATATTGCACGCCTTCCTCGCGTGCCGCGACCAGCCGCGGCGGCGCGTCGGGATTGGAGAGATCGATCAGCCGCTGCTCCGAGGTCTCGTGGTCGCCGCCCGCGATCACGCAGAAGCGGCCGCTCGCGCTCTCGTGCAGGTGGGTGAACCAGCCGGAATCCTGCTCCTCATAGATCAGGATGTCGTCGGCCTGTTTGGTGCCGAGCTTGTGCCGCCACACCTGCATCGGCCGGTGATTGTCGTCGAGCTTGACATAGAAGAAGCTTTTGGAATCCGCGGCCCACACCACGCCGCCGTCGGTCTCCTCGACGAGATCGTCGAGATCGCCGTCGGTGGCCCAGTCGCGCACCCGGATCGAGAAATATTCGGAGCCCTTGGTGTCGGCACTCCAGGCGTGCAGGCGGTGATCGCTGGAATGCCGGCTGCCGCCGAACTTGAAATATTTGTGGTCCTTCGCCAGCGCGTCGCCGTCGAGCACGACATGGGCCTCGCCGCCGTCGCGCTGCGTGCGGCAGTACAGTTCGTGCTGGCCGCCCTCGCGGAACTTGCGGAAATAGGCGAACGGGCCGTCCGGCGACGGCACGCTGGAATCATCCTCCCTGATCCGCCCACGCATCTCCTTCACCAGCCGCTTCTGCAACGCGTCGGTATGGCCGAGCAGGCTCTCGGTGTAGCCGTTCTCGGCCTCGAGATAGGTGCGGATATCGGGATCGAGGATCGAGGGATCGCGCAGCACCTCCTGCCATTTCGGATCCTTGATCCACGCATAGTCGTCGGTCACCGCAATGCCGTGGGTGGTGAAGGAATGCGGCCGGCGCGGCGCGACCGGGGGCGATGTTGTGGTGGCGGATTTGGTCACACGATCCTCATGGTGCGGGGTTCCGCTCTATATCGGGATGAATGTGGCAATTGCCAGATGGGGCGGGCATCCTTGGTTGCCTCGTCATTGCGAGCGAAGCGAAGCAATCCATCGTTCCCCGAAGGGATAGAATGGATTGCTTCGTCGCTTCGCTCCTCGCAATGACGACGTGGTTAGGGCGAGCTACCCGTTCCGCAGCCGCGCGCCGGCATTGCCGCCGGACATCGGAATCCGGTTCACTGCCAGCACCACGGCGAAGGTGATCACCAGCATCGCGATGCCGAGCACCGCGATCGCGGCGAGGTCGCCGCCTTCGTTGAGGTCGTAGATCAGGACCGAGAGCACCTTGGTCTGCGAGGTGAACAGCACGATCGCCGCCGACAGTTCCCGCATCACGCCGATGAAGATGAAGCACCAGGTCGCGATCACGCCGGTGCGCAGCAGCGGCGCGGTGATCTGGCGCAGCGCCTGCAGCCGGGTCGCGCCGAGGATGCGGCTTGCCTCCTCGAGCTCGGGATGGATGGTTGCGAACGCCGCCTGCAATTGCTGATAGGCGGACGGCAAATTGATGGTGAGGAACGCCAGCAGCAGGATCCACAGCGTGCCGTAGAGCACGAAGGGCGGCCGCGTGTAGCTCAGGAACAGGCCGACGCCGAGCACGATGCCGGGCACCGCGACCGGCGCGGTGGCGAGGAAGCCGAGCACGCGGTGGCCCGCGATCACCTTGCGCGTCGTGACATAGGCGATGACGAGCGCGAGGATGGTGCCGATCGTCGCGGTCGCGGTGCCGAGGATCACGGTGTTCTTGAGCGCGAGCTGGGTCGACGACAGCTCGGTGAACACGAAGACGATGTTGTGCAGCGTCGCCGTCGACGGCGTCACCAGCGTGGTCGCGTTCGGCGAGAATGCGGCGTTGAGCAGCGCGAGGTAAGGCAGGAATACCGGGTTGAGCAGCACCAAGAGGCAGAAGCCGAGCGCCGCCCAGCGCCAGCCGCGCAATTCCACCCGGCGCGGCGCGCCATATTTGCCGCCGATCACCGAATAGCCGCGGCGGCCGAGCAGCGCCTTCTGGCCCTGCAGCAGCAGGATGGTCAGCACCAGCAGCGGCACCGCGGCGGCGGCCGCGAGCTCGAGCTTCGGCGGATATTGGAACAGGCTCCAGATCTTGGTCGTCATGGTGTGGAAGCCGGCCGGCAGCGCCAGGATCGCCGGCGAGCCGAACAGCGTCATCGCCTGCAGGAACGCGATCAGCGCGCCCGCGACCAGCGCGGGCAGCGCGAGCGGGATCGTCACCCGCCGCGCGGTGGTCCAGGCATTGCCGCCGAGGATCGCGGAGGCATCTTCCAGCTCGCCCGGCATGGTGTCGAGCGCATTGGCCACCAGCACGAACACGAACGGGAACGTGTAGCAGGAGATCACGAAGATGATCCCGGTCATCGAATAGATGTTGAACAGCGCGTCGGCGTCCTCGCCGGCGAACAGCCGGTAGAGCTGGTTCAATAGCCCGGAATTCGGCGCCGCCAGCAGTTCCCAGGCGACCGCGCCGAGAAACGGCGGCGTCACGAACGAGGCCGTGACCAGTGCGCGGATGGTCTGCCGCCCCGGCATGTCGGTGCGCGACACCAGCCAGCTGATCGGCGCCGCGACGATGCAGCAGATCAGCGCCGACGTGGTCGCGATGATCGCCGTCGTCAGCAGCGGATCGAGGAAATCGGGATTGCTGAACAGCGTGACGAAGTTTTGCAGCGTCGGATGCCGGCTCTTGTCGGTGAAGGCGAACACCGCGAGCCACGACAGCGGCAGCAGGATCAGCAGGATGAGCACCGCCGCGAACAGCCACAGCACGGGGCGTGTCCAGTCGATGCGGGGGCGGGAGGCGGGGGAGGTGGTTGTTGTTGTCATGTTGACCCGCGGTGAACTGTCTCAGCTCCCTCGCCCCGCTCTTGCGGGGTCGAGACGAGCGAAGCTCGCTCTTGGAGGGTTGGGGTGAGGGGCCGCTTCCGCGGATACCGGATGCGCGGAGAGTCCCCCTCACCCGCCGCGCATCTTGCGATGCGCGTCGGCCTCTCCCCGCAAGCGGGGCGAGGCAAAAAAGCGTGCGCCGCGACCTTCATCGCTCACACCCGAAACAGCCGCGCATAGCGCGTCTTGATCTCTTCGGTCATTGCTTCCACCCCCGCCGGATCCTCTTTCATCAGCTTGATGTCGGAAAGCTTGCGTCGGCCGGCCTTCGGCTGCACCTGGGCGTGCAGCGAATATTGGCCGGTGAAGTCGACGAAGAATTGCTGGGTCGCGCGGGTGTGCAGCCAGGCCTGGAACAGCTTTGCGGCGTTCGGATGCGGCGCACCGGCGAAGATGCCTGTGGGACCCGAGATCGTCGGCGTGCCCTCGGTCGGATAGACCGGCTCGACCGGTTGTCCGGCTTCCTTCAGGAGCACGATGCCATATTCATTGCCGTCGGCCATCACGGCGCGCTCGCCGAGCGAGAGCTTTTTCGGCGGATCGGTGGAGGACTGCACCTGCATCACGCGCTGCTTGGATAGTTTCTCAAGATACGGCCAACCGAGCTCGCGCACGATCTGGAACGTGGTGGTCATGATGGTGCCGCTATAGGCCGGATGGCCCTTCACCATCTTGCCCACCCATTTCGGGTCGAGCAGGTCGGCAAAGCTCTTCGGCGCGTCCTCCACCTTCACCAGATTGGTGTTGTAGGCGATCGACGACAGCCACAGCCGCGTGGTCACGGCCATGCCGTCGGGGTCGCGATAGTTGTCGGGAAAATGCTTCGCGACGTCTTCGGGCACGAACGGCATCAGCCAGCCGCTCTTCTTCCAGGGGATGAAATGCGAGGCATCGGCGCTGTTGACGACGTCGGCGGCGTGGATGTTGGAATCGAATTCCTGCGCCACGCGCTGGAACAGCCGCTCCGAGCCTGAGCGCTCGATCTGTACGGTGATGCCGGGATAGGCGGCCTCGAACGCCTTGCCGAGCTTTTCGCCGACCGGCAGGTCCATCGACGAATAGAACACGAGCTTGCCTTCCTTGGTCGCGGCGGCGACGAGATCGGGCGTGATCGCGACCGGCTCGGGTGCGGCGGCGCGTGCCGGTGACGCGAACACCGGGCCGACCGCAAGCGCTGCAGAGCCTTTCAGGACATCGCGTCTGGAAATCGGCTTCCGCATCGCGTCGCTCCGTTTCTTGTTATCATCGGCTCAGCGCCCGGCAGCGCGCGGGCGGCAAGGTCAGCCACACCTCGCTGCCCTTCTCGACTGCGGTTTCCGTCGGCGTGGTTACCCGCAGCGCCGTGCCGTCGGCGGTCTCCACCATGTAGTCGCGGTTCATGCCGAGATAGACCTGCCGCGTCACGATGGCTTTGAGCGTGTTCTGCGCTGCCGCGGGCGGTTGCGTCGCGAGCTGGATCTCGTGCTGGCGGATCGCGACCGGCGCACTCTGGCCGGTCGTCAGCGTGGCGCCGACCACCTCGAGCGTTGCGCCGGCGAACTCCACGTGGTTCGCATCGCGCGCGGTGCCCTTGATCACATTGGCGGCGCCGATGAAGCGCGCGACGAATTCGGATTCCGGCCGCGCATAGATGTCCTCAGGCGCGCCGAGCTGGTCGATCTTGCCGGCATTCATCACCGCGATCAGGTCGGCGGTCGTCATCGCCTCGGACTGGTCGTGGGTGACGTAGACCGTGGTGTAGCGATATTCGTCGTGCAGGCGGCGGATCTCGAACCGCATCTCCTCGCGCAGATTGGCGTCGAGATTCGACAGCGGTTCGTCGAGCAGCAGCGTCTCGGGACCGACGATCAGCGCGCGCGCCAGCGCGACGCGCTGCTGCTGGCCGCCGGAAAGCTCGCCCGGATAGCGCTGCGCCAGTGGTTCCAGCTTGGTGGTCGCCAGGATCGCGGCGAGCTTTTTGGCGATGGTGTCGCGATCCATTTTGCGCAAGCGCAGGCCGTAGACGATGTTCTCCGCCACCGTCATATGCGGCCACAGTGCGTAGCTCTGGAAGATCATCGACATGTTGCGCTGCTCGGGCGGCAGCGTGCGCGCCTTCGATGACACCACGCGCTCGCCGACGCGGATCTCGCCGTCGGATGGTTCGAGGAACCCGGCGATCAGCCGCAGCGTGGTGGTCTTGCCGCAGCCGGACGGCCCGAGCAGGCAGACCAACTGGCCATGATCGATCGTGAGCGAAACATCATCAACCGCGACAAACGATCCAAACCGCTTGACCAGGCCGCGCAATTCCACCGATGCCAAGCGGTCCCTCCATTTTGTTGTGTCGCAGGGATCCGTGCCCGGCTGTTGCCGGCAGTAAAGCGGAAAATGATGGCGACGAAAAGTGCTCGTGCCCCGTCAAAAAGTCGTGGCACCTCTTCGTTGCGTTATTCCCCGACCACTCTTCCGTCATCCTGAGAGCCTGACTGAAAAATGGGTGAGTGATCTCAGTGGGGTGTGATTCCATCGGATTTGCAAAGATTCGAGGGAGAGCACGATGCCCTGGACCAAGATCACTCGGGAGCAATATCGGCGGGACGATCTGCGTTATGCAAGCGATATGACCGATGCGGAGTGGGCGCTGATCAGACGCCTGTTGCCGCGAGCGAACCGGCGCGGCCGGCCGCGTAAGACGGAGCTGCGTCGTGTGATCGAAGCGATCCTCTATATCGTTTCGACCGGCTGCCAGTGGCGGGCGTTGCCGCAGGAGTTCCCGCCCTATTCGACGGTGCAGGGCTATTTTTATAGATGGCGGGATACAGGCCGGTGGCAGAGGATTGTCAGCGTGCTTGTCCGACGGGCGCGAAAAAAGCTTGGACGGACACCGAAGCCGACGGCAGCCGTGATCGACAGTCAAAGTGCGCCGACCACCCAAGCTGGTGGACCGCGCGGCTACGATGCAGGCAAGCGCATCTACGGCCGCAAGCGGCACATTGTGACGGATACCAATGGCCTCCTCCTCGGGGTTCATGTTCATCCCGCCAACGTTCAGGACTGCCATGGCGCCGTACCGCTGCTGAAGAACGTGCGGATGAACTTCCCCCGGCTGCGCCACGTCTTTGCCGACCGGGTCTACCGCGGAAATCAACTCCTCGACGCGCTCTCAGACTGCGGTCCATGGACTGTCGAGATCGTCGAGCGGCCTCAAGGCGTCAAAGGCTTCCAGCTTCTGCCGAGGCGGTGGGTGGTTGAACGCACATTCGCTTGATTCGGCAGATGCCGCCGCCTCGCCAAGGACTTCGAGGCGACGGTGGCAACCGAAGCTGCCTGGCTGCTGATTGCACACATCAGGCTCCTGACCCGCAGACTCGCGGCTGCAGCTAAGGTTGGGTGATTTATGAGTCAGACTCTGAGGAGCGCGCTCTTGCGCGCGTCTCGAAGGATGCACGGCCCGGATCTCTCGGCGTGCTCCGATTCTCTCGCGGCGGGGGCGTGGCCGCCGATCCTTCGAGACGGCCGCTCCGCGGCCTCCTCAGGATGACGGGGAAGGGGTCGTTCTGCGTCGATGAGCCAGTCGGCTGATCGTGGCCCAATCCAGCCGAATCAATGCTTCCTTCTTCGCCCGACTCCAGCCCTTGATCTGCCGCTCGGCCGCGATGCCATCGGTGATGCGCTCGAAATACTCCGACCAGACGAGGACGACCGGTCGGCGATTATGAGTGTAGCCTGGGAAAGCACCCGTATCGTGTTGTTCGATGCGCGGCGCGAGATCGTCGCCCGTGGCACTGCCGACGTAGAAGGACTCGTCGGCGCAGCGAAGCATGTAGACGTAGATGCCCATGCGATAATCCATGCAGACCGCGCGAGGGCATCATGGTGCAATCATCGCCACGGTCAATAGGATGAGCGTCTATCTCTGATCCCGCGGACGCCTATCCCGTCATCCTGAGGTGCGAGCGGAGCGAGCCTCGAAGGATGCACGGCCCGGCTATTTCCGCGCACTCCGATTCGCTCGCGGCGGGAGCGCGGCCGTCGATCCTTCGAGACGCCCGCCTTTGGCGGGCTCCTCAGGATGACGGGTTAAAGCCTCAGACCGCCTCGGCCTACGCCTTCACGTTCTCGCCGAGCCACTGGATGGCCGCGTCGGCGCCGGCCTTGCCGTGCGGGATGTTCAGCGCTGTCAGCGCGACCTCGACGACGCCGAGGGTGCCGAGGATCATCGGAGCGTTGACGTGGCCCATATGCGCGATGCGGAAGGCCTGGCCCTGCAAATCGCCGATGCCGGTGCCGAGCACCACGCCGCATTTCTCCTTGGCGTAGCGCTGGATCGCGGCGGGGTCGGCGCCCTTCACGGTCACCGTCGTCACCGTGTTGGAACGCTCGGCGGGCTCGGTGATGTTGAAGCCGAGCACCTGTCCCTCGGCCCAGACCGCGACCGCGCGGCGCACGGCTTCGCCGAGCAGCCGATGCCGCAGATGCGCATTCTCCAGGCCTTCGGCGTGCAGCATGTTGATCGCCTCGCGCAGCGCGAACAGCAGATGCACCGGCGCGGTGCCTGCATATTTGCGGTAGTGCTCGCTGCCCTCGCGCTCGGTCCAGTC
Organism: Bradyrhizobium sp. USDA 4502; assembly: GCF_054063355.1. Lineage (NCBI taxonomy): Bacteria > Pseudomonadati > Pseudomonadota > Alphaproteobacteria > Hyphomicrobiales > Nitrobacteraceae > Bradyrhizobium > Bradyrhizobium sp. USDA 4502. The sequence continues at coordinate 7,908,037 of NZ_JBSSGF010000001.1, forward strand.
CCAATAGGGCGTGCGCAGATTGGCTTTCTTGTGGGCGTCCCAGGCGCGGTCACTGGCGGCGACGAAGCCGAGGCCGGGCGGTGTCATCAGGCCCTTCTGCGAGCCCGACATCGCGACGTCGACATACCATTTGTCCATCTCGAACGGCATGCAGCCGAGCGAAGCCACGGTGTCGACCATGAACAATGCAGGATGGCCGGCGGCCTTGATCGCCCTGCCGATCGCCTCGATGTCGTTATAGGCGCCGGACGCGGTGTCGACCTGCACCACGAGGATCGCCTTGATCGTGTGCTCCTTGTCGCGCCGCAGCCGCTCCTCGACCTCGGCCGGACGGATCGCGCGGCGCCAGTCGCCCTTCAGCACTTCGACCTCGGCGCCCATCGCGGCCGCAGCCTGGCCCCAGCCGATCGCGAAACGCCCGCTCTCCAGCACCAGCACCTTGTCGCCGCGCGACAGCACGTTGGAGAGCGTCGCCTCCCAGGCGCCGTGGCCGTTGGAGATGTAGATGTAGGACTTGCCCTGGGTGACGAACAGCTTCGAGAGGTCGCGCAGCAGGCTCTCAGTCAGTTCGACCATCTCGTTGGAGTAGATGTCGAGCGCCGGGCGGTGCATTGCCTGCAGCACCTGATCGGGCATCGTGGTGGGCCCGGGGATGGCCAGAAATTCCCGGCCCGCGCGAACGGTCATCGTCCTGTTCCTTTTGGATAAAGCGCGCAAATCATGCGTGTGAGGGGTCAAGCGCGGAGACTATTCCATCGCGGCTTCGATTGCGAGCAGGACGAAGCAATCCAGCGTTTCCAAAACCGCGGGACACGATGCTATTTGCCGATCGATTCGACGACCGCGCGCCAGATCTGGTCCTTCAACTCGGTCGCGGCGGGGCTCGGGAGCTGCTCGACGGTGCCGTTGTTCTTGCGGCAGGCCTCGACCAGCCGCAGCACCCAGATTTCGCCGTCGGTGTAATAGGGATCGCCGCCGCCATTGCGGCCGTTGAAGGTCGGGCCGATGCCGGTGACCTGATATTTCGCGGTGACCATGCCGGCGGACTCGAGGTCAGTGGCAAGCAGCGCGCGTTCGGCGTCGAGATCGGCCGCGATGTGATGCGTCACCGCGCCGGTGTAGTGGCTGACGCCGACGCTGCGGTCGAGCGTCGCAGCGCCCAGCCAGACCGGACGTTTCTCCTCGCCCTGGTCGAGCACCTTCCAGAAGCGGACATGGTTGCGGCGGTCCGCGCTCGATCCGACCGGCCGCTCGAAGGCGAGATCCTCGCGGCGGTCTAGATAGAACAGGTTGCTCACCGGCGCATCCTTGTAGGGACGATCGAGCAGCACGCTGCCCACGATCTCGATGGAGGATTTCAGCGTCACCGGATCGGCCGGAAACCAGCCGGCCTCGTGCATCGCGCAGACCACATCCTTGGTGTCGCCGATCAGCCCGACATTCATCGGATCGCCGGGAATGCCCTGCGCGGTGCGCGTCACCATCGGCAGATTGGCGAGGCCCTTCTGATGCTCGTAATGCGTCCACAGTGCCGGCAGCAGCAGATAGGCTGCGATCAGGTAGATCGCCAGGACGAGCAGCAATGCCATCTGCGCTTGCCTGAGGCGGCTGCGCCGGCGCACGGAAGGCGGATCGATCTCGACATCGGTCATGCCGTGGTCCTTCACCTCTCCCGCTTGCGGGGGTCGAGACGAGCGAAGCTCGCTCTTAGGTCGGATTGTATCGAAGATGCAATCCGGGTGGGGGCTTTCTCCTCATAAAGAGCGTCGCAAGCTACAACTCAATCGCACTTCCGACTAGCGCCGCGTCTCGCGGCAGCCGGCGGCTTCGGCCTCCTCGACCGAGCAGAACCAGCGCGTGCCCTTGCTGATCTTCATTTCGATCTTGGCGTACCAGCGGCTGGTCCGCTGGTGAAAGATGCATTCGCCGGAGCGGTTGACGTTGCCCTTGATGGTGCAGTCGGGCGAGGGCGCCACCGGGCCGGAGGCCGAGGCGAGCAGGATCGCGTTGGCGCCATCCGGCGGCTTCACCGCGCCGAGCACGGTGGTCTTCTTGTTGCGCACCCGCCAGTCCCACGGCGCGATGAAGGCGCCCTGCCACATCCCGGCTTTTGCCTCACGCGCGGCCTTCTCGTCGGCTTCGTAGTCATGCGAGGCGCGGGTGTAGGCCAGCGCCCAGCCGCTCGCGACCAGCCATTTCTGGATGTCCTCGCCGTCGACCTCGCAGCGCGCGATGGTGCGGCCGCGACGATCGACCGAGCGGGCGTGGCAGGTCCAGCTCTTGCTGCCGGCATGCTTGATCAGCTCGTCGCGCGCCGCGACGCCGCAGGTCCAGCGCTCGCCTTTGGTGTTGAGGCAGAGCTGGTCGGTCGACGGCGCGTCGACGCCTGCGAGCCGGATGCGGACGCTGCCGATCATGAGCTGGTCGCCGTCGCGGATCTTCGGCACGCCGGTGATGTCGGCGGCGACAGCCAGCGTCGGCAGCGAGAGCAGCAGGCCCGCGGTGAGCAGCGTCTTGAACATCGGCGTTCCCGGCCAGGTTCTTGTCGTACAAATGGCTTTTAGCGTGCAGAGGTCAGTGCCCAACGATTGTGCGGGCAATTGGGCAACCGTGCCAGTGCTGTTGCGTTTCCGCCAGTTTCAACTTCGCGTCATTGCCCTGCGAATGCGCTATTCGCCTTCCGAAATTCTGTAGCCCGGATGGAGCGAAGCGCAATCCGGGATGGTCTTTCCGGTGAGGCGGCCCCGGATTACGCTGCGCTCCATCCGGGCTACGAAACGTTCGCCATTCGCTTCCGGGCCAGCGCCAGCGCCATCAGCACGAACGCCGAGGTCACCTCCGGCCCGCCGACCAGGATGCGGGTCGGCGTCTTCATCTTATTCCACTCATAGGCCCGGTAGGGCCCCTTGCGGCCGCCCTCGCCGAGGCCCTGCACGATGCAGTGCAGCGCCGGCGTGAAGGTCGAGATCTCGGCGCCGAGATGCGCCAGCGCCATCAGCGCCAGCGCGGCGTCGAACGGGTTCATCTCGTGGGCGATCAGCTCGTGCGTGACATAGCCGAGCACGCGGGCGCGGATCAGCGCGAACACGTTGCCGGGATCGATGATGCGCTGCGCCGCCAGCGGCAGCGCGACGAAGGCGGCATAGCAGCGGCCGAAATAGGCCGAATAGAGCTCGGGCAGATAATAGATGTGCGAGCGCGGATTTTTAAACGCGCCGCTTTCGACCAGATTCTTCTGGAAGGCGATGATGCGATGCACGGTCTCCAGCCGCTGCGGCGTCTCGATGATCTGCCAGCGGGCGAGGTTGCGGAACGAGACCTCGAGGATGTCGAGGTTCAGCGTCGGATCGAGGTCGTTGCCATAGGGCCGCTCGCCGGCGAGATTGTCGATCCAGGTGACGACGCCGCCCTCGTAATCGATGTTGTCGTTGAGCGGCACGGTGACGCGCGGCTCGTTGGCGCCCGATCGCACCTGGTAGCCGCGGTAGAAGTCGAGCAGCGGCTGCTGCAGGATCGGATCGTCGGAGCCGGCCTGGGTCGCGGCCGAGAACGAGCACGCCGTGGTGTCGCAGTCCGGCACATAGATGCCGAAGCCGAGATCCTGCTTGATCTGGGCGAAGAAGCGCGAGAAGCGCGGATGCGGGCCCGGCGCCAGCGCGGTGATGACCTTCACCGTCGAGCCGTCATGCGACGGCACCTCCTCGGCGCTGGTCTTGAGGCAGAAATCCACCATGTCGGCGATCGCGCGCCGCGCGGTAACAGCTTCATCCGGCGAGGCGAGCCCGGTCTCGACGAAGCCGAGCAGCGCCTCGGTGAAGAAGGCGTCGTAATAGGCCGAGCGGTGGCGGATCTGCACCGGCTCCCACATCGGCTCGGCGATGCCGCGCCAGGCCGGATTGATCAGTGCGCGCGCCGGCGAATGCGCGATGAATATCCGCGCCAGATTGAACAGCAAGGTCGAGTTCTTGTAGCCGCGTGCGTTCAGCCCGGTCAGCGCCATCAGCAGCTCACGTCCGCCCACGTCGGGGTCGCCGATCAGGTTGAAGGCGGCATAGGTCGGGATGAAGCCGTTCCTGCCGAACGAGCGCAACAGATGCGCGCCGGTCAGGCGGATCACGCGGTCGATCTCGGCGATCTCTGGCGGGCGGCCAGGTGCGGTCGCGGCGGGCGGTGCCGGATGGCGCACGCCGATACCGTCCATCAATGCCGCGACGGGCGTGCCGATCGCGGCCCAGTCCGGCGCCGCGACGTCGCGCGCCGCAGTGAGCGCCGCGCGCAGGCCGGCAAGACGGTCGGGATCGTTGAGCGCGGGCAGGCCGGTGCGGCGGAGCAGCGCGCGCAGCGGCGGATTGCCGAGCGCGGTCCGGTAGAATTTTCCGAGATGGGCATCGCCGCCGCGATAGGCCTGCAGCACGGGGTCGCAGACCTCGTACAGCGACGGGCCGTCCTTTTGGGCGGTCAGCGACCGGCACACTGCGCCTGCGATCTCGTGAAGGCCCAAGAAGCTCAAAGAATCCCCTTTCCCGAGGAACCGGTTAACGCCGCCGCCCGACGGAGTTTCCTGTCGCTCTGCCCCAAACTCGCAAGCCCTTGGAAAGCTACATGAATCGCCACAAAACACAAATGTGACTGAGGTCACGTAACGGGATCTTAACGGCGTCAATGGCCTCTGCCGGGCGGCAGCATGCGGCAATTCGGGTTGCCCCGGGCGGCCGTCCGGGTTAAAGGAGCGTTTGTTGCGGCGCCGCAAATTGAGCTCAATTCAACGGCACACACACCTCAACCCCATTAAACCTGAACGTCTTTGACGCGACTAACTGGCGCGATCTTCGCTTGAGCGCCATCGGGATAAGAATTGGGACTTAGGAACGCTATGGACCTTAGGCAGCTTCGCATTTCCCGCCGCACCATCGCCGTCTGCGTCGCGGTGGCCGGCACGGTGTCGCTGGCGATTGGCGCCCATGCCGCGCTCAACAAGCGCACCCTCGATGTCGCCAAGGGTGGCGACAAGGTCGCCTCCACCGAGCTGACCGGCAGCATTCCGGCAGGCACTTCCCGCCTCGCGCTGATCATCGGCAACGGCCATTATCCGGACGCCGCGGCGCCGCTGGCCCAGCCGATCAACGATGCCCGCACCCTGTCGTCGGCGCTGCGCCGCGAGGGCTTTGACGTCGACGTGGTCGAGGATGCGACCAAGGACGACATGTTCCGCGCGGTCGAGCGCATGAAGGCCAAGATTCGCCCCGACACCGTCGTGATGCTGTTCTTCGGCGGCTACGGCGTGCAGGTCGGCCGCGAGAGCTACATGATCCCGGTCGATGCCACGATCTGGAAGGAAGCCGACGTCAAGCGCACCGGCGTCAGCGTCGAGTCCGTGCTCGATGCGATGAAGGAGCGCGGCGCCAAGGCCAAGCTCGTCGTGCTCGACGCCTCGCGCCGCAATCCCTATGAGCGCCGCTTCCGGGCGTTCTCGCACGGTCTCGCCCCGATCAGCCCGCCGGAGAACACCATCGTGCTGAGCTCGGCGACGCCGGGCAAGGTCGCCGACGACAGCAAGGCGCCGAACAGCGTGCTGGTCTCCGAGCTGCTCAACAACCTCAACGCCCAGGCCGGCGCCGAAAGCGCCTTCAACAAGACCCGCGTCGCGATCTCGCGTGCCAGCGAAGGCGAGCAGGTGCCGAGCGTGTCGTCGTCGCTGCTGGAAGACATCAAGCTCGGCGGCTGAGCTTCCTTTGCTCTATCCACACGTCGTCCCGGCGAAAGCCGGGACCCATAACCACAGGGCCGCATTGTTGAAGCGCGCTGTGGCGACAGCTCTTCAGACAATTCACATTGGTGGTTATGGGTCCCGGGTCGCGCGGAGCCTGTCATCGGGCGGCGCTTTGCGCCGACCCGTTGGCTTGCCCGGGACGACACCGTGGATGTAGCGCCGCCTACTTCGCATCCGCGCTGGCGCCGACCGGCCGCACCGGATCGCCCTCGCGCAGCAGCGCGCCGGCGCGGGCGACGACGATGTCGCCTTCCTGGATGCCGTCGCGGATCTCGACCTGCCCGGCCGACATCAATCCGGTCTCGACCCGCCGCGTCTCGACGCGGCCGCCGCGCACCACCTGCACAACGGTGCCCGCGGTGGAATAGAGGATCGCGGTCAGCGGCACCGCGACGCCGCAGCTCTGCCCGGTCTTGATCTGGGCGCGGCCGGACGAATTCACCAGCAGCCGCTTGTTCGCGCCGATGCCGATGAACACCTGGCCGAGCTGGCTGTTCGGCTCGACCGTCGGCGCGATCCGCCGCACCTTGCCGTCGAGATCGCCGGCGCCGAGGACCTTGAGCTGCGCCGTCTGCTCGGTCTTCAGCTTGGCGATGTCGCGGGTCGGCACCATGCCGACCAGATCGTACTCGCTCTTGGCGATGATCGAGAACAGCGCGTCCTTGCCCGAGGCCGGCGCGCCGACGATCGCCGTTGAGCCCGAGATCGTGCCCGCCACCGGCGCCGTGACGTTGACCGAGTTGGCGCCGTCGGTCAGCTTCGCCAGCACCTGCCCTGCGGTGACGGTGTCGCCGGGATCGACCATCACCTCCGCCACCTTCAAGCCAAAACGGTCGGGCCGGATTTGCTGCTCGTCGCGCGGCAGCACGATGCCCGAAACCTCGACGATATTGCCGAAGCAGAATTTCGAGGCCTTCAGCACCGTCACCGCCGCGCCCTTCGGCACGGCGTCGGCCTCGCCCGCGGCAAGCGCGGGAGAGGCCGCGAGCACGAGCAGCGCGGAGGCGGCAAGGGCTGAGGCGCGCGTGCGAGGCAAAATCATCGGCAAACTATTCCCAAAATGAGGGCCTCCTGAATACCAGATGCCGCCTGGCCGAGCCAGCCGCCTGCACTGCCTCGGCCGGCCCCGCATCCGCCGCCAGCTCCAGCTTCGCCAACTCCTCGGCGCGCCAGATGTGCCGCAGGATTTCCGGGTTGACCCGATCGGCATGCGTCACCGGCAGCATGTGGCCGGCACCCGGCAGATGCCGCAACTCGGCGCCATCGATCAGCGTGGCGAGTTTCGCGACAATGCGCTGCGTCACATAGGGCGACAGCCCGCCAGAGATCAGCAGCGTCGGCACCTTCAAGGTACGCGCGGCTTCCGCCACTCCGTTAAGGTCGAGCGCGGCGCTGAAATCGCACGGCAGCTTGTCGGCCTGCTCGATCATCCGCAGCCGCCCGCTCGGCGAGAACTGCTCGCGCGGCCCGGAGCCGGCCCAGAACGCGGTGAACGCCTCGACCGCCTCCATCACGGCGCCGTCGACAATATCCCTTGAGACGATCTGCGCGATCCGCGCGAAGCGGTCGTACAGCCGCGCATCGGTGGGCGTGTCGCGCAGCAACGTGGGTAACACCGGCTCGATCAGCGTCAGGCTGCGAATGTGCTGCGCATAAGGCGAGGCGGTCGCCAGCCGAAACGCGATCGCCCCGCCATAGGAATGCCCGATCAGATGGATCGGCCCGTCGGCCCTGGCGAGCCAGGGCTCGAGCCGCGCGATCTCGCCGTCCAGCGTCCGCGGCCAGTCGCGCCCGCAGGCCGCAACGCCATAGCCGGAAATATCCGGCGCCATGAACCGGTCGCCGCCGAGCGCCGTCGCAAGCTTGGTCCATTGCCGTCCCGACCCCAGCGAGCAATGCAGCGCCACCACCGACGCCGCCGCGTGCGTCCCATCCAAACCCGTCATCAAACCCTTCCTTCTTGTTCTTGTTGTCGCCGGACGCGCGTTCGCACGCGCCCGTCATGACGCGAGCGAGGCGGGGGAGGGCTTATTCCTGGGAGGGGTGGGGGCGGTCGTGATCGTGATTGGGGAGGCAACAGGATTCACTGGATGGTGATGTTGAGGCTCGTGGCAGTCGGCGCCCGGCGCTTCCCTGCGCCCTCTCCTATATGAGGGTGGTTGATCGCATGACTCGGGCGCGGTGGCGTCGCGGGATGCGGGCGTGTGCTTCTCCCCTCGGGTCTCTCCCTTGGCTATTTGATTGTTGAATCAGGAACGGGGCCACATATTCAATGTCGTCCCGGCGAAGGCCCATAGGCGCTAAGATAGTTTGATCATAGTCTGATAGTGGCGCTTATGTCTGGGTGGCTCGCGTAGATGTCGCCGGAGAGCGTGACTGGCTCTGCAGAGTAGAGCGATTGCGGGCTGTGGAATGATCGCTTGCCGTAGCGAAGCTACGAGCTGGCGCAGCAGACGCCACGTCACTGGGTGGGTCAGGCGGCGTCGGCCAAGCGGGGAGAGTCTTCGAGTTCGTCGACGAGCGGCTCGAGCAATAGAATGATCAGCAGATGAGCGAGGATATGGGGTCTGGCGGACCGCTCGTCGGTTCCGGGAGGTCCCTTCAGGCCAATCAGGCTTTTCAGCCGCTTGAAGCCGAGCTCAATGCGCCATCGCAGCCGATAGAGGGCGAGGATATCTGCAGTCGTGAAGTCCTCTGGCCTGAGTGAGGTCACCAGGATCACCCAATCTGCGGCGTCAAGTGTTTGCCTGGAGAGCTGATGACCTCCCTTTTGTGCAGTCCGGCGCGCCTTGCGTCGCGCAGCCGCAGCAGCTTGCGCCGGCTTCTTCGCGGCAACCAGACGCACTGCGAGCGGCGGCGCACCTGACTTGCGCTTTATCCAAATCGGCCGATCGATCAGGCCACGCGCCGAGGCGTTGCGCAGTTCGGCAGTGAGGTCAACAAGATTACCTTCGGCATCGAGCCAGCGCGCGCTCTTCCAGCCGGCCCGGATCACGAAGTCCGCATCGGCATCGACGAGATGCGCCATGCGCTCCGGTTGCAGATAGGCGCGATCGGCAAGACGGATCTCACCGGCAACCGCCGGTATCCGATCCAGCGTCTCGCCCGCTCGCTGATCGGTCAGTTCGAAGTGACCAAAGCGCTCCTGCGGAAGATCGAACGCGCTATGGATACGCCACACTGCGTTCTTGTTCCTGCCGCTCGTCCCAGCCTTGGGGACCGTCGTGGCGTCAACAATACGGATCAGACGACCGCGGCTCGCCTTCGGCGCCGCGGCGGCAAGCGCCTGCTCGACCAAGATTGCCAGCCAATCTCCGCACTGACGTAAGCGATACAACAGAGCCACGTTGGAGATATCGACAAGCCCAACCGACGTGGCCCATGCCGCCGTCAACCGCAGCCCTTTCTCACCAAGGCAATAAGCCAAGATCAGGCGCAGCAAGTCGACCGCATTGCTGATCTCCCGCGGACGGACAAACGCCTTCGTCTTGCGCGCGCTAATGTTCAGAGCCTCGGCTCCGCCAAGTCGGGCGACAACGCGCGCCCAATCTTTGTTCACAAGCGATTCGTGTGCCATTCCATCTTGGAATCACAAGCGAATCCAAGGCGCAAATCCTATTTTAGCGCCTATGGGCGAAAGCCGGGACCCATTACCCCGAATGATGGTTGTGGTGCGAAGCTGGGGCCGCAGAGTCGCGCACCAATTTCACCCTGTGGTTATGGGTCCCGGCTTTCGCCGGGACGACGTGGGAGAGAGTGTGCCGCTTACTCCGCGGCCGCTTCCGCTGATGGCTCGCCCTTCCAGCTGAGGATCTCCGCGGCGAGGATCGGATGGTTGAATCCCTTCAGCACGAGGTCGTCGATGGCGCGGCCTTCGACGAAGGGCTCGACCATGCCGTAGACGCGGCGGCTCACCACGATCTGGCCGGCCTTGGCCTCGCCGCACAGGCGGGAGGCGAGGTTGGTGACGCTGCCGATCGCGGCGTATTCCAGCCGCTGCTCGAAGCCGACCTGGCCGAGCGTGGCGTAGCCGAGCGCAATGCCGATGCCGAAGCCGAGGCTGTGCCCGCGGTTGCGCCACTTCTCGGTCAGCGGGCCGACCGTGTCGCGCATCTCCACCGCCATCTTCACGGCGCGCGCGGTGTGGTCCGCGAGCTGGATCGGCGCGTTGAACAGGATCATCACGCCGTCGCCGGCATATTTGTCGAGGGTGCCTTCATACTTGAAGATCAGCTTGCCGAGCGCGGCGTGATATTCGCGCAGCACGTTCATCGCCTCTTCCGGCTCGGTCGCCTCGGTGAAGGCGGTGAAGCCGCGCAGGTCGCAGAACACCACGGTGACCTCGCGGCGGTGGCTGTCGAGCAGGCCCTCGGGATTGTCGGACGAGGCGATCAGCTGCGCCACCTGCGGCGCCAGGAAGCGCTCAAGCCTTCGCACGCGCTCGAGCTCGCCGAGCTGGGTCTCGACCCGCTGCTCCAGCGACTTGTTCCAGTCCTTGAGTGCTTCGGTCTGCTCGCGCAGCTTGTCGGCCTGCTCGCGCACGGTGGCGTTGGCCTCTTCCAGCGCGTGGCTCTTCTGGTCGACCTCGGTGAACAGCCGCGCGTTGCGCATCGCCAGCACCGCCTGGTGCGCAAAGGTCTTCATCAGTCCGATCAAACTCGACGGGAAATCGCCGGCCGCCTTGCGCAGCACCACCAGCGCGCCGAGCACGCCCTTCTGGTCGACCAGCGGCACCACAAGCACCGAGTGGAAGCCGGCGCCGACGACGACATCGCGCAGCGGATGATCGGGCGGATAATCGGTACTTGTCGTGAGATCGGGGAAGGCGAGCGGTTCGCCCTTGGCCGCGGCGTCGCCGAGCGGGCCGTTTGCCGCATCGATCGCGCGATGATGGCCTTCGGCTCCGGCGTCGATGCCGATCGATTGCGTCAGGTTGAACGTGCGCCGTGCCGCGTCATAGCCATAGATCAGCACGGCGTCGGCATGGGTGATCTCGAGCGCGCGGGCGGCGACGGTCGGCAGCACGGCATTGAGGTCGAGCGAGGACGCCACCGCGCGGCCGACCTCCTCCAGCACCTTCAGCTCGTTGATCGATTGCGCGAGGTCGCGGGTGCGCTCCTTCACCTTGGCTTCGAGATCGGAATAGGTCTCGGCAAGCTGGGTGGCCATGCTGTTGAACTGGCCGGCGAGCTCCTCCAGCTCATCGGATGTCTTCACCTCGATGCGATGGCCGAAATCGCCGGCCCCTAACCGCCGCGCGCCGGTGCGCAGCGCTGTGATCGGCTCCAGCATGCGCCGCGCCAAAATCGTGCCGGCGATGATCGCGACCACGAGGCCGAGCGCGATCAAGAGCGCAATGCGCACCAGCTGGTCGCGGATCGGCGACAGCGCCTGTGCCGTCGGCTGCTCATAGAACACGTGCCAGCCGAGGCTCGGCGCGGCCGTTGCTGTCGTCAGCACCGCGTTGCCGTCGACATCCTTGCCGGAGGCGATCGGCCTGCCGCTCGGCGACAGCACCGCGGCGACCTGCGGCAGCGCGGCGAGGTCCTTGCCGACCTCCGGCCCCTTCGACGAGCTCGCCAGCACGCGGCCCTTGCCGTCGACGACATAGGCATGAGCGAGCCGGCCGACCTGGGAATCGCCGAAATAGTCATTGAGGAAGCGCAGGTCGATCTCGGCCATGGTGACGCCGGCATTGAAGCCGGAATGCTGCTCGCCGATCGACATGAAGGGCCGCCCGTCGCGGAAATACGCCGGCGCGTAGGCGGTGCCGCGGGCGATGGTCTCGGTGAATCTGACATCGCGGGAGAAGTCGGCGTTGGAGTTCACGGTGGTGGTCTGGCGCGACAGCCGCAGCAGCTCGCGGCCCTGGCCGCTGATCAAGCTGAGCTGGCTCACCGCCGGCACCTGACCGAGCAACTGGGCATAGTCGGCACGGCGCAGCTCGATCGTGTTGGAGGAGGCTCGGGTCACCCAGGAGATCTGGCGCTCGAGATCGGAGATCGCCTGTTCGATGCGCTTGGCGGTCGCATCCGCCTTCTCGCTCATCGCATCCGTCAGCGTGCCCTTGATGCCGCGGTAGCTGATCCAGGTCTCGAGCGCGCCGTTGACCGCCAGCACGAACACGACGAGGCCGACCAGCGCGAGGACATATTTGGCGAACAGGCCGCCGCGCAGGAACCAGTTCTTGCCCTTGTCCGTAGCCGCGTTCATCCAGCCTCGTCCGGCCCCCAATCGGGTGCGCCGCATGATCCGCCGCTATTTAGCACGGATCGGCGGGGCGGGGCGGCCGCTCGGGCCGCATGGTTATCCCTTCATATCGGCGAGGGATATCCGGGAATATCAGCGATTGAACAGCTGACGCAGCACGTCCTTCATCGCCGGACTGTCGTGCTGCTCGGCGGTCTCGCCGGGCGGAGGGGGCGGTGGCGGGGCCTGGTCGGGGGCCGGCGGCGCGGGCTGGCTCAGGTCGCGGCTCGGGCGCGATGCGTTGCCCTGGTTGAGGGTGGAAAGGCCTTGCTGCAGCAAATTGCCGATGGTGTCGCCAAGCTGCCCGCCGAGCGGGTTGCTCTGGCCGGCGGCACCGCCGCCCTGGCCGCTGCTGCCGGGCTGCGCGCCGCCCTGCACGCCATTGAGCAGATTGGTCAGCCCGTTGATGCCCTGACTCAGCCCCTGGCCGTTCGCGCCGAACAGGCCCTTGCCCATCTCCTTGAGCTTGGCATAGGCCGCCTGCGGATTGTCGAGGATGCCCTGCATCTCCGGATAGATGCGCGGCGATACCCAGGGTCCCTCGACCATCACGGGGATGCCGAGGCCGACCGGATTGCCGGTGCGGCCCTGGCCTTCGGTGGTCATCACGAGCTGCGGCTCGACGCGGAACCCGATCTGGCGGGTGTTGAGGTCGATGGTACCGACCCCGGTCATCTTCACCAGCGGGCCGATCAGGTTGAGATCGGTGGTGACGGCATGGCCCTTGTCGACCTTGAACGACGCCGAGAGCTGGCTGAGATCGGTCGACAATTCCTGGCTCTCCTGCCAGCCCGACAAGGTGCTGGTGGTGAGGTTGCGGATCATCTGCGCCACGTTGAGGCCGAGGATCTTGCCGTCCTGGAACACGACGAAGGCGGTGCCGGCGAGATTGCCGACGATGGCACGCTCGCTGCCGCCTTGCGAGGTCAGCGCGATCTTGGCCTGCATCTTGCCGTCGAGCTTGTCGAACTCGGCAAGATTCTTCAGCACCGGCAGCGCGCGCACGCCGGCGAGGTCGAGCCGCAGCGCGTAGGTTGGATTCGTAGCTCGCGCGTCGATGGTGACGTCGCCATCGGCGGTGCCCTCATAGGCGCCGAGATTGGCGAACCGGCCCTTCAGCACGCCGCTGTCGATGGACGCATCGATTGCCGCCTGTGTGAAGCGGCCGTCGCCGATCATAAGCTCCGCCGCCGAGATGCGCGCCTGCGCGTCGACATAGTTGAGCCCGGCAAGATCGACCGACGCGTTGCTCCAGGTATTGGTGCCGAGCGGCTGCGTGGTGCCGGACTGGCCCGGCGGCATCGCGATCGCAATGCGCTGGAAGTCGAGATCGAGCTTCACCAGCGGCTTGTTGCTGGCGAAATCGACCGAGGCCCAGCCGGTGAAGCCGCCATCGCCGAGCGTGCCGGAGACGCCGTTGAACATCACCACCGTGCCGTTCAGCCGCGCTTCCGCATTCGCCTTGATCGCCGCGGGCAACAAGCCGGGCGCATCGATGCTGAATTCGGCCGGCACGCTCTGACGCTCCAGCGCTGCTTGCGGCGCGGTGGCGCGGATCTCGAATTTCAGCGGCTTGTCGCCGGCGTGTGCGTCACCGGTGACGACGATCTTGCGGTCGTCGCCGATGGTCGCGTCCGCATTGAGCGTCTCGATCCGGCTCTCGATCCGGTCGCGTACATTGGCGAAGACGACGGTGCCGCCGCTGACGCTGACATGCCGGATCGTGATGCCGCTGCTATCGGACGCGGAAGATTTCGCCGGCGGATTGTGGTCGCGGGTGCGCTCGCGCTGCAGTGGCAGATTGATCACCGGCTTGACGATCGAAAGGTCGGTGATGTCGGGCCGGCCCGACCACAGGCTCGACAGCGTCATCTCGGCCTCGACGCTGCTTGCCGCGAACCGGTTGTTGACGTCGCGCCCGCGCGGGTCCTGCAACACGACGTCGCTCAGCGTCAGATTGACGTTCGGCCAGAGGCCAATCTTGGCGCCGCCATTGATGGTGAGCTTGTAGCCGGTCTCGCGCTCGACCCGATCGGTGACGGTCGATGTGAGGAACGAGGACGGGATCCCGACCACGGCCACCAATGCGATGATCACGATCACGGCAGCGATGGCGGCCCCGGCGAATTTCAGTGCTCTCATGTCGTTGTTCCAGGCCGGGCAAGCGGGGTTCCGTTGCAGAAAGTCACGGCCGATCACACGAGTTTATCCCGCAAGCGGGATCTGGCTCCAATGACTGGAAAAATAATCCGTTACCGCATGAACTTATGTGACCTCTCCCACACTCTTATGAGGGTGATTTTTGCTAACCGGGCGTCAGGGGACTGCTCGGATGGATTTGGAAGGCAGTACAATGAGCAAACAGGCCGAATTTGCGGTCATTCTGAAGATGAATCCGATGTTCGCCGATCTCGGTGCGGACGAGTTGCAGCGGCTTTCCGGCCTCTGCCACACCCAGCAGCTCGCGACCGGTGAGGTGCTGTTCCAGAAAGGCGATCCCGGCGATGCCCTGTTTGGGGTCCGCCGCGGCCAGATTCGGATCGAGACCGGTGCTTCCGACGGCAGCCGGCTCACACTGAACTTCATGGGATCCGGCGACCTGTTCGGCGAAGTCGCCGTGCTCGACGGTCAGGACCGCACCGCGGATGCGACCGCGGGCGAGCCCAGCGAATTATTCGTGTTGCGGCGGCAGGATTTCCTCGGCTTCCTCGAGCGCGAGCCGAAGGTTGCGGTCAGGCTGATCGAATTGCTGTGCCAGCGGATTCGCTGGCAGAGCGAGCGGATGGAAGAATCCGTGCTGCAGCCATTGCCGGTCCGCCTCGCACGGCGGCTGTGCGCGCTGGCCGAAGATTTCGGTTCCGAGGTGCACATCTCGCAGGAACAGCTCGGTATCTTCGTCGGCGCCGCGCGCGAAAGCGTCAACCGGCAGCTGCAGACGTGGCGCAAGGACGGCATCGTCGACCTGCAACGCGGCCGGATCATGCTGCACAACATGACCAAGCTGACCGCGGTCGCCCGCAACGACTAGAGCGAGCTGCATGCAACGCGCGCGGGAAGATTCAATCCTCTCGCGCGCTTTGCTTGCGGATGTTGACGCACTCCTGCCTAAAAGACGTGCTTGCATGATGAGGCCGGTACCGCTTTCATCCGGCCGCCGGTCCTTGGGGTGACACCCAGCCTTGCTGGCCTCACGCCATCCACCTGCAAACCCCTGCGGTCTCTCCCGTTGACCGCAGGGGTTTTGCATTTCGATAGATGCGTGACGCGAGGGCGCCTACCGCATCACCACTTCGGGATCGGCCCAGCGCAGATACTGGCGCGGCGCGGCGCCGAGCTCGCGCTTGAACATCGCGGCGAAAGCGCTCGGACTTTCATAGCCGACGTCGAGCGCAACGCAGGTGACGGCCTCGCCGGCGCCGAGCCGCGCCAGCGCTTCGAGCAGCCGCACCCGCTGGCGCCAGGCCGCAAAGCTCTGGCCGGTCTCGCGCCGGAACAGACGCGTCAGCGTCCGCCGGCTGAGCTGGCAGCGATCGGCCCATTCGTCGAGCGTGAGATCGGAACTCGGATCGACCAGCACGGCTTCGCAGATCGCGGCGAGCCGCGGATCGGGCGGCACCTGCACGTGCAGCGACACTTCCGGCATCCTGCCGATCTCGTCGAGCAGGAAATCGACCAGCCTGCCGTCGCGCCCTTCCGGATCGTAACGGGTCGGCATGTGCACCGCTTCTTCCATCAACGCCTCGACCAGCGCGGAGACTTTGATCAGGCGGCATGTCGCCGGAGCATTCCTGATGCGGTCAGGCGTGACATAGATGGTCTGGATCTCGACCTCGCCCCATGCCCGCGACTGGTGCGCGACGCCGGCTGGAATCCACAGGCCGTGGCCGGGCGGCACGACGAAATGGCCGCGCTCGGTCATCATCGAGGTCACGCCCGCGGTCTGCAGGATGAATTGATCGCGTCGGTGCGCGTGTCGCGCGCTGGTGCTTTCGTTCGGATAGGAGGCCGCCATCGCCGCGAGCGGCCGTTCGACCTGTTGCAGCTGTCCGGCATAGTGCGCGGCGGCTGCGGGACCCGATTGCTTGCGGCAAACGCGCAAGCCGGTGGTGTCATTTCGTCGCGCTGCGACTTTCAAGTGTCGTGAGCTCCTGATCGATCGTCGTTTTCGCAGGGTGCTCATGCATCTTCCGGGCCACTTGGCCCGATCGCGATGGTTGTTGTCCCCCTTCAGGTAGCGCGGGATATGGCGTTTGGCAACAATGCCTCACCCCGCGGCATTCGCCGAAATCGAATGTGAGAGCGCGGAGACGGAGAGGTCCGATGAACAGACGCGAATTCACCAAGGCAATGCTGGCCTGCGGTGCAGCCATCCCGTTCGGCATCACGCGGGCGGCGGGCCAGACCCGCGGTGGGACGCTCAACACCATCATCCAGCCCGAGCCACCGGTCCTGGTGACCGCGCTGAACCAGCAGCAGCCGACCTTGACGCTCGGCGGCAAGATTTACGAAGGCCTGCTGAAATACGGCGCCGATCTCAAGCCGATGCCCGGCATGGCGCAGTCCTGGGAGATCTCGCCCGACGGCCTGACCTATACGTTCAAGCTGTTTCCCGGCATCACCTTCCACGACGGCAAGCCAATGACCTCGGAGGACGTGGTCTTCAGCTGCATGAAGCTGCTGGTGGAGACGCATCCGCGCGCACGGCAAAACTTCGCCCGCGTGGCGACGGCGGAGGCGCCCGATCCGCTCACCGTCGTGTTCAAATTGAAGCAGCCGTTCGCGCCCTTCATCGGCTGCTTCGATTGCACGTCCGCCCCGATCGTGCCCAAGCACATCTATGACGGCACCGACTACCGCAAGAACCCGGAGAACGACAAGGCGATCGGCACCGGCCCCTTCAAGCTGAAGGAGTGGGTGCGCGGCTCGCACGTTCATCTCGTCCGCCACGATGGCTACTATCAGAAGGACCAGCCCTATCTCGACGAGATCGTCTATCGCGTGATTCCGGATGCGGCCTCGCGCGCGCTGGCGCTCGAGAACGGCACGGTGCAGCTCGTGCAATGGTCCGACGTCGAATTCTATGACGTGCAGCGCTTCAAGGCGCAGAAGAACCTCGAATTCACCACCAAGGGCTACGAGTATTTCGCGCCCCATCAGTGGCTCGAGATGAACAACCGCATCGCGCCGATGAACGACAAGCGGTTCCGGCAGGCGGTGATGCACCTGATCGATCGCGAGGCGTTCAGCAAGCGGGTCTATTTCGGCAATGCCAAGGTGGCGACCGGGCCGATCTCGTCGAAGACGCGGTTCTATGATCCGAACGTCAAGCGCTACGAGTTTTCGGTCGACAAGGCCAAGGCCCTGCTCGACGACATGGGACTGAAGCCTGGCGCCAACGGCAAGCGCGCCGAGATCAAGTATATCGTGCCGCCCTATGGCGAGTCCTATCAGCGGGCCGGCGAATTCTTCCGCCAGAGTTTTGCGCGGGTCGGCATCGATCTCGTGCTTGTCGGCACCGACATGGCCGGGTGGGCCGAGAAGGTCGGCAACTGGGACTATGAGATGACCCAGAATCTGCTCTACCAGCTCGGCGATCCCGCGCTGGGCGTCGCCCGCACCTATATTTCGTCGAACATCAAGAAGGGCATCCTGTTCTCCAACACGCAAGGCTATTCGAATCCCGAAGTCGACAAACTGTTCGACGAGGCCGCGGTGACGCTCGATGAAGCCAAGCGCCAGGAGCTCTACAGCAAGGTGCAGCAGATCCTGGTCGAGGATGTGCCGGTGGCCTGGACGCTCGAGATCGAATATCCCATCATCTACGACAAGGCGTTCAAGAACATCGTGACGACGGGCATCGGCTCGCACGAAACCTTCGGGTCGGTCTACAAATCGTGACCCGGCTCGGCAGCGCCGCGACGATCGGACTTCAGGCGGTCAGCCGCATCGCCCAACTCGTCGCCGTGATCCTCGTCATCGCGACGTTCAATTTCGTGCTGGTGCGCGCCGCGCCCGGCGATCCGGCCCAGGTCATGGCCGGGCAATCCGGCGCGTCCGATCCAAAACTGCTCGACGACCTGCGCAAGGAGTATGGCCTCGACAAGCCGTATTTCGTGCAGCTCGTGAGCCACCTCGGCCGCGTCATCAGGCTCGACCTCGGCTATTCCTATCGCCAGCGTCGTCCGGTCGTTGATCTGATCCTCGAACGGCTGCCGGCGACGCTGCTGCTGACCGTCACGGCGTTTTGCCTCGCGCTCCTGATCGGCACCGCGCTCGGCGCGCTGGCCGGGCTCGCGGCCGGCAGCGTGCTCGACACGGTGTTCACTGTGCTCTCGCTCGTGCTCTACGCGACGCCGGTGTTCTGGCTCGGCCTGATGCTGGTGCTGGTGTTCTCGGTGACGCTCGGCTGGTTGCCGCCGTTCGGTTACGAGACCATCAACGTCCAGCTCTCGCCGGTCGAGCATGCGCTCGACATCATAAAACACATGATCATGCCGGTCACGTCGCTGGCGGCGATCTATCTGGCGATCTATGCGCGGCTGATGCGATCCTCGATCATCGAGGTCGCGCAGCAGGATTTCATCAAGACCGCGCGCGCCAAGGGCTTGTCCGGAACGCGCATCGTGGTCGGCCACATGCTGCGCAATGCGCTGGTGCCGGTCGTCACCGTCGCCGGCATGCAGGCCGGCGCGCTGGTCGGCGGCGCTGTGGTGATCGAGACGGTGTTTGCCTGGCCGGGCCTTGGCCGCTTGACCTTCGAGGCACTGTTGCAGCGCGACTATCCGGTCCTGCTCGGCATCTTCCTGATCCTCTCGATCGTCGTGATCGCGCTCAACCTGCTCACCGACCTGGTCTACCGGTTGATTGATCCCCGCATGACCACGGGAGCGGCGTGATGGACACGGTGCGCGCCTTCCTGCGTCATCCGAGCGGAATGATCGGCCTCGTCCTGCTGCTCGTCGTTGTTGTCGTCGCGATCGTTGCGCCGATCGCGTTTCCGGTCTCGCCCTGGGAGATGGTCGGCGCGCCGTTCACGCCGCCCGGCGAGGACGGATTATGGCTCGGCGGCGATACGCTCGGCCGCGACGTCGCCGCCGGCGTCGCCTATGGCGCACGCGTGTCGCTCCTGATCGGCATCGCCTCAGCGCTCGCGGCGATGGCGATCGGCGTCGTGATCGGCGCGATCTCAGGCTATTTCGGCGGCAAGGTCGATCTGGTGCTGATGCGGATGACGGAATTGTTCCAGACCATTCCAGCCTTCGTGCTGGCCATCCTGCTGGTCGCGACCTTCAATCCGTCGCTGCTCACGATCATCCTGACCATCGGCGCGGTGAGCTGGCCGCCGCTGGCGCGGCTCACGCGCGCCGAATTCCTCCGTCTGCGGCACCGCGAATTCGTCGAGGCCGCGCTGTGCCAGGGCGAACGCACCTGGCGCATCGTGCTCGGCCATATCCTGCCGAACGCGATCTCGCCGATCCTGGTGGTGACGTCGCTGACGGTTGCCACTGCGATCCTGCTGGAAAGCGCGCTGTCCTTCATGGGGCTCGGCGATCCCAATCTGATGTCGTGGGGCTTCATGATCGGCGCGGGCCGCACCGTGATCCGGAACGCGTGGTGGATGAGCGTGTTTCCCGGCCTCGCCATCCTCGTCACCGTGCTGGCGATCAACCTGTTCGGCGAGGGACTGTCTGATGTCCTCAACCCGCGCGTCTCGAGGCGCCGCTCATGAGCGAAGCCATGCAGTCCGGTGCGCCTGTTCTTGCCGTCGATGGTCTCTCGATCGCGCTCCCCAAGGGCGGTGATCGGCCCTTCGCGGTCGAGAACGTCTCCTTTGAGATCAAGCCAAACGAAGTGGTTTGCCTGGTCGGCGAGTCCGGCTCCGGCAAGTCGATGATCGCGCATGCGGTGCTGTCGCTGTTGCCGCGGGGCGTCGACATCGCGTCCGGCGCCGTGGCGGTCGCAGGGCAGGATCCGTCGAAGCTCGACGGCCGCGCTCTCCGCAAGCTGCGCGGCGGCAACGCCGCGATGATCTTTCAGGAGCCGTTGTCTTCGCTCAATCCGCTGAAGCGCGTCGGCAGGCAGATCGAGGAGATGATCCTGGCGCACCAGCGGCCTGCGCCCTCGGCGACCGAACTCCGCGAGCGGGTGCTGACGCTGCTGACCCAGGTCGGGCTGCCGAATCCGCAGCTGCTGGAAAAGAGCTACCCGTTTGAGCTTTCCGGTGGCCAGCGCCAGCGCGTGATGATCGCGATGGCGATGGCCAACCGCCCCGCGCTCCTGATCGCAGACGAGCCGACGACCGCGCTCGATGTCACGACCCAGCGCCAGATCCTGCGCCTGATTGACGATCTCCGGCGCGAGCGCGGCATGGGAGTGCTGCTGATCACCCATGATTTCGGCGTTGTCGCCGACGTTGCCGATCGCGTCGTGGTGCTGCGCCATGGCAAGGTGGTCGAGCAGGGCACGGCCAGCGAGGTGCTTCGCAATCCGCAGGCCGCCTACACGCGCGAACTGATCGACGCGGTTCCGAAGGCGCGCCTCGCCGACATCCACGAGGCCATCCTGCGTCCCGAGCCGCTGCTCGAGGTCATCGGCCTGCAAAAGACCTTTCGGGTCAAGCGCGGCTGGCTGCAGCCGCCACGCGAGGTGACCGCCGCTGATGGCATCTCACTGACGCTGCACGAGGGCGAGACGCTTGCGGTGGTCGGTGAATCCGGTTCCGGCAAGTCGACGCTCGGGCGCATGATCATGCGGCTCACCGAACCTGACGCCGGCGCCATCCGCTTTGGCGGCGCGGATCTCCGGCAGCTGCGCGGCGAGGCGTTGCGCCAGGCGCGGCGCCAGCTCCAGATCGTGTTCCAGGATCCGTTTGCCAGTCTCGATCCGCGCCAGAAGGTCGGCGATGCCATCGCGCGCGGACCGATGGCCTATGGGACGTCGCGGGCCGAGGCGATGGCCCAGGCGAACAAGCTCCTGGTGCGGGTCGGCCTGTCGGCGACCGCCGCCGATCGCTACCCGCACGAGTTCTCGGGCGGCCAGCGCCAGCGCATCTGCATCGCGCGGGCGCTGGCGCTGAAGCCGCGGGTTCTGATCGCCGATGAGGCGGTGTCGGCGCTGGACGTCTCGGTGCAGGCCCAGGTGCTGGCGCTGCTCGCCGAGCTGCGCCAGGAGATGCGGCTTGCGATGATCTTCATCACACACGATTTGCGGATCGCCGCCGAGATCGCCGACCGCGTCATCGTCCTGCAGAAGGGGCGTATCGTGGAAGAAGGCACCACCGCCGAAGTGTTCACCGCGCCGCGCCAGGCCTACACTCGCGATCTGCTCGACGCGATTCCCGGGCGCGATTTCTTCGACCAGCCGGGCTTTGCGGCCGCGGCCGATGCACGCCCCACAGCAAGGATCAATTCATGACCGACAGCCGTTCAGTTCCCCTTCCGGCCGGCGCGCGCGAGCGCATCGAGGCGGCTGTCGACGCCGCCTTCGAGCAGCAACTCGCGACCACGATCGCCTTCTCGTCGATTCCCAGCACGCGCGGCCAGGAAGGTCCGTGCCAGGACATGTTCGCGAAGCTGCTGCGCGAGCGCGGCTATGAGGTCGACGACTGGGTCATCAATCAGGACGAGCTGAAGACGCTACCCGGCTACGGGCCGGTCGAGACCGACTTCTCCCGCGCGCGGACCGTCGTCGGCACCTATCGGCCGGCGCGCGAGGAGGGACGTTCGCTGATCCTTCAGGGGCATTGCGACGTGGTACCGGTCGGGCCGCTCGACATGTGGGAGCGGCCGCCGTTCCAGCCGGTGGTCGAGGACGGCTGGCTCTATGGCCGCGGCACCGGCGACATGAAGTCGGGCACCATTGCTGCGCTCTACGCGCTCGATGCGGTGAAGGCCGCGGACTTTGCGCCGAAGGGCCGCATCCATCTGCAATCCGTGATCGAGGAGGAGAGCACCGGTCTCGGCGCGCTCTCGACGTTGCAGCGAGGTTACCGTGCCGATGCCTGCCTGCTGCCGGAGCCGACCGAGGAACGGCTGATGCGAGCCCAGGTCGGCGTGATCTGGTTTCGCCTGAAGGTTCGCGGAATCCCGGTCCATGTCGCGCGCGCCGGCACCGGCTCCAACGCTATCCGCGCCGCCTATCATCTGATCGGCCACCTCGACGCGCTCGAGGCGGAGTGGAACGAGCGTGCCAAGTCGCATCGCCATTTCGGCGCGGTGCATCACCCGCTCAACTTCAATCCCGGCATCATCAAGGGCGGCGATTGGGCCTCCAGCGTGCCGGCGTGGTGCGACGTCGATTGCCGGATCGGAATCCTGCCGGGATGGAAAATCGCCGACTGCCAGGCCGAGATCGTCGCGTGCGTGACCAAGGCTGCCAGGGCCCATCCGTTCCTCGCCAACAATCCGCCAGAGATCGTCTGGTCCGGCTTCCTGTCGCCGGGCTATGAAGCGACCGAGGTGCAGGAGAGCGAGGCGGTCCTCGGCTCGGTCTACGAGCATGTGTTCGGGCGCAAGCTGACGGATTTTCCCTCGACCGCGCTGACGGATGCGCGCTTCTATGGCCTGGATTATGGTGTTCCCGCATTCTGCTTCGGCGCCAGGATGGAGAACGCGCACGGCTTCAATGAACGGGTCCAGCTCGATTCGCTGAAGAAGGTGACCAAGGCCTACGCCCTCTTCGTCGCGAGCTGGTGCGGCATCGACGCGGTATAGAGCATGATCCGGAAAAGTGCGACGCGGTTTTCCCTCGCGACAAACGCGGAGCGTTTGCGCGGAGATCATGCTCAACGAATTGAGACAAACCAAACGGGAGGTTCGCTATGGGTGACCAGAGTGCGGGCGGCAAGCCGCCGGTCAAATCGCAGGAGGATCTTCGTGCGCATTTCGGGCAATTGAGCCCGCTCGCCGAGAAGAAGGTGCTCTACCATCTCGACAAGTTCTGCCGCGACTTCATCGCGCTGTCGCCGTTCCTCGTCATCGCCTCCAGCGACGGCAAAGGTCATGCCGACGCCAGCCCGCGCGGCGATGCGCCGGGCTTCGTCTCCGTGCTCGACGACAAGACGCTGCTGATCCCGGATCGGCGCGGCAACAACCGGGTCGATACGTTCGGCAATATCATCGCGTCACCCGGGATCGGGCTGATCTTCATGGTGCCCGGCATCAACGAGACGCTGCGCGTCAACGGGCGCGCCGAGATCTCGCAGGAGGTCGATCTGTTGACGCCGCTGACGGTGCAGAACGTCACGCCGATCATCGGGCTCAAGGTGCATGTCGACGAGACCTACTTCCACTGCGGCAAGGCGCTGATGCGCTCGAAGCTCTGGAATCCCGCCGCGCAGGTCGAGCGCCACAGCTTTCCGACGCTCGGCCGAATCATCGCCGAGCAGACCGCCGCGATCGAGGTCGAGGTCGCCGAGAAGGCGATGGAAGAGGCCTATCGGACGCGGCTGTATTAGAACTTGAGATCACCCGCATGCGCAGGCGATGACACCGCCTGGTGTAACGCCCTGAATCGATATCCTTCCTCACCGTCGTCCCTGCGGAAGCAGGGACCCATAACCACAGCTGCCAATTGTTGGGCGATGCTGGAACGACGAGTCGCTGCAACAAGGTCCGCCGCGGCGTAAGGGTCCCTGCTCCCGTGCGCAATTGCGCACCAGGCAGGGACGACGTGTTGGAGGAGTTGTAGACTCACACCATGATTTCGGAATAATGGAAAAATATCGCTGATTTGCCCGACGTGTCAAGTCGCCGTGTCGAATTCCGGCCGCCGTCGGCTCCTTTGCATGGGGTTGTTTTCGATATTTTGGAGTACGTCATCTCGTACGGGTCGCACCGCTGGCGAGGCGCGGCCTCAGCTCATTCCGCGGCGGGCGAGATCATGTTCGGCGGGCCGGGCGGGCGCTTGGTGTCGTCGGACTGGTGCTCGTTCGGGGTCAGCTCGTGGTCGGCATGCGAGACCACGAGCCGCTTGCCGAAGCGCCAGATCAGGCCGCCGATATCATCCATCACCATGAACATCGCCGGCACGAACACCAGCGACAGCGCGGTCGAGAAGATCAGGCCGCCGATCACTGCGAGCGCCATCGGCGAGCGGAATTCGCCGCCCGCGCCGAACGCAAGCGCTGACGGCATCATGCCGGCGGCCATCGCGATCGTGGTCATCACGATCGGGCGGGCGCGCTTCATGCCAGCGTCGATCATGGCTTCCTCGCGCGCCTTGCCGTCGCGGATCGCCTCCACCGCGAACTCCACCAGCATGATGGCGTTCTTGGTGACGATGCCCATCAGCATCAGGATGCCGATCCACACCGGCGTGGTGAGCTGCTTGCCGGTCAACAGCAGTGCGCCGATCGCGCCGCCGATCGAGAGCGGCAGCGAGAACAGGATGGTGATCGGCTGCAGGAAGGTGCCGAACAGCAGTACCAGCACGGCATAGACCATCATCAGGCCGGCGGTGATCGCGGTGGCGAAACCGTCGGACAGCTCGGCGAGGCTCTCGGCGTCGCCGGACGGGCTGACCCTCACGCCCTTCGGCAGGGTCTTCATGACCGGCAGGTCGTAGATCAGCTTGGTGGCGTCGCCGAGCGCGGCATTGCCGACAAGGTCGGCGGCGACGGTGGCCTGCCGCTCGCGGTCGTAGCGGTTGATGCTGGTCGGGCCCTGGTCGAGCTGGATGTCGGCGACGACGGAGAGCGGCACGCCGCCGCGCTCGCCGCGCTGGCCGAGCGGCACCCGCAACTGCTCCAGCATCTGCAGATCGCTGCGCGCATTGTCCTCGAGCTGGACGCGGATCGGCACCTGGCGGTCGCCGGCGTCGAACTTCGCCAGCGCCGGGCCGACGTCGCCGATGGTGGCGACGCGAATGGTCTGCGACAGGCTTTCGGTCGAGACGCCGAGCCGCGCCGCGAGCTCGGCGCGCGGACGGATGCGCAGCTCGGGCCGGTCGAGCGCGGTCTCCGAGATCACGTTGGCGATGATCGGAATCCGCTTCATCTGCGTCGCGAGTTCGCTGGCGACGTTGTTGACGATGTTGCTGTCGGTACCGGTGACGACCAGCGAAATCGCGCGCAGGCCGTTCTCGTCGAGGAACCAGAACCTGATGTCGGGAACGTTATCGAGCTCCTTGCCGATCGACAGTTCGAGCTCGCGCTGGGTGATCTTGCGGTCGGCCTTCGGCGTGTAGTTGATGATCAGCGCGGCGCGGCGGACCTCCTGCAGGCCCGGCGGCACCCGGCCGCCATCGACGAACACGCTCCGTACCTCAGGCCGCTTGCGTAGCCGCGCCACGATCTCCTCGGTGACCTTCTCGGTGTAGGCGAGCTGCGAGCCGGGCGGCAGCTCCATCGCGAGCAGCGAGCGTGCGGTGTCCTGCGCCGGCAGGAAGCCCTGCGGCAGCAGCGTGATGCTCCAGATCGACGCGGCGAAGATCGCAAAGCCGATCAGCACGGTGACGAAGTAATGCTTCACCGACCAGGTGACGAGGCTGTGATAGCCGCGCAGGATCGGGCCGGGCGGTGGATCGTCGTGGTCATGATGCTTGAGGAAATAGGCGGCCAGCATCGGCGTCACGAAGCGCGCGGCGAGCAGCGAGAAGAACACCTGCACTGACACGGTGATGCCGAACTGCTTGAAGAACTGCCCGGCAATGCCGGACATGAAGCTCGCCGGCGCGAAGATCGCGATGATCGTGAGCGAGATCGCGATCACCGCAAGGCCGATCTCGTCGGCGGCTTCCAGAGCGGCACGATAGGGCGTCTTGCCCATCCGCATGTGGCGGACGATGTTCTCGATCTCGACGATGGCATCGTCGACCAGAATGCCGGTCGAAAGCGTGATGGCGAGGAACGAAACGAGGTTGAGCGAGAAGCCGAGCAGGTCCATCGCCCAGAACGCCGGGAAGATCGACAGCGGCAGCGAGACCGCTGCGATAATCGTGGCGCGCATGTCGCGCAGGAACAGCAGCACGATGATGACGGCGAGGATCGCGCCCTCGAACAGGGTCGAGATCGCGGCCTCGTAATTGCCTTTGGTGAACTCGACCGAGGTGTCGATCAGCTTCAGGTCGACATCGGGATAGGCCACCTTCAGCGCGTCGATCCGCTTCTGCACCGCGGCCGCGACGACGACGTCGCTGGCGCCCTTGGAGCGCTTGATACCGAGCGCGACCACCGGCTCGCCGTTGAAGCGGGCGAAGGTGCGCCGGTCGGCGATGGTGTCGGTGACGGTGCCGAGATCGTCGAGCCGGATCTCGCCGCCGCCGAACAGCGGGATCATGGTGCCGGCGAGCTCGTTCAGCGTCTTGGCGCCGGCCAGCGTGCGGATCGCCTGGTCGTTCTTGCCGATCTCGGCGCGGCCGCCGGCGACGTCGACATTGGTGCCGCGCAGGATCTGGCTGACATTGACCGCGGTCAGTCCCACCGCCTGCAGCTTGTCGGGATCGAGCGAGACCAGGATCTCGCGCTCGACACCGCCGATGCGCTCGACCTGGGCGACGCCGCGCACGCCCTGCAGGGCGCGCTTGACCACGTCGTCGACGAAATAGGACAGCTGCTCCGGCGTCTTGCCGGGCGAGATCGCGGCATAGGTCACGATCGGCAGGCCGATCACGTCGACCCGCTGGATCAACGGCTCGGTGACATTCTGCGGCAGGTTGGCGCGCACGCGCGTCACCGCATCCTTGACGTCGTTGAGCGCGCGGTCGGTGTTGGTCTCCAGCGCGAATTGGATCGTGGTCACCGACAGGCCGTCGGTGATCGAGGAGGAGATGTGGCGCACGCCCTCGACGCCGGAGACGCCGTCCTCGATGGTCTTGGTGACCTGCGATTCAAGTTCCGACGGCGCGGCGCCGAATTGCGAGACCGCGACCGAGATCACCGGAATGTCGGCGCTCGGCAGCCGCGTCACCGCGAGCTTGGTGAAGGAGACCCAGCCCAGCACGAGCAGGATGATCGAGAAGACGATCGAGGGAAGCGGGTTCCGGATCGACCATGCCGAGATGTTCAAAGCCATTAGCGTGCCCGAATTACCGTGATCGCGTGCGATCGAGTTCGTCGGCGAACATGGTCTTGATCTGGTCGCCGTCATGCAGCGAGGTGCCAGCGTCGGCCACGACGATTTCGCCGACGTCGAGGCCTTCAAGGATTTCGGTCGAGGTGTCGGAGGTCAGCCCGACGCGCACCCTGCGGGTCTCGACGGTGTTGCCCTTCACGACCTGCAGGGTCAGGCGGTCGATCGCGGTACGCGGCACCGCGACGCCGCAGGAGCGCTTGGCGTCGATATTGGCACGCGCGAACATGCCGACCTTCAGCGTCGGATTGTTGTTGATGGTGATGCGGACATGCCCGAGCTGGGTGGTGCGGTCGATCTGCGGCGAGATCTGGCGGACCTTGCCGACCATGTCGGGCGCATCGTCGCGGCTGATCCGCACATTGGCGCCGGGATTGAGCTTCAGGAGCTGGAAGCCCGGCACCTCGGCGTCGAGCTCGATCTCGTTGTTGATCGAGATCTTGAACATCGGGGGCGCCTGCGGCGAGGCCGGCGCGCCGGGCGCGGTGCGCACTTCGGTGACGAGGCCGGCCGCCGGCGCCCGCAGCACAAGCGGCTTGGCATTGGCCTGTGCGGCCTGCTGCGGCGGCGGGGTCAGCCGCGCCAGTTCCTGGTTTTCGGTGACGGTGTCGCCTTCGCGGACCAGCACGTCGGTGACCTTGGAGCCATCCTGGTCGACATTCACCTGCGCCTCGCGGCGCGGCACGATGAAGCCGGTGACGCGGACCATGTCGGAGAAGCAGGCATTGGTCGACTTCGTCACCACGACCAGCGCCTGGCCCGGCGTCTCCTTCTCCTCCGGATGGGAGCGGTGCTCGAACGCGTAATAGGCGATCGCGAGGGCGAGGAAGAACACCGTGCCGAGCGCAGGCTTGAGGTATTGGGAAAAAATCATCGCCTGATCAATCCAGAGCTTGGCGCGTCATCGGTGTTGGTCGAAGTCTCATCATGCTCGCTATCGTATTGCCTGGGCATTCGGAAGGCCGGTGCCATTGTTCCGGATCATGCCCTGACGTCATGTGAGGCGGGTCACCTGTGGGCCGCGTTGGGGCTCGGCCCAACAGCATTGGCCCTAAAGCAAATGCGCCCCGCCGGGGTGCGGGACGCATTGTAGCCTCAAAAAGGGGCCACGCCACCGCCCATCACTTGGCGGCGGTGGCCTTGTTTTCCACGTTCACGACCTGCACGCGCCGGTTCACCTCCGCCATCGGATGGTTCGGGTCCTTCAGCTTGCTCTTGCCATAGCCGACGGTGACGAGATCGGTGCCGTTGATGCCGTATTTGTCGACGAGATAGCGCTTGATGGCGTCGGCGCGGCGCTCCGAAAGCCCCTGATTGTAGTCCTCGCCGCCGGCGGCGTCGGTGTGGCCGGCGACCACGAAGGTCGAGCCCTTCAGGTCCTGATTGGTCAACGCGCGGCCGAGCGCCTGCACCGACGGCAGCGACTTCGCGCTGATGTCGGCGGAGTTGTAGTCGAAGTTGATCTCGAGATCGATCTTCGGCTTGTCCTGGACGATGGTCGCGATTTCCTCGCGTTCCGCCGAGGACAGCGAGCGGGTGGCGCGGCCGCGGACGCTCTGCACGAATTTGGCCTGGTCGGCATTCAGCTCCGGCGAGGTGGTCTGCGGGCCGGCCGAAAGGCCGCGGGTCAGCGGCTTCTTGTCGGGCGTCAGCGCCTTGATGATCTGATCTTCGGTGACGTCGCCGGCATGGGCGACGGCCATGCCGAACGACAGCGCGGCGCCAACGGTCATGATTGAAACGATCGCGGCCTTTGCCGACGGCTTGAACATTTCGGTCCCTCTTGCGCAAGCTGGCGCGGTTCCAGGCAACTATTCAGATTGATCGCCGGCGTTGCTGCCCCGGCACGCACCCTCTGATTAGTCGCGCAATTCCGTCCGCGGTTCGAGCCGCGGGCAGGTCTTCGTCGGTCTGTCACTGCACGCCGTAGTCGGCGAATTCCTTGACGATGTTCGGGTCCATCGCCTTGGCGTTGGCGATGTCGAGATCGCCCTCCGCGACCGCGCCGTTGCGCTGCTTGGCGAGCCCGCGCCCGTACAGCGACGAGGTCAGACGCGGGTTGATCTTCAGCGCGGCGTCGAAATCGGCGATCGCGTTCTTGTTCTGCCCGCCCTTCAGGTTCATCAAGCCGCGGCTGTCGAGCGCATCGACGAAGTTCGGACGCAGCCGCAGCGCCTCGTTGCAGTCCTTCAGCGCTGCCTGCAGGTCGCCGATCACGGTGCGGACCCAGCAGCGGTTGTTGTAGGCCTCGACATCCTTCGGGTTCAGCCGCAGCGAATTGGTGAAGTCCTTCACCGCAAGGTCGTAGGCCCCCTTGCTGGCATAGACCTGGCCGCGGCGATACAGCGCCGCTGCGTCGTCGGGATTCTTGTCCAGCTTTTCGCTCAGGCTCTTGATCGTCGGATCATCGGCGAGCACGGGCGAATTGCTCGGCGCCGGCGTGGGCTGGATCACCACCGGCGGCGGAGCGGCGGGCGGCGGCAGGGCGATCTCGGGCGCCTTGGGCTGGGGTGGCGGTGCAGTCGGCGCTGCCGCAACCGGAGGCGTCGGCGGCGCCGGTGATGGTGTCGGCGCTGTTGCCGCAGGTGGCGTCGGGGTTGCCGCAGGCGGTGTCGGCGTTGCGGCGGGCGGAGCCGGCGGAGGCGCGACCGGCGGTGCCGTTGCCACCTCCGGTGACGGCGACGCGGCGGGTGCTGACGCGGCGTTCGACGGCCCGCCTGCGCCGGC
The DNA here is from genome assembly GCF_054063355.1 of Bradyrhizobium sp. USDA 4502. Lineage (NCBI taxonomy): Bacteria > Pseudomonadati > Pseudomonadota > Alphaproteobacteria > Hyphomicrobiales > Nitrobacteraceae > Bradyrhizobium > Bradyrhizobium sp. USDA 4502. The sequence continues at coordinate 7,937,851 of NZ_JBSSGF010000001.1, forward strand.
CGGAATGAACGAGAAATCCTCGGCCAGTGACGACGAGATCCACGGCACCTGCTCCTGCCGCGAGGCGCGGGTGACGCCGACGCGGGTGCGGTTCAGCGTTTCCTCGGCCATCAGGTCGGGGGTGCGGATCTCCTTCAGGAGTTCCCGCACGAACAGGCTGTGGTCGCTGCCATTGTCGGAGACGACGGACGACAGAGCGGCCGAGTACATCACCAATGTGCCGTTGGGGGCGATCACCGGGGCGAGCCCTGCCGAAAAGCTGCGGAAGCGCCGCTCGAACGGGTTGCGCCGCGAGGCGTCGATCAAGGCGATCTTCACCCCGGCGCCACGGCTGTTGATTTCCCCGAGCACGGTCTCGAGGCTGAAGCCGTCGCGGCGCACGTCGGCCTCGGCCCAGATCTGCGCATCGATCGGGATCATGTAGCTTTGCCGGTTCGACTGGATGCCGTAACCGGAGAAAAAGATCAGGGCGACCGAGCCCGGCTTGATCTTGCCGTAGAGCCGGTCGAAGGCGCGGCGCATGCCGTCGCCGGTCAGGTTCTCCCCGACCTCGACGGTGAAGCCGTCGCGCTTGAGCTCGTCGGCGACGTCACGTGCGTCATTGACCGGCTCCTTTAGCGGTGCGTCGGCGTCGGGATATTTGGCATTGCCGATGACCAGCGCGAAACGGTCGCCGGCGGCAAAGGACAAAGTGGGCGCCGCGATTGAAAAAATCAGCGTGGCGAGCAAGGCAAGGCGGATTTTCATAATCGCAGCAAATCCAGATCGCGGCATTCCAGTGAAATGGCGCCGCTTCCAGCCTGCGCCTCGGGAACCTTACTCTAGCGAAAATCCATTATCAAACCACGGCCAAGCCCCCGTCAACGGCTTGCGGCAGCATCGTTTATCGCGGTGATACCAGCCAGACCGCAGTGCAGCAGCATGCGGTCATGGCGGCCATCGTCATCCGGCACGGTGCTGGTTCCTGCGGGCCGATAACGTGCCTGCACTCACGAAGGCTGTCGCCACCCTGTCATGCGCTCGTCGCACGCCGCACGGTTTGACCTTTGCGCGAGGCGATGGCTTTGTGTTCGGGACGGCAAGCCATTCAAAGACAAGCCGTTCAAACAGGCCTTGCAAACAAGAGCGAAACCGATGGGAAACGCCTACGAGATTTACGCCCTGCGCTATGCGACGATGTCGCCGCGCACGCCCCACCTCAACTTCCTGGTGCCCGATCCGCACGACACCACCGCGCAGGACCTGGATTATTTCGTCTGGCTGATCCGTGGCCATGGCCGCGACATCCTGGTCGACACCGGCTTCAACGCCGAGGAGGCCAAGGCGCGCGCCCGCAAGCTGACGCTCAACCCGGTCGACGCGCTGGCCGGCTTCGGCGTCAGTGCCGACAGCATCAAGGATGTCGTCGTCACTCACCTGCATTACGACCACGCCGGCAATCTGGATCGCTTCCCGAACGCCAAATTCCATCTGCAGGAACGCGAAATGAGCTACGCGACCGGCCGCTGCATGTGCAACGGCATGCTGCGCCATCCGTTCTCCATCGAGCACGTCACGCAGATGGTGCGCCACGTCTATGGCGAGCGCGTCACCTTCCACTCCGGCGACGGCGAGATCGCACCCGGCGTCACCGTGCATCGCGTCGGCGGCCATTCCGACGGCCTGCAGGTGGTACGCATCGAGACCGCGCGCGGCCCGGTCGTGCTGGCGTCGGATGCCGCGCATTATTATGCGAACCTGCACAAGCGCAGCCCGTTCCCGATCGTCTACAATGTCGGCGACATGGCGCAGGGCTGGGAAACCGTCGAGCGGCTCGCCGGTCATCCGGACCGCTTCATTCCCGGTCACGATCCGATCGTCAGCGAGATCTATCCGCGCGTCAGCGACAAGGTCGACGCGTTCGCGCTGCATCTGGCGCCGTCGCGATCGTTCGCGAAATAGCCTCGCCGGTTGGGCGAGGCACGTCTGCAGCACGTCAAGAAACGTCAAAAAGAAGCGATATGACTGACACCAAGACGACTGACACCAAGACTCTCGGGTTCATCGGCCTCGGCGTGATGGGTGAGCCGATTTGCCGCAACCTCGTCAAGAAGAGCGGCAAGCGCGTTGTCGTGTTCGACCTCTCGGCCGAACCGCTGCAGCGGTTGCGCGCCGACGGTGCCGAGGTTGCCGCGTCGGTCGCCGACGTCATCAAGCAGAGCGATGTGCTGTTCCTCTGCTTGCCGAGCGCCAGGCACGTGCGCGCGGTGTTCGAAGGCGACGGCATCTTGAAGAACACGAGAAGCGGCCAGATCGTGGTCGATCTCGGCACGTCTTCAGTCAGCCAGACCCGCGATTTCGCCGCGCAGTTGCAGGCCAAGGGCGCGGCGTGGGTCGACGCACCGATCGCGCGCACGCGGCAGGCGGCGCAGGACGGCACGCTCAGCGTGATGGTCGGCGCGGTGCCCGCGCTTTATGCCGCGATCGAGCCCTTGATCCGCTGCTTCGCCACCGATGTCACCAATTGCGGTGACGTCGGCGCCGGGCAGGTGACCAAGATCCTCAACAACATGGTGCTGTTCGAGACCGTGAACGCGCTGGCCGAGGCTGTCGCGGTGGCGAAGCATAACGGCGTCGATCCGAAGCTGCTGCTGGAAACCTTGTCGAAGGGCTCGGCCGACAGCTTTGCGCTGCGCAACCATGGCATGAAGGCGATCGTGCCCGGCGTGTTTCCCGAGCGCGCATTCTCGACCGAATATGCGCTGAAGGATCTGTCCTACGCGCTGGAGCTCGCCGCCGATGCCGGCATCAAGATCCGCGGTGCGGAGCTGATCGGCACGGTGCTGCAGGAAGCGATCGACAAAGGATCGAAGGACAATTATTTCCCTGTCATCGCGACACATATCGACAGGGCGTAACGGCACCGTCATTGCGAGGAGCGTAGCGACGAAGCAATCCATCGTCCCACATGCTGGGATGTATGGATTGCTTCGCTTCGCTCGCAATGACGATCGAGGGGGCCGCGCACAAAATTCCATCACCGTCACCCCCGCGCAAAGGCTTCGCCTTTGTCGCTGGAGGAGCGCGCTCTTGCGCGCGTCTCGAAGGGTCGACGGCCACCAGCCGGGCCGTGCATCCTTCGAGGCGCGCTGCGCGCTCCTCAGGATGACGGGTTGAGTGAGCCTAATACACGTCCTTGGCGTCGGCCTCTTCGCTGGTCTGCACCAGTTCGAGGCTGTTCTCGACCTTGCCGAGCAAGCGGCCGAGGTCGCGGCGTTCCTGTGCGGAGAGGCAGGACAAGATCTCCTGTTCCTTGCGCAGCAGGCGCGGGATCAGTTCCTCGTAGAGCGCCTGGCCCGTTTTGGTCAGTCGCAGGCGGAATTCGCGGCGGTCGTCGGCGTTCTCGACGCGCTCGACGATCTCGCGCTCCATCAGCGCCGACACCGCGCGGCTGATGGTGGATTTATGGGTGCGCGTGCAGTGCGCGATGTACTGCGCGCTGCAGGGATCGCTGCGGAAGCCGAGCGTTGCGAGCACGCGCCACTCCGGAATGTCGAGGCCGTAGCGCGCCTGATATTCGCTCGACAGCGCCGAGGACACCTCGGCCGCCAGCCGGTTCAGGCGGAACGGCATGAAATGGAAGAGATCGAGGCGCTTCTTGGTCGGCGCGATAGTGTCGCGCAGCTCCGCTTCCACGGCACTGCGCGGCCGGGCTGGAGGCTGGCTTGCAGAGGTCCGTGCCAAAAATCCCTCCAATTTGAGTTGACGGCAACCCCGACTGGGGGTTTAAGATAGTTGCAAGTGAGACTAATTTAGCAAGGTCGCGGCCGGCTCGCAAGGTCCCGGTCGCAAGCCGGTCACACAGAACCGCAGCCAGAGGCCGCGGCGCAAGGGAAACATCCAGGGTCACGCAATGGCACACGCCAACACGGCACAGGCCAAAACCCAGTTCGGCTATCGCCGTCACCCCGACCAGGAGCGCTCGGGTGCCAACGTCGCGGAGCATCCCGTCGTCGTGGTCGGCGCCGGGCCGGTGGGACTGTCGCTCGCGATCGATCTCGCGCAGCGCGGCCAGCGCGTGGTGCTGCTCGACGATGCCGACCGGATCGGCGAAGGCTCGCGCGCGATCTGCTTCTCGAAGCGCTCGCTTGAGTTCTGGGATCGCCTCGGGGTCGGCGACCGCATGGTCGAGAAAGGCGTGGTGTGGAGCGTAGGCAAGATCTTCCACGGCGCCTCGCAACTCTATCAGTTCAATCTGCTTCCCGAGGAGGGCCACAAGCGGCCCGCCTTCATCAATCTGCAGCAGTTCTACGCCGAGGCCTATCTGGTCGACCGGGTCGGGCAACTGCCTGAAATCGACCTGCGCTGGCGCAACAAGGTGATCGCGCTGGAGAGCCGCAACGATGGCGTTGCGCTGACCATCGCAACCCCTGACGGCTCCTACCAGGTGCACGCGACCTTCGTGGTCGCCTGCGATGGTGCTCGTTCCTCGCTGCGGCAGATGGTCGGCGCGGAGTTCGCGGGCCAGGTGTTCGAGGACCAGTTCCTGATCGCCGACGTCAAGATGACGGCGGCGTTCCCGACCGAGCGCTGGTTCTGGTTCGATCCGCCGTTCCATGCCGGACGCTCGGCGCTGCTGCACAAGCAGCCGGACGACATCTGGCGGATCGATCTGCAGCTCAACCCGGATGCCGATCCGGTGGCCGAGAAGCAGCCCGAGAATGTCCGGCCGCGGATCGAGCGCATGCTCGGCCATGACAAGTTCGAGTTCGAATGGATCTCGCTCTACAAGTTTCAGTGCCGCCGGATGGCCAAGTTCATCCACGGCCGGGTGATCTTTGCCGGGGATTCCGCCCACCAGGTCTCGCCGTTCGGCGCACGCGGCGCCAATTCCGGGCTTGAGGACGCCGAGAATCTGGCGTGGAAGCTCGACCGCGTGCTGCGCCGGCTGTCGCCGGAGGGCTTGCTGGAGAGCTACCACATCGAGCGCAGCGCGGCGGCGGACGAGAACATCCGCGAGTCCACCCGCTCGACTGACTTCATGGCGCCGGTGACGAAACAGGAAGCACGGCTGCGCCAGGCGGTGCTGTCGCTCGCCAAGGATACCGAGTTCGGCAAGCGCATGGTCAATGGCGGGCGGCTGTCGGTGCCGTCGGTCTACGATACGCCGCTGTCGAGCGGCGATCGCGACGATTGGCGCGGCGGTCCGCGGCCGGGCGCCTCGATGCTGGATGCGCCGGTGACGGAGCAGGGCGGGGGTTCCACCTACCTGACCGACGTTTTCATCAGGCAGGGAACGCGCTTCACGCTGCTGGAGTTTGGCAATGGCGCTGCGGTCGATGTCCCGGACGGCGTCGGCAGCATCCGGATCGGCGGCGAGGATGGGCTGGTCGACGCGCAGGGCCTTGCCGGCAAGCGCTACGATGCCGAGCCCGGCACCGCCTATCTGCTGCGGCCGGACGGCTATGTCGCGGCACGTTTCCGCAACGCGGCGCGGCCGGCACTTGATGCGGCGCTGGCACGCGCAGCCGGCCTGAACTGAGGAGCAGTCATGGCGCTGTCGACCAGTTCGAATTTCGCAAAGCCCGACGACGCCTTCCGCGCCATCGTCGAGGCCCATCGCGGCCTCACCGAGGCGCAGAGCGCCGATCTCGATGCTGCGCTGGTTCTGGTGCTCGCCAACCATATCGGCGATCTCGACGTGCTGCGCGAGGCGATCGCGCTGGCGAAGCGGCGGATGCTTGATGCAAGCCAGCAGCAACAGCAGCAACAACAATAGTTACGAGCTGAATCAGGATGGATCTTTATCAAGTCGCGCAGCAGCCTCCGCCTCACCTCGCCCCGCTTGCGGGGAGAGGTCGGAACGCATCGTCAGATGCGTTCCGGGTGAGGGGGAGCTTCCGCAGACACATCTGTCGCCGTGTATGCGGAGACAGCCCCTCACCCCAACCCTCTCCCCGTAAGAACGGGGAGAGGGGGCGAATGCTCTTGAACGGACAGGATTGAACTGATGGCCAAAGGTTTCGCATCGACCACGGATCTTTCGGAGAAGAAGGTCACCTTCTCCGAGATCGGCACCGACCTCTATGCCTTCACCGCCGAGGGCGATCCCAACACCGCCGTGATCGTCGGCGACGACGGCTGCCTGGTGTTCGACGCGCAGGCGACGCCGGCGATGGCCAACAAGGTGATCGAGCGGGTCAAGACCGTCACCGACAAGCCGATCAAATATGTCGTGCTGTCGCACTATCATGCGGTGCGTGTGCTCGGTGCCTCCGCCTATCACGCGCAAGGCATCGTCGCCTCGCAGGAAACCTATCGCCTGATCGAGGAGCGCGGCCAGCAGGATTGGGATTCCGAATATGGCCGCTTCCCGCGGCTGTTCCAGGATGCCGCGAGCATCCCCGGCCTGACTTGGCCGACGCTGACCTTTGAAGGCGAGATGTCGATCTATCTCGGCAAGCGCGAGGTGCGGCTGATGCAGCTCGGCGCCGGCCATACCTCGGGCGACATCGTCGCCTGGGTGCCGGATGCCGAGGTGATGTTCTCCGGCGATCTGATTGAATATCACTCGGCCTGCTATTGCGGCGATGCGCATTTGCGCGAATGGCCGACGACCCTGAACGAGATCCGCGCCTTCAATCCGAAGGCGATCGCGCCGGGCCGCGGCGACGCGCTGAAGGGGCTTGCCACCGGGCGCGATGCGATCGCGATGACGCGCGATTTCGTCACCACGCTCTACGGCGCCGCCGAATCCTCCGTCGCCAAGGGCCGCAGCCTGAAGGAATCGATGGCGGCGACGCGCGAGGTGATGGATCCGAAGTTCTCGAAGTTTGCGATCTACGAGCACTGCCTGCCGTTCAACGTTTCGCGCGCCTATGACGAGGCGTCGGGGATCGACGATCCCGTGATCTGGACCGACAAGCGCGACCAGGAAATGTGGGCCGCCCTGCAAGGAGGATAGCGATGAACATCAATACCTCGCCTGATCAGATCGTGCGCAGCTCAGGGCAGGTCACCCCGGGCTACATGTCCGGCTTCGGCAACAGTTTTGAGACCGAGGCCTTGCCCGGCGCGCTGCCGATGGGGCGCAATTCGCCGCAGCGCTGCGCCTACGGGCTCTATGCCGAGCAATTGTCCGGCTCGCCGTTCACGGCGCCGCGCGGCACCAATGAGCGCTCCTGGCTCTATCGCATCCGCCCGTCGGTGCGGCACTCCGGCCGCTTCGCCAAGGCAGATAGCGGGCTGTGGCGCACCGCGCCGTGCCACGAATACGACATGCCGATCGCACAGCTGCGCTGGGACCCCGCGCCGATCCCGAAGGAGGACATGACCTTCCTGCAGGGCGTGCAGACCATGACCACGGCGGGTGATGCCAACACCCAGGCCGGCATGGCGGCACACATCTACCTCATCACCAAATCGATGGTCGATCAGCATTTCTACAATGCCGATGGCGAGATGATGTTCGTGCTGCAGCAGGGCAATCTGCGTTTCGTCACCGAGTTCGGCCGGATCGACGCCGAGCCGGGCGAGATCGTGGTGATCCCGCGCGGCGTCAAGTTCCGCGTCGAAATTCCCGGCGGCCCGGCGCGCGGCTATCTCTGCGAGAATTACGGCGGCGCGTTCACGCTGCCGGAGCGTGGCCCGATCGGCGCCAATTGCCTCGCCAATTCACGCGACTTCCTGACGCCGGTCGCGAGCTACGAGGACAAGGACACGCCGACCGAGCTCTACGTGAAATGGGGCGGCTCGCTGTTCAAGACCACGCTGCCGCATTCGCCGATCGACGTGGTCGCCTGGCACGGCAATTACGCGCCCTACAAATACGATCTGCGTACCTTCTCGCCGGTCGGCGCGATCGCCTTCGATCATCCCGATCCCTCGATCTTCACGGTGCTGACCTCGCCGTCGGAGACCGCGGGCACCGCGAATATCGACTTCGTGATCTTCCCGGAGCGCTGGATGGTGGCCGACAACACCTTCCGCCCGCCGTGGTACCACATGAACATCATGTCGGAGTTCATGGGCCTGATCTACGGCGTCTACGACGCCAAGCCGCAGGGTTTTGTGCCCGGCGGCATCAGCCTGCACAATTGCATGCTGCCGCACGGCCCCGACCGCGAAGCCTTCGAGCACGCCAGCAACAGCGAGCTGAAGCCGGTGAAGCTGACCGGCACGATGGCCTTCATGTTCGAGACCCGCTTCCCGCAGCGCGTGACCGAACATGCGGCGAAATCGTCGACGCTGCAGGACGATTACTCGGATTGCTGGAAGGGCTTGGAGAAGAAGTTCGACCCGAACAAGCCGTGAATTTGTGTCCCTCGTCATCGCCGGGCTTGACCCGGCGATCCATCGCGCTTTCCGAAGATGGATGCCCGGGTCAAGCCCGGGCATGACAGCTTTCTGAGCATGACGACTTTCTGATTGGAGGAATCAGTGCCCCATCCCAACGACCCAACGCTCCGCTCCTTCATCGACGTCGCACCGACCTCCGACTTCCCGATCCAGAACCTGCCTTACGGCGTGTTCTCGTCGAAGGATGGCCTTGCGCCGCGCGTTGGCGTTGCGATCGGCGATTATGTGCTCGACCTCTGGGAGCTCGAGCAGGACTCGCGGCTCGATGTCGGGCCGCTCGGCGTGTTCTCGCAGCCGTCGCTCAACGCCTTCATGGCGCTCGGGCCGAAAGTGTGGTCGGCGACGCGGGCGCGGATCAGCGAGCTGCTCCGCTCGGATCATCCGGAGCTGCGCGACAACAGGGAATTGCGGGCGCGGGCGCTGGTGCCGATGGCCGACGTCAGGCTGCACATGCCGTTTGCGGTCTCGGGCTACACCGATTTCTATTCGTCGAAGGAGCACGCCACCAATGTCGGCGTCATGTTCCGCGGCAAGGACAATGCGCTGCAGCCGAACTGGCTGCATATGCCGATCGGCTACAACGGCCGCGCCTCGACGGTGGTCGTGTCGGGCAGCAAAGTGCGCCGCCCCCGCGGCCAGCTGAAGCCGCCGACCGCTGAGGTGCCGAGCTTCGGCGCCTGCAAGCGGCTCGACTTCGAGCTCGAGATGGGCGTGGTCGTCGGCCAGGCCTCGCCGATGGGCGAGATGCTGACGGAGAAGCAGGCCGAGGAGATGATCTTCGGCTTCGTCATCCTCAACGACTGGAGCGCGCGCGACATCCAGCAGTGGGAGTATGTGCCGCTCGGCCCGTTCCAGGCCAAGGCGTTCGCGACCTCGATCAGCCCGTGGGTGGTGACGCGCGAGGCGCTCGAGCCGTTCCGCATGCAGGGCCCGGCGCAGCAGCCGGAGCCGCTGGCGTACCTCAAGCAGACCCAGCCGAACAATTACGACATGCAGCTCGACGTCGCGCTGCGCGCTGGTGCAATGAACGAGGCGAAGACAATCTGCAGCACCAACTTCAAATACATGTACTGGTCGTCGGTGCAGCAGCTCGTGCACCATGCCTCGAGCGGCTGCGCGATGAATGTCGGCGATCTCCTCGGCAGCGGCACGATCTCCGGCCCCGAAAAGCACCAGCGCGGCAGTCTCCTGGAAATCAGCTGGAACGGCACCGAGCCGGTCGAACTTGCCAGCGGCGTGACGCGGTCGTTCCTGGAGGACGGCGATTCGCTGGTCATGCGCGGTTGGTGCCAGGGCGACGGCTATCGCGTCGGCTTCGGCGAGGTCGAAGGCACGATCATCGCGGCGGAGTAGCTCGCGCTGTCATTCTGGGGCGATGCGTAGCCATCGAGCCCGGAATCTCGAGATTCCGGGTATGGTCCTTCGGACCATCCCGGAATGACGGGTTGGCCAGCTACCGTTCCTCGGGCCTGACATCCCTCAAGCGCGCCGTATTCGCCGCGACGTCCTCGAGGCTGTACTTCAAATGCACCCGCTTGTCCGACGGCGGCTGGTTGACCGTGCAGACACCCGGCCGCCACGGCTTGGCCGGGCGGATCGGCCGCGGCGCAAAACCGCCGCCGCAGTTCGGGCAGACATTGCCGAGCCTGGTCTCGGCGCAATCCGCACAGAACGTGCATTCATAGGAGCAGATCCGCGCGTCGATGGCGCTGGGTGGCAGGTCCTTGTCGCAATATTCGCAGTTCGGTCGCAGCTGCAGCGCCATGGTTCGTCTCTCTTGCCGTTGTCGGAATGATCGCAAGCCAAGCCGCAAAAGCGAATGGCGGATTTCCCTCGATTCGAGCCATCACGCCTGTAGCGACTTCAGCGGCAGCCTGATGCTCTCCTTTAGCCGGTCGAGCACGATCGAGGAGCGCACATGGGCCACGCTCTGGTGCGGCATCAGCACGTTGTTGACGATGTCGGACAGGCTCTTGAGGTCGCGCAGCATCACCTTGAGCACGTAGTCGGCATCCCCGGTCAGCGCATAGGCCTCCTGGATATCATCGACCCGGTTGACCAGTTCGCGAAACCGCTTGGCGTTGTCGGGCGAGTGGGTCGCAAGCGTGATGTGGATGAAGGCGATCAGACCGAAGCCCAGCGCCTCGCCGGCGAGGTCGGCGTGGTAGCCGGCGATGACCTTCTCCTCCTCCAGCCGCATCCGCCGCCGCGAACATTGCGATGCCGACAGCCCGACGAGGTCGGCCAGCTGCTGGTTGGTCAGCCGGCCGTCGTCCTGCAGGGCGGCGAGCATTTTCAGGTCGAAGGCGTCCACTTCAGGCATGCGTCAAATATCCATTTCGTGCACGGATCGTGCGCAAGGCTAGCAAAATGGGACCTATTTTGCACGCACGTTGTGCAGAAAATGACGGAAACTGATCTCCAGACAAATCAGGGAGTTGCCGCCATGGGTCCGTTTCCGCACGATGCGCCGCCGGCCGAAATCAGCACTGAGAACCCGATGGGCACCGACGGCTTCGAGTTCGTCGAATATGCCCATCCGAATCCGGCGGAGCTGCACGCCCTGTTCAAGCTGATGGGTTTCGTCGCGGTCGCCCGCCACCGGACCAAGCAGATCACGGTCTATCGCCAGGGCGACATCAACTATCTCGTCAATGAGGAGCCGGGCAGCCACGGCTTCAACTTCGTCGCCGCGCACGGTCCCTGCGCGCCGTCGATGGCATTCCGCGTCGTCGATGCCAAGCATGCCTATGAACGCGCGATCGCGCTCGGCGCGGAGCCGGCGGATGTCTCGCCTGCAGCGAAGACGCTCGATGTGCCCGCGATCAAGGGCATCGGCGGCAGCCTGCTTTATTTCGTCGACCGCTACGGCGCCAAGGGTTCGGCCTATGATGCCGAGTTCGAGTGGCTCGGCGCGGCCAACCCGCGCCCCGCAGGCTCGGGCCTGTATTACGTCGATCACCTCACCCATAACGTCCATCGCGGCCGGATGGATGTCTGGACCGGCTTCTATGCAAAACTGTTCAACTTCCGTCAGATCCGTTTCTTCGACATCGAGGGCCGCGCATCCGGCCTGTTCTCCCGTGCGCTGACCAGTCCGGACGGCAAGATCCGGATTCCGATCAATGAGGACGCCGGCGATTCCGGTCAGATCGAGGAATATCTCAACGTCTACCGCGGCGAGGGCATCCAGCACATCGCCTGCGGCGCGCGCGACATCCACGCGACGGTCGAGAGGTTGCGCGCCGACGGCCTGCCGTTCATGCCGTCGCCGCCCGACACCTATTTCGAGCGGATCGACGCCCGGCTGCCCAAGCATGGCGAGGACGTCGCGCGGCTCAGGACCAACGGCATCCTGATCGACGGCGAGGGCGTGGTCGACGGTGGCCAGACCAAGGTGCTGCTGCAGATCTTCTCGGCCAACGCGATCGGGCCGATCTTCTTCGAGTTCATCCAGCGCAAGGGCGACGACGGCTTCGGCGAAGGCAACTTCAAGGCGCTGTTCGAATCGATCGAGGAAGACCAGATCCGCCGCGGCGTGCTGAAGGTCGATCACGCGGCGTAGGCCTTGGAGGGGAGCGCGTTCGCTCACAACTCTCAGTCGTCGTCCCGGCGAAGGCCGGGACCCATAACCACCGAGTCTAGTTGTAGAAGGGATAGCGGCCCCAACGTCGCACAATAGCCGGCATTTGGGGTAATGGGTCCCGGCCTTCGCCGGGACGACGGTGAATTACTTCCCCGCCTTCCACGCGCTGGTCACATCCCCGATATTCGCCAGCTCCGGCTCGCGGATTGTCGACGGCGTGCGCGAGAAACGCGGCGCGGGGGCGGGCTGGGTGACGCCGTGGCGTTCGACGAACACCTGGCGGGCCGCCATGTGCGGATGCTTCGGCGCTTCCTCCATGGTCAGGATCGGCGCGAAGCAGATGTCGGTGCCTTCCATGATGTTGCACCAGTCCGCGCGCGACTTGCTCTTGAACACCCGGGTCAGCTTCTCCTTCAGCGCCGGCCAGGCCTTGCGATCCATCTGCGCGTCGAAGTCGGCGTCGGTCAGGTCGGCGTGCTTACGCAGCAGCGCGTAGAACTGCGGCTCGATCGAGCCGATCGAGATGAAGTTGCCGCAGGAGCATTCGTAGACGCCATAGAAATGCGCGCCGCCGTCGAGGAAATTCTGGTCGCGACCGCCGCTCCAGCGGCCCTGCGCGGCCATGTCGTAGAACATCGACATCAGCGAGGCCGCGCCGTCGCACATCGCGGTATCGACCACCTGGCCCTTGCCGGACTTCTGCGCTTCCAGCAGCGCTGCGAGCACGCCGACCACGAGGTAGAGCGCGCCGCCGCCGAAATCGCCGACCAGGTTGAGCGGCGGCACCGGCTTCTCCTTGGTGCCGATCGCAGCCAGCGCACCCGTGATCGAGATGTAGTTGATGTCATGGCCGGCGGCATTGGCCAGCGGGCCTTCCTGGCCCCAGCCGGTCATGCGGCCATAGACCAGTTTTGGATTGCGCGCGAGCACGACATCGGGGCCGAGGCCGAGGCGCTCCATCACGCCGGGACGAAAGCCCTCGATCAGCGCGTCGGCATGGCCGAGCAGGTCGAGCGCTTCAGCAACCGCCACCTTGTTCTTGAGGTCGAGCTCGATGACCTTGCGGCCGCGGGTTGCGACCGCCTTCAGATTCTTGCCGGCGCCGACCCGATCGAGCGTGATGACCTCGGCGCCCATGTCGGCGAGCAGCATGCAGGCGAACGGGCCGGGGCCGATGCCGGCGAATTCGACGATGCGGAAGCCGGCGAGCGGGCCCGAGGTGCGAGCGGCGGTCTGGGAGGCGGGTTTATCGAGCACGTTGTTCTTCCGTTGGTTGCGGGGCGCTGGGCGGCTGAGATGTCACGGCTGGCTTGGTTGCCGAACTTCATGCGTTCTCCCAGCCGTCCGTGGGACGGTATTTTTAATTAGCTGATTAGCTAAATTGTCTCGCCTAATGGGGGATGTGGCAAGCACCTTTTGTCCTGTGCCGCCGGTAAAACGCGAACGGCGCGCATCGCTGCGCGCCGTTGCAGACTTGTGTTTAGGCGCTATCAGCCCGCGGTCGTCACCGCCCGCTGTCCCATCACCTTCACGAGGTTGGCGCGGTAATCCGCCGAGCCGTGGATGTCGGCGAGCAGGCCGCTCGCCGGGATATTGACGCTGTCGAGCGCCGAGGCCGCCCAGTTCGCCTTCAGCGCCTGCTCGATCGGCGCGACCCGCATGACGCCGCTTTGCGACGCACCGGTGGCGGTGGCGCGGACGTCGCCCGACTTGGTCTTGGCGACGAACACGCCGGTCAGTGCGAAGCGCGAGGCGGGGTTCGGGAATTTCGCGTAGCCCGCCTTGGCCGGGATCGGGAACGACACCGCGGTGATGATCTCGCCATCCTCGAGCGCCGTCGTGAACAGGCCCTTGAAGAAATCATCCGCCGCGATCGACCGCTTGTTGGTCTTGACCGTCGCGCCGAGCGCCAGCACCGCCGCCGGATAATCCGCCGCCGGGTCGTTGTTGGCGAGCGAGCCGCCGATCGTGCCGCGATAGCGCACGGCGGGATCGCCGATCATCGACGCCAGATTGGCGAGCGCCGGGATCGCCTTCTGCACCGCGTCGCTTTGCGCCACATCGTAATGCGGAGTCGCGGCCTTGATGGTGACCGTGTCGCCCGACACCTCGATGCCGATCATCTCCTGCACCTTGGAGAGGTCGATCACGTCGGAAGGCGCGGCAAGACGCTGCTTCATCACGGGCAGCAGGGTCTGTCCGCCGGCGAGGAATTTTGATTCCGCGCCTTTGGCGAAGGTTGCGGCGGCGTCAGCGACCGAGGAAGCGCGGTGATAATTTGTCTCGTACATGGCTCTTCCTCCCTCAACCGTGAATGGCGTGCCAGACGCGATCGGGCGTCGCCGGCATTTCCAGCTTGTTGTTGCCGATCGCGTCCGTGATCGCATTGATCACGGCAGCCGAGGCGCCGATCGCGCCGGCTTCGCCGCAGCCCTTGACGCCGAGCGGGTTGCCCGGACACAGCGTCGTGGTGTGGGAGAGCTGGAACGAGGGCAGGTCGTCGGCCCGCGGCATGGTGTAGTCCATGAAGGACGCGGTCATGAGCTGACCGGTGCCGTCATAGACCACACCTTCGAGCAGTGCCTGGCCGATGCCCTGCGCAAGGCCGCCGTGGACCTGGCCTTCGACGATCATCGGGTTGATCAGCCGGCCGAAGTCGTCGGCCGCCACGAAGTCGACGAAGGAGGTCTTGCCGGTGCCGGGATCGACCTCGAGTTCGCAGATATAGGCACCGGCCGGGAAGGTGAAGTTGGTCGGGTCGTAGAACGCCGTCTCCTTCAGGCCGGGCTCCATGCCGTCAGGCAAATTATGCGCGGTGTAGGCGGCGAGCGCGACCATCGGCAGCGCGATCGACTTGTCGGTGCCGGTGACCTTGAACTCGCCGTTCTCGATCACGATGTCGCTCTCGGACGCCTCGAGCGCATGCGCCGCGATCTTCTTGGCCTTGGCCTCGACCTTCTCCATCGCCTTCACGATCGCCGTACCGCCGACCGCGAGCGAGCGCGAGCCGTAGGTACCCATGCCGAACTGCACCTTGTCGGTGTCGCCATGGACGATCGAGACCTGGCTGATCGGCACGCCGAGCCGCTCCGCGATGATCTGGCAGAACGTCGTTTCGTGACCCTGGCCGTGGCTGTGCGAACCGGTGAGCACCTCGATGGTGCCGACCGGGTTGACGCGGATCTCCGCCGATTCCCACAGGCCAACGCCGGCGCCGAGACTGCCGACCGCCTTCGACGGCGCGATGCCGCAGGCCTCGATGTAGCAGGAGATGCCGATGCCGCGCAGCTTGCCGTCGGCTTTGGCCTTGGCCTTGCGGGCCGGGAAGCCGGCATAGTCGATCGCCTTCATCGCGGCATCGATCGAAGCGTGGAAGTCACCGATATCATACGCCATGATTACAGGCGTCTGATACGGGAACTGGGTGATGA
Source organism: Bradyrhizobium sp. USDA 4502 (assembly GCF_054063355.1). NCBI lineage: Bacteria > Pseudomonadati > Pseudomonadota > Alphaproteobacteria > Hyphomicrobiales > Nitrobacteraceae > Bradyrhizobium > Bradyrhizobium sp. USDA 4502. The sequence continues at coordinate 7,953,205 of NZ_JBSSGF010000001.1, forward strand.
AGTTCTTCTTGCGCAGCTCGGTCGGATCGACCTTCAACTGCCGCGCCGCCGTCTCCATCATGCGCTCGATCAGAAAACTGGCCTCGGGGCGGCCGGCGCCGCGGTAGGCGTCGACCGGCGTGGTGTTGGTGTAGACGCCGATCACCTCGGCATAGATCGCCGGAATCACGTACTGGCCCGACAGCAGCGTCGCGTAGAGATAGGTCGGGACGGCCGAGGAGAACAGCGACATATAGGCGCCGAAATTGGCGTGGGTCTTTACCCGCAGACCAAGGATCTTGTTGTCCTTGTCGAACGCCAACTCCGCCTTCGAGACATGGTCGCGGCCATGCGCGTCGGTGAGGAAGGCTTCCGAACGGTCGCCGGTCCACTTCACCGGGCGGCCCACCTTCTTCGAGGCCCACAGAGCCACCATCTCTTCGGGATAGATGTAGATCTTGGAGCCGAAGCCGCCGCCGACGTCGGGCGCGATCACGCGCAGCTTGTGCTCGGGCGCGATGTTGTAGAACGCCGACAGCACGAGGCGGGCGACGTGCGGATTCTGCGACGTCGTGTAGAGCGTGTAGTGCTCTTCGGCCTGGTCGTAATGCGCGATCGCCGCGCGCGGCTCCATCGCGTTCGGCACCAGGCGGTTATTGGTGAGGTCGAGCGTCACCACATTGGCCGCCTTGCCGAAGGCATCCTTGACCGCGGCTTCGTCGCCGAGATGCCAGTCATATACGATGTTGCCGGGAGCTTCGGGATGAAGCTGCGCGGCGCCCGGCTTGATCGCGGCCTTGATGTCAGGCACCGCGGGAAGTTCTTCGTAATCGACGACGACCGCTTCGGCGGCGTCCCTGGCCTGGTTCTTGGTCTCGGCGATCACGACCGCGACCGCCTGCCCGACAAAGCGCACGGTCTCCGGCGCCATAGCCGGCCACGCGCCCATTTTCATCGGTGAGCCGTCCTTCGAGGTGATGGCCCAGCCGCAGATCAAATTGCCGACCTTGTCGTCGACGATCTGCTGTCCGGTCAGCACCGCGATCACGCCGGGCATCTTCATGGCCTCGGCGGAATCGATGCCCTTGACCTTGGCATGGGCATGCGGGCTGCGGATGAAGTGAGCGTAGCTCATGCCGACCATTTTGACGTCGTCGACGTAACGTCCTTGTCCGGTGATGAACCGGCGATCTTCCTTGCGCACGACACGTGCGCCAATTCCTTCAACACCCATTGTCTAGTCCTCCCGACCGGAGATTCGATTTGCCGCCGTTTCCATCGAGACCGGCGGTGGTGAGCTTGATCGTGTGCGGTGCGTGGCGCGCTATTCGGCGGCCTGCGCAACCTTCATGCGGCCGGCTGCGTCGAGCACCGCCTTGACGATGTTGTGGTAGCCGGTGCAGCGGCAGATATTGCCCTCGAGCTCGTGGCGAACCGTTTCCTCATCGAGCTTGCCACCATGGCGGTGCACGATGTCGACAGCGGACATGATCATGCCGGGGGTGCAATAGCCGCACTGCAGGCCGTGATTGTCGCGGAACGCCGCCTGCATCGGGTGCAGCTCGTCGCCCTTGGCGAGGCCTTCGATCGTGGTGACGTTGCAGCCCGCGGCCTGGCCGGCCAGCATGGTGCAGGATTTGACCGCCCGTCCATCGACATGGACGACGCAGGCGCCGCACTGGCTGGTATCGCAGCCGACATGGGTGCCGGTGAGGTTCAGGTTTTCGCGCAAGAGGTGCACGAGGAGGGTTCGGTCCTCAACGTCGACCGAGACCGCCTTGCCGTTTACCGTCAGTTTGACTGTAGACACGCGTTTCTCCCAATAGCTTCGTTATGGGCCCAGTAGACCACGCTTCATGTGGGTCGTAACCGCGATCAAAGTCGTAGTCGCGGCCCTGTCATGAAGGCGCCGGGCAGTGCCTGCGATCCTAGCAGGCGGCCGTTCAATGGGCAATTTGCAAGCAGCCGGCGGCGTGCTCCGGCGCGACGAAATTGCCCGGCAGCGCAAGCGGTTTTCGGCAAACTGACGGTGCTCGCCGCACGCCAAAATCGTCGCCGCGATCGCTACTACCTTCCGCCTATAACGACGCAAAAGCGTTGCTGTCATTTTCATCGCCGACGCAGCGACGGAAGATCGCTGGTTCACGAAATTGGGTCGAGAGACGCGCGCGCGATGCACCCATCGCGGCAACGAAACCATATTGGAGGAAGCCAATGAAGCTGAGGAGCGGGATTTTCTTTGCCGGCGTGTCGCTGGTCGCCATGGTGCTGGCAGGCATTGGTGCGTCGAAAGCTAATGATTCCGTCGTGAAGGCGGCGTCCGATCCCAACGGATGGGCAATCGCCGGCCACGATTACGGCAATACGCGCTTCAGCCCGTTGAAGCAGATCAACTCCGAGAATGCCGGCAAGCTGCAGCTGGTCTATTCGCTGTCGCTGGCTTCGCTCCGCTCCAACGAGTCGTCGCCGGTTGTGATCGGCAAGAACCTGTATGTGTCGACCTCGTGGGGCCCGAAATACGTCTATGCGATCGATGCCGCGACCGGCGCCCGCAAATGGACCTGGCAGCCCGACATTCCGGATGACGTGCTCCAATACGCCTGCTGCGACGTCAACAATCGCGGCGTGTCCTATGCCGACGGCAAGATCTTCGTCGGCCGGCTCGACGGCAAGCTGACCGCGCTCGACGCCGAGACCGGCAAGGAGCTCTGGACCTCGACGGTCGTCGACTACAAGCAGGGCTCGGTCATCACCTCGCCGCCGCTCGTCGTCCGCGACAAGGTCATCACCGGTTTCGGCGGCGGCGAATACGGCGTCCGCGGCGCGTTGCAGGCGTTCTCGCTCAAGGACGGCAAGCTGCTCTGGCAGACCTACACGGTGCCGGCGCCGGGCGAACCCGGCAGCGACACCTGGAAGGGCGACACCGGGCTGCACGGCGGCGGCGCCGCCTGGCTGGTCGGCTCCTACGATGCCAAGTCCGACACGGTCTACTGGGGTACCAGCAATCCGGGGCCGTGGAATACCGCGGTGCGCTCCACCGGCGACGGCAATTTCGGCAAGCTGACCAACCTCTACACGGCCTCGACGCTGGCGATCGATCCCAACACCGGCAAGATCAAGTGGCATATCCAGGGCACGCCGGCCGATGCCTGGGACTATGACGGCGTCAACGAGCTGCTGCTCGCCGACCTCAAGATCAAGGGCACCGAGACGCCCGTGCTGATGAAGGCGGACCGCAACGGCTTCTTCTTCGTGGCCAACCGCGAGACCGGCAAGGTGATCTCCGCGGAGAAATACGTCTTCGCCAACTGGGCCAAGAAGTGGGACGTCAACACGATGCGGGCGGAAGAGGATCCGGACAAGCGTCCGGGCCCGGGCCATCCCGCCAAGGACATCTGCCCGAACCTGATCGGCGGCAAGAACTGGCAGCCGATGTCGTTCAACCCGCAGACCGGCCTCGTCTACATCCCGAGCAACAATGTCTGCATGGACTGGTCGGTCTCTGACGTGAACTACAAGCGCGGCGTGTTCTATCTTGGCGCCGAATTCCCGACCAAGCCGGGCCCCGGCGGCTTCCTCGGCGAGCTCGTGGCCTGGGATCCGATCGCCAACAAGAAGGTGTGGAGCATCAAGGAAGACCTGCCCTTCAACGGCGGCACGCTGACGACCGGCGGCAATTTGGTGTTCTCCGGCAACCTGCATGGCGACTTCCGCGCCATCGATGCCAAGAACGGCAAGGTGCTGTGGAGCAAGAACCTCGGCAGCGGCATCGGTGCAGGTCCAGTGACCTATTCGGTCGACGGCAAGCAGTATGTCGCGATCGTGGTCGGACGCACCGCGGCGCTGCCGGCCTTCCTCGGTGACATCGGCAAGAAGATGGTCGCCGCGGCGCCCGAAGGCGGCTCGCTGTTCGTGTTCGCCCTGCAGTAACGATCGTCAAGGAGGCAGCATTGCCCGTGTCTTGCATCGCCCGAAACGAACTGCGCACCCCCTCGCGCAACACGCGGTTGGAACATGCAATCCGGACCGTGCTGCTCTCCGCCCTGCTCATGGTGCCGGCCCTGGCGGCCGGCGCCGACGAGACAAAGCCGCCGCTGCGGCTCTGCGCCGATCCGAGCAACCTGCCTTTCTCGAGCGACGACCCGGGCAAGCCCGGCCTTTATCTCGAGATCGGCCAGGCGGTGGCGCAGAAGCTCGGCCGCACGGTGAGCACCAATTGGTACAAGTCCTATTTCGGCAAGCGCACGGTGCGGGAGACGTTGCTCAGCAAACAGTGCGACGCCATGGTCGGCCTGCCGCTGATCGACGATTTCATGGGCCCGGCGGTGATCTTCTCGAAGCCGATCGCCCATGAGGGCTATGCGCTGGTCGGCAGCAAGGACCGCAAGCTTGCCGGCCTCGACGACCTCAGGGGATTGCGGGTTGCGGTGCAGTATCAATCGACGCCGCAGAACCTGCTCGCGCTGCGCGACGACATCCGGAAGGTCACCGTGCTCAGCCCGGAGGAGGGTATGGCGGCGCTCGCACAGGGCAAGGTCGACATCGCCTTCATCTGGGCGCCGGTGGCGGGTTGGCTCAACAAGACCAGCTACGGCGACAAATATCAGATCGTGTCGACCGAGGGCGACGGCCTGCTCTGGGCGACCGCGATCGGTTTCGCCAAGGCGTCCGGCGCGCTGCGCGATGAAGTCGACGGCGTGCTGCCGGGGCTGCAGGGGGAGATTGCCGCCCTGTTTGCCAAATATGGCGTGCCGAACAGCGCACCGGTGAAGTTCGGCGAGGCCGACCGCGCGACGACGTCGTCCGTCGGCGCCAGCGAGCCCGTCACGGTCGGGCAGGCGGCCGCGGCGGCCGAGAAACCGGTTCAGACCGCCGCGACCGCCGGCGACGCCAAGGGGGATGCCACCGCCGGGCGGGAGGTCTTCAACGGAACCTGCGCGCATTGCCACGGCCCGGACGCGGTGCAAGCCGAGCGAAAGATCGATCTCAGGCTGCTCAAGAAGCGCTATGCTGACGACATGGAATCGACATTCTGGAAGACGGTCCATGACGGGCGGCCGGCCAAGGGCATGCCGGCCTGGAAGGACGTCTTCAGCGACGACGAGCTCAGAAACGTATATGTCTATCTGCAGAGCGTGCAGGATACTGGCGGATCGAACTAGAAGCTGCGGTCCGCAAGAGGAGCGTTTTCGAGCGAAGTGGATACCGGTTCGCGTGAAGAAAACGCGTCAGAACATGAATCGAGAGTCCCGTTCCGATCCAATCGGAACGGAGGCTTGGGCAGTGCGAGGGTCCTCATGATGGGGTTCCTGATCATCGACGATCACCCCCTGTTCGGGGAGGCGCTTGGCAACGCCATCCGCATCTCGCATCCCGATGCCCGGATCTATGAGGCCACCTCGATCAAGGGGGCCCTTGGCATCCTCGCCAGCGAGCCGAATATCGACCTGGCGCTGCTCGATCTGCTGCTGCCCGACGTGGTCGGCTTCTCCGGCTTCCAGAAGATCAGGGATCGCTATCCGCGGCTGCCGATCGCCATCGTCTCGAGCGAGGAGGACAAGCACACCATCCGCGAGGCGCTCGAGATGGGTGCGGTCGGCTATCTGCCGAAGTCGACCTCGCTCGGCGAGCTCTCGCAGGCGATCGCGCGTGTGCTGAGCGGGTCGGTCTCCGCGCCGCGGGATTTCGTCGCGGTCGGTGCGCTGGAACAGTCCGAGACGGCGCGGACGCTGCGCGAACGCATTCAGAAGTTGACGCCGCAGCAGATCCGCGTGCTCCATCTGATCATCCGCGGCCTGCAGAACCGCGAGATCGCCGCCGAGCTCAAGCTCGCGGAATCCACCGTGAAGGCGCATGTCACCGAGATCCTGCGCAAGCTGAAGCTGTTCAGCCGCAACAAGGCGATCATCGAGCTCGGCAAGATTCCGCTTCCGGTCCCGGAGGCCTGTTCGGGCGCAAAGCCGGAGAAGGCGCCCTAGTGTGCTGAATGCGAAGTTCGTGCGATTTCGCGGCAGCCACTTTCACGAACTTCGCATTGATAAAGCACACTAGAATCATAAGTTTGCTAGTGTCCTTATCGAATCCGAAGTTCGCTCCGAAGGTGCGGCAAATGATGCGAACTTCGGATTCGGGACACTAGCCGTGCTGCACTGCGAGGCGGGCGCATTGGAAATCCTGCCTATAGGCTGCCATCCGGCTTTGAGATAACGTCGTGCGCACAATGGCTGTTATGAGCATCCGAGGGAGGACGGCGCAGCATTGACCACGACCGCGCCCCTGGCGGACGAGCCGCCGCTCGGCAAGGCGGGTACGCCTCGACTGCTGATCGTCGAGGATCACCCGCTGTTCCGTGCCGCCCTGATCGGCGTGATCGGGGCCGAGTTTCCCGATGCCGAGGTGCTGCAGGCGACGTCGATCGACGGTGCGCTGGATGTGATCGCGGCGCGCGACGGCCTCGATCTGATCCTGCTCGATCTGTCGATGCCCGGCACCACGGGCCTGCTCGGCGCCTACCGGGTGCGTGCCGCCGCGCCGCGCAGCGCGCTGGTGATCGTGTCGGCGCACGACGATCCCCGGATCGTCGGCGGCGCGATCTCGCTCGGGATTTCCGGCTACATCCCGAAGTCGACGCCGAAGCTCGAGCTGGCGCGGCTGTTGCGCGGCATTCTCGAAGGCGCGGTGTGCCTGCCGCCGCGCTTTCGCGATACCGCCGCCGCGCGGAAGGCCCAGGCCGAGACGCGCGAGCTGGTGCAGCAGCTCGGCCAGTTCACCGCGCAGCAGCTTCGCGTGCTCGACATGATCTGCCGCGGCCTGCAGAACAAGCACATCGCCTATGAGCTCGATATCTCGGTCACCACCGTGAAGGTGCATGTCTCGGAGATCCTGCGCAAGCTCGGCGTGCGCAGCCGCACCGAGGCCATCATCGCGCTGTCGAAGCTGGACTTCGGCAAGCACGACCACGCGCCGGTGACGGCCTCGCCGTCGTCGCATGGCGCCTAGTGTGCTGAATGCGAAGTTCGTGCGATTTCGCGGCAGCCACGTTCACGAACTTCGCATTCATAATGCACACTAGAATCATAAGTTTGCTAGTGTCCTTATCGAATCCGAAGTTCGCTCCGAAGGTGCGGCAAATGATGCGAACTTCGGATTCGGGACACTAGAGCCTTTCCCGTTTCGATGGAATCGCAACGGGAAAGGCTCCAGGTTTTTGTCTTGACGCGTTTTCTTCATGCGAACCGGTATCCACTTCGCTCGAAAACGCTCTGCTCATAACCGCGCACCCGACTGCTCCGCCGCCAGCAGGAACGACAGCAGCGAGCGCATCTCGGCGGGCTTGATCGGCTTCTTCAACAGCTCATGGCCGAAGGCCGATACGTCGGAGGCGGCCTTGGCCGAGTAGTCGGCGGTCACGATGATCGCCGGCACCTTGGCGTTGATCGCGCCGCGGATGACATCGACGGCCTGAATGCCAGTCTCGCCATTGTCGAGATGCAGATCGGCGATGATGGCGTCGGGAATGCCGTCGAGCGCGTGGATGCGCTCGAGCGCCTCGGTCTTGGAGATCGTCACCGCGACGTCGCAGCCCCATTTCTCCAGCAAATGGGCGAGCCCCTCGGCGCTCGAGAGGTCGTTCTCGATCAGCAGGATCTTGGCGCCCTCCATGCCGCCATAGCGATAGTCGACGCTGGCCTGTTCGCGCACCGGGATCGCAACCGGATCCTGGCTGCGGGGCACGGTGACCGAGAACACCGAGCCCTTGCCGGCGCGCGAGCTCAGCCTGATGTCATGTCCGAGCAAGTCGGCAAACCGGCGCACGATCGAAAGACCAAGCCCGATGCCGGCCTTGTCGCCGGCGCTGGTTTCGCCGCGCTGAAACTCGACGAAGATGGCTTCGCGCTGCGCTTCCGGAATGCCCGGCCCGGTGTCGTGCACCTCGATGCAGATGTCATCGCCCCTGGCACGGCATCCCATCAGCACGCTGCCGCGCTGGGTGTAGCGCAGCGCATTGGCGACGAGGTTTTGCAGAATCCGTCGCAGCATCAGCGGATCGGAGCGAACGACCGCGGACGACGGCATGATCCGGAAACCGAGATTGCGCTTGGCGGCGGTCGCGACAAATTCCTGCTCCAGCGGCTCGAACAGCGAGGCGATCGCGACCGGTCCGAATTCGGGCCTGAGCACGCCCGCATCGAGCTTGGAGATGTCGAGCAGCGTCCGCAGCATGTCCTCGAGCGTCGCCAGCGAACGGTCGATCTGATCGGTCAGCGCGACGCTCTTGGACTCGGTTGCCATCTCGGTCAGCGCGGACAGCGTCAGCCGCGCCGCATTCAGCGGCTGCAACAGATCGTGGGTGACCGAGACCAGCACGGATGATTTCAGCGAGCTCGCCGCTTCGGCCTGCTGCTTGGCCTGCAGCAGGCGACCATTGGTTTTCTCCAGCGATTGCAGCGCCTGCTTGAGCTGCTGGGTGCGGTCGCGCACCTGCTGATCCAGCGCGATCGCGGTCTCGAACAGCGAGAAGGCGTTGAGCTGCTGATCGGTCGAGCGCTCGACGCGCGACATCAGCGCCGCGTTGATCTTGCGCAGCTTCTCGGCCTCGCGTTCGAGCGCCGCAATTCGCGTGGTCTTGGTATCCGTCATTGCGGCGCGAGTGCCCGCTTGCCGATGGCGATGCCGGTCAGCGTCTGGTTGACATGCATGGAGCGATACTGCTCGCCATAGGTCTGAAAGCCAATCACTTTGTTGCGGCGATAGAGCTCCGACATCTCCCGCGACAGCTGGCGCTGCTCGACGTCGAGCCGGCGCAGCACGCATTCGAAGCCGATGAACATCGAGACCTCGCCGAGATCCTCGGTCAGCTCCTTGAGCAGGCGGCTCGTCACGTCGATCGGGTCGCGCTCGCGCGCCACCGTCAGCACCATGCCCTCGTCGATGGCGCAGAAGAATTGCAGCGATCCGTCCGGGTTGGTGCGCTGGATCGACCGCGCGTAATAGGCGCCGCCGACGCGAACCAGCACGGGATGCGCGGCGAACGAGAACAATTCGAGCTTGCTGTCGCTGAGGCCGACGGCGCGGGAATATTCCAGCGCCGCCGGCTCGGCATTCAATTCCTTGACGATGCGGTGCTCGATGTCGGCCTCGGTCACCACCATCTTGGTCGAGGTCGGTTCGAAGTGATCGCACTTGAACAGGCGGAACGGCAGCCGGGTCCGGATCAGGATCAGGACGGCGGCATCGGTAAAGGCCTCGCCGCCATGGAAGACCCACGATTTCTCGAAGCGCAGACCGTCGCCGGCGGAGCCGCCGACCACCGGGATGTCGCCGAGCGACGCATAGATCGCCGACATGATGGTCTCCTCACGCTGGCACATGCCGTCGATGAAGAGCAGCCCGAAGGAATCATGGGTGTGATCGCAATGCTCGGTGCGTTGCGCGAATTCGTTCTGCAATTCGGTGCAGATCGAGCGGCCGTGATCGACCCGAAATGTCGAAAGGTCGAACAGCGGCCGGGCCGCGATGACGAAATCGGCCGCGTTGAAGCCCATCGCGACGACGCTGTCCTCGTCCCAACCGCCGGGCGACAATTCGCCGGCCGTGGTGCAGCCGAAGATCGGTACGTCGGGCATCCGGCTGGACAGTTCGGCAATGAATGTCTGCGGCTCGTAGACCGGCGACACGAACACCACGAGCATCGCGAGATCAGCCGCCGTCAATTGGCGCGCGATCTCGTCGGCTGCTTCCCGCGGCCCGTCGGTCTTTGCCTGCACCACGACAATACTGTCGGCGGTGCCACCGTTCTGCTTCGCCAAAGGCGCTCTCCCTGACCAGAATCTTTTGCTTTTCTTGGCGCGGGCGGTTGAACCCGCGCGGGTCGTGAGGGCATCCGGACAATGGCGCGATGGCTCGCGTTCCGGCTTGCCCGTGTCTTTCAGGTCGTGAGGGGAAATGCCATTGGCCGGGCTATTGCGCCGGCAGCTACGCTCGCCGCAAGCGCCAATGGCGCCGGTCGACGCGATGACATGGGACACCTCCCGATGTGTGTTCTCCTGGCCCGGGCAGGGACAGGTTTGATCGGTTCTAAACTATCGGGCCGGACCCCCGCGTCAATCACCTTACCCACCCGCCTAGCCCGACCAAGGTAGTATCGCGCCGGGCCCGGCGGCCGCTGCCCATTTACCGGGCCTTATCGATTCTGCCTTAGTTTTGCGCTCCGGGGTCTGGGGCGGGTTGCTGCCGGACCCCGCGTGGTTTTCAGAATGAAGACGGGGGTTGGAATGCCGGGGCTGAAGCGATCGTTGTCGATCAGGATCCCAACCCTCAGATTTCGCGCCAAGATCATGCTCGGCTTTGCCGTCACGCTGGCGCTTTCGGCAGCCACCATGGGCTTTGCCTATATGGGCTTCGAGCGGGTCTCCGCCGGCGTCGGCTCCTATCGCCAGAGCGTCGCGGAAGCCGATCTGGCCCGCAACATCGATCGCGAATTGATCTCCTACCGTTCGCTGGCGCGCTACTTCGTTGCGACCGGCAAGGAGGACGACGCCAAGGCCGCGCTCGCCGCCGAGGGCAGCCTGAAGGATGCCATCATGGCGTCGATGAAGGGCACCACCAACCCGGCCCGGCTCGAGCAGATCACCAAGCTGGAGCGCGAATTCCGCGCCTTCACCAAGATCTTCGCCGAGATCGTCCGCATCAAGAACGACAGCGCACAGACCGCGCAGAACAAGCTGACCCGCAGCGCGACCTCGATGCGCTACAAGCTCGACGATCTCCCGAGCAACGCCGATGATTCCGAGCTGCAGTCGATCCAGTTCGGCGCCAAGAAGGTGGCCGACCAGCTCCAGTCGATCACCGGGGCCGTCAATACCTTCGTCGTCAACGGCGACAAGACGGTCGCTTCGAGCGCGCTCGCCCGGCTGAAATTCGCCGACAATCTCGTGAAGGCGATCACCTCGAATAACGAGCGGATCACCCAGAGCGTGAAGGACATCACCGCGCTGCTCGAAGAGTACCGCGAGGCGCTCGCCAAGCTGATCGCGAACGCGAAGTCGATCGACGAACTGACCGTCGAGATGACGGAGTCCGCGGCCGCTATCAGCCAGGGCGCGGCGGCGATGAAGTCCGATCTGCTCGCCGACCAGAAGCGACTTGAAAACGAATCGCACACCATGATCGGCGAGACCGAGCAGCTGATCCTGATGCTCGCCGCCGGCAGCTTCGTGCTCGGGCTGGTCTGGGCGTTCCTGCTGGGCAAGGGTATTTCGCGACCGATCGCGGCGATGTGTGCGGCGATGCGCGAGCTCGCGGCGGGCAATTTCGACGTCGTGCTGCCGGGCCTCGGCCGCCGCGACGAACTCGGCGAGATGGCCGGCGCCGTGGAGGAATTCAAGGTCCAGGCGATCGCCAAGGCCGAACGCGATGCCGCGACCCAGGAAGCGCAGAACAAGGCGAGTGCGACCGCGCGGCGCAACGAGCTGATTCGTTTTGCCGACGAATTCGAATCCGCCGTCGGCTCGATCGTCTCCAACGTGTCGGCCTCCGCCGTGCAGCTCGAATCCGCGGCCGGTACGCTGACGCGGACTGCCGAGACCACGCAAAACCTGTCGAGCCAGGTCGCCGGCGCCTCGGAGGAAGCCTCCAGCAACATGCAGTCGGTCGCCTCCGCGACCGAGGAGCTGTCGGCGTCCGTCGACGAGATCGGCCGTCGCGCCAAGGAATCCAGCCAGATCGCCGATTCCGCCGTGCGTCAGGCCGAGCAGACCGACGCGCGGATCGGCAAGCTCTCGCGCGCTGCGCAGGAGATCGGCGACGTCGTCAAGCTGATCACCGCGATCGCCGAGCAGACCAATCTGCTGGCGCTGAACGCCACCATCGAGGCCGCGCGCGCCGGCGACGCCGGCCGCGGCTTCGCCGTGGTCGCCGCCGAGGTGAAGTCGCTGGCGAGCCAGACCGCCAGGGCCACCGACGAGATCTCCACCCACATCTCGGGCATGCAGGCGGCGACGCAGGAATCGGTTGCCGCCATCAAGGAGATCGGCGGCACCATCGGCCAGATCTCCGGGATCGCGACCAACATCGCAAGCTCCGTCGAGCAGCAGAGCGCGGCAACGCAGGAGATCGCGCGCAGCGTGCAGAACGTCGCGCAGGGCACACAGGAAGCGGCGTCCAGCGTCACCCAGGTGAATCGCGGCGCCACCGAGACCGGAGCTGCCTCCGAGGAGGTGTTGAACTCGGCCCGTTCGCTGTCGGTCGAGAGCTCGCGGCTGCGCGAGGAGCTCGACCGCTTTATGGCCAATATCCGCGCCGCGTAACGTTTACGCCAGCCAATCAATTATCGTCGTCCCGGCGCAGGCCGGGACCCATAACCACCACCGCTGGTTGGCGTACCAACAACTAGCCGCTTGCCCTTTCCGATGGCCACGGCGTATGGGTCCCGGCCTGCGCCGGGACGACGCTGTTGGTTGGCGGGATGATGCGACTAGTCCCGCCCGAACTGGTGCTTCAACTCGACCTTGGCGCGCTCCAGCCGCGACCGCTCGATCTTCGGCAACGTCTTGCCGGCGCGGTTGATATAGAAGGTCAGCATCGAGAGCGCGGAACGATAGGCGCCGCTCTTGCGGCGCGCGCTGTGCTGGGCGGATTGCTTCAGCGATGATGCGATCTTCTTCGCGCTGGTCTGCTTGAACACACCGTGCTTGAGGTCGAGCGCGTCGCTCTCCTTGGTCACCCGCTGCGACCAGCGCTTCGCCGTCCTCTTGCTTGCGCCACGCCTGCGACGCGTCGTGCTCGTGGACCGTGCCGGTGATGTCCTTACCGTCTTGCGCGTTGCTTTCTTGTGTGCGGCCATCGATGCCTCCGTGTCTTTTGAGCCGAGAACAGTTCGCCGCGATCGCGGTTCCTATGCCGCATCGCGGGAACCCTTGCCGGCCTGCGGCGTTGACGTCGCGTGGCGGGCACTCCGTTTGCCGCAATTCCGGGTGAGTGAGCCTTGGAACAGATCGTTCCGGGGTTTTTCTCATTGGTCGATTCTGATGACAGTGCAGCCGACACAATTGAGTTCCGCGACGACGCAAGAGGCCGTGGCTCCGGTCACGCCGGACGATGACCGCATCATCGAGACCTCGATTCCGGTCCGGCTCGACAATCTCAGCTGGAGCCGCTTTCACACCCGCGTCGTGCTGGCGCTTGGCATCACCTGGATCCTCGACGGGCTGGAAGTGACGCTCGCGGGTGCATTGTCGGGTGCGCTGAAGGACAGCCCGACGATGAGCTTCTCCAATGCCGATGTCGGTCTTGCCAGCAGCGCGTATCTCGCCGGCGCCGTGCTCGGCGCGCTGGGCTTCGGCTGGCTTACCGACCGGATCGGGCGCAAGAAGCTGTTCTTCATCACGCTCGCGCTTTATCTGTCGGCGACCGCCGCGACCGCGCTGTCGTGGAATGTCGCGAGCTACGCGCTGTTTCGCTTTCTCACCGGTGCCGGCATCGGCGGTGAGTACACCGCGATCAACTCGACCATCCAGGAACTGGTGCCGGCCCGCTATCGCGGCTGGACCGATCTCGTCATCAACGGCAGCTTCTGGATCGGGGCGGCGATCGGTGCGCTGAGCGCTATCATCCTGCTCGATCCCGCGTTCCTTGCGCCGGACCACGGCTGGCGGATCGCCTATTTCACCGGCGCGGTGCTCGGCCTCGTCGTGCTGTTGATGCGGATGTGGATTCCGGAAAGCCCGCGCTGGCTGATGATCCACGGCTACCCCGACCGGGCCCACAAGATCGTCGCCGATATCGAGACCTCCGTGCTCGGCCACGAACAATCGAGCGCAGACTTCGAGAAGATCAGGCTGCGGATGCGCGATCACACGCCGCTGCGTGAGGTCGCGGTGACGCTGTTCTCCACCTACCGGCAGCGCTCGCTGGTCGGGCTCACGCTGATGGCCGCGCAGGCGTTCTTCTACAATGCGATCTTTTTCACCTTCGCGCTGATCCTGACCGACTTCTTCGGTGTCGCCGCCAGCAATGTTGGCTGGTACATCCTCCCCTTCGCCGCCGGAAACTTCCTCGGGCCGCTGCTGCTCGGCCGCCTGTTCGATACGCTCGGCCGCCGCACCATGATCGCGCTGACCTATGGCATCTCGGGCGTGCTGCTGGCGCTGTCCGGCTATCTGTTCTCGATCGGCGTGCTCAGTGCGCAGACCCAGACCATCGCCTGGATGGTGATCTTCTTCTTTGCCTCGCCGGCCGCGAGCGCCGCCTATCTTACCGTCAGCGAGACGTTTCCGCTGGAGGTCCGCGCGCTCGCGATCGCCGCCTTCTATGCGATCGGCACCGGCATTGGCGGCGTGATTGGACCGGCGCTGTTCGGCGTGCTGATCGACACCGGATCGCGCAACAGCGTCTTCGCCGGCTACCTGCTGGGGTCGGCGCTCATGATGGTCGCCGCAGCGGTCGCATGGCGCTACGCCGTCGCGGCCGAGCGGAAATCGCTCGAATCTGTCGCGCGACCACTGGCATGTGTGGAGTAGACTATGACGAAACATGACGTGGCCGAGATGCCCATGGATGATGACATCGCCCCTGACGCCAGGACGGACAGCGTGCCGACGCCGGCGTCGCTGATTCCGCCGCTCCGCCAGGCCGCGGTGCTGCTCGACATCGACGGCACCCTGCTCGATTTCGCGCCGACGCCGCGCGAGGTCTGGGTGCCGCCCGAACTGTCGACCACGCTGAAGCAGCTGCATGAGCGCACCCACGGCGCGCTGGCGCTGGTCAGCGGCCGCTCCCTCAATGACATCGACCTGATCTTCGCGCCGGAAGTGTTTCCTGCGATCGGCGGCCACGGCGCCGAGATGCGGCTGCAGCCGGACAGCGAGGCGGTTGCCGCACACGCGCCGCCGCTCGACAAGGAATTGAAGCGCCGTCTTGCCGCGATCGCGAAGCTCAGCCCCGGCATTCTGCTCGAGGACAAGGGCTATTCACTGGCGCTGCACTATCGGCTGGCGCCGCAGGCGGAGAAGGCGATCTATGAAGCGGTGTCGCTGATCCGCGCGGAGTTGCCGAATGCGCCGATCGAGGTGCTGCCGGGCAAGAGCGTCTGCGAGATCAAGCATTCCGGCTTCACCAAGGCGACCGGCGTGCTCGAGCTGATGACGCATGAGCCGTTCAAGGGACGGCGCCCGTTCTTCATCGGTGACGACGTCACCGACGAGACCGTGTTCGCGATCATGCCCGATTTCGACGGTCTAGCGTTCTCCGTCGGCCGTCGCGCAACCGGCGTCGCCGGACATTTCGACGGACCGAGCGATGTGCGCGAATTCCTCGCGCATCTGCTCGACGTTGATAGGGACGTTAGCCTGTCCTAACCGAAACGCATTCATCGCAGCCGAATCGAATACGGTGCTTTTGCGTCGTGGCGTCAACCTCGCGCGTAATTTTCTTTTCGCGAGTTCCCGCGAGTTCCGTGCGTGTTCGCCAGAATTTGGTTTCAATTGGGAGATTCCTTGATCAGGAACCATCTTGATGAATGGTTGTTAATACGCGAGTTGACCAACAGGAGGGGACCTGGTGAACCTCGTCGTCGTATCGAACCGCGTCTCGCGCGGAAAACCCAATGAACCCATGACGGGGGGGCTGGCTGCGGCATTGTTGCCGGTGGTGGAAAAGACAGGGGCAATATGGGTTGGTTCCAGCGGACGCGTCCGCGACGGGAACCTGAAGGAACCTTTCGCAGAGGTCGAAGCGCTCGGGGCGGGCGCGCTGGCGATGCTCGATCTGCCGGCCGCGCACTATGGCGGCTATTACGAAGGCTTTGCCAATTCGGCGCTGTGGCCCGCGATGCATTCGCGCGCCGATCTGATTCGTGCGTCTCGCGAGGACTACGCGAGCTATCGCGAAGTGAACGCGTTCATGGCGCGCGCGTTGCTGCGCTTCCGCAAGCCGGATTCCGTGTTCTGGGTCCAAGATTATCATTTCCTCGCACTCGGCGCCGAGCTGCGCGATCTCGGCGTCACGCAGCCGATCGGCTTCTTCCTGCACACGCCATGGCCGGCGCGCGCGGTGATCGCGGGCGTGCCCAATCATCGCGAGCTGATCGAGGCGATGCTGTCCTATGACCTGATCGGCTTCCAGACCGATGAGGACTGCGAGAACTTCCTGAGCTATGTGCAGCACGATCTCGACTTCGAGGTGCGCGACGGCGTGATCAATTCGTCGTTCGGCCGCACCCGCGCCGCGGTGTTTCCGATCGGCATCGATCCCGGCAAGTTCGCGCAGCAGGCGACCAAGGCGATGACGCATCCCGACGTGACGCGGCTGCGGCGCAGCCTCAATGGCGAGACGCTCGCGATCGGCGTCGACCGGCTTGACTATTCCAAGGGCCTCGTCAACCGCATCAAGGCGTTCGACAAGATGTGGACGCTGCATCCGAACCTGAAACGTTCGGTGTCGCTGCTGCAGATCGCAACGCCCTCGCGCGGCGCGATCGAAGCCTACGGCAATCTGCAGAGCGAGGTGGCGAAGCTCGTCACCGACGTCAACGGCGTGCATGGCGAGGTCGACTGGACGCCGATCCGCTACCTCAACAAGGGCTTTGGCCAGGGCGTGCTCGCAGGCCTTTACCGCACCGCGCAGGTCGGCGTCGTGACGCCGCTGCAGGACGGCATGAACCTCGTCGCCAAGGAATATGTCGCCGCGCAAAACCCGGCGGACCCCGGCGTGCTGGTGCTGTCGAAATTCGCCGGAGCGGCGAACGAGCTCGACGCCGCGCTGCTGGTCAATCCGCACGATATCGACGGCATGGCGCGCACCCTGGCGACGGCCCTCGCGATGCCGCTGACCGAGCGGCGGATGCGCTGGGAAGCGATGATGGAGAAGCTCAACAGCGGCACCATCCAGCAATGGTTCGCCGATTTCATCGAGGCGCTGCAGGATACGCACAATGCGGGAAACGCGGCGCTGCCGGAGCCACCAACCCTGTGGCCGCGCCGCACGGCGGATTTTGCCGCGCGCTATCACTGAGCGAGCATGACGATGCAGGGTGGGTGCGTTAGTTCGCCCATCCGCGGTTCTGTCGTCCCTGCCTAGTGCGCAATTGGGCACTAGGCAGGGACGACACTGAATGTGTTGCGCGGCTAGTGGTCATAACTTCGCGTTCTCGCGACAGGGCTCGCGAAAGCGGGAATCCGGCATCCGTTCTTCCAGGAACGATGCGGCCCAATAGATTCCTGACCCGCGCCTGCGGCGAGCCTCCGGACGAAGAGGCGGGCTGATCGGATGCATCCATTGATTTGCGCCGGTCCCTGACCGACCGCCGGCCAAAATCGCGCGCGTCCGCGCGCAAGGCCGCAGCGCGCGGCTGCCGTCGCTATCAATTTACCCAATGTTTTCAATCTGTTGTGGAAATTTCGCGCTCCCGGCCTGCGCTCCCTTGCAAAATCCGCCTCAGCCCTTCAAGAGAGGGCCTCCCGGAGAGATGGCCGAGTGGCTTAAGGCGCACGCTTGGAAAGCGTGTGTGCGGGAAACCGTACCGTGGGTTCGAATCCCACTCTCTCCGCCATGCCACAGTCTCCCAGCATCCGATTTTCCGAATCGGTAGCAAAATCAACGAGCTATCATCCGGCAAACTGCACTTTTTGATCGTGGGTTCGGAGGAGGCTTCTTCCGCCAATACACTTTCTCCTCCTTATCTCATTGGTCGAATCGAAAGCAAAAACAATGGGTCGTGCGATAAGGGCTGTTGGGCTAGTCCGCGATGGTACCCCTAATCGCCGCTCAAACCGTAGGTTTTGGCTGTGGGTTCGGAGGATGGATTTTGCGAGGGAGCAGCGGCCGCACTGCTCGCGCTGCGTGCGGCCATACGCCTTCCGGGAGCAAGGAGGGGACAACGCGTTCGCGCGCGCGCCCAGTTTTCTCCATCATCCGAAGGCGACGGCCACCTTTCCGAAGTGCGCGCCACTTGCCATGTGACGGAATGCCTGAGCAACTTGGTCGAACGGGAATGTCTTGTCGATGATCGGCTTCATTCCGTTGATGGCGATCGCGTCGCACATCGCCTGCAGGTCTTCCACAGATCCGACGGTTACGCCCTGCAGGCGCTGCTGCAGTAACATCAAGGGCAAGCGCAGTTCGGTTGGCGGTGGACCGGTGAGCACGCCGATGAACGCGATGGTCCCGCCGATAGGGATTGCACGGATTGATTCGTTGAGCGTACCGACCTCTCCATGCCAAGGGTTCGGTGACAAGCAAATTTATCCATACACTTGATACGGTGCTCATCATGGCTGCGGACACGATCTCGGGCTATATTCGAGGGCCCCTTGACGGCGTCGAGTTCAAGCAGACTGCCTATGCCTCGGATCGTGATTCACGAAAGGCTGCTTTGGCGCTTCCTGAAGAGGGCATCGGGGGACTACCGAGAGGCGGACAAAAAGGAACGCCGCTTGGCCGCCTAGGTGCTGCACACAGCCACCGTTGCAAGGCAGGCGTTCGGCGAATCGCGCCTGGCGCTGAACGACGCTGTTGAGCGGACCCGCGCCCTTGGCGATCTAGCCGCAACGCATTGATCTGGCGCGGCGTTTAAAAAAAGGCGAGACGTGTTCCATTTCCGGCGAGCCGGTCCTGCGGATTTGAGGCACCCTGCCACCCAGATTGTCGAGCCATGGTAAGCTGGATGCGTCGTCCTCAGTTCATTGCCGAACAGGCGCGTAATGCGCACGGCCTCTTGGGCCGGCTCGTTGCTTTCATCATGGCGCGCGAAACCTGGCGCGAGAATCTGCGCGCGATGGATGCGCTCGGCATCAAACTAGGCGATCATGTGCTCGACATAGGATGCGGTCATGGCCGCTGCCTGACGGAACTCGCCGCACGGGCTCCTCGGGGGCACATCGTGGGGATGGACTCCTCCGAACTGATGGTCGAGATCGCGGCGCAACGAAACCTGCCGCTCATCGAAGTTGCTCGTGTGGAGGTTGTCCTTTCGACCGTGGAATCGCTGCCGTTCCCTGATGCCTTGTTCGACAAGGCGGTGTGCGTGCACGTGCTCTATTTCTGGAAGGACATTGAGAAGTCGCTGCGCGAGATCGCGCGCGTGCTGAAGCCGGGCGGCCGTCTCGGACTGCTGTTCCGGACGAATGCAGACCCGAAAGCGATCGCGTCGTTCCCACCGGAAATCTACACATTCCCCGCGCTGTCCGACGTATCCGCCGCGCTCGAACGCGCCGGCATGGATGTCCACCTCGCGGAGGTTAGTGCGAACCAACCTGCTCTTGTGCTGGCGACAAAGCGGTAGGTGAAGCGATCAGACCATCGCAATCGTGGCTAGGCGTGCGACGACTTGGTCAATCTCATCGACTGTCGTGTGCCTTCCCAGGCTGAAGCGGATCGCACCCATTCCAGTCCTTTCGGGCACGCGCATGGCCGCGAGAACCGGCGAGAGTTCGATCTGCCCCGAGTGGCATGCCGAACCTGTCGATGCCGCGACATCGCACAATTGCGCGAGAATGCCCGAACCGATTCTGCCGACGAACGACACGTTGAGGGTATTGGGCAAGCGATGCGTGGGGTGTCCGTTGAGCGCCACCCCTTCACCGAGCCCGCCTTGCAGCGCCTGCCATAAGCGATCGCGCAGGACTTGGACTTTGTTCATGGGTGCAAGGTCCGTGACCAGTGCACATGCCGCCCCAAGCCCGACTGCGAGCAGGGCGCTCTCGGTTCCGGCGCGTCGGCCTGATTCATGACCGGCGCCGTGGATCAACGGCTCAAGTTCGAGGCCTCGCCTGACATACAGCGCGCCGACGCCCTTCGGGGCGTAGAGCTTGTGACCGGCGATCGTCAGCATATCGACACCGAGTTCGTCTACCTTGGTCGGAATTTTTCCGACCGATTGAGCCGCGTCGGTGTGGAAGCGGATTCCATGCTCTCGCGCGATCGCGCCGATTTCGGCGATCGGCTGGATGGTGCCGACTTCGTTGTTGGCGTGCATGATGCTGATCAACAGCGTCTGCGGAGTAATGGCGCGCCGCACGTCCTCTGGATCGATCAAGCCTGTCGCGTCCACCGGAACATACGTGACAGTAGCGCCGAACCGTTCGAGAAACCGGCACGGAGCAAGGACGGCTGGATGCTCGATGGCCGAGGTGACGATGTGCGCGCCATGGCGGTTCGGTGCAAAGAATGTGCCCTTGATCGCCAGATTGTTCGCTTCGCTGCCACCGCTGGTGAATACGATCTCGTCGGGTGCTGCGCCGAGGAGGCCGGCGACCTGGCTGCGGGCCCGATCGAGCGCGGCCTTCGCCGGCGCGCTGGCCCAATGGCCGCTAGAAGGATTGCCGAACGCGTCGTCCAAAAATGGCCGCATTGCCTCCGCCACGGCTGGATCAAGCGGTGTGCTCGCGTTGTAATCGAGATAGATCGGCCGCGTCGTCGCAGTCATTTGCTTTGCTCGCTGTGGTCAAGCTGCAACCAGGGAAGCTGCTCGCTGGCGAAGAAATGTTTCCCCGGTCGGAGCTCCGCCGCCCGATCGAAAGCGCCGACGTGGTAGTGAGTCTCCGTCGGAAAATGCACCGTAGCGCAGGTCAGCGTCGAGCCGCAGCGGGCGCAGAAGCCGCGTGTGGTTCCTGGCGATGATTTGAACGTGGCGATGGTACCCTCGATCATCGCGACAGCGTCGTTCTCGAACCCGACGAACACGCTGACGGGGGCGCCGGAATGGCGGCGGCAGCTATCGCAGTGACACCAGAAGACTCCCTTCGGTCGACCTCGCGCCTCGAAGCGTACCGCCCCACAAAGGCAGCGTCCTGAAAAGGTCTCGTTCATTGTTGTGCTCCGGGCCGGCCCTCCATGGCGACGAACACTATCGCCCCCGAGAGGAAAGTGAGCGCGCCGATCACTCCGATCGCCCAGGTCATGCCGAACAGGTCGGCGATGATGCCGGCCGACAGCGCCCCGATCGCGTAACCGAGATCGCGCCAGAAGCGGTAGACGCTGAGCGAGCGTGCGCGCCAGCTTGGATGCGAAGCATCGGACACGGCGGCGATCAGGCTCGGGTACACCATGGCCGTGCCAAGTCCGAGCAAAAGGCTGCCGACCAGCCACCATTCGAAATGGCTTGTTGCTGCGGTCAGGAAGAGACCCGCGGCCTGCACCCACATGCCGGCCACGATCAAGCCCTTGCGGCCCCAACGGTCGGAAAGAGGGCCCGTGGCGATCTGCAGGATGCCCCAGGTGGCCGGATAGACAGCCTTCAGTATGCCGATCCGATCGACGTGGAGGCCGAACGAGGCGAAGAACAGCGGGAAGATTCCCCAGCTCATCCCATCATTGAGATTATTGACGAGCCCGGCCTGCGACGCGGCGAACAGATTGCGATCCCCGAACGACGTGAGGACGAATATCTCCCGGAAGCTGATCGGAGACGCTTGACGTGCATGCGCCGCAGTCTCCAGGCGGACGTGCTCCCGGGTATCCTGCACCAGCAGGATCGACAGCACTGTGCCCAACACCGCATAGGCAACGCCGAGGTAGATCGGCGCCGGCCGCAGTCCGTACTTCGAGGCAAGATACCCTGTGAGGAAGGCGGTCACGCCGACCGCGAGATAGCCGGCGAACTCGTTCAGTCCGACAGCAAGCCCGCGCGACTTCGGCCCGACGAGATCGATTTTCATGATCACCGTCATCGACCAGGCCAAACCCTGGTTGATGCCGAGAAGGGCGTTCGCTGCGATGACCCATCCCCAGCTCGGCGCCCACATGATCATGAACGGCACCGGCAGCCCGACAAGCCAGCCGAGGATCAGAACACGTTTGCGTCCCCAGGCGTCGGCGAGCTGGCCGGAGACTAGGTTGGCGCATGCCTTCACGACGCCGAAGCTGACGATGAAGGAAACGACGAGGGTCGTCGAACTGATCTTGAACTCCTCGGATCCGATCAGCGGCACGACCGTCCGCTCGATTCCGACCATTCCCCCGACGAAGGCGTTGATCAGGACGAGCATCGCGAACTGCGGCCAGTTCTCTTTCAGCCCCAGCCGGACAGACGACGCAGTCTGTGGACCGCTTACAGCCTCGGTCATGAGATCAGGCCGCGGCCGCCGCCGTGCCAGAGTTTGCCGCCCTGATCTTCGCGGCTTCCGGTGGCGCCGGCGGAATTTCGGCGACCATGAACCGGACAAACTCGGCTTCGTCTTCGATCGTGAACGCCTGATTGTGCCGCTTCTCGAAGCCGATCGCGGACGATGGCTTGCCGCTCAGGCGGCGGCCGCAGACCGAGCCCGCATAGGCGCCCGGCAGCACCTCGACGTAGTCAGGAAGCTCCTTCAGCCTTCGCACGCTCTTGAACAATTGCCTTGCGCCTTCCTCCGCGCTCGCCGCAAGCTCGGTGCGGCCGAGATCGCCGACCATGAGCGTGTGTCCGGTGAAGACGAACCACGGCTCGTTGGCGCGGGTGCGGTCCGTCACAAGGATGCAGATGTGCTCGGGCGTGTGACCGGGCGTGTGCAGCACGGTGGCGGAAACGTTGCCGAGCGGAAGTACATCGCCGTCGTTCACTGGCTTGTACGGGAACGATACGCCAGCCTCCGTCGAGAGCACGTACTCGGCTCCCGCTGCAGCGGCGAGTGCCCGGCCCGCCGACAGGTGATCGGCATGGACATGGGTGTCGATGACGTAGTGTATCCGCATGCCGGCATTGTCGGCGGCCTGAAGGTAGGGCTGAATATCGCCGACCGGATCGACGACCGCGCCGGCGGCTTTGCCGCCGCAGCGGAAAAGGTAGGAGATACCGACCGGATCGCTATGCAAGAACTGGCGGAGAATCATGGACTTGCACTCCCTCTTGAGAAACGCTAAAAACATTCAATCGATCTGCTGAATGATATATTGAAAGGGCGCCGTGTCAAGCTCGGGACCGAAACAGGCGATCTATGAAAACCTTGCCCAGGTGGCACAGGCGCTTGGCCATGCCCACCGGCTTGAGCTCCTGGAGCACCTTGCGCAGGGGATACGCACCGTCGAGGAGCTGTCGGCTCGGGCACATCTGACGTTCGCCAACACGTCGCGGCACCTGCAGATCCTGAGGCGCGCGCGTCTCGTCGAGACCGAGCGTCGCGGCAAACACATCCTCTATCGTCTCGCCGGCGACGCCGAAGTGGTCACGCTGATCAAAGCGCTGGGGCGCGTCGGCGAACGGAATGTCGCCGAGATCGGTCGTGTTGTGACCGATTACTTCCAGGCCCGTGATGCGCTTGAGCCCGTCTCGCGTGACGACTTGGTCGCGCGATTGCGGGACGAAGTGGTAACGTTGCTCGACGTGCGCCCCGAGGACGAGTTCGCGCTGGGCCATCTACCGGGCGCGCTCAACGTTCCGCTTGCCGAACTGGAACGACGCCTCGGCGAACTTCCGAAGGGGCGCGAGGTGATCGCCTACTGTCGCGGTCCCTATTGCGTCCTTTCGTTCGAAGCCGTGTCAGCCTTGAGGGCGCGCGGCTATCGCGTTCGCCGTCTTGAGGACGGTTACCCCGAATGGAAAGCCGCCGGCCTGCCGGTCGAATCCGCGGCTTGAGACAACTCGTCAGGTGCATCATGGATGATAAGTCTCATCGCGCGGAACCCGCGTGGCCGATCGTCGGCATCAAGGATCACAAGGCGCCCTCGGTGTTCCGGCCTGAATCCCTGTTGAGGGAGGCGCGCCGACAGAGGCAGTTGCCGCTCGTCGCTGTGCCCGAAATCTGCGTGCTCGATCCGGACGGTGACGTCGTCCGCCACCTCAAGCGGACCGGCGCCGGCCGGATCCACGAAGGTTGGGCCTGCTACCACACCGAACTTATGGCCTTCGATCTCGACGGCATCGGCGAGGTCGGGATTGTCGGCTGCGCGGTCGGCGCCCCCTTCGCCGTCCTGGTCGCCGAGCAGCTCTTCGCGTCGGGCTGCCGGCTGCTGGTCAGCGTCACCTCGGCGGGCCAGATCAATGCTATAGGACCAACTCCATATTTCGTCCTGATCGACCGCGCGCTGCGCGACGAGGGGACGAGCTATCACTACCTGCCTGGCTCGGTTTTTGCGGCGGCACCCGACATGTCGCTTCTGGATCGCGTCGAGCGCGCGGGCCGTTCGCTGCCGGAGAAACTGCATCGCGGCTCGACCTGGACGACGGATGCTCCCTATCGCGAGACCGAAGCGGCGATCTCGCGAGCGCGCGATCTGGGGACTCTCGCCGTGGAGATGGAGGCCGCAGCGCTCTACGCTTTCGGCACGACTAGCGGCAACTCGATCGTCTGCTTCGCTCACGTCACGAACTCGATGGCGCAGACCGAAGGCGATTTCGAGAAGGGCGAGGCGGACGGCGCCAAGGCCACTCTCGCCGTGGTCGCCGGTGCGGCTCGGGGGTGGCGAAGTTCCGTGTCATGACCTGCCTGTGATCGGCATGCGAAAGCTTGGCTACATCTCCATTTGACGTAATCATCAGTCTACGCTAATCATTAGTTATGACTAATGATCGGACGTCGGCCAGCCATGCCTAAAGACAGCGTGCAATTGGCCGCTCTCGGCGATCCCACTCGCAGACGAATTTTCGAACTGGTGGGCGCGCGGCCTCGGACTGTCGTTGAACTCACTCGAGAACTGACGGTCTCCCAGTCAGCCGTCTCCCAGCATCTGAAGGTGCTGCGCGAATCTCGTTTGGTTCGTGCCGAGCCAAAGGGGGCCAGCAACATTTATCACATCGATCCGGCGGGGCTCGGCCAGATGCGCGCCTGGCTTGACCGGTTCTGGAGCAGCACACTGGCGGCCTACAAAGTGGCCGTCGAAGAATCAGTGGAGGACCAGCAATGAACAAACGTGTATCGGCCGCGCCCATCAAACAATCCATCGTGGTCGAGGCGCCTATCGAGCGTGCGTTCAAGGTCTTCACTGAAGACTTCGGCAGCTTCAAGCCTCGCGAGCACAATTTGCTCTCCGTCCCCATCGCAGAGACTGTGTTCGAACCCCGGGTTGGGGGTCACGTTTATGATCGAGGTGTCGATGGCAGCGAATGCCGCTGGGCGCGTGTGTTGGCTTTTGAGCCGCCAGATCGCGTGGTTCTAAGCTGGGACATCAGCCCGCGTTGGCAAATCGAAACAGATCCCGACAAGACCAGTGAGTGGGAGGTGCGGTTCATCGCCGAGACGCCAGGCCGGACGCGATTGGAACTGGAGCACCGTCACCTCGAACGTCATGGCCACGGTTGGGAAGGCGTGCGCGACGGCGTTGAGGGTGATCAGGGTTGGCCGCTCTATCTGAAACGGTACGCCGAGCGCACCGCCCGCGAGGCATGATGCTCGCGTGTCCATGCGACGTGATCGCAATTTGCGGAGTTCTGTATGGCAGCCTACTCGTTTAGCATCGTCGGAGTGCTCTTCCTTTGCCTCGTGTCAATTGGGCTGGCGGTCTATTCGGGATCGTCCAAAGGTAGGGCTGGGGCACTCTCTGGACCTGTCTTGCCGTTGGATGACGACAACTTGCTTTACCGGATCGATCGCGTTCACTTGAACACGGTGGAGGCGCTGCCGCCTTTTGTGGTTCCGGCTGTGCTGGCTATGATGGTGGGGATTAGCCCCGTCACACTTGCAGCGCTCGTATGGATCTATATCGCAATTCGTCTGATCCACGTTGCTGTCTATTTGCGCGGCGGCAAGGCCGCCAAAGGCGGCAGCATCAGAACCATTCTTTATGTTTCAGGTGCGGTCGTTACTATCATTCTCATTGTAGTGACCATCGTGGCTGCCATCCGCTAGGGTATTAACAGTGGGCCGCCTGACGACGCGATAATCCTATAGAATTAAGGGAAACTGGCGCACCCGACACGATTCGAACGTGTGACCTTTGCATTCGGAGCAGGCAAACGCCAATCAACCTGCGGTCCACGGCCGGCGGAAACTGAGCGCGTGCGTGATGCGCCATGATGATTTCTTGAAAAGATTGGAGGCGAAACGCTCGTTTGCGGCCGTAGCTCAATTGGTGGGTTTTGGCGGACGAAAGTCAAAAATGCTTTGTCTTTCAAAGGGAGTTGACTGACACTCTCTCCGCCAGTTTGTTTCTGTAAGCACGCCAACGAGATACCGCGCACAGACCCATTGGAACAGGTCGGCTACGTGGGCGTCGTAGATTTGGATATTCGGGCGCGCAAATCGGACATCTGCACCGATCAGAAGATCATCATCTAGGAGTGCGTTGGCAGAAACTTAAGTCTGCAACGGCGGGCTGGTGTTGAAACGGCTATGGAAAACGTTGAGTCTACCGGTCGTCCGGCGACTGATCGTTAAAGAACAGCACCAAGGTCGGGGGTTCGAGTCTCTCCCCCGCTACCAATCCTACGATTTTCTACGCCAAACTCCGATCTTCGGCGATCGCGTTCGCTGAATCGGTGGCGCTTGAGTTCCTCCCGTCCGGCATGCCGCGGAGCAGCGGTGCGAACGCCATACGCGTTTGTTGGCATGGCAATATCGACCATCACAAGCCAAGCTACGAGACCACCGCTACTTTCCGCTTAGCCCTGCTCGAACAGCGCGGCAATCGCTTCGACAACGACGCGCACGCGAGCCGTGCGTGCCAGATCCGCATGCAGCACAAGCCACACTTCGTAGGGTGCGGCTCGCTTGCGCATAGGCCAGATCCGAACAAGATCCGGATCGCGCTGGGCGTGATAGGTCGGTAATTCCCCTAACGCCAGCCCCGCCCGGACGACGCTCGCTAGCATCAGGCTGGAATCCAATTCCGCGACGATCTTCCCTTCCGCGATGGACTCGCCCGCCAGCGTCGCGCCCTGCCTGTTCGTGATGCCGGGCTGGTAGATCGCCAGATCGTGGCCAGCGAACGCCGAGCTCTGTCGAGGTCTACCGCGTGCATCGAGATATTTCCGGGATGCGTAGAGGCCAACCTCCCACTCGGCCAGTCTGCGCACGATCAGATCCGATTGTGCCGGGCGCAGGGTGCGGACAGCGATATCCGCTTCCCTTCGACCGAGATCGAGCAGCTTCGTCGTCGTGGTGAGAATGACTCTGATGTCCGGGTGGTTGATGCGGACCCGATCGATCGCGGGAATCACGAAGTCGATCGCGAGAGAGTCCGTAGTTGTGACCCGGACATCACCCGCCACGCGCGCATCCGATCCTGCGCTACGGTGTTCGAAGGAGACCGCAAGGCGCTCCATTGCCTCGCCCGCTTGCAAGGCTTCCTCGCCACTTGCCGTCAGCACATAGCCCGCATTGGTGCGCAGGAAGAGTGTTGAGCCCAGGCGCTTCTCGAGCGCAGCGAGGCGTCGTCCTACCGTGGTTTGGTCGACACTCAGCGCCAACCCGGCCCCAACCAGCGTGCCAGCGCGATAAATCGCGAGAAAGATTCGAACATCGTCCCAGTTCATGTCCACCGACTGAATGCGATTTTGCAGCCATTGCCTGCATTTCTATGCATTTTCGCACGTCGCAATCCTCTTTAGCAATCCGCTCTGCCGGCGGCGGACGCCGTTCGTCAATTTCGGCGCAATTCAACCGCGTCCGAGCGCAGGAGCTATTCATGCGACCCACACTGGTTCTTGTCGTCGCAGCGCTGAGCGCTTTCGGCCTCATTGCCTCGGACGTCTATTTGCCCGCAATGCCCGTGATGGCGCAGCAACTTGGGATTGCGGGTTGGCAAATGCCACAGACGGTGGCGGTCTATCTGATGGCGCTCGCGGCGGCGCAGCTCTGTTATGGTCCGCTGTCGGATCGGTGGGGCCGCAAGCCCGTTCTCGTCGCGGGCATCCTTCTTTACATCGCTGGATCGATCGGTTGCGCCTTGGCCGTTGGCTTCACGAGTTTCCTAGGCTGGCGCATGGTCGAGGCTGTCGGCGCGGCTTCGGGGCTGGTCATTGGTCGTGCCGTCATCGCCGACACATGCGACAAGAAGGCCTCCGCAAAGGTATATAGCGTGGTCTATCCGCTGGTGTCGCTGTCGCCCGCGCTCGCTCCTGCCATTGGTGGCTACCTTGCGGCCGCATTCGGCTGGCGGGCCGATTTTATCTTTGTCGCTGTGTTTGGTGCCATCGCGCTATGTCTGACTTTGATGCTGCTCAACGAAACGGGTCCGAAGAAGCGTCACGACGGCGCTTTTTTGGCCGGATTTACCGTCGTGTTGCGCAACGGCGCGTTTATTCGCTACGCCCTCGTGGTCTGCGCGATCTACTGCGCCTGGTTCGTGTACTTGACCCAGTCCCCCTTTCTTTTCGAGCGCCTCGGCTTGCCGGAAACAGTCAGCGGGTGGCTTTATCTGCCGCTCACTTGCGGGATCATTCTGGCCAACTTCGTCTCGAAGCGGCTGATCGAGCACCTGTCCTACGATGGCATTGTTGCCGGTGGTGTATGCTTTTTTTGTCTCGGTGGTCTGACCTTCGTGTTGACCTTGGCCTCGCCAGTCATGTGCGCCGCCACCATTGTCGCACCGATGTTTCTGGTTAGCCTGTCGAACGGCTCGTCACTGTCATTGGCTGTCTCGGGCGCTATTGCCAGCGAACCAAAACATGCCGCCACCGCGTCCGGGCTGGTGGGGTTTTTCCAGATCGGAAGCGCGTCGCTGGCCGCGCTGGGGGTGAGCGCCTGTTTCGGAACCGGGAGGGCGGTATTGGCAATAGCCATCCTTGTCTTCTCGATCATCGCCGCGACCGCGATCATCCCCCACTGGATCGAGGCGCGCAGAAGACTCTAGTCCAACAACTGTGTGCCAGGCGAGGTTGCGGCCAATCAACGGTCGCACTCGCCGGGAAAATCCGAATGCGGTCTTGATAGTTGTTCCGCGCTCGGCTGTGTGGGCGCCCATCACGATAGCGCGAGCGCAGCATTTGTGTGCTGCGCTGACGTCGCTGGCTACTTTATCAAGGCTTCGGCCCAAACGTCGAGAGATACGATGAGCGTTGAGAATCGTCTTAAGGATCTCGGTATCGAGTTGCCAACATCGGCACCTGCAGGCGCGGCATACACGCCGGTCGTTGTCCATGATCGGGTAGCCTATGTCAGCGGACAGCTTCCACGGGATGGAGACTTTGTCCATGTCGTGGGCCAAGTCGGGCGGGATGTAACTTTAGAGGAGGGCAAGCGAGGAGCTCGGATCGCGTTCATTCGCGCCTTGGCTGCCCTCCGTGGAGAGTTGGGAACGCTGGATCGAGTCGACCAAATACTCAAGTTGACAGTCTTTGTGCATAGCGCTGCCGATTTCAACCAGCAGAGCTCCGTAGCCGACGGTGCGTCACAGCTAATCTTCGAATTGTTCGGCAAAGATCGCGGCGCCCACGCGCGGACCAGTGTTGGGGTTGCTCAGTTGCCCCGAAGTGCCGCGGTTGAGGTTGAGGTTGTTGTGGCACTCAAGTAGCAACTCGTCCTCAACTAGTTCTCCACGTAACCCTTAACTTGGAAGGCGATCTGACTACGGGCGTGGGCGTCTCGCTTGTGCCCCAGGCTGCCGCTGACGGCCAACGGCGGCGCGGCGTGACGTTCGTTCCGCTCTCGCCGCCTGTTCCGATGGCGCCTCTCACAGTTGTTTGGCGCGAGGAGGACATCTCGCCAGCGCTTCGCGAGTTCCTCGCCGTGACCGACGTCGAACGGAAGAAGCTTGCGTCTCATGTCGGGACCATATGCACTGCGTCTGAAAAATAACGCAAGTCGTATTGGCCAATCCGTCGAGCCTTGGTCCACACTCCCCCAATGAGCAGAGAGGATTCACGCAAGGGCTTGATTATCGTCACGGGCGGTTCGCGCGGCATCGGCGCGGTCGTGGCGCGCTCTTTCGCGCAAGCTGGTCACCCGGTCCTCATCAATTTCTCAACAGATTCGCAGGCCGCAGACGCCTTTGTGCAAGAGCAGCGGCACGAGGGCCTCACCTTGCATTCGATCCAGGCTGATCTCGCCAATGAAGACGGCGTTCTGAGGATGTTCGGGGTTGCTGATAGGCTCGAGGTGCCACTAGCCGGCTTGGTCAACAATGCTGGGGTCACAGGCGGCTTTGCGCGCCTTGAGGACCTTCGGGACGACGTTTTGCGCCATGTTTTGGCGGTCAATGTCGCCGGTCCATTCCTTTGCGCAAGGGAAGCCGTCCGACGCCTTTCGACACGGCGCGGCGGCAGAGGGGGGAATATTGTCAACGTCTCTTCCATCGCTGCGAAACTCGGCGGAGCGGGCGAGTGGATCCACTACGCCGCGAGTAAGGGCGGACTCGATACTCTCACCGTGGGGTTGGCGCTGGAAGTCGCGGGTGAGGGGATTCGTGTCAATGCGGTTGCGGCCGGACTGATCGAGACTGGGCTACATGCGGCGGCTGGAGCGCCTGATCGCCTCGATCGCCTCGCAAAAGGCATTCCGATGGGAAGAGCTGGGACCGCAGAAGAGGTCGCTTCGGCCATCATTTGGCTCATGTCGCCCGCCGCTTCTTATGTGACCGGTGCGATCCTTCCGGTCGGTGGTGGCCGCTAGCAAATGCCGAGGCTGTCTCGTGAGATCATCTGCGCAGCCGAGGGCTACGTGCCAACACGAATTTTGGCCACCGACGCTGTAACCTTTTGGCAGATAGATCGGAACCTTAGATCACGAGCCTGGCAGCGTTTGCCGGGACGTTCATAAGCTGCCAGGAGATTGCGATGCATTTCACGAGGATGATGGCTGTGGCCGTGTTGGCTCTGGGTCTTTCTGCGGGTATCGGCTCCGCCGCTTTCGCTGCGACAGAGGTGCCGTTTACGCAGCAGGCGTTCGATGCCGCCCAGCATCAGGGTAAGCCGATCCTGGTCCACATCACCGCCCCCTGGTGCCCGTATTGTGCCAAGCAGAGGCCGATCCTGAGCAGCCTCGAGAACGAAGCCGCGTTCAAGGATCTGGTCGTGTACAACGTCGATTTCGACACTCAAAAGGACATTGTCCGGGCCATGGGCGCCCAGAAGCAAAGCACACTGATCGTGTTCCACGGTGCCGCCGAAAAGGGGCGCTCAACCGGTGATACCGATGCCAATTCGGTCAAGACGCTCCTCGAAAAGGCGAACGACTAGACCCAGGGAATATCGTCGTGACCTTGCCATTCGCCAGCATGGGGTTCGGATTCATCGCGGGCATACTCTCGACCCTGTCCCCATGCGTCCTGCCACTGTTGCCGCTCGTGCTCGGGCCTGCGCTGGCCGTGCATCGCTTAGGTGTCCCGGCGTTGGTCGCGGGCCTTGTGCTGTCTTTCGCCAGCATCGGTTTGTTCGTTGCCACGATGGGCTTCGCTATCGGCCTCGACGGCGATGTGTTTCGCAACATTTCCGCCGTCCTGTTGGCCGGATTGGGGGTCCTCCTGCTGAGCGGCGCATTGCAGCAACGCTTCGCGATGGTCACTGGCGGCGTCAGCAATGCCGGAAGCCGGCTCATCGCCCGCGTGACCCCGACCGGTGTCAAGGGGCAGTTCGCGGTGGGCGTTCTGCTGGGCGCCGTCTGGAGCCCCTGCGTGGGACCGACGCTCGGCGCTGCGTCGGTGCTTGCGGCCCAGGGCCACGATCTCGTAAGCGTGGCAGCCGTCATGGTCGCATTCGGGTTGGGAACGAGTGTCCCCTTGCTCATCGTTGGATCGCTTTCCCGAACGGCGATGATGCGCTGGCGGGGCAAAATGATGAATGCTGGAAAGGCGGGCAAGCTCTTGCTAGGCGGAAGCGCGGTGACCGTTGCAGTTCTCATCCTGACCGGCGCGGATCACGCACTGGAAGCCGCGCTTGTCGCCGCGTCACCTGCCTGGCTGACCGACCTCACCACGCGGTTTTGACGTGTCCGGTTTGCGTGCGGCGGACCCGCAGGAATGGACGGCACTCATGGTGCTGGGGCAACGTGGAGACACAAATGCCTATCACCGCCTGTTGCTCGGGATCACGCCCTATCTGCGAACGATTGCGAACCGGGCGCATCGCAACGCGAGCGATGCCGAAGATACCGTCCAGGATATCCTGCTGACACTGCATGAGGTTCGGCACACATACGACCCGTCACGCCCGTTCAAGCCCTGGCTGGCTGGTATCGCGCGGCATCGTGTTGCGGATCGCTTGCGCGCCCTGGGGCGCGTGGCGGCAGGAGAAGTGATGTTGGAAACCGAGCACGAAGCCTTTGCCGCCCCCGACCAGCATAGTGAGCTGGCACTGGATGGTCGAGCTGTGGACGCCGCCCTACTGGCACTTCCGCAGGGCCAGCGCCAGGCCATCACGCTTTTGAAGTTGCAGGAGAGGTCATTGAAGGAGGCCGCCGAACAGAGCGGAATGTCGATTGCGTCTTTGAAGGTTTCTGCCCATCGGGGCATCAAGGCGCTCAGGCGCCTCCTGGGCGAGGGAGGCAACTAGAAGATGGATACCACCGACCTCATCCAGAGCTTGGCGAACGCCGTGCGGCCAGTGCGCGTCATTCGTCCTCCGCTCTTCCGGGCCGCCTGTTGGCTCCTGATCGCACTTGTCGTCGTGGTCCTGCTCGCCGTCGAATATGGTCTTCGGTCGGACATCGCAATCCAGCTGCGCAACCCGTCTTTCGTCGTTGGGACTACGGCCTCCTTTCTGACGGGCGCGCTGGCCGCCTTGAGTTGCCTGATGGCAAGCCTGCCCGACCGTTCGCGGTCCTGGCTGATGCTTCCGCTGCCGCCGCTTGCGGTGTGGATGGCGACCCTTGGCTATGGTTGCTTGACAGACTGGGTCAGTTACGACGCGGGCAGCCTGCGGATGGGCGCGGCTTTTCAGTGCTTCGCCACGGTGCTTCTCGTCAGCCTACCACTGTCGGCATCGATTTTTGTGATGTTACGTCACGCCGCCCGCCTGCGCCCGGCCCTGGTGACGTTGGCAGCCGGACTGGCCGTTGCGGGCATGACTTCGACGGCCATGTCGTTGCTTTATCGCCTCGACGCCACCATCATGAACCTGATGTGGAATCTTGGAACGGCAGTGGTGATTGTGATCATTGAGGCTATCGTTGGTCGGCGTGTCCTGACGAGGATGGCGGTCTCGGCCGGCCCCCGGTCCGACCGGTGAAATGCGTCCACCTCCGAAGCTGGCCGGGCGGTAACACCGCGAATTGTCTTTGTGCCGGCGCCCTGCGAAGCAGGGTGCAAACGATGGCAATGGCCAGATCGACGACCTTGCCTGCAAGCCGGAATCATGCTGCTGCTCACTGAGCATCCGATAACGCTTGAGCCACGACTGCGTCGACTTTTGTGAGGTGCTCGAACAAAAGCTTCGCTGGGCGCGACAGCGAGTCCTTTGCGCGAACACAGGCAAACATGCGACGCTCGGTCCAGGGATCGGTCAATGCAACTTGTCCGATCGACCACGACCCCGCAGCGCGGCGGGCGTTCAACAGCGACACGATGCCGATGCCGACGCCCTCTGAGACGAGTTGGCAGACCTGGGCGTCGTCACGCATCTTGATCCGGGTCTTGATCTGGCGCCCGAGGCGTTGGGCCTTCGCGGTGAAGAGGCCATGGCTGGGACCGGCGACGAATGGAAAATCGAGGATGCGGCTGAAATCGACCGCGGCGCATTCGGTTAAGGGATGGCCGACTGGCGTGATCACAACGTAGCGATCTGTGGCGAATGGCCTGGCGTCGAGGCCGCCAAGGTCCGTCTCCGCCGCCACCACTCCGACATCGGCGGTGCCGTCGGCAACCAAGCCGATGATGGCCTCGCTGGTACGCTCGGCGATACGGATGTCGATCTGCGGATGCTGAAGCAGAAAGCCGCTGAACAGATCAGGTAAGAAACTGGTGTAGGCGTTGGTGTTGGCAAAAAGGCGCACTTGCCCTGCAAGCCCGCCTTGAAACAGGCTGAGTTCTTCCCGCAACCGATCAGTTTCCGCCAACAGCGCTCGCCCGCGCGCCAGCAAAACACGCCCGGCCGGCGTCAGGACGATGCCGTGCCGTTTGCGTTCGAGCAGCACGACCCCAAGACGTGCCTCCATGTCACGTGGAATTGGCGCGGTAGTGCATTAGACGTCAATCGGCGTTCAAATTTGAGCGCCGATTGACAGGTGCGAACCCGGCTCTTCGTCGAGATGCTGGTTCACTGGCTGGCTGGATCTAGGACAAAGGGAAGCCTAATGCGTTGGTCGTAGGAATCGAGCAACGTGGCGAGCTCTGGCCCAGAGTGCCTCGCCGAGGCGATTCGAACGTGTGGCCAGCCAGAATTAGGCTTTGTCTAAGGCGAGCCTGATTCTCCGGCCGTAGCTCAAGCGGTGGGTTTTGGCCTAGGAAAGTCGAAAATGCCTTAGTTTTCATAGGGAGTTGACTGACACTCTCTCCGCCACTTCTGGTTGCAGTATCTATATCTTCACCCCATTCGATACAGCGCGCAGATCCGATGGTACAGGTCGATTACGTGCTCGTCGTAGAATGGGATACTAGGGCGGCAAAACGGATGGGATACTAGGGGCGAGGAAAACGGCCAATCTGCTCTGCTCGCCGCCGCAGGCTATCGCTTGCTGCAGAACCAGGGTTCGATTCGCTCCCCGCTACCAATCGTACGATTTTGCGCGCCAAACTACGAGTTTCCGCGATTTCACACGCCCGATAGTGGCCCAACGCGGGGCGCCGCTGCCGGTCCTTGTCCGAATCTCGCCCCTCAATACTTTTTCAACTTTTTCACCACGCCTCGTTTTGGGTTGCGACCGCAGGACCGGAATTCCTGGCTTGTCGTCCTGACGCGCTTTCCTCACGCAAACCCGTGCGCGCCGACGTCGCTCGGAACGCTTTGGTCTCATCGGCCCCAGCTAAGAGGGACGCGACGGCGATGCGGTTCCGCGAACTGCGCTGATGTGGAGGAACGCCAAAAGGGGTGGCTGTTGCGACGCAGAGTGATCGCTGGTCCTTGCACGGGCGGCGGATAGGCGCCGCCCGGCGCGAGATCTGTTCAGTAACAAGGAGGATAGGGATAATAGCCGCAATAGGGCCGGGCGTAGGCGGCTCCGACGGCGGCAGCTCCGACAGCAGCAGCGCCGGCATACATTGCGCCTCGGTATGCCGTGCGTCGCGCGACGCCCGCAAAGGAGAGCGGTGTAAAGGGTCGACCGATGATATCGATGAAGATCGAGGCTGCGCCGTCCGCGCCGGTGAGATCGCCCTCGAGTGTCTGAACGGTGAAGGTCAGCTTGTCCTCGTCCAGCTTCGGATTCTTCAGAACGACGACGGCGTCCTTGACGGAGCCGTCCTTGCTGTTGAAGGCTGAAACAGTCGCGTTCGGAGGATCGCTGGCAAAGCTGTCCTTGCCTGCGCTCCAGTCCGCAATGATATCAGCCGTGAGCTGATGGCCCGCAGCGCGCACGGGTCGGTCGGCGAATATGATCGAGTTCGGCGAGGACAAGGCTGTCGCCCTGCAACGTTGCGCCCCGCGAATTGAGAACGATGAGCGACGGCACAATTTGGGCTTGTGCGGCAGAAGGCGTGCCGATCGTCTTCAGGTTTCCGTGCGTAGCACTCTGCGCCAGCGCGGTCCCGGTGTCGAGCAGTAACGCCGTCGCCAGCAATGCCAAGCAAATCTGCACGCCCTTCCTGTTGCGCATCTCGTTCTCCTTGCGATCGGCCGGAAGCTTCCGGCAGGTTGGTCGGTGCGGACCCTAGACAGCGCAAAACCCGTCGCCTATGCAAAATCGGCAGCGGTCCAATTGTGACGTTTTCAGCATGGCCCGGCGCGCATTGAGCTGACGGCCCGACATGCGGCAGGTGTCGGGATGTCCTTGCAAATAACGTTCGCGCGGTTTCGCAAGTAACGCCGTCTTCAAAAAGTAACGGAGGGCTAGCGTCCAACATCGCAAACCGCTTCCGATTAACGCGACAAAAAGGCCTGACGGCGGGTTCGGATTGCCGATTTTGCATAGCCTCGTCGGCTCTGCACATGCTCATCTACGAAAACAGAACGCGGTCGGAACCAAGCGCCGACCGCGATCAACGAGTCTTTGCGAGATGATAGGGAAGCGAAATGCGTG
Organism: Bradyrhizobium sp. USDA 4502; assembly: GCF_054063355.1. NCBI lineage: Bacteria > Pseudomonadati > Pseudomonadota > Alphaproteobacteria > Hyphomicrobiales > Nitrobacteraceae > Bradyrhizobium > Bradyrhizobium sp. USDA 4502. The sequence continues at coordinate 7,989,138 of NZ_JBSSGF010000001.1, forward strand.
CACGAATTCTGGTTGTTCTCTGCATCGTCTGCGCATGGTCCGGCTCTGTGTCCTCCGCAGGCGCCCAACAGGCATCGTGGACCCAGATCGGCATGCTGGCTTGCAAGCTCGACCCTAGCGTCGGGTTTGTCATATTCGGCCATCAATCGATGTCATGTCGCTTTACACAAAACCCACCATTGCCGACACAACTCTATGAAGGTGCCCTCAACACCATCGGAATCGATATCGGCGTTTCGGCCGGAGGCGCACTCGCCTGGGCGGTGTTTGCCCCGACGGCAGGCCCTCCGCCCGGAGCTCTCGCCGGCGAATATGTCGGGGCGTCAGGCGACATCGGCCTCGGCTTAGGCGCCGGCGTCAATGTTCTTGTCGGTGGCTCGGGGCGGTCATTTGCGTTGCAGCCCGTCTCGGTGGAGGGCTCGGTAGCCGTCGATGTGACCCTCGGCCTCTCCGGGCTCCAACTGCGTCCGATCTATTGACGCGCCGCCGTCCGACTGCCGTTTGTGCAGTCCCGAATTGCGCGACGAATGCGTGGCGCGCTTTCCATAGCGGGCTTGCGCCGGGGGAAATTGCCTCCGTGCCAATCGGAGGGGGCTGCTGTCGAAACGGAAGCGATTGTCCGAGGGCGGCCGCGCCTACCGCGGTCTCCATTGCCGTATCGCGTGTCAGGCTGGGTAGGTCGAGATGCGCCACGGGCACATCAATCCAGGAGGCTTCCTGGCCCGGCAGAATGCGCGTATTCGGCGAGAAGGCCTGAGCCTCCGAGCCTAGCGCATAATTTGCCTCGAAGGCCATCGTTGAGGGAGTCCACTCCGATCCGGCGAACTGTCGAACGATGTGGACGACAAAGACGTTCTGCAGCCATTGTGAGTGTTCAAGATGGAGCATGCCGGCAGTCCCGCCCAGCTTGCTGCAAATTCTTACACGATCATCGCAGCGCTCCAGCCACATGTACAGGTTCGTGTCTTCGAGCGATGCCCATTTGCACACTTGCTGCAGGGCGACGTACAGCGTCGGAGAGTAGCTGATGATGGTTCGCAGCTTATCGCTCCGGTGGCAGAACTGCAGCCGCCGCGAAGCGTGAAAGCCAATATCCGTGATGCCCTGCGATCTCTGCGCGGCTTGTGCAAACAATATGGCAGGCAATATCGGAACATAATGATCGGCTTTTTCTTGCAGCGCTGTCGGGAGACCAAATTTCGACAGGAGCGTCGCGGTGGGAGCTCCCACCTCGTTATGAATGTCTGCAAACGGAATCACGAATTGGCAGCGGGTTAGGGAAATCCGCTCATGTTGCTCGTCCCCTGCCTGCGGCGTTCATTTTTACGGTCGTACTTTGTCGTCGCGGAACTATGAGGAGCGATCTCGAAATTTGCTCGCCGGGTGCATCGGGTGTCGCGTTGCAGCGGCGCATGCGAGGTTGGGACGTGTGCAATTGATCTTGATTCCAGAATTGCAATTTAGGCGGCTCATGGCCAGACGGGCCCACCAGTTCGATCACATTATAAGAAGATCGTAAGCAGCGGTTTGAGTAAGGAGATCACGCTTGCAATCTTTCATGACGTGCACATGAAACCCGTCTCTTCGCCATCCCGACACTCTGTCCGCGCGGCGATTTCGGTGTTGCTGCGTCAGGATACCGCATCTGTGCAGTGCACTGCGCGCCAACTGGGCGTGAGCGTGCGCTCATTGCAGCGACACCTCGCTGGTATGGGGACGAGTTACAGCGAATTGGTCACCGAAGTCCGCCTCGATACGGCCTGCCGCCTCCTTGCGGAGTCCAACGAGCGCATTTCGGACATCGCCTTACGTCTTGGCTACACCGGAGCGAGCAGTTTCAGCCGAAGCTTTGCGCGTTTGATGAAAATGCCGCCGATCGCATATCGGCAGCAGCAGGCCGCCAAAGGGAATGGCAAGGCCCGCGCCGGCAAAAGTTAGCGCATGGGCGGCTTGCACTGAGCGGTCACGGTAGGCGCAAATGCGCCGGGCCACGACGCAGGTAGCGGCTCGCGTCGCCCCGCAAACGAGCGTCGCGCTAGCATATTACCAGTATTCGAGCTGTGTTTTTCGGCGGCAAGGCGGCCCGGAAGACCGTGCATCAATGATTGGCGCGAAATGGCAAGACGCTTCGCGCTGAAAGACGCGAGATGCAGAGGTAAAGCCAGACGTTGAGGTCATTATTATGTACTGCGCCGCTCTTATTGCCATTGCTGCTGCCGATCTGATCTGCACGCCCGCGCGAAGCGGTCCGTCAGGGGGCCATGCAAACGGGTTGCGTTGCCATATTCGGGGTAGCTTCCTCACTTCATCGGCTTTTTGGATGCAATCGAAAGGTGCCGACCAATGATTGGCGGTGCCAGCGATCGATATCGCGTTCTTGTCGCGCGGGCCGAGGCCATCGCTGCGGGGGATGCCGAAGAAATGACTCGCATCCCCGCGATATGCCACCAGCTCTCGGTGAGCCAGCGTACTCTACGAAAGGCGTTCAGGAGCGTTTACGGCCAGTCGCCGTGCCGTCGAATTCGTGTGCTCCGACTGAATCAGGCAAGGCAGGCACTTCTCGCGGTGAACGGCGAGACAGCAAAGGTGACGGAAATTGCGATCTGCTTCGGCTTTTTCGAGCTTGGACGGTTTTCGGTTGAGTATCGCAAGCTGTTCGGCGAGAGCCCTTCGCAGACGCTTCGAGCGGCGGGCCGGGACAGCGAGATGTCGCACGACGGCAGAGCTGGACTGCGCAACGTCAGGATCGATTACCAGAATCCATTGTCGAGGGCTTTCAGCGCGGGCGTGATGGACGCGACTCAAGATCGTGATGTCGAAAGCGTATAGCTGCAGCGGGCTGGCCGAGACGAGCCCGCAGGGAAAACCAATCGGAAGGGCGCCGTGTCGATTGACCTGACGAAGGCCTGGTATGTTTCGTTCGAGGTGCCGAAAAGGATGCGCAAGGCATCCGCGCAACGACAGCCGAGACAGAGTGAGAGCTTTCCGACCGAACTCGACGCCCAGAGGTTTGCCCGCCAGAAGTTCGAGCAAGGATACATCGTGACTGCGGGCACCATCAACCCCTGCACGCCGCGACGGGCGATACCTTCGGCGGTCATTCACCATTGGTTTGCAGAAACGTCCGCGCCGCCGTTGGGCGAGCCAGCCTTCTTCGAGGACACCAAGGAGCCGGATCTGCCGTAGGAGCCTGCCGCGATACGGTGCGCCTGTGCATTGGCAGAATTTGCATAGACCGTTCCGACGAATTGCCGATATCGTTTCAACGATCTTTTCCCGGAATGTGCCGGGTTCACCGGATGGCGCATAGTGGGCGATGACCGAGATAGTGCCTGTCGCTCCCTCGATCGATCAGCTTGGCCGCATCACCACTGTCAGACATCGCCGATAAGGACCCCGTTCGAGGAGAGTGTCTTGCAGGTTACGGGGAAGGTTGGAGCGCTGAACGCGCGCAATTGCGTTGGTTTCCCGGGATTGGTGCTGGCCGTCTTGATTTGCCTCTCCAGCGGAATTGCCCGTGCTGGAGATGAAGACGATGATTCCTCGAACGGGGCGTCGAGCGCGCCGAACGTCTACCTGGACATGAGAACCACCTACGCCAGGGTGCCCGCCGGTGCGCTGGCGGTCGGCTTCGGCAATTCGTCCTTGCTCGCGGCGTTGCAATCCGCTGCCATCTCGAACGCCGGCAGCCTGGCTGCAATTGCGGGCGGTGCGACGCTGCCGGGCGCCCAGAGCGTCGTGGTCGATCTTCCAATGACGATCGACGTGAACGATAACGTCTCGCTCTATGCCGGCGTATCGGCCAGCTCGACCAGCACTCCGATGACCGGCTGGTCGTCCGTGGCGATTACGAGCTGGAATCTTGGATTTCAGGCCGATCTCTACAATCAGAACGGCGGCTCGATTCCGACCTTGAGTTGGCAATCGACCATTACCCAGGCGATTCCGAATGGACCGTTTGCTACCACGAGTTTTACGAACATTTTCGAGTTCGACTATGCGTTCGACCAGGACGAGACTCGTGGGTTGCTCGCGGGCGTGCAGGACACACGGGTTGTCATCGGCAGTCCGCTCGCGGCCATCCATTCCGATATCATGGGCTATGTCGGCGGTTACTACCAATGGCCGAACAATTGGAAGTTTACGGGCCGCGCGGGCGTGCAGGTTTTCGGCGGCGCCGAGCTCTTGGGCCGCGCGTCGGTCTCCTCCTTTACCCAACCGATCGTGCGACTGGACCTTGACCGGATGGACGACAACGACAACCGCCTGTTTGGCGTGACGGCGCAGATCATGTGGGTACCAAAGCCTGCTTACCAGATCACGCTCAGGACGCCGCTCTATTTCGCACGCAACTAGGGCTTCCGATCAGCATGACGGAGTTTCGGCAAGGTTGAACCAGGCCAGGAGCGACCGGTCATCGCTCGACACCACCGGATTGTCAGAATTTGCATATTCGTCAGCCTGCTCGCCTGACACCGAGAGACCATTGGCGCTCAACACCGACTGCGCGCCGATGCTTTCGCTGCGGCAACTTGGCCACAGTCGGGAAAACAGAACGCGCGCGTCAGATTCTGCATAGTGGGTTGCGCGCATTCGATGCGATCACCGCTACACGATTTCTTCAATCAATCAGGTGCGGCAATGAATAAGATTGGAAAGTTTGGGGTTGCGATCGCGGCTTCGCTGATGATGGGCGGTTATGCGGTCGCGGCGGATTTGCCGGCGGCGCCCGCCTACAAGGCGCAGGCTCCGGTTGCCGCCGTCTACAACTGGACGGGATTCTATGTCGGCGGCAACGCCGGGTACGGCTGGGGCAACCAGGACCCGATGGTGCTGTTCGCCAACAGGTTCGATCGAGCCGGTTTTGACATCAGTGGCGGCATGATCGGCGGCACGTTTGGTGGGCAGATTCAGCAGGGATACGTCGTGCTCGGCCTGGAAGGTGACCTCGACTGGGCCAACATCAGCGGGTCCTCCGTCGTAACGCCGAGCATTCTCGGCATCGGACAGGGCGTCACGCTGAACACCTCGTCAAACATCAGCGCGCTGGCGACGGTGAGGGCCCGGGTCGGTATCGCCATGAACAACGTCCTGATCTACGCCACCGGCGGCGGAGCCTTCGTCAAGTCGACCGCCAGCGCATCAACCATCGCCGGCGTGCCCTGCGGCACGGTTGGCGTCTTGCCGGATTGTTCAGCCTCGTCCTGGCGTCCGGGCATCTCCGCGGGTTTCGGCGTGGAATACGGCTTTACACCGAACTGGTCCGTGAAGGCCGAGTATCTCTACACGAAAGTCGTCGGCACCGGAGTCAGCACGGATGAATTGAATGTCGTGCGTGGCGGCATCAACTACCGGTTCTGAACAAGGGACATCGATCACATATTCGGTCCTGTTCGACGGACGATGCGCCGCCTCGAACGTCCGATAGGACTGTCTTGATCCTGATCGTGCATCCGAGCCGATGCTTTTCAGCTCGGATGCCAGTCGCGCGCGAAGGCGCCCGGCCTCTTAAAGTCGTCTGAGATCTTTCTACATCCGATTCATCACAATGGGATCCCCAATGCGTTCGAGACTGCTGCTTTCCGTAGCTCTGCTGGTTGCCACAATGGTGTCTGCCAGGGCCCAGACCCCGCTGTCGGCCTATGTCGACGCGAATGGATTCATCGATGTTCAGAAGCTGACCTGCGCGCAACTCGCCGGGACCTACCAGGAGGACGCCGATGCGCTGACGGCCTGGTACAGCGGCTGGTACAACGGCCTTGCCAAGAAGCATTTCCTCGACCTGCGCAAGGGCAAGCTCGTGGAGCACGAAGTCATCGTCTACTGCAAGGCGCATCCCGAAAAGCTCATCATCGACGCTATTGCCGTCGTGTTCAAGGCGGAGCGGGAGATGATGGGAATCCAGATGAAGTAGATTGTCTGAGGGCGGATCGGTCGCACGTTGCCGACCGATCCGCTGTGCGCACTGTTACTAAGAGCGGCATAGCCTGTTCTATTTTTCTCTTGAATTGCCGCTCAGACGGGCGGGATATTTTGAATTGAATGATTTCGGGCAATACACCGACGCCGTTAGAGGCGCGAGGGTGACATTTCTGAAATCCGCTCCGTCCTCTCACGATTGGGGCGTGAAGTCTCTCGCATTGAATCGCACGATCCTTCAGTTTGGCACCGACGGCGGCCCCGGGATTGCGCATGGCGTCACCGACCCGAATTTTACGACGTTGATCGTCCAGTCGTCCAACTTCGACGATCGCGTCGTGCTCGATGGTGTGCCATGCCAGGCCTCTGACCTGGTCATTTTCCCTCCGAACTGTCACTTCACCTTTGTCCGCTCCGGTCATGTCGAATGGGTGGCGTGGTCGCTGCCCAATGAGGAGAGCATCGCGAGGAACATGCTCCCTGCGGCCACAACTCAGGCTTCGCCGAAGACCGCCAAGCATCTCGTCCGGTTGCCAGAGCCGATCAAATCGAAGCTGATCGAGGTGTCGAGGCAGGCTCTGCGTTCCTTCTCCGATTCTGCCTTCGCTGACCGGCCTATGATGGCGCGGGAGGCAGAGGACGCCCTGATGGATCAGCTGGCTTGCATCCGGGATAATCGCCTGAGCCAAAGCTTCCTGCCCAACAAGTACACCCTCTCGTACGAGCGAATCGTTCTGGAGGCGCTTGAGTTCGTTGGGACCAGGTCGGAAAGCATCGTCCATATCAAGGACATCGTGAAAGCGACCAAGGTGGAATACCGCACCTTGCTGCGTGCTTTCGAGCGCTATCTCGGCTTCTCGCCAAAGCTCTATCTGAGGCTTCGGCAGCTAAACCTGGTTTATCACGAGATCAGTCGCGACAACGGCGCATCGGTCAGAGTCGTCGATATCCTGTCGGCACACGGCGTCACCGAGTTCGGCAGATTTGCCGGCCACTACCGGTCGCTGTTCGGCGAGTTGCCATCCGAGACATATCGCCGGTCTCGCGCATTGAGGTCTGGCAACGTGCCGTGACCTCGAAGTGGGTTTTTGGTGCAACACCGCTAAGAATTGGTCGGCGGTGACAGTTTCTGCATACCGACTGAGACAAGGTCGATGGCAAGTGGCTCATGTGTTTTCCACGTTCAATGAGGCTTGCAGGCGATGAAGAAAATCAGTTTACTTACCGCAGCGGCGGTGATGTCCGTTGCGTTCACGGGTATTGCAAAGGCCGCCGATCTTCCGCAGCGGCCGGCGTACAAGGCGGCGCCGATCGCAGCGCCCATGATGTACAACTGGTCCGGCTTCTATCTCGGTATCAACGGCGGATATGGCTGGAGCAACCAGTGCATCGATATCACCGCAATCAATGGAATTGGCGGCGTCTTCGCGGAAGGCTGCAATAGCAAGGGCGGCGGCATCATCGGTGGCCAGCTTGGCTATCGTTGGCAGGCCGGACAATTGGTGTACGGTCTGGAAGCGCAGGGCGACTGGGCCAACATCCGCAACACGCGCATCAGTGCGCAGGACCCGACACGTACTTACAAGTCGACCCTCGCCGGCCTGGGCCTCTTCACGGCTCAACTGGGCTACGCGGCCAACGAGGCCTTGTTCTACGTCAAGGGCGGCGGCGCGGTTGGCAGCCAGGACTTTGCCATCATCGACAATGTGACCGGCACGGGCCTCGCCTTCGCGAACCGGACCCGCTGGGGTGGCGTCGTGGGTGTCGGCTTCGAGTACGGCTTCTCTCCGAATTGGACGGCCGGCATCGAGTACGACTATCTGTGGCGGGTAAACGAGAGCAACACGTTCCTGACGCCGTCACTCGGGCGCATCACGTCGATCACCGCCAACACCAAGACGGACGCGAGTCTGCTGGCGCTCCGCCTCAACTATAAGTTCGGTTACTAGTGAAGAAAGGAGGTCGTCCAATTCGGCCGGCCTCCATTCTTGTTTCATCATGCCTGGGTCCAGGTAATCCACTATTCCGGAGTTGATCATGCTGTCGAATACGATGCGTGCGATTGCTTTTCTCGGTGCTTTGGCGGCCACAAACATGGTCTTGGCGCAAGACACGGCGTCCCATGCGCCGCTGAAGACGATCGGGGCCACCAAACCCCAGGTCGTTCCATCACTGATCGTCTTCAACTCCAGGGGCGCGAACGTGCAGCCCGGCAAGCTGGTCCTCACTGGCGTCGCGCCAAATGCGATCATATTTGCGGATCGGCCGGTTCGCTCGGCCGGTCACGATCTGATCAGCCATATCGTCGAAGACTGGGGAACCGGCAGCGACAATTTTGCAAAGAATCCGCCCAACGCCACAGTGTCCGTATTCCAGAAGGACGGCAGCACCGTGCGCGATGTCGTTGTCACACTGAAGAATCCCAAGCTCGAAGGTGATAACCTTGCCTTCGATGTCGATATTCTCGAAGGTGACATCAAGGGCGCCGACGGTCCTGCCTCTGTCTTCATCGACATCATCGGCCTTCCGTTTACGCCGCTTTCATTCGCGGGCGTTGCGCGACGCACGGCCTATCGAGGTGCGTATTATGCCGGAGCCGCCGCGGCGGCTGGCGCTGCGGCTGCCTACGCGTACCACCCGTATTACTATCGGCCGCCGGTTTGCGGGTACTATCCCTATCCCCCGTGCTACTAGCGGGACCGCGCGGAGTTTGGCCTGGCGTCCTTGCGCCGGGCCAGCCTCTGGCTGATGCGCCTTGTGTACCATTTGCGTCCAGCCGGCACTGGACGATGATTCTCTCGACTCGAGGAAGCGCCGGCCCGTCCAGAAACGAGCCGATTTCGAGTCTTGGCGCTACAACGCGAAAGAGCCCGGCTGAGCCGGCCGCTTGCTACGGATTGGGCTTGTGATGACTGAGGTCATGCAGTGAAAGGCGGGCCTCGCGCACCAGATCTACAAGCGAGAGCGTGAAGAAGCTGAGAGCGACAACAAAGAGCAGTGCAACGCCGTACTCATGCTGGAATCGAAAGAAGGTACACACGAACGCCAGGATCACCAGCAGCGAGGTGACGATTGCGCTGACCGTCGCGAGAACGATTGCCTTGTTCAGAAGCACAGCGCGACGCCTGAGGTGTGGGATATCAGGGTGCGTTCCGGAACGGTCGTCGTCGGCCGTAGCGTGCAATGCCTGTAGCCTGTCGACGACGCGATTCATGCGCCCTATCAAAAGCGACACGAAGGCCGCAACTGCGCCAAGGAGAAATGCGGGCGCCGCTACTTGCGAAATGACCTGCGACAGGTGCGCGGCGGTCGGTGTGTCGATCAGCATGGCTACTTTTCTCCGCGACCGGTACCTGCGCCGCCGCCTACATTGGAGTCAGGGCGAGCGCTCGCAACGAAAGCTTAGCGCATCGTTGGTCACGGGGAGCTTTTTACAACGATGTGAGATCGTTTGCTCAAGATAATCGCTGCGTAGCGTGACGGGCAAGGGGACGCCGCGAAGCGTCCCCTTGCCCGCCGCTTAAACTTACGTCGCTTTTTTGGCCGCCGGGATCGACCAAGTGCCGTCGAGGATCGACGGGTCGTCCTCGTTCGGCCAATACATGCGCAGCATCAGGATGAACTTGCCGGTCGGCGCAGGCAACCAGTTCGACTCCTTGTCGGCCCCCGGGGATTGATTCTGGATGTACAGGTCCGTTGAGCCGTCCGGATTGACCTTGAGGTTCTGTCGCGGACTGATCGAGTACCGATTGATCGGGTTGGAGACGAAGAAGTAGTTGGCATCGTACATGGTAACGGACCAGAAGCCGCTCACCGGCGGCAATTGGCCCTTTGGAAAACGCATGACGTATTTGTTCGAGCCGTGATAGTCGCTACCGTCTGCATCCTTTAGCGAAAGCGGATAAACCGCGTCTCTGTTGCGGTTCGCGCCGAGCCCGATCGCGGTGACCAGCGCACGGTTGAGATAGTCGGTCCCGTAGACGCCGGTCTTGGTGTCGTAGATCCATCCGTTGACCTTCTTGATGGCGTCGTTGACCTTGAGCTGGAGCATGATGCGATCGAAAGCGGCGCGGGGAATGCGCTTGACGAAATCCGCGTCCAGCTTGCTGGCATCGAAGTCTTGGCCCGGGACAAGACCGATCTTGGCGAACCGCGCGAGTTCGGGCGCGTCAGCAGCAGAGGGAGGGTTCACTTTCATCAGCTGGGCGAGCAGGCTGAAGTATTCAGCCGCATCCATGCGGTTGACCTGTTCGCGCACGGCCATCTTCATGTCGATGGACGGATCGACCTTGCCCGAGGGCGGCGTGTAGTCCTTTCCGTAGGAACTCAGCGGCACCAGCTTGAACTGGTCCTGCAAGGCGTGGACGGCTGCGTAGTCTTCCGGAGTGCCCGTGCAGTAGATCCGGCCGAGCAACCAGACGATGTTGGTTGGGGCCTTCAATTCCTTGACGCCGGACGGAAGCGTGCCGCTCCAGCCCGGACCCGTGATTGCATAGGTCTGCGCCCCGGTGCCGGTTGTGCGTTTTCCGGGCACGGCGAACACATTGGTCCAGCCGTCGAGCATCGGCAGCAGGAAATACCGGTCCTTCATGTCGGGAATGCTCAACACCCATGGCTCCTTGCCGACGTCGAAAAATGCAGTGGTGTAGAGCGTATCGGCGTTCGGTGCTGTCACATCGCGAAACGAGGCATCCGGATACTGGCGCAGCCTGATGATTTGCCCCATGGGAGCGCGCGTGCCCTCCGCTTTGACCACGTTGGTGAAGACCCGGCGGGTCATCTCGATTGTGACAAGTGGATAACCGAACACATAGGCGTCGGTGGCGAGCCAAAAATCTTCCGCCCCTTCAACGATATCAAATACTGGGCCTTCGTGCGCTCGGAGGATCGACGGGGTCAGTGCGGTGGAAGCGGCGGCAAGTCCGGTCTTCAGCGCAAAACGGCGGGTGATGTCCATCGTTCTTTCCTGGGATTGGTTTCGTTCAAGACGGTTGTTTGGCAGCGTTGCGGCGCTCCATTTTGTGCCGCGCAAGGCAGGCTAGTCTCTACTTCCCAGCATCCGCTATGCAGTTTCTGACCTAGATCGGGGCCGTCCGATCAATTGAATGGCGAATCGGGGCTCGCCTGGCGGGCGCATGCCGAAGTCGAAGACCCCGCGCAGGCAACAAACTGAATTCGGCTGCAGACCATTGCTTCGCACGAGGCTGGAGATTGCCGAATCTGCATAGTGGGCCGCCGCGTTTTCGTTAGGTTGGTAAGGGGACGAGAAGACGCTTGGCGTGTCAGCCTCGTCCACCGTGGAAATGGAGTATTTTGATGCAGAAGCGATCAACCCAGAGCCCGTACTTGCTGACCAAGCGCGATTTGCTGAGATCTGCCGCACTGGCAAGCGTCGCCGCTGCTGGTACCAAATCGAGCCAGGCCTTGGCCCAGTGGTCCGAGCGCCCGGGATTCTTCAAGGCCAAGGACATTGCAGAGGCCGGCTTCATTTATGGCCTGCCGATCGTGATGGCATACGGCATCATGTATGAGTACGCGGTCGACAAGTCATCAGGGCAGTACAAGGCGCCGTTCAATACGCTGTTCAACGTGGCGCGCGTCTTCACATACGAAGATACCGCCGTGATCACGCCCAACAGCGACACGCCGTATTCGTTCGCATGGCTGGATCTGCGGGCCGAGCCGCTCGTCTTTTCGGTGCCGGCGATCGATCCCAAGCGCTACTACGCACTGCAGCTGAACGACCTCAACACGTATAATTTTGGCTATGCCGGCACGCGCGCCACCGGCAGCGATGCCGGGAGCTATATGGTCGTCGGCCCGCGATGGACCGGCGTGACACCGGCCGGCATCAAGAAGGTATTCCGGTCGACCACCGATTTTTGCCTGGGACTCTTACGCACGCAGCTGTTCGACCCGGCCGATATCGAGGCCGTCAAGAAGATTCAGGCCGGCTACAAGGCGCAGCCGCTTTCCAGCTTCCTGAATCAGCCTGCGCCCTCGCCGGCACCGGCGCTTTCTTTCCCCAAATTCGAGAAGGACCTCGTCCGCACGGAGTTCTTCGAATACCTTGATTTCGCGCTTCAATTCGCGCCGGCGCTGCCGGAGGATCGCTGGATCCGCGAGCAGCTGGCGCGGATCGGCGTGGGGCCGGGCAAGAGCTTTGACTTCCGCAGCCTGTCGCTTGAAGACAAGGCCGAGATCCTGCTCGGAATGAAGGAGGGTGAGCGCAAGGTCACCGAAGCCGTTGCGACCCTCGGCAAGGACATCAACGGCTGGCGCGTCAGCGCGTCGTTCGGCGATGCCGCATTCTTCCATGGCGACTGGCTTATGCGCGCGGCAGCCGCGAAGGCCGGCATCTATGGCAACGACGCGGTGGAGGCCATGTATCCTTTGGGCAAAGTGGATGTCGATGGCAAAGAACTCGACTGTTCGAAGTCGAGCTACACGTTGACCTTCCCGGCGGGACAGCTGCCGCCGGTCAACGCCTTCTGGTCGGTGACGATGTATGACGGCAAGACGCAGCTACTGGTGAAGAACCCGATCAACCGCTACCTGATCAACTCGCCGATGCTGCCGCACATGAAGCTCGGTTCCGACGGCTCGCTGACGATCTACGTCCAGAACAAGTCTCCGGGAGCGGACAAGGAGGCAAACTGGCTGCCGGCGCCGGATGGCCCGATCTATGTGGTGATGCGACTGTACTGGCCGAAAACCACGCCGCCATCGATTCTGCCAGCTGGTGAAGGGACGTGGAAGCCTCCCGGCTTCAAGCGCGCGTCCTAGAGATCGGATTTTTATCGGCCGGATGCGCGGCGACAGAGTCGCAATTGCACGCATCCGGCCGGCACGGGCATGGCACCGCCCTTGTGAGTGTTCAATCCCGGTGCACGACAGATGCAGGAGATCATCGTGCTCATCATCCTGACGCTCTATTTGGTCCTGGTCTGGCTCGTCTTCTCGAGGCTCAAGCTGGTCCGATGGGGCTGGGCGTCCGGCACCGTCACCGTGCTGCTCGGCGCGTTCATCCTCGCGGTATTCCTCGCGATGTTCAACTACCTGACCCCGTCGGGAAGCTTAGTCGTGATTTCCCGCGTCATGGAGGTCGCGCCCAATGTTTCCGGCGAGGTGATCGAAATCCCGGTCAAGCCAAACGAACCGGTGAAGGCTGGCGCGGTGCTGTTTCGCATTGATCCGGCACCGTTCCAGTACAAGGTCAACCAGCTCGAGGCATCGCTTGCCCAGGCACGGCAGCAGGTCAAGCAACTGAAGGCCAGTTACGAGCAGGCGACGGCGAATGTCGATGGACTGACCAAGCAGCTCGCCTTTCACACCCAGCGGCTTTCCGATTACCGCAAGCTCGTCAGCGAGGAGGCGCAGACCGCGTTTCGTCTGCAGGACGTCCAGGTGCAATACGACACGGTCGAGTTTCAGCTTCAGGCGGCCAAGGCCGCACAGCTGAGCGCACAATTGGCGATGGAGTCGGAAATCGGCGGCGTCAACACAACCGTCGCACAGATCCAGGCCCAGCTCGACCATGCGAAGTGGGAGCTCGAGCAGACGACGATCCGCGCCATCGGCGACGGTGTCGTTACGATCATGGCGCTGTCGGTCGGCGACCGCGCCATGCCGGCGCGCTCGGTGATGTCGTTCATCGTCGCAAACGATATCGTCATCACCGGCATGTTCCCGCCGAACGGATTCCGGACCATCAAGCCCGGCGCGCGGGTCAAGCTCGTCTTCGACGACGACCCTGGCCGCATCCACGAAGCGACGGTCATGGCTATCCCCCAAGGCGTGGGGCAGGGCCAGATCGCGGTCTCAGGTACGCTGGCGCGGGTCGGCTCGATCGGAGGCGCGAAGGCTTATCCGGCTGCTATTTCGATCCCGAAGACCATCGACCGTAGCCAACTCCGGCTCGGAATGCCGGGCACCGCCACCGTGTTCGCGGACAACGCCGGCGTCATCGGCCTGTTGATGTCGATCCTGGTCTGGATCGGCTCGTATACGGCATATTTATAGCCGCCTTCCATTTCACTCTCGGCTCCAATTGGTAGCTCATCCAGATATCTTCGGAGAAAAAATGGGTCTTCGATCTGCAGGCAGTATTGCAGCCCTCGTTTCGGTCACTCTTCTTGTCCAGTTGTGCTCGGGTGCTCGCGGTTACGCCCAGCAATCAACTGGTCAATTGTTGATCTCATCGGGATTCAGCCCTGTCGCTGCGACCACGCCGGAGCTGTTGAATCGGCTGATGTCGTTCCCGCCCAATCAGTTTCAGCTACGGCAGAGGAGCGGACGTCCCTACTACGTCTACGCGGATCCCTCCGGATGTACCTGTGCGTATGTCGGCAGCGTGGCCGCGATGGACAAATATCGCGCCAGTTATGGTGCATTGCCGGCAACTACGCTCTCGGCAGGCGGCTTTACGAATCCCGAGCAAAACCTGATCAACAGCATGGAAAACGATGACGCCTCAGCCCAGTTCAACGATGACGTATTTGGTCCGGATTTTTAGGTTTGCCTGATGTGCTTTCGAGCATGACGGTTCTGCGCGCTGTTGGCAGACGCGCCGCACCGACCTGACCGTCGGCAGCGTTGTGTTGATAGAGACCGGCGCTTCCAGCTCCTCTGCGCAAAGGAGGAGAGATCGATCCCATCCGAACTCGTGGCGCTCCCATACGGCGAAACCGGGTCCGATCGATCGACGGTGAGGTCGGGCCAATGACAAGGCGTGTCGAATGAAGGGATACCTTCAACCATTCGGGCGGCATGGCGCCCAAGGCAGAACGCGCTTATCCCGGCCGCGATTGCGCACGAAACTGTCGCGGCGTAACGCCGGTAATTCGGCGGAAGGCGCGCGTAAAATGCGCTGGATCAGTGTAGCCCGAGGAGAATGCGATTTCGATGATCTTGGAATCCGTGTCGCGCAAGAGCTTGCTGGCATTCTCGAACCGGATGGTGTCGAGCAGATCCGAGTATGTCATGCCGGCGTACGCGAGCTTACGTTGCAAGCTCCTCGCGCTCGCGCCAGCCATCTCCGCAACCTGAGCGAGAGCCGGAAGTCCCTGGTCGAGGTAGGACGGCAACATCAACTTGAGCGTTGCGATGATGTCATGACCTGACGGGCCAGCCTGATCGTCTTGCAAGGAGAGCACTTGCTCCTTTGCGCGATTGGGAAGGCTGAGGAGCGAGATCGGCACGTCGATCCACGATGCGTCTTGTCCCGACAGGAAACGCGTGTTTGGCCAGAATGATTGACACGCGGGGCTCGGCGTATACCGGGCTTCAAACGCGATTGTAGCAGGAGCCCAATCCGGTCCGGCGAATTGCCGGACGATATATATGGGGAAAATATTCTGAAGCCATTGTGAATGCTCGAGATGCAGGCGTCCTTTTGTTCCAGTGAGACTGCTGCAAAACTTCACGTGACCGTCGTGGCGCTCGATCCAATTCTTCAAGTTCGAGTCCTCGATCGATGCCCATTTGCAAGCCTGTTGCAGCGCGACCAACAGCGTTGGGGCATGGCCGATCAGAGTCCGGGTTTTCTCGCTCAGGTGACAATAGTGCAGACGTTGGGAAGCGAGGAATCCAAAATCCGGAATGCCTTGTGATCTTCGGGTGATTTCCGCGAAGTCGATTGCTCGCAGAATCGGAACATAATGATCGGCCTTTTCTTCCAATGATGTCGGAAGCTGAAATTTTGCCAGAAACGAACCGGTCGACGCGCCGATTTCGCTAAGGATATCAGCGAAGGGAATGAGGAATTGGCAGCGCGTCAAATGGATATTTGCCACCGGGCTGCCTCTCGATCGTAAAATGGATGCTGCATGTCGGCGGGAATTTCGATGGGCCCGAGCGTCGGCGTTGCCGGCAAAAATGGAAGAGTTCGCAGCCCCCCTCCCGGCCTGCGATGCGTGTCTTGCCGGCTCTTTTGGCGGCTTATGGCCAGACGGCCAACAATTCGCTGCATAGGCTTACCGACACCAAAACTACGACCGGAATGGAGGAAAGCTGAGCCCTTAGTGCTGCGTTTCGATGAATTCTCTCACCATATCCTCGCAATATTACGTGCGCTCGACAATGTCGAACGAGAGCTGCTGCGTGATCGACAGATGCCTGATTTTCCCGGGCAGTCGGCCACACGGGAGCCGGAATACCCATGGCCTTCAAGCATCTGGTATTCTCTAGACGGAGCATAGACTTCGTGTCCCACACCAACAGATGAGAGCCGTCCGTTTGCCTTCGTCCGAGGCGGTCCGCGCGGCCATTGTCGCGTCGCTGCGACACGGTGACGCAACCATAAATGGTACAGCCCGCGCCTGCAAGATCGGCACGCGGACGTTGCAGCGTCATCTCGGCCGTATGGGAACAAGCTACCGCGCAATGCTTGCGGAGGTTCGCTTGAGTATGGCTTGCCGAGCTCCTCGGGGACTCGAGCAAGCCCCTGTCCGACGTCGCAAAATTCCTCGGTTATTCCAATGCGAGCAGTTTCAGCCGCACTTTCGCGCGTTTGATGAAAGTTCAGCCCGTTGTCTACAGGCGATAGCAACTTGCCGATAAACATCGGCAAGCGCTCCATCGCAGACGACCTTGCGTGATCGATAGCTGAATTATTCCACAAGGTTGGCGTGAAATGGCAAGACGCACGATTTGAATTGGAGCGAAACGGTTGGCGAGATTTCCGGGCTCCGCAAGGAGCCATTTTGTTTTTGACGTTCAACTGAAGCGCTGGGACGCTATGGTGAGCTATCTGGGCCGGACGAAGCAAAAACAGAGCGGCGCAAGCTGGCGAGCACGGTAGGCCCCGCGTCATGCAATCACGTCGCCGAGCACGAGCGGCTGACCGCAGAACCAGCTCCACCCGTTCGCGACAATCAGGAGGAGCTGGGGCTATCCGCCAGACGACCGTCGTAGCGGCGTCGGCGAGCCCCGAGATCGCCCAATCGGCGCATGCACAGACCTATCTGGGCGCTTACGCCAGTCTCGACCAGCGCATTGTCGAGGCGATCGCAGTGGTGTGCCTGGCACATGGGATAGGTTGATTGTCCAGGCGTCATCGACCCCCGGCCCCTTCTGGAAATGGTATCGCGTGACAGCGAGAGGTCTGGCGCGATCCGGTAGGACAAGCTGAGAAATTGGCTTTGACCCGTCCCGATGAAGCGCTATCCATTTCTGATATATGCCGGTCCCTTGCGTTGCGGTCGCAAACTGGACGTGTTCACGCTTACGAAATTCCATTTTCCCGTAGCTGAATTGGTGGGTTTTAGTCGACGAAAGTCGAAAATCCTTTATCTTTCAATGTGGATTGACTGACACTCTCTCCGCCATTTGACCTTGTGTCCAGCCCGGAGACATGGGTCACAGGTCGTACCTAAGACATGGGTGACAGCCTCGTGCCGAACCGGTTGTCGAGGGGTTGCAGGGTTTTCTGCTCCAGGTCGAAGTATCCCAAGTCGTAGTGCATGAAGCTGACGAGCCAAATGCCGTCGTCGACCTCCTTGATGCCGAGTTTTTGTCCAGCCAGCACGGTGGAGAGGTTGATGCGCTTGCGATGCAGGCAGAGCCGTCCACAGGCGGTGACGAGCACCTCGCGATCGTGGAACGGATAAGTCAGTTCCGGCAGGCCGGCATAGCCGCGCGTTGAGGCGGTGTAGCGCTCGGCGGGGCACTTCATATCGAGGGCCTCGTGCGGGCGTTCAGCATTGAACTCGCGGACGAAGGCGTCGAAGCGTTCCTGCTGTTGCAAGCCGTTGGAGCCTGGCGGCCGAGTGGTCTCCTGCTTGAGCGTGAGGTGCATGCGCTCGTGACGGCCGTTCTGCTGCGGATGGCCGGGCTTGATGCGTTCGATGGCAATGCCAAGCCGCAGCCACCACACCGAGAGCTTTGAGAGATTGAACAAGGCGTTGGGACTGGCAAACGGCACGCCATTGTCGGAGCGAATGGCGCGCGGCATGCCGCGCTCACGGAACAACCGCTCGAAGGCCGCAATGGCCGGCTCCTCGCGGGTGGAATCGAGCGCTTCGCACAACAGCAGGAAGCGCGAGGCATGGTCGGTGACGGTCAGCGGGTAGCAATAACGGCCATTGCCGAGCTTGAACTCGCCCTTGAAGTCGGCGCACCACAGATCATTGGGTCCGGCCCCCGCGGACAGAGGCGTGCCGCGCGCGCGGTGGCGCGGCACGCCTGCGCGCTTGACCAGGCCATGGCGATCGAGAACCGCATGGATGGTGCTCTTGGCCGGAACCCGGATATCGCCGTCGAGCCGCCGGACCAAGAGCTCACGGATCTTGCGCGCGCCCCAGTGCGGTTTCTCGGCTTTGAGACGAACAATCAGGCCCTCGATTGGCTCGGGGAGCTGATTGGCATAGCGCACCGGTCGCCGCGACCGATCGCATAGCGCCGCCGCGCCCTGTTCCCTGTAGCGATCGAAAATCTTGTAGCCGGTCTTGCGGGACACGCCGAACTCCCGGCAGACGTCCGTCATGGCCTCCCCGTCCAGCAGACGGGCGACAAAGCGAAGGCGCTCTTCCATCACCGAACTCGCTTTCCACGGCATCCACACCTCCCGCAGAACAAAAGCGGAAAGTGTAACCCATGTGTCCGGTACGAAATGTCACCTATGTCTCGGGCCGCTCATTGCACGCCAAACGACGATTGCGCCCGCTTGGGTTGGCAAGTTGTGCTGAATGCACGCCCATGGCCAAGGCAACAACAGAAGCCGTTTATGAGACCTGGTCGGGGCGGAATGTAAAGAATCGCCGCACCGAAGCCGCCCGTCGTCGGCAGAACGACAACAACGCGGCAAAACGCCATCGCCGATGCCGGCCTAATTTCAAACCGCGACAGAACCGTACGAGACGTCGATCCCTCGCTGCTGCGGCGTAGGACACGCACAATGGATAATCCGGAAGGAGTAGTGGGCTCCCCCATGGGGAGAAATAGCGCGCGCCGATGAACTGCATGAAACTACGACAAAATCACCGATCGGCGAGGGCGGAGATCCCATGGGACAGACCGCAAAAAGGAAATTGCACCCGTTGCGCATGCTGGCGCTGCTGATTCCGCTGCTCACGACCGTTCCGCTGTCAAACGTGGATGCACAGGCGCAACCTGCTGCACCGCGTCAATTGCGCCGTGAGCCGCCGCCGCAAAAGCCGCAGGTGACGATGAATGCCTGGACGATCGGCCTCGCCGGGGGCCTGCTCGAGGGCGCGCCCATTCGTCTCGCGGCCGAAATCGCCCGCGTCGTAGACGATGGCGACAAGCTGCATGTGTTGCCGGTCGTGACGCGCGGGCCGACGGAGAATGTGAACTCACTGCTGTATTTGCGCGGCATCGATGCCGCCATCATCAATTCCGACGTGCTCGAGGAATACAGGAGCCAGGTGCCGGATATCCAGCAACGGCTGGCTTTCGTGCTGAACCTGTTTCCGTCCGAACTGCATATCTTCGTTCGTCCCGAGATCCAAAGCCTGAGCGATCTCGCCGGCAAGAAGGTGAACTTCAATAATTTGGGCACCGCGGCGGCCTATTCGGGGCCGCTGATCTTCAGCCGCCTGGGCCTCGATGTGGAAAAAACCTTCATCCCCCATCAGGTCGCGCTCGAGCAGATGCGCAAGGGCGAGATGGCCGCGGTCGTCTTCATCACCTCGAAGCCGGTGGATGCCTTCGTGCGCGGCCGCTGGGACCCGGGGTTCAAGTTCCTGCCTGTTCCCTATGACAGGAGGTTCGAAGACTTTTATCTTCCCGCCTCGCTCGAGGCCACGGAGTATCCCAATCTCATCAAGCAGGGCGAGCGCGTCACGACAATCGCCGTGCCGACCGCCCTGGTGGCTTTCAACTTTCCGGCCAAATCGAACCGCTATGAGCGCCTTGCGCGCTTCGTGGAGTATCTGTTCTCGCGGATCGACAAGCTGCAGCAGCCGGGCTTCGACCAAAAGTGGAAGACGATCAATCTCGCCGCGACCGTTCCCGGCCTGACGCGCTTCCCCGCAGCGCAGGCGTGGCTCGATCGCGAGCCGCGCGCCGCCGCAAATACATCGCAATGAGACGCGCGGCGACCTGCGCGGTGGCTGGAGTCTTGCTCGCAAGCGGCATTGCTTCGGCGCAGGCGGCAGGATATCGCCAGATCGCTCAGCTCCGCGATTGCTCCGCCAAGGAACGCTCCGAACGGCCGGAGTGCTCCGAGAAGACACCGCGGGCGTCGGCGCTGCCCCAGGCGAACCTGGGTAACAGCTGGGTCGTCAGCCTGACGACTTCACCGCTCGACTATTCACCGGTCGCCACCGCCACGACGTCATCGCGCGACGGTGCCGGCGAAAGCGCAATGACGCTTTCGATTCGCTGCCATGGCGGGCGGAGCGAACTGATCGTCGCCGGACCCCGTGTGTCCGGTCGCGGCGATGGATATGCGATTTCCTACCGCATCAACGACGGTCCGCCGCAGCAAGTCGCGGCGGCTGTGCCTGCGTCCGGGACCGGCGTTGCGTTCGGCGGCGACGTGATTCGCTTGCTGCAGTCCCTTCCGGACGGCGGAGGTCTCAGTATTCACCTCGCACCCCGTACCGGACCGGCGCTGGATGCGGTGTTTCCGTTGGGCGGCATGGATGTGGTGCGCGCGAAGATCACCGCTGCCTGCAGGTGGCCACAACCGACCGCAAAACCCAACGGCTAGGGATTTCAATAACGTGTCTTTAACAGGAGAGGTATCCATGCGCGTGTTTCAGCAAATTGCGAAGGTAACCATGATCGGAGCCGCAACGGTGCTGCTGTCCGCTTCATACGCTGCGGCGGAGCAAGGCGGCGGACGGTACTGGACACCGACAACAACGAACCCCGCTGCGGACTATCGGCACGTTTCAGAAAAGGTCCAAAGGGTTCATGTCTCGCGCAAGGCGACCACCCACAAGAGGGAACGATCGCCTCTTAACGCCAACGCCCGGCTTCCATCCAACGCCAAGTCGCACAACCTGATCCTGCAGGTGAACACGAACGATCCCGCAGCCATGAATCTCGCGCTCAACAACGCCGTCAACGTTGCGCAATACTACAAGGATCTCGGCGAGAGGGTGAAGATCGAGGTGGTCACCTTCGGGCCTGGGCTGCACATGCTGCGCGACGACACCTCGCCGGTGAAAGCCCGTCTCGAGGAAATGGCGCTGAGCACGCCGGAGGTCTCGTTCAAGGCCTGTGGCAATACCCAGGAAAAAATGCACAAGGCCGAGAACAAGGACATCCCGATTGTTCGCCAGGCGGAGGTGGTGAAGTCAGGCGTCGTGCGCGTGATGGAACTGCAGGAGAAGGGCTGGTCCTATGTGAAGCCGTGACCTGTGGCCTAACCCGAAAGGGGTGGGTGGGGTCCTCCATGCGGGCTGTAGGCTTCGCGCTGCGGTACGGCGCATAATGCCGTACCTCAACAGATCGTGTCGCCACGCGACAGGTGATTGCGGATGGGCCCGGTGATCCTCAAGGACAAGGCAGTTGCCGGCTGCGACATCGCAGATTCGTCGCGCCGCCTGCTGCCCAAGGCGGGACGGTCCGCGCTGTCGTGGACGACTGCTGCCATGCTCGCAATGGTGTGCGCGCCGGAAACACGGGCTTCCCCAGATCCGGCCCGCCCTTCGACGCAACCGCAGCATTCGGCGGCTGCCGGTAGTCCCGGTTTCATCGAAGCGGCAAGGAACGGCGCTCCCGAAGCCTTGCCGCCGGGTCGAGGCGGCAATGACAGACCGGTGCAGGTCGCCCAAGCGAGCGTCGGCGACACGGGGCAGGCCTCGAAACGGGAATACAACTGGGCGGAGTCGCTCTCCTGCGAACTGACGAATGCAAGACGTGACATCGAGTTGCTGCAACGTCTCGAGCAGGAGCGCTATCGGGCCGAGTCGCTGGAGCAGAGTCTCGCGGCGGCGCGCCGCGATATCGAGGCCCAGGCCGCGTTGGCGGGCAAGGCGGTCCAAGAGAAGCAGGCCGCGCAGGACGGAGCGGAGCTGCTGAACTCCCTACAAGAGACGCGTGAGCGGGCGGAGCGCCTGGAGCGGGACCTGGCGGCAGCGCGGCGTGATGTCGAAACCCAGACTGTGCTGGCGACAAAAACAGGTGAGGAAGCGTCTCGGCTGAAAGCAGCGGCGGAAGGCGGTGGGGCGGATCTGCAGCGGGAGCGCGAGCGGTCCGCGCGGCTCGAGCAGGATCTCGAGGCATTGCGCCGCAACGTCGAGACTCAGACGGCGCTGGCGGCAAAGGCAGGCGAGGAGGTTTCCCGGCTGAAGGGGATGCGTGAAAGCGGCGCTACGCAGCTGCAGTCGGCCCTGCTACGGGAGCGCGAGCGGAGCGCGCAGCTGGAGCAGGATTTGGCGGCAGCGCGGCGCGATGTCGAGACCCAGATGGCGTTGGCGACAACGACGAAGGAAGAAGCCCTGCGGCAGAAGCAGGCAGCGGACGTCGGAGCTGCCGAGCTCAGGCAATTGCGCGAACGAGCCGAGGCGCTGGCACAAGACCTCTCGCTGTCACGGAGCTCGATCTACGCATACGAAGCCCAAGTCCGCAAATCCGGAGACGAAGCGACGGAGCTCAGGCAGGCGGTTGCAAGCTGCACGGCTTCGGTCAGCAAATTCACGCCCGACGAAGGTGAGCGGTTCGCGCGGCTGGAGCGGGATCTTGCAGCTGCCCGCAGCAATGTCGAGACCCAGGCCGCGCTGGCGACCAAAGCAGGCGAGGAGGTTTCCCGACTGAAACAGCAAAGCGAAAGCGGAGCGGCCGAGTCGCAGGGCTCCCTGCAAAAGGAGCGAGAGCGGTCCGCAAGGCTGGAGCAGGATCTTGCGGTCGCGCGGCGTGATGTCGAGGCCCAGACCGCGCTGGCGGCAAAGGCGGCCGATGAAGCCCTGCGGCAGAAGCGGACGGTGGAGGCCGGGGCCGCCGAGCTGCGGGAATCGCGCGCGAGGGCCGACGCGCTGGCACAGGAGGTTTCCCAGACGCGAAGCACGATCTACGCCTTCGAGGCGCAGGCCCGCAAAGCCGGTGAAGAAGCGGCGGAGCTCAGGCAGGCGGCTGAGAACGGCGCAGCTCACAAAGCCACACCGGACGAGCGTGAGCGACTGGTGCGGCTGGAGCAGGATCTTGCGGCTGCCCGCAGCGATGTCGAGACGCAGACCGCGCTGGCGGCGAAAGCAAGCGAGGAGACCGCCCGACTGAAGCGGGAAAGGGAAAGCGGTGCGGCTGAGTTGCAGAGCTCACTGCAAGCGGCGCGGGCTGACCGGCTGGAGCTGGATCTTGCAGCAGCGCGGCGCGATGTCGCGACCAAGACGGCGCTGGCGACGAAAGCAGACGAGGAAGTGTCCCGGCTGAAGGCGGTGGAGAAGAGCGGTGCGGCTGAGCTGCAAAAGGAGCATGAGCGGTCCACCAGGCTGGAGCAGGATCTTGCGGCAGCGCGACGTGATATCGAGAGCAAGGCCGTGCTGGTGAGCGAAGCGGGCAAGGAAACGTCCCGGCTGAAGGCGGCGGAGAAGAGCGGTGCGGCCGAGCTGCAAAAGGAGCGTGAGCGGTTCGCCCGGCTGGAGCAGGATCTTGCGGCGGCGCGACGTGATGTCGAGAGCAAGGTCGTGCTGGTGACCGAAGCGGGCAAGGAAACGTCCCGGCTGCAAGCTGTGGGAAAGAGCGCTGCGGCGGACCTGCAAAAGGAGCGTGAGCGGTCCGCGCGGCTGGAGCAAGATCTGGCGGCAGCGCATCGCGACAGCGAGACCCAGACGGCGCGGGCGGCAAAGGCAAGCGAGGAAACCTTGCTGCAGAAGCAGGCGGCGGAAGCCAGCGCTGCCGAATTGAGGCAATTGCGCGCCAGGATCGACGTGCAGCCACAGCACCTCCCTTTGTCGCGGAGCGCAATCCATGCGTATGAGGCCGAGGATCGCAAGGCGCACGGCGCGGCGTTGACGACCGGTGCGACGGCGCGGGACAAGTCCATCGAAGTCGCCACCAATCCAACCGCCGAACAGACGCGAGCGGCGCCTGCTCGCGCGGTTGCCCAGCTTGCTGCCGAGCAGGCGGCGGAAGCGGGAGGGTTGGTTGCGCGGGCGAGCTCCTTGCTGCGTCAGGGTGACATAGGCGCGGCGCGGCTTGTGCTCGAGCGCGCCGTGGAAATGGGCAGCGCCCAGGCGAGCTTCGCGCTGGCAGAAACCTACGATCCCCTGATTCTTGCGAAGTGGGGGACTTACGGCACGCGCGGTGACGAGCGCAGGGCGCAAGACCTCTACGCCAAGGCCAACGCCGCGGGAGTCCAGGAGGCGAAATCGCGTCTGGAAGCGCTGCGCCGATAGCGCATGTGCCAATCCACCGGCAATTTCACCGCCATCGTCCTAACGACGGGCACCACCGCGATGACCTTCGCTCTCACGCGAGTGGCGCCCCGCCCGACCGCAATGTCCGGCGACGGGCTTCGCTTTACCGTTCGCGCAGGGCCTCCTGCCGGTACCGTGCCAGCGGCGAAAGCAGATAGCTGATGATCCTGCGTGTGCCGGTCTTGATTTCGACCGTCACCGCCATGCCCGGCCCGAGCTTGACGAGCTTGTCCTCGATTTGCATGTGCGTCCGGTCGAGCGAAACGCGCGCGGCATATTCGAGCTCCTGACCTTTAGGCTCGCTGCTGCTCTGCGCCGCGCCCAATGTCCGGTCATTGGGGTTGCCCTGTTGCTTGTCGCGCGTGATGGCATCCGTCGACACGCTGAGCACATCGCCATGAAGCAGCCCGTACCGGGTGAAGTTGAACGTATCGACCTTGATCTCCGCCTTCTGGCCGGGATGCACGAAGCCGATGTCGCGGTTCGACAGCATGGCCTCGATCTCGAGCTGGCTCTCGCTCGGGACCACGACGGCCAGCGCCTGAGCGGGCGTCACCACGCCGCCCACCGTATGAACGGCAAGCTGCTGCACGACGCCGTCGACCGGTGCGGTCAAGCGCTGGAGCTTCGTTCGCCGATCCGCCTTGACCACCTCCTGGGCTGCGCTCGCAGCCTTCTGCTCGGCCTTCGCAAGGGCATCATAGGTCGCGCGGCGATACTCCGCGGCAGTCTTGTCCTTGGTCTCCTTCAGCAGCGCGATCGCCGCATCGGCTTCGCGCAGCCGGCTCTGCTGCAGGACGAGATCCTGCTGCATGGCGACCAGCTCCTGGTACTCCGAGAGATAGACGACCTTCGACGCCAATGCCTTTTCGACGAGACCCTTGCGGATGTCGACGCGCTCCTTCAGCACCGGGATCGTCGCATCCAGCTTGGCGACGCTCGCCGATGTGGTCGCCCGTTCCGCTTCCTTCTGCCCCTGCTGGCGCTCGATTTCAGAAAGCTTTGCGCTCTGCTCGGCACGCTGGCTGATCAGGAACTGGCGATGCATCTCGATTTCGGCTGCACTTGCGTTTTGCGGCGGCTGGAAGGCCGCGAGCGGGTCCGCGGCCAGCGCGGCGCGCAGCCGCGCGACGTCCAGTTCGGCTGCAAGCAGATCGCTCTTCTGGCGCTCCTGGTCGGCTTCCGTCATTGTCGGGTCCAGCTCGATCAGGACGTCGCCGGCCTTGACGCTCTGGCCGTCGCGGACGCGGATGGCGCGGACCACGCCGGTCTCGAACGGCTGGATCAGCTTGGTGCGCCCGCCCGGCACGATCTTGCCGGTCGCGCTGGCGACGATATCGACGCTGCCGAGCGTCGCCCACACCAGCGCGATGCAGAACACGGCGATGATGCAGGCCCCGATCGCGCGCCCGATCGGCGATGGCGGCGATTCGGCGATCTCGAGCGCCGCCGGCAGAAAGGCGATTTCGTGCTCGCGGCGGCGAGGTTCGCGTCTCGGGAACGCGACGACATTGCGGCTAGCGGACGTCATGGATACCGGCCTGCAGATAATGGAGGTTGGCGTAACGGCCGTTGGTGCGGATCAGCTCGTCATGGCTGCCGTCCTCGACGATGCGGCCATGCTCGAGGGTGATGATCCGGCTTGCATTGCGCACGGTCGAGAGCCGGTGAGCGATGACGAACACGGTCCGTCCGGCGGAAATCCGCCTCATGTTCTGTTGGATCGCGCGTTCGCTTTCGTAGTCCAGCGCGCTGGTCGCCTCGTCCAGGATCAGGATGCGTGGATCGGTGATGAGTGCACGTGCGATTGCGATTCGCTGGCGCTGCCCGCCGGACAGGCTGCTGCCGCGCTCGCCCACAACGGTGTCGTAACCCTCCGGCAGTTCGAGGATGAAGTCGTGAGCGCCGGCTAGCTCTGCCGCTTCGATGACGCGCTCCATCGGCATCGCCGGATCGGCCAGCGCGATGTTGTCGCGAACCGTGCAGTTGAACAGTACGTTCTCCTGCAACACGACGCCGATCTGGCGCCGCAGCCAGCTCAGATCGACCATCGCGAGGTCGACGCCGTCGACCAGCACGCGCCCGCTTTCCGGGACATAGAGACGCTGGATCAGCTTGGTGATGGTGCTCTTGCCCGAACCCGACGAACCCACGATGCCGATGACTTGGCCTGGCTCGACGCTGAAGGACACGTCGTGCAGCACCTCGGGGCCGTCGATGCGGTAGCGGAAAGTCGCGTGCTCGAATGTGACCTGACCGCGGATCGGTGGCAGCGCCGCGCGGGCCGGCGTGAAGCTCGGCTCGGGAATGGTGTTGAGGATGTCGCCGAGACGATCGATCGACAGGCGGGCCTGATGGAAGTCCTGCCAGATCTGCGCGAGTCGCAGAACCGGCGCGCTGACACGCGCGGCCAGCATGTTGAACGCGACGAGCTCACCGACAGTCAGGTCCCCGCTGACCACCAGGCGGGCGCCGAAGTAAAGGGTCGCGGCGATGACCAGCTTGTTGATCATCTGGACCGCCTGGCTCGCCGTGTTGTTCAGGCTGAGCACGCGGAAGCTTGCGGACACATAGCCGGCGAGCTGCTCCTCCCAGCGGCGCTGCATCTGCGGCTCGACCGCCATGGCCTTCAGCGTCTCGATACCGGTGACGCTCTCGACCAGGAAGGCCTGGTTCTCGGAGCCGCGATTGAATTTCTCGTCGAGGCGCCGACGGAACAGCGGCGCGGCTCCCGCGGAGATGCCGATGTAGAGCGGGAAGGACGCCAGCACGATCCACGTCAACGTCGTCGAGTAATAGAACATCACCGCAAGGAAGACGACGGTGAACAGCAGATCGATCACCAGCGTGAGCGCCGAGCTGGTCAGGAACTGGCGGATGTTCTCGAGCTCGCGGACGCGCGCCACCGAATCGCCGACGCGGCGGGTCTGGAAATAGGCGATCGGCAGCGCCAGCAGGTGACGGAACAGCCTGGCGCCGAGCTCGACGTCGATACGGTTTGTCGTATGCGCGAACTGATAGACGCGCAGCGTCTCGAGGACGGCCTCGAACACGGTCAGTACGACAAGCCCGACGACCAGCACGTCGAGCGTGCTCATGCTTCGATGCACGAGCACCTTGTCGATCACCACCTGGAAGAACAGCGGCGAGACAACGGCGAAGATCTGAAGGAAGAACGACGCCGCCAGCACCTCGCCGAGCAGGCGACGATACTTTTGCATGGCGCCGACGAACCAGGAGATATCGAAGCGCCGCGCGAGATCGGTCAGGCTGGCGCGCCGGGCCATCAGGATGATGCCGCCGTCCCAGATCGCCTCGAGTTGCGCCTGGGTGATTGCTTCGGGGCGCGGAGACAGCGGGCGCTGAACGAGAAGCTTGTCGTCGATAACCTTGCCGAGGATCAGGAAGCTGCCGTCGCGCAGCACCGCAATTCCCGGCAGCGGGGTGACGGCAAGCCTGTTCCAGCTCGTCCTCTGCACCTTTGCCTTGAGTCCGAAATCCTTGGCGCAGCGCAGGATTTCAGTAACGCCGAGGCGCGCTGCGCCGATCCGGTGGCGAATTTGGCCGGGGTCGGCAGCGATGCCATGGCAACGCAGCAAGATCGCCAGCGCAATGAGCCCGGATTCATCGTCATGTTCGGATTCGACGCCGGCGGCCGGGGATTCGGTGTTTGTGTTCGCCGGATGGATTGCGGCCTCGTCGCGAGGCCCGCGCATCAGGATGCCAGGTCTCATCGCCAAGAAGCTCTTCGTGAGGCCGTCACGGGCACGCATCAGGCCCTCGCCGGCGCGGTGCATCAGGCCGGCGCCAAGGTCAAACGAGCGCGTGCGGATGCCGGCAAATGCATGACGTGCGCGCTGCGCGAGGCTCTGTGATCCAGCACAGATCAAACCGCCATCCCAGATCGCTTCGAATTCCGCGCGTGTCATCCGGCTCGGATGCGGCGAGGTCGGGTGCAGCACAAGCGCCACCTGGTCGTCGATCTTGCCCAGCAGCAGAAATCCGCCGTCACGCAGCGAGGCGATTCCGGGCAGCTGGATACCCGCAAGGCGGGTCCAATCCATTGTCCGCGAGCGGACCTTGACCCCGAATTCGCGCGCGCAGCGAAGCATCGCGCGGACGCCGATCTCGTCGCTCCCGCAACGATCGCGGAGCTGGTCCGGCACAGTATTCACGCCATGGAGGCGCAGGAACAGAGCTAGCGCGCGAAGCCCTAGATCTGCGGCGGGGGCATTTCCGTTCTGGATCGCCATTCTTACTCAACCCTTCGCGGCTACCCGGCCGCGTTAGTGTTCCTTCTCATGCATTTCCAAAGACTGGGAATTCCAATGCCGCGCATCGACAGAGCATGCGACATACCGCTTGCTCGCAGCCAAAAAGGCGCAAGCAACATCAAAGCACTAGGGCCTCGAACCGCGAGGGGATTTCAAAGCAGTGGGATTTTAGACCTGCCCCCCGACTGCTGAACCGGTTCGTTAATGCGCAAAAATGGCGAAAAAAGTTTCAAATCTTGATTTTTGCACCGTTATGTTGCGCGCAAATTTGCCGCATACCCGAAGCTGTTGCGCCAGCACGCATTTTGATCGCTTGGAAACAGATGCGAGCGATGAAGCCAACCGAGACCAGGACCCGCGCGTGGCAGTCCCTTCGCCGTTACCGTCCGCGATCGACCGCCCGTTTCCGACTCCCAACACGTTGATGGTACTGCACCCGGGCGCAGAGCCCCCGGGTGCAGTAGCCGGATCAACCTTGAGGTTTGCTCAAGAACGAGTTGTGCGTCCAGCCGGTCCCATTCGACATCGCCGCCACGATCTGACCAGCGTCGACCCGACCGGTGCTACCGGCCAGATACTGGTTCAGCAGCGCAAAGCCCTGGCTTGCCTGGGACGCTCGCGCGCCTTGATCGGCCCAACCGGTCGTCTGCGATGCTGTGTTCGCCAGGGTGCTGGTGTCGCCCATCTGCTGCTGCAACTGCGCAAAGCCGTGGTTTGCCCAGCTCCCTGCGTTTCCGCCAGTCCAGCTGGACGGCCGGGGATCCGTCACGCGGATCGTCTGCGGGTCCGACGACATCACAGCGCCGGTGGTCGGATCCATAGCGCTCGCGGTCAGCGTGAGGTTCGCGACCGGATGAGCATTGCCCTTGTAGTACGATGTCAGCGTCAGTCCGCTGTCGACCTGCGCGGACGTCAGGGTGATGTTGTTGCCCCTGAGCGTCGTGCCGTCGCCGGTCGTGATCGTCTCGTATCGCGGCAATCCCATGATACTGAGGGTGAGGTTATCGTTGGGGTCGGTCGTTGTAACGGTCGTCCCCAGGTCGACCTGACCGCCTCTGCCGGCCACCCAGAGCGACTTGTCCGCGACGTCGAGCACCGGTGCGGTCACGCTTGGAGTCGTGGGGGTTGTCGGCGTCGTGGGGTCGGTCGGCGTCGTCGGCTGCGCCGGTATCGTGGGATCGGTCGGCGTCGTCGGCGTCGTCGGTGTCGTGGGCGTCGTCGGCGAAGAGGTGCCCTTCAGCGGAGGCGGAAGATCGGCCTGCAACTGCGCAGTAGTCATCGAGGTGAAGTAAAGGGTCTTGTAGTTCGTCGTCAGTGCGACCCAATCGCTCATCCCGGCACCGGGATTGTTGGAGAAACCGTCGACATATGCGGCCGTCGAGTTCGACCACCAATCAGCTCCCAGATCGGCAACGAGATGCTCGTTCGGATCAGTGGTCCTCATATCGGCCTGGACATAGACGCCATCGACCGTTCCGGCAGAATAGGTGCCGCGCGAGCCCGGCCAGAAATGGTCGTTGTATCCGCTGAGGGGCGCAGCGCCCATCGCACTGCCGTCCGCCTGCCTTGTCACGCTCCAGGCAGAGTTCGTGTTTCCGGAAAAGTCAGCGAGAAACTGAGATCCGGCGATCGGGTCCGTCGCCTGATCTTGCACGAGAGACCAGCCGCCAGTTTTCAGATGCACCCACGTCTGGAAGTTCGCGATCTGGACGTTGGCCGGATTAGAATCGTTGCTTGCCCCGGATTGGGGATAGACCTGTCCCCACCCTGTGACGGCGGTGAAATTGGAGGGCGGGGTGCTACCTGTATGGCCGGTGCTCCCGCCGTACCAGGAATAGCTTGTGGGAACGCCAAGCGGAAACCCTTCGCTGTTGCCAGGCGTGTTTTGATAGGTGACATCGGTCAGCGCCACTTTTGTTCTCCATTGCAGACCAGATTTAAGGACGTGAAATTCCGCTGCCGCGCATCAGGGATGTGCGACATATTGCATGCTCGCAACTTCAGTAGTCGCGAACAGATTCCAAAGAATTGCAGCCTCGAACCGCGAGGAGATTTCAAGCAGTGGGTTTCTTGGAAGTTGGCCCCCCCGACTGCTGAGCCGGTTGGTTAATAATCAAAAATGGCAAAAAAACTTTCAAAGTGTGATTTATACACACGTATACCTGACCGGCATTTACTCCACACGGACGATTTTCCGCTGACATTTGCCGCGGTGGTCGGTTTCACGCCATATTTGATTTCTGCAAGGTCGCGTCGGCTTCGCTTGGCTCAGCCTACGGTCTCATGGCTTGCGCAGACCGAGCGCTGCCAAGAGCTCTGGGATAAATGCACCGTTGTCGCTGGTGATGCGAAACGACTCATCAAGGTCGTGAACGCACCAGCCAAATCCGTTGTCCTCGACGGCCTGACGCACCGACTGCAACCACGTCGCCCGATCCGATAACGCGGCACCGGTGCGACCGGCGAAGTCGCCAAAACATCCGAACTCACCGCACATGATGCGCTTGCGATCGACCTTGTTCTGGTCGGACCAAGCGGCGACCTCGCCCACTCTGCGACGGACGAACTCGATATCCTGAGGGACATTGAAATATTGATCGGCGCCGCTCATCAGCTGCTGGACAAGGTACTCCTTTCGCAACACGGAGGTTTGCTCATCCGATTTCAACAGACCTATCGCTCGCTCGATCGCCCGAGCGCGGTCGCCGGGTTGCGGAGGAAACTGGAGGCGATGCAAATATTTGCTATAGGATAGATTGACGCCCTGAAGAGTGAATATGAACGGCTCGTAGTAGTGAAAAACGAATATCGTATTTGCGTCGAAGGCCTTTACGTCGATCGAGAGCAGACCATCGATGCTCGCGTAATTCATTCCTGAAAGTAGCAGCGTGTGTTTCGGAGCGGCTGATCGTACTGCGTCGTAAAGATGTTTGAGCTGTTCCGCCCAAGCCGTCTTGGAGCTGAAATCCGACGGCGGCGGCGGTTCATTGAACAGCTCCAACGCGACCGACTGGGGGTCATATCTCGTCTGCAATGCCGCTGCGATGCTCGTCTCTACTTCGACAAGACGCAGGAAATGCGGGCCTGCGATTCCATCGGTCAACGTCTGAATGTTCCAGTCCTCGTGCTCCGTACTGACGTGAACGTCGAATAGCACCTTCATGCC
This sequence comes from Bradyrhizobium sp. USDA 4502, assembly GCF_054063355.1. Taxonomy (NCBI): domain Bacteria; kingdom Pseudomonadati; phylum Pseudomonadota; class Alphaproteobacteria; order Hyphomicrobiales; family Nitrobacteraceae; genus Bradyrhizobium; species Bradyrhizobium sp. USDA 4502. The sequence goes on from NZ_JBSSGF010000001.1 coordinate 8,020,823, forward strand.
GGCCTGAAGGACGGCGTCGACCGATCGAAGGACAGTTTCGATGCCCGAGGTCAAATCGGCCTTGGTCTCGACAGCGAGCAGCGGCGCTGGATCGACACAGATGCGCAGGAAGTCGACTCCGCTGGCAGCGATTCTTTCGAGCCGCTGTTTCGGCATCCAGCTGTCCCAGCCCCTGCGGATGTTCCAGGGCTCACCTTTCTGCCAATGCGCGAAAGGCTGCTGGATGTTTATGCCGCGCAGGCGGTCGTGCGACGACGTGAACGCGACGTCCGACTGGCGATCAAGGGACGGCGCGGCGGTTGGCTGTCCGAACGATCGCGTCACGCCGTACGCAGCCGCGCAGGCGGCGGCCCGAAGTGCGTGACGCCGGCTCAATCCAGGTCGAGATCTAGGTGGAACGCCGTTCTTCCGCGACTGCAAGGTTACGTTCTCCAAATGCTGCGCCGGCCGGCGAACCGGCAGTCATCAAAAGCTGGCGGAAGGACCATCCGGGGTTTCGCGCGGTGACCGCTTCCGGCTGAGACAGGACGATGAAAACGGTGACGATCAAATGCGAGAACGCCACTGTTTCCCGGTTAAAGCTTTGATCGAGCAATGCAACCAGCGTCACGCCGACAAAGATGGCAACCCAGAAGTGCAGAATTCCGGCTTCCGCTGATTTCTTTCCGAATGTGTTGATGATCCGTCGCCGGTCGGACATTGCAGCCAGCGGAAGGCTGAACCAAAACGCGGCAAAGGAGATCAGGCCTACCATGCCCGTATCGAAGAATATCTCCACGAACTGATTGTGTGCCTGCAGAAGGAACGGACTGTAGATCGGGGTTTGACCGGGGCCATATCCGATCCATGCTCGTTCCAACCCAAGCGTGGACAGATAGTACCAGTGGTGAATGCGCCAATGGACCGAGGTCACTGCGGTTTGCCAGTCCCACACCACATATTCGCCGTTCATGATGTAGTCCGGAACGGTTTTCAGGTCCGAAAACAGCTCTCCAAATGGAGACAGCCATAGGAGGATCGCGAATGCTGCCGCGAACGCGGGAAGGAGGCCGGGCCTCTGGATGAAGAGGTATACGCTGAGGGCCACCCCGAGCAGCGCGACGCCGGTCCTTGAAGCAGAAAGGACCAGGGCAACAACAAACAGCAAGTACACCGCGAGGTGAACGTGCTGAATGGGAAGCCGCATTTTCCGGCGCGACAGCTCGCAAACGAAAAAGGTCAGCACGATCTCCAGGCTGTAGGGTACGGGGTGCGAGGAAAGACCCGCCACCCGTTCAAACTTGTCGTATTGCGTGACGAGCTCTGCATGACCGGTCAGGTATTGACCGAGCCCCACCGCGGAAATGACGAACAACAGCCACATATAAACACGATGGAGGCGCGGGCAAAAATCCGGATGACGATAAAAGGCAGCAAGTAGTGTGACGAACATGATCAGGTGCACGTACCTGAACATCTCGTACAAGGCGGCATACTGGTTGACGATCTTGCCGGCTCCGAAGCCATTGGTGACAAAAGACAGGATGCAAGCGGCAACAAAGACGGACATGGCTATCAAGAGCACGAACAGTCTTTTATGTATCCTGACATGTCGCGCATGCCAGGCGGCCACAACACCGATCCCGATGACGGTGAGCGACAGGATCATGGAAAAGCTCGTCCCGGACAGACGGTCGAGGCCGTTGGAGATCGATCGAAAGAACGTATAGATGAGGAAATACAGCAAAAGCATATTCATCTTGAACGTCGCTTTGGTTCGATCGGTTTGAGGCGATACCTCAACTGCGGGACGGAAATCGCGCGTTGGCCGATGCGCCGCGTGCGCAGCTCGCTAGGCGGTGCTGGGCGGCGCCGTCCGGGACCGCGCATGAGGACCGCCTCGACGAGGTTCAATCGCCCTGCGATAGCATCCGAGAGTGCGCTCTGCGATCGAGCGCCAGTCTTCCCGTTCGGCCAACCAGTTGCGTGTCTTCTCGCGCAACTCCAACGGCCACGGACTGTGTGCAAACGATGCCAGGCGATCCGCGAGCCCTGATACATCTCCCACATGAAAATAGTGCGCGTCATTCAATCCGATCTCCAGGTGAGCGGGAATGTCACTGGCCACCACGGGCAAACCGAAGCTCAGAGCTTCCAGCAGCGCGATCGGCAAGCCTTCGTGCGAGGATGGCAGAACGAAAATGCCCGCGTGGGCGTATAGCTCCCGCAGTGCGAGGCCGCACTGGAAGCCCGCCATGATGACCCCAGCGGTCGCCCCAGCGCGTGCCGCAAGCATCTCGGTATAGGCGTCTGGATGCTCGGAGGCGCCGACGAACACGAGCTTCCATCCGGTGAGCCTGGCATCGGCAAAGGCCTGAATCAGGTCGGTGTGCCGCTTCTCCCGCACCAGCCGGCCCACCATCAACACATATCGTCCCGGCGTAAGCCCAAGCTTGTCCAGCACCGAAGTGCTTTTCGGCACGTCGGGCAAGGTGACGCCGTTTGGAATGAGGTCCGAATTCAGGCCGTACTTTTCCCGCACCAGCTTTCGGATGGTCTGGGAGATGACGATGCGGCCGTCGGAAAATCGCATGCCCCAGGCCTCGCCGGCGCGCAGGGCCATCCTGGCCAATCGGCCCCACTTCTCCCGTTCGTAATCCGGGCCGTGGTGCGTCACCACAACATGCAGTCCCAGCAATCGCGCGAGTGGCGCCATCAAGGCTGGCCCGATGGCCTGGATGTGCAACACGTCCGGCCGCTGCCATGCAGCGACAAGCACTCCGAGGAACGAATGGACGATTGTCTCAAGACCCGAGGTCTTCGGACACCATACCCGCTGGTAGCGTACACCGTGCCACTCGTCGCCGCGATCAGGTGGCATATAGGAGGAGCGAACGATCACCTCGACATCGCAGCCCAGTTCCTTGAGATGGGGGCACAGGTGCTCCGCGTGAACTTCCACTCCTCCCTGCACATTGGGAAATCCACGCAAGCCAAGCATGATCACCCGCAGTACCAGATGATCCGCACTCACTGCACCCTCCTGTCGAATTAGTTATTGATAAATTCCTTGAGTGGATATCGGGCGTCGGCCGTGTCTCTCCCGCGCACCAACCGTGCCTTTTGCTTTTCGTTGAGGAATGACGTTCGCTGGACGCGCGGAGTAGGCGCGACGTTGGAATAATCAATGTATTGATCGAAACAGATCGGCCGGCCGAGCTCGACCTTCAGCTTGTTCTTCAGCACCCAGATGAGCGGTCCCATCTTCGGTGCCTGCGGAATCAGCGTTGAGCGCATTGCCGTGCGCGCGGTCGTCACCATCCAGCAGTTCTGTTGGCAAGCGTGGACCTTGGCGACGGAGTTCTTGGCCGTGTCGCTGGCCATGATCTCGCTCCAGGACTGGCGCGCCAAATTGCCCAGCGGCAGGTCCGACCGCACATTGCAGGCCCACACATCGGACCATGGGTCGATGAATGCGAAATCCGTCCCCGCGCTGCAGCGGATCAACCGCGGGTGGCCGAGGATCTTTTCGATCAAGCCCAGATTCAGGTAGGCGCGAAACCAGTTCTTCGGCTTGTTGCTCTTGAGCATCGCAGTGATAAGCCCTTCGACTTGCCGGGCCACCGCGACGCGTTCATAGAAATAATTGTCGTTCTTGTAGAACTGCCACGCGTTGTGCAGCGTCGAGGTCGCAAGTTCGAACCCCATCGAACGCGCCAGTTCATAGGTCCGAACGAGCTGAGCCACATTCTCGTCCTGGATGACGAAGGCGAATCCCAGGTCTTGCCCGCCTGCCTCCTGCAGCATGCGAAGTCCGGCGACCTTCGTGGCGTAGCCGTCCTTCTCGCCGCGGATGCAGTCGCTGGTGGTCGCGTCACCCTCGAGGCTGAAACGAACCTTGATCTTCGGGTGCTTCTTGACGATGGGCAGGAGACGCTCGGGATGCAGGCCGTTCGAGCTGATCTCTATGATCCGGGCCTTTGGGTGGAGCAGGTCCACCATCTCGGCCAGATCCTTCCGCAGGGTCGGCTCTCCGCCGGAGATATTGAGATTGTCGAACCCCGCAGGAAGTTTCGCGAGGGTCTCGAGCGTGACCTCTTCCTTTGGATCGGTCGGATTCTTCCAGATGTAACACATCTGGCATCTCGAGTTGCAACGAAACGTGGAGATTACGGTGAGGTCCATTTGCAATCCTCAATGCGATGAATGCCGCTCGCTCACCAGTGATCGGTAGACGGCCATCAGCTCGGTGTTATGCTTCTCGAGGGAGAAGTCCGCTTCGACGCGACTTCTTCCTGCTGCCCCCATGCCTGCACGGCGTGCGGCGTCGTTCATCAGGCAGTCGAGGTGCTGACGAAGCTCGTCCGTATTGCCGGGCTCAAACAAAAGCCCCGTCACTTGATCGTCCACAAGCTCCGGAATGCCGCCGACGCGGGTCGCTATGACCGCCTTGCCATAGGCCATCGCCTCCAGCACCGACATCGGACAGTTCTCGCACCACTCCGAAGGCACAACCACCACGGAAGCCTCGGCGATCGTCTCGTTTAAAGTCTCGCCGGATAGCTGGCCCGCGAAACGCACATTCCGGGTGAATTGCGTCTTCAAACTATCCGCCAGCGGGCCGGAGCCTGCGATGACGAGAGGCCACCGGCAGTCCGCTGCTTCGTGGGCGCGCAACAGCGTCTCCGCACCTTTTCCCGGCGCGAGCCGGCCGCAATAAAGCACGTATCCCTTGTCCCGATCGCTCGCCGAAATGCCGCTGACATCCACGCCGTTGTAGAGCACCTGTACCCGGTCCGCGGCGAACCGAGGCAACACCGACTCCCGCATGAACCGGCTCGGCGCGAGGAAGCGATCCACCTTCTCGTAGCTGCCAAACCAGCGCTGAATGACCGCTTCCATGTAAAGCGTGGCGCTCTGTGCGATCGAGCCGTCAGCGCAACGGTGCATCAGCACGTGATGGAAATCGCCTGAGAGACACGATGAACACAATTGGTCCTCTCGCATGCGGGTGTGCACCGGACACACCGGCTTCGAATCGTGCAGTGTGAGCACGACCGGAATCCCGCGCGACTTGGCGACGCCGACAATCGACGGGGTCAGCTGATGATAGATGTTGTGGCAGTGCATCAGGTCCGGTCGGGTCTCCTCGATCAGAGATGCGAGTTTGCTCACGGCTTCGCGCGAGTGAATCAATGAGAGCGCGCTCTTGATTTTGGCGAGATGGCCGCCGGTCCGGTATTCCTGGCGAGACACGAAGTGATTTGCGTAGCGGGACTCGATGTTCCGCTCGTGCTGCATCGCAAAGTCAATGACGTCTGCCCCGCTGCTCGTCAGGAACATTCTTTCCTGAAGCAGCACTGCCTCTGCGCCACCGTTGTTGAACAGAAACTTATTGGCGAGCAGTACTTTCATTGAGGCCCTCGACACGCGCATCACGAAGGCCGGCATCACCAGTGGCCGGTGCACTCTGTGTCTGACGAAAAGCTACCGTGAAAGCAGTTCGATGCAGGCGGCGCATTCAGAGTGGAGGCGATGAAATCTGGGGTACCCAGTAGTGAGTACCAGCGCCGTGGTTGCCAGAGCGCCGCGGTTTGTCGATAAATGGAGGGGTGTTTCCCATCGGAAACACTGCTGTGTTCACGAGGGCTATTTGAGATGAGCATGGGCAGATCGCGCACGCAATCACATGAGCACCGAAGACGCTTGGTCGGCTTGCGCGCAATCAACCTGTCCGGTGGTGATTTCGCGTGAAGCGACTACTCAGCCGAACGATATTCCATGCGGCAAGTTGGGCGGGACTTGCGCCTGCTTTGCGCATGGCATTTGCCGGCAGGGCCACTATCCTGATGTTCCACGAGATTCAGCCGGATTGGCGCTCGGAGCTGAAGACCGGTGCATCGCCTGATTTCTTTGAATACACCCTGAAGTGGCTACGCCAGCAAGGATGGGAGATTGTCAGTCTCGATGCATGTCTCGAGCGGCTGGCGGTGGATCCTGAACCCCGCCGCTATGCGGTGCTTACCTTCGACGACGGCTACAAGGACAACGTCACGACGGCATTGCCGATCCTTGAGCGAAATAACGCGCCCTTCACCGTATATGTTCCAACGGGTGCGGTGAAGCGGACGCTGCAACCGTGGTGGCTGGGCTTGCGCGACCTATTTCGCTCGAGAGACAGTCTTGCGATCGACGCAATGAACATGCGATTCAGCTGTCGCGATTTTGACGAGAAAGCATCGGCCCTGGAGAAGGTGAGCAACTGGGTCCATGAAGATTACCAACGAGTCGAGATGCTCGCCCCTACGTTCAGCAAGGCCGATCTGTCGCTGGAGGCCTTGAACGACGCCTATTTCATCAACGAGCGGGAGCTTCAGCTCCTGGCACGACACCCCCTGGCTACGATTGGCGGGCATACGGAATCGCATCCAGCGCTCGCGTACCTGAATGCAGCTTCAGCGCGCGCCGAAATGGCGGGTAATCGCACCTATCTGGAGAGACTGCTTCAGCGCCCGGTTCGGCACGTCGCTTTTCCCTACGGCAACTCCAGGGCATGCGGTGATCGAGAACAACATCTCGCGGTGGAGGTCGGTTTTTCGACCGCAGTCACAACCCGGCATGGACAGATATCTGATCGGAAGCTGAATCCTTTTGGACTCCCCCGCATCGCGGTCGGAGGTCCTTCCGACGGGAGAATTCCGTTCGAGGGGCGAATGAATGGCGTCCAGTCGGCGGTCCAGATGCTGTTCGGCCGCGGCGACTGATATCGTGCATTCCGATCGCGTCGAAGAGTCGAGGGCACGCGAATTCTGGCTCGGGCACGCGAAGTAGGTTGAGCCGCCGGCGATCTCGTGCGCCAGGATCGGCGCCCGACACGATCAGGCCTGACTGGCGATACCTGATATCCAGCGGTGGAAGCCGGATCCGGGTGGGCAGGTCGCGAAATTGTAGCCGATTTTGGGGTTCACCTTCAGGCGATCCAGTGTGCCGAGGTCACTGACCTTCGTGATTGATCCGTCTGCAGCAAGAGCAAACACCGGAAGTCCAAGTGCCTCGAACACATACCTCGTGGTCGCGTGGCTGCGATCCTGGCCATGATCTTCGTAGATGATCAGCGTGTCGCGCTTCAGAGCCTGCCGAGCGCCCTTCAGGGCCGCAACCTCCTGGCCCTCGACGTCGAGCTTGATGACGAGCCGATCGCTGTCGGTCAGCTGCTGGTCCATTGCCAACGCATCGATCGTTATCGACATGACGGGTTCGGTGTGTGACGGACGGCTGCTCTGCGACGTTACGATGTGCCGGGCCGAATGAGGTCCGTCGTCGGAGAAGAACAGGCTGCGCCCGTCGTACTCGAACAATGCCCTTCGGCAGATCTCGAAGCGCTGATCATTCGCGTCACGGTTCTGCTCGAGAATTGCAAGCGTCTCCCGTGAAGCCTCGACGGCAATCGCGCGCTTGCGACCCAGCATTTCCGACGTGACGAGAACGGACCAGTATCCGATGTTTGCACCGCAATCGAAGAACGTATAGTCGGTATCCTTCAGCCGCAGCAGAAGCGTCGCTATGTCCGGCTCGTAGGTCATGCCGGGCTGGCCGATGAAGAACGCATTCCAATAGACGTCGTTCAGCTCGAAGTACAAGCGGCTACCGTCGGCGAAATGGACGCAAGACAGCTGGGAATGCAGAAGCGGCTTGACCGCCCGCATGGCAAGTCCCATACCGCGCCCGGTACTCCGCGCAACAACGGTGTGCAGAAGCCTCACCAGCCCCATGGAAAGCCGGCTTCCTGACACCTCGTAATCGAATGTAGACCGGCCCATCAGGTACCGCCTCCCGCGCGTAAATCCAATTGCAGCAGTCGCGTCCTCGGATGACAGCGAACGCATTCAACTATCTCCCCAATTCATGTACGTGTGTCCCGACTGCCGCGAGCAGGCTGCAGGTCAAGAATGGTGCCGCTGGCTTCTGGCCGTATTGCCTCGCTACGCGGTTCGGATACTCCTCGGCTCGTTGCGCGCCTAACCAACGCGCGGAGCGCCGTGGTGGCGGTGATATCGATCCCTTCCGCCGAATAAATGTAGGCCGCAGTCCACACCCTGGTTGCGATGCCCGCGCAGGAGCCAGCAACCGCTGCTCCTATCGTCCCGAAGGCCCAAGTCGCGCCGACCATGGCCAGGATCCCCGACACCCAAGTGATCACCACGATGTGCATCGCGGCGCGCTGATGGCCTGTCATATTCAGGGCGATGGGGCCGATCCCGAAATATGTCGACACCAGCATGCCGGTTGCCAGGACCATCAGGACGCCGTAGGCGCGGGTGAAAGTCGCTCCGAACGCCATCAGCGCGAGGTCGCCGCCAAGCGCCAACGTCGCAACGCAGCCGAGGACAGCGACAAACGCAGCCAATGACGCTCCCGACGTGACGCGCGTGATTTCCGCATGACGATTCTCATCGAACAGACGTGCGATGAGGGGCGCCGCGGGAATACAAAAGGTCGCCAGGAAGAAATCGAGAAGGAGCGCGATCCGGCTGGCAGCGTAGTAATATCCTCCGGCTTCCGGGCCGACCATGACCGAGATGACGACGAGGTCGACCGTGCCGCCCATGATGCTCGTGACGCTGGTTACCCAGAACGGTCCCGAAGTGGAAACGATGTCGCGGAGCCGGTCATTCGATCGCCCCACCGCCATGGTGAATACCTTACACCCCTCCGCGAGATGCCGCAGGTAGATGTTCTGGGCGGCGATCAACACGATCAGGATTCCAGTCGCAATCAGCAGAACGTCTTCAGCCGGCAGCGGATGGCCAGACGTCGCGAAGAGAACGGCGCCCAACAATATGATGAGAAATCTCCACAGCACATCCTTCGACACGAGTGCGAGATTGACCGAGCCGAGCGCGCGCCCCAGCGAGCTCTGCATTTCGATCAAGGACAACGGCAATATCAGGAGCACGCTCGTGGCATATTGCCAGCCTCCGAATATTCCGTCGCGGCCGTGAGCGGCGACGAACGGAAGGAGGGCGAGTACGGCCACGGCAACGCTGCCCAGACATGCCACGCGAACCCGCTTCGCGACAATCGAGCCGATCTCCGGGTAGTCTTTCCGGGCGGCGATGCTTGGTATTTCCCGCAACACGCGAAATTGCTGACCGATGAGGCCGACCGTGGAGGCTACGAGCGCGAACGTCATCAACGACATGAGCGCACCGTATTCCTCTATGTTCATCATCCGCGCAAAACTTACGCCGAAGAGGAGGGAGACGACGGCGCCCGAGCATCGGTATGCCAAAGCCAGCCATGACTGCCGGAAGACATTGCTGAACATGGTCGCCGGTCCGCCGGACGGTCGAGTAAAGCTCGTCATTGCTCAAGCCAACGTTGGTGGACGCCACGCGGCGCCCAGTAATTGTGATCGAGCTCTTGCCCGGAATTCCCGGTTCGGCGCACCTCGTGGGCGGAGGAGCGGACTGCGCGGAGGCTGAGCGTTCAAATGTTACACATTGTCAAATCGGCACATTGTCGCAGGGTCGAATATAACCCCACGGCTGGGGAGAGCGTCCGGCCCTTCTGGATTACCCACTCCGGTGGCCGTAACGAGAAACATGCTGCCTTCGTCGCGATGAAGGCGGTTCGCCGACGAGCATTGTTCGACGGGTGATGTACGGGGCGTTTCAATCGAGCTTGCGGTATCGCGATCGGGAGCCAATTCATGCGACTATAAGTCAGGATTGGCCTCCTTGTAGGTGTGTTGTTTCTCGACCTTGAACGAACCATCGAAATGGGGCTTCACGCCGTTCGCCTTGAGTCCCTGGACGACTGCAGTTCCTCCGGATGCGGTGGCTGCAGACCTGCGCGCGTGCGCGCGTTCCCGGTCCGACCTGTCACGCAGCAATCCTATTCCTATCCCCAGAAGCATGCCGCCGAGGATCGCTGATCCAAGTATCAAACGGGCGTTCGGCGAACTGGCCGTGTAGGGATGAGACACCCCGGTGAGCAGACGAGCCTCGAACACCGGCGCGGATTGCTGCTGCATGGCGTCCATGTAACGCAACATCCGGAGGAAATTGTCGTACGTTCTGGTGGCGGCGTCAGCCGTGGCTTCCAGTTCGCGGAGTTCGTCTTGCGCCGTTCCGGTCGACTGCGACGAGGGTGGACCTGCCTCGGCGGTGTTCGCAGGAGCCGCGATGCCATTCCTGGCCCTGTTGTAATCCGCTACGGCCTTTTTGGCAGTCGACGCCTGGTTGCTCAATTCGTTGACACGTTCCTTGACCCATTTCTCGTTTTGCAGGCCCCATTTGTATTTCGCGTCCATTTGCGTCGTGATGTAGGTCTCTACGACGGTGTCCAGGACCTGCGCGGCCCGATCGGGGTCGGCGGAGCTGAAGGCGAGATCGACTATGTAGGTGAGACCGGCGCGCTTCACCGAGAGCTTGCGCGCGAATGCTTCCATCGCATCACGCGTGACGACGTCCGTGTCCTGCCTGCTCCAGCCGAGCAACCGGGATGTCGACCGACTGAGGTGGTGCAGGGCGCCGCCGGAGAATTCCCGGTCTCCCGCCAAACCGAGCTTCGCGATCGCTGCGCGAGCGACGCTCTCCGACTTCAAGATTGCGACCTGACTTTCGACGGCTGTCGTTGCCGAGGCCGTGTCGTTGGAAGAAGTCGTCTTGGCGTCGACGATGAGTTGCGCGGTTGCCGTAAACGTCGGAACTGCGACAACGAGATAGAGCAAGCCGGCGCCAAACATCACGAAACACGTCAGCAGTATGACCGAGAGGCGGCGGCGCAAGAAGGCGAGACCCTCCGCCACGAATTCGGCCGGCGAACCAAATTCAGGCGGCATCGTGTCCTGAGGTGCCGAATTGTCAGTTCTGTGAGTTTGCAGCATTGTCTCGAACCTGCAGTTACTGGTGGCCTACCGAAGCCTCCGCCGATCAAACGGGAACGGGATCGACTGCAATGCCCTTGCGATCTTGCTGTACGGACTGCATGCAGCAATCGTCATCGCGCTAGAAGGCATTCCAATAGACCTTTCTGGAGAAGAGGGTCATGACGATGATCTTGAGATCGAGAAGGAATGACCAATTGTCGATGTAATAGAGGTCATGCTCGACACGACGTTGCATCTTCTCCAGGGTGTCGGTTTCGCCACGATAGCCGTTGACCTGTGCCCAGCCGGTAATGCCGGGCTTGACGTTGTGGCGGCGGGAGAATGACGAAATCATCCGGGCGAAGCTCTCGTTCTGCGAGGTCGCGTGCGGACGAGGCCCGACGAGTGACATATCGCCGACCAGCACGTTGAAGAGCTGTGGAAGCTCATCGATATTGGTGTGGCGCATGAAGCGTCCCAACCGGGTCACACGTGGATCGTGTCTGGTCACCTGCTTGAAATTGTCGCCGTCCTCCGTCACGGTCATCGATCTGAATTTCAACACGCGAATAGTCTCGTTGTTGTAGCCGTGCCGCGTCTGACGAAATAGCACCGGCCCGGGCGAATCGAGCTTGATTGCGATTGGAATGATGACGAAGAGGGGACTGATGATGACAAGTCCGGCAATTGCGGCCGCGATGTCGAAGGCTCGTTTGATCGCCCGGTGGAACGGCGTCAGGGGAGACTGGAAGATGCGCATCGTCACCATGTTGCCGAATTGCGTGATGCGCGACACGGCCATGAGGTCGATTGCACCGACCGGGACGACGTGAACGTCGACCGGGAGCTCTGACAGGGCGCCGGCGAGCGCGAGGGCCGCCCGAACATCCGACTCCGAAGTCAGAATGACAATGTCATCCGCTCGCAGGGGCCGGCACTCTGCGATCAGTTCGCGGACATGGGATAGCACTTCGACCGCCCCGAAATGCTCCGATGCCGAAGAGCCCTTGCGAAAGGTCGGCAACTCGAACGAGCGAATGGTCCGGATTCCGGTGGCGCTTACTCGTGCGGAAAAATCCAGGCAGTGGCTCGGTTCACCTATGAGGATGACGCGCCTGGCGTCGATCAGTCCGGATGCGATGGCAGGTTGCAGCAACGAGAAGCATACTGCCCGCGCGAAGAGCACCATGACGATAACGCTTGCCGCCTGGGCCATCACGGTCGCGCGCGAGTAGCCGTCCGAGATCTTGAGAAGAAATATCGTTGAGATGAAGAAGGAGAATACGAAGAGAGACGGCGCTGACGCCGCTCCATAGGAAGATGTGCCGGGGCTGCGTCTGGATCCGCGAATACTGCCGGAGCCCAACGGATACGAGCAGTTGCAACGTGGCAATCAGAAGAGATTCAAGGATGTATTTGGGAGTGTCCGGATAGTCGAGGGCAAGGACCAGCCGATAATAGAGGACGGCAGCGGCAAAAGCCCCAACGGCTACGAGGAGGAACTCGGCGCCTGCCGCCAGCACCAGCAAGGCGGCCAATCTGTTCTTGCCAAGGTCAGCCGCAATTGCCTTGCGGCCAGTGACCGAATGCGCCGAACGCTCGGTAGGGGCCGGCGAATTGGTGAAAAACGCATAACTCACCGGTTACTCCCAAGCAGTCCGTCACGCAGTCCGTCCCCCTGACAAAAACATAGCATTCGGGTCAGGAGGCGGATTGGCAATAAATGGGTAGCCGGGAGTAACTACGATGGTCAGTTGAGCCGAGGCGCTGCGGGATTAGATTGTCGATCAATCCGTGAGACCGAGCCATCGAGCACGCCATGCCGCACGCCAAGCTGCGTAATTTCCTCCGTCTTGACAACCGTCGCGGTCATCCAGGCCATTGCGTCAGGTGGGGCCTGGTGGCTGTTGGCCTGACGATTTCCGCGCAGGCGAAAGCCGAATATCGAGTGAGCGTCGGAGATGTTCTGGAGGTCGCGGTGGCCGGCGTGCCGGAGCTGCGGCAGCGCGCGCCCGTCCAGGTCGATGGCAATATCTCGTTGCCGCTGGTCGGGATGGTCCCGGTCGCCGGCCTGCCGTTGCAGGAGATTCGGGCCAAGGTCGGGGCCGCAATGACGAGCAAGGTCTTTCGACAGAGGACCGTGGACGGCCGCGAGGTCGTGGTCGTGATAGATGCAGATCAGGTCACGGCGATCGTGGCGGAGTACAGGCCTGTCTACGTCAACGGGGACGTGTCGAAGCCGGGGGAGTACCCTTATCGTCCGGCGAGCACCGCGCGCCAGCTCATCGCCATGGCGGGTGGCTACGACATCATGCATATCAGGATGAACAACCCGTATCTCGAGTCAGCCGACCTGAGAAGCGAGTATGGTTCGCTTTGGACAGAACTCGCCAAGGAACAGGCGCGGATGTGGCGCATCAAGAGCGAGCTCGGGGAGGGGACGCAGATCAATCCAAGCGCGTCTCTTGCCGACCTGCCGATAGCCCGGTCGGCGGTTTCGGAAATCGTCAATGCGGAAGCCGAATATCTGAAGACGAAGCAGAGCGACTATCAGCAGGAAAAGGCGTACTTGCAGCGCAGCGTTCGGCAGGGAGACGACGAGGTCCGCGTGCTATCGGAGCAGCAAAAGAAAGATGAAGAGGGACTTCAGTCCGACGTCGAGGACCTTCAGAAGGCGACCGACCTGTTCGGCAAGGGATCGTTGATCAGCCCTCGCGTGACGGATGCGCGTCGCGCGGTTCTGCTGTCGGCGACCCGGAGGCTGCAAACCTCTGCGCAATTGCTCCAGGTCAAGAAATTGCAGGACGAGTACGCCAGACGGTTGGCAAAGCTCGACGATCAGCGGAAGCTTGATCTGTTCCGTGAGCTGCAAGAGACCAGCTTAAAGCTCAATCAGATTCGCGAGAAACTGCAGAGCGTCGGTGAGAAGCTTCAATACACTTCGATGGTTCGATCGCAGCTCGCACGGGGAGCCGGCAGTAAGCCCGATATTGCTATTATTAGAAAGAGCGAGAAAGGACCGGAACGGATTGTCGTGAACGAGGATGCCGAGTTGCAGCCCGGTGACACCATTGAGGTCTCGCTGCGATATCAGGATGGTCCCGACGCGGCACCCCGAAAGCTGAGCAGTTCAAACGTTCCGGTCGTGATAGGCCGGACCGACGTGACCGCGGCAGACTCGCGGCGTGACAGCAGGTGACAAAGCCGGAAGCGGCAGAGTGATCGGGATTGGCACGTCGAGAAGACACGAGCAGCCACGGAGTTTGATGCCGCTTGTCCGTATATTTTTAGCCTATGCGACGGTGTCGCCGCTTAGGCATAAGGTAATTCCGCTTGATCTGAACCTTGAATATTTTGTGACTTTTGCCGTTCTCGATCCGCTGTTCCGCTTCGCTGCGATCTGAACTTACAGAAGGGGCAACCTCCTTGTGCGGCTTCGTTGGCATCTTTGGATTTAAAGAATCGCTTGAGTCGGCGCGCAGCCGGGCACTCGAGATGGCCAAGACGGTCAGGCACCGCGGGCCGGACTGGAGCGGCATTTATTCCAGCGACGGCGCAGTGCTCGCGCACGAGCGCCTTTCCATCGTCGACGTGGAGCACGGCGCTCAACCCCTTCTCGACGTGACCGCGGGTCGCGCCTTGGCCGTGAACGGAGAGATCTACAATCATGTCGGTTTGCGCGCGGCGCTGAAGCTGCCGCACGCATGGAAAACGAAGTCCGACTGCGAAATCATCCTGTATCTCTACGATGAGTACGGTCCTGCCGTGTGCAATATGCTGAGTGGCATCTTTGCATTTGCCCTCTTCGATGAGCGCAGTGGCGATTTCTTCGTCGCCCGAGACCACATCGGCATTGTTCCGCTTTACATCGGATGGGGCAGCGACGGCACGACTTACGTCGCGAGCGAAATGAAAGCCCTCGATGGCGTATGCGAGACGATCCGGGAGTTTCCTCCGGGACATCATTACAGCGCTAAGGCCGGAAAGTTCGTCAAGTGGTATGATCCACAATGGGCACATACTCTTCCAAGCAGGAAGGTGTCCCTGCAGGAGCTCCGATCTTCGCTCGAAGCTGCGGTCAAGCAGCAGATGATGTGCGATGTGCCTTACGGGGTGCTTATTTCCGGCGGGCTCGACTCGTCGCTTATCGCGGCGCTTGCAGCGCGCCACCGCTTCAAGCGGATCGAGTCGGGAGAAACCGAGGAAGCATGGTGGCCGAGGCTGCACTCGTTCTCTGTCGGCCTCGAAAACTCACCCGACATGAGGCATGCGCGAGACGTGGCGGCTCACATCGGCACGGTCCATCACGAGATTGTTTTTACCGTGCAGGAAGGATTGGACGCATTGCCGGACGTGATCCGGCACCTGGAGACCTTTGACGTCACCACCATTCGTGCCGGCACGCCGATGTATCTCATGGCGCGCAAAATCAAATCAATGGGCATCAAAATGGTGTTGTCCGGAGAAGGCGCTGACGAGGTATTCGGCGGCTATCTCTACTTCCACATGGCGCCGTCAGCAGAAGAATTCCACGACGAGACTGTCCGAAAGATCTTTGCGCTCAGCAAGTATGATTGCTGTCGCGCGAACAAGGCAATGGCGGCGTGGGGGGTCGAAGCCCGTGTGCCCTTCCTGGACAAGGAATTTCTGGACTACGCAATGTCGATAAACCCCGCCGAGAAGATGTGCCCTGGCGAGAAAATCGAGAAGGGCATATTGCGGGAAGCATTTACCGATCTGTTGCCGCAAGCGATCTTGTGGCGTCAAAAGGAGCAGTTTTCCGACGGGGTAGGGTACAGCTGGATTGAAAGCTTGAAGCATCAAGCCGAGAATAAAGTCTCGGATCAGATGCTCGCAGAGGCGAGCAAGCGCTTTCCGCGGCAAACGCCGACGTCCAAGGAAGGCTATTTCTACAGGACCATCTTTGATGGCATTTTCAACAACCCGACAGCCTGCCTGACTGTGCCCGTCGGTCCTTCGATCGCATGCTCCACGCCGACCGCGTTTCTTTGGTCTCAGCAATTTGCGAGCATGAATGACCCATCCGGAAGGGCAGTGAAAGGGATCCACGTTCAGGCCATTGATCATGTTCGGTCAGTTGAAAACCTCAACAGTTCGAAGGCCCCATCGGGCGAACGGGTTGCAGCGGCGGAGTGAAATCGTCCTTCAAGTGAATTTCGGATTCCACACAGCGTCGCCCGGTGTTCGGCGGCAATGACGCCTGCCGGATTTCGTGGGTGAATCCGGCGCGCCGTATGCTGCGTCGGTCGCCGCGACCCGGCCCGGATGCCGAGACCATTCAAAGCCCGGCCCGCCGCGCGAAGCGCCGGCACTTGGCCTTTCTGCAAGCAACGCCAGAGCGACGCCTCAACGCCGCGTCAGGATCATGACATCGACGCGACCACCTCAAGCATCACTTCAGTCGCGCCGCCGGCGATGGAGAGGACGCGGGCGTCACGCGCGACGCGCTCGATCGCGCTCTCGCGCATGACGCCCATGGCGCCGTGGAACTGCACGCAATCATACGCGACCTCGTTGACGAGCTCGCCACAGATGGCCTTCAGCATCGAGATCTCGCGCAGGCAATCGTCATCGGCCGCCATGCGCCAAGCGGTGGCATAGAGAAACCCGCGGCTTGCCTCCACTTTCGCAGAAAGCATCGCGAGCCGCTGACGGATCGCCTGCATGTCCCAAAGGACGCCCCCGAATGCCCGGCGGGTTTTCACGTAGGTGAGGGTCATGTCGATCGCTGCCTCGGCCATCCCTATCGCCATGGCGGCGAGGACAAGGCGTTCGTTCTGCAAGTTGCGCATGATTGAGTAGAAGCCTTGTCCCTCCGCGCCGAGCACGTTCTCGGCGGGGATGCGGCAACCGTCGAAGACAAGTTCCGCCGTGTCGGAGGAGCGCCAGCCGAGCTTGTCCAGCTCGCGCGCGACGCTGAAGCCTGGCGTTCCCTTCTCGACGAGGAACATCGTGATCCCGTTGCTTCCGGCCGAGGGATCAGTCTTGGCCGCGACGCAGTAGAGATCCGCGTGGACGCCGTTTGTGATGTAGAGCTTCGTGCCGTCGAGCACGTAAGAGTCGCCATCTCGCACCGCGCGCGTGCGGATGGCCTTCACGTCGGAGCCCGCATCCGGCTCCGTAATGGCGATCGCGGTGATCACCTCGCCGCTGATAATGCCCGGCATCCAGCGCGCCCGCTGGGCTTTGGTCCCGTCGTGAAAGACGTACGAGGAAGCCATGTCGGCATGCACGAGCATCGCGTCGGCGGCGCCGCCATAGGTCGAGCGCCCGAGCTCCTCGGCGAAGACCGTTGACGCGACAGCATCCATTTCGGCGCCACCATACTCAGCCGGGTAGCGGATGCCGAAGAAACCGAGTTCGCCCATGCGGCGCAGGATCGAACGGGGAATGAACCCGTTCTCTTCCCAGTGATCCGCGCAGGGCTTGATTTCCTCCTTGACGAACCGGCGGACCTGGTCCCGCAAGAGCTCATACTCCGCCGCCATCCAGGGCAGCTCCGGCTCTCGCGCCGCGTTCCAAGCTTTGTCCATCATCTTCATCCGATCTGCTGTGAGCCTGACTCAAAGGCTCCTGTCCCGCCCAAGACCAGGCGGAGACCTTCCGGCTAGAGTTCGACCTCCTCTCTCGGTCCCTCCGAGAGGGAAGGGGCATTGGAATCGGCCACCCAGCGCATTCCGTCGATGACTTCCGCCAGTTCGGCCAGTGTCGGCCGCTCAAAGAGGTTGCGAAGCTGCACGTCGACGCCGAAGATCTTTCGCATGCGCGACACCGCCCGCACCACCAGCAGCGACTCCCCGCCCAGTTCGAAGAAGTTGTCGTGGCGTCCGATCGACTCGAGCTTCAGGAGTTGACACCATAGAGCGGCTAGCGCCTTCTCGGTCTCTGTCGCGGGGGCGGCGAAGACCTGCGCCGGCTGGATGTTTTCCGCCGTCGGCTCGGGAAGCGATGAGCGGTCGATCTTGCCGTTGGACGTGAGCGGCATCCGCTCGAGGCGAACGTAGTGGGTCGGAATCATGGACTCCAGCAGTTCTTCGGCGAGGTGCGCGCGCAGGTCCGCCACGGTCAGGGGTTTCGACGCGACATAGTAGGCTACAAGTCGTGCGATGCCGTCTTCGGGCGTCGACGGTTCGCCATGGCCGATCTGGGTCGTTTTCTGTGTCGCTGCTTTCGTCATCGAGGTGGTGACGGCGCATTCGTGAACGTCCGGGTGCTTGAGAAGCCGTGCTTCGATCTCGCCGAGCTCGATACGGGTGCCGCCGACCTTCACCTGATGATCGGCGCGGCCGAGAAATTCCAGGCGTCCTTCCGAGTTCCAGCGGGCGAGATCGCCCGTTTTATAGAGCCGCAGCTTCGAGCGCCCATCTCGGGGATCGGCGACCGTGCGGAAGCGCTCGTCGGTCAGATCGGGGCGATTGAAATAGCCTCTCGCGAGACCGTCGCCGGCAATGAACATCTCACCGATGATTCCGGGGCCGGTGGGCTGATATTCTATGCTGAGGACGTAGATTCCTGCATTCGCGGCCGGAACGCCGATCGGCACCGATGCGGATTGATCCCGATCGGTGTCGAAACGGTGAATCATGCAGCCCACCGTGGCTTCGGTTGGTCCATACTCGTTGTAGATCTCGATAGGATGGGGAATAGCGCTGGTTATATCGCGAGCCAGCGCGGCCTTGAAGTCCTCACCGCCCACGATGAACTTGCGCAGTCTTGTGGTCTCGAGATTGCGGTCGCGGATCATCGCGAGATGCGCCGGCGTCAGCTTGATGATGTCCACCGCATTGTCGTCGATCACCTTCAGCACGACCATGCTCTGCACTCCGGGATCACCAAGATAGACCACGATGCGGCCGCCGGTGATGAGTGGCGTAAAGAGCGTTGTGACGGTCAGGTCGAATGCGAGGGATGAGAAAAGGGGCCATGCGAGACTTTCGCCGGAACTGTACACCCGGGCGGCCCACCAGATGTAGTTCACCAGGCTCCGATGCTCGATCTCGACGCCCTTGGGAGTGCCGGTCGAGCCGGAGGTGAAGATGATATAGGCGGCGCCGTCCGGCGTCGCAGCGGACGGTCGGGCCGAGGCCGGCTGATTCGAGATCGACTCGAGATCGGCGTCGAGTACGAAAATGTCGGCAAGGTTCGAGGCGATGCCCGAACGCATGCGCGATTGGGTGATCGCCACGGGCGCCCGCCCGTCGGTCCCGTTGGAAATGTCCTGCAGGATTGTTGTGATACGCCCCTTCGGCGTTGCCGCATCCACCGGCACGTAGGCTGCGCCGGACTTCAGGACGCCCAGGATCGCAACGACGACTTCAATGGAGTGCTCCATGAAGACAACGGCAATCCGGCCCGGGCCCACGCCGGTCGAGCTCAAATACGCGGCCATCTGGTTGGAGCGTTCGTCGAGCTGCCGGTAGGTCAGCGTTGCATCGCCAAAGCGGATCGCTTCAGCGTCGGGACTACGCGTCGCCTGGTCGCGGAAGAGATCGATGATCGTCCTGTCCGACGGATAGCGTGCCGCCGTGGCGTTGTAATCGACAACCAGCGCCTGATGATCGGAATCCTTCAGCAGGGGAAGCGCTACGCCCTCCGGCGCGCTAGGTAGGACTTCGTTCATGAAATACGCTCCCGTCGGGAAAACTAAAAACGAAAATCACGTCAATCGTTCTGCTTTTGGGTTGCCTGGCGATAGAGGTTCGCAATGGCAGGTGCGTCAGGTTCCATCAGCATCGAGGCTTCGTTGCAGTCATCGGGCCCGAAGTAAAATTCGGCATGCGGCACTACTCGCAGCCATCGGTGTGGCGCGGCACCCGATCGCAGCCAGGCTTTGTTGGGAAGGATGATGCAAACCCGACCCGAATACGGAGTGGGAGTGTACCGCTGAAAGGCCGCGATCGCCGTGGATTTGAGCAGAGCCCTGCTCGCCAATACCGGGTCTGTCGCGACAGGCTCATTGCTCTTGCCAACGAGGGGTACGAGGGCGCGGACGTGCTCGCGCAGGCGACTGCCGAAATATCGGAGACGGGCGCCGAATGTCGGCAGCTTCGCTGTCTCATGCAGGAACGATTCCGCCTTGCCCCTGGCAATAAAATACAGCCGGCGCGGCCATTCCCCATAGGTGGTGGGGTGAAGCGGGCCAAACAGCGCAACGCATGAGACCTCGGACTCGCGCTGTCCCAGGATTTTCGCCAGTTCAAAAGCTGTTGGAGCGCCCGAGCAATAGCCAACGATGATATACGGACCGCTCGGCTGATATTCGACGATCTGGCGGGCGAAGTACTCGGCGATATCTTCGACGCGATCCATCGGCTCGCTCTGCCCATCGAAGCCAGGCGGTTGGAGGGCGTAGAACGGTTGATCGCCGCCCAGGTGCTTCGAGAGATCCAGGAATGAGGACGGTGCCCCGACATGACCGGGTACGGCGTAAATGGGCGTGCGTGTGCCGCGAGACTGCAACGGAATGATTGCAGGCGGTTGGGTGGCCGCCGCCGTGGCCATGTTCAGAAACGCGATGATCTCGCCTTTCCGACCCTGCAACTGATCGCGAAGCTCCGCCGTCAGCGCGCCGGCCGGGGCGTTGCAGCGCAGCCGGTCGCCATCCACCCAGACCTTGATGTCCTTGACCGCGAGGTCTGCGAGCAGCTCCGAAAACTGCATCACGTGCGCTGACATCGGGCTTTTCATCGATGAAGCTGACATTTCCTGTTCCGTGCGCCATCGCGGTGACTTCGACTCCGGATGACAGTTCATTTACGGACGACCACGCTCCCAACATATCCAGGTTGCGGTACGAAGCTTCGGACAGCCCAATCCCTTTCATCCCAGGAAATCGGCTGTCCCAAGCCGCACCCCAGCGCCTTGGAGACAGCCTCCAGCCGGGTCCAGCGCTGGAGGAAGCCTTCCAGCCGGTCTTCCGGATCGAGGGCGGCGTAGGACTCGTATTCGGAGGTGGAAAGGCAGAGCGCTGCGATCTCGTCCGCTTCGGGCACAGGGAGAACCGCCTCGACGTCCACCCCGACCTCTTGCCTGATCGAGAGGGCGATGACCGCTACTTCTCCAGATCGCGAGACGCTGAAGCGCAAGTCGCGGGCGGGCATGCGGCGAGAGAGGTGGGGTTTGCCCAGCCGTCCATATTCCAGCTCGATCTCTGAAGGTGAAATTCCCAGTCTGGAAGCGAGGACCCGGCGCAGCTGCCCGCGGCTAACAATGAAGCGGCGGCGATCGCGCTCCAATCTCAATCCCGCGGCGCGCCGATGTTCCTCTTCGTTGAGGCATGCGCTTAGCTCCCGGATGGCGTCCCGCTCCACATGGAGCATGAATGCCAGGACCTCCAGACCATCATTCTCGACAACCGGCGTGATGACCTCGGGTCTCAGCTCGACTGCTTTGTCCAGAAAGCTCGAAGGGGCGGTGGAGGCTCCGCGAGCCCCGCGTTCAAGTCTGCGATAGCCTGGCCCGTCAAAGGAACGACTATTTTCCCACTCGCTCTGTTCACAGGCACCTGTGCGAAAAGCCATCACAACTTGCTTTCTATTAGCCTCGATCCGGATTGCCGCCGGTAGGTTGCGAACGGTATTGCGATGGGCATTCGAGCGGACTGCTGATTGAAATTTTAATCGCGCACCGCCATGGCTCAATGGACCATCGTAATTACCCATTTTTTGCCAGTCCCCATCCCGTGCCCGGATTGTACGGCTCGGGTTGAGTGACCCGGTGGCAAGCGCAGCGTTCTTCCGCCAAGAGCGCAAACGGGGGAATATTCCTAGGGGAATGGACCGCTAGCCGGTCAATGGATGCAGTCCGGGTGTCAGCGCCTGCCCCGGGTCGGCGGTCAAAAAGGGGCAGCACCGACATGGCCACATCGCCGACCGGACGTTGGTTCTCGCCAAGGAGCCTAAACCGACCGGCTAGGAACCAGCCCCGAATACGGAATACAGAGCCGCAGTCTTCTTTGGAAGATTCGTGGCAATGGTCCGTAGCATCCGCTTGGCGCTGCGCAGCTTGGCCTCGATGTGGCGCTCCGGACTGTCTTTGCCTACAGCGATCCACGTCATGGCTTGCTCCCGATTGGCCAGATGGGACTTGTGCCCGCCGCCACCAGCCAGGAAGTCGTAGCCGCTTTCCCCGCGTGCAATGCTGTCCTCAATAGCCAGCACATGGCTGACGAGCCCGGGCTTGAGCCGGCTGTCGCTCTCATAGAGAAAGCCGCTCTGGTAGTTCAGGACACGGCCGTCATGCACGAAATTGTACACGACCCCAATTGTCTCGTTCCCAACCAACGTCCGTGAGATGCGAACGGCCCCCGTGGGGACGCCGCGCGCAATGAGGTCCTCGTGAAACGGACGGAAGCCGGGATTGGCGAAGGCTCCCCTGCGTCCCCATCGCGACCGATGAAAGTCGCTCAGCAGATCGAACGCGGCGAGGGCCTCCGTCGTCGTTTCCATGATGCGGAGTTCAACGGGGCCGCGTTCGGCATACAGCCGCATGGCACGGCTCACGGCCTGGCGCGTGCTGCGGCCCAATGTGGCGCGATAATCGCCCCCGCGCTGGCGGACCGGGGCAAAATCGACCCACAATGCCGCATCAGCCTGTTTCACCTCGGTCACGAGCCCAGCCCGGCCTGCGGCGCGACTGGCAGTCGCCTCAAGGTCCGGATCAATTCCGGAGAGCACCAACTGATCCGAGCGGCGCAGGCGGGACGTCAACGCATTGAGACCTGCCGACATGATGGCATCGGATTGCTCTGCAAGAATACCGTTGTACTCGATGAACAATCGGTCGAAACGGGTATCTCCCGTTTCATTGAGCAGCCAGCGCGTCCGTGCATGCG
The DNA here is from genome assembly GCF_054063355.1 of Bradyrhizobium sp. USDA 4502. Taxonomy (NCBI): domain Bacteria; kingdom Pseudomonadati; phylum Pseudomonadota; class Alphaproteobacteria; order Hyphomicrobiales; family Nitrobacteraceae; genus Bradyrhizobium; species Bradyrhizobium sp. USDA 4502. The sequence goes on from NZ_JBSSGF010000001.1 coordinate 8,043,529, forward strand.
GCCCGAGACTCCACGTTCTCCGCCGGCAAATAATCGCCAGGCCAACGATCTTGCCTGATGACCGGGCCACGAGGACGTGTGGTTGCGCGCCCTTCGGGATATGCCGTAGCCAGGTGCCGATCCAGAGCCAGGACAGGAAGAACGAGTGAGTCACTCGCGCTTCGAGCTCCTTCCAGGAGGCTTCAAGCCACGCAATGCTCTCCAGGGCATCCAGGCTGACATCGGTAACCGTCTCAGGCATGCTTTCCCGTTCCAACGCCAGAGGACCGAACGCGCGCCGCGACGGGAAGACCGAAGGACCAAGCTGCAACGCTCGCGCAAGATCCGACGGGTGGCTGGTCACACACAGGCATCCCTCTGACGGACACGTCGTGATTGGGCGTCTCCGACCGTTGCCTCGGCGGAACCCGATAACGCGAACTATATCCGGAATTTGATCGAGGTGCGGACCCTTCCTGAGTACCCACGCTAGCCTCTTGTGCCGGCCGAGCAACTGTGCCGAGGTGAAGCTGTGATCGACCGGGCTCAGGGCTGGTGCAGCGCGCTCCAGCCTTCGGCGTCCGACGGCCTTGATCCCTCGCCCGCTCACCAGGGCCTGCCATGGCTGACGTCCGGTTTGTCACGTGGCGCTCGATCCAGAGGTGAGTTTTTCAAATCTCCGCCGCAGGTGATCCACGAGCCGTTCCGCACCGATCAACAGGCAGCCTGGGTGTCCGCCAGGCACCTGTATCAATTCCAGTTGAGAGCTGAGATGCCGCCACGCTCGGCCATCGTGGTCGGCCGCGTAAAAGGCCACAGGGATCTCGAGCGGTGCCGGACAATACTGCGCCATTGCGATTGAATGAGCGTCCCACAACGCCGTCGGAATTGCGACCTTGGCGCTCGCAGTCTGTCCGTTCGCGGGGAGCTTCAGATATCGCTCCAGTCTCACCATTTGCTCGAAGGTCCAACGCAAGAGATAAGGGGAAACCAGCGGCTTCAGCAGCCCCAGGATCGCCCGTGGCATCGGACGGGCACTGACAGTCGGCGGGTCCACCATCGTGACCAAATCAACCGTGTGGCCGGCTGCCATCAGCTGGCGGGCCACTTCGAACGCCACCATGGCGCCATTGCACTTGCCGCCCAGAAGAAAGGGACCGCTCGCTTGCCTTGCCAGGATGAACGGCAGGCGGTCGGCGGCCATCGCCTCGATCGAGGCCGGAATCGGCTCCCCATGAAGACCGTGGGGATTGATCGAGATGATCGGATAATCCGGCCCCAGAAGCTCTACCAGCCGCCGCACACTCGCGTGGCCGCTGACAAGGTCGCCGTTAAAAAAGTACAGCGGAGACCGCGTGCCACACTCATGGGGCTGGAAGAACGCCGTCGCCCACGTGTCCGTCTGTGCGGAAACCCTTGCGGCAAATTGCCGGATGGTTTCTGCCCCGAACATGATGGTTTCCGGCACGGGATAGCCGACGAGCCGCTCGACCTCGATCAGCATCTCCATCGCGAGAAGGGAGTCTCCGCCGCTGGCAAAAAAATCGCTGTCAACGGTCACGGCCTGGTTCTTGAGCAGCCTGCGCCAGAGCGTCAGCAACTCGGCTTCTAGATTCAACGGCCCGTTCGCGACGGACGCCGGCATCGGCGCCAGATGACCCCGTGGCCGGTCGGCCAACTCGCGCAGACGTCGCCGCTGAACCTTTCCCGTCACCCCCTTTGGCAGATGGTCGAGCGTCAGAATGTGTCTCGGAATCTTGAACGAGGCCAACTCGCGTTGCAGGAACTGGCGAAGCTCCGCAGCGGTCGGCTGCGCCCCGCAATGAGGGACGATGGCGACTGCGACGTCCTCGCCCAGGCGCGGATGTGAGATCGCGAAGGCCGCAGCTTCGGCGACGGCCGAATGTCGCAATAGCGCGGCTTCGATCTCGGCGGGAGAAATCTTCTCACCGCCGCGATTGATCAGCTCGCTCAGGCGGCCGTGCAGCGAAAGGAAGCCGTCTTCGTCGAGGCTGCCGATATCGCCGGTGTGAAACCAACCCTTCGTGAAAGCGGCTTGATTGAGTTCCGGCTCATCGAGATAGCCCGACGTCACGGTCGGTCCACGAATCCAGATCTCTCCGCGCTCGCCGGCTGCCAGGGGATGTCCATCTTCACCAACGATCGCCACGGTATCGGGCCAGGGTCTCCCGCAGGTGCCCGGTCTGTTCGGACCGGGCGGCAGTTGGTTGGCGGCGATCTGCGCCGCCTCGCTGGAGCCGTAATGCTCCAGCACCGGCACGCCGAGAGCGTGTTGCAGGTCTTCCTGCACGATCCTCGGGAGCGGCGCGCCGCCTGACATGGCGAACCGTAGAGTGTGCGCAGCCTGCGCATTCTCGAGGCTCTGTGCCTTGTCGAGCACCGTGGCGTGAAGCGTCGGGCCTGCCGAGTACCAGGTCGGCCGCAGGACATCGAACCACTCATCGAGTGCGACGATCGCACTGTTCGCCGGGATCGCAATGCTGCCTCCCGTCAGCAACGGCGTGAAGACCGTCACTTTCAGCCCATGGGAATAGTACGGGGGCGACACGCTCAGGCATCGGTCCCGGGATGTGAGGCCGAACCAGGCCTGAAGGCGTTCGGCCGCCGCCAGCATATTGTCATGACTGAACGGAATGAGCTTCGGCTGCGCGGTCGTGCCCGACGTCTGCAGAATGAAGGCGGGGGAGTGCGGATCCGGCTCGGCGTCTATGGCAGGGGAGCCAGCAACTTGCACGGCGATCTCGAGTCCAAGCTGGCCCTGTCCGATCGGCGCGGCTTCTACGATCGCAAGCGTTCTGCGGGCTGCGGCCTCGCGAGCTTCAGGGGCACTGCCCTGCAGCACAACGAGCGCGCTCAGGTTCAGCATGTCGAGACGCTGCTCGATCTCAGGCTGCGAGAGGCGTGGGTCGAGGGGCACCGCGACACTACAGCAGGCGACTGCCACGATGGCGAGAACCGCCTCCGGGCCGCTCGGCATCAAGACCCCGATCCGGGTATTGCAATCGAAGCCGGCCAGGCGCAGCCGCCGGCGGATTGCGTTCAACTGGCGTTCAAGACCGTTGTATGTCAGAGGCTCGAAAGCGCTCGAGACGATCGCCGGCTGGTTCGGAAACCGACTGGCAGTTCGACCGATGACCTGGCCTATCGTGAGTCGGGCTTCCGACTCCCCATGGTCGCGAGCGTGGAAGCTCTCGGAACACATGGTGGCGCCAGGCGTCTCGTTGTCCAGAAGCATTCCGTCCTACCTTGAACAACGTAAGTCGGCTCGCACAACCATAGCGCGCCGCTCCCGAAGATGCCTTGCTGTACAGCAAGTGATGGCAGCAATTAGGGATTAGCCAATAGTCGGTGCGTCATCCTGCCATCCTGCCGATCGCGACCATTGGTGAGTGGTGGCGTAACAGGCAGCGGCGCGACTTGAGCTTGCCGATGCGAGCAGTCGTCTGGCTTGCGCGGGATTGAGCAGGCCTCGAACAGGACTGAAATTCTCGAAGGCGCAGACGGCTCTCGCCGACTAGGCGCCGCGATAGCCATTCGGGTTCTTCATCTGAAAATGCCAATGGTCGGCACACATCTGCGTCAGCGATCGCGTTGATGTCCAGCCCAACAGGTTCTTCGCGAGAGTTGGATCGGCATAGCAGATTGCGACGTCACCGACCCTGCGTTGGTCGATCACATGCGGAATTGGTCGGCCACTCACTTCCTTGAATGTCCGGATCACGTCCATGACGCTACTGCCGCTTCCTGTTCCGAGATTGACCGTCAGAAGGCCGGGCTGTCTCAGTTGGCGCAGCGCGCTCAGATGTCCGGATGCAAGATCGACAACGTGAATGTAGTCACGGATCCCGGTGCCATCAGGCGTATCATAGTCGTTTCCCCAAACATGCACCGTCGGACGTCGTCCGATCGCCACTTGTGCCACGATCGGCAGCAGATTGTTCGGCACATCCAGGGGATCTTCTCCGATCAGTCCGCTTTCGTGGGCGCCAACCGGATTGAAGTAGCGCAAGATGGCAATCCGCCAATCCTTGTCGGACCGATGAAGATCCCTCAGGATTTCTTCGATGAAGTATTTTGTGCGGCCGTACGGATTGATCGGTGCGACAGGATGCTTCTCGTCCAGCGGCAGGTACGCGGGTGTCCCGTAAACGGTTGCGGATGAACTGAAGACCAGCGTCTTGACGGATGCTCGCGTCATGGCCGACACGAGCCGCATCGTTCCCACGACGTTGTTGTCGTAATAGGTGATGGGTTGAGCGCTGGACTCGCCCACCGCCTTGAGCCCGGCGAGATGAATGACCGCGGTCACGTCGTGGGCGCGCAGGATCTGGTAGATCGCCTCTTCATTGCGGATATCGGCATGCCGGAAAACGACCGATCGTCCGCAGATGGCTCGTATCCGTTCGAGGGAGGCGCTGTTGCTGTTGGAAAGATTGTCGACCGCGACGACATCGAGCCCGGCGTCGAGTAGCGCGACAGCGATATGGGACCCGATATAGCCGGCACCGCCGGTCAACAAGATCATTTCCGCTTCCGTTTCGCGTCTGCGTGGTCAATGCTCGCCGCGCGCGGGAAATCATCCCGCGCGGTGATGTCGATGCGCCAGACCGGACGAGTCTCAGCTATTTCCGCAGTCGGATCGCCCCGTCGACTTTTGAGCTCATGTCCTTGCGGGTATGGCCGTTGGCGAGGGAGACTTCGAAGTAGTTCTCCGCATGGTCGATCGCGCCAAGTGGCGCCGGCCGGCCCGCTCTCGCAATCTTGGGAATTTCCCGGCCAGGTGGGAGGAGCCGCTCGGTCACGTCAACGATCTGATGCGCCGAACTGCTGTTTCTCGACCAAGCCGCAGATCGATGGTTCAATCCCCAGATTGCTGCCTGCGTTCTGTTTTGAACCCGGATCTTGCGAAGGATCGCCTTGATGTGAACCTTCACCGTGGCTTCGGCAATCTTGATCTTGCGCGCAATGCACTTGTTGGAATCGCCTTCAATCAGGCACTGCACAATTGAAACTTCGCGCGGCGATAGTTGCTGAGCCAGCGTGTCATCTGCCGTTGCGACGGCATGATCGTCATCGTTGGGTACAGGAGCATCGTCCACCTCGCGTTTCTCGGTCTCGAGAGCGGACTCCAAGAATGCCGGCGGGAATACCGTCCCACCCATCATGACGAGTTCGATGGACTTGATGAACGCGTCGCAGTTCATCACGTCGATGAAATATCCGGTGGCGCCGGCTCGGAATGCGGCAACCAGATCATTCAGATGAAAGTGATCCGCTACAACTGCGACACGTGCTTCCGCGTGACGGCGCTTGAACGAGTCGATTTGCTCGACTGTCGGGCGAAAATCATCGCCACTATGAACTATGAGGAACAATGCCGGACTGGCGGGGGCTTTCTGAAGCGCCTCGTCGCTGGGCCAATCATCGGCGTCGTATATCGAGGTTAGGACGAAATTCTCCGAATTTAGAATTCTTGCAAGGCCTTCTTTGCGAAGACTATTTTCACCAACCAGTGCAATGGCAAAAGGATATCGTCGTCTCATGGAAACTCTCCCGGACGCTACAATGATACAAGCGGTTGAAGGGTTGAACCCGGTTCATTTTTGGTGGCCCGCCCAGCTGAAAAGAACGACGTAAAAACAAGCTTCCTCAGATTCGGTCGATAGAACAAACCTGGGACGAAAAGCGCTTAACCCACTCTCAAAATATTTAAGAATGTTAGATGCTAATCCCCAATATCCCTATATACCGTTGGTTATAGGCATTTGGGGCCGCCAAACTGACGAGGGTGGTCTCTCGGTCCTGGTCGACAGGTACGCGCTGAGGGTGTGTTGGATCGTCGCCGCGATTACGCGTTGTGGAATCATGTTTGTCGGCGCGCTCCAGGCGGTAGATTCACGGGACCAAGCGACAACAAAACCTTACTGAAATGTCTCATATTGGAGTAACTTATTAATGACATGGGCGCCGATCTGAACTGAGGGGGACTGAGGGTTGATCGGAAATGCATTTCAGTCGTGTAGTCATTGCCAGTAGATATCCAGTCGTTTTATTGGGTCTGAACTGCCTGCTCGAAGCAGAGCGTGATTTCAAAGTTGTTGCTCGCTGCAATGATATTGCGAGCTGCTTCAAGGCAATACAGAGCCTCGCGCCCGACATCGCCATTTTGGACATGTCGATGCCTGACATTTCTGGGCAGGCCATGCTCGAGGTCGCAAACTCCGGGGCGCTTGGTGTGCGGCTCGTGTTTCTTGCCGCCTCGGTTGAGGATCGCGATCTCGCCATGCTCGCAGCAGCGGGAGCTTGCGGTGTTCTTCTGAGCGAGGAGGAGCCCGAAACGCTCTTGCAGACGTTGCGGCAAGTCGCCGACGGCCAGAAGACATTGCCTCCGCCCTCGTACGAAGAAGCCATCCCTTATGCGCAAACGACGATCCCGGAGAAATATCTTGCGGTGCTGACGGACCGCGAGCGTCAGATCATGCGCTTGGTGTCGGAGGGCTTGTCGAACAAGGAGATTGGCCGCCGTCTGAAGGTGGCCGACGGTACCATCAAGGTTCATCTGCACCACATCTTCCGCAAGCTCGAGATCAGCAACAGGACCGTCCTTGCTACGCTTGCCGTCTCATATTCCGGGCCGACCGGGTCTCCATCCGTCGAATAGCGGCGACGGACCGGCGTTTTTCATCGAGCTTCGTGCGCGATGATCATCCCCGCTAGGCCAACGGGCTGTCTGTACGCCTGGAGATTACAGAAAACGAGCGTCGCAAGGCAGTTGCGATGAAAACGCCTGCACAGCAGCCGGCGCCTTTGACGAACATGTCCTTTACGTATCCATGTCTGTCGGGGAGCAGTCTTTGGATGAGTTCGAAGCCGACGACTATAGCGAGAAGGACGAGCAGGATTGGCAGCACATGCTTCGGATAGGCGAGCGAAAAGGCGACCCCGATAATGAACAGAGCTGCAAAACGATCGATGTTCGCCGATATCAACGTGTGCGGACGGAATGCCAGCGGTGTGTCGGTGACGATGAAGAGGCCTAGGATCAAACCCCAGGCCAAGCATCGGAATACGGTTTGCGTCATCCCTTGTGGTTCGGCAAGAGCGCAGTAACCTGGTTTCATCATTCGCATTCGCAACTACTCTTCAGGCGTGGCCGTTTTAAAGATGGATCGTCGTTGCACGATGGGGTCAAGCTCAATTGCCGATCACCATGGCGGGCTAGGTTTTGCCAAGCCACTGGCCAATGTCTCTGGATCCGATGACCCGTTTGGGCCGGTACGGGTTGATCGTTCCAGCTGAAAGTCTCTCGATGCGCTGGTCCTCCGCCAGTTTCCTTGTGAACTGCTTCGCATCCTGTTCGGATACGAATGTCGCAGTCCTTCGTGCGTGCCTGTCGGGCGGAGCATCGCGTTGATCAATGAAGGAGACGTACCAGATGTGCCTTGCTGTCATGCGGGACCTCCGAGGTCAGGTCTAGGCGCGAATACAAATTCGAGACACCAGGCGGTGATACCTGAAAGCGAATCGGCAGAAAGCTTCTTCTCCATTGTGGAGTCGTGATTGGTTTCTGCGAGCCAAAGCAGGCCGGCGATTGGTCCGTCCACAATGGACGGGAATTGCAGCTTTCGCTCAGCGTGTCGCCGGGGCTTTCAGAGTACTCCTCCTGGACATCAAGCTTGCACGCTTCGTTCCATCGCGAAGTTTTAAGATGGCCACGAGGCGCCGCAAGCGAGCGCTGCGTTCGCTGCTATTCATGCCGCAATGGAAAACTGAAGGACGAACAGTGACTGGCCGCCCGGCTCGGGGCTGTCGCTGATTTCGACATGCCAGCGAAGATGACGCAAGAATGGCTCCGTCACGTCGTGCTTGAGTATCTCGCCGCTCAGTTCAATCGCCGTCGTCCGTGCGGCGAAAATGTCGGGAAGATCCAGGCCGACATCATCGAGCACTGAATGGCCGCCGTGGATATGAAAAAAATACCGCGGCATTGGTGTCTCCGGATGAGGCGAACATTCCGACGACTGCGACGAGCTCGACGCATCAAAGTGGTGTCATCGCACCACGGTGAGGCGGACGGCAAGCCGCTATTCTAGGAGGGCGGATCATCATTGTTGGGTACCCCGACGTGGACCTGCACCATCATCGGTTCGGAAGGTCGAGCGACGCATCGGGTCGACAGAGGAGACCAGCCGAATTCGTGCGGGCTTGTCGGCAATGAGCCAGCGATTCGGTCATCGTGATTTCGAGACAATGGCAAGCGGCCGGCGGGAAGCAGAGAGCGCCGCTCGTCACCGCGAATACAATCACGCCATTACAGAAGCTGAGGCAGGCGGCCGACCAGCAGGAAACGGCTGCGGCCCACCGGTCGCGCCGAGATCTCTCGGATGGTCAGGGAAGCATGCGGCACTACCTAACAGCCGAAGCTAACGAGCAGCATTTCACGACGGCCCCCGGTGCTCGCCAGGGACGTCGGCGATCAATTATTTGTGCGGTGCGGCAATATTAATATTGCATTGCAATAATAGCTGACTAACTCTGCTTCTCACGTGCCATTGAGGAGCCTTCCGTGATCAAGATTTCCCTCTCCACCCTTGCCGCCGCTCTCGCGATCGCAACCGCCGCGTCCGCTGCGGAACTTCCGACCTATGAGGCTGCGGGCCTGCCGATCTCGGCGGTGCAGGCCGGCGTGATTGGCGCCGCCAATGCCCGCGAGCAGGCGCCTGTTGCGACCACTTCGGCGACGCCGCATCAGCTCAGCGTTCTGACGCCCCGTAACAAGATGACGACCGCGCGGGCCGCTGCCCGCACCGACCGTTCGGTCCACTGATCGGCATAGCCGTTCCCGGGAGGCCCGCGACGAAGCGCGGGCCTCCCTCGGGCGTAGAGCAAATACATCGCGCGCTCAGCTGCGTCCGACGCAAGCTCGTGCCGCTCGCCGCCGCCAAGTGGCGCCTCACGCCGTTGGCGCGAACTCCCGCAGGTGGAGTTTGATTGCGGCGTCGACCTCGTCCGGGTGATCGACCTGAGGCAGTCGCCGAGGTCGAGAAATGGTGGCCGATCGTCAAGTCGGCGAATATCAAGGCGGAATAGCTACAACGATGATTTTCGGCGTGATCGGCAGATGCGCGTTAAGGCATCCGCTGTCATGGCAGGGCTGGCAGCTTGCAGGCTCGGCATTGGAAATCGTCGCCGCGCTCGTCGGCGCGAACTTCGAATTCCTCCGAAACCCGAACAATTCGGTTGCGAAGCGGGGCGACCTCGGACAGCTCAGCGTGGCCCGTGCGTCGGCATTTCGGGCACCGCAGGATCTCAATCCAGCTGGAGTGGGTCATGGCGTCGTCTGCAAACGCTCGCGGAATGATAACCCCGTCTGGCGCGACGAAAATTGATCCAGCTCAAAAACGCGGCCGTATCTCCCCCAATTTCACATCTGTTCAAACGCCAAAGCGCGTTTCGAGGCCCCGGGGCGAGCGCTGTCCAAATCGGTGAAAACCCTGACCGCGTTAACCTTTGATTAACCATGCGGTCCGATTGTTAACCATTCGACAAGACAACCGAGTCAGGGGCGATGGACGCAACTCAACAGGTCGCACGTCAGCAGGTCCGCATGCGCGGCCGTTCCTACGTTGCGTTCGTTTTCTCGCCGGTCGTGCCGGTCGTGTCCTGGCTGGCCGAGATCGACGCGACGCTGGCCAAGTCGCCGGGCTTCTTCACCGGAAAGCCCATCGTGCTCGACCTCTCGGCGGTCGATCTCAGCCAGACCGCGATCGCGCATCTGATCGGCAGCCTCGGTGAGCGCAACATCCGCATCCTCGGCATCGAGGGCGTCGACGAATCGAAGCTCGGCGCCAACATGCCGCCGCTTCTGACCGGCGGCAGGGCCTGCGCGATCACCCATGTCGAGCCGCAGAAGCCGCAGGTGCAGGAAAAAAACAAGGACAAGGACAAGACCAAGTTGCCGTCGCTGCTGCTGGAGAGCCCGGTCCGTTCCGGCCAGTCGATCGTGTTTGCCGAGGGCGACGTCACCGTGCTCGGCTCGGTCGGCTCCGGCGCCGAGATCGTCGCCGGCGGCTCGATCCATGTCTACGGCACGCTGCGCGGCCGCGCGATGGCCGGCATCAACGGCAATTCGGCGGCCCGCATCTTCTGCCAGAGGATCGAGGCCGAGCTGCTCGCGATCGACGGCTACTACCAGACTGCGGAAGAAATCGCCGACAGCTTGCGCAACCGGCCCGCCCAGGCGTGGCTCGAGGGCGAAATGCTGCGCATTACACCATTGAACTGACCGACCACAAGGAGAGAGAGAATGGCCAAGGTATTGGTCGTGACGTCTGGAAAGGGCGGGGTCGGCAAAACGACCTCAACCGCCGCGCTCGGCGCGGCGCTCGCGCAAATGGGTCAGAACGTCGTCGTCATCGATTTCGACGTCGGCCTGCGCAACCTCGATCTGGTGATGGGCGCGGAGCGTCGGGTGGTGTTCGACCTCATCAACGTGGTGCAGGGCGTCGCCAAGCTGCCGCAGGCGCTGATCCGCGACAAGCGGCTGGAGAATCTCTGGCTGCTGCCGGCGTCGCAGACCCGCGACAAGGACGCGCTGAGCGAAGAGGGCGTCAAGCACGTGATCGCCGACCTCAAGACCAAGTTCGACTGGATCCTGTGCGACAGCCCGGCCGGCATCGAGCGCGGCGCGACGCTCGCGATGCGCTACGCCGACGAGGCCGTTATCGTCACCAATCCGGAAGTGTCGTCGGTGCGCGACTCCGACCGCATCATCGGCATGCTCGATTCCAAGACGGTCCGCGCCGAGCGCGGCGAGCGCGTCGAGAAGCATCTTCTGGTCACCCGCTATGATGCCGGCCGCGCGGCGCGCGGCGAGATGCTCTCGATCGACGATATCCTGGAGATCCTTGCGACTCCCTTGCTCGGCATCGTCCCGGAAAGCCAGGACGTGCTGCGCGCCTCCAATGTCGGCTGCCCGGTCACGCTGAACGCAGCAAGCAGCGCGCCGGCGCGGGCCTATACCGATGCGGTGCGCCGCCTGATGGGCGAGGCCGTGGAGATGACCGTGCCGGTTCAACGCAAGGGGTTGATGGATCGGCTACTGCGACGGAGGGCGGCATGATGAACGTAATGCGGCTGTTCGGCGGCCGCGCCGCATCGGCGCCCGTCGCGCGGGAGCGGTTGCAGATCCTGCTTTCGCATGAGCGTGGCCGGACCGGCGCGCCAGATCTCCTGGAGACACTTCGCTCGGAAATCCTGAGCGTGGTTTCCAAGCATATCGACGTCGACCCCGACAAGGTCGTGGTCCGGATGGACCGTGGCAAGTTCGTCTCGATGCTCGAGGTCGACATCGAGGTTCCCAATGGCGTGCAACGATCGAAGATGGTGGCGGCCACATGACGGCAGACAGCGATAGTCACATTGCCTGGCAGCGCGCGCAGCTCAAGAAGCTGCGGGCGGCGTTGAGGGCGATCGAGGCCGATCAGCTCGGCAAGGCCAATTGCGGCCGCGCGACGCAGATGACGATCGACGAATTGCAGCGCAAGATCGGCGAGTCGGGCCGCTGCATCGCGGAGTACGAGCGCCGCACCCGTCGCCCGCTGGCGACGGATCTCGGCAGCCTCGCCAGCGTCAGCTGGACGCACTGGAACGCCAATATGCCGATGGCCAAGGCGCCGCGCCACCGCGCGTAGTGCGATAACCTGGCCCATCGTCATTGCGAGCCACCCGGTCGGCGCAAGGCGCCGCCGGATGACAGGCTCCGCGAAGCAATCCATTTTTCCGCATAGGCGGCTCGATGGATTGCTTCGTCGCTATCGCTCCTCGCAATGACGTGGAGAGAGCAGCGGCCTACAGCAAAAAAGCCAGCGCGCTCTCGCAACTATCCTCGATCTTGAGGGTGAGCAGCTCGTCGGCGCGGGTGCGGCCGAGATTGACGGCGGCAATCGGCAGGCCGCGCTGCTCTGCCATCCGGACGAAGCGAAAGCCGGAATAGACCATCAGCGAGGAGCCGACCACCAGCACGGCGTCGGCCTGCTCGAGATGCGCCTGCGCCGACGCGACCGTATCGCGCGGCACGTTCTCGCCGAAGAACACCACGTCGGGTTTCAGCACGCCGCCGCAGGCCTCGCAGGCCGGCACCACGAACGACGAGAAATCCAGATCGAGATCGGCGTCGCCGTCGGGTGCGTCGGCGGCATCGAGCGTGAGCCAGGCGGGGTTTCGCCGCACCAGCTCGTCCTGGAATTGTTCGCGCGGCATCGTCGCGCCGCAGCCGAGGCAGCGCACTACGTCGAGCCGGCCGTGCAGGTCGATCACCCGCTGGCTGCCGGCGGCCTGGTGCAGGCGGTCGACATTCTGGGTCAGCAGCAGCTCGCAGCGCCCTTGCTGTTCGAGCTTGGCCAGTGCGCGATGCGCGCCGTTCGGCGCGGCGCGGCCGAACCGCCGCCAGCCCACCATGCTGCGCGCCCAGTAGCGCTGCCGCGTCGCCGCCTCGCCCAAGAACGCCTGGATGGTGACCGGGCGCGTCCGCTTCCAGTTGCCGTCGCTGTCGCGATAATCAGGAATGCCGGAATTGGTGCTGCAGCCGGCTCCGGTCAGGACAAACAGGCGCTGGTGGCCGGCGACGAAATCCTCGAGGGCGGGGTGTGGCATGGCAGCACATCTAGTGCGGCGCACGCACCTGCGCCAGATGTGGGGCCTGCCGCGAGCGGACCTTTCACGCCGCCTCTGCGTTGACGGCATGGCATCCGAGACGTGGTGCTGCGCGCGCCCGTTTGCCTGGCGCAATTGCCGACGGAGTGATCGATGCGGCCGGGATTCATCATCGTCGTTTGCGGACTGGTGTCGTTGGCGTCATCGCCGTCCCATGGTCAGGATGCGGGCGTGTCCGGCGAGCAGGCGTTCAACAACTCCTGCCGCACCTGCCATACGGTCAAGGACGGCGACAACCGCGTTGGCCCGAACCTGCACAATGTCGTCGGCCGCAAGGCCGGATCGGTTGCGAGCTTTCCTTATTCGGAGGCGATGAAATCATCCGACATCGTCTGGGATGAGAGCACGCTGCTGCGCTTCATCGAAGATCCCGAGGCCGTGGTGTCGGGCAACGGCATGAAGCCGTATACCGGCGTGCGCTCGGCGGAAGATCGCGCCAGGATCGTGGCGTTCTTGAAATCTCCCGGCAAGTGACCGTTGGCGGTAGGCCGGTCTCACTTTGCCGGCACGACGAAGACCTGGCCGGGATAGATCAAATTGGGATTGCGGATCTGCTGCGAATTGGCCCGATAGATCACGGCGTAGCGCTGTCCGGCGCCGAATGCGCGCTGGCTGATCCGCCACAGGCTGTCGCCGCGGGCGACGGTGGTCGTGGTGATCTTCGGCACGATCACAGCGGAGGGGGACTTCACATCAGATGCGGTGGCGGTTGCCGCCGCGGCGAGCTGCGGTTTGGCCACATCCGCACGGCCGGACGAGGTTGGCGATGCCGGGATCGATGCGGTCGTCATCGTGTCCGGAACGTTGAACGGCACCTCGGCCCGCGCGCGGACCTTGCCGGAAGTGGGGTCGACGTCGTCAAGCCGCACCTGATAGTTGCCGACGGTCACGCCCTTGTTGATCGTGACCGAGAGGTGCCCCGCCTCGTCGGCCGTCGCGGACGTGATCAAGCTGCCGTTGAGATAGAGCCTGACGGTCGCGCCGGGAGCTGCCTGACCGCTCACATGGAGCTTGCCGTCCGGTTCGGTCTCGACGGCCTCGATGGCCACTTTCCCAGCCGCCGGCGCCGTGGCAGCAGGTTGCGACAGCACGCGGACCGGTTTGTCCGGTGCCATCAGCGCCACCATCGGCCGCTCCCTCGTCGCAGCCTCGAGCGCCACCGCCACGCTTTGCTTGGAGGTCACCTGCTTGCCGTCGCGCGTCATGCGCAGGGTGAGGTCATAGTTTCCCGGCGGAAGCGGGCGCGGGACCATGACGAACTGGCCGGACTTGTCCACCACGACGCGATCGTGCACCTCGCCATTGCGCAGCAGTTCCACCGTCGTGCCCGGTAGCGCCCGGCCGGCGACAACGGTCTCGCCGGTCGGCTCGATGTTGACGACGTCGAACTCCGGCACCGCGTCGCCGCCTGGTGCCGGCGCCGGTCCTGCCAGCACGTCGGCCAGGGCCGCGGTCTCGGTTTGCGCCTTTGCCAGCGCGGTCTTGTTTTGGTCTCGCGCCGGAGCCGCTGGCGCGGATGGTGCCGTCGCCGTCAAAGGCGTGCTCCCGCCCAGGATTTGCTGGGTTTGGCGGATGCCGAAGACGAGCGCCGCCGTGCCGCCGGCGGCAAGTGCCAGCAACGGAATGACCAGTCGGATCGCCGTGGCGTTCATGATTGTCATCCGCGGATGATGTCCCCCGCGCATCCGCGCGCGACCCCCGCCCCCCGCGGGGATTTAGTGAGAGACTGCGCCGGTTTGCGCCGGCCATCAAGTCGGATGAAGGGATTACTTCTCTCGGGCAGGCCCTGGCGGCTCACGGCGCTCGGCCCGCGGCGGGATCACGTCAGGTTCAGAACTCCAGCGCCGCATTGTCCACCACCTCCTTCATGACGAAGAAGGTGCGGGTCTGCCGCACGCCGGGCAGCGCGATCAGCTGATCGCCATGGATGCGCTTGAAGTCGTCGACGTCGCCGGCGCGGATCTTGAGGAAGTAGTCGAAATCGCCGGCGACGAGGTGGCAGTCGAGCACGCACTTCAGCTTTGCCACCGCCTGCTCGAAGCTCGCAAAGCTTTCCGGCGTCGAGCGGTCGAGCACGACGCCGACCATCACCAACGTGCCCTTGCCGAGCTTGCGCGGCGCCACCATGGCGCGGACGCCGCTGAGATAACCCTCGTCGAACAGCGCTTGCGTCCGGCGATGGCAGGTGGCGGGGCTGACGCCGACCTGATCGGCCAGCTCGGCATTGCTGAGCCGGCCGTTCTTTTGCAGCAATCTCAACATCTTGAGGTCGATGCGGTCGAGCCGGGCGGGCATGGAAGAATCTCTCATCAGTGGCGAATTTCATGAAAGAAAACATATCATCTTGGCCAAATCCAGCAATCTTCAGGAACTACGTGAGCTGAGTTAGAGAGCACCTTTCGCGCCAGGGGTGATAGCTGTGGCCGCCGTTTCAGACCACCAAAGAGGATGCCAGCATGCTGGAGAAGTTCGCGCGCTATCCACTCACATTCGGGCCGACCGCCATCGAGAAGCTCGATCGGCTGTCAAAGCATCTCGGCGGCAAGGTCGAGCTCTATGCCAAGCGCGAGGATTGCAATTCCGGGCTCGCCTATGGCGGCAACAAGCTGCGCAAGCTTGAATACATCATCCCCGATGCGATCGCCTCCAATGCCGACACGCTGGTCTCGATCGGCGGCGTGCAGTCGAACCACACCCGCATGGTCGCGGCCGTCGCGGCCAAGATCGGCATGAAGTGCCGGCTGGTGCAGGAAAGCTGGGTGCCGCATGAGGACGCGGTCTATGATCGCGTCGGCAACATCCTGCTTTCGCGCGTGATGGGCGCCGATGTGCGGCTGGTCGACGAAGGCTTCGACATCGGCATCCGCAAGAGCTGGGAGCAGGCGATCGAGGAGGTCAAGGCGGCGGGCGGCAAGCCCTACGCGATTCCGGCCGGCGCCTCCGTGCACAAATTTGGCGGGCTCGGCTATGTCGGCTTCGCCGAGGAGGTGCGCGCGCAGGAGCGCCAGTTCGGCGTCAAGTTCGACTACATCATCGTCTGCACGGTGACCGGCTCGACCCATGCCGGCATGCTGGTCGGCTTCGCCGCCGATGGGCGCGCGCGCAACGTGATCGGCATCGACGGCTCGTTCACGCCCGCGCAGACCAAGGCGCAGGTGCTGTCGATCGCGCAGAACACCGCAAAGCTGGTCGAGCTCGGCCGCGACATTGTCGAGGATGATGTCGTGCTGATCGAGGACTACGCCTATCCCGCCTACGGCGTGCCGTCGGAGGAGACCAAGGAGGCGATCCGCCTCAGCGCGCGGCTCGAGGGCATGATCACCGACCCCGTCTATGAGGGCAAGTCGATGCAGGGCATGATCGATCTGGTCCAGAAGGGTTATTTCCCGGCCGGATCGAAGGTGCTCTACGCCCATCTCGGCGGCGCACCTGCGCTCAACGGCTACGCCTACGCGTTCAGGAACGGCTGAGGCGGGCGGGCCTCTGATTTCGTGGCTTCGTAGCCCGGATGAAGCGAAGCGCAATCCGGGTAGGTCTCTCGGCGGCGCGAGATCCCCGGATTTCGCGGAGCCTGTCATCGGGCGCGCGTTCGTGCGACCCGTTGGCTGCATCCGGGCTATGCATTCTTACCTCCCCTTGAAAAGGGGAGGTCGCTTTGCTCGCAGAGCAAAGCGGGTGGGGATCTGCTCTCTCCGCTTGCAGCGTCGCCTGTAGCTGACCCCCATCCCGACCTTCCCCCTTTCAGGGGGAAGGGGAAGAGAAGTCCGTAGCCCGGATGAAGCAAAGCGTAGTCCGGCAGGCTTCAGCAGCGCGGATAGAAAGTCCCGGATTTCGCGGAGCCTGTCGTCGGGCACGCGTTCGCGCGACCCGTTGGCTCCATCCGGGCTACGTTCCATTTCCCACGTCAGGTCCGCGTCAGCTTCGCCCGGTAATTTCACTGGGCCGGGCGAGTTGGGAGACCATCGCGTGAGGATGATGAATGCGGCCGGCCGAGCCATCGCCGCGCTCGGCGTTGGCATCGTCGCCGTGGGGCACTGGGTCTGGACCTACCAGGGCCAGGGTGCCGCGCCGCATCCCCGCCTGCTGGCGATGAATCATGCGGTCGAGCTCTACGCCGGCATCTTCCTGATCGGCGTCGGCGTCCATGCCCTCGCATCCTGGTACTGGTTCAGCGATCCAAATCCGCCGGCGCGCTCCTCGGTCGGGGAGCCGCAGTAGCGTCCGCCTTGGCGGCAATGCTCCGGTTGAGGTGCTGTCCTGGTTAGGGCACTCGGAGAGGGGAATTCGGACATCTGATGCCCGGTGGAATCTGGAAATTGGACACAGCCGCTGACTGACATACGCTAAAGCGCCCGCCGATCCGACGTGTAATGCTTTGAACATTATGTTCAGGACCGATTTAGATGGCGTCGAGTTCAGCCTCATAGGCTTGGCGGGGATATCGCTCGTCGCGTTCATCATCAGCTTAGGCTGGCTTCTGATCGGCTGAACTGCCGTAGCTCATTGGAAACGTCAACTTGGCCTTAGCGCTCTCCCGGCGCTGGGGCCGTTTTCTAATCAGGACACTTCCAAAATCAACTTGGGACACGGGGCCTAAATGCGGACAGCACCCCGGTTGAGATGCTGTCCCAGTTAGGACATTCGCTTGGGGAAATCAGGACACTCATTCACATATGCAAATGCCCTTCCGTACCATCGAGGTTCTAGCTCACGCGGGGGTGTCCATAATCTTTCCCTACCCCACGGGCGCTCCTCGGCCTCAGCCTCCTTGCCCGAGTGCTGGGGCCGTTTCCTTGAGGGCGTCACGGGGAACAGTTTCGCTGGAGGGCCTGATTGATCGCCACTCTCTACGTCGCCGTCTCGGATTGGTGTGCCAGCATACGCGATTGGGCTGCGACGTTCCGGACAATGGCGCGCTCGGGAGCGAGTAGCTTCAAGGCCACATCATCACACTGCGCTGCCATCGCTCGCATCTCTTCCGACGTCATGCTGTCGTATTAGAGGGCGCTTCGACCGGGGCTGCATTTGCCCATGTTTCAGCCCCAAGCTGGGGATTGTGCCGGAGATTCAGCCGCGAGCTTGCGGAGAATGGATCGCAACCACAGGAAGGGACGCGCCGCTCTCATTTGGCGTGACGGCTAACTCGGAAGCAGAAGTGCGCGAGCGATTTGAATCGAGCTTGCGCCGATGGATCGAGATCATAAACGGAGAGGCCGCCAACTGAGGCGGCCTTACTCAACGACGCCTTTGATATCGGACCTTCGCCGGAACAGTTTTATTTGTCCGATCAGCGGTCGGATCAGATATTTTAGAATTAGGCCGAGACAGACGATCGGCACCAAGATCGGCAAGTATGCCAAAATCGCAAGAGCGGCCAACCATTCCGGGCTGCGCTGCTCCCGCCAATAATACACCGACGCCGCGATGACGTGGGCCACCAATAGCGCCGCCCAGATGGCTAGCGCGACGTTGACCGGCTCATCGAATGTCAACGCTTCCCATGCGGCTTCACCCGGCCCTGAAGGCGCGCTTTCGCTTTCCATGGCTTGCTCGACCTCCCTCAGCTTCCAACCCCTGCGATGGCGGGCTTATTCCATGCGGAATGCTAAGCGGGACGGTAGCGGAGGCTGGAACTCCGTTCACCCACGGAGAACCCCGGTAACACTTCTGCCCTGTGGAGGGAGAACACTTGGCGGATTGCAAAAGCCAGAACATCTGGCCCGCGACTCAGTAGTCTTGCCGAGAACATCGGCCAAGTTACGGTTTTCGTTCGCTTAATCGGAATTAAGACACTCCAAGATTCAACTTGGGACACGGGGCTTAAATACGGCCAGTACCTCGGTTGACATAGGAACATAATAGGAACATAGGTTCTGTAACCTGAGGGTGTGGCGATCGCCTCATCCGCGGCGGACTTGCGTGGCCGCAGGACCAAAGACCAAGCCGCGCACCACTTGCGGATGAATTTCGCCGCCTCCTATGATGGGTTGTGGCTGGGGGAGTGCGCGTCATGAGAGTTGCGATCTGGGCGGCCGTTGCGGCCGCGTGGCTGTTTGCGTCTGCAACTCCGTCGAGCGCCCGCGGTCCCTACGGCTCGATCACGGTTGGCAACTGGAAGGGCGGTGCTTTCACCAACGACAAGAATGGCGCCTTCACCCATTGCTCGGCGGGCACCACGTATCAAAGCGGCATCTTCTTCATGGTGTCGATCGCCGAGAATGGCAGCTGGCGGCTCGGCTTTGCCCATGACAGCTGGCGTCTGACGCCGGGCGAGGCCTTTCCGCTGGCGCTGACCTTCGACGGCCAGCCGGCGTTCAACGTCTACGGCATGCCGCTCGGCACCCAGCTCGTGAATGTTGAGATGCCGGTGAATTCCAGCCTGATCAACCAGTTCCGCAAGGCGCGCCAGATGACGGCATTCGCGCAGGGACAATTGTTTCAGTTCAACCTCAATCAGACCGCGCAGCTGCTGCCGGCACTGCTCAACTGCGTCGTCTCGGTGAAGAAGAACGGCGTCTCCAATGCCGGCGAGTTCGCGGTCGCGACAAAGCCTGCGGCGGCGCCGCCGCAGCAGGCGGCAGCACCCAGCGCGCCGCCGGCGAAGCAGGCGAGATCGGGGACGGGGACCGGCTTTGTGGTCAGCAGCAGCGGCCACGTCGTCACCAATCACCATGTCGTCGGCGGCTGCAGCGAGATCACGGGCAACCTGAGCGGCGAGGCGCCGGTCAAGCTGCGCCTGGTGTCCGATGACGAGACCAACGATCTCGCGTTGCTGCAGGCGCCGACCCCGTTCAAGGATGTCGTCAGCCTCAGGCAAAACCCCATCCTGGTCGGCAACGGCGTGGTGGCGATCGGTTATCCCTATCACGGATTGCTGACATCCGATTTCACGGTCACCACGGGCATTGTCTCTTCGCTGAGTGGCATCCTCAACGATACCCGTCATCTGCAGATCAGCGCCGCCGTGCAGCCGGGCAACAGCGGCGGTCCGCTGTTCGACCTCACCGGCGCGGTGGTCGGCGTGGTGGCTGCCAAGCTCGACGCGGTCAGGATGGCGCGGGCGACGGGGACCATCCCGGAGAACATCAATTTCGCGATCAAGACCGGCGCGCTGCGCGACTTCCTCGACAACAGCGCGGTGGCGTACCGGACCGCCGAGTGGCGCGAGGAGATGAAGAAGGAAACCGCCGAGATTGCCAAGAATGCGCGCGGCTACACGCTGCTGATCACCTGCACGGTGAACGAGCAGAGCGCGAGTGCGAAGAAGGGCAATTGAGACCTCCGCTACGCCCTCTTCCCGTCCTTACGGCAGGGCGACTGCATCTGGCTACCGGCCACACGTCTTTCCTTGCGACGTCCGGGCAGCCGCCGACTCCTTTGCATGGGGTTGTTTTCGATATTTTGGCAATGGGCGCCTGCGACGTACGAGCGGAGTATGCTCAACCGAGCCGCCGCAGCGTATGCACCGTGATCTCGGCCGGGCAGTTCAGCCGCACCGGCGCCAGGCTGGTGCCGGCGCCGGCCGATGTGTAGCCGGCAAGTTCACCGAACCGCCATACGCCCCGGCCCATCCGGCGCGGCAGCCGCGCCTCCAGCTTGATCGCGATGCCGCCGGGCAGGCAGAGCTGGCCGCCATGGGTATGGCCGCTCAGCATCAGGTCGAAGCCGGCCGCGGCTGCCGCGCGGTAGGATTCCGGCGTATGCGCCAGCAGGATCGAGAATGCGTCGCGCGGGATCGCCGCGGCAGCCTTTGCGATGTCGTCGGTGCGGTAGAAATGCGCGTCGTCGACGCCGGCGAGATGGATCGTCGCGCCATCGCGCGTGATCGGCTCCTGCTCATTGAAGAGCATCCTGATGCCCATCGCCTCCAGCGCCGGCGTCATGCGGATGCTGTCATGATTGCCGAGGATGCCGTAGCGCGGCAGCTTGATCCGCGCGCACAGATCCCGCATCAACATGAGGCTCGTTTCAAACGGACCATAGGTCTTGCCGCGGTAGTCGCCCGTGAGAACGCAGATATCGCAGGCGATATCGCTCACGATGTCCATCAGATGCCGCATCGCGCGTTGGCTGATGTCGGCATGGAGATCGCTGAGCTGAAGCATGGCGAAGCCGTCGAACGCCGCCGGCAGGCGCGCCGACGTCACCAGATTGTGCCGCACCTCAACCTGGTCGGCGTTGCGCCGTGCGCGGCCGTGCAGGCCGGTCACCTTGAGCGCAGTCTCGATGATCCGCGGCGCCAGCTTCCAGTTCTCGACATTGAACAGCAGCGTGCCCTGGCCGAACACCTGCTTCTCATGCGCGGCCTCGATCCCAAGCCGGCGCACGACGTGATCCGCGCCGATCCGCTCGACCAGTCCCTGCAATGCCGTGTCGGCCATCGTCTCCCGTGCGGTCCGCGATGCGAAGCGCGGACCGACGCGACACTATCATGCGCAATCCCGGTGGGGATACCGCCGGCCCTCAGACCACGGGAACCCGCTTCGCGGCGACCGCGGCCGGCGAGATCACCTCGATGTCGAGCGGCACCTGCCAGCGCTCGGTGAAGCGCACCTGCGGCGGCGCATTGCCGTTGCGCCCGCCCTGCAGCACGAAGCCGTCGTAACCCGAGTTCATCACCTCATTGCACTTCTGCACATAGATCGGGAAGCCGCCGATATAGGGCATGAACACGCGGGGACGGCCCGGGATGTTGGCGCCGACATACCACGAGCTGCAGGTCGAGCGCAGCGAGACCGTGGAGACGTCGTTGACATGGGCGACCCAGGCGTCTTCGTCGTCGCGGACCGCCTCGATCGTGCCGGCGCCGATGTCGCGCATATGACTGATGCAATCCGCCAGCCAGTCGACATGCTGCTCGATCGCCTGGATCATGCTGGCGAGCACCGACGGGCTGCCGGGCCCGGTGATCATGAACAGGTTCGGAAAGCCCTCGGAGGCAAGGCCGAGATAGGCACGCGGGCCCGCCCGCCATTTCTCGGCCAGCGTCTGCCCGCCGCGGCCGGTGATTGCGATCTTGTCGAACGAGCCGGTCATGGCGGCAAAGCCGGTGGCGGAGACGATCGCGTCGAACTTGTATTCGGTGCCGTCGACGACAATGCCTTCCGTCGTGAAGCGATCGATCGGCGTCGTCGACACGTCGACCAGTTTCACATGCGGCAGATTGTAGGTCTCGAAGTAATTGGTGTCGACGCAGAGCCGCTTGCAGCCGAACACGTTTCGCGGGCACAGCAGCTCGGCCGTCGCGGGATCCTTGACGATGCCGCGGATCTTCTCGCGCGCGAAATCGGCGATGGTGTCGTTGGCGGCCTTCTCGAACAGGAGATCGCCGAACGCGCCGAGGAAGGGCAGGCCGCCGCGCTGCCAGGCTTCTTCGTATTGCTGCTCGCGCTCCCGCTCGCTCGCCTGCAAGGCGGGCTGGGCGTTGAACTGGAAATAGAAGCCGGTCGGGCGCGCACGGGCCTTGGCGCGCAGCTCCGGATAATGCGCCTTCGCTTCCTTGAGATATTCGGCCGACAGCCGCTCGTTCCACGCCGGCACCGACCAGGTCGCGGTGCGCTGAAACACGGTGAGCTCGGAGGCCTGCTGCGCGATGATCGGAATCGACTGGATCGCCGATGAGCCGGTGCCGATCACGCCGACGCGCAGGCCGGTGAAGTCGACGCCCTCATGCGGCCATTCGCCGGTGTGATAGATCGGCCCGCGGAAATCCGCCATGCCTGGGAAAGCCGGCCGGTTCGGCGCCGACAGGCAGCCGACCGCCATGATGCAGAACTTTGCAGTGACCCTGTCGCCGCGGTCGGTCTCGATCAGCCATGCGCCTGCCTGCTCGTCGAAGGTCGCCGCGGTGACGCGGGTGTCGAACACGATCTGGCCGCGCAGGTCGAAGCGATCGGCGACGTGATTGGCGTAAGCGAGAATTTCGGGCTGCGGAGAATATTTCTCCGACCAGCTCCAGTCCTGATCGAGTTCCTCGGAGAACGAGAAGGAATATTGCAGGCTCTCGACGTCGCAACGCGCGCCGGGATAGCGATTCCAGTACCAGGTGCCGCCGACGCCGCCGCCGGCTTCATAGACCCGCGCGGTGAAGCCGAGTCCGCGCAGCCGATGCAGCATGTACATGCCGGCGAACCCGGCGCCGATCACCACGGCATCGAACGTTCCGGTCTCGGCAGGGCGCGCAGCCTTGCGCGCGGTGCTCTCCTGAGCCATGGGCCGTCTCTTCCCTATATCGTTATGTCTTGCCCGCGTCTCGTTGGACGCGATGGGCAAAGATTAGGGCGAGGGCGGCGCGGCCCGCAAGCAAGCGTATTGCCGTCCAGCGAATAGCTCCTATGCTGTCTCTGGGAGAGGATGAGGATAGGCGGTGATCGGGTAGTTGTTCTGTCGTGACCGTTCATCTGCCCGCAAAGATCGAGGTCCCATGAAGAAGGAAGAAGTAGAAGCTATCTTCGAGCGGGGCGATTTGGGGCCGATCGAAGACTATCTTGAGGCCGTCGCGACCGAGGAACAATTGCCTGCGGCCGCAGTCGGAATGTGCCTGATCAGAATGGAAGAAGCGGCCCCCGCGCTGCGCGCCATCGTCGCCCGGGCAGGGAACGGCGAGGAACTGTCCGACGATGAGGCCAGGCTGCTGTTCCGAGGTGTCTACATCCTCGGTGGAGCTCGTGACACGGATGTTTGCCGCGACCTGCTGCGACTGCTGCGCAGACCCGAAAGCGAACTTGATGACCTGTTGGGTGACTGCCTGACCGAAAGCATGGCGCGCATTGTCGCGGGTGTCTTTGACGGGGATGTCGACGCCTTGTTGAGTCTGGTCGTGGATCAGTCCGTCGATCAATTTGCGCGCGAGCAGGTTCTCGGCGCGGCCACCTTCCTCACATGGAATGGGATGATCGGGCGGGAGCGCATGCAGCGCCTGCTCAAAGCATTCCACGAGCAAAACCTGGCGGATGACGAGAACCATGCCTGGTACGCGTGGCAGCAGGCAATTGCCCTCCTGGGGCTGCGCGAGCTGGCGCCGTTGGCGTATCGCGCTTTCGATGACGGGCGTATACCCGATTGGATGACAGAACGCCGCGAGTTCGACGAGATGCTCGTCGATGCCGAGCAGCGACCCGAGGAAATCGCACGATTCGAGGAAGTTGGCCTCGGCTATATCAAGGATGCGGTCCAGGAAATGGAAGGGACCGACTACGGCTACAACGAGACCTTCGACGATCTGGATGCCCCCTTTGGGGACGATCTCGATACATTGTGGAGCCACACCGAACCCGTGAGGAATCCCTTGCGCCATGTCGGGCGCAACGACCCATGCCCGTGCGGCAGCGGCAAGAAATACAAGAAATGCTGTCTCGCTGACCAGCGTTGAGCTGCGGCTCCCTCGGTCTCAGCGCCGGCCAAAGCGACTGTCGTCGCTTCGGCGTAGAGAGGACCGGTCACGCTCCTGTCGTCTTCACGATGCGGATCAGCTCGTCGCCGTAATGCTCGAGCTTCTTGTCGCCGATCCCTGCGATGTTGCGCAGCTCGCTGAGCGTGTCCGGCCGCATCGCGGCGATGCCGTCGATGGTGGAATCGTGCAGCACGACATAGGCCGGCACGCCGCGCTGGCGCGCGACGTCCGAGCGCCAGGCGCGCAACGCCGCGTGCAGGGCGGGATTTGCGACGCCACCCGGGCTGTCGGCCGCGGGCACGAGCTCGCCGCGGCGCGACTTGCCGCGGACCGCGCGGTTGCGCGCGCCTTCCGGCTGCTCGCGCAGCATCACCGCGGTCTCGCCCTTCAGCACGCCGCGGGCGCTGTCGGTCAGAACAAGCGCGCCGAAGGCGTCGCTGTCGGCACGCAGATGGCCCATCGCCACTAGCTGGCGCAGCACCGCGCGCCATTGCTTCTCGTTGAGCTCGCGTCCTATGCCGAACACCGACAGCTGGTCGTGGTTGAACTGCTTGACCCGTTCGGTCAGCCGCCCGACCAGCACGTCGATCAGGTGCATGGCGCCGAAACGTTGCCCGGTGCGGTAGGCGCAGGACAGCAGCTTTTGTGCGAGCACCTTGCCGTCGCGGACGCGCGGCGGCGTCAGGCAGTTGTCGCAATTGCCGCAGCTTTCTTCTGCGCGGCTCTCGCCGAAATAGCCGAGCAGGCGCTGCCGGCGGCAATGCACCGTTTCAGCGAGCGCAACCAGCGCGTCGAGCTTGCCGACCGAGACGCGCTTGAAGGCGTCGGAGCCGGTCGATTCATCGATCATGCGGCGCTGCTGCACGATGTCGGACAGGCCGTAGGCCATCCATGCCGCCGACGGCTTGCCGTCGCGGCCGGCACGCCCGGTCTCCTGGTAGTAGGCTTCGATGCTCTTCGGCAGATCGAGATGCGCGACGAAGCGCACATCGGGCTTGTCGATCCCCATGCCGAAGGCGATCGTGGCGACGATCACGAGCCCATCCTCGTTGAGGAAGCGGTCCTGGTGCCGGGCGCGCACGCCGGCATCGAGCCCGGCATGATAGGGCAGCGCCGGAATGTCGGCCTCGCTGAGCGCCGCCGCGACATCCTCGACCTTGGCGCGGGACAGGCAATAGACCACGCCGGCGTCGCCGGCATGCCGCTCCTTGATGAAGTTCTTCAGCTGCGTGGTCGCATTCTGCTTGTCGACGATCTCGTAGCGGATATTGGGCCGGTCGAAGCTCGCGACGAATTGCGGTGCGTCGGTAAGCTGCAGCCGCTCGGCGATCTCCCTCCGGGTCAGCGCGTCCGCGGTCGCGGTCAACGCGATGCGCGGCACCTTGGGGAAGCGCTCGGCGAGTGCGGACAGGCCGATATATTCCGGGCGGAAGTCATGGCCCCATTGCGAGACGCAATGCGCCTCGTCGATCGCAAACAGCGCGATCTGCGCCTGGCCGAGCAAACCGAGACAGCGCGGCGTCAGCAGCCGCTCCGGCGCCACATAGAGCAGGTCGAGATCGCCCGCGATCAGCCGCCGCTCGACCTCGGAGGCTTCCTCATAGGACAGCGTCGAGTTCAGCACCGCGGCGTTGACGCCGGCTTCAGTGAGGCCCGCGACCTGGTCGCGCATCAGCGCAATCAAAGGTGATACCACGATGCCGCAGCCGTCGCGCAGCAGCGACGGCAATTGGTAGCACAGCGACTTGCCGCCGCCGGTCGGCATCAGCACCAGGCAATTGCCGCCATCGGTGACGTGACGGATGATGTTTTCCTGCGCGCCGCGGAAGCCCGACAGGCCGAACACGGAACTGAGCACGGACAGCGCATCGCGAGACGGGGCGGAGGCGCGATCGAGGGCGGGCTGGGCGGTCATGATCCCTTGCGCGATCCCTTTGGGATTTTCCAGGATTCCTTGAGGTCAACAGGCGGTGATCGAGGTCTTCTGGCCGAACGATACCGGAATGAAAGGTGTTAATACACGTCCCAACAACAAACTCAATTCAGCATGACTGGTCAGCTGCGGATCATCACAGGCATTGCCGCGATCGTGCTGGTCGCGGGCGCGGCGGCAGCCTTTGCCGTCGCCTGGCGGCCGCAGATTGCCGCCATTGCGCCGCCGCGGGCCGATACCTTCGACCCTGATGTGGTCAAACGCGGCCGCGAACTCGCCGCGATCGGCAATTGCAACACCTGCCACACCGTGCAGGGCGGCGCGACTTATGCCGGCGGGCTCCCGGTTCCAACGCCGTTCGGCATCGTCTTCTCATCCAACATCACGCCGGATGCCGAAACCGGCATCGGGCGCTGGCCGGAAGAGGCGTTCGTCCGCGCGATGCGCTCGGGCGTGGCGCGCGATGGCCAGCATCTCTACCCGACCTTTCCCTATGACCATTTCACCAACGTCTCGGATGCGGACGACCGGGCACTCTATGCGTTCCTGATGACGCGACAGCCGGTCCACGCGTCGCCGCCGGCGAATCAGCTTTCGTTTCCGTTGAACTATCGACCGCTGATTGCAGGGTGGAAGCTGCTGTATCTGCGCAGCGGCGATGCCCCTCAGGACTCGGCGAAGGGCGCGGAATGGAACCGCGGCGCCTATCTGGTGGAGGGGCTCGCGCATTGCGGCGCCTGCCACACGCCGCGCAACGCGCTCGGCGCCGAGCGGGTGAATGCGCAGTTCTCCGGCGGCGAGGTCGACAATTGGCACGCCTACGCGCTGAACGACACCTCGCACGCCCCGGTGCGCTGGACCGCCGACGCGCTCTACGCCTATTTGCGCCACGGCTGGCAGGCCGATCATGGCACCGCGCGCGGGCCGATGGCTGAAGTGGTCGGCAATCTGGCGACGGTGCCCGACAGCGACGTGCGGGCCATCGCCGTGTACATGGCCGATATTTCGGGTACGCCGGCGCCGGATCGCAAACGGCCGGCCGACGTCATCGCGCAATCGTCTTCCGATGATGCGGCACAGACCCATTCGGCCGGCGCAGCGATCTATGCCGCGGCGTGTGCCTCCTGCCATGAAGGGAGCCGCGCGCTGCCCTATGGCGGCGTCAATCTCGCGCTCAGCACGGCGATCGCAAGCCCCGACCCGCGCAACCTCCTCAATATCGTGCTGTCGGGCGTTGGCGCCGTCGAAGGCGAGCGCAGCCCGATCATGCCGGGCTTCGCCAGCAGCATCGATGATGCGCAGATGGTCGCGCTCATGGCCTATCTGCGCGAGCGGTTCGGCAAGCGGCCGGCGTGGGCCAATCTCGACAAGGCGGTGCGCGATGCGCGGGCGGTGCAGTCGACGTCGCTTGCAGCGCGCGACGCGCCGGCGGAATCCAGACAGCGAGGCAAGCCATGATGACATTGAAGGTCAATGGCCGGGATCATCAGGTCGATGCGGAGCCGGATACGCCGCTGCTCTATGTGTTGCGCAATGATCTGGCGCTCAACGCCGCCAAGTTCGGCTGCGGGCTCGGGCAATGCGGCTCCTGCACGGTGATCGTCGACGGCAAGGCGGTGCTGTCCTGCGTCACGCCGCTGGTCCTGGTCGAGGGCAAGCAGGTGACGACGCTCGAGGGGCTCGGCACCGTGGCCGCGCCGGCGCCGATCCAGCGCGCCTTCATGGAGGAGCAGGCGGCGCAGTGCGGCTACTGCATCGCCGGGATGATGATGCGCGCGCAGGCGCTGCTGATGCGCAACCCGAAGCCATCGGATGCGCAGATCCGCGCCGAGCTGGAGCCCAATCTCTGCCGCTGCGGCACCCATATGCGCATCCTGCGCGCAGTGCACCGCGCCGCCAGGTTGATGGATACGGCCGACGCCGCAAGCGACAGGAGCGTCCGATGACCGCGCCGGTGGTTCTCGACCGCCGCAGCGTGCTGGCCGGCGCCGGCGCGCTGATCGTCAGCTTCTCGCTGCGCGGCGCGATCGCACAGGAGCAGAAGCCACAGAGCCCGGCGTTGCCGGGCAGCCTGGCCAAATCGCCCAATCTGGATTCCTGGATCCGTATCGATGCCAACGGCCAGGTCACGGCCTTCACGGGCAAGGCCGAACTCGGCCAGGGATTCCGCACCGCGTTCCAGCAGATCGCGGCCGAGCAACTCGATATTCCCTTCGATGCGCTGAAGGTGATCACCGCCGACACCAAGCTCACGGCGAATGAGGGCTACACATCGGGCAGTCATTCGATGCAGGACAGCGGCACGGCGATCCTGCATGCCGCGGCGCAGGCGCGCGCGCTGCTGGTTTCGGAGGCGGCAAAGCGTTTCGGCTTGCCGCCCGACGGCTTGCGAACCGAGAATGCGGCCGTCGTTGCTCCCGATGGCCGGCGTCTGGGCTATGGCGAGCTTGTCGCCGCGGACATGTTGCACGTCCAGGCGCAACCGACATCGAGCCTGAAGGATCCGGCGAGCTTCAAGGTGATGGGCGAGCCGGTGCCACGCGTCGATATTCCGGCCAAGGTCACGGGCGGCGCCGCCTATGTGCAGGACATGCGGCTTCCCGGCATGGTGCATGCGCGCGTGGTGCGCCCGCCGAGCTACGGCGCGCAGCTCGTGGAATGCGACACGGCCGCGATCAAGAAAATGCCCGGCGTGATTCAAATCGTGCGCGACGGCAACTTCCTGGCCGTGGTGGCGGAGAAGGAATTTTCGGCGGTCAAGGCCATGCACGCGCTGGCCGCCGCGGCGAAGTGGCGGGAGAGCGCGAAGCTGCCGAACCAGCACGATCTGGCCAACGTGCTGACCACGCTGCCCTCTCAGGATTTCGCGATCTTGCAGCGTAGCGATCCCACGGTGAGCGGCGCGCGGTCGCTCGAAGCGACCTACACGCGACCTTACCAGTCGCACGGCTCGATCGGGCCGTCCTGCGCGGTCGCGCAATTCGTCGATGGTGCGATGACGGTGTGGACGCACACGCAGGGCGTCTATCCCGACCGGCAGGCGATCGCCGAGATGCTCGGTATGACGCCCACCAGCGTCCGCCTGATCCATGTCGAAGGCTCCGGCTGCTACGGCCACAATGGCGCCGACGATGCCGCGGCCGACGCCGCGCTGATCGCCCGGGCGCTGCCAGGGCGCCCGATTCGGGTGCAGTGGATGCGCGAGCAGGAGCACGGCTGGGAGCCGTATGGTCCGGCGATGGTGACGAAATTGAGCGCGTCGCTCACGGCCGACGGCAAGATTGCCGACTGGAATTTCGCGGTGTGGAGCAATACCCATTCGATGCGGCCGGGCGGCGCCGGCGCGCTGCTTGCGGCCCAGCACATGGCGCGATCATTCGCGGTGCCGGCACCAAAGCCGTTGCCGCTGCCGGAGGGTGGCGGCGATCGCAACGCGATCCCGATCTACAATTTTCCGAACGCGCATGTGATGCATCATTTCGTCCCCGCGATGCCGCTGCGGATCTCCGCGATGCGCGCGCTTGGCGCCTATCACAACGTGTTCTCGACCGAGAGCTTCATGGATGAACTGGCCGATCTCGCCGACGCCGATCCGGTCGAGTTTCGTCTCAAACATCTCGACGACCAGCGCGGCCGGGCGGTGGTCGAGAAGGCCGCGGGGGAGTTCGGTTGGACGCGCGGGCAGCAGCCGCCGCGAAATCGCGGCTACGGCTTCGCGTTCGCGCGCTACAAGAATCTCGCTGCCTATTGCGCCATCGCGTCCGAGGTCGAGGTCGATCGCGAAACCGGGCGGGCCCGGCTGGTGCGCGCGGTCGCCGCCGTCGATGCCGGCCAGGTCGTCAATCCGGACGGCATCACCAACCAGATCGAGGGCGCGATCGTGCAGTCGACGAGCTGGACTCTCT
The DNA here is from genome assembly GCF_054063355.1 of Bradyrhizobium sp. USDA 4502. Taxonomy (NCBI): domain Bacteria; kingdom Pseudomonadati; phylum Pseudomonadota; class Alphaproteobacteria; order Hyphomicrobiales; family Nitrobacteraceae; genus Bradyrhizobium; species Bradyrhizobium sp. USDA 4502. The sequence continues at coordinate 8,073,473 of NZ_JBSSGF010000001.1, forward strand.
ATGAAAGTGTCACCTTCGATGAGACAAGGATCACCAGCATCGACTGGCAGACCTACCCGATCCTGCGCTTCAATGCGGTGCCCGACAGCATCGCCGTCCATATCATCAACCGTCCCGGCCAGCCGTTCCTCGGCAGCGGCGAGACCGGGCAGGGCCCGGCCGCCGCATCGCTTGCCAATGCCATCGCGCACGCAACCGGCAAGCGGCTGCGCGAGCTGCCGCTCAGCCGCAAGCGAATCAAGGACGCGATCGATACGTAGCGCGTGGCGAGATTAGGTCGAATGCGACGGCGCTACGCTCCCTCTCCCCGTGCTTACGGGGTCGAGACGAGCGAAGCTCGCTCTTAGAGGGTGGGGTGAGGGGCCTTCTCCGCGCATACCGTGATAGTTGCGTTTGCGGAGACTCCCCTCACCCGGAACGCATCTAGCGATGCGTCATAGCCGAAGCTCCGCTTCGGCGTTCTTGAGAACGGCCGCCAAAGGCGGCCTATGCCTCTCCCCGCATGCGGGGCGAGGTGAAGCAGAGGCCGTTGCCCGGCCTCAAATAAATTCAACTCTGGCCGTCAAGCCGTCGGCGCGGGTGGCGCCGGGGGCGGCGTCATCGGCTCGATCTTGTAGGTCTTCGGCATATTGATCGGCTTGTAAGCTGGATCCTTCTCCATGCGCTCCAGCACCGAGGCATGGATGGTCGCGCCGTCCGCAATCGGCCGCGGCTCGCCGCGTGGCAGATAGAAGCCGAGGAAGGATTTCCGCTCCGGCCATTCCTTCCATTTGTCGCTCTTCGGAATCCATTCCAGGATTTCCCAGGCGGCGGTCAGCGAATTGTGCAGCGGAGCGGTCGCGCTCGGCGGCACATATTCGTGCTTGTGCGGCGGCAACGGCATCCCCCAGGCGAGATGATCGATCAGCGCCTGATCCATGTGCAGTCCGGCCGCCTTGGCCTGCTCGAGCATCCAGATCAGCGGAAACTTCGACGGCCCGCTCTGGTCTTCCGGATAGCCGCCGCCGACGTCGGAGTGCACGCCGGCAAACCAGACCTGGCGGATGTCCTGCTCCACCTCCGTTGCCGGATCGAATGGATCCGAGCGAAATTTCTGCGGCTCGATCCAGCGATTGAGTCGGAACATGCGCCTGCGCTCGTCGATCGAGATCGCCTGGCGGAACCGTTTGACGCTGGAATTGGTGCGGGTGAACAGCAGCGTCTGCAAGTCGAACAGGAAATTGTCCTGTCGCGGCACGATGATCGAGGCCACGGTGTCCCAGACTCCGACGAACTCGATGTCGATGTTGCGGCCGCCGGCAATCTGGCTGAAATGCCAGGCCTCCTTCAACGGAGCATAGTCGAACGTGCCGTCGGATTTCTGGGCGTCGGAGCTGGCCTTCTTGTAGGTGCCGAAGGCGTAGCTCGCGAGGTCGAGCTGGTCGACGGGCAGCAGGCCCATCACATGGACGAAGGCCGCGAGCACGCGCACCGTGTAGGCACCGCGGCTGAAGCCGAACATCCAGACCCGGTCACCGGGCTCCCAGGTTCGGCACAGGAACAGGTAGGCGCCGAGTGTGTCTTGGTCGAGACCGGCGCCGAAGGCCAGCCCGAACAAGCCGCGCATCTGCTGCTTGAAGCGGCCCCAGGCGTTTTGCAGGCCGATGGTGCCGAGGCCGGGATGATAGTAGATCCGCTGCCGGTCATTCTTGTCGGCGACGCGGAACAGCTTCAGCACGTTGGAGATATTGTCACCGATCTCGTTGCCGGTGCCGTCGCAACAAATCACAATATCCTTCGGCATCCGTTGCCCTCGCGGCCGCCGTGAAAATTCGCGGCCTCTATGTACGGCAGAACGTGGTGAAAATTCAATCTCCAATTGAAGACGGTTCTGTGGCGGCGGCGTGACCGCCGGTGGTGCCGGGTAGCCGAAGCGCGAGCGCGCGTCGACGCTGCCTGCCGTTGGCTCTCGAATTGAATCTCGCCACGGCCGGCCAAGGCTGCACCGAGGAGCGCGTCACTTCGGCTCGCCGATGTCCGGCTATGACGGAGTTTCCGTGAGAGATCCATTGCAACACTTCGGAAAAGATGGAAATCTGCTCGTCGATCATTGCTATATGCGTCGGCATTTTCTCCCTTTCAGGGACTCCGCGGTGCACGCGATCATCTTTCCGGCTGCCTGCCGCAGCTTCCTCAGCAACAACAGGAACAGGTCGGCATGAGCCCTCAAGCTCTCGTGACGGCCATTCTCCTAGGACTTGTGGTGGCGGCGTTCGGACTGTTCTGGTGGGTCGGCAGCTATTCCGATCGCGTGTTCGCAAACAGGTTCCGAACCCGCTTTCCGGAGAAGACGCTGAGCTACACCGGCGACCAGCTTGGCGAGCTGGTGCAGTCGGATCTGCGGATGAAATATGTCTTTCCGATCCTGTTTCCGTTCGATCTGATCGTCATGCTGGCGCTGGCGGGCGCGATGGGCGCGGCGTCATCGCACTGGCTCAGCCGGATCTATCCGTCCGCGGCGTGGCTCGGCCTGGTCGTGCCGGCGGTGTACCTGCTCAGCGATTTGATCGAGGATTGTCTCCTGGCATGGCTGCTGCTGCACGGCGACCCGCATGCGGCGGCGCGATCGGTCTCTATCCTGAAGGCGATCACGACGATCAAGCTGGTCGGCATCTTCGCCTCGATCGCGCTGACATTGGCTGCATTCGTCGGATGGCTGTTCCACGGCGAGTCGCTTGCCATCTAAAGCGCGGCTAGCGGCCTATTGATACGTCGCGACGATATCCGACACGGCGCGCTCGAGCTGCTGCGCGGTCGCGCATTGCCGCAACACGCTGCAGAAGGTCGCGTAGCGCGGCATCTCGGAATCGCCAAAACCCCAGACCATGCGGCCCTCGGGATTGAGCCAGACCAGCCGTTTGGAGCGCTCGTCGATCCGGCGCAGGATGTCGGCGCGCGGATCGAGATTGTTGCTGCGGGCGTCGCCGAGCACGATCACCGTGGTCTGCGGCGTGATCGCGCTCATCCAATTGTCCTCGAAATCGGCGAAGGAATTGCCGTAGTCGGACGAGCCGAAGCCGACCTTGGACATGATCTCCTTCATCGCCTCTTCCGGCGATTTCGATTCCAGGATGTCGCTGACCTCGATCAGGTGGCCCGAGAAGGCGAATGAGCGGACGTCGTCGACCACCTCGTGCAGGCTGTGGATCAGGAGCAGGAAGAAGTCCGAGACGCGGGCGACCGAGCCCGAGACGTCGCACAGCGCGACGATCTTCGGCCGGTCGCGATGCTTGCGCTTCCAGGCGGTGAGGAAGGGGACGCCGCCCCAGGCCGCGTTGCGGCGCAGCGTGCGGCGGACGTCGAGATGGCCGCGGCGCGGGCGCTTGCGCGGCTTGGAATAGCGCTCGCGCAGCCGGCGCGCGATCTGCCGGATCAGCGCGCGCATCTGCTCGACCTGCCGCGGCTCGATCCGCGCCAGCGGCGCATTGCGCAGGATCTCGTTGCGCAGATTCTCCGCTTCCTCGCGGCCGTAGAGCAGCAGGGCCTGCGAGACGGCGTCGCGAACGGTACCGCGCAGGCCGTTGAGCGCCTCCTGCAGCCGTTCGGCGAGCGCGGGATTGCGCGTGGTCTGGTCGTCGATGTCGTCGCGCAGGCGCTGGATTCCCATCGCATCGAGGATGCGGGTCTGGAAGATGCCGCGCTGGGTGAAGTAGCGGATATCCGGCAGCGAGGCGGCGCCGGAGGCATTGGCGATCGCGCTCGAAATCGCGGAGCGATCCTGCGACAGCAGCATCTGCGCCAGCGGCCCGACGTTCTCGCTGGCGGCGCCGCCCGACGCATCGCCATGCTCGTCGGCCGACGGGTTGGCGCCGGATTCGCTGCCGTCGTCGGTCTTGTCCTGCTCGGCGTTGTCCTGCTGCGGCTCGGGCTGGCTGAAGAACAGATCGAAGCATTCGCCGAGTGCGCGCTTCTCGTCCTGCGTCTTGGCCAGCGTCAGCAGGAAGGTGTCGCGCAGGATGTCGCGATCGGCAAAGCCGACCTGGGCGACCGCCCGCATCGCATCGATGCTTTCGGCGGGCGAGACCCGGACCCCGGCCCCCCGCGCCGCACGAAAGAAGCGATGCAGGTTCTCGCGCATCTTGGTCTAGCTGAACACGCCCTGGCGCGACGCCTTGGCGATGAAGGACGAAATCTGCGGCGTCGCGGCCTCGATATCGGCCTCGTATTTCAGCAGCACGTTGAGCGTGTCCCTGACGATCTCGTGGTCGAGCTCGCTCGCCTGCAGCAGCACCAGCACGCGCGCCCAGTCGATCGCCTCGCTGACCGAGGGCAGCTTCTTCAGGTCGAGCGAGCGGATCTCGTGGATGAAACCGACCATCTGCTTGCGCAGGGTCTGCGAGATGCCGGGCACCCGGCTCTCGACGATGCGCTCCTCCAGCTTCTGCTCGGGGAAGCCGATGTGCAGATGCAGGCAGCGCCGCTTCAAGGCGTCGCCAAGATCGCGCTCGCTGTTCGAGGTCAGGATCACGGTCGGCGGCGCCACCGCGGAGACGGTACCGAGCTCGGGAATCGTGACCTGGAAGTCCGAGAGGATTTCCAGCAGCAGCGATTCGAATTCGGCATCCGACTTGTCGATCTCGTCGATCAGGAGCACGCAGCCGGCCGGCTGCTCCAGCGCCTGCAACAGCGGCCGTGGCTCGACGAATTCCTTGGAGAAGAACACATCGCCGAAGGTGTGGAGCTGGTCGAGCGCAGCCGCCAGCGACTGCGCACCGCCGAGCACCTCGCCGAGCTTGTCCTTCAGGATCTGGGTGTAGAGCAGCTGCTTGGCATATTTCCACTCATACAGCGCCTTGGCCTCGTCGAGGCCCTCATAGCATTGCAGGCGGATCATCTTCATGCCGCGCCATGCGGCGATCGCCTTCGCCAGCTCGGTCTTGCCGACGCCGGCAGGGCCCTCCACCAGGATCGGCTTCTCGATCTGCTGCGACAGATAGACCGCGGTCGCGATCTGCCGGTTCGCAATATAGCCTTGCGCGGCGAGGCCGCTTTCCACGGCCTCGATCGAGGCGGTGGGCCTAGTGTCAGCCACGAGGATCAGCTCCGAATTTGCCTTGAACTCGGATCTGTTCTGCGCCCGTTGCGGACAAAGCACAAGGCTCGTTTGGCCCGCATAGCGCATGGTTCCGGGGTATTCCGCCAAGCGCAATACGGGCTACGCTTGTTAGCGTGTAGTTCGAACCTCCCCAAGGGGAGGTCGCTTTGCTCGCCAGAGCAAAGCGGGTGGGGATCTACTCTCTCCATCAACGCCGGCGTCTGCGGCTGACCCCCATCCCGACCTTCCCCCTTTCAGGGGGAAGGAGAAGAATCTCGTAGCCCGGCTACCGTCAACCCGCGCAGCTCTTCACGAAATCCTTGCGCTGAGGGCCCGTGATCTTCTGGTCGATGGCCTGCTTCAGGCAGTCGAGATGCGCCTGCGCCATGCAGAGCTGCATCTGGTCGTGCCGCTCCTGACCCTTCAGCGCCTTCGCCGCGCTCTGGCAGGCCGCGCGCTTCGCGCCGGGCACGGGCGCCGCCGTCGACGCGCTCTGTTGCGCGGGAGCTGCCACCGGCGCTGTTGTGGGGGCTGGTGTTGTCTGCGCGAGCGCTGCGACCGGGATCAGCAGCGAACCAGCGGAGACAAGGGCGACGACAAGACGTTTCATGGGAAGTGCCTCCGCGAGGCATGATCCGGAGAAGTGGACGTCGGTTTTCCGGAACGTCATGCTCAGACCAGGAAAGGGGTCACGATGCGATCGCGCCGTGACCCGGGGGGAGGCCGACAATTAGAAGCCGCCGCGTGAATGCGGCATGAACAGGCGCGTAGCCCGCTTCACCTCAGCGTGAGGCCGGTCGCGGCTTCAAGCTCGCCGATCGCCTGCGCGGCATTACCGACCTTGATCGTGGTCATGCCCATCTCGCGCGCCGGCTTCAAATTGACGCCGAGATCGTCGAGATAAACGCAGTTCTTCGGGTTCACCTGCAGCGTCTCCACCATCATCTGGTAGATGCGCGGGTCGGGCTTGCGCAGGCCGATCTTCGCGGACTCGATGACGTGGTCGAACAGCGCCATCACCTCGGCGACGTAGAGCGTGCGTCCGCTGCGGCTGCCGATCGCGTTCGCCGGCAAGTTGTTGGTGATGCAGCCGGTCTTGAATTTCGCCTTGGTGCGCTTCAGCGCCTCGACCATCTCGGGGCGCAGGTCGCCGGAGAGCAGCGGCAGCACGTCCTTGCCGCGCACCTCGGCGCCGAGCGCCTTCGATTCCGTGGCGAACAGCGCGTCGAATGCGTCGATATCGATCTCGGCGCGCTCGAACTTGGCCCAGGCGTTCTCGAGATGGTTGGCGGCGTTGGTGCGGCGGATGATGTCGATCGGCAGGCCGCGCTCGGTCTCATAGCGCGCGAACGCCTCGAACGGCGAGGTGGTCAACACGCCGCCGAAATCCCAGATCACTGCCTCGATCATGCTTTCCTGCCCAATGATGCGTTGCTTGAGGAGCGGCTAACACGGATCGCAGACCGGGACCAGCCCGATCCCGGCGCTTGTTCGGTGCTCGTTCGGCGCTTGGCGACCCGCGCGGAGCGGGCTATTGCTTCGCCGATGAAGACATCCCGCCTGATCCTCGCCGTTCTCGTGTCGCTGGTCTGCCCTCCGGCTTTCGCCATCGTCGGCGGCGGCGCGCCGTCGACGGATGGCGTTGCGCGCTCCGTCGTCACCATCGTCGGCTCGCGTGGCAATTTCTGCACCGGCGCGCTGATCGCGCCGAAGGTCGTGCTGACCGCGGCACATTGCGTGCAGCCCGGCGCCGATTACAAGATTGTTGAATATGGCGCGGACAGGCAGCCGAAGCTGCAGGACGTCAGGACGGTTGCGATCCATCCCGGTTTTCGGATGCAGGCGATGACCAATCATGTCGCGACCGCCGATGTCGCGCTGCTGCAGCTCGCGGCGCCGGCCGCAGGCAAGGCGCCGGCCGCGCTCGGCATGCCAAACATTCCGATCCAGGTCGGCGGCCGCTTCACCATCGCGGGCGTCGGCGTCACCCTGCGTGGTGACGGTAAAAGCGGCGGCGCCACCCGCGTCGCCGGCCTGATCGCGAGCGGCAAGCCCGGCACGTTGCAGATCCGTCTCGTCGATCCGGTCGGGCAGGGCGTGCGCGACGGGCTCGGGGCCTGCACCGGCGATTCCGGCGCGCCGGTGTTCGAGGACAAGCAAGGCGGCCCCGCAATCGTCGGCGTGGTGAGTTGGTCGACGGGACCGAACGGCGCCGCCGGCTGCGGCGGCATCACCGGCGTGACGCCGCTGACACTCTATCGCGACTGGGTGATGCAGACCGCGCGGCAGTGGGGTGCGAGCTTTTAGCCCCAAGATGCATGCTTCGGACAGACCGCACACTCGCAGTTCCGTCATCCTGAGGAGCGCGTAGCGCGTCTCGAAGGATGAACGGCCCAGAGCCGGGCCGATTCATCCTTCGAGGCTCGCTTCGCTCGCACCTCAGGATGACGGTGATGAATTTGCGATGAACCTAATGCCCCGCGGCCTTGTTCGCGGCGGCGTTGTTCAGCACGATCAGGCCGTCGACGGCGACGCCGAGCTTGCTGTTGATCAGGAACGGATTGACGTCGATCGAGGCAATGCGGCCGTTGGCGTCCGCCATCAGGTTGGAGAGCCCGACCAGCGCCTTCACTGCCGACGGCTCGTGCAGCGCGGGCTTGCCGCGATAGCCCTTCATCTTGACGCCGGCCTTGGTCCTGGCGATCAGCTCCTTGGCCTCGGCGGCGTCGAGCGGCGCGCCGGCGAGCGCGACGTCCTTCATCAGCTCGATGTCGACGCCGCCGGTGCCGAACAGCACGACGGGGCCCATCTCGGCGTCGAGCGAGGCGCCGACCACGAGCTCGAGGTCGGCCTTGACCTGCTGCGCGATCAGGATGCCCTCGAGCTTAGGCTTGCCCTTCAGCTTCTTCGCCCGCGCAGTGATGTCGTTGAACGCCTTCTTCACCTCGGCCGCATTGGCGAGATTCAGCACCACGCCGCCGATATCGGATTTGTGCAGGATGTCGGGGCTGACCACCTTGGCGACCACCGGGAAGCCGATCTGCTTGGCGATCTTCACGGCCTCGGCCGCGGTCTGCGCGACCTCTTCCTTTGAGATCGGGATGCCGTAGGCCTTGAGCAGCTTCTTCGAGGCGACCTCGTCGAGCGCGGCGGCGCCGTTGGCGGCCTTCAGCGTCTTCTCCAGCACCGCGCGCGCCGATGCCTTCGAGCTCGAGGCGATATCGGGTACCTCCTTGCGCAGGCCGGCATATTCGATCAGCGACTTGATCGCGCCGACCGCGCGGTCGAGGCCCTGCATGACCGCGATATCGGGCAGCGACTTGCGCAGTCCCTTGGTGAATTCGGTGAAGCCGATCGACATCGCGCTGATATAGATCACCGGCTTGTTGGCCTCGCCCGCCATCTCGTTGACGATTCGCAAATTGCGCTCGCGCAGCTCGTGCGGCGCCTTCGGCAGTTCGGCATCGATGATGACGATATCGGTGTCGGGATCGTCGATCATGATCTTGATCGACTTCATGTAGACGGAGGGATCGACCACCGCGGCAAAGCCGGCGTCGAGCGGATTGCCGACGATGCTGCCGGGGCCAAGCATCTTCGCCAGCTGCTCCGAGGCGTTCGGACTCAGCGGCGCGAAGTTCAGCCCGGCGGAATAGAACGCGTCGATCAGGAGCCCGCGCTTGCCGCCCGACAGCGACACCGCCGCGAGGCGATTGCCCTTCGGCGGATCGGCATGCACGAAGCACTCGGTGGTTTCGATCAGTTCATCCAGCCCACGCACCCGGATCACGCCTTCGCGGGTCGAGATCGCATCGAAGGTCTCGATCGAGCCGGCGAGCGCGCCGGTATGCGCCATCGCCGCCGCGCGGCCGCCTTCGGAGGCGCCGAGCTTGAGCGCGATCACCGGCTTGCCGGCGGCGCGCGCGGCCTTGCAGGCATCGCGGAACACCTTCGTGTTCCTGACGCCTTCGAGATAGACCACGATGACACGGATGCTCGGATCGGCGGCGAAATAGCTCATCAGGTCCGGGGTCTCGAGGCCGGATTCATTGCCAGTCGTGACCATGTAGCCGACGCCGACCCCACGATCCTCCAGCGCCTGGCGGATCGCCATCACGATCGCGCCGGATTGGCCGGCGATCGCCACCGCGCCCTGCTCCATGGTGACGATGCGGTCGTCGATATTGGTGAACAGGTTCTCGCCGGCGCTGAGATTGCCGAGGCAATTCGGACCGGTGACCGCAAGCCCGGTCTCCTTGATCGCCTGCTTCAGCTCGACCGCGAGCCGCTGGCTCTCTTCATCCTGCAATTCGCTGAAGCCGGAGGTGACGATGGTCGCCGAGCGTGCGCCGGCCGCGGCCGCATCGCGGATCACCTGCACCGCAAACCGGGCCGGCACCAGCACCAGCACATGGTCGGGTTTTTCGGGAAGGCTGGCGAAGTCCTTGTAGCAGGTGACGCCCCAGATCGCTTCGCGCTTGGCGTTGATCGGATAGAGGCCGCCGGCGTAGCCGTATTTGACCAGATTGTTCCAGATCCGTTCGGCGTAATTGCCGGGCTTGTCGGTGGCACCGACCAGCACGATGTTGCGCGGATGCAGCATCGCGTGGATGCTCTTGACGATATCGCTGGCGTCAGCGGGCGGCGCCCATTCGTGGGACACATGAGACGCGGTGCTTGCGAAAGCTTCCATGGAGCCTGCCCTTATCCTTGTTGTCTTTGTTTCCTCTGGCCACGGCGGATCACCGTGAGGCGCGCGATTTTTCATTGTTTTTATGGCGAGGGAAAGGGGGTAGCAACTCATGCTGGCGCAGGTCAGGGCACCGCGCGCAATATCCCGGCAGGCGCAAAATTGATTGCCTATCAGGAACCCGATTCGCGCGGGCGCGAATCCGTTTCGATCAAGGTCGCGTGCAGCAAGTAACGCTCGGACCCCGATGTCAGCGCGTCGAACGGCCAGCAGGTCGACAGCACCAGTTCATGTCGGTCAGTCATCGGATCGATGCCGGATTGATCGAATCGGACCACCGAGCTGCGATCGGCCCGATAGCGAAACATCTTGCCGTCGCTGCGCGTGACGTCGATCTCGTCGCCGATTGTGACATCCCTCAGAAAGCGAAAATGCGTGTCGCGGTGCGCGGAATAGACCGCGACGCCCCGCTCGCCGGCATCGACAGTTTGTTCGACATGGCCGGGGCCGAACGCCAGCGCCTGGCCGCTGCTGCCGGCAAGCGCAATCGCGGAAGCGTGCAGGCGCTTCACCTCGATCCGCGCCACCGGCCAGGTATCGGCCCAGTTCCACGGCTTCACCGGCTGGCCGGTCGCGATGCTCTGCGCGAAGGCGCGCTCCAGCAGCACCTGCGCGAGCAGCGCCTTGGCATGGATATAGGCGCCCTGGCCGAACAGAATCAGGCCGATGAGGGCGAAGCCGAGGGCTGGGATGAAGCGGGGCATTGTTGCGCCTGTTGCTGTCATTCCGGGATGGTCCGAAGGACCAGACCCGGAATCTCGAGATTCTCAGGTGCGCAAGCGCGCACCATAGTTCGATGCTGCGCATCGCCCCGGAATGACATTGCGGGTTGAGGAAGAGTTGCGCGCGCGGCCCCTGGGGGACGGGTGGAAGGCCGCGCGCGCTCTTGAAGGAGGAGGCTGGGGGACACCTCCTCCTTTCATCCGACGTCATTGGGGCGACGTCTGACGCCGGTTGAACACCAGGAGGAGAAGACTGACCGTGAGCAGGATCACGCCCGCGATCATCTTCAGCTCCGCATCGGTCGCGGTCTTCGGCAGCTGGATCGTGCCGGGACCTTGTGTGGCGACCGGTGACCGCTTCAGCGCAGCGAGCTGCACCTTGCCGTCGCCACCGTCGGCGCGCCGCTCGCCCGGTACGGCCGGCAGACTCGGACGCTCGCCGAACACCTTCGCAAAATCCCAGCCGGCGGGCAGGTTGAGCGGGAGTTCGCTCAACTTCAGCGGCTCGCCTTCCGGGCGGCTCGGCGTCTTGTCGACCGCGACAAGGCTGGTCAGCCGCGTCACGAGCTGATGCTCCAGCGCCAGCGCGAGGATGGTCTTGTCGGCGTCCTCGGGGCTCTCCTGCCGCGTGGTGCGCGCGACCTCGGCATCGGCGATCTTGCGGCGCGCCCATAGTTTCGACAGGCCCTTGCCCTCAGCGGCATTCGCGAGCGGCAGCGTCACGCTCCACGAGCGGTCGCCGATGCGGCCCTTGATCTCGACTGAGCCGGCCAGCTTGTCGAGCTTGGCGGCCAGCACCAGCGGCTCGTCGCGATAGACGTCAGGCAGTGCCGACGGCGTCAGGTCGGCCGTCGCCTCGGAGAATTTCGCGGAGAGGCTAGTCACCGCGGGATTTTCCAGCTTGGCGAACAGGCCGCGCATGCGCTCGTCGACCTGCTCGACCGAGCCGATATGGGTGAAGGTGCCGCGGCCGAGTTCGGCGGCGCGCGTCATCAGATAGGTGTTCGGCGCCGAGCCGATGCCGACCATGAAGACGCGCGAGCGGCCGCGCAGCGCGCCGATGGTCTCGAACAATTGCTGCTCGTTGCCGATGGCGCCGTCGGTCAGGAACACGACCTGGCGGACGTAATTGGCGTCGCCATGGTTGGTGTCGGACAGCGCCGCGCGCATCGCCGGCACCATCTCGGTGCCGCCGCGGGCCTGCAGCGCGCTGACGAACGCCGTCGCATTGCCGATATTGGCGCTGTTGGCCGCGACCGGCGACGGGAACAGCGTGTCCATGGTGTCGTCGAACCGGATCACGTTGAAGCGATCGGTCGGCTGCAAGCGGCCGAGCGCGTAAATGAGGCTCGCCTTGGCCTGGATGATCGAGGTGCCGCCCATCGAGCCGGAATTGTCGATCACGAAGATCACTTCGCGCGGCAACGGCTTCTGTTGCGCCTGCTCGACCGACGGCGGGGTGACGAAGGCGAGCAGGTAGTCGGAATTGCCGACATGCTCGCGGAACAGCCCGACCGACGGCGCCTTCTCGGCGGCCGGCTTCCAGGTCAGCTCGAAATCACGATCGGCCGGCACCGGGCCTTCGGCGAGCTTGACGATGCGCGTGGTGCCGTCGGGGCTCTCGATCCTGACCTGGTGGAAATGGCTCTTCACCTCGCCGAGCGCGAAGCCGGCGTTCAGGTGCACCGTGATGTTGGTCGGATTGACCGGCGCATTTTCCGCCGGATCGAGCACTTCGCGCGCAATGCGGTCGCGGTCCGGCACGGGATCGGTTGACGTGGCGCCCCAGCCGTTGCCGTCGGCGCGAAGGTCGACGCTCTGCACCACCGGGCGCGGATTGTAGCGCGGGCCGACCACCATCGGCACCCGCAGCGAGAATTCGCTGCCGTTCTGCTGCACCGGCTCCTGATATTCGATCTGCACCAGCACGGTTTCGCCGGGGCCGATATTGGCGACCGAATTGGTGAAGATGTTGGGCCGCTCCTGTTCGGTCAGTGCGGCCTTCTGGCCGTTCTGCTTGGCCTGCTCGTAGACGGCGCGAGCCTGTTGCCGCTCCTTGATGTCGCCGACCACGACGCGGTCGCCGACCACCATCTTCAGCGTGTCGACCGCGCCGCCCGCCGGCAGCGGATAGACATAGGTCGCCTCCACCCAGTCCTTGGTCGGGTTGCGGAAGATCTGCGTGACGCGGGCGCGGACCGTCGGACCCGACACCGTGAGGTCGACGTCAATGCCGAGCCTGGTCGCGTCGGCATAGCCGTCGTCGGTCTTGAACAGCAGCGAGCCGGAACGCGCATCGCTCGGCCGCAGCACCGCCTGTCGCGGCAGCTCGGCCGACCACACCGGATCGAAGCTCACGAACAAGGCTGCAAAGCCGATCGCCAGCGCGGCCACACCTTCCACCAGAAAGAACAGCGCAATGCGCATCCTGCGCGACAGGCGGATCTGCGGGCTGCTCTCACATGCATCGTAAATCGTCATTTTCGTCACTCCCGAGCGAGGCTTTCGCTGCCTCGCGATCATGGAGAACGGCGGTTTTGGCGCGAGCAGAATGATCGGCAATGATTGGCCGCCGTCCGGCGCGGCCCGCCGCCGCGGGAGGCGGGTTTGTGCGGTTTGGTGATGGATTGTCCGGTCTGCTAGACTGCGCGGAATCAAGGGGAACCGGGCAGGAATCTGGATGCCGACGCCTGACAAGCAGCTATCCGCCGAGCAGAGCCAGCAGGTCGCGGAGACCATCCGCGAGGAAATCGCGCGCCGCCGCATCTCGCGGCAGGCGTTGGCCGAGCAGGCGAAGCTGAGCCTCTCGACGCTGGAGAAGGTGCTCGGCGGCCGCCGCCCGTTCACGCTGGCGACCACCGTGCGGCTGGAGCAGGCGCTGGGTGTGTCCTTACGCAAGCTGCCGGAGACGATCACGGTGGCCGCACCCGCCAATGGCGGGATCGCACCCGACAGCCTCGGGTCTTATTCGCGCCGCGCGGTGGCGCGGATCGAAGGGACCTACATCACGGTGCGGCCGTCGTTCGGCGAGCAGGGCGCGCTCTATGCCTATCGGACGGAGATCACCTGGGACGAGGCGTCGTCGTCGCTCGGCTTCCGCGAAGGCGAGCGGCAGGACGCCGACTATACGCAGTACGGCGAAGTCGCGGTGCCCAACGAATCCGGCTTCGTCTACCTCGTCACAAACAGGCATGGCCAGCATCGCGTGATCACGGTGTCGCGCCCGCGCAATTCCGGCGAGATGTACGGCATCATCACGACGCTGCTCGCCGGCCGCGGCTCGCTGCTGACGCCGGTCGCCGCGCCGATCGCGTTCCTGCCGGTGAAGAACGTGCCCAAGCCAAGCCTCGGCCGGGTGTCGGCGGATGATGCGAACTACGCCGCCTATCGCGAGCATTTGCGTCGAACGATCGATGAGCCGTTCGCGATTTTCTTGCCGGGATGACAACGGCAGAGTTAGGTCCGTCATCCTGAGGTGCGAGCCTTGCGGCGCGATTACGCCGCTGGGCGAGCCTCGAAGGATGCACGGCCCGTATGCATCGACTCGGGAGAGAGCCCGGCCGTCGACCCTTCGAGACGCCGCTTCGCGGCTCCTCAGGGTGACGGTGAGATAGCTTGCGCGTCGCTCGGCTTCACCCGCGATCCGCAAAAAGCAACGAAGCCGCCCGGATGGGCGGCTTCGCGATGGCTGATGTTTGGTGGCGGTGCGCGTCGCGCTAGCCGCCGGTCTCGGCGCTGATGATGTCACCGAACAGCTCCCACTGCCCGTTCTTGAACTGCATCATCTTGAGCTGCTCGACCGGCGCGAAGTCGGTCGCGCTGGTGTTGATCCTGATGCCGGGGATCAGCGTGTCGGGCGCAAAATCCTTCAGGCTCGCGGCCTGCTTCATCACGTTCTCACGCGTCAGGTTGTCGCCGGCCTGCTTCAGCACCTGCACCATGGTCTGGGCCGCGGCGTAGCCATAGACCAGATTGGCGTCGGCGAGGTTGGCGCCCGGCATGTACTTCTCGGCGAAGGCCATGAACTTCTTCATGCCCTCGTCGTTCTTCCATTGCGGATCGGACGCGTCCTTCAGATAGCCGGCCGACAGCACGCCTTCCGAGGCCTCGAGCCCGGCAGGCTTCATGACCGCGCCGATCGAGATCGAGACGTCGGTCATCACCTGCATCGGCTTCCAATTGAGCTCGGCGATCTTCTTGATCGCCTGCGCCGCGAATTTCGGCGTCGAGATGTTGACGAACACGTCGGCGCCGGTGTCCTTCAGCTTGACGATGTGGGAGTCGATCGAGGGCTCGGTGGTCTCGTAGCTCTCTTCGGCGACGATCTTGACGCTCGACTTGTCGAGGATCTCCTTCAAGCCGACCAGGTAGTCCTTGCCGAAGTCGTCATTGGCGTAGAAGATCGCGACCTTGGCATCCGGCTTGGCCTTCAGGATGTACTTGCCGAAGATCCGCGCCTCGACGCGATAGCTCGGCTGGAAACCCATGGTCCACGGGAAATCCTTCGGATCGTTCCACTTGCTGGCGCCGGTGGCGAGGAACAACTGCGGCACCTTCTTGGCGTTGTGATACTTCTGCACCGCGGTCTGGGTCGGCGTGCCCAGCGCGTTGAACACCAGGAAGACCTCGTCGCTCTCGATCAGCTTGCGGATCTGCTCCACGGTCTTCGGCGGCGAGTAGCCGTCGTCATAGGAGATCCAGTTGATCTTGCGGCCGTTGATGCCGCCCTGGTCGTTGATCATCTTGAAATAGGCTTCTTCGGTCTTGCCGATGACGCCGTAGGCGGAGGCGGGACCGCTATAGGCCTCGACATTGCCGATCTTGATCTCGGTGTCGGAGGCGCCGGTATCATACTTCTTTTGTGCAAAGGCGGCCTGGGTGGAGAGCAGGCAGAGCGCCGTGGCGGCTGCCAGCCGCGACAGTGTTGTTGTTTTCATAAAGGCAATTTCCTCGATTGATCTTGGTTGGGGACTTACGCAACGAACCCGCAGCCGGTCCCGGCAGACGGCAGCGGGGCAATCCTTGTCGGGGCGAATCCCGGAACGCGCGGCGCGCGTCTGGCTCACGCCGCGGTATCGGTTGGCTTCGGCCGGCTGAATTGTTGCCGGAGCGTCGGCTTATGAATTTTGCCTGTCGCGTTCCGCGGCAGGACCTCGATGAATTCGATCAGGCGGGGGCATTTGAACCGCGCCAGATTGGCCTGGCAATGCGCGTGAACCTCGGCCGGGGTCAGCGAATGGCCGGATTTCACGGCGATGATCGCCATGCCGACTTCGCCCCATTGCTCGTCGGGGATGCCGATCACGGCGGCTTCGGCGACGGCGGCCAATTGATGCAGCACGCTCTCGACCTCGGCCGGATAGACGTTCTCGCCGCCCGAGATGTACATGTCCTTCCAGCGGTCGACGATGTAGTAGAAGCCTTCCTCGTCGATCCGCGTGGCGTCGCCGGTGTGCAGCCAGCCGTCGGTGAAGGAGGAGGCATTGGCGTCCGGCCTGTTCCAGTAGCCCGGCGTGATGTTCGGGCCCTTGACCCAGAGCTCGCCGAGCTCGCCGACTGCGGCGTCGCTGCCGTCGGGCCGCACGATGCGGACCTCAGTGTGCAGCACCGGCTTGCCGGAGGAGCCGGCCTTGCGCGCGGCATCCTCGCGGTCGAGCACCATCACCGCCGGCGAGGTCTCGGTCATGCCGTAGCCCTGCTGCAGCGCGACGCCGCGCGCCTCCCAGGTCTTGAGCAGCGGCACCGGCATCGGCGCGCCGCCGACGCCGCCGATCACGAGGCGGCTGAAGTCTGCTGTGGCGAAGGAGGGATGCTGCGCCATGAACTGGTAGATCGCGGGCACGCCGAAGAATACGTTGATGCCTTGCGCCGGGTCGCCGATCAGCTTCAGCGCCTCGCCGGGATCGAAGGCGCGCATGATCAGCACAGTGCCGCCGGCATGCAGCACCGGGTTGGTGTAGCAATTCAGCCCGCCGGTGTGGAACAGCGGCAGCACCGTCAGCAGCACCGAGGCCGGCGAGATGTAGGCGGGGCCGCCGAGATTGACGCAATTCCAGAACGTCATCCCATGCGTGATGATCGCGCCCTTGGGCTGGCCCGTCGTCCCCGAGGTGTACATGATGGTCGAGATGTCATCGAGCATGACCTCCTCGAACCGTTCGAGCGGCGTGGCTGCCGCGATGCCGGCCTCATAGGCGCCGCCCGGGCCGAGCCTCACGGTCGCAGCGACATTGCAGAGCCTTGCCACCGCAAGCGCGGTCTCGGCGAGATCGTCGTCGTGGATCATCACCTTCGGCGCGGCGTCGTCGGTGATGTAGCGCAGCTCGGGAACGGTGAGGCGGGTGTTGAGCGGCAGGAAGATCGCGCCGATCCGGAAGCAGGCGAACTGCACCTCCAGCGTATCCGTCGTGTTCAGCGCCAGCACCGCGACGCGGTCGCCGCTGGCAACCTTGAGCCCATCGCGCAGCCAGGCCGCGAGCCGCGACACGCGGGCGTCGAGCTCCGCATAGTTGAAGCGGCGTCCGCTGGCGAGATCGACAAGCGCCATCTTGTCCGGCGTGCGCCGGCGATGATGCGCGATCCAGTCGTAATAACGAACCGGCAAATTTCCCTCCTCCGGAACGGCAGTCTTGCGCCGCCTGTTCCTGGCTCAATTGATGCCATGAATTGGCAGTGGAGGGGGCGTATAAGGATACTGTCTTGCGTTTAGTGGCTGGCAAATCGCCGGATCGGGCGTCGGCGCCGATGGCAGCCACTCGACGCAAGTGAACCGGGAGAAATCCGGACATCGTCGGAGGGAAGAATCAACGGAGCACGCGGATGGCAAACCCGTTCTACACCGGCGAGCATGAGGCCTTTCGCGAGGTGATGCGGCGCTTTGTTGCCAAAGAAATCGAGCCTTATGCCCATCAATGGGACGAAGACGGCGAGTTTCCGCGCGAGCTCTATGCCAAGGCATCTGCGATCGGGCTGCTCGGCCTCGGCTTCCCGGAAGAATATGGCGGCATCGCCGCCGACCAGTTCATGAAGATCGTGGCCTCGCAGGAGCTGGCGCGGGCCGGCGCCGGCGGCGTCTCCTCGAGCCTGATGAGCCACACCATCGGCTCGCCGCCGATCGCGCGCGCCGCGCGGCCCGAGGTTAAGGCCCGGGTGCTGCCGGACGTGCTCGCTGGCAAGAAGATCTCCGCGCTCGCGATCACCGAGCCGAGCGGCGGCTCCGATGTCGCGAACCTGCGCACCAGGGCGCGGCGTGACGGCGACCATTATGTCGTCTCCGGCGAGAAGACCTTCATCACCTCGGGCATGCGCGCCGACTATCTGACGGTCGCGGTGCGCACCGGCGGCGAAGGTCCCGGCGGCGTCAGCCTGCTGCTGATCGAAGGCAATACGCCGGGCCTGTCCCGCACCAAGCTGAAGAAGATGGGCTGGTGGGCGTCGGATACCGCGACGCTTCACTTCGACGAATGCCGCGTGCCGGTCGAGAACCTGATCGGCGAGGAAGGCCAGGGCTTCAAGATCATCATGCAGAACTTCAACAGCGAGCGCATGGGCATGGCGGCGAGCTGCACCGCCTATGCGCGCGTCTGCCTCGACGAGGCGGTCGCCTATGCCAAGGAGCGCAAGACGTTCGGCAAGCCGATCGCGCAGCACCAGGTGATCAGGCACAAGATCGTCGACATGGCACAGAAGGTCGCGGCCTCGCAGGCGATGCTGGAAATGCTGGCATGGCGGCTCGGCCAGGGCGAAAGCCCGGTCGCCGAGATCTGCATGATGAAGAATCAGGCGACCCAGACCATGGCGCATTGCGCCTCCGAGGCGGTGCAGATCTTCGGCGGCGCCGGCTTCATGCGCGGCGTCAAGGTCGAGCGCATCTACCGCGAGGTCAAGGTCAACGCCATCGGCGGCGGCACCGAGGAGATCATGAAGGACCTCGCGAGCCGGCAGATGGGGGGTTGTGATCGCGTCAGGTGATGATGTGGTCGCGGCGAAAAGGCGGATTGTGAACCCTCCCCCTGAAAGGGGGAGGGCAGGGTGGGGGTCAAGCCGCGCGTTCGACTGCTAGCTTGCGTTCCGACCTCCCCCTTTCAGGGGGGGGTGAGAAGGAAAGGTCATTCCGGGGCGCGCGCCAGCGCGAACCCGGAATCCAGAGGTAATGGATCGAGATTCCGGGTTCGATGCTTCGCATCGCCCCGGAATGACAAAGGATGGTTCGAGAACATGCTCTTCACCGCCGACCACGACGAACCGCGCCGCGCTCTACAAAAGTTCATCGCGGCCGAGATCAATCCCCATGTCGACGAATGGGAGAAGGCCGACATCTTCCCGGCGCATGAGCTGTTCAAGAAGCTCGGCGATCTCGGCTTCCTCGGCCTCAACAAGCCGGTCGAGTTCGGCGGCCAGGGCCTGGATTATTCCTACGCGCTGATGATGGCCGAGGAGTTGGGGGCTATCACCTGCGGCGGCGTGCCGATGGCGATCGGGGTGCAGACCGACATGGCGACGCCCGCGCTGGCGCGGTTCGGCTCCGACGAGGTGCGGCGCGAATTCCTGGTGCCGGCGATCGCCGGCGATCAGGTCGCGTGCATCGGCGTCTCCGAGCCCGGCGCCGGCTCCGACGTCGCGTCGATCAAGACCAGTGCGCGCGCCGACGGCGACGACTACGTCATCAATGGCGGCAAGATGTGGATCACCAACGGCACCCAGGCCGACTGGATCTGCCTGCTCGCCAACACCAGCGACGGCCCGGTCCATCGCAACAAGTCGCTGATCTGTGTGCCCATGAAGACCAAGGGCGTGCAGATCGCGCGCAAGCTCGACAAGCTCGGCATGCGTTCGTCGGATACGGCGCAGATCTTCTTCGACAATGTCCGGGTCCCCAAGCGTAACCGGATCGGCGAGGAGGGCCGGGGCTTCACCTACCAGATGATCCAGTTCCAGGAGGAGCGGCTGTGGGGTGCGGCCGCCTGCCTGAAGGCGCATGAATTCATCATCAACGAGACCATCGACTACACTCGCAACCGCAAGGCGTTCGGCGGCTCGATCCTCGACAACCAGGTGGTGCACTTCAAGCTCGCGGAAATGCAGACCGAGGTCGAGCTGCTGCGCTCGCTGATCTATCGTGCCGGCGAGGCGCTGGTGGCCGGCGAGGACGTGACGCGGCTCGCGACCATGGCCAAGCTGAAGGCCGGCCGGCTCGGCCGCGAGCTTACCGATGCCTGCCTGCAATATTGGGGCGGCATGGGTTTCACCAACGAGACGCCGGTCAGCCGCGCCTATCGCGACAGCCGCCTGACCTCGATCGGCGGCGGCGCCGACGAGGTCATGCTCATGGTATTGTGCAAGATGATGGGCACGCTGCCTGGCCTGAAGCAAAAGGGAAACGCCTGATGATCACGCTCTATCACTGCGACGCCGCGCGCTCGTTCCGTCCGCTGTGGATGCTGGAGGAGCTCGGGCTACCCTATGAGCTCAAGATGCTGCCGTTCCCGCCGCGCGTGTTCGCCAAGGAATATCTCGGCATCAATCCGCTCGGCACCATCCCGTTCATGATCGATGGCGAGACCAGGATGACGGAGTCCTCCGGCATCTGCCATTATCTCGGCACCAAATACGGCCCGACGCCGCTGATCGTCGGCGTCGACGAGCCGGCCTATGGCGCGTTCCTGAACTGGATGTATTTTTCCGACGCGACGCTGACCTTCCCGCAGACGCTGGTGCTCCGCTACAGCCAGCTTGAGCCGGAGGAGCGGCGCAACCCGCAGGTCTCGGGCGATTATGCAAAATGGTTCCTGGGCCGCCTGCGCGCGGTCGAGGCCGCCGCCGCGAAGTCGGAATTCCTCTGCGCGGAACGCTTCACCGCGGCCGACATCGCCAACGGTTATGCGCTCCGTCTCGCCAGCAATATCGGCCTCGCCAAGGATTTCGGGCCGAATGTCGCGGCCTATTGGGCGCGGCTGCAGCAGCGCGACGGTTACCAGCGCGCGGTCGCGGCGGAGCAAAAAGCCGGTCAGGAACAGAACGTTGCGCCGCGGGCGCGGCTTTAGCGCTCGTCATTCCGGGATGGTGCGTTAGCACCAGACCCGGAATCTCGAGATTCCGGGTTCGATGCTGTCGCATCGCCCCGGAATGACGACGTTTCGTTGCAGTGACAGCGTGCGAATTTGCGTTATGGTAGCTCCGCCGCAGCGGCCCAAAGAGCCGCGCGAGGAGGAACCGCCATGGACGCGATCGTGGACGCGAAGTGCCAGAGCTCCAGCCAGCAATCCGGTCACCGGATGCTGATCACGCCGGAACGGGTGTTCTATGCCGGGCTGCTTGGACGCCCGCGCGAGCGCTGTCCCGGTGCATTCCATGTCTATGTCGCGATCCGCGACGGCTTGCATCTGTCGACCAGCGAAGGCCGCGAGTCGCATGGCGAGCTCGCGGTGACGATGCCGAACCTGCGCCACACCATCACCAGCGAATATCGCTCGGCGATCTGCGTCGCGATCGAGCCGGAAAGCGTGCCCGACGGCACGCTCGAAGCCGTCGCCCGCCGTCTGCAAGGATCGGACTCCCATCTGTTCGCCAATCGCATTCGCAACGCTTATGCGACGCTCGCCGAGATGCAGCATCGCGACGCGATCGCGAATGCCGAGTTCGACACCATGTGCTTCGGCGACGCGCTGCCGCAGCGCGTGCTCGATCCGCGTGTCGTGCGCGCGATCGGCCGCATCGGGCAATTCTCCGGCGAGCCGGTGACCGCGGCAGGCTGCGCCGCCGAGGCCGGGCTATCGCCCTCGCGCTTCCTGCATCTGTTCAAGGAGGAGACCGGGATCTCGTTCCGCTCCTTCCGCGCCTGGAAGCGCGCGCGGCATCTGCTGCACTTCGCCAACCAGGACATCAACCTCGCGCATCTCGCGCAGGATATCGGCTATCCCGATAGCACGCATTTCAGCCACTCGATCCGCCGCTTCTATGGCTTGAAGCCGCGCGCGATCTTCTCCGGCTCGCGGGACCTTGCGATCTACCGCACCGGGCAAACCGCGAGCGAGCGCGCGCTGACTTAACCATCCGTCGTCCCGGCGAAAGCCGGGACCCATACCGCGTGATCTATCCGTGACGCGGGATGGCAGAGATCTCGCGAAGCAATTGACGGCTGTGGTTATGGGTCCCGGCTTTCGCCGGGATGACACTTGGGTTGTTCTGCGTTCACAAGTTCGCGCCCTGAATCACCTCGCCGAACCGCAGCCAGCCCGGACCTTCGATCCGTTGCAGCTGAAGCTGCTGCAGCGGGTGATGATTGGTCGGGCTGGTGTTGACGCGGATGCCGGGCAACAGCGTCGGCACCTCGATGTCCTTCAGGTTGTTGGCCTGCGCCATGATGTTGTCGCGCGTGAAATTGCCCTTGCACTGCTCGAGCACGATCTTCAGCACCTGCGCCACCGTGTAGGCGTAGAGGTTGTAGCCTTCCTTCGGATTGCCGTCGGGGAAGTACTTCTCCATGAAGGCGAGGAAGTTCTTCACGCCGGGATCATTGGCCCAGGCGGGATCGGCGACGTCCTTGACATAGGCCGACGAGATCGTGCCCTGCGACTTGTCGAGGCCGACAGGCGCGATGGTCGAGGAGATCGAGGCGGCGCCGCTGGCGATGAAGTGCATCGGCTTCCAGCCGAGCTCATAGATCTTGCGGATCGACTGCGCGCAGAACTTTGCCGTGGTGCCGGAGATCAGCACATCTGGGTTGCCGCCGCGCAGCGCAACGATCTGGGAATCGATCGTGGGATCGGTAACCTCGTGCGAGGCCACCACGGCCGCGGTCGCGAACCGCTCGCCGAGCACGTCCTTGGCTCCGGCGACGAAATCCTTGCCGAGGTCGTCGTTCTGGTAGAGCACCGCGAATTTCGCGTTCTTGTTCTGGCTCAGTGCATACTTGACGAACACCTGCGCCTCGGTCCGCGCGCTCGGCGCAAAGCCCATGGTCCAGGGATAGGTCTTGTAGTCGCCCCATTTGTCGCCATTCACCGACAGGAACAAGTGCGGCACCTTGGCGGCGTTGATGTATTTGACGACCGACGAGTTCGGCGCGGTGCCGAGCATGTTGAACAGAAAGGCGACATTGTCGCTTTCGATCAGTCGGCGCACCTGCTCGACCGTCTTCGCCGGGTTGAACGCATCGTCATAGTAGATGTACTTGATCTGCCGGCCGGCGATGCCGCCCTGCTCGTTCAGCATCTTGAAATAGGCTTCCTGGCAGCGCGCCTGCACGCCGAGCGCGGACACCGGGCCGCTGAGCGAAGTGGTGCTGCCGATCCTGATCTCGGTCGCGGTGACGCCTGGCGTGTCGTCGGCCAGCGACGGCTTAAGACCCGCGACCGCGGCAAGTCCCGCGCCTGCCGCGCCGGTGAGCCATGTGCGCCGGTTGATCGAGACCATGACGTTCTCCCCGTGATGCCGGCTTGTTGCGCCGCTTCTGCTTAGAACCAAGGTTAGGCATGACGCTTGTGCCGCGTCTTGTGTTAACCGGCTGGCGACGGATTGTGCCGTGAGCGCATCCACTTAGCCAGTCAACGCAAGATGGCGCGAAGGCAAAGTTCTCATCATGGCGAAATCAGCAGCGCATGTGCGCTGCAAAGCGGACAAGAGACCCATGAGCGACAAGGCCGTCATCACCTGCGCGCTGAACGGCGTGCTTACCGACCCGAAGCAGCACAACGTTCCGGTGACGCCGGAACAGATGGCGCGCGAGGCCAAGGCCGCGTTCAACGCCGGCGCCAGCATCATGCACATCCATCTGCGGCAGCAGGAGCCGAACAAGGGCCACCTGCCGTCGTGGGATGTCGGCGTCAGCAAGGAGATCCAGCAGGCGATCCGCGAGGCCTGCCCCGGCGTGATCATCAACCACACCACCGGTACCTCTGGCCCGAACTACCAGGGCGCGCTCGATTGCGTGCGCGAGACCAGGCCCGAGATCGCCGCCTGCAACGCCGGCTCGCTGAATTATCTGAAGGTGAAGGCCGACAACACCTGGGCCTGGCCGCCCATGATGTTCGATAACGCGGTCGAGAAGGTGCAGGACTATCTCGACGTGATGAAGGCGGCCGGCACCATTCCCGAATTCGAGTGCTTCGATGTCGGCATCGTGCGTTGCGTTGGCATGTACCGGCAGACCGGGATGTATTCCGGTCCGCTCGAATACAATTTCGTGATGGGCGTCGCCTCGGGCATGCCGGCCGATCCGGAGCTGTTGCCGATCCTCCTGAAGCTGAAGGTGCCGGAGGCGCATTGGCAGGTCACCGCGATCGGCCGCGCCGAGATCTGGCCGCTGCACCAGCGCGCCGCCGACCTCGGCGGCCATCTGCGCAGCGGGCTCGAGGATACGTTCTATCTCGGCGACGGCACCAAGGTGACGTCGAACGGGCAACTCGTCGAAGGGCTCGCCGCCTGCGCGCGCCGCGCCGGCCGCGAGATTGCGAGCCCGGCGGAAGCTCGGCAGATTTTTGGAACGCGACACTGACCGTCATTCCGGGGCACGCGAAGCGTGAACCCGGAATCTCGCGCCACACCTCTGGATTCCGGGTCTGCGCTTCGCGCATCCCGGAATGACGGAGCCCGGGAGGAGAAACGCATGCACAATCTCGCAGCAACCGGCGGCGTCACCGGGCCGGGTCGTATCGGCCGGGTCGCGATCGGCGACCTGTTGAAGCGCGCCGCGCGGCGGTTTCCGGATCGCATCGCGCTGACCGACGGCAGCAGGCAGGTCACCTTCACCGAACTCGAGCGCGACGCCAATCGCTTCGCCAATCATCTGGTGCAGCGCGGGCTGAAGCCGGGCGAGAAGATTTCGACCATCTGCAACAACTCTGTCGAATTCGTCAAAGCGCTGTTTGGCATTCACCGCGCCGGGCTGGTCTGGGTGCCCATCAACACCATGCTCGGACCGGCTGATATGGACTACATCCTCGGCCATGCCGAGGTGCGTTTCGCCATCATCGATGACGCCCTTCATGCCCAGGCCGACCGCCGCGCCGCGCTGGAAGCGCGCGGCATGGAGATGATCGCGATCGATCTGACCGGCAATGCCGGCAAGACCGGATTGCAGGAGTTCAACGGTCTGCTGGAGGGACAGTCCGATATCGAGCCTGACATCGAGATCAACGACCGCGACCTCGCGATGATCATCTATACGTCAGGCACGACCTCGCGGCCGAAGGGCGCGATGCATTGCCACCTCGCCGTTGTCATGGCCGTGATGAGCAACTGTATCGAGATGCAGCTCTCGCGAGATGACGGAATCACCGGGCAGTTTCCGCTGTTCCACTGCGCCGGCCACGTGCTGCTGCTCAGCTATCTCTCGGTCGGCGGCCGCATGGCGCTGATGCGCGGCTTCGATCCGGTGGTTTGCATGGAGGCGATCGTCCGCGACAAGCTCACCGTGTTCGTTGGCCTGTCCTTGATGTATCAGGCGATCCTCGATCATCCGCGCCGCCGCGACTACGACCTGTCGGGCCTGCGCTGCTGCATCTACACCATGGCGCCGATGGGCAAGCCGTTGCTCGAGCGCGCCATGGCCGATCTCTGTCCGAACTTCGTGCTGTCCAGCGGCCAGACCGAGATGTATCCGGCGACGACGATGTCCCGCCCGGAGGTGCAGCTCGACCGCTACGGCAACTATTGGGGCGAATCGCTGATCGTCAACGAGACCGCGATCATGGACGACAATGGCAACCTGCTTCCGCGCGGCGAGATCGGCGAGCTGGTGCATCGCGGGCCCAACGTGATGATGGGCTACTACAAGGACCCCAAATCGACCGAGGAGGCGCGCAAGTTCGGTTGGCACCATACCGGCGATCTAGCCTTGATCGACGGCAATGGCGAGGTGCTGTTCCTTGACCGCAAGAAGGATATGATCAAGTCGGGCGGCGAGAACGTTGCCTCCGTCAAGATCGAGGAGACGTTGCTGGCGCACCCCGCCGTGCAGAACGCCGCCGTGGTCGGCCTGCCGCATCCGCAATGGGGCGAGGCGGTCTCCGCTTTCGTCAAGCTGAAGCCCGGCGCGGTGGCCGACGAGGCCGGCATCGAGGCGCATTGCAGAAAGCATCTCGGTGGCTTCCAGGTGCCGAAGCTGGTGCGTATCCTCGAGGAGATGCCGATGACCGCGACCGGCAAGCTGCGCAAGGTCGAGCTGCGGCAGCAATACAGTGGGCATTTTGTGGAGCGCGCCTAGTGGCCATCATCGAGAACACGATTTCCACCGGCAGCGCCGCCTTCCAGGGCAATCGCGACGGCATGCTGGCGCTGATCGCCCGGATGCGCGCCCTGGAGGAGCGGACGCGCGCAGCCTCCGCCGCGGCAAAGGACCGGTTCCACAAGCGCGGCCAGCTGTTGCCGCGCGAGCGCGTCGCGCTGGTGCTCGATCCCGGTTCGCCCTTCCTCGAGCTGTCGACGCTCGCCGGCTACATGTTCGACGTAGCGGATGCGGACAAGAGCGTGCCCGGCGGCGGACTGGTCGCCGGCATCGGCTTCGTCTCCGGCATCCGCTGCATGGTCAGCGCCAATGATGCGGGCATCGACGCGGGCGCATTGCAGCCTTACGGCCTCGACAAGACGCTGCGGGTGCAGGAGCTCGCGCTGGAGAACAAGTTGCCCTATGTGCAGCTGGTCGAAAGCGCCGGCGCCAATCTGCTGCGCTACCGCGTCGAGGACTTCGTCCGTGGCGGCAACATCTTCCGCAACCTGGCGCGGCTGTCGGCGGCAGGGCTTCCCGTCGTTACCGTCACCCACGGCTCCTCGACCGCGGGCGGTGCCTACCAGACGGGCCTGTCCGACTACATCGTGATGGTGCGCGGCCGCACCCGCGCCTTCCTCGCCGGGCCGCCTCTGCTCAAGGCCGCCACCGGCGAGATCGCGACCGAGGAGGAGCTCGGCGGCGCCGAGATGCACACCCAGGTCTCGGGCCTTGGCGATTATCTCGCCGAGGACGACCGCGACGCGCTGCGCATCGCGCGCGACATCATGGCCAAGTTGCCTTGGGACCGGCCGGCACCGGCGCCGGCCGCGTTCAAACCGCCGCGTTACGACGCGGAGGAACTGCTCGGCATCATGCCGATGGACCACAAGCGTCCCGTCGACATGCGCCAGACAATCGCGCGCTTCGTCGACGATTCCGACTTCACCGAGTTCGGCGCCAATTACGGTCCGGCGACGGTCTGCGGCCAAGCCCGCATCCAGGGGCAAGCGATCGGCATCATCACCAATAATGGCCCGCTCGACGTGCCCGGCGCCAACAAGGCGACGCATTTCATCCAGGCCTGCTGCCAGTCGCGCACGCCGATCCTCTACATGAACAACACCACCGGCTACATGGTGGGCAAGGCCTATGAAGAGGCCGGCATGATCAAGCACGGCTCCAAGATGATCCAGGCGGTGACCTCGGCGACGGTGCCGCAGATCACCCTGTATTGCGGGGCCTCGTTCGGCGCCGGCAATTACGGCATGTGCGGGCGCGGTTTCCACCCGCGCTTCTGCTTCTCCTGGCCCAACGCCAAGACCGCCGTGATGGGCGGCGAGCAGGCCGCTGAAACCATGGCGATCGTGACTGAGGCCGCCGCCGCGCGGCGCGGCAAGCCGATCGAGAAGGAGAAGCTGGACGCGATGAAGGCGCAGATCACCGGGGTGTTCGACAGCCAGATGGACGTGTTCTCGACCAGCGCCCGGGTGCTCGACGACGGCGTGATCGATCCGCGCGACACGCGGACGGTGCTGTCAGAGGTGCTTTCGATCTGCCGCGAGGCCGAGGCCCGCAGCCCGCAGCGCATGCAGTTCTCGGTGGCGCGGCCATGAGCGGGGCAATCGTGAAGCGGACGCCGTTCTTCAAGATCCTGATCGCCAATCGCGGCGAGATCGCGCTGCGCATCATGCGATCGGCACGGCGGCTCGGCCATGGCGTCGTCGCGGTCTATTCGGACGCCGACCGTGACGCGCTGCATGTGCGCGAGGCCGACCAGGCGGTGCGGATCGGCGAGGCGCTGCCGGCGCAATCCTATCTGAAGATCGACGCGATCATCGCCGCCGCCAAGGCGAGCGGCGCCGGCGCAGTGCATCCCGGCTATGGCTTCCTCGCCGAGAACGAGGATTTTGCGCGGGCCTGCCGCGATGCGGGTCTGGTGTTCATCGGTCCGTCGCCGGAAGCGATCCTTGCGATGGGCAACAAGGCCGGCGCCAAGGAGATCATGCAGAAGACCGGCGTGCCCTGCGTGCCCGGCTATCAGGGCGCCGACCAGAGCGATGCCGTGATGCTGGCGGAAGCGAGGGCCATTGGTTTTCCGGTCATGATCAAGGCGGTCGCCGGCGGCGGCGGCCGCGGCATGCGGCTGGTCACCGATGCGGCGGCATTTCCCGACGGGCTGCGCAGTGCGCGGTCGGAGGCGCAGGGCGCGTTCGGCGATCCCACCGTCATTCTGGAGCGCGCGATCGTCAATCCCCGCCACATCGAAATCCAGGTGTTCGGCGACCGCCATGGCAACGCCATCCATCTCGGCGAGCGCGATTGCTCGGTGCAGCGGCGGCACCAGAAGCTGGTCGAGGAGGCGCCGTCGCCGGCGGTGACGCCGGAGCTGCGCGCGCGGATGGGCGCGGTCGCGGTGCAGGCGGTCAAGGCGATCGGCTACGAGGGTGCGGGCACGCTGGAATTTTTGCTCGATCGCGCCGGAAATTTCTACTTCATGGAGATGAACACGCGGCTGCAGGTCGAGCATCCCGTCACCGAGGCGATCACCGGGCTCGATCTGGTCGAATTGCAGCTGCGTGTCGCCAGTGGCGCGCCGCTCGGCTTGACCCAGGAGGACGTCAAGTTCTCCGGCCATGCCATCGAGGTCCGGCTCTGCTCGGAGGATGCCGGGCATGATTTCATGCCGCAATCCGGCCGGATGGCGCGGTGGCAGATGCCTGATGGCATCCGCGTCGAGCACGCGCTGCAGTCCGGCTCGGAGATTCCGCCGTTCTACGATTCGATGATCGCCAAGGTCATCAGCCATGGCACGACCCGCGAGGAGGCACGCGGCAAGCTGATCTGCGCCCTGGAGCAGCTCACGGCCTTCGGCGTCACCACCAACCAGGGTTTTCTGATCGACTGCTTGCGCCATCCGGTCTTTGCCAGGGGCGAGGCGACCACGGCCTTCATCGGCGACAACCGCGATGCACTGCTGGCGGTCCGGCCCGATCGCGGCAGCGATCTCGCGCTTGCGGCGCTGCTGCTTTACGTCACCAATCCCCACGCTCCGCCATGGCAGCGCGGCCGGTCGCTCGCAGCGACATTCCCGCTCGGCCTGCGGATCGATCTCGGCCACGGCGTGCAGGAGATCGAGATTGTCCGCGAGCGCGACGGCAGCTACATCGCGACCCGCAACGGCGATCGCTTCAGCTTCGTGATCGACGAGCTTGGTCAAGACAGCATCCGCTTCCACCACGATGGGGTGATGGAGCATGCCCAATTTCTGCGCGATGGCGACCGGCTCTATATCCTGCATCGCGGCGTCACGCTGTCGGTGCGCGATCTCACCCTCGCGCCGCCGGAGAGCGCGACGGCGGCCGGCGGTGACGGCAAGGTCCGCGCCGCCATGAACGGCCGGGTCGTCGCGGTGCTGGTGAAGCCGGGCGACAAGGTCGCGGCCGGCCAGCCGGTGATGACGCTGGAAGCGATGAAGATGGAGCATGTCCACACCGCCGGCGTCGCGGGCACGGTGTCGTCGATCGATGTCGCCGAGGGCGAGCAGGTGACGACGGGGAAGATCGTGGTGGAGATCGAGGCGGCGGCATAAAGACTGTCGTCCCGGCGAAAGCCGGGAGGTGGATTCACATTCGAAGTGCAACACTTGAGCAAAGGACTCGGCAGGCGTGCGGTAGTCAAGGCATTTGCGCGGGGTGTTGTTGTAGGCGGCGATGAACTGGCGGAACCTGGCGGTCGAGAGGGTTACGAGATCCGTCTTGCGGGGAATAAAGCGGCGCATCCTGCCGATGGCGTTCTCGATGCCACCCTTCTGCCAGGGGGCATGGGGATCGCAGAAGAAGGTCGCGATCGAGAGGCGGTGCAGCGCCAGGTGACCGGCGAACTCGGTGCCGTTGTCGAAGGTAACGCTCTGGCGCAGCTCTTGTGGAAGGGGCGCGAAGAAGCCCACGAGATGGCGGGCGACACCGCGCGCGACCTTGCTGGCAAGGCGGATGCCGAGCAGCAGCCGCGAGGTGCGCTCGTGCACGGTCAGCACGGCCTGACCGTATTTCGAGAACATCATCAGGTCGGCCTCCCAGTGTCCGGGCACGCTGCGGTCGGCCGCTTCGAGCGGCCGATTTGCCAAGGATACACGGCCTTCGATGAAGCTTGCGGGGCTGCCGCCCCGCTTGCCGCGGCAGCCGCGCTTGCTCTTGGCGCGCGGCAGATAGCGCCGCCAGTTGAAGTCCGTGGTGCGCCTGAGTTGGCCATAGATGAAGCGGTAGATGGTCTCGTGGGAGATCACCTTGCGCCCGTGCTCGCGGGCCAGCCGGCCAGCGACCTGCTCGGGCGACCAGCCGCGGCGAAGGCGTTGCAACACCGCGCGGCGCAGGCCGGGCTCCCGTTCGAGGCGTCCGCCCGTCCAGCGCCGCGCTCGCATCTGGTGCTGGGCATAGCTCGGCTTGTAGCCGACCTGGCTCCCCCGATTGCGCCTCAGTTCCCGCGAGATCGTTGATGGCGAGCGATCCAGAGCTGCCGCGATTTGCCGGACCGAGCTGCCATTGGCCGATAGGCAGGCAATCTCGCATCGGTCGTCCAGAGAGAGCTGCTTGTAAGTCCGCCCCATGGCAACACCTCCTCAAGGAAGTGTTGCACTTCGTTTGTGAACTCAAGGGACCCATAACCACAGGGTTGAGTCGTTAGAAAGCTGTGGCCCCAGCGTCGTGCAACAATGACCTTCGGTGGCTATGGGTCCCGGCTTTCGCCGGGACGACATCGAGTATGTTGCGTCATCGAGAGTCATACATTCACGGCCTCTCAGGGGCACGCTGATAGGTTTGAATGCGCAGCCCTAATGCGCCGTACCCGACGCCTGTGGAGCGGCTTGCGGCGCCGTCTTGCCTTTCTTCGCCTTGCGCCAGTTCTCAAAACTCTGCACCACGACGAAGAACGCCGGCACGAACAGCACGGCGAGGCAGGTCGAGGCGATCATGCCGGAGAACACGGTGATGCCGATCGACTTGCGGGCGTTGGCGCCGGCGCCGGTCGCGATCACCAGCGGCAGCACGCCGAGGATGAAGGCAAACGACGTCATCAGGATCGGCCGGAATCTCGCGCGTGCCGCGTCGATCGCCGCATCCAGCACCGACCGTCCGTCGCGCAGATGACGTTCCAGCGCGACCTCGACGATCAGGATCGCGTTCTTGGCCGACAGCGCGATCAGCAGGATGGTGCCGATCTGGGTGTAGAGGTTGTTCTCGATATTCAGGCTCAGCAGCACCAGCGTCGGGCCGAGCAGCGACAGCGGTACGGCCAGGATCACCGAGATCGGCGCGTACCAGCTCTCATATTGCCCGGCGAGCACCAGATAGACCAGGAGCAGCGCCAGCGCGAACACGTAGTAGATCTGGCTGCCGACCTCCTTCTCCTGGTACGACATCGCCGTCCACTCAAAACCCGAGCCGGGCGGCAGCGTCTTTGCCGCGATCTCCTCCATCAGCGCCATCGACTGGCCGGACGAGTAACCCTGCGCCGGCAGCCCGATGATGGAGGCGGACGGATAGAGGTTGTAGAGGCTGATCAGCGACGGTCCGATCGAGGGCGTGATCTTGGCGACCGTTCCGAGCGGGATCATGTCGCCGTTGCTGTTGCGCACCATCATATTCTCGATGTCGCGCAGGCTCAGGCGGTACTGTGCCTCGGCCTGGGTATAGACCTGGAAGGTGCGGCCGAACTTGGTGAACTGGTTGACGTAGCTGGCGCCGAGATAGGACGACAGCGCCGCGAAGATCTGGTCGGGGGTGACGTGCAGGGTCTGCGTCTTGATGCGATCGACGTCGACGTCGAACTGCGGCACCATCGAGCGGAACGACGACTGGACCCGCTGCAGCGCGCTCTGGGTCTGCGCATTGGCCACGATCGCCCCCGTGACCGCCTGCAGCTTGCCGTAGTCGGCATTCCCGTCGCGCAGCTCGATCTGCATGGCAAAGCCGGCGGCGTTGCCGATGCCCTGGATCGGCGGCGGCGGGATCACCAGGATGCGCGCCTCCGGGATCACCGCGAGCTTGTCGTTGAGCCCGTAGACCAGCGAGCGCAGGTCCTCGCCCGGCCCGCGCGCGCTCCAGTCCTTCAGGATCAGATAGGCGACGCCGGCATTGGCGAGGCTCGAGGAATTGTCCAGCGCCGAGATGCCGGCGATGCTGATCACCTGGTCGACGCCGGGGGTCTTGCCGGCGATCGTGGTGACCTCGTCGAGCACGTGCTGGGGTGCGGTCGAGGGCCGCGCCGTCGGGCAATTGCACCGCGGCGAGCAGATAGCCCTGGTCCTCGATCGGAATGAATCCGGTCGGCACCCGCGACAGGCCGTAGCCGGCAAGCCCGATGATGACAAGCGCAACGGCGACCGAGGTCTTGGCATGCCCGGCGATGCCGCTGACCAGCCGTGTGTAGCCGCGCTCCAGCCGGTCATAGACCGCGTTGAAGCCGCGATAGAAGAAATTGCGCTGCTCGGGCGGCGCGGGAGGACGCAGCCATAGCGCGCATTGTGTCGGCTTCAGCGTCGCGGCGTTGACGGCGCTGAGCAGCGCGGTGGCGGCGATCACCAGCGCGAATTGCGCGTACATCCGCCCGGTCAGCCCGGGCAGGAACGCCGCCGGCAGGAACACCGAGATCAAGACCAGCGTGATGCCGACGATCGGCGCGAACAATTCGTCCATCGCCTTGATCGCGGCGTCGTGGCCCGACATGCCGCGCTCGATATTGTGCGCCGCGCCCTCGACCACGACGATGGCGTCGTCGACCACGATGCCGATCGCCAGCACGATCGCAAACAGCGTCGACAGGTTGATGGTGAAGCCGAGCGCGGCCATGGCCGCGAACGCGCCGATGATCGTGACCGGCACGGTGGTTGCCGGCACCAGCATCGCCCGCCAGTCCTGCAGGAAGACCAGGATCACGACCAGCACCAGCAGGCCGGCCTCGAACAGGGTCTTGTAGACCTCCTGGATCGAGGCGTTGACGAATTTGGTGGTGTCGAACGGCGTGTCGTATTTGATGTCCTGCGGGAACTGCCTGGCGAGCTCCGCCATCTTCTTCTCGACGGCCTTCTCGACCTGCAAGGCATTGGCGCCCGGCGACTGGAACACGCCGATGCCGGTCGCGGGCTTCTGGTTCAGCGAGAAGATCTGGCTGTAGGTCTGCGCGCCGAGCTCGACCCAGCCGACGTCGCGGACCCGGGTGACGTCGCCGACATTGCCTGTCTTGACGATGATGTCCTCGAACTGGCTCTTGTCGTCGAGCCGGCCGTTGACGTTCAGCGTGTACTGGAACGCCTGGCCCGCCGGCGTCGGCGGCGCGCCGACCTGGCCGGCGGTGACCTGCTGGCTCTGCTGCTGGATCGCCTGGATGACGTCCTGCGGCACCAGCCCGCGCACCTGCAGCTTGTTCGGATCGAGCCAGACCCGCATCGAATATTGCCCGGCGCCGAACACCGTGACGTTGCCGACACCCGGCAGGCGCGACAGCTCGTCCCGGATGTTGATGGTGGCGTAGTTCGACAGGAACAGGCTGTCATAGGTTTTGTTCGGCGAGGTCAGCGTCACGAACAGCAGGATCGAGGTCGACCGCTTCTGGACCGTGACGCCCTGGTTCTGCACCGAGGTCGGCAGCTGCGACAGCGCGCTGGAGACACGGTTCTGCACCAGCACCTGCGCGAAATTGAGATCGGTGCCGATCTTGAAGGTCACCGTCAGCGTATAGGTGCCGTCGGCGCCGCTGTAGGACTGCATGTACAGCATGTCCTCGACGCCGTTGACCTGCTGCTCGATCGGCAGCGCCACGGTGTCGACCACCGTTTTGGCCGAGGCGCCGGGATAGCGCGTCGTCACCTGCACCGTCGGCGGCACCACGTCGGGATATTGCGCGACCGCGAGGTTGTACAACGCCACGCCGCCGATCAGGATCATCAGGATCGCGATGACGTTGGAAAGGACCGGGCGCTCGATGAAGAATTTCGAGATCATGGCGCGTGCGTCCTATTTGGCGGCTGTCGGCGCCGCGTCGGCCTTCTGCACCTGCGGATCGACCTTCTGCCCGGGGATCGCGCGCAGCAATCCGGCGGTCACGATGCGGTCATCCGGCTTCAGGCCGCTCTCGATGACGCGCAGCCCCTCATCGAGCGGACCGGTCGTCACCTTGCGCTGCTCGACCACATTCTCGGCATTGACGACCAGCACGTAGCGGCCGGCCTGGTCGCTGCCGATCGCGACGTCGGGCACCAGCAGCGCGTTGTCCTGCTTGTCGAACGGCACGCGAACGCGGACATAGAAGCCGGGCAGCAAAGTGCGGTCCGGATTTGCGAACACGCCGCGGACCGCGAGCGTGCCGGTCGACTGGTTGAGGGTCGGCGAGATGTAATCAAGCTTGCCCTTGTGCGGATAGCCGGTCTCGGTCTGCAGGCCGACCTCGACCGGCAACTGCCTGAGCTCGTTGACCGACAGACCACGACGGCGCGCTTCATCCCGCACGCGCTGCACGTCCTGTTCGTTGACGTTGAAATTCACATAGATCGGATCGAGCTGCACGATGGTGGCAAGCTGCGTCGGCGACGTCACGCCGACCAGCTCGCCGATCGAGACCAGGTGATTGCTGACGATGCCGTCGAACGGCGCGGCCACGTTGGTGTAGCCGTAGTTGACCGCCGCGATCCTGGTGTTGACCTGGGCCTGCTGCAGGCTGGCCTGGGCGTTGTCCCGGGTGGACGTCGAGGTATCAAGGGTCGCCTGCGAGACCGCCTGCCGCTGCACCAGGTCGGTCTGCCGCTTGAAGTCGAGCTCGGCCTGCTTCAGCGTCGCCTGCGCGCCGACCTCTGCGGCCTGCGCCTGTTCCAGCTTCAGCTTGTAGGTCTCCGGCTCGATCGTGAACAGCGTGGTCCCCGCCTTCACGAAGGAGCCGTCCTGATAGTTGATCGCCTGCAGGAAGCCCTGCACGCGCGCGACCAGATCGACGGTCTGGATCGGCGCGGTGTTTCCGGTTGCGTCCAGATAACGTGTGATGGCGCGCTGCACCGGCGGCGCAACCTCGACCTTGGGCGGCGGCGGTGCAACAAAACTGTTTTGCTCGCAGGCACTTAAACTGGCGAAGGCGGATACGACGAACACGATGCGCGCAAGCGGTGCATTTCGCAGCCGCACAAAACTGCTCCGACCGAAATGTGCCGACGCGCGCGCATGCCTCATGTCCGAGCCTCGATTCAAATGACTAAATTATAAAGATCTCGTGACGGGCAAAAAATCCGCCTGCTTCATCCATAGCAACAATCCGCTTGCAGCGGAACTCGAAAGCGAAAATGATGCCGCTCGCCGAGGTTGCTACAACAAGACTTTTTCAGAACTCAGTTCAGTTGAGCCGGAGACATCCGGCGCGACCAGAGGATTAATTCAGATGATCAATGCGTTGACACGAGCAACGAAGCTGTCCGCATGTCTTGCGCTTGCAGCATTCATGAGCACCGCACCGGCCTTGTCGCAGGCGCCGACCCAGGCGCAGCGCGACGCCATCAAGTCGCAATGCCGCAACGACTACATCGCCCACTGCTCCAGCGTACCGCCGGGCGGCGAAGCCTCACTGCAATGCCTGCAGAAGAACATGGCAAGCCTCGGCGCGGGCTGCGCCAGCGCGGTGAAGGCCGTCGAAGCGCCGGCCGCCGCACCGAAGGCAGACTCCGCGCCCGCGGCGGCCAAGACCGAAGCTGCTCCCGCGGCAGCGGCCAAGCCCGCCACCGAAGCCGCCGCACCGAAGGCGGCCGGGACGCCGTCCAACACGCAGATCTCCGCGATCCGCAGCGCATGCCGCTCCGATTATCCCAAGGTTTGCGCGGGCGTGCCGACCGGCGGCGCGGCGGCGCTGCAGTGTCTCGAAAAGAACAAGGGCAAGCTTTCGCCGGCCTGCGAGAAGGCCGTCGCCGTCGCTGGTGGCGGTGCCGCCGCGCCGGGCGCTGCAGCGACGACGGCAGCCCCGGCGGCTGCACCGGCCGTGATCGCGTTGCGGCCGCTGCGGCCGCGCGAAGAGCTGCTCGTGCTGCGCTCGGCCTGCGGCGCCGACGTCCGCTCGATCTGTGGCGGCGTCCAACCGGGCGGCGGGCGGATCGTGCAGTGCCTCGCGACCAATGCCGGCTCGCTGTCGCCGGCGTGCCGCGACGTGCTGGCGCCGTTCGCAGCGCGATAATCCTGTCGTCACGCTAGAGACTGGAGAAGGGAGCGAACAATGCTGCGTATTGTCCTGACCGCCGCGCTGCTTTGCGGCGCAACCGCTGTCTACGCCCAGGAGCTGACCACAGCGCAACGCGACGCCTGCATGGGCGACTACGAGAAGTTCTGCAAAAGCGTGACGCCCGGCGGCGGCCGCATCATCGCCTGTCTCGCCAAGCAGAGCGACAAGCTGGCGCCCGCCTGCAAGAAGGTGCTGGCGGAAGCGGAAAAGAAATAGCCGCGCCGGCGGTGAGACGACAGGTGCCCGGCGATTTGCGGGCACGGAGCCGTAGCACCTTGTTGCCACCTACAGGCCAAGCATACCTCACCCGGGAGAGGGAATTTTCATGCGTTCAATATTGCTGATCGCCGCGGCCCTGCTGTCCTTTGCCGCGACGATGACCTTTGAGTCCTCCGACGCCAATGCGGTCGTTTGCGCGCGCGGCGTCTATCGCGCCGGCTGCGCCGGCCCCAACGGCGCGGTCGTCGCCCGCAAACCCGTCGCCGCCGGCTGCCGCTGGGTATGGGTCGACGGGGTCAAGGCCCGCCGCTGCTACTGAACCCTTCGGCGCCACGCGGCTAGTCGCCGCGCGCAATTTCCCTCTGGCGTTCCCGCCGGAGGACGATTAGTCTGGACCCAAATTGTAAGTACACTGTCAATCTGGGAGGCAGACGTTGCGGATCGCCGTGATCGGCGGAGGGCCCGGCGGGCTCTATTTCGCCTATCTCTGGAAGAAGCGTCATCCCGACGCCGAGATCGATCTGTTCGAGCAGAACGCGGCCGGCGCGACCTGGGGCTTCGGCGTGGTGTTCTCCGAACAGGCGCTGGACTTCCTGCGCGCCGACGACCCCGAGACGGTCGACGCCATCGCCCCGCGGATGGAGAGCTGGAAGAACATCACCCTCAATCTGCGCGGCGAGAGCGTCGAGATCGACGGCGTCGGGTTCTCCTCGATCGGCCGGCTGGCGCTGCTGACGATCCTGCAGGAGCGCGTCCGCAGCACGGGTGTCACGCCGCGCTTCGACACCGTGGTGCAATCGGTCGACGAGCTCAGGGATTACGACCTGATCGTTGCCGCCGACGGGCTGAACTCGATGGTCCGCCGCGACTTCGAGGCCGCGTTCGGTGCGTCGGTCTCGCATTCGACCAACAAATTCGCCTGGTACGGCACCACGAAAACCTTCGCGACGCTGTCGCAGACCTTTGTGGCGACCGAGCGCGGCAGCTTCAACGCCCATCACTATCGCTATGCGAAGGACATGAGCACTTTCCTGGTCGAGTGCGATGCGGCGACCTGGGCGGCCTACGGCTTCGCCGACAAGAGCATCGAGCAATCGCAGGCGATTTGCGAAGACGTATTCGCCGCGACGCTGGACGGCCACCGGCTGATCTCGAACAAATCGGTGTGGCGCAATTTCCCGTGGATCTGGAACGAGCGCTGGTCGCACGGCAACATGGTGCTGATCGGCGATGCGCTGCATTCGGCGCATTTCTCGATCGGCTCGGGCACGCGGCTTGCGATCGAGGATGCGATCGCGCTGACCAAGGCGCTGGAGACCGAAAGCGGCATCGCCGCCGCGCTTGCCCGCTACGAGAGCGAGCGCAAGCCGATCGTGAAGAAGCTCGTCACCGCGGCGCGGACCAGCGCCGATTGGTACGAGCACTTCCCCGCGCACATGACGCTCGACCTGATGGATTTCGCCTACAGCTACATCACCCGTTCCGGCCGGATCGACGACGCGCGGCTGCGCGCGATGTCGCCCGCCTTCATGGCCCGCTACGCAGCCGCAAAGGGACAATCATGACTGGGATCGCCGACCAGGTTCCGCTGGACAATCCCGGTGCGCGCGAGATCGGCTTTACGATCCCCGAGCGCTACAATGCGAGCTGCATCCTGTTCGACAATCTCGGCAACGGGAATGCCGAGCGCCTGGCGCTGACCGGCCCGGCCGGCACGCGGACCTATCGCGAGCTCTGCGCTGAGGCCGCACGCTGGGGCCACGCCTTCCGGTCGCTTGGACTGCAGCGCGGCGACCGCATCCTGCTGTTTCTCGACGACACCCCGGCCTATCCCGCGGCATTCTTCGGCGCGGTGCGTGCCGGCTTCGTGCCGCTCTTGATCAACACGCTGACGACGCCCGAGCTGCTGCAATTCTACCTGTCCGACGCCGGCGCACAGGTCGCGGTCACCGATGCGGAATTCTGTGCGCGCTTCAGCCCGGAAGCCTGCAAGGACACGCCGCTACGCACGCTGGTCGTGGTCAACGGCGCCGCCGGTGATCACGCCGTCGCCGAGGCGCGCAACGCC
Organism: Bradyrhizobium sp. USDA 4502; assembly: GCF_054063355.1. NCBI lineage: Bacteria > Pseudomonadati > Pseudomonadota > Alphaproteobacteria > Hyphomicrobiales > Nitrobacteraceae > Bradyrhizobium > Bradyrhizobium sp. USDA 4502. The sequence goes on from NZ_JBSSGF010000001.1 coordinate 8,111,759, forward strand.
GGCGACTGGCTGCAAGGATTTCCGATCGAGCTCGACGCGGCCGACACCCACCGCAACGAGATGGCGTTCTGGATGTATTCGTCGGGCTCGACCGGCCGTCCCAAGGGCATCGTGCATCTGCAGCACGACATGGCCTATAGCGAGCGCGCCTTTGCCCGCAATGTGCTGAACCTAAAGCCCGGCGACATCTGCTTCTCGGTGCCGAAGATCTTCTTCGCCTATGGTTTCGGCAATTCGATCACGTTTCCATTTTCCGTGGGCGCCGCGACGCTGCTGCTGCCGGGCCAGCCGAAGCCGGCCGCGATCTTCTCGGCGATCGGGCAATATCGTCCGACCGTGTTCTTCGGCCTGCCGACGCTCTACATCTCGCTGACCAAGGCCGAAGGCGCCGACACCGCCGATTTCTCCTCGCTGCGGATGGCGGTCTCGGCCGCCGAAGTGCTGTCAGCCGACGTCTTCAACGGCTGGAAGCGGCTCACCGGGCTCGAGATCATCGAAGGCCTCGGCTCGACCGAAGTGCTGCACGTCTATCTCAGCAACCGCGCGGAGCAAAAGAAGCTCGGCGCCGCCGGTCTGCGCGTGCCCGGCTACGAGATCATGCTGCGCGACAGCGACGGCCGCGAGGTCGGCGACAATGAGGAAGGCATCCTGTGGGTACGCGGCGATTCCGCGACCCCGCTGTACTGGAACCGGCCGGACAAGACCGCCGAGACCGTGCGCGAGGACGGCTGGATCTACACCGGCGACCGCTTCATGCGCGACAGCGACGGCTTCCACTTCTTCCGCGGCCGCGCCGACGATCTGATCAAGATCTCCGGCCAGTGGGTCTATCCGCTGGAAGTCGAGCTCTGCCTCGCCGATCACCCCGACGTCCGCGAATGCGCCGTCTACGCCGCCGAATTGCCGGACCGGCGCATGACGCTGCGCGCCGTGGTGGTCATGAACAAGGCTGGCTTCGACACGGCCGAAGCGACGCGGCGGCTGCAGGATTACGTCAAGACAAAGCTGTTGCCGTACAAATATCCGCGCGAGGTCAAATTCATCGACGAGCTGCCGAAGACCGGCACCGGCAAGATCGACCGGCAGGCGGTGATGCGGATGTAGGGCGTTGGTTGATGGACGCGGCCACCGCAAATTCAATGTCGTCCCGGCGAAAGCAGGGACCCATAACCACAAATGCTTGTGGCGCGAGGGCTGGAGCCCCAGCCTGCCCACAACAACAGCCATCGGTGGTTATGGATCCCGGATCGCGCTTCGCTTGTCCAGGACGACGAGCATTAGCTGCCCCGCCATACAGCCACACATTCAACGTCGTCCCGGCGAAGGCCGGGACCCATAACCACAAATATTTGCGGCGCAAAGGCTGGGGCCCCAGCCTGCCATCACAACAGCCTTCGGTGGTTATGGGTCCCGGATCGCGCTTCGCTTGTCCGGGACGACGAGTACGTAGCTAGCTGCCCGCCATCCAGCTACACATTCAGTGTCGTCCCGGCGGAGGCCGGGACCCATAACCACAAATGTGTGTGGCACGAAGGCTGGGGCCCCAGCCTGCCCTAACAACAGCCTTCGGTGGTTATGGGTCCCGGATCGCGCTTCGCTTGTCCGGGACGACGAGCATTAGCTGCCCCGCCATCCCGCCACACATTCGATGTCGTCCCGGCGAAGGCCGGGACCCATAACCACAAATGCTTGTGGCGCGAATGCTGGGGCCCCAGCCTGCCATAACAACAGCCTTCGGTGGTTATGGGTCCCGGATCGCGCTTCGCTCGTCCGGGACGAAGAGTAAGTAGCTAGCCGCCCAGCCCCGTCCCGCCATACAGCCAGGCGATGTCATCACACCACTGATCCTGCGACTTCGCGCTCATGATCGCGTTGCGGATGCGGGCGTGCTCGCCTGCGGGATGGTAGACGTGTTCGCCGATCGCGCGTGACATCAGTTGTACGCGCGCGGTGCGCGGGAAGCGCTGCGCGCTGTAGGCTTCGAGCGCCGCTGCCTGGTCATTGTGACTGGCCAGCATGTGCGACAGGCAGACCGCGTCCTCCATCGCCTGGCAGGCACCCTGCGCGAAATATTGCAGCATCGGATGCGCGGCGTCGCCGAGCAGCACCACGCGGCCGTCGATCCACTGCTCGTTCGGATCGCGGTCGCACAACACCCAGAGCTTCCAGTTGGTGCCGTGGCGGATGATGTTCTGCGCCCGTTCATGGACGTGGGTAAAACCCTTCATCACCTCGGCTTCGGAAACCGGCTTGCCGGCGACCGGCTCCGGCGCATTGTTGTGATAGGTGACGACGAGGTTGAACACTTTCCAGCCCGACAGCGGATAATGCACGATGTGGCATTTCGGGCCGGCCCACAGCGTCGCCGCATTCCAGCGCAAATCCTCCGGCATCTGCTCGGTCGGGATCACCGAGCGATAGGTGGTGTGGCCGGAGACGCGCGGCGGGCCGTCCGACGTCACCTGCTTGCGGATATTCGACCACAAGCCATCGGCGCCGATCAGAAGCCGGCCGGTGATCCGCTCGCCATCGGCGAGCTTTGCCGTCACCGACGAACCATCCTGCTCGTAGCCTGCCACCTCGCTGGACACGCGCAGTTCAATCAGCTCGTGATTCTGGCACGCGCGCAGGAATACGCCATGCAGATCGCCGCGATGTACCACGGCATAGGGATTGCCGAACCGCGCGCGAAAGGCGTCGCCGAGATCGATATGGGTGATCTCGTCGGCGGTCAGCGCATCCATCAGCCGGAGCTGATCGATATAGACGGCCATGTTGCGCGCGGCCTCGCCGACACCGAGATAGTCGAAGGCGTGGAACGCGTTCGGGCCGAGTTGGATGCCGGCGCCGATCTCGCCGAGCGCGGCGGCCTTCTCCAGCAGGATCGAGCGGATGCCTTTTTGCGCGAGGCCCAGCGCCACGGCAAGGCCGCCAATGCCGCCACCCGCGATCAGGACAGGTCTCGTCTCCGCCATCAGCCCGACCTCCCGAGATGTTCGAGCGCGTCCTCGGCGCGCAGCGGCACCCGCGACGCCTCGTTGTTGAGGTCGACGAGCTGGGTCAACAGCGCCAGCAGCGTCTTGCGGTCGGCCGGCTTCAGCGGCTGCAGCATCCGCGCCTGCGCCTTGTCGACCGAGGGCATGATTTCGCTCAACACCGCCGCGCCGGCCTTGGTAAGATAGAGCAGCTTGACCCGCTTGTCCTCGGGCGCCGGCTTGCGCACGATGAACTCCTTGGCCTGCAGCCGTTCGATCACATTGCCGAGCGTGGAACGGTCGAACGCGATCACCGCCGAGAGCCTCGTGGCATCGATGCCGGGATGGGTCGAGATCGTGACCAGCGCGGCATATTGCACCGGCGTCAGGTCGAACGCCCTGCACTCCTCGATGAACAGTGCGACCGCGATCTGCTGCATCCGCCGGAACAGGTAGCCGGGCGCGGTATAGACCGCGTCCATCGTGACGGGCGCTGGTTTGTTATTCGGCATCGGGTTGCTTGTCCGGGGCGGCGTCGGCGAACGCCTTGATTTGCTTTGCCGCGGCCTCGGCCTTGAGCAGGCGCGGATAGGCCGAAACGTCGACGCCGAAGCGCCGCGCATTGGCGAGCTGCGGCACCAGGCAGAGATCGGCCAACGTCGGCGCATCGCCAAAGCAGAACGGGCCGGACTCCGCCCCGATCAGGGTCTCGCAGGCCGACAGTCCCTCGCGATTGGCCCAAGCCGCCCATTCCGTCACCTGCTCCTCGGGCAGGCCGAGCTGACGCAGCCGCGCCAGCACCTTCAAATTCTGCACCGGATGCGTGTCACAGGCGATCGCCTGCGCAAACGCCCGCACCTTTGCGCGCCGCAGCGGATCTTTCGGCAAGAGCGGCGGGTTGGGATTGGTCTCGTCGAGCCATTCGATGATCGCGAGCGACTGGGTGAGGATCGCGCCGGCATCGCTTTCCAGGGTCGGCACCAGCCCCTGCGGATTGATCGCGAGATAGGCCGGCGCGCACTGCTCGCCCTTGCGCAGATGATGCGGCAGATGCTCTGAGGTGAGCCCCTTCAGATTGAGGGCGATCCGGACCCGGTAGGACGCGCTGCTCCGGAAATAGCCATGCAGCTTCATCGGAACCTCCCTTGCATTATTCTGGTTTGACGCGTTTTCTTTGCGCGAACCGGTATCCACTTCGATCGAAAACGCCATGGCTTGCTTCATTGACGCTAGCCATATTGTCAGTATACTGTCAATTAAATTGCACCGACAAGAATGATGGGAGGCTTGCCATGGAAGCCGTGCAGAAGACCCCGGAGCGCGAGGCATTCTACAAGAAGATCGACGGCCAGAACCTCTCGGCGCTGTGGAACGTGATGAACGATCTGATCACGCCGGAGCCGAAAAGCGCCTGCCGTCCTCACTTGTGGAAGTTCGACCAGATCCGCGACTACATGAACGAGGCCGGCAAGCTGATCACGGCCAAGGAAGCCGAGCGCCGCGTGCTGGTGCTGGAAAATCCCGGCCTGCGCGGCCAGTCCAAGATCACGACCTCGCTGTTCGCCGGCGTGCAGATGGTGGTGCCGGGCGACATCGCCCCCGCCCATCGCCATGCCCAATCGGCGCTGCGCTTCGTGCTCGAGGGCAAGGGCGCCTTCACCGCCGTCGACGGCGAGCGCACCGCGATGTCGCCGGGCGACTTCGTCATCACGCCGTCGATGACCTGGCACGACCATTCCAACGAAACCAATGAGCCGATGTTCTGGCTCGACGGGCTCGACATCCCGATGGTGCAGTTCTTCGACTGCTCGTTTGCCGAAGGCGCCAAGGAGGACCAGCAGTCGATCTCCAAGCCGGCCGGCGCGAGCTTCGCGCGCTACGGCCACAATCTGCTGCCGATCGACCAGAAGCGAACCTCGAAGACCTCGCCGATCTTCAACTATCCCTATGAATACACCCGCGAGGCGCTGGAGAAGGCCAAGGTCAGCGACGAGTGGGACGCCTGTCACGGCCTGAAGCTGAAATTCTCCAACCCCGAGACCGGCGATTTCGCGATGCCGACCATCGGCACCTTCATCCAGCTGCTGCCAAAGGGTTTCAAGACCGCGCGCTATCGCGCAACCGATGCGACCGTGTTCGCCGCGATCGAGGGCAAAGGCCGCACAAGGGTCGGCGACCAGACCTTCGAGTGGGGACCGCGCGACCTGTTCGTGGTGCCGAGCTGGCACTGGGTCACCCACGAGGCCGATGCCGACTCCGTGCTGTTCTCGTTCTCCGACCGCCCGGTGCAGCAGAAGCTCGACCTGTTCCGCGAGGACAGGGGCAACGCGTAACGATCGTCTGCGCAAGGCACGCAGCGCCCGCCTCACGTCGTCCCGGCGAAAGCCGGGACCCATAACCACCGCCCTCGGTTGGTTAAAGAAGCTGCGGCCCCAGCCTGTTTTAACAACCACGCCCCGTGGTTATGGGTCCCTGCTTTCGTGTTTGGTCCCTGCTGATTGGTTGGATGGAATCGGTGTAGAACGAGGCGTGGCTTTTATCATGGAGCGCTTCGCGTCATGGAACTGAGCCTGCATGCGAACGCCACGACGACACCGAAGACGCGTGCCTACATCCAGCGCAGCAGGAAGTCGGTCGCCCAATTGGCGGCCGAGCTGGGGGTCAGCGAGACCACAATCTATCGCTGGCGCGGTCGCAGCACGGTCGAGGATCGCTCGCATCGGCCGAAGCACCTCACGACCAGCCTGTCCGCCCTTGAGGAACGGGCAGTGTGTGAGCTGCGGACATCGCTGCAGCTGCCGCTGGACGATATCGTCGAGGTGATGCAGCGGTGCATCAATGCCAAGCTGTCCCGCAGCGCGATCCACCGCTGCCTGCAGCGCAACGGCATCAGCCGGCTTGCCAAGCCTGACAAGCCCAGGGCCGGCGTCTTCGAAAGCGCCAGCATCGGCTTCATTCATATCGACGTGAAGTATCTGCCCGCGCTGCAACGCCGCACCAGTTATGCCTTTGTCGCGATCGATCGCGCCACCCGATACGTCTTCGTCGAGATCCATTCCAGGCGAGACGGAACGACCGCGACCGGCTTCCTCGAACGCTTCCTGGCCGACTTTCCGCACGGTGTTCACACCATCCTGACCGACAACGGAGCCGAGTTCACCGACCGCTTCGCCGTCGACAAGAAGAACAAACCGGTCGGGAAGCCTTCCGGCGACCACCCCTTTGATCGGCTCTGCAAGCAGCGCGCAATCGAGCATCGCCTGACCAAGCCCTACCACCCGCAAACCAACGGCCTCGTCGAACGCTTCAACCGGCGCATCGCTGAAGCCATCGGCCGCGAACACAAACGGGGCAGCGCGCGCCGTACCTTTGTCAACCACGCCGACCGCGACGCCTTCATCGCCAAGTTCGTCCACGACTACAATCGGACCCGCCTCAAATGCCTCGGCTACCTGGCGCCAATCCAGGCCCTCGCCAATCACACGGGACCGAACACTTTCGCAGGGACGACAGCGGGGGTTGTGGCCCGCAGCGTGCTCTCACCGCCAGTGCAACAACCTCGTCTCGAGCAAATTGATCAGCTTCCCCACCGCAAGCCCGAACAGCGACAGGATCACGACGCCGGCGAGCAGCTGATCGGTCTGCATCAGATTGCCGGCCTGCAGCACGAAGGCGCCGATGCCGTATTGCGCGCCGATCATCTCGGCGCTGACCACGAGCAGCAGCGCCACCGACGCGGTGATGCGGAAGCCGGCGAGGATCGAGGGCAGCGCGCCCGGCCAGATCACGCGGCGCACGATGGCGTGGAACGGCACGTTGAAGCTTTGCGCCATCCGGATCAGGTTGCGCGGCACCGCATCGACGCCGCTATAGACCGAGATCGCGGTCGAGAAGAACACGCCAAGCGCAATGGTCGCGATCTTCGGCTCCTCGCCGATCCCGAGCCACAGAATGAGCAACGGCAGCAGCGCGATCTTCGGAATCGGAAACAGCGCCGAGATGAAGGTGATGCCGACGCCGCGCGCCATGGTCGACAGCCCGATCGCGAAGCCGACCACGACTCCGGCGGCCGTGCCGATGATCCAGCCGGTACCGATCCGCATAATGGACCACGACAGGTGCTGCCACAGCGCGCCCGACATCGCGAGCTTATAGATCGCGACCGCGATCGCCGACGGCGCCGGCAGGAACAGCGGATTGACCCAGCCTGCGCTGCCGGCGAGCTGCCAGAGCGCGATCACGAGCGCGAGCGCGATCCAGCCGGCATGGCGGCTCCCACCGGGGATAAAGCCGGCACCGCGAAACGCGACCGGGCGCGTCGCCTCCGCCGATTGGTCTTTCGGTTGCTGCGGCGCCCGGTCAAGCATGCTGGACCTCGCGCTCGGCATCGATCGCCTCGTTGCGGATCAGCGACCACAGCTCACTTTGCAGCGCAGCCATCGGCCCGCGCGCATCCGTCGTGCCGCGCTCGGCGCGGGTCATCGGGATGGTCACGATTTCCCGGATCCGGCCAGGGCGGCGCGACAGCACCACGACGCGGTCAGCGAGCCGCACCGCTTCCTCGAGATTATGCGTGACATAGACCGCGCCCATCGCACCGTCGGCGAGCAGGCGCACGAAATCCTCCATCAGGAGCTCGCGGGTCTGCGAATCCAGCGCCGACAGCGGCTCGTCCATCAGCAGGATCGCGGGGCGAACCGCGAGTGCCCGCGCAATGCCGACGCGCTGGCGCATGCCGCCGGACAGTTGCTTCGGATAAGCGGCGCGAAAATCCAACAGCCCGGTGCGGCGCAGCGCGTCGTCGATCACGGCGCGGCGCTCGCCGGCACTCAAACCCGTATGCAGCAGCGGAAACGCGACGTTGTCCTCGACCGTATTCCACGGCAGCAGCGCAAAATCCTGGAACACGAAGGTCAGCGGATTGAGGCTATCAGCCGGCGCCGCGCCGCGCAGCTCGGCGGCACCTTTGCTCGGCCGCAGCAGGCCGCCAAGGATCGACAGCAGGGTGCTCTTGCCGCAGCCGGACGGACCGACGATCGCGACGATCTCGCCGGCGCGGACCGTGAAGGAGACATCGTCGAGCACGTCGAGTGCGCCGAAGCGATGGCTGATATGGTCGGCGATCAGGTCCATGGCGTCATGAACTCACTGCCAGACCCGTCACCCCCGCGCAAAGGCTTCGCCTTTGTCGCTGGAGGAGCCGCGCAGCGGCGTCTCGAAGGGTCGACGGCCCGGATGTAGCAGCTCGGCCGTCGACCCTTCGAGACGCGCGCAAGTGCGCGCTCCTCAGGGTGACGGGGATAGAGTTGTGCACGCGGTCCCACATCAATCCGCCTTCACGTAATCCTTGGCGATGATCGCATTGGCGTCAAAGCCCTTGTCCACAAAGCCCTGCCCCTGCAGCCATTTGATCTGGTTGTCGAGGTTCTTCACGTCGAGCTTGCCGTCGGGATCGATATAGGCGCAATTGCCGACCACCTGCGCGACCGGCAGGTTGGTGTATTTGGCGATGATCTCGAGCAGCGGCCTGGTCTTGTCGTTGATCGGCGCCACGCCGTCCTTGATCGCAGTCAGGATCACGTCGTGATATTCGTGGTCGGCACGGGTGAGCGCGGTGAGCAGCCTGGTCACCAGCGGTGCGTTGGTCAGCGCCTTCGGCGATGCGAAGATAGCGCCTAACTGCCACGGCGTCTCGTCACCGACCCAGCCGAGCAATTTCGCGCCGTTGGAATCCATCAGCGTCCGCGCGGTCGAGACCGGCAGCAGCGCGGCGTCGACGGTTTCGCCCTTCAGCGCCGCGGCCGCGTTCGACAGCGACTGCAGCGGCACCACCTTCACCTCTGACAGCTTGAAGCCGTATTTGTCGGCGAGCAGGCCGAGCGAATAATGGAAGCTGGAGCCGACCTGGGTCACCGCGACGCGCTTGCCCGCCAGATCCTTCGGCGTCCTGAGGCCGGCGGCATAGGCGTTGTTGCTGGCGAAGTAGCCGATCAGGGGATAGCCGGCCTTCTCGCGGCTCATGCCGCCGATCACCTTCAGCGTGCCCTTGCCGGCGAGATTATAGAGCCCCGCGGTGACGGCGGTGATGCCGAAATCGACATCGCCCGACGCGGTCGCGACCGCGATCGGCTGCGCCGCGTCGAAGAATTTGAGCTCGACGTCGAGGCCGGCGTCGCGGAAATAGCCCTTGTCCTGCGCAATGAACACCGGCGCCGAGGACGACAGGCGCAAGACGCCGATCTTCGCCTTCAGGAGATCATCGGCCCGCGCGAGGCCGCTCGCGGCCCACACCAGGAGACCCGCGAGTGCGAGCCGCGCCCAACGCTTCATTGCCGTCCTCCGCTTACAATCCCTCGGGCACGGCCTGATCGCGGCCGATGAACGCGCCCTGTTTGCCAAGCTGTTGTTGCAACTTTTCGACGGAAATGTCGCGCGGAATCGTATTGCCCGACAGCGCGAGTGCGGCTGCGGTTCCCGCCGCCTCGCCCATCACAAAGCAGGCACCGGAGACGCGCGCCGCCGATTGCCCCTCATGGGTCATCGAGGCGCAGCGGCCGGCGACCAGGAGATTGTCGACGCCCTCCGGTACCAGCATGCGGTACGGCAACTCGTTATAGCCGCGGCTCTCCGGGATCGGCGGAAACTCGAAGATCACATCACCCGGCACATGGGATTCCTTCGGCCAACCATTGACGCCGATCGAATCCTCGAACGAGGCGCAGCCCAGCACGTCCTCGCCTGACAGCATGTAGCCGCCGATCACGCGCCGCGTCTCGCGGATGCCGAGCTGTGGCGGCAGATCGACGATGTAGGAATTCTCGAAGCCGGGCACCGTGCGCAGGAACCTGAACGCTTCGACCGCCTGGCGGCGGCCCTCGATCTCGCCGCGCGTCATGTCGTCAGGATTGATACCGGAAATGGCGCCGCCATCGCTTCGCGTCACCTGGGTGAAATTCACCCGCCATTCGATCTGCGATTTCTGCGGCCGCACGATCGCCGACTTGCGCGGGAATGTGTGGGTGCCGGCGGCCTCGGCCTCAGCCATCAGCGCCGGGATGGTGCGCCAGGCATCGCCGGCCTTCGCCGGATCGATGCCGTTGAGGCGGAACATCATCGAGGGGTAGAGCATGCCGCCGGCATTATCGCCGACTTCATGGGGCGCACCGGCCCACACCGCGAGATCGCCGTCACCGGAGCAATCGATGAAGATGCTGGCGCGCACGGCCTGACGGCCGGCCTTGGTTTCCACCATCAGCGCACGGATATGCGAACCATCCATGACGACGCCGGCGCCGAGCGCGTGGAACAGAATGTCGACCTTGTGATGTGCGAGCAGATCGTCGGCCGCGATCTTGTAGGCCGCGGTGTCGTAGGCCTGCGCAAGGATCTTGCCGAGGATCAGATGCGGCGCGTTCAGCCCGCCGAGCCGGTCGATCCGCGCCAGGAGGTCGGAGGCGATGCCCTGCACCACGCGGTGCATCTCGCCGAAGATGTTGGCGTGCAGTCCGCAGAAGTTGGTCACGCCGGCCGCGGTGCCCATGCCGCCGAGAAATCCGTAACGCTCGATCAGGAGCGTCCGCCGTCCGGTACGTGCCGCGCCGACCGCTGCCGCGATGCCGGCCGGTCCGCCGCCCAGCACCACCACGTCGTATTCGCCATAGACCGGGACCTGCCGCGCAGGTTCTTCGATCGTGCTCGCTCGCATCATTTCCGCCCTGAACAAAGTTGATTGGGCCAACTATGAATTGATGCGGATTGCAGTACAATCTACCAAATTATGTAATCAGCTTTCGCGAATCGAGAAAGGCGAGCAAGGCAGATGGATACGCTGGTCAATCTCGAAGCCTTCCTCGCCACCGCCGATGCCGGCAGCTTTTCCGCCGCGGCGCGCAAGCTCAATATCGCGACATCCGTCGTCGCCAAACGCGTCACCCAGCTCGAGGAGCGCATCGGCACCGCGCTGTTCCACCGCTCGACCCGCCAGTTGCGGCTGACCGAGGCCGGGCAGCAATATGTGCATCGCGCCCGCGGCGTGGTTGCCGATGTCGGCGATCTCTTGTCGCGGATGGGCGAGAAGCAGCGCGACCTCTCCGATCATCTGCGGGTCAAGGCGCCGACCTCGCTGACGGTTGCGCGGCTCGCCGATGCCTTCACGATCTTCCAGAAGCAGAACGGAAGCGTGAAGCTCGAGATCGTGATGATCGACCGCCCGGTCGATCCGGTGACCGAAGGTTTTGATATCGCGATCGGCGCCTTCCCGCATTCCTTCGGCGGCGTGGTCGACGAGCCCTTGTGCCGGCTGCCGCGTCTCGTATGCGCCTCGCCGGCCTATCTGAAGAAGCACGGCACGCCGAAGCATCCGCGCGACCTGGTCGATCATCGCTGCCTCAGCTTCCTGCCGACCGGACCGGAATGGCCATTCGAGGGCCCGCGCGGCCGCATCAATATCCAGGTCCGCCCGATTCTCTCTTCGAACGAAGGCCGCGTGCTGACGCAAAGCGCGATCGCCGGCAACGGCATTGCGCTGCTCTCGCATTATCTGGTCGCGGACGCGCTGCGCGCCGGCGCGTTGCAACCGGTACTCACCGACTTTCCGATCCCCGAATTGTGGGTCAAGGCCGCCGTTCCCGAGCGCCGCATCGATGCCGCCGCGGTGCAGGCGCTGCTGAAGACATTGAAAAAATCGCTGTCGCAGCCGCTGTGATGCGACGCCGGCCTTGCCGGTCGCATGCCGAGCTGAGACAAGGACGCGAAAGGATCGCCCGCTTGAAACTCCTGATCTCAATGTCGTTTGGTCTCATCATCGTCGCTGGGCCCGCGGCCGCGATCGAGACCTGCCGCTTCATTGAGGCCAAGGCGGAGCGCGAGGCCTGCTACCATCGGCAAGAGCAGGAACTTGCGGCGAAGCGCAAGCCCGAGCCGCCGGTGACGCGGTCGAGCGAATCGAAGACGTTCGATCAGCTGCAGCAGATGCGCCGCGACGACGAAGAGGTCTATCGCAGCATGCGCGGCATCTGCCGCGGCTGCTGAGCTTACGTGGCGCCGCCCCACCGGCCCGCGCGCTTCTCGGCGAAGGATGCAAGCCCCTCGGCAGCTTCCGCGGTCTGCCGCTTGGCTGAATGCAGCTGGACGAGGCGCTTGTAGGCCGCATCGTCCACCGCCATGCCGCCGAACGAGCTTTCCATCGCGAGCTTCTTGGTCTCGGCCATCGCATCCGGCGCGTTGCCGAGCAGCTGCTCGACGACCTTGGCGCCGGCGCTGTCGAGATCGGCCAGCGGCACCACCTCATGGACAAGGCCGATGCGGCGGGCATCCTCGGCGCCGAACCGTTCGCCGGTCAGCGCATAGCGGCGCACCTGGCGGACGCCGATCGCGTCGCAGAGCTGCGGGATGATGATCGCCGCGGTCAGGCCCCAGCGCACCTCGGTGATCGAGAACAGCGCATTGTCGGCCGCGATCACGATGTCGCAGGCCGAGATCACGCCGGTGCCGCCGCCGAAGCAGCCGCCCTGCACCAGCGCGACGGTCGGGACCGGCAGCGTGTTGAGACGCTGCACCGCCTCGAAGGTGGCGCGCGACGCCGCCTCGTTCTCCTCGAACGATTTCGGCCGCACGCCGTTGATCCATTTCAGGTCGGCGCCGGCTTGGAAATGCTTGCCGTTGCCGTTCAGCACGACGACGCGCACCGGCTTGGTCGAGAGATCGTCGATCGCGGCCAGCACGCCCGCAATCAGCGCGCCGTCATAAGCATTGTTGACCTCGGGACGATTCAGCGTGACGGTCGCGACCCCGCGCGCATCGAGGCTCCACAGGACTGGGCTGGCCGACATGACGTTGCTCCCTGTTCGGCATTGCTGTTGCCTTGTACTAGCCGTGCACTATGGCGAGAGCGGATGCCTTGATCCATCACTTTCGGGCGCGCACGACCGCGCCACGCGCATGACGGGTTGCGCGATGCCCCGCGCTTGTGGAAACTGACGGGGCACGTTGCGGAGAATTGTTCCACTCATGCGTATTTGCATTTTCGGCGCGGGCGCCGTCGGCAGCCACTTCGCGGTCCGGCTCGCGCGCGCCGGTCACGATGTGGCCTGCGTGATGCGCGGGCCGCATCTCGACGCGGTCAGGGCCAGCGGACTGACGCTGAAGGTCGGCGATAGCAGCGTCACCGCGAAGGTGAAGGCCTCAGCCGATCCTGCCGATCTGGGGCCGCAGGACATCGTCATCAGCACACTGAAGGCGACCGGCATCGGCGCGCTCGCAGCCGAGCTCCCGCCGCTGCTTCAGCGCGACACATCAATCGTGTTCGCGCAGAACGGCATTCCCTGGTGGTACGATCTCGGCCTGCCGCCGCAGCATCCCGCGATCCCCGATCTCGGCTTCCTCGATCCCGGCGGGCATTTGCGCAGCGCCGTCCCGAAGGAGCGGATCATCGGCGGCGTGATCTTTTCCTCCAACGAGGTGATCGCGCCAGGGGTCGTCGCGAACCTGTCGCCGGACCGCAACCGTCTCTTGATCGGCGAATGCGACGACCGGCAGGGCGAGCGCATCGCCCGCCTGCGCGCGGCGCTCAACGACGCCGCGATCGAATCGCCCGAGGTCGAGCAGATCCGCGAGACGATCTGGTCAAAGCTGTTAACCAACATGTCGATGTCGGTGCTGTGCCTGTTGACCGGGCTGACCGCGCGTGGCGTCCGCGACGATCCTGACGTGCAGGACGTGATCCCGCGCCTGCTCGACGAGGCCAATGCAGTGGCGACACACTATATTCCCGAGGTCAAGCGCGTCACCCGCTCAGGGCCGGCGCCGGACCACAAGCCGTCGATCCTGCAGGACTACGAACTCGGGCGCGGCATCGAGATCGATGTGCTGGTGCGCGCACCGGCGGCATTCGCCCGCGCGGCCGCCATTTCGACCCCAATGCTCGACCTGATGGCCGCGCTCGCGATCCAGAAGGCGCGTGACAAGGGCCTGTATCAGGGCTGACAATCCGACCCACCACGATAACAAGCAGGGACATCGAACCATGCAAGTCAAGGACAAGGTCTGCGTCGTCACCGGCGGCGCGAGCGGGATCGGCGAGTCGGTGGCGCGGGCCTATGCGGACGCCGGTGCTCGCGGCGTCGTGGTCGCCGATCTCAAGACCTCGCGCGATCGGCTCGCGAGCGTCGCCGGCGATATCGACGGTCTTGCCGTTACCGCCGATGTCGGGCTCGAGGAGGACATCAAGGCGTTGATCGCCGCCGCCGAGGACAAATATGGTCCGGTCGACGTGTTCTTCTCCAATGCCGGGCTCTCGCGCAAGGGACAAGAGACCGCGTCCGATGCCGACTGGGACGTGAGTTGGCGCGTGCATGTGATGAGCCACGTGTACGCGGCGCGCGCGCTGGTGCCCGGCATGCTCGCGCGCGGCTCCGGCTATCTCATCAACACCGCATCCGCCGCGGGGCTATTAGCCTCGCTGAACTCGATGCCTTACGGCGTGACCAAGAATGCCGCGGTCGCGCTCGCCGAGCATCTCGCCATCCAGTATGGCGATCGCGGCATCCGCGTCTCCGTGCTCTGTCCGCAATCGGTGCAGACGGGCATGACGACGCCGGGCCCGAGCGCCGCGCGCGTCGACGGCGTGCTGCAGCCGGGCGAGGTGGCGCGGATGGTGATCGAGGCGATGGCGGAAGAACGTTTCCTGATTCTGTCGCATCCGCAGGTGCAGGAATACATGCAGCGCAAGGCCACCAATCGCGAGCGCTGGCTGTCCGGCATGCGCCGCCTGCGCGACCGGATCTATGGCGGGGTGGCGTCATAACGATCTCGCCGTCATTGCGAGCGAAGCGAAGCAATCCATATCGCCACTTGCCGAGAAATGGATTGCTTCGTCGCTATGCTCCTCGCAATGACGCAGTCACTACTTTTGGTCAGGCGCGAATCCTTCGAGCATACCGTGGTATTTTTTCGCCGCGGGCGACGCGTAAGCACCGCGGCGCGACGTCGTCAGCTTGAGGCCGGCAAGCGCTTCCGCCTGCTTCACCGCGGCGGCCACGCCGTCGACCACGGGCACGCCGAATTGCACCGACAGCTCATGGGCAAGATCGGCCATGCCGGCGCAGCCGAGCACGATGGCGTCCGCGCCCTTGTCCAGTGCCCGCGCGATCTCGGCCCCCAGCTTGGCCTTGGCGCCCGAGCCCGGCTTCTCGAGATCGAGCACCGCGACGTCGCAGGCGGTGACCACCGCGCGGTCGGCAAAGCCGTAACGGCGCACCAGTTCCTCCAGCGGCACGATCGAGCGCGGCAGCGTGGTGACGATGCCGATGCGCTTGGCGATCTGTCCGGCGGTGACCAGCGCCGCCTCGCAGATGCCGACCACCGGATAGCGCGCAGCCGACCGCGCGGCATCCAGCCCGGTGTCGTCGAAGCATGCGACGATGCCGGCACCGACGTCGGGCGTCTTCAGCAGCGCCTCGATCAGCCCGGGCACGGCGAAGGCCTCGTCATAGAAGCCTTCGATCGAGGCCGGTCCCATCGCAGATGTGACGGCGACGATCTCGGTGCCCGGTGCGGCCACCGCCCGCGCGGCGGTCGCGATGGTCGCGGTCATCGACGCGGTGGTGTTGGGATTGACGATCAGGATCCTGGTCATGGGTGGAGAATAACATCCCTTTCGCGGCCAAGCGTAGCCCGGATGAGCCAACGGGTCGCGCGAACGCGCGCCCGATGACAGGCTCCGCAATATCCGGGACCGATCTCGCCCGCGGCATGCAGACCCCGGATGTCGCTTCGCTCATCCGGGCTACACACCTATGAATGCTTCGCCACCCAGCCCGCGAAGGCATCGAGCACCTCGGCCATCACCTCGCGGTCGTTGCGGCCGGAGCGCTTGAGGACATGGAAGGAGTGGTCGGCCTCCTGCACCAGATCCAGCGTCGCGCGATGACCCAACCCCTTCACCACGGGCTCGAGCAGGTCGAGTTCGGCCAGCGCATCGCGCGTGCCCTGCAGGAACAGCATCGGGACCTCGACCTCGGCGAGATGCCTGGCCCGCTCACTCGACGGCTTGCCGGCGGGATGCAGCGGAAAGCCGAGAAACACCAGCCCGCGCACGCCGGCGAGCGGCGCCTTGGCCTGTGCCTGCGAGGTCATGCGTCCGCCGAACGACTTGCCGCCGGCGAACAGCGGCAGTTCGCCGCAATGACGCGCGGCCTCCGCCACCGCGGCGCGCACCGTTGCCTGCGCGACGGCGGGCGGATCGGGCCGCTTGCTGCCCTTCTCCATGTAGGAAAACTGATAGCGCAATGTCGCGATGCCGCGCTCCGCCAGGCCCTCCGCAATCGCGGCCATCGAGGGATGCGTCATGCCGGCGCCGGCGCCATGGGCAAACACATAGGCGCTACGGGCCTGCGCCGGCCGCAACAGCAACGCGGACACCGTGCCGTGGTTCGAGACCGTGATCGTGAGCGGCTGCGCGCCTGACGTGTTCAAGATGACATCTCGAGGAATTGTTGCGCCGTTGTTTCTAGCC
The DNA here is from genome assembly GCF_054063355.1 of Bradyrhizobium sp. USDA 4502. Taxonomy (NCBI): domain Bacteria; kingdom Pseudomonadati; phylum Pseudomonadota; class Alphaproteobacteria; order Hyphomicrobiales; family Nitrobacteraceae; genus Bradyrhizobium; species Bradyrhizobium sp. USDA 4502. The sequence continues at coordinate 8,128,247 of NZ_JBSSGF010000001.1, forward strand.
GCAGGCCTCGATGCGCGCAAATGCCGCCGCGGAGGGAACGCCGCAAGTGAACTGGCTCACAGCCAATCAACATTTCCGCTGTTAGACCAAGCGCCGCCACTGTAGGATGGCGCACATAGTATCACACGCTTAACGCGAATTCGTTTTTCGGCGAATTTTAACATCTGATCCATATCACGCGCGGGTACCGCGAACTGGGGGAACGGGGCATGCCTCGCAAGACGATATTCGTCATCGGACTGTTGATTGTCGCCGGCGTGCTCTATTTCAAGGACGATATCGAGACGGTGGCGAGCGGTTTCCGCGTCAAGGTCGTCGACTACCAGCCGCCGGCAAAGACGGTGTGGCTGGATCAGAATGTCAGCGCGGAGCGGCTGCGCTGGTTCTATCACGCCGACCAGGGCACACGGACCTTCGGCATTCCCCATGAATGGTTCATGGCGCTGGAGCAGCCGACGGTCTGGCCGCTGTTCACCGCGGCGCCGCGACTCAGCGAGACCAATTATCTCGGCCGCTTCGGCTTTATTCCCGACACGGTGATTCCGGGCAAACCCGATGCGCTGCCGATCGGCTTTTCGCAGGGCGGCCCGATGGCCGATGCCAACGGCGCGCCGTGGCGCAATCCGCACAGCAAGGCGGATATGACCGGCGTCGGCCTGACCTGCGCCGCCTGCCACACCGGCAGCTTCAGCTATCGCGGCACCGAGATCGTGATCGACGGTGGGCCGGCCAACACCAATCTGTTCGAATTCCAGAAGAGCGTCGGCGTCTCACTGCTGCTGACGCGGTTCTGGCCGGGCCGCTTCTCGCGCTTTGCCGACGAGATCCTCGGCAAGGATGCCAGCCTCGACGAACGCATGGCGCTGCGCGGCCAGCTCGACCTCGTGCTGAAGCAATACGCCAACATCAATTCGCTGGAGAACAAGGTCGCCGCCAACAGCGTCGAGGAAGGCTATGCGCGGCTCGACGCGCTGAACCGGATCGGCAACCAGGTGTTCTCGATCGACCTGAACAACCCGAACAACTACGCCTCGCATTCGGCGCCGGTGCATTTCCCGCGAATCTGGAACGCACCGTGGTTCAGCTGGGTGCAATATGACGGCTCGATCATGCAGCCGATGGTACGCAACGCCGGCGAGGCGCTCGGCGTCAGCGCCGAGCTCAACCTGCTCGACGAGTCCAAGGGGCTTTACAAATCGAGCGCGCGGATCGACGTGCTGCACGAGATGGAGCGGATGATCGCCGGCGAGCCGCCCAGCGAGGACAAGGGTTTTGGCGGACTTGCTTCGCCGAAATGGCCGGAGAACATCCTGCCGCCAATCAACATGGACCTCGCGAAGAAGGGCGGCGAGCTCTACAAGACGCATTGCCAGGGCTGTCACGGCCCGGCGATCGACAGCAAGGCGCTGCCCGCGAGCGAAGCCTTTGCGCTGTTCAAGGACAAGAGGCGCTGGACCAGGAACGAGGCCGGCCAGCCGCTGCTCGATGTCGAGATGATTCCGATCAGCCATATCGGTACCGACAGCGCGCAAGCCGAGGGCCTCGCGCACCGCACCGTCGAGACGCCGGCCAATCTGAACATCAAGGACAGCAGTTTCGGTCCTGCGCTCGGCGATCTCGTCGAGAAGACCGTCGACTATTGGTACGACCAGAACAAGACCCCGCCGGAAGATCGCAAGCGCATCAACGGCTACCGGCCGAACGAGATCCAGGCGCCGCTCGCCTACAAGGTCCGGCCGCTCAACGGCATCTGGGCGACCCCGCCGTATCTGCACAACGGCTCGGTCCCGACCATCTACGCACTGCTGTCGCCGGTGAAGGACCGTCCCGCGACCTTCTATCTCGGCGGCCGGGAGTATGATCCCAAGGATCTCGGCTACGTCTGGAAGGACAAGATCAGGAACGCCTTCCTGCTCGACACCACCAAGCGCGGCAACGGCAATTCCGGACACGAATTCTCCAACGAGAAGCGCACCGGCGTGATCGGGCCGGAGCTGAAGGAAGATGAACGCCGCGCCCTGATCGAGTTCATCAAGACGCTGTAGGCCCCCGAAGGGACTGCGCCCCCTCTCCCGCTTGCGGGGGAATCGCATATAGAAAAATCTGTCGGGCAGCGTCCTCGCGGCCATCCTTCGAGACGCCGCTGCGCGGCTCCTCAGAGTCTGACTCATAAGTCACCCAACCTTACCAGCAGCGGCAAGTCTGCGGGTCAGGAGCCTGATGTGTGCAATCAGCAGCCAGGCAGCTTCGGTTGCCACCGTCGCCTCGAAGTCCTTGGCGAGGCGGCGGCATCTGCCGAACCAAGCGAATGTGCGTTCAACCACCCACCGCCTCGGCAGAAGCTGGAAGCCTTTGACGCCTTGAGGCCGCTCGACGATCTCGACAGTCCATGGACCGCAGTCTGAGAGCGCGTCGAGGAGTTGATTTCCGCGGTAGATCCGGTCGGCAAAGACGTGGCGCAGCCGGGGGAAGTTCATCCGCACGTTCTTCAGCAGCGGTACGGCGCCATGGCAGTCCTGAACGTTGGCCGGATGAACATGAACCCCGAGGAGGAGGCCATTGGTATCCGTCACGATATGCCGCTTGCGGCCGTAGATGCGCTTGCCTGCATCGTAGCCGCGCGGTCCGCCAGCTTGGGTGGTCGGCGCACTTTGACTGTCGATCACGGCTGCCGTCGGCTTCGGTGTCCGTCCAAGCTTTTTTCGCGCCCGTCGGACAAGCACGCTGACAATCCTCTGCCACCGGCCTGTATCCCGCCATCTATAAAAATAGCCCTGCACCGTCGAATAGGGCGGGAACTCCTGCGGCAACGCCCGCCACTGGCAGCCGGTCGAAACGATATAGAGGATCGCTTCGATCACACGACGCAGCTCCGTCTTACGCGGCCGGCCGCGCCGGTTCGCTCGCGGCAACAGGCGTCTGATCAGCGCCCACTCCGCATCGGTCATATCGCTTGCATAACGCAGATCGTCCCGCCGATATTGCTCCCGAGTGATCTTGGTCCAGGGCATCGTGCTCTCCCTCGAATCTCTGCAAATCCGATGGAATCACACCCCACTGAGATCACTCACTCATTTTTCAGTCAGGCTCTCAGGATGACGGGTCTTGTTTTGCGGCACTCATGGTGAGGAGCGCCGCTTGCGGCGCGTCTCGAACCACGAGGCCGAGTTACCTCCGTAGCCGCTGAAGGTCATATGCGATTGCCCTACCCGCAAGCGGGAGAGGGAGCCGACTGCCGATGCAGCGGCTGTCCTTCAACTCCTCGGCACCGGCTGCCGGCGCGCCGGGCGGGTCATGGCCTCGAGCTCGAGGAGCTGGTTGAGCTGCGCTTCGGTCAGCAGTTTTTCCTCCAGCACGATGTCGGCGACCGAGCGGTTCTCCTTGAGCGCACGGCGCGCCACGCGCGATGAGGCCTCGTAGCCGAGCGACGGCGCCAGCGCCGTGATCAGGCCGATCGAGCCCTGCACCAGGTTGCGGCAGCGCTCGCGATCGGCCTCGATGCCGTCGACACAGCGCTTGGTCAGCGTATCGACCGCCGCCGTCAGCATGCGCAGCGAGCTCAAGACGCAATAGCCGATGGTCGGCTCGAACGCGTTGAGCTGCAACTGGCCGCCTTCGGCGCACATCGTGACCGTGAGGTCGTGCCCGATCACCAGGAAAGCCACCTGGTTGACCACCTCGGGAATGACGGGATTGACCTTGCCGGGCATGATCGACGAGCCGGCCTGCACCGCGGGCAGGCGGATTTCGCCGATGCCGGTGCGCGGTCCGGACGACAACAGCCGCAGGTCGTTGCAGATCTTTGAGAGCTTGACCGCGACGCGCTTGAGCACGCCGGAGAACAGCACGAAGGCGCCGAGATCGGACGTCGCCTCGATCAGGTTGGAGGCCAGCACCATCGGCTGGCCGGACAGCCGCGACAATTCCTCGACTGCGAGCGCCGCATAGCGCGGATCGGCATTGATGCCGGTGCCGATCGCGGTGGCGCCGAGATTGACCTCGCGGAACAGCGCGGAAATCTCGTTCAGGCGCGCGACATCCTCCTTCACGGTCACGTGGAAGGCGTCGAATTCCTGGCCGAGCGTCATCGGCACCGCATCCTGAAGCTGGGTGCGCCCCATCTTCAACACGTCGGCGAACTCCACCGCCTTGCCCTTGAGGGAGTAGGCGAGATCGTCCAGTGCGCGCACCAGCGGCTGGGTGGCGAAGATCACCGCGAGCCGCAGCGCGGTCGGATAGGCGTCGTTGGTCGACTGCGCCATGTTGACGTCGTCGTTCGGATGCAGCGCGTGATAGTCACCCGGCTTGCGCCCCATCAGCCGCAGCGCGACGTTGGCGATCACCTCATTGGCGTTCATGTTGGTCGACGTGCCGGCACCGCCCTGGATCGCGTCGACGACGAAGGATTCGGCATAGACCTTTTCGGTCGCAATCTGGGTGCAGGCCGCCTCGATCGCATCCGCCTTCTCGGGTGCGAGATAGCCGAGCCGCTTGTTGGCGCGCGCTGCGGCCTGCTTCACCAGCGCCAGCGCGCGGACGAATTCCGGGAAGTGCCCGACCGGCACGCCGGTGATCGGAAAGTTCATCACCGCGCGCTTGGTGTGAATGCCCCACAGCGCATTGGCCGGCACGTCGTCCTCGCCGAGCAGATCGTGCTCGGTGCGGGACTGCGCCTGCTCGATCGGCACGGTGCGGACGGTCGCGACCGCGAGGTGGCTGGGGCCGCCGCTCTCGCCGGAGGGGGACGCGGCAGCTGCAGTGTTGGCGGTCTCAACCTTCGATTCGGCCATGGTACCTCCGTTACCTCTCGCAGATCTTGTCGTCAGCGACGCCGGCGATGATGCGCCCGGCGGGCGTCGAAAGCCAATGCCTATCGGCAGAGTCTTGCACACCGGTGAGCGGAGGGACGCGGAAAAGCAGCATTGGCGCGCGCCGAACCGGGAGATTAAGGGCTTTGCCTTATCCGTCATGATAATAACAACTTATAGCTCGATATCGCGGCTCGCTTCGCGACCGATGCGGCTGCTTTCTCCGCCCCGTCGTCGCGTGCTAGACGAGCATCGACTGGCGCAAGGGCGCCGCCGACACTGAACGAACCAAGGACCAAAGCCGTGTCCAACAATAACGAAGCGATCACCATCAAATTCCGCTGCCCCGCGGAGCTCGAGGGCAAGATTCCGCCGCCGATGCCTGCGTCGTTGGGGCTTCCCGGATGGCTCAAAGCGATGCCGACGCAGGCCTTCAATACGATGAGCAATCGCGAAGAGGATACCGTCAAGCGCTGCCCGCCATTCGTCGATGCGATGACATCGGGTTTCCTGTTGCCGCTGATCTGCGATCTCAAGGTCGAGAATGGCGCGATCACCTGGGACAACGAGCTTCCGGCCGGCGGCGCGCTCGAATTCCCGCGCTCGCCGGTCGGCTTCCACGACGAAAGCCAGGTGGTCGGCTCGCCGCTGTTCGAGCCCGACCGCTTCGTCATCAAGTTCGTCAATCTGTGGACCATCGAGGCGCCGCCGGGCTACTCGCTGTTCTTCACGCACCCGGTCAACCGGTTCGACCTGCCGTTCACCACGCTGACCGGCATGGTCGATTGCGATCTGTTTCACGACAGCTGGGTTCATTTCCCGGCACGCTGGCACGACACCAGTTTCAACGGCGTATTGCCCAAGGGCACGCCGGTTGCGCAGTGCTTCCCGGTGAAGCGCGAAAACTGGGTCGCGCAGACCGCGGCGATGACGCCGGATGAAACATCGCGCGCCCAGGAACTGACCAACAGGATGGCCCGCGAGTCCGGACTCTATCGGCGCCAATTCCGGACGTAGAGCGGGCGCGCGAAGCTCCGCTGCGGCCTCCTCCATCATTGCGAGCTACCCGATGGGAGGCTCGGCATCCACCGCCGTCGTCCTGGCTTTCGCCCATAGGCGCTAAAATAGGATTTGCGCCTTGGATTCGCTTGTGATTCCAAGATGGAATGGCACACGAATCGCTTGTGAACAAAGATTGGGCGCGCGTTGTCGCCCGACTTGGCGGAGCCGAGGCTCTGAACATTAGCGCGCGCAAGACGAAGGCGTTTGTCCGTCCGCGGGAGATCAGCAATGCGGTCGACTTGCTGCGCCTGATCTTGGCTTATTGCCTTGGTGAGAAAGGGCTGCGGTTGACGGCGGCATGGGCCACGTCGGTTGGGCTTGTCGATATCTCCAACGTGGCTCTGTTGTATCGCTTACGTCAGTGCGGAGATTGGCTGGCAATCTTGGTCGAGCAGGCGCTTGCCGCCGCGGCGCCGAAGGCGAGCCGCGGTCGTCTGATCCGTATTGTTGACGCCACGACGGTCCCCAAGGCTGGGACGAGCGGCAGGAACAAGAACGCAGTGTGGCGTATCCATAGCGCGTTCGATCTTCCGCAGGAGCGCTTTGGTCACTTCGAACTGACCGATCAGCGAGCGGGCGAGACGCTGGATCGGATACCGGCGGTTGCCGGTGAGATCCGTCTTGCCGATCGCGCCTATCTGCAACCGGAGCGCATGGCGCATCTCGTCGATGCCGATGCGGACTTCGTGATCCGGGCCGGCTGGAAGAGCGCGCGCTGGCTCGATGCCGAAGGTAATCTTGTTGACCTCACTGCCGAACTGCGCAACGCCTCGGCGCGTGGCCTGATCGATCGGCCGATTTGGATAAAGCGCAAGTCAGGTGCGCCGCCGCTCGCAGTGCGTCTGGTTGCCGCGAAGAAGCCGGCGCAAGCTGCTGCGGCTGCGCGACGCAAGGCGCGCCGGACTGCACAAAAGGGAGGTCATCAGCTCTCCAGGCAAACACTTGACGCCGCAGATTGGGTGATCCTGGTGACCTCACTCAGGCCAGAGGACTTCACGACTGCAGATATCCTCGCCCTCTATCGGCTGCGATGGCGCATTGAGCTCGGCTTCAAGCGGCTGAAAAGCCTGATTGGCCTGAAGGGACCTCCCGGAACCGACGAGCGGTCCGCCAGACCCCATATCCTCGCTCATCTGCTGATCATTCTATTGCTCGAGCCGCTCGTCGACGAACTCGAAGACTCTCCCCGCTTGGCCGACGCCGCCTGACCCACCCAGTGACGTGGCGTCTGCTGCGCCAGCTCGTAGCTTCGCTACGGCAAGCGATCATTCCACAGCCCGCAATCGCTCTACTCTGCAGAGCCAGTCACGCTCTCCGGCGACATCTACGCGAGCCACCCAGACATAAGCGCCACTATCAGACTATGATCAAACTATCTTAGCGCCTATGGGCGAAAGCCAGGACCCATATGTGGACGGCCCCCGTGGCACAAGAGCTGTTTGGTGAGATCGGATCGCTTGCATCCATATGTCCGGCCTGTTGGGTGCGATCGAATGGATCGCTGGCCAAGATGGTTTGCGCGATGCGAGTTCCAAACAACCACGCGGCCTGTTGGCAGCCGATGGGTCCTGCGGACTGTCTCGCATCGTTGCTCGATCGATCGCTCCATCTGCTCTTGCAGCTCCGGTCGGCCGGCGAGCGAGCCCGCCGGCTAATCGATTAGGCGGCGGCTGTCATGGGATTCATCCGTGCCGCCTCGTAACTCTCGCCCGTTGCCATCAGCTTCCAGGCGATACGGGCCACTTTGTTGGCGAGCGCCACGGCCGCAAGCTTCGGCGGCTTGCGCTTGATCAGGGCCAGCAGCCAGCGCGAGTGATGACCGCGTCCCCGCCTGGCCTGCTGGATCACCGCTGTGGCCCCGACCACCAGCAGACGGCGCAAGTTCTCATCGCCAGCCCGCGTGATCTTGCCAAGCCTGGTCTTGCCAGCGGTGGAGTGGTCCTTGGGTGTCAATCCCAGCCAGGCCGCAAAATGACGACCAGAACGGAACGTGCGCGGATCAGGTGTCTTCATCACCAGCGCGGTTGCAACGATCGGACCGACCGAGGGGATCTGAGCCAAGCGCCGGCCCGTGGCATCGGCGCGGTGCCAGGCCATCAGCTTGGCCTCAACCGCCTCCAACTCACCCTCGAGCCTGACGCGCTCCCGGCCCAGCACCACAAACAGCTCGCGCGCCAGAACCGGAAGCGTCTCGTCCTGCGCAATCCGCACCAGCAGGGGTTCGATCGCGTCCAGTCCCTTGGGGGCGATCAGGCCATACTCCGCCGCGTGGCCGCGTATCGTATTGGTCAGCTGGGTGCGCCGGACGATCAATCCGTCGCGGACACCCATCAGCATCAGCGCGGCCTGCTGCTCGGCCGTCTTCACCGGCACGAAGCGCATGCTCGGCCGGCTCATCGCTTCACACAGGCCTTCTGCATCCCGCCCGTCATTCTTGTTCCGCATCACGTAGGGTTTGACCAATTGCGGTGCCATCAGCTTCACCTCGTGACCGAGCTTGGAAAGCTGACGCGCCCAATGTTGCGAAGCCCCGCAGGCCTCCATCCCGATCACAGTCGGCGGCAATTTGGCGAAGAACTCCAGCACTTGTTTGCGCGACAGCTTCTTGCGCAGCACCACCTGCTCCGCCGCATCAACCCCATGCAGCACAAAAATATACTTCGACGTATCAATCCCAATGCGGATAATCTGGTTCACGGACGGCTCCCTTGTATGAGATCTAGACAACCTCATTCTGGCACACTGATGCCGTAGGGGGCCGTCCACACCATCAACCACCGTCTTCGGTGATGAGCGGGATCGCGGCCCGGTGTCGCTCAACAATCGAGACTTGGGGTAATGGGTCCCCTGAGTTCACAAACGAAGTGCAACACTTCCTTGAGGAGGTGTTGCCATGGGGCGGACTTACAAGCAGCTCTCTCTGGACGACCGATGCGAGATTGCCTGCCTATCGGCCAATGGCAGCTCGGTCCGGCAAATCGCGGCAGCTCTGGATCGCTCGCCATCAACGATCTCGCGGGAACTGAGGCGCAATCGGGGGAGCCAGGTCGGCTACAAGCCGAGCTATGCCCAGCACCAGATGCGAGCGCGGCGCTGGACGGGCGGACGCCTCGAACGGGAGCCCGGCCTGCGCCGCGCGGTGTTGCAACGCCTTCGCCGCGGCTGGTCGCCCGAGCAGGTCGCTGGCCGGCTGGCCCGCGAGTGCGGGCGCAAGGTGATCTCCCACGAGACCATCTACCGCTTCATCTATGGCCAACTCAGGCGCACCACGGACTTCAACTGGCGGCGCTATCTGCCGCGCGCCAAGAGCAAGCGCGGCTGCCGCGGCAAGCGGGGCGGCAGCCCCGCAAGCTTCATCGAAGGCCGTGTATCCTTGGCAAATCGGCCGCTCGAAGCGGCCGACCGCAGCGTGCCCGGACACTGGGAGGCCGACCTGATGATGTTCTCGAAATACGGTCAGGCCGTGCTGACCGTGCACGAGCGCACCTCGCGGCTGCTGCTCGGCATCCGCCTTGCCAGCAAGGTCGCGCGCGGTGTCGCCCGCCATCTCGTGGGCTTCTTCGCGCCCCTTCCACAAGAGCTGCGCCAGAGCGTTACCTTCGACAACGGCACCGAGTTCGCCGGTCACCTGGCGCTGCACCGCCTCTCGATCGCGACCTTCTTCTGCGATCCCCATGCCCCCTGGCAGAAGGGTGGCATCGAGAACGCCATCGGCAGGATGCGCCGCTTTATTCCCCGCAAGACGGATCTCGTAACCCTCTCGACCGCCAGGTTCCGCCAGTTCATCGCCGCCTACAACAACACCCCGCGCAAATGCCTTGACTACCGCACGCCTGCCGAGTCCTTTGCTCAAGTGTTGCACTTCGAATGTGAATCCACCTCCCGGCTTTCGCCGGGACGACGAGGGGAGAGATTGCGCTGCATCCCCGTCACCCTGAGGAGGCCGCGAAGCGGCCGTCTCGAAGGGTCGACGGCCACCAGCCGAGCCGTACATCCTTCGAGACGCGCTACGCGCTCCTCCAGCGACAAAGGCGAAGCCTTTGCGCGGGGATGACGGGTTCGGAGATGTTCCCCGCCTACACCTTCACCATGCGCTTGCCGCGGTTTTCGCCGGCGAGCAGGCCGATCAGCGCCTGCGGCGTGTTCTCTATCCCGTTGATGACGTCCTCCTGCACCTTGAGTTTGCCCGAGGCGACCCAGGACTGCAGGTCGGCGAGTGCGGCGTCGCGCTGGTCCATGTAGTCCATCACGATGAAGCCCTGCATGATCAGCCGCTTCACCACGATCAGGCCGGGCACGCCGCGCGGGCCGTGCGCGGAGGGGACGCCGTCATATTGCGAGATCGCGCCGCAGCAGGCGATGCGGCCGCGATTGTTCATCTGCGCCAGGCAGGCTTCCAGAATGTCGCCGCCGACATTGTCGAAATAGACGTCGATGCCCTTGGGCGCGGCCGCGCGCAGCGCCTTGTAGGTGGCGCCGTCCTTGTAGTCGACCGCGGCGTCGAAGCCGAGCTCGCTGGTCAGCCAATGGCACTTGTCCTTGCCGCCGGCGATGCCGACGACGCGGCAGCCCTTGATCCCGGCGATCTGGCCGACGATCGAGCCGACCGAGCCCGCGGCCGCCGACACCACCACGGTCTCGCCTTCCCTGGGCTTGCCGACATGGAGCAGGCCGAAATAGGCGGTCAGGCCGGCAACGCCGTAGACGCTGAGCAGATGCGTCATCGGCTCGAGCTTCGGCATCTTCGCCAGATGCTTGGCGGGCACGGCGGCATAATCCTGCCAGCCGGTGTCGCCGAACACGATATCGCCGGGCTTCAGGCTAGAATCCTTCGACGAGATCACCTCGGCGATGCTGCCGCCGGCCATCACGGTGTTGGCTTCCACCGCAGCGCGGTACGTGGCGCCGTGCATCCAGGCGCGGTTGGCGGCATCGAGCGAGATGTAGCGCGTCCGCACCAGCGCCTCGCCGTCCTTCGGCGTGGGGATCGTCCCCGTGGTCAGACGAAAATGCTCGGGGCCAAGCTTGCCGGTCGGCTTTTCAACAAGCAGGATCTGGCGATTGACGGTGTCGTTCATTGGCGGTGTCTCCCCCTTTGCCTTCCCTTGGCGTTGGTCGTTTCGCATGCAATTGACTGCGACGCACGCAGCGCCTTGCACAGATTGTGCGCTGCATGAACGCTAGTCCGCGCGCTGGCATTCCACAACGGGAACGTTTCGGCAAAGTCGCGCTGGACGCGAAGCGTGTTGCGTAGCTGCGCAAATCTGCCACACTTGCCCTCCGCCGGGAACTGACGGGGGTAAGAGAATGTCCAGCAGGTTTACGCAGTATATCCTGATTGCGATGGTCCTTGGCATCGCGATGGGGACGATTGTCTTCAACTACTTTCCTGACAGCCGTGCCGAGATCGCAGCAGACGTCAACCTGATCGCGATGCTGTTCCTGCGTCTGATCAAGATGATCATCGCGCCGCTGGTTTTCGCGACCCTCGTCGGCGGCATCGCCCATATGGGAAGCGGCGCCAAGCTCGGCCGCATCTTTGCCAAGACCATGGGCTGGTTCGTCTCCGCCTCCTTCGTCTCGCTGCTGCTCGGCCTCGTGATGGTCAACCTGCTGCAGCCCGGCGCCAACTTCCCCGGCACGCTGCCCGACAAGGCGCAGTCGACCGGACTGCCGGTGTCGGCGTTCTCGATCGAAAAATTCCTCACCCATCTGATCCCGACCTCGATCGCGGACGCGATGGCGCAGAACGAGATCCTGCAGATCGTCGTGTTCGCGGTGTTCTTCGCGGTTGCGCTCGGTGCGATGCCTGAACGGGCCAAGCCGATCATGAGCCTGATCGACGACCTCGCGCACATCATGCTCAAGGTCACCGGCTATGTGATGCTGTTCGCGCCGCTCGCGGTGTGGGCCGCGATCATGGCGACCGTCTCGAAGAACGGCCTCGGCGTGCTCTGGAAGCTCATCGTCTTCATGGGCGGCTTCTATCTCTCGCTCCTGATCCTGTGGGGCATCCTGGTCGTCGTCGGGTTCATCGTGATCGGGCCACGCTACAGCCATCTCTTGCGGCTGATCCGCGAGCCGCTGATGATCGCGTTCTCGACCGCCTCGTCGGAGGCGGCCTATCCGAAGACGCTGGAGGGGCTGAACAGGTTCGGCGCCTCCTCGCGCATCTCGGCCTTCGTGCTGCCGCTCGGCTATTCCTTCAATCTCGACGGCACGATGATGTACTGCACCTTCGCGAGCATCTTCATCGCGCAGACCTACCACATCGAGATGTCGGTCGGCACGCAGCTCGCGATGCTGGCGACGCTGATGATCACCTCGAAGGGCGTTGCCGGCGTGCCGCGCGCCTCGCTGGTGGTGATCGCCTCGACGCTGGCGCAGTTCAACATCCCCGAGGCGGGCCTGCTGATGATCATGGGCATCGACACCTTCCTCGACATGGGCCGCAGCGCCACCAACGTGATCGGCAACTCGCTGGCGACCGCCGTGGTCGCGAAGTGGGAGGGCGAGCTGAAGGCCGAGCACGAGCTCGGGCCCGACGACGCGGTGCCGCAGGATGCGGTGCCGGGCGCCGTGATGGCCGGCCATTGAGGGGAGGGATGCATGCATCGCGCCCGCTGGAGGCCGATACGGGCTGAGGCGCCTCTCCTGTCGACACGCCTGCTGTCAGCTTGTCTGCTGGCGGCAAGCCTGTTCGCCGCACCGGCGTCCGCACAGCCGGCGGGCGAGGGGCTCAGCCCCACGCTCGCCAACATCAAGGCCACGCACACGGTGCGGATCGGCTATCGCGAAAGTTCGCCGCCGTTCTCGTTCCTCGATCACTCCAACCGGCCGATCGGCTACAGCCTCGAGCTGTGCGATGCGATCGTCGAGGAGATCGGGACCGAGGTCGACGACGCCAATCTCAAGGTCGACTACGTCAAGGTCACCTCCGACGACCGCATTCCGGCGGTCGTCGACAAGAAGATCGACCTGGAATGCGGCTCGACCACGGCGAATGCCGAGCGCGGCAGGCAGGTCGCATTCTCGCCGCTGATGTTCGTGGCCGGTACCAAGCTGATGGTGCCGAAGGCCTCCGGCGTCACCCAGGTTGCCGACCTGAAGGGCAAGACGGTGGTAGTAACCAAGGGCACCACCAACGAGCAGGCGATGCACAATGTCGACGCCAAGCAAAAGCTCGGCCTCAACATCGTCACCGCACCGGACCACGAGCAGTCCTACCAGATGCTGGTGGACGGCAAGGCGGATGCGTTCGCGACCGACGACATCCTGCTCTACGGCCTGATCGCGCGGCACAAGTCGCAGGACAAATTCCGCGTCACCGGCGACTACCTGTCCTACGATCCCTACGGCATCATGTACCGCAAGGGCGAGCCGCAGATGAAGGACGTGGTCGAGCGTGCGTTCCGCAGGCTGGCCTCGAACCGCGACATCGTCCCGCTCTACAACAAATGGTTCGTCGCCCGGCTGCCGACCGGCGAGAAGCTGAACGTCGCGCTGTCACCGCAGCTCGAAGAGGCCTTCAAGGCGCTCGACGATTCACCGGGCGGGTCGAACTAGCCGCGAATTTCGGCCTCTCCCCTCGCGGGAGAGGTCTGAATTCCAGCGCGACTTCGCTCACCGCCAATAGCGGCGCGACAAATCCAGGCACTGCCGGACCCAGTATCCGTTCACGTGGATCAACTGGCACGTGCTCGGAGGCGGCTCCTTGATGATTGGGTAGCCGTGGATGTCGATATTCGTCGGGGCCGTGACGCCACGCCAAAACACCGCGTTGGCGGCCGGAGGATTGAAGGCGGCGGCGAACGCCGCCAGTGCGACGAAGCTCAAAAGAAGTTTGCGCATAATCTGTTTCCGGATCAATCAATGCACGGAAGCGTACTCCCTTGCGCAGGATGAGCAAGGCGCCGAATCGATTAAAATGACGGCCAGAACTTCGGTGCCGGCTGCACCGCCGCCCCCGCGTCAGCCGCCGCGAACCGCCATGCATGCGAGGGCAACGATGCCGACCGCTGTCAAAACAACCATGACCTGGAAAACCGCGCGCCCAAGAATCGCTCCCATCAAAGCTCCGTCGATCCGGCGGGATCTTCCTTCGAGTGTCCACGCGCCGCGATCTCTGGAGCATCATCGGCAGGCAAGATTCGGCTGTTGAAGTCTGCGAGCTCGTTGCTTCACCAGCTAATGTCGTTCGGCGACAAGTCGATCGACCTGTTGCTTCAGCTCTGCTTCCATTTCGGAAATGACGTCGTGCGGCAGGCGAGCGCGAAGCGGATCGGTCGTCTCGTGCTGCATCCTGGGCTGCTTGGCGAGCGCGGGTCGTTTAAGCGCCTGATCCTCGATCCATCGTCGAGAGGACGCATAGCCTGTCGCGCCGGCCGTCACGTCAGTCCCGTAGGGTTCGCAAGGATCCTGATCCGGCTGCACCGCGTTCTTCATGAGCTCTGCCTCCTGGCACTATCTCGCAAGAATTCACTTGCTCAGGCCCGAACCATTCGGCTCGTCCGGCTCGTCGCCCATCAATGACGCTGAAACCTGCAAAGTTGTTCCGCACGGAACCTGCAAAGGTCTGCCGGAGCAGTCCCTCATGAAGCGGGAACCAGAACCATAAACATCCTCGTTCGTTAACTCTGGTTGATCGTTCGGAGGTCGCCATGGCTTACGCGAGACCAATTCGTCAAATAGCAATTGTGGTCGAAGACGACACGATCCAGCGCGACATGATTGCGCTGTTGTTGGAAGAAGGCCATTTCGACGTCATCCAGTGCGAGGACGCCGAGACGGCAGCGCTGGCCATCAAGATGCGTCATCCGTCGCTGGTGGTCACGGACATCAAGCTCACGGGCAAAATGGATGGCGTCGAGCTTGCACGCTTGGCCGTCGATTGCGACCCGGGCGTGCGCGTTATGGTCATCTCGGGCCGGCCCCCGGACAGCGCGCTGCCTGAGGGCGTCAAGTTTTTCGAGAAGCCGGTTTATCCACCCATGCTGCTGCGAGAGCTGGCGTCGTAGATCTCGCCGATGGGTGGCCCATGCAAGACGATCCCGAAATCGATTGGCACCGGGAGCAGATTGCGAAGAACCGGGAACTGATCGCGGAATTGCAATCCGGAAATACGGCGGGGGCTGACGTGTTCCCAGAGACGCAAGCCGAGATCGATCGTCTCACGGCACAGATCGAGCAATCGGAATTGATCGTCGCCGCCTATGAAAAGGAGCACCCGCAAGACTGATCGGGCGCTCACAGTGCAGGATCGCGCCGGCGAGCCCGCGTCGTCGGGCAGGGAAACGCTACGCGAACACTTCGTCCAGCGCCGCCGAATACGCTGCCTCGACCAGCGCCGGATGCCGGCGCCCCAACGCTTCCATCTTCACCCCGGAGTTCACCTCGAGGATTTTCCACGCGCCATCCGTGCGCACGACGTCGATCGAGGCGAAGCGGATGCCGACGGTTTGCGCGGCCTTGATCGCGAGCGCGACGCAGGCCTCGCGCATTGCGTCATCGGCGAGCAGCACGGGCTCCGCGCCGGCATCGAGGTTGTGCCGCCAGTTCAGCAGAAGCCGTTCGCCGGCGGGCGGAACGGCGTCGAGCGCGGCGGCATCGAAATCCTCGGTGATGGTCTTGAGTTGCTCGGCCGTCGCGCTCGCCTGCGCCAGCGCGCGCAGCGACTGGATGCCGTCGCCAGTCACCGACGGGCGCGCCTTGCCGTAGACGATCAGCGCGCGCGCATCGAGCAGCACGACGCGCACCTCGTCCACGATCTCGACATAGGGCGAGATGGCGAGACTTGGATGTGCGGCAAGGACGCGCGCGACCGCGGTCTCCAATTGCGCCCGCGTCGTCACGCGGAACACGAGCTCGCCGGAGGTCCCCTCATTGGGTTTGACGACGAGCCCCTGCGGATGCTGCTCGAGCAGACGCTGCATCGCGTCCAGCGAGTCCGATCCCGGGATGTGCTTGCTGAGCTTCGCGCCCAAAAACAGCGTATGCGGAATGACGGGGACGCCGGCTGATGCCAGCACGTCCGCGCAGGCCGATTTGTCGTCGGCGACCTGATGCGCGACCGCGCTGTTCAGCCCGACGTCGTAGCCGATCGCGAGCCGCCGCGCGTTGCCCTTGGTCATGGTGACCAGCCAGCCGCCGGACCGCACCTCGACGGCAATCGCGTGCGCCAAACAATATTTTTTGATGGTTTCCAGGAAGATTCGCTGGCTGATCAGGACCACGAGATCATTTTCCCTTCACCGCGGTTTTCGTAGCAATTAATTGCCAGATCGATGCCGATCTCAGCAAGTAAATTACGTGCAGCGCCACGTGTTAACGATGACGTCGTTGAACCTCTGCGCGAAATCGAACGACTGCCATTCTGAGATCGCAATTGCACGCCAGTTGATCTTGACTATCTCCTGCATTGGCGCAATGGACACGCGAGATCTTCAGTGATTTCGGCCACTTCCGCGCCGTCGCGAGCCGTCTAGAAATCAAACCATTCTAATTCTGGTCAGTCGAGAAAACGAAAACCCATGAGCGCGTTCTATCGAGAGAAAGTTCTTTCCGTTCAGCACTGGACCGATACGCTTTTCAGCTTCCGGGCGACCCGCGATTCCGGTTTCCGCTTCCAGAACGGGCAGTTTGCCATGATCGGCCTCGAGGTCGACGGCAGGCCGCTGCTGCGCGCCTATTCGATGGCGAGCGCCAATCACGAGGAAGAGCTCGAGTTCTTCTCGATCAAGGTGCAGGACGGCCCGCTCACCTCCAAGCTGCAGAAGATCCGCGAGGGCGACACCATCCTGGTCGGCCGCAAGGCGACCGGCACGCTGATCACCGACAACCTGATTCCCGGCAAGCGGCTGATGCTGCTGTCGACCGGCACCGGCCTCGCGCCGTTCGCCAGCCTGATCAAGGACCCCGAGGTCTATGATCGCTACGATCAGATCCTGCTGGTGCATGGCTGCCGCCAGGTCTCCGAGCTCGCCTATGGCGAGGAGCTGGTCGCCAAGCTGCGCGACGACGAACTGTTCGGGCCGCTGCTGTCCGAGAAGCTCTCATACTATCCGACCGTGACGCGCGAGCCGTTCCGCAACCGCGGCCGCATCACCGATCTGATCACCTCCAACCAGCTGTTCAGCGACCTGCATCAGGGCCCGCTCGACATCGAGACCGACCGCATCATGATGTGCGGCAGCCCGGCGATGCTGGAAGAGCTGAAGCAGCTGTTCGAGACGCGCGGCTTCAAGGAAGGCAGCGGCAACACCCCCGGTCACTTCGTGATCGAGAAGGCGTTCGTCGAGCGTTAAGGCCTCGAGCATTAAGATTGTCGTCCTGGCGAAAGCCAGGACCCATATGTGGACGGCCCCCGTGGCACAAGAGCTGTTTGGTGAGATCGGATCGCTTGCATCCATATGTCCGGCCTGTTGGGTGCGATCGAATGGATCGCTGGCCAAGATGGTTTGCGCGATGCGAGTTCCAAACAACCACGCGGCCTGTTGGCAGCCGATGGGTCCTGCGGACTGTCTCGCATCGTTGCTCGATCGATCGCTCCATCTGCTCTTGCAGCTCCGGTCGGCCGGCGAGCGAGCCCGCCGGCTAATCGATTAGGCGGCGGCTGTCATGGGATTCATCCGTGCCGCCTCGTAACTCTCGCCCGTTGCCATCAGCTTCCAGGCGATACGGGCCACTTTGTTGGCGAGCGCCACGGCCGCAAGCTTCGGCGGCTTGCGCTTGATCAGGGCCAGCAGCCAGCGCGAGTGATGACCGCGTCCCCGCCTGGCCTGCTGGATCACCGCTGTGGCCCCGACCACCAGCAGACGGCGCAAGTTCTCATCGCCAGCCCGCGTGATCTTGCCAAGCCTGGTCTTGCCAGCGGTGGAGTGGTCCTTGGGTGTCAATCCCAGCCAGGCCGCAAAATGACGACCAGAACGGAACGTGCGCGGATCAGGTGTCTTCATCACCAGCGCGGTTGCAACGATCGGACCGACCGAGGGGATCTGAGCCAAGCGCCGGCCCGTGGCATCGGCGCGGTGCCAGGCCATCAGCTTGGCCTCAACCGCCTCCAACTCACCCTCGAGCCTGACGCGCTCCCGGCCCAGCACCACAAACAGCTCGCGCGCCAGAACCGGAAGCGTCTCGTCCTGCGCAATCCGCACCAGCAGTGGTTCGATCGCGTCCAGTCCCTTGGGGGCGATCAGGCCATACTCCGCCGCGTGGCCGCGTATCGTATTGGTCAGCTGGGTGCGCCGGACGATCAATCCGTCGCGGACACCCATCAGCATCAGCGCGGCCTGCTGCTCGGCCGTCTTCACCGGCACGAAGCGCATGCTCGGCCGGCTCATCGCTTCACACAGGCCTTCTGCATCCCGCCCGTCATTCTTGTTCCGCATCACGTAGGGTTTGACCAATTGCGGTGCCATCAGCTTCACCTCGTGACCGAGCTTGGAAAGCTGACGCGCCCAATGTTGCGAAGCCCCGCAGGCCTCCATCCCGATCACAGTCGGCGGCAATTTGGCGAAGAACTCCAGCACTTGTTTGCGCGACAGCTTCTTGCGCAGCACCACCTGCTCCGCCGCATCAACCCCATGCAGCACAAAAATATACTTCGACGTATCAATCCCAATGCGGATAATCTGGTTCACGGACGGCTCCCTTGTATGAGATCTAGACAACCTCATTCTGGCACACTGATGCCGTAGGGGGCCGTCCACACCATCAACCACCGCTCTTTGTTTGTCGAAGGCTGGGGCCCCATCAGGCTCCAGCCTTTTGCATTTGTGGTAATGGGTCCTGGCTCCCGTGCGCAATTGCGCACTAGGCCAGGACGACCCGTGAGTATGTGGCGTCTCCCATTCCCCCGCTGCTATAACGCCCCCAACGCCGCGCGGCCGTTGCGCGAAAGCGGCGATCTGGGAGCAGCACCTTGTCCATCACCGATCCGGATGCACCGAAGACCGCCTTTGTGTTTGCCGGCGGCGGCAGCTTTGGCGCGATCCAGGTCGGCATGCTGCAGGCGCTGGCCGCGCATGGCGTGGTCGCCGACATGGTGGTCGGCTCCAGCGTCGGCGCACTGAACGGCGCGTTCTATGCCGGCGACCCGACGGTCCCGGGCGTCGCACGGCTGGCCGAGATCTGGCGCGGCCTCAACCGGCAGGACGTGTTTCCGGTGACGTGGCGGACGCTGGTGAGCTTCCTGTGGCGGCGCGACTTCCTGATCCCGCATGACGGCGTCCGCAAGCTGATCGACGACTACATCCCGTTCCGCAATCTCGAGGACGCGCGGATCCCGATCCACATCGTCACCACAGACATCATCAGCGGCGACAGCGTGGTGCTGTCGGAAGGTTCGACCGCCGAGGCGATCGTCGCGTCGACCGCGATCCCCGGCGCGTTCACGCCGGTGCATTACCGCGATCGTTTCCTGGCCGATGGCGCGATCTCCAGCAACACGCCGGTCCGCGTCGCGGTCAGGCACGGTGCCAAACGCCTGATCGTGCTGCCGACCGGGCATGCCTGCGCCAACCAGGCGCCGCCGGTCGGCGCGCTCGCCAATGCGCTGCACGCGCTGACGCTCCTGATCGCGCGGCAACTCGTCAACGAGCTCGAGAACATCGGGCCCGATGTCGAGTACTTCGTGGTGCCGCCGCTCTGCCCGCTGGTCGGCTCGCCCTACGATTTCTCGCGGACTGCCGATCACATTACCCGGGCACTCGACACCACCAACGCCTGGCTCGACGGCGACGGCCTGAAGCCGGGTCACATCCCGCACGAATTGCAGCCGCACGAGCACTAGGCGAACGGTGCTCTCTCCTCATCTCCTCTGCAAGCGCACTCACATGCGCGGGTGATGACACCGCGTAGTGCGACGCCTCGAATCGAGAACCATCTCCATTGTCGTCCCTGCGAAAGCAGCGACCCATACGCTGCGGCGGATCTTGTTGAAGGGACTCGTCGTTCCAGCGTGGCCCAACAATTGGCATTTGTGGTCATGGGTCCCTGCTCCCGTGCGCAAGTGCGCACTAGGCAGGGACGACAGGTTGGAGGAGCCGCAGACTCACATCACGATTTCGGAATAGTGGAATTGTGCCGGTGAGTTGCCCGACGTGTCAAGTCGCTGTGTCGAGCGCCGGCCGCAGCCGGCTCCTTTGCATGGTGTTGTTTTCGATATTTTGGTAGTGCGCCCGCGACGGCAGGTTATCGCATCCGATCCGCAGCCCCTTCGTTGCACTGCAAAAGCCGATCTCGTTTCAATTTGACCGGTATCCGCACCCGCCCATTCGGGTGGTTGTCACATCTGTGACTGCTCGGCCGTATAACCGTAGTGCACTTGTTCCGCGAGTTGGATTAGGCTCGCGGCCGACAGGTCATTTGGGCAGACCGGAGGAATTTCATGGATACAGTGCTGCTTCCGTTCTCGCCACGTTTCATCGTGCTGACGATCTGCGCCGTCGTCACCGTGCTCCTGCTGCTGGTTGGAATTTTCGATCACAAGGTCTTCAAGATCGTCCTGATCCCGCTGGTCATCTTCGGCGCGCTGACATTGCTCGGCATCCGCGACCTCACCCAGAAGAACCACGCGGTGCTGCGCAACTACCCGATCTCGGCGCATGTCCGCTTCCTGCTCGAGGAAATCCGCCCGGAGATGCGGCAATATTTCTTCGAGAGCGAGAAGGACGGCATGCCGTTCTCCCGCGACACCCGCGCGGTGGTTTACCAGCGTGCCAAGATGGTGCTCGACAAGCGGCCGTTCGGCACCCAGGAGGACGTCTATCGCGAGGGCTATGAGTGGATGCACCACTCGGTGGCGCCGAAGCCGAGGGCCGACCAGAAATTCCGCATCACCGTCGGCGGCCCGGACTGCACCAAGCCGTATTCGGCCTCGGTCTTCAACATCTCGGCGATGAGCTTTGGCGCGCTGAGCCCGAACGCGGTGCGGGCGCTCAATGCCGGCGCCAAGAAGGGCGGCTTCGCCCACGACACCGGTGAGGGCGGCGTCAGCCCCTATCATCGCGAGATGGGCGGCGACATCATCTGGGAGATCGGCTCCGGCTATTTCGGCTGCCGCAACCGCGACGGCACCTTCAATCCGGATCTCTTCGCAAGCGTCGCGGGCGACGACCAGATCAAGATGGTCGAGCTCAAGATCAGCCAGGGTGCCAAGCCCGGCCATGGCGGCGTGCTGCCGGCGGCGAAGGTTTCCGAGGAGATTTCCAAGATCCGGGGCGTACCGATGGGCGAGGACTGCATCTCGCCGGCCTATCACAAGGCGTTCTCGACGCCGCTGCAGATGATGGAATTCGTCGCCCGGATGCGCCAGCTGTCCGGCGGCAAGCCGGCCGGCTTCAAGATGTGCATCGGCCATCCCTGGGAATTCCTGGCGATCTGCAAGGCGATGCACGAGAGCGGCCTCTATCCCGACTTCATCGTGGTCGACGGCAATGAAGGCGGCACCGGCGCCGCGCCGCTCGAGTTCATGGACCATCTCGGCATGCCGATGCGCGAGGGCGTCAATTTCGTCCACAACGCGCTGATCGGCATCGGCGCGCGCGATCGCATCAAGATCGGTGCCTCCGGCAAGATCGCGACCGCGTTCGACATGGCGCGCGCGATGGCGATCGGGGCCGACTGGTGCAATTCGGCGCGCGGCTTCATGTTCGCGCTCGGCTGCATTCAGTCCCTGAGCTGCCACACCGATCGCTGCCCGACCGGCGTCACCTCGCAGGACCCGATCCGCAACCGCGCGCTCTATGTGCCCGACAAGATTGACCGCGTGTACAACTACCACCACTCGACCCTGCACGCGCTGACCGAGCTGCTCGCCGCCGCCGGCCTCGAGCACACCAAGGAGCTGCGCCCGATCCACTTCTCGCAGCGGAGTTCGACCACCGAAGTCTCTTCCTTCGCCGAGCTCTATCCGACGCTGCGCCCCGGCGAACTGCTCGAAGGCACCCAGGACCGCCGCTTCCGCGACGCCTGGGCGATGGCGCGCGCGGATTCATTCCAGCCGGCGGGGTAGTGGCGGCAAATCCGTAGCCCGGATGAATCGCAGCGCAATCCGGGACCACTCTCTGCGGATCGACCGATCCCGGATTACGCTCCGCTCCATCCGGGCTACGCTCATTACGTAGCAGCGGACGCGCCGAACCATTTGGTCAGCGCCTCGCTCAGGCCGGCCAGCGTTCGCTCGCCAACCCACGCCACGTAGCCATCAGGCCGAACCAGCACCGCGGTCGGGGCCGAAACCGTTCCGTGCACGGGAAGCTCCCATGCGCCGCGATTCGCGGCATCGACGAGCTGAACCCGGTCGGTCCATCCCGCGATGGCGATGCCGCCGGGCTCGCCGAAATTCAGCAGCACCGGCCGCGCGTGGTGCAGCAGCGCGAAGACATGCATCGGGCCGTTGGCCGTGGCCAGATCGAGATCGGGCATGCGGCGTCCGAGCAGCGGATGGCCGTCGCCAAGATCGTAGTGAAGATCGAGGCCGGACATCATCGCGGCAAAGCATTTGCGCGGCTCGTCCATGCGCAGCAGGTCGGAGACGATCTCGCTCAACGCCCTGGTCCGCGGATCGGTGCGGTTGAGCGCGACATGCGCCATGGTGTTGCGCAGCACGCGGGCCGCCACCGGATGCCGTTCGGCTTCGTAGGTGTCGAGCAGGCTGTCCGGCGCGATCTGCTTGACCACCTGGGCCAGCTTCCAGCCCAGGTTCACCGCGTCCTGCACGCCGATATTGAGGCCCTGGCCGCCCATCGGTGGATGCACATGGGCGGCATCGCCGGCCAGCAGCACGCGCTGTTTGCGGTAGGTCACGGCCTGCCGGGTCATGTCGGTGAAGCGCGAGATCCAGACCGGACTGTGGATGCCGAAATCGGTGCCGTACGCGGCGACCAGTGCCTCGCTGACGTCGCGCAAGGTCGGCTCCCGGTCGGTGCCGAGTTGCCGCTCGGTCAGCACCAGCCGCACCCGCCCGCCATCTTCCGCCTTGCCGATCGCTGAGGTGCCGGTGTCGTGCTGGCGAAAGCCCCATTCCGGCTCGCCCGACATCTCGGCCTCGGCGATCAGCCAGCTCGTGGTCGGATCCCATCCGGCGAATTCGATGCCTGCCGCTTTGCGGACGAGGCTCCGGCCACCGTCGCAGCCGACGAGATACTGTGCCCGGAGCAATTGGCCATCCGACAGTTCGACGTCGACGCCGGCGTCGTCCTGCGTGAAGCCGGTCACGTCGCGCGCGCGGATAATCGGCACCGCCAGTTCGCCGACCCATTCACCGAGCAGGCGCTCGATATGGTTCTGCCGCAGCCCCAGCGTGAAATTGCGCCGGGTCGGAAAGTCGGTGATCTCAAGCGGAACCAGATGCGAGTGGAACAGCACCGCCGGATGGCGCGTTCCCAGCGCGACGAAGCGGTCGCCGATGCCGCGCTGATCGAGCACCTCGATGGTGCGCGCGTGCAGGCCGCCGGCCCGCGCGCCGATCAGGTCCTCCCCCGCGCGCCGCTCGACAATCGCAACATCTATTCCCGCCAGCGCCAACTCGCCCGCCAGCATCAGCCCGGTCGGACCTCCGCCGGCAATCACCACAGCATGTTTCCGCATCCCGCACTCCTCCGTTCGATTGGGCGCGCGTTCTACGGGATGACCCCGGGCTTGCGGCAAGCCCGGGGGGTCTACATATATCTGAGTGGGGAGAGGGCGTTTGCTGCCCGAACCAACCAACTCCGAGACATCGTTGAGAAGAACGGCGCGGCAAAGTTGCTGTCACCCCGGCTTTCGCCGGGACGACGTTGGGAGATGGCGCGTTCAGAACTCGCCGTGGATGCGGCCGGAGAAGATGTGCACCGGGCCGCGGTCGGCGTTGTAGGCGGGGTTGGTGATGAACTGATAGTCCGCGGTCAGCGTCAGGTTCTTGTTCACCTGATAGGCGTAGTAGGTCTCGAAGATCCGCTCCGGGCTGTAGTTCAGCGCGCCGTCGCCGATCAGCAGACCGAGGCCGCCGGCGGCAAGGTAGTCGCGATGCGCTGATGACAGCCCGTTGATCGCGCCGCCGATGCCGATCGTGTCGTTCGCCCGTCCCCACCTGCTGCCCTTGATCGACAGGCCGCCCGACACGCTGCGATCGACATCGGTGAACGACAGGATTTCGGTCCGGCCGTCGTTCCAGCTGAGGCGGCCGAAC
The DNA here is from genome assembly GCF_054063355.1 of Bradyrhizobium sp. USDA 4502. NCBI lineage: Bacteria > Pseudomonadati > Pseudomonadota > Alphaproteobacteria > Hyphomicrobiales > Nitrobacteraceae > Bradyrhizobium > Bradyrhizobium sp. USDA 4502. Next base: position 8,152,286 of record NZ_JBSSGF010000001.1, read on the forward strand.
AGGCCGACATCCTTTGCGATCTGCTGCTCGCCGTTCAGATAGAAGCCGTATTTCAGATTGTCCTTGCGGATGCCGGCCATCACGTCGTTGATGTCAAGCCCCGGATTGGCGTCCTCGATCGCGAGCGCCTGGGCGTAGTTGCCGGTGTTGCCGCGGTTGCCGAACACGCCGACGCGCAGCTTGCCGGGCTGATCGAAGATCGAATAGCGGCCCTCGAACTCGACCACCGCGCCGCCGGTGTTGAACACCAGAACGTCGCTGTTCGGTGCGTTCGGCACCTGGAACAGGCCGGCGCGCACCGCCCAATCCTTGCGGTTGAGCTCGACCACGGCGCCGCGGGTGTAACCGGGCAGGTCGGCCGGGAAGTCGTAGGCGGCGGACGCCCACATCGCCCAGTTCATGAAATCGGCGCGCGGGTCCTTGGCGTAGGAATTGCCGTCGAAGAAATCGCCGACCGCAAAGCGCCCGACCACGAGCGTGAGGCGGTCGATATCGCGCTTGCCGGCGATCTGGTTCGGGCCGTCGGCGACGTCTTCCTGCTCGCCGCCGAAGCCGAAGGTCTGCTTGAAGTAGTAGCGCTGCGGCCGGATTTTCGGAAACGGAGCGCCGGCCTTCTGGGCTTCGCCGTTCGAGAAGCCGGCAAGGCCGAGCGTGCCGTTGAGGCCAAAGCCCTGCGCGGTTTCCGGGTTGAAGTAGAACTCGCCGCCTTCCCAGAGCCGCACGCCGAGAAACGCCGTCGTGGTCCAGGTCTGCTGCAACTGCCCCGCGCCGGGAAGGCTGTTGGTGCCGGCATAGGGCGAGCGGAAGGACGGATAGGTCTGCGGCAGCAGCGTCGTCTGGCCGTGCACGCTCCAGTCGCTCGATTCGGGCAGCGCGGTGCGCGTCGGCGTTGCCGACCATGGCGAGTCGCCAAGCTGATAGTTGAGGCCGAATTTCAGCAAATGGATGCGCGGGTCGATGCTGACGCCGGGCAGGCCGAAATCATTGAGGCCGAGCGTGCGGCGCGACAGGTCGACATAGTCGTATTCGACCTTGGCGGTCCAATTGCCGCTCACCGCGAATTCGGCGCCGGCGCCGACGGTCCAGCCGGTCTGGTACTGCCCGGGCTCCGAGATCACCTCGCCCGCGGCATCGTTGACCCGGACCTGGCTGTGGCCCCAGGCGAAGCCGCCGGTCACGTAAGGCATCCAGGTGCCGAAAGAGTAGCCGGCGCGGCCGCGCAGCGTGCCGACATAGTCGATCGACGAATTGAAGGGGCCGAGCACCCGCCGCGGCAGGTCGGTCGGGCCGGTGAAGGTCGCATCCGCCTCGATGCCGAGCACGAAGCGGTTGGCGAATTCCTTGTTGTATCCAACCTGGAAGCCGCCGATCCCGCCGGTGATGGTGGGCGGAAAGAACACGCCCTGTTCCAGGATCGGATTGGTGCCGGGACCCAGCGTGCCGTCGCCATAACCGACATGGGCGCCGACATAGAATCCGGTCCAGCTGTAGACCGCCCTGGCGGCGGGGGATTTGAGCGCCAGATCGGCCGCGGTCGCCGGCGCGCCGAAGGTTGCCGCACCGAGCGCTGCGCCGGCGGCGATCTGGACCCGGAAGAGGCGGACGCAGGTCATGACGCGGCTTTCCGCGAACGAGTGGCGGTTTCGCCCGGCATCACTGCAGATTTGCTGGCCGCTTGCCACCCGAGATTTGAAATCATCGCCCGCCGTCCCCGGTCCGATCTGTGTCGTCCCATCCAAAGCCAGATCAGCACCTAGCATCCCCTGTTGCTTATTGCAAATAATTCGCAATAGCAACTGAGGTGCGCCCAATACCGTTCCGATTTGCACGCCACCGTGACAGTCACGTAACAGCGCGAGGCGGCAGGCCACATCGGCGGCGATCGGCCGCGTGTCCGTGGCAAATCGGTCGCGACCCGACCGTTCAATCGATGCCCCCATTGTCCTCGTCCTTTGTGTTGAATGCCGGCTGCGATGCTCTGCCGAGCACGACCCGCGCGCCGGCCCGTTCGATACATCGCGCCATCGACAGCGCCGTCCGCAGTCCGGCGTTTGAGATTGTGCGTTTCCGGTGGAGCGCGGCCGCGCCGCGCAGGATGGCGCTCGCCAGCCTGAGCAGCACGAGCGCGCCCCATCGCCGTCCGCGACTGAGCGCGGTCACGCTCCCACCGTGGCGAGCTGCACGATCCGCAGCAGCACGAGGCCGGCGGCGACGACGAGATAGCCGCGCAGCACGATCATCCAGATCCGGCTCAGCGGGCTGAGCCGCGCCGGCGGCAGCCGGTCGAGCGGCGGCATCCGCCAGCTGTCGCGCTCGACATGAAAAGACTCTCGCGGCGGCTTGCGCTTGAAGCGGAACGACGCGTGACGGCGCGACGACATCTCGTAGAACTTGACGGCTGCCGTCACCAACAACGCGAGCAGGCTGCCGGCGACGAGGATGCCGATGATCCACGCCTCGCCGAGATCGGGGAACAGCACCGCGGCGGTCAGGATCACCGACAGCATCACCAGCCCCGCGACCACCGCGCCGGTGAACAGGTTGAGTTTGGTCGAATTGACCCAGGGCCCGAGGATGTGGCGATCGTTGCACAGCAGCAGCAGGAACACGGTCGCGCTCGGCAGCAGCACGCCGGCCAGCGTCTGCACCGCGTTGGTCAATAGTCCGAGCGGCGTGCCCGGCGTCAGCACCAGCGCCGCCGCGAGCACGATCAGGCCGCAATAGACGCTGTAGAAGCCCTTCGCGTCCCACGGCTTGCGGTGCAGCGAGTGCTTGACCGCGAACACGTCGCCGATCGCATAAGCGGTCGCGAGGGAGACTGCCGCAGCACCGATGATGCAGGCATCGAGCAGCGCAAGGGCGAACAGCACCGCCGGCAGCCGGCCGGCATATGTCTCGAGGCCCACAGCGGTCCCCAGCGCGTCGGTGTAATTGCCGAATTCGGGCTTTCCTGCGAACACTGCCGCGCAGAACGAGATCATCGCGACGGCGCCGACCACCACCAGCACGATGCCGATGCACAGATCCATCCGCTCATAGCGGATGAAACGCGGCGTGATCCGCTTGTCGACGATGTAGCTCTGCTGGAAGAACAATTGCCACGGCGCCACCGTGGTACCGACGATGGCGACGATCAGCAGCATCACCTCACTGAGCTTGGCGTCCTGCGGCATCTTCGGCACGAAGAAGTCCGCCGCGATCTGCCCGACCGGCGGATGCACCATCAGGATCACGGGTACCAGCAGCAGGCTGCCTGCGACCAACACGATTCCGAAGCGTTCGAAGCGGCGGAAGTCGCCGGTCGAGACCGCCAGCATCACGATAACAGCCGAGGCCAACACGCCCCAGAACTGCGAGACGCCGAGAAAGTGAAGTGCAAACGTGATGCCGATGAACTCGGTGACGATGGTCAGCGCGTTCAATACCAGGAGGTCGATGACGCTGAAGGCACCCCAGAACTTGCCGAAGCGCTCGAAAATCAGCCGCGCATGGCCAACCCCGGTGACGGCGCCGAGCCGCACCACCATCTCCTGGTTGACGTAGAGCACCGGGATCAGCAGCAGAAGCGTCCACAGCAGCGTGGTGCCGTAATTCTGTCCGGCCTGGGTGTAGGTGCCGAACGCGCCGGCGTCGTTGTCGCCGACCATCACGATCAGGCCGGGACCGACGATCGCCAGCAGCGTCTTCAGCCGGGCCAGCAAGGTCGCGCGCGGCGCGGTGTCGTCGCGCGCGATGCTGCCGAGCGCGCCGTGGATGTCGCCGGCATGCGCGCTGTCGAGAATGGCGGTTTGTGTGGTCTTGCTTTCGGTCATTTCGCGTCTCCTCGCCGCCTTTCGGCACGGCGGGAGGGACGCAGGCGTCGTCAGGCGCGCACGTCTCCGCTGCCGTGAGCAGCGGCATTTCCAGATCTGATGCAGCTCAATGATCCCGCTGCCGCGCCGCGATGGCGCGCAACGGGACGACTAGGTCCTTCGTCCATGTCGGCCTCCTAAACCAAGACGACTACTTCCGACCGAGCAGCGGGCGCCGCTTCACCTCGCCCCGCGTGCGGGGAGAGGTCGGATCGCATCGTCAGATGCGATCCGGGTGAGGGGGAGCTTCCGCGAACTCAGCTATTACCGTGTGCGCGGAGACGGCCCCTCACCCCAACCCTCTCCCCGCAAGAACGGGGAGAGGGAGCGGCCAGCACTGTCGTTATCAAGCCCGCCCTCACGGTCGGCCTAAGCGCACAGCCGTGGCTTCGCTGCGGCGCGTCGCTGCTGATCGAGATCACCGCCGCTGTCGTCGACGATCCAACGGCTTTCCAGGCGGCCGTCGATCAGGACCCAATGACAGGCCGGGGTTGGACGCCGGCGGCGGCCCGCCAGGCGGCGAAAGCCCGGCAGGTTGTCATTGCAATGAATGGCGGCCGGCGGCGGCATGCGCCGCGGCTCGACAACGCGCCGCGGGCTTGCTTGCCGGAATTTTGCGAGCTTTTCGAACATCGCTCACCTCCACTTCCGCTGGTCGCGGCAGGCCGGTGAGGAGCAGTGGTCAGCTTGGGCGCGACCACCCGTCCACGCAGGCGAGATCTGCGCGATCAGTCTTGCTGTGTTGCGGCGTCACCAGTCCCGGCATCGCCGGACTACTGTCGCCTGAGTTGCTACTGCCCATGTGCCTTCTGTGCTGGCTCGTGGATCGACTTGTCTCCGGGGCCAGAACCCCGGGGCGGAACGAACGTTCCCGCCATCGGGCACTACGCCCGCGACAATGGCCTGTCAAGTCGATTCGGCTATCCTCCGGGGAGGATCATAGCTATCCTCCCCGGAGGATAGGAGAGCCAGATGTCCGACGACCATCCGCACGCTGCGATCACCAGGCGCCTGAAGCGCGCCAACGGCCATCTCGACACCATCGTCGAGATGATCGAGCAGGGCCGGCCTTGTGCGCAGATCGCCCAGCAATTGCAGGCGGTGGAGAGCGCGATCGAGAGCGCCAAGAAGGCGCTGATCCACGATCACATCGGTCACAGCCTGGAGGAGACGCTGAAGGCATCAGGGCCGAAAGGGCGAGCCGTGCTGCGCGATTTCAGGCTGGTCGCGAAGTATCTGTGATCGCTGCGTTCAAGAATTGACCCGCCCGGGGGGATCGCCGGACGGGTCGGTTGCGACACGGGGTGGATGAGGACCCGTGCCGAACGCAGGATCCGCAACCTTAGGAATTGCGTCGATCAGTAGGAGCAGCTGCGCACGCGGCCGATGTAATTGCCGTAGGCGTCGAACTGGCGCACCCAGCCGCAGCGCCGATAGCCACCGCCGTAGTAATAGCCGTCGCTGGCCGCGATTGCGCTGCCGACAACGGCGGCGCCGACGAGACCTGCGCCAACGCCCCAGCCCCAGCCATAGGGCTTCGCTTCAGCCTGCGACGTCGTGGACGCGATGGTGCCGGTCACGGCGAGCGCGGTGAGGGCGAGGGCGGCGAACTTGGTCTTGATCGACATGGAATACTCCATCCTGTGTGGGCGGCGCCGGTGTGGTCCGCATGCCCGTTGGACGGAGGCTGTCCGGTTCCGGTTCGAAGATCGGGGCGGAAATATGGTTTCGCGAATTGTTTCGTCGCGCTTGTCAGGACGAAGCAATCGCGGTCATTTGCCGCGAAATACGCCGGGATCGAACCTGTCGACATCGGCGAGCAGCACGCAGAACGCGCGCGCGCCGTGCTCGATCAGCTTCTCGCCCTTCTCGGCCGAGGCCTTGGTCGCATCGCCGATCGCGCCGCTCGGATTGAGGTCCTGCGCCTGCCAGGCGAACGGCGCCGGCCGCTGCGTCGACAGAAAGCGATGATCCTTCTCGATCCGCACGCTGGCCGGCTTGAAGTCCGCGATCGCATCCTTGCGCACGGCGTGCGGATATTTCGCCAGCATGATCGAGGTCTCGACCGCGCCGCCATGGATGCCGTGGCGTAATTCGCCGGCGTCGAACAGCCCGTCGGGCGCGCCGAAGCGCGACCAGCTCGTGGTCACCACCAGCATCTGATGGTGCGTGCGCAGATCCTGCGCCACCAGCTGCATCGCGGCGGAATTGCCGCCATGGCTGGTCACGATCACGAGCTTCCTGACGCCTGCGCGCGCCACGCTCTCGCCGAGTGCCATCCAGCTCTTCAGCGCCACGTTGGTCGGCAAGGTCAAGGTACCCGGAAAATCGATGTGCTCGGTTGAGATGCCGACCGGCTGCAACGGCAGGAACGTGGCGGGAGTGGTCGCGGGCAGCAACTCTCGCACCCGCGAAAGATAGGCCTCGCCGATCATGACGTCGGTTCCGAGCGGCAGATGCGGCCCGTGCTGCTCGGTCGCGGCCAGTGGCAGCACCGCGATCCAGCGCGCGGCCGTATCCCTGGCGATATCGGGCCAGTGGATGGCGGTCCAGTCGCGGGGCGGAAGCTGAGAAGTCATCAAGCCGGTCGTTTCAATACAAGCGTTTCACGGGATGGATTTGCAGGCTAGTTTGTTTAACATCATAACGGGTTCGCGTCTCCGGGCGCGGTCCACGTCTTCCCGCCTTCCATCATGGGCCATAATGATCGACGGAGTCCAACCATGATCCCGGCCTTTTTGCTGCGAGCGTTAACCACAAGCCTTCTGACCGCCGCGTTTTGCGTCGCCGCGGCGCTTGCCCCGGCGCGGGCGCAGACCCTCGACAAAGTCTCGTTCGGCACCAATTGGGTCGCCGAGGGCGAGCATGGCGGTTTCTTCCAGGCGCTCGCCGACGGCACCTACAAGAAATACGGCCTCGACGTCACCATCGTGCCGGGCGGTCCCAACGAGAACAACCGGATGCTGCTGATCGCGGGCAAGCTCGACTTCTTCATGAGCGCGAACTCGCTGCAGACCTTCGACGCCGTCACCAACAACGTGCCGCTGGTCGCTGTCGCCGCCATGTTCCAGAAGGACCCCCAGGTCTTCCTGACCCATCCCGAGGTCAAGGTCGCAAAGATCGAGGATCTGAAGCCGCTCACGCTTTTGATTTCGAAGGAGGGCATCACCAGCTACTTCCAGTGGCTGAAGTCCGAATACGGTTTCGACGAGAACAAGGTGAAGCCCTACACCTTCAACCCGCAGCCCTTCATCGTGAACAAGCAGACCGCGATGCAGGGCTACGTCACCTCGGAGCCCTTCGCGGTCGAGAAAGCCGCCGGCTTCAAGCCGAACGTGCTGCTGCTCGCCGATTACGGCTTCAACTCCTACTCGACGCTGATTGAGACCCGCCGCGACCTGGTCGACAAGAAGCCTGACCTCGTGCAGCGCTTCGTCGATGCCTCGATCGTCGGCTGGTACCACTACGTCTACGGTGACAACTCGGCCGGCAATGCGATGATCAAGAAGCTCAATCCCGACATGAACGACGAGCTGCTCTCCTATTGCGTCGCCAAGATGCGCGAGCACGGCATCGTCGATTCCGGCGATTCCATCAAGAACGGCATCGGCGCCATGACCGATGAGCGGATGGCGAGCTTCTTCGACAAGATGGTGCGCGCCGGCGTGGTCAAGAGCGCTATCGACTATCGCCAGGGCTACACGCTGCGCTTCGTCAACAAGGCGGTCGGCGCCGAGCTCCGGCCGAAGAACTGACGGGTGCGGACGGGCGATGGCGGAGCCTGCGTTGTCTGGATCTGATGCAGCGTCGGCTGTGCGCCTGCGCGGCGTCAGCAAGACCTATGACAGCGGCGTGAGGGCACTCGGGCCGCTCGACCTCGACGTGAGGCGCGGCGAGTTCGTCTCGCTACTCGGGCCCTCCGGTTGCGGCAAGTCCACCGCGCTGCGGCTCATTGCAGGTCTCGCCACGCCAAGCGCCGGCACGGTCGAGGTCTCGCATCATGGCGCGGAGCAGCGCGGCAGCCACCGCATCGGCTTCGTATTTCAGGAGCCGACCCTGATGCCGTGGGCTACCGTGCGCGACAATGTCCGCCTGCCGCTGAAGCTTGCCCGGCTGCCTGCGACCGACGCCGATGCGCGCATCGATGCGGCGCTGGATCAGGTCGGGCTTGTGGAGTTCGCCGACGCCTATCCGCGCGAACTGTCCGGCGGCATGAAGATGCGGGTGTCGCTGGCGCGCGCGCTGGTCACCGATCCGGATGTCCTCTTGATGGACGAGCCGTTCGCGGCGCTCGACGAGATCACGCGGTTTCGCCTCAACAACGACCTGCTGTCGCTGTGGCGCACCCTGCACAAGACCGTCATCTTCGTGACGCACTCCGTGTTCGAGTCGGTCTATCTTTCCGAGCGCGTGATCGTGATGACCGCGCGCCCGGGCCGGATCGGCGCGGAGTTTCGCATCACCTCGCCGGAACCGCGCGGCGAGGAGTTCCGCACCTCGGCCGAATACGCCGCGTTCTGCCGCGAGGTCTCCAGCGCGCTGGCGCCATCGTATGCAGGGCAGGCGGGCGCATGAAATCTCCGCAGGACCTCGTCCGTTTTCTGCTGCCGCTTGCGGTGTTCGCCGCTGGCGTCCTGCTCTGGGAAGCCATCGTCCGCGGCTATGGCATCCAACCTTACGTGCTGCCGAGCCCGCTGTTGGTGCTGAAGACGCTGGTTGCGGACTGGCCCATCCTGTCGCAATCGCTCGGCGTCACGCTCCTGACCACGCTCGAAGGCTTCGTTGCCGCAGCAATCGGCGGCATCGTGCTGGCGCTATTGTTCAACCAGTCGAAATGGCTGGAGTATTCGCTGTTTCCCTATGCGGTGGTGCTGCAGGTTACGCCCGTCATCGCGATAGCGCCGCTGCTCCTGATCTATCTGCAGCAGCAGACCGCGGTGATCGTCTGCGCCTGGATCGTGGCGTTCTTTCCGGTGCTGTCGAACACGACGCTCGGCCTCAATTCGGTGGATCGCAACCTCGCCGGATTGTTTCAACTTTATGGCGCCTCACAGCTGCAGACGCTGCTGTTCCTGAAGCTGCCCGCGGCGCTGCCCTATATCCTCGGCGGTCTGCGCATCGCCGGCGGGCTGTCGCTGATCGGCGCCGTGGTCGCGGAGATCGCGGCGGGCAGCGCCGGCGCCGGCTCGGGCCTCGCCTTCCGGATCGCTGAATCAGGCTACCGGCTGAATATTCCCCGCATGTTCGCGGCACTTCTGCTGCTATCGCTGGCCGGGATTGTCATTTATGGGTTGCTGGCGCTAGTTTCGCATTTGTTGCTGCGGCGTTGGCATGAAAGCGCGTTAGGAAAGGACAGTTGATGGCCCCGATTTCTTCCGAAAAGATCGATCTGTTGATCTATGGACCGATCCGGCCAATCCTCGAAAACGGCTTTCCCGATCAATACGCGCTGCACCGTGCCGAGAGCCGCGGCGACCTCGAGCGGCTGACGCCCGATACGCTGGCGAAGATCCGCGGCATCGCCGTCACCTATCACACGATGGCGACCGACAAGACCGCGCTGGCGATGTTTCCGAAGCTCGAGATCGTCGGCAGCTTCGGCGTCGGCTACGACCACGTCGATTCCGCCTATGCGCGCGATCACAATATCGTGGTCACCAATACGCCCGACGTGCTGACCGAGGAGGTCGCCGATGTCGCGATGGGCCTGTTGATCGCGACGTTGCGCGAATTCGTCAAGGCCGACCGCTACGTGCGCTCCGGGCTGTGGCAGACCCAGAACTATCCGCTCAGCGTCGGCTCGCTGCGCGACCGCAAGATCGGCATCGTCGGCATGGGCCGGATCGGCCAGGCGATCGGACGCCGTCTTGAAGCCTCGCGGGTGCCGGTGTCCTATCACTCGCGCAATCCGTCCAAGGACGTCTCCTACAAGCACTATCCCGATCTGATCGAGATGGCGAAGGCGGTCGACACCTTGATCGTCATCGTGCCGGGCGGCGCCTCGACGGCGAAGATGATCAATGCCGACGTCTTGAAGGCGCTCGGTCCCCGCGGCGTGCTGATCAATGTCGCGCGCGGCTCGGTGGTTGACGAGCCGGCGCTGGTCGCGGCGCTGAAGTCCGGCACCATCCTGGCCGCCGGTCTCGACGTGTTCGCGGCCGAACCGAACGTGCCCGACGAATTGAAGGCGATGCAGAACGTCGTGCTGCTGCCGCATATCGGCTCGGCCTCGGTGGTGACGCGCAACGCGATGGACCAGCTCGTGGTCGACAATATCAAGAACTGGTTCGCCGGCAAGCCGCCGCTGACGCCGGTTGCCGAAACGCCGGTCAAGGATCGCTGATGTCGTTGTCCCGCTTCAACGCCGTGCTGTGTCTGCTGCTGGCCGCGTGCGGTCCGGCAGCGGCGCAGGACGTCACGACGTTGAAGAAGGACATGATCGGGCAGTGGGAGCTCGCCACCACCGAGCGCAGCAAGACCTGCGTCGTGACGCTGAAGGGCGATACGGCGCCGCAAGGCTTCAAGCTCGAGCTCGAGCCCGCCTGCGCCGCCGCGCTGCCCTTCACCAAGGACATCACCGGCTGGAGCATCAAGGGCCTCGGCGACATCGTGCGGCTGCACAATGCCGCCGGCGAGACCGTGATCGATTTCACCGAGGTCGAGACCGGCATCTTCGAAGGCATGCGCACGAACGAGGGCGTCTACATCCTGCAAAACCTTGCCGCGGCGCGCTCGCTCGCCAAATCGATGGACCAGATGATCGGCGACTGGTCGATGGTCCGCGGCAACGGCCAGGCGATCTGCACGCTGGTGCTGACCAACACCGACGCCGGCAACGACAATTTCCAGGTGTTCCTGAAAGGCAAATGCGATCCCGCGGTCGCGGCCTTCAACCCGACCATGTGGCGGCTCGATCACGGCCAGATGATCCTGATGTCGGCCAAGGGCGAGACCTGGCAGTTCGAGGCCGACGACAATGCTCAGTGGCGCCGCGTCCCCGACAGCGCCGACCCGCTGATCATGCTGCGGGAGCAGTAGATCGGGTGCTGGCTTCGTAGCCCGCATGAGCGCAAGCGATATGCGGGATTTCGCCGGTGCATTCCCCGGGTATCGCTTCGCTCACCCGGGCTACGGGATTGCCACAAGCTCCGTGTCGTCCGTGCTTTCGCAGGGACGACGATGGGGCCGGTACGATCTGCTTCTGCCCGAAAAAAATTCCCTTTCCCATGTCGATTCACCTCCTCCCGGATCGTCGTTCCCGATAGCGAGCCGGTCTTGCGGCGATCATCGCCGCGTCTCGCCCAACAGGAGTTTTCCGATGCGCTTCATGTATATCGTCACCTCCGCGCAGCCCCCGGGCCCGCCGACGCCCGCTCTGATGGAGGCGATGGGCAGGCTTGCCGAGCGGGAAATCAAGGCGGGCCGCATGATCGACACCGGCGGGCTGTTGCCGGTAGCGATGGGCGCCCAGGTCCGCATCTCCGACGGCAAGCTCAACGTCGTCGACGGGCCCTTCGTCGAGACCAAGGAGATGATCGGCGGCTACGCGATCTTCGAGCTCCGCAACAGGGAAGAGGCGGTCGCCGCCGCCGTCGAGTTCATGCAGCTGCACAAGGAGCATATGCCGGGTTGGGAGGGAACCTGTGAGGTTCGCCCCTTCGCCACCCCGGGCGGCGACGGCGGTTGTCAGGTCGATGTGTCCGCCTGCGCCTGATGCGCCGCGCGAACAGGGCGTTCGCAAGCGAATTGGACGCCGGTTCGCGTGAAGACAACGCGTCAAGCCGAGAATCCAGGTCGGCGGCGATGACGGCCGCCGACATCCAGGCCACGATCCTTGCGGTGTGGCGCATCGAGCAGCCGCGGCTGATCACCAGCCTGTCGCGGATGCTGCGCGACGTGCCGCTCGCCGAGGACCTGACCCAGGAAGCGCTGGTCGCCGCGCTCGAGCATTGGCCGGCCGATGGCGTGCCGGAAAAGCCCGGTGCCTGGCTGATGGCGACGGCCAAACGCCGCGCGCTCGACCATCTGCGCCGCAATCGCATGCTGGCCGAGAAGCACGGCGTGATCGCGCACGACCTGGCGCGGGAGCAGGAGACCATGCCCGACTTCGATGCCGCGCTCGACGACGATATCGGTGACGAATTGCTGCGGCTGATCTTCACCGCCTGCCATCCGCGCCTGTCGCGGGAGGCGCGCGCCGCGCTGGCGCTTCGGATGATCTGCGGCCTCACCACCGAGGAGATCGCGCGCGCTTTCCTGCAGGCGGAGGCGACCATCGCCCAGCGCATCGTGCGCGCCAAGCGCACATTGTCGGAGTCGGGCCTTGCCTACGAGACGCCGCGCGGCGAGGAGCTGTCCGAGCGGCTCGCCTCCGTGCTCGAGGTCGTCTACCTCATCTTCAACGAGGGCTATACCGCGGCAAGCGGCGACGAATGGCTGCGGCCGCAGCTCTGCAACGAGGCGCTGCGCATGGGCCGCGTGCTGACCTCGATCGCACCATCGGAGCCGGAGGCGCACGGCCTGCTGGCGCTGATGGAGTTCAACGCCTCGCGGATGGCGGCGCGCACCGATGCGTCCGGTGAGCCGATCCTGCTGATGGACCAGAACCGTGCGCGGTGGGATCGCCTGCAGATCCGCCGCGGGCAGCTCGCGCTGGCGCGCGCCCGCGAGCTCGGCGGCGCCGGCGGCTTCTATGTGCTGCAGGCCGCGATCGCCGCCTGCCACGCCGAAGCCGGAACACCGGACGCGACCGACTGGCGCCGCATCGCCGCGCTGTACGGCGATCTCGCCGCGCTCTTGGATTCACCCGTGATCGAGCTCAACCGCGCAGTTGCGATCGGCATGGCCGAGGGGCCGCTGGCCGCACTCGCGATCGTCGACGGCCTCACCGATGAGCCGGCGCTGAAATCCTATCATCTGCTGCCGAGCGTGCGCGGCGATCTGCTGAATAAGCTGAGCCGTTTCGCGGAGGCGCATGCCGCGTTCGAGGCCGCCGCCGCATTAGCCGGCAATTCGCGCGAGCGCGAGTTCCTCAAGCGGCGCGCCGCAATCGCTGCGCGTGCCGCGCAGGATCATGGCTGCCGCTGACGGCTCGGCGATTTCGACGGAGCGAAACCATGTAGCCCGCATGAGCGAAGCGAGATGCGGGTCTTTGCGACGAGCAACCCCGGGTGTCGCTTCGCTCACCCGGGCTACAAGGTAGCTTCGGGTCGTCGTGTCCGTGATTTCGACTCAAATCTGCGGCATGCTCGGACAAAATTCTTTTGAACCGGGAACTGCCACCATGACGAAGCCATCCGTGCTGGCGATCGGCCTCGACCCTACCTTCGTCGATCTGTCCGTCATGCCGCAGTTCACGCCCGAACTGGTACGCAGCTATCTCGACGCGCAGATCGACGGCCTGCGGACGCTCGGCTACGACGTCGAGAGCTGCCTGATCGACCTCGGCGATACGGCGGAAGCCGTGACGGCGGCGGCCCTCAACGCGCGCCGCTACGACTGCGTCGTGATCGGTGCCGGGCTGCGCGAGCCGCCGGAGCGGCTCTTGCTGTTCGAGACGATCCTCAATCTGGTGCACCGGCTCGCCCCCGATGCCGCCATCTGCTTCAACACCAGGCCGGCCGACACCGCCGCTGCCGTGCAACGCTGGGTCAAGCCTTAGGACGCCAGATGAGCGTCGCCTTGAGCCGGCGAATCGGGCTCGGCGCGCTGCCCGCCGCCCAAGGCGGACACTCGGGCCGGCCCGATGCCGGCATTGGCCGGAGGCTCGCCGCGAAGGCCCGGCGGTTGTTGCCGGCGGCAACCTATGACACCATCCAGAGTCCGATTTGCTTTAGACTTTGGAAGCCTATGCCGCGCCGCAAATTTGCCTGGGAAAAGCTGACGGACGAGCAGTTGCTCGCGCAACCGCTCAATCGTCTGAGGGTTGCCGTCGAGGGCACCTGGCTCGCCGATTGTGTGAATACGCTCTATGAGGAGCTCGAGGAGCGCGGCATCCGGTTGCGGCCGCACACATGGATCTCGAGCGAATGGTTCAGCCCGGCAGATGTGCCCGGCATCGCGATCCCGTTCTACCTCGCCCATCCCCGCCTGATGAAGCTCGAGAAGAAGATGATGCTCGACGTCGAGGGCGCCTCGTGGTCCGAGTGCATGGCCATTCTCCGCCACGAGGCGGGGCACGCCGTGCAGCACGGCTACCAGCTGCAGCGCCGCCGGCGCTGGCAGCAGCTGTTCGGCCCGTCGTCGCAGCACTACCCGCGCTACTACCGGCCCAATCCGGCCAGCCGCAATTATGTCCAGCATCTTCGGCTCTGGTACGCGCAGAGCCATCCGGATGAGGACTTCGCCGAGACCTTCGCGGTGTGGCTGCGGCCGCGCTCGAACTGGCGGACGCGCTATGCCGGCTGGCCCGCGCTGAAGAAGCTCGAATATGTCGACGAGCTGATGGGCGAGATCGCCGGCAAGCGGCCGCTGCTCCCGACGCGCGAGCGGGTCGATCCGCTGCATACGCTCAAGCAAACGCTCGCCGAGCACTACAGGAAGAAGCAGGCATTCTACGCTTTCACGCCGCCGAAGACCTATGACCGCGATCTCTCCAAGCTGTTCTCCGCCGATCCGCGGCATTATCGGCGTCCGCCGGCCGCAGCCTTCATCAGGCGGCACCGCGCCCAGATCAGGCAGCTGGTGGCGCGCTGGACGGGCGAGAACCAGTTGACGCTCGATGCCGTGCTCGATGATATGATCTCGCGCTGCCGCGAGCTCAATCTGCGTGCCGTCGGCCCCGAGCAGAAGCTCGTGACAAACTTCACCATTCTGCTGACCGCCAAGACTATGCACGCGCTGTTCGGCCCGTCGCGCCGGAAATGGATCGCGCTATGAAACAGCTTCGCATTCTGGTGCTGATGCACCCGGACTGTGTGCCGCCCGACTCCAGCGATGGATACAGCGCGCGGGAGATCAACGAGTGGAAGACGGAATACGACGTCGTCAGCACCCTGCGCGCGGCCGGCCATGAGGTACGTCCGCTTGGCGTGCAGGAGGAAATCAAGCCGGTGCGCGACGAGATCGAGGGCTTCAAGCCGCACGTCGTGTTCACGCTGCTGGAGGAGTTTCACTACGACGTCGTGTACGACCAGCACATCGCGAGCTATCTCGAGTTGATGAAGATCGCCTATACCGGATGCAACCCGCGCGGCCTGATCCTGGCGCGCGGCAAGGATCTGTCCAAGACGCTGGTGCACCACCGCCGGATTCCGGTGCCGGCCTTCGCGGTGTTTCCGATGCGCCGCAAGGTCAAGCGGCCGCCGCGTCTCGAGCTGCCGCTGATCGTCAAGAGCCTGAGCAGCGATGGATCGCTCGGTATCTCGCAGGCGTCGATCGTCGATACCGACGAGAAGCTCGCCGAGCGCGTCGCCTTCATCCATGAGCGGATCGGAACGGCCGCGATCGCCGAGCAATTCATCGAGGGACGCGAGCTCTATGTCGGCGTGCTCGGCAACAACCGGCTGCGGGTGCTGCCGGTGTGGGAATTGAAATTCGGCAGCATGGGCGGCCCTGCCGCGCGCCAGATCGCCACCGAAAAGGTCAAGCACGATACCAGCTATCAGGAGCGCGTCGGGATTGTCGATGGCCCGGCCGAGGATCTCACGCCGGAACTATCCGCCCATATCCAACGGCTGGCGAAGCGCATCTACCGGACGCTGGGGCTCGATGGCTATGCGCGCATCGACTTCCGCCTGTCCACCAATGGCGTTCCGTATTTCATCGAAGCCAATCCCAACCCCGAAATCGCCAAGAGCCAGGAGTTCGCGACGGCCGCCGGGCATGACGGGCTGGACTATCCGGATCTTCTGCAGCGCATCGTGACGCTCGGAATAAGCCGCGCCAAGGCCGGCGCATCGCTGGGCTGACCCGAGGCCGCTAGATCATGATGCGTTTCCACAGAATCGCATCATGATCTCATCTCCTTGTTTGAGCATGATCTTTTCGGAAAACCGGTTTCCACTTTTCCGGATCATGCTCTAAAGGCTGCGCTGCATCGGATGGCGTCGCGCATCCTTGGGGATGAACATCGCAAACGTTTCCCTAACGCGCGCGGCCGGCGTCACGGTGCCGGCGGTCGCGGAAACAGGGGCTGCCGTCGGATGAAACGCGTCCGGTTCCGGCCAGCGCCGTGCAAGGATTCCGTTTCCCGAAACCGGCATGGCGAGCCCATCGCTGCGGCAACTGTCGTAGACGTACAAACCGGCAAGAAAAATCGATACGACAACAAGGATCGTCCTGAAAATCGGCATTGTGCTTGCGCCTTCTTGATTGAGGCGAACAATGCCCGGTGACGGTGAACCGCGCGTTTAGCGCTGCGGCCGATCAGCCGATACGGTTCCCAACTCATGAATGGGCTTGCGTAAACGGCCCGCTTACCAATGCCTTCAAGGTTGCGGCAACCAGCTTTCCTCACCGGCGGGAAAGAAGTCTCTGGCATTGAAAGACCAACAACAAGACTGAGGAGGCACCATGTTCGTCGCCATTCGAGTCATGATCCTGATCGCCAGTGCATACGCCGGCTCGGCCGTTGCAGAGATGCAGTTTGCGCCGCTGCCGAGCCTTGCGGCGTCGTCCGCGCCGTAGCGCCGGCAAGCGAGGCGGCGCACCTTACGCCGGACTGGGCGCCACCTCGCCGACCCCGATAGCGCGAGCCGCGTTTTCCGTCATCCTCGTCGCCGTCAAGCGCAGGAAATACAGCGACAGTCCCGGGTTGCGCTCGCACAGCTTCCTCAGTGCGCTGTCGCTGATCCAGAGCAGATCTACATCGGTCGCGGCTTGAGCGGTTTGCGTGCGGCGGCGCTCGAGCGAAAACAGCCCGATCTCGCCGAACAGTTCACCCGCCGATACCCCGCGATCGATCTCGGGAAACCTGACCTCGCCGGACACGACCATGTACAGCAGGTCGGCGTCGTCGCCCTTCCGGAAGATCGTTTCTCCCGCCTTGAGATGCTTCGGCTGCATGAACGGCTGCAGCCAGTTCGGAGAAAGGTCCGTCGCTGCAGCACGCTTCGCTTTCCGAAGCAGCCGAACCATCTGGAACAGCAACACCACGTTCAGCGGCAGCAGAATGATATGCAGGATAAGCACCGGGTAGATCCGGTCGCCCAATCCATAGCTGATGAATGCCAGATTGCTGAATATCGCGACAGCGCGCAGGCTCAACATCGTACTCATGCAGAACGTCAGCAACACAAGCGCCGACGCCAGATAACCCAAACCATCGATCAACGTCATGACAACGCCCACTGGGAAATGAAAATTGCAAGCAAACCGATCTGAAAACGACCGGCAACATACACCAGTGCGCTCAGTTTCCTGAGCGGAAATATCGCCGGCCCACGCTTGCGGCGGTGCACGCGTCGTGACGCGGCCTCAGCTCGACGAACGCGCGCGCGAGGCGACGTGAATGGCGCGGGTCTTGCCGGATTTCGTTTTGGCGGCGACGACGGTCGGGCGCGCCTTGCCGAGCCGGGCCGCGCCCGGCGAGCTCTTTCTGAGCAGCAGCGCGAGCCGCTTGCGCGCGCGGCCGGCGACCGACCTTGCCGCCTCTCGCGCGGCCTCGGCCTTGCGGATGATCGTCGTCACCGCGGACGCCGGCGACGCCGCGACGAAGGCGACATCCTTCGCCTTCGAGAGGCCGCCTATGCCTTCGCACGGCGCTTCGCCCGGCAAGTCGATGCGGATGGCGAGCGTCTCGGCATGCTCGACCCAGTCCTCCGCCTTGGTGCCGGTGATGATCCGGACATAGTCGCGGGTCTCGCGCGGCAGCTCGCTCTGCCGGGCGAGCCATTTCTGGACGCGGCCGCTGCCGGCATTGTAGGCGGCCGCCGCCAGGCCGAGATTGCCGAAATCGTCGCGCAGCTTGCGCAGCAGTCTTGCGGATGCCGGCAACGCCTGCAGCGGATCGAAGGGATCGTCGAGCCCGACTTCGGCCGCCGTCTCCGGCATGAACTGCGCAACGCCCTGCGCACCGGCATGGCTGATCTCGTTCGAGCGAAAGCGGCTCTCCTGCCAGATCAGCCGCGCAAAGAACGCAACGGGGATTTCGCTCGCCTGCGCCGCGTCCTTCAGGCTGTGGCAGAATTTGTCGATCGCGGACGGCTGCGGCTCGGCCGCGGCATCGCTCGGCTGCGCCGCAGGCGCGGGCGTCTTGTCCGCGCCCGTCGCAGCGGGCGCCTCGCCGGCATCAGCACTTTCGATAAAGCGCGCGGCAAACGGAACGGCGTCGGATGTCGCGTCGCGCGAGAATGTCGGGGCTTGGGTTGAGCCATTGATCGAACCTGGCGAACGATCGAAATCGAGCATCAAGACAAGAAACGCGGCAAGCGCCGCGATGACAAATCGCATTTGCTTCCAGAGACCTGAATTGTGATGTGGGTTGCGCGCAAATGCACCTCGGATCACGACTTTTTAGCGGGTCGATTGCGGCGAAGCCGCGAAATCGGCCGTTCCGCCGCGGAACTTGGCCGCTATTCGCATTGGAACTTCGACGCTTTCCGTAGCTTTACGGAAAGTAGCCACGTTGGGATACACGATGTTCCGACCGTTTTCCGTTGCACGCTTTGCCATCGCACTTTTGCTCGTGTCGGCCCCGCCAGCGGTGGCCGCCGGTCTTGATGCGGCCGCGATCAACGACGTGGCGGCGCCGCCCGCAAAGTTGCCGGACCGTGGTCAGCTCAACGCCTTCGTTGCCAGGCTCGAGATCCTGCTCGACCGTGCGCATTTTTCTCCCGGCGAGATCGACGGCAAGCTGGGCGACAACGCGCAGAAGGCGCTCCGGGCGTTTGCCGACGCGAATGGATTGTCCTTCGACAAGGCGGTGACGCCAGAGCTCTGGAGCGGGCTCACAGCCGCCAGCGAGGGGCCTGCGATCGTCAGCTACACGATCGTCGACGCCGACGTGAAGGGGCCGTTCGCGAAGAGGATCCCCGCGAAGATGGAGAGCATGAAGAGCTTGCCGGCGCTGGGCTACACCAGTCCACGCGAAGCGCTCGCCGAAAAATTCCACATGAGCGAGGCGCTGCTTCAGGCGCTCAATCCGGGACAGACGTTCGACAAGGCCGGCGAGACCATTGCGGTTGCGAACGTCGCCGATGCCGGAAAACCGCCGCAAGTCGCGCGCGTCGAGGTCGACAAGACGCGGCAGGCGCTCAGCACGTTCGATGCAGCAGGCAAGCTGCTCGGCTTCTATCCTGCGACGGTCGGCAGCGCGGAGAAGCCGACGCCGAGCGGAACGCTGAAGGTGACAGCGATCAACAAGAACCCGACCTATCGCTACAATCCGGAATACGCGTTCAAGGGCGTCAGATCGAAGACGCCGTTCACGATCAGGCCCGGTCCGAACAACCCGGTCGGTGTGGTCTGGATCAACCTCTCGGGCGAAGGCTATGGCATTCACGGCACGCCCGATCCCGGCAAGGTCTCCAAGGCGGAGTCCCACGGCTGCGTCCGGCTCACCAACTGGGACGCGCAGCGCGTCGCGGCCGGTGTCGCGAAGGGCACGCCGGTTGCGTTCATCGATAGCGCGACAAGCTCAGCAACGGCGACGCGCTGACCTTGACGCAACATCGTTCACAGATCAGCAACCGACAGAAATGTTGGCGCGCTCGGCCGCGGGCCGGACGCCCGCGCGCTCGGGAGATGATGCGCAGCCGGCGAGCGAAGCGGCTCCGCTTTCCAAGCCTAGCGCAGGATTCGCTGGTATGCCAATGTCGTTTCGTGCCAAACCCGCAGGAGGTCAGCATGCGAACGATCATAACGAACATAGTGGGAGCACTCTGCGCCATCGCGATGGTTGCGAGCGCACACGCAGCGGTCAAGGAAGAGCCAGTCACCTATAGCGATGGCGAGACCACGATGAAGGGCTTCGTCGTCTATGACGACGCGACCCAGGCCAAGCGGCCCGGCATCGTCATGGTGCACGAATGGTGGGGCATCACCCCGCATATCCACAACGAGGCGCGGAAGTTCGCGGAGCAGGGCTACGTGGCCTTCATCGCAGATATGTACGGCGACGCCAAGACTGCCGACAACCCGAAGGATGCCGGCGCGCTCTCGGGCTCGGTGATGAAGAACCCGAAGGTGATGGAGCAGCGCTTCAATGCCGCGCGCGAGCAACTCGCCAAGCAGGCCTCGGTCAATCCGCAGCGGATCGGCGCCGTCGGTTACTGCTTCGGCGGCGCGGTGGTGCTGAACATGGCGCGCACCGGCGCCGATCTTGCCGCCGTCGCGGGCTTCCACGCATCGCTCGGTCTTAACACCCCCGCACCGGCGCCGGGCACCGTCAAGGCGAAAATCCTGATCCTGAACGGCGCGGACGACCCGTTCGTGAAGCGCGAGCAGTATGATGCGCTGAAGAAGGATTTCGACGCCGCGAAGGCCGATTACCGCATCGTCGAGTATCCCGGCGCGGTTCACGCGTTCACCAACCCCGAAGCCACCGAGCTCGGCAAGAAGTTCAACCTGCCGCTCAGATACGACGCCAAGGCGGATCAGGAATCCAAGGCCGAAGCCGCAAAGCTGTTTGCCGCCAACCTCAAAAAATGAGCAAAAGGGCCACCCAAAACGGTGGCCCTTTTCATTCGTGGCTGCTTTGGCCGCGGAAGTGGCAGGGCCGCGGCCTCGCTGGCGCGGCCGCGCCTTGAAGCCATGCGGAAGACGCAGCCGGCCGCGCGGATGCTGGCCGTCTCGCACGGTTGCCACGGGGCGCTCCCCGGCCGATGATGCGCAAAACGGATCAGAACGATCGAGAGGGAGCGAATGCGCGGGCGTCGTGTGCTGATGGAATCGTTCGTGTCGCACGGCGTGCGCCATATCTTCGGCAATCCCGGCACGACCGAAACGCCGCTGCTCGATAGCCTGCCGGCCTTTCCGCAACTCGAATACATCATGGCGCTGCATGAAGGTGTCGCGGTCAGCGCCGCCAGCTTCTACGCGCAGGCGTCGGGGCGGGTCACCGTCGCCAACCTGCACGTCGCTCCCGGCCTCGGCAACGGCATCGGCTCGCTCTACGGCGCGCTGAAGGCGGGTTCGCCCGTGGTCGTGACGGCCGGCCAGCAGGATACGCGAATGCGGCTGAAGAATCCGCTGCTCGGCCATGACCTCGTCGCGATGGCGGCGCCGGTGACCAAGTGGAGCGTGCAGATCGAGCGCGCCGACGAGATCGCGCCGATCATGCGCCGCGCGTTCAAGGTGGCGACCGATGCGCCGCAGGGGCCGGTGTTCGTGTCGCTGCCGATCGACGTCATGGAACAGGAGACCGCGGTCGATGCTCTGGCGCCGGACAATTTGTGGCGCTCGACGCGCCCCGATCCGGCCGGCATCGAAGCGTTTGTCGCGCTGCTTCTGAAGTCGAAAAAGCCGGCCATCATCGCTGGCGACGACGTGGCACGATCGGGCGGCGAGCAGGCGCTGGTGGTGCTCACGGAAGCGATCGGCGCCACCGTGTGGTTCGAGGGGCTCCGCCATCACGCGCCGTTCCCGACCAGCCATCCGAGCTATCGTCAGTCGCTTCCGGGCGACGCAAGGCAGGTGCGCAAGGCGCTCGGCGATGCCGATCTCGTGCTGCTGGTCGGCGGCCCGTTCTTTGAGGACATCTGGTTTGCGCCTGGTGGTCACATCCCTGACGGCGCGTCCGTGCTGCAGATCGAAGCCTCGGCCGAGCGTCTCGCGCTCAACAACCGGCTCGATGCCGGCATCGTCGGCGACATCGCCGTCAGCGTCGGTGTCTTGTCGGAAGCGGTACGTGCAAAGGCGGGCGCGGACTTCAGGCAGGCCGCGCAGAACCGCAATGCCGCGCTGGCCGAATTGCAGGCGAAGGAGAAGGAGGCCTATCGCGCACGCGTCGAGAAAAGCTGGGACCGGCAGCCGACCGCGATGCCGCGTGTCACCGCGGAGCTTCGTCGCGGCCTGCCCGATGATGTCGTCATCGTCGATGAAAGCATCACGGCGAGCCTCGATCTCGCGCGCGCCTTCGACTATCGCGGCTTCGGCGATTATTTCGGCGGTCGTGGCGGCGGCATCGGCCAGGGCCTCGCCGGGGCGATCGGCGTCAAGGTCGCGATGCCGGATCGTCCGGTGGTCGCGATCTCCGGCGACGGCTCGGCGATGTACGCGATCCAGGCGCTGTGGACCGCCGCGCACCACAAGCTTGCGATCGTGTTCGTGGTGCTGGCGAACCGCGAGTACCGCATCCTCAAGCACAATGTGGACGTCTGGCGCCAGAACTTTGAAGCCGGCACCCAGCATCCCTATCAGAACATGGATATCACCGGCCCCGCGCTCGACTTCGTGCATCTCGCGGCCGGCATGGGCGTCGAGGCGGTCAGGGTCGAGAACGCGGACGGCATCGCCGGTGCCGTCGCAAAGGCCGTCGCGGCGCAGCGGCCGTACCTCGTCGAGATCGCAATCGAAGGCAAGCGCTAGAGCATGATCCGGAAAAGTGCGAAGCGGTTTTCCGGCAAGATCATGCTCAAACAGGGAGCAAAGAGCGCGATGACGATTCGATTCGATCGCGTCGCGCTTTAGAGGAGTTTCTCATGGCAGGCATTCTGGACGGCAAGGCTGCATTGGTGACGGGCGGCGGCTCCGGCATCGGCCGGGCGACGGCGATCGCCATGGCGCGTGAAGGCGCGCGCGTGGCGGTGTCGGACCTCTCGAAGGACGGCATCGAGGAGACGGTCGCGCTGATCAATGCCGCCGGCGGCCAGTCGATCGCGATCCAGGGCGACGTCACCGACGAGGCCGAGGTCGCGAACATGGTGGCCCGCACGGTTTCGGCGTTCGGGCGCATCGATTGTGCGTTCAACAATGCCGGCGTTGCCGGGCGCTCCGTCGGGCCGCCCGGCCAGCGCATTCATGAACTCACCCAGGCCTCGGTGGCCAAGATATTCTCAGTGAATCTGATGGGCGTGTTCCTGTGCCTGAAATACGAGGTCGCGCAAATGCTCAAACAGGGCGGTGGCGGCGCCATCGTCAACACGGCCTCGATCGCAGGCCTGGTCGGCCTCGCGACGTCCGGCCACTATGTCGCGACCAAGCACGGTGTCGTCGGGCTGACCAAGTCCGCCGCGATCGAATATGCCCAGGACGGCATCCGCGTGAATTGCGTCAATCCCGGATACATCAAGACGCCGATGACCAAGGAGACGATGGACGAACGCTATGACGAGATCATCGCCAAGGTGCCGGTCCGTCGCCTCGGCGTGCCCGAGGAAATCGCCGAAGCCGTGGTCTGGATGTGCTCGGACAAGGCGTCGTTCATGACCGGCGCATCGCACGTGGTCGACGGCGGTTACAGCGCGGCCTGATCTCTGAAGGCCTTGTTTAGGTTAGTGGCCCATTTGCACAAAGCCACGTTGATCTTCGCGACTTCAACGCTCTTGCTGTGAGTGGTGCATCTCAGCCAATATCGCGTTTGGCAACGAAGAGCTTCGAGGTGTTCAAACTCAATCGCATCGTCGGTTTCATCATTCTAGCAGCGCTCGTCTACGGCGTGCTCCAGGCTTACGGGTTACTTCCTGAGGGCGCACCTCGGCTGTTTCCTCAACGCAGCGGTTCGCCCGCGGCTTAAGATTGATGCTCCACATCCGAACGTCCGCTGCTGGACCCATAGCGGGTATCGTTTGACGCCGATTTTGGTCGCCTCCTTCGGCAAACGGAACCGAAGCCGGTCCAGCCTGTTTGGTACGATTAGCCAAGGGAGGTCGGAATGAGGATCATTCTGATGACGACGATTGGCTGGGCGTTGTCGTGTGGATTCGCGCTAGCCCAGGCCGATCCCAACAAGGACGTGAACACGGCAACCGGGCGCTCGGCACCGGAAGAAAAAGGTCAATTGCAGCCACAAGGTTGGACCGGGCCACTTGAAACAAAATCAGGTGGTGCGCCGCCGGAAAGCCCGCAAGGTCAAAGCCCGCCGGGAATGCAGGGAGCGCCGGACGGATCGACAAAAACCGTGGTTGAACCGCGGAAGTAAGTCCCACGTCTTGTCTGTGAAAGGCCAGCTTCCCTTAGGGTGAACCGGCCCTCGAGCTCGCCCTTTGCAGCAAGCGGACTTCGCGGCAGCGCGGAATGACGTCAAAGCTTGATCCAAGCGGACCCTGGTAGGCTTGCGCCAACCAGCCGTGCGTATCGATGGGTTGATCCGCTTCCGGCACTAACGTAGTCGTTCGCGATGAACGAACGTCCGGCCATCGCCAAGGCTGCAGCTCTTCCAGATACGAAAGCCATCCTGCTCGGGGTCGCATGCGGCCTCGGTGCGGCGCTGTGCTGGGCGCTCGGCTTCGTGGCGACCCGACACGGCCTGAAGGTCGGTTTCACACCGGTCGACCTGCTGATGCATCGCTTCCTGTGGTCGGGCATCGTCTTCCTGCCGCTCGTTGTGCGCGCCGGCCTCCGCGATCTCTGCGGCATCGGCTGGGGCCGCGGCATGGCGCTGATGCTGCTGGGCGGGCCGGTGATGTCGCTGATCAGCTATGCCGGCTTCATGTTCGTGCCGCTGGGGCATGGCAGCGTGATCCAGCCGTCCTGCGCGACGCTGGGTGGATTGTTTCTCGCGGTCGTCTTGCTGAAGGAAGCGGTCTCGCTCTCGCGGGCAGCCGGCGCTGTCGTCATCGTCGTCGGCCTTGCCGTGATCGGCAGCGAGTCGATCGGCCATATGGGGCCGAGCGCCGTGATCGGCGATTTGATCTTCGTTGCGACCGGCTTGATGTTCGCAGGCTTCGCCACGCTGGTGCGCTATTGGCGTGTCTCGGCGTTCTCCGTGGCCAGCGTCATCAGCGTGCTGTCGCTCTCGCTGTTTCCGCTGTACGCCGCCTCGGGTGGGCTCGCTCGCGATGCGGCCATCGGCCTGCATGAAAACGCGCTGCAGGCCATCGCCCAGGGCATCCTGGCCGGGCCCGCGGCGATGTATCTGTTCGCGGTGTCGATCCAGCGCCTCGGCGTTGCCCGCGCAGCCGTATTTCCTGCGACCGTGCCGGTGCTGACCCTGCTGTTGGGATGGCTCCTGATCGGCGAGCCACCGACCACGCTGCAGGCGGCCGGATTGGCCGCCGTGTTGGCCGGATTCTATCTCGCGCAGCGGCAGCGCTAGACGGCTTTGCCGACGTCCTGATGGCGCGCGGTCGCGGCGACGATTGACAAGCAAGCGAGGGATCGCGGATGGTGCGGCTCTCCGCCGTGTCGCAATGAGACGCCGATGCAAGTTCAACGTTTGGCGCTGCCGATGCTTGCAGGGCTCGTGCTTGCAGCTTCGGCTTTGTCGGGCGCAGCCCAGGCGCAAGGCGCCGCCGAGCCGGTACCGCAGACCTCGCAGTGGCAGACCTGGCAGTGGCAGACCTCGACGCCGGAAGAGCAGGGGATGGATTCCGCCGCGCTGGCGCGGCTCGTCAATGACGGCGCGGCCCACAGTCTCGATAGCCTCCTGATCGCGCGGCACGGCCGGATCGTGCTCGACGCCTACTATGCGCCCTACACGCCGGAGATCCCGCATCTGTTCAATTCCGTCACCAAGGCGGTGACCGGAACGCTGGTCGCGATGCTGCTCAGGGATGGCGTGCTCGACAGCCTCGACCATCGCATGGTGGATTTCTTCGGCGATCGCACCATCGCCAATCTCGACGACCGCAAGCGGGCGATCACGGTCCAGACCATGCTGGACATGACCTCGGGAATGGCCTGGACCGAAGGCGTTGAGGGTGGCCGACCGGACTCGCTGATCGAGTGGGAGCGCAGCCCTGATGCGATCCAGTTCATCCTCGATCGCCCGATGGCGAAGGCGCCGGGCGAGGCGTTCTACTACAACACCGGCAATGCGCAGCTGTTGGCCGCCATAATCAACAAGCTCACCGGCATGAGCGCGCGGGACTACGCGGTGACCAAACTGTTTCGCCCGCTCGGGATAGCCGCGCCGTACTGGAACAGCATCGGTCCCGGACTGACGCAGGGCGGCGGCGGACTTCAGCTCGCGCCGCGCGACGCCGCCAGGATCGGCCTGCTCTATCTGCATGACGGTGAATGGGACGGGCAGCGCTTGCTGCCGACCGGCTGGGTCGATCGCATCAGGCATGCGACGACGGAGATGCACGCCTCGTTCGACTCATCGTTGCGCTACGCCAATTTCTTCTGGGTGATGCCGCAGCGGCAGGTTGTCATGGCGGTCGGCGACCGCTGCCAGCTCGTCATGCTGTTTCCCGCGCTCGACATCGTCACGGTCGTGACCGCGCGCGACTATTGCTCGTTCGGCAGGATGGCCGACGGGATTTCCGGCGCGGTCAAATCCGACACGGCGCTGCCGGTGAACTCCGTCGGCGGCAATCAGCTCGCGGGCGCGTTGCGCGATATCGCAACCGAGAAGCTGTCGACGGTTGGTGCCGTGCCCGAGACGGCCGCCGCCATCTCCGGCAAGACCTGGCGCTTCCCGGCCAATGGCTTCAATTTGCGGGCACTGACGCTGCATCTGACGGATCAGCCCGCGCACTACGAACTCGAAACGGCGACGCCGGATTCGGCGAGGCCGGTGACGACAGTGGCAGGACCGATCGGGCTCGACGGTGCCTACCGTCTCGGTCAGCCAATGGCGCTCGGCGTGATGGCACTGAAGGGGACGTGGCAGGACAACCAGACATTCGCGATCGACCTGCGTCTGGTCGGCGGCGATACCGACCGCCGATGGCTGCTGTCATTCGATGGCGGCAAGGCCCGGCTCAGCGGCAAGGATCGCTTCGGCCGCGACGTTAAGGCCGACGCTGAAGCGCCGGGCGCGCAATAGCTCGAGCGCGGGCCGCGTCCCTGTCCATTTCGGGCACGTGAAGCTCGGCTTCCTTCGCGTCGTCCCGGCGAAGGCCGGGACCCATACGCCGCGGCGGACGTTGTAGCTGGGACTGGTCGTTGCAGTAGTGCAGAAGGCGTCGTGCCCGCGCAGCGATCT
The DNA here is from genome assembly GCF_054063355.1 of Bradyrhizobium sp. USDA 4502. Taxonomy (NCBI): domain Bacteria; kingdom Pseudomonadati; phylum Pseudomonadota; class Alphaproteobacteria; order Hyphomicrobiales; family Nitrobacteraceae; genus Bradyrhizobium; species Bradyrhizobium sp. USDA 4502. The sequence continues at coordinate 8,179,109 of NZ_JBSSGF010000001.1, forward strand.
TGGCGGCATGATCGCAGGAAATCACGACCGGCGCACGCCAACACGCACACCGCCATGGCAGACGGCCGCGCGAATCGACAATGCTAAGGAAACTATGCGCCCGAGGCTCTCAGCGCGGCGGCGACCTTATTGGTCCACCTTCGGCGTCTTGCCCGCAATGTCGAGGCCGAACCGGAGCGCGCGCTCCTGGCGCTCTTCCGTCAGCAGCTTCAATTCCCGTTCCAGCGACCGCGCCACCTCGTCCTGGGTTTCCTTGGAGCGGCGACGGGAGTCGCCTTGCGGTTTGGCCGGTTCGGCAGTCACGGGAGAAGCCCTTGTCATCACAGTGTCACAGGCCCTGATCGCACGGCGGGAGTCGGGGCGACAATCAAAAAGAATTCAGTGGGTGCATCTTTGGAAGGTTTGCTGTGCGTCTGATTCAAATTTGGGCAGAAAATTCTCTTAAGTGTTGCCTCGAATGGAGCCGGACCCCTTCGGCCCGCCGTCTCATCAATTCGGATAAGAGAGCCCGGTTCCGACGAAATCATTTCCGGATTCGCACGAAGGCGTCCTGAAACCGACAAGGTCTAACCTTAGTAGCGTTGTGAAGGACGGCTGCCTGGTGAGACGCTGAGGACCGCGGTGGTGAGATTCACAACCTGGGTCGCAAGGTCAGTCGGTCCTGCTGAGACGTTGGGGATGATCCCGGAAATGAAGAAGTTGAATGCTGTGCCATATGTCTGGGCGGCCGCGCTGATTGCGGTCGCGATCTGGGGCGTGAGCGGCACCCCGCAGACGGCACACACCTCTGCCAGCACCCATCTGGCCCGGGTGCGCTAGAGCTTCGGCCGCAGCGAGCGCTGCATATCCATCGTGTAGGTGTAGCGCCCCTCGGGGTGCGTGGTGATGGTGACTTCGAACAGTTCCTCGCGCTGGCCGTAGTAGCGGCGTACCACGGTGAGCGCCGGCGAGCCGGTCTTGACGCCGAGCGCCCTGGCGATCGGCGCCGGCATGCCCCGCACGAAGATTTCCATCTGCGCGCGCTCGGTGACCTGGCCGTACATCCTGGCGATCTGCTCATGCACCGGGGTGCGACCGTGGTCGGGCCGGGTCACGACATCGGCGAACCGGCGCAGCACGTAGATCTCGGCCCAGCCGAGCGGGGCTGCGAACTGGTCGGAGCGGCGCACCGCCTCGATCAGGAACCAGCTCTTGCCGGGCTCGCATTTCAAGAGCCCGGCCAGCTTGCGGTCGGCGACGATGTCGCTGCTGGCAACGACGTCGCGGTAGGTTTCGTTGGAATAGCGCAGCCACTCGCCGAGCGACTTGACGCTGTGGGTGAACAGCACCGGCGGCTCGGATGCGATCACCACCGAGCCGAGGCCGGCGCGGCGCACGATCAGGCCCTGGTCGATCAGGATGCGCAGCGCCTCGCGCACGGTCTGCCGGCTGGCCTGGTAGCTCGCCATCAGCTCGGTCTCGGTCGGCAGCAGATTGCCGACCGCGTAGGTGCCGAGCCGGATGTCCTTCTGCAGTCCGGTGGCGATGTCGCGGTAGCGGGACGATCGCGCTCGGTCCGGTTGTTCAGACATGGCGGATCACTGGTATGCCGTATGGCAGACGACCGGATGTGCCGATTGCATCGACTGCAGCGCGGCCTCGAACGCGGCGAGCGTCGCCAGCACGTCTGCCTCGAGCACCGGGAACGGCTGCTTGCCTTCGACGGCGTCGGCAAAGGCCGATAGTTCCGCGGTGAGGGTGTCGATTGCCGGATAGCGCGTCGTCGCAGGCGCCTCGCCGGATTTCCGCAGCACCATCGTCTGTTCGTCGAGCACCTCGGCGGATCCCTTCGTTCCGAACACATGCACGCGCCAATAGAACGGTGTTGCGCGAATTGTCGCAAGGGTTGCGCTCACGCCATTCACAAATTCAATCGCCAAGGTTGCAGTGTCGAGCGGCGGCGGTCCGGCCTCGCGCGCACTCAACCGGGCATAGACCTGGCGCGCGGGACCAAGCAGGCTGACGAAGCCGTCGAGCACATGCAGCCCCGCGCCGGTCAGGCCGCCGCCCGGCGATTCCTCGGGCGACAGCCGCCAGCCCTGCGTGATGCTCTGCGAGTTCTCGTTGCTGTTGTGACCCTCGACATGCAGGATGGTGCCGAGCTCGCCACTGGCTGTGATCGCGCGCAGCGCCTGCATCGACGGCCAGAACCGGCGGTTATGCCCGACCGCGAGCACCACGCCGGCGCTGCGGCACGCCGCGAACATCTCCGCGGCATCGGCGCGCCGAAGCGCCAGCGGCTTCTCGCAAAACACCTGCTTACCGGCGCCGGCTGCCGCGATCACCTGGCCCTTGTGCAGCGAATGCGGCGTCGCCAGCAGCACGGCATCGATGCGAGGGTCGGCGAGGACATCGTCCAGGCTCGCCGCGATGGAGAGGCCGTGCGCCTCGCAAAAGCTGGCGGCGCCGTTGGCGTCGGGTTCCACCGCGCGGACGATCCTGAGCCGCGGCTCGTTGCGCGCGGCCCGGACCAGTGCGCGGCCCCATCGACCGAGGCCCGCGATCGCACAGTTGATCATGACTGTCCCTCACCGTGGCCGCGGCCGGCCCGGATCGCCTCGATGACCGCGGCGCTGTCGTTGTCTGGCCCTTGAAGCGCGATCGCCGCGCGCAGCAGTTCGGCCTGCACCGAGGTCAGCGGCAAGGGCAGGCCGTGCCGACCGGCCTCCTGCAGGATCAGCTCGGCATCCTTCAAGGTCTGCGCGATATGCGATTGCGGCGAGAAATCCCGCGCCAGCATCTTCGGCCCCTTGCTGTCCATCACCTTGGAATATGCCGCCGATTGCCGCGCGGTCGCAAGGAACGCCGCGCCGTCGAGGCCGAGGCTTTCGGCAAAGGCGATGCCCTCGGCCAGCGCGGCGCGGTTGTTCTGCAGGATCAGGTTGATGGCGAGCTTGGTGCGGCTGGCATTGCCGATCGCGCCGACATTGATCCGCTGCGGGCAGAGGATATCGAGCGTCGCCGCGGCGGCGTCGATGATGTCGGCATCGCCGGCGACCAGCGCGGTAGCCGTGCCCGCACGGACCTCGGCGCTGGTCCCCGAGATCGGCGCTTCGATGAAGGCGAGGCGCGAGCGGGAGGCGAATTCGGCGATTGCCGCGATCTCGCCCGGCGCGCAGGTGGTGGTGCAGATGATGCGCGGCGGCGCCGTCGCGTTGGCGAGCTCCGGCAGCAATCCCTTGACCTGGGCCGCGTCATCCACCGCGATGACGATGGTCCGGCAGCGCGCTGCCACGTCGGCGGCAAAAGCCGCGAACTCGGCGCCGCTGGCTCGCAGGCCATCTGTCTTCGCGGCGTCGATGTCGAAGCCGATCACCCCGATGCCGGCGTCGATCAGCCGCGCGGAGAGCGCCGATCCCATCAGCCCCAGGCCAATCATGCCAACGGGTGTCTCGCGAGCCATGATGCGACGCCGCCTCGCTTTATTGCGGCTGGATGCCGGCCGCCTTGACCTCCGCCGACCAGCGCACGACCTCGCTCCTGACGAAGGCACCGAACTCGGCGGGCGCGAGCGGCGCCACCATCACGCCGACATCGGCGAGCTTCTTCCTCGTCTCCGGCATCGCGAGGTACTTCGCACACTCGGCGTAGAGTTTGCTGACCACGGGTTCCGGCGTGCCGGCGGGCGCGAACAGGCCGTACCAGATCGTGGCCTCGAAGCCCGGCATCGCTTCCGCGAGCGCGGGCAGGCCGGGCGTCAGCTCGTTGCGGGTCGCCGACGTCACGGCGATGCCGCGCAAGGTGCCGCCCTGCATCTGCGGGATCGCGACCGAGAAGTCGCCGAAGGTGAGATCGATCACCCCCGCCATCACGTCGGTCATCGCCTGCGGGACGCCGCGATACGACGCCGCGACCAGCGACAGGCCGCCGCGCGATTGCAGCTGGGCGATCGAGATCTGCGATGCGCCGGAACCGTAGCCCGCGGTCAGGTTGGGATTGGCCTTGGCGTAGCTGAGGAACTGCGGCAGGTCCCTGGCCGCGAGCTTGGGATTGACCAGCAGCACCATCGCCGTGGTGGTGGTGCGGATGACAGGTGCGAAATCCTTCACCGGGTCGTAGGGCAGGCTCTTCAGCGTCGCGACGTTGCTGGCATGGGTGGTGTTGGTGCCCATCAACAGCGTGTAGCCGTCGGGCGCGCTGCGGGCGACCTCCTGGGCGCCGATGCTGCCGAGCGCGCCGGCGCGGTTCTCGATCAGCACGGTCTGGCCGAACGCGTCCTGCAGATGCTGGCCGACCAGCCGCGCGACATTGTCGGGACCGGCGCCGGCCGGGAATGGCACGATGATCTTGAGCGGCCGTTGCGGGAAATCGTCCGCGGCGAAAGCCGGCAGGATGGAAAGCGTCGCAAGCAGGACGACGAGCAGCCCCAGCCGTAACTTCATCCCGGTCCCCTCGTGTCTGCTTTTGCAAATTTATACGGACAAATACCTTAGAAAGGCAAGCGCCAGGCCTGCTGGAATGTTGAGGTGCGTCATATTTATCCGTATAAATAGCCCATTCAGGGGAGCCAGACGACGATGGTGGACATCAGCGATCTCCATGCGCGCGGACTGCGCCGGCGCCAGAAGATGTTCGGCGAGGGCGATGTCGCCAAGCGGATGGCCGCTGCGGGCGATTTCGGCACGCCGCTGCAGGACATCATCAATGCCTATGTCTACGGCGACGTCTGGGAGCGCAGCGGGCTGTCCGACCAGATCCGCAGCCTCGTGATGCTCGGCATCACCGCGGCGAGCAGCAAGCCGGCCGAGTTCCGCGTGCATGCCAAGGGCGCGCTGGCCAATGGCTGCACCGCCGCGCAGGTGCAGGACGTGCTGCTGCTGGTCGCGATGTATTGCGGCATTCCGGCCGCGATCGAGACCAGCAAGATCGCAGCCGAGGTGTTCGGCGAGGCGCCGCCGGAGGGGTAGGGCACGGGCCCTTGCCGTGATAGGGACGTTGCCGTCTGCGACCGGCAACAGGATTTGCCCATGTCCGCCTTCCCGACCTCGACCACCGTGCTCGATTCCGTATTGTTTCGCGATGCCTTCGGCACGCGCGAGATGCGCGAGGTGTTTTCCGACCTGCGGCTGATCGAGCGCTATGCCGAGGTCGAGGTCGCGCTGGCGAAGGCCGAAGCGCGCTGCGGTGTGATTCCCGCTGAAGCCGCCGCGGAGATCGCAAAACGTACCGATGTTGCCGCGCTCGATTTCGATCTGCTGCGGCAGGAGACCGACGTCGTCGGCTACCCGATCCTGCCGCTGGTGCATCAGATGGCCAAGCAGTGCGGCGAGGCCGGCCGCTACGTCCATTGGGGCGCGACTACGCAGGACGTCATGGACACCGCCGTGGTGCTGCAACTGCGCGACGGATTGAAGATCATCGAGGACGACATCGCTGCGCTGCGCGGCATCCTCGCCGATCTCTCGAAAAAATACCGCGACACGCCGATGGCCGGCCGCACCCATCTGCAGCAGGCGCTGCCGGTGACGTTCGGCTACAAGACCGCGATCTGGCTCGCCGCGTTCGATCGCCACGCCGCGCGGCTTGCGGAGCTGAAGCCGCGCGTGCTGGTCGGCCAGTTCGCCGGCGCCGCCGGCACGCTGGCCTCGCTCGGCGACAAGGGTTTCGAGGTCCAGCAGGCGCTGTGCGAGGAACTCGGGCTCGGCGTGCCCGTCTCGACCTGGCATGTCGCGCGCGACGGCTTGGCGGAAGCGGTGAATTTCCTCGCGCTGGTCACGGGAACGCTCGGCAAGATCGCGCTCGACATCATGATCATGGCGTCGACCGAGTTCGCCGAGGTCTACGAGCCGTTCGTCAAAGGGCGCGGCGCGTCCTCGACCATGCCGCAGAAGCGCAACCCGATCTCGTCGGAGCTGATGCTCGCCGCCGCCAAGGCGGTGCGCCAGCATGCCGGCCTGATGCTGGATGCGATGGTGCAGGATTTCGAGCGCGCCACCGGTCCATGGCACGCCGAATGGATGGCGATCCCGGAAAGCTTCGTGCTGACCGCGGGCGCGCTGCACCAGGCGAGGTTCGCGCTTGGCGGTCTGATCGTCGACGAGCAGCGGATGGCCGACAATCTCGACATCAGCTGCGGGCTGATCGTGGCCGAAGCCGTGATGATGGGCCTTGCGCCTTCGATCGGCCGACAGGAGGCGCATGACGTGGTCTATGACGCCTGCCGCCGCGCCAACGACAAGGGCCTGACGCTGGCCGAGGCGCTGGCGGCGGATGATCGCGTCGCCAGCCGGATCGATCGGGCGACGATCGACCGCCTCACCGCGCCGAAAAACTATCTCGGCCTGGCGCCGCAGATGGTCGACCGGGTGCTGGCCTCGGTGAAGCGGTAAAATTCGAGGCAATTGCTCGCCGTCGCGTGATCGGGCGCGGCGGGCAGGAACCTTGCGGATGCGGATCGAATTGGACTACGAATCCCGAGGGTTCCTCAAACGACACGGCGCTTCATGACCGCACATCAACGCAACCTTTCCGCATCGATCGATCCCGTGAAGCTCGACCGGCTCGCCGAAGTCGCGATCAAGGTCGGCCTGCAGCTGCAGCCGGGGCAGGATCTGCTGCTCACGGCGCCCGCCGGAGCGATGCCGCTGGTGCGGCGGGTGGTGGAGCATGCCTACAAGGCCGGTGCGGGTCTCGTGACGCCATTCTTCTCGGACGAGGAGCTCACGCTGGCGCGCTACCGCTACGCCAACGATGCGAGTTTCGATCGCGCCGCAAGCTGGCTCTATGAGGGCATGGCGAAGGCGTTCGGCGCCAACACCGCGCGGCTTGCGATCGTCGGCGACAATCCGATGCTGCTGTCGGGCGAAGACCCGGTCAAGGTGGCGCGCGCCAGCAAGGCCAATTCGATCGCCTACCAGCCGGCACTGGAGAAGATCGTCAATTTCGACACCAACTGGAACATCATCGCCTATCCGAGCACGTCCTGGGCCAAGCAGGTGTTCCCCGACGATGCCGAGGACGTCGCGGTGGCCAAGCTTGCCGATGCGATCTTCTCCGCGTCCCGGGTCGATCAGGATGGCGCCGTCGCCGCCTGGGCACAGCACAATGCGAAGCTCCGCGAGCGCACCGAATGGCTGAACGGCCAGCGCTTCCACGCGCTGATATATTCCGGACCCGGCATGGACCTCACGATCGGCCTCGCCGACGGTCATGAATGGGAGGGCGGTGCGTCGACTGCCAAGAACGGCATCGTCTGCAATGCCAACATCCCGACCGAGGAAGTCTTCACCACCCCGCACTGCCGCCGCGTCAGCGGCCACGTCGTCAGCTCCAAGCCGCTGTCCTATCAGGGCACGCTGATCGACAATATCTCGGTCAAGTTCGAGGAAGGCCGCATCGTCGAGGCCAAGGCCTCGCGCGGCGAGGAAGTGCTGAAGAAGGTGCTCGACACCGACGAGGGCGCGCGCCGCCTCGGCGAGGTCGCGCTGGTGCCGCATTCCTCACCGATCTCGAAGAGCGGGCTGCTGTTCTTCAACACGCTCTTCGACGAGAACGCCGCCTCGCACATCGCGCTCGGCCAGTGCTACTCGAAATGCTTCGTTAATGGCGACAAGCTGACGCCGCAGCAGATCGCCGAGCAGGGCGGCAACAAGAGCCTGATCCATATCGACTGGATGATCGGCTCCGCCGACACCGACATCGACGGCATCCATGCCGACGGTCGCAGCGTGCCGGTGTTCCGCAAGGGCGAGTGGGCGTAAGGGGGCCGACGCTCTTCACCTCGCCCCGCGTGCGGGGAGAGGTCGGATCGCATCTTCAGATGCGATCCGGGTGAGGGGGCGCCTCCGCGAATGCAGCTGTCACCGAATATGTGGAGAGGCCCCTCACCCCAACCCTCTCCCCGTAAGAACGGGGCGAGGGAGCGCAATCCCGTCGCCGTCGCTACCGACCCAATGTCATCGCGCTCTACTGAAACCTCCGCCCCCGCGCGGCGAGCAGGTCGCCGCGTGGCGCGCTGAAGCGGCAGGTCTCGTGCTGCGGCCGGAAGCCGAGCCGGCGATAGATCTTCAGCGCGGGAGCGTTGCGGCTCGAGACGTTGAGCCAGCACGGGTGTTCGATCGAGACGTCGTGTGCGGCCAGCACGCGATACACCAGCAGCTGGCCGAGCCCGCGTCCCTGCCGCACCGGATCGACGGCGACCGACTCGATCCACATCGAGTTCCGTTCCGGCTCGGTCAGGCAGAAGCCCGACATCTGTCCATCCTCCGACGCGATCCAGACTTCGCTTTCGGTCAGGACCTGCGCCATCTCCTCCGGCGAGTACAGGCGGAAGGCGGCGTCCGAGGCATAGGCGGCATTGTGGATGCGCGCGACCTCGCCCGCGCAGGCGCTGACGTCGCTGACCTGCTCGATGGTGGCGCGCGCGGCCGCGAGCGTGCGCGCCGGCTGCAGCGGCTCGACGCACTTCATCCCGATCTCGGACTCGACATGAACGAAGCCGAAGGCCGCGACGAAGGCCATTCCGGCCGGCCAGTCGCTGCTCACCAGCGTCTGCACGGTGAGATCGGCATCGGCGTCGATCGCAAGCACCTCGTCGAACAGCGCGAGGCCAATCCGGCGGCGGCGCATCTCGGGCGCCACGACGATCTTGAGGAATCGGGTGTGATGCGCGCCCTGGTCGCGCAACGAGGACTCGGCGAGGCCGACGAGTGCGCCATCGCGCTCGGCAACACGAAAGCCGCGCCCGCCGCGGTTCTGCGGCAGCTTCAGGAACTGGTCCCATTGCGGCAGCGTGACAGGGCCTAGCCGCGGTTCCACCGCGGCTGCCTTTGCGTAAAGTTCGACCACCGCTTCCGCATCAGCCTCTCGAAGCGGCCGGATGGTGATGCCGTCATCCATGAGTCGAGAGTTTACCCGATATCGAGCCGATAGACATCCTTTGCCGTCTTCAAGAACAACGCCGTCTTTTCGGCTTCGCTATATTGTGATGCAAGCCGTTTAAAGGTGTTGAAGATGACCTGGTAGCTGCATTGCCCCTTATCAGGTGGGAAGTTGCTCTCGAACATGCAACGGTCCGGACCGAACGCCTCGATGCAGGTCTCGACATAAGGCCGCCAGGCGGCGGCAAGTTCCTCCGACGAGGGCGGCCTGGGGCGGAGGTGGAAGTCGTAGCCGAGCAGGCACATCGCCAGCCCGCCGAGCTTGACCACGACGTTCGGGCATCTGGCGATCTCCTGGATCGACGCCTTCCAGACCGGAAAGGTCTCCGCGCGCTTGCCGGCGAAGCGGCCGGTGCCGACCGGGCCGCCGCAATGGTCGAGCACGATCCTGGTATCGGGAAAGGCGCGGGCGAGGTCGGTCAGCTCGCTGATCTGCGGGTGGAACAACCAGGCATCGAAGCTGAGGCCGAGCGGTGCCAGGCAGGCGAACCCCCTACGAAAGGTGGAGTCCAGCAGAATGCCCTTCGGTCGGTTCGCGTACATGTGGGCGACGTTGGGGTCTTCATCCCAGGCCGAGGAGTGGCGGATGCCGCGGAACCGGCCGTTGCCGGCGGCAATCTCCGCCTCCAGCACCGCCTTGGCCTGATCGCCGATCAGAAGGTTAACGTGGCTGACGATGCCGGCGCAGATCGCCGCCTTGCCGTAGCCGCCGCTCGCCGCCATCGCCGCGACGCCGTTGGCAAACTCGACCTCGCCGACCGGACGGAACGCCTCCGGGCCGTCGCCGCGGTACATCGACCGGCAATCGACATAGACGGTCGCCACGATGTTGTGGCCGGACGCGATGTCGTCGCGCATCTCCTCGATCAGATAGCGCAAGCCCCCGCGATCCCAGAGATGGTGATGCGGATCGACGATCGGCCGGGCCGGGTCGATGATCTCCTCGGTGTATTGGGCGAGCCAGTCTTCACGCGGATTGGCATAGAGCCCGCTGGCGGAGGCGGGCAGAGTGCTGGCCATCGATGATGCTCCCTGTTCTTGCTCTTGTCGGCCGCCGATACCATGTCGGCTTTGGGGAGGATAACGAGCCGCACGAGCGCGTCAAACCCGGGCCTCTGCCTGACCTCTGCCTGAGGAGGCATGCGTACGTCTGCGCGTGCCGGTCAACCCGACCGTATTGCCGGTCGCGACCATGTCATCGACTGAGCTTGCCTGGCCGACGCCGGCGATGCCTGCTCGGCGCGCCAGGTGATGATGACCGAGGCGATGACAAGAAGCGCTCCAAACAACATCGTGACGGAAAACGGCTCGCCCAGAATCAGCGTGCCGAGCAGCACGGCGATGATCGGGTTGACGAAGATGTAGGTCGAGACCATGAACGTCGACACATTGTCTAGCAGCCAGCGAAATGCCGTGAAGCCGATGACGCTGCCGGCGATGGCGAGATAGATCACGGCCGCGAGCGAGGGCGCCGAAACGCCGCGCGGCGAGAAGCCTTCCAGTTCACCGGACGCAAGACTGATTGCAAACAGGACCGCGCCGCCGATCGACAGTTGCATGCCTGACGACAATGTTGGCGAACCATGATCCGAAGTCCGGCGCGACAGCACCGTGCCCACCGCCCAGGAGAACGCCGCAGCGAGCAGCAGCAGAATGGGAAGGATACTGAAATGGCCCTGTTCGGCCGATTGCCAGCCCACGATTGCAACACCAGCAAGGCCGGGCAGCAATGCGGCGAGCGTCATGGTCGCGGGACGCCGGGTTTGCGGATACAGGAAATCGATGAGCAACACCCAGAACGGGATCGTAGCCAGCATGATCGCGGCGATGCCGGACGGAACCGATTGCTGGGCATAAGCGAGAACACCATGGCAGCCGACGAAGAACAGCACGCCGCAAAGTGCTGCGGTCAGCCAGTTCCACCGCGAAACACGCGTGACGTCCGCCCCGTTCAGCGCGATCAGGATCAGGCCGCCGCCGAGCGAGCGAAGGCCCATCAGCAGGAACGGCGGGATCGACTTCAAGCCGAGCGCGATCGCGAAGTAGGTGGAACCCCAAAGCAGATAGATGGCGGCGAACGCGCCGACAATCAAAAGGCGCTTGGACATACGAGGCTCCCGAGCTAGATTCTAACCCCTTAATGGGTTATCAAATCCAACCCATTAAGGGGTTATGCGTTCCGGAGGAGTTGCTGGACCATGCCGCGCGTTCCTTCGGCTGAGGCGTCGTCCCGGGAAGAGCTCAGCATCAAGTTCGTCAATACCGTCGCATGGCGTCTCCGCGACCTGGTTGAGGATCGGATCGCGACCTCGGATTCCATCCTGAAATGGCTGGTCGATGCCGAACTGGCGGATCGCCGGATCGCCGCGCAACTCAGGGCGCGATGGAAAGCCTCACCGCACGAGGCCGATGCCTTTCTGAATGCGGCGCATGGTCTGCGCGAGGCGCTCTACAGGATCTTTATCGGCCGCATCGGAGGCGGCCGGATCGATCCGACGGCGCTGGCCGATATCAACCGATACCTCGAAGCCGCGTTGGGCGGTGTTGCGCTCGGACCTGTCGGCGACACCCTGCGGTGGCTGCCGACAGCCGGGAAAGTTGCGCCCGAGACGCTGCTCAAGCCGATCGCATGGTCGGCGGTGAGCCTTCTGACCGGGCCCCGTGCGCTGAGGGTGAAGCAGTGCCAGGATGAGCGGGGTTGCGGTTGGTTGTTCGTTGACGAGAGCCGTACCCAGAACCGGCGGTGGTGCTCGATGGGCGATTGCGGCAATCTTGCCAAATCGCGGCGGCACTACCGGCGCAGCCAGGCGGCGGAGGAATGAGTGCGTTGAGCCTCACACCCCATCGAGGATGATCACCGTCGGCGTCGCCGGCAGGGTGTCGCGCGAAATCCGCAAGGTGCGCTCGCCGCCGCGGCGATCGATCTCGAACTGCTGGCCGATCAGGCGCATGAACTCGTCGAGCGGGGTGGCGAAGCGGTGCATCGGCAGCACGACGGCGGCGCGCAATCGCCTGGTGATCTCGGAGATGCCGTCGAGCGACATCGTATAGGTGCCGTCGATCGGCACCATCACGATGTCGAGCCGGCCGATCGCGGCGAAATGGCTGTCGTCGAGTTTGACGTGGAGGTGGCCGAGATGGCCGATGCAGAGGCCGGCGACCTCGAAGATGAAGATCGAATTGCCGTCCTTGATCATCTCGCCGCCGGAGTCTTCGCCCCAGTAGCGGCGGATGTCGGTGGTGACGTTGCGGATATAGACGTCGCCGATGCGCATCGCGTAATGCGCGGCCTGGCCGTTCTCGCCCCAGCCATGCAGCACGTGGGGAATCTTGGGGTCGGGAAACAGCGTGTAATGGGTCGCGTGGGCCCGGTTCATGGTCGCGACGTCGGGCAGCCGCCCGGTCCGATAGACGCCGTTATAGTCGGTCGCGATCCGGATGCCGCCGGGCGTGTCGATATAGTAGGTCGAATGGCCGGCATAGGTGATCGCGACTTCGTCGGACTTGGTCGCGTTCTTGTCCGCGACGCGGCGGTAGCTCACGGGGACGGCGCGCGGCGGCGCATTGGCCATCGCCAGGCATTCGCTGCGCTGGGCGTCCTGCGCGAAGGCGTGACCGGTCAATGATCCCAGCAAGACCAGCGCGGCGAGCAATCTCAGCATGACCTGTTCCGTCTGCGGCGGCATCCGCGGACGGAAGAGTAGCGCGCAATTGGCGCGCCGTCATGATGAGGCCCGTGCATCGCTCCATGGCGCGGGCTGCAACACGAGCCGGGCGATTATTGCGTCGGGACACGCTAGGATGCCGCGCAAACGATCGAGATCAGGGAGTTCTGCGTGACTGATACCGTCTCTTCGCAGCGCGCGCCTTCGACCAAACGGCTCGAGCCATTGCGCCATGTCGAGGCCGGTGTGCTCAACATCGCCTATTACGAAGCGGGGCCCCTCCATTGGGCCGGCCGTGCTGCTGATGCATGGCTTCCCCTACGACATCCATTCCTATGTGGACGTCGCGCCCATGCTGGCGGCGCAAGGCTGTCGGGTCATCGTGCCCTATCTGCGCGGCTACGGACCGACGGCGTTCCGCGACAAGGCGACGCCGCGCTCGGGCGAGCAGGCGGCGGTCGGTGCCGACATGGTGGCGCTGATGGACGCGCTCGGCATCGCGCGCGCGGTGTTCGCCGGCTATGACTGGGGCGGCCGCGCCGCATCGATCGGTGCGGCGCTGTGGCCGGAAAGATGCATCGGACTCGTCTGCACCAACGGCTACATGATCCAGGACATCGCGCATGCAATGGTGCCGGCGCCGCCGGATCGCGAGGTGCCGCTTTGGTATCAGTACTACTTCCAGCTCGAGCGGGGGCGGGCGGGGCTTGCCGCCAACCGGCGCGGCATCGCCAAAATCCTGTGGTCGCAATGGTCGCCGGGCTGGGCGTTCGACGACGCCTGCTTCGAGCGGACTGCGGTCGCGTTCGACAATCCTGATTATGTCGACGTGGTGATCCACAGTTATCGGCACCGCTACGGCGTTGTCGATGGGGATCCGCAATATGCGGATTTGCAGCGGCGGCTCGACACATTGCCTGTCATCAGGGTCCCCGCCGTCTCGCTCGACGGCGCCGATGACGGCGTGACGTTCGCGACCGACGGCAGTCGCTCTGCGGCAAAGTACACCGGCCGCCTTGCCCATCGCCTGATTCCGCATGCCGGCCACAATCTGCCGCAGGAAGCGCCCGAGGCGTTTGCCGCGGCGGTGATCGAGGTGATGAAGGCTAGCGCCGCGGGCTGATCTTCCAGGCGATGACAAGCGTCAGCAGCGTCAGAATGCCGCTGACCAGCGCGGCCGTCGGGATTGTCAGGGCCAGTGCCGCGGTTGCGGCCCAGCCGATCGAGGAGAAGGCTTCCGCGAAGGTCGCGATACGGGAGGAGGTTTGGCGCCGGCGGAACTGGCTGCGCTTGGCCTGCGCGCGGAACCAGAGCTGGACCGCGGCGGCGGATGCGGTCGCGATGAGGATTGCGATCGCCGTGACCGCGGCCTGCCCTGGCGAGGCAAACGCCAGCGCGGCCACCAGCGGGGCGAAGATTGCGGCGATCGCGATCAGGACCACCTCGACCTTGGCGCGGGTCACGCGTGACGGCGGCAGCGGCGCGGTCGCCACCAGATCGGGCGCGTCCTCGCCGGAGATGGTCAGCCAGGCGAGCCCGCCGGCGAGCTGGCCTGCGGCCATCACGATGACGGGCGTAATCAGCACGATCGCGGTCGACGTACCGGAGAAGCTGCGCCACAGCATCAGCGCCGGCGGCAGCAGATAGAGCATCTGCATCAGGGTCTGCGACAGCAGCCACGGATCGCGGCGCAGCAGCAAGAATTCCTTGCGCCGCAGCGCCTGCTGCCGCGAGCCCGCCCGGAACGCGCGGGCGCGTCCCCGCGTCACCGCAGCCGGATTGGCGGCGACGCTGGCGACCGTATCGGCAAACCGCGGTGCGAATATCGCCATCACGCCGCCGAGCATCACCAGCGCCGCGGCGAGCAGCAGCATCATGATTTCGAGGTCCCCGAGCGATGCCCGCGCCGGCCACCACAGCAGGCTGCCGAGGGCGGGGGCAATTCGCGCCGCGGTTTCCGAGGTCAGGAAGGCAAAGCGCGACAACGTGCCGTAGGACAGCACGGCCACGACCTGCAGCGCGATGACGAAGCCGGCGCCGATCACGGCGGAGACGACCTGCGCCACCAGCCGCGTCCGGCTCGGCCCGATCAGGCGGAACAGGAACGCGGTGACGGCGATCGCGGCGGCTGCCGCCGACAGCCCGATCGCAAGGACGACGCCGAAGCCGGCGAGCCACCGCGGGCCGCCGAGATAGACCAGCACGTCGATGAACGGCGTCGACAGCAACAGCGCCATGCTGCTCACCGTCAGCGCGATCGCGGCGATCCGGATCGAGAAGATGTTGGTGAGTTTTGCCGGCGACGACATGATCAGATCGAGATCGGCGCGGGCGTAAAACACGCGCGTCACCGACTCGATCGCCTGCGAGAGCATCAGCGCCCAGGCCAGGAAGATCGTCGCGGTCAGCACGATCAGCGACGACGGGTCGAGCGGAAACCGCAGGTCGGCATAGCGGTTGACCACGGCATAAGCCGGCAGATGCAGGATCGCCGCGAAGATCAGAAGGCCGATCACGGCGCGATTGCGCCGGCGACGGCCGCCGGTCATCATCGCCAGCCATTCGCGCCACGCCAGGCGGAATTCGTGCCGCGCGAACCAGGTGAGGTGGGCGACCGAGCTCACGCGGCCGCCGCTTCGGTATCGACCAGCGCGATGAACATGTCCTCGAGGGTGGTGTCGTTGCGGCCGTTCTGCGCGCGCAGCTCGGCCAGCGTGCCCTCGGCGATCAGCCTGCCGGCCGCGATCACGCCGATCCGGTCGGCCATCCGCTCGGCGACTTCGAGAATGTGGGTCGTCATGATCACGGTGCAGCCGGCGCGGACGCGCTCCTGCAGCAGTCCCTTGACGTGGCGCGCCGACAGCGCGTCGAGGCCGGTCAGCGGTTCGTCGAGAATGATCAGGCGGGGATCGTGCACCAGCGCGCCGGCCAGCGCCACCTTCTGGCGCATGCCCTTGGAGAAGCCTTCGCAGCGCTCGTTGAGATGCGGCTCGAGCCCGAGCGACATCAGGAGATCGCGCGCCGAGCTCTCCGAGGTGCGCGGATCGATGCCCCACAGGCCGGCGACGAATTCGAGATATTCCAGCGGCGTCAGCTTGTCGTAAATCATCGGCTCGTCGGACACCCAAGCCATGATCTGCTTGGCGGCGACCGGATCGGCGAGCGCATCGATGCCGAGGATCGACACCGAGCCGGCATCGGGCCGCAATAGCCCCGCCACCATGCGCAGCGTCGTGGTCTTGCCGGCGCCGTTCGGTCCGAGCAGCGCATAGAACTCGCCGATACGGATCGTGAGATCGAGCGCGTCGACCGCCGGGCGATCAAAACGCTTGGTTAACCCTCGCACGGCGAGTGCGGACAGTTCAGGTGTCATGGCGTGGTGGCGATCCGGAATTTCGCTCGTCGGTTGCGCAAAGCTTGGACAAAAACCGTTTCGGTGCAGTGAATCGCACGGGGCAAATCAAAGGTGATATCCGTATTAGTCCGTGCTGCGGCAAATCTCCGCAAATGTGATGATACAGCGACAACAGCGGTTTGTTGACAGGGATCGGGCCTTTTGGCTCAATCGGGGCGGACATAGGCGGCTTTCGGCGCTCCAGACACAAGGGCGTGAAGGCGGGATGCAACGAGCGATCGGATAAGAATCGCCGGGCATCGGGGAGGGAACGATGCTGGACTTTGTTCAGCAGCTCGTCAGCGGCATCGCGCTCGGCTGCGTTTACGGCCTGATCGCGCTCGGCTTCGTGCTGGTCTACAAGGCAACCGAGGTCGTCAATTTCGCGCAAGGCGATTTGATGATGCTGGGCGGCTTTTTCGCCTTCACCTTCATCGGCATGCTCGGGCTGAATTACTGGGTCGGGTTCGCCGGCGCGGTGATCTGCATGGCGCTGTTCGGCATGCTGGCCGAGCGGCTCGTCGTGCGGCCGATCCTCGGCTATCCACAGTTCTCCATCATCATGGCGACGATCGGGCTCGGCTATTTCCTGCGCTCGGTCTCCGGCATGATCTGGGGCACCGACGACTTCAAGATCGAGACGCCGTTCAGCCAGGGCGTCCTTCGGATCGGCAGCCTGGTGCTTGCCTACGACAAGCTGTCGGTGATCGCGGCGACCATCATCCTGTGCGCGCTGCTCTATCTGTTCTTCAACCGCACCACGCTCGGCACGGCGATGCGCGCCAGCTCCGAGAACATGCTGGCTGCCTATTACATGGGCATTCCGGTCAAGCGGGTGGTCTCGATCGTCTGGGCGATCTCGGCGGCGGTCGCGACCTGCGCCGGCGTGCTGCTGGCGCCGATCACCTTCATTCATTCCAATGTCGGCCTTGTGCTGGGGTTGAAGGCGTTTCCGGCCGCGGTGCTCGGCGGCTTCGGCTCGATCCCGGGCGCCGTGGTCGGCGGCGTCCTGATCGGCGTGATCGAGAGCATGGCCGGCTTCTATTTGCCGCAGGGATGGAAGGACGTCGCGCCCTACATCGTGCTGCTCGCGGTGCTGCTGCTCAAGCCCGAGGGCCTGTTCGGCCTTCACGTCCGCAAGAAGGTCTGAGGAGCGACACATGCGGTTTCTCTTCAAGACCGATTACGAAGACGACATCAAGCTGTTCCCGCATTCGGGCTACATCTATTCCTACGGCCTGTTGCTGGCGGTGCTGCTGATCGCGCCTTACGTGCTCTCAAGCTATCTGATGAGCCAGCTTGTCTTCGTCTGCATCTACGCGACCGTCGGCGTCGGGCTCTTGATCCTGACCGGCTTCACCGGACAGGCCTCGCTCGGCCATGCCGCGTTTCTTGCGATCGGCGCCTATACCGCCGCCTATCTGCAGCAGTTCAACGTGCCGTTCCCGGTCTACTTCCTCGCCGCGGGGCTGTTGACCGGCGTGGTCGGCGCGCTGGTCGGATTTCCGGCCTTGCGGCTGCAGGGCATCTATCTGGTGATCGCGACGATCTCCTTTGCGTTCATCGTTGAGGAGATCCTGGCGCGCTGGGAAAGCGTCACCAACGGCAATGAGGGCATGCGGGTCAAGACCATGCAGCTGCTCGGCACCACGGTGTCGCGCGACGGCCCGACCTTCTATTACCTCTGCCTTGCGGTGCTGGTGCTGACCATCGTCGGCACGCTCAATCTGCTGCGCTCGCCGACCGGGCGCGCCTTTGTCGCGATCCGCGACAGCGAGACCGCGGCGCGCAGCATGGGCATCAATGTCGCGCTCTATAAGGTGAAGTCGTTCGCGATCTCGGCGGCGATCACCGGCTTTGCCGGCGTGCTGTTCGCGCACAAGCTGTCCTTCATCTCGCCCGAGATGTTCACGCTGCAGCTTTCGATCGAGTTCATCATCGTGATCCTGATCGGCGGCACGTTCAGCCTGCACGGTGCGGTGCTGGGCGCGATCTTCCTGGTCATGATCGATCCGTTCCTGACCTATCTGAAGGACGATATGCCCGGCGTGATCGGCGGCATTGCTGCCACCCTCGGCGCCGGCACCGAGCGCGCGGGCCATATCCAGGACGCGGTCGCAGCCTTCGCCTCCGCCAACGGACTGAAGGGCGCGATCTACGGCATCATCATCGTGCTGTTCGTGCTGTTTGAACCGCTCGGACTCTATGGCCGTTGGCTCAAGATCAAGCTCTTCTTCCAGCTGTTCCCGCTCTACAAGCGCGCCACCTTCAAGCGGCAGAAGATCTATGTGAAATCGGAGCGGAACAGATGAGCTATTTCCGCGCCGAGAACCTGTCGCTGCATTTCGGGGGCCTCAAGGCGGTCGATGCGGTCAGCTTCGCGGTCGAGAAGGGCGAGATCCTCTCGATCATCGGGCCCAACGGCGCCGGCAAGAGCTCGATCTTCAACCTGATCTCGCGGATCTATCCGCCGACCTCCGGCAAGATCTTCTTCGAGGATCAGGACATCACCCAGGAGCCGGCCTACGATATCGCGAAACTCGGCATCGCCCGCACCTTCCAGAACATCGAGCTGTTCGAGAACGCGACCGTGCTGAGCAATCTCCTGGTCGGCCGCCATCGCCATTCCACCACCCGGCTGTGGCAGGAACTGTTGTTCCTGCCGAGCGTTCGTGCCGGCGAGAAGGCGCATCGCCGCCGCGTCGAGCAGGTGATCGAGTTCCTCGATCTCGAGCCCTACCGCGACAAGCTGATCTCGGGACTGCCTTACGGCGTGCGCAAGGTGATCGAGCTGGCGCGGGCGCTGTGCTCGGAGCCGAAGCTGATCCTGCTCGACGAACCGTCCTCCGGCCTCAATGTCGAGGAGACCGACGACATGTCGTTCTGGATCCGCGACATGAAGAGCGAGCTCGGCATCACCGTGCTGATGGTCGAGCACGACATGACGCTGGTCAACCGCGTCTCCGACCGCGTCATCGCGCTGAACTACGGCCGCGTGCTGGCGATGGGCTCGCCGTCCGAGGTGCAGCACCATCCCGACGTCGTCGCAGCGTATCTCGGCGCATGAGGATGATGCCATGAGCACAGCGGACATCATCCTGAAACTCTCCAACATCGAAAGCTATTACGGGCCGATCATGGCGATCCGCGGCATCAGCCTCGAGGTGCCGCGCGGCCGGATCGTGACGCTGCTCGGCGCCAACGGCGCCGGCAAGACCACGGTCCTAAAGACGATCTCCGGCATCCTCGACCCGCAGAAGGGCTCGATCGAATTCCTCGGCAAGCCGATCCAGCGCATGGAGGCCGACCGGATCGTGAGGCTCGGGCTGAGCCACGTGCCGGAGGGGCGCGAGGTGTTTCCGTTCCTGTCGGTGCGCGAAAACCTGATGATGGGCGCCTATCTGCGCAAGGACCGCGACGGTGTGGCGCAGGACCTCGAGCGCGTCTACGGCTATTTTCCACGGCTGAGGGAGCGGCTCGGCCAGCCGGCCGGGCAGCTTTCGGGCGGCGAGCAGCAGATGCTGGCGATCGGGCGGGCGCTGATGAACCGGCCGACGCTGCTGTTGCTCGATGAGCCGTCGCTCGGGCTGTCGCCGATCCTGGTGAAGGAGATCTTCACCATCATCCGCCGCGTCAATGAGGAGCAGGGCATGTCGATCCTGCTGGTCGAGCAGAATGCCAAGATCGCGCTGGAGACGGCGCATTACGGCTATGTGCTGGAGATCGGCCGCGTCGTCATGAACGACACCTGTGAGCGTCTGATGAATTCACCCGATATCCAGGAGTTCTACCTCGGCGCCAAGGAAGCCGGTGCGCGCGGCGAGCGGCGTTGGAAAAAGAAGAAGACGTGGCGTTGAGAATGACTGGGCGCTGGCAAGGGCGCCCAGGAAGGTTTGGCACTGAAAGAGAGTTGGAGCTAGATTTCAGGCCAGTTTCGCCAACAAGACCGGCAACACAAGCCGGCGCGTGAGACCGGCGGCAGAGGAGGGAGCGCGCATGGCCGGACCAGCGGTGCTGACGGTTGCCGACACGATCGCGAGGAGCTTTCTGCTCGCGGTTCAAACGCGTGGCGACAGGCCCGCGATCCGCGAGAAGAAGTTCGGCATCTGGCAACCGACCAGCTGGCGCGAATGGCTGCAGATCTCCAAGGACATCTCCTACGGCCTGCATGCCACAGGCTTCCGTCCCGGCGACGTTGGCTCGATCATCGCCAACGCGGTGCCGGAATGGGTCTATGCCGACATGGGCATCCTATGCGCCGGCGGCGTCTCTTCCGGCATCTATCCGACCGATTCGGCGGCGCAGGTCGAATACCTCATCAATGATTCCCGCACGCGAGTGATCTTCGTCGAGGACGAGGAGCAGCTCGACAAGGTGCTGACCTGCCGGTCGCGCTGTCCGACGCTGGAGAAGATCGTCGTGTTCGACATGGAGGGCCTCTCCGGCTTCTCCGATCCGATGGTGCTGTCGCTCGCGGAATTCACGTCGCTCGGCCGCAATCATGCCTGGGGCAATCCGGCGCTGTGGGACGAGATGACCGGCAGCCGCACCGCCTCCGATCTCGCGATCCTGGTCTACACCTCCGGCACCACGGGCCCGCCCAAGGGCGCGATGCACTCCAACCGCAGCGTGACGCACCAGATGCGCCACGCCAACGATCTCTACCCCTCGACCGACAGCGAGGAGCGGCTGGTGTTCCTGCCGCTCTGCCACGTCGCCGAGCGGGTCGGCGGCTATTACCTCTCGCTCGCGCTGGGATCGGTGATGAATTTCGCCGAGAGCCCGGAGACGGTGCCGGACAATCTTCGCGAGGTGCAGCCGACCGCGTTCCTCGCGGTGCCCCGGATCTGGGAGAAGTTCTATTCCGGCATCACCATCGCGCTGAAGGATGCGACCCCGTTCCAGAACTGGATGTATGCCCGCGCGCTCGCGATCGGCAACCGGATGACCGAGTGCCGGCTGCAGGGCGAGACGCCGCCACTGTCGCTGCGGCTCGCCAACCGCGCGGCCTATTGGCTGGTGTTCCGCAACATCCGCCGCATGCTCGGGCTCGACCGCTGCCGGATTGCGCTGACCGGCGCCGCACCGATCTCGCCGGATCTGATCCGCTGGTATCTCGCGCTCGGCATCGACATGCGCGAGGTCTACGGCCAGACCGAGAATTGCGGCGTCGCGACCATGATGCCGGCGGATCGCATCAAGCTTGGCTCGGTCGGCAAGGCCGCGCCCTGGGGCGAGGTGATGATCTGCCCGAAGGGCGAGATCCTGATCAAGGGCGACTTCCTGTTCATGGGCTATCTCAACCAGCCGGAGAGGACTGCCGAGACGATCGACGCCAAAGGCTGGCTGCACACCGGCGACGTCGGCACGATCGACAATGAAGGCTATGTCAAGATCACCGACCGGATGAAGGACATCATCATCACCTCCGGCGGCAAGAACATCACGCCGTCCGAGATCGAGAACCAGCTCAAATTCTCGCCCTATGTCTCGGATGCGGTCGTGATCGGCGACAAGCGGCCGTATCTCACCTGCCTGATCATGATCGACCAGGAGAATGTCGAGAAATACGCCCAGGATCACGACATCCCCTTCACCAATTACGCGAGCCTGTGCCGCGCCCGCGAAATCCAGGATCTGATCCAGCGCGAGGTCGAGGCGGTCAACGTGAAGTTCGCGCGCGTCGAGACCGTCAAGAAATTCTATCTGATCGAGCGCCAGCTCACGCCCGAGGACGAGGAGCTGACGCCGACCATGAAGCTGAAGCGCAGCTTCGTGAACAAGCGCTACGCGGCCGAGATCGCCGCCATGTATGGCGAACGCGCGGTGGCATAGCCGAGGAGAAGGAAATTGGCGAGGGAGCGAGCAGGCCCGACCCTTCGCTCAACATGGGCCTTTGTTAAGGAGGAGACTGCAATGTCGAAATCGCTGAAGGCGCTGGGCCTTGCGGTGAGCGCGCTGGCGCTGACCTGTCTGCCGGCCGCAGCCCAGACCAAGGTCACCAATGAAGGCATCTCGCCGACCGAGATCGTGATCGGAACGCATCAGGACTTGTCCGGCCCGATCAAGGTCTGGGGCGTTCCGGTGTCCAACGGCATGAAGATGGCGGTCGAGGAAATCAACGCCGGCGGCGGCATCAACGGCCGCAAGATCAAGATGATCCTGGAGGACAACGGCTACGATCCGAAGAAGGCGGTGCTGGCGTCGCAGAAGATGGTCGAGCGCGACAAGGTGTTCGCGATGATCGGCCCGATGGGCTCGCCGACCGTGCTCGCCGCGCAGGACATCCTGTTCGATGCGGGCGTGTTGCAGCTGTTCCCGCTGACGGCCGCCGAATTCACCTTCAAGTTCGATCCCGCCAAGCCGCAGGAGCGGCTGAAGTTCAACAACCTCCTGCCCTATGTCGAGAGCACGCGCGCCGCGCTCAAATACATGATGGAGTGGAAGAACTTCAAGAAGCCCTGCATCATGCATCAGGATGACGAGTACGGCAAAAACGTGCTCGACGGCTTTACCCAGCAGCTTGGCGCGATGAAGGTGCAGCCGGCATCGGTCACGAGCTACAAGCGCGGCGCCTCCGACTTCTCGGCGCAGGTCGCCAAGATGAAGGCCGACGGCTGCGACCTCGTCGTGCTCGGCACCGTGATCCGCGAGACCATCGGCGCGATGAACGAGGCCAAGAAGCTCGGCTGGGACGTGACCTTCCTCGGCGCCACCCCGACCAACGTGCTCGAAGTGCCGGCGCTCGGCAAGGAAGCCGTCGAAGGGCTCTATGCGGCCTCGGGCTTCGAGATTCCCTACGAGGACACGGCCAAGGGCAAGGTGAAGGACTGGCTGGTGAACTACAAGAAGATGTTCAACACCGACGCCAATACCCAGGCGATCATCGGCTACAACGCGGTGATGACCTTCGCCTTCTACGCGCAGAAGGCGGGCAAGGATCTCTCCGGCCAGAAGATGCTGGACTCGCTGGAGTCAGGCGACAAATTCCTCGACATCTTCAGCTCGCCGCCGACCAAGTTCTCCAAGACGGATCATCTCGCCAACACCATCACCCAAGTGCAGCAGGTCAAGGGCGGCCGCTGGGTGCTGGTGAAGGATAATCTGATGTTCTGACGGGCAGTCGCTCATCTGGATTCAGTCGTCATTGCGAGGAGCGAAGCGACGAAGCAATCCATCTTTCCGCGGAGGGATGGATTGCTTCGCTTCGCTCGCAATGACGGGAAAGTATGTCTGGCCGGCTCTTAGTTCGTTCGCGCCGCCGGCCGCCAAGCGGCCTCGGCGACGAGCGGGGCGTCGACATAGCGGCTGACGCCGTGCTGGTCGATCACGAAGGTCGGCCGAAAACTCCTGATGTCGCTGTCCTCGATCATCGCCATGCGGCGGTTGTCGAGCGTCAGCCAGCGGCCGTCGAGCCGCGCCGCGACCACCGCATGGTCCTCGCCGCCGACGAGGTCATGCAGGACGACGATCCGCAGATCTTCCGGCGCCACGCCGGCCTTGCGCAGTGCCACCAATTTCGCGATCGCATAGTCCTCGCAATCGCCGCTGCCGCGGGCGAAGGTGGAGAGCGGCGTCGCCCAGACGTCGGGCTCGCCATAGGCCGCAAGATCGCTGCCCGGACGGATCGCAAGGTTGATCGCGCGGTTGATCTCGCCGAGCCGGGCGCGACCCTGACGCGCCCGTCCGGCTTCGACGATCGCCAGGAATCGCAGCGCCGCCGGCGACGCACAGCTGGCGCGGTCGCTCTCGCAGGCTGCCAATTGCTCCAATTCGTCGGCGAGCCGGCGCTGCACGCCGAGCCATTTGTCGTGCAGGCCGCCGTCGGCAAGCAGGCTGGTCGTCAGGCCGAACGGCTCGGTCGATTTTCTGATCAGCGTCGCCGGACCGGGCGAAAGCAGCGAAGCGGCATTGAGCTCGGCAACCGGCGCGGCCAGGGCCAGGCCGAAGCCCAGCATGACGGCGCGCAGCGCAAGCGGGCGAAGCGAGAATCTCATCCGACACCCCCTGTCCGCTCTTCGGCGGGTGGACATTGCACCGCGCACGCGACCGGATCGTTTCATGCCGGGCAGCATGGCGAACGATCCCTTCGAATCGACTTAAGATGTGGGGAATCAGGGGAAGAGGCTAAAGGGCGCCTGCTTGGGGTCCCGAAAACTTTACCGGTTTGTGAAAGGAAGCGGCGAACCTTTTTCCACTGCTTTGCAACTCATCCTTGCCCTCTGGTTAACCCGGCCGGTCCGCGCACGGGACTGCTGTGATTTGTAAGCTAAGTCACAGCTTTGGCCGGGAAATTGGGGTCAAATGCCCGCTCTGGGCTAAGGGGAAATAGAGGCAAGTACAGAAATGCCAATCAATACCACGAATACGTGGCTCAGTACGTATCTTGGCTTAAATCCCACCTTATGGTACCGTCAGGCGAATCCGAACTACACGGCTCTTCACAGCGTGAGCCAAGTCACATCCAGTCAATCCGCACAACAGGGCCACCTTGCGCAAGCACAGAGTGGTTTCGCCAAGCTTTATCCGATGATATGCAGGCATAATCATTCGGATATTTTAACAATATTAACTCTCGTGCGGTGATCCGCAGTGAACTTTGTCGAGAAATTCGACGGCCTGTTGCCGAACACGGACGCTTATGCCCGTGGATATGTGCACGTCGACAGTGTTTCCACGCATGCTCCGCCCGGCGCGATCATCGTCGACGACGGGCAATTGCTGTTCACCGGCGACTTCAAGCGGACCGGGCTCGACCTCGTCATCGCGAAGGACGATCGGGAACTCGTCCTGCACGACTATTTCAAGGGCGAGAAGCGCGCGCCGCTGGCGTCGCCTGACGGCGCGCATCTCACCGGCGATCTCGTCAACGCACTCACCGGCCACACCCAATATGCCCAGGCCGGCGGCGCGGCGGAGCCGGCTAAGGTCATCGGCCATGTCACCAAGCTGACCGGGAACGCCACGGCAATCCGCAACGGCGTCGCGATCGTCCTGAACCAGGGCGATAACGTCAACAAGGGTGACGTGGTGCAGTCCGGCGGCGACTCTACGCTCGGCATCACCTTCATCGACGGCACCGTGTTCGGTCTCGGACCGAACGCCAAGATGGTGCTGAACGAAATGATCTACGACCCGAACGGGTCGAGCAATACGTCGCTGATGAGTCTGGTCTCGGGCACGATCTCCTTCGTGGCCGGCGCGACCGCCAAGCACGGCGACATGAAGGTCGATACGCCGGTCGCGACCATGGGCATCCGCGGCACCGCGGTGCTGGTCGAGATCGATTTCGACGTGCAGGGCACCGGCGGCGTGCCGCCGGCCAAATTCCAGGTGCTGGTCGAGCCCGATGGCAGCACCGGCTCCTACATCCTGTTCGACAAGACGACGCTCAATCCGATCGCGACCGTCGATCAGGCCGGCACCCAGACCATCGTCAACGGTCAGGGCAGCGTCAGCTTCGTCTCGTCGGCGCAACTGTCGACCGATGCGCAGAAGCTGATCTCCGACGTCTTCGCGCTGAAGTTCACCGACAACAACAATCCCAACACCAAGCTCACCACCAACTTCACGGACAGCGTCGTCCCGGTATCGAGCAGCTTCAAGCTCACCAGCAGCGACAGTGGCGCGCCGATCATCATTCTGCTGACCTTCGTCAACACGACCGGCCCTCAGGCCGGTGGCGTTCCCAACAGCAGGATTGACCACATCCCGGGGCCGCCGCAGGTCGTGACCCAGGACGCGGCGTTCACCGAGCGGCCGGGGCTGACCCAAAGCGGGCTGTTCGACACCGCGACGGGCCAGATCAAGTGGCTGGACCTCAATGTCGGTGACATACCGAGTGCGAAGGTCGACTATTCCGCGTTCAGCTACCGGGACGCCGACGGCAGCGACGTGACCTCATCGCTGACGGCAGCGCAGCTTGCTGCCATCAAGACCGTCGAGATCCCGTTGCTGCTCGAGCCCGATCCGAACAACAAGAATGCCGGTTCGGCGACCTGGACCTACAACCTTGCCGACAGCGCGTTCGACTTCCTCGCTGCCGGAGAAACGCTGACGCTGACCTATGTCGCGCGCGTCGATAACAATTTCGCACCGAACAACGAGACCACGTTCAAGACCTTCACGATCACGATCACCGGCACCAACGACACGCCAGTGGTGACGTCCTCGGCGCAAGCCGGTTCGATCACCGAACTCGCAGCAACGACGAATTCCGCCCAGCCTGATACGGCGCACGGCACGCTGACATTTACCGATGCGGATCTGACCGACACGCATACGGTCACCATCACGGGCGTCACCGAGGCCGGCGTCACCGGCGGACTTGCCAGCCACGCCACCGTACTGAGCTGGCTGTCGCTGGGCGCGCTGACCGATTCGACCGATGGCGTGACGGGATCGCGCTCCTGGACGTTCTCGGCCGCCGACAGGAGCTTCGACTATCTCGCCACCGGCGAGACGCTGACACTGACCTACACGGTCGAGATCGACGACCATCAGGGCGGCGTCATCACGCTGCCGGTCACCATCACGATCGTCGGCACCGACGACAGGCCGGTGATCACCTCGCCGACCCAGGCGGCCGCCATCACTGAAGCCGAGGAGACGACCGGTTCGGTTGTGCCGGATACCGCATCCGGTACCGTGACCTTCGTCGATGTCGATCTCAGCGACATCCACAGCGTCACCGTGGCTGGCGTCACCGAAACGGGCGTGACCACGGGGCTTCCCGATCAGGCGACGATACTGGGCTGGATGTCGCTCGGCACGCTGACGGATTCGACCGGCGGCGTAACCGGATCGCGCGCCTGGACCTTCTCGGCCGCCGACAGGAATTTCGACTATCTCGCTGCTGGCGAGACGTTGACGCTGACTTACCTGATCCAGGTCGACGACCACCACGACGGTGTCGTCACCCAGCCCGTCACCATCACCATCACGGGCACCAACGACGTGCCGACGTTCACGTCGGAGCCGCCGACCGCCACGGTCCCCGAGATGATCGGCGAGACCGGATCGATCAAGCTCGACGTGGCCCAGGGCGCGGTGACATTTGCCGACGTCGATCTCAGCGACACCCACATTGTGTCCATTACCGCCGTCGCGGAATCCGGAACGACCACAGGCCTGCCTGAGGACGAGTCCACGATTCTGAACTGGCTCTCGCTGGGGACGCTGACCGATTCGACCGGCGGGGTCGCCGGATCCCAGGCCTGGACCTTCTCGGCCGCCGACCGCAATTTCGATTATCTTGCCGACGGTGAGACACTGACGCTGACCTATACGGTCGAGGTCAATGACCATCATGGCGGCGTGATCAGCCAACCGGTGACGATCACGATTACCGGCAGCAATGACGCGCCGATCGTCACGTCGGCACCTCAGGCGGCCATCATCCCCGAACAACCCGATACGACCGGTTCATCGACGCTGGACAGCGCATCCGGCACCGTGACCTTCACCGATGTGGATCTCAGCGACACCCACACCATGACCATCACCGGCGTCGCCGAATCCGGGGCGACGACGGGCCTGCCCGACGAGGCCACGATCCTGAACTGGCTGTCGCTGGGGACGTTGACGGACGGGACCGGCGGTTCAATCGGATCGTCGACCTGGACGTTCTCGGCCGCGGACCAGAATTTCGACTATCTCGCCCTCGGCGAGACGCTGACGCTGACCTACACGATCCAGATCGACGACCACCATGGCGGCATCATCAACGAGCCTGTGACGATCACGATCAACGGCGCCAACGACGCGCCGATACTCGCCGACGTCAATGCCGGCACGCTCACCGATACCGCCGATAACGACACGTTCGGCACGCTGACCGGCACGCTCCATGGCAACGACGTCGACCATGGCGAAACCGCGACGCTGACTTATGCCGCGCTCAATTCGGACCACACTGCGGTCACGCAGATCGCGGGCCTCTACGGCTCGCTTACCGTCAACCCGGACGGCACCTACAGCTATGTTCCCGATGCTGCCGCGATCAACGCGTTGGGCAAGGGCACCTATGCCGACACGTTCGATGTGGAGACGATCGACGCGCATGGCGCCGTCGGGACCGCGAAGCTGACGATCGACGTGATCGGCGCCAACGACGCGCCCGTGATCCACACCGACAACGTCAGTATCACCGAACATCCCAACGGGACCGAGACGATCTCCGGCCTGACCGTGACGGACGCCGATGCGACGGCCGACGAGACTTTCACCATGGCCGCGGCGACGACGCCCGGTGCGGGCAGCAGCGTTGCACCTTCGTCGCAGGAGGGGCTTCTCTCCAGCATCAACACCGCGCTTGGATCGCCGGGCCTCATTTACAACCCCGGCCAGACAGCTCCAGCGACCGACACGATCGCGCTCTCCGTGACCGATGGCCATGGCGCAACCGATACGGTCAACCTGATCTTCAACGTCCAACAGGACCGGCCCGAGCCCGTGATTCTGACCGGGACCAGCGACAAGGACGTGTTCTTCGGGTCGGGTTATCAGGACAAGTTCGTGTTTGCGCCGAACTTCAACCACGACACGATCCTGAACTTCACGCCAGGCGAGGACCAGATCGACCTGTCCACGGTCGTCTCGGCAAGCACCTTCAGCACCTGGTTCGATCAGCATGTTGCGACATCGCCGACCAATTCAGCGGACACGCTGATCACGATCGACAGCGCAGACACGATCACATTGCACAATGTCGCGAAGGCGAGCCTGTCCCAGAACGACTTCATTATTCATTTTACGTGACGGACGCCCGGCCGTGCCGCCGGGGGGCTGGTCCGGCTGATTGTGCACTGCGCATGCTTGCTCGATTGGAACAATTCTGCGCGCGTGATATCCAGATGGCATGAAACGGCTGAAGGCGATACGTAGGTGGTTCGCACGGCGCTTCGGCTACGCGCGGCTGGTCTGCGTGGCGCTGTTGATCGGCATTGCTGCGCTGCGGATCGTGGATCCGGCTCCGGTTCAGGAGCTTCGCGTCAGGACGTTTGACACATTCCAGGCGCTGCAACCGCGCCAGAAGACCGCGCGGCCCGTCACCATCGTCGACATCGACGAAAAGAGCCTCGCCGATCCCCGGCTCGGACAGTGGCCGTGGCCACGGACCCGGCTCGCCGACATCGTCACCAATCTCACCCGGCTCGGCGCCGTGGTGATCGCGTTCGACGCGGTGTTCTCCGAGCCGGATCGTCTCAACCCCGATATCGCCGCCGATACGTTCAGCAGCCTCGATGAGGAGATGCGCGCGAGGCTGCGGCAACTGCCGAGCAACGACAGCATCATGGCCGAGGCCATCAAGAACTCGCGCGTGGTGCTCGGCGAATCCGGCGGGCCCAACGTCCGCGCCGACCTCAACGAAAAGCTTCCGGTCACCGGACTTGCGATGCTCGGTGAGGAGCCGCAGCCTTTCATGTACATGTTCCCGGGGCTGCTGCGCAACGTGCCGGTGCTCGAGGAGGCGGCTGCCGGGCGCGGCCTGTTCACGATCAGGCCGGAGCGCGACGGCATCGTCAGGCGCGTGCCGATGATCATGGTGGCGCAGGGCATCACCATGCCGTCGCTGAGCTTCGAGATGCTGCGGGTGGCGAGCGGCTCCGGCACGATCCTGATCAAGGCCGACAAGGCCGGTATCAAGAGCCTGGGTCTCAAGGGCTTTGCGATCCCGACCGATCTCCACGGCCAACTCTGGATCCACTACGCCCGCCGCGATCCCTCGATCTATGTCTCGGCGGTCGATGTGCTGGACGGGCGCGTCTCACCGGACCGAATTGCCGGCAAGCTGATCGTGATCGGCACCTCAGCAACCGGGCTGAACGACATCAAGACGACGCCGGTGACGCCGGCGATGCCCGGTGTCGAGGTCCATGCCCAGGTGCTGGAGAGCGCGTTGACCGGCGATGTCGTTTCGCAGCCGAATTACGGCATCGGCATCGAGTTCTTCGCCGCGCTGATCATGGGGCTCCTTGTCATCGCCTTCGCGCCGAAGTTCGGTCCGATCACGTTGGTCGCCGTCGGCGGAATGTTTGCCTCGGTGCTGATCGGCACCTCCTGGTATTTCTATTCCCAGCACCGGCTGCTGATCGACTTCACCTATCCGCTGATGTCGACCACGGCGATCTATCTCACGCTGATCTTCTCCGCCTTCGTGCGCGAGCAGCAGCAGCGCCGCCAGATCAGGTCGCAATTCGTGCAGTACATGTCGCCCGCGCTGGTCGAGCAACTGGCGCAGTCGCCGGAGCGGCTGGTGCTCGGCGGCGAGGAACGCGAGATGACCATCATGTTCTCGGACATGCGCGGCTTCACCTCGATCTCGGAAACCTACAAGAGCAATCCGCAGGGCCTCACGGCGCTGATGAACCGCTTCCTTACTCCGCTTTCCAACGCGATCCTCGCCCGCAAGGGCACCATCGACAAATATATGGGCGACGCCATCATGGCGTTCTGGAACGCGCCGCTCGATGACAAGCAGCACCAGCTTAACGCCTGCGATGCGGCGCTCGACATGCTGGAGCGCGTCGACGACCTCAACCGGGAGCGCGAGCAGGAAGCGAAGGACGGCGGTCACGTCTATGTGCCGCTCAACATCGGTGTCGGTCTCAACACCGGCTCCTGCGTGGTCGGTAATATGGGCTCCGATGTGCGCTTCGACTATTCGGTGTTCGGCGACAGCGTCAATCTGGCCTCGCGGCTCGAGGGACAGTCCAAGGAGTACGGCTTCCCGATCATCGTGGGATCGAAGACCGCGCTCGCGGTGAAGGAGAAGTTTGCGATCCTCGAGCTCGACTTCATCATGGTCAAGGGCAAGAAGGAGCCCGAGGTGATCTATGCGATTGCCGGCCGCGAGGATGTCGCGAACTCCGGCCGCTTCCAGCGGCTGCGCAACCTGACCATCGAGATGCTCGCCTGCTACCGCAGCCGCGATTGGGACGGCGCGCTCGCCGCGATCGAACGCGGCCGCAAGACCGACGACGGGCAGACGCTGCAATATCTCTACCGCCTCTACGAGGCGCGCATCCACGCCTTCCAGAAGGAGCCGCCGCCCGACGACTGGAACGGCGCATTCGCGTTGACGACGAAATAGCCGACGCAAGCCCGCTGTCGTCCCGGTGAAGGCTGGGACCCATAACCACGAATGGTCGTTGACGGAAGATCGTCTCGCCGCGTGCCCATTGCGGCGGCCGCGGCGTATGGGTCCCGGCTCCCGTGCGCAATTGCGCGCTAGGCCAGGACGACGATGGAATGTCTATTCCAGCCCGATCTGGGTCAGATCCTGGAACCAGTGCTGCGCCTGCACGAAGGTCTTCACCTTCGGCGACAGCGCGTGCGGATTGGTGTCGTGCACCACCCACACCAGCGCGGCATCGTCGACGATCAGCGCGTGTGCCTGCGCCAGCAGCGCATCCTGTTTGGCGGAATCGAAGGTCTGCTTGGCCTCGTCGATCAGCGCATCGACCTTCGGGTTCTTGTAGCCGCCCCAGTTGACGCCGACCGGCGCCACCTGGCCGGAGTGGAAGAACCGAACGATGGCGTAGAGCGGATCCGACGTGACATAGGCGATGTTGTTGGCGGTGATGCCGGCATTCATCTCGTCCGCCGCGCCCTTGCGCCAGTGCGTATATAATGTCTCGAGCTCGACCACCTTGAAGTCGATGTCGATGCCGATCTCCTTGAAGCTCTGCTGCAGGAACTCGTTCATCGGCAGCGACAGCATCTGCCCGGTGCCGCCCTGGGCGATGATGAAAGTCGTCTTCAGCGGCTTGTCCTTCGAATAGCCGGCTTCCTCCACCAGCTTCCTGGCGGCCGCGAGATCGTATTTCAGTTCGAACGTCGGCTCACCGAACCACGGGCTCGACGGATCGACCTGGCCCTTGGCGGGCTTGGCGAGGCCGTTCATCAGGCCAACCACCGCGTCGCGGTCGATCGCGAGGTTGAGCGCCTTGCGCAGGCGGATGTCGGTCCATGGCGAGCCCGGCAGCACGCTCAAGTGATAGTTCCAGACATGCGGCGTCACGTTGTCGACGATCCTCATGCCGGCGGCCTTGAGCTGCGGCACGGCGTCGGGCGCCGGCGATTCGATCAGGTCGACCTGGCCGGCCAGCAGCGCGTTGGTGCGGGTCAGCGCTTCCGGCATCGGGATCAGGATCATCTTGTCGACCTTCGCAAGCCGCTTCTTGTCCCAATAGCCCGGGTTCTTCGTCAGTTCGGCGAGTTCGCGCGGTACCAGCTTGGTCAGCTTGAACGGACCGGTGCCGGAGGGCTGGCTGGCGAACTTGTCCCAGTCCTTGCCGAGCTTTTCATATTGCGCGGGGCTCGAGACCAGGAACCAGAGCATCTGATAGGGGAAGAAGGAGTCGACCGTCTTGGTGGTGATCTCGATGGTGAAATCGTCGACCTTGGCGTAGCTCGCAACCGAAGGCAGGCGGGTCTTGACCTGCGCGCTCTGCCGCTTGTCGAATTGCGGTGCCTTGTCGTTCAGCACCTTGTCGAGATTCCAGATCACCGCGTCGGCATTGAAGTCGCTGCCGTCGTGGAATTTGACGCCCTTGCGCAGCGTGAAGCGCCATTTGGTCTTGTCGCTGTCGTCGACCTTCCATTCGGTCGCAAGCCCGGGCACCAGCTTGCCCGGCCGGTCGGCAACATCCATCTCCCAGGCAACCAGCGGATCGTAGATCGTGTAGGCGGTGAACTGATAGGCGCCGGCGCCGCGATCGGGCTGGCCGGTGGTCAGCGGAATGTCGGCCATCGAAATGCCGTAGCGCACAATGGACTCGGCTTGCGCCGACATGGCCGGCCAGCCCGCGGTCAAGGCAAGCGCCATTGCCGCCATCAGGATCGAATTGCGCGCACGCATATGAAGGCTCCGTTGGAAAGACGTTGGAGCCAAATCTTGCAAGCATGATGCCAGAATAGGCATCTTCGCTCCGTTCGGGCCCGAGGTGGGAAGAAATGACGCGCCCGGCGGTTATTTGCTGATGAACTATTCCCCTTGGCACAGGCATTGCATACGCTTGCCCAAGAAATAATCACCAAGACGTCACCAGACTCGAAGGGGCTGCTCAGATGCGTAACAGGAAAACCAATGCGACGGCGATCATGCTGGCGCTTGCGATAGCCACAGGCGTGCCGGCGATCGCCGGCGCCGAGACTGTGCTGCGCATTGGCATGACCGCTGCCGATATTCCGCGCACGCTCGGCCAGCCCGACCAGGGTTTTGAGGGCAATCGCTTCACGGGTCTGACGATGTATGACGCGCTGACGATGTGGGACCTGTCCTCGTCGGACAAGGCAAGTGCGATGATTCCGGGCCTCGCCACCGAGTGGAAGGTCGACGATGCCGACAAGACCAAGTGGATTTTCAAGCTGCGCCCCGGCGTCACCTTTCATGACGGCTCGCCGTTCAACGCCGACGCCGTGGTCTGGAATGTCGACAAGGTCTTGAAGCAGGACGCGCCGCAATACGATGCGAGCCAGGTCGGCGTCACCGCCTCGCGCATGCCGACGCTGGTCTCGGCGCGCAAGATCGACGACATGACGGTGGAGCTGACCACCAAGGAGCCGGACAGCTTCCTGCCGATCAACCTCACCAATTTGTTCATGGCGAGCCCGGCCAAGTGGCAGAAATTCTACGACAAGGCCGAAGGCGCCGACGCCAAGGCGAAGTCGCAGGCCGCGTGGGCCGCGTTCGCCAAGGACGCGTCGGGCACCGGCCCCTGGAAGATGTCGAGCTTCACCCCGCGCGAGCGGCTCGAGTTGGTGAAGAACGAGAATTACTGGGACAAGGCACGGGTGCCGAAGGCTGACAAGATGGTGCTGTTGCCGATGCCGGAGGCCAATGCCCGGACGGCGGCGCTGCTGTCGGGACAGGTCAACTGGATCGAGGCGCCGGCGCCGGACGCGCTGCCCGAGATCAAGCAGCGTGGTTTCAACCTCTATTCCAACGAGGAGCCACATGTCTGGCCGTGGCAGTTCTCGCGCGTCGAGGGCTCGCCGTGGAATGACATCCGCGTCCGCAAGGCGGCCAATCTCTGCATCGATCGCGAAGGGCTGCGTGACGGCCTGCTTGCCGGCCTGATGGTGCCGGCGACCGGCACGTTCGAGCCCGGCCATCCCTGGCGCGGCAACCCGACCTTCCAGATCAAGTACGACAAGCCGGCCGCGCAGAAGCTGATGCAGGAGGCGGGCTTCGGTCCGAACAAGAAGCTGACGGTCAAGATCCAGACCTCGGCATCGGGCTCGGGCCAGATGCTGCCGCTGCCGATGAACGAGTATCTGCAACAGGCGTTGGCCGAATGCTACTTCGATGTGCAGCTCGACGTCATCGAGTGGAACACGCTGTTCACCAATTGGCGGCGCGGCACCAAGGATCCGACCGCCAACGGCTCGAACGCCATCAACGTCACTTATGCGGCGATGGATCCGTTCTTCGCGCTGGTGCGCTTCCTGCAGTCGGGCATGGCGCCGCCGGTATCGAACAATTGGGGCTTCAACAACAACCCGAAGTTCGACGAGCTGGTCAAGAAGGCCCGCCAGACCTTCGAGCCGGCGGCGCGCGACGCCGCGCTGGCCGAGCTGCATGCGGCCTCGGTCGACGACGCGGCCTTCCTCTATGTCGCCCACGACGTCGCACCGCGCGCGATGAGCCCGAAGATCAAGGGATTTGTGCAGCCGAAGAGCTGGTTCGTCGACTTCTCGCCGGTCACGGTCGCGCCGTGAGGCGCTAGCCGCGCAATAGGTGTACCCTCTCCCCTTGTGGGAGAGGGTGGCTTCGCGAAAGCGAAGCCGGGTGAGGGGTTGTCTCCGCGGGCGCTCCTCTCCGATCTGAAATGACTGTATCCGCGGATAGAAACCCCTCATCCGGCGCGCTCGGCGCGCGACCTTCTCCCACAAGGTGAGAAGGAAGAAAGAACGCAACGTGTTCGCCTATACGTCCAGACGGATCGTCTACGTCATTCCGATCGTGCTCAGCGTGGCGCTGGTGTGCTTCCTCTTGGTGCACATCACGCCCGGCGACCCCTTGGTCGCGGTGCTGCCCGCCGATGCCTCGCAGGAGCTCGCCGCGCAATTGCGCACGGCCTACGGCTTCGATCGCCCGTTGCCGGTGCAATTCGGCCTGTGGCTGTGGCGCGCGATCCATGGCGATCTCGGCAATTCGATCGCAACCGGGCGGCCCGTCCTGACCGAGGTGATGCGTGCCGTCGGCAACACCGTGATGCTGGCGATTGCGGCCGCGATGATCGGCTTTACGCTCGGCCTGCTGTTCGGCCTGATCGCCGGCTATTTCCGCGACACCTGGGTCGACAAGGTCGCGACCTCGGTGGCGATAGCCGGCGTGTCGCTGCCGCATTATTGGCTCGGCATGGTGCTGGTCATCATCTTCTCGGTGCAGCTCAACTGGCTGCCCGCGGTCGGCGCAGGTCCCGGCGGCTCCGGCGCCTGGGCGTGGGACTGGGAGCATCTGCGTTATCTGGTGCTGCCGGCGATCACCACCTCGGTGATCCCGATGGGCATCGTCACCCGCACGGTGCGCGCGCTGACCGGCGACATCCTGAGCCAGGATTTCGTGGAGGCGCTGCGCGCAAAAGGCCTGCGCGAGACCGAGGTGTTTCGCCACGTCATCAAGAATGCGGCGCCGACCGCGCTCGCGGTGATGGGCCTGCAGCTCGGCTACATGCTGGGCGGCTCGATCCTGATCGAGACCGTGTTCTCCTGGCCGGGTTCGGGCCTGCTGTTGAACTCGGCGATCTTCCAGCGCGATCTGCCGCTGCTGCAGGGCACGATCCTGGTGCTGGCGCTGTTCTTCGTGCTGCTCAACCTCCTGGTCGACATCGCGCAGGCCGCGATCGATCCGCGCATCAAGCGGAGCTAGAGCATGAGCGCGATGAGCGATACTGCGTTGCAGGCTGCCCCGACCACCAAGGCGCGCGGCTATTGGGCGACGGTTGCCCGCCGTATCAGGCGCGACAAGGTCAGCATGGCCTGCGCCATCATCCTGGTGCTGATCTTTGCCTCCGCGCTGCTGGCGCCGTGGCTGCATCTTGCGGATCCCTATCAGGGCTCGATGATCCGCCGCCTGCGCCATATCGGCACGCCGGGCTATCCGCTCGGTACCGACGAGCTCGGCCGCGACATGCTGGCGCGGCTGATCTATGGCGGACGGCTGTCGCTGGTCATCGGCATCCTGCCGGTGATCTTCGCGTTCGTGATCGGCACCTCGCTCGGCCTCGTCGCCGGCTATGTCGGCGGTAAGCTCAACACCGCGATCATGCGCACCGTCGACGTGTTCTACGCCTTTCCTTCGGTGCTGCTGGCGATTGCGATCTCGGGCGCGCTCGGCGCCGGCATCACCAATTCGATCGTGTCGCTGACCATTGTGTTCGTGCCGCAGATCACCCGCGTCGCCGAAAGCGTCACCACCGGCGTCCGCAACATGGATTTCGTCGAGGCGGCGCGCGCGTCCGGCGCCGGGCCCTTCACCATCATGCGCGTCCACATGCTCGGCAATGTGCTCGGCCCGATCTTCGTCTACGCCACCGGCCTGATCTCGGTGTCGATGATCCTCGCGGCCGGTCTGTCGTTCCTCGGGCTCGGCACCAAGCCGCCGGAGCCGGAATGGGGCTTGATGCTGAACACGCTGCGCACCGCGATCTACGTCAATCCGTGGGTCGCGGCGCTGCCGGGCGCGATGATCTTCGCGGTCTCGATCTGCTTCAATCTGCTCAGCGACGGCATGCGCAGCGCCATGGACATCAGGAATTAGAGCATGAGCGACGCCAATCTCTCCGTCGATATGCTGGAGCCGGTCGCCGACATCGGCGGCGCCGCGCAGCCGCTGCTGCAGGTCAAGGGACTGACCAAGCACTTCCCGGTGCGCGGCGGCCTGTTCAGCCCGCGCAAGACCGTGCGCGCCGTCGACGACGTCACCTTCGCGGTCATGAAGGGCGAGACCGTCGGCATCGTCGGCGAATCCGGCTGCGGCAAGTCGACCACGGCGCGGCTGTTGATGCACCTGATGGCACGCGATGCCGGCGATATCATCTATGACGGCCGGCAGGTCGGTCCGTCGCTCTCGCTGCGCGATTTGCGGCGCGGCGTGCAGATGGTGTTCCAGGACAGCTACGCCTCGCTCAACCCGCGCCTCACCATCGAGGAATCGATCGCCTTCGGGCCAAAGGTCCACGGCATGGCCGACGACACGGCGCGGACGCTGGCGCGCGAATTGCTCGGCAAGGTCGGCCTGCGGCCGGAGATTTTCGCCAACCGCTATCCGCACGAAGTGTCCGGCGGCCAGCGGCAGCGCGTCAATATCGCGCGTGCGCTCGCGCTGTCGCCGCGGCTCGTGATCCTCGATGAAGCGGTGTCCGCGCTCGACAAATCGGTCGAGGCGCAGGTGCTCAATCTGCTCGCCGACCTGAAGCGCGAATTCGGCCTGACCTACCTGTTCATCAGCCACGATCTCAACGTCGTCCGCTACATCTCCGACCGCGTGCTGGTGATGTATCTCGGCGAGGTCGTCGAACTCGGCCCGGTCGATGCGGTCTGGGACGCGCCGGCGCATCCCTATACCCGCGCGCTGCTGGCGGCGATGCCGTCATCCGATCCCGACAAGCGCACCGAGGTGCCGCCGATCTCGGGCGATCCGCCCAATCCGATCGATCCGCCGCCGGGCTGCCGGTTTCACACCCGTTGCCCGTTTGCGGAGCCGCTCTGCGCAAACGACACGCCAAAACTCAGCGATCTCGATACAATGAGCCATCAAGCGGCGTGCTACATGGCCATTCCTGGCTCGGGGCACAGCCGCGCGCCGGCAAAAGCAAAAGGAGAAAACGCGGCATGACCAGACCTACTCCCAAGGATGTCAAGGTGATCGCGCACGTCGCCGACGTGCCCGCCGACGACGAAGTCGCCACCCGGATCGCCAATTCGATCGGGCCGGCATTCGACGGCTTCGCACCGATCTCCGGTACGCTGCCCTTCGATCTCGAACCCGCGAGCTTCCTGCTGGCGCAGATCGCGCAGAAGATCGAGAAGGTGTCGAAATGAGTTCTGATCCGGCCCTGATGACGCTGACCGCGGTCGCCAAGGCGATCGCCGACAAGAAAGTTTCCTCGCATGAGGTGACGCGCGCCGTGCTGCATCGCGTTGCGGAATGGCAGCCGCGCCTCAACGCCTATATGGCGATCGAATCCGAGCAGGCGCTGGCCGCCGCCACCGAGGCCGATGCCGCGCTCGCCAAGGGCAATAGTCGCGGTGTGCTGCATGGCGTGCCGCTGGCGCACAAGGACATGTACTACGACGCCGGCAAGGTCGTGACCTGCGGCTCGCTGATACGCCGCGACTTCGTGCCGAAGACGACTGCGACCGCCCTGCAGCGGCTGAAGGATGCCGGACAGGTCCGGCTCGGCTCGTTGCAGATGGTCGAGTTCGCCTATGGGCCGACCGGCCACAACGTGCATTACGGCGCGGTGCGCAATCCCTGGAACACCGAGCACATCACCGGCGGCTCCTCGTCGGGCTCGGGTTCGGCGGTTGCAGCGCGGCTCACCTTCGCGGCGCTCGGCTCCGACACCGGCGGCTCGGTGCGCATGCCGGCGCATTTCTGCGGCGTCACCGGCCTGAAGACGACGGTCGGCCGCATCAGCCGCGCCGGTGCGATGCCGCTGTCGCAGTCGCTCGATACCGTCGGTCCGCTGGCGCAGACCGCGGAGGACTGCGCGCTGCTGCTCGGCCTGATGGCCGGCGCCGACCCCGAGGATCTGACAGCGTCGACACAGCCGGTGCCGGACTATATGGCCGCGACCAAGCAGTCGCTGGAGGGCCTGAAGATCGGCGTCCCGACGGCGTTCTATGTCGACGACCTCGACCCTGAGGTGGCGCGTATCCTCGACGAGACCGTCGCCACCTTGAAGAAAGAGGGCGCCGAGATCGTCAAGGTCGAGCTGCCCGATCAGCGCCAGCTCTCTTCGGCATCGCAGCTGGTGCTCGCGGTCGAGGCTGCCGCCTTCCACAAGCGCTGGATGATCGAGCGGCCGCAGGATTACGGCGCGCAGGTCCTGATGCGGCTGCAGAACGGCCTGACCATTCCGGCGGTCACCTATCTCGAGGCGATGCGCTGGCGTGGTCCCGCGCTCGCCGCGCACAACGCGGCGGTCAACGGGGTCGATGCGGTGATCGCGCCGTCGTCGCCGGTGCCGGCGCCCACGATTGCCGAGAGTGATGTCGGCAATGGTCCGGGCGCCGACGCGGTGCTGCAGCGCCTGACGCGCTTCACCCGCCCGGTCAACTATCTCGGTCTGCCATCGCTCTCGATTCCCTCCGGCTTCACCAAGACGGGTCTGCCGGTCGGCATGCAGCTGATCGGCCGCTCCTTCGAGGAAGCGGTTCTGCTTCGGATCGGCGCCGCCTTCCAGCGCGCCACCGATTTCCACGCCAGGGTGCCCATGCTCGCATGACCAACCTCGTCGAGATCAACAACCTCAACATCCGCTTCACCGGCGATCGCACGGTTCATGCCGTGAACGATCTCAGCCTACAGCTCGGCGAGGGCGAGGTGTTGGGGCTGCTCGGCGAGTCCGGCTCGGGCAAGAGCGTGACGCTGCGCGCGTTGATGCGGCTGTTGCCGAAGAAACGCACGCAGATCTCCGGCAGCGTCAAGGTGCTGGGACAAGAGGTGCTGGCGATGGACGACGAGGCGCTGTCCGCATTCCGCGGCCAGACCGTCTCGATGATCTTCCAGGAGCCGGCGCTGGCGCTCGATCCGGTCTACACCATCGGCCGCCAGATCGCGGAGACGGTGATGCGCCACGAGGGCAAGAGCGAGCGCGAGGCCACGGCCCGCGCGCTCGA
This sequence comes from Bradyrhizobium sp. USDA 4502, assembly GCF_054063355.1. Taxonomy (NCBI): domain Bacteria; kingdom Pseudomonadati; phylum Pseudomonadota; class Alphaproteobacteria; order Hyphomicrobiales; family Nitrobacteraceae; genus Bradyrhizobium; species Bradyrhizobium sp. USDA 4502. The sequence goes on from NZ_JBSSGF010000001.1 coordinate 8,218,942, forward strand.
AATGCTCGAGGTGGTACGGATCCCCTCCGCGAAGCGGCGGCTGGACTCCTATCCGCACGAAATGTCGGGCGGCATGCGCCAGCGTGCGATGATCGCGCTGGCGCTGGCCTGCAAGCCGAAGATCCTGCTCGCGGACGAGCCGACCACGGCGCTCGATGCCACCGTCCAGATTCAGATCCTGCTGCTGCTGCGCGAGCTACAGCGCGAGTTCGGCATGTCGGTCATCTTCGTCACCCACGACATTGGTGTCGCGATCGAGATCTGCGATCGGGTCGCGGTGATGTATGCCGGCCAGATCGTGGAGCAGGGCGCCTTGCGCGACATCGTGCGCTCGCCGGTGCATCCCTATGCCAAGGGCCTGCTGGCCTCGACCATTCACGGCGCGATGCGCGGCCAACGGCTGGAAACCATTCCGGGCACCCCGCCCTCGCTCGATCATGCGCCGGCCAGTTGCTCCTTTGCACCGCGCTGCAAGTTCGCTGAGCCGCGCTGCAGCGAGAGCCTGCCACCGAGTGTGCAGGTCGCTCCCGGCCGCCTGGCACGGTGCATCCTGGCCGAGCCGGCGTCCGCCACGGTTTAGCTCGCGCGCGCCACGGCGTCCGTGATCCAGCGCCGCACCGCAGCGATGCGGCGGTCCCGCGCCTGCTCGGTGCGGGAGACCAGGTAAATCGTCTCACTGTGCGCCGCCTCGAACGCAAACGGCGCCACCAGCCGCTTGCCGAAGCCCGGCCGCGCCTTGATCAGCGGCGCGATCGCAATCGCGACGCCGAGCCCGTGTTCGGCGGCCTCCAGCATCGCCGGCACGCTGTCGAGCCACAGATGTCCGCGCGGAGCGAGATTCGGCAGCCCGGCCTCCCTCAGCCAGGCCGGCCACGCCCGCGGCTGCGTCGTGACATGGATCAGTACCTCGCGCGACAGGTCCGCTGGGGTCCGAAGACCAGCCTTGACCAGTGCCGGCGTGCAGACTGGCATTCCTTTGACCTGTACCAGCGGCTCGACCTTCAGCCCGGTGGCATGTTCCCGCCCGTAGCGGATCGCGACATCGACGCGCGATCCGTTGAAGTCGGCATATTGGTGGGTGGCCTCGATCCGCAGCATCAGTTGCGGATGGCGCCGCTTGAACTCCGGCAGCGCCGGCAGCAGCACGGCACTGGTGAAGAACGGCAATGAGCTGATCCAGAGCTCGCCGCTGGCCTCGCCGCGTTGCCGCAGCATGTCACGGCTCGCCTCCTGCAGTGTCGCCAGCGCGGCCGACACTTTTGCAAGGTAGCGCTCGCCGTCGTTGGTCAACCGCACCTGGCGCGCGCCGCGGACGAACAGCTTGGTGCCGAACTGCTCTTCCAGTCCGCGGATCTGGTGGCTGATTGCCGACGGGCTCAGCGACAGGTCTCGCGCGGCACGCCGGAAGCTGAGTTGAGTGGCCGCGCGCTCGAAGGCGAGCAGCGCCGGCAGCGGCGGGATCACCCGCGGATCGGGGGCATCCAATGGGTGAATCCTGCTCACCTGAAGTGATGAATGGCCTTTTGTCATGGCCCCTATTCTTGGATCAGATTGGCCAAACGCTCAATCCTGCTCATCTCAGGGGATCATTCGCCTTGGCCATCTTCGAACCGCTCGCCACGCCCCATCACTGGAAGCCCGCGGCGCTGGCGGCCGGGCCGTTCACAGGCCTTCAGGGCGGGGCGGTCGCAAGCCTGCTGACCGGCGAGGTCGAGGCCATGGCCGGCGCGCGCAACTGGGGCACCGCGATCTCGGCGGCGGCCTGGTTCCTGCGGCCGACGCCAATGGCGGAACTGCGCACGCACGTTACCGTGGTGACCGAAGGCGGCCGGGTCAGCGTCGTCGACAACACGCTCTGGCCGGCCGGCGAGGAGCAACCCTGCGCGACGGTACGCGTGACGCTGTCGCGCGAGCGTGCCGTCGAGGTCCCGGGATTTTACGGGAGCGCAGCCGATCAGGTGGATCCCACGGTGTTTCCGTTGCGCAGCCCACACGCGGTCCATGGCCGCAGCTGGTTCATGGATGCGATGGAAGCCCGTGCCGGCGGCGATACCGCCTGGTTTCGCTTGCATCACGCCGTCATAGCGGGCGCCGGTCCGCTGGCGCGGGTGCTCGGCCCGGCTGACTGGACCCACGGCATCGCGCGGCCCGTCCAGAACGTGGTGGCCGACCCCAATCCGAACCTCGCGGTGCAGCTGTTCAGGCCACCGCGAGGCGCCTGGATCGGCGTTCGCGCCGAGGCTCGCTGGCGCCCGGAGGCCGGGCTCGGCGTCGGCAGCGGGGTGTTGCTCGATGTGGATGGCGAGATCGGCCGGGTCTCGATGTCGGTCATTCTCGTACCGCTTCCGGGAAGCGCGCCCGCGCGAGGCCAGGGTTCCGCCGCCGGTTAACCCTAATTTATTCCGTCAACTGTCGGTGCGATCACAAAATGAGGCCGCGAACCATGCTTTGGTTCACGCGACTTAAAATGGACGGTGGTCGCAAACGTCTATACAACGTGGTGATCACGTAACTCTTTTGTTTTGCAGAGATCAGTTTTTATGGCAGCCGCGCCCGCTGTCCGGCGATCCGAACTGGCTGAGGCGCTGCGCGCTTGCCGCAGCGCCTTCATCGGCGTCGGCCTTATCAGTTGCATGATCAACCTGCTCTACCTGACAGGTTCGATGTTCATGCTGCAAGTCTACGACCGGGTGCTGCCGAGCCGCAGCGTTCCGACCCTGGTCGGCCTCGTGGTCATCGCCGCGGTCCTCTACATGGCACAGGGCGTGCTCGACCTGCTGCGCGGACGGATCCTCGGCCGCGTCGGCACCTCGCTCGACGAAGCGCTCAATGCGCGGGTGTTCGACACCGTCGTGCGGCTGCCGCTGATGGCGGGTAATCGCAGCGAGGGCCTGCAGCCGCTGCGCGACCTCGACAATGTGCGCTCTTTCCTCGGCAGCATGGGTCCCGGCGCGTTCTTCGATCTACCCTGGCTGCCGTTCTACATGGTGATCTGCTTTGCCTTCCACTGGCTGCTTGGCGTTACGGCGCTGATCGGCGCGATCATTCTGGTGACGTTGACGCTGATCACCGAATACTTGTCGCGCACGCCGGCCAAGGAAGCGATGACGCTCGCGGCGCGGCGCAACGATCTCGCCGCCTCCAGCCGCCGCAACGCCGAGGTGCTGGTGGCGATGGGCATGGCCGGCCGCATGAACAGGCGGTGGAACGAGGCCAACGAGGAATATCTGTCCGGCAACCAGCGTGCGAGCGACGTCACCGGCGGGCTCGGCGCGGTCGCCAAGGTGCTGCGCATGATGCTGCAGTCCGCCGTGCTCGCGGTCGGCGCCTATCTCGTGATCCATCAGGAGGCCACCGGCGGCATCATCATCGCCGGCTCGATCCTGAGCGCGCGGGCACTGGCGCCGGTCGATCTCGCGATCGCGCATTGGAAGGGCTTCGTCGCCGCGCGGCAGAGCTGGCAGCGGCTCAACCGCCTGCTGCAGCAAATTCCGGCGCGGCCCGAGCAGACGCTGTTGCAGGCGCCGGAGAAGAAGCTTTCGGTCGAGGCCGTGACCATGGTCGCGCCGGGCGACCAGCGCGCCATCGTGCAGGACATCACCTTCGCCGTCGAAGCCGGCAGCGGCGTCGGCGTGATCGGCCCGAGCGGCTCCGGCAAGTCGTCGCTGATCCGGGCGCTGGTCGGCGTCTGGATGCCGGCGCGGGGCAAGGTACGGCTCGACGGCGCCGCGCTCGACCAGTGGTCGTCGGACCAGCTCGGCCGTCACGTCGGCTATTTGCCGCAGGACGTCGAACTGTTTGCCGGTACGGTCGCCCAGAACATCTGCCGGTTCGATCCCGACGCCAAGTCCGACGGCATCATCGCGGCGGCCAAGGAGGCCGGCGTGCATGAGATGATCATCAAGATGCGCGAGGGCTACGACACCCAGGTCGGCGAGCAGGGCACCGCGCTCTCCGCGGGCCAGGCGCAGCGCGTGGCGCTGGCGCGGGCGCTGTACGGCAACCCGTTCCTGATCGTGCTGGATGAGCCGAACTCCAATCTCGACAGCGAAGGCGACGAGGCGCTGACCCGTGCGGTGCGCGGCGCCCGCGAGCGCGGCGCGATCGTCATTGTGGTTGCGCACCGGCCGATCGGCATCGAGGGCGTCGACCATCTGCTGGTGCTGAAGGATGGCCGCATGCAGACCTTCGGGCCGAAGGAGGCCGTGCTTGCGCAGGTGCTGCAGCGTGCTGCGCCGCCGGTGCCGACGCCGATCAAGATCGTCGCGGATGCGGGAGCCGCCAAGTCATGACCGATCAACCGCGCAACGCACATCGCTCGATCCGCAAGCATCTGATCGTCGGCCTCGCCGTGGTTCTGGTTCTCGGCGGTGGCGTCGGCGGCTGGGCCGCAACGGTACCGATCTCGGGCGCGTTGATCGCGCCGGGCTCGGTGGTGGTCGAATCCAACGTCAAGAAGGTGCAGCATCCGACCGGCGGCGTCGTCGGCGAGGTGCGGGTGCGCGACGGCGACGTGGTCAAGGCGGGGGACATCGTCGTGCGCCTCGACGAGACCGTCGTGAAGGCCAGCCTCGCAATCGTGGTCAAGACGCTGAACGGTCTTTATGCGCGCGCGGCCCGGCTCGAGGCCGAGCAGCAGGGCCGCGACAAGATCACCTTCCCGCCGCAGCTGCTCGAGCAGGCCAAGGATCCGGACGTTCGCGACATCATGGCGAGCGAAACCAAGCTGTTCGAGGTTCGCGTCAACGGCCGCACCGGCCAGAAGGCGCAGCTGCGCGAGCGCGTCACCCAGCTCAACGAGGAGATCTCCGGCCTGCAGGCGCAGGAGAGCGCCAAGGACAAGGAGATCGCGCTGGTGCAGCAGGAGCTGGTCGGCGTCCGCCAGCTCTATGAGCAGCATCTGGTGCAGCTGACGCGCCTGACCACGCTCGAGCGCGACGCGGCGCGGCTCTCCGGCGAGCGCGCGCAGTACATCGCCTCGCGCGCGCAGGCCAAGGGCAAGATCACCGAGACCGAGTTGCAGATCATCCAGGTCGACAAGGACATGTTGTCGGAGGTCTCGAAGGACCTGCGCGAGACCAACGACAAGATCGGCGAGTTCGTCGAGCGCAAGGTCACCGCAGAGGACCAGCTCCGCCGCATCGACATCCGCGCGCCGCAGGACGGCGTGGTGCTGCAGTCGACCGTGCACACCGTCGGCGGCGTCATCACCGCGGGCGACGCCATCATGATGATCGTGCCGAAGGCCGACGATCTGTCGGTCGAAGCCAAGGTCAATCCGCAGGACATCGACAAGCTGCAGGTCGGACAGAAGACCGTTCTGCGGCTCTCCGCCTTCAACCAGCGCACCACGCCGGAGCTGAACGGCGTCGTCACCCGCGTCTCCGCCGACGTCACCACCGACCAGCGCACCGGGCAGAGCTATTACACAATCCGCGTCTCGATGCCGCCGGAAGAAGTCGCGCGCCTCGGCAGCGAGGTGAAGATCATCCCGGGCATGCCGGTGGAAGCCTTCGTCCAGACCGGCGACCGCACCATGCTGTCCTACCTGATGAAGCCGATGAGCGACCAGTTCATGCGCTCGTTCCGCGAGAAGTGAGCCGCGCGCTGCTCTTGTAGCCCGGATGAAGCGCAGCGAAATCCGGGAACAGTCGCTCAGCGGATGAAGTCGTCCCGGATTGCGCTTCGCTTCATCCGGGCTACGAAGTCACCGTTCCAGATTCTTCAACAACAGCTCCAGCGCCGCCTTCGCAAATGCCTGCATGTTCGCCTGCCGGTCGCCGCTCGCGGTCTCCAGCGTGATCACCTGCTGGTGGGGGCCTGCGACCGCCATGCAGCTGTGGCCGGCGGCATCGCCGTAGCGGTTGCCGGTCGGGCCGGCGGCACCGGTCTCCGACAATCCCCAGTCGGTCGCGAGGCGCTCGCGGATCTGCCGCGCCAGCAATTGCGCGTAAGGTTCCGACGCCGAGCGGAGCCCACGCATGGCGTCGTCGGGAATGTCCATCAGCGCGCGCCGCGCGTCGCGGGTGTAGATCACGCCGCCGCCGAGGAAATAGGCCGACGCGCCGGGAACCGCGAGCAGCGATGCGGAGATCAGTCCGCCGGTTGAGGATTCCGCGACCGCAATCGTCTGCTTGTTCGCGATCAGTTTTGCGGCGACCTGTTCGGCGATGGATGTGAGCGCGTTCATCGGCCTTCTTTCTCGTTGCTTGCCATGAAAATCCCGTGGGGCGTCCTGCCCTCCTAGCACACCACGCAGCCCTTTGCCGAGTTGCAGGCCGCGGCATGGCCTGATTGAATGCAAGACAAGAACCAGGCGCCGCCCGACAAGCTTGTCGTGAGAGCGTGCGCGGAGGAAACATCATGACGTCGCCGATCGCGGGCGGCGTGGATTGCGATCTGCATCCCGCCGTGCCTCACCTCACCAGCCTGCTGCCGTACATGAACGACTACTGGCGCGACCAGGTGACGACGCGCGGCATGACCGACCTGATCTCGCAATCCTATCCGACCAATTCGCCGATCTCGTCGCGGCCGGACTGGCGTCCAGCGCAAGGCAAGCCGGGCTCGAGCCTTGCGGACATGCAGCGCCAGGCGCTCGACCAGTTCGGCACGGCCTACGGCATCTGCAATCCGCTCTACGGCGTGCAGATGGTGTTCTCCGAGGACATGGCCGATGCGTTCTGCCGCGCGCTGAACGACTGGCTGGTCAAGGAATGGCTCGACAAGGACGATCGCCTGCGCGGCTCGATCGTGATCCCGGTGCAGAGCATCGAAAAGGCGGTCGCCGAGATCGAGCGCTGTGCGCAGGACAAGCGCTTCGTGCAGGTGTTGATGCTGGTGATGGGCGACATGCCGCTTGGCAAGCGGCACTACTGGCCGATCTACGCCGCGGCGGAACGGCTCGGCCTGCCGGTCGGCATCCATGCCGGCAGCGCCTATCACAATCCGCCGACCTCGGTCGGCTGGGGCTCCTATCACATCGAGGATTATGTTGCGCAGGCGCAGGCGTTCCAGACCCAGCTCACCAGCCTGATCGTCGAGGGCGTGTTCGCGCGCCATCCGAACCTGAAAATGGTGATGCTGGAGTCCGGCTTCACCTGGCTGCCGCCATTCCTGTGGCGGCTGCACAAGTTCTGGCGCGGCGTGCGCATGGAGACCCCGTGGGTCGACCGCGCGCCGCTGGAGATTGTGCGCAGCAACATCCGCTTCTCGCTGCAGCCGGTCGATGCGCCGCCGGACGGAGACACGCTGAACCGCCTGTTCGACCATATGCAGTCGGACGAATTGATCCTATTCTCGTCAGATTATCCGCATTGGCAGTTCGACGGTGACGAGGTGCTGCCGCACGGGTTGTCGCAGGATCTGGTACGCAAGATCATGATCGATAATCCGCATGCGACCTATGGCCGGCTCAAGGTGAAGGAGATGACGCCATGAACATCCAGCTCCGCGAGCGTCCCGAAACCGCATCGCCGACCAGCATCAAGACCGCGATCGCCGACTGCGACATCCATCCGGCCCGCGCCACCAAGGATGAATTGTATCCTTATCTCGAAAAGCGCTGGCATGCGCATCTCGAGACCTTCGGCGTCCATGCCTATCAGGGCATGATGGGAGGCCCGCCCTATCCGAAGGCGCAGCCGAATGCGTCGCGCCGCGATGCCTATCCGCCGGAAGGCGGCCCGCAGGGCTCGTCGCTGTCCTTCATGCAGAAGCAGCACCTCGATCCCAACAATGTCGCGCTCGGCGTGCTCAACCCGCTCAACACCGGACAGGGCATCCGCAACCAGGATCTCGCCGGCGCGATCTGTTCGGCAATCAACGACTGGCAGATCGAGAAATGGACCAGCAAGGATTCCCGCCTGAAAGGCTCGGTCGTCGTCGCCAATGAGGATGGCATGTCGGCCGCCGCCGAAATCCGCAAGCGCGCGGGCGACACAAATTTCGTCCAGGTGCTGCTGCTCAGCCGCAATGTCGAGCCGCTCGGCCAGCGCCGTTACTGGCCGATCTATGAGGCGGCACAGGAAGCCGGCCTTCCGATCGGTGTGCACGCCTTCGGCTTCGGCGGCAACCCGATTACCGCGTCGGGATGGCCGAGCTACTATATCGAGGAGATGGTCGGGCATTCGCAGTGCCAGCAGACCGCGCTGGCGAGCCTCGTGCTCGAGGGCGTGTTCGAGCGCTTCCCGAAACTGAAGATGGTGATGGTCGAAGCCGGCTTCGGTTGGGCGCCGTCGCTGGCCTGGCGGCTCGACAAGGTGTTTTCGCGGCTGCATGCCGAGGTGCCGCATCTGAAGCGCAAGCCGTCGGAATATATCCGCGACCACATCTGGTGGACGACGCAGCCGATGGAGGATCCGGAGAGCCGCGACCATCTGTTCCAGACCATCGAGTGGATCGGCTGGGACAGGCTGCTGTTCGCGACCGATTACCCGCATTGGGATTACGACGAGCCGTCGCGCGTGCTGCCGGCCGGCGTCAGCGATGCCAATCGCCAGGCGTTCTATCTCGACAACGCCAAGCAGCTGTACAGTATCGCATGATCCGAAAAAGTGGGAACCGGTTTTTCGAATCAGATCATGCGTGAGAACGATTGATGGCGCGGCATGTGATCGCCCCGGTGGACGAGTTGCCGCCGGGTTCGCGAAAATTTCTCGAGATCGACGGACGGCCGATCGCGGTCTTCAACGTCAAGGGCGAGTTCTTCGGCCTGCTGAACCGCTGCCCGCATCAGGGCGCGGCGCTGTGTGAGGGGCCGCTGATCGGGCTCGCGTCGTCGTCGGACCCCGGCGAAATCGAATACACCAAGCTCGGCGAGATCCTGCGCTGCCCCTGGCACGGCTGGGAGTTCGACATCCGCACCGGCCAGTCCTATTGCGACCCGCGCCGCTTCCGCGTGCGCGCCTATCCGGTCAGCGTCGAGCCGGGCACCAATGTGGTGAAGGGACCGTATGTCGCTGAGACCATCAAGGTCGCGGTGGAGAGTGACTACGTGGTGGTGGATTTGTAGCCGCGACCGTCCCGAAATCCTGTTCGCCGGAGATGGCAATCGGTGAGCGTCATGCAAAGCATCCTCTTGCGTGCGTTTGGCCGTCCTCGGGGCCTGCTGGGGAGGCTCGGCGGCATGATCATGGCGCGCACCAATGCAGATTGCGGCGCGTGGGTCGCAGATCGCCTCGAGGTCGGACCTGATGACAGCGTGCTCGAAGTTGGGTTTGGTCCGGGCGCCGTCATTCATCGCCTGTCGACATTGGTACCGGCCGGACGCGTCGCGGGCATTGATCCGTCGCAGGAGATGGTCGGGCAAGCTCGCGCCCGGAACGCGGCCGCGATCGAGGATGGTCGTGTCGAGCTTTGGCTTGGCTCCGTGGAGCGCATGCCATTCGATGCGGACAGCTTCGATGCGGCGCTGGCGATCAACTCGATGCAAGTCTGGCCGGACGCCGTCGCCGGGCTACGGGAGGTCCGGCGCGTGATGAAGCCGAGCGGCAGGATCGCGCTCGGCTTTACGCGCTATTCCGGACAGCCCAAGGAAGGGGTGGCGGAAAAGCTGGCAGCAGCCGGCTTCACGCAGGCTCAGCTGGTCGAGACAAATGAGTGGTTCTGTGCCCTGGCGACAAAGCCCGATGCAGGATGAGTTCGTAAGCCGGGCTACGCTGCGTTAACCCACCACCATTCATTCCGCCATCATCTGCCGTTCGCGCGCGTAGCGCACCAGCGCGACAAAGCGGTAGATGCCGTGCACGAATTTGCCGTAGGGCATGGTGATGAACAGCGCGAACACCACGCCGAGATGCAGCGCCAGCAGCGGGCCCATCGCGGCGGTCTCGCGCCACAGCAGCAAGGCGAGGCCGGTGATGCTGGTCAGGAACAGCATCAGGATGAACGCGGTGTCCATGCCCATGCGCTGTTCGTCGACCAGCACGCGGTCGCGCTTCCATTTCTCCGACAGGAGTCCGAGCGGACCGACCACGAGCCCGATGCCGCCGAGCGTGCCGAGCACGACGGGCAAATCCCACCACGCATAGGGTGCCTCGCGCGCCAGGAGGTAGTGATATAGCGTGCCGACGCAGGTCGCGGCGAAGCACAGGATGAAGCCGTAGAAGGTGAAGTGGTGATACAGCTTGCGGCGGTCGGTCGGCTGGTCGTCCTCGTTGAAGCAGCCGACACCGCCGCCGTCGAGATAGCGCAGCTCGCCGGCGTCGCGGACCGCCTGCAACAGCGCCTTCGCATCCGTCGTCATGCCGACCGGCTCGCCGATGTCGCGCCAGAACGCGCGCACGCCCATCACCAGCGCCAGGATCGCGTAGAGCAGGGCGGCGCCGAACAGCAGCGCCATCGCATTGTGCGGCATCAGTTTGTAGAACGCGCCGGGACCGGTGTGGATGCCAGTGAGCACGCCGCGATCATTGACCGCGGCGAAGCCGAAGATGAAGGCGGCGACGCTGAGCGCTGCGATCAGGCTGATGACGAGGCCGTTGCGCGCAAATGCGCCGGCAAAGGCGCGCGGCCAGGCATAGGCGGCATAGGATTCGGCGCGCGCGACCGCCAGCGTCTTCGGCACATTGACGTTGAATTCGTGCGGCGGCGAGAACTGGCAGTCGGTGTAGCAGGCGCCACAGCCGTGGCAGAGGTTGGCGAGGTAGTTGAGATCGCCGTCGGAGAAGGCGCGGCGCATCTCCATCGCGGGAAACACCGCGCACAGGCCCTCGCAATAGCGGCAGGAATTGCACACCGTCATCAGACGGTCAGCTTCCTGCAAGATCCTCGTCCCGTGCATCGCGTCAGTCCCGCCTTCAGTTCCGCGCATTCTTGGCTGCTTCCCGGCCGGCGACGCGGCCGAACACGCTGCCGATGGTCATGCCGATGCCGGCGGCATAGCCCTTGCCGAGCACGTTGCCGGCCATGATCTCGCCGGCCGCGAACATGTTGGCGGACGGCTTGCCGTCCTTCATCAGTATCCGCGCCTCCCTGTTCACGCGGGTGCCGAGATAGGTGAAGGTGATGCCCGGCCGCACCGGATAGGCGAGATAGGGCGGCGTCTCGATCCGGCGCGCCCAATGCGTCTTCGCCGGCGTGATGCCTTGGGTAGCGCAGTCGTCGAGGATGGTGTGGTCGAAGGTGCCGGGCTGCACTGCGGCGTTGAACTCGGTGATGGTCTTTTCCAGCGCGGCCGCGTCGAGCTCGAGCTTGCCGGCGAGTTCGGCGATCGTCGCGCCCGCGATCGGTGGAAACAGCGTCGGCATGAAGCTCGTCACCACGGTCGAGTCGAAGATGATGTAGGCGATCTGGTCCGGCTGCGCGGCGACCAGCCGGCCCCAGATCGCATAGCGCTTCGGCCAGATGTCCTCGCCCTCGTCGTAGAAGCGCTCGGCATGCTTGTTGACGACGATGCCGAACACGACCGAATCGTGACGCGTGATGATGCCGCCGTCGAATTTCGGCGCGCGGGCGTCGATCGCCACGGCATGGCATTGCGTCGGATCGCCGATCTCCTGCACGCCCTTGGCGAGCAGCATCTTGAGGATCGCGCCGCGATTATAGGGCGTGCCGCGGATCAGGAAATTGTTGGCCGCATCGCCCCAGTATTCCTTCAGCCATTCGATGTTGGCCTCGAAGCCGCCGGCGGCCGCAACCAGGGTCGAGGCGCGGACTTCGGTCTTGCCGCCGACCGGCTGCTTCAGCTGCGCCGAAAGGAACATGCCGTCCTCGACCGTGAGGTCGATGACCTCGGCATCGTAGAGGATGTCGACGCCGAGCTCCTCGGCGGTGCGATAGAGCGCGTTCAGCATCGCGCGGCCGCCGCCGAGGAAGAACGAGTTGGTGCGGCCAAGGCTCAGCGTGCCGCCGAGCGACGGCTGCCAGCGCACGCCCTGCTCGACGATCCAGTTCAGGATGTCCTTGGACTCGTGGATCATGAAGCGGGCCAGTTCCTCGTCGGTCTGGCCGCCGGTCACCAGCAGCAAATCCTTCCAGAACTCCTCCTCGGTGTAGGGACCGGTGAGGATCTCGGTCGCCGCGTCATGGGCGCAGCGCATGTTGCGGGTGTGGCGGGTGTTGCCGCCGCGATAGAATTTCGGGGCGCCTTCCAGCACCAGCACCGAGGCGCCGGCGCGCCGTGCGCTGATCGCCGCGCACAGCGCGGCGTTGCCGCCGCCGATCACCAGGACGTCGAACCTGCGCGTCAGATCAACCATGCGCTCTTGTTATCGTTGTTGGCATGGAAAGCAACACGGCCGGACGCATGAGCATGATCCGGAAAAGCGTGTCGCGATTTTCCGGAGAAGTCATGCCCAGCGAGCCCACCCGGCCGCGAAGTGGAATATCAGGCCGCAACCGTCTCGCGCTGCTCGATGGTCTGGCCGCCACGATAGACGATCAGCGCAGCGACGATGCCGAGAGCTGCGGCGCACATCAGCCAGTAGCCGGGCGAAGCCTTGTCGCCGGTCTGCTGGATCAGCCAGGTCGAGGCGAACGGCGTGAAGGTGCCGAACAGCCCGGCCGCCAGTGCAAAGGCCAGCGAGAAGCAGGTGGTGCGGACATGCGCCGGCACGATCTCGACCAGGCAGCCCAGCATGGTGCCGCTGTAGACGCCGAAATAGAACGAGAACATCATCTCGACCGCCAGCATCTTGCCGAACGACGGATTGGTCACCAGCCAGTGCAGCGCCGGATAGGCCGTGATGAGGGACAGGCCGGCGATCGCCAGCAGCACCGGCTTGCGGCCGATCCGGTCCGACACCGCGCCGCCGACCGGATTCCAGATGAAGTTGGTCACTGCAACCAGCAGCGTCACCAGCAGCGCATCCTGGGTCGAGAGCTTCAGCACGGTCTTGCCGAAGGTCGGCGTGTAGACGGTGACGAAGTAGAAGGTGGTGGTGGTCAGCACCGCGATCATCATGCCGAGCACGACGATGCGCCAGTTCGCGATCGCCGAGGCGAACACCTCGCTTGCGGTCGGATGCTTCTTCATCGCGAGGAACGCCGGGGTCTCCTCTAGCGTCCGGCGCAGGAAGAAGATCACCGGGATGATCAGGCAGCCGACGAAGAACGGGATGCGCCAGCCCCAGGAGGCCACGGTCGCGGCCGGCATGCTCTCGCTGAGGACGAAGCCGAGGATCGAGGCGACGAAGATCGCGACCTGCTGGCTCGCCGACTGGAACGAGGTGTAGAAGCCGCGATTGCCGGGCGTGGCGATCTCCGCGAGATAGACCGAGACGCCGCCGAGCTCGACGCCGGCGGAGAAGCCCTGCAGCAGGCGCGCGATCAGCACGATGATCGGCGCCGCAATGCCGATCGTCGCATAGCTCGGGCAGAGCGCGATCACCACGGTGCCGATAGCCATGATCGACAGCGTCACGATCAGGCCCTTGCGGCGGCCGATGCGGTCGATATACGCGCCGAGCACGACGGCGCCGACCGGGCGCATCAAGGCGCCGAGCCAGAACACGCCGAACGCGTTGAGCAGCGCCGCGGTCTCGTTCTCGGAGGGGAAGAAAGCCTTTGCAATCGCCTGGGCATAGAAGCCGAACAGGAAGAAGTCGAACTGCTCGAGGAAATTGCCGCTGGTCGCGCGCAGGATGGCGCCAAGACGCGATTTGATCTGCGGGACTTGCGATGAACTCGACTGCGACATAACGCCCTTTCCTCCCCGTGACAAAAACGGCCGGCGCAAATTGTCTCGCCGGCCAAAGCAGTTAACTGCCATGTGCGGCAATTTGGCACGGCTATCGGGCCCGACCAACCCGGAATCACGCGGGGGGCTATGGGAAAAAAGCCGTAGGTGGAAATCGCAGGGAGCCTTTCGAGCGAAGGGGATACCGGTTCGCGCGAAGAAACCTCGTCAAAACAACGATCTGGCGCTTCGGCTCTGGTAGGGCCGAAGCCCCGGCCGTCGCGTGCGGCGCATCAAGGCGCGGCGTGCGCCGTTGTGCCGAGCCAGCTCCGGAACGCGGAGAGCTTTGGCGTATCGGCGCGTCCCTGCGGCGAAACCAGGTAGAAGCCGGCGTCGGCCGGCAGCGTGATCTTGAAGGGAACCACGAGGCGGCCCTTGGCGATGTCGTCCTGCACATAGGAGGTGCGGCCCATCGCGATGCCGATGCCGTCGATCGCGGCCTGGATCGTCACGAACAGCAGGTCGAAGGTGACGCCGGGCTGCTTGGAAATATCGGTCGGCAGCCCCGCCGCGGTCAGCCACAGCCGCCAGTCGTCGCTGTTGGCGTTGCTGGTGTGGAGGAGCGTGTGATCCCTGAGGTCTTCAGGGCATTTCAGCGGTCTGGTTCCCTGTAGCAGCGACGGGCTGCACACCGGAAACAGCTCATCCGCCATCAACCAATCGGCACGCAGGCCCGCCCATTGGCCGCGGCCATAGCGGATCGCCGCATCGACCTTGTCGCGCTGGAAGTCGACCAGGCTGGTCGAGGTGGTGATGCGAACGTCGATGCCGGAATGCGCCTCCTGGAAGGCCGACAGCCGCGGCAGTAGCCATTTGGCGGCAAGCGATGCCAGCGTCGAGACGGTCAGCACGTGATCGTCGTCCCGGCGCAGCAGGCGGTCGGTGGCGAGCCTGAGGTCGTTGAAGGCGGCGCGGACGCCGGGAAGGTATTCGGTAGCCTCCGGCGTCAGGCTCAGCGAGCGGTTCTGGCGGACGAACAGACGGACGCCGAGCTCCTCCTCGAGCCGCCGGATCTGATGGCTGATCGCGGTCTGCGTCACGTTCAGTTCGGACGCCGCCAGGGTGAAGCTCATATGGCGCGCGGCGGCCTCGAACGCCCTCAGGCCATTCAGCGAAGGCAGGCGGCTGGTCATCTCTTATGCGTCTCCAATTCTTATGCGTCTCCAATACATGACTTTAATTCATGCGAAACGGTACAAAGTGTCGTTTGTGAGTGGACCAAATAGCTCCGATATTGCCGCCAACAGGTTACCGATAGGAGTCGCAGATGTCCATTTTCACCCATGAATCGATGACAAATCATCATACGCCAAATCATCACGCATCGGGCCTGCTGAACCAGGTCGGCGAGACGTTGCATGTCTGGTGGGAGCGCTACGAGCGCCGCCGCGAGCTGTCGCAGTGGACCGAGCGCGATCTGCACGACATCGGCATGTCCCGCAGCGACATCGTTTTCGAGACCGAGAAGCCGTTCTGGCGGGCCTGAGAAGGACGCCACCGCTGGCGTCGCCTCGATCGAGGGGCGCCGGCTAATTTCTTCACCCGAGGAGCGTGTCATGGTTGCGCTGCATCTCGACGATCTCAAGCAATACTCTGACGTGCTGCGCGCCAAGAACGGCAGCGAGGTCAAGGTGCGCTTCGTCGAGCCGCGCGACCGCGAAGAGCTGCAGAGCTACATCCGCTCGCTCTCCGCGGGGTCCCGTTACAACCGCTTCCTGGGCGCGTTGAGCGAGCTGCCGAAGACGGAGCTCGAGCGTTTCATCCATGTCGGCGAGGCTGACCGGTTCACGGTGGTCGCGACGATGCCGGTCGATTGCTTTGAGACCATCGTCGGCGAAGCCCGCTACGCCTTCCATGCCGATACGTCGAGCGTCGAGTTCGGCCTGTCGATCGATGACCGGTGGCAGGGCCACGGCATTGGCAAGGCGCTGCTCAAGAATCTCGAATGCCGCGCGGCGTCCTTCGGAGCCGAGCGCATCTTCGGCGACACCTTGCGTTCCAATGCGACGATGATCGGCCTCGCCCGGAAGTCGGGCTACGCCTTCATGCCGAGCGCCGGCGATTGGAAGCTGGTGCGCTTTGCAAAAGAGATCCACGTCGAACCGCAAGACATTCCCTGTGCCAGCTGGCGGCTTGCCGCCACTTCCCGCTTGGCCGCGATGTCCTCGCTTGCGGTTTGACTGACTAGGCCCGGTTCTGGCCCCTCCAGAACCGGGCCCTTTTCTTTTCCCAACCGGTGCCGCGACTGCTACTCGTCATGCGCGGGCTTGACCCGCGCATCCATTGAGCGAAAGCGTTTCTTTCGATGGATTGCCGGGTCAAGCCCGGCAATGACGGGACGCTGAACTGGGATCAACTCCCCCGAAACACCGGCTTGCGCTTCTCGATGAAGGCCTGCACGGCCTCCTTGTGATCGGCCGTCGTGGTGAGGCGGATTAGCCGCTCGGCCTCGTGGTCGCGTGCGGTGGCGAAGGCGAACTGCAGCGCCTCGTCGAGATTGTCCTTCATGTAGCGCAGCGCCAGCGTCGGGCCTTCGGCGATGGACTTCGCCAGCGCAAAGGCGTCGTCCTGCAGCGTTTCGTCCGGCACCACGCGATTGACGAGACCGATCTGCTCGCATCTCGTGGCGTCGACCTTCTCCGAGGTGAACATCAGCTCGCGGGCGCGCGAGGTGCCGACCAGCCGCGTCAACAGCCATGCCATGCCGTAATCGCCGCTCAGCGCCACGCGCAAGTAACCGGTCGAGATGAAGGCGGATTGCGCCGCGATCCGGATGTCGCAGGCCATCGCGATCGCAAGGCCGGCGCCGACCGCGGGACCGGGAAGGGCAGCAATGGTCGGCTTGCGCACCGAGGCCAGCGAGCCGGTGAGCAGGCGCTGGCGCTCCTGCAAATCCGCGACCTTGTCCTCATAGGACATTTCGAGCTTCTTTTTGTCGCGATGCGCGCCCATGCCCTTGACGTTGCCGCCGGCGCAGAACGCCTTGCCGGCGCCGGTGACGAGCAGCACGCCGACCTCGGGGTTCTCGCCGCAGGTCTTGATCATCGTGCGCAGCGCCGGCGTCAGTGTGTCCGACAGCGAGTTGCGGGCGTCCGGGCGATTCAGCGTGATGACGGCGACGCGATCGCGGATCACGCAGAGCAGTTCGTCGGTGCCGGTCTCGATCTTGATTTCAGCGGTCATGTCGTCGCTCCCCATGTCTGTTTGTTTCGTCATTCCGGGTCTGGTGCTAGCGCACCATCCCGGAATGACGGTGAAAGTTACTTCACGCGGTGAGCAAAAGGCGCCAAGCCTCGTGCGCACCGCCTCACAGCTTGCTCGCGATCTTGATCACGTTGGCGTTTCGTCCAGCCTACGCTGCTTACATGATCTTCGTCATCTCAAAACTTCTCAACCCAAGGCCGCAATTCCAGCTCCCAGGTCCAGGCGCTGCGCGGCTGTTGCAGCACGTTCCAGTAGCTCAGTGCAATCGCGTCGGGATCGAGCATCGAGTCCGGCCGGTCGGCGGGCTCGGCGCGCGCAGCGCTGCGGATGCCGCCGTCGATCACGAAATGCGCGACGTGAATACCCTGCGGCGACAGTTCGCGCGCCATGCTCTGCGCGAGGCCGCGCAAGGCGAACTTGCCCATCGCGAACGGCGCCGATTGCGCATAGCCCTTCACGCTGGCGGAGGCGCCGGTGAACAGGATTGCGCCCTTCTTGTTGGGCAGCATGCGCTTCGCCGCCTCCTGCGCCACCAGGAATCCGCCGAACGCCGAGACCGCGATCGCCTGCTCGACCTCTGAAGGGACCAGTTCAACGAAGGGCCCGCGCGAGCGGCCGGAGGCGTTGTAGACCACGAGATCAGGCGTTCCAATCTCGCGCTCGACCAGACCAAAAAGACGTTCGACATCCTCGGCCTTGGTGGCGTCGCAAGCATAGGCCCGCGCGCCGGTTTCGGTGCAGAGCGCGCCGAGCTTCTCGATGCTGCGGGCGCCGAGTGCCACGCGAATTCCCTCCCGCGAAAATAGCCGCGTCAACGAGGCGCTCAGGCCCTCGCCGGCGCCGACGATCAGGGCGATCTTGTATTTTGGAATATCCATTGGGCTTTCCTTTGCTCGGCCGGAGGAGGATAGTCGTGCCCAAACAAATGAGCACCGAAGCCGGGAATTCAATGCAGCCGCACAAGCAGGATCCGAAAACGTCAGCCGCCAGCCAGCCGGGCCTGCTGGCGCCCGACACGACGGGAATGAATTTCTACCGGGCCGATCCGGCGCTGACCGACCTTCTGAAGCTGCATCTGCCCGATGCATTGTTCCGCCATATCGAGCCGCATCTCGACCGCCTCGGTGCATTGGCCGGCGGCTATCTCGACGAATGCGCGCGGCTTGCCGACCGGCATACGCCGGTGTTGCACCAGCGCGACAAGTTCGGCCGCGACGTGCAGCACATCGAATATCATCCGGCCTATCGCGAGATCGAGAAGGCCGCGTTCGGCGAGTTCGGCATTCACGCGCTGTCGCTCCGCAAGGGCATCATGGGTTGGCCCGACAAATACCCCGTCGTGGCCAAGCACGCCTTCACCTTCCTGTTCAACCAGACCGAATTCGGCATGGGCTGCCCGATCAACGTCACCGACGGCTGTGCAAAGCTGCTGGCGAATTTCGGCAGCGAGGCATTGAAGGCGAAATATCTCGACGGCCTGACCCAGACCGACATGAGCAAGCTGACGCAGGGCGGCCAGTTCATGACCGAGAAGGAGGGCGGCTCCGATGTCGGCACGCTGACCACGCGCGCCGTGCAGGAGGGCGATCACTGGCGGCTCTATGGCGAGAAGTGGTTCTGCTCGAACGCCGATGCCAAGGTGGTGATGCTGCTGGCGCGGCCGGAAGGCGCCGGGCCGGGCACCCGCGGCGTCGGCCTGTTCCTGATGCCGCGTTTCCTCGACGACGGTTCGCAGAACCATTACCGGATCGTGCGGTTGAAGGACAAGCTCGGCACCCGCTCGATGGCCTCGGGCGAGATCAAGTTCGACGGCGCGATCGCCTACGCCGTCGGCAAGCTCGACCGCGGCTTCGTGCAGATGGCCGAGATGGTGAATTCGTCGCGGCTCTCCAACGGCGTGAAATCGACCGCGCTGATGCGCCGCGCCTGGCACGACGCTATCACCGTAGCGAAGGGCCGCGTGGTGTTCGGCCAGCGCATCATCGACCTGCCGCTAGCGCGGCGGCAGTTGATGAAGATCATGCTGCCGACCGAGCAGGCGCTGTCGATGAGCTTTTTGACCGCTGACGCGCTCGACCGCGCCGAGGCCGGCAGCCAGGACGCCGCGGCGCTGCTCCGCATCCTGACGCCGACGCTGAAATTCCGCGCCACTCGCGACGCCCGAAAGGTCTGCGGCGATGCGATGGAGATGCGCGGCGGCATCGGCTACATTGAGGAATTCGTCACGCCGCGGCTGCTGCGCGACGCGCATCTCGGCTCGATCTGGGAGGGCACCGGCAATATCGTCGCGATCGATGCGCTGAAGCGCGCGGTCGGACGTCATGGCGCCGACAATGCGCTCGCCTCGGATCTGCATGCGCGGCTCGATGACAGCCCGAATGTGCCGCAGGCCTGGCGCAACCGGCTGCGCGACCTCAGCGACCGCGCGGTCGCGTTTGCGCGCGAGGTGGCCGGCCGCATCGACAATGAGGGCGATGCGCGACGCGCCACCAGCCTAATCTACCATGTCGCAAGCGCGGTCGCGCTGGCGTGGGAGGGCGGACGCATCCACGAGATGCGCGGCGATGCGCGGCGGCTGTTGCTGTCGCGGATGGTGGTCGATCATCGCGTGTTGCCGGGCGATCCGTTCCGGCTAACGGAAAATACCGTTCAGCGCAGGATGACCGAGCATCTGCTCGGCGATCGCGCGGTCGGCATGGCCGAGGTTGGCGAATTGCTTGACGCAGCGTAGGCTGCTGCGCGAGCGAACTTTTCAAACAATCAAAAACGTCAAGGGAGACCCCGATGAAGGCCGCCGTCCTGCATGAAGTCAATCAGCCGCTGGTGATCGAGGATGTCAGCGTGCCCAATCCGGGGCCGCGCGAGGTCTTGATCCGCACCGCGGTCGCGGGCCTCTGCCATTCCGATCTGCACTTCATGGAAGGCCTCTATCCGCATCCGTTGCCGGCGGTGCTCGGCCATGAATCGGCCGGCGTGGTCGAGAAGGTCGGCTCCGACGTCAATTACGTGAAGCCCGGCGATCACGTCGTCACCTGCCTGTCGGTGTTCTGCGGCACCTGCGACAACTGCACCACCGGCCGCACCGTGCTGTGCACCGACACCACGGTGAAGATGCTGCCCGGCGCCTCCAACCGCCTGTCATGGGGCAGGAAGGAGAAGCTCAACCAGTTCCTCAATCTGTCGTCGTTCGCCGAGCAGATGCTGGTGCACGAGAACGCCATCGTGAAGATCAAGAAGGAGATGCCGCTCGATCTCGCCGCGCTGATCGGCTGCGGCGTCATCACCGGCTATGGCGCGGTGGTCAACACCGCGAAGGTGACCGCCGGCGAGACGGTGGCGGTGATCGGCTGCGGCGGCGTCGGCATGGCCGCGATCAACGGCGCGCAGATCGCCGGCGCCGGCCGCATCATCGCGATCGATACCAATCCGGCGAAGCTGCAGCTTGCGACCAAGCTCGGCGCCACCGATATCGTCGATCCGGCCCGCGGCGACGTGGTCCAGCAGGTGCGCGAGCTCACCGGCGGCGGCGTGCAGCACTCCTTCGAGGTGCTCGGCCGCAAGGACACCGCCGAGCAGGCCTTTGCCATGCTGGCGGCGGGCGGCACCGCGACCATCGTCGGCATGATCCCGTTCGGCCAGAAGATCGAGCTGCACGGCTTCGACTTCCTGCGCGAGCGCCGCATCCAGGGCTCGTCGATGGGTTCCAACCACTTTCGCGTCGACATGCCGCGCCTCGTCGACTTCTACATGCGCGGCAAGCTGCATCTGGAAGACTGGATCTCGGCCAAGCTGAAGCTCTCCGAGATCAACGAGGGCTTTGCCAACATGAAAGCCGGCAAGACGCTGCGCAGCGTGATCATGTTTGATAGCTGATTCCGCGCTACGCGTCATGCCCGGGCTTGACCCGGGCATCCATCCTCTAATGAATCTTTCGAAGGCGATGGATTGCCGGGTCAAGCCCGGCAATGACGGTTCGAACTAACGCGCGACGTGCGCGGATACCGCGAGCCATTTTCCATTCTGCCGCGCCCAGCAATCGGTGTAGCGGCCATGCGCCGGCTCTCCGTCCGCGTTGGTGTAGCTGGTCTGGGCGTGGATGATGGCGAAATCGCCGAGGATGCGGATTTTGACGTCCTCGGCCTTCAGGCCCTTGATCTTCACCGGGATCGCCGTCTGCTTCAGGAAGGCAGCGCGGTCGACCAGGCTCTTGTCGGGATTGGTGCAGTAGAAGTCCTGCGCCAAAATTTCGTCGAAGCGCTTGACGTCGCAGTTCTGAACCGAATCGACGTAATCCTTGTTGAGCTTTGTCAGCTCCTCGAGATCGTTGCTCATTGGCGTTCTCCCTGGTTTTGTTGTCCGTCATTGCGAGCGCAGCGAAGCAATCCATCTCGCCGCTCGTTGAGATATGGATTGCTTCGTCGCTTCGCTCCTCGCAATGACGGTTTTTTCCAGCACCTAATCATCGAACATCTTCGGCGGCACAAAGCCGCCGAATTCGTGCTCGATCAGCTCGGCGAGCTTGAGCGGCGTGCGGTCCTCGAGCCATGGGCCGACGATCTGCACGCCGACCGGCAATCCGTCGGGCGCAAAGCCGGTCGGGATCGCCGTCGAAGGCAGGCCGGGCAGGGTCGCGATGCCGGGCCAGGCGAGCTGGTCGGTGTAGATGTAAGGCTCGCCGTCGATCAATATCCGCCGCTGCTCCTGGTCGGGCTCATGATCGTGCGGATAGGCCGGCGTCGGCATGATCGGGCAGATCACCGCGTCGAACGATTTGAACAGCTCGCGCCATTGCGCGCGCAGCCGCGAGCGGACGACTGTCGCCTGCACCCAGTCGCGGTGGCTGAGCGCGATGCCGCGCAGCCGTTCGGCCTGCAGGCTGTTGTCGCCGGCGGGCAGCGCGGCCGCCGCCGCGCAGGCGCCGGCATAGACCTCCGACGGGAAGGTCGCGGCGAGGAACGACAGCAGCATCCGCATATAGAGCCGCGAGGACGCCGCGAAATCCGGCAGCAGCGGGCTCGAACGCGATATCTTCGCGCCGGCCTTGTCGAGGTGGCTCGCGAGCTTGTCGATGCTGCCGCGAACCGCCTTGTCGGTCGGCAACACCGGATCGGTGTCGATCACGAGGATCCGGAAATCCTTCATGCTGGCGTGGCGCGCCGCCGGCAGGTCGAGGCGATAGGCCTTGCCGGCATCGAGCGGATCGGGAGCGGCCATCACGTCGAGCAGCAGCGACAGGTCGGCCGCGCCGCGCGCCATCGGGCCGGTCACCGCAAGGTCGCGCTCATAGATGATGGGCGGCGCCGGCGGCGCGGTGTGGCCGCGCGACGGCAGCAGCGCGAAGGTCGGCTTGTGCGCATAGACGCCGCAATGAAACGCCGGGACGCGCAGCGAGCCGCCGATGTCCGAGCCGAGCGACAGCGCGCCGTAGCCCGCGGCGAGCGCCGCCGACGATTCGCCGGAGGAGCCTCCCGGCGTGCGGCCGAGGTCGTAGGGGTTGTTGGTGGTGCCGTAGATCTCGTTGTAGCTCTGCCAGTCGGCGAGCCCGACCGGCACGTTGGTCTTGCCGAGGATCACGCCGCCGGCGTCCTTCACCCGCTGAATCGACAGCGCGTCCTCGGTCGGGACGAAGTCCTTTTGCGGCGGGAAGCCCCAGGTCGTCGGCAATCCGGCGACATTGAAGGATTCCTTCACCGTCATGGGAATGCCGAGCAGCGGCCTGTGCTCGCCGCGCGCGATCGCGGCGTCAGCGGCGCGCGCAGCGGCGAGGCCGCGCTCGAAATCGCGCACGCAGACCGCGTTGACCTTGCCGTCGTGGCGCTCGATGCGGCCGATCGCGTCTTGTGCGAGCTCGCCGGCCGAGACCTGCTTGTTGCGCAGCGCCTCCGACAATTCGACGGCGGTCTTGAAGCTGTATTGCGATTTGGCCACGGCGTGCTCCCGGTTTGTTGTTGGCGCGATGATGGGCAGTTTGGCTGCCGCCCGCAAGCGCTGTAGCCGTAACGTTGTCGCCGTGTTTGATCGGAATTGCTCTGCTTTACCTCGCCCCGCTTGCGGGGAGAGGTCGCCGCGCGCTTGCGCGGCGGGTGAGGGGGTACAGGTACGTCCACTTGCGTCACGTGTGGATATTGCCCCTCACCCCAACCCTCTCCCCGTAAGAACGGGGAGAGGGAGACTTGAACCGTTGCTACGCCGCGCCGATCAGGATGCCGACCGCGAGCACGATTGCGCCGCCGAGCACGATCTGGAACACCGCCTGCAGGAACGGCGTGTCCATGTAGCGCGCGCGGATGAAGGCGATCGCCCACAATTCGAAGAACACAACGATGCCGGCGATCGCGGTCGCGATCCAGAATGCGTTCGGCCAGGCGTCTGGCACCAGATAGGGAATGGTGTGGCCGAGCCCGCCGAGCGTCGTCATCAATCCGCAGGTCAGGCCGCGCAGCCACGGCGAGCCGCGCCCGGTCAGCGAGCCGTCGTCGGACAGCGCCTCGGCAAAGCCCATGCTGATGCCGGCGCCGATCGAGGCGGCAAGCCCGACCAGGAAGGTCTGCCAGTTGTGATGGGTGGCGAAGGCGGCGGCGAACAGCGGCGCCAGGGTCGAGACCGAGCCGTCCATCAATCCGGCAAGGCCCGGCTGCACATATTGCAGCACGAACATCCGCCGCCGGGTGCGGTCTTCCTCCGCGCGCACGTCCGGCTTGAGGATCTCGCCGGTCAGCTTCACTGCGAGCTTCTCGTGGCCCTTCTCCTCCTCGGCGAGATCGCCGAGCAGCCGGCGCACGCCGACATCCTCGGCCCTCTCGGCCGCTTTGGCATAGAAGCGCTCGGCCTCCAGCTCCATGGTCTCGACTTCCTTGCGGATGGTGTCGAGCGGCAGGTTCTTGGTGAGCCAGATCGGGCGGCGACGCAGGAAGCCTTTGACGTCCTCGCGCCGGATCGGCGGCAGATGCGCCCCGAAGCGCTGCTCGTAGGTTTCCAGCAGCCGGTGGCGATGGCCGCGCTCCTCCTCGGCCATCTCCTCGAAAATCTTGGCGGTGTCGGGATAGCGCTCGGCGAGATCCTCCGCGAACGTCATGTAGATGCGGCTGTCCTCCTCCTCGGAGGCGATCGCGACCGCCAGCACCTCGCGCTCGGTCAGATCGGCAAAGTTCTTCACGGCAACGCCTTGTTCGCGGAGTTTAGAATTAGAATAGTTCTAAACTATAGGGTTGCGCTGGCGCCGGGTCAAATCCGGGTCGGCCCGGATTCGCTGCCGCAGCGCCGGCAAGCCGCGCGGGTTGAGCGAGGAAAACGCCTGAGATCAACGGGATGCAACGCGACGGCCGAACGAGCGTCTAGCGCCGCGCGCCGGCGTCTCGCAGGAATGTGAGCAGCAGCCGACTCGCCTCATCGGGCTGTTCCTGCTGCACCCAATGGCCGGCGCCGTCGACCAGATGGCAGCCGATCATGTTGGTGCAAGCTTTCGTCTGCATCGCCTCGAACACGCCGGGCCGCTGGTAGGTGCCCCAATCCTGCTTGCCGGAAATGAAGGCGGACGGCTGGTCGATCGTGCGGCCGCTCCAGGTCTGCAGTTCCGGGACGAACGCCCCCGAGGTGCCGCAGCGATACCATTGCAGCCCGCCCTGGAATCCGGTGCGCTGATATTCGGCGCTGTAATAAGCGAGCTCGATATCCGGCAGCCATGTGTTGGCAGTGATCGCCTCGCGCGACGGCATCTCCTCGGCGACGGTGGCGGCCATGTCCTTGGCGAAATCCATCACGTAATAGGTCGGCAGTTTTGCCAGTTCGCCTGCCGACCAGGATTGCAGCGGATGCGGCTTGTTGTCTTTCCAGTCCGCGCTTTTGTGGTGGTAATAGGCACGCAGGAAGTCGTGCACGCCCTGCGCTGCGCGATGCATGTCGTCATTGGCCGGACGCGTCGAATAGTACCATTGGTAATGCTTGCGCGGCCGCGGCAGCGCGGCGAGCTCGCGATGCACGGGGTCTTCGCTCGCGGGCTTTGCCGGCGCGCTCGCGGTGTTGAACGGCAGCGACGGCGGTCCCGAAAATGGCGCGCTCATCATCACCACCGCGCGGAACACGTCGGGCCGGATCAGCGCGCACCACGCCGCGACCGACGAGCCGAAATCGTGCCCGATCACGGCATCGACGTGCTTGTAGCCGAACGCTGCGACCAGCCCGAGCGCATCGCGCACCAGATTGGGGAGACGAAACGACGCGAGATCGCCGTCATACTCCGCGCTCCAGCCGGTGGTGCGGCCATAGCCGCGCTGGTCCGGCGCGATCACGTGATAGCCGGCTGCGGCGAGCTTCGGCATCACCTTGCGCCAGGAAAACGCCAGCTCCGGAAAGCCGTGCAGCAGCAACAGGCAGGGCCGGCCGGATGTTTCAAAGCCCGCTTCCAGCACATGCATGCGCAGGCCGTTGATCCCGTCGACATAACGCGAGCGGATGGTGGAGGGCAGCGGGACGTCGGGGAGGGCTTCCATTGTGCAGATCACCTGTTGGGCATCGCCGCAGAACCAGCGCATTTGGCTGTATGCTGACGGTCATTATTGAACGATAGCAATTTTGCCCAGGGGATGCATACCGCATGCGCCACGCGAGGATTGCAGAGCTGCCCGGCTGGATGTCGCGTCTCGGCGTGGTGATCGTGGCGGCAAGTCTGGTGCTGATGTCGGCGGTGCGTGCCGCCGACATCAGGCAGCTCACCGAGAAACTGCCGCGCGCCTATGTCGGCGAATTCCTGTGGGACGGCGACAACGCGGTGCAGAACGTCGTCATTACCTTCGACAAAGTGCAGGCCCTGAACGAGCAGAACGCGGAAGCGCGCGGCTGCGGTTCATATGAGGTCGGTCGCCACGTGACCAAGATCGGCGTGCAGATGTTCGTCCGGCTGTCCGATCTCGAGGTCGAGATCTTCGAACGCTCGCCCGATGGCGACGGGGCGTTCGAAACCGACGGCAGCCATCGCGGCAAGCTGTCGGAAGATTTTCAGCAGATCGATGCGCAATGGACCACCACGGCATCGGGCAAGCACGGCCAGCTGCATTTGCGTGCCGTGGCATCGGTCGCGTGCGCACCGGCGGAGGATTTGTAGGTTTGCATAAGATTCGCGACATGACGAAGCGTAGCGTGTCTCTGACATGCGGTGTGACTTAACCCTCCCCTGAAAGGGGAGGGTCGACGCGAATGAAATGAGCGGCGGGGAGGGGTCGGATCTCTCCACTCGAAAGGTATTCGTGGAGAGACCTGACCCCTCCCCGTTTCGCATTTCGCTTCGCTGCATGCGAACCGACCCTCCCCCTCCAGGGGAGGGTGAAGCGCGGTCACGCCTTCGCTGCCGCCTTCGGCCAATAGCGGTCGCGCAGATGGCGCTTCACCAGTTTGCCGGTCGGCGTACGCGGCAGCTCTTGCTCGAAGTCGATGCTCTTGGGGCATTTGATCGGCGACAAGTGCTGCCGGCAGAACGCGATCAGCTCGGCCTCGAGCTCCTTGCCGGCCCTGGTGATGTCGTGCGGCTGCACCACGGCCTTGACCTCTTCGCCCATCTCCTCGTTCGGCACGCCGAACACCGCGACGTCGGACACCGCCGGATGCGTGATCAGGACGTCCTCGGTCTCCTGCGGATAGATGTTCACGCCGCCGGAGATGATCATGTAGCTCTTGCGGTCGGTCAGATAGAGGAAGCCCTCTTCGTCGAGGTAGCCGACATCGCCGAGCGTCGACCAGCCCTTGGTGTTGTAGGCCTTCTTCGTCTTCTCCGGATCGTTGTGATAGGAGAACGCCGGCGCGTCGGCGAAAAAGACCTGACCGATCTGGCCGGTCGGCGCTTCCTCGTCGTTCTCGTCGAGGATCTTGACCTTGCCGACCACCGCGCGGCCGACCGTGCCGCGGTGGGTCAGCCATTGCTGCGAGGTCGAGACCGTGACGCCATTGCCTTCGGAGCCGGCGTAATACTCGATCAGGATCGGTCCCCACCATTCGATCATCTTGGCCTTGACGTCGACCGGGCAGGGCGCCGCGGCGTGGATCGCGCCTTTCAGCGACGAGACCTTGTAGCGTGTGCGCACTTCGTCGGGCAGCTTCAGCATGCGCACGAACATGGTCGGCACCAGCTGCGACTGCGTCACCTTGTGCTTCTCGACCTGCTTCAAAAATTCTTCGGCGTCGAAATGCTCCATGATGACGGAGGTGCCGCCGAGCACGGTGGCCATCATGTTGAAGCGTAGCGGGGCGGCGTGATAGAGCGGCGCCGGCGACAAATAGATGCTGTCCGCATTCATGCCGCACATGTCTGCGGTGAGAATCCGCAGGAACGGGTTCGGCACGTCGATCCGGTTGCCTTCGAACTGCTTCTTGATGCCCTTTGGCCGGCCGGTGGTGCCGGAGGAATACAGCATGTCGTAGCCGGCGACCTCGTCGGCAACCGGCGTGGTCGGCTGCGCGCCGGCTTCCTTGTCGTAGGAGCGGAAGCCCGGTGAGGGCTCGTCCATCATGTAGAACAGCGGCTCGCCCGCCTCGCCCTTGATCAGGCCCTTCGCCTTGTCGGCGCATTGCGGCGTGGTGATGAAAACCTTCGCGCCGCAGTCCTTGATGATGTAGGCGATCTCCTCTTCCGTCAGGTAGCGGCTGATCGCCGTGTAATAGAGACCCGAGCGCTGCGCGGCCCAGCAGATCTCCATGAAGGCAAGCCGGTTTTCCATCAGCAGCGCGATGTGGTCGCCGGCCTTCAGGCCGAGCGAGCGGAACAGATGCGCGCCCTGGTTCGAAAGCTCGTCGAGCTCGCGATAGGTGATCGCCTTGCCGCTGCCCGCCATCTGGTAGGCGATCTTGTTCGGATGGGTACGCGCGTGGATCGACGGATGGGTCATTGTGTTTCCTCGGAGCATCAATAGTGGTCGTCCCCGCGAACGCGCTAGCGTATATACATATCCTCCGCAGTCTTTCCGGAGTCTTCTCAAAGAGTTGGCCGAAAACCGCAGAGAACTTACTCATCTGCACTAGGGTTGCGCCCGCCGATTTCGGCTCTCGCCTAGTAGCTAACCCCTTGATGATGAGTCGGTTTTCTAGCCTCGAAGAGATGTGTAAATGCCCTAGCGCGAACGCGGGGACCCATAACCACCAATTTTTCTTGTTGGACTGAGTTGTGGCCCCAGCCGCGCCTAACCACAAACGGCTGTGGTTATGGGTCCCGGCCTACGCCGGGACGACATCATTGTTGTGGCCGCTGATGCGGACTTTTCTTACAGCCGCTCGACAATCGTCACATTCGCCATGCCGCCGCCTTCGCACATGGTCTGCAGGCCGTAGCGCTTGTTGCGCTGCTTGAGGGCATGCAGCAGCGTCGTCATCAGCTTGGTGCCGCTG
Organism: Bradyrhizobium sp. USDA 4502; assembly: GCF_054063355.1. Lineage (NCBI taxonomy): Bacteria > Pseudomonadati > Pseudomonadota > Alphaproteobacteria > Hyphomicrobiales > Nitrobacteraceae > Bradyrhizobium > Bradyrhizobium sp. USDA 4502. The sequence continues at coordinate 8,247,194 of NZ_JBSSGF010000001.1, forward strand.
CCGCCGAGCGGATGGCCGAGCGCGATCGCGCCGCCGTTGACGTTGAGCCGGGCCGGATCGGCGCCGGTGGTCTTCAGCCAAGCGGTCGGCACCGAGGCGAAGGCCTCGTTGACCTCGAAGAGATCAATGTCGTCAATCTTCATGCCGGCCTTCTGCAGCGCGCGCTGGGTTGCCGGCAGCGGCGCTTCCAGCATGATCACGGGGTCGCCGCCCATCATGGTGAGGTGATGGATGCGCGCCATCGGCTTGACGCCGAGCGCCTTCAGGCCCTTCTCGTTGACGACCATGACGCCGGAGGCGCCGTCGCAGATCTGGCTGGCGCTCGCCGCGGTGAGCTTGCCGTTCTCGGCGATCAGCTTGACGCCCTTGATGCCGTCGAGGCTGGCGTCGAAGCGGATGCCTTCGTCGATGTGATGGGTGTCGGTCGAGCCGTCGGCGCGGGTGATTGTCACCGGCACGATCTCGTCCTTGAAATAGCCGGCCTGCGTTGCTGCGATCGCGCGCTGATGGCTGTTATAGGAGTATTCGTCGAGCTCATCCTTCGACAGGCCGTACTTCTCGGCCATCATCTCCGCGCCGGTGAACTGGCTGAACACGATGTTGGGATACTTCGCCTCGATGCCCGGGCTCTTGTAGTGGCCGAAGCCGTTCTTGGCGGGCAGCGAGGAGGCGAGGCCCATCGGCACGCGGGTCATCGATTCCACGCCGGCGGCGATCACGCAGTCCATCGTGCCAGACATCACCGCCTGCGCCGCGAAGTGCAGCGCCTGCTGCGAGGAACCGCACTGGCGGTCGATCGAGGTCGCCGGCACGCTCTCCGGCAGCTTCGAGGCCATCACCGCGTTGCGCGCGATGTTGGTGGACTGCTCGCCGGTCTGCATCACGCAGCCCATGATCACGTCCTCGACCTGCGCGGGGTCGGCGCCGGTGCGCTCGACCAGCGCATCGAGCACGGTCGCGGCCAGATCGGCCGGATGCCAGCCGGCGAGACGCCCTCCCTTGCGGCCGCCCGCGGTGCGAGCGGCGGCGACGATATATGCCTCGGCCATGTCTGATCTCCCTGATGTTTCCGGATTGGGCGGTCTGAAAGTTGGGCCGGATTTAAGGGGTGGCTCAGCATTTAGTCAATCAATCAATTAACTCTTGAGTGCGGCCCCGCCATGGGCTTATGTGCGGCCTCGATTTACCGTCGACCCCCTGACACAGAGCGGGACCAGAGCGCAGTTGAATACCAGCGTACCGACGAAACTTCCGGCCGGCAAAAATGCCACCGCCGACAAGCTTTTGGTTGCGGCCAGTGAGCTGATGATCGAGCGCGCCTCGATCGAGGTCTCGTTGTCCGACATCGCGCAGAAGTCGGGCGTCAACGCCGCGCTGGTGAAATATCATTTCGGCAACAAGGACGGGCTGTTGCTGGCGCTGCTGGCGCGCGACGCCGCCACCGAGATATCGCAACTCGAATATCTCATCAGCCAGCCGATCACGCCGTCCGCGAAATTGCGGCTGCATATCGGCGGCATCATCCGCGCCTATCACCAGTTCCCCTATATGAACCGGCTGATCCATTATCTCCTGCACGAGAGCTCGCCTGCCGCCGCGAACGAGGTGTCGAAATTCTTCGTCGCGCCGCTTTTGGATTTTCACCGCCGGCTGCTCGCAGAAGGGATCAAGGCCGGCGAATTCCGCAAGATCGATCCGGTGTTGTTCTACACCAGCCTGATCGGCGCCTGCGATCATCTGTTCTTCGGCCGTCACGCGATGTCGCGCGCGGTCGGCGTCGGCCCGATCACCGACGAGGTCTGCCGCGATTACATCAAGCACATGGAAGCCTTGATCTTCGGCGGCGTGCTCAATCCCGATAAGGAAACGGCAGCAGTCGCCGCCGGATAACAAAGTTCGAAGTCTAGAGAAGAAACGCCCAAGGAAAGGTTGTATCCATGCAGTTGAAAGACGTTGCCGTTCTCATCACCGGCGGTGGCTCCGGCCTTGGTGCCGCAACCGCGCGCGCCATGGCCGCCAAGGGCGCCAAGATCGGCGTGATCGACCAGAACAAGGAAAACGCTGAGAAAGTCGCCGCCGAGGTGAAGGGCGTCGCGCTGCATGCCGACGTCACCGACGAGGACGCCATCAAGGCTGCTATCGCCAAGGCCGAGGCCGCGCACGGCATCGCGCGCGTGCTGATGAACTGCGCCGGCATCGGCGGCTCGCAGCGCATCGTCGGCAAGGACGGCGTCTATCCGCTGGCAAAGTTCGTCCGCATCATCAACGTCAATTTGATCGGCACCTTCAACGTGCTGCGCCTGTTCGCCGAGCGGCTGGCGACCGAGGCCCCGATCGGCGAGGAGCGCGGCGTCGCGATCAACACCGCGTCGGTCGCAGCCTATGAAGGCCAGATCGGCCAGATCGCCTATTCCGCCTCGAAGGGTGGCGTCGTCGGCCTCACGCTGCCGGCCGCGCGCGACCTCGCCAGCCTGAAGATCCGCGTCAACACCATCGCGCCGGGCCTGTTCCTGACGCCGCTGTTGATGGGTCTGAACGAGGAAGCGCGTAAGAGCCTCGGCGCCCAGGTGCCGCATCCGGCCCGCCTCGGCGATGCCTCGGAATACGGCAATCTCGCGGTCCACATCGTCGAGAACCCGATGCTCAACGGCGAAACCATCCGCCTCGACGGCGCCATCCGCATGGCGCCGCGCTAACGGCGAATTCCGCTGTCGTCCCGGCCTTGCGCGCAATTGCGCGCTGGAGCCGGGACCCATACTCCGCGGCGTCTGTAACAGGCAAGCTGGCAGACACCGCGCAAAACAACAAAAGCCTGTGGTTATGGGTCCCGGCTCGCGCTTCGCTTGGCCGGGACGACGGTCGGGAGGACCATGCGCGTGTCTCAGCCGCTGCTGATCGAACATCACGACGGGGTCGATTGGGTCACGCTCAATCGCCCCGAGAGCCTCAACGCACTCGCCCCTTCGCTGATCGACGCGCTCAACGTCTATTTCCAGGGCCTGCAGCGCAATCGCGACACCCGCGTCGTGGTGCTGAAGGGCGCCGGTGCGAATTTCTGCGCCGGGCTCGATCTCAAGCACGCGATGGCGCGCCGTGGTGGACAGACCGAGCCGCCCGGCGTCACGGAGTCGCTGGACTCGCAGCGGCGCATCGCCGACATCGTGATGTTGATGCGGCGCGCTCCGCAGCCGATCATCGCGCTGGTGCAGGGCGCGGCCGCCGGCGGTGGCTTCGCGTTGGCGCTTGCCGCCGACATCCGCATCGCGGCGAAGAACGCGCGGATGAATTGCGCCTTCATCAAGCTCGGTCTCGGCGGCTGCGATATCGGCACCAGCTATTTCCTGCCGCGCCTCGTCGGCGTGTCGGTTGCTTCCGAATTGATCCTCACCGGGCGCTTCATCCATGCCGACCGCGCGCTTGCGGTCGGCCTGGTGTCCGAGGTGGTCGAGGCCACCGATCTTGATGCGGCGGCCAATCCTTATGTCGAGGCAATGATGACGGCCTCGCCGGTCGGTCTCCGCCTCTCGAAGGAATGCATCAACATGAGCGTCGATGCCGGCTCGATCGAGGCCGTGATCGCGATGGAAGATCGCAATCAGGTGCTGTGCAGCCGCTCGGAAGATTTCCAGGAAGGCATCAGGGCCTTTCTCGAGAAACGAAAGCCTGTCTATATCAGGCGCTGAGAACAGATCCTCAAAAGGACAAGAATTCCGGGAGACGCAAAATGGAAGGAGACGCGGCGATGCTGACGAAACCTGCCTTTCGCAAGGTAGATTGGCTCGCACGTGACATCGCGGTCGAGCGGCGCGGTGACGGCACCGTCGTCCTGAAGTCGCGGATTCCGCTCCAGGCCTACGAGACGCATATTCCGGCCTATCTCGCCAAATGGGCGGCGCAGGCGCCGGAGCGGATCTGGCTCGCGCAACGCGGTGGTCCCGACCGGCAATGGCGCAAGGTCTCCTATGGTGAAGCCAAGCGCACCGTCGATGCGCTGACGCAAGGCCTGCTCGATCTTGGCGTTGGCGACGGCCGGCCCGTCGCGATCCTCTCGGGCAATTCTATCGAGCACGCGCTGATGACGCAGGCCGCGATGCAGGCGCGGCTGCCGGCCGCGCCGGTGTCGCCGGCCTATTCGCTGATGAGCCAGGATCATCTCAAGCTCAAATACCTGTTCAACCTGATCAAGCCGGCCGTCGTGATGGTGCAGGACGGCCCGACTTTCGAGAAGGCGCTCAAAGCGATCGATCTCACCGGCATCACGGTCGTCCACGTCCTGCGTCCCTGCGAGGGCATCAGGAGCGCGGCCTTTGCCGACCTCGCGGCAACGCCGGTGACGGCTGCGGTCGGCGAGTCCATCGCGAAGATCACGCCCAAGACCGTCGGCAAGCTGCTGTTCACCTCGGGCTCGACCGGCATGCCCAAGGCCGTCATCAACACCCAGGAGATGATGTGTGCCAACGCGGCGATGATGATGCAGGTGCGCCCGCGTGAAACGGAGGGACCGATCGCGACGGTGCTCGACTGGATGCCGTGGAATCACACCATGGGCGGCAACGCCGCGTTCAATCCGGTGCTGGTCGACGGCGGCACGCTCTATATCGACGACGGCCGGCCGATGCCGGGCCAGCTCGAGGAGACCATCAGGAACCTGCGCGAGGTGTCGCCGACCTATTACGCCAACGTGCCGGCCGGCTATGCCGCGCTCGCCGCCGCGATGGAGAAGGACGAGGCGCTGTGCGCGAGCTTCTTCAAGAACCTCTCGATCATGGCCTATGGCGGCGCGCGGCTGCCCGACGATCTCTATGACCGCATGCAGGCGCTGGCGGTGAAGACCACGGGCGAGCGCATCGTGTTCTACACCGGCTGGGGCTCGACCGAGACCGCGCCGACCTCGACCGGCACCTATTGGGATACCGAGCGCGTCGGCCTGATCGGTCTGCCGTTCCCCGGCGTCGAGCTGAAGATGGTGCCGTGCGGCTCGAAATATGAATTGCGGCTGCGCGGCGTCAACGTCACGCCAGGCTATTTCGGCCAGGCGGACCTCACGGCCAAGATGTTCGACGAGGAAGGCTTCTACTGCATCGGCGATGCCGGCGTGTTCGTCGATCCCGAAGATCCGCTGCAAGGCATCATCTTTGCCGGCCGGGTGGTCGAAGATTTCAAGCTGACCACCGGCACGTTCGTGCATGTCGGCTCGCTGCGCACCGATGCGATATCAGCCGCGACGCCGGTCGTGCATGACGCGCTGGTTGCGGGGCAGGACCGTGAGTTCATCAGCCTGCTGTGCTGGCCGAACCTGCACGCCTGCCGCCAGCTCGTCGGCAATGCCGATGCCAGCTACGAGGACGTGATCCGGCATCCCGAAGTGCTTGCCTGCCTGAAGAAGGGTTTGCAGGCGCACAATGCGTCCACCACCGGCAGCAGCATGCGTATCGCGCGTGCGATGCTGATGGTCGAGCCGCCGTCGATCGACGGCAACGAGCTCACCGACAAGGGCTACATCAACCAGCGCGCCGGCCTCGAACGCCGCGCCGCACTGGTCGAGAAGCTGTATGCCGGCAAGCCCGGCGACGACGTGATCATCTTGAACTGATCCTACGAAAGCAAACGCGTCATTCCGGGGCGCGCGAAGCGTGAACCCGGAATCCAGAGGTTCCTTACGTCGAGATTCCGGGTTCGATGCTGCGCATCGCCCCGGAATGACAGCAAGAAAAAGGTAAGCGCCATGAATTTCGATTTCTCCGACGAACAGAAGCAGATGCGCGACGAGGCGCGGAAGTTCCTCAGCGAACAGTGCCCGCCGAAGGCCGTGCGCGAGGTGCTCGACGGCAAGGCGCCTTACGACAAGGCGCTGTGGAAGGGCCTCGCCGAGATGGGCTTCCTCGGCGTCGCGATCCCGGAACAGTTCGGCGGTGCGGGCGCCGGCCATCTCGAGCTCTGCGTGATCGCGGAGGAAATGGGCCGCGCGCTGGCGCCGGTGCCGTTCTCCTCCACCGTCTATCTCGCCGCCGAAGCGATCCTGATCGCAGGCAGTGACGCGCAGAAGCAGAAGTGGCTGCCAAAGATCGCCGCGGGCGAAGCCATCGGCACGCTGGCGCTGTTCGAGGGCAAGGGCAACCCGTCGCCGAAGGCGATCAAGGTGACGGCCAATGGCGGCGTGCTCAACGGCGTCAAGAAGCCGGTGCCTGATGGCGCGATCGCCGATTTCGCCGTGGTCGCCGCGCGCACCGGCTCGAGCGGACGCGAGTCCGATATCTCCCTGTTCATCGTCGACCTCAAGGCCGGCGGCGTCGAAATCAAGTCGCTGACCAACATCGACCTGACCCGCGGCCAGGCCGAATTCACCTTCAAGGATGCGAAGGCCGAGCCGCTCGGCGCTACCGGCGAGGGCTGGAGCGTCATCTCCCAGGTGCTCGATCGCGCGGCCGTGTTGACGGCGTTCGAGCAGGTCGGCGGCGCCGACCGCGCGCTGGAGATGGGCCGCGACTATGCGCTTGATCGTATTGCCTTTGGCCGGCCGATCGGCTCGTTCCAGGCGGTCAAGCACATGCTGGCCGATATGTATGTGTCGGCAACCTTGGCGCGCTCGAATTGCTACTACGGCGCCTGGGCGCTCTCGACCAATGCCGGCGAATTGCCGGAAGCCGCCGCCGCCGCGCGCATCAGCGCGACGCAGGCATTCCAGCATTGCGCCAAGAACAACATCCAGGTGCATGGCGGCATGGGCTTCACCTGGGAGTTCGACTGCCACATGTACTACCGCCGCGCCAATGCGGTGGCGCTCGGTCTCGGCAGCCTGTCCTATTGGGAAGACGCGCTGATCGACCGCATGCGCAAGAAGAACGCGGCGTAACGATACGATTCGTCATTCCGGGGCGCGCGTAGCGCGAACCCGGAATCCAGAGGTTGGGAATCGAGATTCCGGGTTCGATGCTGCGCATCGCCCCGGAATGACGGAAAGAAAGCCACCATGAATTTCGACGACACCCCGCAGGAGGCCGCATTCCGCGCCGAGGCGAAAGCCTGGATCGCGGCCAATGCACCGAAGCAACATGAGGACGAGCTGCGCAAGGCCTCGCTCGGCCGTGTTGCGCTCAAGGGCGCCAACATTCTCGAGGTCGCGAAGGCCTGGCAGAAGAAGAAGGCCGATGCCGGCTGGGCCTGCCTGCACTGGCCGAAGGAGTATGGCGGCCGCGGCTCATCGCCGATCGAGCGCGTGATCTGGCAGCAGGAGGAGGGCCCGTTCGGCCGCCTTAGCTCGATGTTCATCATCGGCCACGGCATGTGCGGCCCGACCATGATGGCGTTCGCCGGCGAGGAGCAGAAGCGCAAATATCTGCCGCCGCTTGCCTCCGGCGAGAAGATCTGGTGCCAGCTGTTCTCCGAGCCGGCCGGCGGCTCCGACGTCGCCGGCCTGCGCACCCGCGCCGAGAAGCATGGTGACGAGTGGGTGATCAACGGCCAGAAGATCTGGACCTCGGGCGCGCATTATTCCGACTACGGCATCTTGCTTACCCGCACCGACCCGACCGTGCCCAAGCACAAGGGCCTCACCATGTTCTTCCTGGACATGAAGAGCCCGGGCGTCGAGGTCAGGCCGATCAAGCAGGCGAGCGGCGCCTCCGACTTCAACGAGGTCTATTTCACCGACGTGCGCATTCCGGACTCGCAGCGGCTCGGCAATGTCAATGACGGCTGGAACGTGTCGCTGACCACGCTGATGAACGAGCGGATGTCGATCGGCGCCGGTGTCGCCACCGGCTTTCCCGAGCTGTTCGACTTCTGCACCAGCCTGATGCTGGAGGACGGCCCCGCGATCGAGAACCGCGCGGTGCGCTCCAAGCTCGCCAACTGGGCCGTGAAGGCGAGCGGGCTGAAATACACCAGCATGCGCGCGATCTCGGCGCTGTCGAAGGGCGAGCGTCCGGGACCGGAGAATTCGATCGGCAAGCTGGTCGCCGGCTCGATGATCCAGGACGTCGCGACCTACGCGCTCGATCTGCAGGGCGCGGCCGGCGCGCTGAACGGGATTGAGGATGCCGAGGTCGCCGGCAAATTCCAGGCGATGCTGCTGCGCGCGCCGGGCACCCGCGTCGAGGGTGGCACCGACGAGATCATGCGCAACATCATCGCCGAACGCGTGCTGGGCCTGCCCGGCGACATCAGGGTCGACAAGGACGTTCCCTTCAACAAGATCCCGACCAAGGGAAGAGCTTAACCGTCGTTCCGGGGCGGCGCGAAGCGGCGAACCCGGAACCTCGAGCCGCACAATAAATCTCCAGATTCCGGGTTCGATGCTGCGCATCGCCCCGGAATGACAGAACAAAGGAGCCGCCATGAATTTCGATGACACGCCGCAGGAAGCCGAGTTCCGCGCCATCGCCCGCAACTGGATCGCGGCCAATGCGCCGAAGGAGTTCGAAGAGGAGCTCTCGAAGTCGTCGCTCGGCCGTATCAGGCTCGCCAGGCACGACATGGTCGAGGTCGGCAAGGCCTGGCAGAAGAGGAAGGCCGAGGGCGGCTGGGCCTGCTTGCACTGGCCGAAGGAATATGGCGGCCGCGGCGCCACCCCGATCGAGCGCGTGATCTGGCAGCAGGAAGAGGGCGTCTACGGCAAATTGACCCAGCCGTTCCAGATCGGCGAGGGCATGTGCGGCCCGACTGTGATGGCCTGGGGCAGCGAGGATGCCAAGCGCCGCTATCTGCCGAAGCTCGCCTCCGGCGAGGAGATCTGGTGCCAGCTGTTCTCCGAGCCGTCGGCCGGCTCCGACGTCGCGGGGCTGCGCACCCGCGCCGAGAAGAAAGGCGACAATTGGGTCGTCAACGGCCAGAAGATCTGGACGTCAGGCGCGCATTACTCCGACTACGGCCTGTTGATCGCGCGCACCGATCCGAATGTCCCGAAGCACAAGGGCCTCACCATGTTCTTCCTCGACATGAAGAGCCCCGGCGTCGAGGTGCGGCCGATCAAGCAGGCCAACGGCATGCAGGAGTTCAACGAGGTCTATTTCACCGACGTCGTAATCCCGGACAGCCAGCGGTTAGGGGCGGTCGGCGAGGGCTGGAGCGTGTCGCTGACCACGCTGATGAACGAGCGCATGTCGATCGGCGCGCGGCTCGCCACCGGCGTGCCCGAGATGTTCGAGTTCTGCTCCAATTTGATGCTGGAGGACGGTCTTGCGATCGACGATCCGGCGGTGCGCTCCAGACTTGCGAGCTGGGCGGTGAAGGCGAGCGGGCTGAAATACACCAGCTACCGCGCCATCTCGGCGCTGTCGAAGGGCGAGCGACCGGGCCCGGAAAACTCGATCGGCAAGCTCGTCTCCGGCCTGATGCTGCAAGACATCGCGACCTATGCGATGGACCTCGAGGGCGCGGCGGGCAGCCTCACCGGCACCGATGAGGAGCAGGCCAACGGCCAGTTCCAGCAGATGCTGCTGTCGTCGCCCTCGATGCGCATCGCCGGCGGTACCGACGAGATCCTGCGCAACATCATCGCCGAGCGCGTGCTGGGCCTGCCCGGCGACATCCGCGTCGACAAGGACGTGCCTTACAACAAGATCCCGACCAAGGGGCGGGGTGGTTAGTCGTCATTCCGGGGCGATGCGAAGCATCGAACCCGGAATCTCGAGATTCCGGGTTCACGCTTCGCGTGCCCCGGAATGACGAAAAAAGAGGATATATCATGGACGCGAAGACACCGAACCCGCGCTACGCGACCGAGGACCGTATCGGCGCGCTCGAGGAATTGCTCAACGAGCGCTACTCGGTGCGCGCGTTCCAGCCGCGCGAGGTGCCGCGCGAGGTCATCGAGCACATTGTGTCGACTGCGCAGCGCACCGCATCCTGGTGCAACAGCCAACCTTGGCAGGTGCTGATCGTCTCCGGCGAGGCCAAGGAGCGGTTTCGCAAGGCGATCTATGCCGAGGCGTCGCGCGGCCTCGGCGAGGATTACGACTTCACGCCGCCGCGCGAATATGTCGGCGTCTATCTGGAGCGCCGCCGCGAAAGCGGTTTCCAGCTCTACAGCACGCTCGGCATCGCGCGCGGCGACAAGCCGGCCTATGCAAAACAGGCGCTGGAAAACTACAATTTCTTCGGCGCGCCGCACATTGCCGTGATCCACACCAATGAGCCGCTCGGCATCTATGGTGCGATCGACTGCGGCGGCTATGTCTCGAACTTCATGCTGGCGGCGCAGGCGCTCGGGCTCGGCACCATCCCGCAGGCGGCGATCGCGCGCCATTCCGGGCTGATCCGTCGTCATTTCAACCTGGCCGACGATCGCCGGGTTGTCTGCGGTATCTCGTTCGGCTATGCGGATCACGCGCAAAAGGTGAACAGCTACCGCACGTCGCGCGCGACCGTGGAAGATACTGTCACATTCGTTGATGTATAATTTCCTCAAGGCGGGAAGGTCGGTTCACCCTCCCGCCGAGGATAAGAAGAGCTACAAGAAGAAACGACAAGAACAACAATGGCGAATAACGCCTCCCTGACGCCGGCGGAGATCAGCTGGCAGCTGCACCGTCTGCCTGCACTCGAGCGCGACGCGTTCATCGCCGCGCATTATCTGGGACGGCCCGTTGCCTGGAAGACCCGCTTCTTCGACGCGATCGACTGGGGCGCGGGCTCGGTGCTGCAATTCAGCTTCCTGCAGCGCGGCTGGCATCGCCATTCGCGGCTCGACAATCCGATCTATGCCTATATCGACATCGAGCAACATCCGGAAACCCGCGGCCTGCGTCGCGGCCGGCGGATCGATCTTGAGGGCACGATCAAGGGCGTCGACTTCGTGACCGGGATTACGCTGACGCTGGATCGGTTCGAAATTCTGCCGGTGAATTTTTTCGACCGCTTCGTCATCAGCTCCGACAGCCGCTACTAGCAAGCAGCGAACCGCAGACTCTGCTCCACCTCGCCCTGCGCGCGGGGAGAGGTCGGAACGCATCGTTAGATGCGTTCCGGGTGAGGGGGAGTCTCAGCAAGCGCAGCTATCACCGTATGCGCGGAGACAGCCCCTCACCCCGACCCTCTCCCCGTAAGAACGGGGCGAGGGAGCGCACTGCTCCTGCGGCTCCATTCACCCAATCTCATCGCGCTTTAGCGCCCGCCATCGCGCGGCGTGGCGGCGCGTCGGCATAGCGCGCGGCCATCGCGCCCGTCAGCTCGGCCATCTTCTCGCGCAACTCTAACGGCGCGACCACTTCGGCCTCGGCGCCGAGCCGCAGCAGCTCGGTCGCTGCATGCCACACCGTCTTGCCGACCGGCATGGTGGCGAGCCGCCAGCCGTCGGCGTCGGTGCCATCAGTGAGCTGCATCCGCGCCTTCACGTAAGGGTGGGCCAGCGCATCGAACAGTTTCAGCCCGAGCGGCGACAGCCGCACCGTGGCCTCGTTCGGATGCAGCTCGGCCTCCAGCCGCTCGATCGAGGCGCGCCAATAGGCGGCGAGGTCGAACTCCGCCGGCCGCGCGAACGGCGTCTCCAGCGCGGTGCAATCCAGTACGCGCGCGACGCGGTAGGTGCGCACATTGCCGTCGACGAGGCCGGCGAGGTACCAGCTGCCGCCCTTCAGCACGAGGCCAAGCGGCGCCACGCGCCGCCGCTTTTCGGCTTTCCAGCTCTGGTAGCGGATCTCGAGCATGGTCTCGCGCAGCACGGCGCCGGCGATGGCGCGCAGATGCTCCGGCTCCTCGGTCTCGCCGAACCAGCCGGGCGCGTCGAGATGGAAGCGCTGCTGCATCCCTCGCGCGTTGGGCCGCAGGTTCTCCGGCAGCGCCGCCATCAGCTTGGTCTGCGCCGCCACCATCGCGGCATCGAGGCCAAGCGCGGCGGCGGGCCCCGGAAGTCCGGCCATGAACAGCGCCTCGGCCTCGCCCTGCGACAGGCCGTTCAACCGCACCCGATAGCCGTCGAGCAGGCGATAGCCGCCCTCGGCGCCACGGTCGGCGTAAACCGGAACGCCGGCGGCCGCGAGCGCGTCGATGTCGCGATAGATCGTGCGCACCGAGACCTCGCAGGCTTCCGCCAGCTCAGGCGCGGTGACCTGGCCCCGCGCCTGCAGGGTGGTGAGGATGGAAAACAGCCGGCTCGCGCGCATGGCCGGATCATACCTGACACAAGATGTCAGGTATAGGCGGGCATAACGGGGCCATGCCCCGACGGCGCAAGGAGACCCGCCATGACCACCGCTGCCCCCACCGACCGCGTCACGCTGTATTATTCGCCGCAGAGCCGCGCCACCGGCACCCGCGTGCTGCTGGAGGAGCTCGGCGCGCCGTATGACCTGCAGGTCCTGAACATGAAGGCGGGCGAGCAGCGCAAGGACGCCTATCTCGCCATCAATCCGCTCGGCAAGGTGCCGGCGATCCGCCACGGCGACGCGCTGATCACCGAGCAGGTCGCGATCTTCATCTATCTCGCCGATCTGTTTCCGCAGGCCGGCCTGACGCCGGCGCTGAACGACCCGCGCCGCGGCCCGTATCTGCGCTGGATCGCCTATTACGGCTCATCGTTCGAGCCGGCCGTGATCGACCATTTCATGAAGCGCGAGCCCGCGCCGATCACGCAGTCGCCCTATGCCGATTACGACACCATGCTGGGCGCGCTGGAATCGCAGCTGGCAAAGGGGCCCTATCTGCTCGGCGAAGAGATCACGGCGGCTGACATCCTCTGGGGCATCGCGCTCAGCTGGACCATGATGTTCGGCATCGTGCCGAAAAGGGACGTGTTTGTTCGCTATACCGAGAGCATCGCCGCGCGCCCGGCTTTCCAGCGGATATCGAAGGCCGATGACGAGATGGCGGCGCAGCATGCAGCAGTCGCCGGAGTGTGATACGGATCGGGCCGATGGCGAAAGTCCTGCACAGCACCAACTGCTTCAACACCCTGATCCACGTCGCGGAGGACTGCCCGGCGCAGCGCGGCGAGGAGCCGCAGCTGCGCGGCGGCCAGCCGACGGTCGCCGTGCTGCAATACCGGATGATCGCGGGCGCGCCCTACAAGTACACCTCTGACGATGTGGTTTTCGCGACGTCGGCGGCCGGCCGTGCGCTCGATGCGAGAGCGGCGAAGAAGGCGCACAGCCTCGCCCGCGAGACGTTCTTCTCGCGCGGCCAGGCCTGCATGCGCGCCTCGCCGCTCGGCAAGCGTTTCGGCTGGGGTGTCCATGCCGACGCCGAGGGGCGCATCGCGCTCTACGCCGTCGACAGCAAGCGCTACCAGGCACTCGCCGCGGATCCTGACATCGCGCAGGTCCGTGCGATGCGGTCGAAGCGGGCGTGAAGAGGCACTGCTCTCATCCTCCCCTGGAGGGGGAGGATCGGTTCGCATGCAATGCGAACCGAGGTGGGGTGATCTCTCCACTCGGGCACCGTTCGTGCTGAGAGATCACCCCACCCCGTCTCACATTCCGCTGCGCTCCATGTGACCCGACCCTCCCCCTCCAGGGGAGGGTGAAGGGAGTGTGCCGTGCGACCAATCGCTAAAACCGCGGCGCCCGCTTCTCGGCGAAGGCCTTGATGCCTTCCTTGATCTCGTCGCCGCGCATGCTGTCGCGGTGACGGGCGTCGGCGGCGGCCTCGTCGAGCTCGCCGCGGGCGAATTCGTTGATTGCGCGCTTCATGCCGGCCATCGCCTTGGGCGCGTTGCCCGCCAAAATCGTCGCGAGCTTGTCGACTTCCTCGTCGAGCAGGTCGAGCGATACCATCGCGGTGAGGTAGCCGATCCGCAGCATCTCGGGCGCCGATATCTTCTGCGCGGTCAGGAACAGCATCCTGGCGTTATCGACGCCGAGCCGCGTGACATAGCGCTGGATGCCGCTCTTGTAATAGTGCAGCCCGAGCCGCGCCGCCGGCATGAACATCTCGGCGGTATCGACGCCGATGCGGAAGTCGCAGGCGAGCGCGAGGTCGGTCGAGCCGCCATAGACCCCGCCATTGAGCCGGCAGATCGTCGGCACGCTGAGATCCTCGAGGCGGTTGACCACGACCTCGAACGCCGAGCCCGCGCTCTGCTGCTCGCTGGCGCTCACCGCGCGCTCGGCGACGGAGTTGAGGTCGTAGCCGGCGGAGAACGCGCGGCCGGTTCCGGTCAGCACCAGCACGCGGATCGCGGGATCGGCCTCGATCCGGTCGAACAATGTCAGCAGCTCGCCGAGATCCTCGGCCTGCAGGCGGTTGAGGTGCTTCGGCCGGTTGAGGCGGATCGTTGCGCGCGCGCCCGCGATTTCGAGCACGGGTCCGCTGGCGGTGTCGGCCGCGTCAGCCATCTTGGTCTCCATCATTATTGATTCTCACGTTCGCGCCGCTTGGCCTCGGCGTCGATGGTCTCGGCGAGATCGGGATGCCTTGCCATCAACAGGCGGAAATCGACCAGGTCAAGCACCAACAACCTGGTCACCTTGCTGGTCGAGACGCTGGCGCCGCGCTTGGTGTTGCCGAGCAACGCCATCTCGCCGAAGAACTCGCCTTCGCCAAGCTTCACCTTGCGCCCGGGCAGGTCGACCTCGACCTCGCCGGCGGCGACGAAATACATGCAGTCGCCATTGGTGTCCTTGCGGATGATCATGGTGCGCGGCGGCAGGTCCATGGTCCGCAGCATTTGGGTGACGTCGGCGATCGCGGCCGGGCCGAGATGCGCGAAGAACGGCACCTTGCTGACGGTCTCCCAGGTTCGCAAGAAATTGTCGCGGCGGGTTTCGGCGGCAAAACCGGTCGCCAGGATACCGGTCCACAGCCCGAACACGCCGAGGCCCGAGATCATCACCATGGCGGCGACCACGCGGCCGAGCGGGGTGATCGGCACCACGTCGCCGTAGCCGGTCGTGGTCAGCGTCACCACCGCCCACCACAGCGCCGCCGGCACGCTGCCGAAGGTCTGCGGCTGGACGTCCCGCTCCAGGAAATATTCCGCAACGGAGGCCAGGAACACCACCATCAGGAAGATCACGAGCACGCTGAGCAGCGGCCCGGATTCCACGACCAGCACGCGCCGGAGCTGGCGCAGGCCGGGAATGCCCGGCACCACCTTGAGCACCCAGAGCACGCCGAGCAGCCAGGCGGTTTTCGGCTCGACTCCGGACAGCAAGGCCACCGGCACGGCCAGCGCGCCGATCGCGTCGACCACGCCGGCGCTGGACAGCGCGTAGAACCAGAATTTGCCCTGCCGGCCCATGTGGCGCAGCCGCACCAGCCATTCGAATACGAAATAGGCAAGGCAGGCCCACAGCAGCGCATCCACCCAGCGCGGCGCCGCGTCATGGGCCGGCGCGACCGTCAGCAGCGTCATCATGGCGACACCGGCCGCGACGGCGACATAGGCCGCCGTGGTCATGTTGCGGCCGGCGGTGGCGGAAACGAAGCGCGTCAAGGCCGGAAGGACGAGCCGCTTGGACATCGGTACGGAGCTTGCCTGTCGATGAATTGCTGGAATTGAGGCCCTGCGAACGGCAGAGCCGATGTCACAACGTGCCTCTCCCGGTTGAGGCCGTCAACGCGCAGGCCATGGCGGGATGCTCGCGGCGGAAGACCCATCAGTTGGACGAAAGGCCTAACCATGTTGGCCCGATTTTGCGCCCGCGAATGTGAGAAATCGGACAAAACGTCGCTTTTTCCCCGTATATCAGGGATGCTGGTTCGCCGATGCGACCTTGGCCGGAATGAAGCGACTAATAAGGCGATCTTATTCACTTCTTGAGAAATTGGTTGGTTTCCGATGGATACCTCACATCTCGCGGAGCACGCCGGCGCCGCCGGCAGTTTCTTCGCATCGATCTTCGTGGTTGCCACGCTGTCGATGCGGACCATGATCCCGTTGCGCGTCTTCGCCATCCTGACCAACATCATCCTGATCGCGACCGCCGTCCCGACCCACAATTACGCGACGCTGATCCTGCATGCCGTGCTGCTGCCGGTGAACACCTATCGGCTGCACCAGATGCTGCAACTGGTCCGCAACGTGAAGAAATCGGTCAACAGCGATCTGTCGATGGAATGGCTGAAGCCGTTCACGACGGAACGCAAATGCACCGCGGGCGAAGTCCTGTTCTACAAGGACGAGAAGGCCGACAGCATGTTCTACATTGTCAGTGGCCGCTTCCGCCTGGTCGAATCCGGCATCGAGCTGCCGGTCGGCGCCCTAGTCGGCGAGTTCGGCATGCTGTCGCCGTCGAACACGCGAACCCAGACGCTGGAGTGCGTCGAGACCGGCATGGTGCTGTCGGTGACCTATGACCAGGTCGAGCAGCTCTACGTCCAGAACCCGGCGTTCGGCTTCTACTTCCTGCGCCTCGCCAGCGCCCGCCTGTTCCAGAATATCTCGACGCTCGAGCAGCAGCTCGCGCAGCACGCCACCCCACAGGTCGCGGAGCCCAAACCTGCATGAGCCCCGTGACGAGTTCTGGAGGCGCCGCAGTGGCGGATGACGACGGTCTCCTGGCTTCGCTCCGTTACCTCTTTGCCGATATCATCGGCGATGAGGACGAGGGGCCGCCGGTGCTGCCCGACGCCTGCCCGGACCATCTCGGGCCGGCCGTCACCAAGGCCATCGATCTGTTGATCGCCTATCAGAGCACGAGCTACGCACAGCTCTATATCGACCGGCTCAAGCGCTTCGTCGGCCGCCGCGGCGTCGACGACGCCCTGCTTGCCGAGATCGGCCGCCTGATGGCGGAGCGCATGGCGTATGAGGACGCGATCCGCATCGCGCAGCTCAAGCTTGGCGAAGTCAGTGCGGCGGGCGGCCTTGCGGCGCGCTCGGCCGACGACGTCAAGAAGTTTCGCCTGGACGAGTTGATCGACGCCCTGCCGGCCGTGGTCGCCGATCCGGTGCTCGGCGTGCTGGATCAGTTCGGCTGGCGGCGTCGCCGGGTCTCGATTCGCTTCAGCGCCAACAACCGCTTCAGCGTTCGCCGGCTCAGGATCGAGGCGGGCCTGAAGCGCTGGCGGCTGTTCTCGGGACGCTATGCCAGGGAGCGCGTCTGGGTCGAGCGCTGGCTGCACATGATCGACCGCAGCCTGACCAAGCAGCCGGGCGCCGCCCCGGCGGTCGTGCAGACCGCGACCATGATCCAGGGTTACGGCGATCCCTACCGCCAGGGCATCGCGGACTGGCACGTGATCATCGACGGGCTCGCCAAGCCGACCTTCGACGGCGTGCTCGTGCTCCCCGACCTTGCCGGCGCCATTGCGGAAGCGCGCGCAGCCACCATGCCCGATCCGCGGCAGGCAGCGCTGAAGCGCAAGATCGCGGAGATCCGCGCCCGGGCGCCGGGAGTTGAGTCGCATTGAACGAGATGTCAGTGCTGGACCCGTCATCCTGAGGTGCGAGCCTTGCGGCGCACTTGCGCCGCTGGGCGAGCCTCGAAGGATGCACGGCCACAGGCGGGCCGTCGATCCTTCGAGACGCGCGTTCCGCGCTCCTCAGGATGACGGTGACGGGCTCGAGTGCGTTGCATTCCCGCTCTCTACCGCTTGATGTGCGGCGGCTCGTCGTAGCCGCGGCGGCTGGAATAGAACAACAGGCCCATCAGGCCGATGCAGACCGCGGCCAGAAGCGCAATGCCGATCGTGAACACCACGATGCCATAGGTCGGCACCGGAGCGTCCACAGTCAGACCTTCATAGGCGTAGACGCCGACGGCGGCCAAAAAGGCCAGCAGGCCGATGCTGATTGCAATGCGCATGCGTAGCTGCCTCTGCTGAGGGCCGAGGGCAACAGGGCACTTGCGCCGGTTTTCACGCCGCGGCGGTAGCCTTGGCCAGCGCCTGCCGTCCGGCTTCGGTCAGCTCGGAAAGCGTCGTCCTGCCGCTCTTGGCGCATTTGATGATGTATCTGGCAACGCGGCGGCGGGTGTCATGTTCCTCGCCGTGAGCTGCGTCTGCGCAAACGCGATCAAGCGCAGCGTTCATGGCGAAGAGCGTGCGTGAGTCAAACCGTTCCTCGATCATCGCAGCTCTCCTTTGCGACTCGCGGCTACTTGCGGAACGTCAGCCATTCGCTGACTTCCATCACAGTCTCGGTCTGTCTGGCCTTCTTCATCAGCATTTCGCGTTCCCGTCCCGGCGGCAGCTTGCGTGCCGCAATGCGCGAATCTTCGGCGAATTTCTGCAAGCGGTTTTCGAACGATCCGGGAGGCCGCGATCTTTTGCGCTTCTTCTTGATCATGCCGTCTCCGAGCTGGAACCAGCAATACTAGGCTTGTTCCCGGGATGCCGTCGTTAACCCATGACATCGGTCGAATTGAAAAAAACGCGCGCCCGAAATCGCGACCCAAAATCGAGACCTGAGATCGCGACCTGGGATCGCGAAGATCGCAGGAACGATCTTCGGTGCTCTGCGTAACACCCGTGCGTTCGCTGCTTTGCTCCCCGAAAGGCGGTGGACCACTCCGGTGACGGGCCTCGGCGAATTTGATCGCCGGGGCCCGCATGTCTTCAACCAAGGCAGCCAAGGCAACAAGAAGGACATAAGCAGTGGCACATTCCAATTAGGGCATCGTGAAAGACAACAAGGGGCAGGAGCAGCCGGCCGACAAGCAGCGCGCGCAGACCGCGCATAAGACCGACCCGCGAAAGTCGAATGCGCGCGAAGCGACGCGTGATCCGAAATTGAACGATGCCGACAAGACGCCGGGATCCGGCATGACATCGGACGACCGCGGCGATCCTCCAACGGGCTGAACGGCGTTCCGCTCTGCAGCAATCGCGGCAATGCGGCAGGAACGATGACCCGGGCCGACCGTTGGCGTCGAGGGATCAATGGAGAACTGACATGGCGATGGACGAGAAGGAGGTCGGAAACCTGATCGGCAGCGACAAGGTCGAGGGCACCGCGGTCTATGGCTCCGACGAGCGCAAGATCGGCTCGATCGAACGGGTGATGATCGACAAGAAGAGCGGGCGGGTGTCTTACGCCGTGCTCGGCTTCGGCGGCATTCTCGGTCTCGGCAACGACCATTATCCGCTGCCCTGGCAGTCGCTCAAATACGACACGAGGCTGGGCGGCTATGTCACCGGCGTCACCGAGAGCCAGCTGCGCGGCGCGCCGAAATACGGCAGCGAGCGCGAGTGGAATTGGTCCGATATCGGCACCACGCGCGCGGTGAACGACTACTACGGCGTGCCGTTCGTCTGAACGTCCCTTAGACGTCCCCCCGAGCCGGGGGACCCGTATTTCACCGGTGGTACCCACCGGGAGCCGAGGTGTGCGTGATGCTCGGGATGTAACCGTCGCATCCTTGGGACGTCTGTACACTAGTGAACATACGTCAATAGCTGTGCAAGGTAACATACGTAATTGAAGTCGGTCCTGCAGTTGCCCGATTAAACATGCGGGAGACCAATCGTTGGCGTCGCTAATCCGGAAATTGGAGCAGTTTGCACGGCTTTCGCCGGTAGACCAGGTCCTTCTCAATCGCGCGTCTACCGAGCGCGTCCGCCATTTTGGTCCGCGGGTCGACATCGTCCGCGAGGGCGAGAAGCCGAAGGACGTCCATCTGATCCTGTCCGGCTGGGCCTATCGCTACAAGCAGCTCGAGGACGGCCGGCGTCAGATCGTGGCCTTCTTTCTGCCCGGCGACATTTGCGACGTGAACGTCTTCATCCTGCGCGAGATGGATCATTCGATCGGTACCGTCACGGCAGTGTCGATCGCCGACCTCTCCCGCGAATTCTTCGACAAGGTCGCGGCCGGACATCCGCGCATCGTGACCGCGTTCTGGTGGGAAACCCTGGTCAACGCGGCGATCCAGCGCGAATGGACCATGAGCCTCGGCCAGCGAACGGCGCTGGAGCGGATGGCCCATCTGCTGTGCGAGATCTGGCTCCGGCTGCGTGCTGCAGGCCTGACCCAGGGCGACAGCTGTGATTTCCCGCTGACCCAGGGCGATCTCGCCGATGCCACCGGGCTCTCCAAGGTTCACGTCAACCGAACGCTGCAGGAATTGCGCGCCGGCGGCCTGATCGTACTCAAGGGAAAGACCCTGGTCGTCCCCAATCTCGAGCGGCTGATGCACGCCGGCCTGTTCAACCCGAACTACCTGCATATGGATCACGAGGGACGGCAGCTCGACGCCGCTGCGACGCCGACGGACGCGGCGGTCGGGTAGTAAGCGCTGCGCTCCGGTGCATGTCGAGAGCGTGCGGATGTATGGTTCACCGGCCGTTTAACATAGGCGGTGTCGTCCTGGCGAAAGCCGGGACGACAGTGGTGCATGTGGCGCGATCGCAGGGACGACAGTTGTATCTGTGGCGCAACCAACGGCTTGGTTTCACCCGTTCGCCGCCTTCACCACCACGAGGTTCTCGTCCGGCGTCGCCGGGTGGCGCTTGAGGTGATCGCGGCGCAGTGCGATCTCGTCGCGGACCAATTCGTAGCCGAGCTTGAACGTGTCCATTCCGTCGCCGGAAACGGTGCCGTCGCGCAGGCCGGTCACCGCGCCGCGCAGGATCGCCTCGAGCTCGTCCTGCAATTCGTCGAGATGCTCGGCGCAAGTGGCGTGCTCGACGCGCTCGCCGATGTCGAGGATCCTGCCCGCCAGCTCGCTGGCCTTCTCCGGTGCGACGCGGGTGATCTTGGTGTAGATCGCGGCGAAGATCGAGCCGATGATGCTGAGCGCGGCGGCAGCGAGATACATCACGTCGCTGTAGCGATCCATGAACGACTTGGTATCGTCGTTGATGTACTCGGCGGCGCCCTGATGGGCGACGATGAATGCGTCCTTGTCGGTCGCCGCCGGCTCGATCTTGGAGGCGAAGCCGTCGTCGAGCACAAGCTCCGACTTGTTCTCATAGATGATGCGCGCGAGCTCGGCGGCTGTCGTCGTGGACATCGAGGATTGCGCGACCAGCAGCCATTCCAGCCCGATGGTGTCGACCTCGTCATCGGGGATCGCCGGCGAGGACGACAGCATGCCGGTCGAGACCGTCTCCTCCGAAATCGCCGGGTATTTGCGCGCCAGCGCCTTGGCCGCGTCGATCGCATTCAGCGTGAAGCCGCCGGCGCGCTTGGCATATTGCTCGTAGGTCTTGTCCTTCACGATCTTCGAGGCGTGCTCGATCGCGATCACGGCGGCAAAGCCGGAGGTGAACAGCTTGTCGAAAGGCGTGTTCGGCGGCGCCTGCTGTACCCGCTGCGCCGCGTCGGGGCTGTCGGCAATCTCGAGCGCGCTGCGGACGAAATTGACGCTGTTCTCGCCGTCGCCGACGACCGCGATCCGCTTCTTCTTGAGCTCGCTCAGCGATTTGATCTTCTTGCCGCCGGGGCTGAGCACCAGCACCACGTCATGCTCGAGGATCGCGATGGCGCGGGCACGCGGCGGCACCCTTGCGTCGGTACGCAGGATGGCAAGCGAGGCGTCGCGGCGATCGAATTGCGCCAGCGCCTTGGCGTTGTCGGGGTTCGGCGCGATCTTCAGCCGCAGCCGCGACGAATTATTCTTCAGCACGATGGCGAGCCTGGCGGCGAATTTCGCCTCCGAGCCCTTGGCATCGCCGACCGCGAACACCAGCGTTTCGGAATTGCGCAGCCAGAGCCGGCCGCCGATCACGGTGACCGCGCTCAGGAGCAGCGTCAGCAGGGTGAAGACGATGATCTGCGCGCGGTTGGTCTTGACGACCGTTTTGGCGACCGGAGGGCGCGGCGGCGGCATCGGCGCAGGCGAGGGGGCTTCGGCACTCATGGCTGATTACCTGGCTCATCACCCGTCCGGGACGGCCCATTGCCGCGACCCGATCGGCGCGGCGCTGCCCGGTGAATCCGTAAATGGCTATAAAAGAAAGAAAATTTCCTATGTTGCCGACGATATACCTCCCCGGGGGGAATGCAAACCGGCCGCCGGCCGTAACCTTAATCTCGGCCGGCCTGCGCCGCGATGCCACATGACCATTGCCACTATCGACGGTCGGACCGAGATGTGATTTTCGAGGAGGCGCAGGTGCATTCCGGCGCCGGAGATGTCATAAATGAGACACGCTTCGGTTTGCGGAATTGTGCTGACGGCCTGACCCGGATTTCTTGCAATCACATTCATCGAAGTAAAAGGGCGTCAGCTTGTTGTTTCCCTCCATGTCATCGTCGGTGTCGGTTGGTGCCCTGGTGGGATGGATGTTGCTTCTCACCGCAAAGCACATCATCGCCGACTTCATGCTGCAGAACGCCTGGATGGCGATCGGCAAGGACCAGAAGACCGGCTGGGCGCTGCCGCTGCTGGCGCACTGCCTGGTCCATCTCGCGGTCGCCCTGGCGCTGATCCTGGTGGTGGCGCCGCGGTTCTGGTACGTCGCCTTCATTGACTTCGTGATCCACATCATCGTCGATCGGGCCAAGGGCATCTGCGCCTCGCATTTCGGCGTGACGCTGGAATCCGGCCACCCCTGGTTCTGGACCCTGATCGGGGTCGACCAGGCGCTGCACCACCTCACCGGCTTCGCGCTGTCGATCTACATGGCCGCGAACTGAGCGGCTCGCGCGCACCTTTCCTCCCGTCCTGAACCACGAATCCAGCCGGGTTGCGGCGGGCGGATGTGATTCGCGCGCAACGGGCAAGACCCTCCGGAAGCGACCGGAGGCCGTGGTTAACCTTTCGTTAGAGGATTACGCGGCATCTTCCCGATCGAGGGGGATTTGCAAATGTTTTCAAGCCGCGACGCCTTCGAGAACGATGCCTGCCCGGTGGCCGACGATCTGCTCGGCCAGATGTATCGCGCCAATCCGAACGGGCTCTCGTTGCTGGTTGCCAATGTCGCGCCCGATGTCAGGGCGAGGCTCGCGCTGTTCTGCTATCGCCGCAGCCATCTGCACGCGCTCGCGGTCGCGATCGCGTCGAGCTGCAGCGAGTGGGAGCTGGCGAATTCAGGCGGCCGTGTCGGCTCGACGCTCTACGCGCTGTCGCGCGAGCCGGCCCGCGCCGCCACCGTTTCGCATGGTGGCCGCAAGCCGATCACGCTGTCGACCAAGCCGCTGACGACCTTCGCGCCGATCGTCGATGACGAACTCGACGACGAGGACGTCAGCGACAGGGTCACGGCGTAACGTCTGGTTAGATCGGCTGCGCGCTCGCGATGAGCGGCAGCCCGTGCCGGCGCCGCGCCATCGCGCATTCCGCGTCGCCCGGCTGGCAGGTCCGGCATACTTCCGGCCGCACCGGATAGACCTCGCAGCGCGTTGCTTCTCCGACCCGGCCCGCTAGCGCCGAGCAGCGATCGCCCTCGCAGCGCATGCCTGATTGCCGCGCGTTGACGAATTGCGGTGGGATCAGATCGAGCTGCGCGTCGTCCTCGATGGTGAAGCGCGGCCAGTTCTCCGAATAGCTGCAGCAGGCGCCGCAGGACGGGCAGGGGCTTGTGTCGGTCGCGTTGTCGGCCATCAGGTGTCCCTCGGCGCTTCCCAGACCAGGCTGCGCCGCCAGCGCGCCCTGAGCAGGTCGCGCCGCTCCGGATACTTCTCGTCGTGATAGACCGCCGTGACCACGCGGTCGGTGCGGAAGCTGCGGAAATCCTTGCGCAGCTCGCACCAGGCGGCGAGCAGCCGCACCGCCTCGTGATAGCCGACCGCGATCGGCCAGATCGTGCGCTCGCTATCGCGGCCATGCTCGTCGCGATAGTTCAGCGTGATCTTCTTGCCCTCATGGATCTGGCTGCGGGTCCTGACCATGTCGATGCGGTCGGGCTCCCGGTTCCAGGCCGAGCGGGCCCGGCTTGCCGGCTCCAGCACGAACGGCCGCAGCCGGTCGGGCACGGTCTCGGCGATCTTGGCCATCAGGTCCTCGGCCGCGCGCGCCAGCGCCGGATCGGCGTGGCCGACCACCCACTGTGCGCCGAGCACGCAGGCCTCGATCTCGTCGGGTGTCAGCATCAAGGGCGGCAGGTCGAATCCCTTCTCCAGGATGTAGCCCATGCCGGCCTCGCCGCGGATCGGCACCCGCTGCTCGATCAGGCTGGCGATGTCGCGATAGATCGTCCGCTTCGACGTCTCGAGCTCGGCTGCGATTGCATCGGCGGTCAAAGGCTTACGGGTGCGGCGGAGCACCTGGATGATCTGAAACAGCCGGTCGGCGCGTCTCATGGCAACTCTCTCGATCGCTCTCTTGGCACGTGTCTTGTCGAGTGTCTCGGTAGCGGTTTTGGCAGCCGTCTTGACGAGTGTCTTGACGGGTCTCGTCGTCTCTCGGTGCGCAGGCTTTTCTGGGTCCCGTCCGGCTACTGCTGACAGCATGTTGGCAGCAGGTGGGGGCTATATCAGGACAACACCTCAAGTGAAGGGAATTTGTCCATGACGAATCTTGACGAACTCGGTTTCCGGCAGGCGCAAGGCTTTGCGCTGGAACAGCTGGTCACGGTCTACTCCACCTCCGGCGACCTGCGCTGGGCCCTGGTCGCGCTGATCGCACAGTCGATCAGCACGGTCTGGTCCTACGGGCGGGCACGGCTGGTCAAGCGCGTTCGCGGGGCGGTTCGCCGCCTCGCACCCGTCGGCCCGTTCGACAGTGAATGCCACTACTGCTGACACCATGCTGGCAGCAGGGGACAGCTAGCTTCAATTCACGACCACAGGCGATCGGGAGCTTCATATGATTACGCTTTTTGGCTTTGGCACGGGCTTCGGCTTGCCGGAAATCAGCCCCTTCGTGACCAAAACCGAGGTCCAGCTCAAGATGGCCGGGCTCGACTATCGCAAGGAGAAGGCGATGCCGCCGGCGTCTCCCAAGGGCCAGCTGCCGTTCATCGCCGACGACGGCGAGACGATCGCCGATTCGACCTTCATCCGCGCCCATATCGAGGGCAAATACGGCTTCGATTTCGACGCGCCGCTCAGCCTGCAGGCGCGCGCCCAGGCCTGGGCCTTCGAGCGCATGATCGAGCATCACGTCTACTGGGCGCTGGTCGGCGCGCGATGGGTCGACGACACCAATTTCGCCAAGGGGCCCGCGCATTTCTTCGACGGCGCGCCCGACCATATGCGTGACAAGATGCGCGAGGACGCCCAGTTCCGCGTTGCCGAGAATTATCTGCTGAGCGGACTTGGCCGCCACGGACCGGACGAAGACGTTGATCTCGCGATCCGCTCGCTGTTCGCGCTGTCGGTGCAGCTCGGCGACAAGCCGTATCTGATGGGCCATGCGCCGTGCGGCACCGATGCCACCGCGTTCGGCGCGCTGGCGGGAATCCTCACCCCGTTCTTCGATTCGCCGCTGCGCGAGCGCACCGAGAAGTTCGACAATCTCACCGCCTATGTCGGCCGGATGATGCGGCAATATTATCCGGAATTCGCCTGGGCGCCGCTGCAGCAGCAGGCGGCCTAAGCCGGCGCGGCAGGGGCGGGCTGGCCCTTCAATGCGGCCAGCTCCGCCTCGAGCTCGGCGATGCGCTGGTCGCGCGAGGCCAGCGCTGCCGCGACATCGGCCGCGTCGAACTTTTGCGGAATGTGCTGCGGGCAGTTGGTGTCCCACGCCGTGACCTTGAACAGGATCACCTGCTCGGGCCGCGCCCGGTAGCCCTGCGGCATCAGCGTGCGGGTCAGCGCCGGATCGTCCTCCACCACCTTCGCCTCGCCCCACAGCTTGACGCGGCGGCGGTGCGCGTAATCCATCACGAAGATATAGGCCTTGGCATTCTCCGAGAGATTGCCCTGGGTGATGAACTGGCGATTGCCGCTGTAGTCGGCGAACGCGATGGTGTGCTTGTCGAGCACCTTGATAAAACCCTTCGGTCCGCCGCGATGCTGGATGTAGGGCTGGCCGTCGGCCGAGGCGGTCGCGAGATAGAAGCTGTTCACCTCGCCGAGGAAGCCGGCGAG
Source organism: Bradyrhizobium sp. USDA 4502 (assembly GCF_054063355.1). NCBI lineage: Bacteria > Pseudomonadati > Pseudomonadota > Alphaproteobacteria > Hyphomicrobiales > Nitrobacteraceae > Bradyrhizobium > Bradyrhizobium sp. USDA 4502. Next base: position 8,272,989 of record NZ_JBSSGF010000001.1, read on the forward strand.
GTTCTCGTCGATCTCGCTGCGCCAGCCGCCATGTGCCTCGACTTCGGCGTAGGTGGCGCGTGAGCCCTTGCGGGTCTGGATCGCCTTCACCGCCGGACTGAATGCGACGTCGCTCGCATAGCTGTGACCATCTGACATCGGAGCCTCCCGTGACGGGCGCCTGAGTGGTTGTCCTCGCCGCTCAAGATGGACATTCCCAGATCGTAAGCAATCTTGTGCATTGACACTTCACTGTTGCCGATTATGCAATAGTGCCATGGACCGGATCGACGCCATGCAGGCCTTCGTCGCGGTGGCGGACCTCGAGGGGTTCGCCCCCGCCGCCCGCAAGCTCGGCCTGTCGCCGTCCGCCATCACGCGGCTGATCGCGGCGCTGGAGGAGCGGCTCGGCGCGCGGCTGCTGCAGCGGACCACGCGGCAGGTGACGCTGACGGACGCCGGCTCGCGCTATCTGGAGCGGGCGCGCCGGATCCTCGCCGATGTCGAGGAGGCCGAGGACGCGGTGGAGAACGAGCGCACCCGCCCCGAAGGGCGCCTGGTGATCTCGGCACCGTTCGGCTTCGGGCGGCTCCATGTCAGCCCGGTGGTGAGCGCCTATCTGAAGCGCTATCCCGGCGTCGGCGTCGACCTGCGGCTGTCGGATCGCAGGATCAATCTGGTCGAGGACGGCGTCGACCTCGCGGTCAGGCTCGGGCACCTGCCGGATTCGACGCTGGTGGCGCGGCATGTCGGCCGGATGCGCCGCATCGTGGTGGCGTCGGCCGGCTATCTCAAGCGTCGCGGCGAGCCGAAGCGACCGGCGGACCTCACCGCCCACGACACGATCCAGTTCGGCGCCATGACCGCGACGCCGGATTGGCGCTTCATGGAGGATGGCCGCGAAGTCCGCATCACCCCTGCGCCGCGCTTCACCAGCAACAGCTCGGACGCCGCCATCCAGTACGCCGAGCAGGACGGCGGACTGACCCGGGTGATGGCCTACCAGGCCGCCGAATCGCTGAAGGCGCGGCGGCTCCAGATCGTGCTCGCCGAGTTCGAGCAGCCGGCGGTGCCGATCCACGTCGTCTATCCGACGACGCGGCTGTTGTCGGCCAAGGTGCGGACCTTCATCGATCTCGTGACCGAGATCACCGACTGGTATTTCGACTAGCTCACCGGCGGCTTCTTCGGCACCACGCGGAAGGTGCCGTTGGCGCGCGCGATGGTCACCCCGTCGGCCTTGATCAGGCTCTGCGCGAAGCAGATCGTGCTGCCGGTCTTGATCACGTCGCTCTCGATCGCGAGCCATTGCCCGACATTGGCGGAGCCGACGAAATCGACCGCGAGCGAGATCGTCACGAACGAGGTGGTCCAGCCGGTCGCCTGGCCGCAGCTATAGCCCATCGCGTTGTCGGCAAGGGCTGCGATCAGGCCGCCATGGATCAGGCCGCGGCCGTTGGTATGCGGCCTCGCCAGCCGCAGGCCGATGATGACGGCACGCTCGGTCTTCTTCTGGTAAAGTGGCTCCCAGGGTTCGGTGAGCGGGCTCTTGCGGAACAGCGGCTCGAAGCCTTGAGGGACGTCTTGGGGATTGTCGGGCACGACTTGCGTATCGGTGGTCATCTGAAGCTCGCATATGACGTTGGGTTGACGCCATTGAACGCGATGTCGATGACGGTTTCACCGCCTACAAAGTTTTAAACGGGATTTGCACGGCTGTTTGAAGCTCGCTCGCGCCGGGTGCGGGATACAATGTCAGCATCGCGGCCGCTTCCCAACCGTGACGCAGTTCACGCGCATCCGGCCGCAGTTTGTGACATGCTCCGCGCCGCGTCCATGGCGTGAGGAGAGACCATGTCGGCCGAGACCCGCCTGACCTGCCTTCGCATTGCGCTCGTCGCGGTCGGTCTGATCGCGATTTTCGCTGTCTATCCGCTGTTCCAGCTCTGGCCGTCCGGCTGGTCCTGGGGCCACGGCCATTCGCATTACCCGATGATGATCGTCGGCATCTATGCGACGCTGGGCGTATTCCTGTTGCTCGCCGCGCGCGATCCGCTGCGGCACCGCAGCCTGATCTGGTTCGCGGTGTGGTCGAGCGTCGTGCATGGCGGCATCATGGCCGTGCAGGCGATCAGTGACGAGGCCGAGCGCGGTCACTTGCTGGGCGACATCCCGGCGCTGTTGCTGATCGCGCTGGTGCTGGCCTGGCTGATGCCGAAGCCGGCCGTTGCGGCTGCCTAAGCCCAGGCATCACGTCCCGTCATCCCGAGGAGGCGCGCAGCGCCGTTTCGAAGGATCGACGGCTACCGGCCGGGCCGTGCATCCTTCGAGGCTCGCTGCGCCGGCACCTCGAGACAACGGCGAAGCCTTTGCGCGGGATGACGAAGCCGGCAGTCGGTGATCAGAACGGCAGCCCCACGTAATTCTCCGCCAGCGAGGTCGACGCCGCCTTCGAGCTGACGAGGTAGTCGAGCTCGGCGATCTGGATGCGCGCGGCGAATTCGCCCTCGTCGGGAAATTTGTGCAGCATCGAGGTCATCCACCAGGAGAAGCGCACCGCCTTCCAGACCCGCGCCAGCGCGCGTCCCGAATAGGCATCGATGCCGGCGGAGGATTTCTCGTCGTAGTATTCGCGCAGCGCCTGCGACAGATAATGCACGTCGCTGGCGGCAAGGTTGAGGCCCTTGGCACCGGTCGGCGGCACGATGTGCGAGGCGTCGCCCGCCAGAAACATGCGGCCGAACCGCATCGGCTCGGCGACGAAGCTGCGCAGCGGCGCGATGCTCTTTTCGATCGAGGGGCCGGTGACGATCTCGTCGGCGGCCTTCTGGTCGAGGCGCCGCTTCAATTCGTCCCAGAACCGCTCGTCCGACCATTGGTCGACATGATCGTCGAGCGGGCACTGCACGTAATAGCGGCTGCGGTGGGACGAGCGCATCGTGCACAGCGCAAAGCCGCGCTCGTGGTTGCTGTAGATCAGCTCCGGCGAGACCGGCGGCGTCTCCGAGAGGATGCCGAGCCAGCCGAACGGATACACCCGTTCGTAGCTGGTGATCGCCGACGCCGGCATGCTGGCGCGGCTGATGCCGTGGAAGCCGTCGCAGCCGGCGATGAAGTCGCAGGCGATCTCGTGGGTGACGCCGTCCTTGACGTAGCTGACGCGCGGATGATCGGTATCGAAATCAAGCGGCTTGACGTCGGCCGCCGAGTAGATCGAGGTCAGGCCGGCCTCCTTGCGGGCATTCATCAGGTCGAGCGTGACCTCGGTCTGGCCGTAGATGGTCACGGTCTTGCCGGTCGAACCATGCAGGTCGATGCGGTGCCGTGCGCCGCCGAACGCCAGTTCGAGACCGTGATGGACGAGGCCCTCCTGGTGCAGCCGGGCAGCGGCGCCGACGCTCTCGAGCAGCGACACGGTGCCTTCCTCGAGCAGCCCGGCGCGAATCCGCCCCAGCACATAGTCCGGGGTCTGCCGCTCAAGAATGATGTTGTCTACGCCGAAAGTATGAAGTAGTTGCCCAAGCAACAGTCCGGCCGGACCTGCACCAATGATTGCTACTTTTGTCCGCAATACCTTGTCCTCCCGATCGGATAGGCTTTTAGTCGGTGCCCGCGCTGGCAACTTGCCAAGGCAACTATATCATATAACGATTTTGGCAAGGCGGATTTGCGCGGGACCCGCGCGTTCGCCGCAGCGCAAGATGCGGTGGCGCGGGACCGGGCGGAGGGTGCGACGAGGCGTCCGCCCGCCGGATTTCATCTTGAATATCCGCGCGAATTAGATAACATGTTAAGTAATGAGCCGGGCACGAAGCCCGTCCTGGAGAGGAGGAGACGTGATGAGGAAGACAATGTTGGCGGTGTTGATGGCCGCCGCCATCGTGCCGGCCGCGGGACCTGCCGTCGCGCAGGACAAGACCGTCAATCTCAAGGTGTCGCTATGGGTGCCGCCGGCGCATCCGCTGGTGCCCGCGACCCAGGCCTGGGCCGCCGACATCGAGAAGGCATCGGGCGGCACCATCAAGGTCACCGTGTTTCCGTCCGAGCAACTCGGCAAGGCGTTCGACCATTACGACATGGCGCGCGACGGCATCGCCGACGTCACCTATGTCAATCCTGGCTATCAGCCCGGCCGTTTCCCGATCGCGGCCGCCGGCCAGCTTCCGTTCACCTTCTCCGACGGCAAGAAGGGCACGCTGGCGCTGAACGAGTGGTATCACAAATATGCGCCGACCGAGATGAAGGACACCAAGCTGTGCTTCGCCTTCATCCACGATCCGGGCGCGCTGCACGGCAAGAAGAAGATCGTGCTGCCGAGCGACCTCTCCGGCGTCAAGGTGCGTCCCGCGCAGAGCACCATCGGCGAGATGGTGAAGATGTTCGGCGGCACCAATGTGCAGGCCTCCGCGCCGGAATCGCGCGACGCGATCGAGCGCGGCGTGGCCGACGAGATCACCTTCCCCTGGGGCTCGATCTTCCTGTTCGGCATCGACAAGGTGGTGAAGTACCACATGGACGTGCCGCTCTATTCGACGGTGTTCACCTACAACATGAACCTCGCCAAATATAATTCGATGTCGGCTGCCCAGAAGAAGGTGATCGACGATCACTGCACGCCGGAATGGGCCTCCAAGGTCACTGACCCCTGGACCGATTTCGAAGCCAATGGCCGCACCAAGATGAAGGCGCTGGAAGGCCACGAGGTCTATCCGCTGACTTCGGATCAGCTCGCCGAGTGGAAGAAGGCGGTCAAGCCGCTGCGCGACAGCTGGGCCGAGGCGGTGAAAAAGGCCGGCGGCGATGCGGCAAAGATCGACGCCGATCTGCAGGCCACGCTGAAGAAGTTCGAGGCGGGGATCTGATCCCGCTCCCCTTCACCTCTCCCCGCTTGCGGGGAGAGGTCGGATCGCATCGTCAGATGCGATCCGGGTGAGGGGGTACAGGTCTCACCGCATTCACGACTCGTGGAAGCAGCCCCTCACCCCAACCCTCTCCCCGCAAGAGCGGGGGAGAGGGAGCTCATCGAAGCAACGCATGACGCAATCTGCCGAAGTTTCCCCAGACGGCGCTATCACCGGCCCACCCGAGCCGGCGCGCAAGAATTTCATGGATCGCTTCATCGATTCGATCGAATGGGTCGCGGCCTTCTTCGTTGGCGTCGTCGCGCTCAACACCTTCACCGCGGTGTTCATGCGCAAATTCTTCGCGGTGACGATCCCCGACTACTACAATTTCGGCCAGTTCCTGCTCGGCATCCTGATTTTCTGGGGCATTGCGGCGACGAGCTATCGCGGCACCCACATCACCGTGGATCTGGTCTGGGCCAATGCCTCGCCGCGTTACCAGCGCTGGATCGACATCTTCGCGACGCTGGTGCTGCTGTTCGTGGTGAGCGTGCAGACCTACACGCTGGTCGACAAGGTGATCGACACCAGGAACAGCCATATCGTCACCATGGATCTCGGCGTGCCGGTCTGGCCGTTCTTCCTGGTGTCGTGGATCGGCGACGTCTCCGCGGTGCTGCTGATCGCGATCCGCACCTACCGTCTGATCTTCCATCCGGAAGATATCCATGACGCCAAGATCAAGACCGCGGAGTAGACGGCCATGAGTCTCGACCTCAGTCCCGAGACCGTCGCCGTCATCGGCTTTGTGAGCCTGTTCGTGCTGATGCTGCTCCGTGTCCCCGTCGGCATGGCGATGGGTCTCGTCGGCATCACCGGCTTTGGCTATCTCACCGGCTTCGCGCCGGCGCTCAAGCTGGTCGGCCAGACCACGATGCGTACGGTGACGGATTATTCCTTCGGCGTGATCCCGATGTTCCTGTTGATGGGCGCCTTCGTGTCGGTCTCGGGCATCAGCCGCGAGCTGTTCCGCGCCGCCAACACCTTTGTCGGCCATTGGAAGGGCGGGCTCGGCATTGCGACCATCGCCGCCTGCGGCGGCTTTGCCGCGATCTCGGGCTCGTCGGTCGCGACCGCCGCGACCTTCTCGGCCGTCGCCTATCCCGAGATGCGCCGCTTCGGCTATCCGCAATCCTTCGCCGCCGGCGTGATCGCGGTCGGCGGCACGCTCGGGGCGATGCTGCCGCCGTCCACCGTGCTCGCGGTCTACGGCATCATCACCCAGCAGGACATCGGCAAGCTGTTTATCGCGGGCGTGGTGCCGGGCCTGCTCGCGATCCTGATGCACATGATCACGATCGGCATCATCGGCGTGACGCGGCCCGGCTTCCTGCCGGCGGGAAAGAAGGCGTCGTGGCACGAGCGCTTCGTCGCGCTGCGCGACGTCTGGTCGCCGCTGCTGCTGTTCCTGTTCGTGATCGGCGGGCTCTATGGCGGCTTCTTTGTCCCGACCGAAGCCGGCGCGGTCGGCGCGGTGGGCGCCTTCATCATCGGTATCCTCCGTGGCAAGCTGACCAGGGAAGGCATCCTGCAATCGCTGCTGCAGGCGACGCGCACCGCGGCCGCCGTGTTCACGGTGCTGATCGGCGCGCTCTGCTTCGGCTATTTCCTCACCATCACCCAGACGCCGCAGCACGTCACCGAATTCCTCACCGGGCTCGGCATCGGCCCCTATGGCGTGCTGGCGCTGATCCTCCTGATGTATCTGGTGCTCGGCTGCCTGATGGACGCGATGGCGATGGTGATCCTCACCGTGCCGATCGTGTTTCCGGTGGTGACCGCGCTCGGCTTCGATCCGATCTGGTTCGGCATCATCATCGTCATGACGGTCGAGCTCGGCCTGATCCATCCGCCGGTCGGTATGAACGTGTTCGTGATCAAGAGCGTCATCAAGGACGTCAACATGTCGACGATCTTTGTCGGGGTGCTGCCGTTCGTCATCACCGACCTGATCCGGCTGGTGATCCTGATCCTGTTCCCGCTGCTTGCGACCTGGCTGCCGCAGCGCATGATTGGTTAGGCCTATGAATCCCGAGCTTGAGACCAGATACGTCTTCACCATCACCGCCCGGATCGCGGAGGTGACGTCCGCCGGCGACATCGGCACCGGCGTCCGCCGCATCATTCCGATCATCGGCGGCGAGGTGAAGGGCGAGAAGGTCAACGGCAAGGTGCTGGCGTTCGGTGCGGACTTCCAGATCATCCGGCCCAATGAGCTGATCGAGCTGGAGGCGAAATATGCGTTCGAGACCGACGACGGCGCCGTCGTCTATGTCGAGAACAAGGGCATCCGCTTCGGGCCGGTCGAGCTGTTGCAGAAGCTGAAGCGCGGCGAGCCGGTCGACCCGAAGCTGATCTATTTCCGCACCGTGCCGAAATTCGAAACCGGCGCCGAAAACTACCGCTGGCTGATGCAGCACATCTTCGTCGGCTCCGCCGCCCGCCACGCCGACCGCGTCGTGATCGACGTGCATCAGGTGCTGTAGCTTCGCACACTTGCCGTCTCACCCGCCGGGATCCGCCACACATTCGGTGTCGTCCCTGCGAAGCAGGGACCCATACTCCGCGGTCTGTGCCGTGAACGAGACTCGTCGTTCCGCCGTCGCGCAGCAATAACCGTTTGTGGTTATGGGTCCCCGCTTTTCGCAGGGACGACGGGTGGAGGGAGCCGCGCGTATCAACTCCATCACCGTCACCCTGAGGAGGCCGCGCAGCGGCCGTCTCGAAGGGTCGATGGCCACCAGCCGTGCGCGCCCATATTGACTCTCCCGCTAATCGTTATAAAACATAACTATTCTGAACGGGAAACAATAACGCCATGGGAAACGCTGCCGGCGAGGGAGACGCTTCGCTGCTCAGGATCGAGACGCGAGGGGCGGTGCTGACGGTCGGGCTGAACCGTCCCGCCAAGCGCAATGCGCTGAACGACGGCATCATCCTGGCGCTGCGGGATTGCTTCTCCGCGATACCGGATGCGGTCGGCGCCGTCGTCATCCATGGCATCGGCGATCACTTCTCGTCCGGCCTCGACCTCTCCGAACTGACCGAGCGCGACGCCACCGAGGGCCTGGTGCATTCCCAGATGTGGCACCGCGTGTTCGACCGCATCCAGTATTGCCGCGTGCCTGTCATCGCCGCACTGAAGGGCGCGGTGATCGGCGGCGGACTGGAGTTGGCTTGCGCCGCGCATATCCGGGTCGCCGAGCCGTCGGCCTATTTCGCGCTGCCCGAGGGCCAGCGCGGCATCTTCGTCGGCGGCGGCGGATCGGTGCGGTTGCCGCGCCTGATCGGCGTGCCCAGGATGGCGGACATGATGCTGACCGGGCGGGTCTATTCGGCGACGGAGGGCGCCGCCTACGGCTTCTCGCAATACCTCACCGAGGCCGACGGCGCGCTGCCGAAAGCGCTGGAGCTTGCCGAGCGCGTCGCCGCCAATGCGCCGCTGACCAACTTCGCCGTGTTGCAGGCGCTGCCGATGATCGCCGAGGCCAATCCGCAGACCGGCCTGTTGATGGAATCGCTGATGGCGACGGTGGCGCAGAGCGACAAGGAAGCCAAGAAGCGCATCCGCGCGTTTCTTGATCGCAAGACCGCCAAGGTGAAGCCGACATGAGCGCCGCGCCGTCTGCGACCACTGCGAGCGCGCATCCGCTGCGCCCGATCTCGTTCGGCAATCCCGACGTCACTGTCGAGCGCCGCGACGACGGCACGATCTACCTCCGACCGAAGCTCAGCCTCGCCGATTTTCCGGTCCGCCTCACGGATCGCCTGCACCACTGGGCGAAGGCCGAGCCGAACCGCGTGTTCATGGCCGAGCGCGCCGCCGGTGGCGGCTGGCGGCAAATCACCTACGTGCAATTGCTCGAGGCTATCAGGCGCATCGCCTCCGCGTTGATCGCGCGCGGATTGTCGGCCGAGCGGCCGATCGCGATCCTGTCGGGCAATTCGATCGACCATGCCCTAATGGGGCTCGGCGCGCTCTATGCCGGCATTCCGTTCTGCCCGGTGTCGCCGGCCTATTCGCTGGTGTCGCGCGGCTATGGCAAGCTCAGCTTCGTCATCAAGCTTCTGACGCCGGGCCTCATCTTCGTCGACGACGCCGACAAGTTTGCCGACGCACTGCGTGCCAATGTCGGATCCGATGTCGAGATCGCCGCGAGCCGCGGCACCGTGCCCGGCCGTGAGGTGACGCGCCTTGCCGGCCTCTTGGCGACGCCGGAAGACCCGCGCCTCGATGCGACCCATGCGGCAATCGGTCCGGACACGATCGCGAAATTTCTGCTGACGTCGGGGTCGACCGGCAATCCCAAGGCCGTCATCAACACCCAGCGCATGATCTGCGCCAACCAGGTGATGCTGCGCGAGACGCTCGCATTCCTCAAGGACGAGCCGCCGGTTATCGTTGACTGGCTGCCGTGGAATCACACCTTCGGCGGCAATCACAATGTCGGGCTGACGCTCTATAACGGCGGCTCGATGTATCTCGATGAGGGCAAGCCGATGCCCGGCGGCATCGAGGAGACGGTGCGTAACCTGCGCGAGATCTCGCCGACGGTCTATTTCAACGTGCCCAAGGGCTATGAATCGCTGCTGCCCTATCTGCGCGACGACGCCGGTCTGCGGGCAAGATTCTTCGACCGGCTGCATGCGATGTTCTTCTCGGGCGCCGCGCTGTCGCCGTTCGTCTGGAACAGCCTCGATGCGCTCGCCGTGCAGGAGAAGGGCTATCGTGTGCCTGTCCTGACCGGCCTCGGCGCCACCGAGACCTCGCCGTTCTTCATGTCGGTGCGCCCGGATACCAGCCGCTCCGGCCATGTCGGGCTTCCGGTGTCGGGCAATGATGCGAAGCTCGTTCCGAACAACGGCAAGCTCGAGGTCCGCGCCAAGGGCCCGAACGTGACGCCGGGCTACTGGCGGCAGCCCGAGCTGACCGCCAAGGCGTTCGACGAGGAGGGCTTTTACAAGTTCGGCGACGCGCTGAAGCCTGCCGACGCTGGTGATCTCGATGCCGGTTTCGATTTCGACGGCCGCATCGCCGAGGATTTCAAGCTGGCGAGCGGCACCTGGGTCAGCGTCGGACCGTTGCGGGCGCGCTTCGTCGGCACCTGCGCGCCGCTGGTGCGCGACGTCGTGATCGCGGGGCTCAACCGAGACGAGCTCGCCGCGATCGTGATCCTCGATCTCGACGGCTGCCGCCTGATCAATCCGCAGCTCGCCTCTGGCGACATCGCCGTCGCGGCCAATGATCCGCTGGTGCGGACGGCCTTCCGCGAGCGCTTCGCGCGCGTCCTGGCCGGCGCCACCGGCTCGTCGAACCGGATCGCGCGCGCGATCCTGCTCGACACGCCGCTGTCGATCGATCGCGGCGAGGTCACCGACAAGGGCTCGATCAACCAGCGCGCGGTGCTGGAGCATCGCACGGACATCATCGAAGCGCTCTATGCGCCGGTGCCGCCGGCATCGGTGATCACGTCAGTCTAGTTCTCGAACAGGAGAAAGCCATGCAGTTGAAGGGCCAGGCCGCCATCGTCACCGGCGGCGCATCGGGATTGGGCGCTGCGACCGCGCGCGGTCTCGCCGCGCAGGGCGCCAAGGTCGCGGTCTGCGACCTCAACGCCAAGCTCGCCGAGAGCGTCGCGGCCGAGATCGGCGGCATTCCCGTCGTCTGCGACGTCGCCGACGCGGCGGCCGCCGAGGCCGCGGTGGCCGCCGCCGCCAAGGCGCACGGCCCGGCGCGCGTGCTGGTGAACTGCGCCGGCATCGGTGTGGCAAAACGCGTGATCGGCCGCGAGGGGCCAATGGCGCTGGCCGACTTCGACAAGGTGATCAAGGTCAATCTGATCGGCTCCTTCAACATGTTGCGGCTTGCGACCGCTGACATGGCCAAGCTTGAGCCGCTCGCAACCGGCGAGCGCGGCGTCGTGATCTCGACGGCGTCGGTCGCGGCCTATGACGGTCAGATCGGGCAGGCGGCCTATTCGGCATCGAAGGGCGGCATCGTCGCGATGACGCTGCCGATCGCGCGCGAGCTCGCGCAATTCGGCATCCGCGTTCTGACTATCGCGCCCGGCCTGTTCATGACGCCCTTGCTGGCCGGCCTGCCGCAGGAAGCGCAGGATTCGCTCGCCGCCGCGATCCCGTTCCCGCGCCGGCTCGGCCAGGCCGACGAGTTCGCCTCGCTGGCGCTGCACATGATCGACAACCCCTATCTGAACGGCGAAGTGGTGCGGCTCGATGCCGCGCTCCGGATGGCGCCGCGCTGAAGCATGATCCGGAAGAGCACGAACGCCCTTCCGGATCGCTCATGCTCGATCGAGGATAAACCATGTTCGTCAATCGGCGCGACGTGCAGATCCAGTGGGGCGATTGCGACCCCGCCAACATCGTCTACTACCCGCGCTACTTCGCGATGTTCGACGACTCGACCTCGATCATGTTCGAAGCCGCCGGCTATTCGAAGCAGGACCTCGTCCACAAATACGGCCTGGTCGGCATTCCCATGGTCGACACGCGGGCGAAATTTCACATCCCGTCGACCCATGGCGACTGGATTACCATCGAGAGCCGGGTCGAGAGCATCAAGCGCTCGAGCTTCGAGGTGGTGCACCGCGTGTTCAAGGGCGAGGCGTTGGCGATCGAGGCGTTCGAGACCAGGGTGCTGGTCGGCCGCCACCCGGACGATCCCGCCAAGCTGAAATCGGCGCCGTTTCCGCAGGAGATCATTGACCGCTTCATGAAGGGCTGACTCGCACCCCCTCATGACTCGACTTTCGGAGCATGATCCTCTCGGAAAACCGGTTTCCACTTTTCCGGATCATGCTCTAAAGAAGGGGCTGAATTGGCCCGCAAAACCGGTTTAAACCCAAAAAACTTAACTGCAGGGAGGAATGAATGAGGAAGGCCACTCTCGCCGCGGCGCTCGCAGCAGCCATCGTGCTGCCGGGCGCGCCCGCACTGGCGCAGACCAATGAAATCACCATCGGCATCTCGATCTCGACCACGGGGCCGGCCGCGGCGCTCGGCATTCCCGAGCGCAACGCGCTCGATTTCGTGCCGAAGGAGATCGGCGGGGTGCCGCTGAAGCTGATCGTGCTCGACGACGGCGGCGATCCGACGGCCGCGACCACCAACGCGCGGCGCTTCGTCACCGAGTCCAAGGCCGACATCATCATGGGCTCCTGCACCACGCCGCCGTCGATCGCGGTGTCGACGGTCGCCAACGAGGCCGGCATCCCGCATTTCGGCCTCGCGCCGTTCCCGATCAACGAGGCGCGCATGAAGTGGTCGGTCGACCTGCCGCAGTCGATTCCGATCATGGGCAAGGTGCTTTACGAGCACATGAAGGCGCACAACATCAAGACCGTCGGCTATATCGGCTATTCGGATTCCTACGGCGACCTCTGGGTCAACGACTTCAAGGCGCAGGCCGTGCCGATGGGCCTGACCATGACCGACGAGGAGCGCTTCGCGCGTCCGGATACCTCGGTCGCCGGCCAGGTGCTGAAGCTCGTCGCCGCCAATCCCGATGCCATCCTCGTCGGTGCTTCCGGCACCGCCGCGGCGCTGCCGCAGACCGCGCTGCGCGAGCGCGGCTACAAGGGTCTGATCTACCAGACCCACGGCGCCGCCAGCATGGACTTCATCCGCATCGCCGGTGCGGCCGCGGAAGGCGTCATCATGTCGGCCGGCCCGATCATGTCGCCGGAAACCCAGCCCGACAGCGCGCTGACCAAGAAGCCCGGCCTCGCGCTGAACACGGCCTATGAAGCCAAGTACGGCGCCAACAGCCGCAGCCAGTTCGCCGGCCACTCGTACGATGCCTTCGAGGTGATGAAGCGCATCATCCCGGTGGCGCTGAAGACCGCCAAGCCCGGCACGCCGGAATTCCGCGAGGCGATTCGCAAGGCCTTCATCTCCGAAAAGGAGATCGTCGCGACCCAGGGCGTCTACAACTGGACCGAAAAGGATCGCTACGGCCTCGACGACCGTTCGCGCATCCTGCTGACGGTCAAGGACGGCAAATACGTCCCGGCGATGTAAGCCGGTCGCGATCTCTGAAACGAAGAAGCCGGTCCCGATGGGGCCGGCTTTTTCTTACCCTCCCCTGGAGGGGGAGGGTCGCTTCGCATCGCGAGCAGCGATGCGAAGCGGGGTGGGGTGACAGTCTATCGCCGCCGGTAGTGCTTCAGCGGCACAGCTTCCGCTTCGCGAGCGCCATAGAGCTCGACATAGATCCGTTCGAGCACGGCATTCAAATCCTCACTGACCTCCGAATTCCAGAACCTGACGACGCGATATCCTTCCCGCTCCAGCCACTCTTGTCGCGCACGATCGCGCTTCGCCACTTCATCGTCGTTGTGGTGTCCGTCCAGCTCGACGATGAGTCGCTTGGCCGGGCAGAAGAAATCGACGACGTAAGGGCCAATCGGTGCCTGCCTTCGAAAATGCGTTCCGTCCGTTGGCAGCTCTCTCAGCGCGCGCCACAGGATTCGTTCATGCGGCGTCGTGTTGGCGCGCAGCTTCTTCGCGGCGGCTCTGCGGATTGATGTTGAGACCATTTGTGTGGCTTCACCCCACCCCGATCGCACCCGCGATGCTGCGCATCGCGCGCGCAATCGACCCTCCCCCTCCAGGGGAGGGTGAAGTGGAGCGCAATCCTTGCGCGAATGCAAGCGCGGTCAGAAATCATTTCCCGGAAGGCGCACCTGCCTTCATCCTCCCCTGGAGGGGGAGGATCGCCGCGCATGTAATGCGCGGCGAGGTGGGGTGACGGTCTCTCCGCGACGGAGTTGCGCGTTCTAAATCGCGCTTTCGCCTTCGTGCTGGAAGCCGAGATAGCTCGCGGCGACGCCCTTGTTGGCGGCGATTTCCGTCGCGGAGCCTGACAACACGAACTCGCCGAGCTCCATGACATAGGCGCGGTCGGCGATCTGCAATGCGGCCTGGGCGTTCTGCTCGACAAGCAGCACCGAGACGCCGGCTGAGCGGAGCTCGCCGACGATGCGGAAGATGTCGGCGACGATGATCGGAGCGAGGCCGAGGCTCGGCTCGTCCAACATCAGGAGCTTCGGCGCGCCCATCAGCGCGCGGCCCATCGCCAGCATCTGCTGCTCGCCGCCGGACAGCGTTCCGGCAAGCTGCTTGCGCCGCTCCTTGAGCCGCGGAAACAGCGTGTAGACCCGCTCCAGCGACGCCACCGCGACGGCCTTCGCAATCCGGAAGGCGCCGAGCTCGAGATTGTCCTCGACATTCATGGTGCCGAACAATTCGCGATGCTCGGGCACCAGGCTGAGGCCGGTGGCGACGCGGTCCTCGATATCGAGCGGCGCCATGTCGACGCCGGCGAAGCTGGTGCGCCCCTTCAGCGGCAGCACGCCCATGATGGCGTTGAGCAAGGTGGTCTTGCCGGCGCCGTTGGCACCGATGATGGTGACGATCTCGTTCTGGGCGACGTCGAGCGAAACGCCGCGCACCGCCTCGACCTTGCCGTAGGAGATGTGGACGTCGGTCACCGATAGCAGCGCACTCATGCGGCGGCTCCGAGATAGGCCTTGATCACGTCGGGATTGCGCTTGATCGCGGCCGGCGTGCCCTCGGCGATCTTGGTGCCGAAATCCAGCACCACGATGCGGTCGGCGAGATCCATCACGAACCCCATGTCGTGCTCGACCAGCAGCACCGACATGCCGCCGTCGCGCAATTGCCGGAGCAGCGCGGCCAGCCGCTGCTTCTCCATGTGGCGCAGGCCGGCGGCCGGCTCATCGAGCAGCAGCAGCATCGGATCGACGCACAGCGCGCGGGCGATCTCGACAATGCGCTGCTGTCCGAGCGACAGCGAGCCCGCGAGCTGGTCGATCTGGTCCGACAGGCCGACGCGCGCGATCTGCCGCGCGGCTTCCGCCAGCAGCCTCGCCTCATCAGCGCGGTCGAGCCGCAGCATGCTGGAGATCGCGCCGGAATTGCCGCGCAGATGCGCGCCGATCGCGACATTCTCCAGCACGGTCATGTCGGGCACCAGCTTGACGTGTTGAAAAGTCCTGGAAACGCCGAGCTTGACGACCTCCTGCGGCGGAGCGTTCGCGACCTCGTTGCCGAGCACTGAAATCTTGCCGCTGGTCGCGGTCAGGACGCCGGTGATCAAATTGAAGGTCGTGCTCTTGCCGGCGCCGTTCGGGCCGATCAGCGCGACGATCTCGCGGGCGTTGACGTCGAACGAGACGTCGTTGACCGCGAGCACGCCGCCGAACTGCTTGCGCGCCTTGTCGATGTGCAGAAGGATCGGAGACGTTCCTGGCGCCCGTTCGCGGTGCTCCAGCTTCACGGACGTGTCCAGGGTCTTGCGGGCGGGCTTGAACGGCAGCCGCGACATCAGCCAGGGCCAGACGCCCTGGGGCGCGAGCTGCAGCAGCAGCACCAGCATGATGCCGAACACGATGGTCTCGAGCTGGCTCTGGCCGCCGAAGATGTAGGGCAGGTAGCTCTGCAGCACCTCCTTGAGGATCACGACGATGCCGGCGCCGAGCACGCCGCCCCAGACGTAGCCCGCGCCGCCGACCACGGCGATGAACAGATACTCGATGCCGGCCTGCGCGCCGAACGGCGTTGGGTTGGCGGCGCGCTGGAAATGCGCATACAGCCAACCGGACAGGCCGGCCAGCACCGCGGCATAGATGAACACCAACAGCTTGGCGCGGGGCGTCTGCACGCCGAACGCTTCCGCCGCAACATGGCCGCGCCGCAAGGCGCGGATCGCGCGCCCGGTGCGGGAGTCCAAGAGGTTCATGGTGAGCAGCGCGGACAGCAGCACCGCGACCCAGATCGCGTAGTAGATCGCATCCGGGCTCAGCATCTTGAACGAGCCGATCGACAGCGGCGGAATGCCCGAGATGCCGTCGTTGCGGCCGAGGAATTCGAGCTTGCTGAACAGATAGAACAGCCCGATGCCCCAGGCGATGGTGCCGAGCGGCAGATAATGGCCGGATAGCCGCACCGTGACGATGCCGAGCAGCACGGCGGCGATGCCGCTGACCAACAGCGAAGCCGGCAGCGTCAGCCAGGGCGAGACGCCGTAGGCGGTGGTCAGCACCGCCGTGGTGTAGGCGCCGAACCCGCAGAACGCGGCCTGGCCGAACGAGGTCAGGCCGCCGACGCCGGTGAGCAGCACGAGGCCCATCGCGACCAGCGCGGCGAGGCCGATATTGTCGAGCAGCACGATCCAGAACGGCGGGATACCCGGGACAAGCGGAATCACCGCCATCACGAGCGCGAAGATGATGAGGGGAAGGCGCTGCGTCATCGCGCTCAATCCTTCTCTTCTTCGACCTCGGGCGCCGCGAGCGAGCGTAACACGAGCACGGGGAGGATCAGCGTGAACACGATGACTTCCTTGAAATTGCTGGCGTAGAACGACGAGAAGGCCTCGACGATGCCGACCACGATGGCGGCGACCGCGGTCAGGGGATAGCTGACCAGGCCGCCGATGATGGCGGCGATGAAGCCCTTCAGGCCGATCAGGAAACCGGTGTCGTAATAGAGCGTCGTGATCGGCACGATCAGGATGCCGGAGATCGCGCCGATGACGGAGGCGAGCAGGAACGCGATCTGGCCGGACAGCGTGGTGCGGATGCCGACCAGGCGGGCGCCGAGGCGGTTGACCGCGGTGGCGCGCAGCGCCTTGCCGGTCTTGGTGTAGCCGAAGAACAGCCACAGGGCGACGATGAAGCCGATCGTCAGGCCGTAGACCGCAAGGCTCTGCCCGGTGAAGCGGAGCGGGCCGGCGGTTACTGCGGCATTCGACAGCGCAGGCGCGCGCAGGCCTTCGGCGCCGAAGAACACCAGGCCGAGGCCCTGTAGCGCCAGATGGCAGCCGACCGAGGCGATCAGCAGCACCAGCACGGAGGTGTGCGCGATCGGCTGGAACGCGATGCGGTAGAGGAACAGCCCGATCGCCGCCACGATCAGGAGCGCGAGCGCGATGTTGACGGCGATCGGCGTGCCGGGACCGACCAGCGCGTAAATCAGACCGAGCAGCGCGACGGGAAAGGCGATGTTGAGCGCGACCGAGCGGATCACCAGCCGCGCATGCAGCGCGTTGCGGGCGAAGAACAGGTCGAGGGCGAAGGCGACGAGGCCCATCGCGATCGCAAGCCGTGCGGTGCCGGGCACCTGGCCGGTCGCCAGCATGGCGTAGCTCAGCGCGCCGTAGGTGACGAATTCGCCCTGCGGGATCAGGATCACCCGCGTGACCGCGAACACCAGCACCAGGGCCAGCCCCAGCAGTGCGTAGATCGCGCCATTGGTGATGCCGTCCTGCAGCAGGAACAGCATGATCGTTGTGTTCAAGGCCGAGCGCTCCCCCTCAAGCGTCGGACCGCCTCAACCGGTCGTGCCGGTCAGGTCGGCCGATATCGGCTGTTGAAAGCTGCCGACATTTGATATAGTCCATAACAATTATTAGATATAATCTCAAGGTCCCCGAGTGTCGTGCGGGATTCTTGTAGCGGGATTGCGAGCCTGGAGCGATGACTGTTTCCAAGACCGCCACCGATGCCCTTCGTTCGTCGCGGGCCCTGCGCAGGGAACCGGCCGATTCTGCCGGGGACGACAGCATGCTGCAACTGGGCGAACTGTCCGGATTGCTCGGCTATTCGTTGAAGCGCGCGCAGCTCAGGGTATTCGAGGACTTCCTGCGCTGCGTCGCGCCGCTGCAGCTGACGCCGGCGCAGTTCTCGGTGCTGCTTCTGCTCGACAAGAATCCGGGCCGCAACCAGACAGAGATCGCCAACACGCTCGGCATCCTCAGGCCGAATTTCGTCGCGATGCTCGACGCGCTGGAGAGCCGCGACCTTTGCGCGCGGATGCGCTCCACCAACGACCGCCGTTCCCACATCCTCGTCCTGACCGACAAGGGCCGCGCCGTGCTGGCGCGCGCCAAGAAGCTGGTCGCCAACAAGCACGAGGCGCGGCTGATCGAGGTGCTCGGTCCGGCCAACCACGCCGCGCTGCTGGAGATGCTGGCGAAGCTCGCGCAGGAGTTTTGAGGGGGCGTGACGGCCCGTCCGCTCGCAATGACGCGTTGGGTTGACACATATCCGGCATGCGGGCGCCGCCAGGCGGCGAACCATCGCGGTCTAAAGCTTGTAGCCGATGTTCCGCAGCAGATCCTTCCGCCACGCAATGTCGGCGTCGGTTTCGACACCCAGCGGCGAGGCGCCATCCACCACGCCGAGCACGCCGCGCCCGAGCTCCGTCCGCGCGACGATCACCTGTGTTGGATTGGCCGTCGAGCAATAGATGCGGCAGACCTCCGGCACTGAGCGCACCGCCGGCAGCACGTTGACGGGAAAGAACCCGTCGCCGAGGAAAATCAGGAAGGTGTGACCGGCGCCGATCGCCAATGCGTTGTCGCGTGCCAGGGCGAGCGAGGCGTCGTCGTTACCGGAGCAGCGCACCAACCGCTTGCCGGAGGCCTCGCAGAAAGCCAACCCGAAGCGGATGCGCGGAACCGTGCCCACCAGCGCTTCGTGAAGGTCTTCCACGGTCTTGATGAAATGCGACTGGCCGAAGATGAAGTTGGTCTCATCCGGCTTGACGATAGGCACCACGGTGAGTTCCATGGCTTCGCTCCTGCACGCGAACTCCCCAATCCATGGTAGGCCGTCGGAGGGCGTTTGCAAGCGGCCACAGGCGCTCAAATGTGCCGGCTGTTGCTTCGGCTCACGCCGACCAGCGTCCGTACTCACGAGGGCTCTCAAGGGGGGACCGGAAATCGCCGGGAGGTTGCGCGCCGAAGGGCGGCAATTGTGGTATCCTCCGTCAAGCGCGATGGCCCGTATGTTGCCCGGCCCCTCGCAAATGGCCGCGAAGCGTACCGAGCGTTGCTAACGGATCTGAAGGGAGCGCTTCCGGGGGCTCGAGGAGGATCAACGCCGTGAAGCGGGACTTCGACCTCATCGTCTATGGCGCGACGGGTTACACCGGGGGTCTCATCGCCGAATATCTGGCGACATCCTATCGCGGCGACGATGCTCCGTCCTGGGCAATTGCGGGACGCTCGACCGACAAACTCCAGAAAGTGCGTGCCGACATCGGCGCACCGGACGATTTGCCGTTAGTGAAGGCGGATGCCGCCGAGCCGGCCAGCCTGCGTTCGATGTGCGAGCGCGCGACCGTGGTCGTCACCACGGTCGGGCCCTATCAGCTTCACGGTCCCGAGCTAGTGGCGGCATGCGCGGCCACCGGCACGGCCTATGTTGATCTTTGCGGCGAACCGGGCTGGATGCGGGCTATGATCGACGCCCATCACGAAGAGGCAAAACGGACCGGCGCGCGCATCGTCTTCTCCTGTGGCTTCGATTCCATCCCGTTCGATCTCGGTGTGCTCACGTTGCAGGAGAAGGCGCGCGAGAAATTCGGACGCCCGGCGCGGCGGGTGAAGGCCCGTCTGCGCAAGGTGAGGGGTGGCATGTCTGGCGGCACCGCGGCGAGCGCTCAGGCGACGCTGGCCGCCGCGGCGCGCGACCCGGCCCTGATCCGGCTGCTGACCGATCCCTTCGCGTTGACGCCGGGCTTCACTGGGCCGTCTCAGCCGTCGGGCCTCGTCCCCGAATATGACACAAGCATGCACGCGTGGCTCGTGCCGTTCCCGATGGCGCCGATCAACACCAAGAACGTGCACCGCACGAACTTCCTGTTGGGCCATCCCTACGGCAGGGACTTCGTTTATGACGAGATGATGGTGGCGCCGGGACTTGGGGACATCGCGAGCGTGACGACGGAGACGTTCGCCACGGTGGTGTCCTTGTTCGGGACCGGCGGTCTCAAACGCGGCGCAGGCCCGACCCGGGAAGCGCGCGAGAGGGGCTTCTACGACATCTTCTTTCTGGGCGAGGTGCCGGATGGCGGACGGGTCGAAGCCGTTGTCACAGGCGACCGCGATCCGGGCTATGGCTCGACAAGCAAGATGATCACCGAAAGCGCTCTCTGCGTCGTGCGTGACGTGCAGGGTGAGGGCGGCATCTGGACGCCGGGCGCGCTGATGGGGCCGGCCTTGCGCAAGCGTCTAAAGGAGCGCGCCGGCCTCACTTTCAGTGCGCGTTGAGGTCACGAACGCAGTCGGCAGGTATAGCAGCCCGTTCGGCTAAAAAAGCGACTAGAGCATTTTCGGTTCTGATTGAATCAGAACCGAAGCTCTAGATTCTTGTTTTGACGCGTTTTCTTCACGCGAACCGGTGCCCACTTCGCTCGAAAACGCTCTAGAGGGCGATCATACGATCTTCCGCTACGATACTTGAACTTGGCTCCGACTCTTCTGCTTGCAAGGAAGGCAACCCTAATCCAGGACCAAGCAATTGACGGCAGCGAAGCAGTGCCGCAAATCCGGACAGTGCGTCGAGACTGGTCCGAAGCAGCATCGGTAACTCGCTCGGCTGTTTCATTGTCGCACGGACCAGCGCGGCGAGATCGATCGTCCCGTTTGCACGCACTGCGGACAGGGCGGCGGCAGGAAGCTGCCGACCGGCCGGATCCATGATCACGCGGACGGCAGTCATAGGGAGGCCGCGCGCTGCAGCGACACTCGCCGCCACATGGGATTCGTTATCGACCGCCAGCGCGCCTGTACTCATATGTAGCGAGCGCTTCGCTTCTGGATGCATGGCGACCGTGGTCACACCAGCAATAGGGCCATAAATCGAACCGGGGATGAGTCGAAGCAAGGCTTGCGACCAGTCCCGATCAGTGAAGAGCTGAATCGTTTCCGAAACGATCGTCGATGCTACGACGCATGCGCCTGCCGGGAGGTCGGGCGAAAGGCCGCCCGCGACGCCAAAGCTGATAAGACCGTAGCAATCCTCAGCAATTGCCGACGCGAGAGACTCCGCGAGCGTGCTGCCATCGCCACTGCAGATCGCCTGCGTATGCAGGTCTGCAGCGATCCGCGCCTCAAACGCAAGTCCCGTGACTCCAATCACCGCTGCCATGAGTCCGCTCCCCGGATGCCGCGCTGGACGGCGGGTGTCCGCGCGTGCGGGTCGTATCAGGAGTGTTCTGCTCCAACGCCAAATCGCAAATGACTAACGAGTTAGTTTCTGACGGATATGTTAGCTGCTTTGTTTTGGCGCCGTGATAAATGCTGCCTAGGGCCGGGATCCGTGGCGAGCGTGAGATCGTGCCGGAAGCTGCAACAGCGCACTTGACGAGCCAAATCGGCGACCTCACGAGACGCGTGCCGATGCAATGTCCGCCGCGTCTCCAAGTCATCGTGCGGAACGATTTGGAGCGTTGTCCGCGCTGGCAGTTCGCCTTCGCGAGCGAGCGCAAGGATCATCGATACTATGAGTTGGTCGAGGATACCCTTCATCCCGAGTTCGATTACCGGTATTTCCTCATCAAAGATGCGGTTGATCAGGTTTGTGCTGTACAGCCATTCTTCCTAATGGACCTGGATTTGCTGGCCGGTGCGAGCCCGCGGTTTGGCGTACTCATCGACGCCATTCGCCGGATGTGGCCAGGTTTGATGCGCGCCCGTGCGCTCATGGTCGGGTGCGTCGCAGGGGAAGGTCATCTTGACGGGGACGAGGCCTGCCATCGAGGCTGCGCGGAACTGCTGGCCTCTACGATTGCAATACATGCTCGCAGGCTCGGGGCGCGGCTGATCGTGCTCAAGGAGTTTCCGGCGCGATACCGACCTATCCTCGACTGTTTGATCGCTCACGGCTTCACCCGCATCCCCAGCCTGCCCATGACCAGGCTTTGCATCGATTACGCCAATTTCGATGACTATATGAATCATGCGCTCAACAGCGCAACCCGCAAGAAACTCCGCAAGAAGTTTGAGGCGACAGCGCGGGCCTCTCCATCCGTCGAGATGAACGTCGTCAACGACGCGACGCCGGTGATCGCGCAGATCTATCCATTGTATTTCCAAGTCTATCAGCGTTCGAAACTGCACTTCGAGAAGCTGACGGAACAATACTTCTGCGACTTGGGGCGGCGGATGGGGGACAAGGTCCGCTTCTTCCTCTGGCGTCAGAACGAGCGGATCGTCGCGTTTGCCGCATGCATGGTACATGGTGACGCGATCTATGCGGAGTACATAGGTCTCGACTACGATGTCGCCTTAGACCTGCACCTCTATCATTATGTGTTTCGCGACATGGTGAGCTGGGCAATCGCCAACGGGTACAAATGGTTTCGCAGCAGCGGGCTGAACTATGATCCAAAGCTGCACCTGAGGCACTTGCTTGATCCGATCGACTTATACGTTCGGCACACCTCCGCGCCGATCAACTCAGTGTTGAAGCGCATTTTGCCGGTGCTCGAGCCGACGCGATATGACGAGACGCTTGCGAAGTTTCGTAACTATCAGGAGCTTTGGGCGCAGCCCGAGACTGGCCTTGGGTCCGTCGAGGATACGGCCTAATCCACCAAAATCACCCGCACGTCATTGACGTTGGTCAGCGTCGGGCCGGTCAGGAGCAAATCCCCGGTCTGGGCGAAGAACCCCGTCGCATCGTTGTTCTCGAGATAGGCCTTCGGATCGAGGCCGATCGATTTCATCTTCGCGAATGTCGCCTGGTCGATCACGGCGCCGGCCGGGTCGGTCGCGCTGCCAGCGCCACCGTCGGCGCCGTCGGTATCGGCGGCCAGTGCCGAGACGTCGGGTGTATCCTTCAGTAGGCCGGCCAGCGCCAGCGCGTATTCCTGGTTGGGGCCGCCGCGGCCATTGCCGCGCACCGTCACCGTCAGCTCGCCGCCGGAGATGATCGCAACGCGCTTGCCTTCGCTGCGCGCCTTCAGCGCCAGCCGCGCATGCTCGGCCGCGATCTCGCGGGCCTCGCCTTCGAGATCGGCGCCGAGCGCGATGGTCTCGTAGCCGGCGTCCCGCGCGACCTTCACCGCGGCGTCGATCGAGGCCTTCGGCTTTGCCAGCAGTTCGAATGTCGCCCGCGCGAAGGCGGCATCGCCGGGCTTGCAGCTTTCGTTCGCGGGATCGTCGAGCGCGCGGCGGACCGCGTCGTCGATCGAGAGATTGTATTTGGCGACCAGTGCGCGGGCGTCCGCCAGCGTGGTCGGATCCGGCACCGTCGGCCCGGAGGCGATCGCGGAGGGATCGTCATGCGGCACGTCCGATATCGCCAGCGTGACGATCTCGGCCGCGTGCTGGCCGGCGCGCGCCAGCCGTCCGCCCTTGATGCGCGAGAGATGCTTGCGCACGGTGTTCATCTCGCCGATCGGCGCGCCGGAGCGCAGCAGTGCGCGGTTGACCTGCTGCTTCTGGGTAAAGCTCACGCCGTCGACCGGCGCGATCCAGTTCGCCGAACCGCCGCCGGTCAAAAGCACCAGCAGGAGATCGTCCGGGGTCGCGGTCGCGGCGAGCTGCAGCGTGTCGTCCGCCGCCTTGAGCCCGGCCTCGTCGGGCACCGGGTGGCCGGCCTCGACCACCTTGATGCGGCGGGTCGGCACGCCATGGCCGTGGCGGGTGGTGGCGATGCCGACCAGCCGCGACGGATCGAGCTCGAGCGCGTCGAGATAATGCCGCTCGGCCGCCGCGGCCATCGCCGCGGCGCCCTTGCCTGCGCAGAGACAGATCACCCGTCCCTTCGGCACCGGCCGCAGCCGCGACGCCAGCACGACATCGGGATGCGCAGCCGCCACAGCGGCATCGAAGATCGAACGCAGGAAAGAACGACGGTCGGTCATGGTTGTGCCTTATGTAACGCGGTCAGTTTCCGCCGACTTCGCCGCTGATGACGTCGCCGAACAATTGCCAGCGCTCGCCCTTGAACTGCATCAGCTGGAGCTGTTCGATCGGCTGGAAGTCGGCAGGCCCGGTCGACAGCGTCACGCCGGGCAGCAGGCCGCCCTGCGCGAATTGCTTCAGGCTCGCCGCCTGCTTCATCACATTGGCGCGGGTGAGGTCGTCACCGCAGCGGCGCAGCACCTCGACCATCGTGGTCGCCATGTTGTAGCCGGTCATCGCGGAGGCATCGACGCGGTTGGTGTCAGGCATGTATTTGGCGAGCAGTTCGTCGAACGCCTTCATGCCGGCGTCGTCCTTCCATTGCGGATCGCTGGCGTCCTTGGCGTAGGCGGCCGAGATCACGCCCTGCGCATTGTCGAGGCCGGCCGGACGCATCACGGTCGCGGTGGAGGCCGAGACGTTGGAGACGATGGTCACCGGCTTCCAGCTCATCTCGCCGAGCTTCTTGATCGCCTGGGCGCCGAATTTCGGCGTGGTGAAGAAGACGATGACGTCGGGATTGGAGGATTTCAGCCGCACCACATGGGAATCGATCGTCGGCTCGGCGACTTCATAGCTCTCCTTGGCGACGACGCGCGCGGGATCGCTGGCGAAGCCGTCTTCCAGGCCCTTGAGGTAGTCCTTGCCCATGTCGTCGTTCTGGTAGAGCACCGCGACCTTGGTGGCGGGCTTCTCCTTAAGCAGATATTTCGCGTAGATTCGCGACTCGCTCTGATAGCTGGGCAGCCAGCCCATGGTCCATGGGAAGGCCTTCGGATCGTTCCACTTGGTCGCGCCGGTGGCGACGAACAGCTGCGGCACCTTCTTGGCGTTGAGATATTTCTGGATCGCGGTGTTGGAGGCGGTGCCGAGCGTGCCGAACAGGAACAACACCTCGTCGCTCTCGACCAGCTTGCGGGCCTGCTCGACGGCCTTCGGCGGCGAGTAGGCGTCGTCATAGGAGACGAAAGTGATCTTGCGTCCGTTGATGCCGCCGTCGTCGTTGACCTTCTTGAACACCGCGGCCATCGCCTTGCCGACCACGCCATAGGCCGACGCCGGGCCGCTATAGGGCACGATGTTGCCGATCTTGATCTCGGTGTCGCTCGCACCGGTGTCGTATTTCTTCTGCGCCCATGCAGCATTGCCGGTCGCGGCGGCGACGGCGAGGCCGAGCAGGGCGGTTGCGACACGGTGTCGGATCGGCATCGGCATTTCCCGAAATCTCCTTGTTGTTGCCGCCGCGCAAGGGCGTCGGTTTCTTGTCGGGTGTCTTGCCGGTTTACCTAGCGTATTGCCGGGCAAAGTGTAAGCGGGCATTGCCCGGGCCGGCGTGCGAGCAGGCCATGGCTTTAAATTCCGGTTTCCGACGCGTTTTCTTCGCGCGAATCGGTACCCGCTTCGCCCGGAAATGCGCCAACAAAAAGCCCCCTGCGACGGTATCGCAGGGGGCCATTCCCGGTCGGGAGGCGGCGGGAAATCAGCCGCCGACGTCGGCGCTGATGACCTCGCCGAACAGTTCCCATTTCTCGCCCTTGAACTTCATCAGCTGCAGCTGGCTGATCGGCGCGAAATCGTTCGCCGCGGTGTTGATCTTGACGCCAGGCAGCAGCACCTCGGTGCGGAAGTCCTTCAGGCTTGCGGCCTGCTTCATGATGTTCTCGCGGGTGAGGTTGTCGCCGCACTGCTTCAGCACCTGGACCAGCGTCTGCGCCACGCCGAAGCCGACCACGGTGCCGCCGTCGAGCTTGTCGCCTTCGGGGAAGTCCTTGGCCATGAAGGCGTAGAACTCCTTCATGCCCGGGTCATTGTCCCATTGCTTGTCGGAAGCGTCCTTCAGGTAGGCGGCGGAGATGATATCCTGTGCGTTCTCGAAGCCGGCCGGTTTGATCACGCTGCCGACCGAGGCCGACACGTTGTTGAGGAAGTGGGTCGGCTTCCAGCCGATCTCGGCGACCTTCTTGATCGCCTGGGCCGCGAATTTCGGCGTCGCGATGTCGATGAAGACGTCGGCGTTGCTCGCCTTCAGCTTGACAATGTTGCTGTCGATGGTCGGCTGGGACGTCTCGAAGCTTTCTTCCGCGACGATCATGCTGGCGGCCTTCTGGCCAAGCCCGTCCTTCAGGCCCTTCAGATAGTCCTTGCCGTAATCGTCATTCTGGTAGAGCACCGCGATCTTGGCGTTCGGCATGTTCTTCAGGATGTATTTTGCGTAGATCTGGGTCTCGCTCTGGTAGTTGGGCTGCCAGCCCATCGTCCAGGGAAAGTCCTTCGGGTCGTTCCACTTGGTGGCGCCGGTGGCGACGAACAGCTGCGGCACCTTCTTGGAGTTCATGTATTTCTGGATCGCCGAGTTCGACGGCGTGCCGAGCGAGTTGAAGATCAGCAGCACCTCGTCGCTCTCGACCAGCTTGCGGGCCTGTTCCACGGCCTTCGGCGGCGAGTAGGCGTCATCGTAGGAGATGAAGTTGATCTTGCGGCCATTGATGCCGCCGGCGTCGTTGACCTTCTTGAAATAGGCGGCCTCGGTGCGGCCGATGACGCCATAGGCGGACGCCGGGCCGCTGTAGGGCATGATGTTGCCGATCTTGATCTCGGTATCGCTGGCGCCGGTGTCGTATTTCTTCTGGGCAAGCGCAGCGCTGCCGGATGTCGCGACGAGCGCG
The DNA here is from genome assembly GCF_054063355.1 of Bradyrhizobium sp. USDA 4502. NCBI lineage: Bacteria > Pseudomonadati > Pseudomonadota > Alphaproteobacteria > Hyphomicrobiales > Nitrobacteraceae > Bradyrhizobium > Bradyrhizobium sp. USDA 4502. Next base: position 8,299,280 of record NZ_JBSSGF010000001.1, read on the forward strand.
AGCGCGGCCCCGAGGACCGCAAGTTTTTTGGTAGCGGACATCTATGTCTCTCTCCCTGTTTGTCATGTGTCTCGGCCCTCTTGCTTGGAGAGCTCTTTGTTTGGCTGCAGTGATTATCATTTTAGGCGGTTCGTCTCAATGAGAAGCCCCTGCGGCAAACGCCGCAGGGGCGGTATCTTTGGTCGACCTTCCCGGCCTAACCGCCGACGTCGGCGCTCAAGACTTCGCCAAAGCGCTCCCAGGTCTCGCCCTTGAAGCGGATCAATTGCAGTTGCGAAAGCGGCGCGAAATCGGTCGCCGAGGTGTTGACCTTGACGCCGGGCAGCAGGCCGCCGGGCTCGTAATCGCGAATGCTGGCTGCCTGCTTCATGATGTTCTCGCGGGTCAGATTGTCGCCGCAGGCCTTGAGCACGTGGACCAGGCCCTGCGAGACGATATAGGCGTACATCACCGAGGCATCGGCCCGGTTCGCTTCCGGATAGTACTTATCGAGGAATTCGTTCCAGGCGATCATCGCCTTGTCGGTCTTCCACTGCGCGTCGGTCGGATCCTTGAAATATTGCGACGAGACGATGTCCTGGGCGTTCTCGAAGCCCGCGGGCTTGATCACGCTGCCGATCGATCCGGAGACGTTGTTGAGGAAGTGTAGCGGCTTCCAGCCGAGCTCGGCATTCTTCTTGATCGCCTGCGCGGCGAACTTCGGCGTCGTGATGTTGAAGAATACGTCGGCGCCGGAGGCCTTGAGCCTGACGATGTGGGAGTCGATGGTCGGCTCCGTCACCTCATAGCTGTCCTCGGCGACGATCATCGACGCGGCCTTGGCGCCGAGCCCGTCCTTGAATCCCTTCAGATAGTCCTTGCCGTAGTCGTCGTTCTGGTAGAGCACCGCGATTTTGGCATCCGGCTTGTTCTTCAGGATGTACTTCGCATAGATGATGGACTCGCTCTGGTAGTTGGGCTGCCAGCCCATCGTCCAGGGGAAATTCTGCGGGTCGTTCCACTTGGTGGCGCCGGTGGCGACGAACAGCTGCGGCACCTTCTTCTGGTTCATGTATTTCTGGATTGCCGAATTCGGCGGCGTGCCGAGCGAATTGAAGATCAGCAGTACCTCGTCGCTCTCGACCAGCTTGCGCGCCTGCTCGACCGTCTTCGGCGGAGTGTAAGCGTCGTCGTAGCTGATGAAGGTGATCTTGCGGCCGTTGATGCCGCCCTCGGCGTTGATCTTGCGGAAATAGGCCTCCTCGGTCTTGCCGATCACGCCATAGGCTGAGGCCGCTCCGCTATAGGGCATGATGTTGCCGATCTTGATCTCGGTGTCGGAGGCGCCGGTGTCGTATTTCTTCTGGGCAAGCGCAGCGCTGCCGGATGCGGCGACGAGCGCAAGCGCAGCAGCAAATGCCGTCAATTGTCGTATTGCAGACATGCCGTTTCTCTCCCTGATTGCCGATGATGTGCCGCGGCCCCCTGTTTCGAGGGCTCATTATTGGTCGTAAAAACTATCATCTTACCTGGGGTGTCTCAATGAAAAGCCCCTGCGGCATTGCCGCAGGGGCTGCGTCTTTAGTCGACCACCCTCATGGCGGGCCGCTGCTCAAAAATCCGCCAACGCGTTCGCGTGTGCGTAGCGCCAACTGCGGAGATTGCGGACGAGTAAAGCGACGCCGTTGAGTTGAGCGCGGATCGAACAGACCGACGTGTCGATCAGTTGCTCAGATTGCTCGAAATGATGTCCCCGAACAGCTCCCACTTTTCGCCCTTGAACCGCATCAGGCGCAGTTGCTTGATCGGTGCGAAATCGGTGGCCGAGGTGTTGATGCTGATGCCCGGCAGCAGCGTGCCGGGGACGAAATCCTTCAGGCTTGCGGCCTGCTTCATGACATTGGCGCGGGTGAGGTCGTCACCGCACATCTCCAGCACCTTCACCATGGTCTGTGCGGCGGCGTAGCCGAACGAGGTGGCGCCGTCGAGCTTGTTGGCGTCGGGATAATTCTTCTTGAGGAAGGCGAGGAATTTCTCCATGCCGGGATCCTTGTCCCACTGCGGATCGGCGCCGTCCTTGAGATAGGATGCCGATAGGATACCCTGCGAATTCTCGAAGCCCGCCGGCTGCATCACGCCGCCGACCGAGGCCGAGACGTTGGCGACGATCTGCAACGGCGTCCACGCGATCTCGGCCGCCTTCTTGATCGCCTGTGCCGCGAATTTCGGCGTCGTGATGCTGACGAATGTGTCGGCACCGGCGGCCTTCAGCTTGATGATGTGGCTGTCGACCGTGGGCTCGGATGTCTCGTAGGCCTCCTCGGCGACGATCATCGATGCCTTGTCGCCGAAGGCGTCCTTCAAGCCCTTGAGGTAGTCCTTGCCGAAATCGTCGTTCTGGTAGAGCACGGCGACCTTGGCGTCGGGCTTGTGCTTCATGATGTATTTTGCGTAGACCCGCGCCTCGTCCTGGTAGGACGGCTGCCAGCCCATGGTCCACGGATAATCTTTCGGGTCGTTCCACTTCGAGGCGCCTGAGGCGATGAACAGCTGCGGCACCTGCTTCTCGTTCATGTATTTCCGGATCGCCGCATTGGTCGCGGTCCCGACCGAGCCGAACAGCAGCAGCACTTCGTCGTTCTCGACCAGCTTGCGCGCCTGCTCCACCGTCTTGGGCGGCGAGTAGCCATCATCGTAGGAGATGAATTTGATCTTGCGGCCGTGGATGCCGCCGGCATCGTTGATCATCCTGAAGTAGGCGGCCTCGGTCTTGCCGATCACCCCATAGGCCGAGGCGGGGCCGCTATAGGGCATGGTGTTGCCGATCTTGATCTCGGTGTCGCTGGCCCCGGTGTCGTATTTCTTCTGCGCCAGCGCGACATTGCAGCTCGTCAGGATCAGAGCGAATGCGGACAACAGCGCCGTCAGGGACGGACGTGCGGCAGTCATGGTTTCCCCACCTCGGGTTCTTTGTTTGGAGTATTCAATACCATCGGCGCGGGCCGTCAACAAAAAGCCCCCGCGACGGATATCGCGGAGGCTGTTGTTTTATTCCCGCAGTGCAACGTCACTCGGAGGGGACGTCGCCGGAAATGATCTCACCGAACAGTTCCCACTTCTGACCCTTGAAGCGCTGCATCTGCAGCTGGGCGATCGGGGCGAAGTCGGTGGCCGAGGTATTGATCTTGACGCCGGGCAGCAGGGTGTCGGGCGTAAAGTCCTTGAGGCTCGCCGCCTGCTTCATGACGTTGGCGCGGGTGAGATCGTCGCCGCACATTTCGAGCACCTTGGCGAGCGTCTGTGCGGCGCCATAGCCGTACACATAGCCGCCGTCGGTCTTGTCGGCGCCCGGCATGTACTTGTCGAGAAACTCGGCCCACTTCTTCATGCCGGGGTCGTTGTTCCACTGTGCGTCGGCGCCGTCCTTGGCGTAGGCCGCCGACAACACGCCCTGCGCGTTGTCGAAGCCGGCCGGCTGCATCACGCTGCCGACCGAGGCCGACACGTTGGTGATGATCTGCAGCGGCTTCCAGCCGAGCTCGGCGGTCTTCTTGATGGTCTGCGCGCCGAACTTCGGCGTGGTGTAGATCAGCAGCACGTCGGGATTGGCGGCCTTGATCTTGACGATGTGACCGTCGATCGACGGCTCCGAAATCTCGTAGCTCTCCTCCATGATGATGCTGGAGGCCGCCTTGGCGCCAAAGCCGTCCTTGGTGCCCTTGAGGTAGTCTTTGCCGAAATCGTCGTTCTGATAGAGGATCGCGATCTTGGCGTCGGGCTTCTCCTTCATCAGCCACTTGGCGTAGATCTGCGCTTCGCTCTGGTAGCTCGGCTGCCAGCCCATGGTCCACGGGAAGTTCTTCGGGTCGTTCCACTTGGTGGCGCCCGTCGCGACGAACAGCTGCGGGATCTTCTTGGAATTCAGGTATTTCTGGATCGCGGTGTTGGACGGGGTGCCGAGCGGGTTGAAGACGAGCAGTACCTCGTCGCTCTCGATCAGCTTGCGCACCTGTTCGACGGCTTTCGGCGGCGAATAGGCGTCGTCATAGCTGACGAAATTGACCTTGCGGCCGTTGATGCCGCCGCGATCGTTGATCATCTTGAAGTAGGCTTCTTCGGTCTTGCCGATCACGCCGTAGGCGGAGGCTGGTCCCGAATAGGGGATGATGTTGCCGACCTTGATCTCGGTATCGCTTGCGCCGGTGTCGTATTTCTTTTGGGCGAATGCGGCAGTGGACGTCGCGGCAACAGCGACGATCGCCGCGGAAATCGCGGCGATCCGAACGGTAGAAAGCATAATATCTCCTGGTTTGCTTCTATAGGCTGTCAGTTTTTCTTGAACTTTGCGGCCAGTTGCTGGGCAACGATCGCGACCTGCCTGGCGCCGTGCGGCACGAGGAAGATGACGAGGAACAGCAGCACGCCGAACACCGCGCCCGAAAGGCCCTTCGAAATACCCTCGGCGATGTTGGGCACGAAGATGATGAAGGCGGAGCCTACGATCGAGCCGGGCAGCCAGCCGACGCCGCCGACCACCATGCCGAGGAACAGCGAGATCGCGAGCTGGATGGTGTAGCCGTCGGGCGCCACGAACTGCACCGCGATGGCGCCGAGGCCGCCGGCAACGCCGGTGATGCCGGCCGAGACGCCGAACGCCAGCGTCTTGTACAGCGCGACGTCGACGCCCATCGCGGAAGCCGCGATCTCGTTGTCGCGGATCGCCATGAAGGCGCGGCCGGAGCGCGAGCGCAGCAGGTTCACCGAAGCGATATAGATCGCGATCGTGACCACCAGCGTGAAGTAATACAGCCACATGTCCTGCCCCATCGGCAGGCCGAACGGCGCATCCGGCTTGGTGACCACGAGACCCTGCACGCCGCCGGTCCAGTGCTCGAAATAGCCCAGCTTCAGAAGCTGAGGCATCGCGGTGGCGAGCGCAAAGGTCGCGAGCGCCAGATAGACGCCGGAAAGCCGCAGCGCCGGCTGGCCGAACAGGAAGCCGAAGCCGAAGCAGACGATGCCGGCGATCGGCAGCGTGAGGGCATAGTTCATGCCCGCATGCTCCATCAGGATCGCCGAGGTGTAGGCGCCGACGGCGTAGAACGCGCTCTGGCCGAGCGAGAACTGGCCGGAGCCGCCGGTCAGGATGTTGAGCGCCAGCACCGCAAGGCCGTAGATCAGAAGCATCGTCATCTGGAAGATGATGAAGTTCTTGACGAACAGCGGGATCAGGATCAGCGCGGCGAGCACGACGAGCGAGGTGCCGTAGCCCAGCGTCATGGCGCGCTTGGGAACTGCCTCGACGGCCTGGCCTTCGGTGACGACTTCGACTTCTTCAGCGGCGCTCATGATCAAACTCGCTTCACGATGGCGCGGCCGAACAGGCCTGCCGGTTTCACGACCAGGACGACGATGATCAGCGCAAGCGCGATCGGAAGTTTCAGTTCATTGCCGACGCCGGGGATGTAGGTGCCGACGAGGTTCTCGAAGACGCCGACCAGGAAGCCACCCATGACGGCGCCGAACGGGCTCGACAGGCCGCCGAGCACGGCTGCGGCAAATCCATAGATCAGCACGCCGAGCATCATGTTAGGCTCGAGGAACACCACAGGTGCGATCATCATGCCGGCGATCGAGCCGATCGAGGCGGCCATGCCCCAGCCCAGCGCGATCATCCACGAGGTGTTGATGCCGACCAGCCGGGCCGATTCCGGCAGCGATGCGGCGGCGCGCATCGCAAGACCGACCCGGGTGAAGCGGAAGAAGAAGAACAGCAGGAGCAGCATCAACAGTGTGATGCCGATCATGCCGGCCTGATGGGTCGAGATCAGCTGGCTGCCGAGGAACGGTGAGGAACCGAACGGCGTCGGATACTGCTTGATGGTGAAGTCCCAGATCAGGCCGGCGACCGAGTTGATGATCGCGTAGAGCGCGATGAAGCCGGCGACGTTGGTCAGGATCGGCGCCTTCGCCAGCGGCTTGAACAGCAACCGCTCGATGACGATGCCGGCGGCGAACGAAAAGGCGACGGTGAGCACGAAGGCGCCCCAATATGGCACGCCCCATTGCATCAGCTGCCAGGACACGAAGGTCGAGAACATCGCCATTTCGCCCTGGGCGAAATTCAGATGGTCGATGGCCTGGTAGATCATGACCACCGCGAGCGCCATGCAGGCATAGATCGCGCCGGTGGCGATGCCGGCCAGGACCTGGTTGGCAAAAAGCTCCATTGTGCCAGCTCCCTCAGTAGCCGAGATAGGATTTGCGGACGTCTTCGTTGTTCGCGATGTCCTTGGCATTGCCCGACATCACGATCCGTCCGGTTTCGATCACGTAGGCCTGGTCGGCGAGCTCAAGCGCGAGCTGCGCATTCTGCTCGACCACCAGGATGGTCACCTTTTCCTCGCGATTGATCTTGCCGAGGATGCGGAACAGGTCGCGCACGATCAGCGGCGCGAGGCCGAACGACGGCTCGTCGAGCAGCATCAGGCGCGGCCGCAGCATCAGCGCGCGGGCCACCGCGAGCATCTGCTGCTCGCCGCCGGACAGCGTGCCGGCCTGCTGGGTGTAGCGCTGCTTCAGCACCGGGAAATGCTCGTACATCCGTTCGATGTCGGCGCCGATCGCCTTCTTGTCCGGGCGGCTGATGGCGCCGAGCTGCAGGTTTTCCTCCACCGTCATGTTGGTGAAGGTGCCGCGGCCCTGCGGCACATGGGCGATGCCGAGGCGGACCACGTTTTCGGTCGAGCGCGTGCCGATCGGCTTGCCCTCGAACTCGATCGCGCCGGTGGAGCGCACCATGTTGCAGATCGCCCGCAGTGTGGTGGTCTTGCCGGCGCCGTTGGCGCCGAGCAGCGTGGTCAGCGAGCCCTCGTTGAGCGAAAAGGAGAGGCCGTGCAGGGCCTGGACCTGGCCGTAATAGGCGCGCAGGTCCTTGACGTTGAGCATCGTGGTCATTGGTCCTTGCTCCCCAGATAGGCCTTGATGACATCAGGGTCGGCCTGGACCTGGGCCGGCGTGCCTTCGGCAAGCTTGCGGCCGAAATTGAGCGCGACGACGTGGTCGGCGATCGACATCACGAGACCCATGTGATGCTCGACCAGCAGCACGGTGATCTTGCGGTCGTCGCGGATTTTGCGGATCAGGTCGCCGAGCACATAGACTTCTTCGTGATTGAGGCCGCCGGCCGGCTCGTCGAGCAGCAGGATCTTCGGATCCGCGGCCAGGGCGCGCGCCAGTTCGACGCGCTTCTGGGTGCCGAACGGAAGTCCCGAGACCACGGTGTGGGCGACGTCCTCGAGATCGAGATAGCCGAGGATGTCGTGCACCTTCTTGTTCATGTCGGTCTCGCCGCGGCGGACCCAGGCGAGGCGCAGCGAGTCGCTGACGATGTCGCTCGAGGTGCGCGCATGCGCGCCGACGCGCACATTGTCGATCACGGACAGGTTGGGGAACAGCGCGACGTTCTGGAAGGTGCGGCCGATGCCGATCTCGGCGATCCGGTGCGGCGGGCGCGACAGGATGCTCTTGCCTTCCATCAGGATGTCGCCGGACGACGGCTGATAGAGCCGCGACAGGCAATTGAACAGCGTCGTCTTGCCGGCGCCGTTCGGCCCGATCAACCCGAGGATCTGTCCATGGCGCATGTCGAACGACACGCCGTTCAGTGCGATGATGCCGCCGAACACGACGCTGACGTCGCGAACCGCGAGCAGGGGATCATTCCCCTGCGCGAGCTGTGCCTGCGTCATCTCGTCTCGCCCGCCGTCTTCGAGCGGTGCGAGCGGCCCTGCGATGCGTTTCGCTGGACGTGATGGAGGCTATCTGATCCCCTCGGCCAAACGTGCAACTTTCCCTCCTACTCTGGTCTTTTTGCGTTCTTCTTTTTTGGATTGCGGCGCCATTCCACCGAGCGCCTGCTCGATGTTCCTTACCATCGCGACAAGACGAGGTCCAATGTCGTTGAGCAATCTGTCTTCCGTGAAGCGGAATGCCGGCGCGCCGCAATTGAAGGCGTAAGGACCGGTTCCGTCGTTCAATCTCAATGCAACGCCGACTGCGGCGACGTCGTTCTGCCAGTCGCCTGCGGACATCGTGAAGCCGTGCTTCGCGACCGTCTCGCCGGAGCGCTCGATGCCGTCGCGCATCTTGGCCCAGCGGCTGCCGTAGTGGTCCCGCAACTCACGCAGTAAAGCCGCGCGCTCGTCGGGCGGCAATGCCCAAATATAAGCACGCCCCATCGCGGTGGTTGCGATCGGCACCCGCGAGCCGACGTCGAGTTGTACGCCGAGCGCCAGGCCGTTCCGGCTCTGGCCGAAATAAATCATGCTGTGGCGGTCGCGTCCGCCGACGGCGACCGCTCCGCCGGTCGCGCGCATCACTTCTTCTCGATAGGGCTCGGACAAATGCCGAACGCCGAGATTGGCGAGCGCGGCGTAGCCGAGTGCCATCGCCGACGGCGCGAGTTGGTACTTCTCGAACTTCGGTACAGGTGTAAGGTATCCCAGCTTGGTCAGCGTGTAGGTCAGCCGGGAAATGGTTGGCTTCGGTAACTTGGTGCGGGCTGCAATCTCCTGATTGCCGAGCAGCCCGTCATTGGGTTGGAATGCGCGCAGGACGTCCAGTCCGCGGGAAAGGGCGACGACGAAATTGCGATCGGTCGCGGCTTTCTTGCTAGCGCGCTTCATCCCTATCCTTGCCCTGCCCTTGTCATGCTCGTTGACAAGGCACGTGCTTCAAAATAACCCTCCATGTCAAGATGTGGAATTAAATTTCGCAGTGCGAAATTGGTCTAATCGTAGCGGCTCAACGCAAGTCGTGCAGCTACTCAACACAAGTCCAAGAACAAGCATCCAGGGAGAGTCCCGGTGAGTGAAGTCGTCAAGCTCGAACGTCATGACAATATTGCCGTCGTCACGGTTAACAGTCCGCCTGTGAATGCGCTGAGCGCCGCGGTGCGCGGCGGCATCTTCGAGTGCATCAAGAGCGCGATCGATGATGCGCAGGTCCAGGGCATCGTGCTGACCTGCGCCGGCCGTACCTTCATCGCCGGCGCCGACATCACCGAATTCGGCAAGCCGCCGAAGCCGCCCGGGCTCGCCGAAGTGCTGAGCCTGATGGAGAGCTCGCCGAAGCCGATCGTTGCCGCCATCCACGGCACCGCGCTCGGCGGCGGCCTCGAGGTCGCGCTGGCCTGCCACTACCGTGTCGCCACCAAGGACGCCAAGCTCGGTCTGCCCGAGGTGAAGCTCGGCCTGCTGCCCGGCGCCGGCGGCACCCAGCGCCTGCCGCGCGCGGTCGGTCCCGAGCTCGCGGTCAAGATGATCGTCGGCGGCGATCCGATCGGCGCGGACGCGGCGCTGAAGGCCGGCCTGATCGAGGAGATCGTCGAGGGACCGGCTTCGGGCGGTGAGGCATTCGCGCGCAAGGTGGTCGCCGAGAAGCGTCCGCTGCGCAAGCTGCGCGACGACGACAGCAAGCTCGCCGCGGCCAAGGCCGATCGTTCGATCTTCACCAATGCGGTCGCTGCGCTGACCAAGAAGTCGCGCGGCCTCGAGGCGCCGTTCGCCGCTGCCGACGCCGTCGGCGCCGCGATCGACCTGCCGTTCGACGAGGGCCTGAAGAAGGAGCGCGAGGGCTTCCTCAAGCTGATGAACGGCGACCAGTCCAAGGCACAGCGCTACGCCTTCTTCGCCGAGCGCGAGGCCGCCAAGATCTCCGGTGTCCCCGAGGGCACCAAGGGCCGCAACGTGGCGCGCGTCGCCATCCTCGGCGCCGGCACCATGGGCGGCGGCATCGCGATGTCGTTCGCCAATGCCGGCATCCCGGTCACCCTGATCGAGACCGGCGAGGAGCAGCTCAAGCGCGGCATGGGCATCATGCAGAAGAACTACGAGGCGACCGCCGCGCGCGGCGGCATCCCGGCGGACGCGCCCGCCAAGCGGATGGCGCTGATCAACGGTGTCGTCGGCATCGAGAACATCGGCGACGCCGATCTCGTGATCGAGGCGGTGTTCGAGACCATGGCGGTCAAGAAGGAAGTGTTCGGCAAGCTCGACCAGTACGCCAAGCCGGGCGCGGTGCTGGCCTCCAACACCTCCTATCTCAACATCGACGAGATCGCGAAGTCGACCAAGCGTCCGCAGGACGTGCTCGGCATGCACTTCTTCTCGCCGGCCAACGTCATGAAGCTGTGCGAGATCGTGCGCGCCGACAAGACCGCGCCGGACGCGCTGGTCACGGCCGTCTCGATCGCCCGCAAGATCGCCAAGGTGCCGGCAGTGGTCGGCGTCTGCGACGGCTTCGTCGGCAACCGCATGCTGGCGCAGCGCGGCAAGCAGTCCGAGAAGCTGCTGTTCGAAGGCGCCCTGCCGCAGCAGGTCGACGCCGTGGTGACCAAGTTCGGCATGCCGATGGGCCCGTTCGCGATGGGCGATCTCGCCGGTCTCGATATCGGCTGGCGCTCGCGCAAGGACCGCGGCATCAAGTCGGAGATCGCCGACGCGCTCTGCGAAGCCGGCCGCTTCGGCCAGAAGACCGGCAAGGGCTACTACAAGTACGAGCAGGGCTCGCGCGCGGCGCTGCCCGATCCGGAGGTCGAGAAGCTGATCGACGAGACGCTGGCGCGCCTCGGCCGCAAGAAGCGCGTCGTCAGCGACGACGAGATCCTCGAGCGCATGATGTACCCGATGATCAACGAAGGCGCGAAGATCCTCGCCGAGGGCATCGCGGCGCGTCCGTCGGATATCGACGTGGTCTGGCTCTATGGCTATGGCTGGCCGATCTATCGCGGCGGTCCGATGTTCTGGGCCGACACCGTCGGCCTCAAGCACATCGCCGATCGTCTGGCTTTCTACGCCAAGGAGACCAACGATCCCTCGCTCGAGCCGGCACCGCTGCTCAAGAAGCTCGCCGACGAGGGCAAGACCTTCGCCTCGCTCGCCGCGCCGTCGAAGGCGGCGTGATTGGCCGACTGTAACCACGTGTCATTCCGGGATGCGCCGTAAGGCGCAGACCCGGAATCTCGAGATTCCCCGATGCGCAAATTGCGCATCTTAGGTTCACGCTGCGCGTGCCCCGGAATGACAGTTTCCAGAGTCTGGTTTTCATGACCTATCCCGGCGAACAATATTATCCCAACGGCGTGCAGTGGAGCGACGAGATCACGCGCGGCACGCTGCCGGACCTGCTCTCGAGCGCCGCGGCGGAGTTCGGCGCGCGCCCGGTGCTCGAATTCCGCGACCGGCCGATCAGCTACGCCGAGCTGGAAGCCCTGGTCGAGACCGCCGCTGCGGCCTTCATGCGGGCCGGCTACGGCAAGGGCGCCTCGGTCGCGCTGTTCCTCGGCAATTCGCCTGACCATCCGATCAATTTCTTCGGCGCGCTCAAGGCCGGCGCCCGCGTCGTGCATCTGTCGCCGCTCGACGGCGAGATCGCGCTGTCGCACAAGCTGTCCGATTCAGGCGCGCGGGTGCTGGTCACCAGCAATTTGTCGGCGCTGTTGCCGACCGCGCTGAAATTCCTCGCCAAGGGTCTGCTCGACCGTCTGATCGTCTGCGAGGACGACAATTGGGGCAAGGTCGGCACGCCGCAAACCGCGCTGCCCGACAATCCCGCGATCATCACCCACCGCCAGTTCATCGACGGCGCGACCAGGCCGTCGCAATGGCCGGCGGTCGACGTCGAGGACGTCGCGCTGCTGCAATATACCGGCGGCACCACGGGCCTGCCCAAGGGCGCAATGCTCAGCCACGGCAATCTCACCGCGGCGGTGTCGATCTACGACGTCTGGGGCAAGCCCGGGCGGCTCGAACGCAATGCGATCGAGCGCGTGATCTGCGTACTGCCGCTGTTTCACATCTACGCACTGACCGTCGTGCTGCTGTCGGCGATCCGGCGCGGCCATCTGATCTCGCTGCACCAGCGCTTCGACGTCGAGGCCGTGATGCGCGACATCGAGGTCAAGCGCGCGACGGTGTTTCCTGGCGTGCCGACGATGTGGATCGCGATCGCCTCGCTGCCCGATCTCGACAAGCGCGATCTCTCTTCGCTGGTGGTCGCCGGCTCCGGCGGCGCGCCGCTGCCGGTCGAGGTCGCGAAGATCTTCGAGCGCCGCGTCGGCATGAAGCTGAAGAGCGGCTGGGGCATGACCGAGACCTGCTCGCCCGGCACCGGCCATCCCAAGGAGGGACCGGAGAAGCCGGGCTCGATCGGGCTGATGCTGCCCGGCATCGAGATGGACGTGGTGTCGCTGGAGGATTCCACCAGGGTGATGCCGGTCGGCGAGGTCGGTGAAATCCGTATCCGCGGCCCGAACGTCACCAAGGGCTACTGGAACAGGCCGGCGGAGACCGCCGAGGCCTTCGTCGGCGACTGCTTCCTCACCGGCGACATCGGCTACATGGACGCCGACGGCTATTTCTATCTGGTGGACCGCAAGAAGGACATGATCATCTCCGGCGGCTTCAACGTCTATCCGCAGATGATCGAGCAGGCGATCTACACCCATCCCGCCGTGCAGGAGGTGATCGTGATCGGCATTCCCGACGATTACCGCGGCGAGGCGGCAAAGGCCTTCATCAAGCTGCGCGACGGGCAGCCGGCGTTCTCGATCGACGAGCTGCGCGCGTTCCTCACCGGCAAGGTCGGCAAGCATGAACTGCCGGCAGCGCTCGAGTTCGTCGACGAGCTGCCGCGCACCCCGGTTGGAAAGCTGTCGCGTCACGAATTGCGCCAGCAGCAGCCCAAAAGTGCTCAAACCGAGACATCTCAATCCACGCAACAACAGACCGCATCAGGATTCCGCCCATGACCGACGCCGTTATCGTCTCCACCGCCCGCACACCGATCGGCAAGGCCTATCGCGGCGCGCTCAACGTCACCGAGGGCGCGACCCTGCTCGGGCACGCGATCGGCGAAGCGGTGGCGCGGGCCAAGGTCGATCCGAGGGAGATCGAGGACGTGGTGATGGGCGCGGCGATGCAGCAGGGCGCGACCGGCGGCAACATCGCGCGCAAGGCGCTGCTCCGCGCCGGGCTGCCGGTGACAGTCGCCGGCACCACGATCGACCGTCAATGCGCCTCCGGCCTGCAGGCGATTGCGCTCGCCGCGCGCTCGGTGATCTTCGACGGCGTCGAGATCGCGGTCGGCGGCGGCGGTGAATCGATCTCGCTGGTGCAGAACGACAAGATGAATTCCTTCCACGCCCAGGATCCGGCGCTGCTCAAGATCAAGGGCGAGGTCTACATGCCCATGATCGACACCGCCGAGATCGTCGCCAAGCGCTACAACATCTCGCGCGAGAAGCAGGACGAGTATGGCCTCGAGAGCCAGCGCCGCACCGCGGCCGCGCAGCAGGGCGGCAAGTTCAAGGAAGAGCTCGCGCCGATCACCACCATGATGGCGGTCACCGACAAGGCGACCGGTGCCGTCACGATGAAGGAGGTGACGCTGTCGCAGGACGAAGGTCCGCGGCCGGAGACCACGGCCGAAGGGCTTGCCGGCCTCAAGCCGGTGCGCGGCGAGGGCTTCACCGTCACCGCCGGCAATGCCAGCCAGCTCTCGGACGGCGCCAGCGCCGCCGTGATCATGAGCGACAAGGAAGCCGCCAAGCGCGGGCTGAAGCCGCTCGGCATCTTCCGCGGCTTCGTCTCCGCCGGCTGCGAGCCGGACGAGATGGGCATCGGCCCGGTGTTCGCGGTGCCGCGGCTGCTGAAGCGCCACGGCCTCAAGGTCGACGACATCGATCTCTGGGAGCTCAACGAGGCCTTTGCGGTGCAGGTGCTGTACTGCCGCGACAAGCTCGGCATCGATCCGGAGAAGATCAACGTCAATGGCGGCGCGATTTCGGTCGGCCATCCCTACGGCATGTCGGGTGCGCGGCTCACCGGCCACGCGCTGATCGAGGGCCGCCGCCGCAAGGCCAAATACGCCGTCGTCACCATGTGCGTCGGTGGCGGCATGGGCGCGGCGGGTTTGTTCGAGGTGTTGCAGTAATTCGCCGTCGTCCTGGCGAAAGCCAGGACCCATACCCCGCGGCCGGGGTAAGGGGCACGGACGGTAGTCGCCTTCGCAAGGCAACGAAGGCCGGTGGTAATGGGTCCTGGCTTTCGCCAGGACGACGATGGAACAAGACGTTAGGTTTCGCTCAAAAGGAGGATCCGATGGATCTCGCTTTCACCAAGGAAGAGATAGCGTTTCGCGAGGAGGTGCGGGAGTTCTTCAAGAACAACGTGCCGCCGGAGACCCGGCGCAAGCTGCAGGAAGGCCGCCATCTGTCGAAGGACGAGATGGTCACCTGGTGGCGCATCCTCAACAAGAAGGGCTGGGGTGTCACCCACTGGCCGAAGGAATATGGCGGCACCGGCTGGAGCACCGTGCAGCACTACATCTTCAACGAAGAGCTGCAGTCCTATCCGGCGCCGCAGCCGCTCGCCTTCGGCGTCAGCATGGTCGGCCCGGTGATCTACACCTTCGGCAACGAGAAGCAGAAGAAGGAATACCTGCCGCGCATCGCCAATGTCGACGACTGGTGGTGCCAGGGCTTCTCGGAGCCGGGCTCGGGTTCGGACCTCGCGTCGCTGAAGACCAAGGCCGAGCGCCGTGGCGACAAGTGGATCATCAACGGCCAGAAGACCTGGACCACGCTCGCCCAGCACGCCGACATGATCTTCTGCCTCTGCCGCACCGATCCGGCCGCGAAGAAGCAGATGGGCATCTCCTTCATCGTGTTCAGCATGAAGTCGAAGGGCGTCACCGTGCGTCCGATCCAGACCATCGACGGCGGCCACGAGGTCAACGAGGTGTTCTTCGACGACGTCGAGGTGCCCTACGAGAACCTGATCGGCGAAGAGAACAAGGGCTGGGATTACGCAAAATTCCTGCTCGGCAATGAGCGCACCGGCATCGCCCGGGTCGGCGTGTCGAAGGAGCGGCTGCGCCGCATCCGCGCGCTGGCCTCCAAGGTCGAGGCCGGCGGCCGCCCGGTGATCGAGGATCCGGCGTTCCGCGAGAAGCTCACGGCCTGCGAGATCGAGCTGAAGGCGCTCGAGCTGACCCAGCTCCGCGTCGTCGCCGACGAGGGCAAGCACGGCAAGGGCAAGCCCAATCCGGCCTCCTCGGTGCTCAAGATCAAGGGCTCGGAGATCCAGCAGACCACGACCGAGCTGTTGATGGAGATCATCGGTCCGTTCGCCGCGCCCTATGACGAGCACGGCGATGCCGGTTCCAACGAGAGCATGGATTGGACCGCGCAGATCGCGCCGAGCTACTTCAACAACCGCAAGGTTTCGATCTACGGCGGCTCCAACGAGATCCAGCGCAACATCATCAGCAAGGCGGTGCTGGGGCTTTGATCCTCTCCCTCTCCCCGCTCTTCGCGGGGAGAGGGTTGGGGTGAGGGGCATCTCTCCGAGCAACGACTGCCGAGAGACCTGTACCCCCTCACCCGGATCGCTTCGCGATCCGACCTCTCCCCGCAAGCGGGGCGAGGTGAAGAGGCCCCGGCTTGAACAACGATCAGTTAGTTAAGGGAACGAACATGGATTTTGATCTGTCCGAGGAGCAGCGGCTTCTCAAGGAAAGCGTCGACGGGTTGCTGGCGGATGCCTACGACTTCGATGCGCGCAAGAAGTACATGAAGGAGAAGGGCGGCTGGAGCAAAGCGCTCTGGAGCAAGCTCGCCGAGCAGGGCCTGCTTGGTCTGCCCTTCGCGGAGACCGACGGCGGCTTCGGCGCCGGCGCGGTCGAGACCATGATCGTGATGGAAGCGCTCGGCAAGGCGCTGGTGGTCGAGCCTTATCTCGCCACCGTCGTGGTCGCCGGCGGTTTTCTGCGCCATGGCGGCTCGGCCGAGCAGAAGGCCAAGCACATTCCCGGCATCATCGACGGCAGCAAAACCTTCGGCTTTGCCCAGCTCGAGAAGAACTCGCGCTACGACCTGTTTGATGTCGTGACCACGGCGAAGAAGAAAGGCGACGGCTGGGTGATCGACGGCGAGAAGTTCGTCGTGCTCAACGGCGAGAACGCCCAGACCTTGATCGTGACCGCGCGCACCAAGGGCGGCCAGCGCGACAAGACCGGCATCGGCGTGTTCCTGGTTCCGGCGGATGCCAAGGGCGTCACCAGGAAGGGCTATCCGACCCAGGACGGCCTGCACGCCGCCGACGTCACCTTCACCAATGTCGAGGTCGGTGCTGACGCCGCGATCGGCGATCCCGGGAACGGCCTGCCTCTGATCGAACGCGTCGCCGACGAAGCCCGCATTGCGCTGTGCGCGGAAGCGGTCGGCGCGATGGACGAGTCGCTGAAGGAGACGGTCGAGTACATCAAGACCCGCAAGCAGTTCGGCGTTGCGATCGGCTCGTTCCAGAGCCTGCAGCACCGCGCCGCCGACATGTTCGTGGCGCTTGAGCAGGCCCGCAGCATGTCGATGTTCGCCACCATGGCGTCTGACTTCGACGATGCCAAGGAGCGTGCGTCGGCGGTTGCCGCCGCCAAGGTGCAGGTCGGCAAGTCCCTGAAGTTCGTCGGCCAGCAGTCGATCCAGCTTCATGGCGGCATCGGCATGACCATGGAAGCCAAGATCGGCCACTACTTCAAGCGGCTGACCATGATCGAGAACACGCTCGGCGACACCGACTACCACCTCCGTCGCGTCAGCGAGGGCGGCGGGTTGTTGGCCTGAGCCATCTCCGTCATTCCGGGGCTCGCGAAGCGAGAACCCGGAATCTGGCGCCGTAACCTCTGGATTCCGGGTTCGCGACTGCGTCGCGCCCCGGAATGACGTGCAAATAACAGGGAAACAACAACAATGAAAAACACCCCGTTCGATCTCACCGGCCAGGTCGCGGTCATCACCGGCTCGAGCCGCGGCATCGGCCGCTCCTCGGCCGAGCTCCTGGCCAAACTCGGCGCCAAGGTCGTGATCTCCTCGCGCAAGGCGGATGCTTGCCAGGAAGTCGCCGACGGCATCAAGAAGGCGGGCGGCGACGCGCTCGTCATCCCCTGCAACATCGCGCGCCGCAACGAGGTCGAGGCGCTGGTCTCGGGGACGATCAAGCATTACGGCAAGATCGACATCCTGGTCTGCAACGCCGCGGTCAATCCCTATTACGGCCCGCTGCTCGACATCACCGACGAGGCCTTCGACAAGATCATGGGCTCCAACGTCAAGAGCAACATCTGGCTGTCCGCACTGGCGATCCCGCAGATGGCCGAGCGCGGCAAGGGCTCGGTCGTGATCATCTCCTCGATCGGCGGCCTGCGCGGCTCGACCGTGATCGGCGCCTACGGCATCTCCAAGGCGGCCGACTTCGCACTGTGCCGCAGCCTCGCCGGCGAGTGGGGCCCGAAGGGCGTGCGCGTCAATTGCGTGGCGCCGGGCCTGGTGAAGACCGATTTCGCCCGCGCGCTGTGGGAGGACCCGGACAATCTGAAGCGCCGCACCGCATCGACGCCGCTCCGCCGCATCGGCGAGCCCGACGAGATCGCAGGCGCTGTGGCCTATCTCGCTTCCGACGCGTCGACCTTCATGACCGGCCAGACCATCGTGGTCGACGGCGGCGTCACGACGGCTGCGACTTAATCTTCAAGAGAAGCCGTCGTGGCCGGGCAAGCCCGGCCACGACGCGTTGCTTCAGACTTGCTCCAGCGCCCGCTCGAAATCCTCGATCAGATCGTCGGGATGCTCGAGCCCGGCCGAGAAGCGAACGAAACCTTCGCTGATGCCGAGCTCGGCGCGGGCCTCCGGCGCCAGGCGCTGATGCGTCGTGGTCGCGGGATGCGTGACCAGGCTCTTGGCATCGCCGAGATTGTTGGAGATGCGCGAGATCTTCAGCGCGTTGAGGCAGCGGAAGGCACCGGCCTTGCCGTCCTTCACCTCGAAGCCGACCAGCGTCGAGCCGGCGCCCATCTGCTTCTTCACCGTCTCGGCCTGCGGATGATCGGGGCGGCCCGGATAAACCAGCCGCGTGATCTTCGGATGTTTCGCCAGCGCCTCGGCGATCTTCGCCGCGTTCTCGGTCTGGGCGCGGACGCGGACGCCGAGCGTCTCCAGCCCCTTCAGCAGCACCCAGGCGTTGAACGGCGACAGCGACGGCCCGGTCTGGCGCATGAAATTATGGATGTGCTCGGCGATGAAGGCTTCCGACGACAGGATGATGCCGCCGAGGCAGCGGCCCTGGCCGTCGATATGCTTGGTCGCGGAATAGACCACGACGTCGGCGCCGAGCGACAGCGGGCTCTGCCAGATCGGCGTCGCGAACACGTTGTCGACGATCAGCCGGGCGCCGCCGCTATGCGCGATCTCTGCGATCGCGCCGATGTCGAGCACGTCGAGCGTCGGATTGGTCGGGCTCTCCAGGAAGAAGGTCTTGGTGTTCGGCCGCAATGCGCGCTGCCACTGGTCGAGATCGAGGCCGTCGACCAGGGTCGTCTCGATGCCGTAGCGCGGCAACAGGTCCTGCACCACGTAGAGGCAGGAGCCGAACAGGGCCTTCGAGGCCACCACATGATCGCCGGCCTTCAGCGGTGCCAGGATCGCGGTGGTCACCGCGGCCATGCCGGTTGCGGTCGAGCGCGCGGCTTCCGCACCCTCGAGCTCGATCATGCGGCGCTCGAACATCGCAATGGTCGGGTTGGAATAGCGCGAATAGATGAAGCCGGGGTCCTGGCCCTTGAAGCGCGCCTCGCATTGCTCGGCGGTGTCGTAGACGTAGCCCTGGGTGAGAAACAGCCCTTCCGACGTCTCCCCGAATTGCGAGCGCAGCGTGCCGCCATGGACAAGGCGGGTTTCGGGACGAAAGCGGGCCGTGGTTTCAGATTCAGACATGTGACCTCCGAGGTGGCCATTTCCCCTGGAGAATGGCCACAAAAAAACCGGCCTGGAGCAACCTCCACAAGCCGGGATCACACTGTCCCCGGCCTGTTTAGCGACTTATTTAACGTGGCTGCAAGCCGGCCGGCTCAAATCACCACGGGATAAGTGCAGCTGATATTCCCTCGCGCCCTTTCCGTCAAGACGGTCATCGGATAACCCGTAAAAGCCCATATTTTGGGGCTTGATGGCCGCCTGGAGTATGATTTTTGGGCCATCTCGAGGGATCGCCGAGGGACCGCATCGTGTCGTTCACGCTGGAAGATGAATCCAACGGAATCCTGCCCGACCGCATGATCGCGGAGATGGCGGAGGCCGGCCTCATTCTGCCCGCCTATGACTTCGTCGAGAGCCAGATCCAGCCGGCCAGCCTCGATCTGCGCCTTGGCGACATCGCCTACCGGGTCCGCGCCAGCTTCCTGCCGGGACCCGATGCCACTGTCGCCGAGCGGATCGACGAGCTGAAGCTGCACGAGATCGATCTGTCCGACGGCGCGGTGCTGGAGACCAACTGCGTCTACATCGTGCCGCTGCTGGAGAGCCTGGCGCTGCCGCCGGAGATCGTGGCCGCGGCCAACCCGAAGAGCTCGACCGGACGGCTCGACGTCTTCACCCGCGTGATCGCCGACGGTACCCGCCGCTTCGACATGATCGGCGCCGGCTATCACGGCCCGCTCTACGCCGAGATCAGCCCGAAGACGTTTCCCGTGCTGCTGCGCGAGGGTTCGCGGCTCAGCCAGGTCCGCTTCCGGATCGGCGAGGCGACGCTGACCGCCGACGAGCTCGATGCGCTGCATGCCGCCGAGCGGCTGGTCGATATCGACGATGCCGATCTCTCCGATGGCGTTGCGCTTTCCGTCGATCTTTCCGGCGAGAGCTCGGGCGGCTTCGTCGGCTATCGCGCCAAGCGCCATACCGGCGTGGTCGATGTCGATCGCCGCGGCGGCTATGCCGTCGACGACTTCTGGGAGCCGATCAAGGCCCGGCCCGACGGCAGTCTCATTCTCGATCCCGGCGAGTTCTACATCCTGGCGTCGAAAGAGGCGGTGCAGGTGCCGCCGGACTACGCCGCGGAGATGGTGCCGTTCGATCCGCTGGTCGGCGAATTCCGCGTCCATTATGCCGGCTTCTTCGATCCTGGTTTCGGCTATGCCGGCGCCGGCGGCAAGGGCGCGCGCGCCGTGCTGGAGGTGCGCTCGCGCGAGGTGCCGTTCATCCTCGAGCATGGCCAGATCGTCGGCCGCCTCGTCTATGAACGGATGCTCGAGCGCCCCGATGCTCTCTATGGCCAGCGCATCGGCTCGAACTATCAGGCGCAGGGCCTGAAGCTTTCCAAGCATTTTCGCGTGTAATTCCGTTTCGCGCGCTTAATTCCGTAGCCCGGATGAAGCGCTAGCGAAATCCGGGACGCTGCATACGCGCAATGAGCTGCCCCGGATTGCGCTTCGCTCCATCCGGGCTACGATTACGCGCGCGAGGCTTTATCTCGCCAACAAGAACAGCGGGAGCAGACATGACCGGAGAGCAGGACGCGCGCGAAACGCAGTGGCGGAAGTGGCGCAGCGTCGCCGATCTCTATCACGCCTTCTTCACCGGCCTGATCCTCACCGTCGTCACGCGGCGCGGCACGGCCGATGCCGCCGAGTTCGTCTTCCGTGTGTTTCGCCGCCAGCAGCAGGAACGCTTTCTCCCTGGCTTGAAGAAGCTCGGCCTCGACGGCCTGCCGCCGGCGGTCGCGGCCGCGCAATATCATTACCTCTCCAACTGGATCGGCGGCGTGCATGTCGAATACATGTATGAGACGGATCGCAAGGCCTGGATCCGCTATCCGCCCGCCGCGCTGGATCTGGAAGGGCACGGCGATCTGCGGCGTGCCCGGCGAGGTCTCGCGCGCGATGCTGCGCGGCTGGCACGCCAACAACGGCGTCGCACTCGGGGATTTGCGGCTCGGCTTCGTCTGCACCAAGCAGAGCGTCGACGGCCAGGACGGGCTCGAGGGCTATTACTGCGAGTACGATCATCCGCTCGAGCTCGACCAGCGCCTGGTGTTCGCGCGCCATCTCGAGGCACCGCTATTCGATCCGAACACCGCGCCGGCGCTGCCGGTCGACAGCTGGCCGAAGCCGCGGCTGGAAAAGGCCTATCGCAACTACGCGATGGAATATGTGAAGACGGCCGCGCCGGTCATCGTGCAGGTGTTCGGCCCGGAGGATGCGAGCTATCTGCTGCATCTCACCGGCAGACTGATCGGCATGCAGTATTACGACGAGGTCGCGCAGGCGCTCGGCGGCCGCCGTGGCCGTGCCACGGAATTTGCCGCATTCCTGCGCACTCTCTTCGAGTCGCAGGACGATATTGCTGACATCACCGAATCCGAGGGCCAGTTCGAAATCCGCCAGCAGGGCTGGAAGCTGATGGCCGACGTGGCCGACTATCATCCGGCCTGCGCCAGCGTATTGACCGGCCTGTTCGAAGGGCTGGCCGCCGGCTGCGGGCGGCATATTCCGGTGCATCTGAAGCCGAACAGCGCCGCCGGCGCGCCGTTCGTCTGGTCGATCGGCTAGCCCCAAGGTTCATCCGGGTTCACCTGCAATCGCGCAGGCCCCCCTTGCGCCCCGCGCACGTGGATTCCGCCGCCGCCATGGTAGGGAAACACCATGGCGCGGCTCCCCAGATCGCGCGTGGGAGTACAAATGTCCGATCTCGGCCTCGCCGAAATTCCTGTCGACGAACAAGAGCGGCCGCTGCCGCCGCCGGTGACCAAGCCGGCGCGCAATGCGCTGCTCGACGGGCCGATCCTGCGCACGCTGCTATGGCTGGCGTGGCCGAACGTGATCGCGCTCTCGGCCGGCACCTGCGTGGTGATCGCGGAGACCTCCTATATCGGCCGGCTCGGCGTCGAGTCGCTCGCGGCGATGGCGTTGGTGTTTCCCTGCGTGATCCTGACCATGACGATGTCCGGCGGCGCGATGGGCGGCGGCGTCGCATCCGCGATCGCGCGTGCGCTCGGCGCCGGCGAGATCGAGCGCGCCTCGACGCTGGCGATGCATGCGCTGCTGATCGGCCTGACCTTTGGTTTGACGTTCATGCTGGGCATGCTGATCTTCGGCCCGCGCCTGCTCGAACTGCTCGGCGGCCGGGGCAATGTGCTGGCGCAGGCGATCGCCTATTCGCAGGTGTTCTTCGGCGGCGCGATCCTGCCCTGGCTGATGAACACCATGGCCGGCATCCTGCGCGGCACCGGCAACATGAAGCTGCCGTCGACCATGATCCTGTCCTCGGCGGTGTGGCAGATCATTCTCGGCGGCACGCTCGGCCTCGGCCTCGGGCCGGTGCCGCAATTCGGGATGCGCGGCGTCGCGGCGGGTTCGCTGATCGCCTATTCGATCAGCATCAGCGTGATGGGCTGGTATCTGTTCTCGGGCCGTGCCCGCGTGAAGCCGAAGCTCAAGGGGCTGCGCGTGCAATGGGCGATGTTCATCGACATCCTCAAGGTCGGCGCGGTGTCCTGCTTCTCGCCGTTGCAGTCGGTTCTGACGATCTCGATCTTCACCCACATGCTGGCGCAGTTCGGCACCGCGGTGCTCGCCGGCTACGGCATCGGCGCGCGGCTCGAATTCATGCTGACCTCGGTCGCCTTCGCGGTCGGCATCGCCTCGGTGCCGATGATCGGCATGGCGGTCGGCGCCGAGCGCGTCGCGCGGGCCCGGCGCATCGCCTGGACCGCGGGCACGGTGTCGTTCCTTGCGGTCGGCGTGGTCGGCAGCTTCATCGCCGTCTTCCCCGACCTCTGGGTCAATCTGTTCACCAATGATCCGCACGTGCGGGCGACCAGCCATCAATATCTCTCGACCGCCGCGCCGATGTACGCGTTCATCGGCCTTGCGATGTCGATGTATTTCTCCTCGCAGGGTGCCGCGAAGGTGCTGGGCCCGGTGCTGGCGCAGACAGCGCGGCTGATCTTCATCGGCACCGGCGGCTGGTGGCTGTCGACGCATGAGGCGAGCGCGCAGAACTTCTTCGCACTCGCCGCCGCCTCGATGGGCGTGCTCGGCGTGCTGTCCTGCCTCAGCGTGATCCTGACGCGCTGGGGCAAGTCGGCACCGGTCGCCGAGGCGCAGCCGGCGCTGTCGTAGATATTAAACCCGTCATCCTGAGGAGCCGCGAAGCGGCGTCTCGAAGGGCGACGGCCCAGGTGTTTCGGCGTGCGCTCGCAGAAACGGCGGGGCTGTCGCCCTTCGAGACGGTCGCTTCGCGACCTCCTCAGGGTGACGGTCATAGTTCGAAATGCGCGGCCAGTCGCATGACCTAGCGGATCACGCCGCGCTCTTCTCCCTGGCCGATTTGGCCATCGCGGCTTGCATCGCCGCCGCGCCGAGATCCATCTGCGCGTCCATGTAGGGCGCGACCTCGTGCGGCAGCACGTCGGCGATCCACACCACGCGGCAGCGCGTGTCGCCCTCGGCGAACACCTGCACCGAGGCGGAATGCTGCTTCAACCGCTCGCTGCTGATCGCATAGACCAGCCGCTTTCGCTGGTCGTCGCAATCGACCAGCGTCTCGCGCGCCACGGTGCCGTTGGAGAAGCTGACGGTGCGGACGTCGCCGTCCAGTTGCGTGTCAGTCACGAAGCCCGGCACCAGCCGCGTATGCAGTGCGCCGAAATCGCGCAACGCGTCCCAGACATGATCTGCCGGCGCGTCGATCGGGATATCCTTGTGAATGGAAGCCATCGTTCAATCCTCGTTGGTTTCAGATGTGTCGTCATGCGAGGAGCGAAGCGACGAAGCAATCCACACCGCAGCAGGCGGAAAGATGGATTGCTTCGCTCCGCTCGCAATGACGGCGGAGCTGTGGTGTGCTAGGTCGACACCGCCTCGACATTGTTGCCGTCGGGGTCGAGCAGGAACGCCGCGTAATAGGTCGGGCTGTAATCCTTGCGATGGCCCGCCGCGCCGTTGTCCCTGCCGCCGGCTTTCAGGCCTTCGGTATGGAATGTCTTGATCGCGTCGTGGCTCGGCGCGCGGAACGCAATGTGCGCGCCACCTTGCGCCTTGCCCTTGTGCAAATGCAGCCAGAGCGCGGGCTCGCACTTCGGGCCGAAGCCGGCGCCGCTGTCGTCGCGCGAGCAGAGCACGAAGCCGAGCGGTGCCAGCACTGCGGTGTAGAAGCGCACGCTGGCGTCGAGGTCGGCAACGCGCAATCCGATATGGTCGTACATGGGAAATCTCCAGTCGTTGGGCGCATCAAAAGACGCGCGGACCGGAGCAGCCTAGCTATTGCAGCGCGAGACGTTCTTGGAAAATCTTGCGGTCGCCGCGCGAGGCCTGGCGGAACTTCAGCGGCGAGGCACCGGCGGCGCGGTGGAAGCTGCGCACGAAATTGGACAGATCGCCGAAACCGACGTCATAGGCGATGTCGGTGACCGGGCTGTCGTCATCGGCGAGTCGCCGCGCCGCATGGCGCAGCCGCGAGCGCACGAGATATTGATGCGGGGTCACGCCGAGCACGGCTGAAAACAGCCGCAGGAAATGGAAGGTGCTCAAGCCGGCCTGCTCCGCGGCATCGTCGAGGTCGATCTGATGCGGCGAATTGGCGTCGATCCACAGCGCGGCCTCGACGGCGCGGCGGCGATCGCGCAAGCCTGCGGTGAGAGGCTTTGCCTTGCGGTCGGACACCAGCTCGACAAGGCGGCTGGTGAGGAGGTGGCCGATCTCGTCGAGGCCGACGTCGCTGTTGCCAGCTGCCGCCGTCTGGGCCAGCTCGCCGATCACCATCAGTTCCGGCAGCGGCGGCACCGACCCGACCTGCCAGACCGCTGCGCGGTCGCCGATGGTCTCGACCAGCTCCGGATCCAGGAAGAACGACAGGCATTCGTCGCCGACCACGTGGTCGTGCGTGCAGGTGTATTCATCGCCGGGATGGCCGACCAGGATCGAGCCTGCCACCAGCTCATGGAAGCGGCCGCGGCAATGGCAGCCGAAGCTGCCGCTGCGCACATAGGACACCGAGTGGCAGGCGAACTGCTCGGCGAACGGCTTGTCGCCGGGTTCCGCCGTGCAGCGGAACTCGTTCACCGTGATGCGATCGCGCTGCAGCAGCGTGGTTCGGACCATACCCCGGATTTAAGCTTGCGGCCGGAGCCGTGCAACGGGCAGCAGCACATCAAAAAGGGTCTTGCTGGTGGTCGGCTGGGCGCCCTCGATCGAGAGCAGCCGCCGTTTCGAGATGCTGCCGCCGTTCGGCGAGATCCGGCCGGCATAATTGCCCGCCTCGAGCACCCGGTGGCAGGGCACCATGACCATGAAGGGATTGCGGCCGAGCGCCTGTGCCACCGAATAGACCGCGCCGGACGCGCGCAAGGCGCTCGCCACCTCGTCATAGGTCCGGGTTTCGCCGCGGGGAATGGTGCGGACAAACTGGTAGACGCGCGCGTTGAAGGCCGGGATGCCGCTCATGTCGAGCGCAACGCCGGCAAGGTCCCCAATGCCGCCGCGCAAGGTCGCGGCGATGCCCTCGATCGCGACAGCGACCTCCTCGGGAGGCCGCATCTCGCGCGCGTCAGGATAAAGCTTGAATAGCCGCTTGCGGGTCTCGATCTCGCGCAGCTCGGGAAGCTGCACGCCAGCCACGCCGAGCTCGCCCCACGCGATGCCGCATCGGCCGATCGCCGTGTCGAAAATGGTATGCCCACGCCCCGCCATGACGCCACCCGCCCCCATGCGCGCGATCCTAACATTGTCGCCGGCGCGCGCATCCGGAATCTTGACGTTTAGCTAACCATGTCGCGGCCCCTTCTGTGTGACCCCGCCAATTTATCAGTCACGCATCTTAAAGGCTTTGCCCGCTATCTGGTCGTCAGCATGCTGCTCCACGGTACGATCGGCGGAACGATGACCAGCACCGGCGCGGATGGGGCGCGCGGCAGCACAGCCGTGGCCGGGACATCGACCGGGCGTCTTCATCCGCTGTTCGCATTGTTGTTGCTGGCATTGGTCCTGCGCCTTGCGGCCGCGCTCTGGCCCAACGTGATGTATCCGGACGAGATCTTTCAGTATCTCGAGCCGGCGTGGCGGATGCTCGGCCATGACGGCATTTTGACGTGGGAGTGGCGCGAAGGCATTCGCGGCTGGTTCCTGCCGACATTGCTGGCCGGGCCGGTCGCGGTGGGCGGCTTGATTGCGCCGGGGGGCGAGGGCGCTTTCCTGGTGCCGCGCCTGGTCGCCGCATCTGCGTCACTGTCGATCGTGGTCAGCGCCTGGTTCTTTGGTGCACGGATTTCGCGAACCCATGCCATCGTCGCGGCGTTCGCTGCGGCAGTCTGGTTCGAGTTGATCCTGCTCGCGCCGCACACATTGGGCGAGCCGTTGGCGACGGCGCTGGTCGTGCCGGCGGCGCTGCTGGTGACCGGCCGTCCGTCGCCGCGGCATCTGGCGATCGGCGGCGCGTTGCTCGCTTTCGCCTTTGTCTGCCGCTTTCAGTACGCGCCGGCCATCGCCGTGCTTGCGCTCGGCGCCTGCTGGATGCGTTGGCGAGACCTGATTCCTATGATCGCGGGCGGTCTCGCCGCGCTGATGCTCACCGCCGCGATCGACCTTGCGCATGGCGCCATGCCGTTCGCCTGGCTGATCGGCAACATCAAGGAAAACCTGCTGCACGATCGCGCGACCGAGTTCGGCGTGACGCCGCCTTCGGCCTATCTCGCCAACTTCCTGATCGTGTGGTCGGCGGCGATCGTGTTGCCGCTCGCCGCGATCTGGCGCGGCGCGCGGCATGCGCCGCTGCTGCTGGCCGTGGCGTTGGTCAACCTCGTCTTCCACAGCTTGATCGCCCACAAGGAATACCGCTTCGTCTTCTTGTCGGTGGCACTGTTCATCATCGTCGCGGCGCTGGGATCGGCCGATTGGGTGCAATGGCTGCGCGCAAAACCCGGGTGGCGCCGCTGGGCATTGCCGATCGTCACCGGCGGCTGGGCCTTGCTCTCGGTGACGCTCGCCGGCGCCAGCGAAGGGATGCGCGACTACTGGACGCGCGGTGTCGGCGCGGCGCGGCTCGCCGCCGAACTGCGCAGCGATCCGCAGCTGTGCGGCCTCGCACTTTACAATGTCCGTTTCCAGCTGTTGCCAGGGCGGGAACGATTGGTCGGCCCAGTACCGCTCTATGCGCTGGAGCCCGCCGATCCGCTCGCCGAGCTGATCCTGCCGCCGCTGTTGCAGGCGACCAAGCCGGCCTTCAATCGCATCCTCGCGCGGCCCGCGGCCGCCGGTGATCTGCCGGCGGATTATTCGAGGCAAAGCTGTGCCCGCGTCGGTATCGCCGATGCCTGCATCTATGCACGAAGCGGCAGCTGCAATGCTGCTGCTGCCGCGGCTTTTGTCATCAATGACGTGCTCGTGAGGATGGGCCACTAGCGGGGGCGGTGCGGCGATCGGCTCCAATGCGCGCTTGATCCGCTGCCTCCGCCCGGGCTATGGTCCGGCCGGTCGCACCCCTGAGGTGCGACCTCAAGCAATTGAGATCGCGGGCGTAGTTCAATGGTAGAACGGCAGCTTCCCAAGCTGCATACGAGGGTTCGATTCCCTTCGCCCGCTCCAGCCTTCAGGCAAATGTCGCGGGACAGTTTGTCGGCACGGCAATGTATTTGACGACAGCAGGAGACGTGACGTGAGGTTGCTTGGAGCGCTGCTGCTTGCGCTGGGCGCGCTTTGGATGACGAGGCCGGCATCCGCGCAAATGTATGATCCGCGCTATCCCGTCTGCATGCATGTGTACGGTGAGTTGGTCGGCGAACGCATGGACTGCATCTTCACGTCGCTGGATCAGTGCCAGGCCAGCGCTGTGGGCATGCCGGCGACCTGCCTGGTGAACCCCTATTATGCGCCAAGGTCGGCGCGTCCTTACCGGCCTGAACGATGACCTTTCCGCCCGTTGTCGCGAGCGTCATTTGAGATCAGTGCATGGCATGGTGGTACTACGCGCTCTTCGCGATCGTTTTGCTCGGATGTTGTGCATTGGTGGTTCGCGCCCGCCGCGGCAGCAATGAAAGAGAAGACGAGGAGCTGAACCGGCGGATCGACGAGCGCGTCGATCGGCTCGATCTCACCCGGCGCAATCGCGACAGGGATTCCTGACCCAGGGGATCCGCAGACGGCCTTCGCTATTATCCCGGGATATTACGGCGATCTGTTCACGCAACGTGCGCGCCTAACGCACCGTACTCGACCTGTTCTTCTCACAACGCGCAGTTATGTTTCCGTAGTTCTCCGCGTTTGAGAACGAAGTTCCGCCGGAACGATGTCGCGGGTTCCGGCATTGGTCGAATAGAGCCGACCGACCTCCGGCGAGAACGGTCGGTTCAAGCCCGCGCCTGGCCGTTCCCTCTCAACAGCCCCCCTAGAAGACGGCCGGCGCGGGTCCTTATCCCGGTCCTGCTCGATGTGACGAGGCTGCGCGCCGGGCGAGTATCGCTGACGTTCGCGATGGATTTAGCGCCAGCCCAAAGCGGGCGCGATCTGGGTCAAGATCGTCTCGATCACATGCGCGTTGTAGTCGACGCCGAGCTGATTGGGGACGGTCAGAAGCAAGGTATCGGCCTCCGCGATCGCCTCATCCGTCTTGAGCTGCTCGATCAGCCTGTCCGGCTCGGCGGCGTAGCCGCGGCCGAAGATGGCGCGCGTCCTCTCATCGATGAAGCCGATCTGGTCTTGCTCCTGGCCGTTGCCGAAATAGGCGCGGTCGCGATCGTCGACCAGCGCGAAGATGCTGCGGCTCACCGAGACCCGCGGCTCGCGCGTGTGCCCGGCTTCCTTCCAGGCGGCACGATAGGCCCGGATCTGGGCGGCCTGCTGGATGTGGAAAGCCTCTCCGGTCTCGTCGTTCTTCAGCGTCGAGCTTTGCAGGTTCATCCCGAGCTTCGCCGCCCACACCGCGGTGGCGTTCGAGCCGGCGCCCCACCAGATGCGCTCGCGCAGGCCTTCCGAGAGTGGTTCGAGCCGCAGCAGGCCGGGAGGATTGGGAAACATCGGCCGTGGATTGGGCTGCGCAAATCCCTGGCCGCGCAGCATGTCGAGGAAGATCTCGGCATGACGCCGGCCCATGTCGGCGTCGGTTTCGCCCTCGCCCGGCTGATAGCCGAAATAGCGCCAGCCGTCGATCACCTGCTCGGGTGAGCCGCGGCTGATGCCGAGTTGCAGGCGTCCCCTCGCGATCAGGTCGGCCGCGCCGGCGTCCTCGATCATGTAGAGCGGATTTTCGTAGCGCATGTCGATCACGGCGGTGCCGATTTCGATCCGGCTGGTCCTGGCGCCGACGGCCGCCAGCAGCGGGAACGGCGAGGCCAGCTGGCGAGCGAAGTGATGGACGCGAAAATACGCACCGTCCGCGCCGAGCTCTTCGGCCGCGACCGCAAGGTCGATGGATTGCAGCAGCACATCTGCGGCTGAGCGGGCCTGCGACTGCGGCGAGGGCGTCCAGTGCCCGAACGAAAGGAATCCGATTTTCTTCATGCCGGCAATGTAGGGATGTCCGCGACGAATTGCGATCCGTGACGTGACCCGGGGATGACCGAAAGTGTCTACCAGCCGGGAAATTTTCTGCGGCAGATGTTGCGGGTTTTGCAGATCGCGCCGTTGCGCAAGTGCTGCATGCGTGCAGGTCTTGCCGCCTGCGCCGCGGCATGACTTGCGATCCCGGGGCGCGCCGCCTAGCTTTCTGCCACGATTTCTCCCGCCAACACCGTCCCGCAGGTCCCGATGTCGCAGCCGCTTCTGTTTCAGCCGATCACGCTTCGCGGCGTGACCTCCCGAAACCGCATCCTGATCTCGCCGATGTGCCAGTATTCGGCGACCGACGGTCTCGCCAATGACTGGCATCTCGTGCATCTCGGCAAGTTCGCCCAGGGCGGCGCCGGGCTCGTGATGGTCGAGGCTGCAGCGGTTGTCGCCGAGGGCCGCATCACTCATGGCGACGTCGGCATCTGGAACGACGAGCAGATCGCGCCGCTCGAACGGATCGCCGCCTTCCTCAAGGACAATGGCGCAGTGCCCTCGATCCAGCTCGCGCATGCCGGCCGCAAGGCCAGCATGCAGCGTCCCTGGTACGGCAATGCCGCCCTCGATGAGGCCGACCGCGCTCGCGGCGATTTGCCGTGGCGGACGGTGGCGCCGAGCGCGATCCCGATGGAAGACGGCTGGTTGATGCCGCACGCGCTCGACGTGGCCGAACTCGCCGCGCTGCGCGAGCAATGGCGGCGCGCCACCTTGCGCGCGGTGGAGGCCGGCTTCGAATTCGTCGAGGTGCATTGCGCGCATGGCTATCTGCTGCACGAATTCCTCTCGCCATTGTCGAACCGCCGCACCGATGCCTATGGCGGCGATCGCGCCGGGCGGATGCGCTATCCGCTCGAGATCATCGAGACCGTGCGCGCGGCCTGGCCGGCGGAGCGGCCGCTGTCGGTGCGGATTTCCTCGGTCGACGGTATCGACGGCGGCCTGACGCTCGAGGACCAGGTCCCGTTCGCCCGCGAAGCCAGGGCGCGCGGTGTCGATTTGATCGATTGCTCGTCGGGCGGCCTGCTCGGCTCGGCGACCGCGGCGCGGATTCCGCGCGGCTACGGCTTTCAGGTGCCCTATGCCGATGAGATCCGCCGCGCCGCCGACATTGCGACCATCGCGGTCGGCCTCATCCTGCACCCGCAGCAGGCAGAAGACGTCCTGGCCAAAGGCCATGCCGATCTGGTCGCGATCGGCCGCGAGGCGCTGTTCGATCCGAACTGGCCGCTGCATGCCGAGCTTGCGCTTGGCGGTGGAGGCGGCGAGGTGTTCGCGTCCTGGCCGAAGCAGTATGGTTGGTGGCTGGAGCGGCGGGAGCCGGGCCTGCGCCGGCTCGATGGCCCGCCGCTGCCGTTCCGCCAGAGCTGACAAGAAAATCCGACAACAACCTGGGAGGTCGTTATCATGACAGCAGTCGCAAAGCGCCCCTATCGCGGCGTCTTCCCCGTGGCGCCGACCATCTTCGACGCCGACGGCAATCTCGACCTCGACGGACAACGGCGCTGCGTCGACTTCATGATCGACGCCGGCTCCCACGGCATCTGCATCCTCGCCAATTTCTCCGAGCAGTTCGTGCTGACCGACGCCGAGCGCGAGACCGTGATGCATACGGTGCTCGAGCATGTCGCCGGCCGCATTCCCGTCATCGTCACCACCACGCATTTCTCCTCGGCGGTCTGCGCCGCGCGCAGCCGCGAGGCGGAAGCCGCCGGTGCTGCGATGGTGATGATCATGCCGCCCTATCACGGCGCCACCTTCCGCGTCGGCGAGCCGGGCATCTACGAGTTTTATCGGGTCGTGTCGGATGCCATCAACATCCCGATCATGATCCAGGACGCGCCGGTCGCGGGCACGCCGCTGTCGGTGGATTTCCTGGCACGGATGGCAAAGGAGCTCGCCAATATCAGGTACTTCAAGATCGAGGTGCCGATGGCGGCGAACAAGCTGCGCGGCCTGATCGAGAAGGGCGGCGCCGAGATCGAGGGGCCGTGGGACGGCGAGGAGGCGATCACGCTGATGGCCGATCTCGATGCCGGCGCCACCGGCGCGATGACCGGCGGCGGCTATCCCGACGGCATCCGCCAGATCATGGATCCGTTCTTCGCCGGCCGGCGCGACGAGGCGGTCGGGGCCTATGCGCGCTGGCTGCCGCTGATCAATTACGAGAACCGCCAATGCGGGCTGCAGGCCTGCAAGGTGCTGATGCGCGAGGGCGGCGTCATCAAGTCCGATGCAGTGCGCCACCCGCTGCAACCGCTGCATCCCGCGACGCGCGCCGGGCTGATCGAGATCGCGCGGACACTCGATCCGGTTGTGCTGCGCTGGGGACGATGAGAGGACGCCTGGTCAGGGCCTTTAGGACGCTCTCTCGATCGCCGGCGCGCATGGACGTTGATCTGGCGAGCGGAGCCGGTGTGGCGGGCTTGGCTGAAGGGCTCGGGCGAAACCTTGTCGAAGCATGATGCCGCCGCTGCCGCTCTTGAAATTCTCGTGCCTGATCACCACCTTGGGTGGAGTACGCGATCATCGACCCTGCTTGAGTTCGCTGCAGTGAGCTTGGTTCGCCGATGGTCGTGCATGGCTGCCCGGACAAGGAGGGGGCCATGTTGCGATGTATCCGCTTGGCGGCACTCACCTTGGCTGCCGCGTTGATGTCGACGGTGGCTGGCGCAGCGCAGACTTGCGCCTCCCGGTCCGATTTCGTGACCTTCCTCAAAGACCATTTCGGCGAGGTTGAGGTGCACCGCGGATTGTCCGATCGCGGCCACCTCGTGGAGGTCTTTGTTTCGCCGGCGGGTACCTGGACGATCCTCTTGTCGCGGCCTGACGGTTTGTCCTGCCTCGTCGATGCGGGCGAGGCCTGGACCACGACGGTCCCCCCATCACGCGACGCGCGATTGCTGAGCCTCGTCGTGCCGGGTCCCGTGCACTGAACCTGCGCAAAGCACGCTACGCGTCCCACGTCACCGGCAAATCCAGCAGGCCGCGGAACGCCCAGCCGCCGATCCGCGCCGGCTGGTGCTCGACCAGGCGCAGATTCTTCAGCCGCTTGAAGATCGCAGGCAGCGCGACGTCGGCGACCATGGCGCGCGAGGCCCAGGCGCCGGCGCAGAAATGCGGGCCGGCACCGAACGCGATGCTCTTGCTGGCGTCGCGGCGCACGTCGAACGCGTCCGGCTTGTCGAAGTGTTTCTCGTCGCGGTTCGCCGAGCCGAACATCAGGAACACGCGCTCATTGGTCTCGAAGGCGACGTCCCTGATCGTCCAGGGCTTTGCGATTCGCCGCGGCGACATCCCGATCGGCGAGATCCAGCGCGCATATTCCTCGAACACCTGCAGCCACGGGATCGTGCCGCTCGTCGCCAGCGCAAGCTGGTCGGGATGGGTCAGCAGCGCCCATACCGTGCCGGCGATCGCATCGCGCGGTTCGTTCTGGCCGCCCGAGATCGCAAGCTTGATATTGGCGCGCACGCTCTCCATCGGCATGTCGGTCTGCAGCATCACGCCGAGCAGGCTGAGGTCGGGCGTCTTGCGCAGCCTGGGGACCATGTCGTCGATCGCGGCATCGATCCCGGAGGTCGCCGCATGGCAGCGCGCCTCGATCGCGGGATCGCCGACATAATTGGCGATGCCGTCGATCATTCCCTGCGACCACGCGTTCATGTCCTGGAAGCGCATGTTGGTGAGGCCGGTGATCGACTTCAGGCATTCGGCCGAGAACGGCAGCGCGAACGCCTGCACGAAATCGACCACGCCGTCCGGCTTCAGTTCGTCGAGGATGCGCGTCGCGTGGGCTTCGAACTGCGCCGTCCAGTGCGATCTGACCGTTTTGGGCGAGATCGCCGGAAAGATCGCCTTGCGCTCGTTCATGTGCGCATCGCCGTCCTTGCGCATCATGTTGTGGCCCATCAGCTTGTTCATCAGCCCCTCGGGCTGGTGCGACGAGAACACGTCGATCTGCTTCTCCGAGATGAAGATGTCGTCGCGGCTGCACAGCAGCGTGCTGCCGAGCTGCGGCACGAAGGCGATCGGCGCCTCCTTGCGCATGCGCGCCAGCGCCGGATAGGGATCCTGCCAGAAGGCAGGGACGTCGATGTCGAAATGGGGCGCGGTGCTCACGACGTGATCTCGGTTTGGCCTCGGGTTTTCGAGCCGAGCATAGGCCGGGCGGCGCGGCCCGTCTGTCCCCAGCGCTGGGGACAGCGGGAGGCCGCCGCGTGGAGCGCGCTCAGTTCAGCTGGCGCGCCGACGCCATCAGGCGCAGCGCGATCGCGAACAGCTCGTTCTGCGAGGAGATGCCGAGCTTGTCATAGGCGCGCTTGCGATAGGTGAGGGCGGAGTGCAGCCCGATGCCGAGCTCGGCCGCGATCGCTTCCGAGCTGAGGCCGGAGAGGATGCGCAGGCAGACCTCCTGCTCACGCCCGGTCAGCCTTGCCAGCGGCTCGGCGGTCGCAAACAGGATCTTCAACCGCTCGATCGGATCAACATCCGCTGCCGGGTCGCGCTGGAAATGCCGCGCCACGGCCGCCGTCAACGCCGGCGCGACCGCGGCCAGGCGCGCGATCTGCTCGCGGCTGAAGCGGCCTTGCGCGGTGATCTGGTAGAAGTTGACATAGAAGCAGATGTCGCCGGTCCAGATCGCGGAGGCGAACTTGTCGACAATGTCGGAGTCGTCGAAGAAGATCTTGCGGTAGCCGTCGCTGTACATGCGGCGGGCAAAATTCGGCAGCACGATCGGTGCGGCCTGCGCCCGTCCCTCGAACACCGCATCGCGGTTCGGGTCGGCCTGATGGAAATGTTCGGAATAGGCGATCCCGAGGTCGCGCCCGGTCGGGATGTTGCCGACATCGAGCAGGCACGCGGCGGTCCGCGGGCCGGTGAACGAGAATACCATGCAATGACCGACCCCGGCGACGCGCCGCAGCGCGCCGATCAGGGCTTGCGGAAAGCTGTCGCGGCCGATCGCCAGCAGCGCCGGCGTGATGTCGCTGACGACAGAAGTCTCGAAGGCGTAATCTGCCTTCATGGCGTCCTCCCTGTGTTTCGGGAAGACTAGAGCCTTTTCCGTTCCGATGGAATCGGAACGGGAGCTCTCGATTCTTTGCTTTGACGCGTTTTCTTGACGCGAACCGGGATCCATTCGCTCGAAAACGCTCTGGCAGCGACATCGCCGGCGTGGAAAGCGCCCCGGAATGACGAGAGGATATAGGTCGCGGTTGCCCGAGGAAGGCCTCAGGCGCCCGGCACCTGGTCGAGGAAGCCGGTGATGCTCCTGATCCGGCCGTCCTTCAGCATGGCGAAGTCGGTGCCCTTGATCGGGCTGTCGACGCCGTCAGGGCCAAGGCCCCAGGAGAATCGGACATGGTCGCCGAAGCCGTTCGGCTCCCCGATCAGCTTGAAGCGGAAGTCCGGAAACTTCTGCTGCACGCCGGCGATCAGCGCGTCGACGCCCTCATGGCCGTCGCCGCTCATCAGCGGATCGATATAGCGCGCATCGGCGGTCCAGTTCTCGCTCAGCATCTCGCGGCGCCGGCTCGGCGTCCGCTCGTTCCAGAGATCGATATAGCGGCGGGCGATGGTGGCATGGTCGGTCATGGTGCTCTCCTTCGATAGTGCCGGACTGTACGGCGGTCCGGACTATCGAAGGTTCGC
The DNA here is from genome assembly GCF_054063355.1 of Bradyrhizobium sp. USDA 4502. Lineage (NCBI taxonomy): Bacteria > Pseudomonadati > Pseudomonadota > Alphaproteobacteria > Hyphomicrobiales > Nitrobacteraceae > Bradyrhizobium > Bradyrhizobium sp. USDA 4502. The sequence continues at coordinate 8,334,335 of NZ_JBSSGF010000001.1, forward strand.
GTGCGCCGATCGATTACCTCTGGGGTCATCGCGCGGGCTATGGTGCGATGGTCAGCACCGCCTTCATGTTGGGATGGTAGCGGCAGTAATAGTCGACCGTGCCGGCCTTGGTCAGGACCGACTTGACCGTCTTCTTCGGCGCGATGGTCACGTCGAAGTCGCCGTTCTTCGCGGTGGCGGTGTGCGCCAGCACGTCCTTGTTGACCCATTCGATGGTGTCGCCGACCTTGGCCGACACCTCGGCCGGGGAGATCACCAGATTGTCCATCACGATCTGGATGGTGGCCGCATGCGCCGGGACGGCCATCGCGCCGAGCGCGAGCAAAGCCAGCGTTGCGAGACAGCGTCCTGGCAACATCGCGCGCCTCCTTACTTCAGGCCGGCCGCGACATGTTCGGCATGCTGCTGGTGGCCCTGGAAGATCTTCAGGCCGGTTTGCAGCAGGCCCTTCAGCTCGGGATTGCTGGCCGAGGGGATCAGCTGCGTCTCCAGCGCGGTGTTGACGGCCTTGTGGTAGGCGACCTCGTTGTCGATATAGGCCTTGTCATAGGCGGCGCCCTTCAGCTTGCCGAGTTCGGCGAGCTTGTCGGCCGCCTGTTTCGACAGCGCCTTGCTGGTGTCGTTGTCCTCCGGCGTCACCTTCAATTTCTTGACGAGGTCGAGCGCCTGCTTGTTCACCGCCTCGTGGTCGCGCGCCATGTCCTTGGCGAACGCCTTGACCTCCTTGTTGGAGGCCTTCTCTTCCGCCTGCTTGGCGGCATTGATGTCGATCACACCGGCCGTATAGGCGATGTGCGCGATCTGCGGATCGGTCGGCTTTGCGCCCTGCGCCAGCGCAGCGCAGTTGAGGAGGCTGAGCGCGGCGACCGCGATACCCAATCGAACGAACATGGTTTGAAACTCCTGTTGAGCCGGGCGTAGCGCGCGGCGCGTCGTTGCTTGCACAGGAGTTGGATGGTGCGGGCGAGCAGAGGTTCCCGAAAAATTCAGGCGGTGGCGCGGAGCCGTTTCAGAACCGCCTCGGTCAATCGCTCGCAGCGCTTGCCCGCGAAGGGGAACGCCTCCATGACGACGGGGCCGATCTTCCGCTCGACATTGTCGCGCAGCATGGTGCGGGCGCGGTGCAGGCGGGTCTTCACGGTTTCCGGCTTGAGGCCGAGGATCTCAGCGGTCTCCTCGACATTCATGCCCTCGATCACGCGGGTGATGAAGACGAGACGGAACGCCTCGGGCAGCTCGTCGATCGCGTGCTCGACGACGTGCTGGATCTCACGCTGGGCCATGGATTTTTCCGGATCGTCCGTTGACGACAGGGGGAACTGGATGATCTGGGCTTCAGGAGCACCTTTCGGCAGATCGGACCATTCGACGCTGCTGTGCCTGCGGCGCAGGCGGCCGAGCGCCTCGTTCATCGCGATCCGCGACAGCCAGGTCGAGAGGCTGGAGTCGCCACGGAACTGGTCGAGATGGGTAAAGGCGCGCACATAGGCGTCCTGAACCACGTCCTCGGCCTCGTTGTCATTGCGCAGGATGCCGCGCGCCAGCCGGAACAGCCGGCGATTATTCGCCTGCATGATGGCGCGGATCGCGGCCTCGTCGCGGGCAAGCGCGCGTTGCACCAACTCGGCATCGTCCGAGCGGTTCGGCGGCAGGGACGTTACATGGACCTGGCGCATGGCGGGTCGCCCTCACTGTTGGCGGAATAATACCATTGGATGCCGACCGACCGTGCAGGTTCCCGGGAAAATGGTAATCGGCCAAAAAAGACCGCTACGGCCTGATATAGGCCTCCGGATCCCCGCGCGCATGCGCCTCCATCGCATCGAGGAAGCAGCGCACCTTCGCCGGGACAAATTGCCGCGCCGCCAACAGCGCATGCACGTTGAGCGGCTCGCAAACATGATCGGGCAGCAGCCGCCGCAACTGGCCGGCCGCGACGGCGGCGCGGGTGTAGCTGGCGGTGACCCGCAGCACGCCATGGCCCGCGAGCGCCGCCTGCAGCCGGACATGGGCATTCGAGCTGGTCAGGCGTGCGCGATCGACCGCGAGATGCTCGACCGCGCCGCCGGGAGCGGTGATCGCCCATGGCGGATCGCTGGGGCCGGTGAGCAGCGGCAGCTTTCTCAGATCATCCAGCGTGCGCGGCTCGCCGAATTTCTCCAGCAGTGCCGGTGCCGCGAACAGGCCGCGCTCGAGCGTGAAGACGCGGCGGATCACGATGCCGGCCGACGGCAGCGGCGTCTCCAGCATCGCAAACACGATGTCGTAGTTCTCGGCGATCGGACTAACGATGTCGTGCTCGACGTCGATCCGGATCGAAAGCTCCGGATAGCGGCCCATCACCGCGCAGGCGACCGGCCCCGCATGATGCGCGCCGAATTCATAAGGCGCCTTGATGCGCAGCGTGCCCGCAACCGCGCTCGACATCGCCAACGCCTCGCTGTGGGTGTCGTGCAGCGCGGTGAACAGCGGGCGCACCTTGCGATAGATGGTTTCGCCGGAATCGGTCAGCCGCAGGTGCCGGGTGGTGCGCTCGATCAGCCGCAGCCCGAGATTGGCTTCGAGACGCTGCACCGCAGCACTGAGACTCGATTTGGGATGGCCGAGCACGCGCGCGGCCGCGGTGAAGCCGCCATGCTCGACAACCTCGCAAAACAGCTCCCAGTCGCGCCACTCCATGGCCGATTGTCCATCCACCGGTACAGTGTGTCCAGCCAAATCGGATTATCCCGGTGACCGCAATCACCTAACCTCGTCGCAACCAAATCTTGCATCGGGAGGGTGAGATGGCTGACGACGGAATTTTCCTGCGCAACACCTGGTACGTGGCGGCGTGGAATCACGAACTGATCGACGGCAAGATGGTCGCGCGCACCATCCTGGAACGGCCGATCGTGCTCTATCGCGGGTCGAGCGGGAAAGTCGTCGCACTGGACGACCGCTGCTGCCATCGCGCCGCGCCGCTTTCGATGGGGCGCATCGAGGGCGACGACATCAGGTGCATGTATCACGGCATGAAGTTCGCGGCCGACGGCAAATGCATCCAGATTCCCGGTCAGGAAACGATCCCCGCCAAGCTCGGCGTGCGCAGCTATCCCGTGGTCGAGCGCTACAATCTGATCTTCATCTGGACCGGCGATCCCGAGAAGGCCGATCCGAAGCTGATCCTCGACTATCCGCCGCTCGAGGATCCCAGATGGCGCGGCCTGCCGGGTTACATGCACTACAAGGCCAACTGGCTCCTGATCGTCGACAACCTCAGCGACTTCGCGCATCTCGCCTTCGTGCACACCAACACGCTCGGCGGCTCCGAGGAATACGCCTACAAGACCAAGCCGGTCGCGATCGAGAAGCTGGATGACGGTTTCCGTGTCGAGCGCTGGCACATGGGCGCCGAGCCGCCGCCCTACCACAAGAAGGTGATCCCGAACAAAGCCGACAAGATCGACCGCCGCAATATCGGCCGCATGATCGTGCCCGGCATCTTCACGCTCGACACCACGTTCGCGCCGGCGGGGCAGGGCGTCGAGAAGGGCGTCCAGGTTCCGGGCACGCGGTCATATCGCAACGCGCAGTTCATGACGCCGGAGACGCGCTCGACCACGCACTTCTTCTGGAATTACCTGCACGATTTCGACATCGACAATCCGAACATCGCACTGTCGCTGCGGCACAGCCTCGAGGAAGGGTTCAACGAGGACAAGGATATCATCGAGGCGCAGCAGCGCGTGTTCGACGCCGATCCGGACTATCAGCTGCTCGCGATCGGCGCCGATGCCCCGCTGACCTATTTCCGCTGGCTGTTCGCGCGCAAGCTCGAGGCGGAGAAGGGCACGGCACGCGCCGCCTAGAGCATGATCCGGAAAAGTGTGAAGCGGTTTTCCGAAAAGATCATGCTCAAACAAGGAGCTAAAGCGCGATGATGATTCAACCCAATCTCATCGCGCTTTAGTCCGTTGCAACTACGGACGTTTGCTGCTTGGCAGCAAGCGGCGCCGGGGTCGCGAGATCGTGACATCCCGGCGTGGCTGCCGCTCCAGCCGGTTTGGCGTAAACTGATCCGACCTGAATTTGTCGGCGTGAAGGTGACCCGCGTTGGCCAGACCATCCCGGTAGCGATCAATCGGTGAATGAGCTTGCCCGAAAAGACGGATCGATCGGATCGAAGTGCGAGCACCAACTGGGCGCAGGACGCCTGGCTATGGCCGTTTGAAGCCGCGCGATTGGCGCTGGACATCTACTCGCAGTGGTACCCCAACCGTCCGCCCGAGCCCACGGATTCGTCGGGCGAAGCGGCGGCGCTGCCCTGGACGACAGCCCATTCGGTCGCGCTTCAGCTGCCGTCGATGTGCCTGCTGGATTTCTCGAGAGCGGCCGAAGGCCGGCCGCTTCTGGTCTGCGCGCCCTATGCGCTGCATCGCGCGCAGATTGCGGATCTTGCCCCCGGCCACAGCCTGATGGAGGCGTTGCAGAAGGCTGGCGTTGCGCGTCTCTATCTCACGGATTGGCGCTCGGCGGCGCCGGAGATGCGATATTTCTCGATCGACACCTTTCTGTCCGATCTCAACGTGGCCGTCGACACGATCGGGCCGCCGGTCGACCTTGCAGGTCTCTGTCAGGGCGGCTGGCTGTCGTTGCTCTATGCGGCGCGCTTTCCCGGCAAGGTACGGCGGCTTGTGCTTGCCGGCAGCCCGGTCGACGTCTCGGTACCGTCGGAGCTTTCCCGGATGGTCGCCTCGCTTCCACCGCAAGGCTTCGAGGCGCTGGTCCGTCAGGGGGATGGGATCATCAGCGGCAAGCACATGCTGCAGGCCTGGAGCATCCCGTTCACCATGCGTGACGCGGAAGCGGCGCTGCAGAGGCGGCTCGACCGCAATTCGGAGGATGCGCGGGCGTTGCTCGATCGCTTCACGCGCTGGAATGACGAGACGCTCGATCTGCCGGGCACCTACTACCTCGAAGTGACCGACTGGATCTTTCGCCAGAACCGGATCGCGGCTGGCGACTTCCTCGCGCTTGGCTGCAAGATCGATCTCGCTGCCGTGAAGCAGCCCGTCTTCCTGCTCGCCGCAGAGAACGACATCGTTGTTCCGCCCGACCAGGCATTTGCGACAGCGCGGCTCTTGGCCACGCCGCCCGCGTGGCTGCAATGCCATACCGAGCCGTGCGGTCACCTCGGACTGTTCATGGGCTGCAAGGCTCTCGCCGGCTCATGGCGCCGGATTGCCCGCTGGCTTCAGTCCGATCTCGGTGAGGCTGCCGGCGAGCAAGCGCGGATCAGCGCGTGAGTGCAAGATGAAAAATGCCCCGAATTGCGCTTTGCAATCCGGGGCATCCGGTATCCGTTGGATGACGTGCGTCGCGTCTATTTCGCCGCGACGACCATGATCTCGACATTGTACTGCGGCGCCGCCAGCTTGGCCTCGACGGTGGCGCGGGCCGGGGTGTTGCCCTGGGAGACCCAGCCGTCCCACACCGCGTTCATCTCCGGGAACGTCTTCATGTCGGTGATGTAGATCGTCGCACTGAGCAGTTTCGACTTGTCGGTGCCGGCCTTGGCGAGGTGGCCGTCGATGATCGACAGGATGTCCTTGGTCTGGTCGGTGACGCTGCCGCCCGCGGTCTTGCCGGCGACGACGCCGGCGAGATAGACGGTGTTGCCGTGCACGACGGCCTGGCTCATGCGCGGGCCGGTTTCGAAACGCTGAATGCTCATTTGGGTCTCCACTTGAATGGCGGGCACTGTCTAACCTGCCAGAGCGAGCGCCGCCACTGCACAATTTGCAGCGCCGTTCACCGAAATCGCTCGAAATTGCTCCGAGATCGGCTCGGCGCAATCAGGTCGGCGGATTCTGCCCATTCGTCCAGCGTGCGAACAGCGCCACTCGCTCGGCCGGCCAGGCACCGTCGCACGGCATGGTCCCGGCCTCGAGCCGTGCCAGGATTTGTTGACAGTGCCTGGCGACATCCGCCTCGTTCCAGAGATCGAAGGCGAACAGCATCGAACTGCGGTCCATCGGCCGGAACAGCGGTCGGATGTGCTGTTCGAACTGCACGGCCTCGCCGGGGCCGGGGAGTGCCACGCTGATCTCGTTCGCGGCCTGCGCATCGCTCGCGGTTGCGGACGGCCGTGCGGCCGGCGTTGCGTTGCAGACCCACCACCAGCGCGGCACCGGCATGTTCGGCGGCGGTGTTGCGCCGGCGCCGGAATTCTCCACTGCGATCCGCGAGCCCCATTCGATATAGGCGACGAAGGCGGCGCGGAATTCCGGATCGCTCGGTAAGCCCGCATCGTCGGCACTCTGCACCATGTAGGTCGCCCACAATGCGCGCTGCTCCGGCCGGATCTCCTTGCCGATGTGCTGCGACACCATTCGCCGATAGCCGCCGTAGCGCTCGGTGTAGAAGCGTGGGCCGCCGAACACCTCGCTGAGCCACGCCGCCACCCGCTCCGGATGGTCCGGCGACATCTCGGCGAACAGCGGACCGAGCAGCGGATCTTCCGGCACGTAACGACTGTAGAAGATGCGCGTCATGTCGAGCAGCGCCGGATAGCCGCCAGCCCATTCGAACAGCGTCGGCTCGCGCATCGGATCGGGAACGGGATCGCGAAACGCGACGTTCCAATGCATGCCGCTGCAAAACGGCTTGTTCAGCGACGCGCCGCAGCGGCACAGGCTGACATGCTCTTGCGACGCGCCCGCGTTCTGTGTGATCGGCGCGCCATCCTCATCGACCAGTTCGACATGGCCGGTGACGCGATAAGGCCCGTCTTTCGACACTTCGATCTGCGGCGGCCTGCTGACGCCGGACAGGTTGGCGTCACGCTTGGGGCCGATACCGATGCCAAGCGCGCCCGACGGGCATCTGCGCACTGCGTTGAGGAGGTCGTCGAGGCGCGCCCCGCTGGCTGCGATGAAAGGCTCCTCGCCGAGACGAAACACCGAGTTAAGGCGGTCGGTGCAGAAGCCGGAATGTGCGCAGGTGCCGCGATTGTCGAACACGAACGCCTGCTGCCCGGCATAAACGTCGAGCCTGTCCGGTGCGCGCCGCGGATCCCTAGCGTCGGTGAAGCCGCGCGCGACGTGGCTGTCGTCGCAGAACGGCCTGGTCTGCGATTGTCCGCAGCGGCAGAGCCGCACCGGGGCCTCCGTTGCGATCGGCACGCCGAGATGATCGACGATCGGAGTGCCGGGCTCCGGTTCGTAAGGCCCATTGCGTCTGACGACGATGCGCTTGCGCGGCTGTTGCTTGTCGCTTGGACCCTGGGCGGAATTGTCGTCTGTCATGTCTTGCAATGATCCCTGAACTCGCCCAACCCGTGCAATGCGTGCTTAGATGGATCGATGGCGGCTCTCAACGAACCAGATGGAAAGTGCCGCGGGAGAGTTGCAATGATCCGCAAGACCAAGCGCAAATATGGTTGCCCGGTCGAGTTCTCGATCGATCAGCTCAGCGGCAAATGGAAGACGGTGATCCTGAGCCGGCTCAAGGTCCGGCCGATGCGCTACGGCGAATTGCGCCACGACATCCCGCAGCTCAGCGACAAGGTGTTGACCGAGCGCCTGCGTGATCTCTGCAACTCGGGCTTCGTCAAGCAGGAGCGCGGCGGCGGCTCCTCGCGCTATTGCCTGACCAAGCGCGGCGAGATGCTGAAGCCGATGCTGCAGGCACTCTACGATTGGGGCGAGGCCAACGCCGATACGTTCGGCGTTCGCTTCCTCAGCGCGGAGGCGGATTAGAGTAAGATGCGCAATTTCGGAATATTAGAATAATGCCTCTGAGTTGCCCGACGTGTCAAGTTGCTTGTTCGAACGCCGGCCACCGCCCGCTACTTGGTACTTTGCATGGGGTTGTTTTCGATGTTTTGACCCGCCCCCCGGCGACGGTCGCATAAGCACTAGTCCAGAGAGCGGATTTCCGGCGGAACCTTAAGCAAGGAAAGCCCGTTGTCGCGGGATGTTGGGGGTAATCAAGACAAGGAATACTCATGCACATCCGCATCTCTACGGCGTCCGTCATCGTTGCGGCGCTCTCGCTCGGAACACCTGCTTGGGCGCAGGTGCAGGGAACGCAACCGAAGGCGATGCCGCAGGCTCAATCTGATCAGCCCACCGCCATCCGGAGCATCCAGGTCGTGGACATCAAGGAACTCAAGCCCGACGCCCGGTCAAAGGTCGAGGCTGTCGTCGCAAAGGCAAGCGAAGACGACCTGCGGAACCTTCGCGGTTCCATCGACGCATCTGAAGAAGCAGTATCCGCGCTGAAGGCGAAGGGCCTGAGCTCGGCACAAGTTGTCGCGGTCAATCTCACCAACGGCATCCTGACGCTTTTCACCAAGACCGCCTGATCGCAACACGGCTCGGGGAACTTCCGCTGAAAAGCCCGCCGGTTCACGCCGGCGGGCCAACGACTGGATCTCGGAGTAGCACGCCTCAGTTCACCGCCTTCGCCGCCGCACGTCCCGCGTTGCGGCCCGAGAACAGGCAACCGCCGAGGAACGTGCCTTCCAGCGAGCGATAGCCGTGCACGCCGCCGCCGCCGAAGCCGGCGGCTTCGCCGGCCGCGTAGAGGCCGCGGATGATCTGGTGATCGTTGCCGAATACGCGCGAATCGAGATCGGTCTCGAACCCGCCGAGCGTCTTGCGGGTGAGGATGTTGAGCTTCACCGCGATCAACGGACCGTGCTCGGGATCGAGGATCCGGTGCGGCTTCGCGGTGCGGATCAATTTGTCGCCGATATAGCGCCGCGCATTGTGCAGGTTCATCACCTGCGCATCCTTGACGTAGGGGTTGGTGATCTCGCGGTCGCGCGCCTCGATCTGCGCCTTGATGGCGTCGAGCTGCAACAGATCGTTGCCTGCGAGCTTGTTCATGGCATCGACGAGATCGGCGAGATTGTCGCGCACGATGAAGTCGGCGCCGTGCTGCTTGAACGCCTCCACCGGCGCCGGCGCGCCCTTGTTGGTGGCGCGCTTGATCGTCATGCGCCAGCTCTTGCCGGTGAGGTCGGGGTTCTGCTCGGAGCCGGACAGCGCGAACTCCTTCTTGATGATGCTCTGGGTCAGGATGAACCACGAATAATCGTAGCCGGTGCCCATGATGTAATGCAGTTGCCCGAGCGTGTCGGAGCCCGGGAACAGCGGCGCCGGCAGCCGCTTGCCCGTCGCGTCGAACCACAGCGACGACGGTCCCGGCAGGATCCGGATGCCGTGACGCGGCCAGATCGGGTTCCAGTTCCGGATGCCCTCGACATAGTGCCACATGCGGTCGCGGTTGATCAGCCGGCCGCCCGCCGCCTCGGTGATGCCGATCATGCGGCCGTCGACATGTTCGGGCACGCCGGAGATCATGAATTTGGGCGGCTCGCCGAGCCGCTTCGGCCAGTTCTGCCGCACCAGATCATGATTGCCGCCGATGCCGCCGGACGCGACGATTACCGCAGGCGCACGGAAGGAAAAGTCGCCGACGACGTTGCGCGAGGAACTCTTGCCGCGCTCGACCGAGCTCGGTTCCAGGATCGCGCCGCCGACGCCGTCGACCACACCGTTGGTGACGCTGAGCGCATCGACGCGGTGGCGGAACTTGAATATCAGCCGTCCGCTTTTCGCGGCCTCGCGCGCGCGGCGTTCGAACGGCTCGACGATGCCGGGTCCGGTGCCCCAGGTGACGTGGAAGCGCGGCACCGAATTGCCATGGCCCATCGCGTCGTAACCGCCGCGCTCGGCCCAGCCGACCACCGGGAAGATGCGATGGCCCATCGCGCGCAGCCAATCGCGTTTCTCGCCCGCCGCGAATGCGACATAGGCTTCAGCCCATTTGCGCGGCCAGTAATCCTCCTCGCGATCGAAACCCGCGGTGCCCATCCAGTCCTGCAGCGCGAGCTCGACCGAATCCTTGATGCCGAGCCGGCGCTGCTCCGGCGAATCGACCAGGAACAGGCCGCCAAACGACCAGAAGGCCTGGCCGCCGATGCTTTGTTCCCCTTCCTGGTCGAGCACGATGACGCGCTTGCCTGCGTCGGCGATCTCGGTTGCGGCCACGAGACCGGCAAGCCCCGCGCCAATCACGATCACATCTGCATCGTCAGCCATGTTCAGGTCCCCCGTCCCGCCGAGATTCAAGACCGCCTCATTGCGTGCGGTCAACGCCAAATGGACCTTGCCTGTGGCGGCGGAGCACCAAGCACGTGCGCCGCGCTGTTCCAGTTTGGGACCTTTCCCCACTTTCACTGCAGCGTGCGCGCAACACCCAATTTGAATTTGTTTTGACCGGCTTCACTCGTCTGGACAAAAATCCGCGCACACAACACGCTCACGATCGTCTTGCATCACAGACCAAACAGATTCGGTTTCGACTGGGGCTGGCCAAAATGAAGTTGATGACGGGGTTGCTCGCTGCGGTTCTCCTGCTGGCGGGAATGGGGGTGTCTCAAGCTGTAGTCAGGATCGCCGACGATCGCGGCGGCAAGATCGGCGTCTATGTCGACAGGTATCAGGACCTGCGGACTTCGGGCGAGACGGTCATCATCGACGGGCTATGTGCCTCGGCCTGCACCATCGTGCTCGGCAAGGTTCCTCACGACCGGATTTGTGTGACCTCGCACGCCAGCCTCGGCTTCCACGCAGCCTGGGATTACGGCGATAACGGCCGTCCGGTCCCCAATCCCGAAGCCACCCATATGCTGTACCTGATGTATCCGCCGGCGGTACGCAGATGGATTTCGGGGCGTGGTGGCCTGACCCGGCGCATGATCTTCCTGCGCGGCAAGCAACTGCAGGCGCTGTACAAGCCGTGCTACCTCAACGCCCAGGCCTCGGCGCCGAAGCCCGCGCACTAAGCTCCGGCTGCTTCTCTGTTTGACCCTCGTCGGCCATTGGCCTCGGCAGACGCCGGGGCATGAACGCGCCGGCACCGGAATCGCTCGCCATCATTTGACGGCCTGCGACCGCCATTGCGCTTGCTGCCTGCCGGAACCCGGCTTATCTCAGCCTCATGGTTCAGCCGATCTCCACCCGATCCGAGCTCGTAACGGCTCCACAGACCCGGGTGGCGTCTGCGATCCTGTGGGGTGCGGCCGGTATCGGCGGATTGGCCCTGCTTGCCGCTGCCGCGCTCTGGTTCCACTACGGGACCGCGGTGTTTTTCGAAATGATCACGGCCGGCATCTCCGCCTGCTTCTGACAAGGACGCCCTCGCATCATGCCCCGGACCACGCGCCCATTGGTGATCTTCGCTGCCTTCGCGGGCAGTCTGGCGGTCGGCTTGTTCCTCATGCTGTGGGCGATCGGCGGCTTGCGCACCGTTGCCGCGCCGGCCGCGATCGGCGGATCGTTCCAGCTCACCGACCAGTCCGGCCAGACCGTTACCGACAAGAACCTCCAGGGCAAGCCGACCCTGATCTTCTTCGGATTCACCCATTGCCCGGATATCTGCCCGACCTCGTTGTTCGAGATCTCGGAGGTCCTGAAGGCGATGGGCAAGGACGCCGATCGCGTGAATGCCTATTTCGTCTCGGTCGATCCGGAACGCGACACCGCCACCGCGATGAAGGATTACCTGTCGAGCTTCGATCCGCACCTCAAGGGCCTGACCGGCGATCCCGCCGCGATCGCCAAGGTGCTGTCGAGCTATCGTGTCTACGCCAAGAAAGTGCCGCTGAAGGATGGCGACTACACGATGGACCACACCGCGCTGATCTATCTGATGGACCGCGACGGTCATTTCGTCGCGCCGTTCAATCTGAAACGGACGCCGGAAGAGGCGGCGGCCGATCTGAAACGGTATCTCTGATCGCCCTTTCCGGTTCAGAATTAACCCAATCGGCGCTCGCTTCAGGCGCCGATTCGGCTATAAGCCGTTCAATTTCCTGAAATTGCCGGTTATGCCAAATCCCTCTGTCCAGCCCCTTGCCGTCCGTTCGCGCCAGCTTTGCCTGGCCGCGGGCATGATCGCGGCTGCCTTGCTGGCCTTGGCGTACCCTGCAATTGCACAGACACCCCCCGCACAGGCGCCGGCAGCCAAGACGGCTCCTGCTCCGGCTCCGCCCACCAAGGCGGCCCCCGCACAAGCGACACCTTCGGCGCCGGCTGCACCGCAGGCAGCGCCTGCGGCCCCCGCGGCAACCCAGGCGGCCCCGACCCTGCCGCCCAAGGCCGCCGCCGAGGCCGCGCCGCAGGCGGTGCCGGGTTTCTGGGACCCGCGGCGCCGGCCGGACCGCCCGGACCTGTCGCGCCTCACCGTGATCCGCTTTCTGACCGAGACCGACTATCCGCCGTTCAATTTCACCGGTCCCGACGGCAATCCGGCCGGTTTCAACGTCGACCTCGCGCGTTCGCTCTGCGACGAGATCAAGGTCACCTGCACCATCCAGATGCGCCGCTTCGAGACCCTGATCGATGCCCTGGCGACCAACCGGGGCGACGCCATCATCGCGTCGATGGCCGTGACGCCGCAGCTGCGCGCCAAGGTCGATTTCACCGATCCCTATTATCGCGCGCCGGCCCGCTTCGTGTCGCGCCGTGACAACGCGATGCCGGAAATCCGCCCGGAATATCTCGAGGGCAAGAAGGTCGGCGTCATCGCCGGGACCTCGCACGAGGCCTACCTCAAGGCGATGTTCACCGACGCCGAAATCCACTCCTATCCGGATAACGACACGCTGCGCGCGGCGCTGCGCCGCGGCGAGGTCGACTTCGTCTTCGGCGATGCGATCTCGCTCGCGTTCTGGATCAACGGCACCGATTCCGCCGAATGCTGCGCCTTTGCCGGCGGCCCCTTTGTCGAGAGCCGCTATTTCGGCGAGGGCGTCGGCATCGCGGTCCGCAAGGGCAACGACCTGCTCCGGCAGTCGCTGAACTGGGCGCTGTTCCGGATCTGGGAAAAAGGCCGCTTCACCGATCTGTGGCTGCGCTATTTCTCGGTCAGCCCGTTCTGAGTTCGTCATTCCGGGATGGTCCGTAGGGCCAGACCTCAGGGGTGCAATTGCACCCCGGGGAATCTCGAGATTCCGGGTTCGATGCTGCGCATCGCCCCGGAATGACGACAAACTTCCCGTCGTTTTGCATTTTGCCGCGAAAGCGTTAGTTTTCGCGGCCTTTTTGGAGAGAACCTGAGGAATGTCCGTGATTGATCCTTCTGCCAGCCCGAGCGACCTGCGGGCGCTCGCCGAACAATCCAACGCCTGGCCGTTCGAGCAGGCGAAAGCGATTGTGGCGCGGTTGAAGAAAAATCCGAAGGACGAGGTGCTGTTCGAGACCGGCTACGGCCCATCGGGCCTGCCGCATATCGGCACGTTCGGCGAAGTCGCGCGCACCACGATGGTGCGCCACGCCTTCCGCGTGCTCACCGAGGACAAGATCAAGACGCGCCTGCTCGCCTTCTCCGACGACATGGACGGCCTGCGCAAGGTGCCGGACAACGTGCCGAACAAGGAGCTGCTGGAGCAGCATCTCGGCAAGCCGCTGACCAAGGTGCCCGATCCGTTCGGTACCCATCCGAGCTTCGGCCAGCACAACAATGCGCGGCTGCGCGCCTTTCTCGACCAGTTCGGCTTCGACTACGAGTTCGCGAGCTCGACCGAGTACTACACCTCCGGCCGCTTCGATGCCGCGCTGCTGCGCATGCTGGAGCGGATCGAGAAGGTGATGGCGATCATGCTGCCGTCGCTGCGCGAGGAGCGGGCGGCAAGCTACTCGCCGTTCCTGCCGATCTGTCCGCGCACCGGCCTTGTGCTCTACGTGCCGGTGACGGCGCATGACGCCAAGGCCGGCACGATCTCGTATGAAGACCCCGATACCAAGGAGACCGTCACGGTTCCTGTCACCGGCGGCCGCTGCAAGCTGCAATGGAAGCCGGACTGGGCGATGCGCTGGTACGCGCTCGGTGTCGACTATGAAATGGCCGGCAAGGACCTGATCGACTCGGTGAAGCTGTCGGGCAAGATCTGCTCGGCGCTCGGCGGCACGCCGCCGGAAGGTTTCAACTACGAACTGTTCCTCGACGAGAAGGGCCAGAAGATCTCGAAGTCGAAGGGCAACGGCCTGACGATCGACGAGTGGCTGCGCTATGCCTCGCCGGAATCGCTGTCGCTGTTCATGTATCGCGAGCCCAAGGCGGCGAAGCGGCTCTATTTCGACGTCATCCCGCGCAATGTCGACGACTACCAGCAATTCCTCGACGGCTTCACGCGGCAGGAAGCGCGGCAGCAGCTGCAGAATCCGGTCTGGCACATCCATTCCGGCAAGCCGCCGCAGGCCGACATGCCGGTCACCTTCCAGCTGCTGCTGACGCTGGTGTCGTCGTCGAACGCGGAGAATGCCGAGACGCTGTGGGGTTTCATCGGCCGTTATCGTCCGGGCGTGACGCCGCAGACCCATCCGAAGTTAGATGCGATGGTCGGCTACGCCATCAACTACTATCGCGACTTCGTGGCGCCGACCAAGCAGTTCCGCGAGCCGACCGAAGGAGAGCGCGCTGCGCTGCAGGATCTGCGCGATGCGCTCGCCAACATGCCGGCGAACGCGACCGCGGAAGACATCCAGAACGTGGTCTATGAGATCGGCCGCCGCGAGCCGTTCCTCGACATGGTCAAGAAGGGCAAGGACGGCCGTCCCGGCGTCTCGCTCGACTGGTTCAACATGCTCTACCAGGTGCTGCTCGGCCAGGAGAAGGGCCCGCGCTTCGGCTCCTTCGTCGCGGTCTACGGCGTGCAGAACGCGGTCAACATGATCGACGGCGCGCTGGCGCGGTCGTCGTAGGGATCGCGGCGCTCATCGCCGCTCGGCCTGCGCCGCGTCGCGCAGGCCGTCGCTGGTGGCGCGCAGCAGCGTCAGCAGCAGGCCGTTGAGCGGCGTCGGCACGCCGTGCCGTTCGCCGGCCGCGACGATCGCGCCGGTGAGAGCATCGGCTTCGAACGGGCGTCCCGCGACACGATCGAAATACATCGAGGTGCCGGCGTCTGGCGGATAGGTCAACAACGTCGCCAGCATCAGCTCGGCCTCGTCGGGCGCGAGCTGGGCGCCGTCGGCGCGGCCGACATTCGCGGCCTCCTCTAGGATTGCGCGGCACAGCGCCTTGACGTCCGCGCGGCGGAACACCGCCTGCCGCTGCAAGGTGAGCGCGGTGATCGGATTGGCGACCGCATTGAGCAGAAGCTTGCGCCACGCCAGCGTGGTGAAATCGGCGGAGCGCCGCACGCGCATCGCCGTGCCATCCAGCAGCGCTTCGAACGCGCGTCCGTCTGTGTCATCGGCAACCGCGAATTCATGCTCGCCGGCGCGGCGGAAACGGATGCGATCCGGCGCCAGCCGCTCGCCGTTGTAATAGACGATGGTCGGCACGACCGTGGCGGCGCCGACCAATGGCGCCAGCCGCTCCGCGTGGCCGATGCCGTTCTGCAGCACCGCGACGCGCGTCCGCGGCCCGCACAGCCTTTGCAGCCAGGGCGCGCTCGATTCCGTGTCCTGCGCCTTGGTCGACAACAACACCCAGTCGACCGGCGTAGCCGCTGCCGGATCGGTGAGGGCGCGCAGCGGCACTTCCACCGTGCCTTCCGCCCGCTCGACCGTGAGCCGATCGAGCGGGCGCCGGACACAGGCGATCACGTCATGCTTGTCGACCGCCCGCAGCAGGCCGGTGACGATGCCGCCGATGCTGCCGAGGCCGACGATGGCGATGGTCTTGCGGTCGGATGGTCCTGTCATTGCGTAACTCTGGGCTTTGCGGAGTGGGTTGCGTTGGGTTGGAAAGTGCAGGCCGCTCATGTGGCTTTCCGCCGCAGCCAACGAAGCCGCCGATCCGCGATCTTCGCAGCGCATCATCACACAATGACGCCGAGCCCGCAAAATTCGGATAGCAGGCCATCGGCAATTTCACCGGAGCCTGGCGCCGGATTGCGCTACACTCGCATCCATAAAATCAGCACGGCCTCCGCCGAGAGGCCGGCACAGACGGGAGCATGCGCATGCAGTTCAGGGTTTCGCCGACATCGCTGCAGGACAGTTCGAGCGCCGAGGAATGGCAGGCGCGGGTCGATCTCGCGGCGGCGCATCGGCTCGCCTACATCCACGGCTTTTCGGAAGGTATTTTCAACCACCTCACCTTGGTGGTGCCCGGCCGCACCGACCGCTACTACCAGATCCCGTTCGGCATGCACTGGTCGGAGGTGACAGCATCCTCCTTCATGGAGGTCGGCATCGACGATGCCGAGGTGAAGCGCGGCGAGGGTGAGGTCGAGCGCTCCTGCTTTTGCATCCATGCGCCGATCCACAAGGCGCTGCCGCAGGCCAAGGCCGTGTTCCACACCCACATGCCCTATGCGAGCGCGCTGACACGGCTCGAGGATCCGCGGATCAAGGAGATCGGCCAGACCGAGGTCGGGCTGTCGGAGGCGATCGCATATGACGACCTCTACACCGGCCCCGCGCTCGATCCCGAGGAAGGCGCGCGGCTCGCCAAGGTGATCGGCAACAAGACCATCCTGTTCATGGCCAATCACGGCATCTCGACCGTCGGCGAGACGGTCGCCGATGCCTATGACCGGCTCTATTACATCGAGCGCGCCGCACAGGTGCAGATCTACGCGATGTGGACCCAGCAGCCGCTCAAGCAATTGCCGCAGCATGTGGTGGAGAAGACCAAACGCGATTTCCGCGACGACCATCTCTACAACGGCCCGTCCCCGGCGCAGCGGCATTTCGATGCGCTGAAGCGGATGCTCGATCGCAAGGAGCCGGACTACGCGACGTAATGGGCTTGGATGGCGCTCTAACCTCCGCCGTCTCCCGGCGAAAGCCGGGACCCATTACCACAGGGTCGCGTTGTTGAAGCGCGCTGCGGCCCCAGCGTGGTGTAGCAATAATCTTCGGTGGCTATGGGTCCCGGCTTTCGCCGGGACGACAGTGGTTATGTGGCTACTGGTTTAGCCGGCTACTGGCTCGCCCACACCACGCGTGCGATCCACGCGACTTCCTCGGCATCGAGCATGCGGTCGGGGTGCTCCGGATTGAGCGACGCCAGTTCCAGCATCTTGGCGGTGCGGCGTCTCAATTCTTTCACCATCACCTCGCCGCCGGTCGTGCGCACCACCACGCGGTCGCCGCGGCGGATCGCGGTCGCGGGTGACACCACGATGATGTCACCTTCGCGATAGGCCGGTTTCATCGAGTCGCCCTCGATCTCCAGCGCATAGGCGTGTTCGTCTGATGTCGCCGGTAGCGCCACTTCATCCCAGCCCTTGCCGGCGGGAAAGCCGCTGTCGTCGAAATAGCCGCCGGCGCCGGCCTGCGCGAAGCCGATCAGCGGCACCGACTGTCCGCCGCGCGCGCCATCGCCGAGCAACTGCACGAAGGTCTCCATGCTGGCATTGCTCGCGGCCAGCGCCTTGGAGAGCGATTCGGTCGAGGGCCAGCGCTCGCGCCCGTCGCCGGTCACGCGCTTGGATTTGTTGAAGGTGGTGGGGTCGAGTCCGGACTGCTTGGCAAGGCCCGACGGCGACAGCCCGGCGCGTTCGGCGAGCCGGTCGAGCGCGGCCCAGACCTGCGCGTGGGTCAGCGGTCGGGTGGCTTTGGGCTGTTTGGCCATCGAGGTATCCCGGATGGTAGGAATTATTGCCTGAAACTTGGCGTTTTCGCAAATCTGTCGGCCGATGTGCCCTGGCACCGCTTGAGTTGCGCCGCCGCCGCCGATACGGTCCCTCGCTCGCCAGATGGCGTCTGGGGCATTTCCCCTCAAATCCGGATAAAACCCCAAGAGACTCAAGGACAAAAGGGAAGGCCGGCCCGTGCCGATGATCTACAAAATCACCCCCGCTTCGGCCTGGCGCGAGGCTGAGCGGCAGGGCGTGTACCGGGGCAGTGCCGACGACAAACGCGACGGCTTCATCCATTTTTCCACCGCCTCCCAGGTGGCCGAGACCGCGCGCAAGCACTACCACGGGCAAACCGGCCTGTTCCTGGTCGCGGTCGATGCCGATGCGCTGGGCGATGCCCTGCGCTGGGAGCGGTCGCGCAATGACGAGCTGTTCCCGCATCTCTATGGCGAACTCGACCTCGGCGCGGTCACCGAGATCCTCGACCTGCGCGCGCGCTCCGACGGTGGCCACGACGTTCCGGAGCTCAAGCCGTGATCCGTGCCTTCGACGCTTTTTCGCTGCCGCTGCTGCGTTGGTTCGATCCCGAAGATGCCCATCGCATGGCGATCCAGGGCCTGAAGCTGCTGCCGCCGATCCGGCAGCGGCCGGATGACCCCAAGCTCGCGGTGCGTGCCTTCGGACTCAACTTTCCAAATCCGATCGGCATGGCGGCGGGTTTTGACAAGAGCGCGGAGGTGCCCGACGCGCTGCTGCGGCTCGGCTTCGGCTTTGTCGAGATCGGCTCGGTGACGCCGAAGCCGCAAGGCGGCAACCCGCGGCCGCGGCTGTTTCGCCTGGAGCGCGACGAGGCCGTCATCAACCGCATGGGCTTCAACAATGACGGTGCGGAGGCCGTGCTGCGGCGGCTCGCCGCGCGCGCCAGCGCCGGCGGCATCGTCGGGGTCAATGTCGGGGCCAACAAGGATTCGCCCGACCGCGCAGCCGATTATGTGAAGCTGATCGAGACGTTTGCGCCGGTCGCGAGCTATTTCACCGTCAATGTCTCCTCGCCGAACACGCCCGGCCTGCGCAATCTGCAGCAATCGGCGGCGCTCGACGATCTGCTGGCGCGGGTCATCGATACCCGCGAGCGCGTGCGCAAGAACGCCGGCGATTCGCCGGTCCTGCTCAAGATCGCGCCCGACCTCAGCCTCGCCGAGCTCGACGACGTCGTGCACATCGCCCGCTCGCGCCGCGTCGACGGCATGATCGTCGCCAACACCACGCTGGCGCGGCCCTCGACCTTGCGCGAGGAGAATCGCGCCAAGGAGCAGGGCGGCCTGTCGGGCCGTCCGCTGTTCCGGCTGTCGACGCGGATGGTGGCCGAGACCTATGTCCGTGTCGAAGGCGCGTTTCCGCTGATCGGCGTCGGCGGCATCGATAGCGGCGGCGCCGCACTGACCAAGATCCGTGCCGGGGCCAGCCTGATCCAGCTCTATTCCTCGCTGGTCTACAAGGGCCTTGGCCTCGTCGACGACATCAAGCGCGATCTGTCCTCGACCCTGCTGCGCACCGGCCGCGACTCGCTGTCGGAAATCGTCGGCGCCGATGCGGCGACGATTACAGCCGAGGAGTGGCCGGTGAGGTAGGTGCGGGTAGCCCGGATGAAGCGAAATCCGGCTGCGCCCTAACCTCCCCTTGAAAAGGGGAGGTCGCTTTGCTCGCCAGAGCAAAGCGGGTGGGGATCAGCTCTCTCCATGAGCTGCGTCGCCTGTGGCTGACCCCCATCCCGACCTTCCCCCTTTCAGGCAGGGGTGTCCGGGGAATGATTCACTGTGTCGCGGTGCATGCTCGGCAGGACCGAGGCAAATCGGTCTTTTCTGGTTGTCGAGACACAGAGGGCCGAGCATGCGATATCGCGGTAGCATTTTTGGAAGGCTGCTTGAACCGATCAATCGACGGCAGTTTCAGACGGTTGTGGATCGTCTGGACGGGGATGCCTACGACAAGTCGTTCAGGAGCTGGGATCATCTGGTGGCGCTGATCTATGCCCAGCTTAGCGGCAACAGCAGTCTGCGCGGGGTGGTGACTGGCTTCAACGCCAATTCGCAGCATCACTATCACTTGGGAACCGGCAAGCTGTCGCGCTCGACGTTGTCCGATGCCAATGCCCGCCGTCCGATCGGCATTTTCGCGCAAACCTTTGCGGCGCTGTCGGCGATGGCGCGTCGCCAGCTGCGGAGTGAAGGCATGGAGATGGTGCGTCTGATCGACGCCAGTCCGATCCCGCTCGGCAAGGTCTGCAGTTGGGCGACGTGGAACGGCCGCATCCGCGGCATGAAGCTGCATGTCGTCTACGACCCAAGGAGCGATGTCCCGACCTGCGTCGAGATGACGGCCGCGAACGTCAATGACATCGAGATCGGCCGACAGACCCCAATCCAGCCCGCCACCACCTATGTGTTTGACAAGGGCTATTGCCGTTTCGACTGGTGGCAGAAGATCAATGATAGCAAGGCTTTCTTCGTTACCCGGGCGAAGACGAGCATCCGTCTTCGCTCGCTCAGGCATCGCGCCATCCGCAAGCGTAACGGGGATGGCTTCGAAATCCTTGCCGATGACGAGGTGAAGCTCACCAGCAAGGGCGATTCGCGCCTTCCAATCCCGCTCCGCCGCATCAAGATCAGACGCGAGAAAGGCGGCAAGATCACACTCCTGACCAACGACCTTGCCCGTAGCGCCGTCGAGATCGCCGCCCTCTACAAGAGCCGATGGCAAATCGAGCTGCTGTTCCGCTGGATCAAGCAGCATCTCGATATTCGCAAGTTCCTCGGCGCCAACGACAACGCGATCCGCCTTCAGGTGCTCGCTGCGATGATTGCCTACCTGCTGCTGCGCATCGCCGCTCACACCAACTGCATCAAAATGCTCCCGCTCAGGTTCGCCGAACTCGTCGGCCAGCTCCTGCTCTCGCGTCGATCCCTCGCTGCCATCGACAAACCTCCGCCCATCAACCCCAGCCGTCGGAAATCAACCATCTCACCTGACCAGATGGAGCTCCGCTATGCCTGAATTTCCCCGGACACCCCTGCCTGAAAGGGGGAAGGGGAAGAGAACTTCGTAGCCCGGATTGCGCTTCGCTCCATCCGGGCTACGGACTTACGCCGTCTTGAACGTCTTCCGCAGCAGCGCCGGATAGCGCAGGCCCTGCAGGCCGCCGCGCGCGACGTAGAAGCCGAGCAGCGCGATCCACAGGCCGGTGTTGCCGAACGAGCTGAGCGCCCACCAGGTGGCGAGGAAGATCGCAAGCGAGGCCAGCATCAGATTGCGCATCTCGCGCGCCCAGGTGGCGCCGACATAGATGCCGTCGAAGCCGAACGCGAACACGCCGGGCAGGGGTGCCAGGATCACGAACGGCAGGAACTCGCGCGCATAGCGGCGCACGTCGTCGCTGGTCGTCATCAAATTGATCAGCGCCGGTCCGAACAGTGCGAACAGCACCGACACCACCAGCGCAAAGCCGATCCCCCACAGCAGCACCAGCCGGGTCGAATCGGAAAAGCCGCGTGGATCGCGTGCGCCGAAGGCGCGGCCGCACAGCTGTTGGGCGGCATTGGCGAGGCCGTCGAGGAAGAAGGCGCTCACCAGCAGGAAATTGTTCAGCACCGAATTCGCCGCCAGCGTCACGTCGCCTTCGCGCGCGCCCTTGGCGGTGAAAAACAGGAACACGACGATCAGCGCCGCGGTGCGGACCATGATGTCGCGATTGACCGCCAGCATGCGCATCAGCTTGGCGCGGTCGAACAGCGTGGCCGCGGGCACCGCGAAGCCGCCTTGCGAGATCCGCCAGGCCACGACGATGCCGACAGCGAAACCGGCGGTCTCGGCGAGCACGGCGGCGATCGCGGCACCGGCGATGCCGGTGCCGTAGACCTGCACCAGCAGCACGGTCGCGGCCATGTTGATCAAATTGATCACGATCTGCAGCGCCAGCGCCAGATTGGCGCGGGCCTGGCCGACCAGCCAGCCGAGGATGACGTAATTGGCGAGCGCCAGCGGCGCCGACCAGATCCGGATCATGAAATAGGCTTTGGCCGCGCGCGTGACGCCTTCGCTGCCGCCCATCAGCTGAAACGTGACCGCGGCGAGCGGCACCTGCAGCGCGATCAGCGCCGCGCCGATCAGGCCGGCGACGATGAAGCCGCGCACCAGGATGGCGGCATATTCCTTGATCTCGCCGGCGCCCTGCGCCTGTGCGGTGAAGGCCAGCGTGCTCATGCGCAGGAAGGCGAACAGCCAGAACAGGCAGTCGAAGATCACCGAGGCCATCGCCACGCCGCCGAGCAGCGCGGCGTCGTCGAGGCGGCCGATCGCGGTGGTCGAGACGATGCCGATCAGCGGCGTGGTCAGGTTGGCGACCATCGCGGGGCCGGCGATGGCGAACACCTGACGCGTCGTGATCTTCGGGTGGATGGGTGCGTGCATGGCTACAATTGCAAGGAATATCCGTTTCTATCGCGACATCCGTCGCGCGACCATGCCGGAATTGTTCTCAGAGCAATGCGATGGCGGAAGATCGGCGGGCAAGGCATTGCATGGTCAGAGCGCCACGACCATGCCGTCGCTCGCCGCCGTGTAGGGCAAATCGTCGATGCGGCCGAGCATGTCGTCGCTCATATGGGTCAGCACCACGCGCCTGGCGTTGATGGCGGGCAAATGCGCTTCCAGCGTCTTCAGGCTGAGATGGTTCTTGACCATCTTGTCGTAGGTATAGGCTTCGGCGATGAAGAGGTCGGCGTCCTGCGCCGCCGGGATCAGCGCGTCGGTCCATTCGGTGTCGGCGCTGTAGCTGATGATGCGGCCTTCCGCCTCGACGCGGTACGCGAAGAACGGCCCGCCGGACTCGCCATGCACGACAGGGTAGGGCGTCACGGTCACCTCGCCGAAGCTGCGCGTTTCGCGCGGCGCCAGCGTAACGACGGATAGATCGAAGCGTTGTTTGGTTTTGGAGGAATGCTCGAACATCACCTCCATCACCGCAGGCAGTTTCGTTTCGATGCCTTCGGGCCCGGCGATCACCAGCGGCCGGGTGCGGCGGGAGAACTGCGCGTCGAGCAGGAAGAACGGCAGGCCGGCAAAATGGTCGCCGTGGAAATGCGTGATCAGGATCAGGTCGATTGCGTCGCGGTCGATCTCGAGCCGCTTCATCGCCGGCAGCGACGAGGCGCCGCAATCGATCAGGAAATTGCTGCGCGCGCCGCTGACGTGGAAACAGGTGTTGAAGCGGCCGCCGGAGCCGAATGCATCGCCGCAGCCGACAAATCGCAATTGCATCGGCTGCGAACTCCCTGAGATCAGCGGCCGCGCGGCGCGCCGAACAGCCGCGACAACAGCCAGATCGGAATCACGATGACGGCGCCGAGCAGGAAGTAGCGCCAGGCCCAGTTGATCGCGTCGAAGCCGAAATCCCAGATGCTCTGGAACAGCCTGCGGATGCTGTTGAGGATGTTCCATGGATCGAGGCCGATCGCGGCGAGCACGACACCGACCAGAATCGACAGCAGAATCAACCGGAACGCCACAGAGAGCGGCGATCCGCCGAGAAAGCGGTACAGGCCGTCACTCCGGCCGGCCGGCAAGTCCCGGATGTCGTTTGGCATTGCTGTCTCCAATAGCGTTTTCGCGCGAAGTGGGCACCGGTTCGCGTGAAGAAAACGCGTCAAAACAAAACCTAGACCTCGGTTCCGATTCCATCAGAACCGAGGTCTAACGGAATCGCCCGCATTATAGGTCACGGCGGTGCACATGGGAAACCCGCGCACCGCGATCAATGGCTGTCATGCGCGCTTGGGATTTAACTTCCTGTCATGGAGATTAACATCCGTTCAAGCGTCTCCAGCCGGTCGGCTTCGCGCGGCGGCTTGTCCCAGCGCAGGCGGCTGATCCGGGGGAAGCGCATTGCGACGCCGGACTTGTGACGCGGCGAGCGCTGCAAGCCCTCGAAGGCGACCTCCAGCACCAGCCCCTGATCCGGCTCATGCACGACATGCCGCACCGGGCCGAACTTCTCGGTGGTGTTGCGGCGGACGAAGCGGTCGATCTGCAACAGCTCCTCGTCGGTGAAGCCGAAATAGGCCTTGCCGACCGGCACCAGCTCGTCGCCATCATCGCCATGGGTCCAGACCCCGAACGTATAGTCGGAGTAATAGGACGAGCGCTTGCCGTGGCCGCGCTGGGCATACATCAGCACCGCGTCGATGATGTGCGGATCGCGCTTCCACTTCCACCACGGACCTTTCGGCCGTCCAGGCAGATAGGGCGCGTCGCGCCGCTTCAGCATCACGCCTTCGACCGCGTCGGCATCGTCGCCGGCGCCGGCGCTCTTGGGATCGGCACGCGCCGCGGCTAGCTCTTCCCAGCTCGCGAACGGGACGGTCGGCGACAGATCGATGCGCGGATCATTCAGCTTGGCGACGAAGGCTTCGAGATGCGCGCGGCGTTCGGTGAAGGGCAGCTCGCGCAGATCGTTCTCGTCGTCGCCGAGCAGGTCGTAGGCGCGCAGGTGGATCGGAAATTCCTTGATCAGCTTCGGCGAAACGACCTTGCGGTTCAGCCGCTGTTGCAACACGTTGAAGGTCTGCACGCGGCCGTCGCGCAGCACCAGCAACTCGCCGTCGATCGCGCCGGGCAGATACAGCGACGGCACCAGATCCGGAAAGCTGCCGGTGATATCCTCGCCGGTGCGCGAATAGAGCCGCGCCTGGACGTGGCCGCGCGCATCGCGGCCGGACACCGCCTGCACCCGGATGCCGTCCCATTTCCATTCCGCGCTGAAATCGGCGGCGTCGAGGTTGGCGAAATCGCCATCCTCGATCGCATGCGCCAGCATCACCGGGCGGAACGGCGCAGGGTCGCGGTTGACCGGTTTGTCTCCGCGGCCCTCGAGCCAGGCGAATAGGTCGAGATAGGGCGGCGACAGGCCCGGCCACAGCAGCTCGATCTCGTGCGGGTCTTTGTCGCCGAGCGCCGCCGCCGCGGTCTTCGCCAGCCGCGCCGAGATCCCGATCCGCATCGCGCCGGTGACGAGCTTCAAGAGCGCCCAGCGCCCGGTCTCGTCGAGCTCGTCCAGCCAGCGCGCCAGCTGCGCCGGCAGCTCGGCCTTGCCGAGCGTGCGCAGCGTGATGACGACATCAGTCAGCGTCGGGGGAGGCGGGTTGTTGTGGCCCGGCAGCTCCGCCTTCGGCCACATCAGCGCGACCGTCTCCGAGAGGTCGCCGACGTAATCATAGGAGTAGCCGAACAGCACCGGGTCGGCGCGTTCGGTGATCAGGTCGCGGATCAGGCCGGGCTTGGCGTGCTTGAACGACAGCGCGCCGGTCAGCGCCGCCAGCGCGTAGCCGCGGTCGGGGTCCTCGGTCTCGCGGAAATAGGCGACCAGCAGCTTGATCTTGTTGTTGCGGCCGGGCTCGTAGGCGAGGCGGTCGAGCAGCTCGGCAAAACGGTTCATGTTTCCGCCTCGCCGGCGAGCTGGGCCTCGCCGGTCAGTGCGGCCGTCTCGCCTTCATCCTCGTCGCCATAGCCGACCAGATCGAGCGGCCGCGCGGCAAGGCCTTTGGTCTTGCACCAATGCACCAGCGCATCTTCCTGGCCGTGGGTGACCCAGATCTCGCCGGCGCCGGTCGCCGCGATCGTCGCCGTCAGCCCATCCCAGTCCGCATGATCTGATATCACCAGCGGCAGCTCGACGCCGCCCTGCCGGGCCCGGGCGCGCACGCGCATCCAGCCCGAGGCGAATGCGGTGACTGGATCGGGAAAGCGGCGCGTCCAGACATCGGATGTCGCGCTTGGCGGCGCCAGCGTGATGGTGCCGGCAAGCTCGGCTTTCTTCATGCCGCGCGCGGGCCGGAGCTCGCCGAGCGCAATGCCGCGCTCCTGATAGTAATAAGTGATCTTCTCCATCGCGCCATGCAGGTAGATCGGCGCGTCGTAGCCGGCCTCGCGCAGCAGCGCGATCACGCGCTGCGCCTTGCCGAGCGAATAGGCGCCGACCAGATGCGCGCGCTCCGGGAACAGTTTGACCGAGGCCAGCAGCTTGTTTACTTCGCCGGCGGCATCGCCATGGCGGAACACCGGCAATCCAAACGTCGCCTCTGATATGAAGACGTCGCAGGGCACCAGCTCGAACGGCGCGCAGGTCGGGTCGCGCGCATCCTTGTAGTCGCCGGAGGCGACGATGCGGGTGTCCTTGCAGGTCACCGATATCTGGGCGGAGCCCAGCACGTGGCCAGCGGGATGAAACGTCACCGCGACGTCGCCGAGCCTGATCTCCTCGCCATAGGCGATCGCCTGCGTCGAGCCGGCGAAATTCTCGCCATAGCGCAGCCGCATCATGTCGAGCGTTTCCTGGGTCGCGAGCACCGCGCCGTGACCCGCCCGCGCATGGTCGGAATGGCCATGGGTGATCAGTGCCCGCTCGACCGGCCTGACAGGATCGATGTGGAAGCCGCCGGGCTTGCAGCAAAGCCCGGCCGGGACGGGCATCAGGATGTCTTGCGGGCGCATCGTCCCTATATAGGCGCTCGATCTGCGATGTTTAGCCGGATCCGCGGGCTTGACCCGTGCATCCATCTCCGGAAAAAGTCCGTGCTTTGATGGATGGCCGGACCCGGCCGAGATTGGTTCCTTAAAGCGAATGGCCCCCCGCCTGTTTCTGTCCTCCGGCGACCTCGTCGCTGACCGCCGCTACGAGTTCGCGCGCGACCTGCAATTGAAGGGCGATCTGCCGGCCGCCGCCGAGCTGCTCGAACAGGCGATCGAGCTCGTGCCGAAATTCCCGTCGGCCTGGTACACGCTGGGCAAGATCCGCCTGGAGCTCGGTCAGCGCGATGCCGCGATCGCAGCGTTCCGCGGCGCGCGCGACGCCGATCCCGAAGACCGTCATGGCGCCGGCCTTCGTCTGATGCAGCTCGGCGTCGAGGCCGTCAGCGCGATGCCGCCGGGCTATGTCCAGACGCTGTTCGATCAATATGCGCCGCGCTTCGAGGCCGCGCTGGTCGGCGATCTCGGCTATCGCGGCCCGGCACTGCTGTTCAAGGCGGTGCTGTCGGTGCGTGCGGGCGCAAAGAAACCGGCCTTCTTCAAGCGTGCGATCGATCTCGGCTGCGGCACCGGGCTGGCGGCCGGCGCATTCGCCCGGCATGTCGATCGCTTCATCGGCATCGACCTGTCGCCGCGCATGATCGACAAGGCGCGCGCCACCGGCCTCTATGCCGAGCTCGAGGTCGACGACATGTTGAAGGCCGTTTCGGCCAAACGCGAGGCCAGCGCCGAATTGATCCTGGCCGCCGATGCAATGGTCTATGTCGCCGATCTCGCGCCGGTGCTCGCCGAGGCCAGCCGCGTCCTGGTGGCGGGCGGCGTGCTCGCCTTCACGGCCGAGACCCATGACGGCGAAGGCGTCATCATCGGCGAGGGACTGCGCTACGCCCACAGTGCAGCTTACGTGCGCGACTCCGTCGCTGCCGCGGGGCTGACGCTGGCCCAGCTCGACGATCTCTCGGCGCGCAATGAAGACAATATCCCGGCACCCGGACTCGTCGCCGTCGCGGTCAAGCCGTGACCGCTTCGCCTTCTCCCACAAGGGGAGAAGGGAAGAGTCATTCACGTTACGCACCCAAACTTGAGTCTACACGCTACGCATTTGCCGCGACGCGGCATTGCGCCGCAAAGTCATGACTTCGCGCTTGCCCGGCGCAGGGCGGAATGCGAGAGAGCTTTTCGTCTCAGGGAGAGAAATAATGAAAAAACATACACGGCGCGAGTTCGGCGCCACTGCATTGTCCGTGATCGCCGCGTCCGTGCTGCCCGCGCCTTTCGTCCGGGCCGCCGACAAGAAGTACGATCCGGGTGCGAGCGACACCGAGATCAAGCTCGGCCAGACCGTGCCGCATTCCGGCCCCGGCTCGCTCTATGGTGTGCTCGGCCGCGTCGGCGAAGCCTATTTCCAGATGCTGAACGACAAGGGCGGCATCAACGGCCGCAAGGTGAAATTCCTCACCATGGACGACGCCTACAGCGCGCCGAAATGCGTCGAGGCGACGCGCCGTCTGGTCGAGCAGGAGGAGGTGCTGGCGCTGTATGGCTCGCTCGGCACCGCGCCGCAGACCTCCGTGCACAAATATCTCAATTCCAAGGGCGTGCCGCAGCTTCTGCTCAACACCGGCGCCTCGAAGTGGAACGACCCGAAGAATTTCAAATGGACCATGGCGGGCCTGCCGCTCTATCCGACCGAGGCACGCGTTCTCGCCAAGCACGTCGTCAGCGTGAAGCCGAACGCCAAGGTCGGCATCCTCTACCAGAACGATGATTTCGGCCGCGACTTCCTCGGGCCGTTCAAGAAGGTGCTGGCCGATGCCGGCGGCAAGGCACAGGTGATCATGGAGCAGACCTACGATCTCACCGATCCGACGGTCGATTCGCAGCTCATCAATCTCTCGAAGTCGGGCGCCGACGTCTTCTACAACATCACCACCGGCAAGGCGACGTCGCAGTCGATCCGCAAGGTGACCGAGCTCGGCTGGAAGCCGCTGCAATTGCTGTCGGCGGGCTCGACCGGTCGCTCGATCCTGAGCGCCGCTGGCCTCGAGAACGCCAAGGACATCGTCGCGATCCGCTACAACAAGGAAGTCGGCGTGCCGCGCTACGAGAAGGATCCGGACGTGATCGCGTTCGAGGAGCTGCGCAAGAAGTACCTGCCGAACATCGACCCCGATAACACCATCGCCTTCGCGGGCTACGGCCAGGCGGCGACGATGGGCGAAATCCTGCGCCGCTGCGGCGACGATCTGACCCGCGCCAACGTGCTGAAGCACGCCACGACGCTCGCCGGCTTCCACTCGCCCTATTTCCTTGAAGGCATCAATTACAGCTACACGCCCGACGACTACACGCCGATGAAGACGCTCTATGTCTCGATCTTCAACGGCAAGGATTGGGACCTCTCCGGCCAGCCGATGACAGAGTAGTTGGGTAAGCCTCGCTCTCTCGTCCCCCTCGCCCCGCTCTTGCGGGGAGAGGGCGGGGTGAGGGGCTTCCCTCCGCGAGGCGGTGCGAGTTGTAAGACCTGTACCCCCTCACCCGGAAATTCAAGCTGCGCTTGAATTCCGACCTCTCCCCGCAGGCGGGGCGAGGTGACATCCAGGCGCTTCGCAGCGCACGGAGCGCGCTGGTAGTCCTGCCACCTGCCGCCATTTCCGCTCCGCCCTCGACGAAGCCGCCTGAACCACCTACCTCTTGGGCGTGTCGACGCTCGATCTCTTTTCCGTTCCGCCGTCGGAAACGGCCGATCTCCTGCCGCGCCGGTTTCGCGACTGGTTTGCCTCACGCGGCTGGTCGCCGCGCGAGCATCAGCTCGCGCTGCTGGCGAAAGCGCGCGAGCAGCGCTCGGCGCTGCTGATCGCGCCCACCGGAGCGGGCAAGACGCTGGCGGGGTTCTTGCCGACACTGGTGGAGTTGAGTGGAGAGGGGCAGGGCAAGAACTCTTACCTCCCCCTGAAAGGGGGAGGTCGGCACGCTCGGGGGCGCACTAGCGCAACCGAGCGCGACGGGTGGGGGTCAGCCGCGGGCACGGAGCGAGCGGCTGACCCCCACCCCAACCCTCCCCCTTTCAGGGGGAGGGAGCCCGACGATCTCGCAAGCGACGAAATTGAATCGAAGACGGTTCGCCCAGCCCTTATCTCCACCGGCCGCGGTGTTCGCCGCAGCGGCGGGCTGCACACGCTTTACATCTCGCCGCTGAAAGCGCTCGCGGTCGATATCGCGCGCAATCTGGAGACGCCGGTCGCCGAGATGGGGCTGCCGATCAGGATCGAGACCCGCACCGGCGACACGCCGGTGTCGCGGCGGCAGCGGCAGCGGCGCTATCCGCCCGACATCCTGCTCACCACGCCGGAGCAGCTGGCGCTGCTGCTGGCATCCGACGACGCGCCGTTCCTGTTCTCTTCGCTGAAGCGCATCGTGCTCGACGAGCTGCATGCGCTCGTCACCTCCAAGCGCGGCGATCTATTGTCGCTCGGACTTGCGCGGCTCTGGACCATCGCGCCGCAGATCCGCGCCATCGGCCTCTCGGCGACGGTCGCCGAGCCGGAGCAGCTCGCGCGCTTCCTGGTGCCGCAGCCCGGTGGCCAGAATGCATCCGCCGACGTCGTCACCGCCGGCGGCGCCGCACCGCCGGTGGTCGAGATGCTCGACACCAGGGAGCGGCTGCCGTGGTCCGGCCACAGCGCGCGCCATGCGCTGCCCGAGGTCTACGAGCTGATCAAGCGCAACAAGACCACGCTGGTGTTCGTCAACACCCGCAGCCAGGCCGAGATGCTGTTCCAGGATCTCTGGCGCATGAATGACGACGGGCTGGCGATCGCGTTGCATCACGGCTCGCTCGACGTCGCGCAGCGCCGCAAGGTCGAGGACGCGATGGCCGCCGGAAAACTGCGCGGCGTGGTCTGCACCTCCTCGCTCGATCTCGGTGTCGACTGGGGCGATGTCGATCTCGTCATCAATATCGGCGCGCCG
The DNA here is from genome assembly GCF_054063355.1 of Bradyrhizobium sp. USDA 4502. Taxonomy (NCBI): domain Bacteria; kingdom Pseudomonadati; phylum Pseudomonadota; class Alphaproteobacteria; order Hyphomicrobiales; family Nitrobacteraceae; genus Bradyrhizobium; species Bradyrhizobium sp. USDA 4502. The sequence goes on from NZ_JBSSGF010000001.1 coordinate 8,364,477, forward strand.
AAAGGTTCGTCGCGGCTGATGCAGCGGATCGGCCGCGCCAACCACCGCTTCGACGAGGCCTCGCGCGCCGTGCTGGTGCCGGCCAACCGCTTCGAGGTGCTGGAATGCCGTGTCGCGATCGACGCGATCGCCGAGAATGCGCAGGACACGCCGCCGCTGCGCTCGGGCGCGCTCGACGTGCTGGCCCAGCACGTGCTCGGCTGCGCCTGCGGCAAGCCGTTTCTGTCCGATGAACTCTATGATGAGGTCCGGACCGCAGCGCCCTATGCATCGCTCGCACGCACCGATTTCGACGATGTCGTCGATTTCGTCGCCACCGGCGGCTACGCACTGAAGACCTATGAGCGTTTCGCGCGCATCAAGCAGGACAAGCAGGGCCGCTGGCGCGTCACCAATCCCAAGGTGCGGCAGAGCTATCGTCTCAACGTCGGCACCATTGTCGAGGAGACCATGCTGAAGGTGCGGCTGGTGCGCTCGCGCGCCGGCGGTAGCGGATCGACCGGCGCGATCGCGCGCGGCGGCCGGATGCTCGGCGAGATCGAGGAGGTCTTCATCGAGGGCCTCGTGCCCGGCGACACTTTTGTCTTTGGCGGTGAGGTGGTGCGCTACGAGGCCTTGGTTGAAGACCAGGTCTATGTCTCCCGCACCAATGATAAAGATGCAAAAGTGCCGTCCTATATGGGCGGCAAGTTCCCGCTCTCGACCTATCTCGCCGAACGCGTCCGCAAGCTGCTCGACAACAGCCGGGCCTGGAACGCGCTGCCGGACCAGGTGCACGACTGGCTGTCGCTGCAGCGAAAATTCTCGCGTGTGCCGGCGGTGCGCGAGCTATTGGTCGAGACCTTTCCGCGCGGCGGCAGCCATTATCTGGTCTGCTATCCCTTCGAGGGCCGGCTCGCGCATCAGACGCTCGGCATGCTGCTGACCCGCCGGCTGGAGCGCGCCCGCGCCCGTCCGCTCGGCTTCGTCGCCAACGAGTATGCGCTTGCGGTCTGGGGCGTCGGCGATCTCTCCTTCATGATCCGGCACGGCAAGCTCGATCTCAACGCGCTGTTCGATCCCGACATGCTCGGCGATGACCTCGAGGCGTGGCTTGCGGAATCGGCGCTGATGAAGCGCACCTTCCGCAACTGCGCCATCATCTCCGGCCTGATCGCGCGACGCTTCACCGACGAGGAGAAGTCGCGCCGCCAGGTGCTGTTCTCGACCGACCTGATCTACGACGTGCTGCGCAAGCACCAGGCCGACCATGTGCTGCTGCGCGCCGCGCGCGGCGATGCCGCCACGGGATTGCTCGATCTTCGCCGTCTCAGCGACATGCTTTCGCGCATCCACGGCCGAATCACCCACAAGGACCTCGACCACGTTTCTCCGCTTGCCGTCCCCGCGCTGCTGGAAATCGGCCGCGAGTCAGTTTATGGCGAAGCATCCGACGAGCTCCTGGCCGAGGCGGCCGAGGAACTCGTGCGGGAGGCGACGACGTAACGCTGGTATTCTGGGGAACAGGACGTGACGGCAAGCGCGCTAGCTTTGCGAGACGGTGACGACATGCGCGTTTCGAGGGTCACGGTGGCGGATGTCGGCTTCGTGGCGGATTTCTCCGGCGCGCTGTTCTGGGAAGCGCAGCGCCTGCTCGTGGTCTCCGACCTGCATCTGGAAAAAGGCTCGAGCTTCGCCAGCCGCGGCGTGCTGCTGCCGCCCTACGACACGGTCGCGACACTGAGCCGGCTCGCCGCTGTCGTCGCGCGGCACGATCCGCGGCAGGTGATCGCGCTCGGCGACAGCTTTCACGATCGCGATGCGCATGAACGCCTGTCCAATCCGGACCGCGAGGCGCTCGCGGCGTTGCAGCTGCGGCGCAACTGGATCTGGATCTCGGGCAATCACGATCCGGCGCTGCCGTCCGATCTCGGCGGCGTGGTCGCGACCGAAGTCGCGATCGGTCCGATCGTGTTCCGCCATGAGCCGACCGGCGCCGCCGGCGAGATCGCCGGACACCTGCACCCCAAGGCGCGGGTGCCGACCCGTGGCCGCTCGATCGAGCGCCGCTGCTTCGCCTGTGACGGCGAGCGCGCGGTGATGCCGGCGTTCGGCGCCTACACCGGCGGCCTGAGCATCCGCGATGGCGCGTTCACACGGATCTTCGGATCGCCCGGCTTCATGGCCCATGTGCTCGGCGACAACCGCGTCCACGCGTTCGTCGCGTCGCGGTGTTATTGAGGATCGCGGGCGCCTGCCACAGACTCAGTGTCGTCCCGGGCAAGCGAAGCGCGACCCGGGACCCATAACCACCGCTCTTCGAGATTGCGCAAAGCTGTGGCCCCAGCGCGGCATCACTACTGCATGCGGTGGTTATGGGTCCCTGCTTTCGTGTTTCGCAGGGACGACAGCAGAGATTGTTGCGCGACCTCGACCTAAGCCGCCTTCGCCTGCACGCTTTCGCAATACTCCGCGAGCCTGTCCGCCAGCCGGAGTGTCGCCGGGCTGGCTTCGGGGGCGGCGACGAGGGCGACCTCGGTGCGGTCGATCGGCGCAAAGCCGTCCTTTGCGGTCAGCACGCGATGCTCCGCCTGGATCGACATTTCCGACAGGATGCTGAGCCCGAGGCCCGCGGCGACCGCGGCCTGGATGCCGGCGAGGCTGGAGGAGGTGTAGGCCATATGCCAGTTGCGGCCGGCGCTCTCCAGCGCATGGATGGCGCGGGCGCGGTAGAGACAGCCCGAGGCGAAACCGATCAGCGGAACCGAGCCGGCCGTCGTATCGCGTGGGTGGCTCTTGCTGGTGACCCAGTGCACGCGTTCAGGCCAGACCGCGATGCCGCCCTTCTCATTGGCGGCGCGCTTGATCAGCGCGAGATCGAGATCGCCGCGTTCGAGATCGCGGTACAGGAACAGGCTCTGGCCGGAGCGCACGTCGAGCCGCAAGGTCGGATGACTGCGCGCGAAGGTGGCGAGCAGCTTTGTCAGCCGATAGGCGGCAAAATCCTCGGTGATGCCGATCCGGATCGCGCCTTCGCTGCCGGGCCGCGAGAGCACGTCGCGGGCCTCCTCGGCGAGTGACAATAGCCGCCGCGCATAGGTCAATAGCCGCTCGCCGGCTTCCGTCGGGGTGACATCCTTGCCGCTGCGGATCAACAGCGGCTGGCCGACATCCTCCTCCAGGCGCTTGATCTGCTGGCTCACCGTCGACTGCGTGCGGTGGACGCGCTCTCCGGCGCGGGTGAAGCCGCCGGCATCGACCACCGAGACGAAACTGCGCAACAGCTCCAGGTCGAGCATCGCAGCCTCCATTTATAAATCCACTGTACGCTAGTCTATCATTTAATTTCCAAATATCAAGGCGCAGGCCTAGATCATGGCCGAAGGAGAATTCGCCCATGTCCGCCGCTACCTCGATGGCCGCCCCCCGCGCCCGCTTCAACACCCTGCCGCTGCTGATTGCCCTGTTCTGCCTGCTCTGGAGCTACGCGTTCGTGGCCGGCAAAATCGGCGTCACCGACTGCCCGCCGCTGATCCTGCTCGCCGCGCGGTTTTCGCTCGCCGGGGTTCTGATCCTCACCATCTCATGGCTGCGCCGCGACCAATGGGATCTCACCTGGCGCGATGCGGCGGTGTTCGCCGTGCTCGGCGTCGCCAACAACGCGCTCTATCTCGGCCTCGGCTATACCGGCCTGAAGACGGTCTCCGCCGGACTTGGCGCGCTGATCGTCTCGGCCAATCCGGTGTTCACCGCCATGCTGGCAGCGCTGTTCCTCGGTGAGAGCATGACCTTGCGCAAGGTGATCGGTCTCGTGCTCGGCATCGTCGGCGTCGCCTTCATCGTCTGGCATCGCATGTCGGTCGGATCGGACAGCCCGCATGGCATCTTGTTCACGCTGGCCTCGCTCGCCTCGATCGTCGCCGGCACCGTGCTGTTCAAGCTGCTGGCACCGAAGGGCAGCCTGTGGATCGGCAACGGCATCCAGAACATGGCCGGCGGCCTTGCGGTGATGCCGTTCGCCTTCACGCTCTCCAGTGTCAGCGACATCGTGCCCAGCATGCGGCTTGCCGGCGCCTTCACCTTCCTCGTGCTCGGCGGCTCGATCCTTGCCTATCTGCTCTGGTTTCATCTCCTGAAAGTGTGTGGTGCGACCGCCGCAAGCGCCTATCACTTCCTGATGCCGCCGCTCGGCATGCTGTTCGCCTATCTCGTGCTCGGCGAGCATGTCGAATTTCGCGACCTGCTCGGGATCGTTCCGGTGGCGCTCGGCATTTACCTGGTGACCCGCCCCGCAGCCGCGCCCAACAGGAGTATGACGTGAGCATCACCATCACGCTGATCGGAGGTCCCACCGCCCTGATCGAGATCGACGGGTTCCGCCTGCTCACCGATCCGACCTTCGATGCGCCCGGCGAGTATCAATTGCCGCATGTGAAACTGGAGAAGCTGACGGGCCCCGCGCTCGGCGCGCGCGATGTCGGCGCGATCGATGCGGTGCTGCTGAGCCACGACCAGCATTCCGACAATCTCGACCATACCGGCCGGGATTTCCTTAAAGAGGCGAAGCGCGTGCTGACGACGGAGGCCGGCGCCAGGCGGCTCGGCGGCAACGCCGAGGGCTTTGCGCGCTGGGCCTCGACCGAGTTGCAGAAGGGCGGCCGGACCCTCACCATCACAGCGACGCCGGCGCGGCACGGACCGGCGGGGATCGAGCCGTTGTCCGGCGACGTCATCGGCTTCGTCGTCGAACCGGCAAAACCGGGCCGTCCGGTCTATGTCAGCGGCGACACCACCTGGTTCGACGGCGTCGCCGAGGTTGCGCGGCGCTTCGACTGCGGCGTGGTGCTGCCGTTCGCCGGCGCGGCGCAAACCCGCGGCCCCTTCCATCTCACCATGGACACCAATGACGCGATCGAAACCGCGCGCGCCTTTGCGGACGCGGTGATCGTGCCGGTTCATACCGACGGCTGGGCGCATTTCCGGCAGAGCGCGAGCGACCTGCGCGCGAGCTTCGATACGCTCGGCTTCGGCCGCCGTCTGCGCATCCTCGAGCCCGGCATCGCCACGGTCATCGAGCCGTAGGTTTCGTCCCAGGAACCTTGCCGGTATCCGGCTCGTTGTCAGACGGCTGGAACCGGACATGACGCGGCAAGGGACGATCCCACCACACGACAAACATGACGATGCGCCGGCGGCGAAGCCTCGGCGCCAGCCGTTCAGTTTCAGCCGCGTCCTGAAGACGCTCGGACCCGGGCTGATCACCGGCGCTTCCGACGACGACCCTTCGGGGATCGGCACCTACAGCCAGGCCGGCGCGCAACTCGGCTACGGCATTGGCTGGACCATGCTGCTGACGTTTCCGCTGATGAGCGCGATCCAGGAGATCTCGGCGCGGGTCGGCCGCGTCACCGGGCATGGCATCGCGGGCAATGTATGCCGGCATTATCCAGGCTGGCTGCTCGCCGTCGCGGTGACGCTGCTGTCGATTGCCAACACCATCAACATCGCGGCCGACCTCTCGGCCATGGCCGATGCGGCAAAGCTCCTGATCGGCGGTCCGGCCATCCTCTATGTGGTGCTGTTCGGCGTGACCTCGGTGGCCGCGCAGATCTTCATGAACTACCGGCGCTACGTCGCGATCCTGAAATGGCTGACGCTCAGCCTGTTCGCCTATGTCGCGGCGCTCGCCTTTGCCAAGGTGTCGTGGATGGATGCCCTGGCCGGCGTGCTGCTGCCGCGCATCAGCTGGAGCGCCGACTATTTCACGACCATCGTTGCGATCCTCGGCACCACGATCTCGCCCTATCTGTTCTTCTGGCAGGCCTCGCAGGAGGCGGAGGAGCAGCGGGTCGACGCCACCAAGCATCCGCTGATCGAACGGCATTACGGCGCCCGGCACGAATTCTCGCGCATCCGCGCCGATACCATCACCGGCATGGCGTTTTCGAACCTGATCGCATTGTCGATCATCGTCACCGCCGCCGCATCGCTGCACGCCGCCGGCAAGACCGATATCCAGACCTCGGCGCAGGCCGCCGAGGCGCTGCGCCCGATCGCCGGGCCGTTTGCCGAGGTGATCTTTGCGCTCGGCATCGTAGGCACCGGCCTTCTGGCGATCCCGGTGCTCGCGGGTGCGACGGCTTATGCGGTCGGCGAGGGCCGGCGATGGCGGGTCGGGCTGACGCGCAGGCCGAAGGAGGCGATCGCGTTCTATTCGGTGCTGGCGCTGTCGGGCGGCATCGGCATCGCGCTCAACTTCACGCCGATCGATCCGATCTCGGCGTTGTACTGGAGTGCGGTCGTCAACGGCGTGCTCGCGGTGCCGGTGATGGTGCTGCTGATGTTCATGGCCCGCCGCCGGGACATCATGGACCGCTTTGTGGTCCGCGGATGGCTGTACTGGCTCGGCTGGCTCTCGACCGGCGCGATGGCGCTCAGCGTGATCGCGATGGGGATCGGCTTCCTGCTGTAGCTTGTTCGAACTCCTCAACCCTCGCCGAACAGCGAGCTATCGATCTTGGTCGTCGATTTGACCTTTCGCAGGATGATCGTCGTGCGGTAGCTCGCGACGTCGCTATCCGGATGCATAAGGCGGTCGAGGATGAAGGATTGATAGCGCGCGAGGTCCGAGGACACGATCCGTAGCGAGTAATCCCAATCGCCGGCAATCATGCAACATTCGACGACCTCCGGAAGGTCGATCACCTTCCGCTCGAAGCGCGTGAAGGATTCCCTGTTCTGTTGCTTGAGACGGACCTCGACGATCACGTCGAATCCGAGTCCAACCCGCGTCGGGTCCACCAGCGCCACATAGGAATTGATGACGCCGGCCTCTTCGAGCGTGCGAACGCGTCGCATGCAGGGGGCGGACGAGAGGCCGATCCGCTCGGCCAGCTCGAGATTCGTGATGCGCCCCTCGACCTGCAGCACGTCGAGGATTTTTCGGTCGATCTCGTCAATCACGATCGCGGTTCCCATTTCTTTCGCATTCTCCATCTTTTGCGCAATTGTTTGCAGAAGAAGGGCTGAAATGCATCTCAAATCGCAATGTCATTGCCCTCGCGCGCGCATAAGATGTGGTGCGAGGGTTCTTTGATCGCTGCAACCGAGCAGCAAGGAGCGGGCATGGCCGGAAATGACGACAAATCCTTTTGGGATCGCGCGCGGCGTCACCTCATTCGCTATGGCGGGACGTTCGCTCCCGTGATCATCGAGCGTGCCTCCGGGTCCTTCGTCTATGACGCCGACGGCCGGGCCATCCTGGATTTCACGTCCGGGCAGATGAGCGCCGTGCTCGGTCACGGTCACCCGGAGATCGTCCAGACCATCAGCGAGCATGCCGAACGGCTCGACCATCTCTTCAGCGGCATGCTGACGCGCCCGGTCGTCGCGCTGGCCGAACAGCTCGCGGGCCTGCTGCCGCCGGGGCTTGATCGCGTCATGCTGCTGAGCACCGGCGGCGAGTCGAATGAAGCTGCGATCAAGATGGCCAAGCTCGCCACCGGCGGCTTCGAGACCGTCGCGTTCGCGCAGTCCTGGCACGGAATGACGTCTGGCGCGGCCGGAACGACCTATTCGGCCGGCCGCAAGGGTTATGGTCCGGCGCCGGTCGGCTCGCTCGCGATTCCGACGCCGAACCCCTATCGCCCGCGCTTCGGCAATGCGGCCGATTGGCGGGCCGAGCTGGCCTACGCCTTCGATCTGATCGATCGCCAATCGACCGGCTCGCTCGCCTGCATGATCGCCGAGCCGATCCTCAGCTCCGGCGGCCTGATCGATCTGCCCGAAGGCTACTTTGCCGAGTTGAAGGAGCTGTGCCGGGCCCGCGGCATGCTGCTGATCGTCGACGAGGCACAGACCGGCCTTGGCCGAACCGGCGCCATGTTCGCTTTCGAGCGCGACGGTGTCGTGCCTGATATCCTGACCTTGTCGAAGACGCTCGGTGCCGGGCTGCCTCTGGCTGCGGTCATCACCTCCGCCGAGATCGAAGAGCGGTGTCACGAACGCGGTTTCCTGTTCTACACGACGCATGTGTCGGACCCGATGCCGGCCGCGGTCGGGCTGAAGGTCATCGAGATCATCCTTCGCGACAGATTGGTCGAGCGCGCCAGGATAGCGGGCGCGCGGCTGAGGGACGGGCTCCTCGCACTTCAGAACCGGTTCGAATGCATCGGTGACGTGCGCGGCAGGGGGCTGATGCAGGGCATCGAGATCGTGCGCGACCGTTACAGCAAGGAGCCTGACGAAGCGCTCGGAACGCGTGTCTCTCAGCGCTGCATGCAGCTTGGACTGAGCACCAACATCGTTCAGTTGCCCGGCATGGGCAGCGTATTCCGCATCGCCCCGCCGCTGACGATCAGCGACGACGAGATCGATCTTGGCCTCTCGATCCTCAGCAACGCGTTCGAAAGCGCATTGCAAAGCAGGGCTGGCTAGATCAATCCTTGCGGAACACGATCGAGGCCATCCAGCCGGTCATCAGCGCCATGAACGCGGTGATCAGGCCGTAGACAAGGCCGTTATGCCGCGCGGTGGTGGCGACGAATTGCTCGAAGCCGACCTTGACGATCTCGAACGCGGTCTCGGCCTTGGTCACCAGCGCGCCGTCGGAAAACAGCTTGATCTCGACATTATAGGTGCCGATCGGCACCTCCGCCGGCAGCGGAATGCCTGTGCGGAACAGGGTCGGGGTCAGGAAGGTCACCGCCGAGGTCGCCTCACGGTACAGCCCGTGCTCGGAGCGCAGCCGCACGAAGGCGCTGCGGAACGGGTCGTTCGGCACCACGTCGGCATAGTCGGGCCCGACCCGCTGCATCAGCAGCACGTTGTTGAGCCCGAGCTGCTGCCGCCGCTGCACCTCGGGCGAGGCGATCTGGTCGAACGGGCGATTCGAGAACAGCGCGAGATAGCCCGGCACCTGCAGGAACTGGCGCGAGTCGGTGTTGATCCAGATGCCGAATTTGCGCTCCTTGCGCCGCGTGACCATGTCGGCGCGCGGGCCGGACACCGTGACGACGAGATCGTAATTGTTGCGATTGGCCGGCGCCTTGTCGTCCTTCTCGACCGAGCCGAACAGCACGAGCTCGCCGCCGGAATAGTTCGGCGTCACCGTGACGCGGTGGTTGGAGACCGACACGATCAGCCGCTCGGCATGAGCGGGCGCGGCCGCCAGGCCGGCGGCGGCGAAGCCGATGATCGCGAGCGCCGCGCGCAGCCTCATGGCGGGGCTCCGCCGGTTTCGCGGATGCTGTAGAGGTCCTGCGGCCGGATCACCAGTTCCACCGCAAAGCGGATGCCGACCGCGAGCACCAGCAGGCCGAGCAGCAGGCGCAGATGCTCGCCGCGGATCTTCTGGCCGGCGCGGGCGCCGAACTGCGCGCCGGTGACGCCGCCAACCATCAGGATCAGCGCCAGCACGGCGTCGACCAGATGGTTGGTCACCGCGTGCAGCATGGTTGCGAACACCATGGTGACGAGGGTGAGCACCATCGAGGTGCCGATCACGGTCGAGGTCGGCACCCGCAGCACATAGATCATCAGCGGCACCAGGATGAAGCCGCCACCGATTCCCATCACGGCGCCGATGAAGCCGATCGCGAGTCCGACCACAACGACCGGGATGACGGAGAGATAGATCTTGGAGCGCTTGAAGCGCAGCTTCAGGGGCAGGCCGTGGATCCAGCCATGGCTGCCGGGCTTGCGCAGCGCGATCGGACCGCCGCGGCGGACGCGCAGCATCGCGCGCAAACCTTCCCAGAACATCAGCCCACCGACCGTCGTCAGCAGGATGACGTAGGACAGCGCGATCATCAGGTCGAGCTGGCCGAGCGAGCGCAGGAAGGTGAAGGTCCACACCCCGAACGTGGTGCCGAGCGTGCCTCCGACCAGCAGCACCGCCGCCAGCAGCGGATCGATCGCGCGTCTGCGCCAATAGGAAATGGCACCGGAGAACGAGGAGGCCGCGATATGGCTGGCGACGGAGGCGACCGCGACAGCGGGCGCGATGCCGACGAAGATCAGCAGCGGCGTCATCAGGAAGCCGCCGCCGATGCCGAACATGCCGGAGACGAATCCAACCGCCGCGCCCATCGCCAGGATGAGGAAGACATTGACCGGAATGTCGGCGATCGGGAGGTAGAGCTGCACGCGCGTCGCTTCTTGTCGGTTCGCCGCGAGTTCGGCACAAGGCCGCATCACGGCGTGATGTCGTTCTGGTCGGGCATTCTCCGGCTGAACGAATCCGGTCGGCGCGCAAGACGCAGGCGAACGCGGGTCGATTGCCGCGTTCTTGCATAACTGAAATCGGCGGGGGGAGGGACTAAAGAATCCGCTCCCGGGGGCATTTTTCGCCGCACCTGGCCGCCGTCTGCGGACGTGGTTGATAATTCAGATTAATGACGCCTGTGTCGCCTCACGGCCGATCGACCGGCTTGGTGATCAGGTTCAGCGCGAGCGCTTCTTTCGGGTTCAGCCAGCGGATATCGGAGGTTTGCGACATCGCCTCGACGATCCCGGAAGAGACGCCCATCTTGGTCATGTAGCCCAGCACCATGCCCTGGATGCGTTGGGCCTCGGCGAGGGGATCGCTGACGGGCGTGCTCGTCGTGAAGCGATGCACGCCGAGTCGCGAGCCCGCGATGCCATAGCGGGTCTGGCCGCCGGCATAGACCAGGACGCAGGCGCTGGCGCAGGACGCGGGGCGGAGCTTGCCCGAGGCGCCGGCGGTGGCGACCGCGGTGACCAGCCCGTGCGTGCGGATGACCTCGCCCATGATGGCGGCCTGGTTCAGCGCACCGCCCGGCGACGACAGCAGCACGACGTCGCCCGGTGCGAGACGCGCCTCGCTGAGCCGGTCGCGGAACCAGCTCGCGCTGGCCGAGCCGATCTTGCCGCTGATCGCAAGCGCCCGCCGGCCGCGGCCCGATCCGTCGATGTCGACGTCGGGAATCACCGCGGACGTCATGCTGGCCGCGATGTAAGTCTCGCGCCAGAAGTCCCAGGCGCCCGGCGTCGACAGGTCCCGGTAAGCCTGGATGGCGACGCTCGACAACAGCAGCACGAAGATGATGATGGACCAGAGCGAGAACCGGAACGCGCGAGGCGGCGATGCCGCGTTCCCTTGCGGCGTCGGCGGAGGCGGGGCTGAGGGGCGCCGGGCAAATGGAGACGGCGCCTGCCGCGGCGGCGCCACGCGGGGACCGGTCGGCGAGGAACGGTGGCCCGTTCCATCATCCTGGCGATCATCGACAGACAAGCCTGACCCTCCGGAACGTGCGCCGACGGCGCGGAACTGCGCGCCTGTCTACACGGCCGAAGGCCGGAGGTATAGGACAGCGGCACCGTCAAGGCGCCGCAGCCGTCTCGAACCTAGTGAGCCGGAGCGGCGAGCGCCGCGGTCCGCTTCGAGGGCTGCTTGACCGGCTTCGCCGCTGCGGGCTGCGCGGCCGCGCCGTCCCAGCCGCCGGCGGGCGCCGGGACGTTGACCGCATCGCTCGGCTGCGGCTCGGCGGTGAAAGTCTGGATCGCCAGCTTCGCTGCGGCCAGCGACTGCGGGTCGAGCCGCTTGGCAATATCGTCGCGCTTGTGGCCGGCGTCGGCGTCGCCCTGTGCGGCCGCGAGGCTGAACCACTTGAAGGACTCGGCGAGGTTCTGTTCGACACCGATGCCGCGGGCATAGAGGATGCCGAGATTGACCTGGCTGTCGGCAACACCGCGATCGGCCGCCTTGCGGAACCACTGCGCGGCGCTCTTGTAGTCGGCGCCCTTGCCGCCGCCATCGGCGTCGAGCACGGCGAGATTGTGCATCGCCTTGGCGTTGCCGCGCTCGGCGGCCTGCACGTAATAGCGTCGCGCCACATCGAAGTCGCGCTTCACGCTGAGGCCCTTCTCGTAGAAGGTGCCGAGCCGGAACATCGCGGGCACCACGCCGGCCTGCGCCGCGCGGGCATACCATTTGGCGGCTTCGTCGACATTGGCGGTCACGCCCTTGCCCTCGGCAAAGCGGACGCCGACCTCATAGGCCGCGGCCGCATCGCCCTTGATCGCGGCGCTGCGCAGCGCCGGACCACCGATCGCATCGGGCAGCTTCTCGCCCGCGGGGATCTGGACCATGGCGAGCTTGCCGCCGAGCGGCGGTGCGGTCGGAATCGTGCCGGTGACGTCGTTGGCAGCGGCCGTTGGTACCGCGGTCGGCTCAGGCGCGGCGGCCGGTGCGGGCGCGATTGCCGGCGGTAACGTCACCTGCGCGCTGTCGAGCGTGTTCGGCGCCGGAGTATTGTTGGACTGGCGGCCGAGCGGGGTCGGCGAGGTCATCGATGGCCCGGGCACTGACGACCCGGGCAGGCCGGACGGCGCAGCCGGGGCGGGGGCTGCGGAATTCTCGGCAGGCGGCTGCATGGGCGGCGTGGCCGGCTCGCTGTGCTCGATCGCCGGCACCTGCGGCGCGGAGCTGGTGTCGAGCAGGTTCATCGCCATCTTGGCGGTCGAGAGCAGGATCACGACCACGCTCGCGCCGACCAGCAGCGAACGGATCTTGGAGGTGATGGTCGAGGGCTGCGCCTCCGGCGCGCCAGTCGCCGTCGCGCCGGCCGCGGCCGTGCCGGCCTTGGCGGCAGCCGCCTTCGCGGCCTTGTCGGCCTTCTCCTTGGCCTTGGCTGCAGCCTTGCTCGCGGCGCGCGCCGCCTTCTCGTTGACGGGTTGCGCGGCAGCGGCCTGCGCGGCGCGGCGTGCGGCGGCGATGAAGCTCGATGTCGAGACCGGCTCCTTCTTGCCGGCGGGAAGATCAGAGATCGCGCGCTCGGAATCCGCGATCCGCTCCGACGGCGAAGCGACGCGGCCGGAGGGGCGTGTGCCCGGTTCGAGCGGATGATCCGGTGGCAGGTCCGGCGCGATCGCGGCGCGTGCGGACGCCGCATGCGGCTCGAGGATCTCGCTGATCGCGCGCGGCGGCAGCGGCGGCGGCGCGCTCTCGACCGGCTGCGCGGCATGGAATTCGCGCGGCGCGGACATGAAGTGCTCCTGCGCCAGCGCAGGATTGGGCAATTCGGGCCTGTACGATTCAGGCTTGTACGCTTCAGCTTTGGGCTGCGCGATCGGCTGCGACATCGCCGCGCGCGGCATCTCCATCCGCGGAGCTTCCATCCGCGGTTCGGCCGGCGCGGGAGCAGGCGGCGCGGTGCGCACCGTACGCAGATCGTTCTCGATCATCGCGAGACGATCGACGACATGGCCGAGCGTGTTGTGAACGGTCTCCAGCGAATCCTGGGTGCGGCGGTCGGTCTCCGACTGGCTGAAGCGGATGTCGGACAGCTCGCGCTTCACCATGTCGACGATGCCGCTGTCCATCATCGGCTGCGGCGAGGAGGTGTTGACGTTGCGGGCGGCGTCGGCGAGCGAGGCGATGTGGGCGTGCTGCGCCTCGAGGTGCCGCATGATGTCATGCAGCGCTTCCTCGACCCGGCCGAGATTGCCGGAGCGCTGGTCGGCGGACTCCAGGCGCTCGAGCAGATACGAGACGCGCTGCTCGAGATGGGTGAATGCCGACGAACTGTCGTTGCCGACCTGCAGGCGGTCGATCCGCTCCGACAGCGAGCGCAGGGCGCCTTCGATGGCATCGGTGTTGTCATAGCCGGCCGGCCGCTCGCGGGTCTCCAGCGTCGAGGCCAATGCGGCAATGCGTTGCTCGATCCCGGCGAAGGCATCGCCATGGCTCTCGGCGCGCGACATCTGCGACAGCTGGTCGACCTTCGCGGCCAGCGCATGCACGTCCCCGGAGAGCTGCAGCAGCGCGTCGTTGGAGGCGACGTTGGAGACGATGGCGCGCAGCGCGGCGATCGCGCTCTCGAGCTGATGCACCGTCGACGGATCGTCGTTGGCGCGCAGGATCATGTCGAGCTTGGCGCCGAGATTGCGGATCGCCTCGTCGTAGCCGGTGAGCTGCTCGGCGGGCGTCAGCGTGCGCAGCGACTCGCGGATTTCCGACAGCGCGCGTTCGATGCCGGCGATCGCCTGGGCCCTGGCCGTTGCGGCCCTCCTGGCGGAGCTCGTCGATCCGGTGATGCAGCGAGCGGATCTCGTTCTCGATCGACTCGATCGCCCGGCGCGGCATCGCCTCGGTGATCGCCTGGCGGATTTCCGCAAGCTCGCCGCGGAAGGCCGCGATCGACTGCTCAATATGGTCGGGCCGCTGCAGCGCCTCGATCTGGCTCGTGATCTTGAGCAGCTGACGCTCGAGCGAGGAGAAGTCGGGCCCGGCAGGCGGCGGTGGCGCATAGGCGGCCATCGGCGGCGTCGATTGCGGCATCGGCGGCGTGCCGCGCGGCGGCATCTGCCGTTGTGCCGATACGTCGAGCTCGTTCTGGCGCGCGGCGATCTCCGCGATCGCGAAATCGAACGAGGCCGGGCTCAGTGGCGGCGAGGGGCGATAGACCTGGGCTGCGGCGCGCTCGACCGCCTCCGCCTGGCGCAGCCTCTCCTCCAGTTGCCGGTCATGCATCTGCGGCTCGCGCTGCATCTGCGACTCACGCATCGGCTGTGGCTGCGGCTCGCGCGCCGCCTGCGGCCGCGAAATTTGCGACAGCCGGGCATCGAGGCGCGAAATCGCGTCGTTCAGCTGCCGCGCGACGGCGGGCTGGCCGCGCGGCACTTCGGCGCGCACCGCTTCGGCGCGCGTCAGAGGCTTTGCAATCTGTTCGATCTGCCGGGTGATGGCGTCGAGCCGCTGGTGGATATCGGCGACCTCGCGGCTTTCCCGGCTCGGCATCGGCTGCCGTTGCTCCATGCGCCAATCCGGCGGGCTCGGTTCACCGACGGTGGAGTTGAGCCAGTCGTTCAACGACATGCCGGCGCGGCGCGCAGCCGCCTCGGCCCTGTCGCGGACGGAGGGATCGATGCCGTCAACACTCCACGATACGCGCGAATTCATGATTCCGTCCGGTCCCGACTCCGGCGCTACACCCTGCGCCCGCAGCCTCCCCGCGCATTCCCGTTAAGAGACAATCGAATTCTGCGCCGGGCGTCTGCTTCAGCTGCTGACTTTTTCCCGTCACGGTAAATAACGGGTTAAGGAATGCGGCCGACGGGCGCTAAAGTTAGGGAATCCGGGAACCTGTTGCGCCGGATCAGGACAATGCCCTGCGGTGCTGCTCCTCTTCTCCTTCCCCCTGAAAGGCAGGGGTGTCCGGGGAAATTCAGGCATAGCGGAGCTCCATCTGGTCAGGTGAGATGGTTGATTTCCGACGGCTGGGGTTGATGGGCGGAGGTTTGTCGATGGCAGCGAGGGATCGACGCGTGAGCAGGAGCTGGCCGACGAGTTCGGCGAACCTGAGCGGGAGCATTTTGATGCAGTTGGTGTGAGCGGCGATGCGCAGCAGCAGGTAGGCAATCATCGCAGCGAGCACCTGAAGGCGGATCGCGTTGTCGTTGGCGCCGAGGAACTTGCGAATATCGAGATGCTGCTTGATCCAGCGGAACAGCAGCTCGATTTGCCATCGGCTCTTGTAGAGGGCGGCGATCTCGACGGCGCTACGGGCAAGGTCGTTGGTCAGGAGTGTGATCTTGCCGCCTTTCTCGCGTCTGATCTTGATGCGGCGGAGCGGGATTGGAAGGCGCGAATCGCCCTTGCTGGTGAGCTTCACCTCGTCATCGGCAAGGATTTCGAAGCCATCCCCGTTACGCTTGCGGATGGCGCGATGCCTGAGCGAGCGAAGACGGATGCTCGTCTTCGCCCGGGTAACGAAGAAAGCCTTGCTATCATTGATCTTCTGCCACCAGTCGAAACGGCAATAGCCCTTGTCAAACACATAGGTGGTGGCGGGCTGGATTGGGGTCTGTCGGCCGATCTCGATGTCATTGACGTTCGCGGCCGTCATCTCGACGCAGGTCGGGACATCGCTCCTTGGGTCGTAGACGACATGCAGCTTCATGCCGCGGATGCGGCCGTTCCACGTCGCCCAACTGCAGACCTTGCCGAGCGGGATCGGACTGGCGTCGATCAGACGCACCATCTCCATGCCTTCACTCCGCAGCTGGCGACGCGCCATCGCCGACAGCGCCGCAAAGGTTTGCGCGAAAATGCCGATCGGACGGCGGGCATTGGCATCGGACAACGTCGAGCGCGACAGCTTGCCGGTTCCCAAGTGATAGTGATGCTGCGAATTGGCGTTGAAGCCAGTCACCACCCCGCGCAGACTGCTGTTGCCGCTAAGCTGGGCATAGATCAGCGCCACCAGATGATCCCAGCTCCTGAACGACTTGTCGTAGGCATCCCCGTCCAGACGATCCACAACCGTCTGAAACTGCCGTCGATTGATCGGTTCAAGCAGCCTTCCAAAAATGCTACCGCGATATCGCATGCTCGGCCCTCTGTGTCTCGACAACCAGAAAAGACCGATTTGCCTCGGTCCTGCCGAGCATGCACCGCGACACAGTGAATCATTCCCCGGACACCCCTGCCTGAAAGGGGGAAGGTCGGGATGGGGGTTTGCCGCACACACTGCTGCGTGTGGAGAGAGATGATCCCCACCCGCTTTGCTCTTCGAGCAAAGCGACCTCCCCTTTTCAAGGGGAGGTTGGAGATTTGTTTCTAGCCGTTGCTTTCGCGCTTGCCGTCGTCGAGCGGCAGCACATTGCTGCGGCCGGACATGGCCGAGAGCGCGTCGAGCGCCTCCTCGCACCATTCCACCACCATCCGCTCATGGCGCATGCCGAGGCGCAGACTGAGCATCTTGCCGACATCGGCCGGCGGCGCGGTGCCGTCGGGGAAGCGCTTGTTGAGCAGGCGCTCATAGCGCTCATAGCGGTCGCGGTGATGCTCCAGCCGCGCCATCAGGTCGTTGCGCAGCGGCTCGATATCGACGCAGTCGAGCGCATAGAGCCGGACCAGAAGGTCATCCTTGATCGAGGGCGGCACGCTCGGGCGCGCTGCCCAGTGCTTCAGCGCCGCGCGGCCTTCGGCGGTCAGGGTATAGACCAGCTTGTTGGGTTTGCCGGACTGCACCACCTCGCGGCCCTGGACATGGCCCTTGTCGCGCAGCCGCGAGAGCTCCCGGTAGATCTGCTGATGGTCGGCCTTCCAGAAGAAGCCGATCGACGCATCGAACGTCTTGGCGAGCTCATAGCCCGTCATCGGACGTTCCGTGAGGCAGGCAAGGATTGCGTCACCGAGTGCCAACGCCCACCTCCATCTCAGTTCCCCAAAAGGCCATTCTGAAGTTCGCTTGACTTTATGCGTTAGTGTGCATATGCGTCAATATGCATATGGTGATCGGCGTGCCGCCCTGTCGCGCGCGCCGATGTCCAGGCTTCTTAACCCCGCCGCAGGAGACGTCCGAATGAGCAAGCCGGGCCTCGACAAGTGGTACGCCTACATGAAGTCCCACGACACCGCCGCTCTGTGGGACCTGCTGCATCCCGACGCGGTGTTCGAAAGTCCGGTCGTGCACACGCCGCAGCGCGGCCGCGACATCACCTTCAAATATCTCACCAGCGCCGCCAAGGTGCTCGGCGGCCCGACCTTCAAGTATCTCGGCGAGTGGCGCAATGACACCGGCGCGGTGCTCGAATTCGAGAACGAGATCGACGGCATCAAGCTCAACGGCGTCGACATCATCACGTTCGATGGTGACGGCCGGATCACGCATTTCAAGGTGATGGTGCGTCCGCTCAAGGCGATCAACCTGCTGCATCGGATGATGGGCGAGGAGTTGATGAAGCAAAGCGGCGCAACGTCGCAATCACAGTCGCGATAGCATCTGCCGCGGACCTCCGGAACCGGATAAGGTCCGCTCCAACAACCCAAGGACACGCTGCGCAGCGTCCGTCGCATATGCGGCCACGAGCCAGCCGGGAGATCAGCATGCCAACCTACAAAGCCCCCGTCGAAGACGTCAGCTTCCTGCTCAACGACGTTTTCCAGATCGATCGCTACGGCAATCTTCCCGGCTTCACCGATGCCTCGGCCGATGTGCGCGAGGCGATCCTCGGCGAGGCCGCCAAGCTCAGCGAAGAGGTGTTGCAGCCGCTCAATCGCACAGGCGATCTCGAGGGCTGCAAGCGCAATGACGACGGCAGCGTCACCACGCCGAAGGGCTTCAAGGATGCCTTCAGGCAGGTCGCCGAAGGCGGCTGGCTCGGCCTCTCGGCGCCGACGGAATTCGGCGGCCAGGGCCTGCCGGTGACGCTCTCGCAGGCCGTCAACGAATTCCAGATCTCCGCCAACATGGCGTTCTCGATGTATGGAGGGCTGACGATGGGCGCGACCGCGGCGCTGCTGGTGCACGGCACCCCCGAGCAGAAGCAGACCTATGTGCCGAAGATGGTCGCCGGCCAGTGGACCGGCACCATGAACCTGACCGAGCCGCAGTGCGGCACCGATCTCGGCCTGCTCCGCACCAAGGCGGTGCGCCAGGCCGACGGCAGCTTCAAGATCACGGGCACCAAGATATTCATCTCCGCCGGCGAGCACGACCTCACTGAGAACATCATCCATCTCGTGCTGGCGCGCATCGAAGGCGCGCCGGCCGGCATCAAGGGCGTCTCGCTGTTCGTGGTGCCGAAGGTGCTGGTCAATGCCGACGGCTCGCTCGGGCAGCGCAACGGCGTCAGCTGCGGCTCGATCGAGCACAAGATGGGCATCCACGGCAATTCCACCTGTGTGATGAACTACGACAACGCCACCGGCTGGCTGATCGGCGAAGAGAACAAGGGCATGCAGGGCATGTTCGTGATGATGAACGAGGCTCGCCTCGGCGTCGCCGTGCAGGGCCTCGCGCAGTCCGAGGTCGCCTATCAGAACGCGGTCGCTTATGCCCGCGAGCGCCTGCAGGGTCGCTCGCTGACCGGCGTGAAGGAACCCGAGAAGCCGGCTGATCCGATCATCGTACATCCCGACGTGCGCCGCACGCTGCTCACCATCCGCGCCTTCAACGAGGCGGCGCGCGCCATGGTGGTATGGACCGCGCTGAAGAGCGACGTCGCGCACCGCTCCAACGACGCTGGGGATCGCCAGGCTGCCGACGATCACATGGGCCTGATGACGCCGGTGCTGAAGGGCGTCCTGACCGACACCGGGTTCGCCAACACGGTCTCGGCGCAGCAGATGTTCGGCGGCCATGGGTACATCGCCGAGCACGGCATGGAGCAGTTCGTGCGCGATGCGCGCATCGCGATGATCTATGAGGGCGCCAACGGCATCCAGGCGCTCGACCTGGTCGGCCGCAAGCTGCCGCGCGACGGCGGCCGTGCGGCGATGGCGTTCTTCGGCGAGGTCGGCGCTTTCGCCAAGGAGCATGGCGCCGACGAGGCGATGAAGCCGTTCATCACCCCGCTCTCCACCGCGCTCGGCCATCTGCAGCAGGCCACCGGCTGGCTGATGCAGAACGCGCTGGCCAAGCCCGACAATGCCGGCGCCGCCGCGACCGACTACATGAAATTGTTCGGCCTCGTCGCGCTCGGCTATATGTGGGCGAAGATGGCCAAGGTGGCGCAGGACAAGGCCGCCGCCGGCACCACGCCCTACCTCAACACCAAGCTTGTGACCGGCCGCTTCTTCATGGAGAAGCTGCTGCCGGAGACCGCCGTGCATCTGGCCCGGATCCAGAGCGGCAGCGCCACCACGATGGAATTGGCCGCGGAAGCGTTCTGACGCGTTTTCCAGCGAAGTGGAGACCGGTTCGCGTGAGGAAAACGCGTCAAACAAGAAAGCCCTGAAAATTGCCGCCGCACTGCTGCGGCGGCGGGTCTTTCCGTATATATTATGATCCTCATATCAAGGAGGGCGTCATGCCTGAGGCATACATCTACGATCACGTTCGTACCCCGCGCGGCCGCGGCAAGGCCGACGGCGCACTGCACGAGGTCACCGCGCTGGCGCTCGCCACGGTGCCGCTGAAGTCGCTCAAGGAGCGCAACAATCTTCCCGAGGATTCCGTCGATGACGTCGTGCTCGGCGTCGTCGACCCGGTCGGCGAGGCCGGCTCCGACATCGCCCGCTTCGCGGCGCTGAACGCCGGCCTCGGCGAGAAGGTGCCGGGCGTGCAGATCAGCCGCTTCTGCGCCTCCGGCCTCGATGCCGTGAACTTCGCCGCGGCCCAGATCATGAGCGGCCAGCATGAGCTCGTGATCGGTGGCGGCGCGGAATCGATGAGCCGCGTCGGCATCGGCGCCTCCGGCGGCGCCTGGCCGATGGATCCCTCGATGGCGGTGCCGGCCTATTTCATGCCGCAGGGCATCTCGGCCGATTTGATCGCGACCAAATACGGTTTCTCGCGTGACGACGTCGACGCTTACGCGGTGCAGAGCCAGCAGCGTGCGGCCAAGGCCTGGGACGAGGGCCGCTTCGGCAAGTCGGTGGTGCCGGTCAAGGACGTCAACGGCCTGACCATCCTCGCCAAGGACGAGCACATGCGCCCGACCACGACGATGCAGTCGCTGGCGCAGCTGCAGCCGTCCTTCGCGGCGATGGCGGCGATGGCCGGCTTCGACGCGGTGGCGATCCAGTCGCATCCCGAGGTCGAGAAGGTCAATTACGTGCATCACGCCGGTAATTCCTCCGGCATCGTCGACGGCGCCGGCGCCGTGCTGCTCGGCAGCAAGGAGGCGGGCGCCAAGCACGGGTTGAAGCCGCGGGCGAAGATCCGCGCATTCGCCAATATCGGCTCGGAGCCCGCGATGATGCTGACCGGCCCGGTCGACGTCACCGAAAAGCTGTTCGAGCGCTCCGGCATGAAGAAGTCGGACATCGACCTGTTCGAACTCAACGAGGCCTTCGCCTCGGTGGTGCTGCGCTACATCCAGGCGTTCGACATCGACAACGCCAAGATCAACGTCAATGGCGGCGCGATCGCGCTCGGCCATCCGTTAGGGGCGACCGGCGCGATGATCCTCGGCACCGTGCTCGACGAGCTCGAGCGCACCAACAAGGAAACCGCGCTGGTGACGCTGTGCATCGGCGGCGGCATGGGCACCGCCACCATTATCGAGCGCGTCTGAGGCGAGGGGAGCGAGCAACATGGCTTACAAGAATTTCAAGTTCGACGTCGACGCCGACGGCATTGCGCTCGTCACCTGGGACATCCCTGATCGTTCGATGAACGTGTTCGACGAGATCTCGACCCAGGAGATCGGCGAGATCATCAAGCAGACGACCAGCGATCCTGCGATCAAGGGTGTCGTGATCACCTCGGCGAAGGAGGCGTTCTGCGCCGGCGCCGACCTCTCGATGCTCGAGGGCATGAACCGCTCTTACGCGCAGCTCTTCAAGGAGAAGGGCGAGGAAGCCGCGAACCAGATGCTGTTCGAGCAGAGCCGCCAGATGTCGCAGTCGTTCCGCGCGATCGAGACCTCGGGCAAGCCGTGGGTCGCCGCGATCAACGGCCTTGCGCTCGGCGGCGGCTTCGAGATCACGCTGGCCTGCCACTACCGCGTCGCGGCCGAGAACCCGAAGACCCGGCTCGGCCTGCCCGAGATCAAGGTTGGCCTGTTCCCCGGCGCCGGCGGCACCCAGCGCGTGCCGCGTCTTGTGCAGCCGGCGGACGCGATGCAATTGCTGCTCAAGGGTGAGGCGGTCAATCTCACCCGCGCCAAGGCACTCAACCTGATTCACGCGGTGGTGCCGGCGGCCGATTTGATCAAGGCCGCGAAGGACTGGATCAAGGGCGGCGGCAAGGCGGTCGCGCCGTGGGACGAGAAGGGCTTCAAGTTGCCCGGCGGCCCCGTCTTCTCCAAGATGGGCATGCAGATGTTCCCGGCCGGCAATGCGATCTATCGCCGCGAGACCTACGACAATTATCCGGCCGCGCGCGCCATCATGAGCTGCGTCTATGAGGGCCTGCAGCTGCCGATCGACGCCGCGCTGCGGGTCGAGTCGCGCTACTTCACCAAGGTGCTGCGCTCGAAGGAAGCGGCGGCGATGATCCGCTCGCTGTTCCTGTCGATGCAGGAATTGAACAAGGGCGCTCGCCGCCCGGCGGGCATGCCGCCGACCAAGGTCAAGAAGCTCGCCGTGATCGGCGCCGGCTTCATGGGCGCCAGCGTCGGCTATGTCTCGGCGCAGGCCGGCATCGACGTCGTGCTGGTCGATCGCGACCAGGAGAGCGCCGACAAGGGCAAGGGCCACGCCAAGACCGTGGTCGACGGCCTGATCGCCAAGGGACGGATGAAGCAGGACGCGGCCGATGCCATCCTGGCGCGGATCTCGGCCACATCAGACTACAACGTGATCTCGGACTGCGACCTCGTCATCGAGGCGGTGTTCGAGGATCGCAAGGTCAAGGCGGATACCTATGCCAAGGCCCAGCCGCTGTTGAAGCCGGGCGCGATCTTCGCCTCCAACACCTCGACGCTGCCGATCAATTCGCTGGCCGAGGAGTTCAAGGACCAGGGCAAGTTCATCGGCATCCACTTCTTCTCGCCGGTCGAGAAGATGATGCTGGTCGAGATCATCCTCGGCAAGAACACCGGCGACGTCGCGCTGGCGACCGCACTCGACTATGTGCGCGCGATCGGCAAGACGCCCATCGTGGTGAACGACTCGAGGGGTTTCTTCGCCAACCGTTGCGTGATGCGTTACATCTCCGAGGGCAACGAGATGCTGCTCGAGGGCGTGCCGCCGGCGATGATCGAGAACACCGCCAAGATGGCCGGCATGCCGGTCGGGCCGCTGTCGCTGCAGGACGAGGTCGCGCTCGATCTTGGCCTGAAGATCACCAAGGCGACCGAGGCTGATCTCGGCCCCAATGCGATCGACCAGGCGCAGAAGAAGCTGATGGTCGAGATGGTCGAGAAGCAGGGCCGCTTCGGCCGCAAGAACGGCAAGGGCTTCTACGACTATCCCGAGAAGGGCAAGGGCCAGAAGAGCCTGTGGCCGGGGCTCGCCAATCTGCAGCCGAAGCACCTCGATCCCGACACGCTCAGCGTCGAGGAGTTGAAGCAGCGCTTCCTGGTGGTGCAGGCGGTGGAGGCCGCGCGCACCGTCGAGGATCACGTCATCACCGACGTGCGCGAGGCCGATGTCGGCTCAATCCTCGGCTTCGGCTTCGCGCCCTTCACCGGCGGTGCGCTGTCCTACATCGACTTCATGGGCACCAGGAACTTCGTCGCACTCTGCCACAGCTTCGAGAAGAAGTACGGCTCGCGCTTCACGCCGCCGAAGCTGCTCGAGGAGATGGCCGCCAAGGGCGAAACCTTCTACGGCCGCTTCCCGCCGAAGAAGCAGGCGGCGTAAACTTCTGAGGCGAACTCGCGCAGGATCAAGCCGGTCATCGATCCGACTTGATCCTGTTGTGCGACGGTCATGCGCGTCAAAGTCCCGCCACGCTCGTTCCCCACTGGCACCACGCTGCTGGCATCACTCTTGCTCGTCGATCGCCGGGGCGACGATCAGCGTGAGGGTGTCGTGCGATGAGTTCTGCGTTCAAGGAAGGAGCCGCGGAGATCGCGGCGAAGGATTCCTTGTCTTCCCTGCGGTCGTCGCGATGGCGGAAGCCGCTGCGTCTGCGGGGCAAGGGCCCGTCATGGGCCGGCCTCGCGCTACTCGTTCTGGCCGCGGATATTGTGCTCGCCGCGACGGTCTGGCAGGCCGTCAATTTCTTCCGCCATTGAGCCGTCAGTCCCCGGAGAGAGCAAGGCGCCGGCGAGATAGGCGAACTGGTTGAAGGCGAGACAGGCGACGACGATCGGAGCACCGGTGGCAAAGGAAAAGCCGTCGGATTGGAGCACGATCGCCGCGAGCACCGCGACCAGCGGCGACTCCAGCATCAATGTCCAAACCCGAAAGTACAAACTGGTTGCCAGCCCAACCAGGGTGCTGGTCAATAAAAGGGTAAAGGCGATCGTCACATTTTTAGACCAGTTGGAGCGGAGGGCGCGCCGCAGGTCATAGTCAGTCAGTTGGATCGCTCGAACAAGGACGGCCACGCCCTCAGCCGAAAGTAGTCTTAATCGGTAGAATGCCGATTAAATTGATTTTGTTCCAGCACGTCCTGAAGGTTTGCACCGTTCATTTCTCCCTGAAGGCGCGGTGGACCTGGTCGGCCAGCGGCTTCATCAAACAGGAGAGCACCGTCCGCTCGGTGGTCGGACACACCTCGACCGGCATGCCCGGCAGCAGATGGGTCGTGGCCAGCTTCTTCCTGTCGACAATTATCGGCAAGGGCCGGCCGCGTGGTGCCACGAGGCCGGCCTTGTTCGGCTCAGGCCGCCTTGAGCAGGCCTTCCTTCTTCAGCGCCTCCTGCACCTTCGGGCGCGCCGCGACGCGGGCCTTGTAGGCCGTCACGTTCGGCAGGCCGGAGAAGTCGAAGCCGAGCCGGTCCTGCGCCCACATGATCATGGTGAAGAGGTAGCCGTCGGCGACCGTGAACTGGTTGCCCATCAAATAGTCGCGTCCGGCGAGCTGGCTCTCGACATACTTGAACTTGCCCATGGCGCGGTCCTTGAAGAAGGCCTTGGCGTCGTCGGCGAGCACGGGCGAGAACATCGGACCGAGATTCTTGTGCAGCTCGGTCGTGGTGTAGTTCAGCCATTCGAGCAGCTTGTAGCGCTCGTTGGAGTCCCTCGCCGGTGCCAGCTTCTTGTCGGCGGCCTTGTCGGCGATCATCTGGATGATGATTGGCCCCTCGGTGACCATCTCGCCGGTATCCAGCGTCAGCGCCGGCACCTGGCCCTTGGGGTTCACCTGGAGGAAATCGTCGCCGTTTTCGAGCTTCTTGGCGCGGAGATCGACCTTGACCAGGTCGTAGGGCAGCCCGGCCTCGAGCAGGGCGATATGGGGGGAGAGGGAGCAGGCACCGGGGGTGTAATAAAGCTTCATAGGGGTATTCCTTCCCTTGTTCTTGGCGTCCGGAGAGGGATTGCCTACATGCGCCTGCATGAAATAGTCAAGATTGATGCAGATGCATTCAGTGCGGTACAGTCGGTGCCGGGACCCTATGAGCTAGACCATGAAACGCAAGCTATCGAGCGAGGCGACGGCCGCCTGGATCCGCCTGATGCGGGTGCCGAGCCGGGTGCTGGACTGCGTCGAGCAGGATTTGAAGAAGGCCGGTTTTCCGCCGCTCGCCTGGTATGACGCTTTGCTCGAGCTGTCCCGCGCGCCGTCGGGCGAGCTGCGTCCGGTCGAGCTCGAGCGCCAGATGCTGATCCCGCAATATTCGACCTCGCGGCTGATCGACAAGCTGGTCGACGAGGGGCTCGCCGCCCGCCGCGAATGCAAGATCGACAAGCGCGGCCAGTTCGTCGAGATCACCGAGGCTGGACGCGAGCTGCAGAAGCGGATGTGGAACGCCTATTCCGCCGCGATCGACAAGCATGTCGGCTCGAAATTATCCGACGCCGACGCAACCAGGCTGTGCGGCCTGCTCGACCGGCTCGGCTGCGCCTGCGGCGACGCCAAAGGCGACGTCAAGAACGAGACCAAGGCTGACAGCAAGGCTGCGCCTGCGCGAGACGGCGTGCCTGCCCGATGATATTGCTGATTCCATCATCCGCAGCCGTTGTGGCTCGCGGATGTCCCTGCCACCGCGCGCCTTCGATCGAAGCGCCTTTGAGTTGGATTATCTATGGCGCGTGACCAGATCGACATGACGCCGCTGCAGTCGCGCGACGAACTCGTGGCGTGGCTTGAAGCCGGCGTGAAGCCTGAGTCCGAATTCCGGATCGGCACCGAGCACGAGAAGACTCCGTTCACGCTGGAGGGCCATCAGCCCGTGCCCTATGAAGGCGCCAAGGGCATCGGCGCGCTGCTCGAGGGCATGAAGCTCTTGCTCGGCTGGGAGCCGATCATGGAGCGCGGCAACATCATCGGCCTCTATGACGTCACCGGCGGCGGCGCGATTTCGCTCGAGCCCGGCGGGCAGTTCGAACTGTCGGGCGCGCCGGTCGAAACCGTGCATCAGACGCAGTCGGAATTGATGGCGCATCTGGCGCAGGTGCGGGAGATCGCAACCCCGCTCGGCATCGGCTTCCTCGGCCTCGGCATGACGCCGTCCTGGTCGCGCGCGCAGATCCCCGTGATGCCCAAGGGGCGTTACAAGATCATGCGAAACTACATGCCGAAGGTCGGCAAATACGGCCTCGACATGATGTTCCGGACCTGCACGGTGCAGACTAATCTCGACTTCTCCTCCGAAGCCGACATGGTGAAGAAGCTGCGGGTGTCGCTGGCGTTGCAGCCGATCGCGACCGCCTTGTTCGCCAACTCGCCGTTCACCGAAGGCAAGCCCAACGGCTTCCTGTCGTTCCGTTCCGAGATCTGGCGCGACACCGACAATGCGCGCAGCGGCATGGTGCCGTTCGCGTTCGAGGACGGCATGGGCTTCGAGCGCTATGTCGATTACGCGCTCGACGTTCCGATGTATTTCGTCAAGCGGGGCGAGGAATATATCGACGTCTCCGGCTCCTCGTTCCGGGATTTCTTCGCCGGCAAGAATGCCGCCTTCCCGGGCGAGCGCCCGACCTTGTCGGACTGGGCCAATCACCTCTCGACGATCTTCCCCGAGGTGCGGTTGAAGCGTTACCTCGAAATGCGCGGCGCCGACGGCGTGCCGTGGGGCCGGCTGCCGGCGCTGCCGGCGTTCTGGGTCGGGCTGCTCTACGACAATGACAGCCTCGATGCCGCCTGGGACATCGTCCGCCACTGGACCGCGCCGGAGCGGCAGGCGCTGCGTGACGACGTGCCGCGTTTCGGCTTCAAGTCGCGGATCAAGGATCGCTATCTGTTCGAGATCGCCAAGGAGTGCCTGATCCTGTCGCATGCCGGATTGCGGCGGCGCGGCCGGATCGATCATCTCGGACGCGACGAGAGCCGCTTCCTCGAACCGCTCGAGCGCATCATCGAGGCCGGCCGCTCGCCGGCCGAGGAGATGCTGGAGAAGTTCAACGGTCCCTGGAAGGGCTCGGTGGAACCGGCCTATCAGGAATACGCCTTTTAGTCCCCGCTTGGATCCGATCCGGGCGTGAGGCGCGCGCGAACGGCGGTGGTGTCGCACCCGCCGTTCATCAGCCGTACAGGTTCATGGCGTTCAAATGACGCCCCGCGAAACGCGCGGGGCTGCGCGAATTTGAAAGCAATCTCATGGGGATAGGCCGCCTCTTTAGGGCGTGTGTGGTGGTGTTTGCGGCTCTCGCGGCCGCGGTCGTCGCACGCCCGGCATTGGCGCAGACCAATTTCGACCGCCCCGGCGGCGACTATCTCAACGCGCCGGTGACGACGGGCGATCCGGCCGATTGCGCGCTGACCTGCGAGCGTGACCGCCGTTGCCGCGCCTGGAGCTTCAACTATCCGACCGACGCCAATAATGGGGCGGTGTGCTGGCTGAAGAGCACCGTGCCGCCACGGGTGCAGAACGTCTGCTGCGTCTCCGGGGTGCGCGGCGCGGGCGTGGTCGAACCGCGCAACGGCGCCATCGAAACTTCGATCGACCGCCTCGGCGGAGACTACAAGAATTTCGAGCTGAAGAGCAGCGACGGCGACGAGGCCTGCCAGGCCGCCTGCACCGCCGACAACAAGTGCCGCGCCTGGACCTACGCCCGGCCCGGCTATGCCGGCCGCGACGCGCATTGCTTCCTGAAGAAAGAGATCAAGCCGCCGCGCCGCAAGGCGGGGTTCACGTCGGGCGTGGTGCGGTGAATCCGTAGCCCGGATGAGGCGAAGCGTAATCCGGGACCGCGCTCACCGTGGATGGGCCTGCCCCGGATTTCGCTGCGCTTCATCCGGGCTACGCGATGACGGGCTACTCCGCCGCCAGCACCGTGATCTCGGGCCAGAGCGCCTTCCAGCGCGCCGCCTTCGTCGCATAGTTCGCCGGCGAAAAGTTCGCGGTCCGGTTCGGCCGCACGATCATGCCGGCGACATCATCGAAACCGTTCGGCGCATAGACGTCGTGGCCGCGCGTGGTGCGGCGGATGCCGATCTGCGTGTTTTCGGTGAGGAAGCGATCGATGCCGTCGGTCGAACGCGACAGCGCCGGGTAGGGCAGGCCGTGCTTGTCGGGATACCAGAGATGGACGCGGGCCTGGTTGCGCACCTCGATCGCGACACCGAGACGGCCGAGCCGTGCCTTGAGCTCACGGATCACCGCATCCTCGGCCTCCCATGAGGTATCCGGATCGAAATAGTAGATGTCGTGGTCGCTGATGCCATGATCGAGCGGCCGGCTGGTCAGCACGTTCCACACGGTCTGCACCAGGCAGCCGGCGACCAGCCACGCATCGGGCAGACCGAGGCGGTACAACTCGTCGGTGATGGCTTGATTGGCCGGGTTGCGCAGCGCGGCTGCGAGGAATTCGTCCTGCGTCACGACGAGGCGGTCGCGTCGTAGTCCCGGACCGCCTTCTTCGACGCCAGCGTGCGCCAGTGCCGGCGCAGCAAGGGCTCGACGGTCTGACGTTTGGCCTTCGACAGGCGGATCAGGACCGTCGGGTAGTCGCGGTAGTGATCGGTGAAGTAGAACACCTTGGGCTGATGCTCGACCAGCATGTCGCGCTCCTCCGGCGGGACGCCCGGAATCACCAGGCTGTCGCCGTCCTCCTTGAGCCGCACCAGCATCTTGTTGCGCACCTTCAGCGCCGGCGTGCCGTAGGAAGAGCCGTCCTCGACCTCCGGCCATGCCAGCGCGATGTGCCTGATGTCGTCGAAGGTCACGACTATCATCCCGCAAGGAATGTAGCCCGGATGGAGCGAAGCGAAATCCGGGACATCTTGCAGAGTGGGAGATCCCGGATTGCGCAGCGCTCCATCCGGGCTACGCGTCTACTGCACCGAGGTGAAGAAGCGCGCGAGGCGGAAGCCTGAGAGCCAGGTCCAGACCGGCTGGCTGCGGATGCCGAGGTCCCAGGAGCCGACCACGGCGTCGGCGCGGCCGATCAGATTGTCGATCGGCAAGAGGCCGACGCCGCCGTCGCGCACCGGCACGCGGCTATCGGCGGAATTGTCCCGATTGTCGCCGAGCACGAACAGTTTGCCCGGCGGCACCGTCACCTCTTGGGTGTTGTCGAGCCGGCCGTTGTCGCGGATCTTGAAGATCGCGTGGTTGACGCCGTTCGGCAGCGTCTCGATGTAGCGATACGCCTCTTCGCCGCCGCCGCGATCGTCTTCGGCGAAGCCGGTGCCGTCGGGCTTCAGCGTCGCCGCATGATCGTTGATGAAGAGCTGACCCTGCCGCATCTGGATGCGGTCGCCGGGCAGCCCGACCACGCGCTTGACCCAGGCCTGCGAGCGGTCGCCCGGCCAGCGGAACACGACAACGTCGCCGCGCTTCGGCGCCTCGCCGAACACGCGGCCGGTTTCCGGCAGCGTGATCTGGATCGGCAGCGAAGCCGCGCCGTAGCCATAGGGATATTTCGAGGCGACCAGCGCGTCGCCGATCAGCAGCGTCGGCTCCATCGATCCCGACGGCACGTAGAACGGCTCCGCGATCGCGCCCTTGGCGAGGAACACGACGGCCACGATCGCGGCCAGTTGCACGGCCTGCCCGCGCCAGCTGGTCGGCTTGGCCGTCACGACTTCGTTTCCGCTGCTCACTAGCCCGTTCCTCCGACCGTAATCCGTTCCATCCTGAGCGTCGGTTGGCCAACGCCGACCGGCACGCCCTGGCCGTTCTTGCCGCAGGTGCCGATTCCCGTATCCAGCGCAAGATCGTTGCCGATCATGGTGATCCTGTGGAGATCGGTCGGTCCGTTGCCGATCAGCATGGCGCCCTTCAGCGGCGCGCCGAGCTTGCCGTTCTCGATCTTGTAGGCCTCGGTGCACTGGAACACGTACTTGCCCGAGGTGATGTCGACCTGGCCGCCGCCGAAATTGGCGGCGTACATGCCGTTCCTCACCGAGGCGATGATCTCGGCCGGGTCGCGGTCGCCCGACAGCATGTAGGTGTTGGTCATGCGCGGCATCGGCACATGGGCATAGCTCTGCCGACGACCGTTGCCGGTCGGCTTCATGCCCATCAGCCGGGCGTTCTGGCGGTCCTGCATGTAGCCGACCAGAATGCCGTCCTCGATCAGCACGGTGCGGTTGGTTGGCGTGCCCTCGTCGTCGATCGAGAGCGAGCCGCGGCGCGAGGCCATGGTGCCATCGTCGACCACGGTGACGCCCTTGGCCGCGACCTGCTGGCCCATCAGGCCGGCAAAGGCGGAGGTCTGCTTGCGGTTGAAATCGCCCTCGAGCCCGTGGCCGACGGCCTCATGCAGCATCACGCCGGGCCAGCCGGCGCCGAGCACCACGTCCATCTCACCGGCGGGCGCCGGCACCGATTCGAGATTGACCAGCGCCTCGCGCAGCGCGCCGTCGGCGGCGTCGCGCCAGGCCTTGGTCTCGATGAAGCGGGCATAGCCCTCGCGGCCGCCATAGCCCTTGCTGCCGCTCTCCTGGCGGTCGCCCTGGCCGGCGACGACGGAGATGTTGACGCGCACCAGCGGGCGGATGTCGCGATAGCTCTCGCCGTCGGGCCGCAGGATCTCGACCACCTGCCAGGTCGCGGTGAGGCTGGCCGAGACCTGACGCACCCGCGGGTCCTTGTCCCTGACATAGGCGTCGATCTCGCCGAGCAGCTTGACCTTGGCCTCGAACGCCGGGCCGTCCAGCGGGTTCTCGTCGCCATAGAGCCTGATGTTGGTGTGGGCGGGCGCCGCGGCGAAAGTGCCGGCATAGCCGCCGCGCACGGCCGCGACCGCATCCGCGGCGCGGATCAGCGCCGGGATCGAGACGTCGGAGGAATGCGCATAGCCGACCGCGTCGTCCTTGACCGCGCGCAGGCCAAAGCCCTGCGAGGTGTCATAGGTCGCCTGCTTCAGCCTTCCGTTGTCGAACACCAGCGCCTCGGTCTGCCCGAACTCCAGGAACAGCTCGCCGTCGTCGGCGCCTTCAAGGCCGCGGGACACCTCGCGGCGGACGGCATCGCGGTCCAGATTGGCGCGGTCGAGCAGGGAGGTCGTGGCGGGATTGGTCATGGTCACTCCGACGCAATGCGATTGCTTGGCGATTCCTCGTCATCCTTGCCTGAAGCGCAACTGATTGCCAGTGGGGAACCCGCAGCAGGGATTTCGGGGGATTGAAGCAGAGACGAGCGGAAAACTCATCTTACAACCCGGAAACCTGTACCGGTCCCGGTTCAGGCCCGGACGGCGATCACCAAAGATAGTGGTTGGGGTGGCAAACCGGGAGTGCCTGCGGCTGTACTGTCGATCACAGTGCCCCGTCGGCGTCCTCACCTTGTCGTCATCACCTTGAGCGCCGATCCGCCTTCCGCGGCGGGCTTTCGCGCTCGGCTGCATCGCCCGATTGCGGCTTCGGCTGTGCGGTGCCCTGCGCCGAGGTCGGAAAGCCATGCTCCTGTGCCCAGCGGTACAGTTCATCGAACACCGGCTTGAGCGCCTTGGCGGACGGCGTCATCTCGTACTCAACCCGGGGCGGCACCTCGGGATAGACCGTGCGCTTGACGAGGCCGTTGGCCTCGAGATCGCGCAGCTGCGTGGTCAGCATATGCTGGGTCACGCCGGGGATCGACTGGCGCAGCTCGCCGAACCGCCGCTTGCGCTCGACCAGTTGCCAGAGGATGTCGCCCTTCCATTTTCCGGCCAGCACCGACAGCGCGCGATGAAATTGCGCCGACAGGTCGCCGTTGCACGGCTCGGACGCCGCCGGAGGCTCGGCAGGCTCAATAGTCAGTTTTTTCATACTACCTCACAAAAAGCATCCTACTTGTTCTTTTCATCTTACTCCCGAATTTAGACCACCGAAAGCCGCGGGCCAGCCGCCGATCGGTCGGGTGGCCGCGGTCCGGCCTTACGAACAACTCGGGAGTCATCAATGTCAGTTGCAGTTGCCGCGGCGCCGTCGCGCTGGAAATCCGTCAGCCTCTGGGTCGTCAGGGGACTGCTCGCTTTGACCTTTGCCGCCGCGGGCGCGGCCAAGCTTTACGGCGTGCCGATGCTGGTCGAGGAATTCGAGCATATCGGGCTCGGTCAGTGGTTCCGCTATTTCACCGGATCGCTGGAGCTGCTCGGCGCGATCCTGATCCTGCTGCCCCCGGTCGCGGCGTTCGGCGGCGTGCTGCTGAGCTGCATCATGGTCGGCGCCACCATCAGCCATCTTTTCGTGATCGGCGGCTCGCCGGTGCCCGCCCTCGTGCTGCTGACATTGAGTGTGATCGTCGCCTACGCCAAGCGCAGCCAGTTCGCCCTGCTCGCGAGCGCGCCGTGAGGCGAGCGCGATGCGCGTCTCTCTCCGCAAGCTGATGGTCGTGACCGGGCTGGTGCTGGCCTTCGCGGTGCCGTTCGCCGCGACAATGCTGCTCACCGGTTCGGTCGCGGCGGTCTCGAAACCCGAGCCCAAGAAACCTGAGTCCAGCAAGCCGGAGCCGCGCATGCACCGCCTGGTGCTGCCGATCAACAGCGACGACCCGACCACGATGCGGGCGCTGATCTCGACCGCGCTCAACCTCCCGAAATATTATCGGGAGCGCAACGAGCCGTTCGAGATCGAGGTCGTCGCCTACAATGCCGGCGTCCACATGCTGCGCGCCGATACCTCGCCGGTGAAGGATCTGCTCCGGGTGGCGAGGGGGCTCACGCCGGACATCCGCTTCGTGGTCTGCGAAGCCACCAGGCTCGGCATGGAGCGCGCCGAGGGACATCCGCTGGTCCTGCTCGATCATGTCGACCTGGTGCCGAACGGGCCCGGGCGCATCATCGAATTGCAGGAAGCCGGCTGGTCCTACATCCGGTCCTGAGCGATGCAGCGATCAAGCCAAGCGGAGAATTTGTCATGACGTCAGCTCACGTACCGACGCGCCGTGCCGTCGTTGCCGGCATGATTGGCGCCGGCGCCTCGCTCGCAATGCCCACCGGAGCTGTGCTCGCAGCGTCGGGACCGCCGCAATTCGGCACCATCCGGCATCAGTTCACGCAGGTCGAAGGCGCCCGCCCGGTGCCGCCGGTTGCGATCCCGGCGCTCACCGGCGGTGCGCTTGATCTCTCCGCGTTCAAAGGCAAGCTGGTGCTGGTGAATTTCTGGGCCACCTGGTGCGCGGCGTGCCGGACCGAGCTGCCGATGCTGGACCGCCTTGCCGCCAGCGGTCGTCGCGATCTCGTGGTTATCGCTGTTAGCACCGATCGCAACCGCGCGCCGGTCGCGCCCTACGTCAAGCAGCTCAAGCTGCGCCACCTCGCGGTCGGCTTCGATCCCGGCGGTCTCGTGTCGCGCGTCGACGTCGCCGAGGTCGATACGCCGTTCGCGCTGTACGGCATGCCGATCTCATTTTTGATCGGCATCACCGGACAGGTCGAAGGCTACATGACGGGTGAGGCGGACTGGCTGTCCACGGAGGCGAGCGCGTTGTTCGACTACTATGCGGGAGTCCGCTGAGATGGCTTAGCCCGGATGAAGCGCAGCGAAATCCGGGACTGGTTCATCCGCGATGAGAGCGGCCCCGGATTGCGCTGCGCTCCATCCGGGCTACGCTTTCCTGTGCCGCTCGGCGCCGCTAGGGCAATTTGTCATACCCCTCCGCCAGGCCATTCAGGCTGAGCGGAAAGCCGATCCCTTCCTCGGGCGTCTCGAAGATGATGAAGGTCGCGGTCTTGGCGTTCTTGAGCTGGCCGAGCAGCTTGTCGTCCATCACGACCTCGGCGACGCAGCCATTGGGCAGGCACCTGACAAAACCGGCGCGGCCGACGTCCTGATTGTCGAGCTTGAGGCCGAGGCCGGAGGGCAGCAGCACGCCGAGCGGCGCGACCACGCGCATCAGGCGGCTCTTCTGGTCGGCGGTCTTCAGCACGATCACGGTCAGGCCGGCATTGGAGCGGTCTTCCGCTACCACGCTCTGGATCAGCGCGCATTGCTCGGCCTGGGCGCCGGGCGGAGTGTCGCAGCGGATCTGCCAGTCGCCGTGGACCGAGCGCACCGCGCCTTGCGCGTTCGCCGGCTGGGTCAGGCCAAGAGAAAGGCCAAGAGAAAGGCCGAGGCAGAGGGCCAGAATCGCGAGGCCGCCGAGCCGGCTGGCCATCGTCAAACGAATGTTCGAAGCGCCCATCCGGGTCGATCCTTATAGATGTTCGGTCGGTCCGGCCGTCCGGCCGCCGGTAGCACGCGCGCCACGATGCGCTTCCCGGAAGCGAATCATGATCTCATCTTCTTGTTTGAGCATGATCTTTCGGAAAACCGGTTTCCACTCTTCCGGATCATGCTCAGGCGTCGACTGATACCGCAATGACGGCGCCTTGAAGGCGATCGTGAAGCCATTCTCGCGCCGGATTGGGGCAGCCCGCAGCGAATCAGGTTCCTGTGCGCTGCCCTGTCTGTGGGTACATCCGGTAATCCCCCTGTCAAGCGGCATGGACAATTGGTCCAAGTGCTTTCGCTTGATTTTGCAGGAAAAATCGCAAGCGGCAGCTTCATCGCAGGCGCATGGCTTTCGGCCCCACTACTGCATTGCGAGCGCCGGAGAATTATGGTTTGAGAGGCTGGATTTCGACGCGTTCTAGCGATCTGGCTCCCGTACCCACCTTGACTCAGAGACGGGTATGTCCGGAAGGCCGTTTGTCAGGGCGGATCGTGCTGCATTTTCGGCCACATGCCGGGGGTGCTTTGGGGAATAATGCAAGGGAGCGCGAGCGGCATGAAGATGTCGATTGGCCGGTTGGGCAGGCAATTGCTGGGGTTGGCGGTGGCGGGTGTGGCGTCTGTCGCCGCGGGATCGGCCTTCGCCGAAATGGGGCAGCCGGCGCCCTGGGAGCACACGCTGCAGGAAGGCGTGACCCCGGTGATGGAAAACATCATCTGGTTTCACAATTTCCTGCTGGTGCTGATCACCCTGATCACGCTGTTCGTGCTCGCGTTGCTCATCATCGTGGTGGTGAAGTTCAACGCCAGGGCCAACCCGGTCCCCTCCAGGACCACCCACAACACGCTGATCGAGGTGGCCTGGACGCTGATCCCGGTGCTGATCCTGGTCGGCATCGCGGTGCCGTCGTTCCGCCTGCTGTTCCTGGAGCTCGACGTGCCGAAGCCGGATCTCACGGTGAAGGTCACCGGCAAGCAGTGGTACTGGTCCTACGCCTATCCGGATAACGGCAAGTTCGAGTTCGACTCGCTGCTCGACAAGGACAAGCAGCCGCGCCTGCTCGGCGTCGACAACGAGATGGTGGTCCCGGTCAACAAGGTGGTGCGGATCCAGACCACCGGCGCCGACGTGATCCACTCCTTCGCGGTGCCGGCCTTCGGCGTGAAGATCGACTCGATCCCCGGCCGCCTCAACGAGAGCTGGTTCAAGGCCACCAAGACCGGCGTGTTCTACGGCCAGTGCTCGGAACTGTGCGGCAAGGACCATGCCTTCATGCCGATCGCGGTCAGGGTCGTGAGCGACCAGGAATTCGCGACCTGGGTCGAAGGCGCGAAGAAGAAGTTTGCGACCAACCCGGCGAATTCCTACGCCTCGGCTGGTCAGGCGGCGCAGTAAGCCTCACGGCTTACGGCGCGGATGGAATAAGGGCGACGGGACCGCAAGGTCCAAGAGGGACTGCAAGGCAGGATTTTGAACATGGCGACAGGCGCAGCGACACACGACGATCACGCCCATGACGATCACGCCCACCATCCGACCGGATGGCGGCGTTATCTCTACTCCACGAACCACAAGGACATCGGTACGATGTACCTGATCTTTGCGGTGATCGCGGGCATCATCGGCGCGGCGATGTCGATCGCGATCCGTGCCGAGTTGATGTATCCGGGCGTCCAGATATTCCACGAGACGCACACCTATAACGTGTTCGTGACCTCGCACGGCCTGATCATGATCTTCTTCATGGTCATGCCGGCGATGATCGGCGGCTTCGGCAACTGGATGGTGCCGCTGATGATCGGCGCGCCCGACATGGCGTTCCCGCGCATGAACAACATCTCGTTCTGGCTGCTGCCGGCCTCGTTCGCGCTGCTGGTGATGTCCACCTTCGTCGAGGGTGAGCCGGGCGCCAACGGCGTCGGCGCGGGCTGGACCATGTATGCGCCACTGTCGACCTCGGGCCATCCGGGACCGGCGGTCGATTTCGCGATTCTCTCGCTCCATCTCGCGGGTGCCTCGTCGATCCTCGGCGCCATCAACTTCATCACCACGATCTTCAACATGCGCGCGCCGGGCATGACCCTGCACAAGATGCCGCTGTTCGTGTGGTCGATCCTGGTTACCGTGTTCCTGCTGCTGCTGTCGCTGCCGGTGCTCGCCGGTGCGATCACCATGCTGCTGACCGACCGCAATTTCGGCACCACCTTCTTTGCGGCTGACGGCGGCGGCGACCCGGTGCTGTTCCAGCATCTGTTCTGGTTCTTCGGCCACCCCGAAGTGTACATCCTGATCCTGCCCGCCTTCGGCATGATCAGCCAGATCGTCTCCACCTTCTCGCGCAAGCCCGTGTTCGGCTATCTCGGCATGGCCTACGCCATGGTCGCGATCGGCGGCATCGGCTTCGTGGTGTGGGCGCACCACATGTACACCGTCGGCATGTCCTCGGCGACGCAGGCCTATTTCGTCGCCGCCACGATGGTGATCGCGGTGCCGACCGGCGTGAAGATCTTCTCGTGGATCGCCACGATGTGGGGCGGCTCGATCGAGTTCAAGGCGCCGATGATCTGGGC
Organism: Bradyrhizobium sp. USDA 4502; assembly: GCF_054063355.1. NCBI lineage: Bacteria > Pseudomonadati > Pseudomonadota > Alphaproteobacteria > Hyphomicrobiales > Nitrobacteraceae > Bradyrhizobium > Bradyrhizobium sp. USDA 4502. The sequence goes on from NZ_JBSSGF010000001.1 coordinate 8,401,079, forward strand.
GATCGGCTTCATCTTCCTGTTCACCGTCGGCGGCGTCACCGGCGTCGTGCTGGCCAATGCCGGCGTCGACCGCGTGCTGCAGGACACCTACTACGTGGTGGCGCACTTCCACTACGTGCTGTCGCTCGGCGCCGTGTTCGGCATCTTCGCCGGCTGGTACTACTGGTTCCCGAAGATCTTCGGCTACATGTACTCGGAGCGGATCGCCAAGCTGCACTTCTGGTTCACCTTCGTCGGCGTCAACCTGGTGTTCTTCCCGCAGCACTTCCTCGGCCTGTCGGGCATGCCGCGCCGCTATGTCGACTATCCGGATGCGTTCGCCGGCTGGAACCTGATCTCCTCCTGGGGCTCGTACATCTCCGGCATCGGCGTCCTGATCTTCATCTACGGCGTGATCGATGCCTTCGTCCGCAAGGAGCAGGCCGCGAACAATCCGTGGGGCGCCGGTGCGACCACGTTGGAGTGGACGCTGACCTCGCCGCCGCCGTTCCACCAGTTCGAAGTGCTGCCCCGCGTGCAGTAAGTCCACGACAACGCGGCGCACTTTAAGGGTGCGCCGCGCCTTTTGAGAGAAGCGAGACCTGATCTTGTCGGTTGTCGATCACAACGCCATCGAGCTGCCCCGGATCTCCGAGGCCGAAGTGGGCGACTACATCGCGCTGTTGAAGCCGCGCGTGATGTCGCTGGTGATCTTCACCGCGCTGGTCGGGCTGATGATCGCGCCGGTGCACGTGCATCCGGTGCTGGCATTCACCTCGATCCTGTGCATCGCGGTCGGCGCCGGCGCCTCCGGCGCGCTCAACATGGCCTATGAGGGCGACGTCGACGCGCTGATGACGCGCACCGCCAACCGGCCGATTCCGCGCGGCCGCATCACGCAGACCGAGGCGGCCGCGTTCGGCATCACGCTCGCCTTCTTCTCGGTGATGACACTCGGCATTCTGGTCAACTGGGTGGCGGGTGCGCTGCTTGCCTTCACCATCTTCTTCTATGCCGTGGTCTACACGATGTGGCTGAAGCGCTGGACCGCGCAGAACATCGTGATCGGCGGCGCCGCCGGTGCCTTGCCACCGGTGGTGGCGTGGGCCGCCGCGACCGGATCGCTCTCGGTCGAGCCGATCCTCCTGTTCCTGATCATCTTCTTCTGGACCCCGCCGCATTTCTGGGCGCTGGCGCTGTTCCGCAGCGACGACTATGCCCGCGCCGGCATCCCGATGCTGCCGGTCGTCGCCGGTCCCGACGCGACCCGGCTGCAGATCCTGCTCTACACCATCGTGCTGGTCGCGATCGCGCTGGCGCCGTGGCCGCTCGGCTATTTCGACGCGATCTACGGCGTCACCTCGCTGGTGCTCGGCGCCGGCATGCTGTGGCTGGCCATCGAGGTATATCGCCGCCGCGAGGGGACGGCTGCCAACCGCGCCACGCGCCGGCTGTTCGCCTTCTCGATCCTCTATCTGTTCGCGCTGTTTGCCGTCCTTCTCGCCGAGGTCGTGGTCCGCGCGATTGCGCCTGTCTTCATCGGATAGGGAGCCGGGGGGCGAGATGGGGGCGCATGGGATATCAATGGACGAGAAACGCGAACCAGAAGGCATCGTCCTCACCGAGGCGCAGCTCAAGAGCCGCCGCCAGCGCTCGATCGCCATCGCGCTCGCGCTCGGCATCCTGGTCGTGCTGTTCTTCGCCGTCACCCTCGTCAAGGGGCCGGCCGTGCTGGTGCGGCCGCTGTGAGTGAGATGGCCAACCAGGGACCGCAGCAGGGTGAGGGCGCCAAGGTCACGCGCCGCACGCTGACGCGCGACGCCGTGGTTGCCTCGATCTGCGGCTTCGTCGTGGTGCTGATGGTCGGCGCGTCCTACGCCGCCGTGCCGTTCTACAACTGGTTCTGCCGCACCACCGGCTTCAACGGCACCACCCAGGTCGCGACCTCGGTGCCTTCGGATGCGCCGCTCGAGCGCACTATTTCGGTCAGCTTCGATTCCAACGTCGCGCCGGGCCTGCCCTGGAAGTTCGAGCCGGAGCAGAACACGATCGACGTCAAGATCGGCCAGGTGGTCACGGTCTACTACACCGTCACCAACCAGTCGGCGCGCACCACCACCGGCCAGGCGTCCTACAATGTCGCGCCGTTGACGGTCGGCGCCTATTTCCAGAAGATCAACTGCTTCTGCTTCACCGAACAGACCATGGCGCCGGGCGAAAAGCGCGAGATGGCCGTGGTGTTCTATGTCGATCCGGCGCTGGCCAAGGACAGCGAGAACGACACGCTGAAGACGATCACCCTGTCCTACACCTTCTTCCCCGTGCGCGACGCCGCGCCGAAGCCCGTGGCGGCGGGCGAGGCGGAACAGCGCAAGGGCGGCTAGTTTTGGAATTTAAGATTTAAGACGTGCCTTGCGGCACGCGAATGGAGAGACGGCAATGGCTGAGGCGCAAGTCAAGCATCACGACTATCATCTCGTCGACCCGAGCCCGTGGCCGGTGGTCGGCTCGATCTCGGCCTTCATCATGGCGTTCGGCGCGATCGGCTGGATGCACCACATGTTCTCCGCCGCCCCGATCGTGTTCGGCGTCGGCACCATCGGCGTGCTCTACACGATGGCGAGCTGGTGGGGCGACGTGATCAAGGAAGCCCAGTACAAGGGCGACCACACCCGCGTGGTGCAGATCAGCCACCGCTACGGCATGATCCTGTTCATCGCCTCCGAGGTGATGTTCTTCGTCGCCTGGTTCTGGGCCTTCTTCAATGCGGCGCTGTTCCCGGCCGACGCGGTGCATGCCACCCGCGATGCGGTGTTCGGCTGCGGCGCCGGCACGGCGATGGGTGCCTGCTCCGTTCCCGGTACCTGGCCGCCGCACGGCATCGAGACCTTCGATCCCTGGCATCTGCCGCTGCTCAACACGCTGCTGCTCCTGACCTCGGGCACCACCGTTACCTGGGCGCACCATGCGCTGCTGGAGAACGACCGCCAGGGCCTCAAGCAGGGCCTGATCCTCACCGTGATCCTCGGTGCCCTCTTCACCTGCGTGCAGGCCTATGAGTACGCCCATGCGACGTTCTCGTTCGGCGGCAACGTCTATGGCGCGACCTTCTTCATGGCGACCGGGTTCCACGGCTTCCACGTGCTGGTCGGCACCATCTTCCTGCTGGTCTGCCTGATCCGCGCCTATGCCGGCCACTTCACGCCGAAGCAGCACCTCGGCTTCGAGTTTGCCGCCTGGTACTGGCACTTCGTCGACGTGGTCTGGCTGTTCCTGTTCATCTGCATCTACGTCTGGGGCCACGGCGCCGAGACGATGGCCCACGGCGCACACTAATTGCCGGCCGACGTGCTAAGAGGGGGCGGCCGAATGGCCGCCCCTTTGTTTTTGAAGAGAACCGATGACCGATACCCAGCCGACCGTCACTGAGAGCGCACTGCGTGGCATCGCCTGCCGCTGCCCGCGCTGCGGCAAGGGCAAGCTCTATTCCGGCTTCCTGACGCTGGCGCCGCGCTGCCAGGCCTGCGGCCTCGACTTCGCCTTTATCGATTCCGGCGACGGGCCGGCGATCTTCGTCATCATGCTGGCCGGCGCGATCGTGGTCGCGGCGGCGCTGATCGTCGAGGTGAAGTACCAGCCGCCGTTCTGGGTGCATGCCGCGCTGTGGCTGCCGTTGATCCTGGTCACCACGATCCTGCCGCTACGATCGATGAAGGCACTTCTGATCGCGCTGCAATTCCACCACAAGGCCGCCGAAGGCCAATTGATCGAGCGCGACCCGAAATGAATGATGTGACGACGCGCCGGCCGAGCGCGGCCGGCTTCGGCATTTTCACGTTGATCCTGATCGCGGTGTTTATCGCCCTCGGTTTCTGGCAATTGCAGCGCCGGGTCGAGAAGCACGCGCTGATCGCAGCGCTCGAGGCGCGGCTGGCCGCGCCGACCGAGGCGCTGCCGCCGCCGTCGGCATGGCCGACGCTGACCTCCGCCAAGGATGAATTCCGCCGCGTGACCCTGACCGCGACCTATGCGAAGCAGCCTGACGCGATGGTGTTCAGCTCCGGCTCCGCCGTGCGCGACGACATTTCGGGTCCCGGCACCTGGGCGTTGCTGCCGGCGAAGCTCGCCAGCGGCGAGACCGTCGTGATCAACACCGGCTTTGTCCAGAACACGATGCAGGATCGCGCCTTCGAGGACCGCGTCGTCGGCCGCCTCGTCACCGGCGCGCCGGTTGAACTCACGGGCTATATCCGCTTTCCCGAGCCGCCGGGCCGGCTGACGCCGAAGGAAGATCCGGCGAAGCGGCTGTGGTTCGTGCGCGACCATCGCGCGATGGCGCAGGCGCTCGGCTGGGGCCAGGTCGCGCCGTTCTACATCGACCTCGAGGGGCCGGTGCCCGACAGCGGCACGCCGAAGCCCGGACCGCTCAAGGTGCGGCTCAAGGACGACCACATGCAGTACGCCATCACCTGGTTCTCGCTGGCCGCTGCGGTCACGATCGCCTTCGGCCTGTGGTGGCGCGGCCACCGGCGCCGCGCCTCTGGTCGAACCTAGTCGCATCATGGTTTGATTGACCCGCGAAGGGGACTTCGCGGCAAGCAATCAGGGTGTGCCATGGAGAAATACGGCGCCGGGCCAATCGTTGTCCTGGAGTATGATCCCAACTGGCCGGCCATGTTCGAGACGGAGCGCGCGAGGATCGAGCATGCGCTCGGCTCGCTGGCTCTGGCCATCGAGCATGTCGGAAGCACCGCGGTTCCGGGCTTGCCGTCGAAGCCGATCATCGACCTGATGGTCGGTGTCCCCAGCCTCGCGGAGGCACGGGAACGCTGCATCAAGCCGATCGATACGCTCGGCTACCACTACATACCGGAATACGCGGCGTGGCTGCCTGGCGAGTTGTTCTTCCGCAAGGGTCCTCCGGGGCCGTGGACCCATCATCTGCATGTGATGGAGCCATCCAATCCGCGCTGGGAAACGCTGCTGGTGTTTCGCGACTATCTTCGCGCGCACCCCGAGGTGTCCCGTGCCTACGCCGAGATCAAGCAGGCCCTTGCTGCCTCCTCGAGAGAGGACATCGCGGCCTATCGCAACGGCAAAACGCGTTTCGTCGAGGAGACGACCGCGAAGGCCCGCGCGTGGCGCGCGGACCTGTCCGGTCGATAGCGCGGCTTAGCCACGCCTGCATTCTGCGGTAGCGCCATCCATGCCGGCGCCGGGATCAATGACCCATGGGGGCGGGGCCGCCGAGCTTGACCTTGCGCAAGGTCAGCGCCAGCGGGATGGCGGAGAGCGAGATCAGCATCAGGACCCAGAACGCATCCATGTAGGACAGGAACGAGGCCTGGGTCTGCACCTGCTGTCCGATCCACTGGATCGCCTGACTGTGCGCCTGCGCCAGCGAACTGCCCTGGGCGACGAAGAAGTCGGTGACCTGGTGCAGCGTGTCCTGGTATTGCGGGCTCGACGGCGTCACCTGCTCGACCAGCCGGCTCTGGTGGAATTGCTGGCGATGCGTCAGCACGTTGGACACGATCGAGACGCCGATCGAGCCACCGGTGTTGCGCGCCGCGTTGATCAGCGCGGAGGCCTGGTCGGTCTTCCCAGCGGGAATGCCGTCATAGGACGCCGCCATGATCGGCACGAAGATCAGCGGCAGGCCGACGCCGATCAGCATGCGCGAGCGCGCCATGAACCAGAAGCCGAGATCGCCGTAGACGTTGGTCATGCTGTACATCGAGGCGGCGATCACCAGCGCGCCGGCAACGATCAGGTATTTCGGCTGCACCCTGGCGGCGAGCCGGCCGACCGCGAACATCATCATCATGGTGACGACGCCGCCGGGCGAGAGCACGAGGCCGGCCCAGGTCGCGGTGTAGCCGAAATCCTGCTGCACCAGTTGCGGCAAGAATTGCGTGGTGGCGAGCAGGATGGCGCCGGTTGCCAGCATCACCAGGAAGCAGGCGCCGAACTGCCGGGTTGCGACCATGCGCAGGTCGATCATCGGATTGCGCCGGGTCATCTCCCACGGGATCATCAGCACGAACGCCGTGGCGCAGATCACTGCAAAGGTGATGATGAAGGGCGAGGCGAACCAGTCGTCCTCGAGGCCGCGATCGAGCACCACCTCGAGCGCGCCGAGGAAGGTCGCGATCAGCGCGAAGCCGATGAAGTCGAACCTGTTGTCCTGGGGCTGCGCCCCCTTGGCTTTCGCGGTCGCGGGCTCCTGCAGCACGGCCGCGATCAGCGCGATCGCGAACACGCCGACCGGCGCGTTGATCAGGAAGCACCAGTGCCAGGAGAGGTTGTCGGACAGCCAGCCGCCGAGCGTCGGCCCGACCACCGGCGCCACCACGACGGCAATGCCGAACACCGCGAACGCCTGCCCGCGCTTGGCCGGCGGGAAGGCATCGGCGAGAATCGATTGCGCAACTGGCACCATTCCGCCGCCGCCGAGACCCTGCAGGATACGGAACAGCAGCAGCGCGTTCAGATTGGACGCAAAACCGCACAGGATCGAGCTGACCGTGAAGATGCCGAGGCAGATCAGGAAGAAGGTCTTGCGCCCGAGCGTGCGGGCGAGAAAGCCGGAGGCGGTCAGGATGATGGCGTTGGACACCAGATAGGTGGTGACCACCCAGGAGGCCTCGTCCTCGCTCACGCCCATGCCGCCGGCGATATAGGGCAGCGCGACGTTGGCGATGGTGGTGTCGAGCACCTCCATGAAGCTCGCGAGCGCGACCACGATGGCGATCAGCCAGGGATTGACGGTGACGCTCGGAGCCGGAATGCCTTTGGCATCGATGGCGGCGGCACTCATCACAGCCTCCCGAGGCTCGACTTCTCAAGGCGCTCGAACAGGGACGGCGCGGGATTGATCCGCACCGTCGGCACCACGGACATGCCCGGGCCGAGCGCGACGTCGGCCGGTGGGTTGTCCATCACGATCTTCACCGGCACGCGCTGCACGATCTTGACGTAGTTGCCGGTGGCGTTCTGCGCCGGCAGCAGCGAGAACGCGGTGCCGGAGCCCGGCTGCACGCTCTCGACATGGCCCTGGATGGTGCGTCCGGGATAGGCGTCGATCTTCATCGTCACCTTCTCGCCCGGCCGCATCTTGTCGAGCTGGATCTCCTTGAAGTTCGCGGTGACCCAGGTCTGGTCGGGCACGAACATCGTGAGGTTGGTGCCGGCCTGCGCGAACTGGCCGACCGCGGCCGACAGGCTGACGACGCGGCCCGGCTGGGCGGCGGTGACCGTCGTATAGGACAGATTGAGCTTGGCCTGGTCGCGCTGCGCCTCGGCCTGGGCGAGGTTCGCGACCGCGCTCTTGCGCTGCGCCTTCAGCGACTCGACCTGGCGCTGCGCGAGGTTGAGCGTCGCCTGCGCGCTCAGCAGCGCAGCCTGCTGCTGATGCAGCTGCGAGGTGAACTGCTCGGAATTCTGCACCGTGCCGTAGCCGGATTGCTCCAGATGCTGGTAGCGCGTTGCCTGCTGCTGGGCGAACACCAGCGCCGCCTGCGCCTGGTCGACCTGCGCCTGGTTGGCAGCAATCTGCGCCTGCTGCACGTCGAGCTGCGCATCGACATTCTCGATGCTGGCGCGCGCGGCCGCGACCTGCGCCTCGGCCTGCGCCAGCGCGACGCGATAGTCGCGGTCGTCGAGCCGGGCGATCACGTCGCCGGCCGCGACATGCTGGTTGTCGGTGACCGGGACGGCGGTGATGTAGCCGGAGATCTTCGGCGCGAGCGCCGACTGCCGCGCGGCGATGAAGGCGTCGTCGGTGGATTCGAAATGCGCGCTGTAGTCCATGTAGAGATAGCCGCCGCCGATCGCTGCGGCGAGCAGCACGGCGCCGATCGCGGAGACGACCGGACGGCGGCGGAGAAAGCTGCGCCGTGTTGTCTTGCCGATGACCTCGGGCGGGATTGTTGCCGGCGGGGCGGGTTGCTTGCCCGCGGGATGCTCCTGCGCCGGAGTTCGTGCGGTGACCGAGGGCCGGTCAGGCTCATGGGAGGCCGGAGCCGAGGACGCCCCCTCGATACCCTCATGCCCCGGTTGGTCGCGCTCCAAAACAGTGTCTTCAAACATGATGGCGGCTCCTGCTGTCAGGCGAGGTCTGCAAGGCCTTCGCAAATAGGAACAGAACCGTTCCGTTCTATGCGGCAAATAGTTCCGCCGCAGTGCGTCGTCAATAGAAACGGAACTGTGTCGTTCTATTTACAACTAGATGTGATAAGGCTATATTGCCTGATATTGCCGGCCTGACCGGCCCATCGAACCCGGGTCGATGCGATGACCACCAGCACCCTGAAGAAGCCGCGGCTACCGAAAACCAAGCCGGTCGAGGTGCGCGCCGGCCGGCCGCCGAAGGAGCTCGCCGGCGAGGTCGATGCACGCATCCTCGACGCCGCGCGCCGGGTCTTCCTGCAGCGCGGGTTCGAGGGCGCGAGCATCGATGAGATCGCGGAAGTCGCGCGCTCCGGCAAGCGGACGATTTATGCGCGCTTCCGCGACAAGCGGGCGCTGTTCACGGAAGTGGTGACGCGGGACATCCTGGCACGCATCGCCGAGTTCAAGGCCGATCCGCCGGTCGGCGCGACCATCGAGGAGCGCCTCACCAGCGTTGCCTCGACCCTGTTGCATTGGGGCTTCGATGCCGACCGGATCGGCCTGATGCGGCTCGCCATCGCGGAAGCGCACCGCTTCCCGGATCTCGCCGCCAACGTCAACCGCAGGGCGCGCGCGCTCAGCACCGAGCTCGGCATTCACCTGCTGCGCGACCTGACGCAATCCGACCAGCTCGGCAAGCTGCCGGCCTTCGCGCCCGAACACCTGCCGACGACGGCGCGGATGTTCCTCGACATCATCGCGGTGCCGATGCTGCTCCGGGCGCTGTTTGAGGTCGACCTAAAGGCGCTCGATCCCGAGATCGACGCCCATGTCGCGCGCGGCGTCGCGTTCTTCGTCGCCGCATGTCGGACCGGCTGGGTGGAGAATCCCAAGCCATAGGCGCGCTTAATCCGGCGCGCGCTCCACGGCGTGACGCAGCCAGACCATGCCGCCTTCCAGCGCCTCGCAATGGGTGAGCCGCAGCGACTGACCGGCGCCGGGGCGGTCGCCGTCGGGGCCGTGATAGTCGACGATGCTTTGCGAGCCGGCGACGCCGTCGACCGCCGGAAAGATCAATGTGCTGAACTCGTCGATCAGCCCATGCTTCAGGAAGGCGCCGTTGATCCCGCCGCCGCCTTCGAGCAGCAGCGTCCTGGCGCCGAACAGCGACGCGAGCTGCGCCATCGCGCCCGGCAGATCGTCGCCCTTGGTGCCTGCAAAGATGTAGGACGCACCGTCCTCGCGCAGCTCGGCGAGGTGCGCATCGGACACCTGCTCGCCCAGCACAGCGACGGCATGATCGCCGCCGACATTGTCCTTGCCGAAATGCACACGGCCCGACGGATCGATGCCGACAGCAAGCTTGCGGCCGTTACGGTTGCCGAGATGCGCCTCGCGCGGCAGCCTCAGTGGGTTGGCGATATGCCGCTCCGTTCCCTTGGCCATCTCGTTCATGGTGACGCGGCCGATGATCCATCCATCGGCATCGAAACCGTCATGGATCCTTTCGTAGTGGCCGCGCAGCACGTCAGCCGAGATGCCGGCGGCGGCCTTGGTGAAGCGGCTGGGATGAAGCCGGCCGTCGATCGACGTGCCCATGTGGCAGATGATGTGGGGGCGCATAGGCTGAACTCTTCGGTGCGGAATGACAGCGCCGCAGGGGCGGGTGGGGCAGCTTCAGATTTATAGACGCGCAGGCAGGTTCTCAACGCGGATAACGCGGCGGCGTTTCAACTTCGCTTGTTTAGTCGAACCAGCCGTGCCGCTTGAACCAGAGCACCGGCAGGATGCCGCTGGCGATGATCGCGGCCCAGGCCAAGGGATAGCCGAAGGTCCAGCTCAGCTCCGGCATCTCCTTGAAATTCATGCCCCAGACCCCGACCAGGATGGTCGGGGGAACGCCGACCACCGACACGATGGTCAGGATCTTGAACAGGTCGTTCTGCTGGATGTTGATGAAGCCGAGCACGGCGTCCAGCAGCAGCTGGATCTTGTCCGAGAGCCGGGTCTCGTAATCACCCAGTGAAGCCACATCCTTGGAGACGGCCTCGAGCCGGCGCTTCGAAGCCGACGTGATCCATTCATTGCCGACGTCATCGGCGAAGCTCGCGACCCGGCCGACGCCGAGCAACACGTCGCGCGCCTTCGCCAGGCGATCGGCGAGCTCGCCGATGTTCTCCAGCGCCTCGCGCAACCTGCGGCTGGAGCGCACCGGACGCTTGCTCCGCACCAGGCCGCCCTTGAAGACGCCCCGCGACAGCCTGTCGGTCTTGGCGCCGAGATGCTCCAGCACGTCGGCGCCGCGATCGATCATGGCCTCGAGCAGCGCGGTGAACACGCACATGCCGTTCTGCAGGCTCTTGTCAGTGCCGATCCGCTTCATGACGTCGTCGAACGTGGTCAGCTGCGCGAACCGCACCGTGACCAGCACCTTTGGGCCGATCACGAAACCGATATTGGTGATCTCGGCTTCGTTGTTGTCGTCGAGCCGCACCGCCGGCGAGCTCAGATAGAGCCGGTCATGATCGGTGATCAGGCGGCTCGACGCCTCGATCTCGCTCAACGATCGCTCGGACGGGACGCGGATGTCGAGCGCGCGCTCGACGAACTGCTTTTCGTCCTCCGTAGGATCGAGCAGATCGATCCAGATGACCTCGGACGGCACTTCGGCGCCGATGCTCCGCCAATCAGAGGTCGCCGACCTGTACAGCTGCAGCAATGATCGGGCTCCATGCATGGTGGGTGGTGCGTCCCACGACAATCCCGAGGGCCGCAGGGCCGTTCCCTGTGTTTGGAAGCCTGCCGGCACTCACTTCAGTCGATGAGAGGTTCCGCCGAGCTTTCTAAGCCTGCGCAGGTCGCTTGCGGCCTCCGAGAGCAACCAATCGCGAAACGTCACGATCTTCGGCAGGCTTGCGGTCGCCTTCGGGCAGAGGATCCAGTAGGTCTTCGACAATGGCAGCGACTGCGGAAACGGCCGCGCCAGATGGCCGTTGATGAGGTCCCACGCCGCCAGCGTGGTGCGCGCGAGCGCAATGCCTTGCCCATTGATGGCGGCATCAATCACCATGCTGGCGCGATTGAGGACCGGGCCATGCGTGGCGGCAGCATCGTCAAGTCCCGCTTCCTCAAGCCAGTTCTTCCAGTCGGCGCGACTGTCCATATGGATCAGCGGAAATTTCAGGATGTCAGCGGGGTTGCTCAGGCGTCGCTTGCCGGACAATAGCTTTGGGCTGCACACGGCAAATAGCCGCTCCGGGCTCAGCCGCACCGCGTCAAGCCCCGGCCAGTTGCCGTCGCCGTGGCGCACCGCGAGATCCACTTCCTCGCGCGCGAAGTCGACGTGGTGCAGCGTGGCGGAGACGCGCAGGTCGATGCCGCTATGCGCCTCAACAAAGTGGCCGAGCCGGTGCACGAGCCATTTCGCCGCAAAGTCCGGCGACGTCGATACGGTCAGCACGCCGGTATTCTGCCGTTGCAACAGCCGCTCGGTGCCGATGGCGATGCGGTCGAGCGCGTCGCGCACGACAGCGAGATAGTCGCGCCCGGCTTCTGTGATGATCAGGCGCTGGCGCTCGCGGTTGAAGAGCTTTATTGCGAGCTCGGCTTCCAGTGCTTTCACTTGATGGCTGACGGCACCCTGCGTGACACAAAGCTCTTCGGCAGCGCGCGTAAAACTCTCGTGGCGCGCGGCGGCCTCGAAGGCCTTCAGGGCATTGAGCGGCGGCAGGCGTGGGCGCATCGCACGACTTCATGAGAAAAATTAGGGCAGGCACGAGAAACGATGCTTTGCGGGAAACCGCCCCGCACGATTATTGAACAGCTCCAGTGAAGCATTTCAAGCGATTTGGAGCCTGTCGTGTCCGTCCTTTAACCGATACATCTCGGTCGATCCCGCCGGTGCCCGCCGCCGACCCGGCCACACCACTTCATCAATTCAGCTCAGGAAGGTCGCCTGGCGCTCCGCGCCCCGTATGGTGGAGCTTGCTTGACCGGCCGTTTCAGCGCATCGCGCTTCGCGCGATTGCCGATGACCCGCATCTGCTTTGCGATCTCGGCCTGACGCGCGAGCAGGCGCTGCGCGAGGCCTCCAAGCCGTTCTGGCGCTGAGACCAAATCAGAAAGGAGAAAGCGGATGTCCGGTCCGATCGTCTACGGTTTCCCACGCAGCAGTTTTGTCAACATCGTCCGCTTGATCCTGACGCACAAGGACGTAGCTTACCAATTCCACGACCTTGAACCGGTCATGGGCAAGCCCGATCACCTGGCGCTGCACCCGTTCAACCGTGTCCCAATTCTGAAACACGGCGATCTCACCGTCTACGAGACGAGTGCGATTGCCGCCTATGTCGACGAAGCCTTTGGCGGCGTGTCGCTGACGCCGAAAGACATCAAGGCGCGGGCGCACATGAACCAGTGGATCAGCGCTGTTAACAACTATTACTACCCCTACATGATCTATCACGTGACGCATGAGCGTCTGGTTTTCCCGGAACTCGGCATCGCCCCCGACGAGAAGGTCGTGGCACATGCGCTGCCCAAGGTCGAGACCGGGCTAGCGGTGGCCGAGCGCCAGCTTGCGCACGGCAAGGATTTTTTGCTCGGGGACGAACTCTCGATTGCGGATTTCTATCTGCTGCCGAGCACGTTCGCCTTCAGCCTCACCGCCGAAGGGCAGTCGATGTATCCGAAATTCCCGGCATTCTGCCGCTGGCGGGAACGCATGGACAATCTGCCCGCAACGCAGAAGGTTCGCGCCGTCGTGCAGCGGGTGCCGATCGAACACGCGCGCGAATGGTCTACTTCGCACCGGCCGAAATATTGACCGTCATTGTTCGCGTGCAGAGCGCCCGGTTCCGACCTCCACGTGCAGCCAGAAGCCCGTTTGTTTCCGAACAAAGGCGATGACGGAGCGTTAGTGCAGAGCATGAGGAAGGGACAACACCATGAAGAATTCCATATCGGTTGCGTTCATCTCCGCGGTCGCAATGACCTTCGCGTTCGCCGGAAGCGATGCAAAAGCACAGTCTACGCCTGTCCAACAGGCCCAGCCGCCTCAGCAGTCGGAGCAAACCCGCGAGCAGGATCGCAGTCGCGCCGAGGACGTTAAGATCGGGCGTGACTGGAAGGCTCAAGGCGGCGAGAGGGACCACGCCGGCCAGGCAATACCAGACGACGGCCATCAGACTGTCGGTCGAGACTGGCGAGCCCATCCAGAGAACCGGGACCGCCAGTAGCTATCGAGGTGGAATTGGCGACGCCTGGTGCGCGGCGTGACCTTCGAAGAAGGAAAGCGGAGAGCCGAAGGTCAATCCCGCACGTATCTCGTTTACCGGATGGCCTCCGGTGAGCGCGTGCCGGACCGCGATGTCGAAGCTGAGGTCGTCGCGCACACGATAGATCAGCCCGACCAACCCCGAGAACGTATCCTCTTTTCCAAACTCGTTCTCGTAGAATATCTCGGCGACGGGGCGCACCGTCCAGGTCATCGGTCCTTCGACAATAGCACCCACGAACACGTCGCCATGATGGTCGCGGGTAATGGCAGTCTCGGCATTCAAGTGAATGGTGCCCCAATCCCAGCGCTGCGAGACAATGCCGGCCAGGCTTACGCCAACGCCCGAATTGCCGGTACTGTCAGGAAGAAGGACGCCAAATTCGGTCGCAATGCTCGGACCGGTCTTGTCCTGCAGGCTACCGGGTACGACCACGTGCTTGAGAAACGCTCCGGCTGCAGTCAGGCTGGTCGGTCCGGGCGGAGAGAGCGACGTTTGTCCCTGGCCTTCGAAGACGGCTTCCCAACTCTCGCTCAGACCGTAGTTGAGAACCCAGGCCGGCGCGATCAGGCTTGTTCCGCTCTCATCACGCAAACGTCCGGCCGGCTGCAACTCGACCTCCATCTCCCCCTTCTTGGCAACAGCGGCATCCGTGCCATCGAAGGGGCGATAGGCCGAGGCGGGGTCAGACCAGGCGATCAGTCCAAGAGCGACCATGAAGCGAGGCGCAAGGCGTCTCGAATAGCTGCGAAAGCCCCGGCTGCGTTTCCACATGCGCCGTCTCCCCACAAAGTCGATCTCAAGGCATTGGCTTGAACACCCAGATTGCCGCCGGTCCGGCAGGCCCCGCGCGGACCGCAACAAACAGACGGTCCAGCTCCGGCACAAAGAGCGATGTTCGTGCGCCCGTTGCCGTCGGCCGGCGCGCGATCAGTCGATAGGCCGCTCCATCAATCTCAAATACATCGACGTATCCAGCGCCGCAGCTCACATAAATGCGTCCGCGCTTTCCATCTACAAAGAGGTCGTCGGCATCGCCGCAAGTGCCGGTGGCTGCAATCGCCTTGCCGTCGGTCGAAAAGGCTGCAAGCTCGGCTGGGCTGCGATACACCAGGAGAACGCGACTTCGTTCGTGATCGATGGCCATCGCGAAATTACCGCCCTTGTCCAGCGGCCAGCTGGTGAGTTGTTTCCCGGAAGCAACGTCCACCACCGCGACGGTTCGCGCGTCAGGCAGATTGACAAAGATGCGCCCACTATCGGGCTGAAGCTGGAAGCTTTCCGGATGTGCCTTAAGGAGTAGGCTCCGAACCTTTGTCCGCGTGGATGGGTCGACGACTGCCAGGCCACCATCGCCATAGCCGACGATGACGCGCTTGGCCGCCGCGTCGACCCGGATATTGTCGGCATCGCTGCCGAGTTCGATTCGCCCGGCCGCCTTGTACTCGTTGGCTTCGTACAGCTGCACCGATCCGTCGCGGGCGTTGGCGACGTAGAGGGTGTCGGTCGACGGCTCATAGCCGACGCCTTGGGGTTCGCTCAGTCCGGTAATGGTTCGAAGCAAACTGCGCGCAGCCAGATCGACGACGCCGACGCTGTTGTTGCCGAGCTCGGCCACGAACAGTCGCTGCCGCTTCAGGTCGACCGCCAGGTGATCAATCCGACCGCGGACACCGCCGAGCAGGATCTTCGTTTCGAGCTGAAGGGGCGTCTTGTCTCCTGCCGGTTCGGTTGCCGCTGCCAGCGTCGGAATAAGGGCCTCGATGCGCCGGACGATCTGATCCCGGGCCGACTCATAATCATCGATACCCAAGGGAATGCCGGACCAGTAGGCCACGTCGGCCCGTCCGTGCCGCTCGGCGGCGGGGATCTGATCGAACGCCACCACCTGGTCTGCCGCGGCCATGTCGTCGATGGTCAGCTGTTGCGGCGTGTTGGCCGCCTCCAGACCATCGAGTGCAAGGCCATCCCGCACCCTAACCGGCACCGACCGATAAAGGTCGATGCCGCGTGAGACCGCCCTTATCCGCGATCCGCGCTCCTGGGCAGCCTTGTTGAAATAGGCCGCCGCCATCTGGCTGTTCACCACGCCGTGCAGGCAGACAAAGACAACGATCTTGCCATCGTTCGCCGGCGCCGGCCGAGCCGATGTCAGCGCGATCGCAAGCACCGTGGCGGCAATGCGCAGCATCACGTGGGCACTCCTGAGCAGCGTGCGCCACATGGACATGACCGTGAGGCTTCGCATCGTTGATCCCTCCGAGACCAGGGTCAACTTTTTGTCGTGGCCGTCTTGTCGAGCGCGGCACGCAGGCCCTTGGCGAGCTTGACGGCGTCGTCATTGGCCCAGAAATGCATGAAGAACAGGCGCGGCTGTTCGTCCAGCATGTGGCTGTGCAGCGCGGTGACGTCGATGCCGTGCGTCCGCAACGCCATGATGACGGGGTTGACCTCGTCATTTGTCAGCACGAAATCGCCGGTGATCGCCGCCTTGCCGCCGCCGGCCGGCTGGAAGTTGATGCCGATGGCGACGCCCAACGGACCGACCGGGCTCAACGCCATGCCCTGTTCGATGATCGGATCGCGGCGGGGCACGTTGAACTGATAGACGCCGCCATTGGCCTGGCCCTTGACGCCGATAATCTGATCGAGCTGCTCGGTATCGAGATCGATGGTCGGCGGCGGCGCGGCCGGCGCCGCGGCCTTGAGCGGCGTCTTGCTTTCGGCGAGGCCATCCCGAATCGCGGCGGCGAGCTTGACCGGGTCACCGTGGCCGGCGACGTGCATGTAGAAGGTGGCTGGGCTCGCGCCGAGCAAATGGTTGTGCACGGCCGTGATCTGCAGGCCGTTTCCGATCATCTTCAGCATGACAGGGTTGATCTCGGATTCGAGCAGCACCAGGTCGCCCATCGCCATGACGTCGTCGTGCATGGGCTTGAAGGCGACCCAGCCGCCGAGCGCCAGCGCCGGCTTGATGGTGATGCCGTCGAGCGTCACCGTCAGATCGCTCCGCGGAAAGCCGTAGCGATGCACGTCACCGGTGACGGCGGGTTTTCTGCCCAGCGTATCGTCGACCTTCTGCCAGTCGATCGCCTGCGCATGTGCCGACGAGACGAACGGCTCGGTGAATACCTGCCAGTCGATCTTTTGCGCGCTTCCGCCTGTGGCGAAGAGACAGGCACCGACGCCGATCAGCGCCGAAATCGTGTGTCGCATTGGATTGCTCCCTTGAATCTCTTTCGATGCTTCGGATCGTGGCTCTATTGCATCGAGAGCCCGACGATGGTCCGGAACCCGGCGATGTTCTGCACCGCGATTTCGACGGGATCGCCGAAGCGGACGGCATTGAAGATCAGGCCGTCCTGGACCTTGAACGGTTCGATCCGGTCCGGAGATAACCGGATCAGCAGCGTGTCGTTGCGTTCATCGACACGATCGACGACGCCGCGCAGCGTCTCGCTCGCTTGCGGGTGGACCATCGCCGCCTGCATTGTCACTGCCGCGTCCTGCCGCTCATCGTGGGCGGCCGGCGCTGCCAGGGTTGCGCCCGGCCCCAGCACTGCCATGCACAGGGCCACAGTTGCTCTCATCATGATTATCACTCCATCGATCGGTTGACGGCTTTCGCGCGCGCGGGAGCTCAGTCCCGCTCCTTGACCTGGCCGCTGCTGTCGATCACGAGCCGCACCGGCTTGCCGTTCTTCATCGCCTTCGCCGTCGTGCCTTCGGCCGTCGACTTGACCTCGCTGATCTCGGCGTAGCCGGCGGCGCGAAGTTTTGCGACGAGTTCGTCCTGCGTCAGGGCATGGGCCGGCATGACCGCGCCCGCGATCGTCAGGACGAGAATCAAACGGGAGAGTCGTCGTGTCTGCATGGTTGTTCTCCTGGTTGTGTTGTGCTGCCCCAGGTTCTCAAGCTGCGCGCCGTTCCGCTCAGATGATGCCGACAAGGCGCAGCAGTACGCCCGTGATGCAGGAGGCGGCGAGGACGCTGAGCATCCCCGCATTGAAGCGGAAGATCGCGATCGCGGCGGCGATCGACAGCGCCATCGCCGGCCAGTCGAGGCTAGCAGGCACCGGCGCGTCGAACGACAGGCCTAGCCCGTGCACAGGGAATGTTTGCCGGAACAGCGTGTGCAGCGCGAACCAGATCGACAGATTGAGGATCACGCCGACCACGGCGGCGGTGATCGCCGAAAGCGCGCCCGCCAGCGGCTTGTTGCCGCGCAGCGCCTCGATGTAGGGCGCCCCGACGAAGATCCACAGGAAGCACGGCGTGAACGTCACCCAGGTCGCGAGCAACCCGCCGAGGGTGGCGGCCAACATCGGCGACAGCCCGCTTGCTTCGCGGAACGCGGCCATGAAGCCCACGAACTGCACCACCATGATCAGCGGTCCGGGCGTGGTCTCGGCCATGCCGAGTCCGTCCAGCATCTCGCGCGGGCTGACCCAGTGATAATAGTCGGCGGCCTGTTGCGCGACATAGGCGAGCACGGCGTAGGCGCCGCCGAACGTCACCATTGCCATCTTGCTGAAGAAGATCGCGATCTGGGTGAACACGTCGCCGGGCCCGAGCGCAATCAGCAGGGCGAACACCGGCACCAGCCAGAGCGCGAGCCAGATGGCGCCGACCCGCAAAGTGCGCGATGCGTTGGGACGGACATGGTCCGGCACCGCTTCACCGAGCATGCTGTCGATCACGGCGGAATTCTTGCCGCCATGCTCGATCGCCGCAAATTCGCTCCGGCCGAGACGTGCGCCCACCAGCCCTGTGACCGCGGCGGCGCCGATGATCAGCGGAAACGGCACGGCGAAGAAGAAGATCGCGACAAAGGCGATCGCCGCGAGCGCGATCATCACCCGGTTGCGCAGCGCGCGCTTGCCGACCCGCACCACGGCCTGGATGACGATGGCGAGCACCGCGGCCTTCAGGCCGAAGAACAGCGCTTCGACAAACCCGACATTGCCATACGCCGCGTAGATATAGCTGAGGCCCATGATGGCGAAGATGCCGGGCAGGATGAACAGCCCGCCCGCCACGATGCCGCCGAGCGTCCGATGCAGCAGCCAGCCGATATAGGTCGCCAGCTGCTGCGCCTCCGGCCCCGGCAGCAGCATGCAGTAATTGAGGGCGTGCAGGAAACGCCCCTCGGATATCCAGTTCTTCTCCTCGACCAGGATGCGATGCATCACCGCGATCTGGCCGGCCGGTCCGCCAAAGCTCAGGATGGCGACGCGTATCCAGACCAGCAGCGCCTCGTTGAAGGAGATGCCGTGCGCGGGTTCATGCCCGCGCGCTTTCGCTGTCGTTGCGACGTCGGTCATGGCTTCACCTTGCTGGTCGGCCAGTTGTGCGTCTCCTTGGTCGCGTCGCGGCACCATCGGTAGAAGGCGTCGTAGAGCAGCAGCCCGGCGCTCAACTGCTCGAGGTCGTCGTCGAACATGCGCGACAGGCCGAGCGAGGCGGCGAGCAGCCCGGGCGCCTCCGGCGAAAGCTCGAGCCGCGCGGTATCGGCCGCCCGCACCATCGTCGCGAGCCGCTCCAGCGCCGGCGTCGCGAGGCCGAATTCCTTGACCATCACGTCGAAGGTGCAGAGCTCACCGCGATGGCTCCAGAACACGTTCTCGATGTCGAACGGCGTGGCGTCGAACCGTTCGGCGACCGCCTCGACCTCCGCCGATGTGACGAACAGGAACACGGCCGCGGGATCGACGAAGCGGCGGATCAGCCATGGACAGGCGATGCGGTCGATCTTCGGCCGCGATCGCGTCACCCAGACGGTGCGGCCCCGCCCGTCGCGTTTCGGAATCTTGTCGGCGGGAACGGTCGGTAGCTCCGCTTCCCGCCAGCCGAGGTGGCCGCCCTCGAGAATCTCGGCCGCGATGTTGCTGCAGCGCAGCCAGGCGGCGGTGCCTTCGGAAAGCTTCTGTCCCTTCTGGCAGACCACGACCACGGACTGCCCGGTGAAACGGGAAGCCCAGTCCTGGACGTCGAGATGGGAATAGCGGACCGCGCCCGGAATCAGGCGCGGATCGGCAGCGAAATCTTCATCGAGACGAACGTCGACGAGCGTCGGCGCCTTCGCCGTACCGATGAGACGGGACAATTTTTCTGATGAGATCGATGTGTATGACGACATGGTGCGCCCTTGGTGACAGGACGCGATTCTTGGGCATGTCGCCTCGCGGGGAGATCGCACATCCCCGTAGCCGCATCAAAAACCCTGATTTCCGGGCTGTCAACCTGACTTTGCCAAATCCAGCAGCAATCGCCGATCGACAGTCACGAAAACTTCATCGCGCGGCTTGGAACAAGCATTCGTGGACTCTGGCCGATGGGTCATCTCTCCATCTGCGGCGAGTTGCGAATAGGAACATACAATTCGCTGCCGAGTTGCGCGGTGGCAGGGACCAACTCAGGTAGATGCCGACACCGCGATCGTGTCGCGCTCCCGCCTGCATTCATTGGAGCAATGCCGATTGATGGACAGTCATTATTGGCATGCGACGCCTGTTGCTCTTGTCGTTATGCTGCTCATCACAACAACCGGCGGCGCTCTCGCCCACGATCACCAGCACCCCGACTTGAATGGTTGGTACGAGGGCCTGCATAGCAGCAAGGGTCCCTGCTGCGATGGCACGGATGCGCAGCACATCGACGACGTCGACTGGGAAACCAGGAACGGCCATTATCGGGTGCGCATCGATGGCGAGTGGGTTGACGTTCCGAACGAAGCCGTCGTGCCCGGGCCGAACCTGTCCGGCCGACCCATCGTGTGGCCTTACTACATAGACGGTCATCCGAAGGCGCGCTGCTTCATGCCTGGCAGCATGGGCTGACGCCCGCCGCTGACATCCCGCCGCCATGTCTCGATGCGCGCCCCGGCTGGCCGACAGCGAGGTTGACCAATATAGGGTACCCCCCTATATTACAATCATGTCGCATACCATCAAGCACAAGTCCAAGCTCGTCGGCCGGGTTCGCCGCATCAAGGGCCAGCTGGAGGCCGTCGAGCGTGCACTGGAGTCCGAGATTGGTTGTGCCGACGTGCTGATGCTGGTGGCCTCGGTTCGCGGTGCCATCAACGGGCTGACTGCGGAATTGCTCGAGGATCACATCCGCCACCATGTCGTGGATCCTGCCCGGGAAAAGGATCCCGAGAAGGCGCAGGGCGCCGCGGACCTGATCGACGTCGTTCGTACCTATTTGAAGTGAGTGCCATGACCGACCTGTCTCAGCTGCTCCAGCAGAGCAGCGCGCATGCGTGGCTGTTCGTACCCAGCGCGATCCTGCTCGGCGCACTGCACGGGCTCGAACCCGGCCACTCCAAGACGATGATGGCGGCCTTCATCATCGCGATCCGCGGCACGGTGGCGCAGGCGGTGCTGCTCGGCGTGGCGGCGACGATCTCGCACACCGCCATCGTCTGGCTGGTCGCACTCGCCGGACTTCATTTCGGCCAGCAATGGTCCGGAGAACGCAGCGAAGCCTGGCTGCAACTGGCGTCGGCGGTGATCATCATCGCGATCGCGGCCTGGATGGCCTGGCGCACCTGGCGCGAGCAGGCTGCCGAACACGATCACGATCACCACCATCATCACGACGAAACGCGCCAGCTTGTCCTGGCCGGACAATCGCTGTCGCTCGAGGTCTTCGAGGACGGCGTGCCGCCGCGCTGGCGGTTGCGAAGCGAGGCCGGAGCGCTGCCGGCGGCCGGCGACGTTGATGTCGTGACGATCCGTCCCGACGGCAGCGAGCAACGCTTTCGCTTCGCCGACAGGGGTGGTTATCTGGAAAGCATCGACGAAATTCCGGAGCCGCATGCCTTCAAGGTGCGCGTCTCAGTCCGCGCGGACGTGGCGGAAGTCCTGTTCGAGGAGCATGACCATGCGCATATGAATCTCGGCGACGAGGACGACGCGCATGCGCGCGCGCACGCCGCCGATATCCGCAAGCGCTTTGCCGGACGCACCGTCACGACATGGCAGATCATCCTGTTCGGCCTGACCGGCGGGCTGATTCCGTGTCCGGCGGCGATCACCGTGCTGCTGCTCTGTCTCCAGCTCAAGCAGTTCAGCCTCGGCTTCGTGCTGGTGCTTTGCTTCGGCATCGGGCTTGCGCTCACCATGGTCTCTGCCGGCGTTGCGGCCGCGCTCAGCCTGCGTCATGTCGAACGTCATTGGGTCGGCTTCAGCCGCTTTGCCCATCGCGCCCCCTACGTGTCGGCCGCGCTGATCGTGCTCGTCGGCCTCTACACGGGCTGGCTCGGGTTGCACGGGATCACGGCCTGATCCGGGATCACGGCGTGATCCGGGATCGTGGCCAGATCCGCTTCGCTCCACTTCCATCTTGAAACCTGCGCGCGGTGGTCTAGATTTGCCTCAAGGGGACAAGGCAGACTCCCCGTGAGACCTCGGTCCAAGCTCTGCGCGACACTCACCGTCGTGGAGCTTTCACATGGACACCCAACCACACACACGTCTTCGTTCCGAAAATCGTCCTGGCAAAATCGCTATCCTGTCGCGTGGCGACGCCGCGTCGCGCCGGGAGGCGACCCCACAAAACAGCCGTTTCGTCCGCGTCTTCGAAGCGCTCGCCGCTTCGGGCATCGAGGCCGTTCCCGTCGTCTATGACGAGACATTCGCCGATGCCGTTCGCGACCAATTGCTGACGATGGACGGCGTTCTGGTCTGGGTCGATCCGATCCATCAGGGCAAGACGCGCGCCGCCCTCGATCCGCTGCTGCGCGAGGTCGCGGCGGCGGGACCATGGGTCAGCGCGCATCCCGACATCATCCTCAAGATGGGCGTCAAGGACGTGCTGTACCGGACGCGACACCTCGGCTGGGGCGCCGACACCCATCGATACGCCACGGTCGATGCGTTCCGCGCCGAATTTCCCTCGCGCTTGCGCGCGGGTGGTCCGCGCGTGCTCAAACAGAACCGCGGCAATGGCGGGCAGGGCGTCTGGAAGGTGGAAACCGTGCCGAAGACCGACGCGACGATTCGCGTGCTGCATGCGCTGCGCGGCAGCCAGCCGGAGGAGATGCCGCTGGCAGACTTCATGGCGCGCTGCGAGCAATATTTCGGCTGGGGCGGCTGCATCATCGATCAGGCTTTCCAGCCGCGCCTGCCCGAGGGCATGATCCGTTGCTATGTCAGCGGAGCGAAGGTCGCGGGCTTCGGGCACCAATTGATCAAGGCCCTGATCCCGCCGCCCCCGCAAGGCCCGGATTCTCCGGAAGCGCAACCCGGACCGCGCATCATGCGCGGCCCCGATGCTCCGCAATTCCAGAGGCTGCGAAGCTTGATGGAGGACGAATGGATCCCGCAAATGATCGCCGCGCTGACGATCGATGAAGCGTCGCTGCCGGTGATCTGGGATGCCGATTTCCTCTACGGCCCACGCGATGCTGATGGCGCCGACACCTACGTGCTCTGCGAGATCAACGCGAGCTCGTGCTTCGCGATTCCCGACGAAGCGCCGGCGGCGATCGCGCAGACGGTCAGGGATCGCATCGGTCGGAACATGGCGAGCGTGAGGTGAGCACGCCCTGCAGGCTTCCTCTTTCTACCCATTGCTCGGGGCCCATGGGTGCGATCGGCACCCTGCTTTCCCCGCGCCCTCTGAGGGCGGAACGAAAGACCAAGCTCGGACACATCATGTCGCGAGAACGCGGAGTGTGTCACAGACGACGCCACACATTCGGTGTCGTCCCTGCGAAAGCTGAGACCCATAACCACCGATGGTCGTTGTTGAGCAGTGCTGCAACGACGAGTCCCCTCCGCCACAACCGCCGCGGAGTATGGGTCCCGGCCTTCGCCGGGACGACGATCGAGAGAGAACCGCGCACACGTTTGCGTCTCTGCCCGTCCTTTGCAGCGCGTCCGCAAACTACTTCGCCCGCATCGCTTCCGGTGTATCCGGCTGCGCGGACGGATGCGCCTTGGCGAACGCCGGCAGCGCCATGGCGGTCTCGTGGATGCGCTTCACGGTCGGCCAGGGCGACAGGCTGATCTGCTGGTTGATCGCCGCCGTGACATGGCCGACCAGGCAGATGTCGGCAAGGGTGGGCGCATCGCCGTGACAGAACCGGCCGGTCGCCTTGTGGCCGGCGAGGTGCCCCTCGAGCGCCGCCAGCGTCTCGACCGTCCAGTGCCGTCGCCACGCGTTCTGCTGGCTGTCGCGCAGATCGAGCTCGCGGTCGAGATAGCGCCGCACCCGCGGCGTCAGCAGCGGATGGCCCTCGCAGGCGACGATCAGCGCCAGCCCGCGCACCCGGGCGCGGCCGAGCGCATCCGCCGGCAGTAGCGGCGGGCTCGGGTAGGTCTCGTCGAGCCAATCGATGATCGCGAGCGACTGGAACAGCACCGTGCCGTCGTCGGTCACCAGCGCCGGCAGCGCCATCTGCGGATTGATCTTGCGATAGGCATCAGTGCGATGCGCGTCCGCATCGAGATCGACGAAGACGACGTCGGCGGCGACGCCCTTGAGGTTGAGCGCAATCCGCACCCGAAAGCTCGCCAGCGAGCGCCAGAAGGAGAAGAACTGCATGGAGTGCACCCCGCATTTCTTCCCCTCTCCCCTTGTGGGAGAGGGTGGACGCGATGCAAGGCATCGCGGACGGGTGAGGGGTCTGTCTCCGCGGATAGAGACCCCTCATCCGTCGCGGACTTTGTCCGCGACACCTTCTCCCACAAGGGGAGAAGGGAAGAAAGGTCTATCCAGACCCGTAGCCCGGATGAAGCGCAAGCGAAATCCGGGGCCGGTCCGTCGTTCCGTTGCAGTCTATCCCGGATTACGCTTCGCTGCATCCGGGCTACGGCACTCCAATACGTCATGCCCGGGCTTGACCCGGGCATCCATCAATCTTCGGAAGTGTTTTTGAAGATGGATCGCCGGGTCAAGCCCGGCGATGACACGTGTCGAGGAGGCCTACCCAGCCCCCACCTTCTTCTTGCGCCAGGCGAGATGCACGGCGCAGGTGCAGCCCTGCGGATGCGAGGCCAGCTCCGCGTCGTTGGCGGGCGTCGCGGCGGGCGCGATCGCCGGTCCCTTGGCGCCGTCCTGCGCGGGGATGTAGTTCAGCACCGGCGCCAGCCAGCGCTCGATCTCGGCGACCGTCATGGCCTTGCGCGCGGCGTAGTCCTCGACCTGGTCACGTTCGATCTTGCCGACGCCGAAGTAGAAGCTTTCGGGATGCGAGAAGTACAGGCCCGAGACCGACGAGCCCGGCCACATCGCAAAGCTCTCGGTCAGCTTCACGCCGGCCGTTGCCTCG
The DNA here is from genome assembly GCF_054063355.1 of Bradyrhizobium sp. USDA 4502. NCBI lineage: Bacteria > Pseudomonadati > Pseudomonadota > Alphaproteobacteria > Hyphomicrobiales > Nitrobacteraceae > Bradyrhizobium > Bradyrhizobium sp. USDA 4502. The sequence goes on from NZ_JBSSGF010000001.1 coordinate 8,425,727, forward strand.
GCATCGAGCAGCGCGAACAGAGTCCGCTTCTCGGTGTGGTCGGGTTGCGCCGGATAGCCGGGCGCCGGGCGGATGCCGTCATATTTCTCGAGGATCAGTTCGTCCGCCGACCACGCCTCGTCGGGCGCATAGGCCCAGAACTCCTTGCGCACGCGCTGGTGCATGCGCTCGGCGAAGGCTTCGGCCAGGCGATCGGCCAGCGCCTTGCACAGGATCGAGGAGTAGTCGTCATTGGCGTTCTTGAAGCGGTCGGCGACTGCATCCTCGCCGATCCCCGCGGTGACGACGAAGCCGCCGATATAGTCGGCGATGCCGGTTTCCTTCGGCGCGATGAAATCGGACAGCGCGGCGTTGAAGCGGCCCTCGCGCTTCTCGAGCTGCTGGCGCAGCGTGTGGAAGGTCGCGATCTTCTGCTTCCGCGTCTCGTCGGCATAGACCTCGATGTCGTCGCCGACGGCGTTCGCCGGCCAGAAGCCGATGGTGGCGCGGGCGGTGAACCATTTTTCCTTGATGATCGTGTCCAGCATCTTGCGCGCGTCGGCATAGAGCGAGCGCGCGACCTCGCCGACCTTGGGGTCGTCGAGGATCGCCGGGAAGCGGCCGGTCAGCTCCCAGGTCTGGAAGAACGGCGTCCAGTCGATGTAGTCGGCGAGCTCGGCAAGATCGTAGGCGTCGAAGCTCTTCAGCCCGAAGAAGGCCGGCTTTTTCGGCGGCGCCGCCGCAAAGTCGATCGCGACCTTGTTGGCGCGGGCCTCGCCAAGCTTCAGCCGCTTCTTGTCGGCCTGGGCGCGGAAATGCGCCGTCGAGATTTTTGCGTATTCGGCGCGTACCTCGGCGGCGTAGGCCTGCTTTTTCTCGGCCGACAGCAGCGAGGAGGCGACGCCGACGGCACGGCTCGCGTCATTGACATGCACGACCGGGCCGCCCGGATAGTTCGGGTCGATCTTCACTGCGGTGTGCACGCGGCTCGTGGTGGCGCCGCCGATCAGGAGCGGCAGGTTCATGCCCTGCCGTTGCAGCTCGCCGGCGAGGAAGCTCATCTCGTCGAGCGAGGGCGTGATCAGGCCGGACAGGCCGATGATGTCGGCGCCCTCGGCCTTCGCGGTCTCGATGATCTTGTTGGCGGGCACCATGACGCCGAGGTCGATGACCTCGAAATTGTTGCACTGGAGCACGATGCCGACGATGTTCTTGCCGATGTCGTGGACGTCGCCCTTCACCGTCGCGAGCACGATCTTGCCCGCGGCGTTGCGGCCGCCGGTGATGCCGTTGGCGAGATTGCGGGCCTTCTCCTCCTCCATGAACGGCATCAGATAGGCGACCGCCTGCTTCATCACGCGGGCCGACTTCACGACCTGCGGCAGGAACATCTTGCCGTCGCCGAACAGGTCGCCGACCACGTTCATGCCGGCCATCAGCGGCCCCTCGATGACGTCGAGCGGACGGGACGCGTTCTGGCGGGCGGCCTCGGTGTCCTGCTCGATGAACTCGGTGATGCCGTGCACCAACGCGTGGGACAGCCGCTTCTCGACCGGCCATTCGCGCCAGGCGAGATCTTGCTCCTTGGTCTGCTTCTCCTTGCCGCGGAATTTCTCGGCCAGCGCCAAGAGCCGCTCGGAGGCGCCGGGATCGCGGTTGAGGATGACGTCCTCGCAGGTCTGGCGCAGCTCGGGATCGATGTCGTCGTAGACGATCATCTGCCCGGCATTGACGATGCCCATGTCCATGCCGGCATGGATCGCGTGATACAGGAACACCGAGTGCATCGCCTCGCGCACCGGTTCGTTGCCGCGGAACGAGAACGACAGGTTGGAGACGCCGCCGGAGATGTGGGCGCCCGGCAGGTTCGCCCGGATCCAGCGCGCCGCCTCGATGAAGTCGACGCCGTAATTGTTGTGCTCCTCGAGGCCGGTCGCGATCGCAAAAATGTTCGGATCGAAGATGATGTCCTCGGGCGGGAAGTCGAGCCGGCCGACCAGGATGTCGTAGGCGCGCTTGCTGATCTCGGTCTTGCGCTTGAACGTGTCGGCCTGGCCGGTCTCGTCGAACGCCATCACCACCACGGCGGCGCCGTGGCGCTTGGCGACGGTCGCCTCATGGATGAACTTCTCCTCGCCTTCCTTGAGCGAGATCGAGTTCACGATCGGCTTGCCCTGGATGCATTTCAGGCCGGCCTCGATGACGTGGAACTTCGAGGAATCGACCATCACGGGCACGCGCGCGATGTCGGGCTCGGCGGCGACGAGGTTGAGGAACGTCACCATCGCCGCTTCGGAATCGAGCAGGCCCTCGTCCATGTTGACGTCGATGACCTGGGCGCCGTTCTCGACCTGGTCGCGCGCGACCTGCAGCGCGGCGGTGTAGTCGCCGGCGGTGATCAGCTTGCGGAAGCGCGCCGAGCCGGTGACGTTGGTGCGCTCGCCGACATTCACGAACGGGATCGCGTCGGTCAGCGTGAACGGCTCGAGGCCGGAGAGCCTGAGCCGCGGTGCGATCTCGGGCACCACGCGCGGCTTGTGCGGGGCGACGGCCTTGGCGATCGCGGCGATATGGTCGGGCGTGGTGCCGCAGCAGCCGCCGACGATGTTGACGAGGCCGGCGGCCGCGAACTCGCCGATCAGCCGCGCCATGTAGTCCGGCGTCTCGTCATACTGGCCGAATTCGTTGGGCAGGCCGGCGTTCGGGTATGCACAGACCAGCGTGTCGGCGACGCGGCCGATATCGGCGATATGCGCGCGCAGATCCTCGGCGCCGAGCGCGCAGTTGAAGCCGATCGTGATCGGCCTTGCGTGCCGCACCGAATGCCAGAACGCCTCCGGCAACTGGCCGGAGAGCAGGCGGCCGGACTTGTCGGTGATGGTGCCGGAAATCATCACGGGCACGTCGATGCCGCGCTCCTCGATGATCTCGGAAATCGCGTACAGCGCCGCCTTGGCGTTCAGCGTGTCGAAGATGGTCTCGACCAGCAGCAGGTCGGCGCCGCCGTCGAGCAGGCCCTTGGCCTGTTCGCCATAGGCCTTGCGCAGATCGTCGAAGGTGACCGCGCGATAGCCGGGATTGGAAACGTCGGGCGAGATCGAGGCGGTGCGGTTGGTCGGGCCGAGTGCGCCGGCGACGAAGCGCGGCTTGCAGTCCTCGGCGCTCACCCGCTCGGCGGCGGCGCGCGCCAGGCGGGCGCCCTGCAGGTTCAGCTCATAGGCGAGGTCCGACATGTCGTAGTCGGCCTGCGCGATCGAGGTCGAGGAGAAGGTGTTGGTCGCGACGATGTCGGCGCCGGCGCGCAGATATGCGGCGTGGATGTCCGTGATCGCATCGGGCTGGGTCAGGATCAGCAGATCGTTGTTGCCCTTGATGTCGCGGTGGAAGTCCGCAAAGCGCGCGCCGCGGAACGCGGCTTCGTCGAACTGCAGGCCCTGGATCATCGTGCCCATGGCGCCGTCGAGCACCAGGATGCGCTCGCGGGCAGCCGCGAGCAAAGCGTTACGCTTGGGGGAAACGGGAACGGACATGTGTCAGGCAGCTTTCTGGGCACCGTTCGGCCGGATGCCGAGCAGGTGGCTGATCGCGAACACGAGGTCCGCGCGGTTCATGGTGTAGAAGTGGAAGGTGTCGACGCCGTGCTTGAACAGCTTCTGCACCTGGCCGGCGGCGACGGTGGCGGCAACCAGCTTGCGGGTCTCGGCGTCGTTGTCGAGGCCCTCGAACTTCTCGGCGAGCCAGTCCGGCACGCTGGTGCCGGCGCGCGTCACGAAATTGCGCGCCTGCTTGAAATTGTGCATCGGCATGATGCCCGGCACGATCGGAATCTCGATGCCGCGCGCGCGCACCCGGTCGACATAGCGGTGGTACAGGTCGTTGTCGAAGAACACCTGAGTGATCGCGCGCGTCGCGCCGGCGTCGACCTTGGCCTTCAGCGTGTCGATGTCGGCGTCGAAATCCTTCGCTTCCGGATGCTTCTCGGGATAGGCGGACACCGAGATCTCGATGTCGGCGTGGCGCCGCTTGATGCCGGCGACAAGCTCGGCCGAACTCTGGTAGCCGTCCGGATGGGTGAAGTAGGGCGTGCCGATGCCGCCGGGCGGATCGCCGCGCAGCGCGACGATGTGACGGACGCCGACCTCATGATAGCGGTCGACGATGTCGTCGATCTCGCCGCGCGAGGCGCTGACGCAGGTCAGATGCGCGGCCGGCAGCAGATCGGTCTCGCGCAGGATGCGGGTGATGGTCGAATGGGTGCGCTCGCGGGTCGAGCCGCCGGCGCCGTAGGTGACCGAGACGAAGTTCGGCGTCAGCGGCGCCAGGCGATTGATGGTCTCCCAGAGATTGCGCTCCATCTCCTCGGTCTTCGGCGGGAAGAACTCGAAGGAGATTTTCGGCGCTTTGGGCGCACGTGGTGCGTTCGGCACGGAGGAAATGGTCTCGGTCATGATACGCAAAGGCTCCGCAACTGGAGGGCAGACATCCGGCCTGGATATGAAGGCCCCAAGATAAGCCAAACGCGTCGAATCAAACAGCCCATCGGATGTGGGAAATTGCCCATTCGTGGCGCAGATTCGGCAGAAATTGACTATCGTGGACGCTCGGTGGGCAACCCGTTGGTTTCGCGACGGTAGCATTAATATATTGAAAATATTGATATAATAAGGATTCTGCAAGTGATTGGAGATCGAAATCGATTGTGGGTAACTTGGTGCGTCAATGAACCGTCGTATATCGTCCCAAAATCGGCGGCTGCCGGCGCCGGCGTTCCGCCGCGGGACTGGTCTGCGTGGCCGGGGCCTTTGTCGCCTCGTGGCGCCACACTAGGTTGAGGGCCATGATTCCGCTGTCCGTCCTCGACCTGTCGGTCGTCACCACTGGCACCAGGCCGGCTGTTGCGCTCCGCAACAGCATCGACCTGGCACGCCATGTCGATGGCCTTGGCTACGTCCGCTACTGGCTCGCCGAGCACCACAACCTGGCTTCCGTCGCGAGCCCGGCGCCCGATCTGATGATCGGGCAGATCGCGGCGGTGACGTCGCATATCCGTGTCGGTTCCGGCGGCGTGATGCTGCCCAACCACGCGCCGCTGGTCGTCGCCGAGCGCTTCAAGATGCTGGAGGCGCTGTTTCCCGGCCGCATCGATCTCGGCCTCGGCCGCGCGCCCGGCACCGACGGCGCCACCGCCTACGCACTGCGCAGCCGGCTCGATCGCCGCGAAGGCGATGATTTCCTCGAGCGGCTGCACGAGCTGACCTTGTGGGAGACGCGCGATTTCCCGCCCGGCCATCCCTACAACAATGTGGTGGCGATGCCGGATGATTCGCCGCTGCCGCCGATCTGGTTGCTCGGCTCGAGCGACTATTCCGCCGAACTCGCGGCCCAGGTCGGGATGGGCTTTGCATTCGCGCATCATTTTGCCACTCACGATGCAATTGCGGCGATGACGAACTATCGCGCGCATTTCAAGCCGTCGGGCTGGCGTGCGACGCCGCAGGCGATTCTGGCGGTTGCGGTTGTTGCGGCGGAGACCGACGCTGGAGCCGAGCGGCTTGCGCTGTCGATGGATCTCAACCGGTTGCGCCGCGACCGCGGCCAGTATCTGCCGCTGCCGAGCGTCGAGGAGGCAGAGGCCTATCCCTACACCGACGCCGAGCGCGCCTCGATCGCGCGCAACCGCGCCCGCCTCTTCGTCGGCAGCCCCGCAACCGTGATGACGAAGCTGGAGCCGCTGATCGCGGCGACCCAGGCCGACGAACTGATGGTGATATCAGCGGTCTACGACCATGCCGCGCGGAAGAAGTCGTACAGCCTGCTCGCCGAGGCGTTCGGGCTTGCGAAGAGGGCGGCGGCTTGACCCCGTCATTCCGGAGCGATGCGCAGCATCGAACCCGGAATCTCGAGATTCCGGGTTCACGCTTCGCGTGCCCCGGAATGACTGCGTCAATCCTGCGTCTCGCTGAAAGTCGCGCGGAACGGATGGCCGGGATAGACGCCGACGATGCGGAATTCGCGCGAGAAGAATTTCAATTCCTCGATCGCAAACGCGAGGCCGCGCTCATCGGGGTGACCGTCGACATCGGCATAGAATTGCGTGGCGAAGAAATTGCCGTCGACCATATAGCTTTCGAGCTTGGTCATGTTGACGCCGTTGGTGGCAAAGCCGCCCAGCGCCTTGTACAGCGCGGCGGGCAAATTGCGCACCCGGAACACGAAAGTCGTGACCAGCGGCCCCGAACCCTGCGTGGCCCATTTGGCCTCGCGCGCCAGCACCACGAAGCGGGTGGTGTTGTGGGCCTCGTCCTCGATGTCCTCGGCGAGAATGTCGAGACCGTAGATGTCGGCGGCGAGGCGGGAGGCGATCGCCGCCACGCTCTTGTCGCCGCGCTCGGAGATGTCGCGGGCGCTGCCGGCGGTGTCGGCGGCGACGATCGGCTTGATGCCGAGCTTGCGGATGACGCGGCGGCACTGGCCGAGCGCGTGGACATGGCTCTCCACGCTCTTGATGTCGGCGAGCTTGGTGCCCTTGATCGCCATCAGCTGGTGGCGGATCGGCAAGAACCATTCGCCGACGATGAACAGCCCCGAAGCGGGCAAGAGATGGTGGATGTCGGCGACGCGGCCGGCGACCGAATTCTCGATCGGGATCATGCCGAGATCGGCCTCGCCCGAGGAAATCGCGGCCAGCGCGTCCTCGAAGGTCGGGCAGGGCATCGGCTCGGCGTCGGGATAGGCCTCGACGATCGCGATATGGGAATTGGCGCCAGGCTCGCCCTGGAACGCGATTTTCAGCTTCTTGGTCATGGGTGGCCTTTTACCAGCCGGTCAGGCTTTGGAAAGTATTCTGCGGGCGGTTTCGAGATCGGCCGGGGTGTCGACGCCGCGCGGGACGGTATCGACGATGGTGACGTCGATCCGCATCCCGGCCTCCAGCGCGCGGAGTTGCTCGAGCTTTTCCTGCTGCTCCAGCGGCGAGGGCGGCAGCGCCACGAACCGCTCCAGCGCGGCGCGGCGGTAGGCGTAGAGGCCGATATGATGGTAGCGCGGCCCGTCGCCATAAGGCGCGGTGGCGCGGGTGAAATACAGCGCGCGCAACCGGTTCGGCCCGATCGGCGAGCCGACTGCCTTGACGACGCTGGGGGCCTGATCCTCCTCCTCGGTATGGATGCGCGAGGCCAGGGTCGAGATGTCGACTGCGGGATCGTCGAGCGCCGGCATCACGCTGCGGATGGTCTCGGGGCTGATGGTCGGGAAATCGCCCTGCAGATTGACCACGATCTCGGCATGGCCGTCGGGGTCGAGGGTCGTCATCGCTTCATAAATCCGGTCCGAGCCGGACGGATGGTCGGGACGGGTCATTACGACCTCGCCGCCCGCAGCCTTCACCGCTGCAGCGATCTCGGCCGTGTCGGTCGCAACCGCAACCCGGCCGATGCCCGCCGCCTCGGCCCGCCGCAGCACATGGACGATCATCGGCACGCCGGCGATCTCGAGCAGCGGCTTTCCCGGAAGGCGAGTGGCGGCCATGCGGGCCGGAATCAGCACCAAGGTACGGGGTTGGGTCATTCGTGTCGGAGCCCGTCCGGCCTGCGGAAATTGCCGGGGAGGAGGTTGAATTCGGCGCGTTTATACGGGTTGCCAGAGCGCGGGCAAACCGATATCTCAACCCTGCTTGGGGCGGTGCGATAAGGCCGATTCCCAGGTCTTTCCCCGCGGCCGTATTCCCGGCCTGAAGTCGACATTCAAGGCCCGGAGCCTGACCCAAAATGGACTCCTTCGAACTCAACAAAATCCTCGGTGCGGTTCTCGGCACCTGCATCGTCGTCCTGGTGATGAGCTTTGCCGCCAGCGCGAAATTCGCGCCGAAGCTGCCGGAGAAGCCGGGTTTTGAGATCGCTGTGAAGGAAGAGTCCCATGGCGGTGGCGGCGAGGCCGCTGCGGCCGCATCCGAGCCGATCGAGAAGCTGCTGCAGACCGCTTCCGTCGAGAAGGGCGCGGCGGCCGCCAAGAAGTGCCAGGCCTGCCACACCTTCGAGAAGGGCGGTCCCAACCGCGTCGGTCCGAACCTGTTCGGCGTCGTCGGCGAGAAGAAGGGCGAGGGCCGTGGCTTCAATTTCTCGGCCGCGATGAAGGGCAAGGGCGGCGAATGGTCCTTCGACGACCTCAACAAGTTCCTGACCAACCCGAAGGGCTTCATCCCGGGCACCGCGATGGGCTTTGCCGGCGTGCCGAAGGACAGCGAGCGCGCCGACATCATCGCCTATCTGAATTCGAACTCGGAGCACCCGGCTCCGCTCCCGACCGCCTCGAAGTAACGATTTGCTTCGCGCAAGCATGCGGATGAAACGGCCAGGCATTGCCTGGCCGTTTTCGCATGGGGAATCCGCTGTCGCGGGGTTGTTATCGGGACGTTTCGCCGCACCGATATTGTTCCCGGACCAATATCATGAGGAAAAAGCAACGTAATTTGTCGAACCGTTGCCTTATATTGGGTCCCATGTAAGCGGGGCCGCAAGCAGGAAGACCGAATTTGGCGATCACCCGACGACACCTCCTTCAAGGCAGCGCACTGGCGGCAATGGCTCCGGCGCTCGGACTCACCCCCGGCCTGTCGGCGATCACGCCGGCCTTCGCCGACGAAGCCCCCAACGGGCTGAAATGGCGGCACGGCCTCTCGACCTACGGCGAAATCAAATATCCCGCCGACTTCAAGCGCTACGACTACGTCAAGCCGGACGCGCCGAAGGGCGGCGTGGTGCGGCTGTTCCAGCCCGGCACCTATGACAGCTTCAACCTGGTCGTTGCGGGGTTGAAGGGCACGGTCGCCTCTTCCGTCACCCGCATCTACGATTCGCTGATGGAGGCCTCGCTCGACGAGCCCGATACGTATTACGGCGAACTCGCCGAGGCGGCAGCCTTCCCCGACGATTTCTCCTACGTGATCTACCGCCTGCGGCCCGGCTCACGCTGGCACGACGGCAAGCCGGTCACGCCGGAGGACGTGATCTTCTCGTTCGAGGCGTGGAAGGCGAACAGCCCGATGTTCAGCGCCTACTACCGGCACATCGAAAAGGCCGAGAAGGTCGGCGATCGCGACATCAAGTTCACCTTCGACAGCCCGGGCAACCGCGAGCTGCCGATGATCACCGGTCAGCTCGTCATCCTGCCCAAGCATTGGTGGGAAGGCACCGACGCGCAGGGCAAGAAGCGTGACATCACCGCGAGCACGCTGGAGCCGCCGCTTGGCTCGGGTCCCTACCGGATCAAGGAGTTCGTTGCCGGACGATCGGTGGTGCTCGAGCGCGTCAAGGACTACTGGGGCAAGGATATTCCGATCGCGATCGGACAGAACAATTTCGACGAGCTGCGCTACGAATATTTCCGCGACGACACCGTCGCGCGCGAGGCGCTGAAGGCCGACCAGTTCGATTGGTACGGCGAGCGCAGCGCGAAGGAGTGGGCGTCGGCCTACGACGTTCCGCCGGTGCGTGAGAAGCGGCTGCTCAAGGAGCTCTTCACCGTCCGCAATCAAGGCCGGATGCAGGGCTGGGTGTTCAACCTGAGGCGCCCGAAATTCGCCGACCCCAGACTGCGCCGCGCCTTCAACTATGCTTTCGATTTCGAAGAGATGAACCGCGTGCTTTCGACCGGCGACTATCATCGCGATTCAAGCTATTTCGACGGCATCCCCGATTTGATGGCGACCGGCCTGCCGGAGGGCAAGGAGCTCGAGATCCTGGAGACGCTACGCGACAAGGTGCCGCCGGAAGTCTTCACGACGCCCTACAAGGATCCGGTCGGAGGCACGCCGGAAAACGTGCGCGCCAATCTGCGCGAGGCGACGCGGCTGTTGAAGGAAGCCGGCTTCGAGATCCGCGACCGCAAACTGGTGGATTCCTCAGGCCAGCCGTTCACGGTCGAGATCCTCGGCAACAGTGGCGATTCCGGCATGGAGCGGATCGCACTGTTCTACAAGCCGAGCCTGGAGCGCCTCGGCATCACCGTTAATCTGCGCGCCGTCGACACGGTGCAGTATCAGAACCGGGTGCGCGATTTCGATTTCGAGATGGTGACCCAGGTCTGGGGACAATCGATCTCGCCCGGCAACGAGCAGCGCGACAATTTCGGTTCGCAGGCGGCCGACCGGCCCGGCTCGAACAATCTTCCCGGCATCAAGAATCCGGCGGTCGATGCCATCATCGAACGCATCATCTTCGCCACCAGCCGCGTCGATCAGGTCGCCGCCGCGAAGGCGCTGGATCGGGTTTTGCTCTGGAACTTCTATCTTGTTCCACACTTCAATTACGACAAGCAGCGCTATGTCTATTGGGATCGCTTCAGCCATCCCGACCCGCTGCCGAAATACGCTGTTTCGGGATTCCCAAATCTTTGGTGGTACGACGCCGACAAGGCGGCCAAGCTCAAGCGTTCATAAAACTCAAGGATTCGCGCATGGCGCTATTCTCCCGTCGGCACGCACTCGGCCTCGGCATCGGTGCGTTGAGTGCTGCAGGCTTGCGTGCTGCGCCGGCGGTGGCCGACAACGGAACCGAGATGCACGGCATGTCGGTGTTCGGCGACCTGAAATATCCGGCGGATTTCAAGATCTTCGACTACGTCAATCCGAAGGCGCCGAAGGGCGGGGCGTTCTCAATGATCCCTTCGACCCGTGCCTACAACCAATCCTTCTTTACGTTCAGTTCGTTCAACGCGTTCATCCTCAAGGGTGAAGGCGCGAAGGGCATGGAGATGACCTTCGATTCGTTGATGGCACGCGCGGGCGATGAACCTGACGCGATGTACGGCCTGGCCGCAAGATCGGTCTCGATTTCTCCCGACAAGCTCACCTACCGCTTCACGATGCGGCCCGAGGCTCGCTTTCACGACGGCTCGAAGCTGACTGCGCAGGATGTCGCGTTCTCGCTCAATACGCTGAAGGAGAAGGGGCATCCGTTGATCGTGGTGCAACTGCGCGATTTCGTGAAGGCCGAGGCGCCCGACGACGGCACCGTGATCGTGACCTTCGCGCCTAATCGCGCGCGCGACGTGCCGCTTTATGTTGCGGGTCTGCCGATCTTCTCGAAGGCCTATTACGCGAAGCGGCAGTTTGATGAGTCCACGCTCGAAGTTCCGCTGGGCTCCGGGCCGTACATGGTCGGCAAGTTCGAGGTCAATCGTTACGTCGAGTATAACCGCCTCAAGGATTGGTGGGCAGCCGACTTGCCGGTCAATCGCGGCAGTTACAATTTCGACACCGTGCCGCTACGAGTTCTACCGTGATCGCGATGTCGCGTTCGAAGGCTTCACAGGCAAAAATTATCTGTTTCGCGAGGAATTCACGTCCCGTGTCTGGGCGACGCGGTACGATTTCCCGGCTATCAAGGACGGGCGGGTCAAGCGCGAGACATTGCCGGACGAAACACCGTCCGGTGGGCAGGGTTGGTTCATTAACACCCGTCTCGACAAGTTCAAAGACCCGCGCGTTCGCGAAGCGCTAATCTATGCCTTCGATTTCGAATGGACCAACAAGACCATCATGTACGACGCTTACGCGCGCAGCGTCTCGCCTTTCCAGAATTCGGACATGGTGGCTAGTGGACTACCTTCGCCCGAGGAATTGAAACTGCTCGAACCATTCCGCGGCCAAGTGCCGGATGAGGTGTTCGGCGAGCCCTTTGTGCCGCCGGTGTCGGATGGATCGGGACAGGACCGCGCATTGCTGCGAAAGGCGACGCAGTTGCTCAACGATGCAGGATGCGTCGTCAAGGATGGCAAGCGGCGATTGCCTAACGGCGACCCGCTTACGATCGAGTTCCTGCTAGATGAGCCGACTTTCCAGCCGCATCACGCCAGCTTCATCAAGAATCTCAAGCCGCTTGGCATCGATGCCAACATCAGGCAGATCGACGCAGTGCAGTATCGTGCGCGTGTTGAGGCTTTCGATTTTGAGGTGACGACCCAGCGTATATCCATGTCGGCGACGCCGGGTGACAGCCTGAGGCCTTACTTCTCGTCCCAGGCTGCGACCACCAAGGGCTCCTACAATCTGGCGGGCGTTGCCAACCCGGCGATCGACGCATTAATCGAAAAAGCTATCGCTGCCGAGACGCGGGCGGACTTAACCTTTGCCTGCCGCGCGCTCGATCGCGTCTTCCGTGCCGGCCGCTATTGGGTGCCACAATGGTATTCTAACAAGCACCGTGTCGCCTATTGGGACCAGTTCGGGCATCCGGAGAAGCCGGCGAAATATGCGGGCGTCGGCGCGCCCGACAACTGGTGGTATGATGCGGCCAAGGCCGCGAAGCTCGAGCAGGCGAAGTAGCCGATGAGCGCCTATATCGCCCGACGTATCTTCCTGATGCTGCCGACGCTGCTTGGCATCCTGTTCGTCTCCTTCGTGGTCGTGCAGTTTGCTCCCGGCGGTCCGGTCGAGCGGGTCATCGCGCAGATCAACGGCGCCGACACCGGCGGCACGTCGCGCGTGTCGGGAGGCGGCGGCGATTTCGGCGCGCAGCGCGGCCAGGGCGCGGGCGCAGGCGCGGCCATCAATTCGAAATACCGCGGCGCGCAGGGGCTCGACCCGGATTTCATCAAGAAGCTCGAGGTGCAGTTCGGCTTCGACAAGCCGGCGCCCGAGCGGTTCGCGTTGATGGTCTGGAATTTCGCGCGGTTCGATTTCGGCAACAGCTATTTCCGCAGTGTCAGCGTGCTGCAGTTGATCAAGGAGAAGCTGCCGGTCTCGATGTCGCTCGGCATCTGGATGACGCTGCTGACCTATCTTATCTCGATCCCGCTCGGCATCCGCAAGGCGGTGCAGGACGGCTCGCGGTTCGATACCTGGACCTCGGCGGTGATCATCATCGGCTTTGCGATCCCGGGCTTCCTGTTCGCGATCCTCCTGATCGTGCTGTTTGCCGGCGGCTCGTTCCTCAACATCTTCCCGCTGCGCGGCCTGACCTCGGACGGCTGGTCGCAATTCCCCTGGTACTGGAAGATCATCGACTATTTCTGGCACCTGACGCTGCCGCTGGTGTCGATGGCGCTCGGCGCCTTCGCCACCATGACCCTGCTGACCAAGAATTCGTTCCTCGACGAGATACGCAAGCAATATGTGATGACCGCGCGCGCCAAGGGTTGCAGCGAGCGCCAGGTGCTGTACGGCCACATCTTCCGCAACGCCATGCTGATCGTGATCGCAGGCTTCCCGGGCGCGTTCATCCACGCGTTCTTCTCCGGCTCGCTCTTGATCGAAACCATCTTCTCGCTCGACGGGCTCGGCCTGCTTGGCTTCGAGAGCGTGTTGAACCGCGACTATCCGGTGGTGTTCGGGACGTTGTTCATCTTCTCGCTGGTCGGACTGGTGGTCAATCTGCTCTCCGATCTCGCCTATATGTGGATCGATCCCAGGATCGACTTCGAAGCGCGGGAGGTCTGATGACGATGCTCGCGCCCCAGCCGGTCGAGACCACGACGCAATCGCCGCTCGGCGAAGCGGTGCCCGCCACGCACCACGCCTTTTCGCCGTCGCCGCTGAACAAGCGACGCTGGCAGAACTTCAAGGCCAATCGCCGCGGCTACTGGTCGTTCTGGATCTTCCTCGTGCTGTTCGTGGCGTCGCTGTTCGCCAATTTCATCGCCAACGACAAGCCGCTGATGGTCAAATATGATGGCCGCCTGTACTGGCCGGTGATCTTCACCTACGCCGAGATCACGTTCGGCGGTGACTTCGAGACCGCAGCCGATTATCGCGATCCATACTTGCAGAAGCAGATCGCCGCCAAGGGCGGCAGCATGATCTGGCCGCCGATCCGCTACTCCTACGACAGCCGCAACCTCGACCCGCCGACGGCGGTGCCGTCGAAGCCGACCTGGCTGTTGACCGAAGAGCAGTGCAAGGACGTGGTGAAGCGCAAGGGCCTGACCGGCTGCCGCGACCTCGAATACAACTGGCTCGGCACCGACGATCAGGGCCGCGACGTGGTCGCGCGGCTGATCTACGGCTTCCGCATCTCGGTGCTGTTCGGCCTGACGCTGACCATCCTGTCCTCGATCATCGGCATCGCCGCGGGCGGCGTGCAGGGCTATTTCGGCGGCTGGACCGATCTCATCTTCCAGCGGCTGATCGAGATCTGGACCGCGATCCCCTCGCTCTATCTGCTGCTGATCATCTCGGCGGTGCTGCCGCCGGGCTTCTTCATCCTGCTCGGCATCCTCCTGCTATTCTCCTGGGTCTCGCTGGTCGGGCTGGTGCGCGCCGAGTTCCTGCGCGGCCGCAATTTCGAATACATCCAGGCGGCGCGCGCGCTTGGCGTCTCCAACGGCGTGATCATGTTCCGCCATCTGCTGCCGAACGCGATGGTCGCGACCATGACCTTCCTGCCCTTCATCGTCTCGTCCTCGGTGATGACGCTGACGGCGCTGGATTTCCTCGGCTTCGGCCTGCCGCCCGGCTCGCCCTCGCTCGGCGAGTTGCTGTCGCAGGGCAAGGCCAACGTGCAGGCGCCGTGGCTCGGCCTCACCGGCTTCTTCTCGGTCGCGATCATGCTGTCGCTCCTGATCTTCATCGGCGAAGCCGCGCGCGACGCCTTCGATCCACGCAAGACGTTCTCGAAGGGCTGAGGCATGGACGCGATCAACCAGTCTTTGCTCGATGTCCGCGACCTCTCGGTCGCTTTCGGCCGCTCGCTTGCGGTCGACGGCATCTCGTTCTCGATCAAGCGCGGCGAGTGCGTCGCGCTGGTCGGCGAATCCGGCTCGGGAAAATCCGTCAGCGCGCTGTCGGTGCTGAAGCTGCTGCCCTATCCGACGGCCTCGCATCCCTCAGGCGCGATCCGCTTCCGCGGCCGCGACCTCCTGACCGCGTCCGATCAGCAGATGCGCGAGGTTCGCGGCAACGACATCTCGATCATCTTCCAGGAGCCGATGACCTCGCTCAATCCGCTCCAGACCATCGAGACCCAGATCGGCGAGATCCTGTCCCTGCACAGGGGCGTCAGTGGCGCGGCGGCGCGGGCGCGGACGCTGGAGCTATTGGGCCAGGTCGGCATCCCCGAGCCGGAGACCCGGCTCAAGAGCTATCCGCACCAATTGTCCGGCGGCCAGCGCCAACGCGTGATGATCGCGATGGCGCTCGCCAACGAGCCCGATCTGTTGATCGCGGACGAGCCGACCACCGCGCTTGACGTCACCGTGCAGGCGCAGATCCTGGCGCTGCTGGCCGAGATCCGCGCGCGGCTCGGCATGAGCCTGTTGTTCATCACCCACGACCTCGGCATCGTCCGCCGCATCGCCGACACGGTCTGCGTGATGAACAACGGCAAGATCGTCGAGCAGGGGCCGGTCGAGCAGGTCTTCACCGCGCCGAAGCACGCCTATACCCAGGCGCTGCTCGCGGCCGAGCCGAAGCCCGATCCGGCGCCGCCGCAGCCGGGCGCAGCGGTCGTGATGTCGGCGGACAATCTCAAGGTCTGGTTTCCGATCAAGCGCGGGCTGTTGCGCTCGACCGTCGGCCACATCAAGGCGGTCGATGGCGTCAGCCTCGCGGTGCGCAAGGGCGAGACGCTCGGCGTGGTCGGCGAATCCGGCTCCGGCAAGACCACACTCGGGCTCGCGCTGCTCCGGCTGATTTCGTCCGATGGTCCGATCGTTTTCCTCGGCAACGACATCCAGGGCCTGCGCTTCAAGCAGATGCGGCCGTTCCGCCGCGACATGCAGATCGTGTTCCAGGACCCGTTCGGCTCGCTCAGCCCGCGCATGTCGGTGGCCGACATCATTGCCGAGGGCCTTGAGGTGCACCAGAAGCAGCTGTCGCGCGAGGAGCGCGAGGCGCGGGTGATCAAGGCAATGAAGGATGTCGGGCTCGATCCGGACTGGCGCTTCCGCTATCCGCACGAATTCTCCGGCGGCCAGCGCCAGCGCATCTCGATCGCGCGCGCGGTCGTGCTGGAGCCGAACTTCGTCGTGCTGGACGAGCCGACCAGCGCGCTCGACATGCTGCTGCAGGCCCAGATGGTCGACCTGTTGCGCGACCTGCAGCGCAAGCGCGACCTCACCTACATGTTCATCTCGCACGATCTGCGTGTGGTCGCCTCGCTGGCGAGCCATCTGATCGTGATGAAATCGGGCAAGGTGGAGGAGGAGGGACCGGCCTCCGAGCTGTTCAAGAATCCGAAGAGCGACTACACCCGCGCGCTGTTCGCCGCCGCGTTCCGCATCGAAGCGGCCGGCGACGGGGCGGTAGCGACGTAGGCATCTTCGTCGTTCCACGTCATCCCCGCGCAACGGCTTTGCCGTTGTCGCTGGAGGTGCGAGCCTTGCGGCGCAATTGCGCCGCTGGGCGAGCCTCGAAGGGGGGCGTGGACTGGGGCCGTCCATCCTTCGAGACGCGCTTCGCGCTCCTCAGGAGACGGGAATGTATATTGCTCAAAGCCGCTTGATCGCCAGGACTTCGCTGCCGGCGGTCTTGATCCGCGCGATCGCAGCCTGCGTGTTCTCCACCACCGTTGCCATGTGATGCGCGTTGGCGTGCACGATCGTGGTCGCGTCGCGCACGATGGCGACATGGCCCTTCCAGAACATCAGGTCGCCGCGTTGCAGCTGCTTGGATTCCGCGACCGTCAATTCGCGGCCGAGGCCTTCCTGCTGCATGTCGCTGTCGCGCGGGCAGCCGGTGCCGGCGGCGGTCAGCGCGATCTGCACCAGGCCTGAGCAATCGATGCCGAGGCTCGATTTGCCGCCCCACAGATAGGGTGAGCCGACGAATTGCTCGGCGATCGCAACGAAATCACCTGCCATCGTGTCGAGCGGCGCGAGATGCCGGCGTGGCAGGTGCCAGCCCTCGCGGGTCACCGCGAACGCACCGTCCTCGCGGACGATGGCGAGCTTCGTCCCCATCGCCAGCGCCTCGACCGGTGGCAGCTTGATCGACGGGCCCGGAAACGCCAGCGTGCGCAGCGCCGTCACCTTGTGCGTCGGCGCGGCGCCGGGCTTGGCCAGCGCGGCCTCGGGAATCCAGCCGACATAGCCGTCATCGGCGAGCTGGCCCCAGGCCCAGCCTTCGCCGTTGCGATCGTACACCGTGACGCGCTCGCCCCGGAGCGCCTGCGTCATCTGTTCGGCATCGCTCGCCGGCGCCTGGCGTAGCGGCGCGATGGCGTCGCCGACCTCGAGCACTTCGCCTTCGACGAAGTGCGAGGCCTTGACCTTGCCCTCCAGATACTTCGCCGCGAGGTCGTCGCGGGCCGGTGTCAGACGGGGGTCATGCATAGCGCTGGCTCAGCAATTTGTAGATCGCGCGCGCCGCCTGGCACTCGCCGCCTTCGGGACGGCCGGGCTTTGCCGACGGCGTCCAGCCGTAGATGTCGACGTGCAGCCAGCTCCTCGCGTGCTCGACGAAGCGCTGCAGGAACAGCGCGCAGGTGATCGAGCCCGCGAAACCGCCTGACGGTGCGTTGGTGATGTCGGCGGTCTTGGAGTCGAGCCAGGCGTCGTAGGCCGGCCACAGCGGCATCCGCCAGAGCGGGTCGTTCTCGCTCTTCGCACAAGATGCGACGTCGCCGGCGAGCGCCTCGTCATTGGTGTAGAACGGCGGCAGATCCGGGCCCAGCGCCACCCGCGCGGCGCCGGTCAGCGTGCCCAGATCGACCAAAAGATCGGGCGTCTCCTCGTCGGCGAGCGCCAGCGCGTCGGCGAGCACCAGCCGCCCTTCGGCGTCGGTGTTGCCGATCTCGACGGTGATGCCCTTGCGCGACTTGAAGATGTCGAGCGGGCGGAACGCGTTGCCGGCAACCGCGTTCTCGACCGCCGGGATCAGCACGCGCAGCCGCAGCTTGAGCTTCGCGTCCATCACCATCTGGGCCAGCGCCAGCACGTTGGCGGCGCCGCCCATGTCCTTCTTCATGATGAGCATGCCGCTCGAAGGCTTGAGATCGAGCCCGCCGGTGTCGAAGCAGACACCCTTGCCGACCAGCGTCACCTTCGGATGGTCGGGGTCGCCCCAGCTCAGCTCGATCAATCGCGGCGACCGCGTCGACGCCATGCCGACGGCGTGGATCAGCGGGAAGTTCTGGGCGAGCTCGTCGCCGTCGATGCAATTGAAGGCAGCGCCGAACCGCGTCGCGAGGTCGCGCGCCACCTCAGCGAGCTCGGCCGGTCCCATGTCGTTGGACGGCGTGTTGATGAGATCGCGCGCCAGCGCCGCGGCATCCGCCATCCGGGTGATCTCTGCCGTGTCGACGCCGTCGGGCGGCACCAGCCGGACTTCGGGAGCCTTGTTGGTGCGATACCGGCCGAAGCGATAGCAGCCGAGCGCGAAGGCGAGCGCGGCAAGTCTGGTGTCGTGCGGCGCATTGGCGAAGCGGTAGACGCCGGGCGGCAGCAGGTCGGGCAGGGCGCCGGGCCGGAACGGATCGCGCGCCTTGTGGTCGGCGTCCTCGAGACCGAACAGCACTTGCGCGATGCCGCCGTCTGCCGCCGGCAGGACGAGTAATTTGCCGGGCTTGGCCGCAAAGTCATTGGCTGCCGCGAACTGGCGCGCCGGCGCCGGCAGCTCGCCCTGAATCGCATCCCATGTCGCCTTGGTGACGAAGGTAATCGGCGTGGCGGCGGTCGTGGGGGCGGTCTCGAACACGGATGGCATGCGGCTCTCGGCTGTTCTGGCGTCGTTGGTGGGCTACTACACGCCTTTCGCCACGGATGGTAGCGGGCCAACGGTTCACGCGACGTGCAGGGCCGGAACCGGCGCGTCGGCTGCCGGCACCGCCAGTTAACCAGACGTTAGGGTTAACAGTCTATTGCTGGCACGCTCGGCTGGAACCGTTCGCCCGATTTCGTGAGTCACAGTGCCATGCGTCGACAGTCCAATCTGACCCGGCATCTTGCTTCCGCAGCCCTTCTGGCGGTCCTGGCCGCAGGGCTTGGCGGTTGCCAGACCATGTCCGACGTGGCGGGATCGATCACGTCGCGGTCCGATCCCACGCCCGATGATCCGCGCCGGGCCGTCGAGGCCTATGGCGAGCGCTATCGCAAGAATCCCAAGGATGTCGCCGCCGCGGTCGCCTACGGCCAGGCCCTGCGCATGACCGGCCAGCGCTCGCAGGCCTGCGCCGTGCTCGAGCAGGCCACGATCGCCAACCCCGGCAACAAGGCGCTGCTCGCCGCCTACGGCCGCGCGCTGGCCGACAACGGCAATTCGCAGGCTGCATTCGACGTGCTGAGCCGCGCGCACAGCCCGGACAATCCGGACTGGCGGATCCTGTCCGTGCAGGGCACCACGCTCGACAAGATGAACCGGCACGAGGAGGCGCGGCGCTATTACGCCAGTGCGCTCAGGCTGGCTCCGGACGAGCCGTCGGTGCTGTCCAATCTCGGCTTGTCCTACATGCTGACCAAGGATTTGCCGAAAGCGGAAGAGACGCTGCGCCAGGCCTATGCCAGCGCTCGCGCCGACACCCGGATCCGGCAGAACCTTGCGCTGGTCGTCGGCCTGCAGGGCCGCTTCGCGGAGGCGGAAACGATCGTCAAGGCCGACCTGCCGTCGGATGAGGCCGCGGCCAACGTCGCTTATCTCCGCGACATGCTGAACCGCAAGGACGGGCCGCGGACCGCGTCGCGTGCGGCGCCGGTCGTCGCCAAGGACGACTAAACCAAACGCGGCAGCTCCACCGCCCCTTGAAAAGGGGAGGTCGCTTTGCTCGTGAGAGCAAAGCGGGTGGGGATCATCTCTCTATGCGCACCGGCGTCTGCGGCCGACCCCCATCCCGACCTTCCCCCTTTCAGGGGGAAGGAGAAGACAGACCGTCATTTGGGCTATGCATACTCCAAACCTCCCCTTGAAAAGGGGAGGTCGCTTTTGCTCGTGAGAGCAAAGCGGGTGGGGATCATCTCTCCACGAGGAGCGGTGTCTGCGGCTGACTCCCATCCCGGCCTTCCCCCTTTCAGAGGGAAGGAGAGAGGCAGCCGGCGCAGGCGAGGCAACTCAATGCATCGTGGCGATCTTGATGTAGGACGGGCCGAGGATCACGATGAACAGGCAGGGCAGGAAGAACAGGATCATCGGTACCGTCAGCTTGGGCGGCAGTGCCGCGGCCTTCTTCTCGGCCTCGTTCATCCGCATGTCGCGGTTTTCCTGCGCCATCACGCGGAGGCTCTGGCCGAGCGGCGTGCCGTAGCGTTCGGACTGCTGCAAGGCCATGCACACCGACTTCACGCCTTCGAGGCCGGTGCGGCGCGCCAGGTTCTCGTAGGCGGTCTTGCGATCCTGCAAATAGGACAGTTCCGCGGTCGTCAGCGCAAACTCCTCCGACAGCGCGACCGATTGCCCGGCGATCTCGTTGGCCACTTTCCGGAACGCGACCTCGACCGACATGCCCGACTCGATGCAGATCAGCAGCAGGTCGAGCGAATCCGGGAACGCGCGCTTGATCTGGAGCTGGCGCTTGGAGATCGCGTTCTTCAGGAACAGCATCGGCGCCTGCAGGCCGGCATAGGCCGCGCCGACGCAAATGCCGATCTTGAGCGTGAGCGACCAGTTCGCGCCGGCAATGAAGAACGTATAGATGATCGCGCCGATCAGCATCAGGATCGGCGTGACCGCCCGCGCTGCCAGGAAATAGACATACGGAGCGTGGCCGCGATAGCCCGCCATCACCAGCTTCTCGATCGCCGCTTCCTGGGCCAGCCATTTGGTGAGGTTCAGGTCATCCACCATCTTGGAGACGGCCTGCTTCGGCGTCTGGCGCAGCGTCACCTTTTCCGACCTGGAGAGACGGTCGCGCTCGCGCTGCCGCAGGCGCTCGCGCTCGCTGGCGACCGCCTTCATGCGCTTGTTGAGATCGCCGCCGGCGAGCAGCGGCATCACCAGCGTGTAGACCGTCGCGCTTGCCGCGAAGAAGGCAAGCAGCATGGTCATGAACCTGACGTCGTGGAGCTTGGCGACCAGAATATCAATCATGCTGCACCGTCAGAAATCGAAGTTGATCATCTTCTTCATCACCAGCACGCCCATCGACATCCAGATCGCGCAGGCCACCAGCATGAGCTGGCCCATCGAATTGGTCCACAGCAGGGCGATGTAGTCCGGCGTCGTCAGGAACACGAGGATCATCACGATCGGCGGCAGCGAGCCGATGATGGCGGCGGAGGCCTTCGCTTCCATCGACATCGCCTGGATCTTCTCGGCCATCTTCTTGCGGTCGCGCAGCACCCGCGACAGGTTGCCGAGCGCTTCCGACAAATTGCCGCCGGACTTCTGCTGGATCGCGATCACGATGCCGAAGAAGTTGGCCTCCGGCAGCGGCATCCGCTCGTAGAGCCGGGCACAGGCTTCGCCGAGCGGCATGCCGATCGCCTGGGTCTCGATGATGGCGAGAAATTCGCTGCGCAGCGGCTCCGGCGCGTCGTTGACGACCGCCTTGAGCGATTCGAACAGCGGCAGGCCGGCCTTGATGCCGCGCACGATGACGTCGACGGCGTCAGGCAGTGCCTTCAAGAACGCCTTTTCCCGCCGCTTCTTCAGGAAGCCGAGCACCCAGCGCGGCAGGCCGAGACCCATGGCAAAGCCGATGCCGGCCGCGCCGAGCAGGCCTCCGCCAACCATGAAGGCCACGCCGAACCCGAACAGGCCAAGGGCGCCGGAGATCATCCAGAATTTCTGCTCCGACCACTCCAGTCCGGCCTGCGAGATGCGCACGCCGAGCGGGACTTTCTTGTCCTTCTGCCGACGCGCCTCGAGCTCCTTGAGCGATCCCTCTACCTGCTCGCGGCGGGAGCGCTGCGTGCGGTCGGCGTTTCGTGTCGTCGTGGGTTCGCTGCGCGCCACCGACGCGCGCCGCGACTCGGCCTTCTTCTCCCCCGAAAGGTAGGGATACAGGAAGACCCAGGCGATGCCGCCGACCGTCGTGGCGGCGAGGAAGGCGAGAGCCAGAGTTTGCATCTGCATCCTGCGTTCCCCTAGACCGGCGCCGGCGCGTCGGAGGCATCCAGCGCTGCCGCAAGCCGCTTCTCTTCATTGTAATAGCGCGCACGTTCCCAGAAGCGCGGCCGGCCGATGCCGGTCGAGCGGTGCTTGCCGATGATCTTGCCGTTGGCGTCTTCCCCGACCACGTCGTAGAGGAAGACATCCTGGGTGATGATGGTATCGCCTTCCATGCCCATCACCTCGGTGATGTGCGTGATGCGGCGCGAACCGTCGCGCAGGCGCGCGGCCTGCACGATGATGTCGACCGAGGCGCAGATCATCTCGCGAATGGTGCGTGACGGAAGCGCGAAGCCGCCCATGGTGATCATGGATTCGCAGCGCGACAGTGCTTCGCGCGGATTGTTGGCGTGCAGCGTGCCCATCGAGCCGTCGTGGCCGGTGTTCATGGCCTGCAACAGGTCGAATGCTTCGGGTCCGCGGACTTCGCCGACGATGATGCGCTCCGGGCGCATACGCAGGCAGTTGCGGACCAGTTCGCGCATCGTCACCTGCCCCTCGCCCTCGATGTTCGGCGGCCGGGTTTCCAGCCGCACCACATGCGGCTGCTGCAGCTGAAGCTCGGCGGCGTCTTCGCAGGTGATGATGCGTTCGTCGTGCTCGATATAGTTGGTCAGGCAGTTCAGCAGCGTGGTCTTGCCCGAGCCGGTGCCGCCGGAGATGATCACGTTGCAGCGGACGCGGCCGATGATCTGCAGGATGGTCGCCCCTTCGGGGGTGATCGCGCCGAACTTGACGAGCTGCTCCAGCGTCAGCTTGTCCTTCTTGAATTTGCGGATGGTGAGCGCGGGCCCGTCGATCGCCAGTGGCGGCACGATGGCGTTGACGCGCGAACCGTCGGCGAGGCGGGCGTCACAGATCGGCGAGGATTCATCGACGCGCCGGCCGACCTGGCTGACGATGCGCTGGCAGATGTTGAGCAGCTGCTGGTTGTCGCGAAAGCGGATGCCGGTGCGCTGGATCTTGCCGGCGACTTCGATGAACACGGTGCCTGCGCCGTTGACCATGATGTCGGCGATGTCGTCGCGCGACAGCAGCGGCTCCAGCGGGCCGTAGCCGAGCACGTCGTTGCAGATGTCGTCGAGCAGCTCCTCCTGCTCGGCGATCGACATCACGATGTTCTTGATCGCGATGATCTCGTTGACGATGTCGCGGATTTCCTCGCGCGCCGATTCGCTGTCAAGCTTGGCGAGCTGGGCGAGGTCGATCGCCTCGATCAGGGCGCCGAAGATCGTCGCCTTGACCTGGTAGTAGTTGTCCGAGCGGCGGGCTTCGACGGCGGGGGCAGGCGGCGGCTTGCTAGGTGCCAGCGGCGGCGACGAGATCGCCGGTGCGACGGACTCGCGCAACATCGCCGGCGCGCCGGCAGGTTCCGGCGCCTGAAACGCGGGCTTGGGTGCCCGCACGTCCCCATCGTTTCCGCTACGCTTACCAAACACGACGTCGTGACTCCACGCGGACCACTATTTGGACCGCAGCTTTTCGAGCAGGGGCGACAGGAAGGACCCCCTCGGCTTCTTGGTCTCGCCGCGGCCTGTCAGCCGCTGCGCCATCTGCAGAAACATCTCGACCGCGCGGTGATTGGCGGAAATCTCGGCGATCATCTGGCCGTTGTTGGCGGCCGAACCGAAGATCTGCGGATCGAACGGGATGGCGGCGATCGGCTGGCTTTCGATCGCCTTGGCGAACTCACCGGCCGCGATCTCGGGACGCTTCGGCACGCCGACCTGGTTCAGGCAATAAAGCGGTGCGCGGTCGTTGGGCCGCGAGGCCTTCAGCAGGTCGAACATGTTCTTGGCATTGCGCAGATTGGCGAGGTCGGGCGCCGCCACGATCAGGATGTCGTCGGCCGCGATCAACGCGCGCTTGGTCCAGCCGGACCATTGATGCGGCACGTCGAGCACGATGCAGGGCATCGTGGTCCGCAGCGTATCGAAGATCGCATCGAACGCCTCGGCGCCGAAATCGTAGACCTTGTCGAGCGTCGCCGGCGCCGCCAGCAGGCTCAGATGGTCGGTGCATTTCGACAGCAGGCGGTCGACGAAGGCGGTATCGACGCGGTCCGGCGAGAACACGGCGTCGGCGATGCCCTGTGCGGGATCCTGGTTGTAGTTGAGGCCGGCGGTGCCGAAGGCGAGGTCGAGGTCGGCGACCACGGAGTCGAGCGCCAGATCGCGGGCAATCGCCCAGGCGACATTGTGGGCGATGGTCGAGGCGCCGACACCGCCCTTGGCACCGACGACGGCGACGATGCGGCCGACCGCCTTGGCTTCCGGCGCCGAGAACAGGTTGCAGACCGCGCGCACCACGTCGATCGCATGGGCCGGCGCGATCACGTAATCGCTGACGCCGCGCCGCACCAGCTCGCGATACAGGGTGACGTCGTTGACGCGGCCGATCACGACCACACGTGTGCCGGCGTCGCACACCGTTGCGAGCTGATCGAGGCCGGCCAGGATGTCGCCGCGGCCCTCGGTCTCGAGGATGATGACGTTGGGCGTCGGCGCCGAGCGATAGGCCTCGATGGCGGCCGCCATGCCGCCCATCTGGATCTTGAGGTGAGCCTTGGCCAGCCGGCGATCCTCGCCGGCCGACTGGACGGCGGCAGCGGTCTCGACCGTTTCGCAGAACGCCTGGACCGAAACCCGTGGCGCCGGAGCAATATGGTCGTCCACGGCCTGCGGCGGGGCGTCCGTCTGCTCTTCGGAGTTTTGCTGCGCGTAGGTGATCATTTTCCTGTGTCGCTTAGCTTGGCCCTGTCGGACTCGGGATAACTCGTGGCGGTGGTGGTGCCCTTGCGATACTTGTCGAAGGCGATGTTACGACGCGACGTATAGGCAGGGGTCTCCGCGCGCGGCTGCACGAGGTCGGTCGGGTCTTCGACCATGGCTGCGAGGTTGCGCTGATTGGCGCAGCCGAAATTGTAGTACTGCTTGTTCTCGATGTAGGACCCGTTGTGGATCGATGGGCCGAGATCTTCCGGCCAGAGGCCGCACGGCCCGGCGACCGCTTTGATCTTTGGATAGTTCACGCGGATCGCGGGCATCTGGCGCGGATCCTCGGGATGGTATTTGCGAACGAGGATCCCGCGCGGCGGCACGCCGGCGGCGGTGAACGTGGCCTGGATCTCGCGCAGCGATTCCTGGGCGGTCCGTGCGTTCGGCGTGTCGGCGGGAACGTCGATGGTGACGGCGCCGGTCCCCTCGCGCATCCAGTCCTGCGCCATCCCCATCACCTCGGCGCGCTGCTCCGCAGTCAGGCCGCCGCGGCTGCGGCCGACGAAGACCACGATCGAGCGATCAGCCTCGGTGACCGCGATCGGGTGACGCTGGCGATAGTCGGCCGGCGCGTTCACCATCGCGAAACTGTTGTCCGCGGCGTGCTGGCAGGCACCGAGCGTCATCGCGAGGCTGACGAGCGCTCCGGCGAGAGCGATGCCGCGCTGGTAACCGGCGGATGTCCTGGATGTGGTCTGTGTCATCGTCCGCCTCAGTCCGTAATGAAGCCGTAAGTGCCGCGGTAATTCCGCGCCGGCTCGGTGCGGCCGGGCACGCCGTAGACGCGGTTGATGCTGCCGAGCAGGTCGGCCTGCGGATCGGACGCGTTGGCGAAGCCGTCATCCGGACGCGACAGGTCCTTCTGCGCCACCGCGCGAACGACATAGGGCGTCACCAGCACCATCATTTCGGTCTGGTTGTTGACGAAGTCCCGGCTGCGGAACAGCGTTCCGAGCACCGGCAGCGATGCCAGCCCGGGAAGGCCATTGATCGCCTGCTTGGTCTGGTCCTGGATCAGGCCGGCCATCGCCATCGAGCCGCCCGAGGGAATTTCCAGCGTGGTCTCGGCGCGCCGGGTCTTGATCGAGGGGATCGTCGTTCCGCCGGCGCCGCCGGTCAGCGAGTTCTCGGTCGAGACTTCCGACACTTCCGTCATCACGCGCAGGCTGATCCGTCCCTCGGTCAGCACCACGGGCGTGAAGTTGAGCGAAATACCGAATTTCTTGAAGCTGACGGTCTGAACGCAATTCCCGATCGCGCCTCCCGTCGTCGTCTGACAGGTCACGCCGGTCGGAATTGGAAACTCGCCGCCCGAGATGAAGGTCGCCGATTCGCCGGAGATCGCAGTCAGGTTCGGCTCGGCGAGCGTCCGCACCACGCCTGCGCTTTCCATGGCGCGGAGCGTCGCCGACACCGATGGGGCCGCGCCGAACGAAGTGGTGAGGGCGTTGCCGGGCACCAGCGCTGCGTTGTTTGCCGTGAACGGGTTGTTGTTGGTGAATTTCACCACAGTGGTGCCGTAATTGAGGTTCGCGGTGAGGTCGATGCCGAGCTGCTTGATCAGGCTGCGCGAGACTTCGGCGACCGTCACCTTCAGCATCACCTGGTCGCGGCCGCGAACCGTGATGGAGTTCACGACCTTGTCGGCGCTGCCGACCAGCCGCGTGGCGATCTCGCCGGCCTGCTGCGCTTCGATCGGGCTCGCCGCGCTTCCCGTCAGCATGACGCCCTCGCCGACACCCTCGATCTGGATATCGGCATTCGGCAGCGCTGCGCGCAGGGCCGCGCGCACGCCGTTGAGGTCGCGCTTGACCGCGATGTCATAGGCCGCGATCTGCTGGCCGGCGGCGTCGAAGAACACGATGTTGGTCTGGCCGACTGTCGCGCCGATGATGTAGGCGCGTTGCGCCGAGCGGACCACGGCATTGGCGATCTTGGGATCGGCGACCAGCACGTCCTTGATGTCCCTCGGCAGATCGATCACCACCGATTTGCCGACGCCGAGTGAGAGGAAGCGGGCGTTCATCTGGCCGTCGGCCGCGGCGGGAGCGGCGCGGTAGTCGCCCGCCACCACCGGCGTCAGTGCCGGGTTGAGCGTGAGCGCCGCGACGGCCGAGAACGACAATGCGCGGACCATGAAGGCCCGCATCGTCCGTTGAGTTGCCCCGCCCTTCATCACCTGTGTCCTCATGGTCACTTCTGCATCGTTGCCTGGTTGGCAACGCCAAAGCGGATGACGTTGATCGTCTCACCGCGTCTTTGGTGGTTGTCTTCGATCCTGACGTCGTTCCCGTTGTTGTCGGCGATGCTGCGCAGCGCCAGCGACAGGACGCCGCTCTGGCGCGCGCGCGCCAGCGTCTCGGTCTGGTCAGGCTTCAGCTCCAGCGTCACCGTCTTGCCGATCAGTGCGTTGGTGCCGTCCTTCTCCTTCGGCGCCTGGTCGATCGCAAGGACGCGGATATTGGTCAGGATGACCTCGGAATTGACGATTTCGGCGCCGTTGCGGTCGGGATTCTTGTCCCGCTTCGACAGCAGGACGTCGACCCGGTCATTCGGCAGGATGAAGCCGCCGGCACCGGTCTCGGGAGAGATTTCAGTCGATACCGCCCGCATGCCGGTCGGCAGGATCGCGGCCATGAAGCCGCTTCCGTCGGCCTTGACGAGCTTCTGCTCGCGGATCGGCTCGCCCTGGATGAACGGGGCGCGCGCGATCGAGCCGGTGACGTCCTTGATGGCGTCGGCGTGGCTGTCCTTACGCATGAAGCTGGCGCTGGCGGTCGCCGCCGGCCAGGTCTGCCACTGCAGATCTTCGGCCTTCACTGCCTGGCCGAGGCCGATGTCCGAGCGCGCGACCAGGATGTCGACGGTCGGCAGCTGCGCAACTGGCGGAGGAGCCGCCGGCTTGTCGTCGCTTCCGCTCGCCAAATAAAGCGCCGCAAGGCCGGCGCAGCCTGCAATTGCCAGGACCAGAATGCGGGCCTTATCCATTACGCTTCACTTTCCACATGACGCCGCGACGCTGCCGCCGCCGTGATGGGAGTTGACCAGCTATTCGTCAAAGCATGGTTAATGAGGCGTATCTAAATCGCCTTAACGGGCGGTTACCGCTGCTTTCTCAGCGCATGGCGAAGTGCGCGAGATCGATCGTCTTGATCCAGTCCGTCTCGGGATAGATCAGGAGGGCCCCAAGGGCGAGTGCGATGCCGTAGGGAATTCCGGTCTGCTTGTCGTGCAGGCGGCTGAGCCAGGCCTGGGACGCGAGCGGGTAGGGCAGTGGCCATTGCCGCAGCTGCAGCAAGAGCACGGTCAGCGCACCGCCAAACAGCGAGGCAAAGACCAGATAGGGCAGCAGGTGCTCGAACCCGAACCACAGGCTGGCCGCGGCCGCGACCTTGGCGTCTCCGCCGCCGACCCAGCCCATCGCGAACATGCCGAACGCCACCACCAGAACCAGCGCGCCTGCGCCGGCATGGGTGAGGATCTCGTGGACGCCCATCCCGGTCAGCGGCGCCAGGACAAAGAAGCCCGCCACCAGCGCCAGCGAAATCCGGTTCGGGATCGTCATGGTCAGGAGATCGCTCGCCGCCGCAAAGGCCATCAGGGCCGGAAACAGCATCAAGCGTGCGATGTCGAGGATCATGAATTCATGCCGTCAAGCTGGAGCTGCGGTCGAGACCCGACGCTAGCGGCCAATGATGAACAATCGGAAAAGGATTGCCGGCACCTTCAACAGAGGCTGCCGATCGGCCCCCGACAAATAGCAAAGGTCCCGGGATTGCCGGGACCTTTGATGCGAATTCGTCGAAGCCGGCTTACTTCAGCGAGCCCGAGATCGAGTTGAAGGTACCCGAGAGCTTCGTGCCGACGCCGTTGACTGCAGCGATGATCGCGATGGCGATACCGGTGGCGATCAGGCCGTACTCGATGGCGGTCGCGCCCGATTCGTCCTTCACGAAGCGCGAAACGAGGTTCTTCATAAAATCACTCCTGTGTACACGTGGCTGGTCGAACTAGATTTGGTCTCGCCGGCGTTCTCAGCACCGTGACCATTGCGGCACCCTAGTGTTGGACGATTTCGGCGCAGTTAATTTGATCGCATAAACTCTGCGGGAACCCGCTGATGTTGCGCACAGTAAATTTGGCATTAAACGGTCCGCTCAAATTGCAGATTGTTGCTGCGACCCGGCGTCCGGCGCCTATTCACGGCTCCTTAAGCGCACATCTATACCCATGGGGCTTCCGTAGTATGAGGCTGCCATGTCCACCCTTCCGATCGAAGTCATCGAGATGCTCGGCCAGACGATGATGAGGGTGGTGCCGATCACGATCGGCCTCGCGCTGTTCTTCACGGTGCTGACCCACTTCTGGGCCTGCAATCCCGGCAAGCCGTGGTGGCAAAAGCGCGAGCTGGTCACGGACATCTGCTACTGGTTCTTCGTGCCGGTATTCGCCCGCGTGCTGCGGATCGGGCTGCTGGTGGTGGGCGCGGCCGCGGTGTTCGATGTGCACGGTGCCGACGAGCTGATCTCGTTCTACGAGAACGGACACGGCCCGCTGGCGCAGCTGCCGCTCTGGCTGCAATCGATCATCTTCCTGGTCGCCTCCGACTTCATGCTGTATTGGCTGCACCGGATGTTTCACGGCGGCGGCTTCTGGAAGTACCACGCCATTCATCATTCCTCCGAGGATCTCGAATGGATCTCGGCGGCGCGCTTCCATCCCGTCAATCTGCTGATCGGCACGATCTCGGTCGACGTGATCCTGCTGATAGCCGGCATCTCGCCGAACATCATGCTGTGGGTCGGTCCCTTCACCACATTCCATTCCGCCTTCGTGCACGCCAACCTGAACTGGACGCTCGGCCCGTTCAAATATGTGATCGCCACGCCGGTGTTTCATCGCTGGCATCACACCGCGCTGGAGGAGGGTGGCGACACCAATTTCGCCGGCACGTTTCCGCTCTGGGACATTCTGTTCGGGACATTCCGCATGCCCGAAGGCAAGCTTCCGGATGATTACGGCGTCGACGCCGAGCAGGGCGTGCCGGCCGAAATCGGCGGACAGCTGGCCTATCCGTTCCGTCATTGACCGGACTGCGCGCGCATGAGTGCTGAGACCGCAACCATCCCACAGGCGCGGGCCTCGGTGTTCGCCGAAGTCCCGGCCTGGTTCTGGATGGCGTGCGGCGTCTATGCGTTGCTGCTGGTCGTCGGCGACAGGCTGCTCGCCGATTCCGACACCTACTGGCAGATTGCCGTCGGCCGGTGGATCCTCGACCACCGCGCATTGCCGTCGGTCGATATCTATTCCTTCACGAAAGCGGGTGAGCCTTGGGTGTCGTCGTCGTGGCTGGCGCAGGTCCTGTTCGCGAAGGCCTACGACCTTGCCGGGTGGACCGGGCCTGCGGTGCTGGCCGCGGCCTGCGGTGCCGCCACCTTCGCGCTGCTCACCGCCATCCTCGGCCGTGCGCTGCCGGCAATCCATGCGAGCCTGATCGCGCTGGCGGCGCTGGTGTTGACCTGCGGGCATCTGCTGGCCCGTCCGCATGTGCTTGCGCTGCCGATCATGATGGTCTGGGCGAGCGGCCTGATGGTCGCCAGCGAACGCCGCGAGGCCCCCTCGTTCTGGCTGCTGCCGTTGATCGCGCTCTGGGCCAATCTGCATGGCGGCTTTCTGTTTGGTCTGGTGCTGGCCGGCGCCTTCGCGCTCGATGCGCTGTGGAACGCCGCGCCGGCGCAAAGATTGCCGCTGGCGCTGCGCTGGGCCGCATTCGGCCTCGGCGCGCTGGCCGCGTGCTGCGTGACGCCCTATGGCTGGGGAACGATCTTCGCCTCGCTCAGGATTCTCAGCCTCGGTGAACTGCTGCATCTCATCACGGAGTGGATGCCGGCGAGTTTCAGCCACGTCGATGCATTCGAGCTGACCATTCTCGGCCTGATCGGGGGGGCGCTCTATTGCGGGGTGAAGCTGCCGCTGCCGCGGATCGCCCTGGCGCTGGGCCTGCTGCACATGGCGCTATCCCATGTCAGGAATCTCGAGCTCTTCGCCCTGTTGTTGCCGCTGGCCGCGCTGACGCCGGTGGCAACCCAGTTCGGCCTGCGTGCCGCAAGCGTGGCCCGGCTGAAGGCCACGCCGGCCGCGGTGCTCATCACCGCGCTCTGCGCCTCGACCTGGTTCATTGCGGCGCGTCGGGACATGTCGCCGCCGACGATCCATTCGCCCGCTGCCGCTGTCGACGCGCTGAAGGCGCACAACGTGCAGCGCGTGCTCAATGATCTGCAGTTCGGCGGCTATCTGATCTGGCGCCAGGTGCCGGTGTTCGTCGACGGCCGTGCCGAGCTTTACGGCGAGAAATTCGAGATGGCGTATTACCGTGCGCTCCAGCTCAAGGACGTCGACGGCTTCCTCGACCTGCTCAAGACCTACAGGGTCGATGCGGTGATGCTCGATCCGGCAACGCCCGCCTCCAAGTTTCTCGATCACATCGATGGATGGCAGCGCCTCTACGCGGACGATCGCGTGGTGGTGCATGTGCGTGCCGCCGGCTAGGCGGCGCGGCGGCGTTTTTCCGCGGGATCACCGGGCCGTTGGCCGATCCGTTCCGGAAGTCGTGACATCCGCGCAATTCAGCGGTCGATTTTTGCTCTTCTTAAATGAATTGCCGTCAGATTTGCCTGCGTCGGGCGCCGGTCCGCTGCGTATCGCTTTTGCCGGCTTGTTAACGTCCCGGGGTAAGGTATGTCGTTTCAATTCCAGCGTATTGGCGCCGTCGCGCGCATTGGATTCATCTCGCTGGCCGCAGCCGTTCTGCTGTGGCCCGCATTCGCAACGGCCGCGCCGGATCCGGACCGGATTGCGGTCAATGTCGATCAGGCCAAGCTCGTCAAGCTGCCCGGCGGCATTTCCACCATCGTGGTCGGCAACCCGCTGATCGCCGACGTCACCCTGCAGAATGGCGGCGTTGTCGTCGTGACCGGCAAGGGCTACGGCGCGACCAACTTCATCGCACTCGACCGCACCGGCCAGGTGCTGGTGGATCGCCAGATCCAGGTCGAAGGTCCGACCGACCAGCTTGTCACCGTCTATCGCGGCGTCGATCGCGAGACCTACAGCTGCATGCCGGTCTGCCAGCGTCGCATCACCCTCGGCGACGGCGAGACCTACTTCAAGTCGACCATGGACCAGGCCGGCTCGCTCAACAGCCAGGCCTCCGGCTCGGGCGCGGCCGCGAAGCCGCAGAACTAGCGCGTGTCCGCGCCGGCGCTTCGCACGCCGGGGCAGCCGCCTGCCGCAGGCGGTTCATCCGACATGGTTAAGAAAGGCCTGACGGATCGGGTCGCCCTGTCTCGATCCGGCGAAATACTTCGACAATGAGTCTTGGGTAGTTGTTGCCGCCATGTTGATCCGGGGTCGTTGATGCCGCTACCCGCTCATTCTTTCACGCGCCTCCTCCATCGCTTTCGCAGAAACCGCCGTGGCGCGACCGCGGTCGAATTCGCGATGGTCGCGCCGTTGTTTTTCGGACTGCTGTTTGCGATCATCGAAGTGGCGATGATCTTCTTTGCGAGCCAGGTGCTGGAGACGGTGACGCAGGATTCTGCGCGCATGATCATGACCGGTCAGGCGCAGGGCGCAAGCTATACCCAGCAGCAGTTCAAGGACTACGTCTGCGGCCAGGTCAACCCGCTGTTCGATTGCGCCAACGGCATATCGGTCGACGTGCGCAGCTACCCCGCGGCGACGGGCTTCAGCAGCGTCAACATCGCGCCTCCAATCGATTCCAACAACGCATTCATTCCGGCCATGAAATGGTGTCCCGGCAAGGACGGCGACGTCGTGGTGGTCCGGCTGTTCTATCAGTGGCCGCTGTTCGTCACCAAGCTTGGCTTCAATGTCGCCAACCTCGCCAATGGCAAGCGGCTGCTGACCGCGACCGCGACATTCAAGAACGAGCCATCCGGGACCGCCGGGGCGACATGCTCATGAGCAACGTCATGAAAACCCAGGCAGCGGCCTTGCTGCGCTCCGTCGTGGCCCTGTGCAATGACCGCCGGGGCCTTGCCGCCGTCGAGTTCGCTTTCGTCCTGCCGCTGATGCTGGTGCTGTTCTTCGGCACCGTCGAGTTTTCATCCGGTGTCGCGGTCGACCGCAAGGTCACGCTTATGGCGCGCGCCGCGTCGGACCTGACCTCGCAGTCGACGCAGGTGGTGGATGCCGACCTGCAGAACTTCTTCAGTGCCAGCGTCGGCATCATGACGCCGTACGATCCGACGCCGACCAAGGTCACCTTGTCGGAAATCTACGTCGATGCCTCGAAGGTCGCGCGGATCCAGTGGAGCAAGGCGGGGGTGATGGCCACGGGCGCCACCCAGGCCACATTGACGGCCTCGAGCCGCAGCCAGGGTGATGTCGTGACCAGCGTCGTTCCGGCGGCGCTGCTGGTTGCGGGCACATATCTGATCTTCAGCGAAGTCAGCTACAAATACGTTCCGACGGTCGGCTATGTGATGGCCAAGAGCGGCATCAATCTCACCGATGTCGCCTTCACAAGGCCGCGGCAGTCGGTTTGCGTGTTCTATGCCCCGACGTCCGCCACCATGCCGACGACCTGCTCGACCTATTAGAGCGTTTTCGAGCGAAGTGGATACCGGTTCGCGTGGAGAAAACGCGTCAAAACAAGAATCTAGAGCCCCGTTCCGATTCCATCGGAACGGGAAAAGCTCTAGAGCTTTCCAACGACGCGGACACCGGTCGGCAATCCAGACAAAAAGGGCCGCACCCGAAGGTGCGGCCCTTGATGCTTTAGCGACAATTTCCTGGAGCTTCGCGCTCCCGGGAAATCGGCTTATCCGGCGGCGCGCAGATTGTCGGCCGAGGATTTGCCGGAACGGCGGTCAGCCACGATCTCGTAGGAGATCTTCTGGCCTTCACGCAGAGTGCCAAGGCCGGCGCGCTCGACTGCACTGATGTGCACGAACACGTCGTTCCCGCCTTCATCCGGCTGGATGAAGCCGTAGCCCTTGGTCGCGTTAAACCACTTCACGGTTCCCATGCTCACGTGGGTAGTCCCTTCTCAGATATACAAGTTCAAGACCCGCTGATCGGCGGGGTGGTGAGATCGAATTTTTGGAAGGGTCGTCAGCGTCTGAACCGGCTGTACCGGTATTGGCTAATGTCGTCCGGCCGAAAATCGATGGGTAGGATATTATTCGATAGAAGGCTTCAAAACAATCCTGAAAACAATCCTGACGTGCGCGATTTTTTGGCCGGCGCAGCCGCCGGCCAATTGTGCGCAGGACATCAGGACGTCATGCCCGCAGCGGTTGCAATACCCCGCTTATCGGCGGCGGAACTGGCCGCCGCGCTGGGCTCCGCCCCGCGGCGGGCCGCCCGGCGCGCCGCTCGGACGTTCGTCCTTGTGCCGGAAGATCAAGCGCCCCTTTTCGAGATCGTAGGGCGACATTTCGATCGTAACGCGGTCGCCGGCCAGCGTCTTGATGCGGTTTTTCTTCATCTTGCCGGCGGTGTAGGCGACGATCTCGTGCCCGGCATCGAGTTGCACCCGGTAACGAGCGTCGGGGAGGATTTCGGTCACCAGTCCTTCGAACTGGATCAGCTCTTCCTTAGCCATATGTTTCTCCAGATCGAGCGACGGCTAGTGCTTCGGTCGGTTGTTGCGGTTGGATTGCGGATTCGGCCGGCTCTCGCGATGCAAGAAGGCGACGCCCTGAATGCCTTCGCTGTTGCCGGCCTGCGACGGACGCGGCGACTCGCCCCGGCTCGTCTGCGGCGCGCCATTATTACCACCTCGACGGCGGCGGCGGCGAGGGCCTTTTGCGCCCGGAGCGGCCTCATTCCCACGGACATTATGCGCACGGGGTGCAGAACGGCCGCCCCGGTGCGGGTGGGTGGCCTGCGCCGGCCCGGCGGCCTCGCGGCCGCCAGAGGAGCTGCCTTGTGTGCGGCGGTCTTCCCGCGGCACGGTAATCCGGATCAGCCGCTCGATATCGCGCAGATAGCCCATCTCCTCGGCACCGGCGATCAGCGAGATCGCGACGCCGTCGGCGCCGGCGCGCGCCGTGCGGCCGATGCGGTGGACGTAGGTCTCCGGGATATTGGGCAGGTCGAAATTCACCACGTGGCTGACGCCGTCGACGTCGATGCCGCGGGCGGCGATATCGGTCGCCACCAGCGTGCGGATCTCGCCGGAACGGAACGCCGCCAGCGTGCGCTCGCGGTGGTTCTGCGACTTGTTGCCGTGGATCGCATTGGCCTCGATGCCGGCCTTGGCAAGGCTTTTCACCACCTTGTCGGCGCCGTGCTTGGTGCGGGTGAAGACCAGGGCGCGGTTGACCGGCTCCTGCTTCAGCAACTGGGCGAGAACCGTCGGCTTGGCCGCGAAATCGACCTGGATCGCGCGCTGGGCGATGCGATCCACCGTCGAGGCCACCGGCGTCACCGCCACGCGGGCCGGGTCGCGCAGCATCGCCTCGGCGAGCTCGGCGATGTCCTTGGGCATGGTGGCCGAGAAGAACAGCGTCTGGCGCCGGATCGGCAGCTTGGCGACGATTTTCCGGATGTCGTTGATGAACCCCATGTCGAGCATGCGGTCGGCTTCATCGAGCACCAGGAACTCGACCTGGTTGAGCTTCAGGCCGTTGCTCTGCACGAGATCGAGCAGGCGGCCGGGGGTGGCGAC
This sequence comes from Bradyrhizobium sp. USDA 4502, assembly GCF_054063355.1. Classification (NCBI taxonomy): domain Bacteria; kingdom Pseudomonadati; phylum Pseudomonadota; class Alphaproteobacteria; order Hyphomicrobiales; family Nitrobacteraceae; genus Bradyrhizobium; species Bradyrhizobium sp. USDA 4502. Next base: position 8,461,155 of record NZ_JBSSGF010000001.1, read on the forward strand.
CAGCACCTCGACGCCCTGCATCAGGGAACGGACCTGGCGGCCCATCGGCACGCCGCCGATGGCGAGCGTCGAGGACAGCCGGATGTGGCGGCCATAGGTGTTGAAACTGTCGAGGATCTGGCCGGACAGTTCACGGGTCGGCGAGAGCACCAGCACGCGGCAGCTCTTGGGCTGCGGGCGGACGCGGTTCTCCAGCAGCCGGTGCAGGATTGGCAGCGCGAAGGAGGCGGTCTTGCCGGTGCCGGTCTGGGCGATGCCGACGACGTCGCGGCCGGCAAGGGCTAGCGGGATGGTCTGGGCCTGGATGGGGGTCGGCGTGAGATAATTTTCTTCTCGGAGCGCGCGGGCGATGGGATCGGCGAGGCCGAAATCCTGAAAGGAGGTCAAAAGGTGGTTCTTTCCATAAAAGCCGTCGTCGTCCCGGCCCATATCGGCCGGAAGCGTGTGAAGGCATTCGGGGACACCCGCGTGTCTGGGGCGTCAAGCTGGGTTAGCTGAAAGGCGAGCCAGAAGCCGCTTGGGGCAGCTTGAACACGCAGCTCGCGAAGGCACCGCGACTCTCGCGGGCATGGCGAGGATATGGACCAGGAACTGGGCGGTTTCAAGATGAGATTGCCGTCTTTGGTGCCCGGAGTTCGCTGAACCATCGCGCAAACTGTCACAAATCGATGCCGGAAATTTAGCCAAGGCGGCGATTCTGCCTACAAAATAATCTGATTGCTCTTTCGGCAGTCAAGTTGGCGGCTCAATGATTGAGCAGTCGGCTTCCGTATTTGCCCGGAACCGATGAAATTATCTAACCGGTTCATCGGCTTACAGGGGCTGCGCACCGTGGCACAGTTCTTGCGATTCCCTTAACCGCAGGCGGCCAAGCGGCCGTTCGCAGCGTTCCACGCCTGCGTCAGGGAGACGACATTTCATGCTTACTCAGCTTTCTCACAAAATAACGACGATGACCCGCCGCCGCGCGCTCGCGGCGACGGCCGGCCTGATTTTGGGTCTGGCTGCGTCCTCGTCCCTCGCGCCCGCGCAAGCGGCCGACGACACCATCAAGGTTGGCATCCTTCACTCGCTGTCGGGCACCATGGCCATCAGCGAAACCACGCTGAAGGACACGATCCTTTTCCTGATCGACGAGCAGAACAAGAAGGGCGGCGTGCTCGGCAAGAAGCTCGAGCCCGTCGTGGTCGACCCCGCCTCGAACTGGCCGCTGTTCGCCGAAAAGGCCCGCGAGTTGATCACCAAGGACAAGGTCGCGGTCGTGTTCGGCTGCTGGACCTCGGTGTCGCGCAAATCCGTGCTCCCGGTGTTCAAGGAGCTGAACAACATCCTGTTCTACCCGGTACAGTATGAGGGCGAGGAGTCCGAGCGCAACGTGTTCTACACCGGCGCGGCGCCGAACCAGCAGGCGATCCCGGCGGTCGACTATCTGATGAAGGAAGAGAAGGTGAAGCGCTGGGTGCTGGCCGGCACCGACTACGTCTATCCGCGCACCACCAACAAGATCCTGGAAGCCTATCTGAAGTCGAAGGGCGTCGCCCAGGACGACATCATGATCAACTACACGCCGTTCGGTCACTCTGACTGGCAGACGATCGTGGCCGACATCAAGAAGTTCGGCTCGGCTGGCAAGAAGACCGCGGTGGTCTCCACCATCAACGGCGACGCCAACGTTCCGTTCTACAAGGAGCTCGGCAACCAGGGCATCAAGGCGACCGAGATCCCGGTGGTCGCGTTCTCGGTCGGCGAGGAAGAGCTCGCCGGCATCGACACCAAGCCGCTGCTCGGCCATCTCGCCGCCTGGAACTACTTCGAGTCGATCAAGACCCCGGCGAACGAGAAGTTCATCAAGGAGTGGCAGGCCTACACCAAGAACCCGAAGCGCGTGACCAACGATCCCATGGAAGCGCACTACATCGGCTTCAACATGTGGGTGAAGGCGGTCGAGAAGGTGAAGTCGACCGATCCGGACAAGGTGATCGATGCGCTTCCCGGCATCGAGGCGCCGAACCTGACCGGCGGCGTGTCGCAGATGCTGCCGAACCACCACATCACCAAGCCGGTGTTCATCGGCGAGATCAAGGGCAACGGCCAGTTCGACGTGGTCTGGAAGACCCCGGGCCTGGTGGCCGGCGACGCCTGGTCGAAGGAGCTCGAAGGCTCCAAGGACCTGATCGGCGATTGGGTCGGCAAGAAGTGCGGCAACTTCAACACCAAGACCAACAAGTGCGGCGGCCAGGGCTCCTGACAATAGGGCTCCTGACAACAGGGCTCCTGAGCTCCTGACCTGATCGACGACACAACACAACCATCCAAGAACCTGGAGAAGGCGGCACAGCTCGCCGCCTTCTCCTCACACTCCTGCCGGGGTACTGACGTGTTCGCCAATTGTATTGATCGTTTTCGTGCGCTGTTTCTCTCGATCCTGCTGCTGAGCTGCCTTGCTGTGCCGGCGCTGGCTGGTCCGTTCGAGGATTCGGTCGCCAAATTCGCCAATGACGAGTTCTCCGACACCGAGGCTGCGATCGGTGAGGTCGCCGCGTCGGGCAATGCGCTGGCCTCGCCCATCATCAGCGCGCTGCAGGACGGCCGGCTCTCGGCCGATCCCGACAGCAAGAAGGTCTTCATCACGCGGACCGACGGCAAGATCGTCGACGCCGCCACGGGTGCTGCCGTCGACAAGCTGCCTGACAACGCCGCCGCCGTCCGCCTCAACAACCGCCTGCGCCGCACCGTGGAGGCTGCGCTCGGCGGCCTGACGCTGCTGTCGCCGGATCCGGCCAAACGCCTCGCCGCCGCGCAGTCGGTGTTCAAGAGCCACGAGGAGAATTTGCTGCCGACGGTGGAGGCTGCGCTCGCCAAGGAGAACGTCAAGTCGGTCAAGCAGGCCTTCGCCGAGGCGCGCGCCGCCATCATCCTGTTCAAGTCGGACGCATCCGACAGCGACAAGCTCGACGCCGTCGCCGTGGTCAAGGCGCGCGGCGATCAGGAGGCGCTGGCGCTGCTCACCGGCCTCGGCGCCGACCAGCCGCCGCTGGTCGCCAACGCGGCCGCAAGCGCGGTGTCCTCGATCCAGAGCAATCTGGCGATGTGGTCGATGGTGCAGAATGCCTGGTACGGCCTATCACTCGGCTCGGTGCTGCTGCTCGCCGCGATTGGGCTTGCCATCACCTTCGGCGTGATGGGCGTCATCAACATGGCGCATGGCGAGATGGTGATGCTCGGGGCCTACACCACCTTCGTGGTGCAGGAGGTGATCCGCAGCCGCTATCCTGCGCTGTTCGACTATTCGCTGCTGATCGCGGTGCCGCTCGCCTTCCTGGTCGCCGGCTTGATCGGTGTCGTGATCGAGCGCACCATCATCCGCTTCCTCTACGGCCGTCCGCTGGAGACGCTGCTCGCGACTTGGGGCCTGTCGCTGGTGTTGCAGCAGGCGGTGCGCACCGCGTTCGGCCCGACCAACCGCGAGGTTGGCAACCCCTCCTGGATGAGCGGTGCCTTTGAGCTCGGCCAGATCACCATCACCTATAACCGGCTGTGGATCCTCTGCTTCACGCTCGCGGTGTTTGCCATCCTGCTGGCGATGCTGCGCTACACCGCGCTTGGCCTCGAGATGCGCGCGGTGACCCAGAACCGCCGCATGGCGGCCTCGATGGGGATCGCCACCTCGCGCGTCGACGCGCTGACCTTCGGTCTCGGCTCGGGGATCGCCGGCATTGCCGGCGTGGCGCTGTCGCAGATCGACAATGTCAGCCCGAATCTCGGCCAGAGCTACATCATCGACAGCTTCATGGTCGTGGTGTTCGGCGGCGTCGGCAATCTCTGGGGCACGCTGGTCGGCGCCTTCACGCTCGGCATCGCCAACAAGTTCCTCGAGCCTGTCGCGGGCGCGGTGCTCGGCAAGATCGCGATCCTGGTGCTGATCATCCTGTTCATCCAGAAGCGGCCGCGCGGCCTGTTCGCGCTCAAGGGTCGGGCGGTGGAAGCATGACGCCGCACATCCTCACCCGTTCGCTCGATCGCGCCGCGACCGCGTTCGTCCTGATCGTCGCCGCGATCGGCGTGCTGATCCCGTTGTCGAACCTGCTGCTGCCGCAGGGCTCGCTGTTCCAGGTGCCGACCTATCTGGTCGCGCTGTGGGGCAAATATGTCTGCTACGCCATCCTTGCGCTCTCGATCGATCTGATCTGGGGCTATTGCGGCATCCTCTCGCTCGGCCACGGTGCGTTCTTCGCGCTGGGCGGCTACGCGATGGGGATGTACCTGATGCGCCAGATCGGCAGCCGCGGCGTCTACGGCAACCCGATCCTGCCCGACTTCATGGTGTTCCTGAACTGGAGCAAGCTGCCCTGGTACTGGTACGGCTTCGACAAGTTCTGGTTTGCCGCGCTGATGGTGCTGCTGGTGCCGGGTCTGCTCGCCTTCTGCTTCGGCTGGCTCGCCTTTCGCTCGCGCGTCACCGGCGTGTATCTGTCGATCATCACGCAGGCGATGACCTATGCGCTGCTGCTGGCGTTCTTCCGCAACGATTTCGGCTTCGGCGGCAATAACGGGCTGACCGACTTCAAGGACATCATCGGCTTCAACGTGCAGGCCGAAGGCACCCGCGCGGCGCTGTTCCTGCTGAGCTGCCTTGCGCTGATCATCGCGTTCCTGATCTGCCGCGCGATCGTGACCTCGAAGCTCGGCAAGGTCCTGATCGCCGTGCGTGACGCCGAAAGCCGGACCCGTTTCCTCGGCTATCGTGTCGAATCCTACAAGCTGTTCGTGTTCACGCTGTCGGCGTGCATGGCCGGCGTTGCCGGTGCACTCTATGTGCCGCAGGTCGGCATCATCAATCCGAGCGAGTTCGCGCCCGCCAACTCGATCGAGGCGGTGATCTGGGTCGCGGTCGGCGGCCGCGGCACGCTGGTCGGCGCGGCGCTCGGCGCCGTCGTCGTCAACTACGCCAAGACGTTCTTCACCTCGGGGCCGCTCGCACCGTACTGGCTGTTCATGCTGGGCGCGCTGTTCATCCTGGTCACGCTGCTGTTGCCCAAGGGCATCGTCGGTACCTTCAACGCCTGGTGGGAGCCGCTGAAAGCGCGGCGCAACTCACCCGACGCCGAGAGTGCCGCGCGCGAAGACGGCATCGGCGCACCGAACCCGGCGGAGTAGGCAGATGAACGTCATGGATACCCGCGCCACTTCGGCCATGCTCTACCTCGACGGCGTGCACGTCTCGTTCGACGGTTTCCACGCCATCAACAATCTGTCGCTGGCGCTCGAGCCCGGCGAGATGCGCGCCATCATCGGCCCGAACGGCGCCGGCAAGACCACGATGATGGACATCATCACCGGCAAGACCAAACCCGACGAGGGCACGGTGCTGTTCGACGGCACCGTCGACCTGACCCGGCTCGACGAGACCCGTATCGCCGAGCTCGGCATCGGTCGCAAATTCCAGAAGCCGACGGTGTTCGAGAGCCAGACCGTGCAGGACAATCTGCTGCTCGCGCTCAATGTCGATCATTCCGTGTGCGGCACGCTGTTCTGGCGCGGCAGCAAGGCTGAGTCCGAGCGCATCGACAAGGTGCTCGAGACCATCCGCCTGACCGATGCGCGCAACCGCCTCGCCGGCAGTCTGTCGCACGGCCAGAAGCAGTGGCTCGAGATCGGCATGTTGCTGGCGCAGGACCCGAAGGTGCTGCTGGTCGACGAGCCGGTCGCCGGCATGACCGATGTCGAGACCCATCTGACCGCGGAGCTCCTGAAGGAGATCAACAGGAATCACACCATCATGGTGGTCGAGCATGACATGACCTTCGTGCGCGAGCTCGGCGTCAAGGTGACCTGCCTGCATGAGGGCTCGGTGCTCGCCGAAGGTTCGATCGACCAGGTGTCGTCGAACGAGCGCGTGGTCGAAGTGTATCTGGGGCGCTAGCGCGATGCTGAAGATCGACAACATCAATCTCTATTACGGTGCGGCGCAGGCGCTGCGCGGCGTGTCGCTGACCGCCGAGCCGGGCAAGGTCACCTGCGTGCTCGGCCGCAACGGCGTCGGCAAGACCTCGCTGCTGCGCGCGATGGTCGGCCAGTATCCGATCGCCTCCGGCACGATCAATTTCGACGGCAAGGACATCACCGCGCTAAAGCCCTATGAGCGGGCGCGTCGCGGCATCGGCTTCGTGCCGCAGGGCCGCGAGATCTTTCCGCTGCTGACGGTGGAAGAGAACCTCAAGACTGGCTTCGGTCCGCTCAAGCGCGAAGACCGCAACATTCCCGACGACGTGTTCTCGCTGTTTCCGGTGTTGGAGACCATGCTGGGCCGCCGCGGCGGCGACCTTTCCGGCGGCCAGCAGCAGCAGCTCGCGATCGGCCGGGCGCTGGTGATGCGGCCGAAGCTCCTGCTGCTCGACGAGCCGACCGAGGGCATTCAACCCTCGATCATCAAGGATATCGGCCGCGCCATCTCCTATCTGCGCAACCTCGGCAACATCGCGATCGTGCTGGTCGAACAATATCTCGACTTTGCCTGCGAACTCGGCGACAGTTTTGCCGTAATGGACCGGGGTGCGGTGAAATATGCCTGCGACCGCGCAAGCCTCGATCCCGCCGAGATCAGCCGCCAGATGGCGCTGTGAACAGGATGTGAGCCGCCTGTTGTGGCGCGCGAAGGGAGCGTCGGGGGAATGCGGACCGGGATCGCAGGCGCGGCAGCGGCGACGTTTGCGGCAAACCGCGCCCAGGGTGCTGTCAGGTTCGGCGTGCATCTGAAAGACGGCGCCACCCGCCGCGGCGACCTGCATGAGTCCGGCTCGCTGCGCGTCCGCTTCCCATCGCCGGAGGACGACGGTCTCTCGGCCATGTTCGTCAACACCGCCGGCGGCATTGCCGGCGGGGACCGCTTCGAGATCGCGGTCGCGGCCGGCGAGGGCGCGCGTTTGACGCTGACCACCGCGGCGGCTGAGAAAGTCTACCGTGCACCGGCAGCGGCGGCACGGCTCGACATCGCGCTGACCGTTGCCGCAGGCGCGCATCTCGCCTGGCTGCCGCAGGAAACCATCCTGTTCGACCGTGCCCGCATTCACCGCGGCTTCGACATCGACCTTGCCGAGGGTGCCTCGCTCCTGCTCTGCGAGATCGTGGTGTTCGGCCGCGCCGCGATGGGCGAGACCATGCGCCACGGCGAGTTCGTCGACCGCTGGCGGATGCGCCGTGGCGGCAAGCTGGTGTTCGCCGAGACCGTCAGGCTCGACGGCGAGATCGGCGAGAAGCTCGCGCGACCCGCGATCGCGGGCGGCGGCTGCGCGATCGGCACGGCGCTGATCGTGCCGGGTGACGAAGCCTTGGTCGAGCGCATCCGCGAGGCGTCGGAAAGCTTCGGCGGCGAGGTCGGCATCTCCGCCTGGAATGGCTTTGCAATGGCCCGCTTCTGTGCCCAAGATGCGGCCCGGCTGCGGGCCGACATGATGACGGTGCTCGGCCGCGCCTCCACTGTCCCGCTGCCGCGGCTTTGGCTCAACTAATCCTTTCAACGCTTTCAGAGTGCTCGCATGAATTTGTCTCCCCGCGAAAAGGACAAGCTCCTGGTATCGATGGCGGCCATGGTGGCGCGGCGCCGGCTCGAGCGCGGCGTCAAGCTGAACCATCCCGAAGCCGTCGCGTTGATCACCGACTTCATCGTCGAGGGCGCGCGCGACGGCCGCACCGTCGCCGAGCTGATGCAGGCCGGCGCCAAGGTCCTGACCCGCGCGCAGGTGATGGATGGCATCCCGGAGATGATCCACGACATCCAGGTCGAGGCGACATTCCCCGACGGCACCAAGCTCGTCACCGTGCACGAGCCGATCCGATAGCCACGAGCGTCATTCCGGGGCGGCCGAAGGCAGAACCCGGAATCCAGAGATTGTTGATCGAGATTCCGGATTCACGCTTCGCGTGCCCCGGAATGACAGGAGAGACGAATGATCCCCGGCGAACTCTTCATCAAGGACGGCGAGATCGAGCTCAATGCCGGCCGCAAGACCGTGACGCTCTCGGTCGCCAACACCGGCGATCGTCCGATCCAGGTCGGCTCGCATTACCACTTCTTCGAGACCAACCCGGCGCTGAAATTCGACCGCAAGAAAGCCCGCGGCATGCGCCTCGACATCGCCGCCGGCACCGCCGTCCGCTTCGAACCCGGCCAGACCCGCGACGTCCAGCTCGTCGCACTCGCCGGCAAGCGCGTGATCTACGGCTTTCGCGCCGAGGTGAAGGGGAAGCTGTAGCGCCATGCTTCCCGCTGTCCGCATGGTCTCCGAAGCTGCCGAGCTTGCCGCGCACCGTCATAACGGGATGGCGCGCAAGGGGCGGGGGAGTGAGCCTTACATCAACCATCTCGCCGAGGTCGCGAATCTGCTCGCCCAGGTCACTAACGGCACCGATGCCGAACTGGTGGCTGCCGGCTGGCTGCACGACACCATCGAGGACACCGAGACCACGCGCGAGGAGCTCGCGCAGAAGTTCAGCGCGCGCGTTGCCGATCTCGTTGTCGAGTGCACCGATGACATGAGCCTGCCAAAGCCTGCCCGCCGGCAAAAGCAGATCGAGGATGCTCCGCACAAATCTCCCGGTGCAAAGCTGATCAAGATCGCCGACAAGATCAGCAATATCGGCGCGCGGATCGTGCCGCATCCGAGCAAGGACGAGCGCGACGATCTCGCCGACTATGCGGCCTGGGCCGACAAGGTCGTTGCCGGTTGCCGGGGCATCAATCCGCGGCTTGACCGCATTTTCGACGACGCGATTGCGCGCGCCAAGGCCGCGCTGGCTGAAACTGGGGGCTGACATGTCCGTGAAGATCAAGCGTTCCGTCTATGCCGACATGTTCGGTCCGACCACCGGTGACAGGGTTCGGCTTGCCGACACCGATCTGATCATCGAGGTCGAGAAGGATCTCACCACCTATGGCGAGGAGGTGAAGTTCGGCGGCGGCAAGGTGATCCGCGACGGCATGGGGCAGTCGCAGGTGACCAACGCGCAGGGCGCGGCGGATACCGTGATCACCAATGCGCTGATCGTCGATCACTGGGGCATAGTGAAGGCCGACGTCGCGATCAAGGAGGGCATGATCGCGGCGATCGGCAAGGCCGGCAATCCCGACATCCAGCCCAATGTCACCATCGTCATCGGTCCCGGCACCGACGTGATCGCCGGCGAAGGCAAGATCCTCACCGCCGGCGGTTTCGACAGCCACATCCATTTCATCTGCCCACAGCAGATCGAGCACGCGCTGATGTCTGGCGTCACCTCGATGTTAGGGGGCGGCACCGGCCCCTCGCACGGCACCTTCGCCACCACCTGCACGCCGGGTCCGTGGCACATGGGGCGGATGATCCAGTCGTTCGACGCCTTCCCGGTCAATCTCGGCATTTCGGGCAAGGGCAACGCCTCGCGTCCGGCGGCGCTGGTCGAGATGATCAAGGGCGGCGCCTGCGCGCTCAAGCTGCACGAGGACTGGGGCACGACGCCGTCCGCGATCGACACTTGCCTCTCGGTGGCGGACGACTACGACGTCCAGGTGATGCTGCATTCGGACACGCTGAACGAATCCGGCTTCGTCGAGGATACGGTGAAGGCGTTCAAGGGCCGCACCATCCATGCCTTCCACACCGAAGGTGCCGGCGGCGGCCACGCACCGGATATCATCAAGATTGCCGGGCTGAAGAACGTGCTGCCGTCCTCGACCAATCCGACCCGGCCGTTCACCCGCAATACCATCGACGAGCATCTCGACATGCTGATGGTGTGCCATCACCTCGATCCGTCGATCGCCGAAGACCTCGCCTTCGCCGAGAGCCGGATCCGCAAGGAGACCATCGCCGCCGAGGATATCCTGCACGACCTCGGCGCGCTCTCGATGATGTCGTCGGACTCGCAGGCGATGGGCCGGTTGGGTGAGGTCATCATCCGCACCTGGCAAACCGCGGACAAGATGAAGAAGCAGCGCGGGTCGCTGCCGCAGGACAAGGGCAACGACAACGACAATTTCCGCGTCAAGCGCTACATCGCCAAATACACCATCAACCCCGCGATTGCGCACGGCGTGTCGAAGCTGATCGGCTCCGTCGAGAAGGGCAAGATGGCCGACCTCGTGCTGTGGTCGCCGGCGTTCTTCGGCGTCAAGCCGGATTGCATCATCAAGGGCGGCTCGATCGTAGCGGCGCCGATGGGCGATCCCAACGCCTCGATCCCGACGCCGCAGCCGGTGCATTACCAGCCGATGTTCGCCGCCTTCGGCAAGTCGCTGACCGCATCCTCGGTGGTGTTCACCTCGAAGGCCGCGGCGAGCGGCGGTCTCGCCCGCAAGCTCGGCACAGCCAAGAAGCTCTATGCGGTGCAGAACACCCGCGGCAAGATCTCCAAGAAGAGCATGATCCACAACGACGCGACGCCCGAGATCGAGGTCGATCCCGAGACCTATGAGGTACGCGCAGACGGCGAACTGCTGACCTGCGCGCCGGCCGAGGTGCTGCCCATGGCACAGCGCTATTTTATGTTCTAAAACCCATCCCGGTAACCAGAGCGTCTTCGAGTGAACTGGATTTCCGGTTCGCGGAAAGAAAACGCGTCAAAACAAGACTCAAGCCAAAACAGAAAACCGGGAGGAATTTCCGTGATTTACGTCGTTGCCACGCTGACCATCAAGCCCGAGACCCGCGCCGAATTCATCGCCGCGGCGACGGCCTGCATCAAGGAAACCCGCAAGGAGCCCGGCAACATCGCTTACGATCTGCATGAGAGCGTCACCGACCACAGCAAGATGGTGTTCGTCGAGCAGTGGGAGAACGCGGAGGCGCTGGTGCCGCATCGCACCGCCGAGCACATGAAGACGTTCGGCCGGGTCGCGGTGAAATGCATGGCCGCGCCGCCGAAGATCGAGGTGATCACGCCCGAGAAGGTCGACGTCCGCTAACGAAAAAAGAAGGGAGATAATCCATGATCTATGTCATCGCCACCACGCCGATGAAGCCGGAGAACAAGGACGACTTCATCAAGGGGCACAAGGCCTGCACGGTCGAGACCCGCAAGGAGAAGGGTTGCATCTCCTATGACGGCAATGTCAGCGTCAACGATCCCAACCTCTATGTGGTGGTCGAGCGCTGGGAGAGCCGCGAGGATCTCAACGGCCATGCCAGGGCGCCGCACATGAAGGTATGGCGCGAATATTCCGCTAACATGAAGACCGGGCCGACGGTGATCGAGATCATCAGCGACGCCAAGGTCGAGAAGCTCTGAGGCATCGATGATCCGCGCCACCAAGGTCCTGGGACAGCACCGCTGGAAGGAAGCGCCAGCCGATACCGTCGTGCTAGATTTCGACGACCGGCACCGGCGGCGGATGGTGATGTCAGGGACGCGCGGGCTCGAATTTTTGCTTGATCTCGAAAACGCCGTCGCGCTGCGCGGCGGCGATGCGCTGGTGCTGGAGGACGGCCGCCTCGTCGAGGTGGTCGCAGCTCCCGAGCCGCTGGCGGAAATCCGGGGCAGCGATCCGCATCATCTGATCCGGGTCGCCTGGCATCTCGGCAACCGTCATCTGCCGACCCAGATCATGCCGAAGGGCCTGCGCATCCGCAGGGATCACGTGATCGAGGCGATGGTGAAGGGGTTGGGGGCCCGTGTCATCGAGATCGAGGCGCCGTTCGATCCCGAGGGCGGCGCCTATGCGGAGCATGCGCATGCCGACGAGCACGCGCATGGTCACACCGGGCACGATCATGCCCACAGCCATGCGCATGATCACGGTCACCACCATGACCATGATCATGGGCCTGACCATGACCACCACCATCATCATGACGAGCATTGCGAGCATGCTCATCATCACCACGATCACTCCCATGCTCATGACCACAAATGAGCCTGATCCCGCCGCGCTGCGCGGTGGGATGGCGGAGGACGAGGCGGCCGCGCTGTACCGGCTGATGACATGGCTGTCGCCGTCCTTTCCGGTGGGGGCATTCGCCTATTCCAGCGGCATCGAATGGGCGGTCGAGGCCGGCGACATCACGGATGCCGCGTCGCTGCGCGGCTGGCTCGCCGCGATGCTTTCCGACGGCAGCGGATTTTGCGACGCCGTGTTTCTCGCGCAGAGTTTTCGCGCGGCGTTGCAGCCCAATCATGCCGGGCTGAAGCAGGTCGCCGAGCTTGCCGCGGTCTTCGTGCCGTCGCGCGAGCGGCAGCTCGAGACCACGACGCAGGGGCGCGCCTTCATCGAGATCGCCCGTGCCGCGTGGAATTCGCCCGGCCTCGACGCGATGATTGCGGCTTGCAACGGCCCTGTCGTCTACCCCGTCGCGGTCGGCATCGTCAGCGCTGCACACGGCATTCGGCTTGCGCCGGCGCTGCACGCCTTCCTGCATGCAGTGACCTCGAACTGGATTTCCGCGAGCAGCCGGCTGATCCCGCTCGGGCAGACCGACAGTCAGCGCGTGTTGGCCGGTCTCGAGCTGGTCGTTGCTGCGACCGCGGCGCGGGCCAATGCGGCCTCGCTCGACGATCTCGGCGGCGCGACCTTTCGCGCCGATCTCGCAAGCCTGCGTCACGAGACGCAATACACGAGGCTGTTCCGGTCATGATGCATCCTCCGCTGTCGTCCCTGCGAAAGCAGGGACCCATAACCACAGGGGGTGGTTGTTGCGGATGGTGTCGGCCACTGGACCCGGTTGAAGGATCACGCGGTATGGGTCCCGGCTTTCGCCGGGACGACAATAGAGGGACTTGTTGATATGCCCACTTCCCACGGCCCACTTCGTGTCGGCGTCGGCGGCCCGGTCGGCTCCGGCAAGACCGCGCTGATGGACCTGCTCTGCAAGTCGATGCGCGAGCGCTACGACATCGCCGCGATCACCAACGACATCTACACCAAATGGGATGCCGAGTTTCTGGTGCGCTCCGGTTCGCTGACGCCGGACCGCATCGCCGGTGTCGAGACCGGCGGCTGTCCGCATACTGCGATCCGCGAGGACGCTTCGATGAATCTCGCCGCGGTCGCCGACATGCGGGCAAAATTCCCCGACCTCGATCTGGTGCTGATCGAATCCGGCGGCGACAATCTGGCGGCGACCTTCTCGCCGGAATTGGCCGATCTGACGATCTACGTCATCGACGTTGCCGCCGGCGACAAGATCCCCTCCAAGGGCGGCCCCGGCATCACGCGATCCGACCTCCTGGTGATCAACAAGATCGATCTCGCACCCCATGTCGGTGCGTCACTCGAGAAGATGGACACCGACGCCAGGCGGATGCGCGGCGAGCGGCCCTTCGTGATGACCAACCTGAAGAAGAGCGACGGCCTCGATCGCATCATCAGCTTCATCGAGACCAAGGGCGGCCTTCGGTCGCAGGGCAAGGTCAAGGCGGGTTAGGCCAGCTAGACGTTAATCATTGTGGCAGGGTCGGCCAGTCCCGTCATCCCCGCGCAAAGGCTTCGCCTTTGTCGCTGGAGGTGCGAGCGGAGCGAGCCTCGAAGGATGTACGGCCACGGGTGGGGCCGTTCACCCTTCGAGACGCGCGTGCCGCGCTCCTCAGGGTGACGGTGAACGAGCGAGTGCGCGCACCCGCCGCAAAAAAGCTGCGCAATCGCCGGAACAATTTCCAACTTTGCCGATTAGCAACTTTTGGCGCCGCCAAAGACCGCCGGGTGGCGTCGTCGTTAATGCTGCCGACCGGCTCCTGTTGCGGACCGATGATCGCTATTCCATATTCCTTTGCGGCGGGCTTTCATCGCATCCTGATTTGTCGCCGCCCTTGCAGAAGCCAGATGACTTCCGTCCCCTTTCGCCACCCCCTGATTGCCGAGTAAGCGTGTGGTTCGACTGGGCTTCATCGTTGCCTTGATTGCGCTGATCGGAGTTCTGCTCTCCGGTCTTGCCGCCTATCGGGTGCACGATCAGGAGCTCGCGATCGACGGCATCGCGCTGGCGCGGGCGATCGATGTCCACGCCAGCCTGGTGCAGGACCGCCTGACCGAGCGCGAGCTGCTGGCGCGGGTCGCCTCCGGGCTGTTCCGGGCGCCGTCGATGGTGAAGGCCAACATGCTGCAGCCGCTGCGCTCGGCGATCTACGCCTTCAAGACCGATTTCGTCGTCGCCGCCTGGATCGCGCGGCTCAAGCCGGACGAGCTCGCCGCGGCGGAGGCCGAGCTGAAGGCCAACGGCTTCACCAATCCGACGATCCGGGATTTCGACGACCAGGCGCTCGACCTCAAGGCGCTCGACAAGCCGATCAACGTGCTGATGGACGTCGAGCCGCGCAATCCGGAGACCTTGAGCATTCCGGGCCGCGCCTTCGACCGCCACTCGGTGGTGGGCCCGATGCTGGCACGGGCGATGGCCAACGCCAAGCCGGTAGCCTCCGATCCGGTGCCGCTGTTGCGGCAGAACGGCCCGGTCGGGGTCGTGCTCGCCGCGCCGGTGTTCCAGGAGGGCGCGTCCGAGCCGGCCGGCTTCATCACCTTCTCCTATGAGCTGTCGTCGCTGATGCTGACCAACGATGACAGCTCGCTGTTCGCGGTGGCGTTGAAGGATCCGCGCGACTCCAACGACGAGTTCACCGCCAACGAGCAGGGCATCGTCACCTCGCGCGCGGTGCGCCAGGACGGCCCGCTGCCGTCGATGGTGCGCACGGTGACGTTCGGCGGCCGTGACTGGTCGCTCGACTATTACGCCAAGAGCAACGCCACGGTGCGTGCGCAGCAGACCGCGACCATCGTCGCGGCGATCGGCCTCGCGCTGACCGGCATCGTCTGCGGCCTGTTCGGCTATGTCGCCTATAACAATTTGCGCCTCAGCCGCGAGATCGAGGTCCGCATCGGATTCGAGCGCCGGTTGACCGCCGTGATCGACGAGCTCAACCATCGCGTCAAGAACATCCTCGCGGTGATCCAGTCGATCGTGACCCGCACGCTGCGGCACGGCGCCGATATCGATGTCGCGCGCGAACTCTTGATCGGGCGCATCCATGCGATGTCGAACGTCGTCACGCTGCTCAGCGAGAGCCAGTGGCAGGGCGTCAAGCTGAAGGGCCTGTTCGAATCGCGCGCGATCCCGCATGCCGACCGGATCGCGGTGAACGGTCCCGACATCACGGTCAGCGCCCGCGCCGCCCAATCGCTGTCGCTGCTGTTCTTCGAGCTCGCCTCGCATTCCGACGAAGGGCTGTCACTGGTCGGCAAGCACCCGCACATCGTCGCCAATTGGGAGGTCGTCGGCGAGGATGCGGACTTGGTCTTTCATTTCCGCTGGGAAGAGTTCAACACCAGCCAGGCGACGCGGCGAGCCGACAGTGATTTCGGCCTGATCCTGCTCGACCGCGTCGCGCCCGAGGCGCTCGGCGGCACCGCGAAGCGCTACTTCACCGACGTCTCCTATGTCTATGAACTGACCGCGCCGATGGACACCGTCGTCGACATGACCGAGCGCGACCGCACCGAGCAGTTCTCCGCGCCGCTGCGCCCGGTGAAGAAGTAGCGGCTGCCTCAGGTTGTGTGATCGGATCGACGCGCGGATTGATCGAAATCACGCGCGCAAGCATGCGCCAGCGTCATCGTGACCAATGCCCACTATCAGTAATAGACCGCAACCGATTGTTAAAACTTCGTTGAACATGCTTGGGCATATACCGAGCAGGATACCGTCTGAGGACCCCGATGAGGCTTTGGGTCAGCCTGACCTTGCTCGCGGCAGTTTTGCCGGTAGGGCTGTCGCTTGCCTTGACTCCGGCAGCGCCGCCCGGCGACCCTGCGACAATCCGTGCCAGCTATCGGAGGCCGGACGTCGTTCCGTTCCCGAGCCGCAATCCCTATTCGGAGGCGAAATCCGCGCTTGGGCAACTGCTGTTCTTCGATCCGCTGCTGTCGAGGTCAAAGACACACTCCTGCGCGAGTTGCCACAGGCCATCCCTTTCATGGGCCGATGGCCTTCCGCGCGCCATCGGTGAGGATCCCAAGGGCCTGCCGATCCGCTCGCCGACATTGATCGATGTGGCCTTCTTCGAGCCGCTGGGATGGGACGGTAAGTTCAGGGATCTGGAATCCGTTGCGTTCGGGCCGATCCTCAGTCCGGCGAACCTGAACATGACCGAGCCGGAATTGATTGCGCGACTTTCGGCGATCCCCGGCTATGTCGATGCCTTCGCCCACGCATTCGGAGACGGCGCGATCACGCGGCCGAGGATCGAGGCGTCATTGGCGACCTTCGAGCGCTCCATCGTCGCAGGCGAGGCTCCGTTCGACCGTTGGATCAAGGGCGACGACACCGCCATCAGCAAATCAGCCCAGCACGGCTTTGAGCTTTTCAACGGCAAGGCACGTTGCTCGGCTTGCCACAGCGGCCCGTCGTTTTCCGACGGATCCTTCCAGGATATCGGCACCGCCAAGGGCCATGACATCGGGCGCGGCCGTTTCTTTCCGACCTCGGCGAAGCTGAAATATGCGTTCAAGACGCCGACATTGCGCGACGTCGCGCGCCGCGCGCCCTATATGCACGACGGATCGGTGGCAACGCTGGAAGATGTCATCGAGCTTTACAACAAGGGTGGGATCGATCGGCCCAGCCGATCGCCCGACATCAAGCCGCTGTCCCTGACGGCAGAGGAGAAGAACGACCTCATCGCCTTCCTGCAAACCCTGACCGCAACGGCCCCGCCGGTGGCAGGCGTCCCCAAACTGCCGCGCTGACCTCGGCTCAACGCGGTTCAGAACGAGGTTCGTTCAGGACAGGTGCGGCAGCGCCGCGCCCAGGAGGCCGAGCCCCACGATCACGAATGCGCCCGCGCAGGTCTCGAGGGTCGCTGCGCGCGCGGCGGACGATCTTGTCAAACAGGCGAGGGCCGACCCCACCCCGATACTTACGACGCTCAACGCTCCGAACACTGTACCGGCCTCCCGATCCGATTTGTCCGGATTTCACTACGACAGTTGAATTGAGCTCCCGTGCCGGAATTAGCTAAAATTTGAGGCAACCGGCTGTAAAGACTGCACTAAGGGACAGGCCGGGGGCTCGCCCGCCACGATTAACCACAATGCAACCACGGGATGTCCCGGCAGGCGCAAAGCTTAAAATTTGATATAAGTTAAACAAGTCCTTAAGTGTGTGGGCGGTTGGTTCAATGTTTAGTGGATGGGCGCGAGATACCGTCTCGGCGGTGCGCTCCTTTTTCGCCACGTGCCTTGCAGCGGTTCTGTTTTGTGTCGTCGCCGCGCGCAGTGCCGAGGCACATGTCAAATGGTTTTGTGCCTACGATGTCGCCGGTCAGCCCCGCGGACTCGAGAATGTCCTTTGCCTGGATTTCGAGCTGCTGCTCGGCGTCGCCATCTTCTGGCTGTTTGCGGGTTGCCTGATCGAGCCCACCTCGCTGGGTGACGCCACGATCCGGGTCATGGACCGTGTCACCGAGGGACTGCGGCTGCGCACCGAATTGATGATGCGCGCAGTGTGCGGGTTCTTCTTCATCTCGATCTGGGCCGTGGGCGGCATCCTGCTGACGCCCGAGTTGAAGACGACATCGCCGTACGTCGGCGCGCTGCAGCTTGCGATCGCTGCCGGGATGCTGTCACGCCGCACGCTGCCGCTGTCGGCGGCGGGGATGGTGGTCCTGTTCGGGATCGGTGTGCGCGACTACGGTGTCTTTCACCTCGCCGATTACCCGATCTTTCTCGGTGTTGCCGCCTATTTTGCACTGGTTGGGTTGAACAAGGATTTGTTCGGAGTTCGGCCGATCGATGTGATGCGCTACGCCGCCGCGGTGACGTTGATGTGGGCCTCGGTTGAAAAATGGGCCTATCCGGAGTGGAGCTTCCCGCTGCTGATCGAGCATTCCGCGATGACGCTGGGCTTCGACAACGAGTTCTACATGCGCGCCGCCGGCATGGTGGAATTCACGCTTGCCTTTGCCTTGATCTGGACGCCGCTGATCCGGCGTTGCGCCGCCACCGTGCTGACGGGGATGTTCATCAGCGCGTGCTTCGAATTCGGCAAGATCGACACGATTGGACACTCGGCGATCATCGCTGTCCTGCTTGCGATTGTCGCCGACAACAAGGTGTTGTCGCGCGACCGCCGTGCGCCGTGGCTCGCCCCGGTCGCGCTCTGTGCCGCGCTGTCGGTGACCTTGTTCGTCTATTATTTCGGCCACGCCGCGATCTTCAAGACGTCGGTCCTGTAGATCGCCGCCGCCTGGGGCGGCTATTTGGCGACGTGGACCGCGAGCTTCATCTTCGGGTGAATGCCGCACAGCACGGTGTAGTCGCCGGGCACCGAGAAGGTGACGTCGAACTTGCTGCCCGGCTGCTGGTCACCCGAGTCGAAGCTGAACGTATCAGTGCTCAAATAAGCGTGATGCAGCAGTTCGCCGTCATCGTTAACGAACCGTAAAACCTCACCCCGCTTGATCGAGATCTGCGCGGGTTTGAATTCACGATCCTTCTGCGAAATGACATAAGGGGCTGCGCCCAAAGCTGCTCCAATAAGCGCTCCAGTGACGATCGCCGCCGCAAACGGCACGCGGCCGAACTGGCCCAGGCGCAAGGCGCGCAACAAGCCTGACTGCATGAGACCCCCGCTGAACCTCGAACACCAAATATCGGCTATCCCGGGCTGCAAATGTGGCTCCCGGATCACCTGTAAGGGTGATTATCGCCAGCTGATCTTAACGATTTCAGCATGAGTTCCAGTCACTACTAAAGCAATTTTGAGCAGACAGTTATTTTCCGCAGTGCTGCGCGTTTCTGCGTAGCTTGAGTATCGAGCACTACGGCGAAACGCGGGCATGGACAGCCTATTTGGCAACCTCAAGGTAAAGAGCGGTGCGGCCTTTCGGTTCGCAACCGTCCGCCTTTCGCGTCTTGCCCTGACCAAGGGTTCGATCCGCAGCCAGATTCTGATTTTTTGCCTTGCTATGAGCGCCGTTGCGGTCGCCCTCGGCGGGTACTCCATCCTCGGCATCCGCCATGCCGGCGATCTGGTGGCCAAGACGTTCGACGAATCCCTGATGTCGATCAACTATGCACGCGCGGCCGGTGCGGATTTCGCCGCGATGCGGGTCGCCTCGTCGCAACGCCTGCTGACCACGGATCCGGAGATTCGCGCCAATCTCGATGGCCAGATTGAAAAGCTCGCGAAGACGCTCTCGGAAGACCTGGCGATTGCTGCCGATCGGTCGCAATCCTCGCGCGCTGCGCAAGCCGCCGCTAAGGTTCAGGAAGCCGCCGACGCCTGGATGGCGCTGCACCGGCGCGCGATCGGACCGTCCACGGAGGGCAGCGCGGCGGCCGATCCGCGCGCACCGGGTGCGACGGTCGGCGATGTCGATCGCTACTCCAAGATTGTCAGTCAGCAGGTCGAGCTGCTGGTCAATTATACGGCCGGCGATGGCTTCCTGTTCAGGCAAAAGGCGCTCTCGACGATCAAGCGGGACCTGCAGCTCAACGTGGCCGGGCTGACCGTCGCGCTGTTTCTGTCGGCGCTGTTTTCGTGGCTGCTGGCGCGCCGCATTATCGGGCCGGTCGCGATCGCATCGCGGGCCGCGCGAAGCATCGCCGGCGGCGACCTCGACGCGACCATCCCCAAGGGCGGGACCGACGAGCTTGGCACGCTTCTGACCGCAATGGAAACGATGCGCGACAACATCCGGCGGATGGTCAATCAAGAAGTATCGCAACGCCGCTCGGCGCAGGCACGGCTTTCCGATGCGCTCGAAACGTCGCGTGAGGGCGTCGTGCTGCTCGACGCGGATGGCCAGGTCGCGCTGGCCAACTCGCGCGCGAGTGAATTCATCCGTCTCTCGCCGCAGCTCCTGCAGTCGAATCCGCTCGATGCCGCCAGGCTGGCGCCTGCCGACGGTGACATCGATGGCTTTGCGAGCGAGGCGCAGCTTGCGGATGGACGCTGGCTGCGCGTCAGCCGCAGCGAGACGCAGGAGGGCGGCGTCGTCCTCGTCTACAGCGACATCTCCGCGCTGAAGCAGCAGAAGGCCGAGCTGCATGAAACCAATCTGCGGCTCGACGCGGCGCTCACGCACATGTCGCAAGGATTGTGCCTCTACAACAGCGAGGCGCGGCTGCAAGTCGCCAACCGCCGGTTCTGCGAGATCTTCGATATATCGCCGGAGCTTGTCGTTCCCGGAATGACCATGGAGGAGGTGCTCGACCTGAGCATCGCCGCGGGCAATCACGGCGAGCGGACCGTCACCGACCTGCTGGCGGAGCGCGAGCGCTCGATGGCCCTGCACGACGGCAATTATCTGCAGCATCTCAGCGATGGACGGATCATTGCGATCGCGCAACGGCCGACATCCGATGGCGGCTGGCTCGTCACCTGCGAGGACGTCACCGAACAGCAACGGGCGGAATCGCAGATCGCGTTCATGGCCCGGCACGATGCCCTGACCAAGCTGCCGAACCGGACGTTGCTGGCCGAGCGGATCGAGCTGGCGGTTGCGCAGGTCGGCCGCGGGCTCGGCTTCGCGGTGTTCTGCCTCGATCTCGATAATTTCAAGCAGGTCAACGACACGCTCGGGCATCCGGTCGGCGACGAACTGCTGTGCGCGGTCGCGGACCGGCTCAACGCCTGCGTCCGCGAGGTCGACACCGTCGCGCGTTTGGGCGGCGACGAGTTCGCGGTCATCCAGTGTGGCGTCCAGGGCGGCGACGAGGCCGAACGCCTCGCGCGCCGCATCGTGGAATGCGTGGGTGCGCCGTACGAGCTGAACGGGCATCGCGTCGTCGTCGGATGCAGCGTCGGCATCTCGATGTCGCCGGGCGACGGCACCACCGGCGAGAAGCTGCTGAAGAACGCCGACGTCGCCTTGTACCGCGCCAAGATGGAAGGCCGCGGCACCTGGCGCTTCTTCGAGCCTGCGATGGACGCCAGCCTGCAGCGGCGTCGGGCCATCGAGCTCGACCTTCGCGAGGCGATGGTCAAGGACGAGTTCTCGTTGTTCTACCAGCCGCTCTACGATCTCCATCTCGACCGCATCTGCGGCTTCGAGGCGCTGCTGCGCTGGCATCACCCCAAGCGCGGGCTGGTGCCGCCGGACCAGTTCATCCCGATCGCGGAAGAGATCGGCCTGATCGGCCCGCTGGGAGAATGGGTGCTCAATCGCGCCTGCGAACAGGCGACGACCTGGCCCAGCGAGATGAAGCTCGCGGTCAACGTATCCGCGGTCCAGTTTCGCGATGCCGACTTCACCGATGTCGTCGTCGGCGCGCTCGCGACGTCAAAATTGTCGCCGCGCCGGCTGGAGCTCGAAATCACCGAGTCCGTGTTCCTCGCGAACAGCAACGAGACGCTTGCAACGCTGCACAAGCTGAAGGCGCAGGGAGTGCGCATCGCGCTGGATGATTTCGGTACCGGCTATTCCTCGCTGAGCTATCTGCGCAGCTTCCCGTTCGACAAGCTCAAGATCGACAAGTCCTTCGTGCGCGATGCGACCGCGACGCATGGATCGAAGTCGATCGTCCGCGCCGTCATCAGCCTCGGCAGAAGCCTCGGCATGACCACGATCGCGGAGGGCATCGAGACCGTCGAGCAGCTGGATCATATGCGGGCCGAAGGCTGCAACGAGGCGCAGGGCTTCCTGTTCAGTCACCCGGTCCCGGTGACCGAAATCGCAGCCAAGATCCTCGAATTGAGAAACGGCTTCAAGCCGGCGTCCGTCAAGGCGATGGCCAGCTGACGGCGCGCTCAGCGTCACCGGGCCTTGCAGGCCAATATAAAAAGGCGGCCCTCGGGCCGCCTTTTCTCATCTATCGCCGTGGTCGCGCTTAGCCGCCATTGCCGCCGATCACGGCACGCACGGTGTTGTCGGGGCCGAAATCCTCGGCGCTGTCGACATAGAGCAGCGCGGAGAGCTTCGATCGCGCGCGGTTGACGCGGCTCTTGATGGTGCCGACCGCGCAGCCGCAGATTGCCGCGGCATCCTCGTAGGAGAA
Source organism: Bradyrhizobium sp. USDA 4502 (assembly GCF_054063355.1). Taxonomy (NCBI): domain Bacteria; kingdom Pseudomonadati; phylum Pseudomonadota; class Alphaproteobacteria; order Hyphomicrobiales; family Nitrobacteraceae; genus Bradyrhizobium; species Bradyrhizobium sp. USDA 4502. The sequence continues at coordinate 8,483,113 of NZ_JBSSGF010000001.1, forward strand.
GCCGGACGCGCCGACCAAAATCAGCGCCTCGCGCTGGTCCTGCGGCAGCTTTTCAAGCGCGGCGCGGAATTCCTCGAATTCCAGATGCGCCGCCTGCGAAGGCTGGCTCTTCAGCGTCTTGGCATAATTGCCCTCGGCATCCTCGACCTCGCGCCGCCGCTTCCGGTAGTCGGAGCGAAACAGGTTGCGCAGGATGGTGAACAGCCACGCGGGGAGGTTCGAGCCGGGCTGGAACGAGTCGATGTTGGCGATCGCGCGCAGCAGGGTCTCCTGCACCAGATCGTCGGCGCGGTCACCATTACCGGACAGCGAGATCGCGAACGCGCGCAGGCTCGGGACCGACGCAAGGATATCGTCGCGAAGTTCATTCGTGAGAGGCATTAGTCCCCTCCATTGTTCTTGTCGGTATCGCCCCCGGCGACGGCCGCCGCCGCAGCCTCCGGCCCGTCGAGTTTGCGGATCAGCTCCGCAAAGCGGTCGGGTACGCCCTGTCGCACCACGTCATCGTACATGGCGCGAAGCTGGTGGCCGATTCTCGATTGAATCTCGGCGTTGAGACCGCCCTGCTTCTTTACTTCCTTCATGATGTGATCCACGCTTCCCCGGGAGTTAAGTCTCTGATTTCCAAGTCGTTTCCTCGAAAAAAGAGGCTGGCCGCGTTGCCTCGTCGGTCTGGAGCTAATGCAAAGTTGCGCAGAAAGTTCCGGAATGCTGGAACTATTTCGTGGAACTTTTTCGGCTTTCGCGCGTAGTCGGCGATGCAGGGGAACCGGGGTCGTCCCAGAACTGGATTCTGCCGCCCCCAGACAACGGGTTTCAGGCCGCCAGGCCTCACGAACAAGGATGGAGTGGGAATGTCCCGATCGCAGATCGTTGCCGAACACCTTCCGCTGTTGCGCCGTTACGCTCGCGCACTGACCGGAAATCAGGCGTCGGGGGACGCCTATGTCGGGGCCATGCTCGAGGCCCTGTTGCAGGATGGATCGTTGCTGGATCAGACCCACGGGCCGCGCGCCGGCCTGTTTCGGCTGTTCACCCAGATCTGGAATTCGGTGTCGGTGAACAACAACGACAATGCCGACGTGGCGACGCTGTCGCTGCCGCCGGAGCGGCGGCTGTCGAACATCACGCCGCTGCCTCGCCAGGCCTTCCTGCTGCTGTCGCTCGAGGGCTTCTCGGAGGAGGAGGTCGGCTACATTCTCGGCACCGATATCGCCGAGACGCGCAAGCTCACCGATGCCGCCGGCCGCGAGATGGCCGCCGAGATCGCCACCGACGTCCTGATCATTGAGGACGAGACCTTCATCGCCATGGACCTCGAGAGCCTGGTGAAGAATCTCGGCCACAACGTCATCGGCGTTGCGCGCACGCATTCCGACGCGGTGGCGCTCGCCAAGAACAAGAAGCCCGGCCTGATCCTCGCCGATATCCAGCTCGCCGACGGCTCGTCGGGCCTCGATGCCGTGAACGAGTTGCTGCGGACCTTCGAGGTGCCGGTGGTGTTCATCACCGCCTATCCCGAGCGCTTCCTGACCGGCGAGCGGCCGGAGCCGGCATTCCTGATCTCAAAGCCGTTCCAGCCGGCGATGGTGTCGGCGGTGGCGAGCCAGGCGCTGTTCTTCCAGCGCAACTCGCGCAACCGCACGCCGCGCGCGGCATCGGCATGATCTGAGTTTACGCAAGGAAGCAAAATCCAGACCGGCGTGCCGAAAGGTACGCTGGTTTTTTTTTAAGCCTTCGATCGCGACGTTACTGCGGCGTCACGCGGACCGGCATCGTGCTGAGCGCCCGCAGGCCCGAGCTGTCGCGGAAGGCCGTGGGGCCCGCAATCTCGATCTGCCTGACGCGGCTGGCGAGCGCGGTGATTACGGCTTCCGCTTCCAGCCGCGCCACCATCTGCCCGACACAGCCGTGGATGCCGATGCCGAAGCCCATGTGTCCGGAGAGCCGCCGTCTGACGTCGAATTGGTCGGCATGCTCCCAGCGCGTCTCGTCGCGGTTGGCGGAGGCGAGCAGCAGCAGCACCTTCTCGTGCTTGCCGATCCTGACGCCGGCGATCTCGGTGTCATTCGGCGTGGTGCGGAACACGAACGGCGCCGGTGAATCGAAGCGCAGCGTCTCGTCGAATGCCGCGCGCGACAACGACGGATCGGCTGCAAGCAGCGACCATTGCTCGGGATGGCGCGCAAGCGTGTACAGCGCCATGCCGATCGCGCTGATCGTGGTGTCGAGCCCGGCCGAGAGCAGCGAACGCACCAGCAATGGTGCTTCCTCCGCGCTGATCTCGCCGGCGTCGGCCGCCTCATAGACCTGCGCGCCAAAGCTGCCCGGGCGCAGCGCCTCGCGCTGGCAGCGCGCCGCGACCCAGGGCAGCACGCGGGGCGCCTGCTGCATCAGATCGCGAAAATAATCGTTTTCGGGCCCGAAGCCGGCGAACACCATCGCGCCATAGGTCAGGAAGTTCTCGCGGCCCTCCTGGTCGATGCCGAGCGCGTCGGGAAACACGCTGACCGGAAACACCTCCGCGATGTCCTTGATGGCGTCAAACGATCTGCGCTCGACCAGCCCGTCGATCAGCCGCGTCGCCGTTGACTTGAAATCATCTGCAAGCCGCCGCATCGCGCCGGGTGAGAGGATCCGCGCCAGCACCGCGCGGGTTCGCGTGTGCAGCGGCGGATCGGCTTCCAGCACGATGCTTGGCGGTCGCCACGGCTTTTCCGTGAAGTGGTTCGCAAGTCCCGCGCCGCCGGCGTTGCTGAAATTGACATGGTCTCCGAAGATCGTCTTGACCTCGGCAAAACGCGGCACCGCCCAGATGTCATATTTGGTCAGGCGGACGACCGGCGCCGCGGCACGCAGCTCCGCATAGGTGCCGTAGGGATCGGCCCGCGTCGCCGCGCTGAACGGATCGAAATCGCTGCGGGCCATTTCGCCTGCAAGGGAGCTCGCTTGGCTGCTCATCGGGTCCTCCCGTCTTGTCATTAGTTAATTGACCATAGTCAATTAACTCGCATAGTGCAAGGGCGGGGTTGCCATTGGGGCGGGTGCGCGGCATGGAGGCGCGAGGCAGATGGGGATGTCGATCGTGGAGCGAGCCAAAGGCGCACGGCGCTTTCAGCGCAGGGCGCGCCAGGAGGCCGACAAGGAGGCGCTGAAGGCGCTGATCCTTAAGACCGCGCGCAAGGAGTTCGCCGCCGGCACGCTGGAGACCGTATCGATCCAGAAGATCGCCGACGCGATCGGCTACTCCAAGGGCACCGTCCTCAAATATTACCCGACCAAGCTGTTGCTGCTGCTCGCGGTGAAGCAGCAGAATCTCGAGGCGGTCGCCGAACGCCTCGAGCGGGTCCGCGCGGAGACGGCCGACAGCGATCTGCGGCTGCGGCGCGTGATGGAAACCTATCTCGATTACTGGGCCGACAATCCCGATCACTTCCGCTCACTGTTCTCGATGTCCGGTACGATCGAGGACCGCCGTTTTCCCGACGGCGTCTATTTCGGCGAGACCGAGATTGCGCGCCGCAGCTACGAAATGTTCGTGATCTCGGTGCGGGAATTTCTGGCGGCACATGGCGCCGAGCCGGCGCCTGGCCTGCCGCAGCGGCTCGCAACCGCGCTGCTGGCGGCGACCCACGGCGTGGTCGCGCTCGCGCTCGGCACGCCGACCATGAAACTGCCCGACATGCGCGGCACCGGCCGCCTGCTCATCGCAAGCCTGATCGATGCCTGGACGGCCAGGCTTGCCGCCGCTCGGAAAAACGACGGCTGGCCGCGGATCACGATCGGCACCTTCGCCTGACGGAGCGGTGTCCGCACGTGCCGCGCGTCCCTGCATAGGCCACGTCCCCCTCATACGCGAAGCGATGTGGAATCCCGGGCGTTCGCCTGCTAAGCGCCGCCCATGGATACGACGCAGCGCGATAGAACGGCGGGCTTTCTCTGCCTGGTGGTGACGGCCTTCGGCTGGGCCCTGAACTGGCCGCTGATGAAGCTGTTGCTGCAGCAATGGCCGCCGCTGTTCGCCCGCGGGCTTGCCGGCACCTGCGCGGCGGTGATCCTGGGCACGCTGGCGCTGGCCCGCGGACAATCGCTCGCCGTGCCGCGCGAGGCGATCCCGCGGCTGCTGTTTGCCTCCTTCACCAACGTCTTCGCCTGGATGGGCTTTGGCACCATCGCGATGAAATTCGTCACGGTCGGAGAGGGCGCGCTGCTCGCCTACACCATGCCGATCTGGGCGATGCTGTTCGCCTGGCCGGTGCTGCACAGCCGCCCGACGCTGCGGGATTTTGGGGCGCTGGTGCTCGGCGTCGCCGGCGTTGCGCTCCTGCTCGGCAGCAATGGCTTTGCGTTCAGCGCCGACAAGCTCACCGGTATCGCGCTGGCGCTCGCCTGCGCCATCCTGTTCGCGCTCGGCAACGTGCTGAATCGCAAGCCGCTGCCGATGCCGCCGCTCGCGGTGGTCGCCTGGCAGGTCGGCATCGGCTGCCTCGTGATGCTCCTGCTCGGCATCCTTTTCGAGCATCCGAACTATGCCGCGATCACGCCGCTCGGACTCGGCTGCTTTGCCTATATGACGCTGATGCCGATGGGGATCTGCTATCTCACCTGGTTCGAGACGCTGCGCCGCCTGCCGCCGACATCGGCGTCAACGGGCATGCTGCTGGTGCCTGTCATCGGCGTGGTGTCGGCCGCGATCATTCTTGGTGAGCCGCTGGGCCTGCGCGAGATCGGCGCCATGGCACTGACGCTCGGCGGCGTGACGCTGGCGCTGCAGCGGGCCTGACGCAAAGGAGGGAACGGACATCGGCGCATCGCGTTCTCCCGAAAAGGGAGCTTGGCCATGCGCAAGGCGATCGCGCGGCTTGATGCGGAGCAGAGGGCGCAACTGCTTTATCTCGCAGATCTCGGCACGGCGATGTTCACGTCGGCCCTCGTGGTGTGCAGCCTGAAGGCGATTGTCGACCTGTTCGCGAGTTGAAACTGCCAACCCTTGCGCCAACGCGCCCTCAATCCTCTTGCGGCGCGTCCCCTTGGGTGTGCCCCTCAGGGCCTCGGTTGAACACCCCATAATCGCTCGATTTCACTCCTGCCCCCCCATCGACGCCAATGCCGGCCAGACCGAGCTTGAGCAGCTCGCGGACCGCCGCGGCGCGGGTCGGCATGCGGTGCTTGAAGCGGAAATCGTCGAGGGCTGCCAACTCCTCCGGCGATAGCATGACCTGAAGACGCTCAGCGCGAAGCTCATTCATCGCAAAACACCCAGACTTAGCTTGTTGAGTAATTTGCTAAACCGCCAAACTCGCGTGTGGTTCCATCGGTTGAGACAAAAACGCTGATTGAGTAAATTTATCAAATGAAATCAATAGCTTAGATAAAAAATAAAGGAACGGTCCGGCCACCCATCTCGTTATGCTGCTGGAGAGATGCCATGACCAACCACGTCAAGCTTCCCCGCAAGCTATCCGAGGAGCCGGAAGCCCCGAAACCGCGGCGTCCGAGCCACGCGAAAGTCATCGAGCAACTGGACCGCTGGGCCAACAGCCCCGGTCTTCAACCGCCAAAGGTCGATAATGCAGAGGACGATTCAAAAGCGGAAGCGATCTGAACCCCACACATTCGAGCAGCGCCTCGAGGAACACCGCGTGCGACTTGAAAGCCGGCTCGCGCAACTGCCGCGCGGTGCCGAACGCGAGCAGATCGTCGCGCGCATCGAGCAACTGCGGACAGCCGTCGAATTGAACGCGATGCTGTCGCCGGCCGGCTGAGCCGAGAAGCGAAACGGCGGAACGGCCCACTTGCTCCCGCCGCTCCACCCGCCTACCATTCCCATGTTGATGGGGATGGAGTCCCCCGATAACCGCCGCAAGGCTGATGACTCCTACCGGGCGCGACAGCGTCGGTAGGAGCATGCGCCACCGCCGACCCGCCGTGTCCCGCGAATGAGAAGGGACAGCGCATGACGGGTCTTCCTGGTTCACTCTCAATCGCATTGTCGCTGGTCGGGTCGATCTGGCTCGTCGGTGTCGTCGCCCTGCTGGTCGGCGCGCCGGGCGAGCTGGTCGCGGCGACCTTCGTGCTTGGGTTGGTGGCGGGCTTCGTCGAATGGCGAGCCGGAAAGGTGGAGCATTGAACGTTCAGTTGTTGGCGGCGGTCGCGATCGGCGGTTCGCTGGGATCGGTCGCGCGCTATCTGGTGGCGATCGGCGCGGGGCGCCTTGTCGGTACGGAATTTCCCTGGGGCACGCTGGTGATCAACATCGTGGGTTCATTCCTGATCGGCGCCTTCGCGGAGGCGTTCGCGCTGAGCTGGAATGCCAGCCAGGCGATGCGGGTGTTTCTCACCGTCGGCATTTGCGGCGGCTTCACCACCTTCTCGACCTTCTCGCTCGATGCGATCGTGCTGATGCAGCGCGGCGAGCTATGGTCGGCCGGCGCCTACATGGCAGCCTCCGTTGCGCTTTCGATTCTCGCGCTGTTCGGCGGCCTGCTGCTGGTGCGGGCGTTCACGACTTGATGGTCAGCTAAGCGGTCGCTTTTCCGTCATCCTGAGGAGCGCGGAACGCGCGTCTCGAAGGATGCACGGCCAGGCTAGTGGCCGTACATCCTTCGAGGCTCGCCCAGCGGCGCAATTGCGCCGCAAGGCTCGCACCTCAGGATGACGGGGCGAAATTGACGAATGGATATACCAGTCTCGCTAGGCGCTAATCAGTCGCGCGGCGGCCGGTGCGTGGATTGAGCGGTGCGGTCGGCGGCCGTCTCAGCGCCTCGGGCAGGAACGGCTCGCCGCGCTTCGGCGTGGCGTCGGCGCGCACATCGGCGGCCCATTGCGCACGTTCGTGCGGCGTCTGGTTGTCGTTGAAGCTTCGCTTCACATCGACGCCGTCGACGGGATCGTTGACGCCGTTCCGGCTGGCGGGATGGTCGACGCCGCTGTGGATGTCACTGGAGTTGCCCATCGCGGCCTCCGTGCTCGGCGGATCCGGATCAGGATTTGATCCTGGATCCAGGACTTCTGCACCAACGTGGCCGGCGCAAGCGCCGTTCCAAACATGAAAGTGAAGGGCGGGAGGTACCGTCCGCCGCCCGGAATCCTTGGCGCGTCCGGGACCAGCCGGTAGGATGGAACCCGGATGGCAGCCAGGAACCAAGGGAAAGACCGGGGAATGAAGCATATCGACGTCGCGGTGATTGCTGCCACGCTGTGGCTGCTGGCGTCGATGGTGCTGGACATCCTGACGCCGAAGTCGCTCACCGCGCTGATGATCGCCGCCGCGCTTGCGCCGCCGTTCCTGATCGGGATCGGCATCCATTTCGCACGTGAATATTTCAAGGCGAGGCGGCGCAGCTACCCGCCGCCGCAGTTGGACGAACACTTCAAGAACTGAGCGGGGCAGGGCTGCGGAAGGGCTGCGCGTGCTGCATTGAACTGCGCAGATGGCTTGCTAAGCTTGCGCCATGACCGAGCATCTCCCCGATACGATCAGCCGCCTCTACACCGACCCTGGCGAATATGTCGACAGCGACCATCCCGCCATCGAGGCGTTCGCCCGCGCCGCCGTTCCGTCTGACGCCAGCGCGCGCGACAAGGCGCGCCGGCTCTACACCGCGGTGCGCGACGGCATCCGCTACAACCCCTATGTCAGCATGCGCTCGCCCGAGAGCTACCGGGCCTCCAGCGTGCTCGCCGCCGGCAACGGCTACTGCGTCGGCAAGGCGGCGCTCTATGCCGCGGCCTGCCGGGTCCACGGCATCCCGGCGCGTATCGGCTTTGCCGATGTGCGCAACCATCTCACCACCGAGAAGCTGCGCCAGAGCATGGGTTCGGACCTGTTCACCTGGCACGGCTTCACCGAAGTGTTCGTCGATGGCGCTTGGCGCAAGGCGACCCCGACCTTCAACGACACGCTGTGCGCCAAGCTCGGCGTCAAGCCGCTCGATTTCGACGGCCACGCCGACGCGCTGCTGCATCCCTTCGACGGCGAAGGGCGCGCCTACATGCAGTATGTCAACGACCACGGCAGCTATCACGACGTCCCCGCCAAATTCCTGATGCGCGAGATGGCGCGCGAATACGCCAACATGCAGGGCGAGGATCTCGCCGGCCGCGACATGGAGCGCGAAGCGGCCGAGCAGTAGCGGACGTGCGAGCTTATCGCGCCGGCTGAGGGGGCGGTGTCATGGATGCGGAGCTGCCGAAAGCGCAGGTCAGCCGCCCCGCCAAAGGCTGGGAGGACGCGGTCGCGCTGACCGGCTTCATCCTGGTCGCGGTCGGGCAAGCCTCCAACCAGGTTCTGGCGCGCGGGCTTGCCGGCTCGGTGCCGCCGTTCTCACTCGCCTTCTTCCGCTGGAGCATCATCGCCATCGGCCTCGCGCCGTTTGCGATCGCAGCGATCCGCGACGGCAAGATCCCGCTGGCGCAGAACCTCTGGCCGATCCTCGCCGCCGGCTTCCTCGGCATGTTCCTGTGCGGCGGCCCGGTCTACATCGCCGGCATCACGACCACGGCGATCCACATCGCGCTGATCTTCGCGCTGTCGCCGATCATGGTGCTGCTGATCTCGGCGGCGCTCGGCATCGAGCATATCGGTCCGCTGCAATGGCTCGGTACGGCGCTGGCGCTCGGCGGTGCGCTCTTGATCGTCTCGGGCGGTCATCTGGAAACGCTGACGCAATCGAGCGCGGCCTGGGGCGATCTCCTGGTGGTGTGCGCGATGCTCGGCTGGTCCGGCTACACGCTGCTGCAGTCGCGCGTCGCGCCGCGCGCCTCGCTGCTGGCGCGGGTCAGCCTGTTCTCGGCGGCCGGCGCGCTGTGCTCGCTGCCGCCGGCGCTCCAGGAGATGTGGGCCACCCCGGCGGAGGTGTTCAACACCCGGGCGTTCGAGGCCTATGTCTTCGCCGGCCTCGTGCCCGGCCTGATCGCCTATGCGGGCTTCGCCTGGCTCGGCGCCAGATTCGGCTCGGTGCGGAGCTCGCTGGTGCTCTACGTCGCACCGATCGCGAGCGCGCTGCTGTCCTGGATCATCCTCGGCGAGCCGCCGAAGCTGATCCATCTGGTCGGCGGTCTTTTGATCCTCGGCGGCGTCTGGGCGAGCCTGCGCAAATAGATCCAGTTCCTTCCCAAGGTGCAACCTTTTCCGGCCTCGTGCGTTGAATCCGGCGTTGATTCAAGAGCTTAGTCGGAGGTCGCATGAATCTTACTCCCCAGCAGCGCAAGGACCGTGATGCGCAGCGTCAGCAAGATGCATCGCAGGCGATGAAGGAGCATCGCGCCAACGAGAAGGCGTTCTACGACAACTTCCAGCGCCTCAAGGCCGAGCGGCAGGCGCGCGAAGCCGCGGAGTCACGGAAGGCGAAATCCGCTTCGAAATAAGCGCTTGGAGTCACACCCACCAATCCGGATGGCCCGGATCTGATCGACCGAGAAGGAGCGGAAGCGAGGGGGCGAGCACGGCGCAAACAAGCTCGCCCCGAAGACGAGAAATCTCCAGGCTTATGGAGGACGTCAGATGTACTTTGCCGATCAGAAAACGGTCACCTGCAAATGCGGTGAGCCCTTGAGCGAATTGATGCTCGTCGACGACCAGACAACCGGAATCAAGTTTCACGTCGGCCGTTGCCCGTCATGCCATGAAGTGACGGTTGTTCGATCCCAGGACATGCCATCGAACGACAATGCCTGACGCGGACGGTCCTCTCGCGAGTGGGAGGACCGGGCCTTTGGTTTCAGATTTTTCGATTGCGACCGGTGAGCGACAGGCCGGCTGACGCATCGTTCGCGGCACACCAGAAAAAGAGCAGGGCGCGACCGGCATCACCACGGTCGCGCCCTACGTCGCCGGTCAATGGGGCAGGGGGAATAACCGGCTCTTCCAATGACTCGCACACCCCCTGAGTCGTTCCGCACAAGCGAAAATATTTTCGTACACGGTTAAGTGATGGCCGGACGCGAGAACCCCGCGGGTTTCGTTCGCGTTGTGTCCGGGATCGCCAAGGGATCGTCGAGCGAATTTCCATGGGGCGAGGGACATCACCATGTCAAAGATTCAGATGGGAATTTTCGCTGCGCTGGCGGCTGGGCTGACGCTTGGCGCCGTCCAGCTGGCATCTGGCCACGATCTCATCGGCCGCCAGCAGGTCACCACCGCACTGGCGCCGGAGAGCGCCGTCAATCGCGCCGCCAAGACCGACCGTGCCACGGTTCCAGTCACCGGCCTGCCGAGCCGGACCGTTGCGCTGAAGGTCGAGCGGCTTCCCGATACGTCGGTGCTGGTCCGCGTCCCCGTGGCCAAGGAAGAGGCGCGCCATCGCCCCGCAGTGCCGGCTCGGGCACGGCCCGGCGACACCCGCAAGGTGGCCTGCGAGCCCGTGGTCAGCGTGCTGACCGAAGTGGCCAAGCTGTTGCAGCCCGGTCGCTGCGTGACCTGAGTAGGTGTCATCGCCCGGCTTGTTTGTCCGGGCGAGCCGATAGGGCGCGGCGTACCGGATCGCCGTCGCGGGCGATGACGGCGGAGCTTGGTAGCTGGCCCGGTAGCCTACTTCTCCTCCTCGTCCGCCTCGCCGCTGCTGGCGGCGCTGCGGCTTGCCATCAGCCCGAGTGCGAGGCCGCCGATCGCCAGGATCGGGATCAGCCGCTTCACGCCGATGGCCCGCACGATCTGCAGGCCGGTGGCGACCACCACCGGATCGGCGAACACATTGGCCGCGGCGGCCTTTGCCGCCTTCTCGGCGCGGCGGCGCATCTCGCGCTTGCGCACGATGTAGACGCTGGCGGCGATCAGCGTGACGACAAGGAACAGCGCGGCGCCGGCGAGGCACGCTTCCACCGGCCCGTAATGCCGCAGCACGTAGACGAAGGCGGCCGCGCAAAGAAAGGCGATGGTGATGAACAGCGCGATCGCGGCGGCCGCGGCCAGCGACGTCAGCCGCAGCGCGTTGCCGGTGGAATCCTTGACGTCATTGATCAGCCGCTGAAGCATCGACCAGCCCTGCCCTGAACCTTGCCTTGAATCTTGCCTTGAACCTTGCCTTGAAAAGCGCATCGACAAACGCGGCGGCGGCGCGCCAGCGCCGCCATCGCATCCAGAGGGGTGGTTTCCGCGTGATCGCCACTATGGGGCTCATCCCCCGGAGACCGCAGATTGCCTAGCGGCGCCAGGTGACGCCGATCAGGAAGCCAAGACCGAGCGCAAGGCCGACCGTCGCCAGCGGCCGCTGGGTGATCATATCTTCCAGCGATTCCTCGATCGAGGATGCGGCATCCTGCGCCGCGCCCATCATCGCGCTGCCGCGCTCCGACATGTCGTCGAGTGTATCTTCCGCACTGGCGCGCGCATCCTTGTAGCGGCGGCGGGCCTGCTTGCCCGCGTTGTTGGCAAACGAGTTCAGCGCGTCGGTGATCTGTTCGGTGAGGGCGGCGATATCGTTCTTCACGGCGGTGACATCCTTTTCAAGGCGTTCGTAGGTCGCTTTGTCCGTCATGTTCTTGATCCCAAATGCGCTGTCCGTGCTCGACATCGAAAAGCTCCCGGAGAACTTGCGTGCTGGAACAAAAACGCGCCGCGCGGTGCATGGTTCCAGCCGTGAAACCGGGCTTTCAAACGGTGCCGGCCTCGCTTGAGAACGCCTTGCTACTCCTCCGGCAGCTGCGGCGAATCGACCGGCATCAAATGCTCCTTGACGATCAGTGCCACGATCAGGAGCGGCGACGACAGGAAGGCGCCCATCGGGCCCCATAGCCAGGTCCAGAACGCCAGCGCCAGGAAGACTGCCAGCGCGTTCAGCGACAGCCTGCGGCCGACGATCGTCGGCGTGACGAAATGTCCTTCCATGAAGGTCACAACCGCAAAACACGCCGGCGCGATCAGCCCGGCGCCGATGGTCGGCGAGGCGATGATGCCGACCGCGACCAGCACGACGAACATCGCAATCGGCCCGATGATCGGAACGAAGTTCAGCGTCGCGGCGAGCGCTCCGAGCCCGGCCGGGTTTGGCATGCCCGTTGCCGCGCAGATCGCGCCGGTGATGATGCCGACGCCGACATTGATCATGGTCACCATCAGGAGATAATTGCCGAGATGGGTCTCGACCTCGTTGAGGATGCGCAGCGTACGCAGCCGCGCCGTGCGTTCGCTGAATGCCATCACCAGTGCGCGGCGCAGATCCTTCCAGCTTGCGATGAACAGGATCAGGGTCGCGATGAACAGCAGGAATTCGGCGAAGGTCGGCGACAGGAATTCCAGCGTCGGCTGCACCCATTCGAATTTCGGCAGTTGGAGCGTGGCCAGCGTATCGGAGCCGCCGACCATGGTCTGCAATTCCTGCCACAGCGCGAGCGGCCGGTCGAACACGTGCAGCTTCTCCTTCAGGATCGCGCCGAGCTCGGGCAGCCGCGAGCTCCACTCCATCACCGGCGAGGCAATCAGCCCGACCATGAAGCTGACGGCGGCGCCGACCGCGATCACGATGACGACCGCGCCGAGTGCGCGCGGAATCCGATACCGTTCGAGCATGCCCGCCGCCGGCGACAGCATGGTGCCGACGATGAAGGCCATGGTGATCGGGAGGAAGAAGGCGCGTGCGAAATAGAGCACCGCGACGATGACGATAACCAGCAGGGCCATCAATGCGAAAGCGACGGCCTCGGCGCGGCTGACCACCGGCGGCAGTTCGATCTTGCTGTCGGGGACTGGCGTGCCTTCGGGCGCTTTGCCAAGCAGGTCTTCACTTGGAAAGGCGCGCACCGAACTCCTCCCGCGTGAGGACGAACAAGCCCGTCGCGTGGTCGCCCCGCGCGTCGAATGGCGCGATGACAACGGGCCGCTCCCCGGAAAGTTCCGTCGCGCGTTCGTGAGACGTGACGGGTTGACAATCGCGGCTTCGCGACGATTCGCGGCGGAACCGACTCGCGACCATCCGCGTTGGCCGGGCATCGCATCACCACGATGCGCATCCCGTCCAGGGGCAGCACATGACACAGCAGTCTGTTTCCAGCCGCCGGCTTGCGTCGCGCGCCGCGCGCACCCTTGCCCTCGCCAGCGTCCTGTTTGCGACGCCGTTTGTCGTCACCACGTCGGCCAGCGCCCAGGTCCGTTCTTCCGCGCTCGGCTATGCGTCGACGCAGCCGGGCGCATTTCCCGCCGACGAGGTGATGAACGACCCCTCGAGTGGGACCGGCGAGGACGGCGCGCTGCCGGAGCGGCTGCGCCGGACCACCGTCGCGCTCAACACGACCGAGGCGCCCGGTACCATCATCATCGATACCGGCAACACCGCGCTCTATTACGTGCTCGGCGGCGGCCGGGCGATCCGCTACGGCGTCGGCGTCGGCCGCGAGGGGTTCACCTGGGCCGGCACACAGACCATCAGCCGCAAGGCCGAATGGCCGGACTGGCATCCGCCGGCCGAGATGATCAGGCGCCAGCCCTATCTGCCGCGCTTCATGGCCGGCGGCCCGGGCAACCCGCTCGGTGCGCGCGCGATGTATCTCGGCTCGAGCGAATACCGCATCCACGGCACCAACGATCCCTCGACGATCGGCAAGTTCGTCTCGTCCGGTTGCATCCGCCTGACCAATGAAGACGTTTCCGACCTGTTCAGCCGGGTCGATGTCGGCACCAGGGTCGTGGTGCTGCCGAAGAACGCGCCGCACCTCGCCGCGCGCGAGATCGGCCCGACCACGACGCAGATCTCGGTCCGGCCGGCCGCGGTGCGGCCGCGCCCCGCGGTGACGACGCTGCCGTCCGGGCGTCAAGCAATGAACATCCCGCCGGCTTCCTCGTTGTACTGACGATCGATGTTGTACTGAGGGCCGGTGATGGTGACGCGATACTCCAGGCGGTGGGCGTTCGGGACCGCGGCAGTGCTTGGCCTGTCCCTTGCGCCTGCGGCGCAAGCCCAGGATTTCTTCTCGCAACTGTTCGGCGGCTTGATGCAGGGCCGCCCGCCGATGATTCGGATGCCGTTCGACGATGGCCCGCCTATGATGCCGCGGGTCGAGCGCCGTCCGCGCTATGACGTCGGCCAGGCCTATTGCGTGCGGACCTGCGACGGCCGCTATTTCCCGCTTGCTGCGACCGGCAACCAGAGCAAGGCGGAAAGCTGCAACAGCTTCTGTCCGGCGAGCGCGACCGAAGTGGTCTATGGCGGCAATATCGACAACGCTGCGACGGAAGACGGCAAGCCGTATTCCGAGCTGCCGAACGCGTTCCGCTATCGCGACGAGCTGGTCTCGGGCTGCACCTGCAACGGCAAGGACTCTGTCGGCCTCGCCGCGGTGAAAATCGAGGACGATCCGACCTTGCGCAAGGGCGACATTGTCGCCGGCAAGGACGGGCTGATGTCGGTGAGCCGTCCGGACCGGCGCGGCGCGCAGCTCAACTTCACGCCGGCGCCGGATCGCATCCGCGCCAAATATGGCCGGCCGGCAGTGGTGGCGCGCGAGTAGCGTCGATCACACCTCGGCGGCCGCTTTGTTCCTGGCGCGGAACCGGCCTGCCTCCCGCACGTTAGCAAAGGGCGAACAGCACATTCACCGATGCCATCAGGGGCTCCGCATGCTCGTCGGCGTACTCGTCACCTTCCTTGTCGTTATTCTCGTTCTTTATCTCATCAACATGCTGCCGCTCGACGGCCGCGCCAAGCAGATCGCGCGCGCCGTCGTCATCATCATCGGCATCATCTCGCTGCTGAAGTATCTGGCGGTGTTCTAGATCCGTCATTGCAAGGAGCGAAGCGCAACCATGCTCATCGTCGTCCCTGCCTGGTGCGCAATTGCGCACTAGGCAAGGACGACAATGGCGGCGGTCGTGATTCAAGCTGTCAAACAGCTTCTCGGTGTCGTCACCCGCGCATGCATGAGCGGGGGGTGACACGGCGAGGGCGTCTGCACGATTTCGGGATAATGGAAATGTAGAGCTGATTTGCCCGACGAGTCAAGTTGTCGTGTCGAACAGTCGCCGTATCCGCCGGCACCTTTGCATGGGGTTGTTTTCGATAATTTGGCAGTGCGCCCTTGCGACGGCAGGTGATCGCGTCCGGCTCTTCCCGGCGTTACTTGCGGCGCCAACAAAAAAGCCCCGGCTTATCGCCGGGGCTTTTGCTTGTCGTTGCGATCGCTTGCAGATCAGCCCGCGGCCTTGGCCTCGCGGCGGCGCGCGGTGAGGATGTATTCGGTATAGCCGTTCGGCTGCGTGCGGCCCTCAAAGATCAGGTCGCAGGCGGCCTTGAAGGCGGTGCCATCGAACGCGGGCGCCATCGGCTTGTAGAGCGAATCGCCGGCGTTCTGCTTGTCGACGACGACAGCCATGCGCTTCAGCGACTCCATCACCTGGTCCCTGGTGATGACGCCCTGATGCAGCCAGTTCGCGAGGTGCTGGCTCGAGATGCGCAGCGTGGCGCGGTCTTCCATCAGGCCGACATCGTGGATGTCGGGCACCTTGGAGCAGCCGACGCCCTGGTCGATCCAGCGCACGACGTAGCCCAGGATGCCCTGGCAGTTGTTGTCGATCTCCTGCTTCACATCGTCGGGCGCCCAGTTCGACTGCGACACCGGAATGGTGAGGATGTCGGAGAGCTTGGCACGCGGCCCACCCTTGGCGAGCTCCTGCTGCCGGGCGATCACGTTGACCTGGTGATAGTGCAGCGCGTGCAGCGTCGCCGCGGTCGGCGACGGCACCCACGCGGTGGTGGCGCCGGCCTGCGGATGGCCGATCTTCTGCGTCAGCATGTCGGCCATCTTGTCGGGCGCGGCCCACATGCCCTTGCCGATCTGGGCATGGCCGGGCAGGCCGTCGATCAGGCCGTTGTCGACGTTCCAGTCCTCATAGGCCTTGATCCACGGCTGCGCCTTCATGTCGTTCTTGCGGATCATCGGACCCGCTTCCATCGAGGTGTGGATCTCGTCGCCGGTACGGTCGAGGAAGCCGGTGTTGATGAACATGATGCGCTTGGAGGCGCGCTGGATGCAGGCCTTGAGGTTGACCGTGGTGCGGCGCTCCTCGTCCATGATGCCGACCTTCAGCGTGTTCTCCGGCAGGCCCAGCATCTTCTCGACCTCGGCGAACAGGTCGCAGGTCAGCGTCACCTCGTCGGGGCCGTGCATCTTCGGCTTGACGATATAGGCCGAGCCGGTGCGGCTGTTCTTGACCTTGGAATTGCCCTTGAGGTCGTGGATCGCGAGCAGGCCGGCGACCGCGGCATCCAGGATGCCTTCCGGAATCTCTTCGCCCTTGGCGTCGAGCACGGCGTCGGTGAACATGTGGTGGCCGACATTGCGCATCAACAGCAGGCTGCGGCCGTGCAGCTTCAGCTCGCTGCCGTCGGGCTTCTTGTAGACGCGGTCGGCATTGAGCGAGCGGGTCAGCGTCTTGCCGCCCTTCTCGAAATCGGCCGACAGCGTGCCGTTCATCAGGCCGAGCGTGTTGCGATAGACCAGCACCTTGTCCTCGGCGTCAACGGCGGCGACCGAGTCCTCCATGTCGAGAATGGTGGAGACCGCCGATTCCAGGATCATGTCGGCGACGCCGGCCGGGTCATCCTTGCCGATCACGTTGTTGCGGTCGATCTTGACCTCGACATGCATGCCGTTGTTGACGAGCAGGATCGCGGAAGGCTGGGCGGCGTCGCCCTGATAGCCGGCGAACTGGGCGGCATTCTTCAGCGCGGTCGAGTTGCCGCTCTTCAGCTTGACCGAGAGCTGGCCCGCGATCACGGCGTAGGAGGTAACGTCGGTGTGGCTTCCGGTCGCGAGCGGCACGGCGGCATCGAGGAACGCCTTCGCCTTCGCGATCACCTTGTCGCCGCGGGCCTTGTTGTAGCCACGGCCAGCCTCGCTCGGATCGTGCGGGATCGCGTCGGTGCCGTAGAACGCGTCGTACAGCGAACCCCAGCGCGCGTTGGCGGCGTTCAGCGCGTAGCGGGCGTTGGTGAGCGGCACCACCAGCTGCGGGCCGCAGATCTTGCCGATTTCCTCATCGACATTTGATGTCTCGACCTTGTGGGTCGCGGGCTCGGGCAGCAGGTAGCCGATGTCCTTGAGGAACGCGGTGTAGGCGTTGATGTCGAACGCCTTGCCCCTCTTGGCGCGATGCCAGTCGTCGATCTTGGCCTGCAGCGTGTCGCGGACCGCGAGCAACTCGCGGTTCTTCGGTCCGAGCTTCTGGATGATGGCGGCAAGTCCGGCCCAGAACGCATCCGGGGCGATCCCGGTTTTCGGCGTCGCCTCCTTGGCGATGAAATCGAACAGGACAGAGGCGATCTTCAATCCATGGGCATCGACACGAGTCATGATGGGCTTTCTCAAAGAAATGGGGCGTTTAGGAGCTGTTTTCGAGAGAAATCAGCAAAAAACGCGCCAAAGGGCCGCGTTCACGGCCCTTTTAGCCCTAAAGTCCCGGTTCTGAGAAGGCCCCCTTTCCGGCCCCACGCTACACCGTCACCCGGGCGGCGACCCCGAATTTTCCAAACGCCAGGGTCCGCGCCCGGAAAGGCCCGTCAGGGCGCCCTGGTGCGTACCTTGCTGGCGATGAGCAATGCAGCGAGCACCAGGGGAATTGCGCCCGCTACGAACACAGCGGCTGCGCCCATCAGATCAAGCACCAGCCCGCCGCCGGCCGCGCCCATGGTGATGCCGAGGAAGATCGACGCCACGGTCAGTCCGGTCCCGCTCTCGGTCTCGTCGGGCACCATGCGGGTGATCTATGTCGTGGTCGCGACCGGTACGCCGCTGAAGGCGAAGCCCCAGAGTGCGACCAGCACCAGAGCCGGAATGACGTCCTTGCCAAAGACCGAGAGCAACAGACCGATCACGCTGATCGCCAGCGGCATCGCGATCAGCGTGAGCTTGAGTTTGCGCTCGGCCATCAGCCCGCTCGCGAACGAGCCGAGGTAGTTCGCGACGCCGAAGGCAAGCAAGGTCGCCGCAACTCCGGCGGCGCCCAGCCCGGTCACGCTCTCGAGGAATGGACGGATATAGCCGAAATAGCCGAAGTGTCCGGTGAAGACCAACGTTGCCGCCAAGATGCCGGCGCCGATCCCCGGCCGTGTCAGGATGTCGATCAGGGTGTCGAGCCCGGCTTCTCCCCTTGGAGCCAAACGCGGCAGAGCAAGTGCCTGGATGACGAATACCGCTGCGCCCAATGCCGTCGCGAGCAGGAACACGGAGCGCCAGCTCGCCACCTCGCCGAGATAGCTGCCGAGCGGAACGGCAATGATCATCGCGGCGGGAATGCCGCTCATCACGATCGACAAGGCCCGGGCAACCAGCGACGGCGGTACCAGCCTGATCGTCGTCGCTGCCGCCATCGCCCAAAACCCGCCGATGGCAAGGCCGAGCACGATCCGCGCCGCCAGCAGGAACGTGATGCTCGGCGCCAGCGCCACCAGCAGATTGGAGATCACCAGGAGAATCGAAAAGCTGAGCAGCACCGGCTTTCGATTGAACCTGCGCGTCAGTGTCGGCGTGAACAATGCTCCGACCAGCCCGGCCAGCGAGGTCGCGGTCACGGCCTGACCGGCGAGGCCCGGACTCACACCGAGATCGCGCGCCATCGGCGTCAACAGACCGGACGGCAGGAACTCGGCCGTCAGAAGTGCGGTGACGCCCAGCATCATGGCCGCGACGGCGCCCCAGGCGGGCCTTTCCGGTGAGGCCGGCTTGTCACCAACCTTGAGCGCGGCGTCGCCCGGCATCAGCGCAACGGCATCGGCGTGCGCCAGAGCGGGGTCCACTTCTTGATCCATTGGCCGAACCTTCCATCTATGTTGCACCGCAGACATAGGCTGGAGGTTTTGGACGATCTATGCCATAAACGCTCCAATGTTTGATCATTCGTCCAGATCGTCCACCGCCGATACGACCGACGCCGCCGTCGATCTGGTGAGCGAGTTGCTGCTCGGCATGCGGCTTGAGGGCGTTCACTACCGTCGGGTCGAGACGCGGGCGCCCTTCGGGTTTCGGTTCGAAACGCCGTACGGGCGCGCGCAATTCCACTTCGTTGCACATGGCACGGCACTTCTGCGCTACGCCGATGCGACGCTGCTTCCCCTTGGATGCGGTGACGCGATTTTCCTGCCGCGCGGCGGCGCGCATGATCTTGTCTCGGCCCCGGATGAGCCGAGTTGCGACGTCGAGCGTTTCAAGACCGAGACGCTATGCGGCAATGTCGATGTGACATCGGCCTGCCCTGAAGGATGCCCGCAGGACGAGTCGGTCCTGGTCTTCAGCGCCTGCATGAATTTCGATCTTGGCGGCATGCGCCCGCTGATCGCGCTGATGCCGGAAGTGATGCGGGCCGACACCTTGCTTGCGCGCCAGCCGGAAATCGAACCGATGCTGAAGGCCATGGAGCGGGAGACCTGCACGCCGCGGGCCGGCTCCGTCGGCGTGATGGCGCGGCTCGCCGATGTGCTCGCCGCGTCGATCGTGCGTGGCTGGGTCGAATGCGGCGGCGATAACGCCATGGGCTGGTTCGAGGCCTTGCGTGATCCGCGTCTCGGCCGCGCGATCGGCGCGCTGCATCGCGAGCCCGGCCGCAACTGGACTGTTGCTGAATTGGCGGCGGAGGCGGGTTGCTCGCGTTCGCTGTTCGCCGAGCGCTTCCAGGCCATGACCGGGCAATCGCCGCTGCGCTATCTTGCCGAGCTGCGCATGCGTCTCGCGACACAGTGGATCAAGCATGAACGCCAGCCGATCGATGTGATCGCGCAGCGGCTTGGCTATGCGTCACAGGCGGCGTTCAGCCGCGCGTTCAAGCGTGTCACCGGGCAATCGCCGGGGATGGTACGGCACGGGACCGAAAGCCGCGCGGCGGAATAGGCCTCAATACCGCCGTCATGCCCCGCTTCAAGCGGGGCATCCAGTACGCCGCGGCCTATCGGCTCAATAATTGCTGTCTCTGGAATACTGGATCGCCTGGACAATGAGCCGCGCGATGACAGCAAGAGAAGCTAAATATTCGCCGCGAGGTCGGTCAGTTCGTCGAACAGGATGCCAGTCGTGGCCAGCATCCGCTCGATCTCGTCGGTGGCATCGCTGACCGAGCGGTTCGAGGTGTCGATGGTCAGTTCGTTGCCGGTCGGCGGCTGGTAGTCATTGGTGATGCCGGTGAAAGACGGCAATCCGCCGGAGCGGGCCTTGGCGTAATGGCCCTTGGGGTCGCGGGTCTCGCAGACTTCGGCCGGCGTCGCGACATAGATTTCGCGGAACGCGCTGTCGGCGATGCGGCGAGCTGCCGCACGGTCGGAGGTCGATGGCGACACCGCGGCGACGATGGCGATATGGCCGTTGCGCGCCAGGTGGGTCGCGACTTCGGCGAGGCGGCGGATGTTTTCGGCGCGGTCCTGCGGCGAGAAGCCGAGATCGCCGTTCAGCCCGGCACGCAGCGTGTCGCCATCGAGCAGAATCGGCGAGCCGCCATTGCCGAACAGGCGCCGTTCCAGCGCCCGCGCCAGGGTCGACTTGCCCGAGCCGGGCAGGCCGGTCAGCCAGATCACTGCGCCGTTGTGGTGGTAGCGTGCCGAGCGCTCGTCCGGCCGCAGCGCGGACTCCACCGGCACGATATCGACCGGCACCGCCGGCCGGCCGGCGTCGACCGACAGCACGAGACCGCCGCCGGCGATACGGCCGTTGACCTCGATCACGAGGCGGCCGGTGCGCGGATTGTCGGTGTAGGGATCGGTTGCAACCGGCTGCGCCAGCGAGATGTCGATCTCGCCGACATGGTTGCGCGCGATCGCGGTGTTCTCTTCGTTGGACAGCGCGCCGGGATCGACCGCCTTCTCGATCGCGACCACGGTGGCGCGGCTTTCCTTGGTGCCGAGCCGGATCAGGATCTGCTCGCCCTTGGTCAGCGGCTTGTCGTGCAGCCAGAAGATCCGGGCGCGGATGCGGCGGGTGTCGCGCGGGCTTTGCCCGGAATGTCCGATGATGTCGCCGCGCTCGAGGAACAGCTCGCGGTCGAGCGTGATGCCGACCGAGCGGCCGGCGCCCTGCGGGGCGCCCACCGGCGTCACCGGCCAGCTCTCGACGGTCTTGATCTGCGCGATCTTGCCGGTCGGCATGATCACGATCTCGTCGCCGGCCTTCAGGCTGCCGGACTCGATGCGGCCCGCCACGATGCGGCGGTCGTCGAACTTGTAGATCGCCTGCACCGGCAGCCGCAGCGGCAGCTCGGCCAGCGGGCGTGCCGGCTCGAGCGCATCGAGCGCCTCGACCACGGTCGGTCCCTTGTACCAGTCGATCCGCGCCGTGCGCTCGGCAACGCCATCGCCGTCGCGCGCCGAGATCGGGATCACCGCCGTGGGCGTGACGCCGAGGCCGATCAGATGCGCGGAAATCTCGTCGCTGATCTCCTTGAAGCGGTCGGCGCTGAACTCGACGCGGTCCATCTTGTTGACCACGACCGCGACCTGCTTCACGCCGAGCAGATGCAGGAGATAGCCGTGCCGCCTGGTCTGGTCGCGCACGCCTTCCAGCGCATCGATGATCAGCACCGCGCCGTCGGCCTGCGAGGCGCCGGTGATCATGTTGCGCAAGAACTCTGCGTGGCCGGGCGCGTCGATCAGCACGACGTCGCGCGAGCGGGTGCGGAAGCGGATCTGGGTGGTGTCGATGGTGATGCCCTGGTCGCGCTCGGTCTGCAGCGCATCGAGCAGGAACGACCACTCGAACGGCATGCCGCGCCGCGCGCTCACCGCCTTCAGCATTTCCAGCTTGCCGTCCGGCAGGCTGCCGGTCTCATGCAGCAGGCGCCCGACCAGCGTCGACTTGCCGTGATCGACGTGGCCGACGATGACGATGCGCACCTGCGGCCGCGTCGTGCCGTTGGGCGTTGCCGAGATCGAGGCAGTGGGAAGGATCATGTTCATCGGAACGCTCGCACGAAGCTTGGTGTTGCTTGAAGTGTTGATCAGAGATAGCCGGCGACGCGCAGCCGCTCGAACGCATCCTCGGTCTCGTGGTCGAGCGCGCGGCCGGCGCGCTCCGGGACCTTGGTGCCGTCGAGCTCGGTGAGGATCTCGTCTATGTTGGAGGCGGTGGAGGCGACCGGGAAGGTGATGTCGGCATCACCCAGCGAGCGGTAGCGCTTGCCGTCCTTGGCGAGATAGAGCGGGATGATCGGAATGCCTTCGCGCTTGGTGTAGGCCCAGATGTCGGCCTCGGTCCAATGCAGGATCGGATGGATGCGCAAATGCGCGCCTTGCGGCGGCGAGGCGTTGAACTGGTCCCAGAACTCCGGCGGCTGGTCGCGGACGTCCCATTCGCCTTCGAGGCCGCGCGGCGAGAACACGCGCTCCTTGGCGCGGGTGGCCTCTTCGTCGCGGCGGATGCCGGCAATCAATCCGTCAAAGCCGAACTTGTTGAGCGCGAGCTTCAGGCCCTCGGTCTTGCGCGCGGCGGAACGTGCGGCCGGCGGCAGGGTCGGGTCGACGCTGTCGATCGGCGGGCAGGGCTCGACGCGCAGGTCGAGATCCCACTCCTTTCCGAAGCGGTCGCGGAACGCGTACATCTCCGGAAATTTCTTGCCAGTGTCGACGTGCAATGCCGGGAACGGGACGCGGCCGAAGAACGCCTTGCGCGCCAGCCAGATCATCACGTTGGAATCCTTGCCGAGCGACCACAGCAACGCGAGCTTTTTCAGCCGGGCGAACGCTTCGCGCAGAATGTAGATGCTCTGCGCCTCCAGCTCGTCGAGATGATCCATCGACGGAGGCGCCTGATTGGCGGGAATCCCCGGCACGGAAGATGCATTGCTAAGCGCTGCGGACCGCGTCCTGGCGGCGACGGATTCGTTGTCGAGAAGATGCATCTCTTGGCCTTGGCCTGTGGAGTTGAAAATTCTAAAGTTGCGCTGCAATAGAGAAGAAATAATTTTCTCTTTGCTGGCCTTGATCGAGAGATAAATAGAAAATAATTTCAGTCAACCCCCAAGTTGGGGAAGCGAGTGTCTGATGCGATATCTGCCGGTGTTTCTGGATCTGCAAAGCGGCAAGGTGCTGCTCGTTGGAGCGGGCGACCTCGCGCGCGCCAAGTTGCGGCTGCTCGCAGCCGCCGGCGCCGCGGTGCGCTGGTACGCGACCGACGGTGATCATGACATTGCCGGTCTTGCGGCGGAGGACGCCGCGCGGATCGAGCGCGCCGAAGGCGATCCGCTCGCCGCCGATCTTTCCGATGTCATCGCCGTCCTCTGTGCCGGCGCAGGCGAGATCGGTGTTGCGATGTCGGTGCGCGCCAAAGCGATCGGCCTGCCGGTCAACGTGATGGACGACCTCGTACATTCCACCTTCATCATGCCGGCGATCGTGGATCGCGGCGATGTCGTGGTCGCGGTCGGCACCGGCGGCACGTCGCCGGTGGTGGCGCGCCGCATCCGCGAGAAGATCGAGGCGGTGCTGCCGGCGCGGATCGGCGATCTCGCCGGCTTCATCGGCGGCGTCCGCAAATCGATCCACGCCCGCATCGAGGAGTTTCCGCTGCGTCGCCGCTTCTGGGAGCGCATTGTCGACGGCCCGATCGGCGCGCTGGTGCTGGCCGGCCGCAAGGACGAGGCCGAGCAAGCGCTGAACGCGATCACCGATCCCGCCGCATTCGCCGGCGCGAGCGCGGAAGGCAAAGCCATCGGTCACGTGACGCTGGTCGGCGCCGGTCCCGGCGATCCGGATCTGCTCACGGTGAAAGCGTTGCGCGCGCTGCAGGATGCCGACGTCGTGTTCTATGACGAATTGGTGTCGTCCGAAATTCTCGACCGCATCCGGCGCGATGCGACGCGGATCCCGGTCGGCCGCCGTGTCGGCAAGCCCGGCATCGGCCAGGATGCCATCAATGCACTGATGATCGAGGCCGCGCAGTCGGGCCAGCGCGCGGTGCGGCTGAAGGGCGGCGATCCCTTTATCTTTGGCCGCGGCGGCGAGGAGATCGAGGCGCTGCGCGACGCCGGCGTCGCCTACTCCATCATTCCGGGCGTCTCCGCCGGTCTGGGCGCGGCCGCGCAATTCGAAGTGCCGTTGACCTTCAGGCACGAGGCGCTGCGCATCACCTTCCTCACCGCGCACAAGGCGCGCGATGCCGAGGTTGTCGACTGGTCGGTGCTGACAGACAAGAAGATGACCGTCGTCGTCTATATGGGCATGACCGCGGCGCCTTCGATCCGCGAAGGCATGCTTGCCGCGGGCCGCTCGCCGGAGACGCCGGTCGGCGTGTTCGCGCGCGTGACGCGGCCGGATGCCAAGGCCGCGGTCGGCACGCTGGCGCGGCTGCCCGAACTGGTCAAACAGGTCGACGGCGGTCCGGCCATTCTCATCATCGGCGACGTGGTCGCGCATTCCGCGCCGTGGAGCCGGTCCAACGTCACCCAACTCTTCTCCAACCAGATGTTCTCCGAACTGCTGAAAGCTGCCGAATGACCTCTCCGCTTGAACAGAAGAAAATCAGGATCACGGGCCCCTCGGTGGTGACCGCCAACCGTACCTGGGATGGTGCCGTGGTGTACCGAACCGCCAAGCAAGGCTGGTCCACCGAATTGTCCGATTCCGCCGTCGTCAGCACCTCCGACGACGCGCGAGCGCTTTTGGCCGAAGCCACCGCCGACGATGTCGGCGCGGTCGGCCCCTACATCGCGCCGGTCGAGCTCAAGGACGGCGGCAAGCTCAAGCCGGGCAATCTTCGCGAACACATCCGCGCCAAGGGCGTCACGATCGATCTTCAGGTGCCGGCGTAAGGCTCATCCATCATGTATGCATATGACGAACTCGACCGCACGCTGATCAACGAGCGTGTTTCGGAATTCCGCGACCAGGTGAAGCGCCGCCTTTCCGGCGAACTCACCGAGGACGAATTCAAGATCCTGCGCTTGCAGAACGGCGTGTACCTGCAGCTGCACGCCTACATGTTCCGCGTCGCGATCCCCTACGGCACGCTGTCGTCGAAGCAGTTGCGCCGGCTCGCCCATGTCGCGCGCCGCTACGATCGCGGCTACGGCCACTTCACCACGCGGCAGAACATCCAGTTCAACTGGATCAAGCTCGCCGAGCTGCCCGACGCGCTGTCCGATCTCGCCGAAGTCGGCATCCATGCGATGCAGACCTCCGGCAACAACATGCGCAACGTCACCTCGGACCAGTGGGCAGGGGTAGCGCCCGGCGATATCGAGGATCCGCGGATCTGGTCGGAGATCCTGCGCCAGCACACCACGCTGCATCCGGAATTCTCGTTCCTGCCGCGTAAGTTCAAGATCGCGATCACCGCTTCCGAGCACGATCGCGCCGCGATCAAGATCCACGACATCGGGCTGCGGCTGCACAAGAACGCCGACGGCGAGACCGGTTTCGAGGTGCTGGTCGGCGGCGGCCTCGGCCGAACGCCGTTCATCGCCAAGACCATCAAGCCGTTCGTCCACGGCCGCGACATCCTGAGCTATGTCGAGGCGATCCTGCGCGTCTACAACCAGTACGGCCGCCGCGACAACATCTACAAGGCGCGCATCAAGATCCTGGTGCACGAGCTCGGCATCGAGAAGTTCGCCAAGGAAGTCGAGGAGGAGTGGAAGGCGATGGGCGATGTCGGGCTGACGCTCGATCGCGCCGCCATTGAGGAGGTCCGCTCGCGCTTCTCCTATCCGCCTTACGAGAAGCTGCCGCACATGCCGGACGAGCTGAAGCAGGCCGCGCATGATCCGCTGTTCGAGCGCTGGCGCAAGAACTCGGTCGCGCCGCACAAGGTGCAGGGCTATTCGATCGTGACGCTGTCGCTGAAGCCGGTCGGTGGCCCTCCGGGCGATGCCACTGCCGAGCAGATGGACGCGGTCGCCGACCTCGCGGACAAATATTCGTTCGGCGAGATCCGCGTCGGCCACGAGCAGAACCTCGCGCTGCCGCACGTCGCCAAGCGCGACCTGCCGCAGCTGTTCAAGGCGCTCGATCGCCTCGGCCTCGCGACGCCGAACGTCAACCTCGTCACCGACATCATCGCGTGCCCGGGGCTGGACTACTGCTCGCTGGCCAATGCGCGCTCGATCCCGATCGCGCAGGAGCTGACGCGGCGCTTCGCCAACCACGACACCGCCGACCTGATCGGGCGGCTGCACATCAACATCTCCGGCTGTATCAATGCCTGCGGCCATCACCATGTCGGCCACATCGGCATTCTCGGCGTCGAGAAGAACGGCGAGGAATTCTACCAGATCACGATCGGCGGCCGCGCCGACGAGAACGCGCAGTTGGGCACGCTGATCGGCCCGGCCGTTCCCTATGCGGAAGTCGCCGACGTGATCGAAGACATTGTCGAAGCCTATCTCGCGCTGCGCGACCGTCCCGAGGAATTGTTCGTCGATACGGTGAAGCGTCTGGGCGTCGAGCCTATCAGGGAGCGGGTCTATGCCACTCGTTAAGCAGGGAAGAATCACCACCGATCTGTTCGTGCATGTCGCCGACGGCGCCGAGCTGCCGGGCGACGGCGCGGTGCTGGTGAGCGCCGAGCGCTTTCTCGCCGATCCGGAGGCGCTGCTGCGCCGTCCCGGCAAGCTAGGGGTGATCTGGCCGAACAACCGCAACCTCGACGATCTCGTGCCGCATCTCGATCGGCTGGCCTCGGTCGCGCTGGTGTTTCCGACCTTCCGCGACGGCCGCGCCTACAGCCAGGCGCGCCTGCTGCGCGAGCGTTACGGCTATGACGGCGAGCTGCGCGCCACCGGGCAGATCCTGCGCGACCAGTTCGTGTTCATGACGCGCGCCGGCTTCGACGCCTTCGAGGTGAAGAAGGATGCCGACGCCGACGCGTTTGCCGCGACCATGAAGCGCTATTCGGTGTTCTACCAGCCGACCGGCGACGGCCGCGTCACCGCACTCAACCGCCGCATGCAGCTGCGTCACTCGGAGAGCGCCGGCCAGTGAGCACGCTTGCACCAGGGCTCGTGGTGGCGCCGGCCGCATTGCCCGCGGCCGATGCGCTCGATCGCGCGCTGCGCACGGCCTCGCCCGCCGAGGTGATCGCAGCCGCGGTCAAGACGCTCGGCCGCGAGAAAGTGGCGCTGGTGTCGTCGTTCGGCACCGAGTCCGCCGCGCTGCTCAAGGTGATGGCGGATGTCGATCCGGCGATCCCGGTGGTGTTTCTCGATACCGGCTGGCTGTTCGAGGAGACGCTGGCTTATCGTGACACGCTGATCAAGACGCTCGGCCTCACTGACGTGCGCTCGATCAAGCCCGATGAGGAAGCGCTGTCGCGCCAGGATCCGGACCGCGAGCTGTGGTTCACCGATCCCGACGCCTGCTGTCGCATCCGCAAGGTCGAGCCCTTGGCGCGCGCGCTGAAACCGTTCGCCGGCTGGATCAACGGCCGCAAGCGTTTCCAGGGCGGTGCCCGCGCCGACATCCCGGTTGTCGAGGATGACGGCGTCAGGCTGAAATTCAATCCGTTCGCCAACGTCTCGCGCGAGGAGATCGAGGCGATCTACACGCTCGGCAAGCTGCCGCCGCATCCACTTGTCGCATCGGGATATCAGTCGGTCGGGTGTATGCCTTGCAGCAGCCGGTCCGCTGCCGGCGAGGATGCACGCGACGGCCGCTGGCGCGGTCGGGCCAAGACGGAATGCGGCATCCATACGATGAAGATGTCGTAAGCATGATCCCTGCGACAAACGCGAAGCGTTTGCGCGGGGGCGCTCAATCGCGATGAACCTTCATCGCGATTTGGCGACGCGACAAAGCCTTCGCAGTGCCGCGACTTCGTAGCACAAGCGCGCTGCGCCGCCGAAAACAAAGAAAACCGGTTTCGTTGACTTAAGACCACTTCGCCGTGAGTTATGTCTTGCGTGTTCCCTGACATTTCTCAGGTTGAATGGAGAGCGAAATGATCCGTCGTATCCTGCCGCTGGTCGCGGGACTGTTGTGGGCGAGCTCGGCCTTTGCGGCCGACTATTCGCTGCTGAACGTGTCGTATGATCCGACCCGCGAGCTCTATGTCGATTTCAACAAGGCGTTCGCCGCGGCCTATCAGAAGGAAACCGGCAAGAGCGTCGAGATCAAGCAGTCGCATGGCGGCTCCGGCTCGCAGGCGCGCTCGGTAATCGACGGATTGCAGGCCGATGTCGTCACGCTGGCGCTCGCCTATGACATCGATGCGATCGCGGGCAAGGGCCTGATCGCGGCCGACTGGCAGAAGCGGCTGCCGCTCAACGCCTCGCCCTACACCTCGACCATCGTGTTCCTGGTGCGCAAGGGCAATCCCAAAGGCATCAAGGATTGGGACGATTTGATTAAACCCGGCGTCAGCGTCATCACGCCGAACCCGAAGACCTCGGGCGGCGCGCGCTGGAACTATCTCGCCGCCTGGGGCTATGCGCAGAAGAAGTTCGGCTCCGCGGACAAGGCGAAGAAGTTCGTCGCCGATCTCTATCAGAACGTGCCGGTGCTCGACACCGGCGCGCGCGGCTCGACCGTGACTTTCGTCGAGCGCGGCGTCGGCGACGTGCTGCTGGCGTGGGAGAACGAAGCCTTTCTGGCGCTTCGCGAATTCGGCGCGGACAAGTTCGAGATCGTGGCCCCGGCGCAGTCGATCCTGGCCGAGCCGCCGGTCGCCGTGGTCGACAAGGTCGCCGACAAGAAGGGCACCCGCGCCGTCGCCGAGGCCTATCTGAAGTACTGGTACACCAAGGAAGGCCAGGAGATCGCCGCGCGCAACTCGTACCGGCCGCGCGATCCCGAGATCGCCAAGGAGTACGAAAAATCCTTCGCCAAGGTTGAACTTTTCACCATCGACGACGTTTTTGGTGGTTGGACCAAGGCCCAGAAGGAGCACTTCGCCGAGGGCGGCATCTTCGATCAGATCTACAAGAACTGATCGGATTATCAGGGGGATATGTGAGCACAGCGGTTGCACGTCGCAGTACCCTGCCGGGGTTCGGTCTCACCATGGGACTGACCCTGACATGGCTCTCCGTTATCATCCTGATTCCGCTGGCCGCGCTGTTCCTCAAGACGTTCGAGCTCAGCCTCGACCAGTTCTGGGCCATCATCACCAGCCGCCGCACCCTGAATGCCCTGAAGATTTCGTTTGGGCTTTCGTTTGCGGCCGCCTGCGTCAATCTGGTGATGGGCACCGTCATCGTCTGGGCGCTGGTGCGCTACCGCTTTCCGGGCCGGCGGCTGTTCGACGCCATCGTCGATATTCCGTTTGCCTTGCCGACGGCGGTCGCCGGCGTCGCGCTGACGCAGCTGTTCGCCCAGAAGGGCTGGCTCGGCGCGCCGCTCGCGGAGCTCGGCATCAAGGTCGCGTTCACGCCGATCGGCATCTTCATAGCGATGATCTTCATCGGCATTCCGTTCGTGGTGCGCACGGTGCAGCCGGTGCTGATCGATCTCGATCCCGAGATCGAGGAGGCGGCGGCGAGCCTGGGCGCCAATCGCTGGCACACCGTGTTTCGCGTCATCCTGCCGAGTTTGATCCCGGCGCTGCTCACCGGCTTCGCGCTGGCCTTTGCCCGCGCCATCGGTGAATACGGCTCGGTGATCTTCATCGCGGGCAATCTGCCCAATGTCTCCGAGATCGCGCCGCTGTTGATCGTGATCCGGCTGTCCGAATTCCGCTATGCCGATGCCACCGCGATCGCGGTCGTGATGCTGGTGGCCTCGTTCCTGATCATCTTCCTGATCAACCGGCTGCAGCGCTGGGCGCAAGCCCGCATCCCCGTGCATTGAGGTCGAGATGTCGATGCAGACGGGATTGGTGACCTCGACCACGCAACTGCGGACCTACGCACCCGCGACCGATGTCAGCGTCGCGGCGCCGGCGCCGCGGCTCGAGATCCCGCGCGCGGAGCCGGGGACGGCGCAGCACAATTTGCGCACCGAGCCCGGCCCGATCCGCTTCATCATCATCGCGCTCGCGATTACCTTCCTCAGCGTCTTCGTCGTGCTGCCGCTGGTCGTGGTGTTTGCGTCGGCGTTCTCGAAAGGGATCGGCGCGTATCTCGCGGCGCTGGCGGAGCCTGAGGCGCTCGCCGCCATCAAGCTGACGCTCTTGATCGCCGCGATCTCGGTCACGCTCAATCTTGTGTTCGGCGTGATCGCGGCCTGGGCGATCTCGAAGTTCGAATTCACCGGCAAGACCTTCCTGATCACGCTGATCGACCTGCCGTTCTCGGTCTCGCCGGTGATTTCGGGCCTGGTCTACGTGCTGCTGTTCGGCGCGCAGGGCTATTTCGGGCCGTGGCTGCAGGCGCATAACGTCCACATCCTGTTCGCGGTACCCGGCATCGCGCTGGCGACGATCTTCGTCACCTTCCCCTTCGTGGCGCGCGCGCTGATCCCGCTGATGCAGGAGCAGGGCACCCAGGAAGAGGAGGCGGCGATCTCGCTCGGCGCCTCCGGCCTGCAGACCTTCTTCCGCGTCACGCTGCCCAACATCAAATGGGGCCTGCTGTACGGCGTCCTACTCTGCAACGCGCGCGCGATGGGCGAGTTCGGCGCGGTGTCGGTCGTGTCCGGCCACATCCGTGGCGAGACCAACACGATGCCGCTGCTGGTCGAAATTCTCTACAACGAATACCAGTTCGTCGCCTCGTTCGCGATCGCGTCGCTGCTCGCGATGCTGGCGCTGATCACCCTGGTGGCGAAAACCGTTCTCGAGCGGCGGCTCGACGAGGCAGAGGTGCCCGATGGCGATTGAAGTCAAGAATATCGTAAAGACGTTCGGCAGCTTTGCCGCGCTCGACAATGTCGACCTCAAAGTCGCCGACGGCGAGTTGCTTGCCCTGCTCGGTCCGTCCGGCTCCGGCAAGACGACGCTGCTGCGCATCATCGCGGGCCTGGACTGGCCCGACTCGGGCGAGGTCGCGATCGACGGCGAGAATGCGCTCTCGCGCGGCGCCAGCGAGCGCCAGGTCGGCTTCGTGTTCCAGCACTACGCGCTGTTCCGCCACATGACGGTGTTCGAGAACGTCGCCTTCGGCCTGCGCGTGCAGCCGCGCGCGGTCCGCAAGGACGAAGCGACGATCCGCGCCCGCGTCAAGAACCTGCTGGACCTGGTGCAGCTCGATTGGCTCGCCAACCGCTATCCCAGCCAATTGTCCGGCGGCCAGCGCCAGCGCATCGCGCTGGCGCGCGCGCTCGCGATCGAGCCGCGGATCCTGCTGCTCGACGAGCCGTTCGGCGCGCTCGATGCCAAGGTGCGCAAGGAGCTCAGGCAATGGCTGCGCTCGCTGCACAACGAGATCCACGTCACCTCGATCTTCGTCACCCATGACCAGGAAGAAGCGCTCGAAGTCGCCAACCGCGTCGTAGTGATGGACAAGGGCAAGATCGAGCAGATCGGCTCGCCCGGCGAGGTCTATGACAATCCGGCGACCGCCTTCGTGCACGGCTTCATCGGCGAATCCATCGTGCTGCCGGTCGACGTCGCCGGCGATGCGGTGCGGCTGGACGGCCGTCCCCTGAACATTCCGGCGCTCGGCGCGGCATCGGGCGCGGCAAAACTGTTCGTCCGCCGCCACGACATGGCGGTCGGCCCGGCTGGAACCGGCGCCCTGGAAGGCGCCATCCGGCACGTCCGTTCGTTCGGTCCGATCCAGCGCGCCGAGGTGGCCCTGTCGGGGAGCGAGGGCAAGACCGTGATCGAGATCGACGCCCCCCGCGACCGCGAGCTCCAGGCCGGCGAAATCGTCTCCCTGCAGCCCCGCCGCTACCGGATCTTTGCCGTCCAGGAGTAGGCATCCGGGCGACGGTTCCTGACCACATCCACCGTCATTCCGGGGCGGTCCGTAGGACCGAGCCCGGAATCTCGAGATTCCGGGCTCGCTTCGCGCCCCGGAATGACGGCATTTCACAGCCAAAAGTTAGCCCCTGTTCACCATTCAGCCACGGTTGGTATGCAACAACGGCGGGCTAATCTTTGGGGGTTTTCTTACAGTGAAACGGACGACGGTCGCCCTGTTCGGGCTTCTGCTGCTTGCCGGCTGCGGCACGGACACCAAAATCCCGGAAGAACCGACCATGTATCTCAACATGGCCCAACCCGGCGCTGTCCTGGATAGCCAGGCGGCCGCGATCATGTTTTCGCAGTATCGCCAGAACAATGGCCTTGGCACCGTCGTGGTGGATCCGGACCTGACCAAGCTCGCCGAGCAGCAGTCGCAGGCGATGGCCGCGCGCAACAAGATGGACCATGACGTGAAGGCCCCGCTCGGCAAGCGGCTGCAGGCCGGGGGCTATCCTGCGACGGTGGCGGTCGAGAACATCTCGGCCGGCTATCACACGCTGGCGGAAGCCTTTTCGGGCTGGCGTGATTCACCGCCGCACAAGGCCAATATGCTGAAGAACGGTGTCACAAAAATGGGCATCGCGGCCGTCTATGCTCCCAACACCAAGTACAAGGTGTTCTGGACGCTCATTTTGGCGGCAACCTGACCTCGATAAATTCCGCGTGATCCAGAGCATGATCCGGAAAAGTGTGAGGCGGTTTGCCGAGAAGATCATGCTCAAACAGAGAGCCCTTCATCTCGTTGATTGACGCGGCGGCGAACAGCCGCCACGGTGCGCCGTTCTCGTTGTTTGCAGCCCCAACGGTTACGAATGGATACTTCTGATTCCGCGCCGGCCTCGACGCCCGCGCAAGCGCAGCGCGTGCTGGTTCTTCAGGGCGGCGGCGCGCTCGGCTCCTATCAGGCCGGTGCCTTTCAGGCGCTCTGCCACGCAGGCTTCGAGCCGGAATGGATCGCCGGCATCTCGATCGGCGCCATCAACGCCGCGATCATCGCCGGCAACGAGCCGGCCGAGCGCGTGCCGCGGCTGAAGGAATTCTGGGAGATGGTGTCGGCGCCGGTGCCGTGGAATCCGGTCTCGAAGCATGAACGCGCCCGCTCGCTGTTCAACGAGACCAGCGCCGCCATCATCGCGACCTTCGGCGTGCCCGGCTTCTTCACGCCGCGGATTCCGCCGGCGCCGCTGTGGCCGCCCGGCAGCTCGCAATCGCTGAGCTATTACGACACCGCGCCGCTGAAGAAGACGCTGGAGCGCCTCGTTGATTTCGACCGGATCAACGATCTGAAGACGCGCCTGTCGGTCGGCGCGGTCAGCGTCACCTCGGGCAATTTCCGCTATTTTGACAATTACGAGTTCAGGAAGCTCGGCAAGAAGATAGGCCCCGAGCACATCATGGCCTCGGGCGCGCTGCCGCCGGGCTTTCCGTCCGTGGTGATCGAGGGCGAGCATTATTGGGACGGCGGCATCGCCTCCAACACCCCGCTCGACTTCGTGCTCGACGAGGAGACCAGCCGCGATCTCCTGATCTTCCAGGTCGATCTGTTCAGCGCGCGCGGGCCGTTGCCGGAGACGCTGCTGGAGGCCGCCGAGCGCGAGAAGGACATCCGCTATTCCAGCCGGACGCGGATGAACACCGACAAGAACAGGCAGATCCACAACGCCCGCATGGCGGTACGCGACCTGATCGGCAAGCTGCCCGATTACCTGAAGAACGATCCGTCGGTCGAGCTGCTGCGCAAGGCGTCCAAGGAGAACACCGTCACGGTGGTTCACCTGATCTACAAGAGCAAGAACTACGAGAGCTCCTCGAAGGACTACGACTTCTCCCATGTTGCGATGGTCGAGCACTGGGGCGCGGGCGTCCGCGACGTGCATTTGTCGATGCGTCACAAAGAATGGCTAGAACGGCCGCAGTCCGGGGAGACCATGGTGACTTACGACCTCACGGGGGATGAACCCACACCCCCCGCAAGCAAATAGGAGCGACCGATAATGGGTACGTTGACAGGCAAGACCGCCGTTGTGACCGGCTCGACCAGCGGCATCGGATTGGCGATCGCGCGCGCCTTCGCCGGCGCCGGCGCCAATATCGTTCTCAACGGCATGGGCGTTCCGGCCGATATCGAGAAGGAGCGTTCCGGCATCGAGACCGACTTCAAGGTCAAGGCCGTGCATTCGCCGGCCGACATGACCAAGCCGGCCGAGATCGCCGACATGATCGCGCTCGGCGAGAAGACCTTCGGTTCGGTCGATATCCTGGTCAACAATGCCGGCATCCAGTT
This sequence comes from Bradyrhizobium sp. USDA 4502, assembly GCF_054063355.1. Taxonomy (NCBI): domain Bacteria; kingdom Pseudomonadati; phylum Pseudomonadota; class Alphaproteobacteria; order Hyphomicrobiales; family Nitrobacteraceae; genus Bradyrhizobium; species Bradyrhizobium sp. USDA 4502. The sequence continues at coordinate 8,517,140 of NZ_JBSSGF010000001.1, forward strand.
CGTTGCGCCGATCGAGGAATTCCCGCCGGAGAAGTGGGAAGCGATCATCGCGATCAATCTGTCGTCCGCGTTCTACGGCATCCGCGCCGCGGTGCCCGGCATGAAGAAGCGCGGCTGGGGCCGCATCATCAACACCGCCTCGGCGCACTCGCTGGTCGCTTCGCCGTTCAAGTCGGCCTATGTCTCGGCCAAGCACGGCATCGCCGGTCTCACCAAGACGGTGGCGCTGGAGCTCGCGCAGCACAAGATCACCTGCAACTGCATCAGCCCGGGCTATGTCTGGACCCCGCTGGTCGAGCACCAGATCCCGGAGACCATGAAGGCGCGCAACATGACCAAGGAGCAGGTCATCAAGGACGTGCTGCTCGCCGCGCAGCCGACCAAGGAGTTCGTGACCTCCGATCAGGTCGCGGCGCTTGCGCTGTTCCTGTGCAGCGACGATGCCGCGCAGATCACCGGCTCCAACTACTCGATCGACGGCGGCTGGACCGCGGAGTAATTTTCCGGCGGGATTTGGCGGCCTAAGAGACAAGCCGGCCCTGATTGGATCAGGGCCGGCTTTTGCTTTGAGGCTGCAGGCGTCGCCATCGCCTGCAGCCATCGCTTTTGGCGAAATTTTGCAACTTTTTCCGATCGGATTCAGGACGATTTGGCACGCCGTGGGATGATGGCATGGGCGTTCCTGGCGAGGAGCAAATCGGATGGAGCAGCGGCAGGCATACAACGAGGTGATGGGCGAACCGCATTCCGAGCTTCGGCCCAGCTCCCAGCTACGGCTCAAGGGCAAGGTGGTCCTCGCCGGGAGCGCCGGTTACGACGAGGCGCGCAAGGTCTGGAACGGCGCCGTCGACAGGCGGCCGGCCATGATCGCCTACTGCGCGGATACCCAGGACGTGGTCGAGGCTGTGACGTTCGCGAGGTCCCGCACGTTCCCGGTGGCCGTTCGCAGCGGAGGCCACAATGTCGCCGGCCTCTCGGTCTGTGACGGTGGCATGGTCATCGACCTGTCGCGGATGAAACGCATCGATGTCGATCCGGTCAGGCGCACCGCGCGCGCGGAGGCCGGCCTCGATCTCGGCGAATTCGATCGTGCCACGCAGGCGCACGGCCTGGCGACCACCATGGGGATCAACAGCGACACCGGCATCGCCGGGCTCACGCTTGGCGGCGGCTTCGGCAAGCTCGGGCGAAAATACGGGTTGACCTGCGACAACCTGATTGCCGCCGAAGTGGTGACAGCCGAGGGACGGGTTTTAAGGGCCAGCGCGACCGAACACCCCGACCTGCTCTGGGGCTTGAGAGGAGGCGGCGGCAATTTCGGCATCGTGACTGCGTTCGAATACCAGTTGCATGCGATCGGCACGTCGTTGCCCGTCGCGTCAACGCTTTATCCTTACGATCAGGCGCGCGAGGCCATGCAGTTCTACGATGAATTCGCCCGCAACGCTGCCGATGAGGTCAACGTCGATGCGGCCCTTGTGACGCTGCCGTCGGGCGACCGGTTCTTCAACATCTCCGGTTGCTATGTCGGCTCGCATCATGACGGTGAGCGTGCCCTTTCGCCGATCGTCAAGTTCGGCTCGCCCGTCGAGACGCGCCTCGCAACCGTTCCCTATCTCGAGATTCAGTCAGGCGGCGATGCCCTGTTTCCGCGGGGACGTCGCTACTACTGGAAGGCGCAGTTCCTGCGCGAGATCGGTGCCGGCGCGATCGACGCGCTGCTCGACGCCTATGCGAGAGCCCCCAACACCGCGTCCTTGCTGGTTCTCCAGCATGTCGGCGGCGCAATTGCACGGGTTCCGGTATCGAGCTCGCCTTACGCCAACCGTGATGCGGCGTTCGACTGCTTTCCGGTTGCGATCTGGGACGATCCGGCCGGTGACGAGGCGAACATGCGTTGGGCGCGCGAGCTGTGGAGTGCCGTCAGGCCCTATTCGACCGGCGGTGTCTATGCCAACAACCTGGGGGATGAGGGCGAAGACCGGGTGCGCGATGCCTATGGTGAAAATTACGCGCGTCTTGTCGCGCTCAAGAGCAAATACGATCCGACGAATTTCTTCCGCCTGAACCAGAACATCAAGCCGACGACATAGTTCTGGGCATCGGAGAAAATCCAAATGCGAAGCCGCTGGACCATTCTTGCTGCTCTGTTCGTCGCTCGTGCCACCATCGCCTTTCAGTTTCAGAGCGTCGCGGCCATCGCGCCACAGCTCAGCCAGGGTCTGGGCGCGAGCCTGGCCGATATCGGCGTTCTGATCGGGCTCTACTTTGCGCCGGGCGCCTTGCTTGCCTTGCCTGGCGGCGCGATCGGCCGCCGCTATGGCGACAAGGTGGTGGTCCTTGCCGGTCTCCTGATGATGCTGGCAGGCGAACTGCTGATGACCACGTCGACGTCGTGGAGCGTGCAGATCGCGGGCCGGCTGACTGCCGGCATCGGCGGCGTGCTCCTGAACGTTCTGATGACCAAGATGGTCGCGGACTGGTTTGCCGGCCGGGAAATCGCCACCGCGATGGCCATTTTCATCAACTCATGGCCGGCCGGCATCGCAGTCGCTCTCATGCTGTTGCCGGCAATCGGAGCCACGCTCGGGCTCCATGCCGTCAATCTTGCCGTCGCCGGGGTGATCCTGATCGGTCTCGGCCTCATCGCTCTGGTTTATCGCGCGCCGGATGCGGCCGTCGCGGTTGAAGGCGAGCCTAGCAGCCTGACCGCCGACACGATCTGCGCCGTGATTGCCGCCGGCCTGATCTGGTGTCTCTACAACATCGGCTTTGCGATGATCTTCAGTTTCGGTCCATCGATGCTGGTCGAGCAAGGCTGGTCCGGCGCCGCAGCCGGATCAACCATCAGTATCGTGCTCTGGCTCGCCGCCCTTTCGGTGCCGTTAGGCGGCTTCCTCGCCGATCGGACCAAGCGCGGCGAGGTCATCCTGGTCACGGGCTGCATCGCCTTCGCGCTCCTGACACTGCTGCTGTCGCGCAGCGGCACGGTGCTTCCCGTCGTCATTGCTCTTGGAATCCTCTGCGGCCTGCCTGCCGGTCCGATCATGAGCCTGCCTGCGCGCGTGCTCGAGCAGAAGACGCGGCCGATCGGAATGGGAATATTCTACACCGTCTTTTACGCCGGCATGCTGGCTGGACCTGCGATCGGAGGAAAGCTCTCCACCACGGTCGGCTCCGCGAGCGCGGCGCTCGACTTCGGCGCCGCCATGCTCCTGGCTTGCCCGGCCGTTCTGTGGTTCTTCCGCCGCATGGTTGCCGGCCAGCATTGGGAGCGGGCGGACATCAGGCGCGCCTGACCGGCGCAAGGCTGAACGCGGTCAGGCAGGTTTCTCAGTCCGGCGGCGGTCATGCATCGCACAATGCCGCGCCGGCGGAATGCTATGACGCCGGCAGCCGCTTGCCGAACGCCAGCACGTGCAGCCCGAGGCGCGAGCGCACGACATAGAACAAGAGGATCGTCTCGAAGGTCAGCGACAGCGAGGTCGAGGCGGCGGCGCCCATGCCGCCGTAACGCGGGACGAGGGCGATGCAGAGCCCGACATTCATCAGGAATGACACCGCATAGGCGGTCGCGCAGATGCTCTGGTGGCCGAGCATGTTCAACAGGCGCTCGACCGGCCCGATCGCCGAGCGCACCACGAGCCCGATCGCGGCAACGAACATGATGCTGTAGCCGTCGACGAATTTCGGGCCGAACAGCCACAGCAGCGGCTTGCCGAACGCCAGCAGGGCGATGGTCGCGAGCAGCGAGGGCCAGAACGTCCAGCTGATGGCGTGTGCGACATAGGCCGACAGCCGGTCCTTGTCGCCGAGCGCGTTGTATTCGGCGAAGCGGTGCGCCGTGGTCGCCGCCATCGCGTAGTGCACGAACGACACCAGCGCCAGCGTCTTCACCACGGCGAAATAGATGCCGACTTCCTCGGACGAGCGGAATTGCTGCAGCATCAGCACGTCGGTGTAGCCGAGCAGCAGATAGAAGCTCTCGACCAGCATGATCGGCAGCGAGATCGCGAACCAGCCCTTGACGTCGTAGGTCTTCTCGCCCACCCCGAGATGGGCGGTGAGGCGGCGGTTGAGCACGATCATCTGGCCGATCGCCGCGATGTACACCGCGGCCGCGCTCGCGATCATCGCCGCGGTGGCGCCGAGATTGAGGCCGAGCGCCAGTGCGCCGGCGGTCAGCGCGATGATCAGCCCCTGCCGAACGATGAACTGCGGCATCAGGCCGAGCTGCATCCAGTCATGCGCGCGGGAGATGCCGTCCTGGGTGTTGGCGACGACGAAGGGCGGCAAGGTCAGGCAACCGATATAGAGCGGCACCACGGCGTTGGGATCGATCCAGGGCGAGGCGAGGTGGATCACGCCGGCGAGCAGCAGCGCGACCATGCTGGACGTCGCCAGCACCACCCAGCGGCCGCCGGAGAGGAAGCCGCGCAGCGCCGCAAGGTCGCCGCGCGCGCGGTATTCCGGAATGATCTTCTGCGCGGAGGGCGCGATGCCGAAATCCATGGTGCTGCCGAGCAGCAGCACCCAGGTCCAGACATAGACATAGATGCCGTAATCCGAGCCGCTCATCCAGCGCGCCAGCAGGATCTGCGCGAGATAGGCGATGGCGGCGCTGATGACGCGGATGGCGAAGATCATGCCGGCGAGGCGTTTGGTGACCGACGCCTCGTTGGTGCCGCCGAGCGCGCGCGCAGCGAGGCCACGCAGGCGTGCGGCCCGGCCCAATGGCGCAGAGGTTGCCGATTGTGTCTCCATCACAGCCAAGGCGGAAAATTCCTAAAGCGCCGCACGGCGGCAATGGCCACCGATCTATCAACGAAACGTTAAGATTGGGTTCGGCGACGCACCCCTTCGGGGTCGTCCCGGGGCAGTGCGAAGCACTGAACCCGGGAGCTCGAGATTCCGGGTTCGATGCGCTGCATCGCCCCGGAATGACCCTACGGCTCAATTCAAATTGATATTGAATTCGTAGCTTTTGTCGCCGCCGACCAGCGTCAGCTTCAGCGCGGCGCCGTCGGCCTTGGCGCCGGGCGGCAGGCCGTCGAGCTCGAAAGAAAAACGCTTCACGCCCGGCGGCGCCTGCGCAACGAGCTTGGGCACCGGCAGCGCCCAGTCGGGCGTCGGCCCCTCGACGAACAGGCTGAGGTCGCGGCTCTCGGGCGCGCTGACATCGACCAGCACGTTGTTCTTGCCGTCGCGCTTGACGTCGCGGATCGAAAGCGGGATGGGGTCGCCGATATTGGCGGGCTTCGGCACCGCGTTGAGCGCTTCCGACAGCGCGGCGTCCTCGGTCGATGCGACGCTCGCGAACGCCAGCTCGGCCTTCGCCTCCACCGGCACGCACAGCTTCTCGCACACCGCGTAGTTGATGTCGGCGCGCAGCACCAGCGGCTTATCGGGATTCTTCGCCACGATGCGCAGCGGCAGCACCACCTGGTGCTTGTAGCCGAGCGAGGTGCCGCCGGCGCCGTCGTCGAATTGCCGCGGTGCCGGCCACATCACGGTGACCGCCTCGACGTTGTCCGACCTGGAGAAATCGAACCGCGGCGGCACGCCGGAATCGCCGGGCGTCCGCCAATAGGTCTTCCAGCCGTCCTGCAACTGGAACGCAATGCCGCCAAGCAGCACCGCGCCGCTGCGCGATCCGGCGAGCAGCCGCACCGCCGAATGCGTGTCCTGTTGCCACGGCGAGGCGTCGTCGGCGCGGACCTCCGTGGCCATACATGCGACGGAAAACAGGGCGGCAACGCCAAATGCGGCACGCAAGGGAACTATGACGATCATGAGACGTCTTTACCTGCAACTTTCGGTGCAAACCATTGAATTGCTTGTGATGCATCGCCGCACGGCGGTCGATGGTTGATTGACAGAACCGCCACCCGATATCAGGATGCGAAATCAGCAGGAAAGGCCTTTGCGGATGCGCCCTGAAGGCAAACCAGGCAAGACTCGCAAGACCGCCGCCGGCAGAAGCCCGGCCGTCGGTGCCCATGCCGCCGAAGGCGGCTACCTCGACGGCCAGATGCTGATCGCGATGCCTGTCATGAACGACCCGCGCTTCGAACGCTCCGTGATCTACATGTGCGCGCATTCCTCCGAGGGCGCGATGGGCATCATCGTCAACCGTCCCGCCGGCAGCATCGATTTCCCCGGGCTGCTGGTGCAGCTCGACATCATCGAGAAGTCGGACCAGATTCAGCTGCCCGAGAATGCCGAGATGATGAAGGTGATGAAGGGCGGGCCGGTCGACACCGGCCGCGGCTTCGTGCTGCATTCCAGCGACTTCTACATTCAGGATGCGACGCTGAACATCGACGACGGCATCTCGCTTACCGCGACCGTCGATATCCTGAAGGCGATCGCCAAGGGCGCAGGGCCGAAGCACGCGATCCTCGCGCTCGGCTATGCCGGCTGGGCGCCGGGCCAGCTCGAGAACGAGATCCAGCACAATGGCTGGCTGCATTGCGACGCCGATCCGGAGCTGATCTTCGGTACCGACGTCGACGAGAAATACGCGCGCGCCTTGCGCAAGATCGGCATCGAGGCCGGCATGCTGTCGAACGACGCGGGCCACGCGTAGGCCGCGCTGACGTCGTCGACGATTTGTCCACATTCACGGTGTCGTCCCTGCTTTCGCACTAGCGTGTCTACACGGTTTTGGGGCGCGACAGATTGACTCGGTGCAGCAAGAAGTGGCGTCTCTGCAGCATGTTGTATGATTCTCTCACTGGCGCTTTGATTCGAAGGAGCGCCAGCGATGCAGCCGGATTTGTCTTTGGGTGAGTTCGGGGACGTTCGTCTCGACAAAAGGGGGCGACGCTTCTGCGGGCTATGCTTTGCACGCGCAGCGTCTGCTTGCGCCAGATGGCCCGGGGCGATTGGGCTGCCAATATGGCGTTCTGGCGGTTTGTGAACAACCCCCAAGTCACGATCGATAAATTGATTGAGGGCTGGAGCGCGCAGACGCGGACTGCGGTCAGCGGGCGTCATGTGCTGGCGATCCAGGATACGAGCGAGGTCAAGTTCCAGACCCAGGCGGGACGGCGGCGCGGGCTGGGCAAAGTCGGCAAGGGCAATGCTCGCGGCGTGCTGTTGCATGCGATGATGGCGGTGGATGCCGACAGCGGGGTCTGTCTTGGCCTTACTGGCGGCAACGTTTGGACGCGCAAAGGCAAGGTAAAAATCCCGCATGAGCGGCGCGCCTTGGCCGACAAGGAGTCGGCGCGCTGGGTGACGGCCGCCGAGCAAGGCCGCGACGTCCTGGCAGATGCCCGCATGATCACCGTCGTCAACGACCGCGAGGGGGATTTCTTTGCTCACTGGGCGCTGACGCCAGCTGAGAATGTCCATCTTCTGTCGCGTGCCATGCACGACCATGCGCTGGTCGATGGCGACACACTTTATCAGGCGGTCGAGCGGAGCCGCTTCTGCGACAACGCGGTGATCGATCTGCCGCAGCGAATGGATCGGCGCGGCCGGCAGGCCCATCTCTCGATGCGCTTCGGAACCGTCGTGCTCAAGCGGCCGCAGAGGCCCGGCGTCACCGACTTGGCGGAGGGCATCAAACTCAGCTTCGTAGAAGTGGTCGAGTTGCATCCGCCGAGAGGTGCGGAGCCCATTCGCTGGCTGCTCCTGACCACTCATCCGGTCGCCACCGTTAAAGACGCCTGGCAGATCGTCTCCTGGTACCGCCAGCGCTGGATCATTGAGCAACTCTTTCGCTCGCTGAAGAGCCAGGGTTTGCGCATCGAGGATAGTCAGATCGAGAGCGCCGAAGGCCTGATCAAGCTCGTGGCGGTCGCCACCAGAGCGGCATGTATCGTCATTCAACTCGTTCAGGCCCGCAACAGTGGCGAAGAATTGCCGGCTGAATTTGTCTTCACCGCAGAAGAGATCGAGACGCTCAGGGCCATCAACAAAACCATGAAAGGTCGCACCGAGCTTCAGAAAAACCACCATCGCCCCAACACTCTTGCTTGGGCGGCATGGATCATCGCAAAACTCGGCGGATGGACCGGCTACGCCTCCCACCGTCAACCTGGACCAATCACCTTCCACACCGGAATGGCCCGCTTCCAAATCCTCGCAAATGGCCCGACAAACGTGTAGATGCACTAGTGCGAAAGCAGGGACCCATAACCACCGTATGCAATTGCGGCACCGCGCTCGGGCCACAGCGTCGTGCAACAACAGCGCCCTGTGGTTATGGTCCCGGGTCGCGCTTCGCTTGCCCGGGACGACAGCTGTGGGTTCGACTACGACAGCGATGGTTTGGCTACGACAGCCTTCGCGACCGCTACTCCGCCGCTTTCTGCGCGACCGTCGGCTGGGTGCCGGCCACCGTGGCGCGGCGCATGTCGCGGGGCTGCGACTGGTCGTAGCGGCGGACGCGGTGCACGGTCTGGCGGTTGTCCCACATCACGAGGTCATGCACCGTCCATTTGTGCACATGGACGAATTCGGGCTGCGTCGCGTGCTCGGTCAGATCGCGCAGCAGCAGCCGCGCCTCCGGCATGCTCATGCCCCTGATGGCGCCGGCGTGAGAGGACAGATACAGCGACTTGCGGCCGTGCACCGGATGCGTGCGCACCAGGCGCTGCAGCACCGGCTTGAACATCTGCTTCTCCTCGTCGGTGTAGTCGAGGAAGCCGAGCGAGCCGCGCGAATACATCAGCGAGTGCTCGCAGATCATGTCCTCGATCTCGGCCTTGGTCTCGTCGTCGAGCGCGTCATAGGCGGCGCGCATGTCGGCGAATTCGGTGTTGCCGCCCTTCGGGTTCACCACGCGCGCCGACAGCAGCGAGAATTTCGCCGGGATCGGCCGGAACGAGCTGTCGGAATGCCACAGGCAGTTGCCGAGGTTGAACAGATGGGTGCGGTGGTCCTTCGGCAGCGGCTTGCCGTCCTTGCCGAGATTGCTGACGTCGTTCAGCCCGGAGGCGAGGCGGTAGTCCTGCTTCTTCGTCACCGTGCCGCCGCGCGCATCTTCGCGCTCGCCGAAATTCAGCGCGAACGCCATCTGCTGCTCGTCGGAGATGTCCTGGCCGTGGAACACGAGCACGGCGTATTTGTCCATGCCGGCCTCGATGTCGATCGCTTCCTGCTTCGTCAGCGGCTTGCGCAGATCGACGCCGGAAACCTCGCCGACGAAATGCTTGTGAAGCTGCCGGATCAGGACCGTCATTGGCATATCTCCCCGTCTGTCGCGGGCGGTTTTCCCGCTTCGTTTGACGGGAAGGCTACTCGCCGCGCGCGCGCTGTCAACGCTCGCGGGCCGTGCGCGGGTCAGGCATTCCGCGCCATCAACCCGCCGTCGACCGGAATCACCGCGCCGGTCAGGAACGATGCGGCGGGCAGGCACAGGCTCAGCGTCATGTGCGCGACCTCTTCCGGATCGCCGTAACGGGCGAGGGCGGTGCGGCGCTTGGCGTAGAGCGTCTTGTGCTCCTCGGAGATGCGGTCGGTGATGGCGGTGCGGATCGGGCCCGGGCAGATGCAGTTCACGGTGATGCCTTCGCGTCCCAGCTCCACCGCGAGCGAGCGGGTCAGGCTGGTGACGCCGCCCTTGGCCGCGGAGTAGGGGCTGTGCAGCGCGGTCGCGCCGAGCGCCTCGGTCGAGGCGATGTTGACGATGCGCGGCGAGTGCGACTTGCGCAGGTATGGCAGTGCCGCGCGGATGATGCGCGGATGCGCCGTCAGCATCACCGCGATGTCCTTGGCCCAGGCGTCCTCGTACGCGGGATCGTCGATCGGCACCCGCACCGAGATGCCGGCATTGTTGACGATGATGTCGAGCCCGCCGAAATGCGTGGCGACGTCGTTGACGACTTTGGTGATGGCGCCGCGATCGCCGACGTCGAGCGTCCAGGCCTTCGCCGAGCGGCCGCTTGCTGAAATCTCCTTCGCCACCGTCTGCGTGCCTTCTTCGGTGAGGTCGGTGACCGCGACGTTGGCACCTTCATCGGCAAACACCCGCGCGGTGGCGCGGCCCATGCCGCTGGCGGCGCCGGTGACCAGAACGGTGAGGCCCTTCACCGAACGGCTGAGCTGCTTGTATTCGGACATGACGGACCCCCCGTTGATTTTTTGCGTTGTGAGAGACGGCAACGCTGGCACCGATCGCAGGATACGTCAAACTACTGATCCGATATCGGCATGCGCGCAGCGCGTTAACGCAAGTTTCCCGGTTGGCTTTCCGAGAAGGATCATGCTCAATCAAGACAACAGCACGAGAGAGGAACGCGCGATGAACGAGCTCGATTTCGGCGGCAAGCAGATATTGGTGGTCGGCGGCTCCAGCGGCATCGGCAACGGCATCGCGCAGGCGTTCCGCGCCAGGGGCGCGCGCGTCGCGATCTGCGGCACCCGTGCGCAGGCGAGCGACTATTCCACCGAAGAGGGCTCGCATCTCGAGGGCCTCGCCTACGCGCAGCTCGATGTCAGCAACCCGCAGGCGATCGAGGCCTTCAGGCCGTCGTTCGACCGGCTCGATGTGCTGGTGCTGGCGCAGGGCGCGGTGATTTACCGCCGCGGGGAATTCGAGATGGAGGGTTTTCGCAAGGTGCTCGAGGTCAACCTGATGAGCCTGATGGCCTGCGCGACCAAATTCCAGCCGATGCTGAGCGCGAGCAAAGGCTCGCTGATCATCGTGAGCTCGACCGCGGCCTATCATTCCACCATGGGCAATCCGGCCTACAACGCCTCGAAGACCGGCGCCGTCGGACTGACGCGCACGCTCGGCGAGGCCTGGGCGGAGAACGGCATCCGCGTCAACGGCATCGCGCCTGGCCTCGTCGACACCAAGATGACCAAGGCGACGACGGCCAATCCGAAGCGTCTCGAAGGCGCGCTCGAGCGCATTCCGCTGAAGCGTCTCGGCACGCCCGCCGACATGGCCGGCGCCGCGCTGTTCCTGGCCTCGCCGCTCGCCTCCTACATCGTCGGCCAGACCATCGTCGTCGACGGTGGGCTGATCCTGTAACCGCAGGAACCTGCGCGCCGTTTCCCGGTTAGCTCCCGGACAGATCAGGGAGCGTGACGATGGACAAGGATCGGATTTTCGGAACGGCGAAGGAGTTCGCGGGCAAGGCCGAAGGTGCTGTCGGCGACGCGACCGGCGATGCGCAGACCCAGGCCTCGGGCCGCGCGCGCGAAGCCGCGGGCTCGGTGCAGGATCTTTACGGCCAGGCCAAGGACGCCGCGCGCGACGCCGCCGACACCGCGGTCAACTACGCCAAGGATGCCTATGAGCATCGCGGCGAGACCGTTCGCAGCGGACAGAAGGCGATGGCGCATGCGGTGCAGGAGAACCCGCTGGGATCGCTGCTGATCGCCGGCGGCATCGGCTTTGCACTCGCGCTCCTGATGACGCGCCAGCCGCGCCGCCCGCCGCCGTCGCGCTGGCGCTATTACGGTTGATACCATCTCGCCCACCGTCATTGCGAGGAGCTCGCGACAAAATTGCAAAGCAATTTTGCGCTGAAGCGACGAAGCAATCCAGCCGTCCGCGCGTGCGGATCGATGGATTGCTTTGCGGAGCCTGTCATCGGGCGCGCGTTCGCGCGACCCGTTGGCTCGCAATGACGTGGATGTAGCGTCAATTCTATCGGAAGACGCGCGGCCTACTGCCACGGACTCCCCGGCACTGCGGCCCGCTGTCCGACACCGCGCGGCGGGCGCGGCGGCGGAGCGACCAACGGGCGCTGCTGCGGCGCGCCGAACCCGAACAGATCGCGCAGCCAAGGCTGTGTCTGCGGCTGCTGTTGCGGCTGGGCCTGGGTCTGGGCCGGACGGAACACGCGCCTTGGCGGCTTCGGTGCGGTGATGATCGAGCCGTCGGGCGCGATCGCCGTGGTCGAGGGCGGCGGATTGGCCGGTCCGCCCGCCGGCGCGGCGGGCGTGGTCGCGGCAACCGGCACATCGCCCTTGGCTTGCTCGCGGCCCATCTCGCGGCGCGGCCAGACGAAATCATCGGCGCGGCCGGCGGGTGGCGCCAGCGCCTCCCCCTTCACCAGCGTGCGCGCGGCGAGCGCATCGACGGCGGCGGGCCGCGAGCCCGGTCCGCCGAGCAATTGATCGGTGCCGACGGTGGAGGCGACCAGCGGCAGCACCGGGCCCGCCAGCGGCCGCGGCGCGGGCTTGCCGGGCTCCGCGCTGGTATCCGGCGTCGCGGGTTCGCTCGGCAGCGCGATCGGCCCGGAGCGCACCGCGAGCAGGCGCGTCACCTCGCGCTCGACATAATGCGCGAGCTTGCGCGCGCCGGCCTTGGTGAAGAACACGCCGTCATCGGTACGCAGCTTGCGGGGCTGGCCTTCGAAGTCCGGGCCCTTCTGCATGAAGCGGCCGGCCTCGTCGACAAAGCCGTCCCAGACGTCAACATAGGTGATGCCGGCCTTGCCGGCGCCGTCGCGATAGAGCGCGTCGAGGAACAGCATGTCCGACGTGCCCTTCTGGCCGCGGATCGCGGGCAGGCCGACCCACAGCACCGGCACGCCCTTGCTCTTCAGCACGTTGATCAACTCCTCGATCTTCTTGCCGTAGAGCTCGACCCAGCGGTCGTCGCGGAATTCATAGAGGCCGTTCGGCGAACGCGCAGTCTTTTCCGGCGCGGCCTGCGAGTCATTGTCGGCGTCGTCGGCCGGCGGCTCGGCCTCGACCGGCTTGCCATCAGTTTTGGCGGCGGCATCGGGCTTGTCGCCCGGCTTGGCTTCGGGCTTGCCGCGCGCGTCCTTTTTCTCGTCCTTCTTGTCGACCTTCTTCTCCACGACAGATTCTCGGATCGCGGTGCGGTCGTTGAGGCCGAGCATCACGACGATGGCGTCGGGGTTCTCGGTGGCGAGAATGCCCTTCGCGGCCGCGGCCCAATCCGCCGGATCGCCCTTGGGCTGATAGCGGATCAGGCCGGAGACCGTCTTGTGCTTGCGGATCACGCCCATGTCGGGCTGGTCGGAATAGGCATCTTCCAGGCCATAGCCGAGCCAGTCGGCCATGGCGTCGCCGATGACGAGCACGTTGCGCTCGGCGGCCGCCTCGCGCTTGGCCGGTGCCGGAGCGCGCGAGAAATCCTCGCGCGGCCGCTGCGGCTGCGATGATTGCGGTTGCTGCTGCTGGAACGGCGCGAAGAAATCGCCGCCGAACCAGCCGCCACCACCGTGCTGCGGCGGAGCGCGGCGCTGCGGTTGCGGCGGTCCGCCGCCGAAGCCGGGGAAGCCGAAGAATTGCGCCGAGGCGGGCTGGGCGATGCCGATCAACAGCGCAAGCGCCACCGTCAGCGCGACCAGCGGACCGGCTTCGGTGAATATGCGCAAAAAGGACTTTGGCTCTCGCATCGCGTTCGGTCGCAAATGATCTGGAAGTACGTGAGCATACTAGCGGAATCGGGCCGCAAGCGGGCAGCTTTTCCACCATAAATCGGGTGCCGCCGGCCGCCGTCAAGGCAGGCGGCAAATATCGGATTTCACGGTTACTTTCGGGGTGGAGGGCCTAGCCGTCGCGGCGACGGAACCGTGCCCCCTCTCCCGCTTGCGGGAGGGGCAAGAGCCGTAGCCCGGATGGAGCAAAGCGTAATCCGGGACCAGACCAGCCGCACGGCGAGAACCCCGGCTTTCGCTGCGCTGCATCCGGGCTACGGGAGGCGGTCCTCCGGCTTCAGCCCTACCGCGCCCGCAGCCGCTCCAGCACCTCGGCGGTGGCAAAACCGTCGGCCGGTGCCCCGATCGACACCTGGAAGCCGCGCAGCGCCTCGCGGGTCTGGCCGCCGAACTGGCCGTCGGGCGTACCCTTGTAGAAGCCGCGCTGGGCGAGCAGCTGCTGCAGTTCCAGCCGCTCGGCGCGCGACAGCACCCGCTCCTGCCGCGGCCAGGGCTGCGCGAAGGGCTGGCCGCCGCGCAGGCGGTCGGCGAAATGGCCGATGGCGAGCGCGTAGGCCTCGGCCGGGTTGTACTTCATGATCACCCGGAAATTCTGCAGCATCAGGAAGCCCGGCCCCTCGGCGCCGGCCGGCGCCAGCAGATAGGCCTTGTCGGACGGCCGCGGGAACGGCTGGCCGTTCGGCCGCTTGAGGCCGAGATGCTCCCATTGCGACAGCGGCATGGCCTTGGCGCGGTCGGCCAGCATGTAATTGAGGCCTTGCGGCAGCACGACCTCGTAGCCCCAGCTCGCGCCGGTCTGCCAGCCGTCCTTCTTCAGATTGTTGGCGGTCGAGGCGATCAGGTCGCTCGGATTGTCGACGACGTCGCGGCGGCCGTCGCCGTCGCCATCGACGGCATAGCGCTTGAACGCGGTCGGCATGAACTGGGTCGGGCCGAAGGCGCCGGCCCAGGAGCCGCGCATCTGCTCGGGCCTGAGGTCGCCGCGGCTGAGGATTTCCAGCGCCGACAGGAACTCGTCCTTGAAATAGGCCTGACGGCGGCCGATGCAGGCGAGCGTCGCGGTCGACTGCACCACGTTGCGATCGCCCATCTGGGTCGAGTAGTTCGACTCGATGCCCCAGATCGCCGCAATGATGTAGCGGTCGACGCCATAGGCCTTCTCGGTGGCATCGAACTGCGGCTTGTATTTCGCAAGGATCTCGCGCCCCTTGGCGAGCCTGGTGTCGCTGACCAGGATGTCGAGATAATCCCAGATCGCCTTGGTGAACTCCGGCTGCGAATCCATCAGATCCATGATGCGCAGATCGGGCGTCAGGCCGGCGGTGAAGCGCTCGAAATTCTCTTGGGTGATGTTGCGCCGTGCGGCATCTGGCCACATCGCTGCGACGCAGTTCGGGAAGTCCGACGCGGCCTGGCGGATCGCCGCTGCGGTCATCAGCGGATGGCCGGAGGCGCCGTCTTCACCGCTCCACGGCGGTGCCGCGCCGTCCTGTCCGGTTGCGGCCTGCGGCGGCGTCGCGTTCGGTCCGGAAAAGATGCTGTCGATCAGGTTGGTCAGGCCGTTGCCCGCCGACTGGGCTTGCGTGCTGCCGGGCAGCAGCAGGGCCAGCGCGATCAGGCTCGCGCCGAAAAGCTTGGTCCTTGATGTTCCCATCGCGCGCATTTGTCGTGTGCCTGTCAAAATCGTGCTGTTCCAGAAGGCCCCGGCACGGTTTCCAATAACTTAACAAGGGCGAGATTTTGTTGCGGCCCGCATTTGGCTGACGGGAACGGCGGAATTAAGCCGCACCACACATCCGCCTTTGTTGGCGGCTGCAAAACGGGGTACCAAAGGCATGATTCATTTCGTGCCGCCGTCCCACCCATTTCAAGGCTTCCGATAATCCCATGAAGATCCGCAAAGCCGTATTCCCCGTCGCCGGTCTCGGTACCCGCGTGCTGCCCGCCACCAAGGCGATGCCGAAGGAGATGCTGACGATCGTCGACAAGCCCCTGATCCAGTACGTGGTCGACGAGGCCCGGGAAGCCGGCATCGAGCATTTCGTGTTCGTCACCGGCCGCAACAAGGGTGTCATCGAGGATCACTTCGACCGCATGTTCGAGCTCGACACCACGCTGGCGCAGCGCGGCAAGAAGACCGAGCAGGATATCCTGGCGCAGAACCAGCCGGAGGCCGGCGCGATGAGCTTCACCCGGCAGCAGGCGCCGCTCGGGCTCGGCCACGCGGTGTGGTGCGCACGCGATATCATCGGCAACGAGCCGTTCGCGGTGGTGCTGCCGGACGAGTTGGTGCTGAACACGCCGGGCTGCCTCAAGCAGATGATCGACGCCGCGAGCAGGCTTGGTGATAAGTCGAACCTGATCGCGGTCGAGGCGGTGCCCGACGAACTCACCCATCAATACGGCATCTGCAGCGTCGGCAAACGCACCGGCAACATCTTCGAGGTCGACCGCATGGTCGAGAAGCCGCCGCAGGGCACCGCGCCGTCCAACCTGTCGATCACCGGCCGCTACATCCTGCAGCCGGAGATCTTCAACATCCTGGCCACGCAGGAGCGCGGCGCCGGCGGCGAGATCCAGCTCACCGATGCGATGATCGGGCTTGCGAAGACGCAGAAGTTCTACGGCGTCGAGTTCGAGGGCGAGCGCCACGATTGCGGCTCCAAGCCCGGCTTCCTCCGCGCCAACATCGCCTTCGGCCTCAAGCGCCCCGAACTGCGCGACGGCCTGATCGCCGAGATGAAGAAGTACCTGGAGAAGTAGGGGCGCCGCGTCATCTCGTCATTCGCCGCGAGAATGCGGACGTATGATTCACAGACCGCGCAACATATTCGATGTCGTCCTGGCGAAAGCCAGGACCCATTACCCCGACCATCAGTTGTTGAGCGAAGCTGGAGCCACGATCCCGTTCACAATCAAACGCGGTGGTTATGGGTCCCTGGCTTTCGCCAGGACGACGGTTGTGGGGGTGGCGAGACGTGTGCGTCAAACCAGAACTACATCTTCGCCGCAGCGTCTCGGCAATCACGCCACCTTCCTTCGCCCCGCGCGCTTCGCCGGCTCCTTGGCGCCGTCCTGCTTCGGCGCGCGCAGGGCGCGGGCGGCGAGGCTGACGACCTCGGAGATCTGCTGGAGCTGCGCGGCGAGCGGAGAGGTCTTGCGCCAGACCATGCCGATGGTGCGCGACGGCTGCGGATGCTTGAAGCGCGAGACCGTGACCGGCGCCGAGCGCGTCTCCACCGTCACCGCCATCTCGGGGATCAGGGTGACGCCGATACCGGCGCCGACCATCTGCACCAGCGTCGACAGCGAACTCGCGTCCAGCACCTCGCGCGGCGGCGAGGATTGCATGTTGCAGAACGACAGCGCCTGGTCGCGGAAGCAGTGGCCCTCCTCGAGCAGCAACAGCCGCATCTCGCGCAGCATCTCGGCGCTCGGCACCGGCGTCTTGGCATCCTCGCCCGGCCGCACCAGCAGGAAGTTTTCCGAGAACAGCGCGACCTCGGTCAGCGACGGTTCCGATACCGGCAGCGCCACGATCGCGGTGTCGAGCCGGCCTTCGGCGACCTCCTTGATCAACTTCGGCGTCAGCGTCTCGCGGACATGGATGTCGAGCTCGGGATGCAGCCGCGCCAGGTTCTCGATCACCTTCGGCAGCAGATATGGTGCAATCGTCGGGATCATGCCGACCCGCAGCCGCCCGGCGAGCTTGTCGCGCGAGGCGCGCGCGAAGTCGCCGAGTTCGTCGACCGAACGCAGGATGTCGCGCACGCGGCGCAGCAGGTCCTCGCCGAAGGTCGTCAGCGTCACCTGCCGCGCATTGCGTTCGATCAGCACGCCGCCGACCGCCTGTTCCATTTCGCGGATCTGCATCGACAGCGCCGGCTGCGACACCGCGCAGGCATCCGCGGCGCGCCCGAAATGGCGGTGGTGGGCCAGAGCATCAAAATACCTGAGTTGCCGGAGTGTGACATTTATCATCAGATAATCTTATCGACGCGATCACTAAAGTCAATTTCCTCTGATGGATTGGGTTGCGTAGAATCGTTCTTGGAAGAGCTCCAGCGCATTCCAGAATCCATCACCTCGGAGAAGAAACATGGACGCAAAAACCGACGAAGGCGCGGGCAAATGCCCATTCACAGGCGGGCCTCGCGGGCACTCGAATCGTGACTGGTGGCCGGAGACGCTCGACGTTCAGGTGCTGCATCGCAACTCCAGCCTGTCCGATCCGATGGGCAAGGGCTTCGACTACGCCAAGGAATTCAAGAGCCTCGATCTCAACGCCGTGATCAAGGACCTCACGGCCCTGATGACGACGTCGCAAGAATGGTGGCCGGCCGACTTCGGCCATTACGGCGGCCTGATGATCCGCATGGCCTGGCATTCGGCGGGCACCTATCGCATCACCGACGGCCGCGGCGGCGCCGGTGCCGGTCAGCAGCGTTTCGCCCCGCTCAACAGCTGGCCGGACAACGCCAACCTCGACAAGGCGCGCCGGCTGCTGTGGCCGATCAAGCAGAAGTACGGCCGCAAGATCTCGTGGGCCGATCTGATGGTCCTCGCCGGCAACGTTGCGCTGGAATCGATGGGCTTCAAGACGTTCGGTTTTGCGGGTGGCCGCGCCGACGTGTGGGAGCCGGAAGAGCTGTACTGGGGTCCGGAAGGCACCTGGCTTGGTGACGAGCGCTACAGCGGCGAGCGCCAGCTCTCCGAGCCACTCGGCGCGGTGCAGATGGGCCTGATCTACGTCAACCCGGAAGGCCCGAACGGCAATCCGGACCCGGTCGCCGCCGCGAAGGACATTCGCGAGACGTTCTTCCGCATGGCGATGAACGACGAGGAGACCGTCGCGCTGATCGCCGGTGGCCACACCTTCGGCAAGACCCACGGTGCGGGCGATCCGTCGTTGATCGGTCCGGAGCCGGAAGGTGGCGCGATCGAGGAACAGGGTCTCGGTTGGAAGAGCAAGTTCGGCACCGGCGTCGGCGCTGACGCGATCACCGGCGGTCCCGAGGTCACCTGGACCCAGACCCCGACCAAGTGGAGCAACCACTTCTTCGAGAACCTGTTCAAGTACGAATGGGAGCTGACGAAGAGCCCGGCGGGTGCGAAGCAGTGGAAGGCAAAGGGCGCGGACGCCGTCATTCCGGACGCGTTCGATCCGTCGAAGAAGCATGTCCCGACGATGCTGACCACCGACCTGTCGCTGCGCTTCGATCCGGCCTATGAGAAGATCTCGCGCCGGTTCTATGAGCATCCGGATCAGTTCGCGGACGCCTTCGCCCGCGCCTGGTTCAAGCTCACGCACCGCGACATGGGTCCGATCCAGCGCTACCTCGGCCCGCTGGTGCCGAAGGAGACGCTGATCTGGCAGGATCCGGTACCGGCGCTCGATCACGCCGTGATCGACGACAAGGATATCGAGGCGCTCAAGGCGAAGATCCTCGCCTCGGGCCTGTCGGTGTCCGAACTGGTGTCGACCGCCTGGGCCTCGGCCTCCACGTTCCGCGGCTCCGACAAGCGCGGCGGTGCCAATGGTGCACGCATCCGCCTTGCGCCGCAGAAGGACTGGGATGTCAACGAGCCCGCGCAGCTCAAGGGCGTGCTGGGCAAGCTCGAAGCCATCCAGAAGGAGTTCGGCAAGAAGGTTTCGCTGGCCGATCTGATCGTGCTCGGCGGCGCGGCTGCGATCGAGAAGGCGGCGAAGGACGGCGGCACCAATGTGAAGGTCCCCTTCACGCCGGGCCGCACCGATGCGACGCAGGACCAGACCGACGTCGAGTCGTTCGCTCCGCTCGAGCCGCGGGCTGACGGCTTCCGCAACTATATCGGCGGCAAGCATCAGTTCCTGCAGCCGGAAGAGGCCTTGGTCGACCGTGCACAGCTCCTGCGGCTGACCGGACCGGAACTGACGGTCCTCGTCGGCGGCCTGCGCGTGCTCGGCGCCAATGCCAAGAAGTCGAAGCACGGCGTCTTCACCGGCAAGCCGGGGACGCTCACCAACGACTTCTTCCTCAACCTGCTCGACATGGGCACGGTGTGGAGCGATGCCGGCGAGGGCGTCTATGAGGGCCGCGACCGCAAGACCAAGGCGGTGAAGTGGACCGGCACCCGCGTCGACCTGATCTTCGGCTCACACTCGCAGCTGCGGGCGTTCGCCGAGGTCTACGGCCAGTCCGACTCCAAGGAGCAGTTCGTGAAGGACTTCGTCGCGGCCTGGGCCAAGGTGATGAACGCCGACCGCTTCGACCTCGCGAAGTAAGCGGCGAGCAAACGGCAATCAGGGCAGGGCGGCGCTTCGGCGCCGCCCTGTTTCATTTGGGAGATGATGCGGAAGGATTTTCGCGGTTTGCCGATCCCGTTCAATCATGCAGCTTCATGTCGCGGATCATCTCCTCGAACTCCGCCTGCGTCGGGGTCGCCAGTGAGGCCTGCGGCGCGCTGCTCGTCGCGGTGGATACGTCGCACTGCGAGGCACCGCGCGAAGGTTCAAAGATTGCGGTCAGGCTCGCCCAGCAGACGAGGAGGGCCACGATCCAGTCCAGTACATTGGATGCCGTCATTGCAGCACCAGCATCAGCATTTCCATGCCCTGATGCTGCAGCCGACTCGGGCTTCGCGCAATTCGGAAGCTACGAAACGTAACTTCGGCGTTGCCGAGCGGGTTATCCGTACCGAGCGAGTGCAACACACCGTCATTGCGAGGAGCGTCAGCGACGACGCAGTCCATTTCTCCGCTTGCGGCACGATGGATTGCTTCGCTCCGCTCGCAATGACGGCGGGCGGAGCGCACAAACTAAAATTGTGACGCTGCCGCTACAGCGACGATCCGCTCCGCGCCCGGCGCCCCTCGATCGGATAGGCGGGGTCGTTGAAGCCCGGCGTCGAGGGATGGCCGGTGACGACGAGGCGGTCGATCAGGGCTTCGTCCTCGGCGGTGAAGCGATAGTCGAGCGCGCGGATGTAGTCGTCCCATTGCGCTTCGGTGCGCGGCCCCGCGATCACGGCGCTGACGAACGACGAGTTCAGTACCCAGGACACCGCGAACTGCCCGGCGGTGATGCCTTTGCTCTCGGCGTGGCGCTTGATCTCCTGCGCGAGCTCGAGCGATTCCGGCCGCCACTCGGTCTGCATCATGCGCTTGTCGTTGCGCCCCGCACGCGTGTCCGCGGGTGGCGCCGCGTCGGGCGCGTATTTGCCGGTAAGCACGCCGCGCGCCAGCGGGCTATAGGGCACGATGCCGAGCCCGTAATAGGCGCAGGCCGGGAAATGCTCGACCTCCGGCATCCGGTTCATCGCATTGTAATAGGGCTGGCTCGCGACCGGGCGGTCGATGCCGAGCCGGTCGCAGATGTTGCAGATCTCGGCGACGCGCCAGGCGCGGTAGTTGGAGACGCCGAAATAGCGCACCTTGCCGGCGCGGATCAGGTCGCCCATCGCGCGCACCGTCTCGTCGAGCGGCGTCGTGTGATCTTCCTTGTGCAGATAGTAGACGTCGATGTAGTCGGTGCCGAGCCGCTTCAGGCTCTCGTCGGCGGCCTGGAACACCCAGCGACGCGACAGCCCGCCGTGGTTGGGATCGTCGCCGATCGGATTGGCGAGTTTTGTCGCGAGCACCCAGTTCGACCGGCTGTTGGAGATCGCGCGCCCCACGACCTCCTCGGACTTGCCGGCATTATAGGCGTCGGCGCTGTCGATGAAGTTGATGCCGGCCTCGCGCGCCTTCGCCACGATCCGCGCCGAGGTCGCCTCGTCGGTCGGTCCGCCGAACATCATGGTGCCGAGGCAGATCGGCGAGACCTTCAGGCCGCTACGGCCAAGCTGGCGATATTGCATCGGACTTTCCTTTCCTGCGGTCATTCCGGGGCGATGCGCAGCATCGAGCCCGGAATCTCGAGATTCCGGGTCTGGTCCTTCGGACCATCCCGGAATGACAAAGGATCAGCTGTCGTTCTTCAGGATCTTGAACACGCCGTTGGCCATCGCGATACAGCGCTTGTCGACGGTCACCTCGGCCGTGATGAAGATCAGGCTGCGGGTCGAGCGTACCACGCGCGGCCGCGTCGTCAGGATCTCGCCGATCTTGCCGGCCTCGACGAAATGGGTGTCGAGCTGCACGGTCGCAAGCGTCGGCTTGCCCGAGACGTAGCGTGCGGCCATGCCGCAGGCGCGGTCGGCGAAGGTCATGATCACGCCGCCCTGCACGAGGCCGCGGCGATTGTGGTGCTTGTCTTCGGTGATCAGCGCGAGTTCAAGCGCGCCGTCCTTCAACCGTTCCCACAACGGGCCGATCAGCGTCAGGAATCCCGTGGTTTCGGCGATCTTCCAGCCGTCGGATGTGAGTTTGTCCGCGGCCTTGGCCGTCATGAGGTGGGGTCCGTTGCTTGCTGATGATTGATCGCAGGAGGCATGTGGTCGCAGTCATTTCATCAAACGCTGTTGTGTTGTAGTCAAGGTCAATGGCCCGCACATTTGACGATGCCACCCGGCGGAATATCGCAGAGCTCTGTGCCGCATTCGCACGCTTGGCACCGGCGGACGCCGCGCCGACGCTGAAGCGCGCGGCGGTCGCGATCGCGCTGACCGAAGGCGACGACGGCAGCGGTACGGCGTTCCTGTTGACCCGCCGCAGCGCGCGCCTGCGCGCCCACAGCGCGCAATGGGCGCTGCCGGGCGGGCGCTGCGATGCCGGCGAGACGCAGGCCGAGGCCGCGCTGCGCGAATTGCATGAGGAGCTCGGGCTCGCGCTTGGCCCGAGCGACGTGCTCGGCATGCTCGACGATTATCCGACGCGATCCGGCTATCTGATCACGCCGGTCGTGGTCTGGGCCGGTGCGCATGCGGCGATCACGCCGAACCCGGACGAGGTCGCCTCCGTCCATCGCATCGGCCTCGATGCGATCGAGCTGGATGGCGCGTTCAGCTTCGTCACGATCCCGGAAAGCTCGCGCCGCGTGATCCGCTTCCGCCTCGGTGGCCAGCAGATCCATGCGCCGACCGCCGCGCTGATCTATCAATTTCGCGAGGTGCTGGCCGGCCGCAGCACCCGCGTCGCCGAACTGGAGCAGCCGGTATTCGCATGGAAGTAGGCCGCAACGATGCCGCTATTTGTGATGCCGCTTGCGGGCGTTCATCTTTATTGATTTCCCCTGCGCACCAGGCGAATGCGCCGCGGCCTCGGGTTCCTGAGGCGCCCGCGACACATTCTCGTAACAGGTGAAGCGTGAACGCGTATCCGGAAACGTTCCGCAGTCCGGACGCTCGGCGCGCGCCGATGCGGCGAGCGTCAACGCGCAGGCGGCGACGAGCCAGAGTGCCATTCTCATCGCAATCTCCAGGGCTTTCTCCAAGGCTTTCGTTCGGAGAACACCGCATTGTGGCGAATATTCTGCATTGATCGCGGCATCCGGCCGCTGCGATCCGGACAATTCCGGGCTGACTTCGCGGCCGTGCTTGCTACAACGAGGCCATGCGCCCGCAATTGATTCGCCTGTGCCCTGGATTTTTCGCGCTCGCGCTCGTCGCCGGCGCGCCGTCCGTATTTGCCGGCGAGGCCGGCGCGCTGCCGCCTTCCGTCGCCAATGCGATGGCGCAGGCATCGCCGCAGGCGATCATGGAATATCGCCGCAAGCTGCAGGAATATCAGGAGGCGCGCGCCGCCTTCGAGCAGGACGCCAGCGCCTATTGGAACGCGGTCGCCGAGAAGAGGCGCGGCCGCAACGCCAAGCGGCGCGACCGCGTGCAGATCTCGCTGGACGATTACGTGCTGCAGCAGCCGCCGGTCTATGAGGGTCCGAAGCGGCCGGTCAATCCGGCCCCGGAAGAGGAGGAAGGCAAGCCGCCGCGTCCGCCCAAGACGCTTCCGGTGGCCTCCGATCTGGTTAGGGCGGCGGCCGAGCAATTCCAGTTCACGCCGCAGCGGCCGGCCAGCGAGGTCGAGTTCAAGCGCGCCTATGCGCGTTACGCGCGCGCCGCGGGGCTGACGCCGGAGCAGGCGGTGCGGGTCTATTCGTTCGAGACCGGCGGCACCGGCACTTACGACGTACAGGCGGGCATCGAGCACGGCGGCAAGCGCGCCATCTCCACCGCGATGGGCTACAACCAGCTGCTCACCACCAACACCGTCGAGCTATTGGCCGAGCAGGGCCATGAATTCGTGCGGGATCTGACCGAGCGGGTTGCGAGAACGCAGGGGCCCGCGCGCAAGGCGATGGAGCACAAACTCGCGGTGCTGAAGAAGATGGTCGCGTTCACGCGCACCGTGCCCGACGACTGGTCGGCGCATGCGCGCCTCGCCGATACGCCGCAGGGCTGGGCGTGCCATGCCATGGTGCTCGACATCGATGTCGGCCCGATGCTGCAGACCCACAAGCTGCTGACCTCGGTGATCTTCGCCCGCAACAAGGGCTACAGCCGGCCGCTGACGGCGGCCGAGCTCGAGATGATGAACCTGACCGGCGACGGCACCGGGCTCGACATGGTGACCATGCCGCAGGCGATGCGCGAGCAGGTGCCGACCGCGAATTTCTTCCAGCGCTCCGGCTACGAGCGCAACCCGGTCGCCATCCGCCACAACACGGTGGCCAGGCTGCTTGCCGTCACCAACGAGCGGATGGACTTCAACAGCAACAAGCCGGGCGCGAAGGAATTGGCCACGGCGTTCTGATACCTGCCGAAAGCCGCTAGTGTCCTGAATCAAAAGTTCGGCGGACTCCAAATCGACTCGATGATAGCGGACTCTCCTGATTTGGGGAGGATTGGCGATGGGTCGGCGCTTTGCTCCGCTGGAGCTTGATGAGGTGGAACGTGCTGAGTTGACATCGTTGGCGTCGCGTCGAAGCACTGCTCAGGCGTTGGCGCTGCGGGCTCGGATCGTCCTGGCCTGTGCTGAGGGCGAGCAGAGCAAGGTCGTGGCGGCCCGTTTGGCTGTCGATCCCGACACGGTCGGCAAATGGCGGCGGCGGTTCTCCGAGCATCGGCTTGAAGGTCTTTGGGACGAGCCGCGATCGGGGACGCCACGCACGATTGAGGATGCCCGGATCGAGGCGGTGATCGTTCGCACCCTTGAGACCCAGCCTCCCGGGGCCACCCACTGGAGTTCGCGCAGCATGGCGCGGGCCAGCGGGCTGTCAGTCTCAACAGTACAGCGTATATGGCGCGCTTTCGGCTTGCAGCCGCATCGGTTGGAGACCTTCAAGCTCTCAACCGACCCCGACTTTGTCGCCAAGGTTCGCGACATCGTCGGCCTTTACGTAGCTCCGCCCGAGCGCGCCATCGTACTGTGTGTCGATGAGAAGTCGCAAATCCAGGCGCTGGATCGCAGCCAGCCCATGCTGCCCATGCGACCTGGCCAGCCGGCGCGCCGTAGTCACGACTACAAACGCCATGGCGTCACCTCGCTGTTTGCCGCCCTCGACGTCGCAACCGGCCGGGTCATTGGCAAATGCTATGGACGCCATCGTGCCAAAGAGTTCCGCAAGTTTCTCGATGAGATCGAAGCTGCGGTTCCAGACGATCTGGACGTCCACCTCGTCATGGACAATTACGCAACCCACAAGACGCCGTTGATCCGCAACTGGCTGGCAAAGAGGCCGCGCTGGCACGTCCACCTGACGCCAACCAGTTCATCCTGGCTCAATCAGGTCGAACGCTTCTTTGCACTCATCACCGAGCGTAAGATTAGGCGCGGCATCTATCGCAGTGTGGCGGCGCTACGGGCCGAGATTGCCTCCTTCATCGACCATCACAACGCTGACCCAATGCCGTTCCGATGGACCAAATCAGCTGACGACATTCTCGGCTCAATCGAACGCTTCTGCGCTTACAATCTGCCCGCCAAGGCATAAAATGCCATGAACTTTTGGTTCAGGACACTAGGGCATTTTCGGTTCTGATTGAATCAGAACCGAAGCTCTAGATTCTTGTTTTGACGCGTTTTCTTGACGCGAACCGGCGTCCACTTCGCTCGAAAACGCTCTAATTCGAGCCGAACTTGAACTTGCCGTCGCCCTCGAGATAGGGCCCGGAGCGCATGTAGAGCTGGCCGTTCTGGCCGATGAAGAACAGCGTCCCCTTCGGCACCTTCTTGGCGCCCTTCAGCAGCGTGCCGGCGTTGTTGGTGCCCATCTTGTAGGACCAGGTCTTGCCGTCCTTGTCATAGGCGTAGCCCATGTCGGGCTTCAGCTCCCAGGGCGCAGCCTCCTGCGCGAATGCGCAGGTCGTCAGCGCGGCAAACGCCGCAGTCGCGATAAAAGTCTTGGTCAAAAAATGCGTCATGATCCACCTCCGGCCGAGAAAACGGCGTCGTCCCCACGTTTTTGAACAAATCACGAACGATGTTCACGCGTCAATACGACAATCGGCGCGACCGCTCGCGGATCGGCGACTTTGTGAATTCCCGCATCAAGCTTGGCGACTATTTTCGCGTTACCGTTTACAAACGCTTGGATTGCCAGAAACACGACCTTGGGATGATCAGGATGAACCACGTCATGAAGATCGGAATCGGTGTCGCTCTGTCGTTCATGACGCTGGCGTCAGTCGCGCAGGCGGACGAGTTCAGGCTCTCCAACAACCAGCGGATCTCCTGCAGCCGCGGCCTGTCCGCCGGCAAGCTCAACACCGCGACCTGCAAGTCCTACGCCTATCTGTTCAACGCCAAGACCTCGGAATACTTCCGCTGTCAGGTCTCGCTGGCGCTGACGCGGGACAACAAGGAGGTCATCAACGTGCAGGCCGACGGCGGCTGCACCAAGAAGCCGCGCATTTTCGAGACCGACGGCAATTACACCTTCGACGCCACCGAGACCGAGCCGCCGAACACCAACTCGTTCTTCGGTCCCGGCGGCTATGCGATCTGGGCGAACGACGTCAACACCCAGAAGATCCGCGGCTGCATCACCATTTCGTCCGGCCTCGGCTCCGACATCTCGAAATGCCTCGACATGACGTTCCAGTGACGTCGGCGCGGGCCGCGTGATGCGCAAGCTGCGCCCGGCCCCGCTGTGCCGCTCCTGGCTGTTTCTCGAAGGCGCCAACGAGGACGTGCTGCAGCACGCGGCCGCCAGCGGCGCCGACGTGCTGATCCACGAGCTCGAGGATTTTACCCCGCCGCCGCTGCGCCCGAAGGCGCGGGCCTTGGCGGCCGAGCTCTACGCCGCCTGGCGCGACCAGGGCGTGATGGTCGCGGTCCGCGTCAATCCGCTGGACCAGGACGGCATGGACGATCTCGCCGCCGTGATGCGCGGACGTCCGGATATCGTCGCGCTGCCGAAGGTCGCCGAGCCGCACCATGTCGTCAGGCTTGACGAGGCGGTGACGCGGTTCGAGCGCGACTGCGGTATCGCCGAGGGATCGACATCGCTGCTGCCGAATATCGAGTTCGCGCGCGGTCTGGTGCAGACCGGTGCGATCGCCATGGCGAGCCGGCGCGTCATCGGTTGCCTGATGGCCTCCGAAGACCTCGCCGCCGATCTTGGTGCCGAGCGCGGCAGCGATGGCCTGGAGCTGGCTTACGCGCGGCAGCGCTTCATCGTCGAATGTCGTGCCGCTGATGTCGTCGCGGTCGATTGTCCCTACACTTGGAGCGACGCTGAAGGCGTCGAACGCGACACGATCTGGGCGCGCCGGCTGGGTTACACCGCAAAGAGCCTGGTCGATCCCGCGCATGCCCCGATCGTCAACGGCGTCCTGACGCCGGGCGAGGAGGAGTTGCGCCAGGCGGGCAGGATCGCCGCGGCGTTCGAAGCGGCGCGGACAAAGGGCTTTGGGCGCGTCGAACTTGACGGCTCGCTGCTCGAGGTGCCGACCTATTCCAATGCAAAACGCCTGATCGCGCGCGGCGAAGCGCTGCGCGCGATCGATCGCGACACATGAGCCTGACCAGAGGCGATGCCTCAGGAGGCTGGCTCTTTCTCAGAGAAATGCATGCGTGAGCGGGCGAACTTCTTGACGCCCATCGGCTTGCCGAACAGGTAGCCCTGGACCTGATCGAAATCCATTTCGTGCGCGGCGAGAAAGTCCGCACGCGTCTCGACCCCCTGGGCCACGACCTGCGCGTCGTTGTCGTGGGCCAGCTCCACGACACGCCGGCACACCGTCTGCTTCAGGCGCTGATCCGCGCAGCCGGTGACGAATTGATGGTCGACCTTGAGCTGGACGAACGGAAAGTTCGGCAGGCCCAGCAAAGACGGCCAGTTCGCGCCGACATTGTCGATCGAGATGCCGATATTGTGCAGTCGAACGCGCCGGGCGACATCGATCGCCAGATCCAGATTATCGACCACGTCGGTGCTGTCGATCTCGATCAACAGGCCCGCGAAGGCCGCATGATCCGGCATCCGGTAACAGAGCTCGCGCACGGCACGATCGTCGGCGAGGAATGAGATCGGCAGGTTGATCGAGAGATTGACCGGTCCGGTCTGCTCGAGGAGATAGCGCCAGTCCTCGATCGCGCGCTCGATCACGAATTCGGACAGCGCATGAAAATGCGGATCGCTTTCGTCCGGGATGAAGTAGGCCGGCGGCACGACGCCCCAGGCCGGATGGCGCATCCGGATCAGCGCCTCGGCGCCGCTCGGCACCAGCGTCCGGAGATGAATTTTCTGCTGGTACCACAGCTCTAGCCAGCCGGCCTTCAGCGCTTCGGGCACGTCCACCGCCGGGCTCGGCGCGGGTTCAAGCGGCATCAACGACGCAAGACTGTCGCGAAGGGTCCCGGCGCTGAACGGCGTCGACAGCGCCGGCAGCATGGCGATGCCGTACTCATCGCCGATTTGCCGGACCGCCTTGACGATGATCGAGTCCGGCTGCCCGATGACGAGGACCTTGCCGCCATAGTCCTTTCTCACCAAAGTCTCGAGAATTTTACTGACTTCGATGCCGTCCACGGACACACCGAGCACCAGGAGATCGGGCCGTTCCGCGTCCAGAACGGTGTCGAGTTCCAAAGCCTGGCTGCATTCACTGGTGATGAAGCCGAGGTCTTCCAGCGCCTCGGCGAGGAAGGTCCGAAGGTGTTTTTTGCTGTCCGCAATGCATGCGCGTGGGGTCAGCTTGCGATGTCCGAACCAGCCGGCTCGCGTGCGTTCGATGTGACTGATGTGATTCATGCCCCGCCTTGTCCGTAGTTACCCCGGCTTGACTCGTACATCCTAGAGCGGCGGCAATCATGGAAATTTCTGGATCATACATTGATTGCCCCGCTAACCTTAAAGGATTCAATTCGATTCAAATGGCGCTGGAATCGCGGCGTCTCACCGCTGCTACACCTGCAACAAATGCGTCATCTGACATTCATGAGCGCGATCGCGTCCGACTTTGCACATCGGCAGAAACACTGTGCGCGTGTGTCATCGAGAGACGGCGTTAATGACTGTGTTGTCGCGTCGACGCAGACGCGGAATTGCGTCATTGTCGGACATCAGATCGCATCATGCAGAGTGCTCCGCAGAGCGCCGATGACGAATCAGATCATCCGTTTTGTGATGCCAATGCAGATGTGCGTGACGTCGTCGCTGCTGTTCGCAACGTCTCCCGCATCAACGCGCAGTAGCCGATCAGCGCGGCACAAGCGATAGCTGCAAGGAACAGGAATGCAGCGCTGCAACCTGCATGGACGACAATGAATCCGGCTACAGCGGTGCTCAAGCCGACATCCGGGGCCGCAAGCCGATCTTCGCTGCTTCGTTGCGGCCGGTCCGCGCCGCGAACGCTTTGGGTCCGACAATGCCGAGAGTCACCGCGGCGATCGCCGGCGCGAATACCGAGCCGTTAGCGGCCGCCAGCGCCCGGGTCGCGGCAACCAGCTCGAAGCGGTCGCCCGGTCGCGCGGGGAGTTCCCGCGCAGGTAAAGTGGTGTTGCTATCGGGGATTTCCGCCGCGCATGCGTCATTTGGATGGGTTGACCCGGCGGGGGTGTCCGGCCAATTTCCGGCCGGCTTAAGGGGAGAATAATACTCATGAATTCCAAGTTGATGGCTGCTGCGATCGTGGCAGCCAGCGTTTTGTCCGCGCCTGTCGCACAGGCCGAGCAGTTCATTAACGTGCTCACCGGCGGCACCTCCGGCGTCTACTATCCGCTCGGCGTCGCGACGGGGAAGATCTACGGCGACAAGATCCCCGGCGTGAAAACCCAGGTGCAGGCGACCAAGGCCTCGGTCGAGAACCTGGTGCTGCTGCAGCAGGGCCGCGGCGAGATCGCCTTCACGCTCGG
The DNA here is from genome assembly GCF_054063355.1 of Bradyrhizobium sp. USDA 4502. Taxonomy (NCBI): domain Bacteria; kingdom Pseudomonadati; phylum Pseudomonadota; class Alphaproteobacteria; order Hyphomicrobiales; family Nitrobacteraceae; genus Bradyrhizobium; species Bradyrhizobium sp. USDA 4502. The sequence continues at coordinate 8,546,735 of NZ_JBSSGF010000001.1, forward strand.
CGATTCGCTCAAAGCCGCCTGGGAAGGCGACGCCGAAGCCGGCTTCAAGAACAAGCTCGACAAGCTGCGCACCATCGGCGCGATCTATCCGAACTACATCCAGATCGTCGCGACCGCCGAGAGCGGCATCAAGACACTCGCCGATCTCAAGGGCAAGAGCCTGTCGGTCGGTGCGCCGAAGTCCGGCACCGAGCTCAACTCGCGCGCGATCCTCGCGGCCGCCGGCATGAGCTACAAGGATCTCGGCAAGGTCGAGTACCTGCCGTTCGCCGAATCGGTGGATCTGATGAAGAACCGCCAGCTCAACGCCACGCTGCAGTCCGCCGGCCTCGGCGTCGCCTCGCTGAAGGACCTCTCGACCTCGAGCGAGATCACCGTGGTCGCCGTGCCGAAGGAGACCGTCGACAAGATCGGCCCGCCCTTCGTCTCCGTGATCATCCCGGCCAACACCTATACGGGCCAGGACAAGGACGTGCCGACCGCCGCGGTCGTGAACTACCTCGTGACCTCGAGCGCGGTGTCGGACGATCTCGCCTATCAGATGACCAAGCTGGTCTACGAATCGCTGCCGGAACTCGCCAACGCCCACGCCGCGGGCAAGGAGATCAAGCTCGAGGCCGCCGCGACCGGCAGCCCGGTGCCGCTGCATCCCGGCGCGATCCGCTATTACAAGGAGAAGGGCCTGATCAAGTAAGGCCGGTTACGCTTCGAGGGTGTCATGGCCGGGCTTGACCCGGCCATCCATCTTTCTAAAGAGCTCATTTTTCGATGGATGCGCGGGTCAAGCCCGCGCATGACGTGCGGGGGACGCGGCCCAAGCGCCACGCAGGTACTATGGACGTCGCGGACACGGCGGGGGACTGATCATATGCAGCAGCAGGTTGAGGGCGAGCAGCCCATCAAGGTTGAATTCGACAATTTCGAGCATGGCTTTCCGGAAGGCTTCGGCCCGGGTGCCTGGGGGCATCTGGCCTATGCCATCGGTCTCGCCTTTGCGGTGTTCCAGCTCTATGTCGCAGCTTTCAACTACCTGCCGAGCCAGGTGGTGCGCGGCGTCCATGTCGGCTTCCTGATCCTCCTGACCTTCGGCCTGATCGGTAATTTCACCGCCAAGACCGATTTGGGCCGCGCGGTGAGCTGGATCGTCGGCGCCGCCGGCTTCCTCTGCGGGCTCTACCAGTGGATCTTCTATGCCGACCTGATCGCCCGCGACGGCGATCCGACCAACATGGACCTCGCGGTCGGCACGCTGCTCGCGGTCCTGATCTTCGAGGGCACGCGGCGGCTGATGGGGGCGGCGCTGCCGCTGATGTGCGGCGCCTGTCTGCTCTACTGGTTCTTCGGCCAATATCTGCCGTCGCCGTTCAATCACCGCGGCTATGACTTCGACCAGATCGTCACCCATCTCTCGTTCGGCACCGAGGGCTTCTACGGCGTGCCGATCTACGTCTCGGCAACCTACATCTTCCTGTTCATCCTGTTCGGCTCGTTCCTGGAACGCGCCGGCATGATCCAGCTGTTCACCGACGTCTCGCTCGGCCTGTTCGGCCGCACCCGCGGCGGCCCCGCCAAGGTCGCGGTGTTCGCTTCGGGCATGATGGGCACGATCTCGGGTTCGGGCGTCGCCAACGTCGTTACCGTCGGCCAGTTCACGATCCCCTTGATGATCAAGTTCGGCTATCGCCGCGCCTTCGCCGCCGGCGTCGAGGCCACCGCTTCGATGGGCGGCCAGATCATGCCGCCCGTCATGGGAGCGGTCGCCTTCATCATGGCCGAGACGCTCGGCGTGCCCTATTCGGAGATCGTCAAGGCCGCGGTGATCCCGGCGATCCTCTATTTCGCCTCGGCGTTCTGGATGGTGCATCTGGAGGCCGGCAAGCACGGCCTCGTCGGCATGAAGCGCTCGGAGATCCCGAGCGCCTGGAAGGCGCTGGTGGCGCGCTGGTATCTGGTGCTGCCGCTCGCGGCGCTGGTCTACATGCTGTTCGAGGGCTTCACGCCGCTCTATGCCGGCAGCATGGGCCTTGCGCTCACGGTCGCGCTGATCCTCGGCGCCAGCATCACGCTCGGCTTCTCCAACACCATCGTGCGCTACATCTTCTGGATCGGCCTCGCGCTGGTGGTTGCCGCGGTGTCGCGCCACGGCATCGAGATCGTTCCGGTCGCCAGCGTCGTCGCCGGTCTCATCGTGATCGCGGCGATCACCCGCGGCGGCCGCGCCACCCTAAAAGCCTGCCGCGACTCGCTCGCCGACAGCGCCAAATCGGCGCTGACGGTCGGCATGGCCTGCGCCATCGTCGGCACCATCATCGGCATGATGACGCAGACCGGCGTCGGCACCATCTTCGGCAGCTGGATCATCGGGCTCGGCGCCAAGAGCCTGTTCCTGGCGCTGATCATGACCATGCTGCTGTCGATCCTGCTCGGCACCGGCATCCCGACGATCCCGACCTACATCATCACCGCGGCGCTGGCCGCGCCTGCGCTCGCCAAGCTCGGCGTGCCGCTGATCGCAAGCCACATGTTTGCGTTCTACTACGGCATCATGGCCGACCTCTCGCCGCCGGTTGCGCTCGCGGCCCTGGCGGCGGCGCCGATCGCCAAGGAGAACCCGGACAAGATCGGCTGGGAGGCGATGCGGATCGCGCTTGCCGGCTACGTCATTCCGTTCATCTTCGTCTATTCGCCGGCGCTGATGCTGCAGACCGGGGATCCGATGCAGGCGCAACTCGGCTTCTACGGCGCGGTGGCGCTGGCGACCTTCAAGGCGCTGGTGGCGATCGGATTGTTCGGCATCGTCGCGATCGGCTTCCTGTTCACGCGGCTGACTTTCATCGAGATCCTGGTCGCGTTCGGCGCCGCGCTCTGCCTGCTCGGCGATTTCCCGTTCTCGGATACAGCGGGCTTCACGCTCGCTGCTGCTGTCGTGCTATGGCAATGGCGGCAGCGTCCGCGCAATGCGGTGGCGGCGGCTTGAGCCTCTGCCTCGCTTCCGCGGGAGTCGTGAAGGCGCTGTCGATTGCGGCGTTCACGCTCGCCTGGACGCATTCGATCGAGAAGAGCGCGTGGCAGGAGGACTGGCTGGTCACGCCGGCCGGGCTGACGCTGCAACAGGCGCGCGTCAAGGGCACCGGCGCCGGCATGGAGCCGCCGCCGGAGGCGCGCCTTGTCGATGGCTGGTTTCAATGGTCGCCCCCGCCGATGCCAAGGGCGGAGGTCGTGCTCGGCAATTCCGGCGCCGCGGGTGAATGGCACCTGTGCCAGGAGGGACGCTGCCAGACCTTATCGGAGATTATCGGGCATCCGATCGGTGCTAATGTCACGACGATGAGTGTTTGCGAGAATCCGTAGTAAGTATCCGTAGCCCGCATGAGCGGAGCGATATGCGGGGGATAGCGCTCCCGGATATCGCTTCGCTCATCCGGGCTACAGTCACGACAAGAACAACAAGGGAGAACAGGCGATGGATCGGCTCAAGGGCAAGGTTGCGATGGTGGTCGGCGCGGGTTCGATCGGGCCCGGCTGGGGCAATGGCAAGGCGACCGCCGTCACCTTTGCGCGCGAGGGCGCCAGCGTCTTCTGCGTCGATCGCAACGGCGCCGCGGCGGAGGAGACCGTCGGCATCATCACCGGCGAGGGCGGCAAGGCTGCCGCATTCACCGCCGATGTCTCGCGCGCCGGCGAGGTCGAGGCGATGGTCGCGGCCTGCCTGAAGGCCTACGGCCGCATCGACGTGCTCGACAACAATGTCGGCATCGCCGAGGTCGGCAGCGTGGTGGAAGTTGCGGAAGCCGAGTGGGACCGCGTCTTCGCGGTCAACCTCAAGAGCGCCTATCTGTCGATGAAGCACGTCATTCCCGTCATGATCAAGCAGGGCGGCGGCTCGATCATCAACATCTCCTCGATCGCCTCGATCCGCCATGTCGGCATTTCCTATGTCAGCTACAACGCGAGCAAGGCCGCGATGAACCAGATGACGCGCTCGACCGCGGTCGAGTTCGCCTCGAAGCATGTGCGCGTCAACGCGATCCTGCCCGGACTGATGAAGACACCGATGGTCGCGCATTCGGCCGGGCTGGCGCAGAGCTACGCCAAGGGCGATGTCGAGGCGATGTGGCGCGCCCGCGACGCGCAGGTGCCGATGGGGCATATGGGCGACGCCTGGGACGTCGCCAATGCCGCGCTGTTCCTGGCGTCGGACGAATCGAAGTATGTCACCGGCATCGAGCTCGTGGTCGACGGCGGCATCACCTCCAAGTCAGGGGCGTGAAGTCGGGCGCCTGAGCAGCGAACTTCGCTTTACCTCGCCCCGCGTGCGGGGAGAGGTCGGAATGCATCGCTAGATGCATTCCGGGTGAGGGGATTCTCCGCAAATGCAGCTATCGCCGGTTACGCGGAGACAGCCCCTCACCCCAACCCTCTCCCCGTAAAGAACGGGGAGAGGGAGCGCAGTGCTGTCGCGGCGGCTATTCATCCTAACCTCATGGCGCTTTAGGCCTCCACGCTGAGCTCGGCGCGGTCGAGCTCTTCCTCGACCAGATGGAATGCGTCGTCGCCGATCGCCTCGATGCGGCGCAGATTGAGCAATGCCTGACGCGCCGCGGCGATGGCGCGGCGGCGCAGCGGATCCGACGGCAGCTCGCGCGAGGTCAGGCCGCCGTCGGGATCATTCTCGGCGCGCAGCAGCACGGCGCGATATTCGAGCCGCAGGATCTCGGCCTCCTCCGACGGGTCGGCGTCGATTTCGTCGAGCGCGGCGCGAAACACCACGCCGCGGGCATGGGCCGCCTCGCGTCCGACCGGATCGTCGTCAGCGAAATTCAACGCCAGGATCAATGGCCGCAGCGTCAACCCCTGGATCACGAGCGAACCGAGCACCACGGCAAACGCCGTCAGCAGGATCAGATCGCGATACGGAAACCATTCAGGCAGCGCAAACGCCGCCGCCAGCGTGACGATGCCGCGCATGCCGCACCAGGACACGATGAAGCCGCGCTTCAAGGTCGGCACGGCGTCCACCACGTGGGCGGGCAGCAGGTTGCGCGTCTTCAGTGTGCGCAGCAGCGCGCCGTAGGGCATTACCCAGAGGATGCGGGCGAGGATCACGACGGCGAGGATCGCGGCGGCAAAGCTGCAATACTTCCACCGCACCTCGTCGTCGAGCCCGGACCAGATCGGGCGCAACTGCAGGCCGATCAGCATGAAGGCGAGCACGTTGAGCACGAACACGACGGTTTCCCACACCGCGTAGGACGACACGCGCAGCCGCGCCGATGTGCGGGCCGGCGCGGTGCGCGAGATGGTGATCGCATAGGCGATGATGGTGAGGATGCCGGACAGCCCGAGATGCTCGGCAATGATCCACACCATGAAAGTGCCGCCGAACTGCGTGATGATCGCGCTCGGTGCCTCGGTGATGCGACGCGTGATCATCATCCAGACTTGCGCGAACAGGAAGCCGGCGGCGAGGCTGCCGACCAGCGCAATCGTGATGGACGGCACGAACTCGCGGATCTTCATGTGCTCGGCGGCGACGAGGCCGACCGCGACGCGATAGATGAGCAGCGCGCTGGCATCGTTGAGCAGGCTTTCTCCTTCGAGGATCTTCTGGATCCGGTAGGGCAGGTTGACCTGGCGCAGGATCGCGGTGGCTGCGGCCGCGTCCGGCGGTGCCACGATGGCGCCGAGTGCGATCGCAACCGCCCATGGCATGTCCGGGCGCAGCCAATGCGCGACCACCGCGACCGCCGCTGTGGTGACGCCGACCGCGACCACCACCAGCGTCGAGACCGGCAGCCAGTTGTTGCGGAGATCGCGCAGCGAAGTGTCGAACGCGGCGTCGAGCAGCACCGGCGCGACGAACAGCGCCAGCGCCAGTTTCGGTTCCAGCGCCCAGGTCGGGGCCCACGGCAGCAGCGTCAGCAGCACGCCGCCGAGCGCCAGGAAGGTCGGGTAGGGCACCTTGATCCGCCGCGCCAGCGCCGATAGCGCCACCGCCGCGAGCAACAGCCCGATGATCCATTCGAATGTGAGCAAGCCGAACCCCCGATGCAGCCGATCGTCGCAATTGACGTATAATCCAGCGTGTGGTTTTGCGGCAAATGGCGCGCCGCCGGGCATCGGAGGCCGGCGGTTCGGGCGCGGAAGAGGGACGATTTGTCGGCGATCAGGATGCGACGCAAACCTGCAAATCTGGCCGCGATGCTGGTCTGTGTCGGCCTGTCGGGCGCGCTGATGACGGGCGTTGCGCGCGCCACCGGCAGCGAACCGGGCGAGGATGTGCAGGCCAACGCCGGCCCCTGCATCGCGGCGGCAGCGGCCGCCGATGACGACAAGATCATCGATGTCTGCGGCGCGCTGATCGACAATGAGAAGGCGACGAGGCCCGATCGCGTCAAGGCGCTGATGGCGCGGGCGGGCGCCTATGACCGCAAGCAGATGATCGATCGCGCGATCGCAGACTATGACACCGCGCTCAAGCTCGATCCATCGCTTGCCGATGCGCATAATGCGCGCGGCGAGCTGTGGCGCCGCAAGGGCGACCGGCCGAAGGCGATCCTGGATTTTGGTGCTGCCGTCAAGCTCGACCCCAATCACGCCGCCGCCAGGGCCAACTACAAATCGCTGTCGCTGGAGCTGGAGCGGATCGGCGCCATGATGGCGGTCGCCGGCAAGCCGAGCTTCGATTGCCGCAAGGCGCGCCGGCCGGTGGAGAAGGCAATCTGCGCCAATCCCACGCTTGCCGATCTCGATCGCGAGATCGTCGCATCCACCTTCCGCACGGTGCGCGAGACGCAGAATCCGCGCCAGGCGCGCGAGCTGCAGCGCGCGCAGGATCAGTTCATCGCCCGCCGCAATGCCGACTTCGGCAAGCCGGGCTACGATCTGGAAAAGGCGATGCGCGAGCGGCTGCAGCGGATCAACGGCGTCGACGGCTACTAGTGCTCCGTTCCGATCGAAGCGGAATGAGCTCTAGATTCTTGTTTTGACGCGTTTTCTTCACGCGAACCGGGACCCACTTCGCTCGAAAACGCTTTGCTCCGACCCGGCCGAAGGTCGCGGTCATTTCGGCTTGAAACGGCGCCACTTCCCGTGACAATGGTCGGCAAATGACGCGCGACCGCGCGAGGGAGAAACGCGATGAATATCCAGCAGAGCCGGTATCATGAGGTGTATGCCCGCTCGCTCCGGGACCCCGAGGGCTTTTGGGCGGAAGCGGCGCGCGAGATCGACTGGATCGAGCCGGCCAAGAAGATCTTCGATCCCTCCATGGGCGCCTACGGGCGCTGGTTCGCCGGCGCCGTGGTCAACACCTGCTACAACGCGCTGGATCGCCATGTCGCCGGCGGCCGCGCCAGCCAGGTCGCGCTGATCCACGATTCGCCGCTCACCAACACGATCACCAAGTTCACCTATTCCGAATTGTTGGAGGAGGTGCAGACGCTGGCTGCGGTGATGCAGGATTTCGGCGTGGCGAAGGGCGATCGCGTCATCCTCTATATGCCGATGGTGCCGGAGGCTGTCGTCGCGATGCTCGCCTGCGCGCGGATCGGCGCGGTGCACAGCGTGGTGTTCGGCGGCTTCGCGGCCAAGGAACTCGCGACCCGTATAGATGATGCCAAGCCGAAGCTGATCTTCTCGGCGAGCTGCGGCATCGAGCCCGGGCGCATCGTGCAATACAAGCCGCTGCTCGACGAGGCGATCCGCCTCGCCGGCAGCAAGCCCGAGACCTGCATCATCCTGCAGCGGCCGCAGCAGGCTTGCGAGCTCACCGCGGGCCGCGATCATGACTGGGCGACGCTGCGCCGCGCCGCATTCGACGCCGGCAAGGCCGCGCCGTGCGTGCCGGTAGCCGCCACCGATCCGCTCTACATCCTCTACACGTCGGGCACGACCGGAATCCCGAAGGGCGTGGTGCGCGACAATGGTGGTCATCTCGTCGCGCTGAAATGGTCGATGCACAATCTCTACGGCGTCAAGCCCGGCGAGATCTGGTGGTGCGGCTCCGACATCGGCTGGGTGGTCGGCCATTCCTACATCGTCTATGGCCCGCTGATTCACGGCGCGACCACCATCATGTATGAGGGCAAGCCGGTCGGCACGCCGGATGCCGGCGCGTTCTGGCGCGTGATAAGCGAGCACAAGGCGGTCGCCTTCTTCACCGCGCCGACCGCGTTCCGCGCGATCAAGAAGGAGGACCCCGAGGGCAAGTTCATCCGGAATTACGATCTCTCGAGCTTCCGCACCCTGTTCCTCGCCGGCGAGCGCGCCGATCCGCCGACGGTGGAGTGGGCCGAGCAGCAGCTCAAGGTGCCGGTCATCGACCATTGGTGGCAGACCGAGACCGGCTGGTGCATCGCCGGCAATCCGGTCGGGCTCGGCCAGCTGCCGGTCAAGCACGGCTCGCCCACGGTGCCGATGCCGGGCTATCAGGTCGACATCGTCGACGAGGCGGCGAAGCCGGTCGGGGCCGGCACGATGGGCTCGATCGTCATCAAGCTGCCGATGCCGCCGGGCTGCCTGCCGACGCTGTGGCAGCAGGACGATCGCTTCAGCGACGCCTATCTCTCGGAATTCCCCGGCTACTACAAGACCTCGGATGCCGGCTACAAGGATGAGGACGGCTATGTCTGGGTGATGGGCCGCACCGACGACATCATCAATGTCGCCGGCCACCGGCTCTCCACCGGCGGCATGGAGGAGATTCTTGCCTCGCATCCCGATGTCGCCGAATGCGCCGTGCTCGGCGTCAAGGACGCGATCAAGGGCGAGGTGCCCTGCGGCTTCCTGGTGCTGAAGGCCGGCGTGACCAAGCAGCCCGCCGAGGTCGAGAAGGACGTCGTGGCGCTGGTGCGTGACAAGCTCGGGCCGGTCGCCGCGTTCAAGCTCGCGATCACGGTGGCGCGGCTGCCGAAGACCCGCTCCGGCAAGATCCTGCGCGGCACCATCAAGAAGATCGCCGACGGCGAGCCCTGGACCATGCCGGCGACGATCGAGGACCCGAAGGTGCTCGACGAAATCGGCGAGGCGCTGAAGGGGAAGGCGTAGCTCTTGTTGCCTCGCCCCGCTTGCGGGGAGAGGCCGGGTCGCATGGCAATGCGATCCGGATGAGGGGGGCTCCGCGCGCTCGCTGCTTCATTCTGCGGAGGCGGCCCCTCACCCCAACCCTCTCCCCGCAAGAGCGGGGCGAGGGAGTGCTGGCACCTCCCGCGCCTGAGGTCGGCACCTGTGGAACAAGACTTCCGCATTCGGAAGCAAAACGGCCTTGATTTTGATGGATTGCCGGGTCATCCCGGCCTCCCTGTCATATGCCACGAGATACGGACCCACGGATGCGATCCATTTCCGCACGCGCGCCACTCGCCTTGCTGCTCGCCCTGCCGCTGCTTGCGGGCTGTCTCGAGCGCGGCCGATCGCCGATCGCGGAGAGCATGGGCGACGACGACCAGTACTGCCAGGCCGGCGGCAAGGTGGCGGTCGGCTCGCCTGATTACGTCGCCTGCCGCAAGAACCGCGACGTGCAGCGCCAGAACGCCGAAGCCCGCACCGATCGGCGGCAGCGCGATCTCGGCGAATACATGATGAACAATCCCGACCGGCATTGAGCCGCGCCGACGGTCGCGGTCACGCCCATCGCATGCGCATCCAAGCAAAAACGCGGCAGGTTGCCCTGCCGCGTTTCGTATTCTGCGCTTCGAGTTGCGCGATCCGCGCTTACTCTTCCTCGTCGGCGGGCTTCTTGCCGCCGATCGTCTTCAGCTTGGCGAACACGGCATCGACGTTGAGATCGTCGTGGCGCTCGATCGGCTGGTCGTCCAGCTCGTCCTTGCGCGTGGTCTCGGAGGCCGGCAGCAGCGTGGCGCCGCCGTAGACCGTGGTGGTCGGCTTCTCCTTGGCGGCGCGCTGCACCTCGAAATCGAGCTCGATCTGCGAGCACAGGCCGAGCGTCACCGGGTCCATCGGGGTCAGGGTCGAGGCGTTCCAGTGGGTGCGGTCGCGCACGCTGGCGATCGTGGTCTTGGTGGTGCCGACCAGACGCATGATCTGGGCGTCCTTCAGCTCGGGATGGTTGCGCACCAGCCAGAGGATCGCGCTCGGACGCTCATGGCGGCGCGACACCGGGGTGTAGCGCGGGCCCTTCTTCTTGGCGGCGGAGGGCAGCACCACCTTGCTCTCCTGGAGCCTGAGGCGGTAGTTCTGGTCGCGCTCGCCGCGCTCGATCTCCTCGCGGGTCAGCTGGCCGTTGGAAATCGGGTCCATGCCCTTGATGCCTTGGGCGGCGTCGCCGTCGGCGATGGCGCGGACCTCGAGGGGGTGCATTTTGGTAAAATCGGCCACCTGATCGAAGGTCAGGGCGGTATTGTCGACCAACCACACGGCAGTCGCCTTCGGCATCAGCGGTGCGTTGCTCATGGCAAATCTCCTTTGTGCTTCGCCCACCTCTGTCGAGGCGAAGCTGGTAGTCATCGGCGATGACGGGAATTATAGGGCCTATATAAGCCCTCCGGGGGGAATGGCGCAATGGGCCAGCAAAATCGCCTTGACAGCGCCCGAAAGCAGTCCCAAGTCCTTACTCAAATTGGCCGTTCCCCGCCCGCCGGCGAGGGGTGATTCGGTCCCGAGATTGCCCCGAGACAGCCCGATGTCAGCCAAAAAACCCGACCTTAGAATCGTGCTTTGTTCCCCCCGCGGCTTTTGTGCCGGGGTGGTCCGTGCCATCGACACGGTCGAACGTGCCCTCACCATTTATGGTGCGCCGGTCTATGTCCGGCACGAAATCGTCCATAACAAGTATGTGGTCGACAGCCTGAAGACCAAAGGTGCCATTTTCGTCGAGGAATTGGCCGAAATCCCCGACGATACCAACGCGCCGGTGGTGTTTTCGGCCCACGGCGTTCCGAAATCGGTTCCTGCCGAGGCCAAATCCCGCAATTTCTTCTCGCTGGACGCGACCTGCCCGCTGGTGACCAAGGTCCACCGCGAGGCGGCGATCCATTTCAAGCGCGGCCGCGAGATCCTGCTGATCGGGCATTCCCACCACCCCGAGGTGGTCGGCACGCTGGGGCAGCTGCCGGCTGGCGCCGTGACCCTGATCGAGACCGCCGAGGACGCCAAGACCTTCGTTCCGAAGGACCCCAACAACCTCGCCTTCGTGACCCAGACCACGCTGTCGATCGACGACACCGCGGAGATCGTGACGCTGCTCAAGCAGCGCTTCCCGAACGTCAACGGTCCGCACAAGGAAGACATCTGCTACGCGACCACCAACCGTCAGCTCGCGGTGAAGAAGGTGGCGCCGGTGGTCGACGCCCTGATCGTGGTCGGCGCGCCGAACTCGTCGAACTCGCAGCGCCTGCGCGAGGTCGCCGAGCGCGAGGGCTGTCCGATCGCCGTGCTTGCCCAGCGCGCCAGCGACATCGACTGGGGCAGGTTCGAAGGCATCACGAGCCTCGGCATCACCGCGGGCGCATCGGCGCCGGAGGTGATCGTCGAGGAGATCATGGGCGCCTTCGCCGAGCGCTACGAACTGCACGTGGAGACGGTCTCGGCCGCGGAGGAGAACGAGTTCTTCCCGCTGCCGCGTTCGCTGCGGCCTGACGCTGCCGCGGCGGAATAGACCATATGGCGGTCTACACCGACGTTGCCGCCGAAGACCTCGCGGAATTCCTCAAAAGCTACGACATCGGCGAACTGCTCTCCTACAAGGGCATCGCCGAGGGCGTCGAGAATTCGAACTTCCTGCTGCACACCAGCCAGGGCGCCTACATCCTCACGCTCTATGAGAAGCGCGTGGCGGAGGACGACCTGCCGTATTTCCTGTCGCTGATGGGCCATCTCGCCGAGCGCGGCGTGTCGTGCCCGCAGCCGGCGCGCAACCGCAAGGGCGAGGTCACTAGCCGGCTCGCCGGCCGGCCCGCCGCGATCATCAACTTCCTCGAGGGCGTGTGGCCGCGGCGGCCGAACGTGGCGCATTGCTCCGGCGTCGGCGAGGCGCTGGCCAAAATGCACGTTGCCGGCCGCGATTTTCCGCTGGTCCGCAACAATCCGCTGTCGGTCGCCGGCTGGCGGCCGCTGTTCGATCTCGCCGCCGCACGGGCCGACAGCGTGCAGCCGGGCCTGCACGATTTCATCGCGCGCGAGCTCGATCATCTCGAAGCCGCCTGGCCGACCGATCTGCCGGTCGGTGTCATCCATGCCGACCTGTTTCCCGACAACGTGTTTTTTCTGGGCGACAGGCTCTCAGGCCTGATCGACTTCCCGTTCGCCTGCAACGACATCCTGGCCTACGACGTCGCGATCTGCCTCAACGCCTGGTGCTTCGAGCCGGATCATTCCTTCAACGTCACCAAGGCGCGCGCATTGCTCAACGCCTATGGTCGCGAGCGCCCGCTGTCGGCGGCGGAAGAGGCCGCGCTGCCGTTGCTCGCGCGCGGTGCCGCGATGCGCTTCCTGCTGACGCGCCTGGTCGATTTCCTCAACGTGCCCGAAGGCGCGCTGGTGCAGCCGAAGGACCCGCTGGAATATGTCCGCAAGCTGCGCTTCCAGCAGAGCGTCGCTGCTATCAACGACTATGGCGTCACGCCGGCCGGGTGCGCGGCGTGAGCGACAAGCCGCATGTGACTGTTTTTACCGATGGTGCCTGCTCCGGAAATCCGGGGCCGGGCGGCTGGGGCGCGATCCTCAGATTTGGCGACGTCGAGAAGGAATTGAAGGGCGGCGAGGCGCACACCACCAACAACCGCATGGAGCTGATGGCGGCGATCTCGGCGCTGGAAGCGCTGAAGAAGCCCTGTGTGGTCGATCTCACCACCGACAGCCAGTATGTCCGCCAGGGCATCACCGGCTGGATCCATGGCTGGAAGCGCAACGGCTGGCGCACCGCCGACAAGAAGCCGGTCAAGAATGTCGAGCTGTGGCAGCGTCTCGATGCCGCGCTGAAGCCGCATGAGGTGCGCTGGCACTGGATCAAGGGCCACGCCGGCCACACCGAGAACGAACGCGCCGACGAGCTGGCGCGTGAGGGCGTGGCGATGGCGAAGTTGAAGAATTAGGGCCGCAGCGAGCCGGGTGCGTAGGATGGGTAGAGCGCAGCGAAACCCATCATCTCAATGCACGGCACGAAGGCGATGGGTTTCGCTGCGCTCTACCCATCCTACGATTCCCTAAATTTCGGCGATCTTGCCCTCTCCCCTTGTGGGAGAGGGTGGACGCGATGCGCAGCATCGCGGACGGGTGAGGGGTCTGTCTCCGCGGATAGAGACCCCTCATCCGGCGCGGATTGCATCCGCGCCACCTTCTCCCACAAGGGGAGAAGGGAAGAAGCGTCGGCTTACAGCTGACCGAGCAGCGTGTCGCCGCCGGAGACCTCGACCTTGCCCGGGGCGGGCTCGAGGTTGAGCTTCTTCACCACGCCGTCCTCGACCAGCATCGAGTAGCGCTTGGAGCGGATGCCGAGGCCGTTGCCGGAGGCGTCGAGCTCCATGCCGATCGCCTTGGCGAAGTCGGCATTGCCGTCGGCGAGGAAAACGGCTTCGTCGCGCTGGTCGGTGTCGCGCTTCCAGGCGTTCATCACGAAGGCGTCGTTGACCGAGACGATCGCGATGGTGTCGACGCCCTTGTTCTTCATGGCATAGGCGTTGAGGAAGATGCTCGGCAGATGCATCTTGTGGCAGGTGCCGGTGTAGGCGCCGGGCACGGCGAACAGGGCGACCTTCTTGCCCTTGAAAATGTCGTCGGTGGTTTTGACCTGCGGCCCCTCGGCGGTCATCACGCGAAACTTGGCTTCCGGCAGCTTGTCGCCAACATTGATCGTCATCGTTGTTCTCCCTCGGTGAAGCGGAACTGTCTTAAACCCGGCTACAGCACGGCACAATACGGGCTCGCCGAAGAACGGCAATGCCGGACGTCAAAGCGTTTTCGAGCGAAGTGGATACCGGTTCGCGTGAAGAAAACGCGTCAAAACAAGAATCTAGCGCCCCGTTCCGATGCAATCGGAACGGAAAAGGCTCTGGTCACCGTTCCGTCATCAGCCGGAAAACCCGCCGGCGTCGAGAAAGGCCTGCTCCTCGGCCGTGGTCTGCCGGCCCAGCATGCGATTGCGGTGCGGGAAGCGGCCGAACCGGCGGATGATGTCGGCGTGGTCCTCGGCGTATTTCACGTTGTCGGGATGGCAGTCATATCGCCGGAACAGCGTCACGCAGCGCTGCTGGTCGTCGAGGTCCTCCGAATGCTCGAACGGCAGATAGAGGAATTCGCGCAGCACGGGGGCGGTCCGCGCATCGACGCCGCGGTCGATGGCGCGCCTTGCCACTTCACGCGCCAGCGCATCGCTTGAAAAGGTCCTGGCGTCGCCTCGAAACAGGTTTCGCGGAAACTGGTCGAGCACGATGGTCAGCGCCAGCGCGCCCTCATCGCTCGCCTCCCATGACGACAATTCGCCGGCAGCCGCCTTCTGCCAGGTGGCTAGGAAGCGGCTGCGGATCTCGGCATCGAAGGCGTCGTCGTGCTTGTACCAGCGGTCGCGGCCGGCATTCCGCCAGAAGCCAAGCACGTCAGCCGGCGTCGCGAGGCTTGCGTCAGACATCGAACGTCAGTCCACTCAGGCCTTAGGCCGCGGCCTTCTTCTCGTCGCGCAACTCGCGGCGCAGGATCTTGCCGACATTGGTCTTCGGCAGGTCGGTCCTGAACTCGATCTGCTTCGGCACCTTGTAGGCGGTGAGCTGGGTGGCGCTGAACTTGATGATGTCCTCGGCGGTGACGTTCGGGTCCTTCTTGACCACGAAGGCCTTCACCGCTTCGCCGGACTTCGCATCGGGCACCCCGATCACGGCGCATTCGAGCACGCCCGGGTGGCTTGCGATCACTTCCTCGATCTCGTTCGGATAGACGTTGAAGCCGGAGACCAGGATCATGTCCTTCTTGCGATCGACGATCTTGGTGTAGCCCTTCTCGTCCATCACGCCGATGTCGCCGGTGCGGAAATAACCGTCCGCGGTCATCACGCGCGCAGTCTCGTCGGGCCTGTTCCAGTAGCCCGCCATCACCTGCGGGCCCTTGGCGCAGATTTCGCCGGCCTCGCCGATCGGCAATTCATTGCCGTCATCGTCGCGGATCGAGAGCCATGTCGAGGGGACGGGAAGGCCGATCGTCCCGGAGAACTCCTCGATCGTTGCAGGATTGCACGTCAGGGTCGGCGACGTCTCCGACAGGCCATAGCCTTCCGACAACGAGATGCCCGTGACCTTCAACCATTTCTCGGCGACCGGCCTTTGCGTCGCCATGCCGCCGCCGTTGGCGATCTTCAGCTTGGAGAAGTCGAGCTTGTCGAATCCGGGCGTGTTCAGCAGGCCATTGTAGAGGGTGTTGACCGCCGGGAAGAAGCTGACCTGGTACTTCGACAGCTCCTTGACGAAGCCCGCCATGTCGCGCGGATTCGGAATCAGCAGATTGGTGCCGCCGGCCCGCATGCCCAGCAGATAGCAGGCAGTGAGCGCGAAGACGTGATAGAGCGGCAGCGCGCAGACGATGACCATCTGTTCGACGATCGGCGGCTTCGCCAGCGCCGGCTGCAGCCAGGCGTCGTTCTGCAGCACGTTGGCCAGGATGTTGCGGTGGAGCAGGGTCGCGCCCTTGGAGACGCCGGTGGTGCCGCCGGTATATTGCAGGAAGGCGACGTCATCGAGCGTCAGCGTCGGTTTGTTGAGCTTGGCGGCGCGGCCGGCCGACAGCGCCTCGTTGAAGCCGACGGCGCCGGGAATCGACCAGGCCGGCACCATCTTCTTCACCCGGCGCACCACCAGATTGACGATCACGCCCTTGAGGCCGAGCAGGTCGCCCATGCTCCCGACGATCACGTGCTTGACCGCGGTGTTGGGAAGCACCTTCTGCACGGTGGTGGCAAAGTTCTCCAGCACGATGATCGCCTCGGCGCCGGAATCCTTGAGCTGGTGCTCGAGCTCGCGCGGGGTGTAGAGCGGATTGACGTTGACCACGGCAAAGCCGGCGCGCAGCACGGCGGCGGTCGCGATCGGATATTGCAGCACGTTCGGCATCATCAGCGCGACCCGTGCGCCCTTCTGCAGGCCCTTGCTCTGCAGGTAGGCACCGAGCGCCGTCGACATCCCGTCGAGCTCGCGATAGGTGATCGCCTTGTCCATGCAGATGAACGCCTTGCGATCGGCGAATTTCTTGAAGCTCTCTTCCAGCAATTCGACCAGCGACGAATATTGCGTGACGTCGATATCCGCGGGCACGCCGGCCGGATAATGCTTGAGCCAGATGCGCTCCATGATGGTCAATCCCCTCTCTCAAATTTGGCTGATGTCCCGGATTGCTTCCGGGTTTTCCGACCTTTGGCCGCGTTATTTCAGGCAGTATTGAGCGATGCCGCGGCCAATGGCAAGCCGCTGCGCGTTATCGACGCATTGGAGGAAATGACGGTCGGAAATGACGGGCGGGCGCTGTGCTAGCCGGCCGGTTTGGCGTCGCCTTTCGGCTTGTCTGCAGCCTTGGGTTTGTCGGCCGCAGTCTTCGGCTTGGCGGCCGGCTTTGCCGCCGCCGGCTTGCCGGCAGGCTTTGCGGCGGCGGGCTTGTCCGCCGCGGCCGTCTTCGCAGCTGCGGCATCCGGCTTGGCGTTGGCGTGACGCGCGGGCTTGGCCGCCGCCGGCTTGCTGTCCGACTTGGAGGCACCCTTGGTGTCGGCCTTCGCGTCATCGGCCGCATCGGGCTTCTTGCCCGCGACGCGGCTGTGCTTGCCCTTGGCGCGCTTGACCGGCTGCATCTTCTCGGTGTCGGCCTCGACCGCGGCGATCAACGCAGCACCGGTCTTGGTCGGCCCCGTATAAACCACGACCGGCTCGGAGGCCGCGGCCGGCTGCGCCAGCATGTCGGCCGGCTTGGTCGGCATCGCAGCCTGCAGGCCCGAGGCGAAGAAGCTGACGCCGCCGTCGCCATTGGTGCTGGAGCTTCCGGCGCTGGCGACGGTGTCTTCTGCGTCCTCGTCGCTGGCGGGCCGCTTGTGCTTGGGACCGCACATCTCCTCGCGCAGGTTCGGCGGCGTGGAATCGATCGGCACCAGATTGTCGACGGTGCCGAGCGAGGGCCGCAGCCACGCCATCCCATTGTTGGCAAAGCCGCGGTCCAGGAGCTGCGCGGCGCGGATCGCGCGCATGCGGCCCGAGGAGGCGCCGAGCACCACGGCGATCAGCCGCTTGCCGTCACGCGTCGCCGACGCCACGAGATTATAGCCGGAGGCGCAGATGAAGCCGGTCTTGAAGCCGTCGGCGCCGGGATAGCGGCCGATCAGCTTGTTGAAGTTCTGGGTGATGCGGCGGCCGAAGCGGATCGACGGGATGTGGACGAAATACTCGTATTCCGGCAGGTCGCGGATGATGGCGCGGGCGAGGATCGCCATGTCGCGCGCCGAGGTGATCTGGCCGTCGGCGGGCAGGCCGTTCGGATTGACGTAGCTCGTTTGCGTCATGCCGAGCCTTTGCGCGGTCTGGTTCATCATCCCGGCAAAGCCGTCGATCGAACCGCCGATGCCCTCGGCCAGCACCACGGCCATGTCGTTGGCCGACTTCACCAGCATCATCTTCAGCGCGTTGTCGACGGTGACCTGGGTGCCGGGCCGGAAGCCCATCTTCGAGGGCGACTGCGACGACGCGGTCGGCGACACCGTGAGCAGCGTGTCGAGCGAGACGCGGCCGTCCTTGACCGCCTTCAGCGTCACATAGGCCGTCATCATCTTGCTGAGCGAAGCCGGGTACCACGGCATCGTCGCATTGTCGGCCTGCAGCACCTTTCCGGAATCGGCCTCGACAACCAGCAGTGCCTCGGCTTGCGCCATTTGCGGCGCGGCGACGGCGAGCATCGCGACGGCCAGAATCCATTTCAATGACGGGCGAGGAAGGTGCACGAATCCGGTTCCGGTCCTTTGAGACCCGCCTTGAAAAAAGGAGGTCTTGCGATTGTGACGTACGGGTTTCAAGCGTGTCCGGCGCCGCATTGCGGCGATGCAAACCCTATACCGGCTTGCCAGCAGAGAACAGAGGCCGGGGAATTATATCGTGGACGAAATCGGCTGAATTTCGGCAGCCGCCTCAATTGGAAAGGCGGGAATTATGGTGTCTCGATGCCGGCGCGCGCCTGTTCCTGGACCATGAACTGGGCCCGCGCCAGTTCGGCAAAACGCCCGCCTTTCGCCACCAGTTCATCGAAAGTTCCGCTTTCGATCACCCGTCCCTGGTCGAACAGCAGGATGCGGGTGGCGTGGCGGATGGTGGACAGGCGATGCGCGATCACGAAGGTGGTACGGCCCTTCATCACTTCGTCGAGAGCGGCATTCACCTTGGCCTCGGTGACGGCGTCGAGGGCGCTGGTGGCCTCGTCGAGGATCAGGATCGGCGGATCCTTCAGCAGCGCACGCGCGATCGACAGCCGCTGGCGTTCGCCGCCGGACAGCATGCGGCCGCGCTCGCCGGCATGGGTATCGAACTTCTTTTCGCTGCGCTCGATGAAATCCAGCGCCTGCGCGCGCGCCGCGGCGGTGCGCAGCTCCTCGTCGGTCGCGTCGGGCTTGCCGACGCGCAGATTGTCGGCGAGCGAGCGGTTGAACAGCAGCGCCTCCTGGAACACCACGCCGATGTTTCGCCGCAGCGCCGTCAGCTTCAGCGCGCGTATGTCCATACCGTCGATCCTGATGATGCCCGATTGCGGATCGAACGCGCGATGCAGCAGCGCGATCGCGGTCGATTTGCCGGCGCCGGTCGAGCCGACCAGCGCGATGGTCTGGCCCGGCAAGGCGGTGAAGCTGAGATCCTCGATCGCCGGCCGCTTGCCGTCATAGGAGAACGAGACGTCGTCGAACTCGACGAGGCCGGACAGCCGTCCGGGATCGACCGCGCCGGGCCGGTCGCGCACCGCCGGCACCGCATCGAGCACGTCGAAGAACTCCTGCAGGCGCGGCGCTTCCATGAACACGTTGTTGATGAAGCTGACCACCTGCTCGAGCTTCTGGATCAGCATGGTGGCGAACGAGACGAACATCACGATCTCGCCGACCGTGGTGAGGTCCTGGTTATGCAGCGCGATGCCGACGGTGAAGATCGCGAGCACCGTGATCGTGGTCGAGGCGCGCGTGATCACGGTGACCAGCGCCCACCATGACAGCACCGGCATCTGCACCGCGAGCAGCTTGTCGGCGACGTAGCGCAGGCCCTGCACCTCGGAATCGATCCGCACGAAGCTCTGCACCAGCGCGACATTGCCGAGCGCGTCCGAGGCGCGCGCCGAGAGGTCGCTGTAATAGGCCTCGACCTCGCTCTGCATGCCGTAGGTCTTGCGCACCACCAGCGTGGTCAGCACGGTGAACACGACGCAGAGCCCGAACAGCAGGACCGCCAGCCGCCAGTTGATGTAGAGCGAGAGCGGCAGCAGCACGATCAGCGACATGATCGCGGCGAAATGCTCGCGGAAGAAGCCGAGCCAGAGCCGCCACAGCGCGTCGGTGCCGTTCAGCATCACCTTCATCAGCCGCCCGGAATGGGTGCCGGAATGGAAGGTCAGCGGCAGCTGAAGGATGTGCTCGAAATAATCGGTCAGCACCGCCTGGCGCTGGCGGTGCGCCAGCCGGTCGGCCTGCAGCGCCACGATCGCGCTGCAGCCGATCGTGAACAGGCCGAACGCCGCCCAGGCGACGAGCAGCGGCCATGCCGAGGAGGTCGCGAACAGCCCGGTGACCGGCCGGCCCGACAGCACGTCGACGATCTTGCCGAACAGCACCGGCTCGGCGAATTGCGCGCCGGCGAGCAGCACGTTGGCGATGGCCAGGATCCAGCCGAGCCGCGCCTCCTTGCCGAGCAGTTCGAGGACGCGGGTATAGAGGCGAAGCATGGACATGCCGGCGGCACTCGTCAGCGGTGGGCGCCCGATCAGGCGGGAATGCAATTTAATCAGGGTTCGCGATGCAGGGCCAGCGGTGACAGCGCGTCATGCTCAGGGTGAGGGTGATTGTGGCGAGCGGCTCCCTACGCCGTCGTCCTGGCGAAAGCCAGGACCCATAGCCACCGAATTTGATTGGGAGCGGGATAGTGGCCCCAGCGTCGCGCAACAACAAACGGCTGGGGTAATGGGTCCTGGCTTTCGCCAGGACGACGCTGAACATTTGGTGCCGCTTCGCTTGCTCTCAATTCACCAGGCGGCCGTCGATCGGCGGCAGGAAAGCCTCGTCGAAGATGTCGGCGGCGTGCGGCCGCTTCTGGAATTTGAAGTCCTCCGCGAGCTGGTCGACCGAGCGCTCGAAGCGCTCCGTCTCGATGCCGCCGATGCCGTCGCGCTTCACCTCGCTGGTCAGGATGTTGTCGCGGATGATGGCGTTCAGCCGCTCCAGCTCCAGATCGCGCGAGCCGCCATCCATCCGGCTCGCGACCTCGCCGGCGGCGCCGGCCGGATCCTTGATCGCGAGGTTGGTGCCGCCGATCGCCGCGCGCACGAATCCTTTCACCGCATCCGGCTTCGCGGCGGCAAGGCGCGGGCTGACGATCACGGCAAAGCCGTAGGCCTCGCAGCCATAGTCGGCGAAGCGCAGCACCGCGAGATCGTCGGCGGGCACGCCGCGATCGCGCAAATTGATCGCCGAGAGATAGGAGAAGCCGGTAACGGCATCGACCTGGCCGGCGGAGAGCATCGGCTCGCGCACCGCGGCGCTGATCGTGCTCTGCTTCACGCTCGACAGCTTGATGCCGTTCTGCTTCGCGACCGCGGGCCACAGCCGGATCGAGAGATCGCCCTCGGCGACGCCGAGGCTCTTGCCCTGCATGTCGCTCAGCGTCCTGATGCCGCGGCTCTTGCGCGCGATGATCGCATAGGGCGCCTGGTTGAACAGCACGAACACCGCCTTGACGGGCGCAGCACCAGGCTTGTCGCGAAAGCCGATCAGCGAGTTGATGTCGACGAGGGCGAAATCGCTCGAGCCGTCGGCGACGCGCGCGATGGCATCCGCCGAGCTGGTCGCGACGTTGGTGCCGACCGCAAGGCCCTCCGCGCTGAACAGGCCGCCGGTCGACGCCATCACGAATGGCGCGGCGGCGGCATCAAGCGGACGGTCGAGCGTGAACTGGATGGTGAGCGGCGGCGGCAGATCGCTGGCGCGCAGCGGCGTCAACACCGGCCACACGCCCCCCGTGAGGCCGATCATGCCGGCCAGTATCCAGCGGAGAACGGTGGTCCGACTTACCTGCATCATGACATCCGGGAGGCGAGACAAAGTGCCGCGCCGGCGCGCCTGCTTCATGACATCGAATGCGCCAGAGCAAGCGTCAATTTCAAGCGTTATTTGCAGGCATTTTGCCCCAGGCAAGGTGAACGGTCGATGACTGCCAGGCTTCGGCTTGCCATGTTTTCACCTCAGGTCGTTCAGCTTGCATTCGGTTTGGGGAACCTAATCTGGAGGCAGTGGGTTAGCTAACCAAGGCCCGTCGGGCCGGCTTCCACAAAGGATGACTGCAATGTTTGCGCGAAAAGGTGTTTTTTCGTCCATTGGCCGCGCAGCCACATTGGCAACGGTTGCCGCGGTGGCGTTGACGGCCGTCGAGCCGACGATGGCGTTCGCAGGCTCTGCTCAGACAGGCAAGGTGACCGCTGTGACGACGTCACAAGGCACGAGCGGCGCGACCGACATCAGTGCCCGCCGTCGCTACTATGGCGGCGGTGGCGCAGCGGCTGCGGCGGCGTTCGCCGGGATCGTCGGCACGGGCCTCGCGATCGCCGCTGCTCAGAGCCGCCGCGACTATTACGACTCCTACGGCTACTATGGTGGCCCGGGCTACTACGGTGGTCCCGTCTACTATGGTGGCGGCCCGGTCTATTATGGCGGCGGACCGTACTATGGTTACCGCGGCTATTACGGGCGCCGCTCGCAACTGCCGTATCAGCCGTACTGACGGCGGTCGGCGGTTCTCAGAACTGTCACAAAGCATCCAATCCACCGGCCGCGGCCCGGTGGATTTTTTCGTCGTCGCCGTTAACACGCTGGCGACGCGTTTCGATTAGGCTCGAAGCATGAGTGATTCGATCGAGCGGCTTTACCAGGCGGTGATCGCGGCCAAGGATCTTGATCCGGCTACGTCGCGCACGGCACGGCTGTTCCAGCGCGGCCCGGCCAAGATGGCCAAGAAGCTCGCCGAGGAAGCGATCGAAGTGGTGATCGACGCCGTGAGCGGCAAGTCGGATGCCGTCATTCGCGAAAGCGCCGACCTGTTCTACAATCTCGCCGTTCTCTGGGCGTCGGCCGGCGTGAAGCCGGAGGATGTCTGGCGCGAGATGGAGCGGCGCGAGCGGCTGCTCGGGATCGCCGAGAAGCTGCCGAAGTCGCCGGTCAAGCTGCCCAAACCCGCGCCGGTCCCGGTGGTTCGGCGCCGAATTGTCGCGCTGGAGAACCGGCTGCTCAAACGGTAGCCGTAAATCAACCAGATTCAGCTCAATCCCGGCATGGACAAATCCGCTCCATGATGGTTCATCGCGCCCATGTTGAAACGGATTTACGACTGGTGCGTCGACGCGGCCGACAAGCCCCATGCGCTGTGGATTCTCGCGGCCGTCGCCTTCGCTGAGAGCTCCTTCTTCCCGATCCCTCCCGACATCATGCTGCTGCCGATGTCGCTGGCGCGGCCGAAGCGGGCGTGGTGGTTCGCCGCGGTCTGCACGGCAGCGTCAGTTGCCGGCGGCGTGCTCGGTTATGCGATCGGCGCACTACTCTACGACTCGCTCGGGCAGTGGCTGATCCATCTCTACGGCCTCTCCGACAAGGTCGACGCGTTCCGCGCCTCCTACGCCGAATGGGGCGCCGTGATCATCCTGCTGAAGGGACTGACGCCGATCCCCTACAAGCTCGTGACGATCACATCAGGCTTTGCCGGCTACAACATCTGGCTGTTCATCCTGTGCTCGATCGTCGCGCGTGGCGGCCGCTTCTTCTTCGTCGCGGTGCTGCTCAACCGCTATGGCGATTTCATCCGCGCCGAGCTCGAGAAGCGGCTCGGCCTGTGGGTCGCGATCGGCGCGATCGTGCTGGTGCTGGGCTTTGTTGTCGCATTCAAGCTGATCTAGTGTGCTGAATGCGAAGTTCGTGCGATTTCGCGGCAGCCACTTTCACGAACTTCGCATTCATAAAGCACACTAGAATCATAAGTTTGCTAGTGTCCTTATCGAATCCGAAGTTCGCTCCGAAGGTGCGGCAAATGATGCGAACTTCGGATTCGGGACACTAGCGACCGACCGCTTGCGGCTTTGCCTGCGCGCGGCTTCGGGTTACGCTCAGCGCGATGGCTGATGGAATCGCGGACCTGCTCGATCCTGCCGGGCTCACGCTCGTCAGGCCCACGCGCGCAAGGGCGCGCATTGCGCTGTCGGGTCTTGTGCTGTCAGGTCTTGCGCTGTCGATGACGCTGACGACCCTCGACTACAGCCGGGCCCAGACAGCACCGCCGACGCTTGGCGTGCAGTCGCCGGCGCAGCAGCCGGTCGCGCCTTCGCAGCAGCAACAGATCGAGCTGCCGCCGGCGCCGGTCGAGCGCGAGAATCCCGGGCTGATCAATGAAATCGGAAAGCTGTTCGAGAAGTCGAAATCGGCGCTGCCGCCGCTGAAGAGCCCCGGCGAGACCATCAACGATTTGTCGAACATCGCGCGCCCCTCGACGGTGGTGACCGGACGCGCGGCCTGCGTGGTGGCCTCGAACGGTGCGCCGGACTGCAAGATCGGCGCCGACCGGCTGTGCCAGAGCAAGGGGTTTCGGGAAGGCAAGGGCATCGATACCGACGCCTCCGAGAAATGCTCGCCGCTGGTCTATCTGCCGGGCCACAAGCGCGGCCCGAACGACTGCAGGACGGAAAATTTCGTGACACGGGCGGTCTGCCAATAGCGACGGCCAGGCTTTGCGTCTGGGATGCCAGGCGCCCGCGAAAACACGGTTTCAGGATGAGGATTTGTCATCCTTTTTGCAGCGCCAAAACGCAATACTTGACACTGGAAAGATTGCCTTGTTGGTATGACGGTCAGCATTCGAGATCAACCAACGACCAACGCTTGAGGATCCGCTTCAAATGTCCATGCCTGCTCTGTTCAAGGGCCGCCTGTCTCTTCCCGTGATCGGGGCGCCGCTGTTCATCATCTCCGTGCCCGACCTCGTTATCGCGCAGTGCAAGGCCGGCGTGGTCGGCTCGTTTCCGGCGTTGAACGCGCGGCCGCCGGAGCTGCTCGACGAATGGCTGTACCGGATCAAGGAAGAGCTCGCCGCCTATGACAAGGCGCATCCGGAGCGGCCGTCGGCGCCGTTCGCGGTGAACCAGATCGTGCACAAGTCGAACAACCGGCTCGATCACGACATGGCGCTTTGCGAGAAGCACAAGGTGCCGATGATCATCTCCTCGCTCGGCGCGCGCGAGGAGCTCAACCAGGCCGTCCACGGCTGGGGCGGCATCGTCTTCCACGACGTGATCAACCAGAAGTTCGCGCACAAGGCGATCGAGAAGGGCGCCGACGGCCTGATCCTGGTCGCGGCCGGCGCCGGCGGTCACGCCGGCACGCTGTCGCCGTTCCCGTTCGTGTCGGAGACGCGGCAATGGTTCGACGGGCCGATCGCGCTGTCGGGCACCATCTCCAACGGCCGCGCCATCCGCGCCGCGCGCATCATCGGTGCCGACTTCGCCTATATCGGCTCGGCCTTCATCGCGACCAAAGAGGCAAACGCGGTCGAGGGCTACAAGGACATGATCACCAATTCGTCCGCCGAGGACATCGTCTACTCCAACCTGTTCACCGGCGTGCACGGCAATTATCTGAAGCCGTCGATCGTCGCGGCCGGCATGGATCCGGAAAACCTGCCGACCTCCGATCCCTCGAAGATGAGCTTCGGCACCGATGCATCCGGCGAGCGCGCCAAGCCGAAGGCCTGGAAGGAGATCTGGGGCTCGGGCCAGGGCGTCGGCAGCATCTCCAAGGTGGTGCCCGCAGCCGAGCTGATCGCCCGGTTCAGGAAAGAGTATGAAGACGCGGTCGATCCGGCGCTCGCCTGATGGAGCCGATCTTTCGCGTTGACGGCGACCGCGTCGTCACCAGTCCTGACGCCGCGGGTCCGTGGGATCCGCGGATGCAGCACGGCTCCGCACCGGCAGCGCTGGTGGTGTGGGCGGCCGAAGCCCTTCCGACGCCGGTGCCGATGCGGATCGCGCGCGTCACCATCGACCTGATGCGCCCGGTGCCGGTGGCGCCGCTGACCGTGCAGAGCGAGGTCCTGCGCGACGGCCGCAAGATCCAGCTCTGTGGCGTCAGGCTGCTTGCCGACGGCGTTCTCGTGGTTTCGGCCACGGTGCTCAAGATCAAGCAACAGACCGCCGAATTGCCGCCTGACATCGCCCCGCTTGCGGTCGATCTGCCGGGGCCCGACGAAAGTATGATCGAGCCGGGCAACCTTGCGAACAGTCCGTTCGTGAAGTGCATCTCGATGCGGGCCGCGCGCGGCCGCTTCGGCGTGATGGGACCTGGTGCGATCTGGTTCCGCGTTGACCGCCCGCTGATTGCGGGCGCCGCCGTCTCGCAGGCGATGCGGGCAGTGGTTGCCTCGGACTTCTCCAACGGCACCTCGCCGGCGCTCGATTTCAGCCAATGGACCTTCATCAACGCTGATCTCTCGGTGAGCCTGGCGCGCGAGCCGGTCGGCGACTGGATCCTGCTCGACGGCCAGTCCTGGATCGGGCCCGACGGCGCCGGGCTTGCAATGTCGCGGCTCGCCGATCAGCGCGGCTATTTCGGCCAGGCGGTCCAGAGCCTGGTCATCGAGCGGCGCTAGGACGCGCTCGTTGATCCTGCGGCCACGGCCGAGGGACAGTCCCAAGCGACTGCCCCTGCGGCAAAAATAACTCCGCTTCCCGGGAACGGTTGGCGGCAGGTGCGAGTTTCGCTCCCGTTAGGGGGTCCCATGATGCGTATTGATCCCGCCGCCGGCATCGTGGCCATGGCCGTCCGGCGGTTGTGTGATGTGCCGGACGGTGTCGACGCCCGGCCGCCGCAGGGACAGACGCGATGAAGCCTGGTCCGTCCTCGGAACGCGCGGTCATCCTCGCCGCGAGCGAGCGGGACGCCGTCAAGACTGCCCACCTGATCAAGGAAGCTGGCTATTACGCCAACATCTGCGGTGATCTCGCCGAGCTCGAACGCCAGATCGCAAGCGGAGCGGGCCTTGCCATCATTGCCGACGAGGTGATCAGTGCCGCCGATCTCGCCGGCCTGACGCACTGGCTGAACGAGCAGCCGTCATGGTCGGATTTTCCTATCGTACTGATCAGCGAGAAGGGGGGACCCGAGCGCAATCCCGAAGCCGCGCGGCTCGGCCGGGCGCTCGGCAATGTCACCTTCATCGAGCGGCCGTTTCATCCGACCACGCTGGTAAGCCTGGTCGCCGCGACGGTGCGCGGCCGCCGCCGCCAATACCAGACCCGTCAGATCCTCGAGGATCTGACCGAGAGCGAAGGTCTGCTGCAGACCGCGCTCAATGCCGGTCATCTCGGCGCGCTCGAGCTTCACCTGCCGGATTTCGAGCTCGAGGCGTCGCCGACCTGCAAGACATATTTCGGGCGCAGGCCGGGCGATACCTTCACCTATCAGGATCTCCTGGCCGCGGTGCATCCCGACGACCGCGCGCGCCGGAGCGAGATCGTCGAACAAACGTTGCGCACCGGCTCGGATTATCAGATCGAATACCGCAACATCTGGCCCGACGGCACCGAGCACTGGGTTGACGTGCGCGCGCGTGCGGTGCGTCGGCCCGACGGCGGCATCCGCTCGCTGGTCGGCGTTTGCTCCGACATCAGCGCACGCAAGACCGCGGAGATCGAGCGCGAGGCATTGCTGGCGCAGCTTGCCGCCGAGCGCACCGCACTCGCCGAACTCACCGCGACGCTGGAGCAGCGGGTCGAGCAGCGCACCGCCGACCTGATGAAGGAGGTCGCGGCGCGCGAGCGGGCGCAGGAACAGCTCCGCCATGCCCAGAAGATGGAGGCGATCGGCCAGCTCACCGGCGGCGTCGCGCACGACTTCAACAATCTGCTGATGGCGGTGATGGGCAATCTCGATCTGCTGCGCAAGCGCTTGCCGGAGGACCCACGCCTGCGTCGGCTGGTCGACGGCGCATTGCAGGGCGCCGAGCGCGGCGCGTCGTTGACGCAGCGGCTGCTGGCATTCGCGCGGCAGCAGGATCTGCGCGCGGTGCCGGTCGATCTCGGCGCGCTGGTGCGCGATATGAGCAATCTGCTCGAGCGCTCGCTCGGACCGCGCATCATGCTGCGGCTCGACATTCCCGAGGGGCTGCCGCTTGCCTGCGTCGACAGCAACCAGCTTGAGCTCGCGGTGCTAAACCTTGCGATCAATGCGCGCGACGCGATGCCGGATGGCGGCGTGATCGAGATCCGCCTCGCGGCCTGGCAGGCGAAGAATGATCCGGCGCTGCAGCCTGGCGACTATTTGAAGCTCTCGGTGATCGACAGCGGCACCGGCATGTCGCCGGACGTGCTGAAGCGCGCGATCGAGCCGTTCTTCTCGTCGAAGCCGGTGGGCAAGGGCACCGGGCTCGGCCTGTCGATGGTGCATGGGCTCGCCGAGCAGCTCGGCGGCGAGCTGGAGCTGTCGAGCGCGGTCGGCAAGGGCACCACGGCTGCACTGGTGCTGCCGGTTGCAACGGCGGTGCCGGAGGTCGAGAGCCCGGCGCCTGCAGCGCAGACGGTCAAGCGCTCGGCGGTGATCCTGCTGGTTGACGATGATCCGTTGATCGCGATGTCCACCATGGAAATGCTGGAGGACCTCGGTCACCGCGTGATCGGCGTCAATTCCGGACCGCAGGCGCTCGAAATCCTCAGGAGCGACCAGGAGATCGACCTGATGATGACCGATCACGTGATGCCCGGCATGACCGGCATCGAACTCGCCGCCGCTGCGCGCAAGGTGCGGCCGCAGCTTCTGGTGCTGCTCGCCACCGGCTATGCCGAACTGCCCGACGGCACCCAGGTCGACCTGCCGCGGCTGGCCAAGC
Source organism: Bradyrhizobium sp. USDA 4502 (assembly GCF_054063355.1). Classification (NCBI taxonomy): domain Bacteria; kingdom Pseudomonadati; phylum Pseudomonadota; class Alphaproteobacteria; order Hyphomicrobiales; family Nitrobacteraceae; genus Bradyrhizobium; species Bradyrhizobium sp. USDA 4502. The sequence continues at coordinate 8,574,814 of NZ_JBSSGF010000001.1, forward strand.
CCTACCACCAGGATCAGCTGCGCGACCGGCTCGATCAGTTGCTCGGGCAGGGCACCGGTCAGCAAGCTGCTGCCGCCAGCGCCGACAGTCTCGCCACGCCTTCCACTCTGTCCCCGTCACCCTGAGGAGCCGCGAAGCGGCGTCTCGAAGGGCGCCGGCCCGGCTGCTGCCGCAAGCGGAGATAGCGCAAGCTGAAACATCGGGGCCGTGCATCCTTCGAGGCTCGCTCCGCTCGCGCCTCAGGGTGACGGTGCGCACAGCTCCATCCGCGTCATTGCGAGCGAAGCGAAGCAATCCATAGCCCGGCAGGTCGGAGAGATGGATTGCTTCGTCGCTTCGCTCCTCGCAATGACGGCGGAGCAAAAGCGTCACAACCTCTCAGGATGACGGGACCAGCAATCGTCGTGCGAGCATCCTACCCCACCATGCGGTCGCGGCCGCTCCAGAAGCGCGCCTTCAGCACCTTCTTGTCGACCTTGCCGACGCCGGTCATCGGCAGCTCCTTGACGAACTGGATCTGCTTCGGCGCGTGCGCCGAGCCCTTCTTCGCCTTCACCAGTCCGATCAGCTCGTCGGCGTCGGGCGCAGCGCCCTCGCGCGCGACCACGACTGCGGTGACGGCCTCGCCCCATTTGTCGTCGGGCACGCCGACCACGGCGACCATCGCGACGTCGGCGTGTTGCGACAAGACATCCTCGACTTCGCGCGGGAAGATGTTGAAGCCGCCGGAGACGATCATGTCCTTCTTGCGGTCGAGGATGAACATGTAGCCGCGCTCGTCCATGCGCGCGATGTCGCCGGTGTGCAGCCAGCCGCTCTTCAGCGTCTCCGCCGTGATGTCGGGCCGTTTCCAGTATTCGGCCATCACATGCGTGGCGCGCACGCAGATCTCGCCGGCCTCGCCGGTCGCGACCTCCTCGTCGTCCTGATCGAGGATCTTGACCTGGCAGGCGGCGATCGGGAAGCCGCAGGACAGGAACAGGTCCGGTGTCTTCGGGTCATGATCCGCCTTGCGCAGCACCGAGACCGGATAGCATTCGGTCTGGCCATAAAGCTGCGAGAACACCGGGCCGATCCGCTCGATGCCTTCGACCAGCCGGCTCGGCGACATCGCGGACGCGCCGTAGAGCAGGAGTTCGAGCGAGGAGAGGTCGGTCTTGTCGAGCGCGGGATGATCCAGCATCACATAGATCATGGTCGGCACGAACAGCGTGAAGTTGATCTTCTCGCGCGCGATGGTCGTGAACACGGCCTCCGGATCGAACCCTTTCAGCATGTGCACGGTGCCGCCGCGCATCAGCGTCGGCAGCACTTTGGTGCCCGCGACATGGCTGATGGGGGCCACGGTGAGGTAGCGCGGCGTCTCCGGAATCTCGAAATCGGCGAGGATCGCGGCGGCGAAGCCGCCATATTCGCGGTGATAGCGCAGCGCGCCCTTGGATTTGCCGGTCGTGCCACCGGTGTAGTTCAAGGTCGAGATGTCGTCGGCGCGGGCGAAACTCTTCGCGCTTGCGCTGCCGGCGTCCCCAGCCACCTGCAACAGGTCGGCGCCGTAATCCGCCGGGCCGAGCGTGAACACGGTCTTCAGGCCCTGCGCCTTCGCCGTGAGCTAGCCGCCGCGATCGCGAAACGTGATGCCGTCGACGATCAGCATCTGCGCTTCGGAATCCTCGATCTGGAACAGCTGGTCGTCGAGCGAGCCCAGCGGATGCAGCCAGGTGATCGCGAGCCGCGACAATTGCGCGGCGACGCCGGCGCACCAACTGTCGGCGCGGTTGGCGGTGAGCAGCGCGACGCGGGTGCCAGGCGCAAAGCCGAGCCGCATGAACACGCTCTGCATGCGTCCGATCAGGTCGGTCGCGCCCTGATAGCTGAGCGAGCCGCCCGGCCATGCGAAGGCGGTGCGCGATGGATAGCGCGCCAGCGCCCGCAGGGTCTGTTCGCACACCGCCGGAAATGCATAGAGCGGATTGCTCATCTGGTTGTCCCTCCCGCCTTTGTCTTTGGCTTTTGTCGTGCCAATGTTGGCGGCAACGCTAACACAATGACGATGGGAAGAAACAACTTGTCCGCCGATCCTCTCGCGCGTTTTCGCGGTCGCCTGCGGCTGCCGCTGATTGCAGCACCGATGTTCCTGGTTTCCGGTGTCGAACTGGTGGTAGCGGCCTGCCGCAACGGCGTGATCGGTTCGTTTCCGACGGTGAATTGCCGTGAGACGGAACAGCTCGATGCCTGGCTCGGCGACATCGCGCGCCGCCTGCAGGCGCATGCCGACGCCAGCGGTAGAGCCGCGGCGCCGATCTGCCCGAACCTGATCGTGCATCGCTCCAACACGCGGCTGGCCCAGGATCTCGCCGTGCTGCTGCGGCACAAGCCCGAGCTTGTGATCACCTCGGTCGGCTCGCCCGCGCCGGTGCTTGGCCCTCTGCACGATGCCGGCGCGCTGGTGTTCGCCGACGTCGCCTCGATCCGCCATGCCGAGCGCGCAGCAGCAGCCGGCGCCGACGGGCTCGTGCTGCTCACTGCGGGTGCGGGCGGCCAGACCGGCTGGCTCAATCCGTTCGTGTTCGTCCGCGCTGTGCGCGGCTTCTTCGATGGACCGATCGTGCTTGCCGGCGGCATCAGCGACGGCCACGCGCTCCGCGCCGCAGAGGCGCTCGGCTGCGACCTCGCCTATATGGGCACCAAGTTCATCGCGACGCGCGAGAGCATGGCGGACGGCAGGTACAAGCAGATGCTGGTCTCTTCCACCGCCGACGACGTCATGCTCACGACGGCGTTCACCGGCCTGCAGACCAACATGCTGCGGCCCTCGATCGAGGCCGCCGGTCTCGATCCCGACGACCTGCCGGCACGCGGTGCGATCGACATCGGCAAGGACATCGACATCGGCGCCCGCGAAAGCCGCCCCAAACGCTGGCGCGATATCTGGAGCGGCGGTCATTCCACCTCAGGGGTGACCGGGGTGCTCGGCGTCGACGAACTCGTGGCGCAGACGATCGCGGAGTATGAGGCGGCGAGCGCGCGGGTGCGGCTCTAGAGTCGCTGCTTTGACGCGTTCTCTTCGCGCCAACCGGTGCTCGAAACCGCGCTGGTTCGCGAAATAGCAGCACTCAAATCCCGCCCATCCGCTTAACGCGGCATTAACCATGCCAGTCCCAACAATAGCGTCACGGGCCGCCACGGCTGGTCGCCCGGTAGTTTGTGGGAATGCGACATGGCTTTTGAGCCGCTCTCCAAGACCCCGGCATCACTCGACGAGCTCCGGACCCGGGTGTTTTACGCCCTGCAGCGGCATCCGCTGTGCCGTCAGGTCGAATTCGACATTGTCAGCACGCCGCGCACCCGCCGCACCAACTGGACGGTCAGCATGCACACGGTCCAGCCCGGCGCGCTCTGGACGGCGCATGAGATCGTCGCCGATATCCAAGAGGCCTATGAGCTCGACGTCGCGGCCTGATTTTCCGGCCGTTTCGGGACAATTTCACCTATTTGGCGTCGTCACGGCACGGTACCGCCGCATTTCGCGCGCAGTTTGCGGTGACACCGGCCGGCAATGGAGTAGTTTTTGACCAGAGCCATCACCCTCGCCGCGCTGACATGCTTCCTCCTCGCGGGCGCCGCGGTAACAGCCATTTTGGGCCGTGACAGCCTGCCGGCGGCGCAGGCCGACATTGGACCGGTCGCCAATCGTGCCAGCAAGCAGGACAAGCTCGCCGTCTCGACGCTTGCCGCGGCCTCGTTTGAGGCGCCCCAGCCGATTGAGCCTCCCGCCAATCCGTCTCCGCTCCTGTTACGGGCCCAAGCCGCGATTCCGGGCGCGACTGACACGGTGCGCCAGGCCTATGCCTCCGTCGAGCCGACCGATGTCGGCCTGCCGAAGATCACCGACCCCGTCGATGCGGCTCAGCCGAAGATCGCCGAACCCGCGCCGGTCGCCCCGGCGCCGCCGAAGCCCAAGGCTGCGGCCAAGCCGGCGCCGCAGAAGAGCTACGCCCTGCTGAGCGACGCCCAGATCGCCGGCATCAAGGACCGGCTGAAGCTGTCGTCGTCGCAGGAATATTACTGGCCGGCGGTCGAGGCCGCATTGCGCGCCGTCGCCCGCAAGATCCACGCCAAGCGCCAGGGCGATCCCGCATCCGGCAGCATGCCGATCGATCCGGACTCCGAGGAGGTCCAGCAGCTGAAGTCGGCGGCGATGCCGCTGCTGTTCCAGCTCCGCGAGGATCAGAAGAACGAGGTCCGTTCGCTGGCGCGCCTGATTGGCCTCGAACGTGTCGCTGCGATGATCTGAGCGGCAGGGTCCGGCCGAAGCGGATCTGCGCTCCTTGTGCTCTAGCGGGCCTCCAGCGGCCGCAGCTTCTCCACCTTACCCTGGGTTTCGACGAGCAGCTGTTTCATGAAGTCCTTGTTGCGCTTCAGCCAGGGCTCGAGCGTCTGCCTGACGTCGCTTGGCGACTTCTTCTCGATGGCTTGCGCCAGCCGGGTCTGAAACGTCCCCCAATCCTTGAACATCTCCTTCAGCAGCGCATCGTCGGAGATGTTGATCGCCGACTTGATGTCGCCGACGGTTTCGAGCTCGCGCATATTGCCCTGTCGCAGGCGGCAGACCACCAGCCTGCTGAGTGACATTCTCGAGGATGCCAGGCGGCCGCCATTGGATCGGCTGCGTTCGTTGGTGCGCGCCTTCATCCGCTCCGAATGCGAGGAGGCCGCGGTGCGCGTCGCGCTCAGCGACGCCGCGCCGCTCTATCGCGATGCGCCCGAGGCGCGCGCGGCACGGGCATCGGGCGAGCGCATCGTCGAAGCGTTCATGCGCGCGGCATCGCCGAAAGCGTCCGGCGCGGTGCGCGCGATGGCCGGCGATTTGATCACGACGACGCTGAGCACGGTGGGCAAGGATTTTTCCGAGAGCCCGCGAACGCCCGCCGAGATCGCGACCTATGCCGACGCCATGGCCGACATGTTCTGCGCGTATCTGAGGAGTCTCGGAAAGCGCTGAAGTTCACAGATAGTGCTTGGCGACCAGCAGAAACCCGAGCACGCCGCCGGTCACAGCGAAAACCGTCACGCCATTGCAGAGACTGACGTAAGCGGCCGACCAGTAAGAAACAGTCTGAGCGGCCGTCGCAACTTTTTTCGACTTCTGGGGCAAGCCAATTGGCTCCTGAAAAAGGCGCCGCCATCTGGTCAACACAGATGACGGCGCCCGTCTGAGGGCTTCAGGGCGAAACCCTGCTGCAGCGTAAGGTGCGATCATGAACGGTTCGTATACCGCCCGGCTGTCGCAAGCTCGCATGTCAGCTGAAGCGTCGAGGTTCCCTAAAGCATCACCCGGAAAAGTGCGCAGCGGTCTTCCGAAAAGATCATGCTCAAACAAGAGGCCAAAGCGCGATGACGATTCGACCCAATCTCATCGCGCTTTAGAACGAAGCGTAGGCATTTCGAAATGCGATGGCGCCGGCCAGCGAGCGCGGCCGCGTGCGCACGGCATGCCCGTCGTTGCCGCTCTGCACGATCCACTGGCCGTTCTCCTGACCCACGATCTTGCCGACGTGGTGACGCCAAACCACGATGGTGCCGACCGAGGGGCCGCCGGCATTGGTGCCGTAGCTTGCCCAGGATCGGGCCAGATTGAATTGCGGACCGGGATCGCTGCCGACCTGGGTGCGCATGAACCAGCCGCACCACGCAGCTGGGCGACCGGAATGTGCAGAGTGCCGATGGTGATGGTGACGGCCGCGGGCTTCGGCAGTTGAAGCGAACGCCAAAAGAACCGCCACAGCGGCGAGAAGTTTACGCATTACAAAGTCCTTCTTGCTGTTGGCAGACCATCCATGTTGTGGGGGGAAGCGCAGCGATGATCTGCGATTGGCTTGCGAAGCGACCGCATCGGTCAGGCGACGCATAACGAAGGCGGGGCATGGCCCGCGCAGGCGTTTAAGAAACGGGCTATGGCCAAAATATGGCCGGTACGTCCCGTCAGGCGGCCGCGACACTGCCGAAGACGTCAGGCTTGGTCCGCGCAATGGCTGCTAATTTGATCACCGCGGTTGTGCTCTCGGACAGCGACGCGTTGTCGAGCCGGCCAGCCTAGGATCGGCTGCCGATCGTGAGTCAGTGCGGTGTGGTGATTGTAAACAGTCCGTCTTCGCTTTCGCGTTGCTCGAGCTTCGCCGGACACGCTTCGCCCTTGCAGGCTTCGCGGCCGCGCCACGCGAAGCCTGCAAAGGCGAAGCGTGGTGCACCATTCAGAATACAAATGCGCAATCTACCTAATTTAAATACCTGTATAATTCTGCTGCGGACAAGGTCGACACGTTTCCGACCTATCGCTTGGTCTTGTGAAGGACCAATTTGCCCTGCGAAGCGACATCACCCCACCTGGCGGACCAATTGAGTTCCGAGGCGGAGGGTCGCTCAATGCCTTTCTGATCCCAAGCTCCCTGTAGCGCAAATAGAGCCCCTTGGGGATCGGCACATCGCAAGATCCAGCAACCGTCGGGCAACTCGATTGGACCTTGGAGGACCCGGCCCCCGCCAGCATCAACGCGCTTGGCAGCCGCACCGATGTCGTCGACATTGAAGTAATAGAGCCAGCAGGGTTGCGATACGCTCGGAAGTTTGGTGAGCATTCCGCCGATCGTCTGGCCGGCCGCCGAAAACAATTCGTACAGGTCGGCCGGCCCGGTTTCAGCGTGAGCCTTCTGCCAGCCAAGAAGCTCGCCGTAAAACGGGAAGATCTTGTTCCGGTCTTCAGCCAGCAACTCGTGCCAGCCCACGCGTCCAGGCTCGTCCAATCCGCTGGGTTGCCGTTGGCCATATGTCAGCCCGGAAACCAGTGCAAACGTCGCTCCTTGCGGATCGGCGACCACCGAAATTCGGCCAATATTGCTGGCGGTCGGCGTTACCAGAATGGCGCCCCCACGACGGCGGATCTGCACGGCTTTCGCATCCACGTCATCGACGGCGATGTAGCCGACCCATCTCGGCCTCGCTCCCAATCGCAGCCCCTCTTCCGGGAGATGCATGAGTCCAACTGCCGGGGCGTCGCCTGCAGTAAGCAGCGTATAGGCGAATTCCGGAGTCGACGCATCTTCCACCGCCCAGCCGATGACCTTGCCATAAAAATCAGCTGCTGCCGGCATGTCCGTCGTCAGCAACTCATACCAGGCGAAGCGTCCGAGTTGATCGACCAAGCTAATTTCCCCGTTCAAGCGGGCCGACGATTGCGCACTGCATCAAATTGCACCCGTTGCAATCCGCTCCACGGGCGCGGATTGTCGATTTAATCGACCAAATTGCGCGATATCGTTCATGAAGATGAATGCAATCAGAACGAGCTCTATTACATTTTGTGTATACCGTAATTCTTGTCTGCCTCGTTCGCTCGGCGTAAGATCGTGCTTCGGAAGTCCTTTCTTCCAAACTTGGAGGATGCGGCCATGCAGCGGGCGAAGCAAGCTTCGAGAAAGAAGCGAACGACCAACGCCGCGGTACCGGCGCTGGGATTAGCCGGTCTGACTTTTTCGCTCGCGGGCAGCGCATATGCCTCCGCCGTGCCCTCCGGCGACGTTCAACACAAGCCGAACTTCGCGCCGGGCCATATGACGACGCTCAGTGAGGAAGAACTCGCCGACGTCAGTCTCGCCACCTTCCACCTCAATCTCATCGACGATGAAAGCGTCGGAGGCCGCGTGCTGCTCGCGCGGGGATGCGGTGGTTGCCGTGGCTGCGGAGGCGCCAGAGGTTGCGGAGGCTGCAGGGGTTGCGGAGGATGCAGGGCCTGCAGAGGCTGCCGCTGCGGTGTCGGTTGCGGTGGATGTGGCGGCTGCGGCGTTGGTTGGATCGGCGTAGGCGTGCCATTGGTCTCATGCGCAGGCTGCTGTGCATCCTGGGGCCGCTGCCGCTGGTGCTAGCGCTCACTGACTGGGCGTCGGCACGTCGCGATTTCATTGGCCGGGCGCCCGAACGACCCGGCCAATTTTTTGCTTTCGTTATACATTCGCCGCGCCTGGCTGATCAGCTTGCCGACGGTGGGCGAGTGTGATCCAAATTGCTCGCAGAATGCCGGTGGCCGAACGCGGCGCACAAGTCGCGCAATGCCATGGTTTGCCGCGCTCCGGCGATCGGAAGTGACTGCAACAGGATCAGCGTGCCGCCCCGATGACAGTCAATGGCAAGAGCCGCACCGCGAGGCAGAGCCGCAAGGGCATTTTGCGATTCGCGCCGAACTTTACCGCTTATGTGATTCCTCCCGATGTGGTCTGCCTCTACTCCGAGAACCGCAAATTCTTCCTGCATGGTGATCTCTATTGTGCGGTGGCCGCGGCGATCGGCAAAAATGGTAAGGCTGCACCAGAGATCGTTCGGCAGCTCTCAAAGAATTTTCCCGCCGACAAGATCGAGGAAGCGATCAGGCGGCTGCTGGAGCGCCGATATGTCGTAAGCGGAGCGCCGCACGCGTTCGCAGGCGCCGTCGATGGATATTGGGCGAGTCTCGGCCTGCCCCCAGAGGTCGCAAAACAGAATCTCCGCGATTGCCCCGTGCGGGTCGAAGCCATCGATGTCAAAGGCGCCAACGAACTTGCCGCGGCCTTGAGCAAGCTCGGTGTTCGGATCACCAAGCGGTCGCCCAAGCTCACGATCACACTGGCGAACGACTATCTTGACCGGCGGCTCGTCGAATTGAACGGAAAGCGCTTTGGCGATGGGACGCCCTGGCTGCTGGCGCAGCCGTCCGGCGTGTTTCCGCTGGTGGGACCCGTGTTCAAGCCGGGCGAGAGCGCCTGCTGGACTTGCCTGTTCGATCGCATGATACGCAATCGGGAGATCAAGGGATTTCTCGATCGCAGAGCGGCGCAGGTGGTCGCCGTATCGCCCCTGGTCGGCGACGCCGTCGGACAGATCGGCATCCACTTCGCTGCTGTTGAAATTGCAAAAGCGATTGCCTCGGGATTTCGTACCGATCTGCGCGATCACATCGCAAGCTTCGACCTGACCGGTGCCGTCATTGCCAAGCATTACGTCGCGCGACGCCCGCAGTGTCCTACCTGCGGCAGCAGGAAGCTGCAGAGTCCGCGCCGGGCGGCAGCGCCGATCGAGATCGCGGAGGGCGGAAAGCTCGTCATGACCAGCGGCGGTTACCGCGCCGTGACGTCGCGAGCCACCGTAGCACGGTTCCGCAAGCACGTCAGTCCGCTGACCGGCGTCGTCTCGCGGCTCGAGCGGATCGAGGCCGATCTGCCGATGAACACGAACTTTTTCGCCTACCACAATTTCTCGGCGCCGGCCTGGAACGTCGACCAGCTCAGATCCGGATTGAGCGGCGGCAGCTTCGGCAAGGGCTCCACAGCCGAGCAGGGCGAGGCCAGCGCGTTGATGGAGGCGATCGAGCGCTATTCGGGTATTTTCCAGGGCGACGAGATCAGGACGAAGCGCCGCTTTGTCGATTTCGCTCCCGGCGCCGCTCTTCTTCCCAACGAAGTACAGCTTTTCAGCAACGCGCAGTTTCAAAACAGACATACCTCGCAGCCGGACGATTCACATCTGGTGCCTGAGCCGCTCGATCCCTCGACCAAGACGGAGTGGTCGCCGGTCTGGTCGTTACGGGACAAGCGTTTCAAACATCTTCCAACGGGCCTCTTGTACTTCTTCTATGGCGGCTTCCACACGGATTCCAACGGATGCGCGGCCGGCAACACCCGGGAGGAAGCCATCGTTCAAGGCTTCCTCGAACTGGTCGAACGCGACGCCTACGCGATCTGGTGGTACAACCGGCTGCAACGTGCAGAAGTCGACCTCGCGCAATTCGAAGATCCCTATGTGCGGGATCTGCAAGCCCAGCTTGCCGATGCGGGGCGCAGGCTTTGGGTGCTCGACATCACCAGCGATCTCGGTATTCCCTCTTACGTGGCGATCATCCATTGGATGCAGAACGGACACGAAAATATCGAATTCGGTTCCGGCTCACATTTCGATCGCCGCATAGCCCTGCTGCGTTCCCTCACCGAACTGACCCAGTTCATGTCGATTGGCATGATGGGCGGCGGAAGTGGCGAGAAGCCGACGCTGGACGGTGTCACGCCGCTGCGACTGGACGATTATCCGTTCCTGATCCCCAGCGACAATCCGATCGTGCCGTCGGCGCCGAGCCTCAAGGTTCACGACAACGCGCGCGACCAGGTCAATGCCTGCATCGAGATTGCCACCGGCGCGGGATTTGATTTCCTCGTGCTCGACCAGACGCGGCCCGATGTCCAGGTGCCCGTCGTCAGAGTGCTCGTTCCGGGGTTGCGACATTTCTATCGCCGCTTCGCGCCCGGCCGACTTTACGATGTTCCGATGAAGCTCGGATTGCTGAATCGTCCGCGACTGGAAAGCGAGCTCACGCCATTCCTTCCACACACCTGAAGGCTGGCTCGTTGCGCAACTTCCGGAAAACGAAGCTCAGGAAGATCGCACCCGTCATCGTCGCCCGATTGAACGGTCGTTGCTCCCTTCACATGCAGGCGGACGGAAGCATCGCTGCAGGCTTGGGCGGCTACTCGATCAATCTGGGACAATTCAGTGCGGCAGCGGTCGACCGTGCGGGACATCTCACCAGCGGCCTGCCGCTCGCCTCCTTTGCGGGCAAAGGCGTCCTCGCGAGGCAGGTTCATGCCCTCGTGCGGCGACTGGCAGGGCACGGACTTCTCGAATACCGCCTATACTCTCCGCGTGACGAGCAAGACCTTGTGGTCATCGAGCCGCAGGTCGCCGAATACTGGCCACAACGTGCAAAGCTGGGGAACGGTGATACCATTGTGCTGTCGCGCTTCGCTTATCTACGCCGGCGCGGCAGCGAGATGGTGCTGGAATCGCCGCGCGCCGGCGCGCTGTTTCGGATTTTCGATCCCGCCATCGCTGCCACCCTCGCTGCCCTGTCGCGGCCTCAGAAGATCAGCAAGCTTCGCCGCCATGCGGCCTCCGCCAACCTCGATCTGCTCGGATTGCTGCTCGACAGCAAGATGCTGATCAAGCTCAATGCGAAAGACGGCGACGGCCTTCGGGTGAATGAAGGCGACGGCAATCTCGTTCTCTGGGACTTCCACGATCTCGTGTTTCATACGCGGAGCACGGAGGGCCGGCACACCAATCCAGTTGGCGGCGCGTTCACCCATGCGGGCGTCGTTCCACCGCTACCCGCGGTGCGCCCGCCTTGGCCCGGCAAGAAGATCGACCTCGGCAAATTCTCCACGTCGGGGTCGGTCTCGCACTTCGCGAAGCTGTTGCGCGAACGCCATTCAATACGAGATTTCGACGACCAGCATCCGGTCACGCTCGCCGAGCTCGCGCAGTTTCTCGACACGACAGCCCGCGTGCTGTCGGAATGGAAGATCGGCGCAGATTTTGACGGCGGTCCCGAGGTCACCTACAGCGCAAGACCCTATCCGTCGGCAGGCGGCGCGTATGAGCTGGAACTATACTTGGCGGTCTTGAACTGCGGGGAGCTTGCACGTGGACTTTACCACTATGACGCGGGCAGCCACGCGCTTGTCGCGATCGACACCTCCGCCCAACAACTCCAAGCGCTTTCTACGGCGGCCGAGTTTGCCATGGACGCATCCGGTTCACCGCAGGTCTTGATCACGATCGCCGCGCGCTTTGGGCGGATCTCCTGGAAATACAGCTCAATCGCATATTCGTTGATCCTGAAGGACGTCGGCAACCTGATCCAGACGTTCTATCTGACGGCGACCGACATGGGCCTTGGTGGCTGCGCAATCGGCACCTGCAACATCGATCTGTTTGCAAAAATGACGGGGCTTGAATTCCACGTGGAGGGCCCGGTCGGTCAATTCGCGCTCGGACGCGGCAGGAAACCGGCCCCCTCTAGCTAAAGGGGAGGTCTTTCGAATGTTTACGGCCTGGATCGCACGCGAATGGCGCCCAGCGGCGGGATTCGGCTTCGCCCTTCGGGCTACGCCGGGACGAGCCTTCGTGCGGATGGCTTGTCGGCTACGGCTGCGCTGAATGGTGCCCCTGGCCGGAATCGAACCAGCACTCCTTGCGGAACTCGATTTTGAGTCGAGCGCGTCTACCAGTTCCGCCACAGGGGCATTCGCAACGGTCCCGGCCGGGAAGGCCGGGGTCGCGAAGCGCGGCGGACTATAGCGGGCGGCCCGTCATGGTCAACCCGCGCGGGCGGGATGTCCCGCGCCCCGGCAGCGGAATTTCCGGTGGGTGTGACCCCGAGGACGACGCAAGGCCGTTGCCGTCCGTATGGCAGTCACGGAAGAGTTTGCCCGGCGGCGGCAGCCGCTGCCACCGTCCCCAAGCCTGGCCGCGGCTGCGGCAACCTACTTCGAGACGGAGGCGCGAGCGTAACGGTATTGTCCGGTTCGTCGATCTCGATGAACGCACGGGGCACTTGAAGCAAGGGGCACTTGAACATGGTGTGGGGATGGAACGAGCGCAGCCAATTCGGCGACTTCTTCCCGAACGGCGACTATGTGGGCTGGGAGGAAGGCCTCAAGCAATATTTCGACGAGCAGATGTCTGCGGAGCAAAGGGCGGCGCTGAACGACTGGCACGTCGCTTACATCGGGGAGGTGGCTCGCAAGTTCAGGGAGGACAGTGGCCTGCTCGAGCCGCACGAACGTCCGTTGGAATTCAGGATGGAGGATTCACGCAAATCGCTCGGATCGCTGCTGCATTTGACCAACGGCGTCCGTGCCGTCGATGCAACCTTGCACGCGATCATCGAGAAGCTGGAGCCGGGCGTGCACCAGTTCTGGCCGCTACGGATCACCACGCCGAAGGGCAAGGACTACCCCGTTCCGTATTACGGCATCATCGTCCGCCGTTACATCGACAGCTTCGTGCCGGAACAAAGCGCCGTCCATCAGGTGTCGGAGGGATCGACGGCGTATTTTGCAAACAATCCCACGAAAAAGGGCTATGGCAGTCTGACGGTCTTGAAGCGTGTCAGCGTCGGCGCCCATCTCTGGCATGAACGCAGGCTGCTCAATCCGAGCCTTTTCTTTTCCGATGAGCTGCAGGCGGCGATGACCCAGTGGGGCCTGCGCGTTCCCACGCATCACCGACTGAACGCGATCTGACCGCGGCGGACGGCGGCCGTCACGGTCAACCCGCGCGGATGTGATTGTCCCGCGCCTCGACAGCGGTATTTTCACGCGATACGACCGCAATCGACGACCTTGGAGCAGGGCCCATGACCCTCCCGAACGATGCTCCCCGGAGGACCGACGTGACGATTGCCACCGCCCATCCGTCGCATGCTTCCGCCGCCGGCAATCCGGCGCTGACCTCGTCGCTGGCGATTGCCGTGATCGCGGCGGCGACCCTGGCCGGCGCCTGGTTCTTCCAGCTCGTGCTGGAGATCATGCCTTGTCCGCTCTGCCTCGAGCAGCGCTATGCCTATTACCTCGCGGTGCCGCTCGGCGCCCTGGTGGCGCTCGCGGCCGCCCGCGGCGCGCCGCGTCCGGTGCTGCTCGCGGGCCTTGCGATCCTCGGCCTCGCCGCGCTCGCCAATGCCGGGCTCGGCACCTATCACGCCGGTGTCGAATGGGGGTTCTGGCCGGGGCCGACCGATTGCACCGGCCCGATGGTGGATTTCGGCAAGGCCGGCTCGCTGCTGGACCAGCTCGACAAGGTGAAGGTGGTGCGCTGCGACGAGGTGCAGTGGCGCTTCCTCGGCATCTCGCTGGCCGGTTACAACGTGCTGATCTCGCTCGTGATGGCCGCGATCGCCGGTTGGGGCGTGATGAAGGCCGCGAGGGCCTGAGGTCGGGCCGTACGGTTTTCTCGTTATCCGTCATGCCCGCGCAAAGGCTTCGCCTTTGCCGCTGGAGGAGGCCGCGAAGCGGCCCTCTCGACGCATGGACGGGCACCAGCCGGGCTGTTCATCCTTCGAGACGCGCGGAGCCTGTCATCGGGCCGCGCTTCGCGCGGACCCGGTGGCGCTCCTCAGGATGACGGGACAAAGGGGGCCTAATCGTCGACGTCGTCCTGCGGCCGGCCGAACAGATGGATGATGCCCGGCGTCGAGATGGTGACGAACAGGAAGCGCGACAGATGATGCGCGCCGACGAAGATCGGGTCGATGTGCAGCGTCAACGCCAGCGCCAGCATCGCGTCCATCGCGCCCGGCGCGAAGGCGACCACGACGTCGGCGAGCCGCACATGGGTGGTGAAGCCGATCACCGCGACGAACACGGCCGAGATCAGGATGGCAATCGCAAACGAGCCGAGCCCGGCATTGACGTGACTGAGCAGCGTCGAGGTCTTCATCCGCGCGAAGCGGGTGCCGATGATGGCGCCGATGCCGACCAGCGCGACGTTGCGGAGCCAGGGCGGCAGGCCGCCATCGACCAGCCCGGAGCCGTGCAGCAGGCTGGAGGCGAGCATCGCGCCGAACATCCAGCTGGCGGGGAATTTGATCCAGCGCAGCAGCAGCGAGACGCCGATCGATAAGGCGACCAGCGCGACGAGGCCGAACGGCGAGGCGACCGTCGTCGGCAATGGCGGCGGCGCTGCATGCGTCACCCCGGTCAGCGCCAGCACCAGCGGCAGCGCCGCGGTCAAGATGATCACGCGCATGGTCTGCACCACCGCGATCGCCGCGACGTCGGCGCCCTTTTCCGCGGCGAGGATCGTGATCTGCGACAGCGCGCCCGGGCTGCCGGCAAGGAAAGCCGAGGTCTGGTCCCAGCCATGGATGCGTTGCAGATAGAGGCTCGAGCCGAAGGTCGAGCAGAACGTCGCCAGCGCCAGCAGGCCGATGGTGAGCGGATAGGAGCTCACGTGCTGCAGCAATTGCTGTGACATCAGCGAGCCCAGGGAGATGCCGAGCAACAGCAGCACCGATTGCGTCAGCACCGCCGGCACCGCGAGCGGCCGTCCGGCCAATGCGGCGATCGCGACCGCGACCATCGCCCCCGAGATCAGGCCGCCCGGCAATTCTGCCCACAGAAACAGCAAGCCGCCGACGGTGCCGATGACGAGGGTCTCGAGCCCGTTCAGGACTTTGCTGCGGTCGGGAATGGCCGTTGCCATCGAAGCGCGGATCAGGGTCACGCCGCCTTATGGCAAATTCGCGTGAACGCGACAAATGCATCTCGCGATTGCAGCATTGCGCTCCGGCTCGCCTGGCGCACAGATTTTCACCCTTCGAAACGGGCCGGGGATTGCGATCAGTATCGCCACAAATTCGTCATGACGGGGCAGAAGCGCGAAGCGCGTCTTCGCGCAGGTGTCCCGGCCATCCACGCCTTTCCCACGCGCAATCCAACACGTAGATGCCCGGCACAAGGCCGGGCATCACGGGTTCGTCGAGGGATCGAGCGCAGTTGCGACTGCCCTCCCCGATGGGGAGAGCGAATCGCATCAAACCTGCCCGGATGTTTACTTCGTCGCCGCGGGCGCAGCGGCGGCGCCGCCCGACTTCTCCTTCTTGCACTCGGAGCGGAATTTCTTGCGCTCCTTGCCGTGCAGCCCCTTGGCGTCGGCTTCCTTCGAGCATTCCAGCGACTCGGCGGTGCGCGGCTTCTTCTCGGCCGGCGCCTTGGTCTCGGCCTTCGGAGCGGCGTCCTTGGCGGCGGGCGCGGCCGTTTGCGCGAAAGCTCCGCCCATCAGCAGCAGGGAGGCCAGGGCGGTTGCGGACGCGAGCGTGGAAATCGTCTTCATGGGGCACCTCGTGAGGGAAAGAGGGCCGAAACGTCGCGCGACGATGCTGAACCGTGGATGAACATGCAGCGGTCCCGCCGCCACAATATTTTAACGCGCAGGCGCGCAGGCGCGTTGTCGCAAGTCGGGGTTGCGCTAGGATAATGGTCTTACGCCAATGCTCCCCACGGGAAACCAACGGGAAACCAGGGATGACGGGAGACCAGCGATGACCATTCAAATCAGATTGTTGTGCGTGCTTGCGGTGTCGGGCTTTGCAGCCTTTGCGGCGAGCGCGCCGGCGCAGGCCCTGACCGCGCAGGAATGCAGCGCCAAGTACCAGGCGGCCAAGTCGGCCGGCACCCTCGGCGGCCAGAAGTGGAATGATTTCCGCAAGGCGCAGTGCGGCGCCGACGCGACCCCGGCTGCGGCGCCCGCCGCTCCGCCGCCGGCAGCCGCCGCGCCCGCTCCGGCCGCGCCGAAGGAAGCCAAGCAGGCGCCCGCCGCGGCACCGGCGGCGCCGGCAGGACCCGCCGTATTTCCGAACGCCATCGATCCCAAATACGCCAAGGAGTCCGAAGGCAAGGGACGCATGCACACCTGCGTCGACCAGTACAACGCCAACAAGGCCACCGGCGGCAATGGCGGCCTGAAGTGGATCCAGAAGGGCGGTGGCTATTACAGCGAATGCAACAAGCGCCTGAAGGGCGCCTGAGCGAGCCGACCGAGTCTGGCGAGCGGCCGGCGTAAGCCGGCCGCTTTCTGTTTGCACCGGCTCTATTGGCTGCAGCTCTCTCTACGGGTTTTCCGTGAGCAGCTTGTCCGCCGACTGCGCCAGCAATTGCGCGCGCTTGCGCGGGCCGCGCTCGAGAAACAGCAGGCTCTGGCCGAAGATGAAGCAGTAGAACAGGAAGGCCTGCGCATCGGCCTCTTCAGTCGGCAGCCCGGTGGCGCGATAGAGCTGGGCGACATTCTTCAGCCGCGCGGCATCGACGCTCGCGGCGGCGGCGGCGGCGGCCTCATCGGTGCGCGCCCATTGCCGGATCGCGAGCTCGACCGCCATCGCCTCGGTGTTCATGCGCTCCGAATACAGCGTGATGATCGCCTTCAGCCGCTCGCGCGCGCTGGCGCCGTCGAGCGCGGTGTGCTTCTCGATCGATGCGATGCGGCCGTCGCGCCAGCGCGTCAGCATGGCCTCGAGCAACGCGGCGCGATCCCTGAAGCGGCGGTAGAAGCCGCCCTTGGTGACGCCGAGATTCTTCGCCAGTACCTCGACCCGCACGCCGTCGACCCCGCTATGCGCGAGTTCGGCGAAGCCGGCCGCGACCCAGACGTCGCCTTTGCTTTCAGTCATGCGATCTCCGCGCATCATAATGCGCAATGGGATCGTCATCACGCATTAATCGCTTGTTTGTGCATGGCCTTTTCGGAAAACCGCTTCGCACTTTTCCGGATCATGCTTTGATACGGTACCGTATTGCTAGCCTGCTTCGTCCTTGATACGCTACCGTATCAAAAATCGAAGGAGGGATCCGATGGAGGGCGAGGCGACCTATCGCGGCACGGTCTATCCCTGGCACTGCGACCATATCGGCCACATGAACGTCATGTGGTATGTCGGCAAGTTCGACGAGGCGAGCTGGAACATGTTCGCGCGGCTCGGCCTGACGCCGAGCTACCTGCGCGAGTCCAGCCGAGGCATGGCCGCCGTGCAACAGAACATCTCCTACAAGCGCGAGCTGCTCGCCGGCGACCTCGTCGAGGTCAAGAGCCGGTTGGTCGAGTTCCGCGACAAGTCGATCCGTATCCTGCACGAGATGCGCAATGCGGAGACCGGCGAGATCGCCGCGACCTGCGAGATCGCGGCCGTGCATATCGACCGTGCCGCGCGCAGATCGACGCCGTTCGCGCCGGCGATCCGCTACGCGGCGATGCCGCATCTCGTGCCGTCCGAGCCCGCAATCGCGTGACCGCCATGCCGCGTTTCGAACCGAAGAATCCCGATTACCGTGCGGTCGCGACCGATACGTTCGCACGCCAGCGCGCGATGCAGACGCTTGGTATCTCGATCGCGCGCATGGAGCCCGGCGAGGTCGATCTCGCGATGCCCTATGCGCCGGAATTCTGCCAGCAGAACGGCTTCGTGCATGCCGGGATCATCACCGCGGGCCTCGACAATGCCTGCGGCATCGCCGCCTTCACGCTGATGCCGGCCGGTTCGGACATCCTCACCGTGGAGTTCAAGACCAATCTGCTGGCGCCGGCCCGCGGCGAGCGATTCGTGTTCCGCGCCGTCGTGGTCAAGCCCGGCCGCACACTGACGGTCTGCGACGGCCGCGCCTACGCGATCCAGGACGGCGTCGAGACGCTGGTCGCGACCATGAGCGGAACGCTGATGGCGCTGGCGCGGCGGGAGTCGCCGCCGACGGGTGGAGCTCTATCTCCGTCACCCTGAGGAGCCGCAAAGCGGCGTCTCGAAGGGTCGACGGCCCCATCGTTACGACGAAGGAGTGCGCGGGCTTGTCCGGGCCGTGCATCCTTCGAGGCTCGCAAGAGCTCGCGCCTCAGGATGACGGTGCTGAGCGGGTCGAGGCGCGGTTGTTTTCGCAGGGACGACGATTGTGGATGCAGGCCGCGCCACACACCCCGTGTCGTCCTGGCGAAAGCCAGGACCCATTACCCCGAATCTCAATTGTTGCGCTGGCTGGGGCCACGATCCCGGTCATCACCGAATGCGGTGGTTATGGGTCCCTGCTTTCGCAGGGACGACAAGCGGGGATGACGGTCTGAGAAAGTGTGACGGATTTGAAGGCGACGGCGCCCAAGATCTGCGCATGCATCCAAGACCCACGCATTGACAAGGTCCCGCCACACCGACCTGATAGGCGGATGTCTCGCGTGAGCTTCCTGCCATGATCGCCAGCCTCAGCCTGATCCTGCTCTGCCAGCTGGTCGGCGAGGTCGCCGTGCGCGCGCTGGCGGTACCGGTGCCGGGCCCGGTGGTTGGCCTCGTGCTGCTGCTGTTGCTGCTGTTGGCGCGCGACCGCTTTCCGGCGCTGGCGCGCGGGCCGCTCGGCGATGACGGCGTCGAGAGCGCGAGCCGCGGCATGCTCGCCAATCTCTCGCTGCTGTTCATTCCGGCCGGCGTCGGCGTGGTGCAGAAGCTCGATCTGCTCGCCGAGCACGGCATCGCGGTCCTGGTGATCCTCGCGGTTTCGGTCATCGTCACCCTGCTGGCGACGGTTGCAACCTTCGTTGCGGCGAGCAGTTTGTTGTCGCGCGAGGAGGAGAGGCCGTGAACGACAATCCGTTCTCGCTCTGGGTCTATCTCTCGCAGTCGCCGCTGCTCTGGCTGACGGTGACGCTGTTGATCTATGCGGCGGCCGACGCGGTGTCGCTGAAGACAAGGCGGCACCCGCTCGCCAATCCCGTGCTGCATTCGGTTTGGATCATCGGCGTGTTCCTGCTGCTGACCCGAACCTCCTACACCACCTATTTTGCCGGTGCGCAGTTCGTGCACTTCCTGCTCGGGCCGGCGACGGTGGCGCTCGCGGTGCCGCTCTACGAGAATCGCCGGCGGGTCGCGGCGGCGATCCTGCCGATGCTGGTTGCGCTCGCGATCGGCTCGCTGACGGCGATCGTCTCGGTGGTGCTGCTGGCGCAGGCGTTCGGGCTGCCGCGCGACGTCATCCTGTCGCTGGCGCCGAAATCGGTCACCGCCGGCGTCGCGATGGGCATCAGCGAATCCCTGCATGCCGATCCCTCGCTGACCGCAGTGTCGGTGATCCTCACCGGCATCATGGGGGCGATCATCGTCACGCCCCTGATGAACTTCACCGGCATCACCGACTTTCGCGCCCGCGGCTTTGCGGCGGGCATCGCCGCCCATGGCATCGGCACCGCGCGCGCCTTCCAGGTCGACGAGGTCGCCGGTGTCTTCGCCGGGATCGCGATGAGCCTGAATGCGCTGGTCACCTCGCTGCTGGTGCCGCTGGCTGTGACATATCTGCTGCGCTGAGCATGATCCGGAAAAGTGGGAACCGGTTTTCCCTCGCGACAAACGCAACGCGTTTGCGCGGAGATCATGCTGATATAGAGAGTCCGGCTGCAGGGCAGTTTTGTGCTATTGGTATGGCGTTGAGCAGCAAATCCTTCTAGGGTCGCCGGCTCAAACGCGAGTCTGTTCCCCTTGGTCTTCTCCGCAACTCAAAGCGTGCTTGGGCTGGCATCGGGCATGCTGGTCGGTTTTTCGCTGGGCCTGGTCGGCGGCGGCGGCTCGATCCTTGCCGTGCCGTTGATGGTCTACGTGGTCGGCGTGCCGGAGCCGCATGTCGCGATCGGCACCTCGGCGATCGCGGTCGCCGCCAACGCCGCGGTCAATCTCTCCAACCACGCCCGCGGCGGCACCGTGATCTGGTCCTGCGCGCTGGTGTTCGCGCTGTCGGGCATGCTGGGCGCGTTCGGCGGCTCGATCCTCGGCAAGATGCTGGAGGGGCAGAAGCTGCTCGCGCTGTTCTCGCTGGTGATGCTGGTCATCGCGGGCCTGATGCTGAAGAATCGCGCGCGGGTCGGGCTGACCGACGTCAAGATCTCGATGTCCAACATGCCCGCGATCATCGGCCTCGGGCTTGCCACCGGAACCATGTCGGGGTTCTTCGGCATCGGCGGCGGCTTTTTGATCGTGCCGGCGCTGATGCTGGCGACCGGGATGCCGATCATGAACGCGGTCAGTTCCTCGCTGGTTGCCGTCACCGCCTTCGGCATGACCACGGCCCTGAGCTATGCGTGGTCCGGGCTGGTGTCGTGGGGCCTGGCGGGGCTATTCGTCGCCGGCGGCATCGCGGGCGGCCTTCTCGGCACAAGCAGCGCCCGCCACCTGTCGGAACGGCGCGGCGCGCTTAATATCGTGTTTGCGACTGTGATTATCGTGGTGGCGATCTATATGCTGCTGCGTAACATCAATGTGTCCTGAACGTAGAAGGGTGAAGAGCTCTTGCGAAAGCCAGCTATGAACCAACTGACGAAATCGCCCCTGATCAACGCCGGTGCCACCCGCCGCGGCGCGCTCGGCCTGTTCGGTGCCGGCATCGCTCTCATGGCCGCGGGCGCCGCACGCGCCGAGGACGACAATGTCCTGACCGAGGAGCAGGTGCTGCGCGATCCGGATATTCCTGACATCGGCAACCCCAAGGGCGACATCACCATCGTCGAATGGTTCGACTACAACTGCCCCTATTGCCGCAAGCTCGCGCCGGAGCTGCGCCAGGTGGTGCAGGACGACGGCAAGGTCCGCCTCGTGCTGAAGGATTGGCCGATCCTCGGACCGGTCTCCAAGGTCGCGGCGCGGATGGCGCTGGCGGCGAAGTACCAGAACAAGTTCGACGTCGCGCATGAGGCGATGATCTCGGTCAATTCGCGCATCACCGAGCCGCGCATCGCCGAATTGCTCTCGGGCGCCGGCCTCGACATGGACCGCCTGAAGAAGGATCACGACGCCAACGCCAAGGCGATCGATGCGATCCTTTCCCGCAACAACGAGCAGGCGCTGGCGTTCGGCTTCAACGGCACGCCGTCATTCATCGTCGGCAAGTACCGCGTACCGGGCGTGCTCAGCATGGATCAGTTCGAGCAGGTGATCGCCGACGCCCGCAAGGCCAATATGGGTCGCAAGACCGAGCAGAATTGATCGCGCTTCCTGCAACGAAAATGGCCTCTCCGGCGAGAGGCCATTTGCTTTTTGTGTCGGCTTGAAAACAATCGTTACTTCGCCGCGATCTTGTCCCACTGCTCGCGGGTGCGCGTCTTCAGCAGGTTCCAGTCATGCGCTGCGACGTCCCAATTGACGATGGTGCGCGTGTCCTGCGCCACCTCGCCATTGGCGACGCTCGATGTCCGCATGGAATCGTAGACGTAGACGCCGCATATCAGCAGCAGCGCGCCCAAAATCATGCCGAAAAAGGTCCGCATCGCTCAATCCCTCCGGTGTCGGAAGCATAACGTCGCCGGGCTCGCTGTGGTTCCGGCGATCGATCAACTGCGCGCGAACGCCCGCATCACGTAATCGATGAACACGCGCACGCGCGGCGAGAGCTGGCGGTTGCGCGGATAGAGCAGGTTTACCGGCACCGATGGCGGCGGGCATTGCTGCAGCACCGGGATCAGCGTGCCGTTTGTCAGATCGGCTTCGGCGTGGAAGCGCGGCACCTGCACGAGGCCGAGACCGAGTTTGGCGCTCGCCAGGTAACTCTCGGGGCCGGTCACCGACATCGGCGCCGGCAGCGGAAATTGTTTCAGCACGCCGTCGATCACGAACTCCATCGGCCGCAGGCGTCCGGTCGTCAGCGAGCGGATGCCGATCATGCGATGGCCATCGAGTGCGAACGGGTCGACCGGTGTGCCGAAACGCGCAAGGTAATCCGGCGTCGCGCAGGTCAACCGCTCCAGCATCGTGACCTGCCGCGCGATCATGTCGCTGTTGGGCAGCTCGCCGAAGCGCAGCACGCAGTCGACGCCTTCGCGGATCAGATCGACCCAGCGGTCGCTCTCGCTCATGTTGATCTCGATATCAGGATATTCGGCGAGGAAGCCCGGCAGGTTCGGCAGCAGGAAGTGCCGCGCCAGCGTGCCCTGCACCTCGAGCCGCAGCAGCCCCTTCGGCCGCGCGCCGCCGAACGCGCCCTCGGCGTCTTCGAGATCCGCGATCAGCGACAGGCAGCGGCGGTAGTGCGCCTCGCCATCGAGCGTCGGGCGCACCGTGCGCGTGGTGCGCTCGAGCAGCCGCACGCCGAGCCGCGCCTCCAGTCCCTTCACCGCGTCCGTCACCGTCGAGCGCGGCAGCCCCAGATCCTCGGCGGCGAGCGAAAAGCTGCGCCGCTCGACCACCCGGGTGAACACGCGCATCGCGTCGAAACGGTCCATCTATTGTCCGGAAATAACGAATAGTGATGTCGGATGATGCATGATTATCCGGAAGACGCCAAGACCTAGTGTCCTCCCATCCAACGCGGCGCGGCCGCACAACCTGATGGGAGACTGAAAATGACCAACCAAACCAACAAGGTAGCTCTGGTGACGGGTGCCTCGCGCGGGATCGGCGCGGCGGTGGCCGAACGCCTCGCCAAGGACGGCTTCACCGTCGTCATCAACTACTCCGGCGACGCCAAACCCGCCCAGGCGGTGGCCGACAGGATCGAGGCCGCCGGCGGCCGGGCACTGACGGCGAAGGCCGATGTCAGCGATGCCAACGCGGTGCGCGGCATGTTCGACGCGGCGGAAGCCGCCTTCGGCGGCGTCGACGTGCTGGTCAACAACGCCGGCATCATGAAGCTCGGCAAGATCGCCGACAGCGACGATGCCGCGTTCGACCAGCAGGTCGCGGTCAATTTGAAGGGCAGCTTCAACACCATGCGTGAGGCGGCGCGCCGGCTGCGCAACGGCGGACGCATCGTCAACTTCTCGACCAGCGTCGTCGGCACCAAGCTTGAGACCTACGGCATCTATGTCGCGACCAAGGCCGCAATCGAGTCGTTGACCGCGATCCTGTCCAAGGAGTTGCGCGGCCGCGGCATCACGGTGAATGCGGTCGCGCCCGGGCCGACCGCGACCGACCTGTTCCTGCACGGCAAGTCGGACGAGCTGATTGACCGCTTCGCCAAGATGGTGCCGCTGGAGCGGCTCGGCACGCCCGATGACATCGCCAATGTCGTGTCGTTCCTCGCCGGCCCCGACGGCTCGTGGATCAACGGCCAGGCGCTCCGCGCCAATGGCGGCCTGGTCTGACGCCCGCACATCTCCAACCCAACTCGCATTCAACCGATCACAAGGATACGTGTCATGAAACAGGTCATCGTCATTACCGGCGCTTCGAGCGGCTTCGGCCGCCTCACCGCCAACGCGCTTGCCAAGGCCGGCCACACCGTCTACGCCTCGATGCGCCACACCACCGGCCGCAACGCCTCCGCGGTCGCCGATATCGAGGAGTTCGCGCGCGACAACAAGGTCGACCTGCGCTCGCTCGAGCTCGATGTCGGCTGGCAGGCGTCGATCGATGCGGCGATTGCGCAGATCGTCGCCGAGGAAGGTCGCCTCGACGTCGTGATGCACAATGCCGGCCACATGGTGTTCGGCCCGGCGGAGGCCTTCACGCCCGAGCAGCTTGCCGAGCTCTACGACGTCAACGTGCTGTCGACCCAGCGCGTCAATCGCGCGGCGCTGCCGCAGCTGCGCAAGCAGGGCAGGGGACTCGTGGTCTGGGTGTCGAGCAGCTCTTCGGCCGGCGGCACGCCGCCCTATCTCGCGCCGTATTTCGCGGCCAAGGCCGGCATGGATGCGATGGCCGTGATCTATGCTCGGGAGCTTACGCGCTGGGGCGTCGAGACCTCGATCATCGTGCCCGGCGCCTTCACCGGCGGCACCAACCACTTTGCGCATTCCGGCCGTCCCGCCGACGAGGCCCGCGTCGCCGAATATGAGGCCGGTCCCTATGCCGGCTTCGGCGAGGAGATCATGAAGGCGTTCGCGGCGATCGTGCCCGAGGATGCCGACGCCTCGTCGGTCGCCGACGTGATCGTCAAAGTCGTCGACACGCCGTTCGGCAAGCGGCCGTTCCGCGTCCACATCGATCCGACGCAGGACGGCGCCGAAGTCGCATTCGGCGTGATCGACCGCGTCCGCAACGAGATGCTGCACCGGGTCGGCTTCTCCGACCTGCTCAAGCCGCGAGTGAACGGGTAATCTTCTCCCCGCAACGTCATTGCGAGGAGCGACAGCGACGAAGCAATCCATCTGCCCGCGTGCTCGGTGACAATGGATTGCTTCGCTCGGCTCGCAATGACGGGATACGATCCCTCAGGTGCTGTCGGCTCGCTCACCATTCATCCACTGCATGATCTCCGCATTGATCTCGCGCGGATAGGTGTGGCTGAGATCGTCGATTTCGCGATAGGTCACCCTGGCGCCGGCGGCTGACAGCATGCCCTGGGTCTGCCGCGCGGTCTGCACGGGAAACATCCAGTCGAGTCGGCCGTGGGTGATGAAGATCGGCAAGCCGCGCAGCCGCTCCGCGTCGGCGATCTCTGCCATCAGCGGATGGAAGGTCGCGGCAACGGGCGCCAGATGCGTGAAGCGCGAGGCGCCGTCGAGCCCGCTCACATAGCTGAAGGTGCCGCCGTCGCTCATGCCGGTCAGCAGCAGGCGCGTCTCGTCGATCTTCCAGCGCGCACGCACCTGGTCGAGGATGCGGTTCAGATTCGGCGAGTCGGTGTCCTCGCCCATCAGCGCCCAGGTCTGGCCGGTCGCGGTCGGCGCCACCAGGATGGCGCCGCGGCTGCGCGCATCGCGCAGCCAGCTCCACAGGAAGCCGCGGCCATTGCCGCTGCCGCCATGCAGCGCCATCACCAGCGGCCAGGCGCGATCCGGCGTGTAATATTCCGGCACGTACATCGAGAAGCCGCCGCGGCTGCCCGGCTCGTTGCGCTCATGGAAGATGCCGGTGTCGGCGTTGGGCTTGGCGGCGAGCTTCGCCTGCAGCTCGGTATCCTCGCGCAGATCGGGCGCGATGAAGAAACCGCTGACCGGCGGCAGCTCGGTCAGCGGATAGAGCGCCTCCTGCGCCCGCGGCAGATAGCGCAGCGCGCGGAATACGCTGACCAGATCGCCTTCGCCGTTCTGCACCGCGCGCAGTCCCGCATAGCCTGACAGCGCCGGTTCGATCGCAGCTTCCAGCGCGGTCTTGATGTGCGCGAATTTCTCCGGCCAGTCGGCGAGCCGCGGCCGCACCGCCTGCAAGGCCTCTTCGGGCTCGCCCGCGATCTGCATCACGCGATCGAAGTCCGGCGGATTGAGGTTGCGCGCGACGAACGACAGCGATTCCAGCGTCTGCAACAGCGGCGGCAGCACGGCCACGATGTCGTCAACCACGGCCTCGCTCATCGCCGCTGCCTCTTCCCTTTGCCTCAATGAAGCCGCGGCGCCTTCAACAGCTTTATGCGGTCGATCGAGGTCAGCGTGACGTCGAAGGTGACGCCCTCGTGATAGATGGTCAGCGGCACGTCGACGCCGGCCGCGCCGAGCGACCAGAGCTTGCGGTAGAAGCCGGCCTGGCTCGTCACCTTGTCGCCGTCGACCGCGAGGATCACGTCGCCGGTCTTCAGTTCGGCGCGCGCCGCCGGTCCCTTGCTGGCGACGCCGACCACCACGAGGCGGTTGTCGATCTCGGTCGTGAACATGCCGAGCCACGGCCGCGCCGGCTTGTCGACCCGGCCGAACTTGCGCAAATCGTCCAGCACCGGATTGAGCAGATCGATCGGCACGATCATGTTGACATGCTCGGCGTGGCCCGAGCGCTCGCGTTCGAGCTGCAGCGAGCCGATGCCGATCAGCTCGCCGGCATTGTTGATCAGCCCGGTGCCGCCCCAGTTCGGATGCGACGGAGAAGTGAAGATCGCCTCGTCCAGCAGATACTCCCAGTAGCCGGCGAATTCCTGCTTCGCCGCGATCTGGCTTGCGACCGAGCGCGTGCGGCCGCCGGCGCCGCCGAGCACCACATTGTCGCCGACCTGCGTCGCCGCCGACGAGCCGATCCGCAGCGGCTCGAGATCGACCCGGCCGAGCGCCTGCACCAGGCCGAAGCCGGATTCGAAATCGAAGCCGAGCGCGTGGCCCTCGACCGCGCGGCCGTCGCCGAGATGCAGCCACACCGTGGCGGCTTCAGTGATCAGATAGCCGATCGTCAGCACCAGCCCGTCGTCGATCAGGACGCCATTGCCGGCGCGCTCGGTGCCGAGCGTCTCGGCGCTGAAAGCATCCGGCGGAATGATCGAGTGCAGCCCGACCACACTCATCAGCGCGCGATCGAGATCGTAGCGGTAATCTTCAGGGCGAGGCTGAAAGGCCGCGGGCACTTTCCATTCGGTCGTGGAGGGCATCAAGGGATCTCCTGGCGTGCAGGGCGCTGGAACCTCAAGGTAGACCGAGGTTCTGCCGGCAGGGAAGATGGAATGATATACCTTGCAGGGCCGCCTGCACAGCTCATGTGGCGTGCAGACCTGCCCCTCGCAAGATAATTGAACCTATTCGGTTTTTGCCGCACGCGCCGGCATGATGCGGAAGGCACGGTTGTCCTTGATCCACGCGGCGCGCTCGTCGCGCAGCATGGTGCGGCGAACCTTTCCGGAATCGTCGCGCGGCGCGGTGCCGACGCGCTCGAAACTTTCCGGATGCTTGTAGCGGCTGAGCCGGTCCTTCAGGAAATCGCCCATGCCGTCGGCGATCGCTTGTGCATCGGCGCTGTCGGCGAGCTCGAGGATCGCATGCACGCGCTGGCCGAATTCCGGATCGGGCAGTCCGACCACGACGCAGGAGCGCACCTCGGGATGCTCGCTGACCGCGGCCTCGACCTCGGCCGGATAGATGTTGGCGCCGCCGCGCAGCACCATGTCGGCGAGCCGGTCGCCGAGATAGAGATAGCCTTCGTCATCGAGTCGGCCGATGTCGCCGAGCGACTCCCAGCCGTCCGGCCGCCGCTTCGGCGTTGCGCCGAGATAGTGATAAGTCGAGCCGGCGCCGTCATTGGGCAGGAAATAGATTTCGCCGGTCTCGCCGGACGCGACGTCGTTGCCGTCCTCGCCGATGATGCGCAGTTTCGCGGTCTCGCCGATCTTGCCGACCGAGCCCTTGTGCGCCATCCATTCGGTGCCTGAGATCACGCAGGCGCCCTGCCGCTCGGTGCCGCCATAGAGCTCCCAGATCCGCTCGGGGCCGAGCCATTCGATCCACTTCTCCTTCAGCCAGGGCGGCATCGGCGCTGCCATGTGAAACACGATGTTCAGGCTGGAGACGTCGTAGCGGTTGCGCACCTCCTCGGGCAGCGCCCAGATCCGGTGCATCATGGTCGGCACGAAGTTCACCCATTGCACGCGCTCGCGCTCGATCAGCCGCAGCGTCTCCTCGGCGTCGAACTTCACCATGCCGGTGACCCTTCCGCCCCCGAACAGCGCAAAGTGCGAGAGGATGAATGGCGCATTGTGATACAGCGGCCCCGGATTGAGCAGCGAGGTGTCGCGCGCAATGCCGAGCGTCGCCTCGGCCGTGGTCTCGATCACCGCGGGGTTGTGATCGAGGATCACCTTCGGCCGCCCGGTCGAGCCGCCGCTCGTCATCGCCTTCCAGTAGCGCGCGACCGGCGCATCGAGCGGCTCCTCGGAGAATCCGTCCGGCACGAAATTCACCGGCAGCGAATTCGGCGCATTCCAGTCGGCCTCGCCGCCGACCACCAGCGACGGTTTCAGAATCTCGAGCACGGCAGCGGCCTCGCCGCGCGGCAGCCGCCATGACAGCGAGGTCGGCGTCGCGCCGCACTTCCACACCGCGAAGGTCGTCTCGAAGAACGCGTTGCTGTTGGGCAGCCCGATCGCGACGAAGTCGCCGGGCTTGACGCCCTTGGCGGCGAAGGCGCGCGCCCGTGCATTGGCGCGGCGCTCGAGCTCGAGCCAGGTCAGCGCATCCGCGCCATGACTGATGGCGATCGCATCCGTGGGCTTGCGTTCGGCATACCAGCGCGGCACGTCGGCGAGGGGGATCAGCATGGTCGTTTCCGTCGGAAAAGGCGGCTTGAAGCGCTCTTGTTGCAGGGATGTGGCCAAGGCCACGGCCGCCACTTCACCAAGAGTGCAGTCTCCGTGTCAAGCCGGCGGCTGTCCATGCGGCCGGTATCCCGCTGATGGAGTTGCAGAATCCCTGTTCGCTAAAAGCCGCGTCAAGATTCCGGTAAAGTTCAAGCGATCGCGCTAAGCCGGGCTTTACGGGGGGCCGGCATTGTGGCCGTTGCGGTTCTGTGCCGGGCGCGTCGAGCGACGTGCACGGCGTGCAATGTCTTTCAATGACCAATGGCTTCAAGGACGGCGACGATGGCGAGCAATCGAGCACGGATCAAGGTCAGTCGCGAGCCGCGGCGCCAGCTCAACAATCGTGCGGCCTGGATCACGGTCGACGACGGCGCGACCGAGAGCGAATGCGCCGTGGTCGACATCTCGCCGGGCGGCGCCAAGATCACCACCGAGGTCGAGTTCGAGGTGAAGGACCGGCTTGCGCTGACATTGCTCGCCGATCACGCCAAGCGCTTCCCTTGCGAGGTGGTCTGGCGGCGCGGCAAGACCTACGGGCTCAAATTCGTGACCGCCGAGGTCGAGCCGGTTGAACCGGCCGCGGAGCCGGCCGGCGCGACCTAGCGCGGCTTCATCAATCAACGTTCGAATGGACATCGGCGCAGACCATCGCCGATCGCATCGGGCGCGCGTTCAATGGTTCACGCCAGGACGTCCCGCGCAAGTGTGGCTCACGTCATCGCCGCTGCGGGTTGTTGTCGGCATTGCCGGTGGTGGTGCCCGTCGGGCCTCCCGGAAGCGCCGGTGCGGCGCTGCCGCCGCCGGTGCCCGAAGACGGTGCGACGCGCTGGCCGGACTGGGTCGGGAGCGCAGTGCCGCCGACGCCGTTCGACGGTGCGGCGCGGTCGCCAGGCCTCGGCGGCAGCGGGGTGCCGCCGGTGTTCTGCGCGAGAAGCGGGGCCGGTGCGAGGATGAGGCCGGCGGCGACGACGATGGCAAATTTGGTCTTGAACATGTGCTGGTCCGAGATGGCGCGGTGAGGCTTGAGCGACAGGCACAGCCGCGACGGAGACGAGACATCCGCCAAGCCCGCGAGATTGCGATACCAACATAACGTCAGCCGCATTTGATGCGTTCCCGGACGCCTCGCCAGGGCGAAGCAAATATCCGTGTAATGAACGGTCTCCACCGATCGCGGCGACGCCTCGC
Source organism: Bradyrhizobium sp. USDA 4502 (assembly GCF_054063355.1). NCBI lineage: Bacteria > Pseudomonadati > Pseudomonadota > Alphaproteobacteria > Hyphomicrobiales > Nitrobacteraceae > Bradyrhizobium > Bradyrhizobium sp. USDA 4502. The sequence continues at coordinate 8,604,294 of NZ_JBSSGF010000001.1, forward strand.
CGGTGTTGCGGATCTTTCGACATGAAGTTTGGACATTCATGTCGCGAGAATGCGGATGTGTGACTCACAGAACTCGCCACACACTCAATGTCGTCCTGGCGAAAGCCAGGACCCATAACCTCAAATCTCAATTGTTGCGCGACGCTGGGGCCGCGATCCCGTTCATCATCAAATGCGGTGGTTATAGGTCCTGGCATTCGCCAGGACAACGAACGGATAGCGCCGTGTGCCCGTCCTCACGGGTTCACGCAAACACAGTCGAGCCCGGCAATGGCGACTGGTTGTCCAGGCGCCGTCGTCCTAGCGTTCCGTCAGCTTCAGCTCGATGCGGCGGTTGCGCTTGTAGGCCTCTTCGGTCTGCGCGGTGTCGAGCGGCTGGAATTCAGCAAAGCCGGCGGCGACCAGGCGTTGCGCCGGCACGCCCAGCGAGACCAGGTACTGCACCACCGAGATCGCGCGCGCCGAGGACAATTCCCAGTTCGACTTGAACAGCGGGCTGTTGATCGGCCGCACGTCGGTGTGGCCGTCGACGCGCAGCACCCAGGCGATCTCGGGCGGAATCTGCTTGTCGAGATCGATCAGGGCGCTCGCGACCGTTTCGAGCTCGGTCTTGCCCTCGGGCAGCAGCGTCGCCTGGCCGGTGTCGAAGAACACTTCCGACTGAAACACGAAGCGGTCGCCGACGACGCGGATATCGGGACGGTTGCCGAGGATCGCACGCAGCCGGCCGAAGAATTCCGAGCGGTATTTCGATAGTTCCTGCACCCGCTGCGCCAGCGCGACATTGAGGCGCTGGCCGAGATCGGCGATGCGGTTCTGCGATTCCTTGTCGCGTTTCTCGGAGGCGTCGAGCGCCTCTTCGAGCGCAGCGAGCTGGCGGCGCAGCGCGCTGATCTGCTGGTTCAGCAGCTCGATCTGCGCCAGTGCGCGCGACGATACGGCCTTCTCGGACTCCAGCGCCTTGTTGAGTTCGTTGGCGCGGCCCTGCGCGTCGCTGCCGGAACTCGCGAGCCCCTCATAGAGTCCCTTCATGCGGTCGCGCTCGCCTTCCGCCGAGGCGAGCCCGGCGCGCAGCTGCGCCACCTGGTCGTCGAGCGTCAGCTTGGAGAGCTTCTCCAGCGACAGCAGGTCGTTGAGCTGGGCGATCTTGGCGGTGAGCTGTTCCAGCGCCTTGTCCTTGCCGGTGACCTCCTGCGACAGGAAGAACTGCACGACGAGGAACACCGACAGCAGGAACACGATCGACAGCACCAGCGTCGACAATGCGTCGACAAAGCCGGGCCAGTAGTTGAAGCCGGATTCGCTGCGGCGCGAGCGGGCGAGGGCCATGGGTGTCTCCTTGGGCTTGCTCCCCGGCTAGCTCTTCTCGGGCTGGCGGGCGAGGCGTTCGAGCAGCCGCTTGATCTCGCGGTTCTGCTCGCCCTGGCCGTCGGCCCATTCCCGGATCATCTGCTGCTCGGTGCGCATATGCGCAACCAGTCCCTGGATCGCCTCGGCAAGATTGGCCATCGCGGCCGTGGTGCTGCGGCCGCCGCCGCCTTCCTCGAGCGCGGTGCGGAGCCGATCGATGGCGCCCTGCATGTCGCCGGAGACGCCAGGTTCATCGCCGGAAATGCCGCGCACGGTGCCGGCGAGCCAGTCCTCGAGGTCGGTGTAGAAGCGGTTCTGGGCCTGGCTCGACTGCAGGTCGAGGAAACCGAGGATCAGCGAGCCGGCGAGGCCGAACAGCGAGGACGAGAACGAGATGCCCATGCCGCCGAGCGGCGCGGCGAGGCCCTCCTTCAGCGTATCGAACAGCGCGCCGGAGTCGCCGCCGACCTTGAGCCCGTCGATCACCTTGCCGACCGAGCCCACCGTCTCGATCAGGCCCCAGAACGTGCCGAGCAGGCCGAGGAACACCAACAGGCCGGTCATGTAGCGCGAGATGTCGCGGGCTTCATCGAGGCGGGTTGCGATCGAATCGAGCAGATGTCGCATGGTCTGCTGCGAGATCGACATCCGCCCCGAGCGTTCGCCGCCGAGGATCGCGGCCATCGGGGCAAGCAGCGTCGGGCGGCGCTCGATCGCAAGGCCGGGATCGGCGATGCGGAAATTGTTGACCCAGGCGACCTCGGGATAGAGCCGGATCACCTGGCGGAACGCCAGGATGATGCCGATCAGCAGCACCGCCCCGATCAGGGCGTTCAGCCCCGGATTGGCAAAGAAGGCCGTGACGATCTGCTTGTACAGCACGACCCCGACCAGGCTGCAGAGCACCAGGAACACCAGCATCCGCACCAGGAAGATCCGAGGCGAGGACAGCTTGCTCAATTCGATCTCCATGTCGGAGCGGGAAGGAGGCATTGCCGGGTCATCCGTTCGCGAAGGCCGCATCTGCGAGCAATATGGCACAGCGGCGGAGTGAGGAAAGCCGATTCCAGGGGCAGCAAACAGGACCTTGAGTTGGAATCTCGTGGGCCGTTGCCGCTTTGCACGGCTTTCCGACCGCTCCTCGCTTCACTATCCACTGAGTTGCACACCCCACCCGCAGATCGCGAAATGAGGTCGGCTTGCACGCGTCATTCGGTGAGGCGAACGCGACGATGGTGATTCGGTCCGATTGTCTCGATGTTGCGAGGTGCGGCATTCCGCGCAGGCAAAATGGCAGGGTTCCCGCTCATGCAGACCTTAATGCATTCCCACAGCCTGCGATGGAACCCGCTCACAATGCGGTGACAAGACAAAAGATGCCGCGAAATCAGAGCGATAGCGTTCTGTGACATTGAGCCGCCCAAAAACGCATTGCGTCGCAGCAAGCAGATTTTATTTTCATCACAGCAACACGAGCGGTGTCGCCGTGACACCGCCGTTCGTTTGTTCAAACGTTTCAGGGGCGATTATCTCAATGTCTGGACTTCGCGCGCAATCGGCATGCATTGCTCTGATGCTGGCCGTGACGGCGCCACTGCTTGCAAGCTGCGACGAGCCGAACACCGCAACCGCCGCCGTGCAAGCACCCGAGCCGGACGTCAGTGTCGTCACCGTGAAGCCGCAGGCGCGCGCGATGCTGCGCGAGCTGCCGGGCCGCATCGCGCCGACCCGTGTTTCCGAGGTACGCCCGCGCGTCTCGGGCATCGTGGTCAACCGCATGTTCCATCAGGGCAGCGAGGTGAAGGTCGGCGATCCCCTGTACCAGATCGATCCGCGCCCGTTCGAAGTCGAATTGCAGTCGACCGAGGCGGCGCTGGCGCGCGCCAAGGCCGTGCTCGAACAGGCCGCGCTGCAGGCCCGCCGTATCGCCACCTTGACCAGCCAGCGCGCGGCGCCGGAAGCCGAGAACGAAAAGGCGATCGCGACGCTGAAGCAGGCCGAAGCCGATGTGCAGGGACGCGAGGCCGAAGTTGCGCGCGCCAAGCTCAATCTGGATTATGCGGCGATCCGCGCGCCGATCGACGGCACCATCGGCGCGGCGCTGGTCAGCGAGGGCGCGCTCGTCGTGCAGAACGACGCCGCGAGCCTTGCGACCATCCAGCAGCTCGATCCGATCTACGCCGACTTCCAGCAGTCGGTGACCGAGATGAACCAGCTCCGCCGTGCCTTCGAGAGCGGCGATCTCGACCGCATCGCGCCCGACGCGATGAAGGTGCGCCTCGTGCTCGACGATGGCTCGATCTACCCGCTGCCGGGCAAGCTGCTGTTCTCCGACGCCAAGGTCGACGCCTATACCGGGCAGGTGACGTTGCGCGGCGAGTTCCCGAACCCGCATCGCATCCTGCTGCCGGGCATGTATGTGCGCGTGCTGATCGAGCAGGGCATCGACAGCGATGCGATTGCCGTGCCGCAGCAGGCGATCCAGCGCAATGGCGGCGGCGGCAGCGAGGTGTTCGTTGTCAAGGCCGACAATCACGTCGCGGTGCAGCCGGTGCGCACCGGCTCGCTGCAGGGTGGTTCCTGGTTCGTGACCGATGGCCTGAAGGCCGGCGACAAGGTCGTCGTCGAGGGGTTCCAGAAATTCGCCGCCGGCGACAAGGTCCGGCCGCAAGCCTGGCGCGAGGTCGACGCAGCTGCAGCACCGACGGATTCGCACCAGACCGCGCACGCAGTGCGGTGATCCGATATGCCTAGCTTCTTCATCGACAGGCCGATCTTCGCCTGGGTCGTCGCGCTGTTCATCTGTCTGATCGGCGCGATCTCGATTCCGCTGCTCGCGGTCGCGCAATATCCGATCATCGCGCCGCCCTCGATCTCGATCTCGACCAGCTATCCCGGCGCGTCGCCGGAGAACCTCTACAACAGCGTGACGCGGCTGATCGAGGAGGAGCTCAACGGCGCCGCCAACATCCTGAACTTCGAATCGACCTCCGACTCGCTTGGCCAGGTCGAGATCATCGCCAACTTCAAGCCGGGCACCGACACCAGCCAGGCTTCGGTCGAGGTGCAGAACCGCCTCAAGCGCGTCGAGGCGCGGCTGCCGCGCGCCGTGATCCAGCAGGGCATCCTGGTCGAGGAAGCCTCGTCCGCCGTGCTGCAGATCATCACGCTGAACTCGACCGACGGCTCGCTGGATGAAGTGGGCCTCGGCGACTTCATGATCCGCAACGTGCTGGGCGAGGTGCGCCGCATCCCCGGCGTCGGCCGCGCCACGCTGTATTCGACCGAGCGGTCCTTGCGGATCTGGATCGATCCGGCCAAGCTGGTCGGCTACGGCCTGTCCGCCGACGACGTCAACAAGGCGATCACGGCGCAGAACGCCCAGGTCGCCTCCGGCAGCATCGGCGCCGAGCCGAGCACAGATACCCAGAAGATTTCCGCGCAGGTGCTGGTGAAGGGCCAGCTGTCCTCTCCCGACGAGTTCGGCGCCATCATCCTGCGCGCCAACGCCGACGGCTCGACGGTCCGCCTGCGCGACGTCGCGCGGATCGAGATCGGCGGCCTCAGCTACCAGTTCAACACCCGCCTCGACGGCAAGCCGACCGCCGGCCTCTCGGTGCTGCTGTCGCCGAAGGGCAATGCGCTGGCGACCGCGAGCGCGGTCGAAGCCAAGATGAAGGAGCTGTCGCGCTTCTTCCCGGCCAACATCTCCTACGAAATCCCCTACAACATCACGCCGGTGGTCGAGGCTTCGATCAAGAAGGTATTGACGACGCTGGTCGAGGCCGTCGTGCTGGTGTTCGTCGTGATGTTCCTGTTTCTGCAGAACATCCGCTACACCATCATCCCGACCATCGTGGTTCCGGTGGCGCTGTTGGGCGCCTGCGCCACGCTGATGATCGCGGGTTTCTCGATCAACATGCTGACGATGTTCGGCATGGTGCTGGCGGTCGGCATCCTCGTCGACGACGCCATCGTCGTGGTCGAGAACGTCGAGCGCATCATGGCGGAGGAGGGTCTGCCGCCGAAGGAAGCCACCAAGAAAGCGATGTCGCAGATCACCGGCGCCATCATCGGCATCACGCTGGTGCTGATGGCGGTGTTCGTGCCGATGGCGTTCTTCCCCGGCTCGGTCGGCATCATCTACCGGCAGTTCTCGGTCACCATGGTGGCGGCGATCGCGTTCTCGGCGCTGCTCGCGCTGTCGCTGACGCCGGCGCTGTGCGCGACCTTGCTCAAGCCGGTCAAGAAGGGCCACGGCCATGCCAGCAAGGGCGTGTTCGGCTGGTTCAACCGCGTGCTCGACACCAGCCGCGCCGGCTATGTCAGCACGGTGCAGGCCGGGCTGAAGCGCACCGGCCGCCTGATGCTGATCTATCTGGTGCTGTTCGCAGGCGTCGCCTACGGCTTCGTCCGGCTGCCCGGCGGCTTCCTGCCGGTCGACGACCAGGGCTTCATCACGACCGACGTGCAGACGCCGTCGGAGTCGTCCTATGCCCGCACCGAAGCCGCGGTCGAGCAGGTCGAGAAGTACCTCAAGGACCGCGCCGGCATCGAGAACGTCACGTTCCTCACCGGCTTCAGCTTCCTCGGCCAGGGCATGAACACCGCGCAGGCCTTCATCACCCTGAAGGACTGGTCGGAGCGCGGCCCGAAGGATTCCGCCGCCGCCATCGTCGCCGACATCAACCGCGATTTGTCGTCGATCCGCGACGCCAGGATCTCGGCGTTGCAGCCGCCGCCGATCGACAACCTCGGCAACTCCTCGGGCTTCTCGTTCCGCCTGCAGGACCGCGGCCAGAAGGGTTATTCGGCGCTGATCGCCGCGTCCGATCGCCTGATCGCTGAGGCCAATGCCAGCCCGATCCTGCAGAAGGTCTATGTCGAAGGCCTGCCGCCGGCGCCGCAGGTCAATCTGATGATCGACCGCGAGAAGGCGGGCGCGTTCGGCCTCACCTTCGAGGACATCAACAACACGATCTCGACCAATCTCGGCTCGAACTACATCAACGACTTCCCGAACCGCGGGCGCATGCAGCGCGTCATCGTGCAGGCCGACAAGACCAGCCGCATGAACGCGGACGACATCCTCAACTACAACGTCAAGAACAGCCGCGGCCAGCTGGTGCCGTTCTCGGCCTTCGCCACCATCGAGTGGTCGAAGGGACCGACGCAGATCGCGGGCTTCAACTACTATCCGGCGGTGCGCATCTCCGGCGAGGCGCGGCCGGGCTTCACCTCGGGCGATGCGATCGCCGAGATGGAGCGGCTCGCCGACAAGCTGCCGCGTGGCTTCGGCTATGAATGGACCGGCCAGTCGCTGCAGGAGAAGCTGTCGGGCTCGCAGGCGCCGTTCCTGCTCGCGCTGTCGGTGCTGGTGGTGTTCCTGTTGCTCGCCGCGCTCTATGAGAGCTGGACCATTCCGCTCGCGGTGCTGCTCACCATTCCGCTCGGCATTCTCGGCGCGGTGGTGGCGGCGACGATGCGCGGGCTCTCAAACGACGTCTATTTCACCGTCGGCCTGATCACTATCATCGGTCTTGCCGCCAAGGACGCGATCCTGATCATCGAGTTTGCCAAGGATCTGCGCGCGCAGGGCAAGCCGCTGGTCGAGGCGACCATCGAGGCCTGCAGTCTCAGATTCCGCCCGATCCTGATGACCGGTCTGGCCTTCGTCTGCGGCGTGCTGCCGATGGCGATCGCGACCGGTGCCGGCGGCGCCAGCCAGCAGGCACTCGGCACGTCAGTGATGGGCGGCATGATCGCGGTGGTGATCCTCGCGCTGCTTCTGGTGCCGGTGTTCTTCGTCAGCGTGCAGCGCGTGCTGGCCGGCGACCGTGAGACGGCGCCGGAGCAGGGTGAGGTGTATGGCCCGCCCGCGCCGGCAAGGATCGGTCACTGACATCAGGGACCGACGCTGGTCAGATCAGCGGCTTGCTTTCGCAAGCCGACCAATCCAGATTGCAGCTCTGGATTGAACGGGAAGCGTTTGGGCAACCCGGCGATTGAGGGCATGCGATGCGGCCGAGCGATATTGCGATCTCGAATTATCGCTCGATCCGGCGGCTCTTCATGCCCATCCAGCCGCTGTCCGTCTTCGTCGGCGAGAACGGTGTCGGTAAATCCAATCTCTACAAGTCCCTGTCGCTGTTGCGGGATGCTGCGACCGGCCGGATCACGCGCACGATCGCTGACGAGGGCGGGCTGAACTCGGTCTGCTGGTCGGGCCTGCGCAAGCGCGGCGAGGATGCAAGGCTGCGGTTGGAGGTCAGGTTCGATCACGTCAAATACGCCATCGAGCTCGGGCATCGCGGCCCGCTCGAGGCGGCATTTCCCGGCGAGCCGATGATCAAGTCCGAACGCATCGAGGCGATCCACGGCAAGCGCAAAGTCCTGATGATGGAGCGGACCAATTCATACGTCAGCGTCCGCGGCGAGAGCGGCGCCTGGAGCGAGCACAAGGATGCGGTGCTGCCGTCGGAGACCGCGCTCGCGGATTTCCTCGACGGCAAGGCGTGCCCCGAAATCGACCTGATCCGAAACTCGCTGCAGAGCTGGCGCTTCTATCACGATTTTCGCACCGATCCGGGCTCGCCGATTCGAAAGCCCTGTCTCGCCATCACGACGCCCTCGCTGAGCGCCGATGGCAGCGACCTGGCCGCCGCCTTGGCAACGCTCAGCGCGATCAGGCAGGATGCGGTCGACTTGCAGGATGCGATCGAGGATGCGTTCCCGGGTGCCGAGCTCCGGGCATGGGCGGAAAACGGACGGTGCGAATTCGAGCTGCAGCAGGCTGACGTGCCGCGCCCGTTCAAGGCGCACGAACTATCCGACGGCACGCTGAAATATATCTGCCTGCTCGCCGTGTTCATGGGCTATCGGCTGCCGCCGTTCATCGCGCTGAACGAGCCCGAGACCAGCCTGCATCCCTCGCTGTTGGCGCCGTTGGCGAGGCTGATCGCCAGGGCGTCGCGCCGCGCCGACATCTGGATCGTCACCCATTCGGAACAACTGATGGAGGCGCTGCGCAGCGAGAGCGCGGTCCCGCCGCGCCGGGTGATCAAGGCGAAGGGCGCCACGACCATCGAGGGCCTGACCGCGGGCGGTGAATTTCGTGACGGGCAGGACGACGATGATGAGGATGACGACGATTAAATCGCGCCGTCGCGTTACTGCCCGAGCGGCTTCAGGATCTTGATCAGCTCGCCGTGCACGAACTCGTTGCCGCAGACGATGTGGCCGGTCTGCAGCGGGTCGTCATTGCCCTGGATGCCGGAGACGGTGCCGCCGGCTTCGCGGACCATCAGCAGGCCGGCCGCGACGTCCCAGGCCTGCAGATTGCGCTCCCAATAGCCGTCGAGCCGGCCGGCGGCGACAAAGGCGAGGTCGAGCGAGGCGGCGCCGAAGCGGCGGAAGCCCGCGACCTTGGTCTGCAGCGCCGCCATCTCCTGCAGCGCCAGCTGGTGACTACCGCGGCCGATATGCGGCAGGCCGCAGGCCACGACGCATTCGTTGAGCTGGCGGCGGCCGGCGACGCGCAGGCGCTGGTCGTTGAGGAACGCGCCCTTGCCGCGCTCGGCGATGTAGAGCTCGTCATTGGCGGGATTGTAGATCACGCCGGCGATCACGGTGTCCTCGCGCTTCAGCCCGATCGAGATCGCGAATTGCGGGATGCCGTGCAGGAAGTTGGTGGTGCCGTCCAGGGGATCGACGATCCAGGTGTGGCTCTTGTCAGAGCCTTCGCGCTTGCCGCCTTCCTCGCCGACGAACCCGTAGCCGGGCCGGGCCTTCTCGAGGTCGGTGTAGAGCATCTCCTCGGCGCGCTTGTCGGCGAGCGAGACGAAGTTTGCCGGCCCCTTCAGCGACGCCTGGAGATGTTCGATCTCGCCGAGGTCGCGCTTGAGGCTGCGGCCGGCGCGGCGCGCGGCCTTGACCATGACATTGATGAGAGCGGAATAGAGCATGATGAGAACTTGTGACCCGAGAATGTGAAAGTCGATCAGGCGGCGCACGCAAATCCGTCATCCTGAGGTGCGAGCGCAGCGAGCCTCGAAGGGTGCACGGCCCCGGACCGGGCCGTTCATCCTTCGAGACGCGCTTTCGCGCTCCTCAGGATGACGGATCAGGAGGGAGCGACCTAGCCGCCCGAGTTTCCGGACTGGGTGCCCTCTGGAAGTGGCGCCGTCAAGGCGTCATTTGACGTTGTTTCCGATCCATTTTCGCGCGGCTGCCTCGGCCTTGGCGCGGTCTTCCGGGCTCATATCGGCGAGGATGTCGTCGAGATCGGGGTCGCCCTTGCCGGCGGTCTTGGCGACCGTGTGCCATTTCAGCGCCTCGACCTTGTCCACCGGGGCGCCGGCGCCGGTCGCCAGCACATGGGCGAGGCGGTTTTGCGCGATCGCGCTGTTCTGCCGGGCCGCCTTGCGCAGCAGCGCCACCGCCGCCGGCACGTTCCGCGGCGTGCCCGAGCCGTTGTAGAGGGCGATGGCATATTCGACCTCGGCATCGACATTGTCGGCCAGCGAGGCGGCCTGCAGCAGCCGCGCCGCCTTCTCGAGGTCCTTCGGCACGCCGGTGCCTTCCTTGTAGAAGGTCGCGAGCGCGTATTGCGCCTCGGGGCTGCCGGCGTCGGCGGCCATGCGCAACAGCTCGGCGGAGCGGCGGAGGTCCTGCGGCAGGGTCTGGCCGTCGAGATAGAGCAGCGCGAGATTATAGGCCGCCTTCGGCTCGCCGAGCTTGGCCGACGACGCCAGCAGCTTGACCGCGGCATCCTTGTCGACCGCGCCGCCGCGGCCCGCGATCTTCATCATGGCGAGCGCGAACATCGCCTCGCGGTCGCCGGCATCGGAGGCGCGCTTGTACCACTCGTCGGCCTTGACGTAGTCGCGCTTGACGCCGAGCCCATTGGCATAGAGCTCGCCCAGCATCGTCATGGCCTTGGCATCGTTGTTGTTCTGCGCGCGCGCGGTCGCGAGGTCGAACGCGGTCTTGTACATGCCGCGCTGATAGGCGCCGTAGACGAGGTCGACATTGGGATCGTCGACGGCCTGGGTCGGGGTCGGCGAGGGCGTCGGAGATGCGGCAGGCTTCGGCGTCGCGGAGGCGGCGGGCTTGGGCGTCGGCTTCTTCGCGACCGGCGAATGCACCTTCGGCTTCGGAGCCTCCTTCTTCGCGGGCGGCGTCTGTGCCGGCGGCGTGATCGAGAGCTGCGCCATCGCGCCGCTCGCCAGCATCGTGCAGCCGAGCGCAACACCTATCGGACGCAGGCATTTCATTCCGGCGTCATCCCTCGGCCTTTCCGTCGGCCTTGGCCTTGCCGAATGTGCCTGCATGCGCCCGCGCAATCGCCTCTCCGATCTCGACAAGCGCCGCCTTGGCGCCGCGCGGATCGGACCAGATGGAGTCTCCGACCAGCACGAAATCCGCGCCGACCGCCGCGAACGTCTCGGCTTCCTCGCGCGAGGTTGCAAAGCCGATGCAGGGCGGCTCGAACAATTCGTCCCACCATTCCAGCCGCTCGGCGATGGCCTCGCGCGAGGGCCGCTGTCCGTTGGCGTCGGGCTCGCCGAACAGCACATAGTCGGCACCGGCTTCGCCCGCGGCCATGGAATCGTGGCGGGTCGCGAGTCCGCCGACGCCGACAATGCGGTCGGGTTTCAGCGCCGGCGACGCCTCTTCCATCGCGGCGACGCCGGTCAGATGCGCGCCGTCGGCGCCGGCGCGGGCCACGATATCGGGATGACCGTCGATCAGCAGCGCCGCGCCGGCGTTCTGGATCGCGGGCGCCAGCGCCTTGATGGTGGAGATCATGCTGCGCGGATCGCTCTCGCGCAGCCGCACCAGCACGGCCGCGACATCGGCCGCGGCAAGCAGCTCGGTGAGCTCGGCCGCAAGCCGCGCAGGCTCATCGACCGCCGGCGTTGCCAGATAGAGGCGCGGCGTCGGCCGCGGCGGAACGGGCTTGGTCGCCAACTATGCCGCCTGTTTCTCGAGGCCGGCTTCCCAATTGCCGGTGCTCGCGAGCCCGTTCATCCGGGCGCGATGCGAGAAGGCGCGCTGGCCCGCGGGGACGTTGTCGGGCTTGCCGGACCACGCCTTCTGCGGCGCCGCCTGCAGCGCGCGGCCGTAGGAGAAGGTCAGCCGCCAGGGCAAATTGCCGAACTTGTTCATGGCGTCGAGATGCGCGGTCGCTTCCTCGTCGCTCTGGCCGCCGGAGAGGAAGGCGATGCCGGGCACCGCGGCCGGCACGCAGCTCTTGAGCAGGCGGATGGTCTTCTCGGCGACTTCCTGCACCGGCGCTTGCTTCGGGCACTTCTTGCCCGAGATCGCCATGTTCGGCTTCAGGATCATGCCTTCGAGCGCGACGCGCTGCACCCGCAATTCCTGGAAGGTGCGGTTCAGCACGCGCTGCGTCACCTCGTAGCAGCGGTCGATGTCATGATCGCCGTCCATCAGCACCTCCGGCTCGACGATCGGGACGATCTGCGCGGCCTGGCACAGCGCGGCGTAGCGCGCCAGCGCATGGGCGTTGGCACGGATCGCGGTCTGGGTCGGGATTCGCGGTCCGATATCGATCACCGCCCGCCACTTCGCAAAGCGCGCACCGCGCTCGTAATATTTCTTCAGCCGCTCGGCGAGCTTGTCGAGGCCGACGGTGACGAGTTCGCCTGGGCAGTTCGGCAGCGCCTGCGTGCCCTCGTCGACCTTGATGCCGGGGATCGCGCCGGCCTGCTCGATCAGCTTGACCAGCGGCGTGCCGTCCTTGGCATTCTGCCAGATCGTCTCGTCGTAAAGGATGACGCCGGAGATGTACTTGCTCATCGCCTCCTGCGAGCGGAACAGCATCTCGCGATAGTCACGGCGATTGTCCTCGGTCGAATCGACCTTGATGGCGTCGAACCGCTTCTTGATGGTGCCGGAGGATTCGTCGGCGGCGAGAATGCCCTTGCCCGGGGTGACCATGGCAAGCGCGATTTTGTTGAGGTCGGAGAGGTTCATCGGGGCGTCCTCCAGAGCCATTGCCTTTGCAAACCAAAATAGGCGGTTCTCGGGCAAATGCCTAGAAAACGTTCGTCGCGGCTGAGATCGCGCGTAGATTTGGCTTGTTCTGTTCACCTCGCCCCGCTTGCGGGGAGAGGCATAGGCCGCCTTCGGCGGCCGTCGGCAAAGAACGCCGAAGTCGAGCTTCGGCTATGTTGCATCGCTAGATGCAATCCGGGCGAGGGGGTACAGGTCTAACCGCATTCGCCGCTCGTGGAAGCAGCCCCTCACCCCAACCCTCTCCCCGCGAAGGGCGGGGAGAGGGAGAGATACGTCAGGCGACCTTGGGGTCGAGCTGGCCCGCGGCGTAGCGCTTGGCCATTTCCGCCGTGGTCAGCACCTTCTTGATCTTGCTGGCCTGGCCCGCGGTGTTGAACTCCTGCAGGCGCTGCTTGCACAGCTTGGTCATCGCCTCCATCGCGGGCTTGAGGTATTTGCGCGGATCGAACTCTTCCGGATTGTCCTTCAGCACCTTGCGGATCTGACCGGTCATCGCCATCCGGTTGTCGGTGTCGATGTTGATCTTGCGCACACCGTTCTTGATGCCGCGCTGGATCTCGGCGACCGGCACGCCCCAGGTCGGCTTCATCTTGCCGCCATTGGCGTTGATGATCTCCTGCAGCTCCTGCGGCACCGACGAGGAGCCGTGCATGACGAGATGCGTGTTCGGCAGCTTGCGATGGATTTCCTCGATCACGTTCATGGCGAGGATGTTGCCGTCGGGCTTGCGGGTGAACTTGTAGGCGCCATGCGAGGTGCCCATCGCGATCGCCAGCGCGTCGACCTTGGTTTCCTTGACGAACTTCACGGCCTCGTCCGGGTTGGTCAGCAGCTGGTCGTGCGACAGCTTGCCCTCGGCGCCATGGCCGTCTTCCTTGTCGCCCATGCCGGTCTCGAGCGAGCCGAGCACGCCGAGCTCGCCTTCCACCGAGATGCCGCCGAGATGGGCCATGCCGGTCACGGTCTTGGTGACGCCGACATTGTAGTCCCAGTCGCCGGGGGTCTTGCCGTCGGCCTTCAGCGAGCCGTCCATCATGACCGAGGTGAAGCCGGACTGGATCGCGGTCATGCAGGTGGCGGGCTCGTTGCCGTGGTCGAGATGCACGCAGACCGGGATCTGCGGGTAGATCTCGGTGACGGCGTCCATCATGTGCTTGAGCATGACGTCGTTGGCGTAGGACCGCGCGCCGCGCGAAGCCTGGATGATGACGGGCGCGTCGACCTCGGAGGCTGCCGCCATGATCGACAGCGCCTGTTCCATGTTGTTGATGTTGAAGGCAGGTACGCCGTAATCATGCTCGGCCGCGTGGTCGAGCAGTTGCCGCAACGTAATGCGAGCCATTCCATTTCTCCCTGTAGTGCAAGTTCGCGGATGTAACCTAAATCAACGGTTTTTCAGAACTTCGACGCCCGGCAGCGGCTTGCCTTCCATCCATTCAAGAAACGCGCCGCCCGCGGTCGAGACGTAGGAAAAATCACCGCCGACGCCCGCTTGGTTCAGCGCCGCGACGGTGTCGCCGCCGCCGGCGACCGAAATCAGCTTCCTGGCCTTGGTGCGTTCGGCGGCATGCTTGGCCGACACCACGGTGCCGCGGTCGAACGGCGTCAGCTCGAAGGCGCCGAGCGGTCCGTTCCAGACCAGCGTCGCCGCGTCGTCGATCGCGGCATGGATGCGCGCGATCGATTGCGGACCGACGTCGAGGATCATGCCGTCGGCCGGGATCGCATCGAGGCCATAGGCATGCGACGGCGCGTTGGCGGCAAACTGGTTGGCGACGACAGCGTCGACGGGGAGGATGATCGCGCAATTGGCGGCGTTGGCCTTTTCCATGATCCGCAGCGCGGTCGGGGCAAGATCCTTTTCGGCGAGCGACTTGCCGACGGCGACGCCCTGCGCGTGCAGGAAGGTGTTGGCCATGCCGCCGCCGATCACCAGCGCGTCGACCTTGCTCACGAGGTTTTCCAGGAGGTCGATCTTGGTCGAGACCTTGGCGCCGCCGATGATCGCGATCACCGGCTTGGTCGGCGCTTCCAGCGCCTTGCCGAGCGCGTCGAGCTCGGCCTGCATGGTGCGGCCGGCATAGGCGGGAAGCTTGTGGCCGAGGCCTTCGGTCGAGGCGTGGGCGCGATGCGCGGCGGAGAAGGCGTCGTTGACCCAGATGTCGCCGAGCTTGGCGAGCTCAGCGACGAAGCCGGCGTCGTTCTTCTCTTCCTCCTTATGGAAACGCGTGTTTTCCAGGCAGAGGATGTCGCCGTCCTTGAGGGCCGCGACAGCGGCGGCCGCGGGCTCGCCGATGCAGTCCTCGGCGAAGCCGACCGGGCGCTTGATCACCTTCGACAGCGCGTCGGCGACCGGCTTCAGCGATTCCTTGGGATCGCGTCCCTTGGGGCGGCCGAAATGGGCGAGCAGGATCACCTTGCCGCCCTTGTCGGAAATTTCGCTGATGGTGGGGGCCACGCGCTCGAGCCGGGTGGCATCGGTGACGCGGCCATTTTCCATGGGGACGTTGAGGTCGACGCGCAGCAGCACGCGCTTGCCCTTCACGTTGACGTCGTCGAGGGTGCGGAACGATTTTGTCATGGGGGTGTCGAACTCCTGGGGTCATTCCGGGGCGATGCGTAGCATCGAACCTCAGATGCGCAATTGCGCATCGGGGAATCTCGAGATTCCGGGTCTGGTCCTGCGGACCATCCCGGAATGACGGAGCGGCAAACACGCAGATGCCCGGCGGTGAGCCGGGCATCACGAACAGTCGAACCTAAACCAGCTTGCCGATCGCGACGGCGGTGTCCGCCATACGGTTCGAGAAGCCCCACTCATTGTCGTACCAGGACATCACGCGCACGAAGTTGCCGTTCTGCACCTTGGTCTGGTCCATGTGGAAGGTCGACGAGTGCGGATCGTGGTTGAAGTCGATCGAGACGTTCGGCGCGTTGGTGTAGCCGAGGATGCCCTTGAGCTGCTGCTCGGACGCACGCTTCATCGCCTCGTTGATCTCCTTGACGTCGGTTGCGCGCTTGGCGACGATCTTGAGGTCGATCACGGAAACGTTCGGGGTCGGAACGCGGACCGAGACGCCGTCGAGCTTGCCCTTCAGCTCGGGCAGCACGAGGCCGATCGCCTTCGCGGCACCGGTCGAGGTCGGGATCATCGACATCGCCGCGGCGCGGCCGCGATAGAGATCCTTGTGCAGGGTGTCGAGCGTCGGCTGGTCGCCGGTATAGGCATGGATCGTGGTCATGAAGCCGGTCTCGATGCCGACGGTGTCGTTCAGGACCTTGGCGACCGGCGCGAGGCAGTTGGTGGTGCAGGAGCCGTTCGAGATCACCAGGTGATCCTTGGTCAGCGTGTCGTGGTTGACGCCGTAGACGATGGTGGCGTCAGCACCGTCGGCGGGCGCCGAGACCAGCACGCGCTTGGCGCCGGCGGTGAGGTGCGCGGAGGCCTTGTCCTTCGCGGTGAAGATGCCGGTGCATTCCAGCGCGACGTCGACGCCGAGCGCCTTCCACGGCAGCTTGGAGGGATCGCGCTCGGCCGAAACCTTGATCTTGTTGTCGCCGAGGCTGATCGTGTCGCCGTCGACCGTGACGGTGCCGGGGAAGCGGCCGTGCACGGAATCGAAGCGCAGCAGGTGTGCGTTGGTCTCGACCGGGCCGAGGTCGTTGATGCCGACCACCTCGATGTCCTTGCGGCCGGACTCGGCGATGGCGCGCAGAATGTTGCGGCCGATACGCCCAAACCCGTTGATCGCGACGCGGATTGCCATGCTCGTCTCCTCTAATGCTGTTGTCAGCCCCGCGGGAGCGCTCCCACGAGGTTTTTACGGCGGAACGCCCGGTTCGGCCGGGCGCGTACGGAAAAGATGGAGCTTAGGTAATCCTTTTTTGCGACAAGCTCAACCTTGGCCGACGGGTGTCAGGCCAGCGTCAGACGCGCTTCGTGGCAGCGTTAACGACGGCTTCAGCAGTAATGCCGAAATGCCGGAAAAGGTCCTTCGCCGGAGCGCTGGCGCCGAATCCGTGCATGCCGATGAATTCGCCGTCATGGCCGATCACGGCATCCCAGCCCCAGCGTACCGCAGCCTCGATCGCGATCTTGACCGGGGCGTTGCCGATAATGGCATTTTGCCGCTCGGCGGGCTGTGCCAGCAGCAATTCCAGCGACGGGACCGAGACCACCCGCGTCGCGATGCCGCGTCCGGCGAGCTGCTTCTGCGCCTCGACCGCGATCTGGACCTCGGAACCCGACGCGAACAATGACACTTTTGCGTCACCCTGCGCCGCGACCAGCTCATAGGCGCCGTGGCTGCACGGGTTGTCGTTCGGCGCCGTGGTGCGGAGCTGCGGCAGGTTCTGGCGGGTCAGCGCCAGCACCGTCGGTCCGTCGACGCGGTTGAGCGCCAGTTCCCAGCACTCGGCGGTCTCGACCGCGTCACAGGGACGGAACACGCGCATGTTGGGCATCGCGCGGAGCGCGGAGAGATGCTCGACCGGCTGGTGCGTCGGGCCGTCCTCGCCGAGGCCGATCGAGTCATGGGTCATGACATAGACGACGCCGGTGCCCATCAGCGCCGACAGCCGCATCGCGCCGCGCGCGTAGTCGGTGAACACCAGGAAGGTGGCGCCGTTCGGCGCGAAGCCGCCGTGCAGGAAGATGCCGTTGAGGCACGCCGCCATGCCGTGCTCGCGGACGCCGTAATGGATGAAGCGGCCCTTCGGCGTCTTGGCACCGAACGCCGTCGCCGACTTCGCCTTGTTGTTGTTGGAGCCGGTGAGGTCGGCGGAGCCGGCGACGAATTCCATCGGCATCGCAGCCGCAATCACCTCGATCGCTGCTTCCGACGATTTGCGGGTCGCGACGTTGAGCGGATTTTCAAGGAGCCCCTTCTTGAAAGCGCGCAGCCCCTTGGCGAGCGACTGCGGCCGCTCGTGGCGAATGCGGCGTTCGAACTCGGCGCGCTTGCGGCTGCCGAGCTGCGCGAACTGCTCGTCCCACGCCTTGTGCTCGGCGGCGCCGCGGGCGCCTGCCTCGCGCCAGGCCTTCAGCACATCGTCGGGCACCGAGAACGGCTCGAGCGAGATGCCGAGCTTCTCCTTGGCCGCCTTGAGCTCGTCGGCGCCGAGCGCCTCGCCATGCGCCTTGGCGGTGCCGGCCTTGTGCGGCGCGCCGTACCCGATCGTGGTCTTGCAGGCGATCATCGAGGGCTTGTTGGATTTCTGCGCGCGGGTGATTGCAGCGGCGATCGCCTGCGGATCGTGGCCGTCGATCAATTCGGCGGCCCAGCCTGCGGACTTGAAGCGCTTCACCTGATCGACGGAATCGGAGATCGAGGTCGGGCCGTCGATCGAGATGCCGTTGTCGTCGTACAGCACGATCATCTTGTTGAGCCGCCAGACACCGGCGAGCGCGATCGCTTCCTGCGAGATGCCCTCCATCAGGTCGCCGTCGGAGGCGAGCACATAGGTGTGGTGGTTGACGATCTTCTTGCCGAACTCGGCGGCCAGCATCTTCTCGGCGAGCGCCATGCCGACCGCGGTCGCGATGCCCTGGCCGAGCGGACCGGTGGTGGTCTCGATGCCCCTGGTGTGGAAGTTCTCCGGGTGTCCCGGTGTCAGCGATCCGAGCTGGCGGAAATGCTTGAGCTGGTCGAGCGTCATGTCCTTGTTGCCGGTGAGGTACAGCAACGAATAGAGCAGCATCGAGCCATGGCCGGCCGAGAGCACGAAGCGGTCGCGATCGGGCCACGCCGTGTCGGCCGCATCGAATTTCAGGAATTTTGTGAACAGGACGGTCGCGACGTCGGCGGCGCCCATCGGCAGGCCGGGATGGCCGGAATTAGCCTTCTCGACGGCGTCCATGGCAAGGCCACGGATCGCATTGGCCATACGGGTGTGATCGACCTGCGTCATGATGAAAAGTCCGCCTAAAATGAGGAGCTGATTGCGGGACGGATCGGGGCGGGCAGCCGCGATACGCGCGTGGATGGCCTTACGGGTTGGGGGTGGATTAGCACCTCAATTCCGCAAGTCCAAGGCGATGAAACGCCTCAAAACGGGGAAAAGTTGCCCGAAATCGCCCTATTTCATTCAACGGTGCATAGTTCTGCGCCGCCGTTGCGCTTCCCTCGCTTGCCACGTAAATTTCGTCCCGTAAACGCTTGCCGAACCGCCAGTTTTGCCGTGCGGCAGGCCTGTCTTCCGCAGGCTACCAAGCCAACCGACTTGAAGGGTCCACGCCGCGTGTCATGAGTGATCGTCTCGCCAACGGGTCTGGCAATACCGAGGCACCGCTTGCCGATATCGATGCTGCGACCAAGCGGCTGATGGCAGCGCTTGATGCGCTGGAGAGTTCGGTGGAGCGGCGCCGCGAGGCCGACCGCGACGAGAACGAATTGGCGAGCCGCATCCAGGCGCTCGGCGCCGATCGCTCCAGGCTTGCCGACGAGCTCGACGGATCGCTGGTGAAGACGCGCAAGCTCGAGCGCGCCAATCGCGAGATCGCGGAAAAACTCGACGCGGCAATCGGCAGCATTCGCGCCGTGCTCGACGGCGGAGACCCTAGATGAGCCACATCAACGTCACCATCAATGGCCGGCAATACCGGATGGCCTGCGAGGAGGGCCAGGAGGTGCGGCTCCTGAAGCTCGCGGAAAATCTCCAGCAACGCGTGGAATCGCTGCGCGGCAAGTTCGGCGAAATCGGCGATGCGCGGCTGACAGTGATGGCGGCGCTCACCGCCTGCGACGAACTGGTCGACGCCAGCGCACGCATCCGCAGCCTCGAGGAAGAGGTCGAGCAACTGCGCAATGCGCGCGTTGCCGCCATCGACCGCGCCCGCGCGACCCAGACCGCGGTCTCCAACGCGCTCAACGCCGCCGCGGAGCGGATCGAGCGCACCACGCAGGTGCTCAACCGCACCATCGGCGGCGGCATCGCGATCGGGTGATCTATATTTTCCGGCATCGGGTGAATCTTATCCTCCCCTGGAGGGGGAGGATCGACGCTCATGAAATGAGCGGCGAGGTGGGGTGACGGTCTTTCCACACGCGCAGTGCCCGCGTTGAGAGATCACCCCACCCCGGTTCGCATTCCGCTACGCTTCATGCGTACCGACCCTCCCCCTCCAGGGGAGGGTGGAGAGAAGTGCATGGGTCTCGGCTGCGTCTTCCTTACCGCTGGCGGATTGGGGCAACGATGGCTAGATTAGCCCCCGCGAAGCTGCGTCGTGCGTCAGGAGCCATATATCCCCGGGGCCTTATCGATCCTTTAGGGAACTGTCCCTGGCCGGGTCCGTGGACCCGGACATATGGTGCCCACCTACTTTCGTAGGGAACTCCGGGATCGAGCGCTCCAACGGCCTCTGCGGCTTCGCACTTATTTTTGCTGTTGCCTTGTCGTCGCGCTGCGGCGGTTGAATTGTCTAGCAGTGTTGTGCCCCGCGATACGGGGCGTCCAGCGCGCCGCGGCCTGGCCTTAACGAAAGCTAGCGTCTCTGGAATGATGGATCGTCCGTTGTCGCGGACGACGACAGCGGAAGATGGATCATGCACGCATCTCCATCGAAGGCCGAGCTCCGGGCACTTGCTCTCGCCAAGCGCGATGCGCTGAGCGACGAGCAGCGCGCGACGGCTGCCGAAGCGCTCGCCAAGCGCGGCGCGCCGTTCGAGATCGCGCAGGGCATGATCGTCTCGGGCTATGCGCCGATCCGCAGCGAGCTCGATCCGGCGCCGTTGATGAAGAAGCTTGCCGACAAGGGCGCGCGGCTCGCGCTGCCCTGCATCAACGCGCGCGGCCAGTCGCTGACCTTCCGCAGCTGGTCGCCGCAGGACCGGCTGATGCTCGGGCCGCTCGGCATTCCCGAGCCGTCGCCGGCCGCCGCCGAGGTGCATCCGGACGTGATGCTGGTGCCGCTCGCGGCATTCGACAAGCTCGGTCACCGTATCGGCTACGGCGCCGGCTATTACGACTATACCTTCGCGCATCTGCGCAAGGCCAAGCATGTGATCGGGGTCGGACTTGCCTTTGCTGCACAGGAAACCAAGGCGATTCCGGCGCTGTCGCACGACGTCCCGCTCGATTTTGTGCTAACGGAGCGCAAGACGTTCGATTTCCGGAGTAGCTAACCTTGCGAATTCTCTTCGTTGGTGACGTCGTCGGCAGGACCGGCCGCACCGCCATCGCCGACCACCTTCCCGGCATGATCAGGGACTGGTCGCTCGATCTCGTGGTCGTCAATGGCGAGAATTCCGCCGGCGGCTTCGGCATCACCGAGGCGATCTATCAGGAGCTGCTCGACGCCGGCGCCGATGCGATCACGCTCGGCAACCACGCCTGGAATCAGAAGGAGGCGCTGGTCTTCATCGAGCGCGCGCCGCGCCTGATCCGCCCGCTGAATTTTCCGCGCCATTCGCCCGGCCGCGGCGCCACGCTGGTCGATACCAAGAGCGGCAAGCGCGCGCTGGTCCTCAACGCGATCGGCCGCGTCTTCATGGAGCCGTCCTCGAACGATCCGTTCAGCGCCATCGAGCGCGAGCTCGAGGCCTGCCCGCTGCGCGAGGGCTGTGACGCCATCGTGCTCGATTTCCATGCCGAGGCGACCAGCGAGAAGCAGGGCATCGGCTTCTTCTGCGACGGCCGCGTCAGCCTCGTGGTCGGCACCCATACCCATGTGCCGACCGCTGATCATCAGGTGCTGCCGGGCGGCACCGCCTATATGAGCGATGCCGGCATGACCGGCGACTATGACTCGGTGATCGGCATGCAGAAGGAGGAGCCGCTGCAGCGCTTCCTCACCGGCATTCCCTCCGGTCGTTTCGAGCCGGCGGGCGGTGTGGCAACACTGAGCGGCATCGCGGTCGAGACCGACGATGCGACCGGGCTCGCGGTGAAGGTCGCGCCGGTGCGCGCCGGCGGGCGGCTCGAGCCCGCGGTGCCGGGGTTTTGGGTGAAGTGAGGTTGCCGTAGCCCGGATGCAGCGAAGCGAAATCCGGGAATCTCTCCGCGGTGGCATTGATCCCGGATCACGCTTCGCTCCATCCGGGCTACGGAGCTGCCGTCAACCCTGCCTAAAGCCCATCCGGAATGCGCCCCAGCGGCGGCCGTTTACGACGATCGGCGATGACAGGTCCTTCATCAGCACGAAATTGCCGCCGCCCATGTCGCGGCGATAGGTCTGCAGCAGGAACGGTTTTGTGTTGGCCGCGACCTTGCTCACCGCGCGGTCGTTGAAAAGGCGGCGGTTGCGGCAATTGGCGTTGTTCCAGACCGGGTCCGGCCCCTGCGGCTGCCGGTAGTTCGGATTGTGGGTCGGCAGATAGCCGCTGCGCGCCCAGGCGACGCAGAACACGATGCGCGGATCGCTCTTCTGGATCGGATCCTGGATCGCGGGCAGCACGCGGTCGGTAAACGCGACGTAGTCGGTCAGGTACTGCTTCGGATTGGTGCCGGCGATCTCGCGATAATTCTCGTCCATCAATTGCGCGAGCGTGACCTCGCCGCGCGCGACGGCATTCTCGAACAGCTCCGAGATCTGCCTTGCGGTGTCGATCACGACACGGATCAGCGGCGTGTCACTGGTCTCCACGCCGCTGTCGGCGATGGTCACGATCAGGCTCTCGGAGAGCTCGAGCAGTTTCGCGACGCGGCTGTCGGCGTGCTTGAGGTCGCGCGAGGAGAGGTCGACGCCCTTGGCCAGCTCGTTCAGCTCCGCGATCACGCTGTCGCAATGGCCGAGATTGGAGGTCGCGGCGCGCGCCACGCTGCCGATCTCGGCGCCGACGGATGAGAAGCCTTCCTGCACGCGCATGATGATGCCCGAAATCTGCTGGGCGCCTTCGCCGGCGCTCTTGGCGCGCAACGAGGCATCGCTGCTCTCGCCGATCAGGCTGCCGATCTGGCCGTCGAGATCGCGCACGGTGTCGGAAATCTGATGCGTCGCCTGGCGGGTCGCTTCCGCAAGGTTCTTGACTTCGCTCGCGACCACGGCAAAGCCGCGGCCGGCATCGCCGGCGCGCGCCGCCTCGATGGTGGCGTTGAGCGCCAGCAGATTGGTCTGCTTGGCGATCGCCTCGATCGAACCGGAAACCTTGGCGACCTGGCTCAGCGCGGAGCCGACCGCGGCGAGCCGCGCCTCGATCCGTCCGACCGCCGCGACGAGCTCCGCGATATGGCTGACCGCCGTCTCGACCACATGGCGCGACTCCGCGATCTGGCCGACCGCGGCGGATGCGGTCGTTTGCACCGCCTGTGATGCGTTGGCGATGTCGTGATTGGCGGCGACCATCGTCTCGGCCGTCGTCTGCAAATGATGGAAGCGCTCGGACTGGCTGCTGACGCGGTTCGCGACTTCCTGGACGTTGCCGGCGATGTCGGCGAGTTCGACCCCGAGGCCGCCGATGTGGTCGGCGAGCTGGTCCACCAGCCGCTCGGCCAGCGTTCGGTCCGATGACGTATCCAGAACTGCAAGCTGCGCGGCCGACATGTCGACGCTTCCTCCGTTACAGCGGCCTGTCGGCCGCCGCAGCATTCCCCATTCCAACCCTAAAGCGTGATTCGCGCTGCCGGTCTTGCCTGAGCGCGCACCGTGTAGCCCGGATGCAGCGCAGCGAAATCCGGGACTCCTGCCCGTGGAAACATGCATCCCGGATTACGCTTCGCTGCATCCGGGCTACGAAGCGTTCAAAGCTTGTAGGCGGTGCGGAACCCGCCCCAGTGCCGGCCGCGCACGCGGATCGGTACGTCGATCTCGCGCATCATCACCGTGTTGCCGCCTCCCATGTCGCGCGCATAGGTCTGGATCAGATAGGCGCGCTGGTTGCGGCCGGCGGCGAGGCCCGCGGCGTCGTTGAAGATGCGGCGGTTGCGGCTGTTGGCGGTGTTGTATGCCACGTCGCCCGGCCGCTGCGGCTGCGAGTAGAGCTTGTTGTGGACGGGCAGATAGCCGTTCTGGTCGATCATCACGCAGAATGCCATTCGCTTGTCCCTGGCGAGGAATGCGTCCTGGAACGCCGGCAGCGTGCGCTCCGCCCAGTCCAGCATTTTGGTGCGGTACTGCACCGGGTTGGTGCCTGCGATCTCGACATAGTCGGTGTCGAACATGTCGGCGATTGTAATCGCGCCGCTCGCCAGCCCGTTCTCGAACATCTTGCTCAGCGTGCTGCCGGCTTCGATCGCGCGGGTGACGAGCTCGGCGTTCTCCTCGTGGATCGCCCACATCCGGTCTTCGATTTTTTCGCGCAGCTCGGCCGTTGCCGCCTCGAAGCGGGCCTGGCTGCCTGCCTTGGAGCGCTCGCCGATCCGGATCCGGCACGCGCCGATCTCCGGCAATGTCGCGTTCAGGGTCTCTTGCGCCGGCAGCTTCTCGGCATCGGCGCCGCCGATCAAAATGCCGTCCATCGCGATCTCGTAGACCGGTGCGGTGACGATGCCGCGCGTGGTCGTGATCTCGATCTTGAGGCTGCAAGGCAGGCGCTCGTTCTTGCGCGGATCGCCGCGCTCGTCCTGGCGCAGCAGCACCGCGCAGCGCGCTTTCAGCTTCTGCGCGAACGCAGTCACCGCCTTGCCGGCCTTGGCGACATTGTCGCCATGCGCGGCGGCTTCGCGCGTTGCCGAGTCGATCTCGCCGGCGCTGGTGCCGACCGAGACGATGAAGTGCGAGGCGGAGGCGGCGTTCTGCCCCATCTCGCCGGTGATTTCATTCTGCTCGGCGACCGCGCCGTTGACGTTCTCGAACACCGGGCGGATCTTTTCGATCGCCTGGGAGATGCGGTGCACCGCGTCGGCCGATCCGGTGGCGTCCTTCTGCAATGCCTCGATCTTGCGGGTGATCTCCTCGGTCGCGCTCTGGGTCTGCACCGCCAGCGCCTTGACCTCGGTTGCGACCACCGCAAAGCCCTTGCCGGCGGCACCGGCGCGCGCCGCCTCGATCGTCGAGTTCAGTGCAAGCAGCGTGGTCTGCCGCGCGATCTGCGCGATCAGATTGACGACGTTGCCGATCGCGGCTGAGGATTCGCGCAGGCGATCGACATTGGCGGTGGCCTCGCGCGCCGCGGCCGCGGCGTCGTCAGCGAGCTGGCTCGCACTGCGCACCTGCGCCCCGATGCCCTCGGCGGAGTGGGTGAAGCGGTCGGCGGCTTGCGAGAACGTCGTCGCGGTGCTCTGCGCATCGCTGCTGCGGCCGGTCAGCGCGTCGGTGCGGGTGCGGATGGTGGCGAGCTTGGCTGCCGTCGCCTCGGCGCCGTCGGCGACCGAGCTCGCGGCGCGTTCGAGCTGGCGGATCATCGCGCCGAGCTCGAGTTCCAGCAATTCCAGGATCTCCTTGGAGGAATCCTTGGATGAATCCTTGGCCGAATCAGTCTCGGCCGAGACCTCAGGGGTTGCGGCCGCGGTTGGAACCTGCGGCGCGACGGCCGGCGCAGCCGGCTCCGGCACTTGCTTTCGAAACAAACCGAACGCCATGTGGGCTCTTTGGGGCTGTGGAAAGTTGCGGCGGGACGGGGCGATCCTCGCATCCGGGCATGAAGTCATGGTTAACAAGTGCCTCATATTCCGGCTTGCGGTAGTATTCCTCCGCCGGAGGGCCCCGGCGATCCTTTGATTTTGACCGTGAGGGGCCTATAAGGCCGCGTTTTCCATTCCTGTTCAGACCCTAAGCTCCGAAGAGACGTCGCATGGCCGGCCATTCCCAATTCAAGAACATCATGCACCGCAAGGGCCGGCAGGATGCCCAGAAGTCGAAGCTTTTCGGCAAGCTGGCCCGCGAAATCACCGTGGCGGCCAAGCTCGGCACCCCGGACCCGGCGATGAATCCGCGGTTGCGCGCCGCCGTGGTCGCGGCCCGCGCCGAGAACATGCCCAAGGACAATATCGACCGTGCCATCAAGAAGGCCGCGGGCAATGAGGGCGAGAACTATGACGAGATCCGCTACGAGGGTTATGGCCCCGGCGGCGTCGCCGTCATCGTCGAGGCGCTGACCGACAACCGCAACCGCGCCGCTTCCGATATCCGCTCCTTCTTCACCAAGTCGGGCGGCAATCTCGGCGAAACCGGCTCGGTCGCCTTCATGTTCGACCGCACCGGCATCATCGAATACGACGCCAAGGTCGCCTCCGACGACGCCATGCTGGACGCCGCGATCGAGGCCGGCGCCGACGACGTGGTCTCCAGCGAAGGCGGCCACGAGGTCTACGCCTCGCAGGACACTTTCCGCGAAGTCGCAAAAGCGCTGGAAGCGAAGTTCGGCGAGCCGCGCAAGGCGGCGCTGACCTGGAAGCCGCAGAACACCGTTTCGGTCGACGACGAGACCGGCGAAAAACTGTTGAAGCTGATGGACCTGCTCAACGAGCACGACGACGTCCAGAACGTGTTCGCCAATTTCGAGGTGTCCGACGCGCTGATCGCGAAGATGGGCGGGTAAGAGCGTCGTCCGCCCCCAACACACCACTGTCATCGCCCGCGAAGGCGGGCGACCCAGCATTCCAGAGACCTGCGTTTGATTCGAGAAGCCGCGGCGTACGTCATCCCCGCTCCCGTGCGCAATTGCGCACTAGGCGGGGATGACGAGCGGGCCGAGTACAACGACACGCGGAGCAGGGGATGGCGCTCCGTTTGTGTTTCGTTCTCCCGGCGCAGGCGGTATCACTACCCCATGACATCCCAGCCGATTCGCTCCCCCGTCCGCATCATCGGTATCGATCCGGGTCTCCGCCGCACCGGCTGGGGGGTGATCGAGACCGAAGGCAACCGTCTCGTCTATATCGCCTGCGGTTCGGTCGAACCGCCGGACGATCTGCCGCTGGCGAGCCGGCTGCTCGCGATCCATGAGGGGCTGGCCGCCGTGCTCGCCGATTACAAGCCTGCGGAGGCGGCGGTCGAGCAGACCTTCGTCAACAAGGACGGCGTGGCCACGCTGAAGCTCGGCCAGGCGCGCGGCGTCGCCATGCTGGCGCCAGCAATGTTCGGTATCTCGGTCGCCGAATACGCGCCCAACCAGGTCAAGAAGACCGTGGTCGGCGCCGGACATGCCGAGAAGAACCAGATCCAGGTGATGCTGAAGATCCTGCTGCCGAAAGCCGAGCCGCCGTCCGCCGACGCCGCGGACGCGCTCGCGGTCGCGATCACCCACGCCCACCACCGCCAGAGCATCGCGCTGCGGCTCAGGGTGGCGAACCTATGATCGGCAAGCTGAAGGGTCTGATCGATTCCTATGGCGAGGATTACGTGATCCTCGACGTCGGCGGCGTCGGTTATCAGGTGCATTGTGCGAGCCGCACGTTGCAGGCGTTGCCGTCGCCGGGCGGCGCCGCCGTGCTCTCGATCGAGACCTACGTCCGCGAGGACCAGATCAAACTGTTCGGCTTCCGCAGCGATCACGAGCGCGAATGGTTTCGCCTGCTGCAGACCGTGCAGGGGGTCGGCGCCAAGGTCGCGCTCGCGGTGCTCGGCACGCTGCCGCCGACCGATCTCGCCAACGCCATCGCGCTGCGCGACAAGGCGGCGGTGGCGCGGACGCCGGGTGTCGGGCCGAAGGTCGCCGAGCGCATCGTCAGCGAATTGAAGGACAAGGCGCCGGGCTTTGCCGATGTCGATCCCGCGGTGGTGCAACTGTCTGGCGCGATCGACAACAACCGCGCGCCGCGTCCGGTCACCGACGCGATTTCGGCGCTGGTCAATCTCGGCTACGGCCAGCCGCAGGCCGCCGCCGCCATCGCCGCCGCCTCGCGCAGCGCCGGTGAGAGCGCCGAGACCGCGCAGCTGATCCGGCTGGGCTTGAAGGAACTGTCGAAGTGATCCGTGGATTGGAGCGCCTCTGTTCTTCACCTCGCCCCGCTTGCGGGGAGAGGTCGGATCGCATCGCAGATGCGATCCGGGTGAGGGGGTACAGGTCTCGACACACATTGCGCTCGCGGAAGGAGCCCCTCACCCCAACCCTCTCCCCGCAAGAGCGGGGAGAGGGAGAACAATCTCGTGTTAGTCTCGCATCATGAATACGCCCTCGCGCATGGTCTCGCCTGAACGCCGCTCCGACGATGTCGGTGACACCGCGCTGCGGCCGCAGTCGCTGACCGAGTTCGTCGGTCAGGCCCAGGCGCGCAAGAATCTCTCGATCTTCATCGAGGCTGCGAAGAAACGCGGCGAGGCGCTCGATCATGTGCTGTTCGTCGGTCCCCCCGGCCTCGGCAAGACCACGCTGGCGCAGATCGTCGCGCGTGAGCTCGGCGTCGGCTTTCGTGCGACCTCCGGCCCTGTCATTGCGAAGGCCGGCGATCTCGCAGCGCTGCTGACCAATCTCGAAGAGCGCGACGTGCTGTTCATCGACGAGATCCATCGCCTCAGCCCGGCGGTCGAGGAAGTGCTCTATCCCGCGATGGAGGATTTTCAGCTCGACCTGATCATCGGCGAAGGTCCCGCGGCGCGTTCTGTGAAAATCGAATTGTCGAAATTCACCCTGGTCGGCGCGACGACGCGTGCGGGGCTGCTCACCAATCCCTTGCGCGACCGCTTCGGCATTCCGATCCGGCTCAATTTCTACACCGAGGAAGAGCTCGAGAAGATCGTCACCCGCGGCGCCCGCGTGCTCAATATCGGCATGAGTCCTGATGGCGCAAATGAGATCGCGCGCCGCGCCCGCGGCACGCCGCGCATCGCCGGCCGCCTGCTGCGCCGGGTGCGCGACTTTGCCTCCGCCGCCGATGCCGATTCCGTCGACCGCGGCATCGCTGACCGGGCGTTGAGCGCGCTCGAGGTGGACAGCGTCGGGTTAGACGCGATGGACCGGCGCTATCTCACCACCATCGCGTTGAACTATGGCGGCGGGCCGGTCGGCGTCGAGACCATGGCGGCGGCGCTGTCGGAGCCGCGCGATGCGATCGAGGACATCATCGAGCCCTATCTGATCCAGTGCGGCTATCTGCAGCGTACTCCGCGTGGCCGGCTCCTGACCTCGCATGCTTTCCGTCATCTCGGTCTCGCCGAGCCGAACCGCGATCCCTCGCAATTCGGCCTGTTCGGCGGCAATGGCGACGAGGACTGACGCATGATCCGGAAGAGCGCGAAGCGGTTCTTCATGCTGAAGCAAAAGCCCTCCGCTCCCAAAGACGTGAATGACGTGTTGATGCAGCGCGTCGCGCTTGCCGGTAACCTTGCCTACTAACCATTGCGGCATCCCTGCAGGCCGTCTGCACAAACGCGGCCCAATTTCGCTCCAATCAAAGGGCCTATGATAGCCCAGAGTGTTTTCGACAAGCGCCAGGCATCACCGATCACACATCCATGATTTCACGTCGTCATTTTCTGCGCGGGTTCGGCGGGTTGACCGCCGCCACCGCTTCGACCGCGGCCTATGGCTTGAGCGAGCCGGTCGTCCGCCTCGCGCTCACGCGCTACGATCTGTCGCCGCGGCAATGGCCGGCGGACTTTCCGCTCAAGATCGCCGCACTCGCCGACATCCACGCCTGCGATCCCTGGATGTCGCTCGATCGCATCGCTGAGATCGTCGAGCGGACGAACGCCCTGAACCCCGACATCATCGTACTGCTCGGCGACTATGTCGCGGGGCTACGCCACGTCACCCGCTTCATTCCGGCCTCCGACTGGGCCGCGGTGCTGAAGGGCCTGAAGGCGCCGCTCGGCGTGCACGCCGTGCTCGGCAACCACGACTACTGGGAAGACAAGGCGGTACAGCGCTTGGGGCGCGGCATCCCGCTGGCGCGCCGCGCGCTGGAGGGGGCGGGGATTCCGGTCTACGAGAACGACGCGGTGCGGCTCGCCAAGGACGGTCGTCCGTTCTGGCTCGCCGGTCTCGGTGACCAGCTCGCCTTCATGGCGGCGCGGCCCTATCGCCAGGTCACGCGCATCGGCGTCGACGATCTCAACGCGACGCTTGCCAAGGTCACAGACGACGCGCCGGTGATCCTGCTCGCGCATGAGCCCGACGTCGCGCTCCGGGTGCCCTCGCGTGTCGCGTTGCAGCTGTCCGGCCACACCCATGGCGGACAGGTCCGGCTGCTCGGCTGGTCGCCGGCAGTACCGGTGAAGCACGGCATGCGGCTCGCGTATGGCCATATCAAGCTGAAATGCGACGTCGTCGTCTCCGGTGGCCTCGGCTGCAGCATCATGCCGTTCCGCCTCGGCGTGCCGCCCGAGATCGTGCAGGTCACGCTCGGCGCAAAGGGGCCGGTGGTGTCCTGACTACGCTTGCGTGGGCGAGAGCTGCGCATCGGATGCGGGCCGACGGCGGTTCCGCCGAAAGTAACCGCTGTATCCGTTCCGGTTCCGGAGTGGCGCCTTTCGACATGGCCGCGATGAAGGATCGTAAGTTGCCGCATATTTCTGTGGGCGGTACCCTTCACCCTAAGGTAGCGGGAGGGATTGCGCAAAATGCAGGATTGGTATCCCAAGAAGCTCGTCGTCGGCGTTCAGGGGACGACAGGCACCTACGAGTTCATGAAAACCGTTTTCGGCCGGGAGCAGCCGTTCCGTTACGCCGAATTTGGAATCTACATGGCGGATACCGCAAGAAACGTCTGCCAGCTGTTTCCCGAGTGTGAGCTGCATCTTTTCGATTTCAACGATGCGGTCCAGCGCGCGGAGACAAAGCTCAGCGCCTACCCAAACAAGATCTCATATTTCGGCAACACCCAGAAGTTCAACGATTCCTACAACTGGTCTC
Organism: Bradyrhizobium sp. USDA 4502; assembly: GCF_054063355.1. Classification (NCBI taxonomy): domain Bacteria; kingdom Pseudomonadati; phylum Pseudomonadota; class Alphaproteobacteria; order Hyphomicrobiales; family Nitrobacteraceae; genus Bradyrhizobium; species Bradyrhizobium sp. USDA 4502. The sequence continues at coordinate 8,634,353 of NZ_JBSSGF010000001.1, forward strand.
TCATGAAGCTGATCAGGCAGTATGAGGGCGCTCCGATCTATGATTATTGCTTTCTCGACGGCGCGCATACGGTCGCAGTCGACGCTTTGAACTACTTCTTGTGCGACAAACTGCTCAAGGTTGGCGGTTACATGGATTTCGACGACTATGAATGGCGTCTGAGGGGATCGTCACTCGATCCGACGAAAATTCCGGCAATCGGCGATCAATATACCGATGAGCAGATCGACGCTTTTCAAGTCAAGATGATCGTTGACGACCTGGTCAGAACAGATCATCGGTACCAAGAGGTCGTCAGAAACAAGGTATTCCAGAAGGTCGCCTGATCCAGATCGCCAGCCGATCCCAAGATTTCCCGACCGTGCTTGCGTCGGCCGGCGATTTTGCGCAATACGAACCAAAGTCTTGCGCAATCGGGGGCTGCAAATGACCTCACCCATTCTCGACGGCCAGATCCGCGACGGCCGCCACCATATGCAGGTCCGCGTCTATTACGAAGACACCGATTTTTCCGGCATCGTCTATCACGCCAATTACCTGCGCTTCATGGAGCGCGGCCGCACCAATCATCTCCGCCTGATGGGCGCCGAGCAGCAGGCGCTGTTCGATGAAGCGCAGGAGGAGACCGGCGGCTTCGCCTTTGTCGTGCGCTCGATGACGCTCGACTTCCTCAAGCCGGCGCGGATGGACGACGTGCTCGACGTCGTGACCTGGCCGATCGCTGTGAAGGGCGCCTCCATCATGCTCGCTCAGGAAGTCCGGCGCGGCGATGACGTGCTTGTGAAGGCCGAGGTCCGCGTCGCCTTCATCAGCGGCGGCCGCGCGCAGCCGATTCCGAAGGCTATTCGCGCGCTGATGAAGGCCGATCTGTCTTAGAGCGTTTTCGAGCGAAGTGGGTACCGGTTCGCGTGAAGAAAACGCGTCAAAACAGGAATCCGGAGCCCCGTTCCGATACAACCGGAACGGAATAGGCTCCAGCTATCGGGCGATAAGAAACGACCCATCGACTCTGCGCGGCGCGGCGATAGATTTGCGCGTGACAAAACGCGATCAGATCGATCGCGTTTGTCTTACATTTCGAGCATGATCTTTTCGGAAAACCGCTTCACACTTTTCCGGATCATGCTTCAACCGCGAGGGATCGCCAATGTCACGCCCGCCGCTGCCACCCTTCACCCGCGAGACCGCCGCACAGAAAGCGCGCATGGCGGAGGACGCCTGGAATTCGCGCGACCCGGTTCGGGTTGCCGGCGCCTATACCGAGGACAGCCGCTGGCGCAACCGCTCCGAGGTGTTTCAGGGCCGCGAGGCGATCGTGGCCTTCCTGACCCGCAAATGGGAGAAGGAGCAGGAGTATCGCCTGATCAAGGATCTCTGGGCATTCGACGGCAACCGCATCGCGGTCCGCTTCCAGTACGAATGGCACGATGCCGGCGGCAACTGGTTTCGCTCCTACGGCAACGAGCAGTGGGAGTTCGACGAGCACGGCCTGATGCGCCGCCGCGAGGCCTCGATCAACGACATCGCGATCTCGGAGAAGGACCGCCGCTTCCACTGGCCCGCCCCGGGCCCGCGTCCGGCCGACGTGCCGGGGTTGGCGCAGGAGCCGTTCTGATCGGCTCTCGGTAGCCTTGAAGCCCGGATGGAGCGCAGCGAAATCCGGGACGATCTCTTGGAGTGCACCCACTCTCCTGTGGCAAGATCGATCCCGGATTGCGCTTCGCTCCATCCGGGCTACGGCGCGTTTGTGCCGGCTCGTCGAAAACGATTTGCGAGTCCCGATGAGGGGCGGTTTATTCTGGTCCGCGTTGCAACCTCACCGCGTCTGCCGGACCTCATTACATGCCAAATAAACGTTCTGCCGCCGTTGCGCTCGCAGGCTTCCTCCTCGCGACCGTCTTCATAGCCGTTGCTATCCAGCCAAGCGCAGCGAGGAATGAAATGCGCGGGGCCGATACTTGGGGGCGATGTTCAGACATCAGCTCGAGAGGTGTTGGAGGAGACCTCCACGCGTCGAAAGCGATGCAGCAAGTGTAAGGGTTGAGTTTATGATCGAGCTGACGCGAGAGGGCAGGCTCGATGGGCAACCTGTGGTGTTGCCAGGGAGCAAGCCGGCCACATCAGACTATGCTCAGGCTTATCAAAACAGTGCGCTGCGAGCGATCACTGAATGCCAGCCGTACACGTTGCCGGCGGAATACTAAGATGAGTGGAAGAAATTCCAGCTAGTCTTCATGGACGCGCCGCCTCCAGCCACACGAAAGGGGGAGCCTGCGGATGAGCTCTCCAACACCCGCAAGCTTTCGATTTGCCGAGGATGCTGACCGCGGCACCCCTTCACCTCGCCCCGCTTGCGGGGAGAGGTCGGATCGCATCGCAAGATGCGATCCGGGTGAGGGGGTACAGGTCTCACCGCATTCGCAACTCGCGGAAGCGGCCCCTCACCCAACCCTCTCCCCGTAAGAACGGGGAGAGGGAGAGAAGACAGTGCCTCCGTCGTAAGAAACCTTACGCCGCAGCCTTGTGCCGCGCGATCTCGGCCTTGTAGAGTTCGAACTCCTCCGCGATCGCCTTCGCGACCGAGGGCCGGGCGCGCAGGCGTTCGTAATAGGCCTTCAGCGCCGGCCATTTCGCGAGCTCGATCGGCGGCGTTGCCATGGTCCAGTTGATCACGGTGACGAGATAGCCGTCGGCGACGCTGAAGTGGTCGAGCAGGTACTCGCGGCCCTTCAGGTGGTTCTCGACATAGTCGAGCCGCGAGACGTATTTCTCCAGCGCATAGGTCTTGGCTTCCGGCGGCGCCTTCTTGTCGAGCAGCGGCAGGAACAGGCCCTTGTGCAGCTCGGTGCCGATGAAGCACAGCCATTGATGCAGCTTTGAACGCTCGGCGTTCGACGCCGTGCCGATGCCGGCGCGCGGAAACTGGTCGGCGACATATTGCAGGATCGCGGCGTTCTCGGTCAGCACGACGCCGTCGTCGGTGCGCAGCGTCGGCACCAGGCCGAGCGGGTTGACCTTGTTGAAGTCGGAGCCGTCGTTGCGCACCGCCTTGGTCTTCGGGTCGACCTCGAGATAGTTGGCCGGCTGGCCCGCTTCGTAGAGCGCGACGCGGGTCGCCATCGAGCAGGCGAGGGGCGAAAAATAAAGGTCCATGGGTGCCTCCAGTGTCTGGCGCGGGGGTCCGGCCGTTATTGATTTTTGTACTGTCTTGGATAATATTGGTGGCGTCAAGGAATTAAATGCGAAATGGTACAAAAAAGTAAGAGGCCGCCAACTGCTGCCAAAATCGCGGGGCCGGTCGCGCCGAAGCGCCGCGGGCGGCCGCGCGCCTATGAGCCCGATGTCGCGCTCGGCAAGGCGCTCGATCTGTTCCGGCGCGACGGCTTCGCCGCGACCTCGCTCGATGATCTGAGCGCTGCGACCGGCATGAACCGGCCGAGCCTTTATGGCGCGTTCGGCGACAAGCGCGAGCTCTACATCAAGAGCTACCAGCGCTATCGCGACGATGCGCGCGCCGCGATGGTCGATATCTTCCGCGCCGACGCGCCGCTGCGCGAGCGGCTCGAGCGCATCTATCGCATCGCGCTCGACATCTATCTCTCCGGCGAGTCCGGGCCCGCGCGGTTGCTTCACCGTGATGACGGCGGCGTCCGAGGCGGTGTCGGATCCGGACATCCGCACCATGGTGGTCGAGGGACTGACCGAGCTCGACAAGGCGTTCGGCATCTGCTTCCGCCATGCCAAGGAACGCGGCGAACTGCCTGAGGGGACCGATCCGGCGTCGCTGGCGCATCTGGCCTCTGCCACCATCCATACCATCGCGATCCGCGCCCGTGCCCGCGTGCCGCGCAAGGAGCTCGAGGCGATCGTGAAGGGTGCGATCGACGTGCTGTGCGGGGCGAAATAGCCGTCCAATTTTCTTGCCGGGCAAATGTCGGGCGCTGGCTTTCCCGCCCGTCTTCCGTAAGGTCTCCCCACTCACGGAAGCGGAACATCATGGGAAAAGTCAGGACTTCAGTATTCACGGTCTCGATCGACGGATTTGGCGCGGCGCTGAATCAGAGCCTCGAACATCCGTTCGGCGTCGGCGGCCTGACGCTGCCCGCGGCCTGGTTCTTCGAGACGCGCACCTTTCGCGCGATGACCGGCCAGGATGGCGGCACCACCGGTCTCGACGATGAGATCGCGCGCAAGTCGATGGAGGGGATCGGCGCCTGGATCCTGGGCCGCAACATGTTCGGCCCGATCCGCGGACCATGGCCGGATCATGCCTGGAAAGGCTGGTGGGGCGACAATCCGCCGTACCACACGCCGGTGTTCGTGCTGACCCATCACGCGCGGCCCGACATCGAGATGGAAGGCGGCACGACTTTTCACTTCGTGACCGACGGCATGCTCGCGGCGCTGGAGCGGGCGCGCGCGGTTGCCGGTGACAAGGACATCCGCGTCGGCGGCGGCGTCTCGGTGGTGCGTCAATTCCTGCAGGCGCGTCTGCTCGACGAGCTGCAATTGGTGCTGCCGCCGGTCGTGCTCGGCGCCGGTGAGAGTTTGTTCGCGGGCCTCGATCTGCCTGCCCTCGGCTACGCCGTCGTCTCGCATGTCGCGAGCCCGCACGCGACCCACGTCACCTTCGCGCGCAAGGCGTCTTAGTCAGCCGTGCATCTTGTCCGTCGAGCGAAGCGAAGCATTGCTTCGTCGCTTCAGCGCAAAATTGCTTTGCAATTTTGTCGCGAGCTCCCCGCAATGACGTTCAAGCGCGATTCCGCATCGCCGGTTTCGTAGCCCGGATGGAGCGTAGCGCAATCCGGGAGCGGTTTGTCCGGCGCAAAGAACCCCGGATTTCGCTTCGCTGCATCCGGGCTACGCGCCGGTGCTAATACCCCCGCTTGCGATCGACGAGGTTCTCCAGCGCGCCGCCGGCCTCGAAGCGCGCGATCTGCTGCGCGACATATTTCGAGATCTCGTCGGCGTCGGTGTCGGCGGCGTTGTGCGGCGTCAGCACCACCTTCGGATGGCTCCAGAACGGGCTCGCCTCGGGCAGCGGCTCGGTCTCGAAGACGTCGAGCGAGGCGGCGCCCAGCGTGCCTTCATCGAGCGCGCGCAGGATGTCGGCCTCGTTCTGCAGGCCGCCGCGGCCGGCATTGATGATGACGGGCGCGCCGAGCGGGCTGTTGCGGTTCAGCTTCGCGAACGCGTCGCGGTTGAGCACGTGCCTTGTGTCCGGCGTCAGCGGCAGCAGGCAGACCAGGATGTTGGTCTCGCGCAGGAATGCGTCGAGCCCGTCCGCGCCGTGATAGCAGGCGATGCCGTCGATCCGCTTCTCGCTGCGGCTCCAGCCGACGACGCGGAAGCCGAGCGCGCGCAGTGCCTGCGCCGAGGCGGCACCGAGGGTGCCGAGCCCCATGACGCCGACGGTGATCGCGCTCGCCGCCCACTGATAGTCCGGCGCCCAGCGCTTCACCCGCTGCGACTCCCGCAGATAGAGCTCCTGGCGGTGATGCATCAGAACGTGCAGCACGACATATTCGGTCATGCGGTCGGTGAGATCGGAGACCGCGACCCGCACCAGCGGCACGTCGGGCAGCGAGCGATCGGCCATCAGCGCGTCGACCCCGGCGCCGAGATTGAAGATGACGCGCAGGTTCTTGAATGCCGCGAGCTCGCCCGGCTTCGGCTTCCACACCGCGGCGTAATGTACCTCGGCGGGATCGAGCGCGCCGTCCGGCAGCAGCACCACGCGGCGGTTCGGGCAGACCGCGTCGAACCGCGCCTTCCAGCGCGCCGACGACCAGTTTTCCGAGCCGCCATTGATCAGCAGCGCGAGCGCGCCCTTACTCATCCCGATACCTCCAACGTCTATGTGATGCATGTCACAGAGCGGGTCCGGCCCGCTCTCATCTCCTGCCATCAACAGGGGAGAACTTCCATGCGCAAACTGATCCTGGCGTGGGCTTTCATCCGCGCCGCCGGCGCCACGGCCCACGCCCGTGCTCGTAAACGCTGACGCGCCGGCTGAGGCTCAACCGAAGGTTGCTCCAACGCAGGGCGAGGCCCGGTCGGCCCGATCGCAGGCTCAGGCGCAACCCGTGGCGCCTCCACGGCAGCAGGCGTCCTGTCCGGTGACGAGGAGCCACGTCCGCCATCGCGAGAGCGATGAAGCCAAGGCGCGCCGGATCGCCGCCCGCTACGGCGTCTATCGGCAACCGCACGTTCATCGCCGCCGCGACAAACGTCCCGTCCGTCGAAGCGCGCCATGGAGCCGCGATCAAAATTCACCGTCGGCATCCGGAACCTAAATTTCTTTCGCGCCCCCTGTCGGCAGCGGGCATAATCGTTCGTTCTTGCAATGAACGGAGATGCCTTTTCGATGCTGTACGCCATCCTCTGCTATCATGACGAAGACATGGTCGGCTCCTGGAGCAAGGAACACGACGCCTCCGTCATGCAGAAACTGTCCGTCGTGCAGGACAAGCTCGCCAAGCAGGGCAAGCTCGGCCCGGTGGCGCGGCTGTTGCCGACCACCGCGGCGACCACGCTGCGCAAGGAAAACCCGCCGCTGGTGCTGGACGGCCCGTTCGCCGAAACCAAGGAACAGCTGCTCGGCTTCTATCTGGTCGAGGGCAAGAACCTCGACGAGGTGCTCGACATCGCGCGCGACCTTGGCGAGGCCAATCCCGGCGGCACCTATGAGATCCGCCCGGTCGGCTACTTCAATCAGGGAGGTACCAAGGCGTGAGCGTGACCGACACCGCCTGGATCGATGCTGCGTTGACGTCCGCGCGTCCCCAGGCGGTCGGCGCCCTGCTGCGCTACTTCCGCAATCTCGACACCGCCGAGGAGGCGTTCCAGAACGCCTGCCTGCGGGCGCTCAAGAGCTGGCCGCAGAACGGCCCGCCGCGCGATCCCGCGGCGTGGCTGATCATGGTCGGCCGCAACGTCGCGATCGACGAGGTCCGCCGCAACAAGAAGCAGCAGCCGCTGCCCGAGGACGACCAGGCGATCTCCGACCTCGACGACGCCGAGGACGAGATCGCCGAGCGGCTCGACGGCTCGCATTACCGCGACGACATCCTGCGGCTGCTGTTCATCTGCTGTCACAAGGATCTGCCGGCGACGCAGCAGATCGCGCTCGCGCTGCGCATCGTCTCAGGTCTTACGGTGAAGCAGATCGCGCGCGCCTTCCTGGTCTCGGAAGCGGCGATGGAGCAGCGCATCACGCGAGCCAAGGCGCGCGTCGCCGATGCCAACGTGCCGTTCGAGACGCCTGGCGCGGTCGAGCGCAGCGAGCGGCTCGCCTCGGTCGCGGCGATGATCTATCTGATCTTCAACGAGGGCTATTCGGCGAGCGGCGACACCGCCGAAATCCGCGCGCCGCTGTGCGAGGAGGCGATTCGCCTCGCCCGCCTGCTGCTGCGGCTGTTCCAGAGCGAGCCCGAGATCATGGGGCTGACGGCGCTGCTGTTGTTGCAGCATGCCCGCGCCGAGGCGCGCTTCGACGCCGATGGCCAGGTGATCCTGCTCGACGACCAGGACCGCAGGCTGTGGAATCAGAAGCAGATCGCCGAGGGCCTCGCGCTGATCGACAAGGCGATGCGCCACCGCCGCAGCGGGCCCTATCAGGTGCAGGCGGCGATCGCGGCGCTGCATGCCCGCGCGGAAAAGCCCGAGGATACCGACTGGACCCAGATCGACCTGCTGTACGGCGCGCTCGAGGTCATGCAGCCGTCGCCGGTGATCACGCTCAACCGCGCCGTTGCGGTCTCCAAGGTAAAGGGGCCGGAAGCCGCGCTCGAGATGATCGAGCCCTTGGCGCCGCGGCTTGCCAACTACTTCCACTATTTCGGCGTCCGCGGCGCCTTCCTGATGCAGCTCGGCCGCAACGAGGACGCCCGCATCGCCTTCGACCGCGCCATCGCGCTCGCCAACACCACCGCCGAAGCCGCCCATATCCGCATGCACATCGACCGCCTGATGCGCGACAGCCAGCCGCGCAACGCGAAGGCGAAGTAGCGGTCAGCAACAGCGCACCGGCATACTCGCTGCACCTCCCCCGCAAGCGCAGGGCTATCGCATATGGCTGTCGGCCATGACGACGTGGAAACGTCGCTTGCAGAAGCGCGCGAATGCCAAATGCCCGCCGGGGGCGAGCGTGCGTCTGGGTGATTTCGGAATATTGGAAAACTATCCCTGAGTTGCCCGACGTGTCAAGTAGCCCGGTCGGACGCCGGCCACCGCCGGCTACTTTGCATGGGGTTGTTTTCGATATTTTGGCAACGCGCCTCCCCCGCGAGCGTCCCGCAAGCGGGAGAGGGAGCTCAATCCCGTCGCGGCTCTCAATCGACTCTACCTGACAGCGCTTCCGAAAAAATCTTCGCCCGCCTTGTCGGCCGCGTACTCCGCCGTTCGTCATGAAGGCAGAGAGCATCACCAAGCGTTACGGAGCCTGTCATGCCGACGATCGTCGACACCGAAGTCTCAAAGCCCGCCCGCATCGCCGGCCGCGTCATGAGCGGCGTGGTCGTCTTGTTCCTGCTGTTCGACGGCGCGATCAAGCTGGTGCCGTTGTCGGTCGTCACCGAGACCATGGACAGGATGGGCTTCGGCGCGAGCGATGCGCTGGCGCGTAGCCTCGGCATCATCACCATCGTTTGCACGCTGCTCTACTCGGTGCCGCCGACCTCGATCCTCGGCGCCATCCTGCTCACCGGCTATCTCGGCGGCGCGATCGCATCGCATGTGCGGATCGGCAGCCCGCTGTTCACCCACACGCTGTTCGGGCTCTATCCCGGCCTGATGCTGTGGGGCGGGCTCTATCTGCGCGACGGCAATCTGCGCGCAATGCTTCCATTTCGCCGGTGAGGTATTGTTCAATCCATCCCTGTGGAGACTGACATGTTGGAGACCATTGCCATCATCGCGATTGTCCTCGGCGTCGCGATCGCCGTCATCCTCATCCTCGCGGCGACCAAGCCGGGCACGCTCCGCGTCACGCGTGCGATCAGCATCAACGCGCCGGCCGAGCGGATCTTTCCATTGATCGACGATTTCCATCAGTGGACGCTCTGGTCACCCTACGAGAACCGGGATCCGGCCATGAAGCGCATCTACAGCGGCGCCGGGCGCGGGCAGGGTGCGGCCTACGCCTGGGACGGCAACAAGAATGTCGGCGCCGGCCGCATGGAGATCCTGCAATCCTCCGCGCCGTCGAAGATCGTCATCAAGCTCGACTTCATCAAGCCGTTCGAAGGCCATAACACTGCCGAGTTCACAATGCTGCCGCAGGGAAATGCGACCAGCGTCACATGGACCATGTATGGTCCGGCCGTCTTCATGTCGAAGGTGATGCAGGTGTTCATGAACCTGGATCGCATGATCGGCAGGGATTTCGAGGTCGGTCTCGCCAATCTGAAGAAACTGACTGAAAAGTAGCGCGTTTTCGAACGAGGTGGTTACCGGTTCGTGTCAGGAAAACGCGTCAAGATGACAATCCGGAGCCCTCGTTCCGGTACCACCGGGGCGAGGCTCGAATGACCCAAGGGAGCATGCGATGCAGGTCAACCCCTATCTCTCCTACGACGGCAATTGCGGCGCCGCGCTGAAATTCTACGAGAAGGTTCTCGGCGCGCGGATCGAGGAAACCTTCCCCTATGGCGAGGGCAGTGCGGAGATGCAGACGCCGCCCGGCTGGAAGGACAAGATCATGCACGCCCGCCTCACGATCGACGGCGAGATCATCATGGTCTCCGACGCCCCGCCCGGCCACTTCCAGAAGCCGCAGGGCTTCCACGTCGCGTTGCAGGTCGAGGATCCCGCGGAGGCCGAACGCCGCTTCAAGGCGCTGTCAGAGGGCGGCACGGTGACGATGCCGTTCGGCAAGACCTTCTTCTCCAACGGCTTCGGCATGTGCATCGATCAGTTCGGCATCCCCTGGATGGTGAACTGCCCGCAGGGGATGTAGGCACGGACGTTCCGTCCGCTCGCGCTGACGGAGATGGTGTGTGCCGCGCTATCCACGTCATTGCGAGCCAGCGGGTCGCGCGTAAGCGCGCCCGATGACAGGCTCCGCGAAGCAATCCTTCGCTCCGCAAGCGGGGACATGGATTGCTTTGTCGCTTCGCTCCTCGCAATGACGGTGTAAATTTGCCGCTACCTGCACCGCGGATAGATCGCCGCGAGCTCGCGGCCGCGCAGCAATAGCAGGCGCGAGGTCAGGCCGCCGCGGCGGGCGATCCAGCCGCGCACCGGTGCTGGATAGGCTTGCAGCACCGCCACGGACGCTTCCGGCTCTGCATAGGTGCGGCCGCGCTGGTCGATCGAGCGCGCGGCGTGGAAGCCGAGCACGGCGCGCCGCGTCACGCAGATGCGGTCGCCTGGCACCATCGAGAGCACCAGGGTGCAGGCCGACAGGCAGGGCCCGTCGATCACGACGCGCTCGCCCGATTCGCGCACCTTGTCGAACAGTTCGATGAACGGGCCGACCTGCCCGCCGGGGCTGGCGAGGATACGAACATCTGCTTGCGCGCAGCTAACCGTTGCGCAGAGAGCTGCCGCCGCGACAAGTATTTTCATGCGCGCAATCCCTGCCACGATGCGATCGAGGTGCCGCCGCATCTCAAGCCGGAAGGCTCGCGCCGGAATGGGGCATCGTCAAGACCGATGTCCCGGTCGCGACAGCAGGTGGCTCAGGCCGCGCGGTTCTTGAGCGCCCCCACGATCGCAGTGAGCACAGCGCCGGCAACGCCGCCGCCGGCGACCTGGCCGATGATGCTGCCGATGTCAGGCGTCGCGCCGGAATTGGCGAGCAGCGGGATCAGCATGCCCAGAAGCTGTCCGCCCGCGCCGCCGCCGATGGCGCCTGCGATGGTGTTACCGAGCGTGCCGAGATCGATGTTCTTGGCCGCTCCCGCCGCGACATTGCCGCCGACGGCTCCGCTGATGACCTGAATGATCAGATTGATGAGAACGCCCGACATGAGGTGATTTCTCCCCGGTATCTGGTTCAGCACGGCTGAGACGCCGGCCGGCATCCCACCGCCGCGAAGGTTAGGCCTCCAGCGCGCAGAGGTCATGCTGCACACGCGAAGATTGTCGACCCGCGCCGACGCTATGCACCGGCTTTTTTGAGGGAACCCTCCGGCTCTCCCGGGAGCCTCAGTCCGCGCCGGAGACGCCGGCCTCGGCAAAGGTCGCCATGCCGCCATGACAGGCGAGCGCCGCGCGCAACAGCAGGATCGCAACCCCCGCGCCGGAGCCTTCGCCGAGCCGCATGTTAAGGTCGAGCAAGGGGGCGAGCTCGAGCTCGCGCAGCAATTCGCGGTGGCCAAGCTCGGCCGACACATGTCCGGCGCGGCAATGCGCGAGGCTATCGGGCGCAAGCCGCGCCAGCGGCAGCACCGCCGCTGTCGCCACGAAGCCGTCGAGCAGCACCGGAATGCAGCGTGCGCGCGCTGCCAGCACGGCCCCCGCGATCGCCGCGAGCTCGCGTCCGCCGAGCGACATCGCGGTGACGAACGGATCGTCGATCGCGCCGCGATGCAGCTTGAGCGCCGCATCGATCGTGGTGCGCTTGCGTATCAGCCCGGCATCGTCGACGCCGGTGCCGCGGCCGGCCCAACGCACTCCGCGCCCGCCCATCAAGGCCGCGCACAGCGTCGCGGCGACCGTGGTGTTGGCGATGCCCATCTCGCCGACCACGAGCAGATCGCATTGCTCGGGCACCGTGCGCCAGCCGGTATCGAGCGCGACGAGGAAATCGGCGGCGTCCATCGCCGGTCCGGTCGTGAAATCGCGGGTCGGGCGCGCCAGCTCGAGCGGCTCGACGCGCAGCTCGGCACCGGCAAGCCTGGCGATCTGGTTGATCGCAGCGCCGCCGGCGGCGAAGTTCGCCACCATTTGCGCGGTGACCTCGGAGGGATAGGCTGAAACGCCGCGCTCGGCGATGCCGTGATTGCCGGCGAACACGGCGATGGTGACGTGGTCGAGCCGGGGCATCTCGCGCCGCTGCCAGCGCGCCAGCCAGATCGCAACCTCTTCCAGGCGGCCGAGGCTTCCCGGCGGCTTGGTCAGGTTCTGCTGGCGCTGCGTGGCGGCCGCGGCACTGGCCTCGTCGCCCTGCGGCAGGTTGCGACAAAAGCCGCGGATGTCGTCTAGAGTACTGAACTGCATGCGATTCCCTCGTCGAGCGGGCCGCAAGCTAACGCATGATCCGGAAAAGTGTGAAGCGGTTTTCCCTCGCGACAAATGCGTAGCATTTGCGTGGAGATCATGCCCTAACAGGAAGCCAAAGCGCGATGAGATCGAGCCCGATCTCGTCGCGCTTTAGCCCAATTTCCAGGCCTTCACCATGAATCAATGGCTCGACGAGCTCAGGACCGCCACCGCCTTCCTGACCCGCCTGCCGATGTCGCATCCGGACGGCGCGCGGCCGGAGAGCTTTGCCCGGGCGCAGCGGCTGTTTCCCCTGGTCGGGGCCGCCATCGGGGCGGCGATCGGCCTGTTTTGCCTGCTGCTGCGGGCGATCGGTGTGCCGGATCTGGCCGCCGCCGCGCTCGCGCTCGGCGGCGGTGCGCTGCTCACCGGCGCGCTGCATGAGGACGGGCTCGCCGATGTCGCCGACGGGTTCGGCGGCGGCCGCGATGTCGCGGCCAAGCTCGAGATCATGCGCGACAGCCGGCTCGGCACCTATGGCGCGCTGGCGCTGGTGGTGAGCTTTGCCGCCAAGCTCGCGGCGCTGGCTGCACTTCCGAACGGATTTGTGGTGCAGAGCCTGATATCTGCGCACGCGCTGGGCCGCGGCGTGCTGCCATGGATCGCGATCAGCCTGCCCTATGCGCGCAAGGACGGGCTCGCCGCCAATGCCGGTAGGCCCGATGGGACAATTGCCGTGGTCGCGGCCGGCCTGGCGCTGCTGATCGCAGTCCTCGCCTTGCCGTTCGGCAGCGCGCTGCTGGCGGCGATCGCGGCCGGTGCGAGCGCACTGGTCATGGTGCTCGCGGCAAAGCGGCAGATCGGCGGCCAGACCGGCGATGTGCTCGGCGGCGCCGAGCAGGTCGCGGAGACTGCGATTCTGGTGTTGCTTGCGGCGCGGTTAGGTTAGGGCGTTTTCGAGCGAAGTGGATACCGGTTCGCGTGAAGAGAACGCGTCAAAATGAAAGCGTGGGCGGAACATGGATCGCGAAACGCGTCTCTGGCTAATCCGTCATGCGCCGGTGGACGGTCCGCGCGGCGTGATCCACGCGCCGGATGCGCCCGCCGACCTCAGCGATGCCGCGGCATTCGCGTCGTTGCAGGTGAGGCTGCCGGCTTACGCTCTCGCGGTCTGCAGTCCGGCGCGGCGCACTCGCGAGACCGCAGCAAAGCTCGGCCTGACGGCAGCGGAGGACGACACCTTTCGCGAGCAGGATTTTGGCGATTGGACCGGCCGGCGCCATAGCGAGATCGAAGCCGAGCTCGGCGCAGCCTATCGCGCGTTCTGGCAATCGCCGGGCAACAACCGGCCGCCGCGCGGCGAAAGCTTTGCCGATCAGATCGCGCGGGCGCGGGCAGGGCTCGCGCGTCTGCCGGCCGGCGACGTCGTACTGGTCGTGCATTCCGGCACCATTCGCGCGATCCTTGCGATCGCGCTCGAGCTTGCCCCGGAGCTCGCGCTGCGCTTCGTCATCGATCCACTGTCATTGACGCGGATCGACCGGCTGCCGAATGCCTGGCGCGTGGTCGCGGTGAACGAGCGCTAATTTAGTCACTCAGCGGCACTAGCAATTCCGTCACCCTGAGGAGCGCGTAGCGCGTCTCGAAGGGTCGACGGCCACCAGCGGGGCCGTCCATCCTTCGAGACGGCCGCTTCGCGGCCTCCTCAGGATGACGGAGATGGGGTGAGTGTATCGCTGAGTCTACCCATTCCGTCGCGCGCCGCGCAGGGTCGGCAGGCCGATGCCGGCGGCGTCGAAGCCGCCGTCGACGGCGAGGATCTGTCCGGTGATGTAGCTGGCGCGATCCGAGCACAGGAAGAAGATCGCTTCCGCCAGCTCCTCCTCCAGCCCATAGCGGTTGAGCGGGATGGCGTCGTGATAGTCGGCGCGGATTTCCGGCGTGTGGACGGCCTTGGCCATCGCGGTCTCGACCGGCCCGGGCGCGACGCCGTTGACGCGGATGCCGAGCGAGGCGAGCTCGACCGCGAGCTGCTTGGTGAGATGCGCAAGGCCGGCCTTGCTGGTGCCGTAGGCCGAGCGCAGCGTCGAGGCGCGCACCGCCGAGATCGAGGTGATGTTGACGATCGCACCGCCGCCATGCTCGCGCATCACAGGCGCAGCCGCCTTGGTGCACAGGAACGGGCCGGTGAGGTTGACCGCCATGATCCGGCTCCAGTCGGCGTCCGAGGTCTCCAGCACCGGCGTGAACACGGCAATGCCGGCATTGTTGACCAGCGCGTCGAGCCGGCCGAACCGGTCCGTGATCGCAGAGATCGCGGCTGCCACGCCAGCGGCGTCCGATACGTCGCAGGTCAGCGCCAGCGCGTCGTCGGGCTGCTTCAGCGCCGCGACCGCCGCGCGCAGCAATTCGCCCTCGATGTCGAGCAGCGCGACGCGCCAGCCGTCGGCGAGAAAGCGTTTCGCCGCGGCAAGCCCGATGCCACGCGCGGCGCCGGTCACGAGTGCGACTTTGGGGGAAGCGGGATTCATCGGATGGTCCATCGGTTCGGGCAGGAAATCCCGACCGTCTGCGACCTTTACCTGGTGATGTCAACCTGAGAGGCGCTCAACTGGCTCGGCCGTCATTGCGAGCAGCGATAGCGACGAAGCAATCCATTCTTCCCGTGTGGCGAGGTGGATTGCTTCGCGGAGCCTGTCATCGGGCGCGCTTTCGCGCGACCCGTTGGCTCGCAATGACATGGGTGCGTCGGCCGTTCTATACTCTTTCAGCATGGGAACAAGGCGCGTCTCGCGTCCTCGATGAATGTGCGTCGCGTTCGATGCTTGGGTCTCCACGCCCGCCGACCGCAATAAGTATCCATACGAAAAGTATCCATACGAAAAAAATCGCCGCACGAGATGTCGGAAGGGCGGTCCCGGGCTCGTCCTCCGGTCACTCATTCCATGATGGAGTTCCGATGTCGCTTACCCTGCATTACCACCCGCTGTCCTCGTTCTGCTGGAAGGCGCTGATTGCGCTCTACGAGAACGGCACGCCGTTCACGCCGAACATGGTCAATCTCGGCGATCCTGCCGAGCGCGCGGCGCTGCTCGCGCTGTCGCCGATCGGCCGCTTTCCCGTGCTCCGCGACGAGACGCGGGGCGAGACGGTGCCGGAATCGAGCATCGTCATCGAATATCTCGACCGGCATTATCCCGGTGCCGTCAGGCTGATCCCCGAGGATCCGGACCTCGCGCTGCAGACCCGGCTGCGTGATCGTTTCCTCGATCTCTATGTCCACCTGCCGATGCAGAAGGTCGTCGGCGACCGGCTGCGGCCTGCGGACAGCAAGGATCCGCATGGCGTCGCCGAGGCGCGGGCGCAACTCCGCACCTCCTATGCGATCCTGGATCAGCAACTGATCTTGAATCAGCAACGCGCGCGTGGCGGCTGGATGATGGGCGAGCATTTCTCGTTGGCCGATTGCGCGGCCGCGCCGACGATGTTCTACGGCAACAAGGTCGAGCCGTTCGGAGATGGACATCGGCATCTGGCCGCCTATCTCGAGCGGCTGATGGCGCGGCCGTCCTTCGCGCGTGTCCTGAAGGAGGCCGAGCCCTATTTCGGCATGTTCCCGCAGGAAACCTGACGCAGGCCGGCCTCCGACCCGGTTCCAAAAATAAATTATGGCGGGATGTCGCTTTCGCGCCGTCTCGTTCGTCATCTCGCTGAGGCCCGGGTTTCCGGAGCGCTGGCCGCTCCGGAGGCCCGGGCAATACGTGTGGGAGACGACATGGCTGCAGTTGGCAACAGGGCGGAGATCATCCGCTCCCTCTTCGCCGCCTACCTCGCCAATGACCGCGCGAGCGTCGAGGCGGCGTTCGCGGAGGATTTCCGCTTCTCGACGCCCTATGGCGAGAACATCGACAAGCCGACTTATTTCGCCGAGTGCTGGCGCGATTCCGGCTGGATCGGCCGCCACGAGATCGAGCGCATCATGGTCGACGGCCTCGAAGCCTTCGTCACCTATCGCTGCGTCGCCCGCGACGGCAAGAGCTTTCGCAACACCGAGTTCTTCGTGTTCGACGGCGACAAGGTGTCGCGCATCGACGTCTATTTCGGCCCATCGCACCAGGACGGCGAACTTGTCAGGCAGGACCGCTGAGGGCTGTGGCGCGCGATGCAATGACCTCCGAAATAATTTCGCTTGGCCTGTCGGCGTGGCAAGCCCCGCGTCGTCCTTGAGACGAGCACCGGAGATACCGGCAAGGCAGCTGAACAGGACAACGGAGCAGGACGATGAAGTTCATGGTGATCGTGAAGGCGAACAGGGATACCGAGGCCGGCGTGATGCCGAGCACCGAGCTGCTCGCGGCGATGGGCAAGTTCAACGAGGAGATGGTCAAGGCCGGCGTGATGCAGGCCGGCGAGGGGCTGCATCCGACCAGCAAGGGTGCCCGCGTCAAATATGCCGGCGGGCAGAGCACGGTGTCGCGCGGCCCGTTCGGCCTGAGCAGCGATCTGGTCGCCGGCTTCTGGCTGATCGAGACCAAGTCGCTCGACGAAGCGATCGACTGGATGAAGCGCGCGCCGTTCGACGGCGGCTCCGAGATCGAAATCCGCCAGGTGTTTGCCGCGGAGGATTTCGGCGAGGCGCTGACGCCCGAGCTGCGCGAGCGGGGAGAGCGCCTGCGCGCGCAGGTGGGCAAGAAATGACACCCGACGTCATTCCGCGATATCGCACCGGCGATGCGCCCGGAATACATGATCATCGTCGCAAGTCGTGGATTCCGGGCCGGCGCCGCGTGGGGCTTCCCGGCATGACGAGGGTGAAGATTGCGAGTTACTCAACAGGCAAGGAAATCCGACCAATGCGTTTCATGATGCTGATGATCCCGCTCGGCTACGAGTCCGCGCCGGCCAAGCTCGAGCTCGACCCCGAACGGGTCGCCGCGATGATGCGGTACAATCAGGCGCTGAAGGACGCCGGCGTGCTGATCACGCTGGAAGGCCTGCATCCGCCGGCTGCCGGCGCGCGCGTCAAGTTCGACACCGGCGTGCCGGTCGTGATCGACGGCCCGTTCACCGAGGCCAAGGAAGTGATCGGCGGCTTCTGGATGATCGAGGTCGCCTCGCGCGCCGAGGCCATCGAATGGGCCAGCAAGTGCCCGGCCACCGCCAACGAGATGATCGAGATCCGCCAGGTGCAGGAGATGGCAGATTTCTCCGAAGAGGTGCAGCAGGCCGCCGCGACCTTCGAGCATCCGCAGGGCGGCTGGGGCAAGGCTCTGCGCTGACACCGCATGATCCGGTCTTGCAACAAGTAGCGATGCCGCCGCACGGCGTCATCGCGTCAGCAAACGATCGTCAAACCAGTAACGACTACAATGGAGATGCAAGATGAGCACCAACACCTTTCTCGCGGTCTATCTCGGCGGCGGCAGCACCGGCTCGCGGATGGCAGCCTGGAATGCGCTGCCCGAGGCCGAACGGCGTGCCAAGGAGCAGCAGGGCATGGCGGCCTGGGGCGCCTGGGTCGAGAAGCACCATGACGTGATCGTCGAGATGGGCGGACCGCTCGGCAAGACCAAGAAGGTTGGGCAGGGCGGCGTCACCGACATCGCCAATCTGATGACCGGCTTCACCGTGGTGCGCGCGCCCTCGCATGAGGCAGCGGCAAAGCTGTTCGAGAACCACCCGCATTTTTCGATCTTCCCAGGCGAAGCCGTGGAGATCATGCCGGTGCTGCCGATCCCGGGCCGATAGGCAATCGTTTTGGGCCATGGGCTCCCTGAACCTCTCCCGCTCGCGGGGGAGGTCGTCGCGCGCAGGCGGATGGAGGCCCTCTCCACTGTGTAACTCGCGGAGAGGGCCTCCGCTCGCCAGCGGCCGACTTCGTGTCCAGGTCACACCGGCCCGAGCAAATCTGAAAGCCCTGGAGTGGAGGTCTTGCGCCATGGCGAAGCTTGTCTTCGGACTGAACCAGTCGCTCGACGGCTATGTCGATCATCAGGCGATGGTGCCGGACACCGGGCTCTTTCGTCATTTCATCGAGCAGGTGCGCAGCGTGGCCGGCATGTTGTACGGCCGCCGCATGTACGAGGTGATGCGCTATTGGGACGACGACCTTCCTGATTGGGATGCAGAGGAGCGCGACTATGCGGCAGTGTGGCGGAGACGGCCAAAGTGGGTCGTGTCGCGCTCGCTGAAATCCGTCGGACCCAACGCGACACTGGTCGAGGGGGACGTTGAGGCGGCGGTGCGCGGGCTGAAGGCCCGGCTCGACGGGGAGATCGAAGTCGCCGGGCCGGACCTGGCGGGGAGTCTGACCGAGCTTGGCCTGATTGACGAGTATCGACTGTACCTCCGGCCCATCGTGCTCGGGCGCGGCAAGCCATTCTTCGTCGGGCCCCGCGCGCCGCTCCGCCTGGTGGCAAGCGACCGGATAGGCGAAAACACGATCAGGTTGACCTACGTCCCCGCCTAGTCATGCAACGTGCCTGACGGCGTTGCGCGGAAGCCCCCCGACTGACTGGTCCGTTAATCTTGATTGACGCGCCGCCGCCCCGCTAGTGACCTTTACCGCCAGCTCATGTAAAAGCCGTTCACATGAGCTGGCGCAAGGACCAAGGCCGCGCCGAGCGCGGTTATCATCACGGCAATCTCAAAGAGGCGTTGCTGCAGGCCGCACTCGACCTGATCTCGAAGAAGGGGCCGGCCGGCTTCACCTTCGCCGATGCCGCGCGGATGGCCGGCGTCAGCCCGGCCGCGCCGTACCGCCACTTCCGCGACCGCGACGAGTTGATCGCCAGCATCGCGCAGCGCGGTTTCGAGCAGTTCGAATCGCTGTTGACGCAGGCCTGGGACGACGGCCGCCCCGACACTGTCACGGCGTTCGAGCGGGTCGGCAAGGCCTATCTCGCCTTCGCCCGCGAGGAGCCCGCGTTCTATTCGGCGATGTTCGAATCCGGCCTGCCGGTCGATTCCAATCCGACCTTGATGGCCGCAAGCGAGCGCGCCTTCGCGATCATCCGCGCCGCTGCCGAACGGCTCGCGGCACTGGCGCCGCCCGGCATGCCGCGTCCGCCGGCGATGATGATGGCGCTGCACATCTGGGCGATGTCGCACGGCGTCGCTTCGCTGTTCGGCCGCGGCGATGCCGCGCGGCGCAAGCTGCCGATGTCGCCGGAGGATCTGCTCGAGGCCGAAGTGCTGATCTATCTGCGCGGCCTCGGCTTCCCGACCGACCGCCGGCCTGGAACCGCGGCCGCCGACGACAAGCCCGCCGGTCCGTGGGGCAAGGCGAAATAAGGTTCAACGGCCAAGCCAAAAATAATCCGAGGGGTGCGTCACCCGCGCTGCTTGACTTTCCCGAGGGATCGGCTACCTATGTAAATGTTATTTACATTCACAACGGCGTGATGCCGTGATGGAGAAGGAAATGGCCTACACCGCTGATGTCAATCGCTGGCGCGGCCCCGTCGAAGAGCCCTACCGTCCCTACTTCTACGCGACGCCGTGGCATCCCCTGAAGATCGCCGGGATCATCCTTGGCTTCATGATCTGGTGGCCGATCGGCCTCGCCCTTCTCTTTTTCACACTCGGGAGCAGAAAGATGGCCTGTTGGAGTCACAACGATATGGATCGCTGGCAGAACAAGATGGAGCGGATGCAGGACAAGATGGAGCGGATGAAGAGCCGCATGGAGCGCCGCGGCTTCCCGTTTGGCGGCTTCGGTCCGCCCTCCAGTGGCAACCGCGCCTTCGACGAGTACCGCCAGGATACGCTGCGCCGTCTCGAGGAGGAGCAGGTCGAGTTCAAGAACTTCCTCGATCGCCTGCGCCACGCCAAGGACAAGGAGGAGTTCGACGCCTTCATGGCGCAGCACAAGACCCGTCCGACCCCGCCGACCGACCAGCCGCCGCAGGGTTGATCGCGCGAGGCAAGCGCTAGCCTTCAGGCGATGTGCCCCCATAGAACCTGATGGCCCTGAGCCGCCCGTTTGCGATGAGCAAGCGGGCGGTTTGCATTTTGGGATGGTGACGCCCACTCTATCGTTTGGGATCCGGACGATGAGGTGAAGACCATGGCGGGATCAGCGACAGTGACGGCCGGCGAGCTCTGGCTTGCGATCCGGCGCGAGGCGGAGGCGGCGATCGCGGCCGATCCGTTCCTCGAGGCGTCGGCCGCCTTCATCCTAGATCAGGGCGACCTCGGCGGTGCGCTCGCTTTTCTGATCGGCCGGCATATCAGCCGCGCGGAAGAGGATCGCGCGCAGTTCGCGCGGACCGCCCGCGAAGCCTATGCGGCCGAGCCCGGGCTGGTCGATGCCGCGGCCACCGATCTCACGGCCATCGTGCGCCGTGATCCCGCGATCACGGGCTTCCTGCCGCCGCTCCTCAACTTCAAGGGCTTCGTCGCGCTGCAAGCCTGGCGGGTATCGAACTGGCTGTGGCGCGAGGACCGCCCCGACCTTGCGCTCATGATGCAAAGCGCGACGGCGGACCAGTTGCAGATCAGCATTCACCCATCGGCCCGGATCGGAACCGCGGTTTTCCTCGATCACGGCACCGGCATCATCATCGGCGCGCTGGCCTCGGTCGGCGACGAGGTCACGATTCTGCAGAACGTCACCATCGCGCGGCATCAGGATGATCCGCGCCGCGCGCCGAAGATCGGCCACGGCGTGCTGCTCAGCGCCGGCGCCACGGTGATCGGACATCTCTCCATCGGCGATTTCGCCAGGATCGGCGCCGGCGCGCTGGTGACGACGGATGTGCCCGCCGGCTGCACCGCCATCGGCGTGCCCGCGCGGCTGACCAATTGCGCGGAGGCGGGTACGCTTTCGTGAGGTGAGCACCCTCTCAGGCTCCTCTCCCCTTGCGGGAGAGGGTTGGGGAGAGGGGTGGCCCCGGGCGTGGTGTCAGAGATTGGATGATGCTGTTGCATCAGCGCGCAGCAGGTGTCGCCGCTCTAACTGGATGCGGAGCAAGTGCGCCCCTCTCCCCAACCCTCCCCCGCAAGGGCAGGGTGTCCGGGGAATGATTCACTGTGTCGCGGTGCATGCTCGGCAGGACCGAGGCAAATCGGTCTTTTCTGGTTGTCGAGACACAGAGGGCCGAGCATGCGATACCGCGGTAGCATTTTTGGAAGGCTGCTTGAACCGATCAATCGACGGCAGTTTCAGACGGTTGTGGATCGTCTGGACGGGGATGCCTACGACAAGTCGTTCAGGAGCTGGGATCATCTGGTGGCGCTGATCTATGCCCAGCTTAGCGGCAACAGCAGTCTGCGCGGGGTGGTGACTGGCTTCAACGCCAATTCGCAGCATCACTATCACTTGGGAACCGGCAAGCTGTCGCGCTCGACGTTGTCCGATGCCAATGCCCGCCGTCCGATCGGCATTTTCGCGCAAACCTTTGCGGCGCTGTCGGCGATGGCGCGTCGCCAGCTGCGGAGTGAAGGCATGGAGATGGTGCGTCTGATCGACGCCAGTCCGATCCCGCTCGGCAAGGTCTGCAGTTGGGCGACGTGGAACGGCCGCATCCGCGGCATGAAGCTGCATGTCGTCTACGACCCAAGGAGCGATGTCCCGACCTGCGTCGAGATGACGGCCGCGAACGTCAATGACATCGAGATCGGCCGACAGACCCCAATCCAGCCCGCCACCACCTATGTGTTTGACAAGGGCTATTGCCGTTTCGACTGGTGGCAGAAGATCAATGATAGCAAGGCTTTCTTCGTTACCCGGGCGAAGACGAGCATCCGTCTTCGCTCGCTCAGGCATCGCGCCATCCGCAAGCGTAACGGGGATGGCTTCGAAATCCTTGCCGATGACGAGGTGAAGCTCACCAGCAAGGGCGATTCGCGCCTTCCAATCCCGCTCCGCCGCATCAAGATCAGACGCGAGAAAGGCGGCAAGATCACACTCCTGACCAACGACCTTGCCCGTAGCGCCGTCGAGATCGCCGCCCTCTACAAGAGCCGATGGCAAATCGAGCTGCTGTTCCGCTGGATCAAGCAGCATCTCGATATTCGCAAGTTCCTCGGCGCCAACGACAACGCGATCCGCCTTCAGGTGCTCGCTGCGATGATTGCCTACCTGCTGCTGCGCATCGCCGCTCACACCAACTGCATCAAAATGCTCCCGCTCAGGTTCGCCGAACTCGTCGGCCAGCTCCTGCTCACGCGTCGATCCCTCGCTGCCATCGACAAACCTCCGCCCATCAACCCCAGCCGTCGGAAATCAACCATCTCACCTGACCAGATGGAGCTCCGCTATGCCTGAATTTCCCCGGACACCCCTGCCGCAAGGGGGGAGGGATCCCTACTAGCGTGCTCGCCTCACTGCATGATGCGAAGCGACCGCCCCCTCACGCATTCGATCCATGGATCGCGTCGATCACCGCGTCGGTCACTTCCCTGGTCGTCGCCTTGCCGCCGACGTCGGGCGTCAGCACGCCGGCCGCGCACACCTTCTCGACCGCGGCCATCAGGCGCGCCGCGGCGTCCTTCTCGCCGAGATGCTCCAGCATCTGCGCACCGGTCCAGAAGGTCGCGACCGGGTTGGCGATACCCTTGCCGGTGATGTCGAAGGCCGAGCCGTGGATCGGCTCGAACATCGAGGGATAGCGGCGCTGCGGGTCGATGTTGCCGGTCGGCGCCACGCCGAGGCTGCCGGCCAGCGCGCCGGCGAGGTCGGAGAGGATATCGGCATGCAGATTGGTCGCGACGATGGTGTCGAGGCTCATCGGATTGAGCGTCATGCGCACCGTCATGGCGTCGACCAGCATCTTGTCCCAGGTGACGTCGAGGAAGTCCTTCGCCACCTCGGCGGCGATCTCGTCCCACATCACCATGCCGTGGCGCTGCGCGTTCGACTTGGTCACCACGGTGAGGAATTTGCGCGGCCGCGACTGCGCGAGCTGGAACGCATAGCGCATGATCCGCGTCACGCCGACCCGGGTGAAGACAGCGACTTCGGTGCCGACCTCTTCCGGCAGGCCCTTGTGCGCGCGGCCGCCCATGCCGGCATATTCGCCTTCGGAATTCTCGCGCACGATCACCCAGTCGAGATCGCCGACGCCGACATTGCGCAGCGGCGAGGCGACGCCGGGCAGGATCTTGGTCGGCCGCACATTGGCGTATTGGTCAAAGCCCTGGCAGATCGGCAGGCGAAGGCCCCACAGCGTGATGTGGTCGGGCACATCGGGCGCGCCGACCGCGCCGAAATAGATCGCGTCGAAGTTCTTCAGCTCCGCGAGCCCGTCGGCCGGCATCATCACGCCGTGCTTCTTGTAATAGTCCGAGCCCCAGTCGAAGGTCTTGACGTTAAAGCTGATGTCGCCGCTGCGCTCGGCCAGCGCCTCCAGCACGCGGACACCCGCGGAGATCACTTCGGGGCCGATGCCGTCGGCGGGAATGGCGGCGATGGAATGGATACGCATGGGATCTCTCCGATCGATGGTTAGCGGGTTCGCACGGGATTGGGTTGCGGTTCGGATTGTGCCGGCGCGCTCTGCGCGCGCGACAGCAGCAGCGTGAGCACGCCCGAGAGCACCAGGAGGCCGGCGACGAAATAAAGACCGCCGTCGAAACTGCCGGTGCGCTCCTTGATCCAGCCGATCATTGCCGGCCCGACGAAGCCGCCGAGATTGCCGATCGAGTTGATGGTGGCGATCCCGGCCGCTGCGGCCGAGCCGGACAGGAACATGGTCGGCATGCTCCACAGCGGCGGCTTCGACGAGGAGATGCCGATATTGACCAGGGTCAGCGCCGCGATCACGGCCGCAAGGCCGGTCCACAGCCCGGCGAGCGCAAGTCCCGCCGCGGCCATCAGGCAGGCCAGCACCACGTGCCAGGTGCGCTCGCCGGTGCGGTCGGAATGTCGCGCCCATAGCACCATTGCGATGACGGCAACCGTCGCCGGTACGGCGTTGAGGAAGCCGACCTGGATCGACGACAGGCCGAACGCCTTGATGATCTGCGGCGCCCACACCCCAAGTGTGTAGAGCCCGGCCGAGGTGCCGAAATAGACCAGCGCCAGCGCCAGCACCCGCGGGTCGGCGAGGCCGCGCCAGATGCTGTGGCTCGCGGTCGTGGCCTTGCCGTCGTTCTCGGCCTTCATGGTCTTGACCAGCCAGGCGCGCTCGTCGTCGGCCAGCCATCTGGCCTGCTCCGGCCGGTCGGTCAGGAAGCCCAGCACGACGAAGCCCAGCAGCACGGCGGGCACGGCCTCCAGCACGAACAGCCATTGCCAGCCCTTGAAGCCGAGCATTCCGTCCATCTCCAGCAGTGCGCCGGAGAGCGGCGAGCCGAGCACGGTTGAGAGCGGCGCCGCCGCCATGAACAGCGCGGTGACGGCGGCGCGCTGCCGCGCCGGGAACCAGTAGGAGAGATAGAGAATGATGCCGGGGAAGAAGCCGGCTTCGGCGGCGCCGAGCAGGAAGCGCAGCACGTAGAAGCTGGTCGCGCCCTGCACCAGCGCCATCGCCGCCGAGACCAGGCCCCAGGTGATCATCACCCGCGCGATCCAGATCCGCGCGCCGATCTTGTGCAGGATGATGTTGGAGGGCACCTCGAACAGGAAGTAGCCCCAGAAGAAGATACCGGCGCCGAAGCCATAGACGGTCGGCGACAAGCCGATGTCCTTGTTCATGGTCAGCGAGGCGAAGCCGATATTGACGCGGTCGATGAAGGCCACGAAGTACAGCAGCATGATGAACGGCACGATGCGCAGTGAGATCTTGCGCAATACGCGCGCGCCAAGCTGGCTTTCCATGGGCTTCTTCCCGGGTTCGTCTTGTTTGTTGGGACGGCGCCTGTCGCGCGCCACCGGGAAGCCTAGAAGCTCGCGCCCTTCCGCTTCAATCCGCGCCGGTTTATACAAAAAAATGATATAATCGGACCCGACCTCACTTGGCGTCATGCCCGGCCTGTGCCGGGCATCCACGTCTTGGCGGCAAAGAAAAGACATGGATGGCCGGGACAAGCCCGGCCATGACGAACGCGGGGCATAAGGAAGCGACGTCTTGGAACTGCACCAGCTTCGTTGCTTCGTCGCGGCTGCCGAGGAACTGCATTTCGGCCGCGCGGCGCAGCGCCTGCAGATGATGCCGTCGGCGCTCGGCCGCCACATCAAGCTGCTGGAGGAGGATCTCGGGGTGCGGCTGTTCGCGCGCACGACGCGCGCGGTGTCGCTGACCGAGGACGGCGCTGTGCTGCTGCGCGAGGGCCGCGCGCTGCTCGGCCGCGCTGAGGCGATCGAGAACGGCTTTCGCCGTCGGCTGCGCAAGCCACAGGCGCGCCGCTTCCGGATCGGCGCGATCGACAGCGCGGCGGCCGGCCTGCTGCCGCCGCTGCTGCGCGACCTCCGCGCCGCCCATCCTGATGTTGCGGTGCAACTGCTCGAGGAGAAGACCATCCGCCTGCTGCCGAAGCTGCTGTCTGGCGCGCTCGACCTTGCGTTTGTGCGCCCGCCGGAGCGGCCCGACCGCCGCATCGAGTTTGTCCAGCTGTTGCAGGAGACCGCCGTGGTGGCGCTGTCGCACAAGCACGCGCTGGCGCGGCGCAAGCAGATCGTGCTGCCCGACATCGCGGATCAGCCCCTGATCGTGCCGGAACGCCGCTCGCGGCCGCACAGCCACGATCTGACGACAAAACTGTTCGACGAGGCCGGGCTGACGCCGCGTATCCAGGAGATCGCCGACGAGAAGCAGACCATCGTCAACATGGTCGCGGCAAGGCTCGGCGTCGCCATCGTGCCGCGCTGGACCGCACGGATGGCGATCCCCGGCGTCCGCTTTGTGCCGCTCCGCCTGAAGCGCGGCAGCAGCGCCGGCCGCCTGCCGCTCGCCGCAGCCTGGCTGAAAGGCTCCCGCGATCCGGTCCGCGACCAGGTGATCGCGGTGCTTGAGGCAAGGTTGAAGAGTTACGCGCGCGAGGCGTGAACACGTCCCTCTCTCTCTTCATTCCGGGGCGTGCGAAGCGCGAGCTCGGAATCCATTCCACCACGCGTTTTGCGGATCGATGGATTCGGGACCTGTGTTGCAAAACGCGGAGCCTCTGTCTTCAACCAATGGAAGGATCATTCGATTTTTCAACCGTGTCGTCGCGAGGCATGGAGCGCGGCAACACCTGTGCCCATTTCGGCGGCAGAAAGTTCCTCGATCAACTGAAACGCATGGCGCAGAAAGTTCCACCGATCCCGTTCTATTTCGACCTAATGTGAATCGCGGCGCAATGCTCGCGAGAACCAAGGCAAGTCTGATGTCACGCTGTTGCATCGATGTTCCGCTTCAACGGATACGATTGCAGTGCGCCGCCACATAAGCGCCCTTTGTTACTTCTTGAATGCATGTCGAGTAACAACCGAAATCCCGAGCCGCATCATGGCGGCTTTGGACCAAGGGAAAGTGATGATGTGGACAGCCCGACACTGCTCGATCCGTCTGCTTGTTGTGCTTGCGACGGCAGTCTCCTCATTCCCAGCCATGGCTCAGGTGAGCAAGGGCAGTCCTTCCGCCGTGGCACCCGCAGCGCCCGCCGCACCAACTGCGGCACCGGCCTCGTCGAGCAAGGTCTCATTAGGTGCCATTCGGTGGGACAATTGGAGTCTCGACAGTCCCTATGGGCAGGTCCTGGCCGACCCTGGATTGCGCGCGCGCGCTCCGTATTACACAGAGCGTCTGCCGAACGGAAATCTCGGTTTTCCCGGAAACACCGAACGAGCACTGAATGCGGACGTGCATTACGCGAAGTCCGCAGGCTTGGATTATTTCATCTTCGGCTACTACCTGGAGAGTTCGTCCTGGGGACGCGATCCCAGTCGAGCCGTGGCGCTCAATCGGGCGTTGGGAAATTTTCTTCGGCTTCCAGACAAGCTCGGCATCAAATACGCGCTGAATTTCAACCTGTCATTCCCCCCTCGTGATGTGCCGATGGTGAGTGATGCAATCAGCAAAGCGGTAGCTGGGCCGGATTACATGCGGGCGAGCGACGGCTCGGCGCCTGTGTTCTTCCTGCTTGGTACGATGACCCCGTGGATAAAGGGGCTTGGGGGTGAAGAGGGTACAAAGGCGGCCCTGAAGGATATGAGGGATCGGGTCAAGGCCGCGACCGGCCGAGATCTCTACCTGGTTGCCTTGCTCTTCAACCTGTCCGAGACGGAGCCCGTTGCTCACAGGATAGGATTTGATGCGGCGAGTACATATGCGACCGCCCTTGGGTCGAATGGAAAATCCCTGCCGTACGCCAGTTGCGCGGCTCTTGCACAGAAAGCCTGGCAAGCCGAAGCCCAGAATGGTTCTGGAGGCTTCCTACCAACCGTGACGCTTGGCTGGGATTATCGACCGGCTTTGCGCGATCCTCAGGAACTGAAAACTCGCAAGCCGAATCCGGACTGGTGTCAACCTGCCACCGATGAGGAATGGACACGGCAAATCCGTGCTGCAATCAGTCAGGCGGCCAACAATCCGCGCAACGATCGCTTCAAGAGCGTTGTGATCTATGCCTGGAACGAGAGCTCCGAAGGCGGCTGGATTCAGCCGACGCTGTCTGAAGGCGTGCGGCGTCTCAAAGTGATCGCCAACGCGGCGGGCCGACGCCCGACACTTCCGCCGTTCAAGCTGGTGTGGCCGACGCGGATCGATCCGAAGGCGTGTGCCGTCGGTTCGTCATCGATCTCAACTACAACGGCTGGCGCCGGATGCAAATCGGCCAGTGATTCGATGACAACTGCGTGGCCATGTCCGCCAGGCATGCAGATTGCAGGCGAGGAATTGCGCCAAGCACCGTCGGAGGATGGAGAAAAAATACCGCTTATCTGGCAGGAGAGGCTCTGCACGCCACAGGGCAAACAACAGCGATCAGTTAATTGAGTCAATATCGACAGGGGGTTCCCAATGGATGAAGTCTGGAGTGATGAGAATACCTTCGTGATCAACAACATGAAGTTTGGCCTGATCAGGCAGAACTTCAATGATGCCAGGACGACGAAGGATTCCATCGCGATCATCAAGAACCGCGGGATGATTGATCGCTACAAAAGCCTCATTCGCGAGAACGGGGTTACCAATATCCTGGAATTCGGCATCTTCGAAGGTGGTTCGGCTTTGCTTCTTGCCGCGATCGAGGAACGTATCAAGTTCGTCGGGATCGATATCAGACCTGCGAGCCCAGCGGTGCTTGGCCTGATCCGCGACCACGGTCTGACGGACCGCGTCAAATTATACTACAATACGTCGCAAGGCGACACCGCGCGCGTCCAGACCATCATCAGGACGGAATTCCCCGGCCAGCGAATAGATATGATTATCGACGACGCCTCGCATCAATACGAGCTCTCGCGAGCAAGCTTCGAGGCGTCCTTCCATTATCTCAAGAGCGATGGTCTCTATCTGATCGAAGATTGGGCCTGGGCTCATTGGGAGGAGCCCTATCAGACGCAGCAATGGACCGATATGCCCGCCCTCACCAATCTGATCTTCGAGCTCGTCATGCTCTGTGGGAGCCGGCCCGATATCATTTCGGAAATGAGCGTTCAGAAGGCGATAGCCATTTTCCGCAAGGGCGAACAAGAGGTCGGAAACTTCAGCCTGTCAAAGCTCTACCGTCATCGCAACAGGTGGACCCCCGCACTGTGACGATGCGCCCGGCTCTTGCCGGAGAGCACACGAGCTCGATCGCTTCCCCCACAACGCGTTATGCCCGGCCTTGCGCCGGGCATTCACGTCTTGGCCGCATAAAAAGCTGTTCGAGGCCGGGCTGACGCCGCGTATCCAGGAGATCGCCGACGAGAAGCAGACCATCGTCAACATGGTCGCAGCAAGGCTCGGCGTCGCCATCGTGCCGCGCTGGACCGCACGGATGGCGATCCCCGGCGTCCGCTTTGTGCCGCTCCGCCTGACGCGCGGCAGCAGCACCGGCCGCCTGCCGCTCGCCGCCGCCTGGCTGAAAGGCTCCCGCGATCCGGTCCGCGACCAGGTGATCGCGGTGCTTGAGGCAAGGTTGAAGAGTTACGCGCGCGAGGCGTGAGGCTGCCTCGTTGCGTGATGCCTCGACGGCCGATGAATGATTTTGGCCGGTTGACCTAGGTCAACGCGACCTGCGCTGGCCGGGTGAGCGTGTCCGGCATGGCGAAGCGTCAGGACTGGGTCATGATCGCAGGGTGCGTCGCTACCGCTTTGGCGGTGGTGGCGCTCGTCGCCCTTTTCTCTGCCTGAGCTGTGTCGCCCCGTAGTGTTACGGGGTGTCCAGCTAGGTACCTGAGATAACTGGGTAATTCCCAAAGCTCGAACACCGCTGGCACAAACTGCACTGGCTTGCCGAGTTCCTCCCGGCATAGCTTCCCCTTCCAACGTAGGGCGGCGTTATGGGCAACCTACTTTACAGCGTGTTTGTCGTGCTGATGGGGCTGAGCCCGGTCATCCTCGTGGCGATTGCCATGTTCATAAATTGAGGGCCAGGGCTGTGTCTTTCGGCGTGCCAACCACTGATCCATTCCGCTGGCGTGCTTAGTTAATAAATCCGCGATGCTTTAACCTGGTGAAAGGTTGGCGTCAGCGCGGGCGTGTACGCTCGCGCCCATGAATTGGGACCTGCTGTATTTCCGCCTCTCGCTCGTCTGGATGGCGATCACCGCTGTCATGCTGGTCTACGTGCTGGTCGCATAGGGGCTGCCTCTCCGTCGTCGAAGCCTTCCGCCGATATTTTCCTCACGCGCCGATCGGACATGCCGCCAGAATGCGAAGCTGCGTCACCATTAAGGCTGTCATCGCCCGGCTCGCAGTTCAGCCCGGGCGATCCAGTACGCCGCGGCCTCTCGGCTCAGGCACGACTGCCTCTGGAATACTGGATCACCGGCCCGCGCGCGTGATGACACCGCGTGCTCGGCTGTTTGACAATTGAATCTGCTCTACATCCCGTCATCCCAAGGTGCGAGCTCTTGCGAGCCTCGAAGGATGCACGGCCACCAGCCGGGCCGTCGCCCTTCGAGGCTCGCTCTGCGCGCACCTCAGGGTGACGGGAATGGCATCTTTGGGTCTAGCTCACATAGACAAGCTGGTAGACAAACGACTTGCCCCTCGCCGCGGCTCAAATCTCCCCGGTTTTGCGGGTCCGCCATGAGTTCCTCCTTTGTAGACTCGCGTTATGTTATAATATAACAGTCGTTGCATGGCGCATACGCACACCCACGAGGACCACCATCACGGCCACGCCCATCCCCACGGGCACAGCCACGCCCCGCACGCGCATCCGGCGCAGGCCGCGCACTGGTCGATCCTGCGCATGCCCGTGCCGGCCCGACTGCTCGCGGCGCTCGCGGTCAGTGCCGGCCTGTGGGCTGTCGTCTGGCTGGCGATGAGGTGAGACCTGTGGCTGCTCTTGTTACCTTCCGTGACGTCACGCTCGGTTATGACCGCCACCCGGCGGTGCATCATCTCAATGGCGCCGTCGAGGCGGGTGCGTTGCTCGCCGTGATCGGCCCGAACGGCGCCGGCAAGTCGACCCTGCTGCGCGGCATCGCCGGCGTGCTCAAGCCGCTGTCGGGCGTGATCGATCTCGACGGGCTGGATCATCGCGACATCGCCTATCTGCCGCAGTCTGCCGACATCGACCGCAGCTTCCCGATCTCGGTGTTCGATTTCGTCGGCACCGGGTTGTGGCGCTCCACCGGCTTCTTCGGCGGCATCGGCAAGGCCGCGCGCGAGAAGATTTTGGCGGCGCTCGCCGCCGTCGGCCTCAACGGATTCGAGAACCGCCCGATCGGCACGCTGTCCGGCGGCCAGACCCAGCGCATGCTGTTCGCGCGCGTGCTGTTGCAGGACGCCCGGCTGATCGTGCTCGACGAGCCGTTCAACGCCATCGACGCCAAGACCACCGCCGACCTGCTGGCGCTGGTGAAGCGGTGGAACGGCGAGGGGCGCACCGTGCTGGCGGCGCTGCATGACCTCGACATGGTGCGCAACAATTTCCCGGAGACGCTGCTGCTGGCGCGCGGCCCGGTCGAATGGGGACCGACCGCCGAGGCGCTGACGGCGGACAATCTGATGGTCGCAATGCGGATGTGCGAGGCGTTCGACGATAGCGCCGCGGCCTGCGCCGCCGATCCACGCTCGCGGGCCGCCTGACGCCGATGCTATCCGACGCGCTGGTCACGCCCTTCACCGAATTCGAATTCATGCGCCGCGCGCTGGCGGCGGTGATCGCGCTGTCGCTCGGCGGTGCGCCGATCGGCGTGTTCCTGATGCTGCGGCGGATGAGCCTGGTCGGCGACGCCATGGCGCATGCGATCCTGCCGGGGGCGGCGATCGGCTTCCTGCTGTCCGGGCTCAACCTGTTCGCGATGACGACCGGCGGCCTGATCGCGGGCTTTGCCGTGGCGCTGCTCGCCGGCCTCGTCGCCCGCACCACCGAATTGAAGGAGGACGCCTCGCTTGCGACCTTCTATCTGGTCTCGCTCGCGCTCGGCGTCACCATCGTGTCCATCAAGGGCACCAATATCGACCTGCTGCACGTGCTGTTCGGCAACATCCTGGCGATGGACGACCAGACGCTGCTGGTGATCGCGTTCAACGCCACCCTCACGCTCCTGGTGCTCGCGGTGATCTATCGCCCGCTGGTGATCGAATGCGTCGATCCGGTGTTTTTGCGCACCGTGAGCCGGGCCGGCGCGCCGGCGCATCTCGCCTTCCTCGCGCTGGTCGTGGTCAACCTCGTCAACGGCTTCCACGCGCTCGGCACGCTGCTCGGCGTCGGACTGATGATCCTGCCCGCGGGCATTGCGCGGTTCTGGTCGCGCGACATCACCACCATGATCTGCATCGCGGTGGTGAGCGCGATGCTGTCGGGCTATGCCGGACTGGTGCTGTCGTACCAGACCCGGATTCCATCCGGCCCCGCGATCATCCTGGTCGCGGCGGGGCTGTATATTGTGTCGCTGCTGTTCGGTAATGTCAGCGGCCTGGTGCGGCAGCTGTTTCCCGGCCGCCATCTCGAGGCGTGAGTACGATGCGGCGATTGTTCGGTTTGATTGGTCTGGCGCTGCTGCTGGCGAGTGGACCGGCGCGCGCCGCCGAGCGCATCAATGTCGTCGCGAGCTTCTCGATCCTCGCCGACATGGTGCGCAATGTCGGCGGCAATAATGTCGACGTGACGGCGCTGGTCGGGCCCGACGGCGACGCGCATGTCTACGCGCCGACGCCGGCGGATGCCAAGAAGGTCGCCGACGCCAAGCTCGTGGTGATCAATGGTCTCGGCTTCGAGGGCTGGATGCCGCGGCTGCTGCAGGCCTCGGGCAGCAAGGCGCCGGTCGCGGTGGCGACCAAGGGGATCATGCCACGAAAGATGGGCGGGCATGACGATCCGCATGCCTGGCAATCCGTGGCCAATGCGAAGATCTACGTCGTCAATATTCGCGACGGGCTGATCGCCGCGGCCCCCGACCACACAGCCATCTTCAAGGCCAATGCCGACGCCTATCTGGCCAAGCTCGAGGCGCTCGACCGCGAGGTGCATGAGGCGGTGGCGAAAGTGCCGGAGGCGCGGCGCAAGGTGATCTCGACCCATGGCGCCTTCGGCTATTTCGCCGACGCCTACGGCGTCACGTTCTTCTCGCCGCTCAGCGTGTCCACGGATTCCGAGCCCAGCGCGCGCGATATCGCCGCCATCATCGCCCAGATCAAGGTTGCGAAAATTCCGGCAGTTTTTCTCGAAAATATCAGCGATCCCCGCCTGATCGAGCGGATCGCGGCCGAGACCGGCGCCCGGGTCGGCGGCACCCTGTATTCGGACGGTTTGACGGCCGAAAAGGGCGATGCACCCACTTACATTGATATGGTCAGGCACAATATAAAGGCCCTGATCAGCGCGCTCGCCGAGTAGGGCAGGGGCCTCCCTGCCTGGATTGAGCGCGGCCCTAAGTTCCTTCGGAGTTGTTATGGCTGAAGCTTCGCAAAAAATTCCTGTGACCGTGCTGACGGGCTATCTCGGCGCCGGCAAGACCACGCTGTTGAACCGCATCCTGTCGGAAAACCACGGCAAGAAATACGCCGTCATCGTCAACGAATTCGGCGAGATCGGCATCGACAACGACCTCATTATCGGCGCCGATGAGGAAGTGTTCGAGATGAACAATGGCTGCGTCTGCTGCACGGTGCGCGGCGACCTCGTCCGCATCATGGACGGCCTGATGAAGCGCAAGGGCAAGTTCGACGCCATCATCGTCGAGACCACCGGCCTTGCCGATCCCGCGCCGGTCGCGCAGACCTTCTTCGTCGACGAGGACGTGCAGAAGAACGCCCGGCTCGACGCGGTCGTGACCGTCGCCGATGCCAAATGGCTGAGTGACCGCCTCAAGGACGCGCCGGAAGCCAAGAACCAGATCGCGTTCGCCGACGTCATCGTGCTGAACAAGACCGACCTGGTCTCCAAGCCCGAGCTCGCCGAGGTCGAAGCCCGCATCCGCGGCATCAATCCCTATGCCAAGCTGCACCGCACCGAGCGTTGCCAGGTCGGGCTGACCGACGTGCTGGAGCGCGGCGCGTTCGATCTCGACCGCATCCTGGAGATCGAGCCGGATTTCCTCGAGGCCGGCGACGATCACGACCATGATCACGATCATCATCACCATGATCATAATCACCACCACCATGATCACGAGCACGGCCATGCCGGGTTGAAGCATTATCACGACGAGGACATGCAATCGCTGTCGCTGCGTTCGGAGAAGCCGCTCGACCCGACCAAGTTCATGCCTTGGCTGCAGCAGCTCGTCGCCACCGAGGGCCAGAAGATCCTGCGCTCGAAGGGCATCCTCGCCTTCACCGGCGATGACGACCGCTACGTGTTCCAGGGCGTCCACATGATGCTGGAGGGCGACCATCAGCGGAAATGGAAGGACGGCGAGAAGCGCGAGAGCCGCGTCGTGTTCATCGGTCGCGAACTGCCCGAGCAGGCGATCCGCGACGGCTTCGAGCAGTGCATCACCACGTGATGAAAGAGTTCGATCTGGGCGAGGCCCCTTCTTCCATCGTTTCGATCACCGACCGCGTCAAGCCGCTGCCGCTCGGCGCGGCGGTGAGCTCGGTGCATTTCCTCGGCGACCGCGCGTTCTTCGTCGGCTCCGAGGAGGGCGTTGCGATCGCGACCGCCGACGGCGAGATCACGCGGACGCAGACGCATTTCGGCGCCATCCTGTGCGCCGCCTCCGACGGTAAGCGGCTCGTCACCGGCGGTGACGACGGCAAGCTGATCGCGATCGACGCCAAGGGCGAGACCTCTGTCATTGCGACCGACGCCAAGCGGCGCTGGATCGACAACGTCGCCCTGCACAGCGACGGCACGCTGGCATGGTCGGCGGGCAAGACCGCGTTCGTGCGCAATCCGAAGGGCGAGGAAAAAACCTTCGAGGTACCGTCGACCGTCGGCGGGCTAGCCTTTGCGCCGAAGGGCCTGCGGCTTGCGATCGCGCATTACAACGGCGTGACCTTGTGGTTTCCCAACATGGCGGCCAATCCGGAGTTTCTGGAATGGGCCGGCTCGCATCTCGCCGTCATGTTCAGCCCGGACAACAAATTCCTCGTCACCGCGATGCACGAGCCCGCGATGCATGGCTGGCGGCTCGCCGACAACCGGCATATGCGGATGAGCGGCTATCCCGGCCGGGTGCGCTCGATGTCATGGAGTGTCGGCGGCAAGGGGCTCGCGACCTCGGGCGCCGATACCGTGATCGTCTGGCCGTTCACCAGCAAGGACGGCCCGATGGGCAAGGAGCCGGCGATGCTGGCGCCGATGCCGGCGCGGGTCGCCGTGGTCGCCTGCCATCCGAAGAACGACATCATGGCGGTCGGCTATGCCGACGGCACCGTGCTGATGGTCCGGCTCGAGGACGGCGCCGAGATCCTGGTGCGCCGGAACGCCGGCACGGCGGTGTCGGCGCTCGGATGGAATGCCAAGGGCACGCTGCTCGCCTTCGGCACGGAAGATGGTGACGCGGGCATCGTGGAAATGTAAGAGATCGCGGCAGACGAAGCGTTTTCGAGCGAAGTGGGTACCGGTTCGCGTGAAGAAAACGCGTCAAAAGACGAAGCTCGCGCCGGGGCCGCAGCGTCATGCGATTTCTCACCACGTTCCAGCTCGCCGACTTCATCGACACGCTGGTCAGCCTGACCACGGCCTTTGTATTCGGCACCCTGATCGGCGCTGAGCGGCAGTACCGACAGCGCACCGCGGGTCTGCGCACCAATGTGCTGGTCGCGGTCGGCGCTGCCGCCTTCGTCGACCTCGCGATGCATCTGGCCGGCGCCGACGGCGCGGTGCGGGTGATCGCCTATGTGGTGTCGGGGATCGGCTTCCTCGGCGCCGGCGTCATCATGAAGCAGGGCATGGACGTGCGCGGCCTCAACACCGCGGCCACGCTATGGGCCTCGGCCGCGGTCGGCTCCTGCGCCGGTGCCGACCTCGTGGCGCAGGCGGCGGCGCTGACCGTGTTCGTGATCGCCGGCAACACGCTGCTGCGTCCGCTGGTCAACGCCATCAACCGCATCCCGCTGAACGAGAAGGCCTCGGAGGCGACCTACTACTTCAAGCTCGCGGTCACTCCCGAGGCATTGCCCGACATGCGCGACCGCCTGGTCGAGAAGCTGGAGGCAGCGAACTACCCGGTTGCCGATGTCGACGTGGTCGAGGCCGGCGACGACTTCCTCGAGATCGTGGCGACGCTGGTCTCGACCGCGGTCGAGCCCAACGAGTTGAACGCCGTGGTGGTCGACCTGCAGCATCAGCCCGGCGTGCGGCACGCGACCTGGGAGGTCAGCACCACGGATTGAGCCGAGGTTCCCGCAGGCACCGCTTCGGAACCATGCCGTGGCGGGATCGTTGACCCCGCGGACAAGGCGCAGGTGAACGAGATGGCTGTGGATCGGACCAGGTTGCGAATCGACATGCTGATCGCCTCGACGCTGGTGGCGGCGGGCGTTGCGATCGCAGTGCTTTCGCTGCACGCGATCAATGCCGCTCCGCCGCAAGAGATCGCGCAGGCGACCCAGCCGCTGCAACCGACGCCGACGCCCGAGCCGCAGCAGACGGCGCCACCGGCCGAGTCGAAGCCCGGCGGCGAGCGGCCGACCACGCCGGCGCCGCAGCCCGCGCGTCCCGACGATGAGGCACGGAAGTCCGGCGCCAAGCCGGTGCTGCCGCCCGCGCCCGCGGAGAAGACCGCGCCGCCGATCGAGAAAAAGTAAGCGCGCCGCGGCCCGCATTGTGACGCGGATTTGACGGACGCTGCCGATTATACGGTCTCGCCTCCGCCGCCGGCGCCCTCCATAATCTGTCGTCTCGCCAACGACAGATGGGGCCTGCCATGAAGATCGAGGACGTCCGGCGCACCGCCTATTCGATGCCGCTCACCAACCCGTCGTTTCCGCCGGGGCCCTACCGGTTCTTCGACCGCGAATATTTCATCATCACCTACAAGACCGACCTGGAAGCGCTCGCCGCCGTGGTGCCGGAGCCGCTCGAGGTCGCCGAGCCGGTGGTGAAGTACGAGTTCATCCGCATGCCGGACTCGACCGGCTTCGGCGACTACACCGAGACCGGGCAGGTGATCCCGGTTCGCTTCAGGGGTGAGGAGGGCGCCTACACCCACGCAATGTATCTCGACGATGAAGGCCCGATCGCCGGCGGCCGCGAGCTGTGGGGATTTCCGAAGAAGCTGGCAAAGCCCAGGATCGAGGTCGAGAGCGATGTGCTGGTCGGCTCGCTGCATTACGGCTCGGTGCTCTGCGCCTCCGCCACCATGGGCTACAAGCATCGCAAGGTCGACCACGACACCGTCTTGAAGTCGATGACGGCGCCGAACTTCATTCTGAAGATCATCCCGCATGTCGACGGCAGCCCGCGGATCTGCGAGCTGGTGCGGTTTCATCTGGAAGACATCACGCTGAAGGAGGCCTGGACCGGCCCCGCCGCGCTCGGCCTGTTTCCGCACGCGCTGTGCGACGTCGCCCGCCTGCCGGTGCGCGAGGTGGTCTCGGCGCTGCATTTCAAGGCAGACCTGACGCTCGGCCTCGGCTCGGTCGCGTTCGACTACATGGCGAGATGACGAAGTCATTCCGGGGCATCGCGTCGGCGATGGACCATGGTGCGCACTCGCGCACCTGCGAATCTCGCGCCACGATTTCGAGATCCCGGGTCTGCGCGCCTAAGCGCGCATCCCGGGATGACCCTGTCAGCGCACCAGAATATTCTTGAACTGCCAGGGATCGCTGGTGTCGATGTCTTCCGGAAACAGTCCCGGACGATCCGTCAGCGGGGTCCAGTCGGTGTAGAAACCCTTCACCGGGCCGAGATACGGCA
Organism: Bradyrhizobium sp. USDA 4502; assembly: GCF_054063355.1. Lineage (NCBI taxonomy): Bacteria > Pseudomonadati > Pseudomonadota > Alphaproteobacteria > Hyphomicrobiales > Nitrobacteraceae > Bradyrhizobium > Bradyrhizobium sp. USDA 4502. The sequence continues at coordinate 8,671,838 of NZ_JBSSGF010000001.1, forward strand.
GCTGGATTTCCAAGAGACGATCGAAATCCATCTCGTCGGCTTCGACGATGCCTTCGTTCGGATTCTCCAGCGCCCACACCATGCCGCCGAGCACGGCGGACGTCACCTGCAGGCCGGTGGCGTTCTGATACGGCGCGAGCTTGCGGGTCTCCTCGATGGAGAGCTGCGAGCCGTACCAGTAGGCATTGTTGTCATGGCCGAACAGCAGCACGCCGAGCTCGTCGATGCCGTCGACGATCTCGTTCTCATCGAGGATGTGGTGCTTTTCCTGCATCTTCGCTGCGCGGCCGAACATTTCATGCAGCGACAGCACGGCGTCATCGGCCGGGTGATAGGCATAGTGGCAGGTCGGCCGATAGATCGCCGTGCCCGATGCGTCACGCACCGTGAAGTAATCGGCGATCGAGATCGACTCGTTGTGGGTGACGAGGAAGCCATACTGCGCGCCGCGGGTCGGGCACCAGGTGCGCACGCGCGTGTTGGCGCCGGGCTGCATCAGATAGATGGCGGCGCCGCAGCCGGCTTCGTGGGTGTGCGCATTCTCGGGCATCCATTTCTCATGGGTGCCCCAGCCGAGTTCGGACGGCTGCACGCCTTCCGACAGGAAACCTTCCACCGACCAGGTGTTGACGAAGACGTCAGGCTCCTTCGGCGACTTGGAGCGCTGGGTGTCGCGTTCGGCGATGTGGATGCCCTTCACGCCGGCCTGCCGCATCAAGTCCGCCCATTCGGCCTTGGTCTTCGGCTTCGGGGCATTGAGCTTCAGATCGGCGGCGACGTTGAGCAGCGCCTGCTTGACGAAGAATGAGACCATGCCGGGATTGGCGCCACAACAGGAGACGGCCGTCGTCGAGCCCGCGGGGCGCGCCTTCTTGGCGGCCAGCGTCACTTCGCGAAGCGCGTAATTGGAGCGCGCTTCCGGGCCCTTCGAGGAATCGAAATAGAAGCCGAGCCAGGGCTCGTTGACGGTGTCGATGTAGAGAGCGCCGAGTTCGTTGCACAGCTCCATGATATCGGTCGAGCCGGTATCGACCGACAGATTGACGCAAAAGCCCTGGCCGCCGCCTTCGGTGAGCAGCGGGCTCAGCAGGTCGCGATAATTGTCCTTGGTCACGGCCTTCTGGATGAATTTGACGTTGTGCTTCTCGCAATGCGCCTTGCGGCCCTCGTCCTTGGGGTCGATCACGGTGACGCGCGACTTGTCGTAATCGAGATGCCGCTCGATCAAAGGCAGCGTGCCTTTGCCGATCGAGCCGAAGCCGATCATAACAATGGGACCTGTGATCTTCGCGTAGATCTGCGAGGCGGGGCTCATCATTTTCTCCAGGAGAGTGCCTAGCGGCGGATAGGGTGGATCAGGGGTTGCGACGCTTCGCGGTGACTTCGATCTCGACCTTCATCTCGGGCTTGTAGAGCCCCGCGACGATCAGCATCGTTGCGGCCGGGCGGATGTCGCCGAGGACCTCGCCGCAGACCGCGAAATGGGCATCCACGTCACGGGCGTCGGTGAGGTAGTAGGTCGCGCGGACGATGTCGGCCATCGCAAAGCCTCCCTCCTTGAGGGCGGCCTCGATGGTCTTGAAGCAGTTCCGTGACTGGCTCGTGACATCTGCCGGCATGGTCATCGTGGCGTAGTCATAGCCGGTGGTTCCCGCGACGAAGGCGAAGTCGCCGTCGATCACGGCACGGCTGTAGCCGGCGGTCTTCTCAAAGGGCGAGCCGGTGGAAATCAGGCGGCGGGACATATTGGACCTCGACTGAAAATGGCTTTGCGCGGGGTTTACGGGCATTTTTGGCGCCCGCGCAACCCCTTGGTTCAGGCCTGGTGCGGCCGGCACTAATGGGACTGCAGCGTGCTGTCCGGCGACGATGGCGGCGTGCCGGTCCAGCGCCGGCCCAGGATATCCCTGACGATCATCACCGAGATCAGAATCAGCATGACCGTGGTGACGAGGCCACGCCAACGCGGGCGCGCGCCATCGGTGATGGGAAGGTGCTCCGACATGGCGGCCCGCCTTACGCCGCGTGCGGCACGGCGAGCGGTGCCTTCCGGGTCCGGGATCGCGTCCGCGGTGCCTTGGCCTCGGGCAGCGGCGCGCCGGTCGGCGTGATCATGCCCCAGGCGCCATCCAACGCGCCTGCGACAAGCTCGACGCCGAGCAGCCGCTCGCGCTCGAACGTGCCCGGCAGCGACAGCTCGCCGGTCTTGGCCGCCGTGAAGCCGAAGCGGGCGTAGTAGGGCGCATCGCCAAGCAGGATCACGGCGCCGTGGCCGCGCGCCTTGGCCACCGCCAGCGCACGCCGCATCAGCGCGGCGCCGACGCCGAGGCCGCGGCAGTCGTCATCGACTGCCAGCGGCCCCAGCATCAGCGCGCTGCGGCCCCCCGCGCTGACGTGCCACAACCGCACGGTTCCAACCAGCCGGCCTTCCTGGCGCACGGCCGCAAGGCTCAGGCCTTCGGCGGGCGCGCGTCCGTCGCGCAGGCGCTGGCAGGTGCGCGTATGGCGATTACAGCCAAAGCAGGCATCCAGCAGCGCTTCGCGTGCGACGACGTCCGAGCCACGCTCCGCACGGATCGCGAACGGGGCGGCATCTCGGATGAGGGCAACGGGGGTGTTCCGTTTTGCAGTCATGGCACGTCAGTCCCCGCTTGCAACGGCATGTCGTACGCCGCGGCAAGCGTCGTTCAGGAAAAATCAAAAATGATCGGGAAGGAGCCGGCGGGGCCGGCTCCCGGTTTATCGGGCCTCGAAAACGAGGCGGGTCAGATGTGGTAGGTCTTCAGCGGCGGAATGCCGTTGAACGCCACCGACGAGTAGGTCGACGTATAGGCGCCGGTGCCTTCGATCAGCAGCTTGTCGCCGATCTCGAGCGTCACCGGGAGCGGATACGGCAGCTTCTCGTACAGCACGTCGGCGCTGTCGCAGGTCGGGCCCGCGAGCACGCACGGCGTCATGTCCGCCCCGTCATGCGGGGTGCGGATGGCGTAGCGGATCGACTCGTCCATCGTCTCGGCGAGACCGCCGAACTTGCCGATGTCGAGATACACCCAGCGCACCTCGTCCTCGTCGCTCTTCTTCGAGATCAGAACGACTTCGGTCTCGATGATTCCAGCATTGCCGACCATGCCGCGGCCCGGCTCGATGATCGTCTCCGGAATCTGGTTGCCGAAATGCTTGCGCAGCGCGCGGAAGATCGACCGGCCATATTGCAGGACCGGAGGAACGTCCTTGAGGTACTTGGTCGGGAAGCCGCCGCCCATGTTGACCATGGTGAGGTTGATCCCGCGCTCGGCGCAGTCACGGAACACGGTCGACGCCATCGCGAGCGCGCGGTCCCACGCCTTCACCTTGCGCTGCTGCGAGCCGACATGGAACGAGATGCCGCACGGCTCCAGGCCCAGGCGCTTGGCGAGGTCGAGCACGTCGACCGCCATCTCCGGGTCGCAGCCGAACTTGCGCGACAGCGGCCACTCGGCGCCGGCGCAGTCATAGAGGATGCGGCAGAACACCTTGGCGCCGGGGGCGGCGCGGGCGATCTTCTCGACCTCGGCGGCGCAATCGACCGCGAACAGGCGAATGCCGAGCGCGAAGGCACGCGCGATGTCGCGCTCCTTCTTGATCGTGTTTGCCATAGGAGATGCGGTCCGGCGTCGCACCGGCGGCCAGCGCCATCTCGATTTCCGCAACCGTCGCGGTGTCGAAGCAGGAGCCGAGCGAGGCCAGCAGCGACAGCACTTCGGGCGCCGGGTTGGCCTTCACCGCATAGAACACGCGGCTGTCCGGCAGCACCTTCGCGAAGGTCTGGTAATTGTCGCGCACGACTTCGAGGTCGACGACGAGGCACGGCTCGGTGTCGAGTCCATCCTGGCGGCGGTGGCGCAGGAATTCCTGGATACGTTCAGTCATGGCACTCTCCAACGGTCCCAGCGACGGGATCCGCATCAACGTGACGTCGGGTAAGAGCGCTTCGGCCACATCGCGCGATGGAGGCGCGTTGAGGCCAAGAGACTCAAACCAGACTGTGCTGCCGTGGATTGGTTGGGAGAGTTTCCCGCCCGATCACCTGGCAATGAAGGACAAGCCTTTTCAGTAGCCCGGGCCGGCGTTGGACCGCCGGTAGAGACCAAAAAAGCCCGATCCGTCGTTGCTTTAAGTCGCGTCCCCCGTTGAGAGCGGGGTGCGCCGGTTCGCCTCCGGCTGCCAGTCACGGTTGCAAAGAGTGATGAGACCTTCAACGGCATCCCTGGAGAGAGATGCTGGCCGCCTCGTGTCCTGATGGACGTAAGCGACCCTCGGTTCTTCCACCCCTTGGCGGCTGTCCGGCCTCTTGTCCGGATACCTACCGACTGACACACGACCACAGGCACGTGCGAAATTGGGCAAGGCAGGAAATAAGTCTTTTGACTTCGTGGCGCAAGAATTTTTTTGCGATAGCGGCAAATTTCCCTAACGCGTGCTTGCGATGTCGCGCGCAGCACGCGTCGGACGCGCTGAAGATGAACGGCTGTTAAGAATGACTAACGAAGCGTGTGTGCGTTTTAGCCCTGTGCCGCAGTGCTTTCTTGAATCGCTCAAACTCACGCGCGACGCGTGAACGGCTCGACGCGCTGAGCTGCGCGGATGAAGGCGATCATGATCAGCACGCCGATGCCGAACAGCACCGCCTGCAGGATGTGCGCGGCGACGTCGTCGAGCCCGAGCAGAATCGCGAGCGCCCAGCCGCCGGCGAACGCCGCGCCGAACACTTCCGCGCCGATCAGGATCGCCGCCGAGATCACGGTGATGACGCTTGGCCAGGCGATGGTGCGGTTGCCTGAGTTGGAGGGCTGCATGGTCATGAAATAGGTCCTGTTCAGGGGGCGCAATCTCTCCGAAAAGTGCCCATCTATCAAGCGCAAAAGGCCCAAAAATGCCGTATCGCGTGATATAGATTGGGCAGCATTTTCAAGGCGAAAAACGGGACATTCGATGTCAGAAACCAGCGCAGACGCCAAGGCTCAGGCTCTTGCCAACCCCCTCCTGAAGGCATGGCGGACGCCGCTCGAGACGCCGCCGTTCGCCGAGATCAAGCCGGAGCATTTCCTCCCCGCTTTCGAGCAGGCTTTCGCCGATCATTCCGCGGAAGTGACTGCGATCACCCATGATCCGGCGCTGCCCGACTTCGACAACACCATCACCGCGCTGGAGCGCTCCGGCAAGCTGCTGTCGAAGGTCTCGGCGGTGTTCTACGACCTGGTCTCGGCGCATTCGAGCCCGGCGATCCTGGAGATCGACAAGGAGGTGTCGCCCCGGATGGCGCGGCACTGGAATCCGATCATGATGAACGCTGTGCTGTTTGGCCGCATCGCCATGCTGCACGAGAAGCGCGCCTCCCTCGGCCTGACTGGCGAGCAGATGCGGCTGCTGGAACGCACCTACACCCGCTTCCGCCGCTCCGGCGCCGGCCTCGACGATGCGGCAAAGGCCCGCATGGCCGAGATCAACGAGCGCCTCGCCCATCTCGGCACCTCGTTCAGCCACCATCTGCTCGGCGACGAGCAGGAGTGGTTCATGGAGCTCGGCGAGGCCGACCGCGCCGGCCTCTCCGACACATTTGTGGCGGCTGCCAAGGCTGCGGCGGAAGAGCGCGGCATGCAAGGCAAGGCGATCGTGACGCTGTCGCGCTCCTCGGTCGAGCCGTTCCTGCAGAGCTCGTCGCGGCGCGACCTGCGCGAGAAGGTCTACAAGGCCTTCACGGCGCGCGGCGACAATGGCAACGCCAACGACAACAACGCCACCATCGTGGAGATCCTCAGGCTGCGCGAGGAGACCGCCAAGATCCTGGGCTTCCCGACCTACGCCGCCTACCGCCTCGAGGATTCCATGGCCAAGACGCCGGAGGCCGTACGCGGCCTCCTGGAGCGGGTCTGGAAGCCGGCGCGAGCGCGGGCGCTCGCCGACCGCGACGCGCTGCAGGCGCTGATCGCGGAGGAGGGCGGCAATTTCACCCTCGCGTCCTGGGACTGGCGCTACTACGCCGAGAAGCTGCGCCAGCGCCGCGCCAATTTCGACGATTCCGCGATCAAGCCCTATCTGGTGCTCGACCACATGATCGAGGCCGCGTTCGACTGCGCCACCCGCCTGTTCGGCGTCACCTTCGAGGAGCGCAAGGATATCCCGGTGTGGCACCCGGACGTCCGGGTCTGGGAGGTCAAGGGCCGCGACGGCCAGCACAAGGCGCTGTTCTACGGCGACTACTTCGCGCGGCCCTCGAAGCGCTCCGGCGCCTGGATGACCTCGCTGCGCGACCAGCAGAAGCTCGACGGTGCCGTCGCGCCGCTGGTCATCAATGTCTGCAACTTCGCCAAGGGCGCCGATGGCGCGCCGTCGCTGCTGTCGCCCGACGACGCGCGGACCCTGTTCCACGAGTTCGGCCATGGCCTGCACGGCATGCTGTCCAACGTGACCTATCCGTCACTGTCCGGAACCAGCGTGTTCACCGACTTCGTCGAGCTGCCCTCGCAGCTCTATGAGCACTGGCAGGAGCGGCCCGAGGTGCTGCAGCGCTTCGCCCGCCACTACGAGACCGGGGAGGCACTACCGGACGATTTGCTCAAGCGCTTCCTTGCCGCGCGCAAGTTCAACCAGGGCTTTGCCACCGTGGAGTTCGTCTCCTCTGCGCTGGTCGACCTCGAATTCCACACCCAGCCGGCAGCGGCGAGCTGGGATGTCCGCGCCTTCGAACAGAAGGAGCTGGAGAAGATCGGCATGCCCGCCGAAATCTCGCTGCGGCACCGGCCGACCCAGTTCGGCCACATCTTCTCCGGCGACCACTATGCCTCCGGCTACTACAGCTACATGTGGTCGGAGGTGATGGACGCCGACGCCTTCGGCGCCTTCGAGGAGGCCGGCGACATCTTCGATCCCGCGACCGCCAAGCGGCTGCATGACGACATCTATTCGTCGGGCGGCTCGCGCGATCCGGAGGAGGCCTATGTCGCCTTCCGCGGCCGCGAGCCCGAGCCGGACGCGCTGCTGCGCCGTCGCGGCCTGCTCGAAACGCCCGAGGCGGCCTGAGGTGCGGCCGTCGTTGAACCGGCTGATCGGCTGGCTCGTGCTTGCGGTGTCCGTCGTGCTCGGCACGGCGGCCGCCGAGGCCCATCCGCATGTCTGGATCGTCGCCAGGAGCGAGCTGATCTACGCGCCCGACGGCACCATCACCGGGGTCCGGCACGCCTGGACGTTTGACGACATGTTCTCGACCTACGCGCTGCAGGGCATCGAGACCAAGGTGAAGGGCGCCTACAGCCGCGAGGAGCTGGCGCCGCTGGCGCAGACCAATGTCGAATCGCTGAAGGAATACGCCTACTTCACCTTCGCCAAGGGCGACGGCAAGAAGCAGAAGTTCACCGAGCCGGTCGACTATTTCCTCGAATACAAGGATTCGGCGCTGACGCTGCACTTCACCTTGCCGGTGAAGACGCCGTTCAAGGCCAGGCAGCTCGCGCTCGAAGTGTTCGACCCGACCTATTTCATCGACTTCCAGTATGCCGAGAAGGAGCCGGTCAAGCTGGTCGGCGCCGCGGCGGGCTGCAAGATGCAGTTCGAACGGCCGAATAGCGACGGCACCGCAGCCGCGCAGAAGCTCGGCGAGCAGACCTTTCTCGACGGCGGCAACGGCAATTTCGGCATGATGTTCGCCAACAAGGTCTCGGTGGAGTGCCCATGACGCCGACCGTCTCGCGCATGACGCGCGGCCTCGTCGTCACAGCCGCCGTGGTCGCTGCAATAGCATTGCTTGATGGCGCCGTTCATGCGCTGCTGGCGCAAAATCCGTTCGGCGCGCCGCGCGCGGCGGAGCCGCAGGGCGGCCTGGTCGGCTGGCTGCTGGCGAAACAGTCGGAGTTTTACCGCGAGATCTCCCAGACCATCCGCGCCGCGAAATCCGACGGTTCGGCGGTCTGGACGCTGCTTGCGATCTCCTTTGCCTACGGAATCTTCCATGCCGCCGGCCCCGGCCACGGCAAGGCGGTGATCTCGTCCTACATGGTCGCCAATCGCGAGACCGCGCGGCGCGGCATCGTGCTGTCGTTCGCCTCGGCGCTGATGCAGTCGGTGGTCGCCGTTCTGATCGTGGGCATCTGTGCCTGGCTGCTCAACGCGACCGCGAAGACGATGTGCGGGGCGGAGAAGGCGATCGAGATCGCAAGCTACGCGCTGATCGCGGCGTTCGGCGCCCGGCTGGTGTGGGTCAAGGGCGGCAGCTTCTTCCGCGCCCTGCAGGCGCCGCGGCCGGCGCTGGCGATGGCCGGCGCGCATCATCACGACCACCATGATCACGATCACCACGACCACCGCCATGATCACCATCACCGTCACGCGCATGACGATCACGGGCATCATCATGATCACGGTCACGATCACGGGCATGACGCGCAGCACGTCCGTGACGAGCATTGCGGCCATTCGCACGGGCCGACGCCGGCCGAGCTCGCCGGTCCCGGCGGCTGGCGGCGGGGGCTCGGCGCGATCCTCACGGTCGGGATCCGGCCCTGCTCGGGCGCGATCCTGGTGCTGGTGTTCGCGCTGGCGCAGGGCCTGTTCTGGGCCGGCATTGCCGCGACCTTCGTGATGGGGCTCGGCACCGCCATCACGGTGGCGGCGATCGCGCTGGTCGCGGTGTCGGCGCGCGGCGTGGCCGAGCGGCTGAGCGCGGCGCGCGACGGCGGCGGCATGGTGATCATGCGCGGCCTGGAGTTCGCCGCCGCGGGCCTTGTGCTGCTGTTCGGGCTCGGGCTGCTGTTCGGCTACATCGCGGCCGAACGGGCGACGTGCCTGTAGGGTCCCACTCCAGGTTATCCGTCATCCTGAGGAGCCTGCGTAGCAGGCGTCTCGAAGGATCGACGGCCACCAGCCGGGCCGTGCATCCTTCGAGACACGCTACGCGCTCCTCAGAGCCTGACTGAAAAATGGGTGAGTGATCTCAGTGGGGTGTGATTCCATCGGATTTGCAAAGATTCGAGGGAGAGCACGATGCCCTGGACCAAGATCACTCGGGAGCAATATCGGCGGGACGATCTGCGTTATGCAAGCGATATGACCGATGCGGAGTGGGCGGTGATCAGACGCCTGTTGCCGCGAGCGAACCGGCGCGGCCGGCCGCGTAAGACGGAGCTGCGTCGTGTGATCGAAGCGATCCTCTATATCGTTTCGACCGGCTGCCAGTGGCGGGCGTTGCCGCAGGAGTTCCCGCCCTATTCGACGGTGCAGGGCTATTTTTATAGATGGCGGGATACAGGCCGGTGGCAGAGGATTGTCAGCGTGCTTGTCCGACGGGCGCGAAAAAAGCTTGGACGGACACCGAAGCCGACGGCAGCCGTGATCGACAGTCAAAGTGCGCCGACCACGCAAGCTGGCGGACCGCGCGGCTACGATGCAGGCAAGCGCATCTACGGCCGCAAGCGGCATATCGTGACGGATACCAATGGCCTCCTCCTCGGGGTTCATGTTCATCCGGCCAACGTTCAGGACTGCCATGGCGCCGTACCGCTGCTGAAGAACGTGCGGATGAACTTCCCCCGGCTGCGCCACGTCTTTGCCGACCGGATCTACCGCGGAAATCAACTCCTCGACGCGCTCTCAGACTGCGGTCCATGGACTGTCGAGATCGTCGAGCGGCCTCAAGGCGTCAAAGGCTTCCAGCTTCTGCCGAGGCGGTGGGTGGTTGAACGCACATTTGCTTGGTTCGGCAGATGCCGCCGCCTCGCCAAGGACTTCGAGGCGACGGTGGCAACCGAAGCTGCCTGGCTGCTGATTGCACACATCAGGCTCCTGACCCGCAGACTCGCGGCTGCAGCTAAGGTTGGGTGATTTATGAGTCAGACTCTCAGGATGACGGGGAGGGGAGCGGATTCGCACTCAACTCGTCAGATACCCTCTGATCGCCGGCAGCAGGAAGATCGCGATGTTGATCGCAAATCCGATGCTCCAGAGGATCGAGCGCAGCGTCGGGCGGTTGCCGATATAAGTGAAGACGTAGGCGATCCGCACGATCAGGAACAGCACGGCGAGCTCGTCGATCAGCCGCAGCGGGCCGACGCGGAATTCGGCGAGCAGCACGGCGAAGGCGAAGAACGGGAAGGCTTCGATGCCGTTCTGGTGCGCGCCGAGCGCCCGCGAGCGGATCGGATCGTCGTAGAAGTCGGGATCGCGCGGTCTGGCATTGTCGAAGCTGCGGAAGCCGGTCCACTTCACCGATACGATCGTCAGCAGCGAGAGCATCAGCGTCCCGAAGACGCACCATTCGGCGATCGTCATGGTTCCCCCTTATTCCGCACGGGAACGTAGCCAACCCGCACTCGGCTTGACAAGGTTGGAGCAACGCGCGAAGCCCAAAGCTCCCAGGCGAAGGATATCTAGCGCAAGGCCATGAGCACGGTGATCCCCTTCGAGAGCGCGAAGCCTGCCGGGGCGCCGAAGCCGGAACGCGTCGGCGTGCTGCTGGTCAATCTCGGCACGCCCGATACGGCGGATGCCGCCGGCGTGCGGGTCTACCTCAAGGAATTCCTGTCCGATCCGCGGGTGATCGAGGATCAGGGCCTGCTCTGGAAGCTGATCCTCAACGGCATCATCCTGCGGGTCCGTCCGGCCCGCAAGGCGCGCGACTATCTGAAGATCTGGAACACCGAGAAGAACGAGTCGCCGCTGAAGACCATCACGCGCTCGCAGGCCGACAAGCTGGCGGAGGCGATCGCCGATCACGACCACGTCGTGGTCGACTGGGCGATGCGCTACGGCAACCCCTCGATCAAGCAGCGCATCGAGGCGCTGGCGGCGCAGGGCTGCGGCCGGCTGCTGGTGGTGCCGCTCTATCCGCAATATTCCGCCGCGACGTCGGCGACGGTCTGCGACGAGGCGTTTCGCGTGCTGGCCGGCATGCGCGCGCAGCCGATCCTGCGGGTGACGCCGCCTTACTACGACGATCCCGACTACATCGAGGCGCTCGCGGTCTCGATCAACGCGCACCTTGCGACATTGCCGTTCCAGCCCGAGATCATCGTCGCCTCGTTCCACGGCATGCCGAAGGAATATGTCGACAAGGGCGATCCGTATCAGGCGCAATGCATCGCCACGACCAATGCGCTGCGCAAGCGGCTCGGGCTCGATGCCAACCGGCTGATCCTCACCTTCCAGTCGCGCTTCGGCAAGGCCGAGTGGCTGCAGCCCTATACCGACAAGACGGTCGAGAAACTCGCCAAGGACGGCGTGCGGGGCATTGCCGTGGTCACGCCCGGCTTCTCCGCCGATTGCCTGGAGACGCTGGAGGAGATCGCGCAGGAGAATGCCGAGATCTTCCGGCACAATGGCGGCGAGCAATTCGCAGCGATCCCCTGCCTCAACGACAGCGACGGCGGCATGGACGTGATCCGCCAGCTCGTGCTGCGCGAGCTGCAAGGCTGGATCTAACAAGGCTGGATTTAACAAGGCTGGATTTGATTGTTAACGATCCGTGACACCGGGCACGGGCATTCGTTGGCATCTGGTCATCCGACAGCAGCTTCCTATGTGCTAGGGAGAACAACAGCCGGCTGAACCGGCGGAGCGGTCCTGCCGACCAATGCACGACCGTGACTGGCGACGGTCTCGCCGGCCCTGGAGGACTTTATGACTGGCTTCGACGTTTTCGCGATCGCGTTTGTTCTTCTCGTCATCGTTACGCTGTTCGCCGGGATCAAGACCGTTCCGCAGGGTTTTGACTGGACCATCGAGCGGTTCGGCAAATACACCCGCACGCTGTCCCCCGGCCTCAATCTGATCGTGCCCTATTTCGACCGCATCGGGCGCAAGATCAACATGATGGAGCAGGTGATCGACATCCCCGAGCAGGAGGTGATCACCAAGGACAACGCCACCGTGACGGTGGACGGCGTCGCGTTCTACCAGGTGTTCGATGCCGCCAAGGCGAGCTACGAGGTCGCCAATCTCAACCAGGCGATCACCGTCCTGACCATGACCAACATCCGCTCGGTGATGGGCTCGATGGATCTCGACCAGGTGCTGTCGCATCGCGACGAGATCAACGAGCGGCTGCTGCGCGTGGTCGACGCCGCGGTCTCGCCCTGGGGGGTCAAGGTCAACCGCATCGAGATCAAGGACATCGTGCCGCCGGCCGACCTCGTCGAGGCGATGGGCCGGCAGATGAAGGCCGAGCGCGTCAAACGCGCCGACATCTTGCAGGCCGAGGGCCAGCGGCAATCCGAGATCCTGCGCGCCGAGGGCGCCAAGCAGGGTCAGATCCTGCAGGCCGAGGGCCGCCGCGAGGCCGCCTTCCGCGACGCCGAGGCGCGCGAACGGCTCGCCGAGGCCGAAGCCAAGGCGACCCAGATGGTGTCGGAATCGATTGCCAAGGGCGACGTCGCGGCGCTGAACTATTTCATCGCCGACAAGTACATCAAGGCGTTCGGCCAGCTTGCGGAATCGCCGAACCAGAAGGTCCTGATGCTGCCGATCGAAACCTCGAGCGTGCTGGGCTCGCTGGCCGGCATCGGCGAGATCGCCCGCGCCACCTTCGGCGAGAGCGCGGCCTCCGCCACGGCCGCAGCACGGCGCGGCGGTTCGGTGCCGCCGGCCGGTCCGACGGCGCCGCCTCCGGTGCCGCCGCAGCGGTGAGGGCGTGACGGCGTCGCGCCCGCAATGGTAGAGGTCACGTCATGGCCGAGATGTTTTCGACATTGGGTACCTGGAACTGGCTGATCTTCGGCTTTATCCTGATGGCGCTGGAGCTTGCGGCGCCCGGGGTGTTCCTGTTCTGGCTCGGGCTCGCGGCGCTCCTTGTGGGCCTGCTGTCGTTCGCCTTCACGCCGTCCTGGCAGATACAGCTCTTGATGTTCGCAGTGTTCGCCGCGTTGGCGGTGCCGGCATGGCGGCATTTTGCCAAGGGCGCGACGGCGGCCAGCAAGACCAACCCGTTCCTCAACCGCCGCAACGAAGCCCTGGTCGGCCGCGAATTCACGCTGGAGAAGCCGATCATCGACGGATCTGGCACGGTGCGGATCGACGACACGGTGTGGCGCGTCGCCGGCCCCGATGCGCCGGCCGGCAGCCGGGTGAAGGTGGTCCGCGCCGACGGTGCCAGCCTGACGGTGGCGATCGCTTAGTCTGGCCTGAGCCATTGACGACGACTCGGCCCCGAGCGTCGGATGCTGCTTCGGGCGAGTAATCCGTAGCCCGGGTGAGGCAGCGATACCCGGGGAAACCGGTCCCGCATGTCGCTCCGCTCATGCGGGCTACACACTGATGGCCGCCGAGGTCTAGCTGCCGCCCTGCTTGCTCCAGCGCTCGGCGAAGCGGTTGAGCGGCGTGAATGTCGCAAATAACTCGCGGCCGAGCGCGGTGAGGCCGTAACCATCCTCCGATAGTTCAACGAACCCGGCCTCGCGCAGCTCGGTCAATCGCGTCTGCAGGATGGTCGGCGAGGCCTCGTCGCAGGCGGTGCGCAGCGCGCGCGAGGTCAGCGCGCCCTCGCGCAGCTCCCAGATGATGCGCAAGGTCCAGCGCCGTCCCAATAAATCGAGCAGCGCCATGATCGGGCGGCCGGACCGCGAGCCGCGGACGCCGGGTCTTGTGACTGGGCCCTGCTTCGGCATATCGCGAATTCCTTTCGGATCCCTCTTGCGAGTCGCTACAGATATTGTAGCGTGTCGCTACATTAAATGTAGCAACGGGATCAGCCCATGTCACGCCTCGCGCCGCTCGATCCGCCCTATCCGGCGGACGTTCAACAGCATTTCGATCGCACCATGCGCGGCAAGCCGCCGCTGGTGCTGTTCCGCGTGATGGCCGGCCATCCGCGCGCCTGGGAGAAGTTTCGCGGCGGCAGCCTGCTGGACCGCGGCCCGCTTCCCTTGCGGGCGCGGGAGATCGTGATCGACCGCACCTGCGCACTCAATGCCTGCGAGTATGAATGGGGCGTCCACGTCACGGCGTTCCGCGCCGCCGCCGAACTGACGGAGCAGCAGGTCGACGCCACCGTGCGCGGTGCGGCCGATGCCGGCTGTTGGTCGCAGGCCGAACAGGCAATGATCACGGCAGTCGACGCGCTGCATGCCCGCGCGACATTGAGTGAGGAGGAATTCGCGGCGCTGTCGGCACATTACGGTGAGGACCAGATTCTGGAGATCATCCTCTTGTGCGGCTTCTACCGCACGGTCTCCTACCTCGCCAACGCGCTGGCCCTGCCGCTGGAGGAAACCGCGGCAAGATTTCCAGCATAGTTGTCATTGCGAGGAGCAAAGCGACGAAGCAATCCATGTCTCCGCGCGAGGAGAGATGGATTGCTTCGCTTCGCTCGCAATGACGGAAGAAAGCGCGGCTCTACGCCACGCCCGCCCGCAGCAGATCGTGCAGATGGATGATGCCGACCGGCTTCTTGGCGTCGGTCACGATCAGCGTCGTGATCTTCGAGGCGTTGAGCAGTTCCAGCACTTCGCCGGCCAGCGTGTCACGGCTGATCGTCTTCGGCGTCCTCGTCATGACCTCGTCGACCGACAGCGTCAAAAGGTCGGGGCGCATCTGCCGGCGCAGATCGCCGTCGGTGACGATGCCGACGAGATGGCCGTGGCGGTCGACGATGCCGACGCAGCCAAAACCCTTGGAGGTCATCTCGACCAGCGCATCGGACATCTTGGTGCCGAGCGGCTTCAGCGGCAGCGCGTCGCCGCCATGCATCAGGTCGCGGGCATATTTCAGGAGCGCGCCGAGCTTGCCGCCCGGATGCAGCACGCTGAAATCGGTCGAGGTGAAGCCGCGGCCCTCGAGCAGCGCGATCGCCAGCGCATCGCCGAGCGCCAGCATCATCAGCGAGGACGTGGTCGGCGCCAGATTGTGCGGGCAGGCCTCGCGGGCCTTCGGCAGCGTCAGCTGCACGTCGGCGGCCTTGCTCAGCGTCGAGTCCTTGTCGGCCGTCATCGCGATCAGCGGAATGCCGAAGCGGGCGGCATAGGCGATCAGGTTGCGCATCTCCGGCTGCTCGCCGGACCATGACAGCGCCAGGATCACGTCATCGATCGTGATCATGCCGAGATCGCCATGGCTCGCTTCGGCGGCGTGCACGAAGAACGCCGGCGTGCCGGTCGAGGCAAAGGTCGCGGCGATCTTGCGCCCGATATGGCCGGACTTGCCGAGCCCGGTGACGATCAGCCGTCCCTTGGCATTGCCGATCAACTCGGACGCCGCCGCGAACGGCGCGCCGAGGTCGGACTTCAGTGCCGCGGAGAGGGCTGCGACGCCGCTTGCTTCGGCATCGAGGGTGCGGAGCGCCGATTGAACGGCGCCGTCATCGGGGCCGGATGATTTGGTCATCAGCGGTTTCGGTTTGGCCATTTAGGATTCCAAGGGAGGGTTTTGCACCCGGGGCGTCTCCCTTAGCACGTTCGATTCCGCGATGCGACGCGCGGCGGCCGATCCTCAACGGCTCATTAACCATAATTGTTTTAACTCCATTAACGACGTTTTCCGCCGCCCGGTGGAGTGCGTCCGACAAGTATGTGAATTCGTTGGAGTTTTTCCATCGTGTTGCGGCGGCCAGCAAGCGGCCAAGACCGGCGTGGACGCCTCGTCCGCGCGGTTTTGCCATGCCCTGCCGTGACCGTCCTGGCGCTGACCGTGACCACCGGGTTCGCCGCGGCCCAGACCGTGACGCCCGATCTGTTCAGCCCTAATCGCCAGAGCCAGGTGATCACGCAGGATTCGCCGCTGCGCCGGACCACGGCCGACGCCATGGATCCCCTCAATGGCCTGAAGCTGCCCGACGCCGATCGCGATCGCCGTTCGTCATCGTCTTCATCGACATCAACGACGACGCGGATCGGGCAGGTCCCGACCTACGGGCTCCCCGCGGCGAACGGCGCCTCGACGTCGGGTTACGACTCGCTCAACCGCAAGCGCCAGAAGCCGAAATACTATCCGGGTCAGGCCAAGCCGAAGCCGCCGGCGGGACCCGGCTCGCCGCCGCCGACGCCGGTGCCATTGAACGGCACGGGGCAGCTGCGGCTGTCGATCCCGCCCTCGGAGACCGCCAACAAGACGCCGCTGCCGCCGGCGATGGCCGGCACCATCGTCGGCCAGCCGCCGCGCAAGCGGCTCAAGATCGACGACGATCCGTTCGGCGCGGTCGGCGACTACGCCGGCTCGTTCATGGTCAAGACCGCGGTCGAGGTGATGGCGGGCTACGACACCAATCCGGGCCGGCTCTACTCGCCGCAGGGCAGGGCGTTCTACATGGTCGCGCCGGAATTCCTCGCGGTCTCCGACTGGGAGCGTCACGCCGTCGTCGCCGATCTGCGCGGCTCCTTCACCGGCTATGGCTCCGAGCTGACGCCGAACGCCAACGGCACACCGCTGTCGGCGCCGCTCGACATCGACCGTCCGAACTTCACCGGTCATGTCGACGGCCGGCTCGACGTCTCCAGATACACGCATCTCACGGCGCAGGCCCGCCTGCTGGTCTCGACCGACAATCCCGGCAGCCCGAACGTGCAGGCCGGCCTCGCCAGATATCCGATCTACACCACCGTCGGCGGCACCTTCGGCATCGACCAGAATTTCAACCGCATGCAGGTCTCGCTCGGCGGCACCGTCGACCGCACCGACTATCAGTGGTCGAAGCTGACCGACGGCACCTCGTCGTCCAACGACGATCGCAACTTCACGCAGTATGGCGGTGTCGGCCGCGTCAGCTATGAGCTCAATCCGGCCGTGAAGCCGTTCGTGGAAGTGGAGGGCGACAGCCGCTTCCATGATCTCTATCTCGACCGCAACGGCTACGCGCGCAATTCGTCGGGCGGTTATGCCAAGGTCGGTACGTCGTTCGAGTTCACCCGGCTGTTGTTCGGTGAGATCTCGATCGGCTATGCGATGCGCGACTATGTCGACCCGCGGCTTAGCCGACTCGAAGGCCTGCTCACAACGGCCTCGCTGACCTGGACCGCGACGCCGCTGACCACGGCCAAATTCTATTCCGACACCCAGATCGGCGAGACCACGCTGCCCGGCACCTCGGGCGTGCTGTCACGCACCTACACCGTCGAGGTCGACCACGACTTCCGCCGCTGGCTGACCGGCATCGGCAAGTTCACCTACGGCACGCTCGACTACCAGGGCGACAACCGCAACGACACGATCTACTCGGTGTCAGGCGACCTGATCTACAAGATGACCCGCAGCCTCTGGATCAAGGGCACGCTGCGCCGCGACTGGCTGGATTCCAACCAGCCGGGACAGAGCTCGGCGTCGACGGTGGTGATGCTCGGCGTGCGGGTGCAGAATTAGCGGTGAGGATGCCTAAGTCGCATCTCAAATGAGGTGTCGTGCTCCGCGAAGGCGGGGCACCCAGTACGCCGCGGCCTGTCCGTTCAAGCCTTGACGTCTCTGGAATACTGGATCGCCGCTTTCGCGGGCGATGACAGTTCAGTGTGTGGCTGCAGTGGCGTGGCGGCTGACGCGCTTACCCCGGCAGATCGGTCTTCCCCATCAGGAAGGTGTCGATCGAGCGCGCGCACAGGCGGCCTTCTCGGATCGCCCAGACCACGAGCGACTGGCCGCGGCGCATGTCGCCGGCTGAGAAGATCTTCGCGCGCGAGGTCTGGTAGTCGTGCAGAGAGGCTCGGACGTTGCCGCGCTGATCGAGCTCGACGCCCAGCGTCTTGAGCAGGCCCTCGTGCACCGGATGGACGAAGCCCATCGCCAGCAGCACGAGCTCGGCGTCGAGCGTGAACTCGGTGCCGGGCAGCGGCTTGAACTTATCGTCGACCTTGACGCAATGCAGCTTCGTCACCTTGCCGTCGACGCCTTCGAACTTCGTCGTCAGCACGGCGAATTCGCGCACCGCGCCTTCGGCCTGGCTCGACGACGTGCGCATCTTCAGCGGCCAGTTCGGCCAGGTCACGCCCTTGTTCTCGTGCTCGGGTGGCGCCGGCATGATCTCGAGCTGGGTCACCGACTTTGCGCCTTGCCGGAACGAGGTGCCGATGCAGTCCGAGCCGGTATCGCCGCCGCCGATCACGACGACATGCTTGCCGCCGGCGAGGATGTCGGCGGCGCCGTTCAGCGGCTCGCCGGAGACGCGGCGGTTCTGCTGCGGCAGGAAGTCCATCGCGAAGTGAATGCCGGAAAGCTCGCGGCCGGGGATCGGCAGGTCGCGCGGGGCTTCCGCGCCGCCGGTCAGCGCCACGGCGTCATACTGCTTGGCGAGCTCCTGCGGATCGATCGCGCCTGGCGTCGAGCCGCCCACGGCCTTGCCGTAGTGGAAGGTGACGCCCTCGGCTTCCATCTGCGCCACGCGGCGATCGATGATGTCCTTCTCCATCTTGAAGTCGGGAATGCCGTAGCGCAGCAGGCCGCCGGCCTTGGCGAACTTCTCGTAGACGTGCACCTCATGGCCGGCGCGCGCGAGCTGCTGCGCGGCGGCCATGCCGGCGGGACCCGAGCCGATCACGGCGACCTTCTTGCCGGTCTTAACGGCTGCGATCTCCGGCTTCAGCCAGCCATTGTCCCAGGCGCGGTCGACGATCGCGCATTCGATGGTCTTGATGGTGACCGGGTTGTCGTCGATGTTGAGCGTGCAGGACGCCTCGCACGGCGCCGGGCAGATGCGGCCAGTGAATTCGGGGAAATTGTTGGTCGAGTGCAGGTTGCGCGAGGCTTCTTCCCAGTTGCCCTGATAGACGAGGTCGTTGAAATCGGGGATCTGGTTGTTGACCGGGCAGCCCGGCGTGCCCGGCGCGGTCGAGCCGGTGCCGTGGCAATAGGGGATGCCGCAATTCATGCAGCGCGCAGCCTGGTCGCGCGTGTCCTTCTCGCTCAGCGGAATGACGAATTCCCTGAAGTTCTTGAGTCGATCGGCGACCGGCTCGTACTTGCGGTCATGCCGCTCGATCTCGAGAAAACCTGTGATCTTACCCATTGAAACCCGATGCCCCTGCATCTCAGTTGTTCCGTCATTCCGGGCTGCGCCGAAGGCGCGGACCCGGAATCTTGAAGTTGCCTTGCGAGATTCCGGGTTCGCGCCTTGCGCGCCCCGGAATGACGCGTGATGAACCCTACGCGCCGATCGCGATCTTCGGCTCGGCGTCGGCGTTGGCCTTCATTTCCTTCAGCGCGCGGCGGTACTCCACCGGCATCACCTTGCGGAATTTCGGCAGCCAGCTCTTCCAGTCGGCGAGGATCTCCGCCGCCTTCTTCGAACCCGTCAGCTTGGCGTGACGCGTGATCAGGACGTGCAGCCGCTCCACGTCGGAGTCGAGCAGGTTCTGGAACACGTCGACCCGGCCATGCGCCTCGAGGTCGCCGGAGTGGTGGTAGGTGTCGGCGTTGATCATCTCCTCCGACAGCACCGGCTCGAGCTCGACCATCGACAGATTGCAGAGCTTGTCGAAGTCGCCGGCCTCGTCCAGCACATAGGCGATGCCGCCGGACATGCCGGCCGCGAAGTTGCGTCCGGTCTTGCCGAGCACCACGACGATGCCGCCGGTCATGTATTCGCAGCAATGATCGCCGGCGCCCTCGACGACGGCGACCGCGCCGGAGTTGCGCACCGCGAAGCGCTCGCCGGCGATGCCGCGGAAGTAGCACTCACCCGCGATCGCGCCGTACATCACGGTGTTGCCGACGATGATCGACTCTTCCGGCACAATGCCGGAGATCTTCGGCGGCTTGACGATGATGCAGCCGCCCGAGAGGCCCTTGCCGACATAGTCGTTGCCTTCACCCTCGAGCTCGAAGGTGACGCCCTTGGCGAGCCAGGCGCCGAACGCCTGTCCCGCCGTGCCCTTCAGGCCGACATGGATGGTGTCGAGCGGCAGGCCGGCATGGCCGTAGATCTTGGCCACCGCGCCCGACAGCATCGCGCCGGCGGAACGGTCGGTGTTGTTGATCTCTTCCTCGATCTTGACCGGGGCGCCGCGATCGAGCGCGGCCTGCGCCCTCTCGATCAGCCGGCGGTCGAGCACGGCTTCCAGATGGTGGTTCTGGCTCTCCGAGTGATAGATCGTCTGGCCCTTCTCCTCCTTCTGCCGCACGAACAGCTTGGAGAAATCGAGGCCCTTGGCCTTCCAATGCGAGACCAGCGCGGTCTGGTCCAGCATCTGGACCTGGCCGACCATCTCGTCGAACGTCTTGTAGCCGAGCTGCGCCATGATCTCGCGGACTTCCTCGGCGACGAAGAAGAAGTAGTTGATGACGTGCTCCGGCTGGCCGGTGAAGCGCTTGCGCAGCACCGGATCCTGGGTCGCGACGCCGACCGGGCAGGTGTTGAGATGACACTTGCGCATCATGATGCAGCCCGCCGCGATCAGGGGTGCGGTGGCGAAGCCGAACTCGTCGGCCCCGAGCAGCGCGCCGATCACGACGTCACGGCCGGTGCGGAAGCCGCCGTCGACCTGAACCGCGATGCGGCTGCGCAGCTGCTGGCGCACCAGCGTCTGGTGGGTCTCGGCAAGACCGATCTCCCACGGCGAGCCGGCATGCTTGATCGAGGTCAGCGGCGAGGCACCGGTGCCGCCCTCGAAGCCCGCGATCGTGACATGGTCGGCGCGCGCCTTGGCGACGCCTGCGGCAACCGTGCCGACGCCGACCTCCGACACCAGCTTCACCGAGACCTGGCCGTCAGGATTGACGTTCTTGAGGTCGTAGATCAGCTGGGCGAGGTCTTCGATCGAGTAGATGTCGTGATGCGGCGGCGGCGAGATCAGCCCGACACCCGGCGTCGAATGCCGGACGCGGGCGATCGTCGCGTCGACCTTGTGGCCGGGCAGCTGGCCGCCTTCGCCGGGCTTGGCGCCCTGCGCCATCTTGATCTGCATCATGTCGG
Organism: Bradyrhizobium sp. USDA 4502; assembly: GCF_054063355.1. Taxonomy (NCBI): domain Bacteria; kingdom Pseudomonadati; phylum Pseudomonadota; class Alphaproteobacteria; order Hyphomicrobiales; family Nitrobacteraceae; genus Bradyrhizobium; species Bradyrhizobium sp. USDA 4502. The sequence continues at coordinate 8,692,686 of NZ_JBSSGF010000001.1, forward strand.
AGTTGACGAGGTATTCCGTCGTCACGCCGAACCGGCCCGAGGCGACCTGCTTGATCGCCGAGCGCATCGAATCGCCGTTGGGCATCGGCTTGAAGCGGTCGGACTCCTCGCCGCCTTCGCCGGTGTTCGACTTGCCGCCGATCCGGTTCATCGCGATCGCGAGCGTGGTGTGCGCCTCGCGCGAGATCGAGCCGAACGACATCGCGCCGGTCGAGAACCGCTTGACGATGTCCTTGGCCGGCTCGACGTCCTCGAGCTTGACCGGCTTGCGCTTGTCGTCCTCGGCGCCCTTGATCCGGAACAGGCCGCGCAGCGTCAAGAGACGTTCGGACTGCTCGTTGAGGATCTTGGCGAACGCCCGGTAGCGCTCCTGCGAATTGCCGCGCACGGCATGCTGCAGCGTCGAGACCGATTCCGCGGTCCAGGCATGGTCCTCGCCGCGGGTGCGGTAGGCATATTCGCCGCCGACATCGAGCGCGCTCTTGTAGATCTGCCCGTCACCGAACGCGTCGGTGTGGCGCCGCACGGTCTCCTCGGCGATCTCGCCGAGGCCGACGCCCTCGATCCTTGTGTGGGTGCCGGCGAAATACTTGGCGACGAAGTCCGCCTTGAGGCCGACCGCGTCGAAGATCTGCGCGCCGCAATAGGACTGGTAGGTCGAGATGCCCATCTTGGACATCACCTTGAGCAGGCCCTTGCCGATCGACTTGATGTAGCGCTTGACGATCTCGTAGTCGTCGAGCGCGCCGGGCAGCCGGTCCTTCATCGCGAGGATGGTTTCGAACGCGAGATAGGGGTTGATCGCTTCGGCGCCGTAGCCGGCGAGGCAGGCGAAGTGATGCACCTCGCGCGGCTCACCGGATTCCACGACGAGGCCGACCGAGGTGCGCAGACCGGTGCGGATCAGGTGATGATGCACGGCGGCGCAGGCCAGCAGCGACGGGATCGGAATCCGGTCGGTGCCGGTCATGCGGTCCGACAGGATGATGATGTTGATGCCCTCGCGCACCGCGCCCTCGGCGCGCGCGCAGAGCTCGTCGAGCACCTGCTCCATGCCCGCGGCGCCGAACCCGGCGTGGAAGGTGGTGTCGAGCGTGCGCGACTTGAAGTGGGTCTCGGCGACGTCGGAGATCGAGCGGATCTTTTCCAGATCGGCGTCGGTCAGGATCGGCTGCCGCACTTCGAGGCGCTTGGTCGAGGCGACGCCCTGCAGGTCGAACAGGTTCGGCCGCGGCCCGATGATCGAGACGAGGCTCATGACGATTTCCTCGCGGATCGGGTCGATCGGCGGGTTCGTCACCTGCGCGAAGTTCTGCTTGAAGTAGGTGAACAGCTGCTTCGGCTTGTCCGACAGCGCCGAGATCGGCGTGTCGTTGCCCATCGAGCCGGCGGCTTCCTCGCCGGTGGCCGCCATCGGCGTCATCAGGATCGCGATGTCTTCCTGGCTGTAGCCGAACGCCTGCTGCCTATCGAGCAGCGGCAGGTTGGAGCGCACGCCCTTGGCCGGCGCATCCGGCAGCTCCTCGAGCTGGATCTGGGTGCGATGCAGCCAGTCGCTGTAGGGATGGCTCTTGGCGAGGTCGGCCTTGATCTCGTCGTCGGGAATCAGGCGGCCCTGCTCGAGGTCGACGAGCAGCATCTTGCCGGGCTGCAGCCGCCACTTGGTGACGATCTGGTCCTCCGGAATCTTCAGCACGCCCATTTCGGACGCCATCACGATGCGGTCGTCCTTGGTGACGAGATAGCGCGCCGGGCGCAGGCCGTTGCGATCGAGCGTCGCGCCGATCTTGCGGCCGTCAGTGAAGGCGATCGCGGCCGGGCCGTCCCACGGCTCCATCAGCGCGGCATGATATTCGTAGAACGCGCGGCGCTGCTCATCCATCAGGGGATTGCCGGCCCACGCTTCCGGAATCATCATCATCACGGCGTGCGGCAGCGAGTAGCCGCCCTGCACTAGGAATTCGAGCGCGTTGTCGAAGCAGGCGGTGTCGCTCTGGCCCTCATAGGAGATCGGCCACAGGCGGCTGATGTCCTTGCCGTAGAGCTCCGAATGCACGGAAGCCTGTCGCGCCGCCATCCAGTTGACGTTGCCGCGCAGCGTGTTGATCTCGCCGTTATGGGCGATCATCCGGTAGGGATGCGCCAGCGACCAGGTCGGGAAGGTGTTGGTCGAGAAGCGTTGATGCACCAGCGCCAGCGCGCTGTCGAAGTCGGCCTCATGCAGGTCGGGATAGTACTTGCCGAGCTGGTCGGCGAGGAACATGCCCTTGTAGATCACGGTGCGGCACGACAGCGAGCACGGATAGTAGCCCGCCATGCCGCGGTCGCGGCGCTGATAGATCGCCTGCGAGATCGACTTGCGCAGGATGTAGAGGTGGCGCTCGAAATCGTCCTCGGTCTTGGCCGCACCATTGCGGCCGATGAAGACCTGCATGTGGTAGGGCTCGGTCGGCTTCACGGTGACGCCGAGCGATGAATTGTCGCTGGGCACGTCGCGCCAGCCGAGCAGCTTGAAGCCCTCGTTCTTGATCTCGTCGGCGATGATGCTCTTGATCACGTTCCGCCACGCGGCATCGCGCGGCATGAACAGCGCGCCGATGGCGTATTCGCCGGGCTGCGGCAGCTTGAAGCCGAGCTCTGCGGTCTTGCGCGCGAAGAAGGCGTGCGGGATCTGCACCAGGATGCCGGCGCCGTCACCGGCGCGCGGGTCGGCGCCGACGGCGCCGCGATGCTCGAGGTTGCACAGGATGTTCAGCGCGTCGGAGACGATCTGGTGCGACTTCTGGCCCTTGATGTTGGCGATGAAGCCGACGCCGCAGGAATCCTTTTCCAGGCTCGGATCAAACAGGCCTTCGGCTTCCGGGCGCCAAGTATGCAACTCACGCGCGGGCTCGGCGGCTTTCGAGTCCGCGGTCGCCGACAGCGTTCCTGCCACGATGTTTTCGCGCTCGAATTCCGACCCGCTCATGTGTCCTCTCCCTTTCGTAAGGGCCCCACCATATTTGGCGCACCTTGGACGTTGCGGCACCCACCGGGCCACCGCTCGTCCGCCGCGAGCCGCATTTTCCTAAATTCAGACGACGGGCGTTTCAACGTCCCCTGAGGGACGGCCCTGCCTGCAGCATTCTCGGAGCTCGGGGCGCCGAGGTCTCGTTGCAATCCCTATGCCGGGATGGCCTCGAAATTGAGACAGCTTTACTGTCCTAACTTAGACCTTGCCAAATTTTTGTCTATCACACAAGCGCGAGGAAGTCCTCGCCCGCATGCTCGGATCGAACGGCTCGGCGGGCATGAGGCGCCCCCGATTCGAAGCAAACACGCCGTGATCTGGCCCAAGGAGGGACCAAGGACCGCCGAATTTGAAACTGAAGTTTTGCCCCGGGCAAGCCGGCAAGAGAGCGGAAACGCTCCAGGGCGGGGCAGACAGGAGTTACGGCGATGAAGTTGTTCACAGGTTCGGTTGCTGCCGCCGCCCTCGCGCTCAGCGCAGCCTCGGCCGAGGCCCAGCTGGCGACGTCCGCCCGGATCGGCAGCCCGCTTCTGGTCAGGGTATCCGACATGGACGGGCCCTATGCCGCCATGCCCGAGGTTCCGCCGCCGCCGCGCTTTGGCCGGGTCCCGAGCCTGTTGCCGCCGGTCGAGGTCTATACCGTGCTCCGCGAGAACGGCTATCTGCCACTTGGCGCGCCCCGGCAGCGCGGGTTCGTCTACACGATCTCGGTGATCGACCAGGGCGGCGACGACGGCCGGCTGGTGATCGATGCCCGTGACGGGCACATCATCCGCTTCACGCCGGCCTCCCGGCTCGGCGACAATTACGAAGAGGAAATGAGCGCGACCGACGGTCCCGTCGGGCCGATGCCGCGGCCGATCCAGGCCCGGGTGCCGCGCCCGCCACTCCCGATCCCGCATGTTGCCAGCCGCGTGCCGGTGCCGAAGCGGAACCCGCTGGGGGCCAAGGCCCAGGTTCCGGCGGCTCAGGTTCCGGCGACCCAGACTCCGGCGGCTGCCCAAGCGCCGGCGGCAGCCCAGGCTCCGGCCCCGGCGGCCCAGGCCGCCGTCCCGCAGGCGGCCACGCCGCAGCCTGCTCAGGCAGCCACACCCGCGACGGCCGAGCAGGCCGCAGCCCCGAAGCCGGCTGAGGCCCAGGCTGCGCCGCAAGCCGTCCAGCAAGCCGAGGCTCCGACCGTCGGTCAGGGTGCTCCGCCGCCGGCGCCCGCGCCCGCGATCCTGCCGACCCAGGCAATGCCCAAGGTGCAGGGATTGGAGTGAGATCCGTAGCCCGGATGGGGAGCGAAATCCGGGGACGTTCCCGGCGGCACGACCCTCCCGGATTGCGCTTCGCTTCATCCGGGCTACGGACTGACGGCAACAAAAAACGCCCCGGTTTCCCGGGGCGTTTTCGCGATCAGCCAATATCTGCTGACGCGGGGTTTGTTGCTTAGGCGGCGACCTTGCCGGCCGAGCCGTCAACGACCTGCGGAGCCTTCTCGCCCCCGCCGATCGGAATGCTGCGGGGCTTCTTGGCCTCGGGAATCTCGCGGACGAGATCGACGTGGAGCAGACCGTTCTCGAGCGAAGCGTTTTTCACCTGCACGAAGTCGGCAAGCTGGAAGACGCGCTCGAAGGCGCGGGAGGCGATGCCGCGATAGAGCACTTCGGCGCCGTTGCCGGAGTTCTCGTTGGCGGTTTTCTCGCCCTTGATCGTCAGCGTGTTCTCCTTCGCGACGATCGAAAGCTCGGCCTGCGAGAAGCCGGAGACTGCAACGCTGATCCGGTAAGCATTCTCGCCGGTGCGCTCGATGTTGTAGGGGGGATAGCCGGGGCTGCCGTCCGAGGTCACCTGATCGAGCAGGTTGAAGAGGCGGTCGAAGCCGACGGTGGAACGATAAAACGGAGTGAGGTCGTAGCTACGCATAGGAATAGTCCTCCATTGAGCGACTGTTTCAGTTACCCGCCCGCCATCGGGCCGGGCTTAGATGTGTGCAGCCTGATGTTTCGGTTCCGAAGCACTGGTAGCGGCCTGCACGGAGGTGATATGGGAGGGGTCACGTCGCGTTCAAGAGGCGGAAACCGCGTCGCATTTTTCGGCGCCGGCGTCCTTGATCTCCACCCTGTCTCACCACTCCGGTCCCCTTCATGACGCTCGTCTCGATTCCCGCCAACCCGGTTCCGGACGACGTTGTCAGTGGCACCATCAAGACACCAGACGGGGCCGAGCTGCGCTTTGCGCGCTGGGCGCCGCCGCCCGGCCGCAAGGGCACGGTCTGCGTGTTCGGCGGGCGCGGCGAGATGATCGAAAAATATTTCGAGACCGTGCGCGATCTGCGCGACCGCGGCTTTGCGGTGGCGATGATCGACTGGCGCGGGCAGGGCCACTCGTCGCGGCGGCTGCGCGATCCCCGCAAGGGCTATGTGCGCGACTTCGCCGACTACGAGGTCGACGTCGAGACCTTCGTGCAGCAGGTGGTGCTGCCGGATTGCCCGCCGCCCTATTTCGCGCTGGCGCATTCGATGGGCGGTGCGGTGATGCTGCGCCTCGCGCATGCCGGCAAGCGCTGGTTCGACCGCATGGTGCTGTCGGCGCCGATGATCGACCTGCCGCGCCGCCGCGTGTCGTTCTTCCCGAGCGCGCTGCTTCGGATCATGCGGCTGGCCGGGCAGGGCGGCCGCTATGTTCCCGGCGGCAGCGACGAACTGGTCGGCCTCGCGCCCTTCATCGGCAATCCCGTGACCAGCGATCCGGTGCGCCATGCCCGCAACGCGGCGATCCTGGAAGAAGATCCGACGCTCGGCATCGCGGCGCCGACGATCGCCTGGGCCGACACCGCGTTCACCGCGATGCGCACCTTCCGCGGCACGTCGTATCCGTCGGAAATCCGCCAGCCGATCCTGATGCTGGCGGCGAGCAATGATGAGGTGGTGTCGACGGCCGCGATCGAGGAGTTCGCTTATCACTTGCGCGCCGGCTCGCATCTCGTGATCGCCGGCTCCAAGCACGAGATCCTGCAGGAGCAGGACCGCTACCGCGGCCAATTCTGGGCGGCGTTCGATGCGTTCGTGCCGGGCACGCCGCTGTTCAAGTGAAACATGGCGTTTTCGAGCGAAGGGGAAACCGGTTCGCGTGAAGAAAACGCGTCCAACAAAAATCTAGCGCTGTAGCAGCGCGACGATCCGGTCAGGAAAGCGCTTGTCCACGAACAGCGTCCTGACCTCGGCGACGCTGAGATAGCGGTTCTTCCCTTCGCCCTTGCCCATGATGTCGAGCAGCACCGGCCACTCGCCGAGCATCAAGAGCGGATAGTAGCAGTGCAGGATGCCGTAGGACGGCGGATGCTCGTCCTTGGCGCGCTGGAAGTTCGCCGCCATGAACGTCTTGATCTCGGCGGCCGACAGCCCGCGTTCGACGCTGCCGTCGGGTGCCTTGTAGTCGCTGCCGAAGGTCGCGAGCCGCGCGATCTCGTCCTCATGGACCACCGCGTGCTGGTCGAGGATGCGCGAGCCGGCGCCGTGCTTGTCGAGCGGGCCGTTGCGCAGCGCGTCGAGAATGGCGCCCTGGAACAGGCTGCGCAGCTGGCTGAAAGGACCGAGGCCGTTGGCGATCTGCGCCACCATGAAGATCTTCGCCCGCGCGGTGAATCCCTCGAACCCGGTCTTGCCGGTTGCGCGCCCGATGGTCCCGGTCAGTTCAGGCAGCGGCACGATATGGCCGCCGACATAGTTGCCGGCGACGAGCGCCCGCAGGAACGGGCAGGGATTGTCGGGGGAAATCTGCGGGGCGGGCGCCGCGCTTGCAGCCGTATCGGACATCAAACCACATCCTGAAAAGCTTCAGCTTAAAAAGCATCCATTACCGGTGGATGAATTCGCTCAGGAGTCGACGGCGAATTTCGAGGTGGATGCAACCAGAGCGAGTTTGCCGAACGGCAGGCCGGCTTTCAAGAGGCCGTCGCGATAATGCGCGATGTCGGCCGGGTTCTTCCAGTGGAAATTGCGCAAGTGACGCTCGACCGTCAGCTCGGGATGGTTGGCGAGCAGGGCCTCGGCCGCCTGCGCGGCCTCGTCGGCGCGGCCGAGCTGGGCGAGCGCTGCGGTGCGCACCGCAAGGCACTGCAGATGGTTCGGGTTCAGATACAGCCCCTCGCGCGACCACGACAGCGACGCGTCATATTGCCCGAGCAGATAATGGCTGAATGCGTTCAGCGCCGCCCATTGGTAGCGCGGGTCGCTGTTGCCGCGCTGGACCGCCGTCGAGAACAGATCGACCGCCTTGCGATGATCGCCGATCACCATGTGGCAGATTCCCAGAACGCCGCGCGCGCCCATGTCGTAGGGGTTGAGCTCGATCGCCCGCTTGATGGCGTCCATCGCGGCTTCGTAATGGCCCTGCATCGCGTGCAGATAGGCCAGCAGCGAAAACGCGAACGAGGAGCGCGGGTCGAGCCGCACGCTGCTCTCGGCCAGGCTGACCGACGAGGCCCACAATTCGCGCGTGCTCGGAATCCAGCCGAACTGGATGCTCTGGATCTGGATCAGCGCCAGATAGGCGCGCGCGATCGACAGCGCGGGGTCGAGCTCGATCGCCTCCTTGAACAGCGCGATCGCGGTTTCGCAATCGTCCTTGGTCTGCTGATAGTAGTGCGACAGCCCCTTCAGGAAGCGATCCCACGCCGTCAGTTCGGCGTTCGGCGAGCGCGCCGGTGCCGATGCTTCGGCGCGATAGATCTCCTGCGCGACGGCGGCGGAGAGATTCGCGGTGATCTCGTCCTGCATCGCGAACAGGTCGCCCATGTCGCGGTCGTAGCGGCCGGTCCACAGCTGCTCGCCCTTCTCGGGCGCGATCAGCTCGGCGGAGACGCGGATCTTGTTGCCGGCGCGCCGTACCGAACCCTGGATCAGATAGGTCGCGTCGATCTCGCGCGCGATCAGCCGCGTCGAGACGTTCTTGCCCTTGTAGGCGAAGGTCGAGTTGCGGCTCAGCACGCGGTAGAAGGATTGCAGCGACAGCGCGTGGATCAGGTCCTCGGTCAGGCCGTCCGAGAAATATTCGTCGGCGCCGCCGCTCAGATTGTCGAACGGCAGCACGCCGACGATTGCGGTCCGGTATTGCCCCGGCAGATGCGGGCCGTCGTCCGGAACCTGCTCCTGGGCATCGGATCCGGCCGGCGCCCAGGTCCAGACATTGACCGGCTCGGCGATGTTCTTGAAGCGGTGCGGGCCGGCGTCGACGAGGGTGACGGCAAGCCGCCGTCCCGCTTCGGTGCGGGCCTTGTCCGACACCGCGATGCCGCCGGGCGTTGCGACCGTCTCGAGACGGACTGCGATGTTGACGTCGTCGCCGAACACCTCGTCCTCGTCGGCCATCACGTCGCCCATGTGGACGCCCATCCGGAAGTGCATGGCGCGGTCGGCCGGCAAATGTTCGTTGCGCTCGGCCATCAGGGTCTGCATCGCGACGGCGGCCTCGATCGCGCCGATGATGCTCGGAAATTCCAAGAGGAAGCCATCGCCGGTGTTTTTGACGATTCGGCCGCCATGATTGAGGATGATCGGGTAAATCGCGCTGCGGTGCGCCTTGAACGAGGCATGCGTCCCCGCCTCGTCGGCACCCATCATGCGGGAATAGCCGGCGATGTCAGCGCAAAGAATGGCAGCGAGCCGTCTTTCCATGTCTCCTGTGCCCTGGAATGGCCACTTAGCCGAGGTGACCGAATCCGATACTTACAAGACAGGCCGGGTCCGGCGGAAGCCCGGTTTGCAGGCACCTATAATGCATAGTAGCAGGAATTGGCATGCGACCAACGGATCGTACAGTGGTTTCTCTACTGAATTCGTGTGTCGCTGGGATGGCGCCGGCTGGCTGATCATCCTTTCCGGGCGGTTACTTGCATAGGTTAATCTCACTGCCATGCTGGGAATTCACGAACTTTGGCTGTTTGTCCTGTCCGGCCTGCTGCTCAACGTCACACCGGGGCCGGATACCGCTTATATCATCGGGCGCACGATTCAGCTCGGATGGCGCGGCGGAGCTGCTGCGGCGATGGGAATCAGCTGCGGTTGCCTGGTCCATGTGCTGGGTGCGGCGATCGGCCTGTCGGCGCTGCTGATGGCCTCGTCGACCGCGTTCCTGGCCGTCAAGCTGGTCGGCGCGGCCTATCTGGTGCTGACCGGCCTGCAGATGCTGCTTTCGCGCGCCAAGCCGGTCGCCGAGATCGCCGGGCAGGGCGGCGAGACCTCGATCTCGCGCGTGTTCTGGCAGGGGGCGCTGACCAATATCCTCAACCCCAAGGTGGCGCTGTTCTTCCTGGCCTTCCTGCCGCAATTCGTGGCGGCCGATTCGCCGCACAAGACGCTCGCCTTCCTGGTGCTCGGCCTGATCTTCATCACCGGCGGCACGCTGTGGTGCCTTGGCCTTGCGGCCTTCGCGGCGCGGGCTGCCGGCCACATCAGGCAATCGGCCGGCGTGATCGCCTGGATCAACCGCTCGCTCGGCGCGCTCTTCATCTATCTCGGCGTCCGCGTCGCGACGCTGGAGGCGCGCTAGCTCGCGCCTTGAGGCTCTCGCTTTGCCGCTCTAACCGTGGATCTTGAGCAGTGCGCTGCCGGCGAGATAGATGCCGAGCAGGATCATCGCGATCAGGAACCAGCGGCGGAACACCTCGGGGTGCATCCGTGTGCGAACCGCCTGGCCGATGAACATGCCGGTGAACGACGCCGCCATCGCGACCGCGCCCGGCAGCGCGGTGGCTGCCGTCAGCAGGCCCGATGCCGTGAGGTTGAAGGCGAGCGCCACGGTCGCAGTGGTGAAGAACACGCCGAGCGCCTGCACCAGTTCGTCCTTCTCCATGCCGATCGCCTGCATGAAAGGCATCGAGGGGATGACCTGAACGCCGGTCGCCGCCGAGATCAGCCCGGTGATGACGCCGACGATGCCGCCGATCCATTTCTCGTCGCGCCGCGCGACCTTGAAGCTGAACCTGCTCAGCCCGACGATCGCGTAGATCACCAGCAGCACGCCCAGCACGACGGTGCCGTAGGCCGCGTAAGGCCCGGTCAGCAGCCCGGCATTGATCCAGATGCCCGCCACGGTGCCGAGCATCAACGGCCACAGCCGCTTGATGATGTCGCGCAGATAGGGGCCGACGAAGGTCTGCCAGATATTGGTGACGATCGCCGGCACGATCACGATAGCAATCGCCTGGCCCGGCGCCATCGTGGTTGCGAGCAGCCCCATCGCGACCGTCGGCAGGCCGAGGCCGAGCGTCCCCTTGACGAAGCCGGCGAGCAGGAAGGCGAAAGCGATGAAGATCAGGAGATGGTCGACCATGGCGGCACATTGACCGATCGATGCGAACGGCACAATCTGGAGGTTACGGAGTTAGCCTTCGGACGACCCGAAGGTATGGGGTGGGAAACGTCATGCGGTTCGACCTGACCGATTTGCAATTGTTCATCGCGGTTTCCGATGCGCGCAGCATCACCCAGGGCGCGGCGCGCGCGAACCTTGCGCTGGCTTCGGCCAGCGAGCGGATCAAGGGCCTCGAGGAAGCGCTCGGCGTCGCGCTGCTCAAGCGCGGCCGCCGCGGCGTCGAACTTACTGCGGCGGGCGAGAGCTTGCTCGGCCACGCCCGCATCGTGATCCACAATGTCGAGGCGCTGCAAAGCGATCTCGCCGCCTATGCCAGCGGCGTGCGCGCCAACGTGCTGCTGCTCGCCAACACCTCGGGCCTGTCGGAGCATCTGCCGCGCGCGCTCGCGGCCTTCCTGCACGAGCATCCCGATATCAGCGTCGATGTCGAGGAGCGCGAGAGCACCGATATCGCGACCGCGATCGCCAGCGGCGCCGCCGATCTCGGCTTCGCCGCGGAGCACGCGCTGCCCGACAGCGTCGAGCGCTTCCTGTTCAGCGAGGACCGCTTGATGCTGGTGGCGTCGCGGCGCGGCGATCTCGGCGGCCGCCGCCAGATCGACTTCCAGGAAGTGGTCGGCCGCGATTTCGTCGGCCTCACGGCAACATCCGCGCTGCAGGTTCATATCTCGCGGCATGCCGCAAAGCTCGGGGCGCGGCTGCGCTTCCGCGCCCGCCTGCGCGGCTTCGACGCGATCTGCCAGATGGTCGCCGCCGATGTCGGCATCGCCGTGATCCCGGAGACCGCGGCGCGGCGCTGCGCGGCGTCGATGCCGATCACGACGATAAGGATCCGCGACGCTTGGGCCAACCGCCGGCTGACGATCTGCGCGCGCAGCTTCAAGGCGCTGCCGCGCGCGGCCAAGCAACTTGGTGGACTATCTGCGCGCCGAAGCGCAGCGCTGACGGCTGGCTCATTTCGTCGTCACCACGCCGGCGTCCTGGATCACCTTCGCCCATTTCCTGATGTCGGCGGCGATGAAGTCGCGGAAATGCTCCGGCGTGTCGCCGGCCAGCGTCAGACCCTGCTCGGCGAGCTTCTGCTTGACGATCGGATCGGCCATTGCCGCGGTGGCGAACTGGTTCAGCCTGATGATGATCGCGGGCGGCGTGCGTGCGGGCGCGACCATGCCGTACCAGTTCTCGATGACCAGGTCGGGCATGCCGGCCTCGGAGGTGGTCGGCACGTCGGGTGCGGTCGGCGCGCGTTCGCGCCCACCGAGCGCGATTGGCCGCAGCGCGCCAGCCTTGATCTGCGGCAGGATCACCGGCAGGTCGAGGAAGGTCATCTGCACCTGCTGACCCAGCAGGTCGTTCACCGCCGGCGCGGCCCCGCGATAGGGCACGTGCACGATGTCGACCTTGGCCGTCAGCTTGAACAATTCGCAGGCGAGATGCGGCAGGCTGCCCGGGCCGGAGGAGGCGAAGTTGAGCTTGCCCGGCTGCGCCCTGGCGAGCGCGACCAGTTCGTTCATGTTCTTCGCCGGCACGTTGGCGGCGACCACCAGCATCTCCGGCACGGTCGCGACCAGCGTCACGGGCGCGAGGTCCTTCAGCGTGTCGTAGGCGACCTTCTCCATGCTGGGGCTGATCGCCAGCGCGCCGGCGCTCGCGATCGCCACCGTGTAGCCGTCGGGCGCGGCCTTCGCGACTGCGTCGGTGCCGAGCACGCCGCCCTGGCCGGCGCGGTTGTCGACGATGACGGGTTGCCTTGCGAGCTCCGAGATCTTCTGCCCGATCACCCGTGCGATGATGTCGTTCGGCCCGCCGGGCGGGAATGGCACGATCAGCCGGATCGGCTTGGTCGGAAAATCCTGGGCGAAAGCCGTGACGGGCGCGAGAAACAGGAGAAGGGCTGCCAGCAGCCTGCCGCGCATCGTCATGTCGCCCATCCCTGACTTTTCTGGTTGCGGTCAGGATGGGCGCGGATCAGACGCCCGGCAACTCAAGAAATCAGGCAGGGAACTCAGGCGTTCAAAAGCTTCATCGCCGCTTCATGCACGCGCGGGTCGCCGGCCGCGATGATCCGGCCGCCGCTTTGCGCCGGCTTGCCGTCCCAGGTGGTGACGACGCCGCCGGCGCCGGTGACGATCGGGATCAGGCCGGCAATGTCGTAGGGCTTCAGCTCGGTCTCGACCACGAGGTCGAGATGACCGGCGGCGAGCATGCAATAGGAGTAGCAGTCGCCGCCATAGCGCGACAGGCGCGCCGTATTCTCGATACGGCCGAAGCGGGCGCGGTCATCCGGATTCATCAGCAGCGGGCTCGTGGTGAAGACGGTCGCTTCCTTCAGCGAGGCGCAGCGCCGCACCGAGAGCCGCCGTTCGCCCGACGGGCCGGAGTAGTGCGCCGAGCCGTTGTCGCCGGAGAAGCGCTCGCCGATATAGGGCTGGTGCATCATGCCGAATACCGGCGTACCTTTGTGCAGCAGCGCGATCAGCGTGCCCCAGATCGGAAAGCCGGCGATGAAGGATTTCGTGCCGTCGATCGGATCGAGCACCCAGACATAGTCGGCGTCCTCGCGCTCATTGCCGAACTCTTCGCCGACGATGCCGTGCTGGGGGAAGTTCGACTTGATCAGCCGCCGCATCACGGCTTCCGCCGCCCGGTCGGCCTCGGTGACCGGATCGAAATCGTTCGAGCTCTTGTTGTCGACCGAGAGCGAGGTGCGGAAGAACGGCAGGATGGTTTCGCCGGATGCGGTCGCAAGGCGGCCGATGAAGGCGGTAAAGTCGATGACCGTCACGGCATGTCCCTGAACTGCGCAAACGACGCGGTAGAAATCGGATGCGGTCTTGCCTAGCTCAATCCGGCGCGGCGCGCACGATTAACGGAGTGTTATCCAGCCCGGTGACGCGGTTCCGGACTTTCGATTTGGCTTCGGATTCGAAAGCGCCCGGGGTCTCGGTCTCGATCACGAAGTTGCGAATTCTGGTATACAAGCTATGCGCAGAGCGCCGACCGCTCGGGGCTTTCCTTGTAAGATATTGATCCTACATACGGAAAGCCGCTCCTGCCGGCCTGTTGCAGTTTCGCCAGACTTTCCAACATTACCCAAGAAATGTTTCGAAAGTTCTTGCGTTTTGTGCAGCGCGGTCGCATATTGTTGCGGTGCGGTAGCGCCTCGCGCTATCGCTGCCCTCCTTGGGCGTTTCCTCCCTAGACTTGGGCCGCTTGTTCATTCAAGCGGCCCTTTTTTCTTGGCTCATTGCTTCCGCGCGTGAACACGGAATCCAGTTTCGCGTGAGGCCCAGTCGCCGACTGAATTCCATATTCACGGCTTCGGTTGGCAACCGCAGTCCCGGCCGAACCGAGCGCTACTCCGCGGCCGCCTGGAACGGGCCGAGATCTCCGAACGGGATTTTCGCCAGCGCATCCGCCAGGGTGGCAAAGTCGGCGGCCACCTGCGCGAAGCGCGGGCCGCGCTCGCGGCGGCGCTCATCCATATAGACCGCGCGGTTGAGCTCGATCTGCACGGTGTGCAGGCCGCTCGCCGGATTGCCGTAATGCTCGGTGATGAAGCCGCCGGCATAGGGCTTGTTGCGGCCGATCGAATAGCCGAGCGAGCTCATGATCTCCTCGACGAGGTCGGGCAATAGCGGCGCACAGCTCGTGCCGTAGCGGTCGCCGATCACGACGTCGGGCCGGCGCGGCTCGTCGCGCGACACGCCGACCGACGGCATCGAGTGGCAGTCGACCACCATCACCGCGCCGAACGCCTGGTGCGCCTTGTTGATCAGCCGGCGCAGTGCGCGGTGATAGGGCTTGTAGAGCACCTCGATCCGGCGCAGCGCCTCGTCGACGTCGAGCCGCTCGCGATAGATCTCCTGGCCGTCGCCGACCACGCGCGGGATGGTGCCGAGGCCGCCGGCCACCCGCATCGAGCGCGTATTGGCAAAGCTCGGGAGCCGCCCGGTGAACATGCGCGGGTCGAGCTCGTAGGGCTCGCGGTTCACGTCGACATAGGAGCGCGGGAAGTTGACCCGCACGATCGGAAAGCCGCGATCGCTGAGGCCCGCGATCAGCTCGTCCATGAAAGAGTCTTCGGAGCGGCGCAGCGACACCACATCGATTCGCGACGCGTCGAGGAATTCGGCCGGATAGACCGAGCCCGAATGCGGGGAATTGAAGATGATCGGCGCGCGCCAGGCCTGCGGCTCAACGATCTCGAACGGGGGCGACAACTCGCCAGCAAATTCGGTCATTCTCTTGGCGCCGTCCCTTGCGTCCGCCTCGCCCCCGCAGCAACTGAGTCTGCCGGAAAAGCGGAGATTTATGGGCACGCATTGTCGGTAATCGCGATCATTCTGCCAAGTGAAAAGAGTGTGGTTTCAGCTGGAACGCGTCTTAAAAGCAGCAAATGCGGCACCCGGTTGATTCGATGTCTGGTTCGGTCCACAAATGGGTGGCGCGCATTTGCCGCTGGCTTGACGCAAATTTCACCCGAAATTTACCGTCTGTCGGGCTTACTGTTCGGACTGCTCCTCAAGCCGGATTCGACGATTCCTGCCATGCCGAAAATACTTCTCGCCGAAGACGACACCGATATGCGCCGCTTCCTGGTCAAGGCGCTCGAAAACGCGGGTTTCAAGGTCTCGCCGCACGACAACGGCATGTCGGCCTACCAGCGGCTGCGCGAGGAGCCGTTCGAAATGCTGCTCACCGACATCGTGATGCCCGAGATGGACGGTATCGAGCTGGCGCGCCGTGCCTCGGAACTCGATCCCGATATCAAGATCATGTTCATCACCGGCTTTGCCGCGGTGGCCCTCAATTCCGATTCGGAGGCGCCGAAAAACGCCAAGGTGCTGGCCAAGCCCGTGCACCTCAGGGAATTGGTCAGCGAAGTGAATAAGTTGCTGGCGGCCTGATTCGCCAAAAAACCTTCACTTTGTATCCTTGCCTGCCCCGCCGCCGTCCGTTATAGGGACCCGATCCAAATACGCTTTGGGTGCGTAGCTCAGCGGGAGAGCACTACCTTGACATGGTAGGGGTCACAGGTTCGATCCCTGTCGCACCCACCATCCTTCGCTCGCGAAGCGAGAGAAGGATGCCGCGCCGAAGCCCAACGGGCGGAGGCGGGCCTGCGGCCGCGAGCTTCGGCTCGGCAAGCCACGCTTTGGAATGACGTGGCGGCGACTTCTGATTCAACCAGTCAAACAGCCAAGCTCTCGGTGTCATCATGCGTGCATGCAGGTGATCCGGTATTCCAGAAACAACAGTGCTTGAACCGAGGGGCCGCGGCTCCCTCCAGGCGTCGTCCCTGCGAAAGCAGGGATCCATACGCCGCGGCGGACGTTGTCGGCGGGACTCGTCGTTCCAACGATGCCCAACAATCAGCATTCGTGGTTATGGTCCCTGCCTTCGCAGGGACGACACCGAGTGTGTTGCGCTGTCGGTCATGCCTTCGCATTCTCGCGCCATCATTACCGGAGGACACCGACCACCAGGTGTGAGTTTGTCGCCGCTATGGAGGGCGGTCGGACGGAAGCTGGTAGCGCCACGTTTCGCCAGCGAGAACCCCGCGCTGCCGACGCACAACGGAGGGCCATTCGGAGCGAACCACGCTGAGGACCGCAGCATCGGCGGACGGCTCTTCATCGGCTGCGAAATATGCGCGAAGTCTGCCTTCGCAGCGGAAGCCGAGGTTGGCGTAGAGATCAAGCATATGCCTCCGGCGCCAGTCCAGATGCACCTCGGCCCGCTCGACGACGAGCACCTCGAACGCATACCGCGTCATCAGATGTGCAACGTGACTGACGAGCACGGCCTCGTCCAGTCGTCCGACGGTCCAGATCGGAGCGAAGGTCGCCCGCTTCTCGTGCCGGTCGATCGCGCCGAACCCGGAAACGCCGAGAAGGTCTCCCGATCCAGCGGCCTCGATTGCGAACGCGGCCGCGGTGTCGACCTGGTCCCATGCCGTCGCCGGGCGCGCGGTATTCGGCCGGTCAGATGTCCCGCGATCGAGCCGCCGCAGCATGGCTGCCTCGCGAAGCTGCTGCGCGCGCGAAGTCTCCGGGCCGGTGATCCTGGTCAACAGGATGCGGTCGGTGGCGAAGCTTGCATGGTTGCTCGACGGGTACATGCCGTATTGACGCACCCGATGCGCATGCCGTCAAATGACCGGAACGCCAGTTCATATGCAAATTGGTCATGCCCCTGAATCCAAGACATGTTGACCTGTTTCGAGAGGTCGTGCGCCACAACGGAATCACCAAGGCCGCCTTGAGCCTTCGGGTGGGGCAGCCTTTCATCAGCCGCGCGATCGCACGTCTCGAGCGCGAGATCGGCTTTGCGTTGTTCGAACGCGGGCGAGGCGGCGTCACGCTGACGCCGGAAGGCGAGATATTCCTGCGCGAGGTCGAGAGAAGCCAGGCCGGCCTCGAATATCTGGCGCGCGCCGCGCGCGGCATTCGCGAGCGTGGCAGCGGGACGCTCAGGATCGCATGTCTTCCGGCGTTCACCTATTCGTTGATGCCGCAGATCGTCAGCAGCTTCCTGAGGAAGAATCCCGACATCGTCGTATCCGTGGCCGTCCACAGCCCCGAGCGCGTCTGGAGCCTGGTGGCCTCGGGACAATGCGACGTCGGGCTGGCGCGGCCGCAGGCGGGGTTTGCCGCGGTCGACGACGAGCTCCTCATGACAACGGAGGCGGTCTGCGTCCTGCCCCGCCAGCACCGGTTGCGCTCGAAGCGATCGATCTCAGCGCAAGACCTGCGGGGGGAGCCCATGATCGCAGCTTCCCCGAGCGCACCGCATCGATCCCGCTTTGAACGCATCCTCGATGAGGCCAAGGTTGAGATCAAGACGGTCGCGGAGATCCAGTACAGCATGCAGCGTTGTGCCCTGGTTGCGCAGGGACTGGGTTTCTCGATCGTCGACCCGATCGTGGCCCGGGATTTTGCAAGCTCCAGAATCGTCCTCAAGCCGTTCGTGCCGCGGCTGGAGATCGCCACCATGTTGCTGCTTCCTTCGCAGCGACCGCGAAGCCGTCTCGCACTTCAATTCTGCGATCTGCTGCGCGCTGAAACCGCGCAGTACAGGAAATCCGCGCGCGTGCAGGCTTGAGCAGCAGCGGCAGGGTTTTCTCTCGCATCGCGCGCGGCATGACCTCGCGGGACGGCGCGAGCCGCCTGCGACGCTTCGCTTGCTCGGCGCGCTGTGCTCGCCGAAAAAATTCGTCGGGCAGTCGTGACTTTCGTCATCTCGACGCTCATATGTGAATGCCGCAGCGTGCGCGCGCATGTACGCCTCGCGCGTGTTCGATTCGTACGAATGCATTCACGTCGCACGCGGTGGATTGCCGCATGATTGGGCAAGAGCGCTCGCAATGCGGCCATGCGTGGGATTCTCGATATGTCATCTACCGTGCTTAGGTCGCGCCTTTGCAGCGACATGCGTTTCGTCCAGGCGCGGAGATCGAGAAAATTTTCCGAAGACTCCGCGATGATGCGTTGCCCGATCGCATCGCATGAACGCAATTTTGGATTTCTGCACGACGCGCGTTGCCGCCCCTCTGGTTCTCGCGCAGATTGTTCTCTAGATCAGTCAAGCCGATCCGTGACGGAGCATCCGAGCCGGACACGGCAATGACGCGACAATGATGAACGCCATGTGCGAGCACGACTGCCAGAGGAACCTGCGTCAACCCTATCAGGAGCGGCCGGCGTAAGCCGTCGATGTCCGAATCCCGAATTGCCTCTTCCTTGTCTCCCCGAAATTCGCCGGTCTGTGAGCGGCCGGCGACGCAACCTTGGGAATGCGCCTCCGTTGAGCCAACGTTCGTCGTTCGCGCCAACGGGGCACGAAAGTACATGCAAGAAGACGACAAGACGCCGGCACGCGCAGCGCAGCTCCTGGAACACGTTCCTTTGCCGCGCGAGCCGCGGAACATCAGGGATCTAACCCCCGCGCCGCCGCGGCGGTTCTCGACACGACACTATCCGCCCTCGGAGCAGTTCGAGGTCTGGAAAACGCGGATGGCTTCGCTGGTCGACGTTACGCCACCGGAAGGTCATAGCCCTGCGCACGGGTTCCTGGTGGAGTACCTGACCTGCAACATGGCCGATGTCGTCTTCACGTCGGGGCGATTCGCCGCGCAATCATTCGCCCGCGTCATCAGACCGTCGCATGGCGCGCCCGTCGATATCTGGTGGCTGTACCGGGTGCGCTCCGGCGAAGCCCGCTTCGAGACCGCAGAGCGGCGGATTCACGCCGGGCCGGGCGCCATGTTCCTGATCTCGCTCGATGAGGATTTCCGCGGCAGCATCACGGACTATGACGGCCTGGTGCTGGGCTTGCCGCGCCAGTCGTTCGCCGGTGTGGCCGATCAGCTCGACGCTGTCTGCAATATTCTACTCGAAGGCAATCTGATCGAATTGTTGGCCGATTATCTCGACCGAGTCGAAACGCGCATCACCCTGATGTCCGCGGAGGAGTTGAGGCAGGCGGGGCGGGCGACCGCGCAGATGATCGCCGCGTGCATCCAGCTCTCCTCGGATCGGCTGGAGCAGGCACGCGGCGCGATCGAGTCCGTGCTGTTCGAGCGGGCGCGTCTTTATATAGAGTCGCATCTCGCCGACTTCGACCTGACGCCGGACCGCATCGCGCAGCAATTGCGGATCTCGCGTTCTGCCCTCTACCGTGCATTCGAGAGCGTCGGGGGCGTTGCCGGCTACATCCTGCGCAAGCGGCTGCGCGCGGCACATGCAGAACTCGTCTCGTCCGCCGACAGGCAGGTGCAGGAGATCGCCTATCGCCACGGCTTCAAGCTGGCGTCCGATTTCACCCGCGCCTTCCGCCGCGAATTCGGCGTCAGCCCGCGCGAGATGCGCGAACGCATGCGCCGTCGATCAACCACCGGTTGAGATGCGCACAAACAACTCATGGTGCATCGAGCAAATCATTCAACTTGTGAGACGATCTGCGTGTTATTTGGACGGCCTGCTGAGTGACGTTGTCAAATATGTGTCTATCATTTTTGTTTATGACGACTCGGGGCAAATTGGTGGGGCAGTCGAGCGAGCGCTGGGTGGCAAGATGCGCTCGTTGAGTTCGACACATCATCGGCCAGGACCGGAAGGCGAGCGCACGTCGCGCGGTCTTCACATCTCCACATGCGCTCCCAAGGGACGCGCATGTCGGTACAGTCCGCGGCATGGCTCCCCCGACGTCTTTTCAAGATGTCGCAAAGGGGACGCACCATGGCCATCGCACGCAATTCAACCGAATCGCTGACGCGTCAGGGCCGCGCCGGCTTCGTCCGGAGCTGGGTCGCAACGGGCGTTGCGGGCAGCCGTTCGCTGCGGCGGCGGTTGCTGGCGGTGTTGCGGTTGGCGCACCGGGTTTTGGGTGTGAAGCGCGATCGGCTGGGACTTGGTGCGCTCGGCGGCGGCGGGCGAGCGTCGGCCGTTGCCGTGACGCTTGGTGCATTTGCTGTCGTCGTAGTAACCGCCTCGGCCGCGAGCGCCGGAAGCGTACAGCTTGGTGGTGGAACTGCGACCGGCACCGATTCCGTGGCGATCGACACCAATTCGTCGGCCAGCGGCCTGCGCGCCATCGCGATCGGGAGTGGAGCAAACGCAGCCGGGCTGGATGCAGTTGCCCAAGGCACCGGCACCAGCGCCGGCGCCCAGAACGCCATCGCGATCGGTTTTCAGTCGATCGCTTCACAGCTAAACTCTCTCTATCTCGGGTCGCGTACGGCCGCGGGAACCGGCGCGCTCGCTACGAGCGCCATCGGCATCGGCACGGATGTGACAGCATCCCAGGTCGACGCCATTGCGGTTGGACGTTCATCCGTTGCGTCTGCACAGTACTCGGTGGCGCTTGGCCTGAACGCGAAGGCAACAGGCACTGGCGGTGCAATGGCGCTGGGCCAGGGCACGGTCTCGAGCGGCGTCAATTCGGTCGCGCTCGGTGTTCAAGCCAATGCCACCGGCGCCGGCACGAGCGCCCTGGGCACATTCGCCAGCGCCACCGGGGGCAATGCCACCGCGGTCGGCGTCAGCTCCTTGGCGAGCGCCAACTATTCGTGGGCCGGAGGCTGGGCATCCGTTGCCTCGGCGGACAGCGCGACTGCTCTTGGCAAGCAGGCGACCGCGTCGGGGATCAACTCATTCGCCGGAGGCAGCTCCAGCAACGCAGCCGCAGATTTTGCCGTGGCTGTGGGCAA
The DNA here is from genome assembly GCF_054063355.1 of Bradyrhizobium sp. USDA 4502. Classification (NCBI taxonomy): domain Bacteria; kingdom Pseudomonadati; phylum Pseudomonadota; class Alphaproteobacteria; order Hyphomicrobiales; family Nitrobacteraceae; genus Bradyrhizobium; species Bradyrhizobium sp. USDA 4502. Next base: position 8,713,268 of record NZ_JBSSGF010000001.1, read on the forward strand.
TCAGGCGCAAGCGCTGAGCACGGGTGGTTCGGTTGCGATCGGATCGGGCGCAATCGTCGCCAACGCCGCGACCGGCGGCATCGCGATCGGCAACAATGCGGCATCCGCCGGCATCAGTTCGATCGCAACCGGTGTTGGGGCCAGTGCCGCCGGCACAAGTTCGCTGGCGATCGGCACTGCCTCAAATGCGAGTGCCGCCGCCAGCACTGCGATTGGCAACACGGCCGTTGCCAGCGGCCAAAACTCTTCCTCGTTCGGGTCTGGAGCGCACGCGACGGGAGACAATTCGCTCGCGGCCGGCGTCAGCGCCAGCGCCAGCGGAATCGCCAGTACCGCACTCGGCATCGGCGCCAAAGCATCGGCCACGAGCGCAATCGCCGTTGGCAACAATGCGGCGGCCAGTGCCGCCAATGCTGTCGCCGTGGGCACCAATGCGACGGCCTCCGGCGGGCAGGCCGTTTCGATCGGCGCGAACAACACCGCCTTTGGCAACGGCGCCGTGGCGATCGGCGATCCCAGCTATGCCAGCGGCACCGGCGCCTTCACCGGCGGCGCCAACAACATCGCCAACAGTGACGGCACGGCCAGCGCCACCGCCGCCAACCAGGCCAACGGCGCCGTCGCGATCGGCAACAACAACAAGGCGATCGGGCAGGGCTCCGTGGCGCTCGGCAATGGCTCGACGGCTGGCGCCGCCGGACTTGCCGGCAATATCGCGCTGGGCAACGGCGCCACGGCGGCGGCAAGCTCCGGCGATGTCGCGCTCGGCTCCGGCAGCGTCACCGCTGCCGCCGTCAACACGCCGAACACGGTGATCAACGGCACCACCTACAGCTTCGCCGGAACGACAGCGGTCTCGACCGTCAGCGTCGGTACGGTCGGCGCGGAGCGCACCATTACCAATGTCGCGGCGGGCCGCATCAGCAACTCTTCGACGGATGCGATCAACGGATCGCAGCTCTGGGCCACCAACCAGGCGGTTGACGGCCTCGCCACCACCGTCAACAACATCAACACCGGCGGCGGCATCAAATATTTCCACGCCAATTCGACGCTGGCGGATTCCTCCGCGGCGGGGACCGACTCGGTTGCGATCGGACCGGTGTCGACCGCGACCGGCAGCGGCTCGGTGTCGATCGGCAACGGCGCCAACGCCGCGAACGCCAACGACATCGCGCTCGGCTCGGGCAGCCAGACCAGTGCGGCGGTTCAAACTGCCAGCATCGTCATCGGCGGCAACACCTACAGCTTCGCCGGCACCACCCCGACCTCGACGGTCAGCGTCGGCTCGGTCGGCAATGAGCGCACCATCACCAACGTCGCGGCGGGACGGGTCAGCAACGGCTCGACCGATGCGATCAACGGCTCGCAGCTGTTTGCCGCGACGTCCGCGATCGACAGCCTGTCGACCGTCGTCAGCAACGGCCTGACGCATTATTATGGCGTCAACGACGGCGGCACCCAGCAGGCCAACTACAACAACAACGGCGCGACCGGCGTGAACTCGATGGCGGCCGGCGTTGCCGCCTCAGCGACCGCGACGAACTCCACCGCGCTCGGCTTCAACACCCGGGCGACGGTGGATGGCGGCGTCGCGATCGGCTCGGGGTCGATTTCCAACCGCGCGCTCGCGCCGGCTTCCGGCACGATCGGCGGCACCATCATCCCCTACAACACCACCGATCTCGCGCTGCTCGGCGCGGTGTCGGTCGGCAACGCGACGAGCTACCGGCAGATCACCAACGTGGCCGACGGCACCCAGGACAGCGACGCCGTCACCGTGCGGCAGCTGACCGGTGCGCTGACGTCGTTCGCGACCACGACGACGAAATACTTCCACGCCAACTCGACGCTCGCCGACTCGCTTGCGGTCGGCAACAATTCGGTCGCGGTGGGCCCTGCGACCGTGGTCAATGGCGACAACGGCATCGGCATGGGCTTCGGCGCAACCGTGGCGCAGACCGCGCCCGGCGGCATCGCGATCGGCCAGAATTCGGTGTCCAACTTCGCCGATTCGATCGCGTTCGGCACCAATGCCCAGGCGAGCGGCGTCCAGTCGGTGTCGATCGGCGCCGGATCCCAGACCACCAACCCGACCAGCGTCGCGCTCGGTCCGAACGCCAAGGCGACGGCGCAGGCCGGCGACGTCGCGCTCGGCGCCAATTCGACCACCTCCACTGTGGTCGCGACTTCGAGCACCCTCGATCGGCGGCACCACCTACAACTTCGCCGGCACGACGCCGACCTCGACCGTCAGTGTCGGCAGCGCCGGTGCGGAGCGCACCATCACCAACGTGGCCGCGGGCCAGATCACCCAGACCTCGACCGACGCGATCAATGGCTCGCAGCTCTGGGCCACCAACACCTCGCTCGCCGCTCTCTACACCACGGTGAGCAACATCTCGACCGGCGGTGGCGGCGTGAAATATTTCCACGCCAATTCGACCGCGGCGGATTCCATCGCGACCGGCGCGGAGAGCGTCGCGATCGGGCCGCAGTCGGTCGCGAGCGGCGCCAATGCGATCTCGATGGGCAACGGCTCGGCCGCATCGGCCGACAATTCGGTCGCGATCGGTGCCGGCGCCAAGGCGACGGCGGCCAACTCGCTGGCGCTCGGTGCCAACGCCGCCACCACGGCCAATCTGAGCGACGCGGCCTATACGCCTGTGGTCGGCAAGAGTGTCGCAGGGGTTGCGACCGGCGAAGTGTCGGTCGGCTCGTCCGGCGCCGAACGCCGCGTCACCAACGTTGCCGCGGGCTCGGCGGCGACCGATGCGGTCAATGTCAGCCAGCTCCAGGCGGTTGCGTCGAGCTCGATCCGCTACGATACCGACGGTTCCGGCAACACCACCAACAAGCTGACGCTGAACAGCGGCAACGGCGCGCCAGTGACCATCAGCAACGTGGCGCCCGGCGTCCTCGGCACCGATGCGGTCAACGTCAATCAGCTCAACAGCGCGTTCCAGCAGCTCAACGGCCAGATCGGCGAGGTGCGGCAGGACGCCTGGCGGGCGGCCGCGATCGGCATGGCCGCCGCATCGCTGCGCTATGACGACCGGCCCGGCAAGGTGAGCGCCTCGGCGGGCGGCGGCGTCTGGCGCAGCCAGGGCGCGCTCGCCTTCGGCATCGGCTACACCAGCGAGAACGGCAAGCTGCGCACCAACGCGGCGGCAACCACCGCCGGCGGCGACTGGGGCGTCAGCGCCGGCGTGAGCCTGACGCTCAATTGACCCTGACGTCGACGAGGCGGCTGGCGTGTCTGGCTTTGATGATCTGGCTCGGGGCGGCGGCGAGCGCCGCCGCGCAGGGCGCGCCGCCTGCCGCCTACGCCGTGAAGCCGTCGGACGTCGTGGTGCCGGAGGGCGAGACGCTCGGCGAGTTCAGACGGATGATCCAGCCGTTCAGGAACTGGACCCTGATTTGCGACGAGAGTCTCAAATCGAAGCGCCGCGTCTGCAACGTCACGCAATCGATCGTCAACGCGCAGGGCGCGGTCGCCTTCAACTGGTCGCTGATCGCGACCGCCGACGGCAAACCGCTGATGGCGATGCGGATACCCGCGGCCGCCGGGGTCGGTGCGCAGATCGAGCTCGCGCTGGGCGACAGTCCGGACCGCATCGTCACGCAGACCGATCGCTGCGATGCCAGTTTCTGCTTCGCCACGGTCGCGATCGGCAACGTGCTGAGGCGGCACATCCGCGCGGCGACGCCGTGCCGCGTGTCCTATCAGCTGCCGCAAGGGCCGATCGTGCTGGAGGCGCCGCTGGACGGACTGTCCGGCGTGCTCGCGAAGCTGAAATGAGACGACAGGCTGCATGCGGATCCGGAAGCCGGAGCGACGCATCGGAGTGCGGGACGAGAGGATGAATACGCCGATGCGACTGAAGACCCCCATCCTGATTTTCACGGCGGTCGTCGTGGCGGCGCTCAGTGCGGCCGGCGTCGTGGGCTATGCCCAGCAGATGCAGCCGGCCCAGTCGCAGCCGATGCCGCTGCAGCCGGCGACGCCCGCGCCGGCCAAAAAGCCCGCCGTCGCCGCGAAGCCGCAGCCGCACAAGCAGCGTCCGCAGGAAGCGCCGACGCCGCCGTCTGCCGCGGCATCCGTTCCGCCGCAGCAGGCGGGCCAGCAACCGACCGTGTTCGACGAGCACGCGCGGCAGGGCAACATCGTGACCTGCGCCAATCTGTTCGGGACGCTCGGCCGCGGCCTCGCGATGAACTCCAGCTACACCGCGCAGTCGCAGTGGGACGCCAAGGCCGGCAATTCGCATTCGGTGCAGTCGCTGGTCGCGCTCGCACCTAACCAGGCCAGCCAAGCCACCCCCGCCGCCAATCAGCAGGCCGCCGGTATCGTGTTTGCCGCGCCGGTTGGATCGTCCTGCGAAGGCAATCTGGTGCGGGTGACGCCGCGGACGGAGAGCTGTTCGACGGTTGCCGCCGAACTCGCCAAGCTCAACGGACAGACCGGCGCGCTCGGTGATCTCGCGACGATGGCGCTGCCGAACGGCGCGCAGGTGGTGCTGATTCCGTTAGGCAACGCCTGCGTCGCGGTGACCGCGCTGCGGGTCGCCGGGTAACGCTGCCGCTCAACCCGGTCGACCCTTGTCGGCCTCTTGCCGGCGCCAGTCAGCTCGGCTGGCCGCGCCGGGTTGCTCTGGCCGATCTCACCAATGACGCCAGCGATGATGCCAGCGCGGATAGCCGCCGCGATAATAGGCGTATGCCGGCCGCACCACGTGACGATAGCGGTAGCCGTAATAGGCCGGCCGGTATCCGCTATAATATGTCGTGGTGTAACCGCCGCCCCAACGATACGGCGCAGCGTAATAGCCGTCGTCATAGGCGTAGCTGCCGTACCCGTAATAGGCGGGCGAATAGCCGTAACCGTAGCCGTAGCCGGGGTAGCCGTAACCATAGGAATAGCCGGGATAGCCATAGGCTGACGAGGCGAGGCCGCCGACGACTGCGCCGGCAATCAATCCGCCTGCGAGCGCGGCACCCCACCCGCCGTGTCCCCACCGTGCTTCGGCGGGCGCCGGGGCTGCGATGGCGCTCACCCCAAGCGCACCGACGGTTGCAAGAACAAGGCCTGTCTTCCTCATGGGATCCTCCTCGATGATAGTTGCCCAGCCGGTCAACGGGGCAGGGGGGCATTGGTTGCGAATGGCCGCGCGCCTGCAATGAACCTGGGCCTGCAACAAGCCTGGCGGCGAGGTGGGCGCAGTGGTGCCGCCGTTGACGGGGAATCAAATGTTCAAGGGCGAACGGAACCGGTTCCGATCCTCCGCCGGTCGCAGCGAATGATGATCCGCGGGAACGCGCTGAACATCGACGTGACGGCGAAACCACGCTTGATTTCAAAACGGGAAAGCGCGGCCATCGGTTCCTGCAGCTTGATCGCTCGGCAGTTCCCTTGGTGCGAAATGTCGCGTCGCGCCGGCATCTAGGAACGGTGCGGGCGGCGACGCTGTTTCCTCACAAGGCAGGTTCACCGGTGAGTCGCGCGCGCCGCTGCGTCGTGTCGCTCGCCGGCTTTGTTGGAACGCGGCCACGGCGCGGAGCGCGCCAGCCATTTGGCGCCAAGCTTCGCAATCCGGCCAGCCGCTAGACTGCAGGAGGAATCGGTAATGCAGAGTAAGATGATGAAGAGCAAGTTTCTGCTGACGACGGCCGTGCTGTTGGCCGGCGTCAGTCTCGCTTCGGCGCAGAGCATGCGCGAGGGCGGGGGCGGCATGGGTGGTGGCGGAAGCGTCGGCGCGGGCGGTGGCGGTAGCGAACACGGCCGCTCCGCAGGCTCGCCGGCCGGCAGTTCCGGCGGCGCAATGCATGGCAGTCCCGGGGCATCGCGAAGCGAAGGGCGAAGCGAAGGCATGACGGCCGGTCGCGGCCAGGGTGGCGCACGAGAAAGCCAGGGCGCACGAGAGAGCGGCAGGGCTGAAGGACAGATGGGCCGCGGTGCGGCCGAGCGCAGCCAGACCACCGGCCAGGCCCGCGAGAGCGGCCGCGCCGAGCAGGGTCAGCGCAGCCAGAGCAAGCAAGACCAGAGCAAGCAAGAGCAGACCGTCGGCCAGAGCCGAAACCAGCGCGAGCAGATGGGCCGATCTGAATCCCGCGAACGCGGCAACGCCACGACGCGGCAAAGCCAGCAGCAGCAGGAGAATCGCGCCAATACTGCGAACCGCAGCCAGGGCACCACGACCGGTCAGGGGACGGCTCAGGACAAGGCTCAAGGCCAGACTCAAGGCAAGGCGGGCACGACGACCGGCCAGAGCACGACCACGGACCAGGCAAAGGGCGCCAACACGACCACCGGCCAGGGCACAACGGCGGCCCCGAATACGCGAGCCGGCCAGACCACGGGCGCGGCCGCTCCGCAGTCCGGCACGACGCAAAACCGGATGAACTCCGGACAGACCACCGGTCAGGCCCAGGGACAAACCGGGACAACCGCTCAGACCCAGGCCCAGTCGAACGCCACGGTCCAGACCGAGGCTGGGCGCACCGTGACCGCGCAGCAGCAGAGCACGATCCAGCGCTCGGTGCTGTCGGCGCGTAACGCACCGCGCGTCAATGTCAGTACGATCAACTTCGCGGTCAATCCGGGCGTGGTGGTGCCGCGGAGGTTCAACGCGGTGTCGGTCGCAACCTTCCCGGCGCTGATCGATGCGTTCCCGTATTATCGCGACGATAGTTTCTTCGTCGTCGAGGATGAAGTCGTGTTCCTCGATCGCGAGCGCCGCGTCGTCGACGTGGTCCCGGTCGGACCGCGGACGCGCTTCAGCCATCGCGGCGGCGGTGGTGGCGCTAGCGTTGCGATGATGGACCTGAACCCGCAGCAGATCCGCGAGGTGCAGCAGGTGCTGATCGACCGCGGCCTGCTGGTCGGCGAGGCCGACGGCGTATTGGGATCGCGGACCCGCGAGGCGCTGATCACCTTCCAGCGTCAGGAAGGCATCACGACCAGCGGCAGCGTCGACACGCGCACGGTGACCGCACTCGGCCTGTCCGACAGAATCGGTCAGGGCGCGGGCGCATCGTCGACGGTCGGCCAGAGCCGCACCCAGCAGAACACGACTGGACAGACGACCGGTCAGACCAACGCGCCGCAGAACCAGTCGACCGGCCAGACCGGCACTCAGCAGCCTGCCCAGCAGAACACGACCGGGCAGACCACGGGTCAGGCGAACTCGCCGCAGAACCAGTCGACAACCGGCCAGAGCGGAAATCAGCCGTCCGCTCAGCAGCAGGCTCCGCAGCAGAATACGACGGGCCAGGCTGCACCGCAGAACCAGTCGACCGTCGGTCAGGGCAACGGCAATCAGTCAAATGCCGGCCGGGACACGCAGTCCAGCCAGCCCAACCAGAACAACAACCCGCCGTCGTCAGGCTCAGGCCAGAGCCCGCAGACGCCGGCGCAAAACTCCGATCGGAAATAGGATCTCTGTGCAGGAGCCCCGCTGCAGAGCGGGGCTCTTTTTTTGCGATCTTGCGATCAGTCTTTTAGTTCGGAATTCGGCACCAGGCCGAACCGGCCGTGCAATCCGCGCCAGAGGCCGGCGCACAGAACGCTCAGAAGCTTGCGCATCGAACTCCCCTCGACATCAACCATCGCGCGATCCTGCTGATGCCGGTCGCGAAAGGACAGAGCCAATTCTGAGCAGGTCTGCGCAATCTTTAAGCAAGACACTGTCGTGGCCGCGCCCGCGCGCGCGGAAAAATCTCATGAGATTCAATTGCCGGACCGCTGGCACGCCTCGTGCATCAATGGCGTCGAGTTGGCCGCTAGGGTTCCGATCTTGCGAAGCAAGGTGCTGGTCCGAGAGCAGCCGCTTGCGGGGGAGACATCCCCGCAGGTGCACGGCGGGATAAAAGCCCGGGAGACCTCGTCAGCCAAGGGATTGGCGGAGCGATGGTCTTTTCGCCAGTCCCTTTTTGTGAAATTTCGCAAGAGGGATCGGCAATGAACAAATTCGTTTTCTTCCTTCGCTCTGTTGTCATCGGCTGCGCGGTCGTGCTGGCGGTTGCGCCTACGGCCGACGCCGCGCCGAAGAAAAGCTTCAAGGTCGCCTGGTCGATCTATGTCGGGTGGATGCCGTGGGGCTATGCGGCCGACACCGGCATCGTCAAGAAATGGGCCGACAAATACGGCATCGCGATCGAGGTCAAGCAGTTCAACGACTACGTTGAATCGATCAACCAGTACACCGCCGGCGGCTATGACGCCGTCACCATCACCAACATGGACGCACTCTCGATTCCGGCAGCCGGCGGCGTCGACACCACCGCGGTCGTGATGGGCGATTTCTCCAACGGCAACGACGCGGTGATCCTGAAGAACAAGAGCGACCTCGCCGCGATCAAGGGCCAGACCGTCAACCTGGTCGAGTTCTCGGTGTCGCATTATCTGCTGGCGCGCGCGCTCGAGACCAGCAAGCTGAGCGAGAAGGACGTCAAGGTCATCAACACCTCCGACGCCGATATCGCGGCCGCCTACAAGACGCCTGACGTCAGCGCGGTGGTGACCTGGAATCCGATCGTGACGGAAATCCTCGGCTCGCCCGACGCGAAGAAGGTGTTCGATTCCTCGCAGATCCCCGGCGAGATCATGGACCTGATGGTGGTGAACACCGCAGTCGCCAAGGACAATCCGGATTTCGCCAAGGCGCTGGTCGGCATCTGGTACGAGACGCTGTCCAAAATGACGGCGAACGATGCCGCGGCGAAGGCCGCCAAGGAGGCGATGGCCAAGGCCTCCGGCACCGACCTCGCCGGCTTCGACAGCCAGCTCTCGACCACAAAACTGTTCGACAAGGCAACCGATGCCGAAGCCTTCACGCGCAGCCAGACCGTCGGCGTGACCATGGATCGCGTGCGCAAATTCCTGTTCGAGAAGGACCTGCTCGGCAAGGGCGCGAAGTCGGCCGACGCGGTCGGCATCGAGCTCGCCGACAAGTCGGTGCTCGGCGACAAGTCGAACGTCAAGCTGCGCTTCGACCCGACCTACATGGACGAGGCCGCCAAGGGCAAGCTCTGACGCCAAGCTCGGACGCGCAGCGCGTCGCCCCAAGCAGGAGCTGACCATGCGACTTGTGAACATACGGCCGGGACGGCAGACGCGGTTCTATCTGCTCGCGCTGCCGTTCGTATTGGTCGCAATCGCCTACTTCGCCGGCTCCAGCGCGCGGCTCGCGCAGAACGCGAATGACAAGCTGTTGCCGGCGCTGCCGAGCATGGTGCAGGCCGTCAAGCAGATGGCGTTCGAGGTCGACCCGCGTACCGGCGGCTATCTGATGGCCTCCGACACCGTCGCCAGCCTGGGGCGGCTCGGCTCGGCGCTGGCGATCTCGACGGTGGCGGCGCTGGTGCTCGGGATCGTGATCGGGCTGTTGCCGGGCGCCAACGCCCTGCTCGGGCCGTTCGTGTCCGTCACGTCGATGGTGCCGCCACTGGCATTGCTCCCGATCCTGTTCATCGTGATGGGATTGGGTGAGAATTCCAAGATCGCGCTGATCGTGATCGGGACGCTGCCCTGCATGATCCGCGACCTCGCCATGAAGGTGCAGGAGTTGCCGCGCGAGCAGATCGTCAAGGCGCAGACGCTCGGCGCCTCGACCTGGCAGATCGCGCTGCGCGTCGCGATGCCGCAAACCCTGCCGCGGCTGATCGACGTGCTGCGCCTGCAGCTCGGGCCGGCGTGGTTGTTCCTGATCGCGGCGGAGGCGATCGCCTCCGATTCCGGGCTCGGCTACCGGATCTTCCTGGTGCGCCGCTATCTCGCGATGGACGTCATCATCCCCTACGTCGCCTGGATCACACTGCTGGCGTTCCTGATCGATGTCGGCCTGCGCGTCACGCAGCGAAAACTGTTTCCCTGGTTTGCGTCGGTGAGGGCGGAATGAGCGCGATCCGCTTCGAAGACGTCTGGAAGGAATATGGCGACCACATCGTGCTCGAGCGCATCACGATGGAGGTCGAGCCGCGCGCCTTCATCGCGCTGGTCGGCCCGTCCGGCTGCGGCAAGACCACATTGCTCCGCATGTTGCTCGGCGAGGAGCAGCCGACCCGCGGCCAAATCCTGGTCGACGGCAAGCCGTTGCCCGGCGAGCCGGACGCCGACCGCGGCGTGGTGTTCCAGCGCTACTCGGTGTTTCCGCATCTCACAGTGCTGCAGAACGTCATGCTCGGGCGCGAACTGCGCGACGCCAAATTCACCGGCCGGCTGTTCGGCGCCGCGCGCCGCGCTGCCACCGACGAAGCGATGAAGCTGCTCGCCGAGGTCGGGCTCGCCGGTCAGGAGAGCAAATATCCGTCCGCTTTGTCGGGCGGCATGCAGCAGCGGCTCGCGCTGGCGCAGGCGATCATGCGCGGTCCGAAGATCCTGCTGCTCGACGAGCCGTTCGGCGCGCTCGATCCGGGTATTCGTGCCGACATTCACCTTCTGATGAAGCGGCTCTGGAACGAGACCCATCTCACCGTCGTGATGGTGACGCATGACCTCAGTGAAGCCTTCGGCCTCGCAACGCGGGTCATAGCGCTGGAGCGGCAGCGCAACCGGCCGGAGGAGCGCGATCGCTACGGCGCCACGGTGTCGCGCGACCTCGAGATCTTTCCGCGCCGCAGTGCTGAGTTGCGGTCGTCAGTTCAACCAGCTCCGACCGGGACGACCCGGTCAGGCAAGGAGCATCAGCCGGGACGGCCCGGCGCTCTCGTCTTGAAGGAGCAACCATGATCCTCACAGAGGAACAAAAGGCCGAGATCGCGGCGCATACCCGGCGGTATAACGAGCTGAAGGCGGCGGGACAGGAGCACGCGCCGCGGACACTGCCGGCGCCGACTGCGCGCGACGCCGCGCCGATCGACGCCGACACGGTCATTCACCGTGAGACGATCCCCTCCGGCTGGTACTGGACCACGCGGCTGAACCGCGGCGACACGCTGCGCATCGTCAACACGTCGGGGACGTCGACCGTCAGCCTGCTCGCCTGGAACAATGCCGACACCACCGAGCGGCTCAACCACGCCGACACCATCAAGGTGCAGTGGGCGGCGCGGCTGCAGAAGGGACGGGTGCTGATGTCCGACATGGGACGCGCGCTGCTCGGCATCACCGAGGACAGCAGCGCCGCGCATGATGCCGTGGTCGGCGGCTCGACCGCGGCGACCAACCTGGCCAAATACGGCGAAGGCAATTTCCGCAACACACGTGACAATTTCATTCTCGCCGCGGCCAAGCTTGGCCTGGATCGCCGCGATGTCCATCCCTGTGTCAGCTTCTTCGCACCGGTCGCGATCGACGCCGACGGCAAGTTTGTCTGGTCGGAGCAGCGGCGGCAGCAGGGCGATTTCGTCGATCTGCGCGCGGAGATGGAGCTTCTGATCGCGCTGTCGAACTGCCCGCATCCGCTCGATCCCGCCAAAATCTATCCGCAGGCGAGCGTGGAGATCGTGCGCTACCGCGCGGCCGCGCCGGCGGCCGACGATCTGTGCCGGACTGCGACCGCGGAAGCGGCCCGCGCCTATCAGAACAATGCGCTGTATCTCGGCGAAGCCCTGGAACGAGCCGTGCGATGACCATGCAACCTGTTCGCACCGCCGGCCGCATCGTTCTCGATGTCGAAATTCCCGCGCGCAAGCCGTGGTCGGCGATCATCCGCAAGGGGCAGACGCTGCGGATCACCGATAGCCATGGCCAGCAGGCGGTCGACACGCTGTTCTATTGCGCCAGTGATTTCGGCGAGCGCTACAGCGGCCAGGATACGCTGCGCGCGCAGGGCTCGGCCTATGTCGGGCTGGGCACCAGGATCATGTCCAACGAAGGCCGCGTGATGCTGCGCGTGACGGCAGACAGTTGCGGCCTGCACGACACATCGGCGGGCGCCTGCTCCTGTGAGAGCAACACCGTGCGGTTCGGGCACCAGACCCGCTATCAGCACGCCTGCCGCGAGAATTTCGTGATCGAAGCCGCGAAATACGGCATGTCGAAGCGCGACATCGTGCCGAATCTGAACTTCTTCATGAACGTGCCGATCGATCCCGCCGGCAATTTCACCGTGGTCGACGGCGTCTCCAGGCCCGGCGACGCCATCGAGCTGGTCGCCGAGATGGACGTACTGTGCCTGATCTCGAACTGTCCGCAGATCAACAATCCCTGCAACGGATTCTTCCCGACGCCGGTCCAGGTCACGATCTTCGACGTCGCGATCGTCGAGCCGGAGGCGTGAGGCATGTTCAGCAAGGTCCTGATTGCCAACCGCGGCGAGATCGCCGGGCGGATCGGCAGAACATTGCACCGCATGCGCATCGGCTCGGTCGCGGTCTATTCCGACGCCGACCGTTTCACCCGGCCGGTGCTCGACGCCGACGAGGCGGTGCGGATCGGTCCGGCGCCCGCCGCGGAGAGCTATCTCAACGTCGATGCGATCATGGCGGCGTGCCTTGCGACCGGCGCGCAGGCGGTGCACCCCGGTTACGGCTTCCTGTCAGAGAACCGCCGTTTCGCCGAACGGCTCGCCGAGCACGGCATCAAGTTCATCGGGCCGCGGCCTGAGCATCTCGACGCCTTCGGCCTCAAGCACAAGGCACGCGAGATCGCCGAGCGCAGCGGCGTGCCGCTGCTGCCGGGCTCCGGCCTGCTGGAGACGATCGACGAGGCGGTGCAACAGGCTGAAGCAATCGGCTTCCCGGTGATGCTGAAGAGCACGGCGGGCGGCGGCGGCATCGGCATGCAGCTGTGCCACGACATGGCGACGCTGCGCGAGCGCTTCGAATCGGTGCAGCGCACGGCGCGGGCCAGCTTTGGCGACGCCCGGGTCTATCTCGAGCGGTTCGTTGCGCGAGCGCGGCATATCGAGGTGCAGATCTTCGGCAATGGCAAGGGCGGCGTGGTCGCGCTCGGCGAACGCGATTGCTCGCTGCAGCGGCGCAACCAGAAGGTCTTTGAGGAGACGCCCGCGCCGGGGCTGTCCGCCGACATCCGCCGGCGGCTGCACGCGGCCGCGGTGTCGCTCGGCAAGGCAGTGGCTTATGAATCTGCCGGCACCGTGGAGTTCATCTACGACGTCGAGCGCGACGATTTCTATTTCCTCGAGGTGAACACCCGCCTGCAGGTCGAGCATCCCGTCACCGAGCAGGTCACCGGCGTCGACCTCGTCGAATGGATGATCCGGCAGGCGGCCGGCGAGGATGTGCTCGGCCAGGCGGGCGCGCTTGCACCAAAGGGCGCGGCGATCGAGGTGCGGCTCTATGCCGAGAACCCGGGCGCCGGCTTCCGCCCGAGCGCGGGCCGGCTGACGCAGGTCAGCTTTTCGCCGGAGGCGCGGATCGACGGCTGGATCGAGACCGGCACCGAGGTGTCGCCGTTCTACGATCCGATGCTGGCCAAGATCATCGTTTCAGCCGATACGCGCGAGGCCGCGATCGCCCGGCTTTCGAAAGCGCTGGACGATACGGTCGTCGCCGGCATCGAGACCAATCTGGACTATCTGCGTGCGATCGCGGCGTCCGACGTGTTCCGCAGCGGGCAAGTGGCGACGAGTGTGCTTGGCGAATTCGGCTATCGCCCGCGCACCATCGACGTTGTCGCGCCGGGCGCGCAAAGCGGAGTGCAGGAATTGCCCGGCCGGCTGCATCTCTGGCATGTCGGCGTACCGCCGAGCGGCCCGATGGATGAGCGGTCGTTCCGCCTCGCCAATCGCCTGGTCGGCAATCCGGAGACGGCGACCGCACTGGAGCTGACGGTCAACGGGCCGACCTTGCGCTTCAACACCGATACGATCGTCGCGCTGTCGGGCGCGCAGATGAAGGCATCGCTCGACGGCGCTGATGTCGCCTACGATGAGCCGCTCGCGATACGCGCCGGCCAGACGCTCGTGATCGGCAGCATCAAGGGCCCGGGCCAGCGCACCTATCTCGCCGTGCGCGGCGGCATCGACGTGCCCGAAACTCTCGGGTCGCGTGCCGTGTTTGCGCTCGGCGCGTTCGGCGGCCATGCGACGGGATCGCTGAAGGCCGGCGACGTCTTGCATATCGGTGCCGAGCCATCGGGCCTTGCGGCGCCGCGGCGCGCCACGGAACACGAGCGGCCGCAACTCACATCGGCGTGGCAGATCGGCGTCGTCTACGGCCCGCACGGCGCGCCGGATTTCTTCCTCGACGAGGATATCGAGACGCTGTTCGCGACGAGCTACGAGGTGCATTTCAACAGCGCCCGCACCGGCGTGCGGCTGATCGGGCCGAAGCCGCGCTGGGCGCGCGCCGACGGCGGCGAGGCCGGGCTGCATCCGTCGAACATCCATGACAACGCCTATGCGGTCGGCTCGATCGACTTCACCGGCGACATGCCGATCATTCTCGGGCCCGACGGACCGAGCCTCGGCGGCTTCGTCTGTCCGGCCGTGGTCGCCCGCGACGAGCTATGGAAGGTCGGCCAGCTCAGGCCGGGCGACACCGTCCGCTTCGTGCCGGTCAAACGCGACGATCCGGTGGCCGGCCCCACGATGCTGCGCGCGCCTGAGCTCGGATCGGCGATCGTCGGTCGGAATGACGACGGCCCGATTCCGGTGGTCTATCGCCGCGCCGGCGACGACAATCTGCTGGTCGAGTATGGTCCGATGGAGCTCGACATCGCGCTGCGGCTGCGCGTGCATGTGCTGGCGCAGGCGCTGGAAGAGGCGAAGCTCAGTGGCCTGATCGATCTGACGCCCGGCATCCGCTCGCTGCAGATCCATTATGACGGCACCGCGTTGTCGCGAACGAAGCTGCTCGACGTGCTCAGGCGGATCGAGCGCGAATTGCCGCCGGTCGACGCGATGCGGGTGCCGAGCCGCACCGTGCATCTGCCGCTGTCGTGGCGCGATCCGGAGGCCGAGCTTGCGATGCGCAAATATCAGGAGTTGGTGCGCGCCGATGCGCCATGGTGTCCGTCGAATGTCGAGTTCATCCGGCGCATCAACGGACTTGCGAGCGAGGACGATGTCCGCCGCATCGTGTTCGACGCGGATTATTTCGTGCTCGGCCTCGGCGACGTCTATCTCGGCGCGCCGGTGGCGACGCCGCTCGACCCGCGGCATCGGCTGGTGACCACGAAGTACAACCCGGCGCGGACCTGGACGCCGGAGAACGCGGTCGGCATCGGCGGCGCCTATATGTGCATCTACGGCATGGAAGGGCCGGGCGGCTACCAGCTGTTCGGCCGCACCATCCAGGTCTGGAACACCTGGCGCACCACGCGGGTGTTCGAGCCGGGCCATCCCTGGCTGCTGCGGTTCTTCGACAAGATCCGCTTCTTCCCGGTCGACGCCGATGAACTGCTCGACGCGCGCGCCGCGTTCCCGCACGGCCAATACGACATTAGGATCGAAGAGGGCGAGTTCTCCTACGCCGACTATGCCAGGACACTGGCCGACGCGAAGCCGTCAATCGCCACGTTCAAGGCAACGCAGCAGGCCGCGTTCGATGCCGAGCGCCAGCGCTGGCGCGAGATGAAGCTCGACGAGGCGCCGGCTGAAACGATCGATGCGGCAGCCGCCGCGACGGGGATTCCCGACGGTCAGATCGGCGCGTTCTCCGAAGTGCCCGGCAACATCTGGAAGGTGCTGGTCGAGGAAGGCGCCAAGGTCGCGGCCGGCGACGTGCTGGCCATCATCGAGTCGATGAAGATGGAGATCTCCGTGCACGCACCCGCGGCGGGCCGCATCGCCTCGGTGCCGGTGAAGCCCGGCCAGACGCTGCGCGCGGGCGACGTGGTGGCGTTGCTCCGGCCGGGCTAGCGCGGCTGCAGCCGCGCTAGTCCTTGGGATCGGCTGGTGGGACGAGCGGAGCGGGCGTCTCGACCTCTTTCTCCACCCGCTGCCGGCCTTGATGATCAATTGACGCGTTTTGCCTTAACACCCGATCGATCTTCATCCTTACGCGGCGTGCCGCCAGCAATCCCAGGACCGCCTGAACCGTTCCCGAATAGTTGCGATCGCCGATGGAGAACGAGTAACGCCAGGTGCCGGCGGTCTCGCCTTCAATGATCGTGTAATGAATTGAACGATGAATGCCGCTATGCTGGGCAGGTGTTTGTCCAACCACGACCTAGCTCATATGGCTGTTCGCTTCGGCGCCAATCGCCTGTCCCAGCGAATTTGCATGCTTGACCAAGCCCATGACGAGTTCGCCCCTGCGCAGGCCCATTGGAAGCCGACTGCCGTCGTTTCAAGGCAGAAATGGATTGGCCGCGGAGCAATCGGCTAGACGATTTGCGTCCGTTGCGTCTTGTGATCCTGGGTCGTTAAATTGCGAGATGGTGTCAGACCGGATGCCTCGAACCCATGAGCTCGTTTGACATAGGTCAAAATACGATCCCGGAAGCTCCCGACGTTGAGCCACGAACACAGTTCGGTGCCGAATGAAAGCCGCCACACGCGTTGCTAGCGCCTTGCCGTCGATACCGAGCTCTGCCGGGGGAATCGCGCGTCTCGCATGTGCCCGGCTGCGCGATGCGCAGGTTGATCCGGTCCCGATCGTGTCAGCTGCAGGCCTGGCAATCGACGACGTCGAGGACCGCAAGCGCCGCATCGATGCACGAGCGCAGGTCAGGCTGCTCGAACTCGCCGCAAGGGAATTGCAGGACGACTGCTTCGGACTCCATCTGGCTCAAGGCTTCGAGCTGGGCGAGATCGGGCTTCTGTACTACGTCATGGCTTCATCGGAGCATCTCGTTGACGCCTTGCAAATCGGCGGACGCTACTGCGCGATCAACAACGAGGGTGTGCGGTTGCGAAGCTCGCTGGATCGCGGCTTCGCCATCGGGTTCGAATATGTCAACATCGATCGGTCGTCGGATCGTCACCATGCGGAATTCTGGCTGGTTGCGCTGATCCGTATTTGCCGCGCACTGACTGACGGCAGGCTGGTCCCAAAGCAAATCAAGTTGAAGCACTCCAGACGAGAAACGCCGTCGGATGTGCGATCTCTTCTTGGATGCGAGATCGAATTTGCAGCGGACAGCGACGAGCTTTTGTTTCCGTCCCGGATCGGCGCATTGCCTGTCGTGGGGGCCGATTTGCATCTCAACAGGATGTTGCTTCAATATGCCGACGAAGCGCTTCGTAACCGGGCACCGAGACGAAGCAGCGTGCAGTCACGCGTCGAAGGACACATCGCCCAGTTGCTGCCGCACGGCAAAGCCAATGCCGAGGCGGTCGCGCGTCGTCTTGGCATGAGCCGGAGAACTCTCGCTCGCGCATTGTCGTCGGAGGGGGTGGACTTCTCAGACGTTCTCAAGGCGTTTCGAATTGCCCTTGCCCGCCATTACCTCGAAGATGAGGAGCTGCCGATTTCCAAGATCGCATGGCTATTGGGCTACAGCGAGGTCTCTTCCTTCACACATGCGTTCGTCCGCTGGACCGGCCTCACGCCGAGGGCCTATCGCAGCTCGAATGGCGATCGGTGATGGGCTGACACCAGCTCTCAACTAGCTGGCACAGACTAGCAAGACCTGGCGGAGTGTACTCCGCTAGGGCAGTCCGATGCAGTCGAACCTCTTGTCCCAGCTCGCGTGTCGCTGTCGCCGCGCTTCGGCCGTGGTTTTCGGCCCCATGACCGGGGACGACTGGCTATTCCTGGCTTCGATAATTTGTTTCCACAGTCTCTTGGTCGCGCTGGTCTGGGTCGTGTTCGCGAACTGACTGATGGCGCTGCTAAGCGGACTTTCGATTGCGTCGTCTATTCGCCGACCGCCGCCTCACACCTCGAGCCATTCCTCGCGAACGGCGGCATTGCTCTTGAGCTGGTCGGGGGTGCCTTCGAACACGACGCGGCCGTGGCCCATGATGTAGACCCGGTTGGAGATCTTCATCGCGATCGACAGCTTCTGCTCGACAAGGAGAATCGCGACGCCGGCCTTGGCGATCCGCGCGATCAGCTCGCCGACCTGCTGCACGATCAGCGGTGCGAGGCCTTCGGTCGGCTCGTCGATCATCATCAATTCGGGGTCGCCGAGCAGCGTGCGGCAGGTGGTCAGCATCTGCTTCTCGCCGCCTGACAGCACGCCCGCCGGCGTGTCGGCGCGCGCGGCGAGGTTCGGGAACATGTCGAGCATCTCCTGCAGCCGCCACTTGCCGGGGCGGCGCGGGTCCTTGATGCCGAGGATCAGGTTCTGGCGAACCGTCAGGCTCGGGAAGATATCGCGATGCTCCGGCACATAGCCGAGGCCGAGGCGTGCGATCTTGTGGCTCGGAAGACCTGCGATATCCTGGCCCTTGAAGCGGATGGTGCCCTGCGGCGGCACCTCGCCCATGATCGCCTTGACGGTGGTGGAGCGGCCGACGCCGTTGCGCCCGAGCAGGCTGACGACCTCGCCGGCCGCGATGTCGAGATCGACGCCCTGCAGGATGTGGCTCTTGCCGTAATAGGCGTGAAGATTCCTGACCTCGAGCATCAGTCGACCTCCTCGCCGAGATAGGCTTCCTTGACCTTCGGATTGCCGCGGATCTCCTCCGGCGTGCCGGAGGCGATGATGTGGCCGTAGACCAAGACCGAGATGCGGTCGGCGAGGCCGAACACGACGCTCATGTCGTGCTCGACGATCACGAGCGTGCGCCCCTCGGTGAGGCGGCGGATCAGCGCGACGGCGCGCTCGGTCTCGGCGTGGCTCATGCCCGCGGTCGGTTCGTCCAGCATGATGACGCTGGCGCCGCCCGCGATCGTGATGCCGATCTCGAGCTCGCGCTGCTCGGCATAGGTCAAGAGGCCCGCCGGCACGTCGCGGCGGTGGCTGAGATGGATGTCGTCGAGGATCTGCGCGGTGCGCTGCTTCACCTCGGGCAGATTGTCGACGTTCTTCCAGAACGCGTAGCGGTGGCCGGTCGCCCACAGCACGGCGCAGCGGACGTTCTCCCACACCGTCATGCGGGCGAACACGTTGGTGACCTGGAACGAGCGCGACAGCCCGCGCCGGTTGATCTCGAAGGGCCGCAAGCCCGAGGTCACCTCGCCGTTGAGGCGGATCTCGCCGGAGGTCGGCTTGATGTGGCCGCTGATCAGGTTGAACGTCGTCGACTTGCCGGCGCCGTTCGGGCCGATGATGGCGTGACGCTCGCCCTTGGCGACGCTCAGGTTGAGATCGCGGATGATGGCGACATTGCCGAAGCTCTTCTCGACGGCGTTGACTTGGATGGCTGCGGTCATGCGAGATACCCCCGGTCACGGGCCACCGTCGCGGCGCGGTCCCAGGCTTCCGCGACGCGCCGCCAGGTGATGCGCGCGACCAGGAAGCCGCCGACGAGCAGGACCGCCGCGGCCGCCCAGGTGGTCGGCGCCGTGGCGACGAAGGGAACGCCGAGCAGGTTGATCACATCGCCGCCCGAGAACCGCGCAACGGTTTCGATGGTCAGGATGATGCCGAGCGCCAGCGCCAGCGTCGGGATCGCCGCGACCAGATAGGACGGGATCACGGTGCCGAGGGTCCCGGCGCGGATCAGCGGACGGTGCTTCATCAGGATGCCGGCGATGCCGCCGGGTGCGAACATCACGATGCCGATGAAGATGATGCCGAAATAGAGCTGCCAGACCGAGGTGACGCTGGTCAGCCCGAGCTGCAGATAGGTCACCAGGATGGCGCCGAGGATCGGACCGAAGAAATAGGCGGTGCCGCCGATGAACGCGGAGAACAGCACGAGGCCTGACTGCGTCGCGCCGAGATAGGCCGAGTTGGCGATCTCGAAATTGATCGCGGTCAGCCCGCCGGCGATGCCGGCGAAGAAGCCGGCGAACATGTAGGCGAGATAGCGCACCACATGCGGATCGTAGCCGATGAACTCGACGCGCTCCGGATTGTCGCGCACCGCGTTGCAGATCCGCCCGAGCGGCGTGCGGGTCAGCGCATACATCGCGATCGCCGACACCATCACCCAGAACGCGATCAGGTAATAGACCTGGATCTGCGGCCCGAAGGTCCAGCCGAACATCGGCATCAGCGAGGTGCGGTCGGTGGTGATGCCGGATTCGCCGCCGAACACGCTACGCAGGATCAGCGACGACGAGGCGACCAGCTCGCCGATGCCAAGCGAGATCATCGCGAACACGGTGCCGGCGCGCTTGGTCATGACCCAGCCGACGAGGAGGGCGAACGCCATGCCGCCGATGCCGCCGACCAGCGGGATCACCGGCAGCGGGATCGGCCAGTTGTGGCTCGCGACCGCGTTCATGACGTGCACGGCGAGGAAACCGCCGAGGCCATACTGCACGGCGTGTCCGAACGACAGCAGCCCGGTCTGGCCGAGCAGGATGTTGTAGGACAGCGCGAAGATGATCGCGATGCCGATCAGGCTGAAGGAGGTCAGCGAGCCGCCGGTGCCGAACACCAGCGGCAGCACGACCAGCGCGACCGCGGCGAGCAGCCAGACACCATAGAAGCTCAAGGCGCTGCCGGGCTCCTGCTTGGCCGCAGCGATGGAGGGCGTGGAAGCGTTGCTCATGACTCGCGCGTCCCCAATAGGCCCATGGGGCGGAAGATCAGGACCAGCACCAGCAGCACATAAGGCAGGATCGGCGCGATCTGCGCGATCGTGACGTTCCAGATGTCCGTGAGCGGCGAGGGGCCGAGGCTCGGATCGAGCGGGCCGAACACGCTGGCGAGCGAGCCGTTCAAAGCAACTGCAAAGGTCTGGATCAAGCCGATCAGGAGCGAAGCGATGAAGGCGCCGGGCAGCGAGCCGAGGCCGCCGAACACGATGACGACGAACAGGATCGGGCCGAGCAGCGCGGCCATGTCGGACTGCGTCACCAGCGAGGGACCGGCGATGACGCCGGCAAGGCCCGCGAGCGCGCTGCCGACGCCGAACACCAGCATGAACACGCGGCCGACATTGTGGCCGAGATGGCCGACCATGCTCGGATGGGTCAGCGCGGCCTGCACGATCAGGCCGACGCGCGTCTTCTTCAAGGTGACCAGCAGCGCGATGAAGATCACGACCGAGATCACCAGCATGAAGATCTTGTAGGCGGGGTAATTGGTGGAGAACACGGTGAAGGCGGGGAAGTCGAGCGCCGCCGGGACGCGGTAGTCCACCGGGCTCTTGCCCCAGATCATCGAGACGATCTCTTCGATCGCGAACGCAAGTCCGAAGGTCAGCAGCAGTTCGGCGACATGGCCGTGCTTGTGGGTGTTGCGCAGACCGTAGCGCTCGACCGCCATGCCGACCGCGCCGACCAGCAGCGGCGCCAGCACCAGGGCCGGCCAGAATCCGATCCAGCGCGTGAGCTGAAAGCCGAAGAACGCGCCGAGCATGTAGAAGCTGGCATGCGCGAAGTTCAGCACGCCCATCATGCTGAAGATGACGGTGAGCCCGCTGGACAACAGGAACAGCAGCATGCCGAACAGGACGCCGTTGAGCGTCGAGATGACGATCAGCTCAGCCACGGCGCACTCGCTTGAGACTGGAACGGTTCACGTGATCAGACCTGTCGAAGGAAAGGAGCTTACCTGTCATTCCGGGGCGCGCGCGTCAGCGGGCGAACCCGGAATCTCGAGATTCCGGGTCTGGTGCTTGCGCACCATCCCGGAATGACTGATGTGGCCGATCAGGGCCGCTTCATGTTGCAGGTGGTCGGAAGCATCGTCTGCGCGGTGTCGATCTTGGACACGATGCGCCAGCCCCAGCCGGTGTTTTCCTCGTCGAACGGCTCCTTGGTCTTGTCGGCCAGCGCGCCGAACGAGGAGATGTAGATCGGCTGGAAGAACTGGTGGTCGTCCTTGCGGATGAAGCCCTCGCCGCCGTCGAACACGTCGAACTTCATGCCTTCGAGTGCGGCCGCGACCTTCACCGGATCGATCGAATTGGCCTTCTCGGCGGCCGCCTTGAACATCCGCATCTCGTTGACCGCGCGCGGATACCAGACGGAAATGCCGGTCTTGGCGCGGAAGTCCTTCTCGAAATCCATCGCCGCCTTGTTGCCGGAGTTCGGGACGCCTTCGCTGATCTGGAACACCTGGCCCTCGAGGCCGGCCTGCTTGACTGCGGTCGGTCCGCCGGCGCCGCCGGCATAATAGGTGTACCAGTTGACCTTGAGGCCGGCGTCGGCCGCCGCCTTCAGCAGCAGCGCGAAGTCCTGGCCCCAGTTGCCGGTCACGACAGTGTCGGCGCCGGACGCCTTGATCTTGGCGATGTAGGGCGAGAAGTCGGTGACCTTGAGCATCGGGTGCAGTTCGTCGCCGACGACCTGGATATCCGGCCGCTTTTCGCCCAGCATCTTGCGCGCCGTGGTGCGCACCGACTGGCCGAACGAATAGTCCATGTTGATCAGGTAGACCTTCTTGATGGACGGCTGGCCCTTCATGTAGTTGGTCAGCGCTTCCATCTTGATGTCCGAGTTCGCATCCCAGCGGAAATGCCAGTAGCTGCACTTCTCGTTGGTCATCGCCGGATCGACCGCGGCGTAGTTGAAGTAGAGCACTTCCTTGCCGGGGTTGCGCGTATTGTGCTTGGTGACGAAGTCTTCCAGCGCCGCACCGACCGACGAGCCGTTGCCCTGGGTGATGTAGTGGACGCCGGCGTCGACCGCCTTCTGCGCCTGCACCAGGCTTTCCTGCGGATTGGTCTTGTTGTCGAGCGGGACGATCTCGACCTTGTGGCCGAGGATGCCGCCCTTGGCGTTCAACTCGTCGGCGAGATACTGAAACGTCTTCAGGCCGCCTTCGCCAACGCTGGCGCCGCCGCCGGAGAGCGGATCGATATAGCCGATCTTGATGGATTCCTGCGCGGACGCCGCGCCTCCCAACACCGTCAGCGCTGCCGCGGCGGCAACGATCAGCCTATGCATCCTGCGTTCTCCCTTGCTCGTGTTTCTTGATCTTTAGCGATCGAGGCCGTCTCATAACCCCAATCGCCGAGCCTTCGCAACTTTCGCTTTGAATACTGCGTCAAGTTTTAGCAGAAGGTATTATGATGTTATAGGCCATATGTCGGCGGAATCGGGCGCTGTTTTGAATTACAGGTAAACTTTTGGATGGGGCTCACGCTTATTCGCGGTTCCGAACCGGCGTCGTCCGTCTCCAAACCTCCCCTTGAAAAGGGGAGGTCGCTTCGCTCGTTAGAGCAAAGCGGGTGGGGATCGGCTGTCGCCACTTGGAGCGTCGCCTGCGGCTGACCCCCATCCCGATCTTCGCCGTTCAGGGGGAAGGGGAAACCACGATCGCTACCGTGGCGCCTTAGCCCGGATGTCGGCGCGGCTTGAGGCCCGCGAGGAACAGCCGCGCGAAATGATCGGCGATCTCGGCTGGAGACCAGTCACGCCTGGTCTTGAACCAGATCGGATACCAGTGGCCCATTCCGGTGAGAATGCGCTCCGCGAAATAGGTATCGATGCGGCGGAAACGGCCCTCGTCGACCCAGCGCTGATAGCTGTTCTGGTCTTGTCGGATCGTCGCCAGCACGTCTCCGACATAGGCTTTTCGGTCTGCGTCGTTGAGATAGTTGATGTTGTGGTAGGTCGCCTTTGGGCCGCAGGGCGTGTCGTGCAGCATCAACAGCAGGCGAATTCGCTGAACGATGTGATCGAATGCTCCAAGGCTGTGCTCTTGCAGATGCTCGCGAATGCTGACCTCGCCGGCGAGCCCGCGTCGCAGGCAGGCCAGCAGCAGGCTCTCCTTTTCACTGAAGTGATAGTAGATGCCGGCGCGCGTCATGCCCGCATCCACGGCGATGCTCTCGAGCGACGTGCCCGAGGCGCCCCTTCGGTTGAAACTGTCGGAAGCAATCGACAGCATCCTGTCGAACTTGGCGGCCCGCTTGTTCAACGCTGTGCGAGCCTCGAGAAAAGGGGCGAGGCTGAGCGGCTCGGGCATTTTGGGAAGCGCGATCTCGCGCCGGTAGACGCCATGCGTGATGATGTCGTCGATGGCATCGATCCCCTGTTGCCGCGTGTAGTAGTCGCGTTCGGACAGCCAGAACGGAACCCAGTCCAGGATGGAGATCAGCGCCACCGCCGTGAGCAGCGGCTCGTCGCAGGCGATCGAGCCGTCCGCCACGCCCCGATCGAGGATGTCCGCCAGCAGCGCGGCATTCTGCCAGCGCTTGGCATGGACCTCGCTGCTGTAGGGCGCGGCCAGCGCATCGATATCGCTGAACAGGATCATGCGCTGGCCTTCGGGCCTCAGCCTGCCGCGCACGAAGCGCCTGATTATCTCGAGCCCGTCGATGCCGGGCTCGGCGGCCGCCTCGATTTCGTGGCGATAGATCGCAAGGCCGCGCAGATAGCAGTGGAAGATGAGATCTTCCTTGTCGCGGAAATAGTGGTACAGCGCGCCCGGCACGGCCTGCACCGATGCTGCGACCTGCTCCATCGTCACGTTGGCATAGGAGTGGCGGGCAAACAGCCGGGAAGCTGAGACGAGGATTTCTTCAGCCCGATCCGTCGGGTCGGCGGCGACTTGCAAGCTCGAATGCCCTTCCTGATCGCGGAACGAAAATCCGCACGCGAGATAATCCCCTTGGCAGCCGCTTGTCGATCTGCGATAGACGGTGGCATACCATACACCAGCTGATCTTGATTGTCTGGTGATGTGGCGATCGTCGGCCCGTGGATGCGGGACGGCCAAGATCGACCGGGCATCGGTTCGGCAGCAGCTTCGGACAGGATTTGGAGAGCAAGCCTTTCGTGAGGAGGGCTATTGGAGAGAGCATGGCGCGCAACATTCTGATTTTGGGAGCCTCCTACGGCTCCCTGCTGGGGACCAAGCTGCTGATGGCGGGTCACAACGTGTCCCTGGTGTGCCGGAAGAACACCGCCGACCTGATCAACCGCGAAGGCACCGAGGTGCGGATCAAGCTGCGCGACGAGAAGGAGCACCGCTCGATCTTCTCGCGCGATCTGCCGGGCAAGCTCGACGCCGTCACGCCTGCCGATGTCGACGTCTCGCGCTACGACATGGTCGGCCTTGCGATGCAGGAGCCGCAATACACCAACCACACGGTTCGCGTGCTGATGATCAAGATCGCGGCGGCGAAGCTGCCCTGCCTGTCGATCATGAACATGCCGCCGTTGCCGTATCTGAAGCGGATCCCCGCACTCGCCGGCATGGACCTCGAGGAGGCCTACACCAACGCGCAGGTGTGGGAGCGCTTCGAGCCGGGCCTCGTCACGCTGTGCTCGCCCGATCCGCAGGCCTTCCGTCCGCCGGAGGAGAAGGCCAATGTGCTGCATGTCGGCCTGCCGACCAACTTCAAGGCCTCCGCCTTCGCCGACGACAAGCACAACAAGGTGCTGCGCGAGCTGGAAGCCGACATCGACGCGGTGACGCTCGACGGCCAGGACGTTCCGGTGAAGCTGAAGGTGTTCGATTCGCTGTTCGTGCCGCTGGCGAAGTGGTCGATGCTGCTGACCGGCAACTATCGCTGCATCACGCCGACGGAGCCGCAATCGATCCGCGACGCCGTGCACGGCGACCTGACGCGCTCGCAGGCGATCTACGACCACGTCGACGGCATCGCGCGCAAGCTCGGCGCCGACCCCGCGGACCAGGTGCCGTTCGCGAAATACGCCAAGGCCGCGGAAAGCCTGCTCAAGCCGTCATCGGCGGCCCGCGCGGTCGCCGCCGGCGCGCCCTTCATAGAACGCGTCGACCTGCTGGTGAAGCTGATCTCGCATCAGCTCGGCACGCCGAGCGCCGAGATCGACCGCACGGTCGAAACCGTCGATCAGAAGCTGAACGAGAAGATCGTGCAGGGCGGCTCCGGCGCGGAGTAACCGAATGCGTTGATGGCGGGGGCAGGAACGCCCTCGCCATGCATCGGCGATCTGCAATGCACGCAATCGCGGTTGCCGGACGCATGGCTCGACCTGTCCAGATGGAGTAGACTCGCCCAGCTGCGGTTGGGAGCAACGGACATGCCGAGCAAATCGCTTCCTCTCCTTGCAATCTACGGCGACCTCGATCGCGCACGCGACATCATGCGCGCCTGGCAGCCGCTCGATCATCTCTCCCCCGAAGACGCCGAGATCGTCGTGAAGGCGATCGCCGAGGGCATCGCGCGCGGGCGCCGGCACGGGATCGAGATGGGACAGTGTCATCAGGCGGCGTAAAGCCGCTAGCCCTCATGCGTCACGGCCAAAACCGTCACCGAACGCGTCTGCTGGCTCGGCGTCTGAAAATCGATCGTCTGGCCGACCGACAATCCGATCAGCGCCGCACCGACCGGCGTCAGCACCGAGATGCGCCGCAGCGCGATGTCGGCTTCGTGCGGATAGACGAGCATGACCTCCCTGACGTCGCCGGTCTCGTCGTCGCGGTAGCGCACAAGCGAGCCCATGCGGACCACGTCATGCAAATCGGCGTCGTCGGCGACGAGCTGGGCGCGGTCCGTCTCGCGTGCGAGGAACTGGGCGACGCGGGGAAACACCGCCATGCTGGAATCGGCCAGCGCGCTGAGGCGATGCGCCTCGCTCGCGGTGATCACGATCGGCGGCAATGCCAGGGCGGTAAAGCTGTTTTGAATGGTTCGGGTCATGTCGGTTGATCTTTGCGGTTGATCGGAGGCGCACGAGCGCCGGCGCGCGGATATCTCGCGACGCGACGGACTGAAATGATCTTGATGACGTCGAGGAATCCGGACGGCGCGCGATCGCCGGCCGGCTAATTGCCTGCGTGCAGACGTCCGGCGCGCAATTCGCGGCGCGCAATACGGGTGTCGATGCGAAGCGTGTCGATCATGGCATTATCAACATAGCCGCTGGCGACGTCGCATCCATTGCGGCGAAAGCGCGCACATCGCCGCGTGGAACGATGCGCCATCGCCGCAACAGGCCGAGTGTCAGGGCTGTCCGATGCCGGACAGGCCGAGCACCGCGCCGGCGGCGAGCGCGACAAGCGGATGGATGCGCGTCGTGGTGGTGGCGATCGCGACGCCAGCCGCGATCAGGATGGTGCCCCAGCTCGAGGCCGATGCGTGGGTGATGACGATGGCGCTGGCCGTGACGAGCCCGGCGGTGACCGGAACCAGCCCCGCCTGCACGGTGCGGCGCCAGGGTCGGTCCTTGAAGCGTTCCCAGAGCCGCAGCGCGAAGCCTGTCACCAGCGACGACGGCCCGAACTTGGCGAGCGATGTCACCAGCACGCCGGAGAAGCCCGCGACATGCCAGCCGACCAGCGGCACCACCATCATGTTCGGCCCGGGTGCCGCCTGCGCCAGCGCGAACAGCGCGCCGAATTCCTGCGCCGTCATCCAGTGATGGACGTCGACCACCTGACGCTGCATCTCCGGCAGGATGGTGTTGCCGCCGCCGAAGGCGAGCAGCGAGAGTTCGGCGAAGATCAGCGCGAGCGTGACGAGGGTTGCGCTCATGATGCCTGCCTCGACCTGAGGACAATGCTGAGCGGCGCCAGCGTCAACAGGGTCGGCAGCAGCGGCAATCTGAACACGGCAATAGCGAGCACGCACAGCGCACCGATGAAGAGGCCGAGCACATCGCGCCGCAGCGGCCAGGCGATCTTGATCGCCGTGGAAATCAGGAGCCCGGCCGCCGCGGCGGCGAGACCGCCGAACAGATGACGGACGACCGGGTCGTCGGCGAAGCGGCCATAGATCACACCAAGGCCGATCACGACCGCGGTCGGCACCGCGATCAGGCCGAGGATCGCCGCGAACGCGCCGGGAATGCCGCGAAACTTCAGCCCGACCGCGACCGACATGTTGATGATGTTGCCGCCGGGCAGGAACTGGCACAGCCCGAGCAGGTCGGTGAACTCCGCGCCGGTGAGCCAGCCGCGCTTCTCCACCATCATGTGGCGCGCCAGCGGCAGCACGCCGCCGAAGCCGGTCAGTCCGAGGATGAAGAAGCCCGTGAACAACTCGCCGACGTCAGGTGCGTGATGCTTAGTGGTTTGCGCGGCGGGGATGGCGTCCATCGGCGGGGCGGCTCCGGTTTGATTTGTTGTTGAGCCGACTCTAGTTGGCCGCGTGCCAAATATCCAATATATGGATATGCGAATTTGCATATCTATTGCATATGGATTGTCCTGATGATCGAACTGCGCCATCTCCGCTATGCCGTCGCGGTCGCCGAGGAAGGCCATATCACTCGCGCCGCCGCGCGGCTCGGCATTCAGCAGCCGCCGCTGAGCCAGCAGATCCGCGCCCTGGAAGCCGCGATCGGCGCGCCGCTGTTTCGCCGGCAGCCGCGCGGGGTCGAGCTGACCGCGGCCGGCCGTGCCTTCGTCGGCAAGGCGCGCGCGATCCTGCGCGACGCCGACCTCGCGGTGGAGGCCGCGCGCCGCGCGAGCCGCGGCCAGGAGGGGCAGCTTGCAATCGGCTTCACCTCTTCGGCCGCCTTCCATCCTTTCGTCACCGGCGTGATGCGCGAAATGCGCGAGCGCGCGCCGGCGATCACGCTGTCGCTCGAGGAGGCCTCGACCGGCGAGCTGATCGCAGCCGTCGAGGCCGATCGGCTCGATGCCGCATTCGTGCGTGCGCCAGGCGAGCGGCTGGAGAACCTCACGATCACGCATCTGCTCGACGAGGAGATGGTGGTCGCATTGCCGGACCATCACCCGCGCGCCCGCAAGGACACCCGCCGGCGGACTTCGCTGGCCTCGCTCGCCGACGAGCCGCTGATCCTCTACCGCCGTCCGACCGGGCCCGGCCTCTACGACAGTATCATCGCCGCCTGCCGCGCCGCGGGTTTCAGCCCGAAGGTGACGCAGGAGGCGACGCGGATGGTGTCGACGCTCAGCCTCGTCGCGGCGGGGCTCGGCATTTCGATCGTGCCGGAATCGATGGCGCGGCTCGAGACCGCCGGCGTCTCCTATCTCCGCCTCGAGCGCGCCACCGGCCTCGTCGCGCCGCTGGCGCTGGCGCGCAAGAAGGGCCCCGCCGCCGGCACGCTCGGCCGCCTGCTCGGGATCGTGACGCGGCGGGTGAAGGACCGCGCCGGGGTCTAAGCGGGACTTGCAACCGTCATTGCGAGGAGCGACAGCGACGAAGCAATCCATCTATCCGTTGCGCGGAAACATGGATTGCTTCGCTTCGCTCGCAATGACAGTGGACGGAGCTGAAGCTCAGCGAGCCCCGCACCGCCGCCTGGATGGCGCGGAACGTGGGGAGTTTGGCGAACGCACGCGTCAGGGCGGGTCTAGATAGCTTCCATCGAATCCGGTTGCCCGCGCGCGGATCGCAACAGCTCAGCCGCGCCTGGAGGCTTCGGGTTCAATCAACACCGCGAAAGGCATTTCCGATGGCGCTTTTTCCTGTCCATACGCTCGAGTCTGCCCCTGAAGCCTCGAGGCCTACTTTGCGCGAGGTCGAGGCGCGGTTCGGCATGATCCCGAACCTTGCGGCGACGATGGCGACGTCACCCGTGCTGATCCAGAGCTTCCTCGGCATCTTCGACAAGGTTCACGGCGGCAGCTTCACCGAGCAGCAGATCCAGACCGTGCTGCTCACCGACGCGGTGACCAATGGCTGCGCCTGGGCAGTCGCGCTGCATTCCGCGCTCGGCTTGCAGGCTGGCCTCGATCCGGCCGATGTCGACGCGATGCGTGCCGGCCGCTCGCCTGCCGACAAGACACTCGGCGCGCTCTCGACGCTGGCGCGGTCGCTGATCGAAAAGCGTGGGCGGCTCGACGAAGAGGAGATCGAACGATTCCTGGCAGCCGGGTTCTACAAGGACCTCGTGCTTGAGGTGATCACCATCGTGGCGGCCTCGACCATCACCAACTACACCGGCAGCGTCACCAATCCGCCGCTGGAGGCGGCGTTGCAGGAATATGCCTGGAACGGCTGAGGCGATCGCGCCTGGCGTCAATCATTGCACGTCGACCGCGCGGCCGGCCGTGCACTTCAGAGCGCAAACCTGGCGCGATAGTCCTGCGGCGTGGTCGACAGCAGGCGCAGGAAGCTGCGCCGCATCGTCTCCTCGGACCCGAAGCCGCAACGCTGCGAGATGCGCTTGATCGGCAGGCGCGTTTCCGAAAGCAGATGCCGCGCGCCCTCGACCCGGAGCCGCTCGATCGCGCGTGCCGGCGTCAAGCCGGTCGCTTCCGCGTAATGGCGGCTGAAGCTGCGCTCGCTCATGCCGGCCTGTTTCGCCAGCGTCGACAGCGAGAGATCGCCGGCGAGATGGTTGCTGATCCAGTCGTGCAGCGCGCTGAACCTGTCGTCGGTTGCTTGCAGCGACAGGATTTCGCTGAATTGCGCCTGTCCGCCCGGCCGTTTGAAAAACACGACGAGATAGCGGGCGACGGCAAGCGCCGCCGTGCGGCCGAGATCCTCCTCCACCAGCGCCAGCGCCAGATCGATGCCGGAGGTGACGCCGGCCGACGTCCAGAACGAACCGTCGCGCACGAAGATCGGATCGGGCTCGACGCGGACATCAGGAAAACGCTCGGCGAGCTCTGCGCAAAATCCCCAATGGGTCGCGGCACGCCGGCCATCGAGCACGCCCGATGCGGCGAGCAGGAACGCGCCGGTGCAGACCGATGCGGTGCGGCGCGCCTGCCCGGCGCGCTCGCGTACCCAGTCCACCAGGACGGCATCGGCCGTCGCGGCGTTGACGCCGTCGCCGCCCGGAATCACCAGCGTGTCGACCGCGGTGTCGATGGCGGGCAGCGGATGCACCGCGAGCCCGACGCCGGCGGATGACTCAACGTTCGGGCCATCCTTTGCAACGACGCGGACTTCATATGGCTCGGCGTTGCCTGCCTTGGCCGCCAGCGCATTGGCGGACGCGAACACCTGCAATGGCCCGGTGACGTCGAGCAATTGCACAGCCGGATATGCCAGCACTTCGATCGAGCGGCGGCGGTTTGGCGAAAAACGTGGGCTGGTTGGCGTCATCGCCGAAACCTGCCGCGCTAGATTCGCTTTGTCCATAGCGCAAGGAAAGTTCGAGGGAAGTTCGATGATTGCTCACGATGTTCATCTCCGGATCGGTTCGCTGCTGTTCGAAGGCGTCGATCAAATCGATTTGACCGGGCCGTTCGAGGTGCTGTCGCGGATTCCGAATTCGACCTACCGCATCTACGGCAAGACCGCCGAGCCGGTCCGCGACATCAAGGGATTGCGGCTGACACCGGATGCGACGCTCGCCGATGCGCCGCCGCTCGACGTGCTGCATGTGCCGGGCGGCTTCGGTCAGCAAGCCCTGATGGAGGACGCGGAGGTGCTCGGCTGGATCAACCGGCAGGCGGCGGGGGCGTGCCGCATCTTCTCGGTCTGCACGGGCGCGCTGATCTGCGGAGCGGCCGGCCTGCTGAAGGGGCGCAGGGCGACGACGCATTGGGCGTCGTTTCATCTGCTGCCGTTTTTCGGCGCTACGCCCGTGAACCAACGCGTGGTGGTGGACGGAAGCTTCGTCTTTGCCGCCGGAGTCACGGCAGGCATCGATGGCGCATTGCGGCTCGCGGCTGAACTGCGCGGCGACGATGCCGCGCGCGCGATCCAGCTCTATATGGTGTATGCGCCGGAGCCGCCGTTCGACAGCGGCACGCCGGAGACCGCGCCACCCGAAATCCTGCAGCAGTCGCGCCAGGCCGTGCGCGCGATCACGGAGCAGCGGGAAGAGACTGCGCGCCGTGTCGCGGCGAGGCTGGGCGTCGCCCTGCAGGGAGATTGAGTGGGGCTAATTCCCTGGCTCGAAGCTGCAGTCGGCGCCGCCGCCGGCCTTGTCCTTGATCACTTTCGGATCGAGCGTGCAGGACAGTTTCGACAACGCCTCGTAGATCGTGCCCGCGGCGCCGTCGGGCGGCACGCCGGCCAAAGCTTCGGTGGCGAAGATCGCGTTGGCCTCGCGTCCCTTCACGGTACGGGTATTGCCGCCGAAGGTCAGCGCGCAGGAGCGCGAGGTGATGTCGACATTGCTGGCGCGGCAGACCACCTTGTCGGCGGTGACGACGATCTTCCCGGTGATGGGGACATTGCTGTCGCCGCCGAAGAACGCGGCGACCGCCTTCTTCTCCTTGGCCGGCAACGGCGAGTAGGGCGCCACCACGCCGGCGAGCGCCAGCGCGACCGAGCCGGAGGTGGTCGCAGGCGCGGCCCAGGCGGCCGACGAGGCCAGCGACATTGAACATGCGAGGATCGTCAGTCGGCCCAGTCTCATTCCCGTCTCCCGGTGCCCGCGCTTTCCGCGGCGCGGAATCGCTAGCACGTCTCGTGGCCTGAACAGGTGACGCCATTCACACGCGATCCCGCAACTTCGCGTGAGGCGCGGATGCGCGCAGGGCAGGGCGGCCCCGCGTGGACCCGCTTGCACGATCGCGCCATCGGCGTCACAGTCCGATCCGTGGCAGCGATGCCGCCAACAACGACGACAAGAAGATCAATCCGGGGAACGCCATGGCGGCCACGCGCATCGACTGCGACATCCATCCCGCGGTGGGGGGAACGCGCACCACGCTGCTGCCCTATCTGAGCGATCACTGGAAGGAACAGGTCGTCAGCCGCGCCATCGACGGGCTCGACCTCAATTCCTATCCGCCGTCGATGCCGCTGTCCGGCCGCGCCGACTGGCGGCCGGCGGACGGCAGCAAGCCCGGCAGCGATCTTGCCATGGTGCAGCGCGGCGCATTCGACCAGCTCGGCGCCAGCCACGCGATCTGCAACGTCGTCTATGGCGCGCAGGCGGTATTCGATTCCTACATGGCGGCGGACTTCTGTAGGGCGATCAACGACTGGATCGCGGCCGAGTGGCTTGCGAGAGACAAGCGGCTGCGCGCCTCGATCGTGGTGCCGATCCAGGCGCCCGACCTTGCAGTCGAGGAGATCGAGCGCAGGGCCGGCGACAATCGCTTCGTTTCGGTGCTGGTGCCCTCGCAAGGCGAGACGCTGCTCGGCCGGCGGCATTACTGGCCGATCTATCAGGCCGCCGAGAAATACAAGCTGCCGATCGCGATCCACGCCGGCAGTGCCTACCGGGGCGCGCCGAGCTCGATCGGCTGGCCGTCCTACCGCTACGAATATTATCTCGCCGAGGCGCAGGCGTTCCAGGCGCAGGCGTTGAGCCTGATCTATGAGGGCGTGTTCGGGAAGTATCCCGGATTGACCGTCGTGCTGATGGAGTCGGGCGTCAGCTGGCTGCCGGCGTTCATGTGGCGCGCCAACAAGACCTGGCGCGGCGTGCGAGTCGAGGTGCCGTGGGTGGAGCGCGAGCCGGCCGCGATCATCCGCGACCATTTCCGCGTCACCATGCAGCCGTTCGACGCGCCGCTGGATGCAACAAGCGTCGCCGACATCATCGACCAGATCGGCTCCGACAAGATGTTCCTGTTCGCATCCGACTATCCGCACTGGCAGTTCGACGGCGACGATCCGATCCCGCGATATCTGCCCGACAGCATCGTCAAGCGGATGTGCGAGGACAATCCGATTGAAACGTTCCCGCGTTTGAAGCTGAATTCGTAATTCGCGCGCATGATCCGGAAAAGTGGGAACCGGTTTTCCGACAAGATCATGCGCAAACAAGAAGGAGGATCGCATGAGTGACGTCATCGACCGCCCGATGCTCGACCAGGAGAAGACCGCGGCGACGCGGCTGAAGATCATCGACTGCGACATCCATCCGAGCCTTCACGCGCACAGCGACCTCAACGAGTTCTTGCCGAAGCGCTGGCAGCAGCATCTCAAGGAATACGGCAGCCACCTGCGCACGCCCTATATCGGCACCACGCCGTATCCGCGCTCCTCGCCGCTGATCGCGCGGCGCGATGCCTGGCCGCCGACCGGCGGCGTGCCCGGCTCCGACCTCGATTTCATGCGCAAGCAGCATCTCGATCCCTTCGACGTCGAGTTCGGGATCCTGCAGGTGCTCGATCTCTTCATCTTCTCGCAGCAGAATCTGGAATTCGGCGCCGCGATCCAGCGCGCCATCAACGACTGGCAACTGGCGTTCTGGGCGCATCGCGATCCCCGCCTGAAGGCCTCGATCCTGGTCGGGCAGGATGGCTCCGACCTCGGCCTCGCCGAGATCGAGCGCTGCGCCAAATCAGGCGAATACATCCAGATCAACGTCTCGCCGCGTGCCAATGAGCCGCTCGGCCGCCGCCGCTACTGGCCGATCTATGAACGCGCGCAAGAGCTCGATCTGCCGCTCGGCATCCATGTCGGCGGCTATGGCGGGCATGCTCCGACCGGCGGCGGCTGGCCGTCCTATTATTGCGAGGAGCATCAGTCGAACGCGCACACGGTGGCCTCGAACCTCACCAGCCTGGTGCTGGAAGGTGTTCCCGAGCGCTTCCCGAAACTGAAGATCGTGTTCATCGAAGGTGGCTTCGGCTGGATTCCCGCGACGATGTGGCGGATGGATCAGCACTTCGAACGCTTCCGCAGCGAGGTGCCGCATCTGAAGCGCCGGCCGAGCGAATATGTGAAGGAGCATTTCTGGTTCACGACCCAGCCGATCGACGAACCGGATGAAGCCAGGCACCTGCGGCAGCTGATCGAATGGGTCGGCATCGACCGGCTGTTGTTCTCGTCGGACTATCCGCATTGGGACTATGACGACGCGCGCTACGCCTTCAAGACGCCGCTGACGGACGCCGAGCGTCGCAAGATCTTCAATGCCAACGCCCGCGCGGTTTACAAATTCTAGGATTGAGATGACCTCGCTTCGAACCGAGCCGCAGACTCCGGTTCACCTCGCCCCGCGTGCGGGGAGAGGTCGGAATGCATCGTTAGATGCATTCCGGGTGAGGGGGAGCTTCCGCAATCTCATCTGTCACCGTATCCGCGGAGATAGCCCCTCACCCCAACCCTCTCCCCGTAAGAACGGGGCGAGGGAGCGCAGCGCCGTCGCTATTCGACCTACTCTCATCAGGCACCAGGATTCCGATGACCCGTCACATCGTCGCGCGCACCAGTGAGATTCCGGCCGGCGGCAACAAGGTGTTCGGCCTCGATGGCCGCGACATCGTCGTGTTCCATGTCAATGGCGAGTTCTTCGCGCTGCTCAATCGTTGCCCGCATGAGGGCGCGCCGCTGGAGAAGGCGGCCTGCGTCGCGCGCCTGACCTCGCCGGAGCCCGGCATCTATCAGCGCGACCGCGTCGGCGAGATGCTGCGCTGTCCGTGGCACGGCTGGGAATTCGACATGCGCAACGGGCAGTCCTGGTTCGATCCCAAGCGGTTCAGGATCCGCTCCTATCCGGTCGCGGTCGAGAGCGGCGCCGAGTTGCAGAAGGGGCCGTATGTTGCCGAGACGTTCCCGGTGCACATCGAGGACAACTACGTGATCGTCGAGATTTAGGTTGGCGCAGTTCGCGCGACCGTGTGCGCCGCCGAGGGCCTCGTCGTGGCAGGAACAGTCCCGGCCATGACGCAAGTAAGTGTTATTGCGACTTATGCAATAATGAAGTGCCGTCGACGGCAATTATAATAACCGCTGCAATGGGCCACCTTGAGCTGGCGATCGGGAATGAACCCGTCCACCACATCAGGAACGGCACATGAAGCTGTATCACTTCGCTCTCTCCGGCCACGCGCACCGCGCGCGGCTGTTTTTGTCCCTGCTGGGAATTCCGCACGAACTGGTCGACGTCGACCTCAAGTCCGCCGCGCAGAAGCGGCCGGAATATCTCGCGCTCAACCCGTTCGGCCAGGTGCCTGTGCTGGATGATGACGGCGTAATCATCCCCGACTCCAACGCGATCCTGGTCTATCTCGCGACCAAGCTCGGCCGGACCGACTGGCTGCCGCAGGATGCAAAGGGCGCTGCCGCGGTCCAGCGCTGGCTGTCGGTTGCTGCCGGCGATCTTGCGTTTGGGCCCGCAGCGGCACGCCTCATCACCGTGTTCGGCGCGAAGCACAATCCGGACGACGTGATCGCGCGGGCGCATGTTCTGCTGAAACGGCTCGAAGCCCATCTCGCCGGGCGCGACTGGCTGGTCGGTGAGGCGCCGACAATCGCTGATGTCGCGCTCTACAGCTATCTGTCCAGCGCACCCGAAGGCAATGTCGATCTCTCCGCCTATGCGCGCGTCAACGCGTGGCTGCGCCGGATCGAGGCGCTGCCGGGCTTCGTCGCCTTCGCCAAGACCCCCGTCGGTCTGGCGGCTGCGTGACCTACTGACCGGGCGTGCCGTCGGGCGCGCCCGTCCAACCCCCGAAGGGGAGGGCGATACGATGAGCGACAGACGAACCAAGAGCGAGCTCGCGACCTGGCATGCCGGCGAAAAGGCGATCCAACGGCAGGTCGGCGTCGCCGAGAAGATGGAGGCCGTCGGCCAGCGCGCGGTGCGCGACTTCATGCCCGACCAGCATCGCGATTTCTTCGCGCAGATTCCCTTCATCGTCGTCGGCAGCGTGGACCGAAGCGGCGACGCCTGGGCTTCGTTGCTGGCCGGTAGGCCCGGCTTCATTTCCTCGCCGACACCGCGCAGCCTCGAGATCGATGCGCGGCCCGACCGCAGCGATCCCGTCAGCGAGGGGATGCGCGAGGGCGATGCGATCGGACTGCTCGGAATCGAATTGCACACGCGGCGCCGCAACCGTGCCAACGGGCTGCTGCGTGCATCGTCAGGTAAGGCACTCAGCTTCGAGCTCGATCAGAGCTTTGGCAATTGCCCGCAGTACATCCAGCTGCGCGATTTCGCCTTCGTGCGCGCGCCGGATGAACCGTTCGCGGGAGAGATCGAGGCGAGCACGACGCTCGATCAGGCCGCGCGCGACATGATCAAGGCGGCCGACACGTTCTTCGTGGCGTCCTATGCCGAGCGTGAGGACCGTCGCCAGGTCGACGTCTCGCATCGCGGCGGCCGGGCGGGCTTCGTCCGCGTAGCCGACGACGGCATGCTGACGATCCCCGATTTCTCCGGCAATCTGTTCTTCAACACGCTCGGCAACATCCTCGTCAACGGCAAGGCCGGGCTGGTGTTCGTCGATTTCGAGACCGGCGACCTGCTGCAGCTGAGCGGCGATGCCGAGGTGATGCTGGACTCGCCGGAGATCGCGGCGTTTCAGGGCGCCGAGCGGATCTGGAGTTTCCGTGCCCGCCGTCTGGTGCGCAGGCGCGGCGCGCTGCCGCTGCGCTGGGCGTTCCGGGCCGAAGGCTGGTCGCCGAATTCGCTGATGACCGGCGACTGGGGGCAGACCGCCGACCGAATCCGCGCGGCCGAGCGCGCGACGCGGTGGCGGCCGTTCAAGGTCACTGGGATCGTCGACGAGAGCCGATCGATCCGCTCGTTTCATTTGCAGCCGGACGACGGCGCGGGGTTGCTTCCGCACCGGGCGGGACAGCATTTGCCGATCCGTCTCTCGTTGCCCGGTATCGACAAGCCAGTCATCCGCACCTACACGCTGTCGGTCGCGCCGTCGGACGGCATGTACCGGATCAGCGTGAAGCGCGACGGTGTCGTATCGCAGCATCTCCACGACACCATCCATGTCGGCGACATCATCGAAGCGCGCGCTCCGGCTGGTGGCTTCACGATCGATGCGCGCGAGAAGCGGCCCGCGGTGCTGCTCGCCGGCGGTGTCGGCATCACGCCGCTGCTCGCGATGCTGCGCCACGTGGTCTATGAGGGGCTGCGCACCCGCGGCATCCGGCCGACATTCCTGTTTCAGGCTGCGCATGCGAAACAGGATCGCGCGTTCGGCGACGAATTGCAGCAGCTGGTGGATGCCGCCGGCGGCGCGGTGCGGATCATCCGCGTCCTCGGCGATGTCGACGGTGCCGAGCAGGGCACAGACTACGACGCGGCGGGACGGATCGACATGGCGCTGTTGTCGCGCGTCCTGCCGTTCAACGACTATGACTTCTATCTGTGCGGACCGCCTCAGTTCACCCAATCGCTCTATGACGCCCTGCGCGGCTACAATATTGCCGACGGCAGGATTCACGCCGAAGCCTTCGGTCCTTCGTCGCTGGTCCGGACGCCCGACCTCATCACCACAGCGCCGCCGCGCCGGCCACCGGCGACGACGCCGGTCCCGG
Source organism: Bradyrhizobium sp. USDA 4502 (assembly GCF_054063355.1). NCBI lineage: Bacteria > Pseudomonadati > Pseudomonadota > Alphaproteobacteria > Hyphomicrobiales > Nitrobacteraceae > Bradyrhizobium > Bradyrhizobium sp. USDA 4502. Next base: position 8,751,172 of record NZ_JBSSGF010000001.1, read on the forward strand.
TCGCCTTCACCACTTCGTTGAAGGAGGCGCGCTGGACGCCGGAGGCGGGGACGCTGCTCGAACTGGCGGAAGCGCGTGGCCTTAGCCCCGCCTTCAGCTGCCGGGAGGGCAATTGCGGAACCTGCCGAGCGCGATTGCTGGCAGGCGCCGTGACCTATGTGAAGCAGCCCGCCGCCGAGGTGGCCGATGACGAGGTGCTGATCTGCTGCGCCGTGCCGGCGAAGCCGGAGGCCGACGGCGAGGACCGGATCCAGCTCGCGCTGTGACCGAACCGGGCGCATAGCGCTTTCGCGGGCACTCAGCCCATGCTGCCCGGCATGAAGCAGCGTGGCCTCGGGTGCCCGTCCAGATAATACGGCCAGACCATGGTGCGGCCGGCACGGTTCGGTCCGGCGACGACGGCCTCGTCGGGAACATCGACCCACTCGCCTTCGAGCCGGACGCGATAGTGGCCGTCCTTGGTGTCCCAATCGGCGTCATCGACACGCTTCGCGTCGCTGCCGTCGCAGCAGGGGCCCTTGACGCTGCGCAGGCTCTCATACCAGGCGTTCAATTCGGGATGCCCGTGATCATGGGCCTGCACCGGCCCGATCGCCGGCTTCGCCAGCAGGGCGGTGACTACAACGATTGCCGCACGCCAAAACCGATTGTTCATCTGATCCCCAAAATCCGGAAAGCCCATGACAGCCAACCCGGACATGGTCATCGAGATCGGGACATCAATTAGATGATAATCGTAATATAATCACATTCGTGAGAGCAGCGGAGCTGCTGCCGGGAGGGCCGGGTGCCGACAAACTCAGGCGAGCAGGCTCATCACCTGGTCGATCACGGCCTTCACCTGCTTCGAATCCGGCCTCTGATGCGCGAGAGCCAGCAGTCCGGCATGCACCACCATGATGGTGTGGGCGGTGACGTCGGGGTCAAAGCCCTTCCTGAACTGGGCGCGATCGGTGCGCAGCCGCGTGCGCAGCAGCTCTTCAAGCCGCCGGTTGTAGCGCTCGATGCTCTTGCGGAGTTCGACCTGGTCGAGCGAGCCGTCGGTCGCGGAATTGATCGACAGGCAGCCGCGCTGTCCCTTCTCGCCCGAGCAATAGGGAATGAAGCCGGTAAGCCACTGCCTGATGACGTCCCGCGTGGGCCCCGGCTGCGCCAGCACGCGCTCGGCCCAGCCGAGGATGCCGTCGTGATAGCGGTCCAGCACCTTCAGGAACAACGCGTTCTTGTCGCCGAACGCCGCATAGAGGCTGGGTTTCGCGACGCCGCTTGCCGCCGTGATGTCGTCGAGCGAAGTCGCCTGAAAGCCCTTCTGCCAGAACATCTGGCGGGCGATTTCCAGGACATCGTCCGGATCGAAGCTGCGCGGCCTTGCCATATCCATCTTTTATGTACTCCCGCGTCGGATGTGAAGCCTTCACCTTGCCGTGAAGGCAGGTCCGGCTATTGACGTAATCCTTATTCTGTACTTAGAAGTACACAACGAAATCGGGAGATCACGCCATGAAAGCGGTTCAGGTCGTTGCCTTCGGACGTGCAGCGGACGTGGTCAAGCTCAACGAGGTGCCGGACGTCGGCAGCCCCGGCCCCGACGAGATCGTGGTCGCGGTTGAGGCTGCGCCGATCAACAATTCGGATTTCATGATCATCGCCGGGCGCTACGGCTATCTGCCGTCACCGCCGGCCACGCTCGGGATCGAGGGCGTCGGGCGGGTTGTTGCCGCCGGATCGCAGGTGAGGAATCTGAAGGAGGGCGACCGCACGCTGATTCCCTTCACGGTCCCGACCTGGACCGAGCGGGTCAAATTCACCGCATCATGGCAGCGTGCGCTGCCTGACAATGCCGATGTCCAGCAACTGTCCATGATCGGGGTCAATCCGGCCACCGCCTATCTCTTGCTGACCGATTTCGTGAAAGTGCCGCCCGGCGGCTGGGTGATCCAGAACGGCGCCAATTCGGCGACGGCGCGCGCGGTGATCGCCATCGCCAAGTCGCTCGGGCTCAAGACCGTCAACATCGTCCGCCGCGAGGAGGTCATGGAGGAGGTCAAGTCGGTCGGCGGCGATATCGTGCTGCTCGACGGGCCGGATCTCGCGAAGCGCGTCGCCAGGGAAACGGGTGGGGCGCCGATCCAGCTGGCGCTCGACATGGTCGGCGGCTCATCCGCCTTGAACCTGATGAACTGCCTCGCGCCAAAAGGAGTGCTCGTCATCTACAGCGCGATGAGCGGACAGCCGTTCTCCGGCTCGGCCTTGAGCGTGATCTTCAACGAGGTGTCGGTGCGCGGCTTCTGGCTCGGTCATTGGGGCAAGACTGCGACGGACGAAGCGTTGGCCGGAATGTATGACCATCTGGTGCCGATGGTCGCATCGGGTGCGATCAGCGCGCCGGTGGTCGGCACCTATCGCCTGGAGGATTTTTCACAGGCGATCGCGCAGGCGGCGGCATTCAAGGGCAAGGTGATCTTCACGCCAAGTTAGGTCGTACCCCCCGATATTCGCCGGCGCGACACGCCGGCGCATGTCCGCACGACGTCACGCCGGGGCAGCTAGACGATGGTCGAGAGCGTGAACGCGTGCCACGCACTCCAGTCAATACCATCATAGGCGCGCACATACATCGTCTCACTGCCGGTGGTGGCGCCGCCACGCATCCAGATATCATCGAGGTCGGCGGCATTGACGTCGATCACGGTGCTGGCTGCCCAATGGGAATTCGCAGAGGTCCAGAAATAGCCGCTGTTGGCGTTGCCGCCGCCATCCCAAAACTGATAGGCGGCCGCGGGATTCGCGTCAGCGTCAGCATAGGACACCAGGTTGCCGACCTGGCTCCACTCGTTGACATGCAAGGTCTGATTGCTGATCGAGGCATCGGGTGCGTGGTTTGCCAGGCTGGTCACGGTGAAGCTGTCCCAGGCACTCCAGCTCGTTCCGTCGAAAGCGCGCACAAACATGGAATCGGTACCGGCCGCGGTGCCACCTCGCACCCATACATTGGCGAGGTCGGACGCCGAGACGTCGATGACCGTGCTGGACGCCCAGTGTGAATGTCGGGCGTCCAGAAATAGGCGCTGGTCGCAGCCCCGCCACCGTCCCAGAACTGGTATTGGGTGATTGCATCGCCGTCAGTGTCGGATGCCGTCGTCCAGTTGACGAGCTGCGCCCACTGCGCGGCGTTCAGCGTTTGATCGTTGATCGTCGCGGTCGGAGCCGTATTGGTCGACGTCAGATTAAAGCTGTCCCAATTGCTCCAGGCGGTACCGTCGAATGCCCTTACCCACATCGTCTCGGAACCGGTCGTCGAGCCGCCCTTGATCCACACATTGGCCAGATCGGATGCTGAAACGTCGATCGTCGTGTTGGCAGCCCAGTGGGAATTGTCGGGTGTCCAGAAATAGGCGCTGGTTGCGCCCGCGCCGGCGTCCCAGAACTGGTATTTGGTGATCGTGTCACCTTCGGCATCGGTGGCAGTGAGCCAGCCTTGCGGTTTGACCCATTGATTGACGTGTAGCGACTGGTCGTTGATGGTCGCGACGGGGATCGTGTTTGGCGTCGACGTCACGGTGAATGTGTCCCAGGAGCTCCACTCCGTTCCGTCGAATCCCCTTACCCACATCGTCTCGGAACCGGTTGTCGAGCCGCCATGGATCCAGACATTGGCGAGGTCCGCAGCCGAAACGTCTATCGTCGTGTTGGCGGCCCAGTGGGAATTGTCGGGTGTCCAGAAATAGGCGCTGGTGGCGGCGGTCCCGCTATCCCAGAACTGGTACTTCGTGATCGCATCGCCATTGGCATCGGTCTTGGTCAACCAGTTGTCGACGGTGACCCATTGATCGATATGTATGGAATGATCACCGGCTGTCACGACGGGCGGAGTATTGGCCGACGTCAGCGTGAAGCTGTCCCAGTTGCTCCAGTCTGTTCCGTCGAACGCTCTGACCCAGAACGTCTCGGCACCGGTTGTCGAGCCACCCTTGATCCAGACATCGGCCAGGTCGGCGGCCGCCACTTCGATCGTCGTGTTGGCAGCCCAATGGTCATTGGTGGAAGTCCAGAAATAGGCGCTTGTTGCGGAGGTGCCGCTGTCCCAGAATTGATATTTGGTGGCTGCATCCCCGTTGGCATCGGAGTAGGTCAGCCAATTCTTGGCTTGCGTCCATGTATTGGTGTGCAGCTGCACGTCGGGGACCGTGACGACCGGCGCAGTGTTTGGAATCGTCGTGAGCGTGAAAGACGTCCAGTTGCCCCAATTGGTCCCGTCGAAGGCGCGTACCCACAGTGTCTCGGTGCCGCCGACCGCGCCGGCACGCACCCACACGTCGGACAGGTCAGATGCCGAAACTTCGATCGTCGTGTTGGCGGCCCAATGGTCGTTGGTGGAAGTCCAGAAATAGGCGCTGTTCGCAGCTGTGCCGCCGTCCCAGAACTGAAATTTCTGCGCGGGATTGCCGTCGGAGTCGGCATAAGTGAGCCATGGCTGTATTTTTTGCCACTGATTGTACAACAGGCTGTGGTTACCAATCGTGACGACCGGTGCGGAATTGGCCATGGTTTGCTTCCTCGTGGGCTGCGCCGGTCGAGACCGGCTAATTTCCAAGGTGCAAGGCAATCAATTTTGGCCCGTGAGGCGGGCCAGGCTGAGATTAGTGTCGTCCGGCTGAGATCAGCGCATTCCAAAGAAATCGTTAATATCAAATTCAGGATCGCAGAATTTCAATGCAGCATCTATGATGGGTGTCACACCCATCAGTCGGGTCGCGTGCGGCAAAACGTCATAGGTATCCCGTTCCGAACGGCCTCGCAGCGGGTGTCGGGAAACGCACTCGCCGGCGCCATTCGCGATGGTCTATCCCTGCCGTTGCGGCTTGAGACGCGCCAGGCTTGCCGTTAGCAGTGCAATTCGAACACGGGTCTTTGCGAGCCACCGGTGGAGACATCGAACATCGCGGGCCGACGGAAGCAATGCCCCGGCGTATTGGACATAAGGAACGTTTCTCATGGCGAACACGACGGCGGAGCTTGAAGCGCTGCTGATGCAGCGATCGTTGACCGATCCGCAGCTTCTGGCGACGGCGGAGGCGGCATCGGACTTCCGGATCCTGCCGGATGCCACCGTGATCAAGATCGGCGGGCAGAGCGTGATCGACCGCGGCCGCGCCGCCGTCTACCCGCTGGTCGACGAGATCGTCGCGGCCCGCAAGGCGCACAAGTTGCTGATCGGGACCGGCGCGGGCACCCGCGCCCGGCACCTCTATTCGATCGCGGCCGGGCTGCGGCTGCCGGCCGGCGTGCTGTCGCAGCTCGGCGCCTCGGTCGCCGACCAGAACGCGGTGATGCTGGGCCAGCTGCTCGCCAGGCACGGCATCTCCGCGGTCAGCGGCGCCGGGCTTTCGGCCGTGCCGCTTTATCTCGCCGAGGTGAACGCCGTGATCTTCAGCGGCATGCCGCCCTACGGCCTCTGGATGCGGCCGGCAGCCGAGGGCATGATCCCGCCCTATCGCACCGACGCCGGATGCTTCCTGGTCGCCGAACAGTTCGGCTGCAAGGCGATGATCTATGTGAAGGACGAAAACGGTCTCTACACCGCGAACCCCAAGACCTCGAAGGGCGCGACGTTCATCCCGAAGATCTCGGTCGCCGAGATGAAGGCCAAGGGGTTGCAGGATTCGATCCTCGAATTCCCGGTGCTCGATCTGCTCGCCACCGCGCGCCATGTCCGCCAGGTGCAGGTCGTCAATGGCCTCGTCCCCGGCAACCTCACCCGTGCGCTTGCGGGCGAGCATGTCGGCACCATCATCACCGCGAACTGAGCAGGGACACGACCATGGACGACACCATCAAGCACGTCGCCTCGCCGCTCGCGCGCCAGACCCTGCTCGACAGCGATCTCACCCGTCCCGTCGCCGGCGGTCGCCCGATCCCGCTGCTGCCCTGGGTGCAGGTGGTGAAGATCGGCGGCCGCTCCATCATGGATCGCGGCCACGAGGCGATCCTGCCGATCGTCGCCGAGTTGCGTTCGCTGCTGCCCGAGCACCGCCTGCTGATCCTGACCGGCGCCGGCATCCGCGCCCGCCATCTCTACAGCGTCGGCCTCGATCTCGGCCTGCCGGTCGGCTCGCTCGCGCCGCTCGCTGCAAGCGAAGCCGGCCAGAACGGCCATATCCTGGCCTGCCTGCTCGCGCCGGAGGGCGTGTCCTATATCGAGCATCCGACCATCGCGAGCCAGCTTGCGATCCATCTCTCCGCGGCCCGCGCCGTGGTGGGCAGCGCGTTTCCGCCCTATCACCATCATGAATTCCCGGTCTCGCGCATCCCGTTGCATCGCGCCGACACCGGTGCGTTCCTGATCGCCGATGCGCTCGGTGCCGCCGGCCTGACGATCGTCGAGGATGTCGACGGCGTCTACACCGACGATCCGAATGGTCCCGAGGGGAAGAAGGCGCAGCTGCTGCGCGAGGCCAGCCTCGCCGACCTTGCGAAGCTGAAGGGCACGCTGCCGTTCGATCCCGCGCTGCTCGAGGTGATGGCCAATGCGCGGCATATCGAGCGGGTGCAGGTCGTGAACGGCCTCGTTCCCGGCCGGCTCGCGGCGGCGCTGCGTGGCCAGCATGTCGGATCGATCATCCGCACCGGCGCGCGGCCGGCCTGATACGAGCAGCGGACTCCGTTCACCTCGCCCCGCGTGCGGGGAGAGGCATAGGCCGCCTTCGGCGGCCGTTCTCAAGAACGCCGAAGCGGAGCTTCGGCTATGATACATCGATAGATGCATTCCGGGTGAGGGGGAGTCTCCGCGGACGCACCTATCACCGTATGCGCGGAGGCAGCCCCTCACGCCAACCCTCTCCCCGTAAGAACGCTAGTGCATCTACACGTTTGTCGGGCCATTTGCGAGGATTTGGAAGCGGGCCATTCCGGTGTGGAAGGTGATTGGTCCAGGTTGACGGTGGGAGGCGTAGCCGGTCCATCCGCCGAGTTTTGCGATGATCCATGCCGCCCAAGCAAGAGTGTTGGGGCGATGGTGGTTTTTCTGAAGCTCGGTGCGACCTTTCATGGTTTTGTTGATGGCCCTGAGCGTCTCGATCTCTTCTGCGGTGAAGACAAATTCAGCCGGCAATTCTTCGCCACTGTTGCGGGCCTGAACGAGTTGAATGACGATACATGCCGCTCTGGTGGCGACCGCCACGAGCTTGATCAGGCCTTCGGCGCTCTCGATCTGACTATCCTCGATGCGCAAACCCTGGCTCTTCAGCGAGCGAAAGAGTTGCTCAATGATCCAGCGCTGGCGGTACCAGGAGACGATCTGCCAGGCGTCTTTAACGGTGGCGACCGGATGAGTGGTCAGGAGCAGCCAGCGAATGGGCTCCGCACCTCTCGGCGGATGCAACTCGACCACTTCTACGAAGCTGAGTTTGATGCCCTCCGCCAAGTCGGTGACGCCGGGCCTCTGCGGCCGCTTGAGCACGACGGTTCCGAAGCGCATCGAGAGATGGGCCTGCCGGCCGCGCCGATCCATTCGCTGCGGCAGATCGATCACCGCGTTGTCGCAGAAGCGGCTCCGCTCGACCGCCTGATAAAGTGTGTCGCCATCGACCAGCGCATGGTCGTGCATGGCACGCGACAGAAGATGGACATTCTCAGCTGGCGTCAGCGCCCAGTGAGCAAAGAAATCCCCCTCGCGGTCGTTGACGACGGTGATCATGCGGGCATCTGCCAGGACGTCGCGGCCTTGCTCGGCGGCCGTCACCCAGCGCGCCGACTCCTTGTCGGCCAAGGCGCGCCGCTCATGCGGGATTTTTACCTTGCCTTTGCGCGTCCAAACGTTGCCGCCAGTAAGGCCAAGACAGACCCCGCTGTCGGCATCCACCGCCATCATCGCATGCAACAGCACGCCGCGAGCATTGCCCTTGCCGACTTTGCCCAGCCCGCGCCGCCGTCCCGCCTGGGTCTGGAACTTGACCTCGCTCGTATCCTGGATCGCCAGCACATGACGCCCGCTGACCGCAGTCCGCGTCTGCGCGCTCCAGCCCTCAATCAATTTATCGATCGTGACTTGGGGGTTGTTCACAAACCGCCAGAACGCCATATTGGCAGCCCAATCGCCCCGGGCCATCTGGCGCAAGCAGACGCTGCGCGTGCAAAGCATAGCCCGCAGAAGCGTCGCCCCCTTTTGTCGAGACGAACGTCCCCGAACTCACCCAAAGACAAATCCGGCTGCATCGCTGGCGCTCCTTCGAATCAAAGCGCCAGTGAGAGAATCATACAACATGCTGCAGAGACGCCACTTCTTGCTGCACCGAGTCAATCTGTCGCGCCCCAAAACCGTGTAGACACGCTAGCGTAAGAACGGGGAGAGGGAGCACAACGCCATTCGAACTAATCTTGTCGGTCTTTTCAGCGCGCGATCGAGGGACTACTTGATCGTCGCGCGCACCGTGATGACCGAGGTGCCGGACGCCTTCGGCCCCTGACCCGTGGCCTTGATGGCAAACGTGTCGTTGCCCTTGTACTTGGCCTTCGCCCTGTATTCGAAGGTCGATGCGTTGATCTTCTTCAGCTTGCCGTAGGCCGGCTTTTGCGAGATCGCGGAGTCCGTCACCGTGCCGCGGATCCCGATCGGGATCTGGCAGCTTTGGCCCGAGGCGACGTCGATATCGCCGCTCGAATTCTCGCCCCAGTCCGCCAATGTCATCGACATCGAGCATTCCGGTACGGGCTGCGCCGAAGACGCCGGCGTGACATTTAATGCAAAGATGAGCGCCAGGGCGGCGACCCCCAACGCCCGCGTCGTGACTATACTCGTTTTCATGCAAGGCCCACTGCTGAAAGGTTACTGCGCAGGAATCCTGCAACGTGGGAGCAGGGGTGGCAAGGGCTTCGCCTCGCCCGCGCGACATGTGTTGAAATGCTTGCGCGCTTGTTGCGTCGCTGGAGCGCCCCCATAGTCACTGCGGCCCGGTTCGGGACGGAGGCTCACGCGTCAAGAAAGGGTTCCAATGGCTGAAGGCAGCGACGGTCAGGCAAAAGCTCAACAAGCCGGATTCGCCGGCGTCACCCGCAAGACCCTTGAGCGTCTCGCTTTGCCCGGCGATGATCGCGAGCTTGTCGTTGCCGAGGTGACCTATCCGCCCGGCGGGGTCGCCCCGCTGCATCGGCATCCAGTCGGCGGCGTGGTCTTCATCGTCGAAGGCATGGCCGAGTCGGCCTATGGCGACGAGGCGCCACAAAAATATCGGGCAGGCGAGACTTTGCAGGATCGACCCGAGGTTCCGCACACGCTGTTTCGCAATTGCGACCCGGACCGGCCGCTGCGCTTCCTGACGATCTACGCGCTCGAACCCGGGCGCGCCTACACGATGGAGCCGCGAGGTTGGGAAAAGGCCAAGGCAAAATGTTACGGTTGGCTCACCTGAGGTTTCGGATTTGCGCCGGCCATCCGAGGTGGAACGGCGAGCAGGAGGCAAACCGACTCCACCAGGAGTTCATGCGCACGGTCGACAATGTCGTCCAACGAACTTGTCTTCGCGAACATGGCCTGGGCTTCAGCCAACAACCGGTCGCGCGTTGGTATGCTGGGCAGATGCAAGTCGGCGCGATGCTGTAACAGAACAAGCGCTTCCCGCACCGACAATCCGGTTTCGTGGACCGACGATTTGATGGCCTGCGCGATGTACTCGGGATTGAAGCGACCAGCGAGTTGTTCAGCCGTTCGCTTTATCACACGCGATCCCAAGCGCTGCTCGTTGCGGAGAACCAGCGTGGGCGGCGCCTTCAGGTCCCAGACAATACCGAGCAAGGACAAAGTCACCAAAACATAATAGGTCACATCAATCTCCCACCACCGGAAGCCTTGCCGCGCACTGCTTTGGTAGGCGTGATGATTGTTGTGCCAACCCTCACCCATCGTAAACAGAGCCAGCAGCCAATTGTTGCGGGAGTCATCGCCCGTAACGTATCGCTTGCGCCCGTGAACATGCGCGAGGGAGTTGATGCAAAACGTGGCGTGGTACAGCAGCACGGTGCTCCAGAAGAAACCGACCACGAGCCCGGGCCATCCGGCGATGAGGAAGCACAGACCTGCGACCACGATCGCCGGCAAGACCTCCAATCTGTGAAGCCACATCAACTCCGGATACGAGGCAAAATCCGCAACTTTCGTCAGATCAGTTGCATCGTGCTGTCGATAAAAAATCCACCCGAGATGACTGTACACGAAGCCCTTATGCCCCGGCGAATGCACATCTTGCTCGGTATCCGAATGAAGATGGTGATGTCGATGTTTCGCGGCCCACCAAAGGACGCTTTTCTGAGCGCTGCTTTGGGCGAGGAATGCGAGGATGAATTGGAACGTCCTGCTTGTTGAATAAGCCCGATGCGAGAAGTACCGATGATAGCCGGCGGTGATCGCAAACATGCGCAGCCAGTATAGGGCGACGCAAATTGCAATCGCTTGCCATGAGACGCCCGTCCAGATCGCCGCCAGACACCCTGCGTGGACCAGCAGAAACGGGAGGACCTGCGGGTACATGATGTCGTCGTGCTGCCGAGCTGGATCGATATTGGTGGACACGCTCGCGACCTCAGCTGCTTCAATGCGCAGGCCGTTTCGCCGGCGGACGGTTCAAGTCCTGGTCCTGGCGGGCATTGCGCGCGGTGTTGACAAAGAGAACCCCGCGGCCGGGTGACCGGTCGCGGGGTCGCGTAACCAGAGGCTTTGCCAGTTCATCCGGGGTCAAAGCATCATGGCCGATTGTCGCAGCTTACACCGCGCGCAGATTGTCCGCAGCAGATTTGCCGGTCCGGCGGTCTGCAACGATCTCAAAAGAGACCTTCTGTCCCTCGTTGAGGGTGCTCATGCCGGCGCGTTCGACTGCGCTGATATGAACGAAAACGTCCTGGCCTCCCTGGTCCGGCTGAATGAAGCCGAAACCCTTCTGGCTGTTGAACCACTTCACAGTTCCCATGCTCATGGAAAATCGTCCTATAGATGCGTGTTTGGAGCCGCACTCACGAGCGCAGCAGGCGAATTCGAAGTTCAGGGGGTGAGGGTCGTCAGTCAGGCACGCTATCAGCGGCGAGGCCAAGTCGTTCGGCCGAAACTCGATCCGTGGTAAATGGCTACGGTTCGGTCATTCCGCAAGTGGCTTTCCCCCTTTTCTGACCTCGGCCGCTGCGTCCCCCTGGGGCAACAGCTGCAATTCACGGTGCTCTGCGGCAACTTTGCCTGACCGCATGGCGGGGGACATCGTGCGGTTTGGGGCACGCGGCCTATTCCTTCTTCGCCGTCAGCCCGTCGACCATCGCGCGCGTCAAGGTCGCGATCTCGCTCCGCAGCGCGCCGATCGGCACCGCGATCAGCTTGTGCTCCAGCCCGAGCGCGACCATGCCGTGCACGGCGGAGAACAGGCTGCGCGCGGTGACGCCGAGTTGCGCCGGCGAACGCTGCGGAAACAGCGCGGCGAGCGGCTTGTAGATGTGGCGGAACAATTCCATCTGCTCGGTGATCGCCCATTCCGGCACCGGCTTGCCGGGCTGCATGCGATGCTCGAACAGCGCGCGCCACAGTTCGAGATTGTCGGCGGCGAAATCGCAATAGGCGACCGCGATCCGCACCAGCATCTCGCGCGGCGCGGCAGCCCCGCCGATCTCGGCCAGCGACAGCGACGCATCGAGCCGCGCCAGCGTGCGCGAGCCGACGCGCAGGATCAGCTCGTCGACATCCTCGACCAGATTGTAGACGCCGCCATTGGCGACCCCGATTTCCTGGGCCAGTTCGCGGGTTTTCAGGCCACCGAGACCCTTTGCCGCAATCGCCCGTTCCGCCGCCTCGATCAGCGCTTCCCGCAGTTTTGCACGTCGTTCCAATGCCTTGGACATCTTTGATCCTTCGTTAACCATTGTCTTGAGCGTTGCTCAAATAATTCTTGAGCGATGCTCATTATGTGGTACAAGAGATTCATGAGCGATGCTCATAACAGGGAGCGATGAAATGTTCAAAACTGTTTTCACTCTTTTCCGCGGCACCGTTGCGGTGGCCGAAGAGGAACTTCAAGACCGCACCGCGCTGGTCATCCTCGACCAGCAGATGCGCGATGCCGCCGCCGCCGTCGACCGCTCGAAGCGGACCCTGGCGCTGGCGATCGCCGGCGACCAGCAGGAGGGCCGGCGGCTCGACGCCACCAACGCCCGGATCGCCGATCTCGAGGTGCGCGCGTCGGCGGCACTCGAGGGCGGCCGGGAAGACCTCGCCCGCGAAGCCGCGCAGGCGATCGCCAATCTCGAAGCCGAGCGCGATGCCGCGATGACCGCACGCGCGCTGTTCGCCTCCGAGATCACGCGGCTGAAGCGCCATGTCGGCAACGCCGAGGCGCGCATCGCCGAGCTCGACCGCGGCCGCCGGCTGGCCCGCGCATCGGAAGCGGTGCGTTCGCTGCGCCGGAGCGGCATCGAGGCTGCACGCCCCTACGAATCGACGCTGCCGGAAGCGGAGGCGACGCTGAAGCGGCTGCGCGAGCGGCAGATGGAGATCCAGGCCGCCGACGAGGCGTTGATCGAGATCGACGCCGCCGCGGGACCGCTCGCCACCGCCGAGAAGCTCGCCGAGCAGGGTTTTGGCCCGCGCATGAAATCGACCGCCGACGACGTGCTGGCGCGGCTGAAAGCCAAGCGCCCGCCAGCAGCCTGAAATCCCAAGCCTGAAACCTCAAGCCTGAACTTCAAGTCTGAAACCAAGCCAATTTCAAACCATCTATCATCAAGGAGACGACCATGAACCAGACCATCCAACCCCACAGCGGCAGCTGGGTTACCTTCACTTACGCGTCCTTTGCGGCTTCCGCCTTCCTCGTCGCCGTCGGCGTGTTCTTCCTGCCGATCGACCTCTGGATGAAGGGCTATCTCACGATGGGCATCGTGATGCTGATCCAGACCTGCGTCACGCTGACCAAGACTGTGCGCGACAATTACGAGAGCAGCAAGTTCGTCAACCGCATCGAGGACGCCAAGGCGGAGCGCCTGCTGATGGAGGTCTCCAAGGCCGGGTGAGCCGAAGCCAGGATGAAGCGGCGGGTGTTTCGCACTCGCCGCTTTTGCCTAAGACGCTTTGCGCGGATCGGATGCTAGACTTGGCAGTCCCGTCATCCTGAGAGTCTGACTCATAAATCACCCAACCTTAGCTGCAGCCGCGAGTCTGCGGGTCAGGAGCCTGATGTGTGCAATCAGCAGCCAGGCAGCTTCGGTTGCCACCGTCGCCTCGAAGTCCTTGGCGAGGCGGCGGCATCTGCCGAACCAAGCGAATGTGCGTTCAACCACCCACCGCCTCGGCAGAAGCTGGAAGCCTTTGACGCCTTGAGGCCGCTCGACGATCTCGACAGTCCATGGACCGCAGTCTGAGAGCGCGTCGAGGAGTTGATTTCCGCGGTAGACCCGGTCGGCAAAGACGTGGCGCAGCCGGGGGAAGTTCATCCGCACGTTCTTCAGCAGCGGTACGGCGCCATGGCAGTCCTGAACGTTGGCGGGATGAACATGAACCCCGAGGAGGAGGCCATTGGTATCCGTCACGATATGCCGCTTGCGGCCGTAGATGCGCTTGCCTGCATCGTAGCCGCGCGGTCCGCCAGCTTGCGTGGTTGGCGCACTTTGACTGTCGATCACGGCTGCCGTCGGCTTCGGTGTCCGTCCAAGCTTTTTTCGCGCCCGTCGGACAAGCACGCTGACAATCCTCTGCCACCGGCCTGTATCCCGCCATCTATAAAAATAGCCCTGCACCGTCGAATAGGGCGGGAACTCCTGCGGCAACGCCCGCCACTGGCAGCCGGTCGAAACGATATAGAGGATCGCTTCGATCACACGACGCAGCTCCGTCTTACGCGGCCGGCCGCGCCGGTTCGCTCGCGGCAACAGGCGTCTGATCACCGCCCACTCCGCATCGGTCATATCGCTTGCATAACGCAGATCGTCCCGCCGATATTGCTCCCGAGTGATCTTGGTCCAGGGCATCGTGCTCTCCCTCGAATCTTTGCAAATCCGATGGAATCACACCCCACTGAGATCACTCACCCATTTTTCAGTCAGGCTCTGAGGTGCGAGCCTCTTCGGCGAGCCTCGAAGGATGCACGGCCCGGCTGGTGGCCGTCGCCCTTCGAGACGCGCGTTCCGCGCTCCTCAGGGTGACGGTGAAGGAGCTGGCACTCTTCAGCCACGAGCCTCGCTCGCAATGAGGCTACCTGCCTCTTGCCACCAACTTGTTCCGTTTCCGGAAGGCCTTGTTTACCGTGCGGCAAACAGCGTCAGGTTGCGCTCATGGCTCTTTAACAGGCGGGAGTGCAGAGATCGCGCCCGAGGGACAGAGAAATGGCGTCCACGGACAATCCCACGCCGGCTTCGCGCGGCAGCAAGAACCTTGGCAAGAGTCTTGGCAAGGCGCGCGCCGCCTTTGACGGTCTGCGCAGCCATGGCGGCTTCTGGCTGAAGGCGCTGTCGCAGCCGACCATCGATCTCAGCTTGCGCACCCAGGCCGGCCAACGCACCCGCATCGTCGAATCGCCCGGTCTGTCGCTGCCGAGGGACGAGCTCGACGCGCTGGTCGAGCAGCTGCGCATCGTCGCCGCCAAGACGCTGCCCGAGGAGAGCCTGACCTATGGCATCTTCTCCGGCGAACCCGAGCGGCTGTCGCGCGCCGTCGTCACGCTGATCTCGGAGGAAGACACCGGGCGGCCGATCGCGTTCAACGCGCTGTCGGTGATGGACGTGCCGCTCGACGGCGAGCCGGCCGAGGTCACCCATCTCGGCCTCGTCATGGTCGATCCCGATGTGCGCGGGCAGGGGCTGTCCTGGGTGCTCTACGGCCTGACCGCGCTGGTGCTGTTCGCCCGCGACGGGCTGCGGCCGAAATGGATTTCCAACGTCACCCAGGTCCCGGCGGTGGTCGGCATGGTCAGCGATACGTTCTCGGACGTCTACCCGTCGCCGCTGCCGGGCGCGCGACAGAGCTTTGCGCATCTGCAGCTGGCGCGCGGCATCATGGCAAGGCATCGCGCGGTGTTCGGCGTCGGCGAGGAGGCCGGCTTCGACGAGGCGCGCTCGGTCATCACCAACGCCTATACCGGCGGCTCGGACGCGCTGAAGAAGACCTTCGAGATCGCACCGAAACATCGCAACGCAATCTACAACGAGTTCTGCGAGCGCGAGCTGGATTACGGCCGCGGCGACGACGTGCTGCAGATCGGCCGCGTCGATCTTGCCGGCGCGCGCCGCTATCTCATGAGCGAGGTGCCCTCGGGCTCGCTGCCGTCGCTGCTCGCGGCGTCCGCGATGCTGGCGCTGCAGCGGCTGGTGCTGCCGGTGGTCTACTGGATGGACGACAGCCGCGCCTTCGGCACGCTGCGTCCGCGCAAGCAGGATAGCGGGGCCGCGCGATGAATTTCGACTACTACTCCTTCACTGGCCGCAATATCGGCTTCATCGACGAGCACGAGCAGCAGCTGCTGCGTCAGGCGCGGGTGTTCGTCTGCGGCGTCGGCGGCATGGGCGGCGCGGCCTTCATGGCGCTGGCGCGCGCCGGCGTCGGCAAATTCGTGATCGCCGACATCGATCGCTTCGAGGTCTCCAACCTCAACCGCCAGGTGTTCGCCTTCGCCGACGAGGTCGGGCGCGAGAAGGCGGCAGTTGCCGCCGAAGCCGCAAAGCGCATCAATCCGACCATCGAGATCGAGGTGCTTGGCGAGAACTGGACCAGCGAGCTCGCCGCGATTGCCGCGCAGTGCCCGGTGATCGTCAACGGCATGGACGATATCGCTGCCGGCGTGCATCTGTACCGGACCGCGAAGCGCGCCGATGCAACCGTGATCGACGCCTACATGTCGCCGCTGCCGTCGGTGATCGTGGTGCGCCCGCACGATCCGCGGCCCGAGCAGCGCCTCGGCTTTCCGACGCTTGGCAAGGACTGGACCGATATCACTGAGGACGACCGTCGCGCCGCGATGCGTGCCGAGATCGAGCACGTGATGCTGCACTCCTCGTCGCGCAACTATGTCGACCTCGCCATCGCCGGCGAAGTCGCCGCCGGCCGCCGTAGCCGGATGTCGTTTGCGCCGATGGTGATCTCGACCGGCATGCTGATGGCCTATGAGGCGGTCGCGCTGATCCTCGGCCGCACCTCGGGCACCGATTGCCGCGGCTGGTTTCTCAACCCGCATCGGCCCGCGATCGAGAAGCCGCGCAATGCGCTCGTCGCCGCCCTGATGCGTCCGCTGGTGCGGCGGGCCATCGATGAACTGATGGGCGGCAAATGACCTCCGGGGTGATCGCCGATTCCATCGTCAATCTGTGCGGCGCCATCGGGCTCGCCGTGGCGATGATGACGTTCTACCGGCGCGATCCGAGGAGCCCGTTGACGCGCCGCCTGCTGCTCGCGCTCGGCGTGATCGCGATCCTGTTCCTCGACCGCGGCCTTGCCTGGTGGACCGGAAGCCGCCTGCTCGACCGCCTCTCGGTGATCCCGGCCTCGCTGGTCCCGCTCGGCGCCCTGATCGTCACCGAAGGCATTTTGCGGCGCCACGCGCCGCGCCCGGTCAAGATCGCGGCGCTGGCGGGCGCCATCCTGCTCGGGCTCGGCGGCCTGTTCGGACTGCAACGGCTGGTGATGCCTTACGCGATCGCGCTGGCGCTGTTCCAGCTCTTGGGTTTCGCCACCTGCGCGCTGCTGTTGGCAACGCGCGATCGCTCTGCGCTGATGGCTGCGGAGAACCGCAGCATCGGCCGCATGGCGGTCGGCGCGCTGGTCGTGATCCCGTTCATCCTGACCGACTTCCGTACGCTGTTTCCCCATATCCCTGTGCGGCTCGGCGCGCTGGGCGCGCTGCTCACGGTGACGGTGATGCTGATCGCCGGCGGCGGCGCCGAGACGCGCCGGCACGGCCTTGCGATGATGGCGCTGCGGCTGATCTCTTCGGGCCTCTTGGGGCTCGCCGCTGCCTTCATGGCGCCCGACGTCGACGCCGCGCAGATGATCCGTTTCGTCGCGGTTGCGATCGCCGGCGTCCTGACCATCGGGTTGATGACGGACGCGCTGCGGGCGCTGTTCGAATCGCAGGAGCCGGGCGTGCTCAACTCAGTCGCGGCATCGCCGGCGCAGACAAGGGAGCAGTTGATCGCCGAGCTGGCGCGGCACCCGATCTTCGAAAGCGCGCGGCGCTTCCGCGAGAACGAGCTTGCGCTCTACGATCCGCCGCTGCTGCACGACTTCCTGTCGACACGGCGTGTGCTGCGGCGGTCCGACGCGCCGTGGGGACTGGCGCCGACCGATCCCGCGGCCGAGCGCATCGTGTCGCTGATCGCAGCCAACAACGCCTCCCATGTCATCGTGCTCGGACACGATCCGCTCGACCTGATCGTGCTCGCGGTGCCCGTCACCGCGGCCGACCCCGCCACTGAGACCGCGCTGGCGCTGGTGCGCCGGCTGCTGGCGTTGACCCCGGAGGCCAAATGACATCAGAGATCCGCGAGGGTGACCGCAGGGCGGCATTCGACGCCGCGCTCAACGCTTATGGGCCCGACAGCCTCTACGTGCCGCCGCTGTGGAGCGATTTCGACCGGATGTTCGATCCGGCGAAGAATCCGTTCGTCACCGAAGGCCACGGCCGATACGCGCTGTTCTCCGCGCATCGCGATGGACGGCCGGTCGGCCGCATCGCCGCCTCGATCCACGACGCGTCCAACCACAAGCACGGCACCCGCCATGGTGCATTCGGCTTCTTCGATTGCATCGACGACGTCGAGGTGGCCGATGCGCTGCTGCGCGCCGCCGAGCAATGGCTGTCGGCGCGCGGCATGAGCCGCGTCACCGGCAACTTCAACCTCACGGCGATGCAGCAGATCGGCGTGATGACCGACGGGTTCGACCATGCGCCGTTCACCGACATGATGTGGTCGCCGCCGCACATTGCACAGCATCTCGAACGCGCCGGCTATGCCGCGACCTTCCCGATGACGACGTTCGAGATCGCGCTCGACGGCGGCAAGCCGGAGCAATTGCTCGGCGACAAGCAGCGCGCGGTGCTCACTGACCCGGATTTCGTCTGGCAGCCGATCAAGCGTTCCGCCTTCAAGGTGCGGCTGGAGGACGCGCGGCTGATCCTCAATGACGGCTTTGCCGACAATCCGATGTTCGTGCCGCCGACCGCCGCCGAATATCTGTTTCAGGCCGGCGACATGATGTGGATCATCGACCGGCGGATTTCGACCGTGGTTTATCACCGCGGCCGGCGCGCCGGCGCGATCATCGCGATCCCTGACCTCAATCCGCTGATCAAGGCGATCGACGGCCGGGTCGGGCTGACAGCGCCGTTCAGATTCGTGCAGCACCGCATCATGAACAGGCGCGCGGTGCTGATCTATCAGTCGGTCTGCCGCGACCTGCACAATCGCGGCCTCAACGGCGCGATGCTCTACCGCACCGCGCTGGCGTTGCAGGAGGCGGGCTACCGCACGCTCGGTGGCACCTGGATCGCCGATATCAACGGTCCGTCGCTGCGCCAGGTCGAGAAGGTCGGCGCCAGGCCGCTGCACCGGCTGCATCTGTTCACCAAGCGGCTGGCCGCGGCATGAGCGAGCTGACACCGGATCTGCTGCGCGAGGTGGTCGCGGAGGCGCGGCTGGCGCCGAGCGTCCACAACATCCAGCCGACCCGCTGGCGCCTGCTCGGCGACGGGCGGCTGGCGCTGGTCGACGCGACCGGTGTGCGTGCGCCGGTCGCCGACCCCGCGGGGCATGACATGCTGGTGTCGCACGGCGCGGCGCTGGAGGGCATGAGCCTCGCGCTCAACCGGCGTGGCTTCGCAATCACGGGCATGACCACGCTCGAGCAGCCGCTGTCGCCGCAACTCTCCGTGCTCTGCTCTTTTGCGATCAGGCAAGGAGCCGAGCCCGATCCGCTGGCGGACCTCGTGGCACGCCGCGTGTCGTGGCGCGGCAAGTTCGCGGCGTCGGCTGACGATGCGGCGGCGCTGGCGCAGCTTGCTGCCGCGCGCGACGATGTGATCTGCATTGGCGATCGCGGGGCGATTGCCGATATCGCCGGCTGGGCCGACCGGGCCGAATTCTCGTTTGTCCGCGGCGACGACTACCGGGCCGAGCTGCTCGCATGGATGCGGCTGTCGCCCGGCCATCCGCACTATCTGCTCGATGGGCTCAACCGTGATGCGCTCGCCATGAATGCGGTCGAGGCCACCGCCGCGCGCTACGTGCTCGGCAGCCTGTTCAAGCCGCTCGATCGTCTCGGCCTCGCCGCGTCGTTGCTTGCCGACGGCGCCAAGACTGCGTCGGCATCGGCGATCGTGCTGTTTTGCCGTCCGCTCGGTGAGGATCCACTCACGACCGGACGGCATTTCTACCGCGCCTGGCTGGAGATCGATCGCGCCGGTTTCGCGGCGTGCCCGATTTCGGCGCTGGCCGATCACCCTGACTTCAACGACCGGCTGCGAAAGCTCGGTAAAATCGGTGCCGATCTGCGCCTCGTCAACGTGTTCCGCATCGGCCGGCCATCAAAACCGTTGAAACCGCGGCATTTCCGGTTGCCGGTTGACCGGCTCATTGTCTGAAAATTAAGCTGCAATCCCCGCTGTCAAAACTTCACGCGGTCGTGCTATGACGCCGCCCGCTAACCAACGACCGGTGGAGATGATGTCGAAGCAATCGCTGCGCGAGGAGGCCGAACGCCTCATCCGCGAGACCATGGAAAAGCGGAACTTGGTCATCAAGCAGGGCACGACCCGGATCGAGGCCGTTTGCGGCAAATGCGGCGCGCCGAACCGGGTACAGGCGGAAAAGGGCCAGTCCCGCGTCAAGTTCACCTGCAAGAACTGCGACCACAAGCAGGAAACGCTGTGAGCGGGGCCGCCCTCCCGTCATCCTGAGAGGATGTGAATGTATTCAGCGTCGTCCTGGCGAAAGCCAGGACCCATTACCCCAACCGCTTGTTGTTGTGCGACGCTGGGGCCACTTTCGCGTTCTCAATCGAATTCGGTGGTGATGGATCCTGGCTTTCGCCAGGACGACGGCGTGCGGAGGCCGCTCGCTACAATTCTCACACCGTCATCCCCGCGCAAAGGCTGGAGGTGCGAGCGGAGCGAGCGGAGCGAGCCTCGAAGGATGCACGGCCCGGCCGATGCCCGTCGATCCTTCGAGACGCGCGCAAGTGCGCGCTCCTCAGGATGACGGTGATAGCGCTTGCGAAGGTCGCGTAGGATGGGTGGAGCGAAGCGATACCCATCAATTGCATCGGTGCTGCGGGATGATGGATATCGCTGCGCTCCACCCATCCTACGAAGCAGGCCTACTTGAATACTTCGCAGACCGTGACGTGATCCGGCGCGATCCTGGCCGCGGTCCGCAGCGAGACGCTGTGCCACCAGGCGTCGAGCGCGTGGCGGTCGCAGGCGAGCTTCACGCTCATCCCGCCGGCGAACTTGATCCAGTCCGCAAAGCTCGTGCGAGACACCGCGATCACGACGGGGATGTCGGCGCCGAGCGCGCGCTCGATCACAAAGCCGAGCCCCTTGCCGTCGCGTTCCCGCTTGCCGAATCGATTGACGATGACGAGATCGGCGCCTCCGGCGAGCGCGTCGGCGACGCGGATGCCGGCGGCCTGCAGCCGCGACAGATCGAGCTTGCAGCCGGTCGCGCCAGGACTCGCAGGAGTTTGGCTCGGCGGTTGCGCCAGCAGCAGCGTCTCGCCGCTATGCACCAGCACCGCCGACAGGGTGGAGTCCGCACACTGGCCTGATTGCACCATGCCGACCACGCGCGCGCCGTGTGCTCTCAGATCGGCAGCGAAGTCGCGCAGGACGGCATCGGGATCGTCATTGGCGTCATAGACCAGGGCGGCAAGGTCGCATTGGGCATCGAACATGATGGGCTCTGTTCGTTGTGGAGGGGAGAGGCGACCGCGGCGCCTGGGCGTCGCGGCCGCATGTTGATGGATCAGGCGGCCGGCGGGCCGTTGATGATCTGCAGCTGGGTGAATTCGGCGAGGCCTTCCTCGGCGAATTCGGTGCCGATGCCCGACTGCTTGGCGCCGCCGAACGGAATGTTCGGGGCCATGTCGAGGTGCTTGTTGATCCACACCGTGCCGGCCTCGATTTGGGTCGCGATCTCGTGCGCGCGCTTGATGTCGGACGACCAGACCGATGCGCCGAGGCCGTAGGTGGTGGCATTGGCGCGGCGGATCACATCGTCCTTGTCGGAGTACTTGATGACAGGCAGCACCGGACCGAACTGCTCCTCGTCGACCAGCTTGGAGCCTTCCTTGATGTCGCGCACGATGGTCGGCTCGATGAAATAGCCGGGACGGTCCATCGCGGCGCCGCCGGCGATCACATTGCCATTCTTGCGGGCGTCGTCGAGGAACGCCTTGACCTTCTCGTACTGCATCTTGTTCTGCAGCGGCCCGAGCTTGGTGCCCTGCTTGGAGCCGTCGTCGACCACGGTGTTCTTCGCGATCGCGACCAACTCGTTGCAGATCTCGTCATAGACCGACTCGTGCACATAGAGCCGCTTGATGGCGAGGCAGACCTGGCCCGAGTTCTGGAACGCGCCCTCGAAAATCCCCGGCGCGACCTTCTTCGGATCGACGTCGTCGAGCACGATGCCGGCATCGTTGCCGCCGAGCTCGAGCGTGATCCGCTTCAAGGTCTGCGATGCGCTCGCCATCACCTTCTGGCCGGTCGCGGTCGAGCCGGTGAAGGAGATCTTGCGGATGTCGGGGTGCTTGGTCATGTGGTCGCCGAGATCGTTGGCGTCGGCGATGAAATTCAGCACGCCCTTCGGCAGGATGTCCTTGACCAGTTCGGAAAAGCGCAGCGAGGCCAGCGGCGTGGTCGGCGCAGGCTTCACCACCAGCGTGTTGCCGGCGAGCAGTGCCGACGGCAGCTTGAACGCCAGGATCAGCAGCGGATAGTTCCAGGGAATGATCGCGCCGACCACGCCGAGCGGACGGCGATAGGCCTCGACCTTGCGGTCGCCGGAATTCTCGATCACGCGCATCGGCAGTTCGAGCGAGCCGAGATAGCGGAAGAAGCCGGCCATGCCCATCACCTCGCCGGTGGCATCGGCGAGCGGCTTGCCCTGTTCGCTGGTCAGGATATGTGCGAGCTCGTTGGCGTTGGTCTCGATCACCTCGGCCATCTTGATGATCAGCTTGCGGCGCTCCTCGATCGGCGTGGCGGCCCAGGCCGCGTAGGCGGCCTTGGCGGCGGCGACGGCCTTGTCGAGCTGGTCCCTGGAGGCGCGCGGGCATTGCGCCACCACCTCTTCGGTCGCCGGATTGAGCACCGGCATGGTCTGGTCGCCGGGTACCATCTTGCCGTCGATGAGAAGCTTGTAATCACTCATTGGCCTTGCTCTCCCTGGTCAAACGGGTCCTTCGCGGACCTCGCTATATTCGCGTGTATATCACGACTGCGGCGCGGATGCCACGGCCATTCAGGGCATGCGCGCGGCACTGCCGAACCGAATGAATTCTCTGGAAAATCGCGAAGAAAAATCAGCCTGGGCTTTGTGCCGATTTATTCGCGGTTGCCCGCCCGGCGTCAATCGGGGCACCGCAGGCTTCAATAGATTCTAATGCCGCGCGCGGCTCTGCCGATGGCTGCCGCGGCTATAATTTTAAGGGCTGGACGCTGGTCGTCTTCGCGATATATTAAATGGAATATAACGATGATCCGGAGTGCCGGCATGCAGATCGAAACCCAGGAGCTCACCACCTGCGAAGTCGCGTCCGATGGCCGCGCCATTTCGCTTGGCTTCGTGGACGGCAAGGGCGAGCCCGCAACCATCCGCCTGTCGATCAACCAGGTCGGTGCGCTGGTCATGACCTTGCCCGGGCTGATCAGCAAGGCGCTGCAGACCCGCTTCGGCGACCAGACCTTGCGCTACGCCTATCCGCTGGACTCCTGGGTGATCGAACAGTCGACCGATCCGGCGCAGGGCATGGTGACGCTCAAGACCACGGACGGCTTCAGCGTCTGCTTCTCGATTCCGCGCGCCCAGCAGAGCGAGCTCGGCGAGGCGCTGGTGGCGCAGCCGGTGACAAGGATGCAGGTGCGGGCGAATTGAGAGCTTTGTAGGATGGGTGGAGCGAAGCGATACCCATCAAATAGCGGGCCGCAGGAGAGATGATGGGTTTCGCTTCGCTCTACCCGTCCTACGATAGTGCGCTCGACGACGCTTTCACGTCATTGCGAGCGAAGCGAAGCAATCCATGCCTCCGCGCATGCGGTGCCATGGATTGCTTCGTCGCTTCAGCGCAAAATTGCTTTGCAATTTTGTCGCGAGCTCCTCGCAATGACGGGTGGCCCTACCTCCCCTTCACGAACGCGGCGAAAGCATCGCCGTAATCCGGATGCCAGCGCGACAGCGGCGGGCGGTTCTCGACGATGTCGCCGGCGGCCCACAGGATGCGGCGCTCGTCGAGCGCGCGCGGCACGTCGTTGTCGGGGCAGAGGATATAGAAATCGCCGGCATCGAGGCGTTCGATCATGAAGTCGATGGTCTGCTCCGCTGTCCAGGCGCCGGCCGGCTTCTCGGTGCGGCCGCGCGCGGTCAATCCGGTGAAGACAAAGCCCGGAATCAAGAGATGCGCTGATATCCTGCAGGCGTCGGTGTTGCGCAGCTCGTGCTGCAGCGCTTCGGTGAATGCCTTCACGCCGGCCTTGGAGACGTTGTAGGCGGGATCGCCCGGCGGCGTGGTGATGCCCTGCTTGGAGCCGGTGTTGATGATCAGCCCCGGCCGGCCGCGCTTGATCATGTTGGGCGCGAACGCCTGCGTGCCATTGATCACGCCCCACAAATTGACGCCGAGGATGCGCTGCCAATTGTCCGCAGGCCCGAACATCGCACTGCCGGGCTGGATGCCGGCATTGTTCATCAGGATATCGGTGCCGCCGAACTTTTTCGCGACCGCGGCCTCCAGGCTTGCGACCGCGTCGGCGCGGCTGACATCGACCGCTGCCGTCATGATATCAGCCGCGCCGCCCGGCGCCGCAGATGACAGTCTTGTCGCAGCATCCTTCAGCCGGTCGTCGCCGAGGTCGGCGATGCAGACCTTCATGCCGGCCTGCGCGAACCGCAATGCGGCGGCAAGCCCGATGCCGGACGCACCGCCGGTGATCACGGCAACATGATTGGCTGATATCACGGGGTGGGGCATCGGTGGTCTCCGGACACATGTGTGGCTGAGGTTCAGTCGCTATCGTACCATGCACGCGCGCGCATGGGAGGTTTTCGTGCGCGCCGCCCTGATCAACGCCGGCTCGGCTTTACGGTTTCGCGCTGGCGCTGTAGAATTCGGGATATAACGCTTCCAAAAGACCTCAGCCGACATTTTACAGGGAGTGCAAACATGGCTGTTTCGCAGGCTGTTCCGATCACGCGCCATCCTTATGCCGATGGCTCCTACAAGAAGATGCTGATCGACGGCAAATGGGTCGACGCCGCCTCCGGCAAGAAGTTCGAGACGCACAATCCCGCGACCGGTGAATTGCTCGCGTCGGTCGCCGAGGGCGATGCCGAGGACATCAACCGTGCGGTCGCGGCGGCGCGCCGCGCGTTCGAAGGGCCCTGGAGCAAGGTGAAGCCGTTCGAGCGGCAGAACATGCTGCTCAAGCTGGCCGAACTCGTCGAAGCCAATTTCGAGGAACTGTCCCAGCTCGACACGCTCGACATGGGCGCACCGATCAGCCGGACCCGCGGCAACCGCCTGCGCGCGATCGGCATGCTGCGTTACTATGCCGGCCAGGCGACCGCGATCCATGGCGAGACCATCGAGAATTCGCTGCCCGGCGAGATCTTCTCCTACACGCTGAAGGAGCCGATCGGCGTGGTCGGCGCCATCATTCCCTGGAACGGGCCGCTGACCGCTTCGATCTGGAAGATCGGCCCCGCGATCGCGACCGGCTGCACCGTGGTGCTGAAGCCGGCCGAGGAATCGCCGCTCACCTCGCTGCGCATCGGCGAACTCTGCATGGAGGCCGGCATTCCGCCCGGCGTCGTCAACGTCGTGCCGGGCTATGGCGAGACCGCGGGCGCCGCGCTTGCCTCGCATCCCGATGTCGACAAGGTCGCCTTCACCGGATCGCACGTCACGGGCCAGGCGATCATCCGCGCCTCGGCCGGCAACCTCAAGCGCGTCTCGCTCGAACTCGGCGGCAAGTCGCCGGACATCGTGTTCGCCGACGCCGATCTCGACGCCGCGGTGCCCGGTGCGGCGATGGCGGTGTTCGCCAATTCCGGCCAGATCTGCAGCGCCGGCACGCGGCTGTTCGTCGAGCAGAAGGTCTATGACGAATTCGTCGGCCGCGTCGCCGAGTTCGGCAGGAAGCTGCAGGTCGGCAACGGCCTCGACCCCAACACCCAGATTGGTCCCTTGGTGTCGCAGCAGCAGATGGACCGGGTGTCGGGCTATCTCGACATCGGCCAGAAGGAGGGCGCCAAGGCGCTGGCCGGCGGCGGCCGCCTCACCGAGGGCGCGCTGTCGAAGGGTTACTTCGTGCAGCCGACCGTGTTCGCCAATGTGCAGGACAACATGCGCATCGCGCAGGAGGAGATCTTCGGCCCGGTGATCTCGGCGATCTCGTTCAGGGATCCGGACGAACTGATCAAGCGCGCCAACGCCACCACCTTCGGCCTCGGCTCGGGCGTCTGGACCACCAATGTCAGCAAGGCGCACCAGGTCGCGAAGGCGCTGCGCGCCGGCTCGGTCTGGGTCAATTGCTACCAGGCGATGGATCCGGCGGTGCCGTTCGGCGGCTACAAGATGAGCGGCTACGGCCGCGAGTCCGGCAAGCAGCACGTCGAGGAATATCTCAACGTCAAGGCCGTCTGGATCAAAACGGGCTAGGGCTGGTCCCGCTGTTTCTCTTCACCTCTCCCCGCAAGCGCAGGGGTGTCCGGGGAATGATTCACTGTGTCGCGGTGCATGCTCGGCAGGACCGAGGCAAATCGGTCTTTTCTGGTTGTCGAGACACAGAGGGCCGAGCATGCGATATCGCGGTAGCATTTTTGGAAGGCTGCTTGAACCGATCAATCGACGGCAGTTTCAGACGGTTGTGGATCGTCTGGACGGGGATGCCTACGACAAGTCGTTCAGGAGCTGGGATCATCTGGTGGCGCTGATCTATGCCCAGCTTAGCGGCAACAGCAGTCTGCGCGGGGTGGTGACTGGCTTCAACGCCAATTCGCAGCATCACTATCACTTGGGAACCGGCAAGCTGTCGCGCTCGACGTTGTCCGATGCCAATGCCCGCCGTCCGATCGGCATTTTCGCGCAAACCTTTGCGGCGCTGTCGGCGATGGCGCGTCGCCAGCTGCGGAGTGAAGGCATGGAGATGGTGCGTCTGATCGACGCCAGTCCGATCCCGCTCGGCAAGGTCTGCAGTTGGGCGACGTGGAACGGCCGCATCCGCGGCATGAAGCTGCATGTCGTCTACGACCCAAGGAGCGATGTCCCGACCTGCGTCGAGATGACGGCCGCGAACGTCAATGACATCGAGATCGGCCGACAGACCCCAATCCAGCCCGCCACCACCTATGTGTTTGACAAGGGCTATTGCCGTTTCGACTGGTGGCAGAAGATAAATGATAGCAAGGCTTTCTTCGTTACCCGGGCGAAGACGAGCATCCGTCTTCGCTCGCTCAGGCATCGCGCCATCCGCAAGCGTAACGGGGATGGCTTCGAAATCCTTGCCGATGACGAGGTGAAGCTCACCAGCAAGGGCGATTCGCGCCTTCCAATCCCGCTCCGCCGCATCAAGATCAGACGCGAGAAAGGCGGCAAGATCACACTCCTGACCAACGACCTTGCCCGTAGCGCCGTCGAGATCGCCGCCCTCTACAAGAGCCGATGGCAAATCGAGCTGCTGTTCCGCTGGATCAAGCAGCATCTCGATATTCGCAAGTTCCTCGGCGCCAACGACAACGCGATCCGCCTTCAGGTGCTCGCTGCGATGATTGCCTACCTGCTGCTGCGCATCGCCGCTCACACCAACTGCATCAAAATGCTCCCGCTCAGGTTCGCCGAACTCGTCGGCCAGCTCCTGCTCACGCGTCGATCCCTCGCTGCCATCGACAAACCTCCGCCCATCAACCCCAGCCGTCGGAAATCAACCATCTCACCTGACCAGATGGAGCTCCGCTATGCCTGAATTTCCCCGGACACCCCTGCGCCTGCGGGGCGAGGTCGGATTGCATCGCCAGATGCAATCCGGGTGAGGGGGTACGGGTCTCGATGCTCGGCGTGCTCGCGGAGCGAAGCCCTCACCCCAACGCCCGCATGATTTCGGAATATTAGAATAATACCCCTGATTTGCCCGACGCGTCAAGCTGCGTTGTCGAACGCCGGCCGCCGCCGGCTCCTTTGCATGGGGTTGTTTTCGATATTTTTCGTAAGCGCCCCGTGCTGCGGCCGCCGGTTCCTGCGTTTAGCGTCCGGCGGCCTTCTTCGGCTTGCCGATGTCGCTGCGCAGCGCCTCGAGATCCTTGCGTACGGCGCTTGCCGCGTCGCGCTCGATCTTGCGGTAGCGTGCCACCAAGGAGAGGCCGAACGGGGTCAACACCGCGCCGCCGCCATTCTTGCCGCCGGTCTGCCGTTCCACCGCCGCCTGCCGGCAGATGCGGTTGATCTCGTCGACCAGGTCCCAGGCGCGCTTGTAGCTCATGTCCATGGCGCGGCCGGCGGCGGAGATCGAGCCGCATTCCTTGATCCGCTCAAGCAGCAGGATCTTGCCCGGCCCGATCCGGTCCTCGGCATCGAGGTCGATGCGGACGCTGAGGGAGGGGAGCGATGAGGCGCTCGATTTCGACATGGGAGACCTGTTCTCGTGGCAACAGATTGCCACTACCCGCTTTCATGAACAAGATGAACCCGTTAGATAACGGGCATGATCCGGAAAAGTGGGTACCGGTTTTCCGGGCGGATCATGCCCGGACTACAACGGGAAATGACACAAGATTAATTGGGGCAGGCATGAATCCTCCGTCGCTGTTCTCTCCGCTCAAGATCGGTCCCTACCAGCTCGAACATCGCGTCGTGATGGCGCCGCTGACGCGGATGCGGGCGGCGCGGCCGAGCCTCGCGCCGCGGCCGATGAACGCGGAATATTACGCGCAGCGCGCCACGCCGGGCGGCCTGCTGATCGCGGAGGCCTCGCCGGTGGTCGCGACCGGCTTCGGCAATCCCGGTGTTCCCGGCATCTATAGCGAGGCCCAGATCGCGGGCTGGCGCGAGGTGGTGGATGCCGTGCACGCCAAGGGCGGCTTGATCTTCCTGCAGCTCTGGCACGTCGGCCGCGTCTCGCATTCCTCGTTCCAGCCGGGCGGCGCGCTGCCGGTGGCGCCGTCGGCGGTGGCGATCCCCTCCGAGTTCAAGTGCATGACGGCGGACGGCAAGGTGGTCGACTACGAGACGCCGCGCGCGCTCGATACCGACGAGGTCGCCCTGATGGTCGAGGCCTATCGGGAAGGCGCGAAAAACGCGCTCGCCGCCGGCTTCGATGGCGTCGAGGTTCACGGCGCCAATGGCTATCTGATCGAGCAGTTCCTGCAGTCGCGCAGCAATCTGCGCACCGACCGGTACGGTGGCTCGATCGAGAACCGCGTCCGCTTCCTGATGGAGGTGACGCAGGCGGTGACCGAGGTCTGGGGCGCCAGCCGCGTCGGCGTCCGGCTCTCGCCCTACGGCATCGCCAATGGCAGCGGCGAGGCTGACCCGATGCCGCTCTACAGCCACGCCATCACGGCGCTCGACAAGCTCGGGCTCGCCTATCTGCATTTCATCGAGCCGCGCGCCTCGGGCACCGGGCGTGCCGAGGTCGATTGGCAGAACGTGCCGTCCGCGATGGTGCTGTACCGCCCGATGTGGAGCGGCGTGCTGATCACGGCTGGCAATTTCGTCAGCGAAACCGCACAGAGCGCGGTCGCCGAAGGCCATGCAGATGCGATCGCGTTCGGCCGCTACTTCATCTCCAATCCGGACCTGCCGCGCCGTCTGCAGCGCGGCTATCCACTGACCAAGTACAACCGCGCCACCTTCTATGCCGGCGAGGAGAAGGGCTACACGGATTATCCGGTGCACGACGAATTGGCGCAGGCTTAACTCTTCGTAGCCCGGATATCGCTTCGCTCGTCCGGGCTACAGTGCCTTGATGGGAGACCGCGATGTTTCCGGACGACGAGTTCGAGCCGACCAAGAAGCCAAAGCCGGTGGCGCTGGCGAAGCCCGCGGCCGGCCAATGCCTGTGCGGCAAGGTGCGGTTCGAGATCGACGTGCCGGCGCGCTGGGCCTGGCATGATCACAGCGCCGCCAGCCGTCGTGCGCACGGCGCGGTTTATGCGACCTATGTCGGCAGCTGGAAGAAGCGCTTCCGCATCACGCAGGGCGAGAGCGAGCTGTCGCGTTACGAGGACGCGAAAAGCAAGACCGCGCGCAGCTTCTGTGCCAATTGCGGCACGCCCATCATCTACGAACGCGCGCGGTCGCCGCACATGGTCAACATCCCGCGCGCGCTGTTCTCGGGGCGCACCGGCCGGCAGCCGCTCTATCACATCGCGATCGAGGAACTGCAGGAATGGGCCTACACCGGCGAGCCGCTGGTGCCGCTGAAGGGCTATCCCGGCGTGGTCTGGCAGCGCTCGAAAAAGAGGAAGCGCAGCGAGCGCGAGGGGATGTTCTAGCGAGCGTTTCGCCTCAGGCGCGCGCCTGCGGAATGCGGCCATGACCGCCTGCTCGATTGCTCCAGCTGCGCAAGTTTGGTCATCTCCCTTGATCCCCGTCGGTCAACGCGCCGACAGGCCTGGAGGGAACATGAAGAATCGCATTACTGGCCGCTCGGCATTTTTGGCGCTGCTGAAGGATGAGGGCGTCACCCATCTGTTCGGCAATCCCGGCACCACCGAACTGCCGATCATGCACGCGCTGAAGGACCATCCCGATCTCACCTATGTGATGGCGATGCAGGAGAGCCTGGTGGTCGCGATGGCCGACGGCTTCAGCCGCGCCTCCGGCAAGCTGGTCGCCTGCAATGTTCATGTTGCGCCGGGCCTCGGCAATGCGATGGGCTCGCTCTACAATGCCAGCTTCACCGGCACGCCGCTGATCCTGACCGCCGGGCAGCAGGAACAGGGCCACGGCCTGACCGAACCGGTGCTCTACGGTCCGCTGGTGCAGATGGCGACGCCGCTGGTGAAATGGGCGGTCGAGGTGACGCGGCTCGAAGACCTGCCGCGCATCGTGCGCCGCGCCGCCAAGATCGCGACCACGCCGCCGACCGGGCCGGTGTTCATTTCGCTGCCCGGCGACATTCTCAATTCCGAAGCCGGCATCGAGCTCGGCCGCTCCACCCGGATCGACACGCGGGTCCGGCCGTCGGAGGATTCGCTCAAGGCGCTGGCCGCGCGCATCCTGAAAGCGGAGCGACCGGTGATCGTCGTCGGCGACGAGATCGTGAAAAGCGATGCGCTGCGCGAGGCGGCCGATCTCGCCGAGACGCTGGGCTGCCCGGCCTGGCAATCGCCGACGCCCTACGGTTCGCATTTCCTGTCCGAAAGCCCAAGCTTCATGGGCGCGATCGCGCGGCTGCAGAAGGTCGCGCGCGACGTGCTGGCGCCGCATGATCTGTTGATCGCGCTCGGCGGCGATCCGCTGCGGATGTCTGTTTACAGCGAGGTCGATCCGCTGCCGGACGGGCTCTCGGTCGTGCAGGTCGGCCTGGTCGACAGCGACCTTGCCAGGAACTACGGCGCCGAGATCGCGGTGTGAAGGCGGACGTCAAGGAAACGCTGCGCGCGCTGGTGCCGGCGTTGAAGGAGGCCGCCGACGGCGCGCTGGAGACGCGCGCCAAGCGGGGACTCGCGGCCTTGTCGACGAAGAACTGGGCGGCGAAGCGCAAGGCGCTGGTCGAGCAGATCTCGAAGGCGAGCCAGACCTCGCCGATCGATCCGGACTGGCTGGCGTTGCAGGTCGTGGAGGCGATGCCCGACAACGCGATCCTGGTCGACGAGGGCCTGACCTCGTCGCGCCAGATCATTGGCTTGAGGCCGCATCGCGACCGCTACGGCTATCACGCGCTGGCATCCGGCGGCATCGGCTGGGGCCTGCCGGCCGCGGTCGGCGTCAGCCTCGCCAATCCAGAGCGTCCGGTGGTGTGCTATTCCGGCGACGGCTCGTCGATGTATTCGATCCAGTCGCTGTGGACCGCAGCCAATCACAAGCTGCCGCTCAACTTCGTCATCGTCAACAATGGCGGCTACCGCATCATCAAGCAGCGCCTGCTCGCCTTCCACGGCGACGACAACTATGTCGGCATGGACTTCATCGACCCGCCGGTCGATTTCACCGCCCTCGCACGCTCGCTTGGGCTCGAGGCGATCAAGGTCACCGATCCGCAGGAGCTGAAGGGTGTGATGAAGTCGGCGTTCAGCCGGCCCGGCGCGAAGCTGATCGAGGTGGTGGTGAGCAATTCGGTGAATTGAGATTTCGCTGCGTGCTCAATCCATCCCCGTCACCCTGAGGAGCGCGAAGCGCGTCTCGAAGGGTGCACGGCCCGGCCGGTGGCCGTCGATCCTTCGAGACGCGCGCAAGAGCGCGCTCCTCAGGATGACAGGATGGGCAGATGTGTGTGCCGCGTCATTGCGAGGCGCGAAGCGACGAAGCAATCCATGATCCCGCATATGCGGAACGATGGATTGCTTCGCTGAGCCTGTCATCCGGCGGCGCTTCGCGCCGACCGGGTGGCTCGCAATGACGGCGCGGATCACTCCGCCGCAGCGCTACGCTTCACCCGATACCGACTCGCCGGATGCGTCGCATCGAGCCTCGCACGCCCTGCGCCGAACAGCTTCTCCCGCAAGGTGCCCTTGGCATACTCCCGCTTGTAGCGGCCGCGCTTGACGAGCTCCGGCACCAGCATGTCGGCGATGTCCTCGAAATCGCCGGGTGAGATCGCAAACGCGACGTTGAGGCCGTCGACGTCGGTGTCCTCGAACCATTGCTCGATCTTGTCGGCGACCTGCTCGGGCGAGCCGACCACCACGGGGCCGGCGCCGCCGATGCCGACATGCTCGGCGACCTCGCGCACGGTCCAGACCCGGTCGGGATCGGCGCGGGTGACGTTGTCCATCGCGGAACGACCGGCGTCGTTCTGCACGTGGCGCACTTCCTGGTCGAGCGAATAGGTCGAGAAGTCGACGCCGGTCCAGCCCGACATCAGCGCCAGTGCGCCCTCATGGCTGATATGGCGGCGATACTCGGCGTACTTCGCCTTCGCCTCCGCCTCGGTCGGCGCCACCACGACGCACATCATCGAGAACATCAGGATCTCGGCCGGGTTGCGGCCCTTCGCGGCGGCGAGCTCGCGGATCGCCGAAACGCGCGGACCGATCACCTTCGCCGACGGTCCCGACATGAACACGCATTCGGCGTGCTCGGCGGCGAACTGCCGGCCGCGCGGCGAGGTGCCGGCCTGGTAGAGCACCGGCGTGCGCTGCGGCGACGGCTCCGACAGGTGGATCGCGTTGAGCCGGTAGTTGTTGCCGTCATGGTGTACCGGATGCACCTTGCTCGGATCGGTGAAGATGCCGCGCGCGACGTCGCGGATCGCGGCATCGTCCTCCCAGCTGCCTTCCCAGAGCTTGTAGACCAGCTCCATATATTCGTCGGCGAGCTCGTAGCGGTCGTCATGCGCGGTCTGCTTGTCCTTGCCGGCGCCGCGCGCGGCGGAATCGAGATAGCCGGTCACCACGTTCCAGCCGACCCGGCCGCCGGTCAGATGATCGAGCGTCGACATCCGCCGCGCGAACGGGTAGGGCGGCTCGAAGGAGAGATTGCTGGTGACACCAAAGCCGAGATTTTCGGTCACCGCCGCCATCGCTGGAATCAGCATCAACGGTTCGTTGGCCGGGGTCTGCGCCGCGTTGCGCAGCGCCGCATCCGGATTGCCGGCATACACGTCGTAGACGCCGAGCACGTCGGCGAGGAACAGCCCGTCGAATCGGCCGCGCTCCAGCGTCTTCGCCAGATCGATCCAGTAGGACAGCTTGTTGTAGTCCTTGGTGCGGTCGCGCGGATGGGTCCACAGACCCGGCGACTGATGCGCCACGCAGTTCATGGCAAAGGCGTTGAGCCGGATTTGCTTTGTCATTGTCGAAACCTTGCGCGCCGCTTCGAATGCTGCCCGGTCGATGCCGGGCGTCCCGCTTCAACTTGTTGCGACTTCCCACGTTTTGGCAAGGCCCATTCGCATTTCGCGCCCTTCCGGTCGCGAGCCGATCCCGATAGGTTGCGCCCCTCCAGAAGCATGATCGGGACGCAAAGCGTGGCGTTCCGGTGCGATCATGCCAAGACGCGACCGGACGAAGGAACAATCATGGCGACACGGGCCGACGCAATCGCAAAGGTGCGAGAGCATTTTCAATCGGGAGAGTTCTTGAAGGAACTGGACCGCAGGGTCGGCTACCAGACCGAGAGCCTGAATGCCGACAAGGCCGATGCGCTGCGCGCCTATCTGGTGGAGAATCTGCAACCGGCCTTCGCCGAGCTCGATTTCAAGACCCACCTGATCGAGTCGCCGACCGGCCGCGGGCCCTATCTGATTGCCGACTATCAGGAAGACGCTTCGCGGCCGACCGTGCTGACCTACGGCCATGGCGACGTCGTCGACGGCATGGTCGGCGAATGGCGCGACGGGCTCAATCCCTGGCAGACCACGGTCAAGGGCGAGCGCGTCTATGGCCGCGGCACCGCCGACAACAAGGGCCAGCATTCGATCAACATGGCGGCGCTGCGCGCGGTGAAGCAGGCGCGCGGCGGCAAGCTCGGCTTCAATGCCAAATTCATCATCGAGACCGGCGAGGAGATCGGCTCGCCCGATCTGCGCGAGGTCTGCGAGGCGCATCGCGAGGAGCTGAAGGCCGACCTGTTCATTGCCTCCGACGGGCCGCGGCTGTCGGCGGAGCGGCCGACCATCTTCCTCGGCTGCCGCGGCGGCAACCGCATCCATCTCGACGTCAATCTGCGCGAGGGCGGCAACCATTCCGGCAATTGGGGCGGCGTGCTCGCCAATCCCGCCACGATCCTGGCGAGCGCGATCGCGAGCCTGGTCGACGGCAAGGGTCGCATGAAGCTCGAGATCCTGAAACCCCCGCCGATCTCGAACCGCGTCCGCGTCGCGCTCGCCGACGTCGAGGTCAAGCCGTCGGCAGACGAACCGGCGCTGGCGGAAGATTGGGGCGAGGAGGGCCTGACCGCGGCGGAGCGGCTCTATGCCTGGAACACGCTGGAGGTGCTGGCGATGTCGTCGGGCAATATCGAAAAGCCGGCCAACGCGATTCCCGGCAAGGCCAACGCCGTGCTGCAGCTCCGCTTCGTCGTCGGCACCCGGCATCTCGAGGTGATCGACGCGGTGCGGGACTATCTGCACAACAACGGTTTCCCGATGGTCGAGGTCTCGGGCACGCAGCGCTTTGCCGCCTCGCGCACCGACATGGACAGCCCGTGGATCGACTGGGCGGCGAACTCGATCCGCGCCACCACCGGCAAGGCGCCGGCGGTGCTGCCGAACTTCGGCGGCTCGCTGCCGAACGACGTGTTCTCCGAAGGCCTCGGCCTGCCGACGATCTGGGTGCCGCATTCCTATCCGGGCTGCTCGCAGCACGCCCCCGACGAGCACATCCTGCTGCCGGTGACCGAGGAGGCGCTGACCATCATGGCCGGCCTGTTCTGGGACCTCGGCGAGGCCGCGCGTTAAGGTCGAAGGACGGGCGCGCTTTTTCCCCGTCATCCCCGCGCAAAGGCTTCGCCTTTGTCGCTGGAGGTGCGAGCGGAGCGAGCCTCGAAGGATGCACGGCCCCGCCGGTGGCCGTCGATCCTTCGAGACGCGGCTGACGCCGCTCCTCAGGATGACGGGGAGGATGTGAATGGCCGGGCTTAGGCGAGCGGACGCAACGCCGTTCTTCGAACGATAAGCCCGGGTACAACGCGTTGAGAGAAGAGTGCCGACACGGCCAAGGAAATTTGATGACACTATCGACATCGACGCCGATTAACTCCGAAGCCGACGTTACGACCAAGAAAAACATCACCCGCCTGATCGTTGCGACTTCGGTCGGCAATGCGCTCGAATGGTACGACATCTCGGTCTACGCCTACTTCGCGGTGTATCTTTCCAAGGCGTTCTTCCCGGCCAATGATCCGACCACCTCGCTGCTGTTGACCTTCGGCAGCTTCGGCCTGTCGTTTCTGATCCGCCCGATCGGCGGCGTCGTGCTCGGCGCCTATGCCGACCGGCACGGCCGCAAGGCCTCGCTGATGCTGTCGATCGTGCTGATGACGCTGGGCACGCTGGTGCTGGCGCTGATGCCGACCTATCAGACCATCGGCATCCTGGCGCCGATCGCGGTGCTGCTGGCGCGGCTGGTGCAGGGCTTTTCCGCCGGCGGCGAGTTCGGCTCCTCGACCGCGTTTCTGGTCGAGCACATGCCGGAGCGGCGCGGTTTCGTGGCGAGCTGGCAGTTCGCGAGCCAGGGCGTCAGCGGTCTGTTGGGCGCGGGCTTCGGTGCGCTGCTGACCTCGCTGATGAGCCCGGAGGATCTGCAGTCCTGGGGCTGGCGGCTGCCGTTCCTGTTCGGCGTCCTGATCGGCCCGGTCGGCATCTACATCCGCAACCATGTCGACGATGCGACCCCGCCGCCGGCGGCGAAGAAGGAATCGCCGGTCAGGGAAGTGTTCGCGCGGCAGAAGCTCGCCACGATGCTCGCGATCGGCGCGCTCGCGGTGTCGACCGCGGTCAACTATTTGATCGTCTACATGCCGACCTATGTGGTGAAGACGCTCAACCTCGCGCCATCGGTTGGCTTCATCGCCTCGTTCGCCGCGCAGACCGCGGTTGCGCTGCTGGCGCCGATCGCAGGCATGGTCTCCGACAAGATCGGACGCACCACCCACATGATCCTGTTCGCGCTGCTGTTGCTGGTGTCGATCTTCCCGGCCTTCCTCCTGCTCACCGGCAAGCCGACGCCGATGATCATCCTGATCGGCGTGCTCTGGCTCGGCGTCCTCAAGTCGCTGTATTACGGGCCGCTCGCCGCGCTGATGTCGGAACTGTTTCCGGCGGCGACGCGTGCGACCGGGCTCGGTCTCAGCTACAATATCGGCGTCACCTTGTTCGGCGGCATGGGGCCGGCGATCATGACCTGGATGGGTGGCTTCGCGGCGATCGGCGAGCTCGCGCCGGGTTACTATCTCACCGCCGTCTGCATCCTCAGCCTCTGCGCGCTGTTCACGATCCGCAGGCTGCGGCTGGCGTAGCGCATGATCCGAAAAAGTGCGAAGCGGTTTTTCGAAAGGATCATGCTAACCGCATCAGATTTCGTGATGCGAAATTCAAATATCCTTATTGTTGCACAGCAGCGTAGATAGTCGAAATCAAAGTTTCATCTGACGAAAGTATACGGTGTCCGGCGCACGTCATCCGTCCTAGGATGATGTCCGCCGGGCGCGTCTAAACGTCGTGCGCGGTTCAGGATTTGGAATTGACGGCAAGGAAGGCCAGGGCATGAACGCCTCCACGACTGCGACCGCACGGACCAGCCGCAAGAGGCCACTGCCGGAGCCGGGCCAACCCGACAAGTTCAACGCGATCCAGAAGGTCTGCGCGATCCTGCGCGTGCTGGCGCAGCGCTCGCCGTTGCGGCTCACCGACATCGCCGACTCCACCTCGCTGAACAAGGCGACGGCGCTGCGCATTCTCAACTCGCTGATTGAGGAAGGCTTCGTCAGCCGCGTCGCCGGCGCCAAGACCTATGAGCTCGGCCAGGAGGCGCGGGTGATGGCGGTCGGCGCGCGCCGTTCGGTCGACATCGCCGAGCTGGCGCAGCCGAGCCTGCTCCGGCTGTCGGAGCGCTCGGCCGATACGGCGCTGCTGTCGGTGCGCTCCGGCGTTGAGGCGCTTTATCTGGCGCGCTCGGTCGGCAACCATCCGCTGCAGCCGAACTATCTGCAGATCGGCAGCCGCCGTCCGCTCGGCGTCGGCGCCGGCGCGCTGGCGCTGCTGGTCTGGCTGCCGGATGCCGAGATCGAGGCTGTGATCGAGGTGATCGTGCCGCGGCTGGCGAAATCGCCGCGCATCACGCCAAAGTTCCTGCGCGAGCGGATCGCCATGGCACGCAAGGCCGGCCACACCGTGCTGATCGACGCCGCGTTCCCCGGCATGGGCGGCGTCGGCGTGCCGGTCCGCGACGATGCCGGCGAGGTGGTCGCCGCGCTCTCGATCGGCGCCGCGTCCGACCGCATCCGCCGCCGAGAAGGCGAGCTCGCCGACATGCTGAAGAAGGAAGCCCAGGTGCTGGCCCGCGCCCTGGCCCAGGCGCCGAAGAACGGGCGTGCGGCGAAGGTCGGTTGAGCTGCCACTTTGCCTCTCCCCGCGTGCGGGTGAGGGGGGCCTCCGCGGATACTGCTATCACCGTGCTTGCGGAGGCAGCCCCTCACCCCAACCCTCTCCCCGTAAGAACGGGGCGAGGGGGCGCGCTGCCGGCGCGGCTGAAGTCGGGCTCGCTCTCCTACGCCCCCTCATCCAGCGCCACCAGCTCGCGCTTCTTGCGCAGCGAGGGCAGCAGCGGGCCGACCAGCAGCACCAGCGCGAAGGCGAGGCAGATCGCCGAGATCGGCCGTTCCACGAAGGTCATGAGGTTGCCCTGGGAGAGGATCAGCGACTTGCGCAGATTGTTCTCCAGCATCGGCCCGAGCACGAAGGCCAGCACCAGCGGCGCCGGCTCGTAGCCGAGTTTGCGCATGAAATAGCCGATCACGCCGAACGCGATCATGACGTGGACGTCGAACACGTTGTTGCTGGAGCAATAGACGCCGATGATCGTGAACAGGATGATCAGCGGGAACAGCACGTTGTAGGGCAGCCGCAGCAGCTGCACCCACATGCCGATCATCGGCAGGTTGAGCACCAAGAGCATCAGGTTGCCGATATACATGCTGGCGACGATGCCCCAGAACAGCGTCGGGTTCTGCGAGATCATCAACGGTCCGGGCTGCAGGCCGTGGATCACGAAGGCGCCGAGCAGCAGCGCCATCACCACGTTCGGTGGGATGCCGAGCGTCATCAGCGGAATGAAGGCGCCGCCGGCCGCGGAATTGTTGGCCGATTCCGGCCCCGCGACGCCCTCGATCGCGCCGTGGCCGAAGCGCTCCGGATGCTTCGAGAGCCGCTTCTCCAGCGCGTAGGAGGCGAACGATGCCACCACGGCGCCGCCGCCGGGCAGGATGCCGAGGAAGAAGCCGAGCACCGTGCCGCGCGCCACCGGTCCGGCGCTGGCCTTCCAGTCCTCCTTGCTCGGCAGCAATTGGTTGATCCTGGTCTTGATGATGTCGCGCTTGATCGCTTGCTCGGTGTTGAGCAGCACCTCGGCGACGCCGAACAGGCCCATCACGACCGGCACCAGGCCGATGCCGTCGATCAGCTCGAGGCGGCCGAAGGTCAGCCGCGGCTGCGCCGTGATGCTGTCGAGCCCGACCAGGCCGAGCACGACGCCGATGCAGGCCATCAGCAGCGCCTTGGCCATCGAGCCCTGGGTGAGGAAGGTCAGCACCACCAGGCCGAGCACCATCAGGCTGAAATATTCGGCCGGCCCGAACGCGATCGCGACGCTGGCGAGCGAGGGCGCCACCAGCATCAGGGCGATCAGCGCAAAGGTGCCGGCGATGAACGAGCCGAAGGCGGAGATGCCGAGCGCGGGGCCGGCGCGGCCCTGCTTGGCCATCTGGTGGCCGTCGATGCAGGTGACGACGGAAGCCGCTTCGCCGGGGATATTGACCAGGATCGAGGTGGTCGATCCGCCATACATCGAGCCGTAATAGATGCCGGCCATCATGATGATGCCGGATTCCGGCGTGCCGGACAGCGTCACCGGCAGCAGCAGCGACATCGCCGAGATCGGGCCGATGCCGGGCAGCACGCCGACCAGCGTGCCGATGAACACGCCGATGAAGCAGTAGAGCAGGTTGATCGGCAGCAGCGCGACGCCGAGGCCGTGGGCGACGTTGACGAGAGTATCCATGGGCGCTCAACCGATCTCGAACATGCCGCTCGGCAGCTGGATCGCGAGCAGGTGCTTCAGCACCCACCACATCCCGAGCGGGGCAAGGATGGACAGCGGGATCGCCAGCGACCAGCGCACCGGATCGATCACGCGGAGCAGCAACAGCATCAGCGGGATCGCCGACAACAGGAAGCCGAGCGGCTCCAGCGCAAAGGCGAACGCGGTGAGGCAGACGATGACCAGCACCGGCTTGCCCCAGCGCGCATTCTCCCAGCGCGAGGCGAAGGTCGGGCCGCCCTCAGTGACCGCCGCGATCATGATCGAGGCCGCGAACACGCACATCAGGATGCCGGTGTAGAACAGCACGTAGCCGGAGCCGGGATCGTTGATGGTGCCGAGCTTCAGCTTGAGGCCCGACCAGATCACGAAGGCGCCGAGCCCGAGCCCGATCAGCCCGCCCCAGAGCTCGGAGTTGTTGAGGCGGAATTTGACGTTGGTTTGGTCTGTCATGGGATGTGCTCTCGTCAAGTCGCAAGGTGGGGCATCGACCTATCCCCGTCATTGCGAGCCACCCGGTCGGCGCGAAGCGCCGCCGGATGACAGGCTCCGCGAAGCAATCCATTTCACCGCATGTGCGGAGGGATGGATTGCTTCGTCGCTTCGCTCCTCGCAATGACGGACGGAGACTTCGCGGCCAGTCCTTACTTCTTGGCCAGCCCGAGCGTGTCGATCACCTTGCGCTCGGACTCGGTGACCTCCCCCACGAACTTCTTGTAGTCCTCGGTGTTCTTGTAGTTCGGCACCATGTCGTATTTGGCGAGGGTCGCGATCACCGCCGGGTCCTCGATCGCCTTCTTGAAGGCATCGTGCAGCTTGGCGACGATCTTGGGGTCCATGCCCTTGGGGCCGGCGATGCCGAACGGCGAGTCATAGACCATGGGGTAGCCGAGCTCCTTCAGCGTCGGTACGTCCGGATAGTTCGGCGAGCGCGCGCCGGTCCACACCATCAACAGGCGGAGCTTGCCGGCATCGACCAGCGGCCGCCAGCCGGTGGAATCCGCCTGCAGCATGGTGTGCTGGCCGAGCACGGCCGCATTGGTCTCGGCGCCGCCCTTGAACGGCACCTGGGTCAGCTTGATCCCGGCCATCAGGGCGATCTGTTCCATGCCGACATGCAGCGAGGTGCCGGTGCCGGGCGTCGCATAGGTCACCTTGCCCGGGTTCTTCTTGGCGAAATCGACCACGTCCTGCCAGGTCTTGAACTGCGACTCCGCGTTGGTGGTGACGCCGAAGGTGTAGCCGGTGAGGTGAATGATGTAGGAGAAATCCTTCGCCGGATCCCAGGACACCTCCTGCATCAGGGGCAGGCGGAACACGGTGATCGGGATCTGGGCGATGGTGTAGCCGTCGGGCTTGGCGCCGGCGGCCATCGTCGCGGGACCCACGGTGCCGCCGCCGCCGGCCTTGTTGTCGACCGCGATCGGCTGGCCCAGCACCTTCGAGGCGCTCTCGGCGATCGCGCGCATCGAGATATCGGTCGAGCCGCCCGCCGGCCATGGCACGATCAGCGTGATCGGCTTGGTCGGATAGTCCTGCGCGAGCGCCGCTGTTGACACCAGCATGCCGGCGGCGGCGAGCAGGACCATCAAGCGATTGCGGTGCGACATCTCGATCTCTCCCTTATGACCGCGTTCGATCGCGGCCGCGTCTTGTTCGGTGTTGGCAATGATTGTCCCTGTCATGCTGGGACCGAGCGCATTGGACAGAACGGGGCGGGCAACGGAAGCGCGAATTGCGCTCGAAGCGCCGGCTGCGACAATTGGTCTGCCGCGATTTGGCGCGACCTGCCGAGCCGCGGAATTCAATCGGCCTTTGGTCGGACGGATTGGCCGTTCCTGGCAATGTGCCGGGAGGGCGCGGGGTGTGCGCGCCTGACCGGCAAGCCGGGTTTGGTCAAGCGAATAATCAAGGGAACCCAAAGGCATCGGCGCCTTGCGGGATTGCGCGGTTGCCGTCATCATGGCGCCGCCCGCTGCAGGAACGCCGCCCGACAGATGACGCCATCGCCTGACGCCACCGACGACGCTGTGACGAGGGCGTTTGCCGGCCTTCCCGCGTTGCTCGACGAGGCCCCTCGGCTGCTTGCGCGCGGGCGGCTGCTCGATTGCGACTGCCTGATCGGCCCGATGGCGCGGCCGTTTCATGCCGCGATCCGGGCCGGGCGCATCGTCGAACTTGCGCCTTCGCCGGTCCTGATGCGCTCCTGGCGCTTTTCCTATCGCGCGACGCCGCAGGCCTGGTCCGCCTATTGGCAGGCCGAGCCGAAGCCCGGCTGGCACGATCTGCTGGCGTTGACCAAGCGCGGCGAGGCCGTGCTGGAAGGCGACCTGCATCCCTTCATGGCGCATCTGCAATACTTCAAGGACCTGCTGGCGCTGCCGCGGCAGCATTTCGCGGCGGCCGTATCATGAGCGGCAAGATCATGGACGGCCACATCGAGCCGATGGTCGGCCGCTACGTTCACGTCGAGATCGGCGGCGAGCTGCACCGGATCTATTTCGAGGAGAACGGCACGGGCATTCCGCTGGTCTGCCTGCACACCGCGGGATCGGATGCGCGGCAGTGGCGCCATCTGCTCGCGGATACGCAATTTGCCGAAAATTTCCGCATCATTGCCTTCGATATGCCCTGGCATGGCAAGTCGAATCCGCCGATGAGCTGGACCGGCGATGAATACCAACTCACCACTGCGCGCTACACCGAGACCATCCGCGCTTTCTGCCGTGCGCTGCGGTTGGAGAAGCCTGTCGTGATGGGCTGCTCGATCGGCGGCCGCATCGTGCTTAACCTTGCGATCGAATATGCCGCCGAGTTCCGCGCGCTGATCGGGCTCGAGGCTGCCGATTTCCAGGCGCCGTGGTATGACACCAACTGGCTGAACCGGCCGGACGTTCACGGCGGCGAAGTCTGCGCCGCGCTGGTGTCCGGGCTGATCGCCCCGCAAAGCCCGGAGCCTGCGCGGATGGAAACGCTGTGGGCCTACAAGCAGGGCGGCCCCGGCGTGTTCAAGGGCGACCTGTATTTCTACCGTGTCGACGGCGACCTGCGCGGCCGGGTCGCGTCAATCGAGACTAAAGTATGCAACCTCTATCTGCTTACGGGCGAGTATGATTTCTCTTGCACGCCTGAGGACACGAGGCGGACGGCAGCGGCAATAGGGGGCGCCAGCGTCACGATCATGGAGCAGCTCGGTCATTTTCCGATGAGCGAGAATCCGGAACAGTTTCGCCGCTATATCGCACCCGTCCTCGCTGATATTCTCACGCACTAGAACGACCGTTTCCACGCAAGGAGTAGACGTATGACACGCAACTATCTGATCGGCTTCGCGCTCGCCGCCGCGCTGGGCGCGAGCCAGGCGCAAGCCCAGGAGCTGACCGGCACGCTGAAGAACATCAAGGACACCGGCGCGATCACGCTCGGCTACCGCGACTCCTCGATCCCGTTCTCCTATCTCGACGACAACCAGAAGCCGGTCGGCTACGCCATGGACATCTGCTACAAGATCGTCGATGCCGTGAAGAAGGAGCTGAAGCTCGACAAGCTCGAGGTCAAGCTCAACCCGGTGACCTCGGCGACGCGTATTCCGCTGATGGCCAACGGCACCGTCGACCTCGAATGCGGCTCGACCACCAACAATGCCGAGCGCCAGGAAGCAGGTCTCCTTCACCAACAGCCACTTCCTGACCGCCAGCCGCTACGTCACCAAGAAGGCGAGCAAGATCAATTCGATCGACGATCTGAAGGGCAAGACGGTGGTCTCGACCGCCGGCACCACCAACATCAAGCAGCTGACCGAGGCCAACCTCGCGCGCGGGCTGAGCGTCAATATCATCCCGGCC
This sequence comes from Bradyrhizobium sp. USDA 4502, assembly GCF_054063355.1. Taxonomy (NCBI): domain Bacteria; kingdom Pseudomonadati; phylum Pseudomonadota; class Alphaproteobacteria; order Hyphomicrobiales; family Nitrobacteraceae; genus Bradyrhizobium; species Bradyrhizobium sp. USDA 4502. Next base: position 8,794,161 of record NZ_JBSSGF010000001.1, read on the forward strand.
AAGGATCATGCCGAGGCCTTCCTGATGGTCGAGACCGATCGCGCGGTCGCCTTCGTGATGGACGACATCCTGCTCGCGAGCCTCGTCGCCGGCTCGAAGTCGCCGGATGACTACGTGATCTCCAAGGACGCGTTCTCCAAGCCCGAGCCCTACGGCATCATGCTGCGCAAGGACGACGCGCCGTTCAAGAAGGTCGTCGACGCCGCAACCGCCGCGCTCTACACCAGCGGCGAGGGCCAGAAGATCTATGACAAGTGGTTCACCCAAAAGATCCCGCCGAAGGGCCTTAATCTCAACTCGCCGGCTGGACCGGAGATGAAGAAGCAGTTTGCGAAGCCGTCGGACTCTCCGGATCCGGATGCCTATCTGGTCAACTGACCGCTGTGTATGACCCGTCGTCCCTTTTGGGAGCGGGTCCTGAAAGTTAGCATGTCCGGCCATTTTTGGAGGAGAATGGCCGGACATTTGCATAGACGCCGCGCGCGATGCCGGCGTAATGCCGTGACCGGCACGGCCGCGTGGGGGACCTGTGAACTACAATTGGAACTGGCACATCTTCCTTGAGCCGAACCCGATGGGGACCGGCACCTATCTCGACCTGTTGCTGTCGGGGCTGGTGGTCACCGTCAAGGTGTCGGTGCTGGCCTGGATCATCGCGCTGGTGTCCGGCTCGGTGATCGGCGTGCTGCGCACGCTGCCGTCGCGGACCGCGTCGTGGATCGGCTTCTGCTGGGTCGAGTTCTTCCGCAACATGCCGCTCTTGGTGCAGCTGTTCCTGTGGTTCTTCGTGCTGCCCGAACTGCTGCCGCGGTCGGCCGGGCTGTGGCTGAAGCAACTGCCGAATGCGCCGTTCTGGACCGCCGCGATCGGCGTCGGCTTCTTCATGTCGGCGCGCGTCGCCGTGCAATTGCAGGCCGGCATCACCTCGCTGCCGCGCGGGCAGAAGCAGGCCTCGACCGCGCTCGGCCTCACCACGGTGCAGACCTATCGCTACGTGCTGCTGCCGATGGCATTCCGCATCATCCTGCCGCCGCTGACCTCCGAATTCCTCAACACCATCAAGAACAGCGCGGTCGCCATCACCATCGGCCTGATCGAACTGACCGGCCAGGCCCGCTCGATGCAGGAGTTCTCGTTCCAGGTGTTCGAGGCGTTCACGGCGGCAACCGTGCTCTACCTGCTCCTCAATTTCGTCGTGGTGACCGCGATGCGCTTCCTCGAGCGCTATGTCGCGATCCCCGGCTACATCACGGGCAAATGACGATGATCGGCAGTTTCGATTTCGACGTCATCCGCCGCTCGCTGCCCTACCTGTTCCTGGAGGGCATGCGCTTCACGCTGACCCTGACCGCGCTCGCCGCGTTCGGCGGCCTGGTGTTCGGCACCCTGATCGCCCTGATGCGGCTGTCGAGCTACAAGGTGCTCGGGCGCATCGCGGGCTTCTATGTCGACTTCATCCGCTCGCTGCCGCTGGTGCTGGTGATCTTCTGGTTCTACTTCCTGGTGCCGTATATCGGGCAGTGGCTGACCGGCGCGTCGCGGCCGATCACGGTCGGCGCCTTCGCCTCCTCGCTGATCACCTTTATCGCGTTCGAGGCGGCGTATTTCTCCGAGATCATGCGCGCCGGCATTCAGTCGATCTCGAAGGGCCAGCCGGCCGCGGCCAGCGCGCTTGGCCTGACCTACGCGCAGTCGATGCGCTACGTCGTGCTGCCGCAGGCGTTTCGCAACATGCTGCCGGTGCTGCTGACGCAGACCATCGTGCTGTTCCAGGACACCTCGCTGGTCTACGTGCTGTCGATCCCGGATTTCCTCGGCGCCGCCAGCAAGGTCGCGCAGCGCGACGGCCGCCTGGTCGAAATGTATCTGTTCGCCGCGCTGGTCTACTTCGTCATTTCCTGTATCGCGTCCTACGGCGTTCGCCGCCTGCAGGCGCGCATTGCCATCGTTCGCTGAGGCATGACCCGGAAAAGTGGGAACCGGTTTTCCGACAAGGTCATGCCTAAACAAAAAAGCTGAGCCATCATGATCGAGATCAACCACGTCAACAAATGGTACGGGCCGAGCTTCCAGGTGCTGAAGGACTGCACCACCAGCGTCGCCAAGGGCGAGGTGGTGGTGGTCTGCGGCCCGTCCGGCTCGGGCAAGTCGACCCTGATCAAATGCGTCAACGCGCTGGAGCCGATCCAGGGCGGCGACATCACGCTCGACGGCGTCAAGGTCAATGATCCCAAGACCGATCTGCCGAAGCTGCGCTCGCGCGTCGGCATGGTGTTCCAGCATTTCGAACTGTTCCCGCACTTACGGATCATCGACAATCTCCGCCTCGCGCAGGAGAAGGTGCTCGGCCGCAAGTCTGAGGACGCCACCGCCAAGGGCATGAAGCTTCTGGAGCGCGTCGGGCTGAAGGATCATGCCAAGAAGTTTCCGGCGGAGTTGTCCGGCGGCCAGCAGCAGCGCGTCGCGATCGCCCGCGCGCTGGCGATGGACCCGATCGCGATGCTGTTCGACGAGCCGACCTCGGCGCTCGATCCGGAGATGATCAGCGAGGTGCTCGACGTCATGGTGGACCTCGCCCGCGAGGGCATGACCATGATGGTCGTGACCCATGAAATGGGCTTTGCCAACAAGGTCGCCGACCGCGTCATCTTCATGGACCGCGGCGAGATCGTCGAGGACGCCAAGAAGGCCGACTTCTTCGGCACGCCGCGCAGCGACCGCGCGCAGAAGTTCCTGTCGAAGATCCTGCAGCACTGAGGCCGGGGAGCGCCGGACGCCCCTCCGTCATTGCGAGGAGCTCGCGACAAATTGCAAGGCAATTTGCGCTGAAGCGACGAAGCAATCCATCCATCCGCGTAGGCGGCGCTATGGATTGCTTCGCTTCGCTCGCAATGACGTGGAGGGCCTGGCTGTCATTCCGGGATGGTCCGAGGGACCAGACCGCAGGTGCGCAATTGCGTACGGGGAATCTCGAGATTCCGGGTTCGGTGCTGCGCATCGCCCCGGAATGACGGCGGCTACAGGGTTTTCCCCCGTTAACAATTTGCGTATACGAAGGCCTGAAACCCCCTTCGTCGGCAGGAGAACTCGCGTGGAAAAGATCGCTTACGTCAACGGCTCGTTCGTGCCGCATTCGGAGGCCAAGGTCTCGGTCTTCGACCGCGGATTCCTGTTCGCCGACGGCATCTACGAGGTGGCGGCGGTGCTCGAGGGCAAGCTGATCGACAACGCCTCGCATCTGGCGCGGCTCAAGCGTTCGGTCGGCGAGATCCAGCTCGCGCTGCCGGAGACGCTGGAGCGGATCGAGGAGATCCAGAAGGAGCTGGTTGCGCGCAACGACCTCGTCAACGGCATGGTCTATCTCGAGGTCACCCGCGGCGCCGACAAGGGCCGCGACTTCGCCTTCCCGAAGGCCGACGTCAAGCCGACGCTCGTGATGTTCACCTCGGAAAAGGACATCATCAACGCGCCCTCGGCCAAGACCGGCATTAACGTCATCACGGTACCCGACATCCGTTGGGAGCGGCGCGACATCAAGAGCGTGGCGCTGCTGGCGCAGGTGCTGGCCAAGCAGGCGGCCGCCGCGGCCGGCGCCGGCGAAGCCTGGATGATCGAGGACGGCAAGGTCACCGAGGGCGGCTCGTCCTCGTCCTTCATCGTCACCCAGGACGATGTCATCGTGACCCGGCAGAACGGCAACGAGATCCTGCCCGGCTGCACCCGCAAGGCGGTGGTCAAGCTCGCCGAGGAACGCCAGCTGCGCATCGAGGAGCGCGCCTTCACGATCGAGGAAGCGCTCGCTGCCAAGGAAGCCTTCATCACCAGCGCCTCTGTGTTCGTGCAGGGCGTGGTCGCGATCGACGGCAAGAAGGTCGGAGGCGGCAAGGTCGGCCCGATCACCAACCGCCTGCGCGAGATCTACGTCGAGTTCGCCCGCGCGACGGCGGTTTGACGCTGGGTGGGGTGGGTTAGCGCAGCGTAACCCACCGACTTTGCTCACCGCGGAGAGAATGGTGGGTTACGCCTTCGGCTAACCCACCCTACGGTCTGCGCATCGCCTTGGCACCGTCACCCTGAGGTGGCCGCTTCTTCAGCGGCCCTCGAAGGGTCGACGGCCCGGCTGTGGCCGTGCATCCTTCGAGACGCCTGCTGCGCAGGCTCCTCAGGATGACGGGGATGGATCGTCCGCGCTGTTTACGCCGCCGCCTTCGCCTTCACCGGATGCACCGCGCGGAAGCCGATGGCGATCCGGTTCCAGGCGTTGATCGCGCCGATCAGCGTGGTCAGGTTGACCAGCTCGCTGTCCGAGAACTGGGCGCGCACGGCCTCATAGTCGGCGTCGGGCGCATGCGTCTCCGCAACCAGCGTCAGCGCTTCGGTCCAGGCCAGTGCCGCGCGCTCGCGCTCGCTGTAGAGCGGGGATTCGCGCCAGGCGTTGAGCAAATAGAGCCGCTGCTCGGTCTCGCCGTGCTTGCGGGCATCCTCAGTGTGCATGTTGATGCAGTAGGCGCAGCCGTTGATCTGCGAGGCGCGGGTCTTGACCAGCTCGATCAGCGATTGCTCGAGGCCGCTCGCAGCGATCTGGTTTTCGACCGCGACCAGCGCTTTGATGGTCTCGGGTGCGGCCTGGTAGAAGTTCATACGGGGCTTCATGGTCGTTCTCCGTGGTTGTGGTTTGGGTTAGTGCGCACCGCCGCCAGCGAGCTGGCCCGGCTTCTTCAGGAAGAGTGTCGCCGCGAGTGCGATGATCAGCGCGACGCCGAGCAGATAGAAGGTATCACTGAAGGCGAGGATGTAGGCCTGCTTCTGCACGACCTTGCCGATCGCCGCGATTGCGCGGTGGGCGGCCGCGGCCTGGTCGGCGACGCCGTGGTTCATGAAATACTGCGTCAGCTGCTCAATCCGGTTCCGTGTGGCCTGTTCCAGCAGCGAGACCGACTGCATCAGCACGTTGGAGTGATATTGCTCGCGCTTGGTCAGCAGCGTCTGCAGCACGGCGATGCCGACCGCACCGCCGAGGTTGCGCATCATGTTGAACAGCGCGGAGGCCGAGCCCGCATTCTCCAGCTCGATGCCCGCGGTCGCAACCGCAGACAGCGGCGCCATCACCAGCGCCTGGCCGATGGCGCGGACGATGTTGGGCCAGAACAGCTGGTCGGTGGCGTAGTCGTTGGTCATGAAGATGTTCATGAAGTTGGAGCCGGCGAACAGCGCGAAGCCGACGCCGATGATGAGGCGCGGGTCGAAGCGCTGCATCAGCCGCGGTACCAGCGGGATCAGCGCGAGCTGCGGCAGCCCGGTCCAGGCCAGCACCATGCCGATCTGCTCGGCATTGTAGCCCTGGATGCGCGCGAGGTACTGCGGCAGGATGAATACCGAGCCGTACAGCGCGATGCCAAGCAGGAAGTTGGCCAGCATGCCGAAGCCGAAATTGCGGCGGGCGAGCAGGCGCAGATTGAGCAGCGGCTTCTCCACGGTGAACTCGACGATCAGGAAGGCGGCCAGCGCGACGGCGGCGATCACCGACAGGCGGACGATGAAGGGCGAGCCGAACCAGTCGTCCTTGTTGCCTTCCTCCAGCACGGTCTGCAGCGCGGCGAGGCCGATCGCCATGGTGATGATGCCGAGCCAGTCGCCCTGGCGGATCAGAGACAGCTTCATCGGGCTCGGATCGAGCGAGACGTAGAGCATCGCGATCATCACGGCGCCCGGCACCAGGTTGACATAGAAGATATACTGCCAGCCCCAGTTCTCGGTGAGATAGCCGCCGATGGTCGGGCCGATCGCCGGCGCGAACGTCGCCGACAGCGCGAACAGCGCGAGCCCGATCGGCTGCTTGGCCTTCGGCAGTAGCGTGATGATCAGCGTGAACGCCATCGGGATCAGCACGCCGCCGGTGAAGCCTTGCACCGCGCGCAGCGCGATCATCTGCGGCAGGTCCTGCGCCAGCGCGCATGCCGCCGAGAACACCAGGAACAGGAACGCATTGGTGAGCAGATAGATGCGCACCGAGAACACCTGCGCGAGCCAGCCGGAGAGCGGGATCACCACGATCTCGGCGATCAGATAGGAGGTCGAGATCCAGCCGCCGTCGTCGATCCCGGCGCCGATCGCGCCCTGCACGTCGGCGAGCGAGGCGTTGACGATCTGGATGTTCAGCACAGCCATGAACGCGCCGAGCGTCGCCCCGATCACCGCGATCCAGGTTTTCGTGGGGATCGCCGGCGCCGCCGGCGCTGCGGGGGCGGGGAGCGCGGCGGCGTTCGCTGCGTCGGCTGTGGGGTGAAGTGCGGTCATCGAGGTCGTCCTTGCTACCCACACAAGATGTATTAGGCGGCCGGTTTCGATAATCCGAGAAAGACTGGAAGGATTGTCCGGTAGAGGTTGATAATCAACGGCTGCGGCTGAGAGAGCGACTGCGGTTATGACCACGGCACGACGGCTGCGTTTGGCCTGCGTGCCGTCGACTAGTGAGGTGAGCACGCCTCTCAAGCTCCCTCTCCCGCTTGCGGCAGGGGTGTCCGGGGAAATTCAGGCATAGCGGAGCTCCATCTGGTCAGGTGAGATGGTTGATTTCCGACGGCTGGGGTTGATGGGCGGAGGTTTGTCGATGGCAGCGAGGGATCGACGCGTGAGCAGGAGCTGGCCGACGAGTTCGGCGAACCTGAGCGGGAGCATTTTGATGCAGTTGGTGTGAGCGGCGATGCGCAGCAGCAGGTAGGCAATCATCGCAGCGAGCACCTGAAGGCGGATCGCGTTGTCGTTGGCGCCGAGGAACTTGCGAATATCGAGATGCTGCTTGATCCAGCGGAACAGCAGCTCGATTTGCCATCGGCTCTTGTAGAGGGCGGCGATCTCGACGGCGCTACGGGCAAGGTCGTTGGTCAGGAGTGTGATCTTGCCGCCTTTCTCGCGTCTGATCTTGATGCGGCGGAGCGGGATTGGAAGGCGCGAATCGCCCTTGCTGGTGAGCTTCACCTCGTCATCGGCAAGGATTTCGAAGCCATCCCCGTTACGCTTGCGGATGGCGCGATGCCTGAGCGAGCGAAGACGGATGCTCGTCTTCGCCCGGGTAACGAAGAAAGCCTTGCTATCATTTATCTTCTGCCACCAGTCGAAACGGCAATAGCCCTTGTCAAACACATAGGTGGTGGCGGGCTGGATTGGGGTCTGTCGGCCGATCTCGATGTCATTGACGTTCGCGGCCGTCATCTCGACGCAGGTCGGGACATCGCTCCTTGGGTCGTAGACGACATGCAGCTTCATGCCGCGGATGCGGCCGTTCCACGTCGCCCAACTGCAGACCTTGCCGAGCGGGATCGGACTGGCGTCGATCAGACGCACCATCTCCATGCCTTCACTCCGCAGCTGGCGACGCGCCATCGCCGACAGCGCCGCAAAGGTTTGCGCGAAAATGCCGATCGGACGGCGGGCATTGGCATCGGACAACGTCGAGCGCGACAGCTTGCCGGTTCCCAAGTGATAGTGATGCTGCGAATTGGCGTTGAAGCCAGTCACCACCCCGCGCAGACTGCTGTTGCCGCTAAGCTGGGCATAGATCAGCGCCACCAGATGATCCCAGCTCCTGAACGACTTGTCGTAGGCATCCCCGTCCAGACGATCCACAACCGTCTGAAACTGCCGTCGATTGATCGGTTCAAGCAGCCTTCCAAAAATGCTACCGCGATATCGCATGCTCGGCCCTCTGTGTCTCGACAACCAGAAAAGACCGATTTGCCTCGGTCCTGCCGAGCATGCACCGCGACACAGTGAATCATTCCCCGGACACCCCTGCGCTTGCGGGGGAGGGTGGGGTGGGGGCTCTCTCCACAAGATGACTCGCGGAGAGAGCCCCCACCCGCAAGCGGGAGAGGCGAAGAGGGCGTAGACAGCAAAACGCGATCGACCACCGATGGGTGATCGATCGCGCGGAGCCAGCCGAAGAAGCGTTTGGTCCTATCCGCCGTTCGCCCGCGTCACTGATGCCAGCCGCCGCTTCTCCTCGCGCTCGGCCAGCACCGTTGCCTTGGTGTTGACGGTCGGGATCGCCGACATGCCGGGGCGCAAGAGGCCGGTGAGGCTCTGATCGTCGAGCACGATCTTGACCGGCACGCGCTGCACGATCTTGGTGAAATTGCCGGTGGCGTTGTCGGGCGGCAGCAGCGCGAATTCGAGGCCGCTGGCCGGCGACAGGCTGTCGACATGGCCCTTCAGCGTGGTGCCGCGAAAACTGTCGACCGTGAGCTCGACCGGCTGGCCGTTGCGCACATGGGTCAGCTGCGTCTCCTTGAAATTGGCGACCACATAGACCGCGTCCAGCGGCACCACCGCCATCAGCTGGGTGCCGGCCTGCACATATTGCCCGACGCGCAGCGTGCGGGCGCCGACCGTGCCGTCGACCGGCGCGGTGATCCGGGCATAGGACAGGTTGAGCTCGGCCTGCTGCTCGACCGCGCGAGCACGGTCCACCTGCGCTGCGGCCTGGGCGCGCTGCGTGGTCAACACGTCGACCTTGCGCTGCGCCGCCGACAGCGCCGACTTCGCGTGCTGCAATTGCGCGGTGTTGGCGCGCAGCGCTGCGTCGGTCTGTTGCGCACGCTGAATGGTGCCGGAGCCGGACTTCATCAGCCCGTCGTAGCGGGTCTGCTCTTCCTGCGCGAATTTCAGGTTGGCCTCGGCGGCGGTGACGTCGGCCGTGCTCTGGTCGATGATCGGCTGCTGCAGTTCGAGCTGGGCATCGAGGTTGCGTACCGAGGCGCTGGCGGCGTCGACATCGGCCTTGGCCTGGCCGAGCGCGGTGCGGTAATCGCGGTCGTCGATCTCGGCCAGCAACTGGCCGGCCTTCACCGGGTGGTTGTCGGTGACCAGCACTTTGGCGATGTAGCCCGAGACCTTCGGGGCGATGATCGTGGAGTCGGCCTTCACATAGGCGTCGTCGGTGGTTTCGAGGTAGCGGCCGGTGGTGACGTAGTCGTAACCAAAGTCGGCTGCCACGGCGGCGCCGATGATCGCGGCGAGCCCGAGCGCCACCCGCTTGACCGTTTTCCGCGACGGGCGGAGGCCGATTTTTGTTGCTTGTTCAGGGACATAAGTAGTGGTCGACATGGCATCCTCCGGGTCGAACATTCGCGTCCTTCCAGAAAGGGCGCCCAGTACGCCCCTTAGATGCAATGTCCTCCCCGCTGTGATAATCCCGATAAAACTGGAAGCATTATCAAGCCAGCGCTGATAATCCGGACCTTACCGCATGGATCGCCTGACCAGCCTGACCGCCTTCGTCCGGGTCGTGGATTCCGGCGGCTTCTCCGCCGCCGGGCGCAAGCTCAACATGTCCACCACCATGGTGAGCAACCACGTCCAGTCGCTGGAGGACCGGCTCGGCGCCCGGCTGCTCAACCGCACCACGCGCAAGGTCAGCCTCACCGAGGTCGGCCAGGCCTATTACGACCGCTGCGTCCAGATCCTCGCCGATATCGAGCAGGCCGACGACATCGCGGGCGCCCAGCAATCGGTGCCGCGCGGCACGCTGCGGATCTTCACCAACACCCATCTCGTCCAGTTCCTGTCGCCGGCGGTGGCCGAGTTCCTCGCCACCTATCCCGAAGTCAAGCTCGATCTCACGATCGGCGAGCGCAATGCCGATCTGATCGACGAGAACTACGATCTCGCGGTGCGCATGGTGCCGCCGCCGGACTCCAGCCTGATCGTGCGCACCATCGCGACCTGGCGCCACGTGCTGTGCTGCTCGCACGGCTATATCGAACAGCACGGCAAGCCAACGCTGCTGGCCGATCTCTCCGCGCGCAACTGCATGCGTCACGCCAACTATCCCTATGGCGACGAGTGGCGCTTCGCCGACCGCAAGGGAACGCCGGCTGCGGTGCGCGTCTCCGGAAATCTGATCTCCAACAGCGGCGAAACCCTGAAGCTCGCGGCGCTGGCCGGCGTCGGCGTCTTCCTCGCGGCCGGCTTCCTGGTCCGCGACGAACTGGAGTCGGGACAACTGGTCCGCCTGCTGCCCGAATACCGGCCGGTCGAGCTCACCATGAATGCTGTCTATCCGCACCGCCATCATCTCTCGGCGAAGGTCCGCACCTTCATCGACCTGCTGGTCCACCACGCCACCGAGCAGCAGAAGCTGATCAATCCGTATTCGTGAGCGAAGGAGCTCGCACTTAGATTCACCCCGTCATCCTGAGGAGCCGCGCAGCGGCGTCTCGAAGGATGCACGGCCCGGCTGCTGGCCGTTCATCCTTCGAGGCTCGCTCCGCTCGCACCTCCAGCGACAAAGGCGAAGCCTTTGCGCGGGGATGACGGGACTAATAGTACGACGTTCCTACCGCGTCATGACGGCCCGGCATCCCTTGCATAGCGTTCGCGTGTATGAAGACGGCACCGCCTGCTGCCGGGGCCTGCCATGCCGTTTCGTCTCCTCGCATCACTCCTGTTCGCGCTCGCAGCAAACCTGCTGCTGCAACTGCCGGCGCGCGCCGCCTATCCCGACCACATCGTCAAGATCGTGGTGCCGTTTGCGCCGGGCGGCGGCACCGATGTCGTGGCGCGGACGCTGGCGCAGGAGATGCAGAAGGATCTCGGCGTCACCGTCATCATCGAGAACAAGCCGGGGGCGGGCACCATCATCGGCACGCAGAGCGTCGCGGCGAGCCCATCCGACGGCTACACGCTGCTGATGGCGACCTTCGCCAACGCGGTCAATCCGAGCCTCTACAGCAAGCTGCCTTATGATGCGCACAAGGATTTTGCGCCCGTGGCGCTGGTGGCGCGCTCCTTCAACGTCGTTGTGGTCAATCCCGCTTCGCCGATCAAGTCGATTGCCGATCTGATCGCGGCCGCGAAGGCCGATCCGCAGAAGCTGTCCTACGGCACCTATGGCACCGGCACCTCGGCGCATCTCGCCGGCGAACTGTTCAAGCACATGGCCGGGGTCAATCTCACCACCGTTCCCTACAAGGGCGCGGCGCCCGCCATCACCGACCTCTTGGGCGGCCAGATCCAGGTGATGTTCACCACGGTGGCAAGCTGCGCCTCGCTGGTCGAGGCCGGGCAGCTGCGCGCGATCGGAGTGACGTCCGCTGAGCGCTCGGCCGCGTTCCCGCAATTGCCGACGGTGTCGGAAGCCGGCGCCTCCGGCTATGTCGCCGAATCCTGGTACGGCCTCTACGCGCCGGCGAATACGCCGCCCGACATCATCGATCGCCTCAACAGATCGGCGGCAAAGGCCGTGCAGGCGGAGGCCTTCAAGAAGCTCAGCGTCAATGAGGGCCTCGTGATGGTGGCCTCACCGCGGGCCGAGCTCGACCGCTACTTTGCCGGCGAGGAAGCGCGCTGGCGCAAGGTGATAAAGGACGCCGGCATCAAGGCCGAATAGGCGGCATGCGCCAGGTGACGATCACATCTTTTTGCGTCGCATTGCCGTAACCGTGATTCTAGACGCAACGGACCGGTTCCTGGATCGTTGCCATGATCAGCGGAACCTCCCGCCTTGAGCTGTGTCTTGCGTCAAAGAGTAGGCCATGTGGATTTTGTTGCTGCTGCCGTTCATCGGCTTGCTGTGGGTGCCGTTCTATAATTTCGTCGAGCCTTCCCTGTTCGGCTTTCCCTTCTTCTACTGGTACCAGCTCGCCTGGGTGCCGATCTCCTCGCTCTTGATCTGGCTGGTCTATCGCAGCCGCCGGCCCGATGCCGACGAGCCGCGGTGAGGGGACAGCCATGACCGATCACATCGCCTGGGTGGCGCTCTGCGTCTTCATCTTCTTCTTTGCGCTCGTCACCGTGATGGGCTTCTTCGCGGCGCGCTGGAAATCCGGCCCGGTCAGCGAGCATCTCGACGAATGGGGCCTCGGCGGCCGCCAGTTCGGCACCTGGATCACCTGGTTCCTGGTCGGCGGCGATTTCTACACCGCCTACACCGTGATCGCGGTGCCGGCGCTGGTCTACGCGGTCGGCGCCTACGGCTTCTTCGCGCTGCCCTACACCATCATTGTCTATCCCTTCGTATTCGCTGTCATGCCGGTGCTGTGGAAGAAGGCGCATGCGAACGGCTACGTCACCGCCGCCGATGTCGTCCACGGCGCCTATGGCTCGCGCGCGCTCGAGCTCGCGGTGGCGCTGACCGGCCTGGTCGCGACCATGCCCTACATCGCGTTGCAGCTGATCGGCATGGAAGTCGTGATCAAGGCGATGGGGCTGTCCGGCGAACTGCCGATCATCGCCGCCTTCGTGATCCTCGCGCTCTATACCTATAGCTCCGGCCTGCGCGCGCCGGCGCTGATCGCCTTCGTCAAGGACATCATGATCTACATCGTGGTGCTGGCCGCCGTGGTCGTGGTGCCCGCGAAGCTCGGCGGCTACGGCGCGGTGTTCTCGGCCGCCAACGACGCCTTCACGGCGAAGGGCGGCGCCACCGGCCTGACGTTGAAGCCCGGACAGTATCTGCCCTATGCGACGCTGGCGCTGGGCTCGGCGCTCGCCGCCTTCATGTATCCGCACACGCTGACCGGCATCTTCGCCTCGAAGTCGGCGGATACCATCCGCAAGAATGCGATCCTGCTGCCGGCCTATACGCTCTTGCTCGGCCTGATCGCGCTGCTCGGCTACATGGCCTATGCCGCCGGCATCAAGGTGACTTCGCCGAACGACGTGGTGCCGATGCTGTTCAAGACGCTGTTCCCGGAATGGTTCGCGGGCTTTGCGTTCTCGGCGATCGCGATCGGCGCGCTGGTGCCGGCGGCGGTGATGAGCATCGGCGCCGCCAACCTGTTCACGCGCAATGTCTGGAAGTCCTACGTCAACCCGGACATCTCGCACGCCGGTGAGGCGTCGGTGGCGAAGATCACATCGCTGGTGGTCAAGGTCGGTGCGCTCGCCTTCATCCTGTTCCTGCCGACGCAATATGCGCTGGACCTGCAACTGCTCGGCGGCCTCTGGATCGTGCAGACCCTGCCGGCGCTGGTGTTCGGGCTGTTCACCGTCTGGTTCCGTGCCGAAGGGCTGCTGCTCGGCTGGGCGGTCGGCATCGGCTGGGGCACATATACCGCGTGGAGCAACGGGCTGAAGCCGCTCGCCAGCATCTCGCTCGGCGATGCCAGCTACAGCTTCTATGTCGGCCTCGGTGCGCTGCTGCTCAACATCGTCGTGGCGGTGCTCGCGACCGTCGTAGTCGGCCTGATATCACCCGCTAAGCGCCGCGCGGCGGCCTGAGCCGTCGCCTTGGTCTGACGGCGCGGAGGCAAGTCGTGCGGTGAGCCGCGCGACCTCCGCTCTGGTCTTTTCGATCGCGGCATCCTTCACCGGCCCATAACCGCGGATCTCCATCGGCGCCTTTGCCAGCGCGACGAGATCGGGCAGCCGTGCCTTGTCGAGCTTGCCGAGCATGGTCTCGATCAGCGCCTCATACCAGGTGATCAGCTCGCGCTCGGTGCGGCGCTCCGCGGTATAGCCGAACACGTCGAACGCCGTGCCGCGCAGCCCTTTCAGGCCCGCGAGCAACCGCAGCGGCGTCTGGATCCATTGTCCGAACGCGCGCTTCCTCGGCCGTCCCCGTGCATCGCGCTGCGCCGGGAGGAACGGTGGCGCAAGGTGATATTGCACCGTGAAGTCGCCGTCGAACTCCTGACTGAGTTCGTCGAGGAAGCCCGACTGCATATGCAGCCGCGCCACCTCATATTCGTCCTTGTAGGCCATCAGCTTGAACAGCGACCGGGCCACGGCGTCGGTCAAGGTCTCGCTGCCGAGCGCCACTTCGGCGCGACGCACGCGGTCGATTGTCGCCCGATAGCGCGCGGCATAGGCCTCGTCCTGATACGCCCTGAGGAAATCGGCGCGCCTCGCGATCACCTGCTCCAGCGTTTCGGGCACATCGGCCGCAGCACCGTCGGCCTTCGGCAAGAACTCCGGATCGGCGAAGGCGATCCGGCCCCAGGCCAGCGCCTGCCTGTTGCGCTCGATGGCGACGCCGTTCAATTCGATCGCGCGGATCAGCGCATCCAGCGACACCGGCACCAGGCCCTGCTGCCAGGCAAAGCCGAGCATGATGATGTTGGCAAAGACGCTGTCGCCGAGCAGCCGCTCGGCCAGCGCGTTGGCGTCGATCATGGTGAGGTTGCCCGACCCGATCACCCGCTCGATGGCGCGTAAGCGAACCGGCGAGGCGAGGTCGGCATCGCGGAAGCGCACCACGTCGCCGGTCGGCATCTCGGCGGTATTGACCGCAGCGCGCATCCCCTTGCGATAGGTGCCGGATGCTTTTGCCGACGAGCTCACCACGAGGTCGCAACCGATCAGCGCGTCGGCCGCGCCCTGGTCGATCCGCACCTGATGCAGCGCGTCGGGTGTGGCCGCCAGCCGCAGGTAGCTCAGCACCGGGCCGAACTTCTGCGCAAAACCAGTGAAGTCGAGCACCGAGACGCCGCGGCCCTCGAGATGCGCCGCCATGGCGATCAGCGCGCCCACCGTGATGACGCCGGTGCCGCCGACGCCCGTGACCAAGAGATCATAGGGCCGCTCGAGCGCCGCGAGCTCCGGCATCGGCAGCGCCGCTGCACGCGTCAGCGGATCGATCGCGCTCGCGCTCTTCGCCCGCCGCTTGCCGCCCTCGATGGTGACGAAGCTCGGGCAGAAGCCGTTGAGGCAGGAGAAATCCTTGTTGCAGGTCGAGAGGTTGATCCGGCGCTTGCGGCCGAACGGCGTCTCCCTCGGCTCGACGCTGAGGCAGTTGGATTCCACCGAGCAGTCGCCGCAACCCTCGCAGACGAGGTCGTTGATGAAGGCAAAGCGCGCGGGATCCTTGATCTGTCCGCGCTTGCGCCGCCGCCGCTTCTCGGTGGCGCAGGTCTGCTGATAGATCAGCACGGTGACGCCGGGAACAGCGCGCAGCTCGCGCTGCACGGCGTCCATCGCCTCGCGCGGATGGATGGTGACGCCCACGGGCAGGTCGGCCGGCGAGAAATGCGCGGGGTCGTCGGAGACCAGCGCGATCCGCGCGACGCCCTCGGCGCGGACGGAGTGCGCGATCGCCTGCACGCTGACCGGGCCGTCGACCGGCTGGCCGCCGGTCATCGCCACCGCGTCATTGAACAGGATCTTGTAGGTGATGTTGGCTTTCGCGGCGATCGCCTGCCGGATCGCCATCGAGCCGGAGTGATAGTAGGTGCCTTCGCCGAGATTCTGGAACACGTGGCTGTTGCCGGTGAATTTCGACGATGCCGCCCAGTTGACGCCTTCGCCGCCCATCTGGATCAGCGACGAGGTCTCGCGGTCCATCCAGCTTGCCATGAAATGGCAGCCGATGCCGGCCAGCGCCTTGGAGCCCTCGGGCACTTTCGTCGAGGTGTTATGCGGGCAGCCCGAGCAGAAATACGGCGTACGGGTCGCGCCCGGCACCGCGATCATGCGGTCCTGTTCGGGCACCAGCGCGGCAACGCGGCGAGCGAGTTGCAATTCCGGAAACATCGGGTCGAGCCGGCGCGCCAGCACGTCGGCGAGCATGCGCGGCGACAATTCGCCGGTCCAGGAGATCAGCCGCGCGCCGCTCTCGTCATGCTTGCCGACCATCCGGTCCGGCTTGGCGCCGGGATAGTCGTAGAAATACTCCTTGAACTGGCTCTCGATGATGCCGCGCTTCTCCTCGACCACGAGGATCTCGCGCTTGCCCTTCACGAACTCCATCGCATCGTGCAGCGCCAGCGGCCACACCATGCCGACCTTGTAGATGTCGATGCCGAAGCGGCGGCAGGCGGCTTCATCCAGCCCGACCAGCCGCAGCGCCTCCATCAGATCGAGATGCGCCTTGCCCGTGGTGACGATGCCGTAGCTCGCATCCTTGATGTCGTAGATGTGGCGATCGATCGGATTGGCTTTCGCGAACGCGTAGACCGCGTGCTTCTTCGCCTCCAGCCGTTCCTCGATCTGCGGGCCCGGCAGATCCGGCCAGCGATAATGCAGGCCGCCGGGCGGCGGCACGAAATCCGGTTGCACGAAACGGCGCGGCGGCGAAAGCTCGACCGAGGCGCCGGATTCCACGATCTCCGAGATCGCCTTGAAGCCGACCCACATGCCGGAGAACCGGCTCAGCGCGTAGCCATACTCGCTGAATGCGAGATATTCGCCGACATCGGCCGGATGCAGCGTCGGCATGAACCAGCTCATGAAGGCGACGTCGGACTGATGCGGCATCGAGGACGACACGCAGCCATGGTCGTCGCCGGCGACGACGAGCACGCCGCCACGCGGCGAAGAGCCATAGGCATTGCCGTGCTTCAGCGCATCGCCGGAACGGTCGACGCCGGGGCCCTTGCCGTACCACAGGGCGAACACGCCATCGACCTCGCGATCCCTTTGCGTCTCGACCTGCTGCGAGCCGAGTACGGCGGTCGCCGCGAGGTCCTCATTCACCGCGGGCAGGAATTCGATGCGGCTGTCCTTGAGCTGCTCGCCGATCTTCCACAGTTCGAGATCGACGCCGCCGAGCGGCGAGCCGCGATAGCCGGAGATGAAGCCCGCGGTGTTGAGGCCGGCCGCGCGGTCGCGCCGCGCCTGGTCGAGCACGATGCGGACGATCGCCTGCGTGCCGGTGAGGAAGACGCGGCCGCGGTCGCGGCTGTAGCGCTCGGACAGCTGATAGGCGTCGAGCAACGGCATCTGGCCCATGACTGACCTCTCCGGGATTCGCGATGTCTGATCCGACAAGGCTATGCCTGTGGGCGTGGTAGGTCTTACCTATCCATTCATTTGTCGCGGAAAAATCGGCAGGATATTGCTGAGAACGATGTAGTTCGGTAGGATCTACCAAATCGAGGGCCTCGCAATGGTCGAAGAGCAGGACGAGAAAATCCTCGCCGAACTGCAGAAGGACGGCCGCGCCACCAACCAGCAGCTTGCGGAAACCGTCGGGATGTCGACCTCGGCGTGCTGGCGCCGGGTTCGTGCGCTGGAAGAGTCCGGTGTCATCTCGGGCTATTCGGCGCTGGTCGCGCGCGAGCGCGCCGGCTTTGCGACCTCGGCGATCCTGCACGTCTCGCTGGAGCGCCACGACGTCAAGTTCGTCGACGAGTTCGTCGCCCGGGTGATGAAGCGCCGCGAGGTGCTGGAATGCTTCGCGACCACCGGCGACGCCGACTATCATCTGCGTGTCGTGGTGCGCGACATGGACGCCTACAACAAATTCCTCGACGAGTTCATGTTCCGCATTCCCGGTATCCGCCACGTCCGCACCAACGTGATCCTGAAGGAGATCAAGACCGGCGTGGCGTTGCCGTTTTGAGGTGACGACGATGATGGGGCCGCGCGCTCAATTTTGTCCCGTCACCCTGAGGAGGCCGCGTAGCGGCCGTCTCGAAGGGCGAACGGCCTCCAGCCCGGCCGTGCATCCTTCGAGGCTCGCTCCGCTCGCACCTCAGGATGACGGTCGAACCAGTCGGTAGGATGGGTAGAGCGAAGCGAAACCCATCATGGTGCCGCGGGTTCGACTTGATGGGTTTCGCACGCTCTACCCATCCTCATATGGGGATTTGTGAGTCAAGTCTCTTCGCGAGGTCTGGGTTGGTGTTTGACGGCAAGAGGGCGGCGCGCGGAGCCGAGCGTAGCGCAGCGCGACGACCGGGCAACGAACAGGGATTGGCTTCCGAAGATTGCTGCAGTTCACTGCATCACCTCATATCCGGTCGGATTGTTTGATCCGTACCCACTTTCCGCATGCTTGCGGCGAGGAAGCCTGGCGAGGATGAGACCCATCTACGAAACGGCGGTTGAAGCCCTAGGATGGCACGGTCATCATCCATCCCGCACGGAGCGCGGCGAAGCCGCGGCGCGTGGTGGGGTGGTCGGTTTTACGCCTTGATCACGGCCTGGTCGGGGACGAGGCCGGTGGTGAGATAGCGCCACAATGCCACGATCAGCTTGCGCGCCAGCGCGACGATGGCGATGCGTTTGGCGCGCTTGCCGGCGTCGGCGGTGCGGGTGCGGAACCAGCGGCTGAGCGTGCTGTCGCCTTGATGACGAGGCCACAGCCAGGCCAGTTCGATCGCCTTGTGGCGGGCGCGCCGATTGCCGGCCTTGCTGATGCCTTGCTCGCGATCGGTGCCGCCGCTCTTCCAGGGACTGGGCGTCAATCCGCAATAGCTGGCGACCTCGCGGCGGTTGCGGAAGTCCTTGTAGAACAGCTCGTTCACCAGCGTTGCCGTGAAGGCCGGGCCGAGCGCCTTGAGCCGCTGCAATTGATCTCGTCGCTCGACCATCGGCGTCGGAACCGCCGGAGAAGTGTCCGCAGCCTGGGTCTGCTCCAGCGCCGCGAGTTGCTCACACACCAGCATCAGCCGGGCGTGCTCGCGCTTGATCTCGGCCAGAAGATGCGGCGGCAGCGCCTCGCCCTGCCAGTCGCGCTGCCGCTCGAGCCAGGTAAGCCAGTCGCGCCGCCGCGGATTGCCGACCGCCATCCCCCGAAGACGCAGCAACGCCTTGATCCGGTTGCTGTGGGCGGTCTGCTCGGTGACCAGGCGGTCGCGTTCGCGGCTGGCGCGCCGGGCATCCTCCGCTTCCACGCGCGGCACCCGCACGATCCGGACCACCCGCGGCTCACCCCGCAAATAGGCCATCAGCGTGCGCAGCAATAGCTCGCCGTCGATCCGGTCCGTCTTTGCTCGCCGTGCCCGCTGCTCCACCGCAATGCTCGCGGGGTCGAACACGAAGTTCAAAATCCCGGCCGCCTCCAGCAGCCGGTGCAGCCAAAAGCCGTCATAGCCGGCTTCATAGCAGCTCACCACACGCGGCACCGATCCGAGCTTCTCCGCCACCCGGGCGCGGGTCCGTTCGATCAACGCCAGCAGTTCGGCGTGATCGCCTCCTTGCAGCTTGTGGCGCGACATCCGATCCCGGTCCGGGCTGTGCAGCGTCACAAGCCACGTCTTCTGACTGAGTTCGATCGCAACAAAAATTGTGCCACAATGGCTGGCGGTGGGCGTGCCTGCGGTCGATGCTTGCATCTGACTTCTCCGATGGTTCGAGTGTGGAAACCCAAATCTATCGGAAAGGCCACGCTCACCGCCCCATGGAATCTACGAAGATACGGGTCATGCTGCCTGTTCTGTCGACTTGGTCTTCAACAGAATCATGAACACCATGACATGGCTGACCAGCAGCAGCGGCACATAGAGCGCCGGAATATAGATGCCGGCGCCGAACAGGCCGGGATCGCCGATCTTCACGCCGTTGTAATAGGCGTTGAGAAGGTCCAGCGTGCCCCAGATGTTGAAGACCCAGACGATCGGAATCGCGATCGCCCACCGCCAGGACAGCGCCGCCATCGCAAGCAGCGCGAGAACGGCGGCGACAAGATCGCCCCATCCGACCTCGCTTGCGAAATCCGTGCTCAACTGCGGCGACACGAACCCGGCCACCATGAAGTTCATGCCCAGGAACCTGAACGCATGGAACGCTGCGAGCAGTCGGAGCGCGTTATCACGTGGCATCGCGCGGACCGCCGGCCAGACGTAGGTGACGGCGACGACAGCACTTGTCAGAAACGCGCCGGCGACGCTGAGGACGAATGGAAGATTGAAGCCCGGGGGCATCGGCGGATTCCCTTGTTGTCGATCGGTTCGGCTGGCTTGCGTTCAGGACCTTGACGCTCAGGGCTTGGCGACGAGCAGGCGGAGCGGCAGCAGCGGGCCGACCCCGATGTACTCGTGATCCATCAGATCGAGCTTGGACAGCGGCAGGCCTTCCATGATCGCGTGCGCCTCGGATGCATCCTTGGCGTCGAGCAGCAAGACCACGCCGCGCCCGTCGGAGCGCGAATACCATTCGCGAATCTTGCCGTTGAGATAGAGCTGCACGGTCTGCCGGATTTCGTCCGGCATCACGGCCATCACCTGATCGCGGGTGACGCCGGCTTTCGCGGTGAGGATGACCATCACACCGGTGGTGACGGTGGCTTGGGCTTGTGCTTGAGCTTGGGCAAAGGAGGGAGCGGTCATGGAAGTGGTGCCTGTCAAAGTGAGGGTGAGAGCCAGGATTGTGTGACGGATTGCTTGCATCGGTCGCATGTCTCCGTTCACGACGGATGTCGTGATGTCGCGTGAGCAGCGCAGGTCGCGTTGCCGCTGCTTGTGGCTCCGATGTAGGGCGGCTTTCCGCGAGCGACTATTCGCGATAATGTTCACAGGCCATGAAGCAGAACTTCACAGTCCGGCAGGGCGCGCTCGACGGTGTCGAGGCGTTCCTGGCCGTCGCCCAGCACCGCAGTTTTCGCCGCGCGGCGGCCGAGCTCGGCGTCACGCCATCGGCGATCAGCCAGGCGGTGCGCGCCCTTGAGGCGCGCCTCGGCGCCGTGTTGTTCATCCGCACCACCCGCAGCGTCGGGCTGACCGATGCCGGCGAACGGTTTCTGGCGCGCGCAAGACCGGCATTCGAGGAGCTGGTCGCGGCGAGTGGGGCGGCGCGCGAGCTCGGGCAGAAGCCCGCCGGGCTGTTGCGTCTCACCGTACCGCGCTCGGTGGTGCCGATCCTGCTGGAGCCGCTGATCGCGTCGTTCTGCAAGGCCTATCCCGAGATCGAGGTCGAGCTCGCCGCCAGCGAGGAATTGGTCGACCTCGCCGCCGGCGGCTTCGATGCCGGCATCCGGATGGGCCAGTTCATCAACCCGGACATGGTCGCGGTGCGCCTGACCAAGCCGTTCCCGTTCGCCATCGTCGGTAGCCCGGACTATCTCGCGCGCCGCGGCCGGCCGAAACGCCCGGACGATTTGCGCGAACACGCGTGCCTGCGGCTGCGGCGATCGAACGGCGGGCTCGCGCCATGGTCGCTGACCGACAACGGCCGTTCGATCGAGCTTGCCGTGTCGGGATCCTTCATCGGCCATGATTTCCCGACGCTGGTCGGCGCCGCCATCGAAGGCGTGGGCCTCGCGCAAGTCCCCGCACCGCTGATATCAGGCGCCGTGAAGGAGAAGAAGCTCGTCCGCGTGCTGGAGCCGTTCGCGCCGACCACGCCGGGCGTGTTCCTCTACTATCCCGGCCACCGCCAGATCATGCCGAAGCTGCGCGCCTTCATCGATCACGTGAAGAGCAGGCCGCGGGCTGAGCGGTGAGAAGAGCCCGGATTTGCATTGCTCGTTCAGGTCATCGCGGAACGACGGGAGGGTCTAGGCGCGCTTCTGAGGATGCCAGTCAGGCACCGTCTTGACCATGTGCCAGACCAGCAGGTCGAGGGCGCGGGTCATGCCTTCCCGCGATCTGGTGTTGGTGAACGCCGACCAGCAGAAGTCGCCGCTGGTTCGCACCGAGATCGTCGTCGTTCCGTCCAGCAGGCCGCTGTGCCACCAATTGTTGTTCGCGGTGACGAACAGGCCCTTGGCGTAGCGGGGGTTGATGGCGCTGGGGGTGCTCATGACGCGGAGGCTGTCGTCGGTCAGCAGCTGCTCGGTGTCCTTGAAGCCGTCGATATGGACGAACAGCGTCGTCAAATCGCCCGGCGTCGCAATCCAGCCGCCGTGCGAATCCATCCGGGCGACGTTCATCCGGTACGGATCGCCGGTCTGGCTGTAGTATTTCACTTCGTTGCTTGCGCGCTCGCTCAGCGTATTGCCGGCAATCTGCATGTCGGTGATGCCGCATCGCTTCAGGACGGCGTCCTTGATGTATTGCTCGTAGCTCTGGCCGCTCAGCTTTTCGATCACGCGGCCGAGGATGCAATAGCCGAAGTTCGAATAGGCATAGGCTTCGCCTGGCGGACTGGTGAGCGGCATATGCTCCAGCGTCCAGCTGATCAGTTCGCGATGCTTCAGGTTCTGGTTCATGAACATCGGATCGCGAAACTGGTTTCCCCAGGTTCCGGCGGTGTGGGTCAAGAGATGCTCGATCGTGATCTGCTCGACATGGGAGCGAGACGAGCCGACTGGCATCAAGCTTGGCAGCGTGGGTGTCGTCGGATAGTCCTTGCCGAGAATGGAGCTTGCGCCGAACACATAGTCGCCGAGCCGCAATTTGCCGGCCTCGATCAGGGTGAAGATCCCGGTCGAGGTCACAGGCTTCGATATGCTCGCGATCCGGAAGCGGTGTTGCGGGGTCAATGCTTCGCCGGTCTCCCGATCCGCAACGCCGAACGCCTCGACATAAGCGGGCTTTCCCTTGATTGCGATCGCGATCGAAAGACCCGGTACATCGTAGTCCTTCATGAAGTCGGCGGCCAGGTCAGCCATCTGCTTGCGTTGCTCCGACGTCGGAAGCTCCGCGGGCTGCTCGGCAAGGGCGGTCGACGGCCCGCAAACGATCCCTGCGGCCGATAGCAGGGAGCCCTGAAGCAACGTTCGGCGTGAAAGTGGCATGGCTGACTTGTCTGATGAGTGCGCGCGGACCTTATTGCGCTTCGCCCTGTGTTGTCACGATGCGAACGGCTGTGTGATCACGTCACGATGGCCCGTCGGGCAAATGATGTCGCGAGAATGCGGATGTGTGATCCACAAGCGGCGCCACAAACTCGCCGTCGTCCCGGCGAAAGCCGGGACGACAAATGGAGAGAGAAGCGACCCGGTCCATCACCGTCATGCTGAGGTGCGAGCGCAGCGAGCCTCGAAGCACGACGGCCCGGCTCTCGACGCAAGGATGGAGCGGCGGCCGTGCATCCTTCGAGGCTCGCTTCGCGAGCACCTCAGGATGACGGCTCTAAAGTGGTGCAAGCCGCCTCACACCTTCTCCCTCACGAACCTGTTCCGCAGCGTGCCGATGCCGGTGATGTCGATCTCGACCACGTCGCCGTCCTTCAGGTCCGGCGAGGCGCCGTCGGTGCCCATCCAGATCACGTCGCCGGGCGACAGCGTGAAATATTTGGTCAGTTCGACGAGGAACGGGACGATGCCGAAGATCATCTCGTTGGTGTGGAAGCGGCCGGTTTCCTTGCCGTTGACGCGGATCGCGGTCTCCATGCGGTCGAGGTCGACATCGGTCTCGATCCACGGACCCATCGGCTTGAAGGTATCGGCGTTCTTGGCACGCCACAGTCCGCGATCGGCCTTCTGCCAGCTGCGTTCGGAGACGTCGTTGCCGATGGTGTAGCCGAACACGCAGTCCATCGCGTTGGCCTCGGTCAGGTGCTTGGCGGTCTTGCCGATCACGACGACGAGCTCGCCCTCGTAATGGATCTTCTCGGTCGCGCTCGCGGGGATCACGACGTTCTCGTCATGGGCGATCAGCGCGTTCTGCGCGCGGTAGCCGATCTCGGGACGATCGGGAACGTTCGGCACCGTGCCGGCCTTGTCGGCGGCTTCTTTGAGGTGTTTCAAATAATTCAGCCCGACGCAGTAGAAGGTGCGCGGGATCAGCGGCAGCTCGATCTTGACGTCCTTCAACGCATGCGTCTTCGACGTCTTGCTCCATTCACCGAAGGGATCGCCATTGACGGTGGTGACGGCGTCGCCCTCGACGAGGCCCCAAGACGTAGTGCCTGCGGCAGTAAATTTCAGCCAGCGCATGATGATGTCCCTCTATTCCGCGGCCTGCGCGCGGGTCTTCCAGGCGCCCGCGGCCGGGCGCTTCAGCTCGAGATTCTCGCGCAGCGTCGTGCCGGCGTAATCCTTGTGGAACAGCCGGCGCTTCTGCAGTTCGGGCACCACGTGGTTGACGAAGTCGGCATAGGAGCCCGGCACGTAGCTCGCCGCGACGACGAAGCCGTCGCAGCCGCGATTGACAAACATCTCCTCCAGCCGGTCGGCGATCTCCTTCGGGCCGCCGACCATCGCGTCCTGCACCTGGCCGCGGCCGGAGAAGGTGATGAAGTCGCGGGTCGAGGGATTGCTCTTGCCGGAGGTGCGCAGCACGCCGTCGCGAATGCCGAGCATGCCTTGCATGCCCTGCAACTCCTCGGTGGTCAGCGGCTCGTCGATCGGTTTGGCGCCGAAATCGAAGTTGAGGCCTTCGGCGAGCAGCGACAACGCGTCGATCTCGAGCGGCAGCTTCTGGATCACCGCCATCCGGTCCTCGGCCTCGGCCTTGGTCGCGCCGGTGACCGGGGTGATCAGATTGCAGAGGAACATCTGGTCGGGATCGCGCCCGGCCTTGGCGGCTTCGCCCCGGATCGCGTCATAGCCCTGCCTGGCATTGGCGAGGTTGCGCGCCGCGGTGAAGATCACCTCACCCCAACGCCCGGCAAAGCGCTGGCCGCGGCCGGAGGCGCCGGCCTGGATCACGACGGGATGGCCCTGCGGCGAGCGCGGCACCGTGAACGGGCCGCGCGAGGTGAAGAACGCGCCCTTGTGGTCGAGCCGCTTCACCTTGGTCGGATCGGCGAAGCGGCCGCTCTTCTTGTCGATCAGCAGCGAACCGTCTTCCCAGGCGTCCCAGTGGCCGAGCACCACCTCCATGAACTCGTCGGCGCGGTCATAGCGATGGTCGTGCTCGAGATGCTGCTCGCGGCCCATGTTGAGCGCTTCGCCGTCATTGACCGACGTCACCACGTTCCAGGCGGCGCGGCCACCCGTCATCAGGTCGAGCGTGGCGAAACGGCGGGCGACGTCGAACGGCTCGAAATAGGTGGTGGAGGCGGTCGAGGCGAGGCCGAGCTTGGTGGTGACCATGCCCATCGTGGTCAGCACCACGATCGGGTCCATCTTCACGCAGCGGATGCCGTATTCGACGGTGTGGGCGTGATCGTTGCCGTAGCGATCGGGCATTGCGAGGCGATCGTCGAAGAACGCCATGTGGAACTTGCCGCGCTCCAGGATGCGCGCGATCTCCTGATAGTAGTCCGCCGACATCGAATCGTCGCGCGATTCCGGGTGACGCCAGGAGCTCGGCAGGTTGGTGCAGTTCTGCGCCTGCAAAAAGCCAACCAGCGCCATTTGCCGTGTCATGTCGTTCTCCTGTGTCCGCAACTATCAGCGAAGGTCGAGCTCATCGGTGAGCTTGTAATCGGCGGCGAGCGCCTTGAGCTTGTCCCAGGTCGCATCCTCGATCTCGATGCCGTCCTTGCGCCGCTGCTGCTCGCGCAGATATTCGATCTCGCCGGGATAGAGCACGCCGCGGCTCCCTTCCGAGGGCGGCGTCGATTTCAAATAGCGGGCGAAGTCGGCGACTTCCTTCCTGAAGTCCTTGAGCGGACGGAATGCGGCGACGTTGAACACCGCCATGAAGCAGCCGTCGTTGTGTCGGCCGGTCGGCTCGACGCCGAAGCCGAGCCCGGTCAGGAGGCCGCACAGCACCTCGACCATCGCGGCAAGGCCCGAGCCCTTGTAGCCTTCGCTGCCGCCGAGCGGCAGCAGCGCGCCGCCCCTGCGGTAGTCCTTTGGGTCAGTGGTGTCGCGCCCCTCGGCATCGATGATCCAGCCCTTCGGGATGCTCTCGCCGCGCGCCACCGCGAGCTGGATCTTGCCGGCGGCGACTGCCGAGGTCGCCATATCGAGATAGAATGGCGCCTCGAGGTCGGAGGGCACCGCGATCGAGAGCGGGTTGGTGCCGAGCCGGGCCTCGCGGCCGCCGAACGGCGCCACGTGTTTCGGCGAGCGGCCGGAATCGGCGGCCGCAATCCCGATCATGCCTTCGCGCATCGCCATCATCGGGTAATGCGCGAGCCGTCCGACGTGGCTTTGGCGGAACACCGTGCAGGCCGCGACATTGGCGGTCTTCGCCTTGTTGATGGTCATCTCCATCGCCTTGGCGTTGACGTGGAAGCCGAAGCCCCAATGACCGTCGATCACAGTCGTGGTCGGTGTCTCCTGCACGATGGTCCATTTCGCGCCGGGCACGATGTGGCCGGCCTTGATGCGGTCGATATAGGTCGGGATTGCGATCACGCCGTGGGAGTCGTGGCCGGCGAGGTTGGCGTTGACGCAGCCGGAGGCGACTGCGCTGGCTTCCTCCTCCGATGCGCCGGCACCCTTGAGGAGTGCCGCGCCGATGCGCGTGAGACGGTCGGCCTGGACGATCGGCATGGGATTTTCCTCGCGGTCTGCCCGCGTGATGCGCGGGTCGTGCTTGCTGTTGTCGACGTCATGCTCTCAAAGCGCCGAGGGGCGAGCAAGGGCAGAAAATCCGGGCGGCCATACCGCCAGCAGGGTGCTCGCCGCCGCGATTTCACCGAGTGGAACAGGCGCGGTCGCGATGCGGAATTTGGCTGCTCCGGCGGCGCGAGCAGGACGTCCATCCGCGCCTCGCCGCCCTCCGCCTCAGGCTGGCACACCGGTGTCCGTAATATCCCGGAAAACCGCTGCCGGCATTCGTCAGCCGTTTACTTTGTCGTGCAACTTGCCGGATACGCTAACCACCACTTAGGCCTCTCGCGGGCAATGTTCCCCGCCAGATTGGAGGGGTTGGCCCCGGGGCCTTCAGGAATCGTGCAGTCGAGCATCGGGCGTACCTTCGCGGCGTTGAGTGCCACCAACGAAGCGATCCTGTACGCGAAATCACCAGAAGAATTGTACGGCAAGGTCTGCGAAGCCGCGTTCTCGAGCGGGAGCTTCCTGGCCGCGACCGTGTTTTTGCTGGAGCCGGATACCGGTCTCTTGAGGTTCGCGGCTGGCTACGGCGACGATGTCGCGCGACTATGCAGCATCACCATTTCCGCGATCGCCAACACCCCGGAGGGCGAAGGCGTGGCCGGCCGCGCGTTCCGCGACCAGAAGGCCTGCGTCCGCAACGACTATGTCAACGACGCTGTTTCGGCGGCTTGGCGCAGCGGCGCGGCAGCGGCCGGCGTCGGGGCGGCCGCCGCGGTGCCGCTGGTTTGCAACCGGCGCAGCGTCGGCGTCTTCATGGTGACGCGGCGCGAGATCAATTCGCTCAGCGACGAGGCCGTTTCGCTGCTCGAGCGCATGGCCGCGAACGTGTCCTTCGCGCTCGATAATTTCGACCACGAGGCCTCGCGCAAGAGCGGCGAGCGGGCGATGCGCCGGCTCAACCGCATGTTCGGTGCCATTAGCGCAACCAACGAGGCGATCCTTCGCGCCAAGACCGAGCACGATCTCTATCAGCGGGTCTGCGATGCCGCGGTGTTCAGCGGAAAGTCCTTCGCCACGGTGGTGCTGCTGGCCGAACCCGACACGCACTGGTTCGAGCCTGTCGCCGGCACCGGCGAGGCGCTCGACCTGATCACGCAGACGCGCTTCTCGACCGATCCGGACAGCGTCTACGGCAAGGGGATTTGCGGCGAGGCGTTCCGGACCCAGCGGCCCTGCGTCGAGCACGATATCCCGATATCGATGAGCCCGTCGCATATGCCGATCGGCGGCAGCGGCCTGATGGCCTGCGTCGCGCTGCCGCTCATCCGGTTCGGCAAGAGCGTCGGCGTCCTGATCTTCTTCACTAGCAATTCCTGGGCGCGTGACGAGGAGATCATCGCGCTGCTCGCGGGGATCGCCGAGAATGTCTCGGTCGCGCTCGACAATTTCGGCCGTGCCACCGAAAAGGCCAGGGCCGACGCCGAGCGCGAGCGGCTGTCGCGGATGTTCGCGGCGCTAAGCGCGACCAACGAGGCGATCATGCGCGCGAGATCGCGGCTCGAGATGTTCGAGCTGGTCTGCGCGGCGGCGGCGCATGGCGGCGGGTTCAACTCCACCAGCATCCTGATCGCGAAGCCCGGCGACGATTTCCTGGAGATGATGGCGGTCGCGGGGCCTACCGCGGCAAATGCGCGCCGCCTCAACGTCTCCCGCAGCGAGGCTCGCCCCGAAGGGCGCGGCGTCTGCGGCCGGGCGTTCCGCTCGCGGCGCGCCTGCATCAACAACGATTTTCTGGGCGACGTCGCCAGCAATCCGTTCCGCGACGTCATCGACCGCGAGGATGCGCGATCGGGCGCGGCGTTCCCGCTGATCGTCGACGACGAGCCGGTCGGCGTGATGCTGTTCATCTCCGCCAAGCGCAACACCTTCTCGGCTGAATTCGCCGAGCTGCTGCAGCGGCTCGCCGACAACGTCTCCTATGCGCTCGGCAGCTTCGACCGTGCCGACGAGAAGGCGCGGACCGAGGAGCAGAAGGAGCGGCTGCGGCGGATGTTCGCGGCGCTGAGCGCGACCAACGAGGCGATCATGCGGGCGAAATCCCGCAGCGAACTGTTCGATCTGGTCTGCGATGCCGCGGCGGTCGGCGGCCAGTTCGTCTCGGCCACGATCAGGCTGGTGCGCCCGGGCGAGGTCTTTCTGGACAATGTGGCCGCCTCGGGCCCGGACCGGGTGCGGGCCCGAGAGGTTCAGCTGTCGGCCGACGCGGCGCGTCCGGAGGGACAGACGCTGACCGGCGTTGCGATCCGCACGCGCAGGCCCTGCATCAGCAACGACTATCTCAGCGATTTCGGCCCCGAATCGCACGTCTATCCGGCCGTGCGCGACAGCGGCAGCAAATCGGGCGCAGCCCTGCCGCTGCTCAAGAACGGCGAGGCGATCGGCGCGCTGGTGTTTCTCTCCAGCGAGTTCGGCACCTTCAGCCCGGAGATGATGGCGCTGTTGCAGCGGCTTGCCGAGAACGTGTCGTTTGCGCTGGCCAATTTCGATCGCGCCGACGAGAAGGCGCGGGACGACGAGCAGAAGGAGCGGCTGTCGCGGATGTTCGCGGCGCTGAGCGCGACCAATGAGGCGATCATGCGGGCGAAGTCCCGCGCCGAATTGTATCGACTGGTCTGCGCGGCGGCGGCGACCGGCGGCAAGTTCACCTCGACCACGATCGCGCTGGCGCAGACCGGAAGCGACTATCTGCGGATCGTCGCGATTGCGGGGCCGGCGGCGGAGGGCGCGCGCCAGGTGACGCTCTCGACCAGCGAGGCGCACCCCGAGGGGCGCGGCGCCTGCGGCCGGGCGTTCCGCTCCGGCAAGGCGTGCATCATCAACGACTATTTTGCCGATCCCGAGACCGCCGCTTTCCATGAGCGCGCGCGGCTCGATGGAACGCAGTCCAGCGCCTCGTTTCCGCTTGTTGTCAGCGGGCAGGTGGTCGGGGTCATGATCTTCGTCGCGATCGACAAGGACACGTTCACGCCGGAGTTCGCCGAATTGCTGCAGCGCCTTGCCGACAATCTGGCGTTCGCGCTCGAGAGCTTCGATCGCGCCGATGAGAAACACAAGGCCGACGAGCGCATCGAATATCTTGCCTCGCACGACAGCCTGACCAATCTGCCGAACCGCGAGACGTTCAACGAGATGCTGCATCACGCGATCTCGGCGGCGGATCGCCATCGCCGGCAGCTCGCGGTGCTGTTCATCGATCTCGACCGCTTCAAGGTGATCAACGACTCGCTCGGCCACGACGCCGGCGACATGCTGCTGGTGGCGATCGCCGAGCGGCTGCGTGGATCGTTGCGCGCGAGCGACGTGGTGGCGCGGCTCGGCGGCGACGAGTTCGTGGTCATCCTCGAGGAAACCGCCGAACGGGACGACGTCGAGCGCATCGCCGGCGATCTTTTGGTTTCGCTCAGCCAGCCGCTGCAGCTCAGCGGGCATGAGTGCCACACCACGGCCTCGATCGGCATCGCGATGTATCCGGCCGATGGCTCGGACGTGCAGACGCTGACCAAGAATGCCGACATGGCGATGTATCTCGCCAAGGAAGACGGCAAGAATGGCTTCCGCTTCTTCTCCAACGAGATCAGGGCGCAGTCGATCGAGCGCTTGACGATGGAGAGCGCATTGCGCCGCGCACTCGAGCGCAAGCAATTCTCGCTCGACTATCAGCCCAAGGTGGACATGGCGAGCGGGCAGATCAGCGGCGTCGAGGCGCTGCTGCGCTGGACCCATCCCGAGCTTGGCAAGGTATCGCCGGGGCAGTTCATCCCGCTTGCCGAGGAGACCGGCCTGATCGTGCCGATCGGCCGCTGGGTGTTGAAGGAAGCCTGCGGGCAGAACATGGCGTGGCAGCGCTGCGGCCTCAGGGCCGTGACGATGGCGGTCAACCTTTCACCGCGGCAGTTCGGCGATCCGAACTTGCTCGACGACATCGACGCGGCGCTGGAGGAGAGCGGCATGTCGCCGGCGTTGCTCCAGCTCGAGGTCACCGAGAGCATGGTGATGCGCAACGTGACGCGCGCGGTGCGCGTGCTCGACGCGATCCAGAATCGCGGCATTCGGCTGGCGATCGACGATTTCGGCACCGGCTATTCGTCGATGTCGCTGATGAAGCAGTTCCCGATCGACACCATCAAGATCGACCGCTCTTTCGTGCGCGACCTGCCCAATGATTCCGAGGACGTCGCGATCGCGCAGGCGATCATCTCGATGGGCAAGGCGCTTGGCATGACCATCGTCGCCGAGGGCGTCGAGACCTCCGAGCAGCAGGAATTCCTGCGCGCCCATGCCTGCGACGAGATGCAGGGCTTCCTGTTCAGCCGGCCGCTGCCGCCGCGCGATCTCGCCGAATTGTTGAAGCCGTCGCAGGCAGAGGCGTCGCCGCCATTGCAGCCGTCGCTGGATGGCGAGGCGACCAGCGAGGCCGAGCCGGATCTAGGGCGGAAACGCGCTGTCGTCTGACGGCTGCACGGGCAGGTCGCGAACGTCGGAATCGGTGGATGCGACCTTGCGCGAGAAATCATAGGGCCACGGCAGGATGTCCTGGCCGGCCAAAGTCTGGCGCAACACAACGGCAGCCTCCGCAAAGCTCGCGCCGTCGGCAAGGCGCAACTGGCGGCTCCAGGCGGATGGCAGCGGTTCGGCGGCATCGCGCATCTCGAATGCCGGCCCCCACCACCAGGCCGGCGCGGGCGGCCGTTCCGGTTCCGGAATGACGCGCCAGCGCGCGAACTCGTCGACGATGCGGGCAAATTGCAGCTTGGCGGCGGGATGCATCGAAGGCCCTTCCTTGGGCCGGGATGATAGCATCGCTCCCACCTCGCGCAACGCGGCTATTGGCGGCCGTGCTGCCAATGCGCCGTCACGTCGGAGCCCGATTTGTTGAGGTGGACGTGCTGGTCGACATGGTCGACCCAGGACAGCGGAATGAAGTGATGGTGCTGACCGTCAGGCGAGCTTTGCTTGGTCAGCTTGATCTGGTCGGTGCCTTCCATGTGGTCGACCTTGCCGACCGTTTTCTTGTCCGACGAGATCACATCCATATGTTCCCGAATGTCGGCAGCGTTTGCCATGCGTCATATCCTCGTCATGCTGATGAGGATGAAACGCCGCCTGGATGCAAAGGTTGCTAGCCGGTTCCGGCTACTTCTGCTCGACCTCGGTCGCGGTGGCCGGGCCTTCGCCCATGATCAGCAGCACGGCGTCCTCGTCCTTGGCGCCGTCCCAGTGCACCTGCTTGCCGAAATGGGTGACGAAGCTGCCGGCCGGCATCGCCACGGTGCCGTGATCGGGATCGAATTTCGGACCCGAGCCCACCCACCAGGTACCCTTGAGGACCACGATGTAGCGGTCGTTGGGATGGAAGTGTGGACGGCTGAAGTGACTGCCCTTGGTCCATTTGGTGTAGACCATGTAGAAGCCGGGCTTCGAGGGATCGCCGACCACGACCGCATTCTGCGCGCCGCGCGCGTCGACCGGGCTCCAGGGAATCTGATCCGGCAGCTTGTAGGTGACGGCGGCCGGATTGAGCTCGGCCGCGGAGCTGACGCTCAGCGTCGCGGCGAGGGCCAACGGCATCATCAGATATCGCCAGGACCCGTTCGATGCCGTCATCGGTATGCTCCCAGATCGGATTTCTCGAGCGACTGCCGCGCTCGTATACCGCGCGATGCTAGTCGTCCTTGCTTCAGCCCGGCAAGACGCGGCCGTGCATGTCTGACCTCAGGATTGCGACAACGATCCGTGACACAACGCAGTTGCAATATGAAAAAGCATTTACGCCGCCGCAGACGATGATAGGTTGCGCGCCAACCAAAAGACGGGAGGATAACCTTGAAGAAGCATCTGTCGATACTGGCGGCGGGACTTGTGATCGGTGCGGCCGCGCTGCAATTTTCCACCGCCGCCTCGGGGGACGACGGCTGGGTCACGCTGCTCGACAGCTCCAAGAAGGGTGACTGGGACGAGGTCGGCAAGGCCAATTGGGCGATGAAGGACGGCGCGCTGGTCGCCGACAAGCTCGACGGCAAGGATCTCTCCTATCTCGTCAGCAAGACCCAATACAAGGATTTCCAGATCAGGGCGGAGTTCTGGACCGACGAGGATGCCAACAGCGGCATCTTCATCCGCTGCGAAGGCAACAAGGTGATCGACTCCAAGGTCTGCTACGAGGTCAACATCTTCGACAAGCGGCCGGACCCGACCTACGGCACCGGCGCGATTGTCGACGTCGGCAAGGTCGATCCGATGCCGAAGGCGGCCGGCAAATGGAACGTCTACGAGATCACGGCGCAGGGGCCGCATTTCGTCGTGACGCTGAACGGCCAGAAGACCGTCGACGCCCAGGATTCCAAGCACGCCAACGGCTATATCGCGCTCCAGTATGGTTCGGGCGTGGTCAAGTTCCGCAAGGTGCAGATCAAGCCGCTCTGACGGCGCAGGTTGAGCGGGGCCTCGGTCGCACTGCGACGAGGCCCCTCCTCATTGAGGAGCACTGTCGGTCGCAGAGACCTTCCGATCGTCACTCTGCGTGCGCAGATGGTGGCCGATCACGAGTCCGGTCAGGCACAGCAACAGCCCAAGTGCCGGCGGCGCAAACAGCGCCTCTTCCTGGAAGATGCCGTTCACCAGAACGACCATCGTGCCGAAAGCGGCGAGCCCCTGGATGAGGATTCCCGACGAGGCGTAGAGCCGCCAGGCCTTCAGCGCCATCGCCAGGAAGTAGCCAAGCGGCACCAGTGAGCCGATCCCCATCTGGTACAGCAACACGCCGACGGCGCTCTCCACCGCGCCGTCCATCGTGCCGGCCGCCTGCGCGGCGTTCCAATCGATCGAGAAATAACCTTCGGAGAGGTTGCCGCCGACGCCAAGTCCGCGGCCGATCGGATTCTGCCGAAAGCCGTCCCAGCCGCCCATGAAGCCGATTACGTGGAAGTCGCCGATCTGGAGTCCGATATAGATCGCCGCGATGGCGTACAGCACGAGCCCGACCAGTGCGACGGCAAGGGTGACGGTTGCGCCGAGCAGCCAGGTTGCTGTCCAGCCCAGGGCGACGAAGATGACCAGGATGAGCGCGCCTTTTACGCTGCAGCAGATCAGCAGCGGGATCGCGGCCAAGGCCAGCCAGCGATATCCGACCGCGAACAGGAACAGGATGGAGAAGGCGATCCCGTAACCGAAGCTGATCGGGCTCATATTCGGTCCGAAGATACGCAGCAACGACGAGAGGCCGAGGTCTTCGAACAACGGGCTGTTGAGAAAGCTGAAACGGAAGCGATCGATCAGATCCACCGGCACCCTGCCGGTTGCGCGCATCTCGGCTTCCCAGGATCCGGAGCGGGTCGCCTTCAGCTCGTCGAAATGCCAGAACGTGTAGCCGTTGGTGATGGAGAGCCAGAAATCGCGGAACAGCAGTTCGACATATCCGCAGACGATCAGCAGCGCGGCAACCGTCACCAGGAACGGCGTGATGCGGATCTCGAAGGTTGCGGCCGTCAGCAGCGATAGCTGAAACAGAAACAGCGGCAGCGCAATGTTGCGCAGATAGACGAGGGCCGCGTGCGAGTCCTGCGTGGCGCCGAGCAGGAAATACGCCGTTACGGTTGCGAGGGTGATCAACCCCCATTTCATGATCCGGTCGATCTCGGCGGAATGTTTCCGCTCGTGCAGCGCGTAGAGCGCCAGCGTGACCAGCCACATCACCGCGATGACCAGGAAATTGTAGCCCTTGACGAAATCCATCTCCTGCTCGGTCGTCATGTAGGACGACAGGATCGAGACGAAGAGGTTCTGGAAGAAGATGATGAAGATGGCGATCGACGGCGCGTAGGCCGGCACCGCGAGCACGATGGCGCAGCCGATCAGGCTTTCGACGACGATCGCGAGCCCGGCGTTGGCCGCCTGCATGATCGGTGCGAATGCGATCGATGCCACGGCGATGCCGAGTGCAGGAATCAGATCGCCGGCCAACAGCGGCCGCGGGGCTATCTCTGCTTGCACGGGCTCTGACCTAATGTGACCGGACGTGTGGGCGTGCCACACCGCATCGTCGATCTAGCCGCGCATTGTGTAAGAACCGGTTAACCAGATGGGTCAGCGGGTCCCGAGCAGGGCCCTCAGCGCCTCGCGGTCGACCTTGCCGGTGACCGGGTCGGCGAGGCCGAAGCCTTGCGATAGCTCCCAATGGGTCCAGCCCCAGCATTGTTGCCGGGCGTAGGCCGTCACGCCGGCGAGCCAGCGCAGCCGGCTGTCGCGCGGCGCTCCGGCCTTGAGCACACCGAATTCATTGATGATGATCGGCCGCGAATATTGCCGTTGCCAGGCGGCGGCAGGCTCGAGCCACTTGTCGACGCCGCGGTCGGGAATGGCGCGGTCCACCATCGCGAGCGCCTTGCGCTTGTCCAGCGCGGTGAGCTGCTCCCGCAGCTGCTGAACCCTGGGATCGTCGGCGCGGACCGGATAAGGCAATCCGGTGACATCATGCAGCGGTTCACCCGGATCCCAATGGGCCTGATGGGTGAATACCATCGGATCATAGAAGTGGATGGCATAGACGACATTCGGATCGTCGAGCGGAGTGAAATCCGGCAGCGAATCCGCGCGCTGCCAGTTGACCGGACCGGTGACCAGCGTGGTCTGCGGCAGCAGGCCGCGAATGAAACCGGCCAGCTCCCGGACTTCGCCCTGCCATTGCGCGGCCTCGACATCCGGCTCGTTCAACAGTTCCGCAAACACACGGTCGGACGGATAGCGCTGCATGACCCGTGCGAGCTCGGTCCAGGCGCGCTTCATTTCGATCATCGCACTGGTGGGATCGTCCTTGTGCAGCGCGTTGAAGCGCTCGCTGGAATGCAGGTCGATCGACACCGCATAGCCGAGCGCGAGCAGGGTCTTGAGCGCGGCATTGACGGTGCGCAGGCGGCTGTCGATCTCGGCTTTCGCGGCGAAGCGCGGCATGACGAAGTCGGCGGGCACCGGCAGCCGGATGTGGGTCATGCCGGCCTTGCGCAGCTCGAGCAGCAGGCTGCGGGGCGGCGCCGACCGCGGATCGGCCATCCAGCCGTCGGCATTGACGCCGCGTGACAGCGCCTCGAGCCGGTCGGCCGGGACGCCTTCGATCAAGGCGGGGCAAGCCCGCGCGGCGACCGACAGCAGAATGGACGCGCTGACCGCGAGGGCAAGGATCGATGGCCGCGTCATGACCGATCAGCGTGCGGTGGTTGTCGCGGGATCGTGACGGGTTGCGGGGCGCTCACGAATATACTGCCTGTTGTGTTCGAGCCGGCCGGGGTCGCGGGGCGTCGTCCGAAAGATAGCTCGGCGATGCAACGATGCGGTAAAGGCGTAACACGAAAATTTAACTTATGCGCCTTCGCCGACTATCCACGAGAATCGCAAACGAAGCGTTTGGTCGCGACCGCGGCGTGCTGGCGCTGCGTCACTATCCGAAATTCTCCGCGCGGCTGAAGCAGGCGCTCGGCAAGGCGACCCCGTCGCGCGAAGAGGATTGAGCCGCCGGCACAGCGCGCCGCTAGACCCCTCGGACCACGCCCGGCTGGCCCGGTGCGCATTCCAGCGCAGCACGGTCCCAGTTCGCGTTGATGGCCGCGGCCTCATAGCTCGATTGCAGGAATTCGAGCAGCGCCTTGTCGGGGTCCGCAGCCGTCCGCACGGCGTCGTAGGGCAGGATGAATTCGCCAAGCGCCTCGCTGAAGAAGGCGGCGTCGGGCCGTACCGGCGCGCTGCGATAGCCCGCGGGTTCCGGATAGGCGTAGGAATAGAACGCGGGATAATCGATCGCGCCGCCGCCCGGCCAGAAGCCGGCGCTGCTGACCTCGTGCGAATAGGCCTCGTGCGCCACTTCATCGGGCAAATGGGGCACGCCGCCGGGATGCCGCGGCGCGGTTCTGCCGGAAAACCGCGTCACCGCGAGATCGAAGCTGCCCCAGAAGAAATGCACCGGGCTCGCCTTGCCGAGGAAGCCGGTCCGGAATTGCTTGAACACGCGATCGCAGTTCACGAGGATCTGGTGAAACCGGCGCACGGCATCCGCGTCGTACGACGCATGCTGCGTATCCTGCGAAAAGCGGATCGGATCGGCGACTTCGTTCGGTATCTCGTCAATGGCGACGTCGATGCCGAGGTCCTTCAGATTGCTCATGACCGCCGCGTAGAAGCTTGCGACCGATTGACCGGCCAGCGCGAATTGCCGTTCGGTGCCGTCGCTGGTCGAGATGCGGAGCACGTGATCGATGAAATCGAAGTCGATCTGGAACGTGCCATCGCCGTCGGGGATCGGCGAGGTCGTCAGCCCGCGCGCCGTGACATAGAGCGTGACGTGCCAGGAGTGATTGAGCCAGGGCGACTTCGCCAGCCGGATCTTGCCGGCGATCTGGGTGAAGAGCTGGAGCGTGGCACAGCTGTCGCGCCACGCCGCGGTCGGCAGTTCCGGCCAGCGGGTCTTCTGTGTGTTGGTCATGACAAACCTCTGGGCTGCGCGACGTACAGTGCTTCGGCTATTACGAATTGTGTCGCGATGACCTCGGGCGAACCGATCCTCTGGTTCCGCGCGACGTGCTCTGGTCGGCGAAGCGCACGAACGCGCTTTGCCGTCAAACCGCACGTAGGTTAGTTCGCGGCCCAAGCTCCGTGGTCCTCACCGGCGGCATATCGTCGAGGGCGGCAATCCGGCGGTCAATCTCACGGATCACGTGTTTCGAGAATGGCCCGAAATGCAAATACAGCGCCATCAGCATCACGATGTAGCGAAGCGCGCCCGGATTGGACTTGGCGACCTCGACGAAGGTCTTCCAGAACGGTTCGCGGACCTCCGGCAGGGCACGCATGATCGTGTGCACGCCCTCGATGCCGCCAAGCCTCTTGCGTATGTCGCCATCCGGCAGGTCGCGGCGCCGGTCGGACCGGTCGAGCATGGCGGCGAGCCGCGACAGCCGTCCTGCATAGGCCGTCGGGTTGAACACGTGCCCGATCACTGCCTTGTAGTCCTCAAGGATGTCACGCAGCGGACGTATGGTGTCGAAATTGCAGCCGAGCGTGCATTGGTCGCCCGCCTGCTCGACTTTCATGAGATCGTGGCCTTCGTGCAGGCGGCCTTCCTTCGCCAGCCGCCGCGTCAGCTGTGTGCCCGGCAGTGCATAGAGCAGTCCAACCATGCAGACTGGAATGCTCGCCTCCTCGATGAAGTCGATCATCGCGTGCCCCATCGAGGCTTTCTCGGTATCGAACCCGACGATGAAACCCGCGGTGACGAACATGCCGTAGCCATAGATCTTGTGAATGCATTCGGCGATGTCGCGCCGGGTGTTCTGCTTCTTCTTCATCTGCACGAGGGTCTCCGGATCCGGGCTCTCAATGCCGACGAAAATCCCGAAGAAGTTCGCGTCCTTCATCGCCTGCAACAGCTCGCTATCGTCAGCGATATTGATCGAGGCTTCCGTCGAAAACTCGAACGGATAGTCTCGCTCCTCCAGCCAGGCTTTGAGCTGCGGCAGCAGGATGCGGAGGTTTTTCTTGTTCCCGATGAAGTTGTCGTCGACGAAATCGACATGTCCGCGATAACCGTGATCGTAGAGCGCTTGCAACTCAGCGAGAATTTGATCGGGGGTCTTGGTGCGCGGCACACGACCATACAGCTCGATAATATCGCAGAACTCGCAGGTGAACGGGCAGCCACGCGAATATTGCACGCCAATGAAGAGATAGTGCTCGAACTTGATCAGGTCATAGCGGGGCATCGGGCTTAACGTGACGTCGATCTTGAATTTCTCGGCGACGAACACGCCCTTGCGCTCTCCACTTTCCCAGGCGGCGACGAATTGCTGAATGATTTGCTCTGCCTCACCGATCACCTGGAAGTCCGCGTCGGCGTAAAGATGCGGGCTGGAGGAGACGTCAGGTCCGCCGACACATACCGGCTTGCCGTGCCGGTGTGCGAGATCGATCAGGTGGAGAAAATCAGGTTGCTGGTTGAGCATGCCGCCGATCATGACAAGATCGGCCGAGTCGAGATCGGCGTCCGTCAAGGGCTCGGTGTTACGGTTGATGAGGCGAATATCCCAATGCTTCGGCAGCATGGCGGCGACGGTGATCAGTCCGAGCGGCGCCGCCGGATACTTCGCATCGACGAGTTCACAAGCTTCCGTATAGTTCCAGAAGGAGTCCTGAACGAACTTCGGATAGATCATTAGGACGCGACAGGGAACCGTCATGTTGCTCCGGCCTGGATATTGACGGGCACGATGACACGCGGCTTGTCGCCGCTCAAGGGCTCAATTCGCGGCCAATTGTCAGGCAATCCTGGGCATGGACGCCTATTACGTCGATTATCGGCCTTTCTTGGCGTCTCTTGGCGTTCGAGCAGCGATCGCTCTTGCGCCGTTGTCCGGGAACGACGTCGCGACTTGGTAGGGGCGGCAATCGCGAACGAGAATGCCGCCCCCGTCGCATCAGTCGTGAAGTTTCCTCGCGGTCTCCGCGATCGCGCGGCCCTGATAGCGGGCGCCGGCGAGTTCGTTCTCGCTCGGCTGGCGGCTGCCGTCGCCGCCGGTGATCGTGGTTGCGCCGTAGGGCGCGCCGCCGGTGACCTCGTCGAGCTTCATCTGTCCGGCAAAGCCATAGTTCAGGCCGACCACCGTCATGCCGAAATGCAGGAGGTTGGTGATGATCGAGAACAGCGTGGTCTCCTGGCCGCCATGCTGGGTCGCGCTCGAGGTGAAGGCGCCGCCGACCTTGCCGTGCAGCGCGCCCTTGGCCCAGAGGCCGCCGGCCTGGTCGAGGAAGTTGGCCATCTGCGAGGCCATGCGGCCGAACCGGGTGCCGGTGCCGACGATGATCGCATCGTAGTTGGCGAGATCGTCGATCTTGGCGATCGGCGCGGCCTGGTCGAGCTTGTAGTACGAGGCCTTGGCGACTTCGGCCGGCACCAGCTCGGGGACGCGCTTGATGTCGACGGTGGCGCCGGCTTCGCGCGCGCCTTCCGCGACGGCATTCGCCATGGCTTCGATGTGACCGTAGGCAGAGTAATAGAGAACGAGAACCTTGGCCATGATGGCCTCCTTGTGGTTTGGCAGTAGGGTGAGGTTAAGGAACCCCGTCATTGCCGGGCTTGACCCGGCAATCCATCAAACGGAGAACTCTTGCGAAGCCCGATGGATGCCCGGGTCAAGCCCGGGCATGACGAGTG
Organism: Bradyrhizobium sp. USDA 4502; assembly: GCF_054063355.1. Classification (NCBI taxonomy): domain Bacteria; kingdom Pseudomonadati; phylum Pseudomonadota; class Alphaproteobacteria; order Hyphomicrobiales; family Nitrobacteraceae; genus Bradyrhizobium; species Bradyrhizobium sp. USDA 4502. The sequence goes on from NZ_JBSSGF010000001.1 coordinate 8,833,355, forward strand.
TGGATGTGGTGATCAGGCCGCGTCGACGAGCACGAGCTCGGCATCCTCGAGCGCGGTGATCTTTAGCTTGGCCTCGTCGCGGATCGCGGCGCCGTCGCGGGCATTGACGCGCACGCCGTTGACCTCAATGCTGCCGGCCGCCGGCACCAGATAGAGGTGACGGGCCTTGTCGGCCGCGTATTCCGCGCTCTCGCCGGCCTTCAGCGTGGTGGCGAGCACCCGCGCATCGGCACGGATCGGCAGCGCGTCGTCGTCGCCGTCGATACCCGAGGCGATAGTGACGAGCTTGCCGGAGCGGTCCGCCTTCGGGAATGGCTTCGAGCCCCAGGTCGGGTGGCCGCCCTTCGTCGTCGGCTCGATCCAGATCTGGAAGATCTTGGTCTTCGCCGGCTCCAGATTGTACTCGGAGTGACGGATGCCGCTGCCGGCGCTCATCACCTGGACGTCGCCGGCTTCGGTGCGTCCCTTGTTGCCGAGCGAGTCCTGGTGCGTGATTGCGCCTTCGCGAACATAGGTGATGATCTCCATGTTGGCGTGCGGATGCGCCGGGAAGCCGGAGTTGGGCGCGATCTCGTCGTCGTTCCAGACGCGCAGCGCGCCGTGGCTGACATTATCGGGATCGTAGTAGCTCGCGAACGAGAAGTGGTGCTTGGCCTTCAGCCAGCCGTGGTCGGCGCCGCCAAGCTTTGCGAATGGTCTGAGTTCGATCATGGTCATTCCCCTTGATGTCGATGTTGAGGAGCAGGCCGGGCGCACTGCGCCCGGCGTCTCCAGAAAATTTTGCGATCAGGCGCCGAAGCCGCCGTCGACGTTGAGCACGGTGCCGGTCACGAACGAGGCTTCCGGGCTTGCCAGGAACACGACGCCCGCTGCGACTTCCTCCGGGCGGCCGAAGCGTTGCAGCGCGTGCTGCAAACGTTGCGTCTCGGCAAACTCGCCGCCGTCCTTCGGGTTCATGTCGGTGTCGATCGAGCCGGGCTGCACCACGTTCACGGTGATGCCGCGCGGTCCGAGGTCGCGCGCCGCGCCCTTGGTGTAGCCGACGACGGCCGCCTTGGTGGCGACGTAGTCGGCAAGCCCCGGGAACGAGGCGCGGTCCGCCAGCATCGAGCCGACGGTGACGATGCGGCCGCCTTCGCCCATCAGCTTGGAGGCGGCGCGGATCGCGGTGATCACGCCGTTGATGTTGATCGCCTCCTGGCGGGCGAGCGTCGCGGTGTCGGCCTTGGGGTCGTCGACCGCGCCGCCCGATGCGACACCGGCATTGTTGACCAGGATGTCGAGCCGGCCAAAATCCTTGGCGACGGTCTTCACCAGCTGATCGACATCGGATGACGAGGCCTGGTCGGCCTTGTAGGCGCGGGCGTTGACGCCCTTGCCCTTCAATTCGGCGACCACGGCCTCGGCCTTCTCGGGAGAGGCGACGTAGCTGATCGCGACGCTCGCACCTTCCGCGGCGAGTGCACGGGCGCTGGCCGCGCCGATGCCGCGCGAGCCGCCGGTGACGAGGGCAACCTTGCCTGAGAGCTTCTTTGTCATTGGATTTCTCCATCGGTTGAATTTGATGGCACTTGGATATGCCTCCGGCTGTGGTATAGAAATAGAAACTATTGAAACTCATTGTTTCCAGTATTGAGCAATCAGGACAGCGGCCCATGTCGAAACTGCCGGACTTCGAGGCGCTCGCGATCTTCGCAAAAGTCGTGGAATTACGGTCGTTTGCGGCGGCCGCGACCGAGCTCTCGCTGTCCAAGGCGACGGTGTCCAAGGCGGTCAGCCGGCTGGAGGAGCGGCTCGGCGCCCGGCTGTTCAACCGCACCTCGCGGCGGCTGGCGCTGACCGATGCCGGCCAGAAATTGTCGGAGCGCGCCGCGCGGCTGCTCGCCGATGGCGAGGCCGCCGAGAACGAGGCGCTGGCGCAATCGACCACGCCGCGCGGCCTGGTGCGGCTCGCAGTGCCGATGAGCTTCGGCATCAAGACGGTGGCGCCGCTGCTGCCGGAATTCATGGAGGCCTATCCGGAGGTGTCGATCGACCTGCACTTGAGCGACGCCACGGTCGATCTGATCGGCGAGGGTTTTGATGCCGGGCTGCGCATCGCGCGGCTGCCGGACTCCTCACTGATCGCGCGGCGGCTGTGCGGCATGCCGCGCTACACGGTGGCCGCGCCGTCCTATCTGAAGCGCCACGGCCGGCCGACCCATCCGATGCATCTCGCCGAGCACAAATGCTTCGGCTACGCCTATCTCTCGACTCAGGGCGTCTGGCACTACACCAACGCGTCGGGCGAGCAGGCGAGCGTGCGTCCCGCCGGCCAGCTCCGGGTCAATAATGGCGAGGCTGTGATGCCCGCGCTGCTCGCCGGTCTCGGCATCGCCGATCTGCCCGACTTCATCGTCGGCGACGCGATCGCGCGGGGCGAGGTCGAGGTGATCCTGAAAGGCTGGAAGCAGCCCGAGGGCGCCGTGCATCTCGTCACCCCGCCCGGCGGCCCGCGGCCCGCGCGCGTCGAGGTGCTGGCGGATTTCCTGGCGAAGCATTTCGCCAAAGGGCGCGCGCAGCGGAAATAGAAATCCGCACGCGGAGCGGTGGAGGGACATCCGGCCCGCCCCGTCACATTCGTGTCATCCCTTTTAAATTGTATTGCTTATGTGAACTAACCCACGATCGAGGGCTGCCGCGATCGTCTATTTCTGCGTCCTGCACCGGTGTTGCCGCAAAGCGCATTTTCGGAGGAACCAGATGATTGATCTGACCAAGCATGACTTCACGTCATTGTCGGTGAAGGATCTGCTCGATGCCCGCGAGGCCTATCACGTGCATCTGGCACATCTGCAATCGGTCTACGCCACGGCGATCGGCCGCTATCTGATCCGGGACAACGACCGCAACGCGACGGAAAGAAAGGCGCACTCCAAGCCGCAGGCACTCGGACCGCGCACGCTGTTCAATTCGTCGGTCAAGGACTGGTCGTGGCCCTGCATCCTCGTCTTCGTCCGCGACTGGATGAAGCGCTCCGAGCTGAAGAACCATCCCGAGAAGCAGGACCAGCTGGTGCCTCCGTTCCTCTATCTGCCGGATGGTCGCGTCGTGCCCACCTGCGTCGTCAAGGTCGATCCGAACGAGGGCAGTCCCGGCACCGTCGATCCGCCGGTGTTCAAGAGCGATCTGGTCGGCGGCGGCTTTCCGGTGCAGACCATGATCCAGGGCAAGATCCACCGCGGCTCGATCGGCTGTCTCGTCACCAATGGCGAGACGGTGTTTGCGCTCTCCAACCGTCACGTGGTCGGCGCTGCCGGCCGCGAGATCTTCGCCGGCTTCAAGAACACCGACCGCCGCCTCGGCATCAGCGATGCACTGCAACTCGGCAAGCGCGCCTTCAGCGAGGTCTATCCCGGCTGGCCCGGCTCGCGCGTGGTGGCCAATCTCGATGCCGGCCTGATCCGCGTCGATGACGTCAAGGGCTGGACCGCACAGGTTTACGGCGTCGGCCAGGTCGGCGACGTCGTCGACCTCAATGTCGGCACCTTCCGTCTCGACATCATCAACCAGCCGCTGATCGCGTTCGGTGCGACCAGCGGATTGATGAAGGGCAAGATCCTCGGCCTGTTCTATCGCTACAAGACCGTCGGCGGCGTGGAATATGTCAGCGATTTCGTGATCGGCCCGCGCGACGGCGACACGCCGCTCAACAATTATCCGGGCGACTCCGGCACGGTCTGGTTTGTCGACGATCCGGACGCCAAGAAGAACGCCAGCGGCGCGCGGATCCTCAGTCCCCTGGCGCTCGAATGGGGCGGCCAGGAATTGTTCGGATCGAGCGGCAAGGTCCCGATGCAGGTCGCGCTCGGCATCTGCATGTCGACGCTGTGCCGTGAGCTCGATGTCGAACTGATCGGCGACTGGAACGCGGGCCATACCGAGTATTGGGGCGAATGGGGTCACGTCAAGATCGGCGCCTACGCGACCGGTCTGATTGCCGCGAAGCTTCCCAAGCTTGCCGCCATGATGGACGCCAATGCCGACAATATCGGCCTCGACGACAAGCTGCTCGTCGACCTCAAGCCGCATCAGCGAGGCACGTTCTCGCCGCTGGCCGATGTCGCCGACCTGGTCTGGCGCTTCACCCGGCACACCGACGAAAGCAACCATTTCGCCGACATGGACAAGCCCGGCAGGGACGGCAAGACGCTGCTCGATCTTTGCGCGGAGTCGACGCGCAACGTCGATCCGAAGGTCTGGAACGACTATTACGAAGGGATCGGCGAGGACCGGCGCGGTGCATTGCCGTTCCGGGTCTGGCAGATTTTCGACGAGATGGTCGAGTATGCCGCCGCCAACAAGAAGTTGGAATTCGTCTGCGCCGCGGGCATCGTCGCACATTACATCGGCGATGCCTGCCAGCCGCTGCATATCTCGCAATTCCACCATGGCCTCGATCCGAACGACAAGGCGCATGCCAAGGTGCACAGCGTGTACGAGACCACGATGATCGGCCACCACGGCAAGGATCTCATCAAGATGATCCCTGACGCCAGGACCAGCGACGTCGCGGAGATCGTCCCGGGCGGCACCCCGACCGGCCGCGACGCCGCGGTTGCCGTGGTCGCGCTGATGCAGCGGACCGTGAAGCGGCTGCCGCCGATGACCATCGTCAACCTGTTCAACTCCCACATGGGCAGCGGCCAGGTCGAGGCGCTGTGGTCGAAGCTGAAGGATGCCACCGCGGCCTGCATGCAGGATGGTGCCAAGACCCTGGCCCGGGTCTGGGAAGCGGCCTGGCGCGCCGGCGCGGGCGAGGACCGCGGGCAGGGCGGCAAGTTCGATCAGGACAGTTTGAGCAAGCTCTACAACGACCCGAGCTTCCTGCCGGCGTTTCCGCTCCAGCAACTCACACTGGATGCCGACGACCACCTCGTTCCGATCGGAGGCAGCAGCACGCGGCGCCGCGGCGCGACAACCGCGCGACGCGCGCGTCCGCAAGCAGCGAAGAAGGCCGCCAGGAAAGCTGCGAGGGAAACGACCAGGAAGGCGCCGAAGAAGGCGGTGGCGCGCAAGCGGCCGGCCGCAGCTGCTCCGGTCCGACGCGCGGCCGCCAGCAAGAAGACCGCGACCAAGCGCGGCGCCGCCAGCAAGCGGTCGGTCGGAAAGACCCGCAAGGCGGCGCGCAAGCGCTAGAGCAAGATGACTTGCATCGCATCGCGCAGCGGACTCAGCTTTACCTCGCCCCGCGTGCGGGGAGAGGTCGGAACGCATCGTCAGATACGTTCCGGGTGAGGGGGAGCCTCCACAAGTCCAACTGTCGCCGTTTACGCGGAGGCAGCCCCTCACCCCAACCCTCTCCCCGTAAGAACGGGGAGAGGGAGCACAGCGCCGTCGTTATTCGATCGAATCTCAACATGCACTCGGCCCGACCAGGCTCGATCTTCCCCATCGGTCAGTCGGCGTCAGGTGCGACGCGCGGGACGCTTGAGATCAGCGCTCCGCTCCTGCACGATACGACCAAGCCGCGGCTCTGACCGCGGCATCGCGATCGGTTGCGATCGCCAAAAAAGATGATTGGGGAGAAACTCTCGATGAACCGCCGCGAACTCCTGCGCGTCGCTGCCGCATTGCCGCTTGCGCAGGCTGCGCTCGCCAACTCCGCGTTTGCGCAAGCCGCCTATCCCAACCGCAACATCACGATGATCGTGCCGTTTCCGGCCGGTGGCCAGGCCGACCTTGCGGCGCGGCCGGTGGCGCTCGCGCTGGAGCGCATCCTCGGCAAGCCCGTCATCGTCGACAATCGCGCCGGCGGAGCAGGCGGATCGATCGGCAATGCGCAGGCGGCGCGCGCCGAGCCCGACGGCTATACGCTGCTGATGACGCTGTCCTCGCTCGCGGTGCTGCCGGAGGCCGACCGGCTGTTCGATCGTCCGGTTGCCTACGAGGTGTCGCAGTTCGCGCCGATCGCGCGCGTGCTCGCCGACCCGACGCTGCTGGCGGTGCCGGCCTCGGCGCCGTGGCAGACGCTGCAGGAATTCGTCGACGACGCGAAGAAACGCCCGGGACAGATCCCCTACGGCTCGTCCGGTCCGTACGGCACGCTGCATGTCGCGATGGAGATGTTCGCGGCGAGCGCAGGAATCAAGCTGCTGCATGTGCCGTTCCGCGGCGCAGGCCCGGCGCTCACCGCACTGCTTTCCGGCACCGTGCAGGCATTGGCGTCGGCGCCGGGCACGCTCAAGCAGCAGGTCGAGGACGGCAAGATGCGCGTGCTCGCCAATTGGGGCGCCGAGCGGATCGCGAGCTTCCCCGATCTGCCGACCTTCAAGGAACTCGGCTACAAGGACGTCGAGTTCTACATCTGGGCGGGACTGTTCGCGCAGTCAGCGCTGCCGGCGCCGATCATGGAGCGGCTGCGCGCGGCGATGGCTGATGCCGTGAAGGCGCCGGAGGTGATCAAGACTTTCGAGACTGCGGGCAGTCCGGTCGCCTATATGGACGCGCCGGCGTTCTCAAAATTTGTTGCAGACGACAGCGCGCGGTTGATCGCGGCGGTGAAGAAGATCGGCAAGGTCGAATAGGGAACTCCCGGGACAAACTCTCTTCACTTTTAGTTGTCCGCGCGAACGATCCTTGGCCGCATTCATTGGGCAGCTTTGGAGCAAATCGCGGCGCGGGAACATGCGCGCGCGGGCCAGTATCTGGAACAACGGGAGCCCGACATGCGATCGCAGCGGATCGTCCTGAGCCTTGCCATAGCGATCGGCGGAGCTGTCACGGCAACGGCCGCCGTCGCCGAGGAGTATCGGGGAACCTGGGAACAGCAGATGGCGTGCACACCGGACGTGTGGCGGCTCTGCAGCGACCAGGTGCCCGACGTGCAGCGCATCGTGGCTTGCCTGCGGCAGAACACGCCGCAACTTTCCAACAGTTGTCGCGCCGTGTTCGAATCAAACGCGCAACAGTCGCAGACCCAGGGGCGGGCCCAACAGCCGCAAGCGCAGGGCCGTGCGCCGCAGCAGCCGCAGATGCAGCAGCGGCCGCGCGCACCACAGCCGATGCAGCCGGCGCCATCGCGGCCGCCGTTCGACGATGAGGACTAGTCCCCAGGTCTGACTTCGCAGACGTCGACCCATTCGGCCGCAGTCAGCTCCGCCATCTTGTCGGGCGTGATGCGGACCGCGCTGTGGGTCGAGCCTGCCGCCGGCACCACGACATCGAACGCCTTCAGCGACACGTCGCAATAGACCGGCAGCGGCGTCTTCAGCCCGAACGGGCAGACGCCGCCGACCTCGTGGCCTGTGATGTCGGCGACCTCGTCGAGGCCGAGCATCTTCGGCTTGCCGCCGAACGCCGCCTTCACCTTCTTGTTGTCCATCCGCGACGTCCCGGCGGCGACGATCAGCACCACGCGGTCGCCGACCCGCAGGCTCAGCGTCTTGGCGATCCGCGCCGGCTCGACGCCATAGGCCTCCGCCGCCAGCACGACGGTCGCGGAGCTCGTGTTGGATTCGATCACGGAGATTTCGGGCGCCTTCTCGGCGAAGAAGGCGCGGACGGACTCGAGGCTCATGTTGTTCAGGACCTTGCTAGTCAGGATCTGGCAGACACCAGGGCAGGAAGTTCGGAGAGACCGCGGATCCGGTGATCGGGCACGACGCCGAGCTCGTCCATCTGGGTACGTAGCGCCTTGAACATCGTCAATGGGGCGACCGTCTCGCTTTCGACGCAGGCCAGCGCCATCGCTTGCGGCGTCACCCGCTCGATCCATGCGACGTTGAGGCCGAACGACTTGGCACCGCAGGCGTCCCACGGATTGGAGGAGATGAACAGCACCTCCGCCGGCGGTACTTTCAGCACCTCCTCGATCAGCGTGTAGGCCTCGGGCGCCGGCTTGAACACCTTGTGGGCATCGACGCTGATGGTGGCATCGAGCACGCGGTCGAGGCCTGAATTGCGCACCAGCGCATTCAGCATGTCAGGGCTGCCGTTGGACAGGATCGCGAGCTTCTTGTCCTTCATCGCCTCGAGCGCGGCGAGCGCATCCGGATACAGCGCCAGATGCTGATATTTGTCGATGATGCGGGCGAAGGTCGCCGCGTCATATTGCAGGCCGAGGCAGCGCAGCGTGTAGGCGAGGGAGTCGTGGGTTACGACAGCGAAATCCTGGTAACGCCGCATCAGCGAACGCAGCCAGGAGTATTCGAGCTGCTTGATGCGCCAGACCTGCGTGATGATGTCGCCGTAGCCGGGAAACGCATCCTCGGTGACGTCGGCCACCGACTGGACGTCGTAGAGTGTGCCGTAGGCGTCGAAGACGATTGCCTTGATGGTCATTGTGATCTCTCTTGCCCGCCGATTGTCGCATACAGGAATTTCCTGAGTGCGTCGATGGATTGATCCCTGGCCACCTCGTTGAATTCGAGGTGATGACCGAGCAGCTGCACCGGCGTGGTGTAATGCGGCACGTCGAAACCGTGATAGGCGCCGGGATAGACAATCAGCTCGATCGGGTGTCCCGCATGATTCTGCCGGGAGATGCCGTAGTCGTCGCGGCCCTCGGCCAGGGTCCGGCACTCCTTGGCCGGCGTCCAGTCGTCGAGCTCGCCGACCATGATCAGCGTCGGCACCGTCATGTCGCCCTTGATGCTGAGGCAGGGCGGGTAGAATGCGACGGCTGCGCGGAATTTCTCTGCCGCGTTATGTTCGATCGCGCCACGCTCGACCGAGAGCAGGGCGAGCCAGGCGCCTTGCGAGAACCCGACCACCGCGACGCGATCAGGATCGACCGCCGATTGCCGCGCGAGATAGCTCAGCGCACGATAGGCGTCATGGACGGTTGCGGCCGGCGCGCCGCTCGTGCAGGCGCTGGTGATGCCGCGCGGCCCGAACCGGTCGACCGTGAGCGTGACATAGCCCCAGGCCGCCAAGCGCTTGCCCCAGCGCTCGTCGAGTTGCTTGAAGAAGCCGCTGCAGCCGTGCAGCAGCACCACGGCGGGCGAGGGGCCCGGTCCATCGGGTGTTCGCAGATAGCCTTGCAGCGGCTGCGCACTTGCAAGCGGGCTCTCGAATTCGACGAACGCGGGCGGCTGCCCGCCGCGTGCCGCGCAGCAGAGTCCTGCGCTTCCGATCAGGAGTGCGGAGAGGGTGGCAAGTCCGGTGAAGTTCGTCATGAACCACCTCCGAAGCTTGCCGCCGACAATACTCCCTTAGATTCCCAAAATCTTCCGCGCGTTGGCCTTCAGGACCTTCGGCCGGATCTCCTCGCGGATGTCGAGCTTGGCGAAGTCGGCGAGCCAGCGGTCCGGCGTGATCACCGGCCAGTCGGAGCCGAACAGCATCTTGTCCTGCAGGATCGAGTTGATGTAGCGGACCAGGATCGGCGGGAAGTATTTCGGCGACCAGCCAGACAGGTCGATATAGACGTTCGGCTTGTGGGTCGCGACCGACAGCGCCTCTTCCTGCCAGGGGAAGGAGGGATGCGCGAGGATGATCTTGAGGTCGGGAAAATCCGCAGCGACGTCGTCCATGTACATCGGGTTGGAATATTTCAGCCGCATCCCCATGCCGCCCGGCATGCCGGAGCCGACGCCGGTCTGGCCGGTGTGGAACAGCGCGATCGCGCCGCCGTCGTTGATGGCTTCATAGAGCGGATAGGCCATGCGGTCGTTGGCGTAGAAGCCCTGCATGGTCGGGTGGAATTTGAAGCCGCGGACGCCGTATTCCTCGATCAGCTTGCGTGCCTCGCGGACGCCGAGCTTGCCCTTGTGCGGATCGATCGAGACGAACGGGATCAGCACGTCGAGATGGTCGGAGGCGACCTCGAGCATTTCGTAATTGTTGTAGCGGCGGAAACCGGTCTCGCGCTCGGCGTCGACCGGGAAGATCACCGCGGCGATGTTCTTGGCGCGGTAGTAGGCCGCGGTCTCCGGCACGGTCGGCGGATGTTTGTGCGGCGACTTGAAGTAGTCGGCCATCTGCGCCTGGAAGTCGTCATAGCCGTCGTCGCCATGCATGCCGCACGGCTCCTCGGCATGGGTGTGGATGTCGATGGCGATGACCTTTTCGATGTCGGGCAGTTTGAGCTTGGGCATTCGGTTTCCCCGGCGGCGTGTTCATTGGTGATGGAAAATAATTATATGATATAACGATTTTCGCAAGCGCTGTGGCGTTGAAGGCTTATGGCCTCGCGCCGAGCTCGGCCCGGCGCGAGGTCCGGTTCGGTCGGGGGCGGGCGCGAGGAGGACGAAAACTCGATTCGGCGGCCGTGGCGCCATGGTCAAAGGGCGACGGCGGGTCCGTCGTTGGTCCGGATAATTGTAGTCGTCGCCGTTTCCGAAGCGATCTCAATGGCATGGCGCGGTACCCGGCGCGGGTTCCGGACCAGGGCAGGCCCGAAAATCGGCCCATCTCGGTTGACATTTAACGGTCCGATGGCTTAGAACGCGGCGGTCCCGGGCGGCAGGCCGCTTGTCGGGATAAATCCCATTTTGCCAATTATTGGCATTGATCAGGTACGGCCTCCAACACGGGCCTTTCGAAGTAACAGGATTGTCCCATGAAGGTCCGTAACTCGCTCAAGTCGCTGCGCGGCCGCCATCGCAACAACCGTCTGGTTCGCCGCAAGGGCCGCGTCTATGTGATCAACAAGGTCCAGCGCCGCTTCAAGGCGCGCCAGGGTTGATCCAACAAATCTGATCGACAAGGCTGATCCCACCCGGATCGCCGGCCGATTCCGATCCTTCCTTCACAGGTCTTTGACGCCGCGCTGCTTTGCAGTGCGGCGTTGTGCGTCTAGACTTCGGCGATGGGATTAAAGCTCGGATTCAAGTTCCTGGTGCCCACCAACCGCCGGCTGGCGATCCTGATCGCCGCGCTTCTGGCCATGCCCGTTGCGGCCGTCGCGCAGGACGATCCGCGCGTGGTCCCGTCGCCCAGGGCCCAGAAAAAACTACCTGAAGCTCCGACCAAGCTGCCGAAGGTGCCGGCCGACCGGGCCCGCGGGCTGGATTTCCTGTTCGGCGCGCTGAAGGCCGCGCCCGACGAGGACAGTGCCCGCCATGTCGAGGCGCGGATCTGGGCGCTGTGGCTGCAAACCCCGAGCGATACCGCGGCGCTGTTGATGGTGCGCGCCAAGGCGGCGATCGACGCCCAGAATGTCGATGTCGCACTGAAGCTGCTGGACGCGGTGATCAAGCTCCGGCCCGACTATGTCGAGGCCTGGAACCGGCGTGCGACGATCTACTATTTGAAGAACGATTACGTTCGTTCGCTTGGAGACCTGCAGCAGGTGCTGACCCGCGAACCCCGCCATTTCGGCGCGCTGGCGGGCGTCGGCATGATCATGCAGGACATGGGCGACGACAAGCGTGCGCTCGACGCCTTCCGCAAGGCGCTGGCTGTCGATCCCTACCTCGAGAAGGTGCCGCAGATCGTCAAGCAGCTGACCGAAAAGGTCGAAGGCCGCGATATCTGATTGCGTGCGATTGATCGCGATCGTGGGGCGATGGCCGCGAATGGACACGTTGCTCGCGAGCTTGATGCTTGCTCGCGGTCCGGTCCGGCGCAGGAGGCTAGTGCAAGAACTTGCCGCGGGACGCGGTGTCCTGGGCTACGGCAGCATAGAATTGCTGAAGCTCCGCCTCCAGGTGCTCATTCACCAGCAACAGTGCCTTCAGGGCGCCGCGCAGGTCGCCATTGCAGCTCGCCACGATCTGATCGATGGCCGCATCGCTAGGGTCGGAAATCATGGTACTCCTCCGATTACTTCCCGTTGAACTCGTCATGCGGACGCCGGTTCCTGTGGATACCGTGTACAAACCAGGAAGCGTTCCAATGGCGTCCCGGTTTCGATGAAGCCTCGCGTCTGATGGCGAAATTGCCACCGCCAATCTATGAAATGACTAATGACGCAGGTATGAACCCGCTATCCACAGGCTGGGCGCATTGTGGACAACTCCGCGCCGGGGCGCGAGCCGGATAATCGACAATTGGCTTTCCGAACAAGAGCATGCCCTGGCAGGGGGCACATCCGCGCGAAACCTGATTTCGGCTTCGTCGTAATTGTCAGGTGCCCAATCAGGTGCCTAAGACCTTTCGGATCCCCTCGATGTTGACCGCAATCATTGCGCTGGCGGTCGCAGGGCTGGCCCTGGCGCTGGTGACACAGCTCGGCGCCCTGCTGATCCAGCGGGCCTTCCCGCCGCAGGGGCGAATGATCGATGTGGCCGGGGCGCGGCTGCATGTGGTCGAACTCGGCCCGCGCGATGCGGTCGGGCCGCCGGTCGTGATGCTGCATGGTGCAAGCTCCAATCTCCGCGCGATGCAGCCGCTCGGCGATCGCGTTGCCAAAGCGCGCCGGGTGATCCTGATCGATCGGCCGGGTCACGGCTGGAGCACCCGCGCGCGCGTCGCGGATTCGACGCCCGCGATCCAGGCCCGGATGATCGTGGAGGCGCTGACCAGGCTCGGCGTCGAGCGGGCGATCGTGGTGGCGCATTCCTGGGCCGGCGCACTCGCCTTGCGCATTGCGCTGGATCATCCGGACCGCGTCGCCGGCCTCGTGCTGCTCGCGCCCGTCGCCTATCCGTGGCGCGGCGGCGCCGGACGCTACAATGATGCGATCTCGACACCTTTGATCGGACCATTGCTTGCGCACACGATCACGCTGCCGCTCGGTTTCCTCGTCGCCAATTCGGCTACGCGCGGCGTGTTCGCGCCGCAGCCGGTGCCGGCTGATTTCGTCCGCGACAGCGAGTCGTTGCTCCTGCTGCGTCCGCGCGAGTTCATCGCCAATGCGCGCGACCTCGTCACGCTGAAGGCGGCCGTTGTCGAACAGGCCCCGCGCTATGCCGAGATCAGGGCGCCGCTGTCAATCATTTCGGGCGACGTCGACAAGACGGTCTCGACCGGCATCCACTCGCGGCCGCTCGCCGCATCGGCGCCGAACGCGAAGCTGACCGTGCTGCCGGACACAGGCCACATGGTGCAGTACGTCGTGCCCGATCTCGTGGCGTCCGAGATCGAGACGATGGCCGGCCTGATGGTGCGGGACGCGGTGACGGCGCAATAGCTGCCGCGCCTTTGCGCCGCGCGAATGTGATCCGGCAAGGCTTGCGCCGCCGCGTGGCGCCGAACATCATGCGGCCCACGCGGTTTCGGATTGCAGCAAAGGACACCTCTCATGCGGATCGACAACATTGCCGACCTCATCGCTGAAACCCTTGCCCAGGCCGGCGTCAAACGCATCTACGGTGTCGTCGGCGACAGCCTCAACGGCCTGACCGAGGCGTTGCGCAAGCGCGGCACGATCGATTGGCTGCATGTGCGTCACGAGGAGGTGGCCGCGTTCGCCGCCGCCGCCGAATCCCAGATCACGGGCGCGCTCGCGGTGTGCGCGGGCTCCTGCGGCCCGGGCAATCTGCACCTCATCAACGGCCTGTTCGACGCGCATCGCAGCCGCACGCCGGTGCTGGCGATCGCGGCGCAGATCCCGTCGGCCGAGATCGGCGGCGGATATTTCCAGGAGACGCATCCGCAGGACCTGTTTCGCGAATGCAGCCATTATTGCGAACTGGTGTCGGATCCGGCGCAACTGCCCTACATGCTGGAGAACGCGATCCGCGCCGCGGTCGGCAAGCGCGGCGTCGCCGTATTGGTGCTGCCGGGCGACGTCGCGATGCGGACGGCGCCGAAGCGCGACATCGCGCCGAATGCCGGCTTGCTGCCGCCGGCGCCGGTGGTGCGTCCGGCCGACACCGAGTTGAACGCGCTGGCGGCACTGCTCAACGGCGCGCGACGTGTCACGCTGTTCTGCGGCCGCGGCTGCGCCGGTGCGCATGACGGCTTGATCAAGCTTGCCGAGACGCTGAAGAGCCCGATCGTGCACGCGCTCGGCGGCAAGGAATATGTCGAATACGACAACCCCTATGACGTCGGCATGACCGGCTTCATCGGCTTTTCCTCCGGCTATGCCGCCATGCACGGCTGCGACGTGCTGCTGATGCTGGGCACCGATTTTCCCTACAAGCAGTTCTTCCCGACCGGCATCAACATCGCGCAGGTCGATATCCGCCCCGAAAATCTCGGCCGCCGCTGCAAGCTCGATCTCGGCATCGTCGGCGAGGTCGGCGAGACCATCGCCGCGCTGCTGCCGAAGCTCCATGTGAAGACCGACCGCAAGCATCTCGATGCCAGCCTCGCGCATTACAAGGACGCCCGCGCCGGGCTCGACGATCTCGCCCGCGGCAAGCCGGGCCAGAAGCCGATCCATCCGCAATATCTGGCGCGCCTGTTGAGCGAGCAGGCGAGCGAGGATGCGGTGTTCACCGCCGACGTCGGCACGCCGACGATCTGGGCCGCGCGTTATCTGAAAATGAACGGCCGCCGCCGTCTGGTCGGCTCCTGGGTCCATGGCTCGATGGCCAATGCGATGGCGCATGCGATCGGCGTGCAGGCGGCGCAGCCGGGACGGCAGGTGGTGTCGATGTCTGGCGACGGCGGCTTCGCCATGCTGATGGGCGATTTGATCACGCTGACCCAGGCCAAGCTGCCGGTGAAGGTCGTGATCTTCAACAACAGCGTGCTCGGCTTCGTCGCGCTGGAGATGAAGGCCGCCGGCTTCATCGAGACCGGGGTCGATCTGAAGAATCCGGATTTTGCGGCGATGGCCCGCGCCATGGGCATTCACGGCGTCAGGGTGGAGGATCCCGGCGAGCTCGAGGGCGCGATCCGCGACGTGCTCGCGCATGACGGCCCGGCCGTGCTCGACGTCGTGACCGCGACGCAGGAACTGTCGATGCCGCCGACCATCACGCTCGAGCAGGTAAAGGGATTCAGCCTGTGGGTGCTGCGCGCGGTGATGAGCGGCCGCGGCGACGAGGTGGTCGATCTCGCCAAGACCAATCTGTTGCCGCGCTGAAAGGGGATGGCGTTTCGAAGAAAGGCCATCCCCGTTCTAACGTCCGCCCCGGCATTGGCGCCGGGTGGACGGCGCGACCGATACCGCCGATTACTTCTGCTTGCCGTCCTTGTCGAACGAGGAGACGTAGGCCCAGAGGTTGTTGGCCTCGTTCTCGTTCTTGATGCCGGCGAATGCCATCTTGGTGCCGGGGATCTTGGCCTTCGGATCCTTGATGTATTCGAGGAAGGTTTCCTTGTTCCAGGTGATGCCGGAATTCTTGTTGGCATCGGAATAATTGTAGTCCGGCGCGGAGCCGGAATGGCGGCCGTCGAGGCCGTTGAGCTCGGGGCCGACCTTGTTCTTGGCGCCTTCGCCGATTGCGTGGCAGGCGAGGCATTTATTGAACGAGGTCTTGCCGGCGGCGGCATCCTGCGCCAGCGCGGAGGATGCGGAAGCCAGCGATGTGACGACCGCCAGCGCGCTCAAGGTCTTTAGGTTCATGGGGTTCTCTTCGTTTCGTCCCGGGAGGTAGTGATCGTTTGTGGCATGTCCGGCTTGGACAGGACAAGCCACGAAACTTTGACAGGTTTCGCGGCCGCCCGCTTGTCCGAGAGAGAACTCGCCATTGCGGGGTGGGGCAATCCGACCTTCGGCCGGTGCACTGAAACAGGTGCAGACGTGATTGATTTGTCGTAACAAATCGGCGAAGGGCAAAAGCCCAGCCGAGGGAACAACGATGTCCATCATGATGCCGGCGGCCGACCAGGCCGTCCTCGCTCGCCGCGCCGAAATCGTGGCCGCCTTGCGCGCAATCGTCCCGGGCGAGGGCGTGATCGACAGCGCCGCCGAGATGCTGGCCTATGAATCCGACGGCCTGACCGCCTATCGGCAGCCGCCGATGGTCGTGGTGCTGCCCGATACCACCGAGCAGGTGTCAAAGGTGCTCAAATATTGCCAGGGCCAAGGCATCAAGGTGGTGCCGCGCGGCTCCGGCACCTCGTTGTCCGGCGGCGCGCTGCCGCTTGCCGACGGCGTGCTGCTCGGGCTCGGCAAGTTCAAGCGGATTCGCGAGATCGACTTCGAGAACCGCGTCGTGGTCACCGAGCCCGGCGTCACCAACCTCGCGATCAGCCAGGCGGTCGCCCATGCCGGCTTCTACTACGCGCCCGATCCGTCGTCGCAGATCGCCTGCTCGATCGGCGGCAATGTCGCGGAAAATTCCGGCGGCGTGCACTGCCTGAAATACGGCATGACCACCAACAACGTGCTCGGCTGCGAGATCGTGCTGATGAGTGGCGAGATCCTGCGCATCGGCGGCAAGTCGGCCGAGAATGCCGGCTATGATCTGATGGGAATTATCACCGGCTCGGAAGGGCTGCTCGGCGTCATCACGGAGATCACGGTGCGCATCCTGCAGAAGCCGGAGACGGCGCGCGCGCTGATGGTCGGCTTCGCCGAGGTCGAGGCGGCCGGCGCATGCGTCGCCCGGATCATCGGCGCCGGCATCATCCCGGGCGGCATGGAGATGATGGACAAGCCCGCGATCCACGCCGCGGAGGCGTTCGTTCACGCCGGTTATCCGCTGGACGTCGAGGCGCTGTTGATCATCGAGCTCGACGGCCCCCAGGTCGAGGTCGACGAGCTGATCAAGCGGGTCGAGGCGATCGCGCAAGGCTGCGGCTCGACCTCCTGCCAGATCTCGACCTCGGAGGCCGAGCGCAATCTGTTCTGGGCCGGCCGCAAGGCGGCGTTCCCCGCGGTCGGGCGCATCTCGCCGGACTACCTCTGCATGGACGGCACCATCCCGCGCGGTGCCTTGCCGAAGGCCCTGGCGCGGATCCGCGACCTCTCGGAGAAATACGGCCTCGGCGTCGCCAATGTGTTCCACGCCGGCGACGGCAATCTGCATCCCTTGATCCTCTACGATGCCAACAAGCCGGGCGAGATCGAGAAGGCGGAGGCGTTCGGCGCCGACATCCTGCGCTGCTGCGTCGAGCTCGGCGGCGTGCTCACCGGCGAGCACGGCGTCGGCATCGAGAAGCGCGACCTGATGCCGGACATGTTCACCGAGATCGACCTCAACCAGCAGCAGCGGCTGAAATGCGCTTTCGATGCCGGGGGCCTGCTCAACCCCGGCAAGGTGTTTCCGACCCTGCACCGCTGCGCCGAGCTCGGCCGTGTCCATGTCCACGCCGGCAAGCTGGCCTTCCCGGATATCCCGCGGTTCTAGAGCATGATCCGGAAAAGTGCGAAGCGGTTTTCCGAAAAGATCATAGTCAAACAAAGAGCTAAAGCGCGATGACGATTCAACCCGATCTCATCGCGCTTTAGTACCGTCTGAGTAGCCCCGACGCCGCGCCGCTATCGCCATAGGCGGCGCAGGCCCCTTCCGGGTCTCTGATCAACGCCGCCCGGACTCGCTTGAAGGTCTTGCCGGCCGCTTCGGACACCTCGGGGCGGAATTTGCGCGGATCGTAGTCATTGCCGTCGTGAGCCTTGATCGCCGCGTCGAACGCATTGATCATGGCCATCGCGGCGTCGGGGCTGCCGAGAAGTCTGGCGCCCGTTTGAACGCCGCCGGCACCATTGGCCTCATAGCCGGTGCATCGTTGTTCGAGCACCGCGGCTGCGGTCGCGAGCTGGTCGAGGAACGTCGTCTCGGCGTCGGTGAGCATCGCGGCACGCGCCTGTCCCGGCGCGATCATCGCGAGCAGCGCGATGGCCGTCAGTTTGATGAGCATCGTGGTGGTTCTCCCGGCGGACCCGCGATCAAATCAATGGTTGCCGAATGACGATAACAAGTCTGCTTCTAAGGCATCAGGAGCCACGTCGGCTATTGGGCCCCGAGGCCAACATGCGTGAGCGTGCGCCCAGAGCCACCAACGCGCGAGGGCCGGTCGATACAATTCGACGGATCGCCCTAGCCGGCCGATAACCTTAACCGATCCTTGCACGGTGGCCGGCGCCCGTGCGTCGCTGCAATTACAGCGCGGACCCATTTACACGGCCTTAGACTGTTGCTCGGTATTTTCCGCAGATGCACGTCTTCGGGAGCACATCGATGCCCAGCCTGGCCGATCAGCTGGCGCTTTCGCGCAATCGGCCCGCGGGTTTCGACTACATGCGGATCGCGCTGGCGGCGTCGATCATTGGCCTGCACAGCACGAACGTGACGCTCGGGCTCGGCCGCGCGCTAGAAATCCAGAGCACGCTGCGCATCGGCGTCGCGATGATCCTCGCGCTGTTCTTTGCCCTGAGCGGCTTCCTGGTGACCGCAAGCCTGCTCCGGTGCAAGAGTCTGATTTCCTTCCTCGGCCTGCGCGTGCTGCGGATCGGACCGGCGCTCGCGGTCGAAACCACGCTATCGGCAATCATCATCGGCTCGGTCTTCACCGAGCTGCCGTTGGCGCAATATGTCGCCGATCCGAAATTCCACGCCTATTTTCTCAATATCGTCGGCGACATCCATTACGAGCTGCCGGGCGTATTCCTGCACAATCCGCTGCCCGATCTGGTGAACGCCCAGCTCTGGACCGTGCCGTACGAGCTGTGGTGCTACGTCATCCTGGCGCTGCTCGCCGTGCTCACGATTTGCTTCAACCGGGTGGCGTTCCTGGGGTTCATGGTGATCGCCCAGATCGGGCTCATCGTCTACGACATCTGGCGCTGGGACGAGGTGCCGATCCAGCTTCGCCCGCACCTTCTGGTGTTCTGCTTCCTTGCCGGCGTCGGCTTCTACCTCTGGCGCGACAAGGTGCCGTTCAACCGCACGCTGTGCCTGCTGGCGCTGGTGCTGTGCGCCGCCGGCATGGCGACCGGGCGCGGCGACGCGCTGGCTCCCGTGCCGGCCGCCTATGTCGCCTGCTATCTCGGCCTGATGAATCCGCGGCGGAGCTGGATCGTCTCGTCAGGCGATTACTCCTACGGGCTTTATCTCTACGGCTTCGTCATCCAGCAATGCGTCGCCACCTTCGGCCCGCCGGTCCAGCACTGGTATCTGAACCTCCTGATCAGCCTGCCGCTCGCCTTCGGCGTCGCCGTCGTGTCCTGGCATCTCGTCGAGAAACGCGCGCTTCGGCTCCGAACCCAGGTCGAGAGCCTCGAGGCGGCGGTGCTGTCGCGGATCTCGATCGTCGGCTTCTGGCGCAGGCCGCCCGAGCGGGCCGGCTTGCGCGCAACGCTCGGCAACAGCGGCGCGTCGATCTGACCCGCGCCGGCGGGAAGGACGAGCTTCGGTTCCGATTGAATCAGAACCGAAGCTCTCGCTTCTTGTCTTGACGCGTTTTCTTCACGCGAACCGGGTCCACTTCGCTCGAAAACGCTCTAGCATCCTCCCCGCCCCGCTTTTCTTCACAGCAGCGCGTATTGCGACCGCTCGCGCTTGGCGAGCAGCGGCAGCGCCTGCTCCGCGATGTAGGTCTTGAAAGCCGCGCTGTCCTGGTGTGCCTTGAACGCGGCTTCGTCCTGGAACAATTCGTAGAACAGGAATTGCGCCGGATTATCCTTGCCGCGGCCGATCAGGAACAGCTTGGTGCCGGGGTCCTTCTGCGCCTCGGGCAGGAAGCCGTCGAGGATTTCCGCCACCTTGTCGGCCTGTCCCTCCTTGGCTTCCCATTGCGCCACAACCAGAAGGCCTGACGTGTTGATCGCGTCGCTGATGGTTCTCGTGCTCATCGCATAGTGCTTCATTGGCATTCCTCCATTGCTGTGCTCCGATCGAGCTTGCGATCCGGCCCAGGGCGAGACGCCGGCGATCGCCATGATCGCGAACGAGCCGATGGCCGATCGTCGGGTGAGGATCATCGTCGTGGTCGAAACTTCCGAACGTTTCATGTTCGCCTCCAGATGATTCGCGCCAACCGTCCTGCCGGCCGAACCGCAACGCGAGAGGTAGTGGATCGTTCGGCGAACCGAGTTCGGCGATGATCGAAATGTCGATGTTGTGAAAACAGTTCGGCAATGATCGAAGTGTTGCAGCAGAGACCGCACGACGCGATTTTCCCGATATCGGCGCTTGCCACGCTGCGACGCATGGAAGCATCGCGCTAACGGCGGCTTAAGTCGCCTGTCGTACAGTTCCGGCATGGTCAAGGTCACAGACATCGGAGGCCTCGAAGGGCGTATGTGCGGTCATCTGGCGGCCAGCCTCTGCGCATTCTTTGCCGGACCCGGCTGCGATGGTGCCGGCCAGAAAGGCGGCTTCATCGCGCGCACCTGCCCGAGCGACTGGGTGGCCGCCGAGCAGGCGCTGCTCGACGTCGGCGTGATGCATGTCGAGCCGGTCGGAGCCGACGACGCCGTGACAAGGGCCGTGTTTTCGATGAATGCGGCAGAGATGCCGGATTTCCTCGCTGCTTCGATTGGCGACGGCGACCCGCGTATCGTGCAAATCGTGCAGTCCTTTGTCGCCATCGCCTGCGGCGGCTACAGCCGGGACGTCCTGTCGGACCAGCGCGACTGGTTCGAACCTCCTCCCGGATACGCGACGGCGATGAAGTGGCTCGCACGCCACGGATACGCCGAACGGGAGCAGCACGCGTTCCGCTGGACCGACAGGATCGGGCCGGCGATGCGCGCCAGCCAGATATGGAACGATCAAGACCGATCCGTCGAGGCAAGCGAACGCATCGAGCGCGATGCCGAGTGTGAGCTGATCTGGTCGACCATGCCGGACACGCTCAAGCGGGGGGTCAAATCAGGCCGGGTCAGCTTCTTCGATTTGGTCAAGGCGCTGGCGCTCGGATGGAGGGACGGCCGGTGGCGCGCCCACAGAGGTGACGAGCCCTTCGAACTCTCGGGCCAAACTCTCCTGGCGCGGCGAATTTTTGAGCTGGCGGGACGTTCCGAGTAGGGCAGCCTGACCGCGGTTTCCATGCCTGCCGGATGGCGCCAAGCCCCGGCCGCCGGGCCCTTCCGTCGGGATTACGAGGTCGGCTTGCCGCATTCAGACGTTCGTTCGGTGCGCATTTGATTTCGGCGCGAAATTTCGTTACCGCCTAGCGTGTGGATACGCTCAGGGTCAGAGACGCAAAAGACGTCGAGGAAGTGGTGCGCGCGGCGGTTGCCAGCGAGCAGCCGCTTGAGGTCATTGGACATGGATCGAAGCGCGCCATCGGCCATCCGATGGCGACCAATGCGCTGCTCGACGTCTCGGCGCTGAATGCGGTCACCTCCTATGAGCCGAACGAACTGATCATCACCGTGCAGGCCGGCGCGCCGCTCGCCGACGTGCAATCCCTGATCGACGCCAAGAACCAGCAATTCGCCTTCGAGCCGATGGACACGTCTGTGCTGCTCGGCACCGCGGGCGCCGGCACGATCGGCGGCATGATCGGCGCCGGACTGGCCGGTCCCCGCCGCATCAAGGCCGGTGGTATCAGGGATCATCTGCTCGGGGCGCACGCGGTGTCCGGGTTTGGCGACAGCTTCAAGACCGGCGGGCGGGTGGTGAAGAACGTCACCGGCTACGATCTCTGCAAGCTGCTGACCGGTTCCTGGGGCACGCTCGCGGTCATGACCGAGGTCACGCTTAAGGTCATGCCGAAGCCGGAAGCCGAACGGACGCTGCTGCTGCGCGGGCTCGACGACGTCACCGCCAACAAGGCGATGACGGCGGCGCTGGGTTCGCCCTTCGACGTCTCCGGCGCCGCGCATCTTCCGGGTTCGGCGTTGCGGACCGGGGGCGGTGCGCTCGCCGGCCTCGCAGCCTCAGGCCATCCGGTCACGCTGGTGCGGCTGGAGGGGATTTCGGCGTCGGCGGCACATCGGGCGGCCTCGCTGAGCCAGACGCTCTCGTCCTATGGAACGGTCGACAGCCTCGCCGACGATGCGTCGGCCGCAATCTGGAGCGCGCTGCGCGACGTGGTGCCGTTCGCGGCGAACGGCGCGCTCGCAGCCTGGCCGGTGTGGCGTATCGTTTGCCCGCCGGCCTCTGGCGGCGCGCTGGGCCAGGCGTTGTCGCGCGCCACTGGCGGCGACGTGATCTACGACTGGGGCGGGGGGCTGATCTGGGCCGCGCTGCCGCCGGGCGCCGACGCCCAGGCCGCGCTGGTCCGCGGCCAGGTCGAGGCCATCGGCGGACACGCCACCCTGATCCGCGCCGCCGAGGATGTACGCCGGGCGGTCGATGTGTTCCAGCCGCAGGCGGCCGGGCTTGCCGCGCTCGGTGAACGGGTCCGGGCGAGCTTCGATCCTAGGTCCGTCCTCAACCGCGGCCGGATGATGCGAGGCGGGGCTGCATGAAGACCGAGTTTTCCCTGGCGCAGCTCGCCGATCCCGACATCAAGGAAGCCGACAAGATCCTGCGCGCCTGCGTGCATTGCGGCTTCTGCACCGCGACCTGCCCGACCTATGTGCTGCTCGGCGACGAGCTCGATAGCCCGCGCGGCCGCATCTACCTGATCAAGGAGATGCTGGAGAAGGACAAGCCGCCGACGGCCGACGTGGTCAAGCATATCGACCGCTGCCTGTCGTGCCTCGCCTGCATGACGACCTGTCCGTCGGGCGTGAACTATATGCACCTCGTCGACCAGGCCCGGGTCCGGATCGAGCGGGATTACCAGAGACCGCTGACCGAGCGGCTGCTGCGGTGGGTACTCGCCCTCGTGCTGCCGCGGCCGGGCCTGTTCCGGATCAGCATGATCCTGGCCGGGCTCGCCCGTCCGTTCGCCGCATTGCTGCCGACGCCATCGGTCGGTGCGTCGAGCCCGGGTCTGCTGCGGCGGATCAAGGCGATGCTGGCGCTCGCGCCGCGCGGCCTGCCGCAACCGGGGCCGGCTGCGGGAACCGTGTTTGCGCCGATCGGCCGGCGGCGCGGCCGGGTCGCGCTGCTGCAGGGCTGCGCCCAGCAGGTGCTGGCGCCACGCATCAATCAGGCCGCGATCAATGTCCTGACCAGGCACGGCGTCGAGGTGGTGCTGGTCAAGGACGAGCAATGCTGCGGCGCGTTGACCCATCACATGGGACAGGACGGCGACGCGCTGGCGCGCGCGCGGGCCAACATCACAGTGTGGCAAAGGGAAGCGGACCAGAACGGGCTCAACGCCATCCTGGTGACGACCTCGGGCTGTGGGACAGTTGTCAAAGACTACGGCTACCTGCTGCGCGAGGACAAAACATTCGCGGAGCCGGCCAAGCGAATCTCGGCGCTGGCAAAGGATATCACCGAGTATCTCGCTGGCCTCGAGCTCGCGCCTTCAACGCAGAAAGGCGACGTCACCGTCGCCTATCACTCGGCTTGTTCGTTGCAGCATGGACAGAAAATCACTCAACTTCCGAAAGAATTGCTTTCCAAGAATGGATTCGTGGTGAAAGATGTGCCCGAGAGCCATTTGTGTTGCGGTTCGGCGGGGACCTACAACATTCTCCAGCCCGACATTGCGAGCAGATTGCGCGATCGCAAGGTCGCCAATATTGCGCTTGTCAAACCGGACATGATCGCTGCGGGCAATATTGGCTGCATGGTTCAGATTGCCGGCGGTACGTCAGTTCCTGTGGTGCACACGATTGAGCTTCTCGATTGGGCGACAGGAGGTCCCCGGCCAGGATTGAATTGATCGACTGCCACTCGAGCATGATCCGGACCTCAGCCTTGCCCTGACGCAACGTGAAGGACCGGCGCTTCCTTGCCACAGACGCGAAGCGATCGCGCGGCCATCATGCCCGGGTGCCTCTCTTCGAGGTGCAGCCAACGTCCGGCAAGCGATCACTTCAATGCGCCCGGTGGACTCAGATAGCGGCAACAGGAGGACCACGATGGCGAAGTCGAAGAAGGCGAAGAAAAGCAAGAAGGCCAAAAAGGCCAAGAAGGTGGTAGCGGCGAAGAAGAGGTCCGCGAAGAAGTCGGCCAAGAAGGCTGCGAAGAAATCCGCCAAGAAGGCTGTAAAGAAATCGGCGAAGAAGTCGGCCAAGAAAGCTGCAAAGAAAACGGCAAAGAAAGCCGCCAAGAAGGCTGCGCCGAAGAAGGCTGCGAAGAAAGCCGCTGCCAAGAAGAGCGCGCCGAAGAAGGCCGCTGCTCCGAAGAAGGCTGCCGCGCCGAAGCCGGCCGCTCCGGTCGCAGCACCCCCGGCGCCCGAGCCGCAGCCGGCGCCGAGCTGGGCCACACCGAGCCACGAACCGGCGCCGGGCTGGATTGCGGGGTCGGCCGACGGCGGCGAGCACCACTAAGCCGCTGCCACATTGCCGAGGTTCAACTGATCGAAGCCGCAGCGCGCAACGCTGCGGCTTCTTCCGTAGGTGCGACGACAATCCGTGCTTTTACGGGCACGGCGATTCGCACCGAACGCTCTCGCGCCGAGCCGACTGTTGCCGTTTCCCTGTCCGAATGACCCGTTCAACCGGTGCGGGAGCAGCAGTCTTGTGGTGCAAATGCAACACCCGCAAGTCAACATGCGGCAAGATGGCTAGAACGCCTAAAAAGGCGGCACATGCATGTCTTTTTGGCTTCACGGTACCGTGCACGGGCCTCAGATTGATCCACGCGATTTAGTTGCAGTCCGTTAGCGCGCGCCCTGGGGGCCACCGGAGCTGGGCTGTCTGGAAAAGTTAGATGGGGATCGTCATGAAGAAACTGGCTTTGTTAGCAACGGCGCTAGCAATGATTTCGAGCTCGGCAATGGCAGCTGACATGGCGGTGAAGGCCGTCAAGGCGCCGCCGCCGGCTCCGTTCGACCCGTGGGACATCGCCTTTGGCGCTGGCATCATGAGCGACTACATCTTCCGCGGCGTCACCCAGTCCAACCACAATCCGTCGGTCACTGCCTATTTCGAGCCGCGCTACAACGTCAGCAAGGATCTGCAGCTCTACGTCGGTACGTCGACCGAAAGCATCTCCTTCGCTAATCGCGCCGCGGCTGAAGTCGACGTCTACGGCGGTATCCGCCCGACCTTCGGCGCCTTCGCCTTCGACATCGGTGTCTGGGGTTACCTGTATCCGGGCGGGACCTGCTACTACGGCGGCGGTGCCGTGGCCGACTTCGCAGGCAATCCGCTGAGCGCCGATTGCCAGGCCAACACCCTCACCAACCTCGCCGTCATGAAGAAGGACGTGTCGTTCTTCGAAGTCTATGGCAAGGCGACCTGGACCATCAACGACAACTGGGCGTTCACCATCAACGAATACTACTCGCCGAACTTCCTCAACACCGGCGCCTGGGGCAACTACTCCTCGATCATCGGCAAGTACACTGCGCCGAGCACCGTGTTCGGCAGCAGCGGCGTCGGCATGTACGTGTCGGGTGAGTTCGGCCGGCAGTGGCTCGGCACCTCCGACAGCTTCTACGGCGTCCCAGCGTTTCCGAACGGCATCAAGTATGCCGACTACAACACCTGGAACATCGGCATCGGCTTCACCTACAAGGTGTTCACGCTCGATCTGCGCTACTCCGACACCGACATGTCGAAGGGTGATTGCAGCGCCTTCACCAGCGACTTCACCGCGGGCGGAACCACGGCCGTCACCCCGATCAATCCGGGTGGCACGAGCTCCAACTGGTGCGGCGCGGCCGGCATCGCCAAGCTCTCGGTCGACCTGACCGCGATGTCCAACCTGAAGTAATCTCTCCTCCGGGGATCGAGGGGCGGCAGAGCAATCTGCCGCCCTTTTTGTTTTGGCCGGATAGGTCTAATCGGCACAGGGCGGACAATAGCTAAAGGCGCTCGCGAGACCTGTGGGCTGCCCCCGCCGGGGTTAGCCGCAAGCCGTGGCCGCCGCTGCCCCCTAATGCCGCTTACGACGCGGCGACCTTGACCGCGTCGCGCAGGGTGAAGCGGTCGCCGTCGCGGACCAGCGTGACATTGCGCTGATGGAAGGTGTCGAGCGTCGAGCGGTGGCCGATCGAAACCACCGTGGTGCCGGGCAACTTCTCGGCAACCAGCCTGTACAGCGCGGCTTCCGCCGGTTCGTCGAGCGAGGCCGTCGCCTCGTCCAGGAACAGGAACTGCGGCGCATGCAGCAGCGCCCGCGCGATGCCGAGCCGCTGCTGCTCGCCGAGCGACAGCATCCGGTTCCAGTGCGCCTGTTCCTCGAGCCGCGACGCAAGCTGCGGCAGTCCGACGGCGGTGAGAACCTCGCGGACCTGTCCCGCATCGAATTGCCTGGCCTCGCCCGGATAGACGACGGCGTCATGCAGCGAGCCGATCGGCAGATAGGGACGTTGCGGCAGCATCATCAGGCTGGCATTGGCCGGGATCTCGACCGCGCCATCGCCGAACGGCCAGATCCCGGCGATCGCGCGGAACAGTGTCGACTTGCCGGCGCCCGAGGGGCCGGTCATCAGCGTGCGCTCGCCCTTGCGGAAGCCGAACCGGTCCGCGTTCAGCAGCGGCGTGCCGTCCGGCAGCCGCAGCACCAGATCCTGCAGGCTGACGGCGCCGTCGCCCGGCGTCGCCGTGACATGAATTCGGTCGTCGCGCTTGGCGAGGTTTGATGCCGCCGCGATCCCTGCCTCGAATCCATCGAGCCGGTTCACCACGGCCTGCCATTCGGCCAGTTGACGATAGATGCTGACGAAGTACGAGAACGCGCCCTGGACGTTCGAAAACGCCGATGCGGTCTGCATCATGCCGCCGAGCTGGATCTTTTGCGCAAAGTAGGCCGGCGCCACCAGCACATAGGGGAAGATCACCGAGGCCTGATTATAGCTCGCCGTGAACGCGGTGATCTTCTTGGTCCGGTTCATGAGGGCGATCCAGTTCTCCACCACGCGTCCGAAGCGAACGCGCAGGCGCTCGCGCTCGGCCGGTTCGCCCTGCAGCAGCGCGATCTGCTCGGAGTTTTCCCGCACGCGCACCAGGTTGAAGCGGAAATCGGCTTCATATTGCTGCTGCTTGAAATCGATGCCGACCAGCGGCCAGCCGATCAGATGGGTCAGCACGGTGCCGAGCACCGAGTAGATCAGCGCGCACCAGACAAGGTAGCCGGGAATTGAATATTCCGTACCGAACAAATGCAGCGGTGCCTCATTGGAAAGGCCCCACAGCAGGGTGAGAAAAGACGCCAGCGTGACGACCGAGCTCAACAGGCCGAGGCCGAGCGTGAGCGTGCGGTCGACGAACAGCTTGACGTCGTCGGTCATGCGCTGGTCGGGGTTGTCGGCCGCGTCGCCCTGCAGCTGCATCCTGTAGTGATTGGCCTGATGCAGCCAGTCCCCGAGATAGTGTGTGGTCATCCATTGCCGCCAGCGGATCTGCAGCCATTGATTGAGGTAGAGCTGGTAGACCGCCAGCAGGATGAAGAACGCGACGACGACGCAGAAATAGATGATCTCGCTGACGAAGGAATCCCAATTGCGTTCCTGCAGCGCGTTGTAGAAGCGGTTGTTCCACTGCGTGATCAGAACGTTGATGCCCACGATCGCCAGTTCGATCGCGATGACCGCCGCAAGCAGCCCCCGGCCGGCCCATTTGTCCTCGGAGTTGAAATAAGGCGAGGCGATGCGCCACACCGTCGCGAGCGTCGAGCGAATGTTGTTCACAGATTATCGTCTCCGGGGAAGGGGCCGCAAAGGCCTGAAGAATCGGGACAATCGGGGTAGCCCTCGACTAAAGTCGTAGTTCTGGCATGCAAGCGTTGGCTTGTCCCGGCAATCGAGTCAATCCTAGCATGAGGACAACGGCGAGGGGCGGGGGACCTTCGATTTTTCGCGAGGATGTGAGCGATCCTTACCGATCGTTCATTCGCGAGCCGGGGCTGCAGATTTTCCGACGGACTCCCGCAATCGCACCAGTCGCGCCTGCCCGCATGCAGGCCGGCGCGCTGCATAATAATGTGGGAAGGATCCCGAGATGAACACCTGGAATCAAATCTACAACCCGCTGGGCAATGCGGCGCTGTCGACGGTCGCGGCCGCCATTCCCGTGGTCACGCTGCTGGTGCTGATCGCCAGCGGCAAGGTGAAGGCGCACATTGCGGCCATCATCGCCGTGATCGTGACCAACCTGATCACGATCTTCGTCTTCACCATGCCGGCCAACATGTCGATCCGCGCCACCCTGCTCGGCGTGATCACCGGGTTCTTCCCGATCGGCTGGATCGTGCTCAACGTCATCTTCCTCTACCAGGTCACGGTGAGGTGCGGGAAGTTCGAGCTGCTCAAGCGCGCGGTCGGCGGCGTCACCGAGGACCGGCGGTTGCAGCTGCTGTTGATCGCGTTCTCGTTCGGCGCCTTCTTCGAGGGCGCCTCCGGGTTCGGCACGCCGGTCGCGATCACCGGCGCGGTGCTGATCGGGCTCGGCTTCTCGCCGCTCGCCGCGTCCGGCCTGTCGCTGATCGCCAACACGGCACCCGTTGCCTACGGTGCGCTCGGCACGCCGATCCAGGGCCTCGCCTCGGTCACCGGGCTCGACCCCTACATCCTCGGCGCGATGGTCGGCCGGCAGCTGCCGCTGTTCTCGCTGATCGTACCGTTCTGGGTGGTGTGGGCGTTTGCCGGCTGGCGCGGCATGAAGGAGGTGTGGCCGGCGATCCTGGTCACCGGCGTGTCGTTTGCGGTCCCGCAATTCGTGATCTCGAACTACATCAATCCCTGGATCGTCGACATCGGCGCCTCGCTGATCTCGATGGGCGCCCTGATCCTGTTCCTGAAGGTCTGGCAGCCGCGGCAGCTCTGGCTGTCGCCGGCGCTGCGCGGCCGCGATGAATCGGCGGCGACGATGGCCGCCGCACCTCCGCTCGACAAGACGCCGCTGACCCAGGGCGAAATGTGGAGCGCGCTGCTGCCGTGGATCATCGTCTGCATCCTGATGCTGATCTGGGGCAACGGTGCCTTCAAGGCCTGGGCGAACGCCAACTTCGTCTGGAACTATCCGGTCCCCGAGCTCGACAAGCTGATCTTCAAGGTGCCGCCGGTGGCCGCCAAGCCGACGCCGGAAGGCGCCGTGTTCGGCTTCACCTATCTGTCGTTCACCGGCACCGGCATGCTGATCGCCGCGATTATCTCGGGTCTGTTGATGGGCTTCTCGCCGCTCAAGCTGATCGCCGAGTATGGCCGCACCATCCGCATCTGCGCGATCTCGCTGATCACGATCTCGGCGATGCTGGCGATCGGCACGCTGACCCGGCTGTCCGGCGTCGACGCCACGCTCGGCCTCGCCTTCGCGGCGACCGGCGTGCTCTATCCCTTCTTCGGCACCTTGCTCGGCTGGCTGGGCGTGGCGCTGACCGGATCGGATACCGCGTCGAACGTGCTGTTCGGCAATCTGCAGAAGATCACCTCCGAGCAGCTCGGCCTGTCGCCGATCCTGATGGCGGCGGCGAACTCCTCGGGCGGCGTGATGGGCAAGATGATCGACGCGCAATCGATCGTGGTCGCCTCGACCGCGACCAACTGGTACGGCCACGAGGGCTCGATCCTGCGCTACGTGTTCCTGCACTCGATCGTGCTGGCGTGTCTGGTCGGTCTGTTCGTGACCCTGCAGGCCTATGTCTATCCGTTCACGATGCTGGTGCTGAAATAGCGCCACGACGCGTCCATCGAACCACGGATCCCCGCGAGCGAACGACTCGCGGGGATTTGCTTTTCAGGCACATTTTCCGGCAATGCCAATCTGGCCAATCGCGCTCTGCTCCCATAGAAGGGGCCGCAGTTGCGCGTCGCATTTCGAGGATTGGCATGATTTCGATGAGGCGAGGTTTGAACGGCGGCATCGCCGCGTTGGCGCTGATTGCCGCGGCTCTCGGCGCGGGGCCGGCGCGGGCCGAGGAGGAGTTCCCGTTCGGCTTCGTCATGACGCTCGACGCCGCGCGCATGCCGGGCTCCAAGCGGATTCCCTCGATCGAGGTCGGCGACAATGGCGAGGTGATCCTCGAGCTGTGGTGCGACGGCGGCAAGGGCCAGTTTTCGGTGGCCGGCAACACCATCGTCTTCGTTCCCGGCGCGATGGAGAACCGCACCTGCACGCCGGAGCGGGCGCAGGCGGACAAGGATCTGCTGGCGGCGCTCGGCGACATGACGGGCTGGCGGCGGCACGGTGACGAGGTGACCTTCACCGGCAGCAAGTCGCTGCGTTTCGTGATCAACAGCAACTAAAGCGTCATCGAGCGAAGCGGACGGCGGTTCGCGTCAAGCAAACGCGTCAAGACAAAACGCTCAGGGCGTTGCGATCAGTCCGCTTGCGGTGGCGACGATCCAGCGGTTGCCCCAGCGCACGATCGAATCGACCCGTCCGAGGCCGGGCACGACGTCGCCGCGCGCGGCCATCTTGACGCCTTCGGGGCCCTCGAGCACGGCGGTGCCGTCGCGGACTTCGACCACCGACCATCCCGGGATGGTGCTCGGCCGCGTCTCCGGCGCCGCCGCCGGCGCCTGCTTCGGCCCCAATGCGGCGGCCTGTGCATTCAAGGTCGTCGGCGCGGCGCCCAAGGCGAGCGGACGCGGGCTGGCCGGCGCGGTCCTCGGAATGCTGCCGGTGACGACGGGGTCGGCGTTGGACGCGGCCCGGCGCGGGCCCTCGTTCTTTCGGCTCGGCGCCACCTCCGCAATGTGCGGGACCGGCGCTTCCTTCTGGGCTACCGGCACCGGGGCGGGAGCTGCAAGGTCGTGCCAGTTGGCTCCGCCGGTCCATCCCAGCACGAAGCTTGCGGCGAGTGCGGTCGCTGCCAAGAGCGCGGTGCCGATGCGGTCGGCAAACGGCTCCCGCAGCAGCAGGGCGGCGTCGTGGTTCTCGCCGGTGACATCCCAGAGGTCCGCCGTCGGTGCCGGCGAATGACCCTCCGTCACATCCGTCGGCCAGATGCTCGCAGCGTTGATCGGCTCGCGGTCTTGCATGGCGTGACCTGTGTTCGATGGCGCGAAGCATGATCCTCGAAACTAAATCGAGCCTTAATTTTCGGTGACCGAACTGCGGCGGCACGAAGTCTTTTGGTCGCAGGCCCCCGTAGATGCCCGGGTATTTTCCGCATGCAGCGGTCGTTTCCGGACGTCGTCTCCGCAAAGCGGGTCGTCGCGGCGCGCGGGCGGGGCTATAGCGGTCGCATGCTCGATTTCGCCGCACAATATGCAGCCTTTCAGCGCCGCGACCCGGCCTGGGACGGCGTCGTGTTCGTCGCGGTCAAGACCACCGGTGTGTATTGCCGCCCGGTCTGCCGGGCGCGCACGCCGCTCGCGCGCAATGTGCGGTTCTATGGCAGCGCGGCGTCGGCCGAGCGTGCTGGCTTCCGGCCCTGCCTGCGCTGCCGTCCCGAGGCGGCGCCGTTCTGCCCGGCCTGGAAGGGCACCAGGACCACCGTCGAGCGTGCCCTGGCGCTGATCGAGGAGGGCGCGCTCGACCGCGGCAATGTCGAGGCGTTGGCGGGGCGGCTCGGCGTCGGCGCGCGGCATCTGTCGCGTCTGTTCGCCGAGCATCTCGATGCCTCGCCGCTCCAGGTCGCGCTGTCGCTGCGCGTGCAGCGCGCCAAGCGCTTGATCGACGGCAGCGAGCTGCCGCTTGCGTTGGTGGCGCAGCACGCCGGCTTCTCCAGCGCGCGGCGCATGAATGCCGCATTCGCTAAACTCTACGGCCGCTCCGCCGCGTCGCTGCGGTGCAAGCGGCCAACCGTCGCGATCCAATAAACCCCGATGGAGATCGGCAATGGCCAAGAGCTACGGCACCGTCAGTGCGGAACAGAAGCTTAAGATGAGCGGCCTCGCATTCGTGCAGGGCCTCGCCAGCGGCGCATTGCCGCTCAACACCATCGCGCGGACACTCGGTTATGACGTCGCCGAAGCCGAGCGCGGCCGCGTTGTCGTCACGCTGGTGCCGACCGATGCGCATCTCAATCCGGCGGGCACCGTGCATGGCGGCCTCACCGCGACGCTGCTCGACAGCTGCATGGGGCTTGCCGTGCAGTCGACGCTCGATGCCGGCACCAGCCAGACCACGCTCGAGTTCAAGATCTCGCTGGTGCGTCCGATCACGCCCGACACCGGTCCGATCAGAGCGGAAGGCAATGTGCTCAATTGCGGCCGCCGCATCGGCACCGCCGAAGGCAGGGTCACCGACGAGCAGGGCCGGCTGCTCGCCCACGGCACGACGACGTGCCTGATCTTCCCGTCTTGACGCAAATTGCGGCGGCGAGACCGCGCCGGCACTGCATCGGGAGATACGATGCCGGCGCAGCAATATTGGAATGCCTCCAGCAAGCCTGCGGCTTAGAGACCTTCAAGTTCACCGCGCCGATCGATTGCGTTACCCGAACGCGCAGCAAACGCGTTCGGGTCATCATACATAATGCATGCGATTGTCGATGGAGCCATGCACTCCGGCCGTGCTCAGCGCGGCCCCTCCGGATATCCCGCCATGTTGTTCCAGCCGGCGGGCAGCTCGCCGCCCGGCCGCGACGCGGCTCCGTCGTTTTCGGGCAAACGAATGAGGCCGAGCTGCAGCATGGCTGTGATCGCATCTTCCTGCCCGAGCTCCTCGGCGATCCGTCCGTCCTGCACGCGCAGCACGGTGGTGCCGGCGAACGTCATCTTGCGGCCGGAGGCCGCGGGAAGTGAGCCGAGGCGGAAGTCGCTGAACGCAGGTCCTGTGTGCGTGCCGCCGCCTTCCCAGCGGCCGACGACGAGATCGCCTTCCGCGACGAGATCGCCGACGCCCCAAAAATTGAGATCCGGAAAGGCTTCGCGAAATTCGGTCATGAATTGCGTGACCGCGGCGCGGCCCTTCTTCGGTTCGTGCATCGGGTAATGCACGACAATGTCTGCTGTGGCGAGCTCGTTGATGATGCGCGGATTCCAGGGGGTGCCCCAGAACTCCTTGAACCACCGGCCTACGACGTTCTTGTTTTCCTCTGACATCTCTTCGTCTCCATTTGCGCGTTGCCGGTATCGCGACCGGCGTTCTCTCGATGCGCGCAGTGAACATTTGGAGGCGTGTCTCGCACCACCCGATTCCAGATCGGGCGTGCAGCCGGCTTTCGGGCGAGATTCCGCTTTGTCGATATGGCGCTTAGCGCCGCTTCTCAAACGTCGTCGCGCTATCGGGAAGCGGGTGGCCCGCGCAACACACGCGCGAAAACCTGTTCGCGATCACTCAGGAGAACATCATGCGCAACTTCGATGCGATCGCCGCGCTGCGTGGCGACGGACTTCGTCCCGAGCTGCGGGCGCTGCTCGATCGCGCTGCGATCGAGCCTCGTTCTGAATTGTTCGTCAGAAGCGACGGGATGCTTCAGTCCGGTCCGGACGCCACCCCGAAGGCGGTGCGCGACAACGTCGTGCCGCTGAAGACGAGGGCGGCTTAACTCACGACAGCGGCGGCCTTACCGCCACACCGACTTGTCGGCGTCCCAGCGCTGGCCCTTGAACTCCTTGAGCAGCGCGTCGATCGCGCCGTTGTCGTCCCTGGTCTCGCTGCCTTCCTCGTCGCTGCTGGAATCGTCGGACAGATTGAGCTTGGCGCCGGCGCTGTCGTCCGATGTCGAGACCGTGGGGCTCGAGACCCACAGCATCAGCCGGTCAGAGCTTCCGGGCTTGTCGGGCGAGACCAGGGCAGTGACCTCGTAATTCTGGGTGAGGCCGAGCGCCGGGTAAATCGTGCTGGGCCGCTTCAGCACCAGCTTGAGCTTGCCGGTGTTCGCGTTCCACGTCGCCGAGGCGGGCTTTGCGGCAAGCGTCTTCGCCAGCACGCCCGCGATCGCCGATGCCAGCTTGTCCTTGTTGACCTTGTCGCCCTCGCGCCAATCGGCGGCAGCAAAGCGGATGGTGCGGTCCATTTCGACCACCCCGCTGGTCCAGCCGGCCGCGGTCACGCCGGGCGCGGATTTCGCCTTGGCGAGCAGCGCGCCGGCGTGCTCGGGATCGACGGTGAGGTTGATGGTCTGCTCGCCGGAGCGCATCGCATCGCAGGTCACCGCAAGGCTGGAGGTGCCGATCTCGACGGCCTCGCCTTTTAGGCTCTTGAGGAAATCCGCCGCCGCATCGAGCTTCACCCGCACACCGATCGATTCCGGCGAAACGTCAGTGAAATCCTTCGGCTGCGGCGTGATGCCGTCCTCGGTGGCCTGGTTGTCCTGGAATTCCTTCTCGCTGAGATCGGAATTGTCCGTCGAGGCGACCTCGGTCACGGTCTGGCCGATCGTGATCTGGCCGCGGAACTCAAAACCGTCGCCGGTTTGCTTGCGGTTCAGTTTGACGGTGACCGGCTGCTTGTCGGCGACGCTCTGGGCGGTGCCGGAAAGCGTCTGGCCGCTGACGGTCAGGTTGGCGACGAAGCGGTCCTTGCGGTCGGAGCTCTTGTCGGCGGGATAGCAGACGTCGAGCACGGCCGCGGTCACGGTCTTGCCCTGGCGGGTTTCTTTCAGCACGACGTCGGCATTGCCGTCCATCAGGCCGTCGATCGAGGTGAAATAGCGCGTCTCGGGGCCATTGGCGGGAGCCGCCTTCGATTGCAGCTTCATCTGGGCGAGGGCAGGCGCCGAGGTGACGGCAAGACCGAGCAGCAGGAGCGGGAGCGCGCGCATACGATAAGTCCTCGAAGGGCAGAATCGGTTCCGTCGTAACTAGCAAACCTCCATGTCATTGGCCAAAAAAGAAGGCCGCCTAACGGCGGCCGCGCGCCGCGATCGCGGTCATGTGCGTTCGTCAGGTTCCTCGCCGCCCTCCAGTCGGCCGCGCAGCACCGTCACGACCCGGCTCACGGTTTCGAGGTCCTTCATCGACAGCCCGTCGGCGAGGCCGTTCACCCAAGGCAGCTGCAGGCGCATGGCCGCGTCGAAGCTTTGCCGCCCCTTGGCGGTCAGCACGACGAGCTGGGCGCGGCGGTGATGCGGGTTGGTTTCGAAGGCGACGAGCCCGTCCCGTTCGAGGTCGTTGACGATCCGCTGCACGTTCTGTCGGGCAGCGCCGAGGTCGCGCGCCAGCCATGCGACCGGTTGCGGGCGCTCTGTGGCGACGATGGCGCCGAGGATCTGCCAGCGCGCGCTGGTCAGCCCGAGCCCGGCCACCAGCCGGTCGCCTGATGTGAACAGCAGGCTGTTGAGCCTGAACAGGTCGGGAATCAGGGTGCTCAGGGCTTCGCCCGCCGGCGTTCGTTTTGCATTCGGCATTTGTCACCATATAAACGTATTGACATCATAATGTCAATTTTTGTATGTATCCATCAGTACGGAATGACATCGTAACACCATATCGAACGGAGCCAACCATGCCGCAGATGCGCCCCCTGGACCCCGCTTTCCCGATCGACCGCCAGCTCGCGGTCGATGCCAGCAACGTCGTGCTCGTCAACCTCTTCACGCTCGATGCGGCCGACGAGGACACGTTTCTCAAGGCCTGGCAGGACGACGCCGCCATCATGAAGCGGCAGCCGGGCTTCATCTCCACCCAGCTGCACCGCGCGCTCGGCGAGAGCCCGGCCTATCTGAACTACGCGGTCTGGGAATCGACCGCCGCCTTCCGCGCCGCCTTCATGAACCCCGAGTTCAGGGCCAAGCTCTCGGCCTATCCGGCCTCGGCGGTAGCCTCGCCGCACCTGTTCCAGAAGGTGGCGGTGTCCGACATCTGCGTCGCGTAACGGACTGTCAGGCCGTCGCGTCAAGGATCGCTCAACTGTGCACGAGCATGCCAACACCGAGCGTGGCGGCAGCGGCCAGAAACGATATGTCCAGAAACCGCAGCGGCGCTTTCGGACGATGACCGGCAGAACCGGA
Organism: Bradyrhizobium sp. USDA 4502; assembly: GCF_054063355.1. Taxonomy (NCBI): domain Bacteria; kingdom Pseudomonadati; phylum Pseudomonadota; class Alphaproteobacteria; order Hyphomicrobiales; family Nitrobacteraceae; genus Bradyrhizobium; species Bradyrhizobium sp. USDA 4502. The sequence goes on from NZ_JBSSGF010000001.1 coordinate 8,868,868, forward strand.
AATGACGTAATAGACGCCATAACCCGCGCCGAGGACGACGAACGTCAGCGTTTGCCTGAGCCAGAACATCAAGACGACCGCAAGATCATCGATGCTGTCCAGGGCATAGGCGCCGACCGCGAGCACGGCGCCGATCGCGTAGAACAGCACGAGCGTCAACGTCAGTGATTTGGCGTCGCGGGACATGCGATGATCCTTGCATCCCGATCGTAATCAAACTGCAAAAAAAGAAGGCCGCCCGGAGGCGGCCTTCGATCTCGATGGGGATGTGGGAGGCTTAGAAGCCGCCCATGCCGCCCATTCCACCCATGCCGCCGCCGCCCGGCATTGCCGGCGCTGCATCCTTCGGCAGTTCGGCGACCATGGCCTCGGTGGTCACGAGCAGACCGGCCACCGAGGAGGCGTCCTGCAAGGCGGTGCGCACCACCTTGGCGGGGTCGATGATGCCCTTGTCGACCATGTCGACATAGTCCTCGGTCTGCGCGTCGAAGCCGAAGGTCTCCGACTTGTTCTCGAGGATCTTGCCGACCACGATCGAGCCCTCGACACCGGCGTTCTCCGAGATCTGGCGGACCGGAGCTTCGAGCGCCTTGAGCACGATGTTGATGCCGGCCTGGACGTCGGCATTCGGGTTGGTGAGCCGGCCGACCGCCTTCTTGGCGCGCAGCAGCGCCACGCCGCCGCCCGGCACGATGCCTTCCTGCACCGCGGCGCGGGTCGCGTTCAGCGCGTCCTCGACACGGTCCTTCTTCTCCTTGACCTCGACCTCGGTCGCGCCGCCGACCTTGATCACCGCAACGCCGCCGGCGAGCTTGGCGAGGCGCTCCTGCAGCTTCTCGCGGTCGTAGTCCGAGGTGGTCTCCTCGATCTGCGCCTTGATCTGGCCAACGCGGGCGTCGATGTCCTTCTTCTTGCCGGCGCCCTTGACGATCGTGGTGTTCTCCTTGTCGATCACGATCTTGCCGGCGCGGCCGAGCATGTTCACCGTGACGTTCTCGAGCTTCATGCCGAGGTCGTCGGAGATCAGCTGACCGCCGGTCAGGATCGCGATGTCCTCCAGCATCGCCTTGCGGCGATCGCCGAAGCCCGGCGCCTTGACGGCGGCGACCTTGAGCCCGCCGCGCAGGCGGTTGACGACCAGGGTCGCCAGCGCCTCACCCTCGACGTCCTCGGCGAGGATCAAGAGCGGACGGCCCGACTGCACCACGGCTTCCAGCACCGGCAGCATGGACTGCAGACCGGACAGCTTCTTCTCGTGCAGCAGGATGTAGGCATCCTCGAGCTCGGCGGTCATCTTCTCGGCGTTGGTGATGAAGTAGGGGCTGAGGTAGCCGCGGTCGAACTTCATGCCCTCGACGATGTCGACCTCGGTCTCGAGCGACTTGTTCTCCTCGACGGTGATCACGCCCTCGTTGCCGACCTTCTGCATTGCCTGCGCGATCATCTTGCCGATCGCGGCATCGCCATTGGCCGAGATGGTGCCGACCTGGGCGACTTCGGACGAGGAGGCGACCGGCTTGGCGCGCTTCTCGATGTCCTTGATCACGGCCGATACTGCCGTGTCGATGCCGCGCTTGAGGTCCATCGGGTTCATGCCGGCGGCGACCGACTTGGCGCCCTCGCGGACGATGGCCTGCGCCAGCACGGTCGCGGTGGTGGTGCCGTCACCGGCGGTGTCGTTGGTCTTGGAAGCGACCTCGCGCAGCATCTGCGCGCCCATGTTCTCGAACTTGTCGTCGAGCTCGATCTCCTTGGCGACGGTGACGCCGTCCTTGGTGATGCGGGGAGCGCCGAAGCTCTTCTCGATGACGACGTTGCGGCCCTTGGGGCCGAGCGTCACCTTCACGGCGTTGGCGAGCACGTCGACACCGCGCAGCATGCGGTCGCGGGCATCTCCGGCGAATTTTACGTCCTTGGCAGCCATTGATTTGAACTCCTGTCAGTTTTGAGAGACGCGCTTGCCGTTTCCGCGCTCGTCATCGCCGGGCTTGACCCGGCGATCCATCGCCTTGGTAAGAACTCTTCGGAAGTGTGATGGATGCCCGGATCAAGTCCGGGTATGACGATGCGAGTGGTGCGGCCGCGCAGTTGAATGGCGCTTACGCCAGCACGCCCATGATGTCGGACTCCTTCATGATCAGGAGCTCCTGGTTGTCGAGCTTGACCTCGGTGCCCGACCATTTGCCGAACAGCACGCGGTCGCCGACCTTGAGGTCGATCGGGATCAGCTTGCCGGCCTCGTCGCGGCCACCCGGGCCGACGGCGACGATCTCGCCCTGGGACGGCTTCTCCTTGGCCGAGTCCGGAATGATGATGCCGCCCTTGGATTTCTCCTCGGCATCGATACGCTTGACCACGACGCGGTCGTGCAGGGGGCGGAAGGTGGATTTAGCCATGACGTTCCCTCTTGGAGGCTCGGTTTCAGGTCCGGTTCATCGGGACCGGCGTTGGATGCCGACCCGGTCGGCGCTGGGCAGGACGCCCGACGCTCTTAGCAATCGTGGTGCGAGAGTGCTAATTGTGGGCCGGGAAATATGGCTTGGCGCAGTTTCTGTCAAGCAAACGGGTTAAGGCCTTGGTGAGGCCAATATAGGATGGTGGACCAGAAACCAAATCGTAGCGATGACGTAATTTTGTCAGACGTCATTGCTCCGTCTTAAGTTTTACGCTTGGCTGCAGGACGGGTGCGGCCGGGACATAGTCGGGGGATGCATATGATCAGGTCATTCAACGCGCGATTGGTCGCACGGTTCGCGGCTGTTTCGGCGCTGACGACACTCTTGGGGGCGTGCGGCAGCATGAGCCTGCCGTCGTTGTCGTCGAACCCTGAGCCGGCGCCAGCCGAGCCGGGGGCCGCCCCCGAAATGCCCGCGAGCATCCGCGCCGATGAGATCGTCGGCCGCTGGGGTCTCGCCTCGTTCCAGAATCCCGCCGATCGCGCCCGCACCGAGGCCGCCGCGCGCGGCCAGTGCAAGCAGCCTTACGTGATCGGCGCCGGCCAGAACGGCGGCGTCATCATGCATCTGGCCGACCAGGCCACCCCGCAGGAACTGCGGCTGAAGGGTTCCCCGAGTGGCAAGAACTATATCGGCCCGCCTGGACCTGTGCCCGGCGAGCAGGACCGCGAGATCGTCTCGTTCGACGGCCGCGTCATGATCACCCGCTTCGTCGACAAGGACGCCGGGGTCCGCTACGGCAACATGGTCTATGTCCGCTGCGCGCCAAGGGCGTAACGGCGGGACTTCGAGCGATCTGCCGACATAGCGCCGCATAGTCGGCGCACCTCTCCCCCTGTGGGAGAGGTCGGATTGCATCGTCAGATGCAATCCGGGTGAGGGGTCTCCCTCCGCGAGTGACCCTTTCGAGATTTGAGTAGGCGGCGACAACCCCATATCCGGCGCGGATTGCATCCGCGCCACCTTCTCCCACAAGGGGAGAAGGGAAGGAGACCCGCAAACACGGCCTTATCGCCGCACGCCAACCCGATTGACGCCGCCATTCAAATTGCCGCCCGCATTGTGGCGGACCGCAGCGCGCGCCACCGGACGAGGCCTGAGCACAACGCCTGCCCGCGCCACGCAGCCTGCCGGATAACCGACATACGTGCAGTAAATCACGGCGTTGGCCGGTGCTGGACTGAGAGCGGCGCCTGCAAACCCCAACATCAGGCTCGCCGCTATTCCCGCAACCGTCACTGACTTGGTTGGAAAAATGTTCGTCCGACGCATGGTGATCCTCCTCATCGCACGTGAACTGAAGGTGATGGAGCCCGCTTCAGATGCGGCCCAAGGTATCGTCAGTGGCAAAAGGGGGAGGCGATGTTGACGTAGATCAACGCCGCGCGCGACCCGTCGCCGCGTGGGATTGATCTGCTTCATCGTGAAAGAGGGCGGCTCAGGGAGCCGCCCTCTTGCGCTGCCGTTGCGCCGGCTTCACTGACAGACGTACATGCGGCCGTCAGCCATCTTGGTCATCGTGCCGGGCTCGCAGCCGATACCATTGGCTGCCTTGTACTCCGTCCATCCGGCATATCCGTAATACGGACTGATCCTCTGGTAGGCTCGTGCCGGATAGTAGGGCTGGCCGAAGTAGGGATCCGTCTGGGCGGCATACGAATTGGTCCAATCGTTTGTGCCCCAGCCGGAATAGGCCGGCGCGGTAGCGGCGGCCGCAGCGACCGCTGCCGTAGCGGCGACACCCGCGCCCACCCCGTACCCGTACGCGGCGCGCCGGGTCTGACGACGCGCGACGCCGGCGACGCTCACGGGCGTCAGCGGCCGGCCCACACGCGCCTGGGCACTTTCGACCGACGCCGAAAGACCGCCCCGCTCGGACCAGGTGATGGAGAACAGTGTCGCACAAGCGATAGTCGAAAGCGCAATTGCAGTATTTCGGACAATTCTTTGCGTCATGTTCAATCTCCAGTGTTGAGTACTCCAGTGGCTCCGCCCCAATCAGTGATCCGGTAGCAAGGCGCACGCCATCAGCGCGATTGAAAGAAGCCCGGCGCTCATCGTCGCACCTTCAAAGACGACCTCGCGCTGTGCTTACCGGCGGTTGGCTGTCCTCACCACAAGCTCAAACGCTCGCTTCCACCACGCGCCGCTTGTTGCACTTGCGGCGATTGCTATTGCGATACGAACTGCTTGCCAATTTTTAATAGGAGGCTCTGCACGTTGGTCACACGCAGATTCCGGAAGTCCCATGCAACCGGCACCCAATGTTGGCTCCCGGCATACGCATGACAATTTCCCTCACGCAGTAATATGCACCCGCGACAACAAACCTGCCAGCGGATTTGCAACCGTCGACGCTGGCACAAGATGCATGTTGTCGAGACGGAGGATCGGACTGATTCATCCTTGTCGCGATACTGTTGATCTATGTCAAAGGTCCTGAAGTTCTTGAATGGGACGCTGGTGTCGACCACGCGCACGTCAATGCGGTCTCGTCGGCCGGTAGCCGCCTGACGCGGTGCTGAGCCATGCTTCAGCGCAGATGCGTGCCCTTGGGCAAAGAAGCCTGGCGATGTGCACAATGGCGGATGGAGCGATCCATGCCAGTGGCGCGGTATTTCCTGTATATCGGCGGAGTGCTGCTCGCGCTGCTATTCCTTCTGGATGCCACCATCCCCAATTCTCCACTGGCAAAGCAGCCCGACTCGAGTCGTCCGACCATTCGCATCCGTTCGATGGAAAAGCTGCCCGACCTTGTCGTTTACGACACCAGTCTCCCGACTATCGTTCCTGAACAGGTCGCGGAAATTCCTGCTCCAGCCGCGGCCGAAACTGTCGGGCCTTCCCCGATCGTTCGCGAGCGGGAAGCGTTTGCCCAGATGCAGAAATCCGAAATCGAGCGGCCAAAATCGTCGGGCCGCAAGGCGAGGGAAGCCAAGCCGCCTCGGAAGTATGCCCATGCCAGGAGATACGCGCCGTCACCTTATGCGCATTTTGCGGAGCGACGTCCGCGATATGGGTGGTTCGGCAACTTCATCTGGTGATCAAGTAGCATATGCCTGCGGTGAGGGGACGCATGCCTGCGAGCCTTGACGCAAGTCAAGGCCGGGCCTTTCCATCGCTATGGAGTGGAGCTGTGGTGCCTCAAAGGATTAAATGGAGGAACACAATGATCCGCTTGTTTGCTGTCTTTATCTTCGCTTTGTGTGTTGGAGCACCTGCGCAAGCCATGACACCCGCGCCGCTCCCCCAGACGGAAACAATGGCAATACCGGTGGCCGTCGGCTGCGGTCCGGGCCGGACGCGTATCAATGGTGTATGCGTAGCAAGGACGACCGTCCGTCAAACTCGCCGAGCCGTTCGCAGATGCGTGCGCTGGCAGGGAGGGGTCTGCGCCTTGTATGAATGAACGACTCTACTGGCGTTCAGGTCGCGACTGGGCGCCAGTACTGTAGTGCATCCGGTCGAATGCCGCTTCTAAATCATCCATGACAATCAGCGGCGACAATCCGTCGGGCCTGCCGTGCCTTACTGAGCTTCGAGCAACAGGACGGTCAACAGCAGGATCGGCCAGAGCGCGCTCGCGGCCAGAGTGATGCGGAGCACCACGTCACCGCTCGACGGTTCGACCCATCGACGCCTGAGCTGACGAGGCAATTTGCTCGATTGAAATGCGCGTTGTGGTTGGCGAGCCGATCCGACTTTTGCAGCGCCGATGGGAGGTGCCGCGGCTCGATGTCGCAGCAAGCTCTTCTCGTCATAGAGGACGTGATTTGACGGGTTCGGTTTTAAGCACCCGGGTGCCATGAACGATCCCTTCCATCGGGCACCTAATCTACGTCGGAAAACTTGAAGGCGATAGGGCGGTTTGTGCCAAGGGAGCGAGGCTCGGTCGCCCGAAGCCCGAAGTAGCGCGAGCCGGGTTCGCAGCGTGAAATACAAGCCTTATGAGCCCTGGTCTCTCAGTTCGAGCGTAACGAGCCTCGCCAGCAGCGTGGCCGGGTAAAGCTGGCCGATCACGCTCTCGACATTGCACAGGCTGCGCGCTAGCGGGTGCACAGGGATGATGTCCCCGTAGCCGGTAGAAGTGAGCGTGACGAAGCTGAGATAATAGACCGAGCTCGCAGGGGCTGAGTCATCCTCGAGATTCATTCCCTTGAATGCATCCGGAAACCACAACCCGAGGAAGACGAATAGCGTCCCGAAGCCGAGCCCGATCAGCAGATACGGCAGCCCGCGCCGATGATCCGATGATAGGTGACGCGACCGCGCCGGAATACGGCGTGCGCAACTCCGAGCGTGAGCGAGATGGCGAGCCAGCCGGCAGCCAGTAGGCGATGTTGTATGGCGACGGAGGATAAAGGATGCCGCGATTGGTAAGTCGCCTTGACCGATCCGACGCGTTGCGACGATCGGCTTGCGCGGAGGGCGAGGCGGCGATCCTCGCGGGAGTGCACCATCGCTCAAACAAAAACGCCGGCCCGAGGGCCGGCGTTTTTCGTGTTGATCTGACGAACCTCAGTTGAACATCGCGTCGATGTCGTCCTGCGAGGCGTGGCCGGCGTCGCCGTCGAGCTTCGGACCGTTGAGCAGGCGGGCATCGCCCTCGCGGGTGTCGACGATCGCCGGGACGTGCGACTTGATGGCGTCGACGCCGCCCCAGATGTTCATCATCTCGTTGATGTGCTGTTCGATGAACTTCATCGTCTGCATCACCTTGCTGATGCGCTGGCCGGTGAGGTCCTGGAAGTTGCAGGCCTCGAAGATCGAGACCACGCGCTCCTGAATATCTTCGCTGAGCCGCTTCTGCTGGTCGGGCGTGACGTTGTTGGCGAGCGCGGTCGCGGCCTGGTCGATCGCCTCCACCGCCTCGAGGATCTGCTGGGTGGCCTGTTCGGTGCCGCCGACCACGGCGCCAAGCTCGCCATTGACCTTGGCCATCTCCTCGCCGTTGAAGCTCTTGCCGTGCAGCACGGCGATCTCGCGCTTGGTGCGGCTGATCGCGTCGTGGATCAGGTCGAGCTCGACCTTGAGCTTCTCGCACTGTTCGACCTGCGCGCGGTAGGTCTCGAGCAGCGCGTGGGTCTCGGCGACTTCGCGGGCGACCGCGGCATCGACGCTGTCGCCGGTGCGCTGTGCCGGGGCTGCGGCCATCTGGGCGCGGATCGAGCGAAGCTCGGCCATGATCTCGCGATGCATCGGACCGAGATCGGCGCCGCCCGAAACATCCGGCTCCGGCATCACAACCTCGCCCATCGCCTGCTCGACACGAAAACGCTTGCGCTTCACTGACATGATTTCATTCCCGCCCCTTCACTGAAGTCCGTTCTAGACAGAGCGGATTTAACGTCAGGTTCACGCCGGAACCGTTTGCGCGGATAGCGCGCAAGCGCGGCGATACCGGCGATTAACCATGTCGCCACGCCGTTCACGCAAAATAAACGCTGTCAGGGAAAACCGCGCTCCATTGCCGATGTGGTGAATCGAAACGGCCGATCCGTTTACCAAACCGATGCGGTTTTCATTGCTTATTGACCACGTGCAACGGCGCAAAGTCGGCGCCGCGCGCATCACGTCACGACGAAACCAGTACAGAGTACGTCGATGCTCAGGAAAACCACGCTTGCGCTGCTCGCCGGCGCGTCTTCTCTTATTGCCGTTCCCCATCACGCCATGGCGATCGACGCGGCAGCGCCCGCCGGGCCCGCCGTCATCTATGCCAATCAGGGCGCTCCGCAGCCGCCGATGCGCACCGCCTATGTGCAGCCGCAGCGCTCCAACATGGGCGGCGGCTTCATCGAATTCCTGTTCGGCGATGCGCCGTCGTCGCAGGGTTATTCGCCGCAGCCGTATCAGCAGCAGCCCGGCTATTACGGCAACCGTCAGCTGCCGCCGATGGATCCGCAGCAGCAGATGCTCCGCCAGCAGGAAGAGGCCGCGGGCGATCCGGCGCAGCGCCCGTTCGATCCGAGATACGAGAAGCAACTGGTCGACTATAGCGGCAGGGAAAGCGCCGGCACCATCGTCGTCGATACGCCGAACAAGTTTCTCTATCTGGTGCAGGGCGACGGCCGCGCGCTGCGCTACGGCATCGGCGTCGGCCGGCCCGGCTTCACCTGGGCCGGCATCAAGACGATCTCGGCGAAGAAGGAGTGGCCGGCCTGGACGCCGCCGCCGGAAATGCTGGCGCGCCGTCCCGATCTGCCGCGGCACATGGAAGGCGGCCCGGAAAATCCGCTCGGCGCCCGCGCGATGTATCTCGGCTCCTCGCTCTACCGCATCCACGGCTCCAACGAGCCCTGGACGATCGGCACCAACGTCTCGTCCGGCTGCATCCGGATGCGCAATGAGGACGTCATCGACCTCTACGGCCGCGTCAATGTCGGCGCCAGGGTCGTCGTGATGTGAAGTTGTAGTCCGGATGGAGCGAAGCGAAATCCGGGACAGCGAGCCGCACGATGCGTCAACCTCCCCTTGAAAAGGGGAGGTCGCTTTGCTCAACAGAGCAAAGCGGGTGGGGATCATCTCTCTCCACGAGCAGCGGCGTTTGTGGCTGACCCCCATCCCGACCTTCTCCCTTTCAGGGGGAAGGAGAACAGCTTCTGCCCAGGCTACGACTGATCAAATGAAAACGGCCGCTCGATGGAGCGGCCGTTTGTGTTTCAGGTGAGACGCTTACGCGTAATTGCTGTCGTCACCGTCTCCGCCGCCGTCGAAGCCGTCGTCATCATTGTCGAAGTCGTCGGCGTCTTGATCATCGTCACTGTCCCGGTCGGCCTGCGCTTGGTCGAACGCGCCGGCGCGCGAGCCGCTGTCGCGGTTGGAGCCGATGTCGTTGACCCCGGCGTCGCGCGCGAGGTCGCTCGACGACTGGTCGCCGCCCCAGGGACGCGAACCGCCGCCGAGGCCGCCGGCATCGGCCATCGACTGGTGGCTGCCGCCACCCATCATGCCGCGGATGCTGGAGAGCAACAGTCCGCCGCCGACCACGCCGGCCGCGGCCGCCGCCGCCGTGCCGAGGAACGAGCCGCCACCGCCACCCGGCGCGCCGCCGAGCGCCGGCGGCTGCGGGCCGCCATAGCCCTGGCCGTAGGGTTGCGCGGGCTGGCCGTAAGGCTGGCCATAGCCGCCGCCGGCCTGCTGCATCGCCTGGCCCGAGTTCCAGACCGGGCGGCTGCCCGGATCGCGGCCGCCCATGTCGGGCGCCCGCACCGGCGGCACCGAACCATGTTGCTGGCCCTGTCCGCCGAAGATCGCATCGCGCATCGAATCGAGGAAACCGCCGCCCTGCTGCTGGGCTCCCTGCTGCTGGCCGACCGCGGCCTCGAGTTCCTGGATCCGGTCGTGGGCGCGCTTCAGCGCCTCGTCCTGCACCAGCGCGGTCTGCACCAGCGCGTAGACCGCATTCGGCGCGCTGCGCAGACCCTGCATGATCGCGGACATGGCCTCGCCGTCGCGCGGGGCATTCTCCAGCTTGGCGAGCCGGTCGAAGAGATCGTCGATCAGTTGGCGTTCTTGCGGTGTCATGGCGTTCTCCATCGCGCCGATCGAATCGGCGCGTCCGAGATGTAGGACCGGGTTTGTGGCGCAAGGAGTGGGGGCCAGAATTAAATTTATGTATGCGACAATACGACCGGATGAACCTTGTCAGGCCAATGTAACTTTATTCGAGTGTAACTTTATTCAGGGCCAGCAGCGCGGGGAAATCGTCGCCTGCCAGATAGGCATGTTCGGTCTCGCGCTGCGTCGTCAGCGGGTCGAGGCTCTTCAGCGTTTCATCGACGAAACCTGGATGGCACATCACGAGCCCGTCCTCCGGCATGCCGTCGAGGAAGCCCTGCATCAGCGCCGCGAAATCATTGCCGCGCGTAAAATCATAGGCGCCGGCGAAGGCCGGATTGAACCGCAGGCCTGCTCGCTGCGCCTTGATCCGGAATTGCGTGCTGAGCACGTTCAGCACCAGCGCCTTCGGCGCCGCCAGCTGGCGCGCCAGCGGGCCTTCGCGGCCGCACTGCCGCACCCAGGCGCCCGGCGCGCGCTCCTTCACGGCGCGCAGGAAGCCGTCGCGCACCTGCGGGAACAGCTGCGCGTGCTGGTGACCGTCGACGAAGTCGGGTGCGCGGCCGAACAGATCATGGAAGGCGTCGAGCTGCGCCAGCACCTCGGCATGGACCAGTTCGGCGTCGAGCCGATGCATCAGCCCGGCGCGCAGCAGCCGCGGGAAGGGCAGGAACATGTCGCTGTCGAGCGGGCGGAAATGCATCGTCAGCGGCCGGAACGGCGCGGTCAGCGTCACATGCAGCCCGATCGCGCAGCGCGGGCTGTTCGCCACCGACGCCGTGAGCGCGCTGGCCGCATCGCGGCCGATCGCCGGCGTCACCGTCATCACCGACGTCGCATTGAGGCGGCCGCGCTCGATCAGGTCGCGGATCGCGCGGTTGATGCCGTCGCTCAAGCCATAATCGTCAGCACACAGCCAGATCCGGCGCGGCGTATCGGTGTTCATTCCGCGGCGGTCCGCTCGGAGGCATTTTGCGCCGCGCCGCCGTCGGCGTGCTTCTCGGTGTGCTCGGCGACGAAGTAGATCGGCCGCGCCTTCAGCTCGGAGAGGATCTTGCCGATATATTCGCCGACGATGCCGATCATGATCAGCTGCACGCCGCCGATCGTCATCATGCCGATCATCAGCGACGGATAGCCGGGGACCTGCTTGCCGGTGGTCAGCACTTCCCACAGGATCGAGAGGCCGAACAGGAACGCCGCGCCGGCGAGCAGCGCGCCGAGCAGGCTGGCAAAGCGCAGCGGCGCCACCGAGAACGAGGTCAGGCCCTCGATCGACAGGCCGATCAGCCGGCCGGCGTTGAAGGTGGTGACGCCGTGCGCGCGCGGCGCCGGCTCGTAGTCGACGCGGATCTGCCTGAAGCCGATCCAGCTGGCGAGGCCCTTGAAGAAGCGGTTGCGCTCCGGCAATTGCCGCAGGGCCGCGGCCGCGCGCGGCGACAGCAGGCGGAAGTCGCCGGCATCCTCCGGGATCTGCTGCCGGGCGCCCCAGTTGATCAGCGCGTAGAAGCCGCGCACGGCCAGCCGCCGCGCGGCCGATTCATTGTCGCGATGCGCCTTCGCCGTGTAGACCACGTCGTAGCCGTCATCGATCCAGTGTGCGACCAGTTGCTCGACGAGCGTCGGCGGATGCTGGCCGTCGCCATCCATGAACAGCACCGCGCCGCGGCGGGCGTGGTCGAGGCCGGCCATCAGCGCCGCCTCCTTGCCAAAATTGCGCGACAGCGACACCACCTGCAGGTCGAGCCCGTCGGCGGGCAGGCCGCGCGCGATCGACAGCGTGTTGTCCGCGCTGCCGTCATCGACATAGACCACCTCGCAGGCGAGGCCGTAGCGGGCGCGCAGCGTCTTGGCGAGGTTGATCAGCCGCTCATGCAACGCAGCAAGCCCGGCCGCCTCGTTGTAGACGGGAACGACGATCGACAGACCCTGCCCGGCGGCGGTCTTGGCGGTCGTGGTCAGGCTGGAAACGTCAGAGCCCAGCATCATCGATCAGGTTCCAGAACTAGAGCGTTTTCGAGCGAAATGGCCTTCCGCCTCGCACGAAGAAACCGCGTCAAAACGAGAGATCCCTCGAACACAATATGGTACCGCAGGGTAGCTGTCGCCAACATGAACGGCGTGGCCGCCTCATTGTCGCAGGAACGCCTCGAGCCTGGCGAACAGCGGGTTCTCGCGGTCGAACACATAGTCCAGCGACACCACCGACACGGTTTCGGCGCCGTGCTCGCGCAGGAAGCTGCCGAGCGCGTAGAGCTTGCCCGGTGGGCAGTGCAGCGTAAGCATGCCCGACGAGGTCGGGCCGCCGAACGGGGCGACCACGCCGAAGCGGTTATGCGCCTCGGAGAGCAGCGCATCGTTGCAGCCGGCGAAGCGGGTGCGGACCTCGCGATACTTGCTGGCGCGGGCGCGCGCCGCGATATGGTCGAGGATCACGCGCGCGGTCTCGCGGGCGCCCTTCGACCAGTCGGCATCCTTCGACGCCACCAGATTGGCCTGGCTGCGCAGCATGACGCCGTCGTCGAGCACCTTGAGCCCGTTGGCGGCGAGCGTCGCCCCGGTCGTCGTGATGTCGACGATCAGTTCGGCGGTTCCGGCGGCGGGCGCGCCCTCGGTGGCGCCGGCGCTTTCGACGATGCGGTAGTCGCCGACGCCGTGTTTGGCAAAGAAGCCGCGCGTCAGATTGATGTATTTGGTCGCCACCCGCATGCGGTGATTGTGCTGCTCGCGGAAGCCGGACGCGACGTCGTCGAGATCGGCCATGGTGCGGACGTCGATCCACGCCTGCGGCACCGCGACCACGACATTGGCAAAGCCGAAGCCGAGGCCTTCGATCATCAGCACGCGCTTGTCGGCATCGGGAATGCTCTCGCGCACCAGGTCCTCGCCGGTGACGCCGAGATGCACCGAGCCGCGAGCCAGATTGGCCGCGATCTCGCTCGCCGAGAGATAGGCGATCTCGACATTGTCGACGCCGGCGATGGTGCCGCGATAGTCGCGGGCGCCGCCGGCCTTCGACAAGGTCAGCCCGGCGCGGGCGAAGAAGCTTTCGGCGTTTTCCTGCAGCCGCCCCTTGGAGGGAACGGCGACGACGAAGGGCGTGCTCATTGGGCGGCTCCGAAGGAGGAGATGGCCTGGCCATGCCGGGTCATCGCCTCGATCCAGACCGAGAAGCCGACCGCGGGGATCGGGCTCGCCGAGCCGAGCTGCGTCATCAGCCCGTCATAGCGCCCGCCGGCGACCAGCGGTTCGGCGCCGTTGCCCTTGGCGTGCAGCTCGAACTCGAAGCCGGTGTAATAGTCGAGGCCGCGGCCGAACGCGGTGGAGAACCGGGTCTTTCGGATGTCGATGCCGCGCGCGGCCATGAAGCCGATCCGGCTCTCGAGCTGGTCGATCGCGGCGGCAAGGTTCAGCTTGGCCTCGCCAGCCAGCGCGCGCAATTGCGCGACCGCGTCGTCGGGATCGCCCGCGATCGCCAGGAAGCGCTTGATGGTCGCGACCGCATCGCGCGGCAGCGCGCCGCCCTTCAGCGTCGATTGCTCGAGGAAGCGGTCGGCGATCTCGGCCACCGTGCGGCCGCCCACATTAGTGGTGCCGGCGATCGACATCAGATCGGTGACCAGCGCCAGCGCCGCCTTGCGGTCGGAGCCGGCCAGCGCAGCGAGCACGCCCTCATATTCGTTGCGGCCCGGTGCCGTCTTGAGCGCCAGCTGCTCGATGTCGTCGGTCAGCGAGACCTTGCGGTTGAAGTCCTTGATCAGCCGGCGCCGCCACACCGGATAGAGGTCGAGCGCATCGATCAGCGCGTTGAACAGCGCGACGTCGCCGGTGCGGATCTCGACGTCCTTCAACCCGAACGCCGTGGTCGCCTCCAGCGCCAGCGCCAGCATCTCGGCATCGGCCGCGGCGCGGTCCTGCCGTCCGAACGATTCGATGCCGGCCTGCAGGAACTGGCTCGGCGCGCCGCCGCGATAACGGAACACCGGGCCGAGATAGCTGAAGCCGGCGGGCTGGCCGGCGCGGGCAGAGGCGAGGTAGTCGCGCGCCACCGGGATCGTGAGGTCCGGGCGCAGGCAGAGCTCCTCGCCGCTCGGGTCGGTCGTCAGGTACAGGCTCTTGCGGATGTCCTCGCCGGAGAGATCGAGGAACGGCTCGGCGGGCTGCAGGATCGCGGGCTCGGACCTCTGATAGCCGGCCTGCGCGAACGAGGCCAGCAGCGCATCCGCCCAGACGGCGGATCCGGCGGCGGATCGTGGTGCGGCAGCTTCGGTCATCTCGACGTCCAATAGCTCCGGACCAGGTTCCGGTGCGGGTTCCAAGGGTGGTTCGGGGCAGCCCTTACCATGGCCGGATCGGGGTTTCGACAGCGATCGGCCAAGTGGCTTAATGATTGCGTGCGTTAACGATTTTGCGACGGCTTGGCTAGGGGCAGATGTTTGCCCTCGGCTTTCATCGGGCAAACGAGCTGCAGGTTCCGTCATCCTGAGGCGCGAGCGCAGCGAGCCTCGAAGGATCGACGGCCACCAGCCGGGCCGTGCATCCTTCGAGGCTCGCCGAAGAGGCTCGCACCTCAGGATGACGGGGAGGGAGTGTGTGGCCCATTTCCTCGCCAGTCCCCCAGTGCCGCCTGCACCAGCGCCAGCGCGGCGACGGCGGCGGTGTCGGCGCGCAGGATGCGCGGGCCGAGGGCGAGGCGGAGGATGGCGGGCTGGCGCAGCAGCAGCGTGCGCTCCTCCTCGGCAAAGCCGCCTTCCGGGCCGATCAGGACATCGATCCCGGCATTCGCAGCCGTTGCCGCCGCCAGCGCCTGCACCGGGCTTTCGACCTCGGCCGCCTCGTCGCAGAACACCAGCAGCCGCGCCGGATCGCGCCCCGCCAGGAAACGTTCGAGGGGCAGGGGATCGGCGACTTCGGCGAGCGAGATGATCCCGCATTGCTCGGCGGCCTCGACCGCATTGGCGCGCATCCGCTCGCCGTTGACCCGCGACACCTGGGTGAAGCGTGTCAGCACCGGCACCAGCCGCGCGGCGCCCATCTCGACCGCCTTCTGCACCATGTAGTCGAGCCGCGCATGCTTCAGCGGCGCGAACACATAGGTGACGTCGGGCAGGCGGTCCTGTGGGCGGGTCTGTGCCGCGACCGTCAGCGTGTCGGGGCGCTTGCGGCCGGAAATCTCGGCGCGCCATTCGCCGTCACGCCCGTTGAACACCAGCACGCTGTCGCCGGCGCCGAGCCGCAGCACGTTGCCGAGATAGTTGCTCTGATCGCGTTCGAGCGGAACGGTTGCGCCGGCGCCGAGCGGGGCGTCGACAAACAGGCGGGGGCTGCGGAAATCGAGTTCAGGCATATCCGAGGCGGCTTCAGTGCGGTGTGGCCAGTTTACCAAACCGCGCGACACCGTAATCCCGCGGACTCCTCAGGAACTCGCCAGCCAGGTAATATTGAGCGTCGATATATTGCTTCTGTCACCAAGTCATTTCTTTAGTCCAAGGGGCCGCTTGCACGCGGTCCCTTTTGTTGTTCGGTCGCCCGCGGCGTCGGCCCATGAATCCAAACCGGGGCCTTACCGAAAATCCTGTTCAGGCAAATTTGATGGTCCATTTTACCGCCGTTCGTAGCCTAAAGGCTTAGAATCGGGGAACAATTTAATATGGCCGGTGTGGCCCTACGCCGCGCTGTCGCCCAAATCCACGGGTTGTTAAGGCCTCACAGGAATCGTAAAACGCCCCCAAAATTCGTTGCTTCGTTTTTGTTGCGCTGGGGTTGCCTGGACCTTTTGCCGGAGAAACACCCTCGATGATCCGCCGTCTGATCGTGCTGACCGTTGCTGCGACCGCCCTGTCCGTGGGGCAAGCCGCCGCGCAGAGCGCCTTTCCGGCCCCGTTGCCCAATCAGGCCGGTAAGGCCGGCACCGCGTCCGACCCCGCGTTTCCGCCGGTCAATGGCATGCGTCCAAGCCAGGCCGGAACCGCCTCGGATTCCGCATTCCCGCCGGTCAACGGCGCGCCGGCGGCCAGGGTCGGTGCCACGCCGTCGGCATTTCCGAGCAGTGGCGCGGCCCCCATCGCCGGCGGCGGGCTGTCGTCGCCGCCCCCGCCGGGTGCGGGTGGTGGTGGTGCCGCCGACGCCTGCATGAAGAATTTCACGCCGCTGCGCGAGGATGCGGAGAAGCGCGGCAAGGCGATCAAGGCGGCGAGCGATCGCCACGCCAGCCCCCAGGAGGCCTGCAAGCTGATCGGCAATTACAGCCAGGCCGAGATCAAGATGATCAAATATGTCGACACCAATGCGC
The DNA here is from genome assembly GCF_054063355.1 of Bradyrhizobium sp. USDA 4502. NCBI lineage: Bacteria > Pseudomonadati > Pseudomonadota > Alphaproteobacteria > Hyphomicrobiales > Nitrobacteraceae > Bradyrhizobium > Bradyrhizobium sp. USDA 4502. Next base: position 8,885,176 of record NZ_JBSSGF010000001.1, read on the forward strand.
AGAAGTGCGGAATTCCGCCGCAGATCGCCGACCAGCTCAAGGCCGGACACAAGAATACCGAAGCGCTGCTGAAGAAGGTCTGCAATGTCGCGGAGCAGGCGGCGGCGCAGCCGCGTGGGCCAGCGGGGCCGAGCTTGAGCGACGTGCTCGGTTCGTCCGCCTCGCTGCCGGAAGCGACGCCGACCAAGAAGGGCGGCAGCACCTTCGATACGCTGAACGGCAACGTCCTCACCCGTTGATGGATCACCCATGAGCGATGTCTCCACCCGCGTTGCCGATTCCACAGGCAACTGGGTGGATACCCATGCGCCGGTCTGGACGCGGCCCTATCTGCGGCTTGCGCGCTACGACCGGCCGATCGGCTCCTGGCTGCTGTTGATGCCGTGCTGGTGGTCGGCGGCGCTCGCCGCCGGCGTCGCGCATGATGTGCGCTCGCTGCCGCTCGTGGTCCTGCTGTTCTTCATCGGCGCCTTTGTGATGCGCGGCGCCGGCTGCACCTGGAACGACATCACCGATCGCGATCTCGACGCCAAGGTCGAACGCACGCGGTCGCGGCCGATCCCCGCCGGGCAGGTCACGGTGACGCAGGCGGTGGTCTTCATGGTCCTGCAGGCGCTGATCGGGCTTCTCGTGCTGCTGCAGTTCAACCGCTTCGCGGTGATGACCGGCATCGCCTCGCTTCTGATCGTCGCGATCTACCCGTTCATGAAGCGGATCACCTGGTGGCCGCAGGTCGTGCTCGGCCTTGCCTTCTCCTACGGCGCGCTGATGGGATTTGCGGTGACGCTCGAGCGCATCGATGCGACCGCGATTGCGCTCTACGCCGGATCGATCGCCTGGGTGATCGCCTACGACACCATCTACGCCCATCAGGACGCCGAGGATGATGCGCTGATCGGCGTCAAATCCACCGCGCGCCTGTTCGGTGCACGCACCCATCGTGCGCTCGTGATCTTCTATGGTCTCGCCGTGCTCTTGATCGGCGTGGCGTTCGCACTCGCAGGGGCGCGCTGGCCGGCCTGGATTGGGCTGGCGGCGTTCGCGCTGCATCTCGCCTGGCAGATCCGGCGGCTCGACATCAGCGATGGCGCGCTCTGCCTGCGCATCTTCAAGTCCAACCGCGACGCCGGCTTGATCTTGTTCGCGAGCCTGGTCGTCGACGCGGTGCTGCGCGCGGCGTGACGACTTCGCAGGATGGTGGAGCGAAGCGATACCCGTCATTCTCGCCGCAGAACAAGAGTTGATGGGTTTCGCTTCGCTCTACCCATCCTACGCAGCTCGAAATGACGGCGAGAGGTACGACAAATCACGCATGCGCGGGTGATGACACCGCGTGGTGTGAGACGATGAATCGAAACCCATCCTCATCGTCGTCCCATCCTCATCGTCGTCCTGGCGAAAGCCAGGACCCATTACCCCAAATCACAATTGTTGCGCGACGCTGGGGCCGCGATCCCGTTCATGCTGAGTGCGCCGAACTCAATCCCGCGCGATGATCTCGCGTTCGCCGCGATGTACGCTGGTGCCGTTGAGGCTGACGCCGGCGCGGCGGTGGACCAGGAATTTCGGTCTCCGCGCGCGGATCGCGTTGCGGCGACGGCGGCGCGGGGAGGGCGTCCGCGGCGCAGGCTCGGTCAGTTGCGGGAGACGGAAGATGTCGCTCCACATCTGCCAGGCGGAGCTGATCTCCTCGGCATCCGAACTGGAGCCGAGCGGAATGCTGAGCGCGGGATCGCGGTGAACCAGCACCAGCATCTGCGCGTCGTCGATGCCGCGCACCGCGACGCCGAGAAAGTCGCTGACGCGAACATTGACCGCCATCCGCATGCCGAGAACGGCACGGCGCAGCACGACATGTTCGCGATGAAGCTCGACCTGCCGCATGCCGCCATCCGCGCGCGCGTCCTGCGCGTGGAAGCTGAGCGGAAGGGAAAGAGGGTCGAGCCGCAACGCGCAGCTCGACCCGGCGGAATTGATTCCGCTTGTTGGTGTTTGACGCCTCAAAGCTCTGTCTCCCCGCCGGGATTATGTTCCCGGTCGTTGTGTGAGAGCCTAGCCGAGCGATGTCCGTTCCCCCTTAAAAAGCCTGGTTAATCCCTCCTCACCTCGTGCCATGATTGACAAGAGGTTGGCCCGCATGATTGACGAAGCCTTGCCCCCATCACTCAAATCTTTGTTGCCTGCGGCGCAAAGTGCTTGAAATCCCTGTGAAACCGGCACATCTGGTGGGTCTGTCGACCTCGTTCCGGGCCCCCCTCAATCCGCAGGAATTCGTTCGTGAACTCTTCACCATCTGCATCGCGACACGGCGATAGCTCCGATCTGTTCGACCAATCGGGCCTGAGCGACCTTGCACAGCGCCTGGTCGATGCCGCAAAGCGCGCGGGGGCCGATGCGGCCGATGCCATCGCGGTGCGCGGCGTCTCGCAGGGCGTCGAGGTGCGCGACGGCCGCGTCGAGGAAACCGAGCGCTCCGAAGGCGATGACGTCGGCCTGCGGGTGTTCGTCGGTCACCGCCAGGCGGTGGTGTCGACCAATGACGTCAGCGGCGACGGGGTCGCCAAGCTTGCCGAGCGTGCGGTCGCGATGGCGCGCGTGGCGCCGGACGACAAATATGTTGGTCTCGCCGATCCGGCGCTCCACGCCCACGATTTCCCCGATCTCGATCTGCTCGATCGCAAGGTTCCGAGCACGGCCGAACTGGAGCAGCGCGCGATCGAAGCGGAGGCTGCGGCGCTCGGGGTCAAGGGTGTCACCAAGTCCGGCGGCGCGTCGGCCTCGACCGGGATCGGCGGCATGGTGCTGGTGACGTCGACCGGCTTCCACGGTTCTTATCTGCGCTCCAGCCACGGCATCTCGACGACGGCGATTTCCGGTGAGGGCACCGGCATGGAGCGCGACTACGATTTCACCAGCGCGCCGCATGCCTCCGATCTCGATTCACCTGCTACCGTCGGTCGCAAGGCCGGAGAGCGAGCGGTGGCGCGGTCCAATCCGCGCAAGGTCGAGACCTGCAAGGTGCCGGTGGTGTTCGATCCGCGGGTGGCCGGTTCGATCGTCGGCCATCTCGTCGGCGCCATCAACGGCGCCTCGATCGCGCGCAAGACCAGCTTCCTGAAGGACAAGCTCGGCGAGCAGCTGTTCTCCAAAGACATCCGCATCATCGACGATCCCTTGCGCGTGCGCGGCCTGCGCTCGCAGACCTTCGATGCCGAGGGCGTCAGGGTGAAGGAGACGGCGCTGATCGATGCGGGCGTGCTCACCACCTGGGTACTGGATTCGGCGACCGCGCGCGAGCTCGGGCTTGTTACGACCGGTCATGCGCATCGCGGCGTGTCGTCCTCGCCGTCTCCCGGAACGTATAATCTGCATCTCGAGCCCGGTTCGGTGACGCCGAAGGAGCTGATCTCCGACATCAAGCAGGGCTTCTATGTCACCGACCTGATCGGCTCCGGCGTCAACGGCGTGACCGGCGATTACAGCCGCGGCGCGTCCGGCTTCTGGATCGAGAACGGCGAGATCACCTATCCGGTCAGCGAAGTGACCATCGCCGGCCATCTGCTGCCGATGTTCAAGTCGCTGGTCGCCGCCAACGATCTGGAATTCCGCTACGGCGTCAATTCGCCGACGCTGCGCATCGAGGGCCTGACGCTTGGCGGACGCTGATACGGACGACTGGACCAAGGCGCGCGATGCCGTCTTGCTGACCAGATCGGTGCAGGAAGCGGGCCGGCTCGCATCGTCACTGTTCCGCACCGAATTGAAGAACTGGATCAAGGGCGCGTCCTCGCCGGTCTCCGAGGCCGACATCGCGGTCAACGACCTCCTGGAGCAGCAGCTGCGTTCGGCAACGCCCGGCTACGGCTGGCTGTCGGAAGAGAGCGCCGACAACGACACCCGGATCGGCAAGCGCTTCACCTGGATCGTCGATCCGATCGACGGCACCCGCGCCTATCTCGCCGGCCGCGAGGACTGGTGCGTCAGTGTGGCGCTGGTTGAAAATGCATCGCCGGTGCTCGCGGCGGTGTATGCGCCGGTCAGCGAGGAATTCTTCTTCGCCGCCCGCGGACAGGGCGCCACCCTGAACGACGGCGCGGTGCATGCAACCGCAGGCACCGATTTCAACTTTCCGCGGATGGCGGGACCGAAGCCGCTGGTGCAGCGGCTCAGCCCGACGCTGGACGAGATCACGCTCTATCCGCGGATCGGATCGCTGGCGCTCAGGTTGTGCCGTGTAGCACAAGGTCGACTTGACGCGGCCTTTGCAGGCGGGCAAAGCCGCGACTGGGATCTTGCCGCCGCGAATTTGATCGTGCAGGAAGCGGGTGGTAAGATGACCGCGCTCTCGGGGGACGCGATTGAGTACAATCGCCGGGAGGTGACGCATGGGGTGCTGGTGGCAGCAGGACGCGAACGTCATGCACGCATTGTCGAGCATTTTCGCAGCCGTCCTTTGCCGTGAGGCCTCGCCGATCCGCGCCGCGTTTCCGATTGTGACGACCAGACCTGTGACGACTACGACTTCATTTGTTTGCCGGGCATCTCGTTAGGAAAAGCACCATCATGTCAGACAATGCCCAGCCCCAGCTGCTTCACCTCGTGATCGGCGGCGAGTTGACCGATCTTGAGCACAACACCTTCAAGAACCTGGACGAAGTCGAGATCGTCGGCGTCTACCCGAACTATGCGACCGCCTATGCGGCCTGGAAGGCGAAGGCGCAGCAGACCGTGGACAACGCCCAGATGCGCTACTTCGTCGTTCACCTCCACCGGTTGCTCGATCCTGAGCAGGACACAAAGCATTCCCATTGAAACGACTTTTTCGCGATCTGCTGCGCAGCGGCTTCGTGCAGCGCGCGCTGGGTGTGCTTGCGGCCGAGTATCTGCGGCTGGTGTGGTACACCAACCGCTTCAGCTACCAGCCGCATGACGTGTACGGGATCGTCGAGCCCCTGATGCCGGCGATCTTCGTGTTCTGGCACGGCCAGCACTTCATGACGCCGTTCATCAAGACCAAGGAGAGCTACCGCGCCAAGGTCCTGATCTCCCGCCACCGCGACGGCGAGTTCAACGCCCTCGCGGTGGAGCGGCTCGGCATCGGCACCATCAGAGGTTCCGGCGATCATTCCGGCGCGTTCCATCGCAAGGGCGGCGTCGGCGCCTTCCTGGAGATGGTTCGGGCGCTGGAAGACGGCTGCAACATGGCCACCACCGCCGACGTGCCGAAGCGGGCGCGGGTGGCGGGCCTCGGGGCCATCATGCTGGCGCGGGAGACCGGCCGGCCGATCATCCCCTTTGCGATGGTCACCAGCCGATTCATCCGGTTGAAAAACTGGGATTCGACCACCATCAATTTGCCATTCGGGCGCGGCGCAGTGGTAGGTATTGAGCCGGTCTATGTGCCGCCCGACGCCGACGCCGCGACGATGGAAAAGCTTCGGCAGCACGTGGAGGAACTTCTCAACGAAGCGACCCGACGTGCCTATGCAGCGGTCGGGCGGCCGGAGGCAGCGCTTGGCTAGCTCGCTACCGATGACGTTGCGTGTGTACCGCAAGCTGTCGTCCGCGATGGTGCCGCTCGCGCCTGCGCTGATCAAGCGGCGGCTCAAGCTCGGCAAGGAAGATCCCGAACGTGTCGGCGAGCGGCGCGGCGTGAGCGCCGATACCAGGCCGCAGGGCCCGCTGGTATGGATTCACGGCGCCAGCGTCGGCGAGGTGCTGGCAGCGGCCGGCCTGATCGAGCGGCTGCGCGCGCTCAATTTGCGCATCCTGCTCACCTCGGGCACGGTGACCTCGGCCGCGATCGTCGCCAAGCGCTTCCCGCCCGACGTCATCCATCAATACGTGCCGTACGACTCGCCGCGTTATGTGACGCGCTTCCTCGATCACTGGCATCCGTCGCTGGCGCTGTTCATCGAATCCGATTTGTGGCCGAATCTGATCCTGTCGAGCGCCGCGCGGCGGCTGCCGATGGTGCTGATCAATGGGCGGATGTCGCAGCGCTCCTTCCCGCGCTGGCGCCGGGTCTCCAACACCATCGGCGCGTTGCTCGGCCGGTTCGACATCTGCCTCGCGCAGTCGAACACCGACGCCGAACGCTTTGCCGCGCTCGGCAGCCACAACGTCGTCGTCACCGGCAACCTCAAGCTCGACGTCGCGGCGCCGCCGGCCGATCCGGCCAAGCTGGAGCGGTTGATGTCGGTGACCCGCGGCCGCGCCATCGTGGTTGCGGCGTCGACCCATCGCGGCGAGGAAGAGATCCTGATCGAGGCGCACAAGTCGCTCGCGGGATTCTTCCCCGGCCTGCTCACAGTGATCGTGCCGCGGCATGCCGCGCGCGGCGAGGCGGTGGCGCGGCTGGTGACGGAGGCCGGCCTGCGCCCCGGCCTGCGCTCGCATGAGGATCTGCCGGTCGCGACAACAGATATCTACGTCGCCGATACGATGGGCGAGCTCGGCCTGTTCTATCGCCTCGCGCCGATCGTGTTCATGGGCGGCTCGCTGGTTGCGCATGGCGGCCAGAATCCGATCGAGGCGATCAAGCTTGGCGCGGCGATCGTGCACGGCCCGCACGTGTTCAACTTCACCGATGTCTATGAGGCGCTCGATCGCGCCGGCGGCGCGCGCCGCGCCGATGATCGGGAAGCGCTGGTCAAGCAGCTCGGCCAGTTCCTTGCGGATTCCGCGGCCCGCGACAATTCGCTGGCGGCCTCCGAGCGCGTCGTCGAACAGCTCGGTGGCGCGCTGGAGCGCACGGTGACCGCTCTTGAGCCCTATCTGTTGCAGTTGCGGCTCGAGATGGGAGCCGCCAATGCGTGAGCCGGCCTTCTGGCACCGGCCGTCGTCTTGGACATCGCAACTGCTCCAACCGCTTGCCGCGCTTTACGGCGCGGTCGCCGCACGGCGGATGCGGCAATCCGGCGTCGATGCCGGCATTCCCGTGATCTGCGTCGGCAATTACCATGTCGGCGGCGCCGGCAAGACGCCGACGGTGCTGGCGCTGGCAAAATTGCTGCGCGAACTCGACGAGCGGCCGGTGGTGCTCAGCCGCGGCTATGGCGGCAGGCTCGCTGGCCCGGTCAAGGTCGATCGCGACAGCCACACGGCGGCCGAAGTCGGCGACGAGCCGCTGATGATGGCGGCGAGTTTGCCGGTCGTGGTGTCGCGCGACCGCGCCGCGGGCCTGGCGCTGGCGCGCGCCCAGAATGCCAGCGTGATCCTGATGGACGACGGCTTCCAGAATCCCTCGGTGGCCAAGGATGTCTGCCTGATCGTGATCGACGGCACGCGCGGCGTCGGCAATGGCCGCGTGATTCCGGCCGGACCGGTGCGCGCGCCGCTGTCGCCGCAGCTGGAACGGACCGACGCGCTGATCGTGGTCGGCGAGGGGAGCGCGGCGCAACGGATTGCGGCCGATCTCGCGTCCCGCGGCAAGCCGGTGCTGTCGGCGCATCTGAAGCCGGACCAGGCTTCGCTGGCGGCGCTGAACGGAACACGTGCGCTCGCCTTTGCCGGCATCGGCGATCCCGCGCGCTTCTTCAACACATTGCTCTTAAGCGGCGTGGACGTCGTGCGCAGCAAGGCTTTCGCCGATCATCATGCCTTCACGAAGGAGGAGATCGAAGCGCTCGTTGCTGACGCGCGTGGCGACGCCCTGACGCTGGTGACGACGGAAAAGGATCTCGCGCGGTTGCGTGGTCCGGACGGGATGCCGGCCTGGGCACAGGCGATCGTGCCGTTTGCGGTGACGCTGCAATTCGATGATGGCGACGCGCTGCGGCGCCTGGTGGCCGATCAGCTGTTCAGGGCGCGGGACAGGAGGCTGCGCAAATGAACCCGGCCTTGAGCCTAGGCCTGCGGCTTGAGGACGCCGGGATGGTGGCGCTGCAGCACGGCGGTCGGGGTGGCGTAGGCTTCCTGCAGGTCGACGCTCCAGTACTTCAGCTCGTCGAGCGGAATCCGGACGTCGGTGATGGCACAACGCACAAAGGTGCCGGGCGAGATCACGCGGAAATCGCCGTCGAGATATTGCACCTGCGCTTCGCCATGGCCCGAGGGACCGAACTTGTTCAGCACGATTGAGCTCTCCGCCTTGCCTCCAACGAGGCCATCTGGATGTCGATGAAACCGTCTATCACAGATAGGGTGTCATGTCCGCCCGTTAAACCACCGACTTGTGATGATTTGGCGGCGGAGGCGCATGGTAGCCTTGTCGGTGTGGTCCGCTGTGTTTGCAGCGCCATAACGAGCCGGCCGGATCGGATGCGCCTCACGTCAGTTTTCATGTGCCTCGCCATGCTTGCCGTGCCGGCCGCGGCCGCGGCGCCGCTCCCGGACCCGCATCAGGTCGAGATCCCCGAAGGCAACGTCACGCTGCACGCGCAGCTCTACCGGCCCGATGGCGACGGCCCGTTCCCGACCGTCATCGCGCTGCATGGCTGCGGCGGTCTCGCCGGCCGTTCCGAGCCGGTGCTGCCGCGCTATCGCGACTGGGCCGAGCAATTGCTGACGACCGGCCATGCGGTGCTGTTGCCGGACAGCTACGGCTCGCGCGAGCTCGGTCCGCAGTGCCGCATCAAAGAGCATCAGGTCCAGACCCGCCGTGCGCGGGTCGCCGACATCAACGCGGCGCGGCAGTGGCTGGTGCAGCAGAAATGGGTGGCGAAGGGCCGCATCAGCCTGATCGGCTGGGGCAACGGCGCCGCCGCTTTGCTGTGGGCGGTGCGGCCGCAGATGTGGTCGCGCAACGTCGAGCCGGACTTTCGCTCGGCGGTCGCATTCTATCCGGATTGCCGCGCCTCGTTCGGCCTCGGCTGGAGCGCGCGGGTGCCGACGCTGGTGCTGATCGGCGCGCGCGACGACGTGACATCGTCATCGGCCTGCCACCAGATGGTCGACGGCGCCCGCGGCCGCAGCGCGCTGGCGCGGATCGTGGTCTATCCCGAGGCCTATCACGACTTCGACCGGCCCAACCTGCCGCTGCACGCGGTCGCGGCCTCCGATGCCGAGATCGCCGAGCGCGGTCACGTCGGCACCGATACCGGCGCGCGCAAGGATGCGCAAAAGCAAGTCGCCGAGTGGCTGTCGCGCTAAGACAGCTGTTGCCGGGCTAGAACAAGCTGCCCTGATCGACCGGCTTGGTGACGCGCTTCGGCGCTGCCGGTTTCGCCTCGCGCGGCTGAGGCTTCGGCTGGCTCTCGGGCGCCACCGTCGCCGGGGGCTGATCGGCGTTCGCGGTGGCGGCGACGCGGCCATCGGCGAATTCGATCGACAGGCCGGCGTTCGGGCCGACCGCCGCGGCGGAGTGCAGGGCGTGGCCCTGCGCGTCGCGCACCAGCGCAAAGCCGCGCGCCAGCACGCCGCGATAGGACAGCGCCGATAGCAGTTGTCCGCTATGGGCGACGCGCGCCTCGAGCCGCTGCATCGTCGTTACCAGCGCGCGGCGGGCGCGCTCGGCGAGGCGGTGGGTGCGCTCGAGGTCGCGGGCGATGGCGTTGCGCTGGGCCTTGGCGTTGGCGAGCTTCGAGGCCTTGAGCCGGATCTCGAGCCCGCTGAAGCGCTCGCGGCGGCGATGCAGCAGCGCGCGCGCCGATAGCGTGATGCGCTCGCCGGATGCGGTGAGCCGCTGCCGCGCATGCGCGATCTGGCCGCGCAGCACGCCGATGGTGAGGCGCGAACTGCTGGCGGCAAAGCGGCGGAAATGCGCGTGCGTATTGGCCTTCAGCCCGCGCGGCAAACCTGCTGCGAGATGATCGAGCCGCTGCCGCGGGATCGCGAGCAGTTCGTGCGCCGCCGGCAGCGCCCGCGCCGCGGCGCGCAGCTCGTTGCGGCGGGTCTCCTGGGCACGCTGCCAGCACACCATGGTGCGGCGGGCGAGCGCCGCGACCTCGACGAACAGCTCGCTGCGTACCGGCACCGCCATCTCGGCGGCGGCGGTCGGCGTCGGCGCGCGCTTGTCGGCGACGAAATCGATCAGCGTGATGTCGGTCTCATGGCCGACCGCCGAGATCAGCGGGATGTGGCTCTCGGCCGCGGCGCGGACCACGATCTCCTCGTTGAACGACCAGAGGTCCTCCAGCGAGCCGCCGCCGCGCGCAACGATGAGCAGATCGGGCCGTGGAATCCGGCCGCCCTCCGGAAGCGCATTGAAGCCGCGGATCGCGGCCGCGACCTGCTCGGCCGAGCCGTCGCCCTGCACCTTGACCGGCCAGACCAGCACCCGGCGGGGGAAGCGGTCCTCCAGCCGGTGCAGGATGTCGCGGATCACGGCGCCGGTCGGCGAGGTGACGACGCCGATCACCTCGGGCAGCCAGGGCAAAAGCTGCTTGCGGGCCTCGTCGAACAGGCCCTCGGCGGCGAGCTTCTTCTTGCGCTCCTCCATCAGCGCCATCAGCGCGCCGACGCCGGCGGGCTCCAGCGAATCGATGACGATCTGGTACTTCGAGGAGTTCGGATAGGTGGTCAGCTTGCCGGTAGCGATGACCTCGAGGCCCTCCTGCGGCTTGAAGCGCATCCGGGCGTGGGCGAACTTCCAGATCACCGCCTCGATCTTGGCGCTCTCGTCCTTCAGCGCGAAATAGCAGTGGCCGGAGGAATGCGGGCCGCGAAAGCCCGAAATCTCGCCGCGGACACGGACATGGCCGAAGCGGTCCTCCACCGTCCGCTTCAGGGCGGAAGAGAGTTCCGAGACGGTGAATTCAGGCGCGTTGACGAGATTCGGAGCAGCGGTCATCTGATCTATAGAATCGGGGTTTTCGACCCCGTGTGCAAGGTCCGGACGCCGCGTTTCGGGCGTCGAATCACATATCCACATCTGATCGAACCGCGTGTTGCCGCGGTTCGGGAGCGTGCTAAACCGGACGAAATGGCGTTACAACCCCTCTGATCGGCGACACAGATGAACATCCTCCTGCTCGGTTCCGGTGGCCGCGAACATGCGCTGGCGTGGAAGATCGCCGCATCCCCGCTGGTGACGAAACTGTGGTGCGCGCCGGGCAATGCCGGGATCGCGCGCGAGGCCGAATGCGTTGCGCTCGATATCGCCGACCATGCCGCGGTGATCGAATTCTGCCGGGGCAATGCGGTCGATCTGGTGGTGGTCGGTCCGGAGACGCCGCTCGCCGCCGGGATCGTCGACGACCTCGCCGCTGAAGGCATCAAGGCGTTCGGACCGAGCCGGCAGGCCGCCCAGCTCGAGGGCTCGAAGGGTTTCACCAAGGACCTGTGCAGCGAGTTCAACATTCCGACCGGCGCCTATCGCCGCTTCGACAATGCGAAGGACGCGGTGGCCTATGTCCGTGCCCAGGGCGCGCCGATCGTGGTCAAGGCCGACGGGCTTGCCGCCGGCAAGGGCGTCGTGGTGGCACAGACGCTGCCCGAGGCCGAGGCCGCGATTGCGATGATGTTCGAGGGCGCGTTCGGCTCGGCCGGCGCCGAGGTCGTGATCGAGGAATTCTTGTCGGGCCGCGAGATCAGCTTCTTCGCGCTGTGCGACGGCGAGACCGCAATTCCGCTGGCCTCGGCGCAGGACCACAAGCGGGTGTTCGATCACGACAAGGGGCCGAACACCGGCGGCATGGGCGCCTATTCGCCGACGCCGTTCGTGACATCAGAGGTGCACGACCAGATCATGGCGCGGATCATCCTGCCGACGGTGGCCGGGATGAAGAGCCGCGGCACGCCGTTCAAGGGCGTGCTCTATGCCGGCGTGATGCTGACCGCGCAGGGCCCAAAGCTGTTCGAATACAATGTCCGTTTCGGCGATCCCGAGTGCCAGGTGCTGATGATGCGGATGATGTCGGACATCGTGCCGGCGCTGCTCGCCTCCATCGACGGGCAATTGAAGAACTTCGATCTGCGCTGGTATCCGGACCCGGCGCTGACGGTAGTGATGGCGGCCAAGGGCTATCCCGGCGATTACATCAAGGGCACGCGGATCGATGGCCTCGACGACGCCGCCAAGGTCGAGGGCGTCGAGATCTTCCACGCCGGTACGGTGGCGAAGGATGGCGCGATCATCGCCAATGGCGGCCGGGTGTTGAACGTTTGCGCGATGGGCAAGACGGTCACCGAGGCGCGCGACCGCGCCTATCAGGCTGTCGATCGCATCAAATGGCCGGACGGATTCTGCCGCCGCGACATCGCCTGGCAGGCGGTGGAGGCGGAGAAGGGTTGATCGATCCGGCCTCAGCGGCGACAATGGCGCGCCCCGGGGCCTTCGAATGACCGATTTCAGACTGCCCGAGACGCACTACGCGCAAAGCGCCGACGCGAGCATCGCCTATCAGGTGATGGGCGATGGTCCTGTCGACATCATCCTTGTCCCCGGCCTGTTCTCGCACATCGAGTTCATGCACGAGATGCCCGGCTACACCGCCGTGCTGCGCCGCCTGTCGCGCTTCGCCCGGGTCGTGACCTTCGACAAACGCGGACAGGGATTGTCGGATCGGATGACCGGCGCGCCCTCCCTCGAGCAGCGCATGGACGACGTCCGGGCCATCATGGATGCTATCGGCTCCGCGAAGGCGGTGTTGTTCGGCTTCTCCGAGGGCTGCCCGATGAGTGTGCTGTTTGCAGCGACCTATCCGGACCGCGTTTCGCATCTCGTTCTGCTCGGCAGCTTTGCCCGCTCGAAGGATCGCCTGGCGGACGATGTGTGGCAGCTGCGCTGTGACGAGATCGTGCAGAACTGGGGTTCTGGCGATACGGTCAAGACTGTCGCGCCGAGCCAGGCAACGAATGCGGAAGTGATCGCGCAGATCGCGAAATTCGAGCGGCTGTCGAGCAGTCCGGGAGCGTTGCGGACGCTGCTCGTTCTCAATCGCGCGATCGACGTCACGGCGATCCTGCCGATGCTCCAGACTCCGACGCTTGTCCTGCATCGGACCGGCGATGCCCGCGTTCCTGTGGCGCTCGGCCGTGCCGTCGCGCGCTCGATCCCCGGCGCGAAATACGTGGAATATCCGGGCGGCGATCACTACTATTGGGTCGGCGAGACCGAGGCGATGCTCGGCGATATCGAGGAATTCGTTACCGGCCATCGCGATGGTGGTGATGCCGAGCTCGACCGTGTGCTTGCGACCGTGCTGTTCACCGATATCGTCGATTCGACCCGCAGCGCCGCCGCGATGGGTGATCATCGTTGGCGACGTCTGCTCGACGATCACGATCAACTCGCGCAGCAGGTGGTCGGCCGCCATCGCGGCCATCTGGTGAAGAGCACCGGCGACGGCATTCTGGCGACCTTCGACGGTCCGGGCCGCGCCGTACGCTGTGCGCTGGCGTTCGGCTCGGCCGCGCGGCAGATCGGCCTGCCGGTGCGAGCGGGCCTGCATACCGGCGAGATCGAGGTGAGGGGGGCGGATATCGGCGGCATAGCGGTCCACGCCGCGGCGCGCGTGATGTCGCAGTGTGGCTCGAACGAGGTGCTGGTGTCACGCGTGGTGACCGATCTGGTCGCGGGCGCCGGGTTGAAATTCGCCGAACGCGGCGCGTTCGAGCTGAAGGGACTGCCCGGGACATGGGAGCTGTTTGCGGCGAGCGGCTAGGTTCGGCCCCACGCCGTCATTCCGGACGACGCGCATCGCGCGTCGATCCGGAATCTCGATGTTGTGGACACCTTCTCACCTCATCTCGGGATTCCGGGTTCGGCGCGTTGCGCCGCCCCGGAATGACGAAGTGGGTCAGAGCAGATCCCCGCCTGCCGCTGACGCTGTGGTGCCGTGCTCGCGGAACGCCTTGATGACGTTCTTGCCGATCTTCCACTTGTGCACCTCGTCGGGGCCGTCGACCAGCCGCTGCGAGCGCACCTGGGTGTACCATTTCGCCAGCGGGGTATCCTGGCTGAAGCCGAGCGCGCCGTGCAGCTGGATCGCGGTATCGATCACCTTGTGCACCATGTGGGCGTGGAAGATCTTGGCGATCGAGTTCTCCTGGCGGATGTCGAGGCCCTTCTCGGCCTTGTAGGCGATGTGCAGCAGCATCAGCCGGCCGATATAGAGTTCGCTGGCACAGTCGGCGAGCATGAACTGCACCGCCTGCCGGTCAGCCAGTAATTGCCCGAAGGTCGAGCGCTTGGTGACATGGGCGGCCGCCATGTCGAGCGCGCGCTGCGCTTTGGCGACGTTGTGCATGCCGTGGCGCAGCCGGCCGTAGGCGAGGCGGTGCTGACCCATGTTGAAGCCGTTGCCTTCGCCGCCGAGCAGATTGTCGGCCGGCACCTTCAGATCCTTGATCTCGATCTCGGAGTGGCCGCCATGGATCACGTCGTCATGCGGACCCTCGATCGCCATGTTGGCGACGTTGCGCTTGATGCGGTAGCCGGGGTTGGGCAGCTCGACGATGAAGGTCGAATATTGCTTGTGGCGCGGCGCGTTGGGATCGGTCTTCGCCATGACCAGTGCGAGGTCGGCGACGCTCGCCGACGAGGAGAACCATTTCTCGCCGTTGAGGATGTAGTTCTCGTTGCCGTCCTTCACCGCCGTGGTCTGCATGCCGGTGGCATCGGCGCCGGCGGCCTTTTCGGTCATCGAGAAGCAGATGCGCTTTTCGCCGTTCAGCAGGGGCTTGAGGAATTTTTCCTTCTGGTGCTCGGTGCCGTGCGCCAGGATCGTCATCATCGAAGCGTCGTCCGGTCCCTGCGTGTTCATCGAGAGCGCGCCGAGCATGCTCTCGCCGAGCTCCATCTGCACCAGCGCGTTGGCGAGCGGGCCGAGGCCCATACCGCCATACTCCTTGGGCACGAACGGGCACCACAGGCCCTGCGCGCGGGCCTTCTTCCGCAGCGGTCCCAGCACCTCGGCAAGCGGCTTGGTGTCGAGTTCCTTTTCCGCCGGAATGCATTCGTCGTGGACGAATTTGCGAACCTTCTCGCGGATCGCCTTGGCTTCGGCGGGAATTTCGAAGTCGATCGACATGGCACTTCCTCGTTTCATGTTGTTGTTGGCAGGACTTGAGGATGGCATAAACCTCGTCAAAGCCAGCGGCAACGCCGAACAAAGTTTGAAGCAGCGCGGCCGCCACAGGGAAGGAGCTATCGATGCCTGATCTCGCTGATCTTTTTCCCGGCTATGCGTCCGAATGGATCAACACCTCGCAGGGCCGCATCTTCGCCCGCGTCGGCGGCAAGGGCCCGCCCTTGCTGCTGCTGCACGGCTTCTCCTCGACGCATGTGATGTGGCACACGGTTGCGCCGAAACTCGACGACAGGTTCACGCTGATCGTCGCCGACCTGCCGGGCTATGGCTGGTCCGATATGCCCGACAGCGACAAGGATCATACGCCCTACACCAAGCGGGCCTGGGCGAAGACCATGGTCGAGGTGATGGAGCAACTCGGGCACGTGCATTTCGCGCTCGCCGGCCACGACCGGGGCGGCCGGGTGTCGTACCGGCTCGCGCTCGATCATCCCGGCCGGCTGTCGAAGCTTGCGGTGCTCGATATCGCGCCGACCTATGATTACTGGCAGAAGCTCAATCGCCTGTCGGCGTTGAAGATCTATCACTGGGCGTTCCTGGCGCAGCCCTATCCGCTGCCGGAGACGCTGATCTCCAACAATGGCGAATTCTTCCTCAGGGAGAAGATGGCGAGTCAGACCAAAAGCAAGACGCTGGAGGCGATCGATCCGCGCGCGCTCGCGCACTACCTTGCGCCATTCCGCGATCCCGCGCGCATCCACGCGATGTGCGAGGACTATCGCGCCGGCGCCTATGCCGACTACGAGATCGACAAGGCCGATGTCGACGCCGGCAAGAAGATCACGGTCCCGATGCTGGCGCTGTGGGGCGAT
This sequence comes from Bradyrhizobium sp. USDA 4502, assembly GCF_054063355.1. Lineage (NCBI taxonomy): Bacteria > Pseudomonadati > Pseudomonadota > Alphaproteobacteria > Hyphomicrobiales > Nitrobacteraceae > Bradyrhizobium > Bradyrhizobium sp. USDA 4502. The sequence continues at coordinate 8,900,963 of NZ_JBSSGF010000001.1, forward strand.
GCCGGGGTTGCGAGCGCCGCAACGACACCGCTCGACACCTGGAAGACCTGGGCCACCAATGTCAGCGGCGCGCCGGTGGCGTCGGGGCACTTCCTGCCCGAGGAGGCCCCGGAGGCGACCGCGAAGCTGCTGCGGGAGTTTTTCCTGGCGGGGTAGCACCGTCATCCCCGCGCAAAGGCTTCGCCTTTGTCGCTGGAGGAGCGCGGAACGCGCGTCTCGAAGGATGCACGGCCCGGCTGGTGGCCGTCGATCCTTCGAGACGCGCTGCGCGCTCCTCAGGATGACGGGTTCAAGATCTTGGTAGCCCGGATTGCGCGGAGCCTGTCATCGGGCGCGCGTTCGCGCGACCCGTTGGCTTCATCCGGGCTACAGGTCGTCCGCGCTACGAATTCGTTAGCGTCGCTCCCTGAAGAACTCGCGCAGCAGGCGCGCGGACTCGGTCTCGCCGACCGCGCCATAGACCTCCGGCACATGGTGGCAGGTCGGCTGCGCGAAGAACCGGACGCCTGACTCGACCGCGCCGCCCTTGGGGTCGGCGGCGCCGTAATAGAGCCGGCGGATGCGGGCAAAGGAGATCGCGCCGGCACACATGGTGCAGGGCTCCAGCGTCACGTAGAGGTCGCAATCGACCAGCCGCTCGGTGCCGATGGCCTCGGCGGCCTGCCGGATCGCAAGGATTTCCGCATGGGCCGTCGGATCGTGGTCGGTCAGGGTGCGGTTGCCGGCGGTGGCGATCACCTCGTAGCCCCGCACGATCACGCATCCGATCGGAACCTCGCCAGCTTTTCCGGCACTTTCGGCGGTTTTTAGCGCCAAATCCATGAAAGAAGGGGCAGACATGCCTCGTATCATCGGAAGAAACCTGCTAGTAGCGTCGCCTTCAGCAGAAGTGGATGCCGGTTTTGCGCCAGTCGCGCCCAGATGGCGCGCGTATCGCCGGTTGCCCTGCGCCCCAATTGAACCTCCAGGCGAGAACATTCATGCCCCGCGACAGCGACAAAAACAACGATTCCCGCGGCCGGCGGGACCGGGGGGCGCCCGGGAAGGGGCGGCCCAGTGGCTCCCGCGGATCGGACAAGCCGTTCGGCAAGCGCAGCTTCGGCGGTAAAGGTGGTGATCGCGACAAGCGCTCGTTCGGCGACAAGGGCGAGGGCCGCTCGTTCCGCCGCCGCGAGGACGGCGATGCGCCGCGCCGCGATTACGGCGACCGGCCGCGCTTCAAGCGCGACGACCGCGGCGGCGAGGGTGGCGGAAAGCGCCCGTTCAAACCGCGCGGCGAGCGCCGGGACTTTGATGCGGGCGATCGTCCGCAGCGCGGCGGCGCGCGCTCGGAGGGCCGCTCATCCGACCGCAAGTTCGGCGAGAAGCGGTCCTATGGCGATCGCGAGAAGCGCCCCTACAGGCCGCGTGGCGAGCGCGACGGCGAGAAGCGGACCTTTGCGCCGCGCGGCGAGCGCGCCGAGCGCAAATTCGATGACCGGAAGTTTTCGCGCGGCGATCGCGACAAGCGCTCGTTTGGGGACAAGGGCGAAGGCCGCCCGTTCCGTCGCCGCGAGGATGGCGACGCACCGCGCCGCGATTTCGGCGATCGCCCGCGCTTCAAGCGCGACCGCGACTTCGAGGGCCGCGACCGCGGCGACGAGAAGCCCTGGCAAAAGCGGGATCGCACGCCGCGCGACGGCTACAAGCCGCGCGACGACCGCGGCGGCGACGAGCGCCCGCGCTTTTCGCGGTCGCGCGACGATCGCGGTGGCGGCGAACGTCCGCGGTTCTCGAAGTCACGCGACGACCGCGAGCAGGGTGATCGTCCGAAGTTCGGCCGGCCGCGCTGGGATCGTCATAATGAAGATGGTGGCCGCGACAATCGCCGGCGTGAGCGGCCCGAAGGCCGCACCGACTGGCAGGAGCACCCGCGCAGCGAGGGTCGCTTCTCCGACCGGCCGCGCCGCGACAATGAGGACGACAGCAGGATCTTTGCGAAGCGCCCGGCCTTCGGCGGCCGCGGTGCCTATCGCGAACGCGCCACCGACGACCGGCGCGAGCGTCCCGAGCCGAAGCCGAAGAAGACAGGTGAACGCATCGCCAAGGTATTGGCGCGCGCCGGTCTCGCCTCGCGCCGCGATGCCGAGGAGATCGTCACGCAAGGGCGCGTCACCGTCAACGGACGCGTGATCAACTCGCCGGCGCTCGATATCACCGACAACGATGTGGTGGCGGTCGACGGCAAGCCGTTGCCGCCGCGCGAGCGGACCCGGCTGTTCATGTATCACAAGCCGCGCGGGCTGATGACGACGCATGCCGATCCCGAGGGGCGGCCGACCGTGTTCGACAATCTGCCCGAGGGCTTGCCGCGGCTGATCTCGATCGGCCGGCTCGACTTCAACACCGAAGGCCTGTTGCTGCTGACCAATGACGGCGGCCTGGCGCGGACGCTGGAGCATCCCGACACAGGATGGCTACGCCGTTACCGCGTGCGCGCGCATGGCGAAGTGACGCAAAGCCAGCTCGACCAGCTCAAGGGCGGCGTCGAGGTCGACGGCGTCAAATACGGGCCGATCGACGCGACATTGGAACGCGACCAGAGCGCCAATGTGTGGGTGGTGTTTGCGATCCGCGAAGGCAAGAACCGCGAGGTGCGCAACGTGATGGCGCATCTCGGGCTCGAGGTGAACCGCCTGATCCGGATTTCCTACGGCCCGTTCCAGCTCGGCGAGCTCGAGGAGGGCAAGGTCGAGGAGGTCAAGACGCGGGTGCTGCGCGAGCAGCTCGGCGAGAAGATCGCCAAGATCGCGGGCGCCGACTTCACGCGACCGGAGCAGCGTGACGCAGCCGACGGCGACCATGCACCGGCGAGGAAGCCGAAGCCCAGCAAGCGCGAAACCATCAACGATCGCAAGGGCCGCCGCGTGCTGGTGCAGCGCACCGGCAGCGAGGAAGCGCGTGCCCGCAATGAAGACGAAGCGAGCGGCTACGGCCCGCCGCGCCGTCCCAAGCGCGGCTATCACGGCAAGCGCGATCTCAAGCCGCGCGACGAGTAACGGTCGATGCGCGTCGTCGGGGGCAGGCTGAAGGGCCGCAATCTCGCTTCGCCTGCGGGCCGCGAGATTCGTCCGACCGCGGACCGCCTGCGCGAGTCCGTGTTCAACATTCTGATCCACGCCTACGACAATCCGATTGAGGACGCGCGCGTGCTCGATCTGTTTGCCGGCACCGGCGCGCTCGGCATCGAGGCGGTCTCGCGCGGCGCCAGGTTCACGCTGTTCGTCGACAATGGCGCCGAGGCGCGCGCGCTGCTGCGCAACAATGTCGAGTCGCTCGGCCTCGGCGGCACGACCAAGGTCTATCGCCGCGATGCCACCGATCTTGGACCGGCGCATCCGGTCGAGCCGTTCTCGCTGGTGTTTCTCGATCCGCCCTATGGCAAGGGGCTGGCCGACAAGGCGCTCGCCTCGCTGCGCGACGGCGGCTGGCTGACGCCGGGCGCGCTGCTCGTGGTGGAAGAGGCAAAGGCCGCGGCGTTCGCGGCACCCGAGGGCTTCGAGGAGCTCGAGCGGCGGGCCTATGACGACACCGAGTTCGTGTTTTTGCGTGCTGTCACCGCAATCTAGAATTCATAGGATGGGTAGAGCGCAGCGAAACCCATCAACTTCCGGGCCGCGGGAAAGATGATGGGTTTCGCTGCGCTCTACCCATCCTACGCGATACTGATTCATCACCGCTAGGGGAGCGCGAACCATGGCCGACACTCTTGCCGGGCTGGCCGGTCAGCTGGAGACGCAGGTCAAGGCGTTGCGCGGCGCTGGCGATGATGCGGCGCTGCTTGCGGCAGCGCGCGATGCCGCCGATCAGATCGAGCGCGGTTGCGGCGCGCGGGATGGGGACGCGCGTGACGCGCTCATGATGGTCCAGCGCTGGACGTTCAATGCGGCGGCCGATTGCTGGCCGGGCTGGAGCGTGTCCGACAAGCCGATCAATCAGGACAATCTGCTGGCCGCACGCGAGCTTGCGGAACGTTCGTTAGCGCTGGTGCGGAGCCTGGGGCTCGCACCGCTGCGCGAGGGAACGGGCGTCTGGATGGTGGGGGCCTTCGACCTTGCGCTCGGCCGCTACGACGACGCGTCCCGGCTGTTCCGCGATGCGCGGGAGCAATATGTTGCAGCGAGCGCGCCCGGCCTCGTGCTGCTGGTGGACGGCTATGCCGCGATCGTCCGGCAGATCGGCAAGCGTGCAGCCGATGACGATGATCTCGATCGGATCTGCGCTCGCATTGCGGCGGGCGAGTTCGAGGACGGCAACGAATGGATCGCACAGTTGCGCACGGCGTTGGAGGTGTTCGCGCGCAAGGATTTGTAGGATGCCCTGATCTGTCGTCCCTGCCTAGTGCGCAATTGCGCACGGGAGCAGGGACCCATAACCACGAATGTGCTTTGTGGAAGCGCGCTGTGGCCCGAGCGTCTCTCAAACGAGAGATCGGTGGTTATGGGTCCCGGGTCGCGCGGAGTTTGTCATCGGGCGGCGCTTTGCGCCGACCCGTTGGCTTGCCCAGGACGACGGGGATGGAGACTACCGCCGCCCGAACAGCTTCTCGATATCGCTCAGCTTCAATTCGACATAGGTCGGGCGGCCGTGGTTGCACTGGCCGGAGTTCGGCGTGTCCTCCATCTCGCGGAGTAGCGCGTTCATCTCTTCCGGCTTGAGGCGGCGGCCGGCGCGGACCGAGCCGTGGCAGGCCATGGTGGCGGCGACGTGCATCAGCCGGCGTTCCAGCGGCAGCGCCTCGTCCCATTCGGCCATGTGCTCGGCGAGGTCGCGCAACAGGCCCGCCGCATTGGCCTTGCCGAGCAGCGAAGGCGTCTCGCGCACCGCGACGGCGCCGGGGCCGAAGGATTCGATCGCCAGCCCGAACGACGCCAGCTCCTCGGCGCGGTCGAGCAGCTTCTCGACGGTCGCCTCATCGAGCTCGACGATCTCGGGGATCAAGAGGATCTGCCGCTGCACGCCGTTCTTCGCCAGCGAGGCCTTGAGCTTCTCATAGACGATGCGCTCATGCGCCGCGTGCTGGTCGACCACGATGAGGCCGTCGCGGGTCTGCGAGACGATGTAGGTCTCGTGGATCTGGGTGCGCGCGGCGCCGAGCGGCCGGTCGAGCAGGTCGGGCGCGGGCGCGGCCTCGAAGCGCACATCGGCGGTCGGCGCGCCGACGTCGAAGGCGGCCTGTCCGGGCTCGGCGAAGGCGGGCGCCGCCGCACCGTCGAATGCGCGCATCGGACCAACCGGATAGGACGGCGAGCCGCGCCAGTCCCAATTGCCCGGACGTGGCGGCGTGAAGGCCGGGCGGAAGGCCGAGAGCGCGGCGCCGTCGGCGGTATTGGCCGCGGTGCGCCTGCCTTCGCGCGCAAGGCCCTCCTTCAAGGCGTGCACGATGAGCGCGCGAACCAGGCCGGCGTTGCGGAAGCGCACCTCGGTCTTGGCCGGATGCACATTGGCATCGACGCCCTCGGGGTCGCAGGTCACGAACAGCGCCACGACGGGATGGCGGTCGCGCGGCAGATAGTCGGAATAGGCCGCGCGCACGGCGCCGAGGATCAGCTTGTCGCGCACCGGGCGGCCGTTGACGAACAGATATTGCCCGAGCGCATTGGCGCGGGTCAGCGACGGCGCGGCGGCAAAGCCTTCGACCACGACGCCCTCGCGCTCGGCGCGCACCTCGATCGCACTGGCACGAAAATCCGCACCCAGGATATCGCCGAGCCGGGTCAGCCGGCCGGCCGCGCCGGGCAGCGCCGCGGCCCAGGTGACCGGCGCACGCTCTTCGCCGGCCAGCGTGAAGGCGATGTCGGGACGCGCCATGCCGAGGCGGCGTACCACCTCGCGGATCGCCTCGGCCTCGGTGCGGTCGGTCTTCAGGAACTTCAGCCGCGCCGGCGTCGCATAGAAGAGTTCATTGACCTCGACGCGGGTGCCCTGGCCGAGCGCGGCCGGCATGACCTCCGACTTCTCGCCGCCTTCGACCGACAGCGACCAGGCATGCGGCTCGCTGGCATGACGCGTCGTGATGCCGAGCTTTGCGACCGCGCCGATCGAGGGCAGCGCCTCGCCGCGGAACCCGAGCGTGCGGATGCGCAGCAGGTCTTCGTCGTCGAGCTTGGAGGTGGCGTGACGGTCGACCGCAAGCGCGAGGTCGGCGCGGGTCATGCCGCCGCCGTCGTCGGTAATGCCGATCCGGCGCCGCCCGCCGCCATCGGTGAAAACGTCAATCCTGCTGGCGCCGGCGTCGATCGCGTTCTCGACCAGTTCCTTGACCACGCTCGCGGGGCGTTCGACCACTTCGCCGGCAGCGATGCGGTTGACGAGCTGTTCGGGAAGCTGGCGGACGGGCATGGATTGGACGTTCGGAGGAGCGATTCGAGGCTGGCCATTACTATAAGTCGCCGCGCCGGCAAATGCATGGGACCGATATGGCGGCCGGATGCGGGTTGGGGATGAGTCCGGCCTAGCGCCTTGAAGACGCTTGGCTTCGGCGGCCGGCGCGTTACGCCCTACGTCCCGATTGTGGGGCCGCGCGCACAGGTATATCGTTTAGAAAAATTATAAGTTCTCGCCGGAGGAACGCCATGTGCCATCTTTTCGCGCATCAGCCGCAACGCGACTATGAATCGCAGACCCGATCGTTGCGGATCGACGGCCATTGCACCTCGATCCGGCTGGAAATGTCGTTCTGGGATACGCTGGAGGAGATCGCGGCCAAGGAAGGCATGACCTTGGCCAAGTTCCTCACCACCCTGCACAACGAGGTGCTGGATCATCACGGCGAGGTGAACAATTTCGCGTCGCTGCTGCGCTGCTCCTGCCTGATCTACCGCGCCAAGGCCAATGCGCCGGCGGTGGTCCCGGACTATCGCGGGGCGGCGGCGATCATGGATGCGGCGGAATAGATTTCGCGCAAGTCCATCACGCAAAAAGAAAGCGGCCTTGCCCTGACTGGACAGGGCCGCTTCAGTGAGAGGGGAATTGTATTTTCTTGCTAAAGCGCAGTGGCGACCACGACGGCGCTGCGCTCCCTCGCCCCGTGCTTACGGGGAGAGGGTTGGGCTGAGGGGCCGTCTCCGCGTATCCGGTGACAGCTGCGTTTGCGGAGACTCCCCCTCACCCGGAACGCATCTAACGATGCGCTCCGATCTCTCCCCGCACGCGGGGCGAGGTGAGGCGGAATCCGGACTCGGTTCGAATGGTCGTCTGGTCTAGATCTCCTTGCGCTGCATCGCGCCGGCGATGTGGTCGGCCTGGCGGATCGCCAGCGACACGATCGTCAGCGTCGGGTTGCAGGCCGCTCCGCTCGTGAACTGGCTGCCGTCGGAGACGAACAGGTTCTTGATGTCGTGGGTCTGGCCGAACTTGTTGACCACGCCGTCGCGCGGCTTCTCGCTCATCCGGTTGGTGCCCATGTTATGGGTCGAGGGGTAGGGCGGCGTCGGATAGGTGACGGTGGCACCGACCGCCTCATAGACCGCGGAGCCCTGCTTGTAGGCGTGATCGCGCATCGCGACGTCGTTCGGATGATCGTCGAAATGCACGCTGGCGACCGGCATGCCGAACTTGTCCTTGATCTTCGGATCCAGCGTGATGCGGTTGGTCTCCTGCGGCATGTCCTCGCCGACCAGCCACATGCCGGCCATCCGCGGATAGCCCTCGATCGCGCTGGTGAAGCTGCGTCCCCAGGCGCCGGGATTGAGGAACGCGGCCATGAAGGGCAGGCCGAGCGACAGCGTCTCCATCTCGTAGCCGCCGACGAAGCCGCGCTTCGGATCGTTCTTGGCCTCGTCGCGGATGATGCCGGCCATCGTGGTGCCGCGATACATGTGCACCGATTTCTCGAAGCTCGCATACACGCTGCCGGTCATATGCCGCATGTAGTTGCGGCCGACCTGGCCGGATGAATTGGCGAGCCCGTCCGGGAACATGCTGGACGCGCTGTTGAGCAAGAGCCGCGGGCTCTCGATCGAGTTGCCGGCGACCGCGACGACGCGGGCCTTCTGGCGCTGCATCGCGCCCGTCGCATCGGCGTAGACCACGCCGGTGACCTTGCCGGACTGGTCGTGCTCGATCTTGATCACCATGCTGCCGGGGCGCACTTCGAGATTGCCGGTGGCTTCGCCCTTCGGGATCTCGGTGTAGAGCGTCGACCATTTGGCGCCCGACTTGCAGCCCTGGAAGCAGAAGCCGATCTGCTGGCAGGAACCGCGGCCGTCGCGCGGCTCGCTGTTGATCGCCATCCGCCCGGTGTGCACCTCCTTGTAGCCGAGCTTCCTGGCGCCGGCTTCCATCACCTTGAAGTTATTGTTGCCGGGCAGCCCTGGGATGCCGTTGGTGCGGGTGACGCCCATCTTGTCCTCGGCCTTGGCGTACCACGGCTCCATCTCGGCGAGCGTGATCGGCCAGTCGATCAGGTTGGCGCCGGGAATGGTGCCATAGGCCGACTTGATCTTGAACTCGTGCTCGTCGAAGCGCAGCGAGGCGCCCGCCCAGTGCGTGGTCGAGCCGCCGACCGCCTTCACGATCCAGGCCGGCAGGCCCGGAAAGTCCTGGTGGACGCGCCAGCTGCCCGAGGTCGAGCGCGCGTCGGACCAGGCGAGTTGGGTGAAGCTGTCCCATTCATCGTTGATGAAGTCCTGGTTCTCGATGCGCGGGCCGGCTTCCAGGATCACGACCTTGACGCCCTTCTGCGCCAGTTCATTGCCGAGCGTTCCGCCGCCGGCACCGGAGCCGACGATCACCACAACGCCGCTGTCATTCAGATCGAATTTTGCCATTGTTTCCTCCCGACCCGTTAGACCTTCGGCAGCCAGTCGATATCGGCGAAGCCGCGCTTGATGTAGCCGCCATGCTCGGCCGAGGAGCCCTCGTAGCCGAACCGCGGCCACACCTCCTTGTTGTTGTAGATGGAGACGATGAGGTCGCCGCGGATCTTCTGGAAGAAGGCGCTCTGTTCGATCTGTTGCAGCAGCGCGACGCGATCGTTTTCCCAGGCGACCTGGACATAAGGCATCTTGTGGCGGTCGTTGGCCGCCTGATCGAGCCTCGTGACGCCGTCATTGATCAGCGACTTGACCGCCGGATCCTTCGCGGCCTTCTCGTCATACGGCTTGACCGCTGCTATGTAGTAGCTGTCGCCGAGGAAATCGTGCGGATAGATATCGCGCGCCATCTTCAGCAGCGTCTTCAGCGTGGCCGGCGTCAGCGTCGTGGCGCCTTCGGCCCACGCATCGGTGATACCGAGCCCCGTCGAGGTCGCAATCGCGACTGCGGGTGCGGTCACGGCCGCGCCTTTGAGAAAGACACGCCGGTCATATTTGCTGCGTCGATCGATTTCTCTCATGGGTTCCTCCGTCAATTTTTATTTGTGCAATTGCCTTGTTGTCTGAGCATGCTCTAGCCGAAGCGCCCGCCGCGCTGGATCACCTCGATCTTGTAGCCGTCGGGATCGGAGACGAAGAAGAAGCGCGCCAGCGTCTTGCCGTCGTGCTTGAAGTCGCGCAGCGGCCCCGGCGACAGTTTCTCCTTTTCGAAGCGCGCGTGCTCGGCATCGACGTCATCGACGATGACGGCGAGATGGCCGTAGCCGTCGCCGAGCGTGTAGGGCTCCTTGCGATCGAAGTTGACCGTGAGCTCGACCTCGAAGGGCGAGGAGGGATGGCGCAGATAGATCAGCGCGAAATCGGGAAATCTCAGATTGTCCGCGATCTCCAGGCCAAACGCGCGCTGGTAGAAGTCGAGCGCTTTTCCTTCGTCAAACACGCGGATCATCGAATGCACGGGTTTCGCCATTCAGTTCAGCTCCTTCAGATAGGCGATGATCATGGCGCGGGTTTCCGGCTTGGCCTGCCGGTAGGCCATCACGGCGCCCGGGATCACCTCCTGCGGATTGGTCAGCCAGGCATCGAGCCTGGCGTCGTCCCAGACGAAATCGGCCTTGCTGAATCCCGCGGAATATTTGAAGCCGTCGGCCTTGCCGGCGTGGCGGCCGACGACCTTATAGAGCGACGGGCCTTGCCGGACGGCATCCGACATGTTGGTGGTGTGGCAGGTCGCGCATTGCTGCTTGAACAGCGTCGCCCCATCGGGCGGCCTGGCGGCGGGCAGGGGCATCTGCGCAGCCGTCATTTGCACTGCAAGCATTGCGCTGCAAAATCCCAGCCCCAACGACCACCTTGCGCGCAGCTTTGTCATCTACATCACCGCCTCTGTGCGGTGACTGTAGGAGGCTGAAATCCGCCGTTGGTAGTAGCGGGCTGTTTCACAGCAGAACAAAGCTGGGCGGTGATCTGGCGCGGAACCGGTGGTTGCCGCATATGCGGACGACAATTTCGCAAAATGACCGCGAAATCCCTGCACGATCACCACACGACGCAGCTTGCATCTCGCGTGCGCCGTTTGCGGAAAATGCAGTCTTGCGCGATGGGGTTCAGGGTCGGCGCTGCAAACGGCGCACCACCTGCGCCGCTCCTCCATCGTCAATTAAAGTCCCAGGAGAAATGGATGACGTTTGCAAAAACCAGCGTGCTCGCCCTTGCCATCTCGGCCGCGATGGCCGGCCCCGTCCTGGCACAGGGAACGACTGCACCGGATACCCGCGGCGGTGCACAGGGCAGAGGTACCATGCAGCAGGGCGGCGGCATGTCCGGCAGCGGCGATGAGGAAATGACGGCGCAACCTGGCGCGACGACGCAGAAGAGCGGCGCCGCCGCCAAGTCGGGCAGCAAGGGAACGGTCGGCAGCGGACGCACGGCACCGAAGTCGGGCGGTTCCGAGATGGCGCCCGCAACCAAGAAGTACTGAAGCACGAGAGCCTTCGCGGTTCTGATCAATCGGAACCAAGGCTCGAGCTTCTTGTTCTGACGCGTTCCTTCGCGCGAACCGACATCCGCTTCGCGCGAAAACGCTTCTGGTTACGCTGACCGGATCCCGGATGCAGTGCCGCGCGCGCTGCGTCCGGCGTTCCCTGGAGCATGATCCGGAAAAGTGGAAACCGGTTTTCCGAAAAGATCATGCTCAAACAAGGAGATGAGATCATGATGCGATTCCGTGGAAACGCGTTATGATCTAATCGTCGAAACGGCGGGCGCTGCGCCCCGCCTTGATGTCGCTGCGGCGCTTCTTGCCCTCGAGCCGGCGCTGCTTGGAGCCGAGCGTCGGCTTGGTCGGCCGCCGCGGTGTCGGCCGCACCATCGCCTCCCTCAACATCTCGAGCAGCCGCTCGATCGCATCGGCGCGATTGCGTTCCTGGGTGCGAAAGCGGAAGGCGTGGATCACGATCACGCCTTCCTTGGTCATGCGGCTGCCGGCGAGCCGCGCCAGCCGCTGCGCGGCGTCTGCCGGCAATGCAATCTTGTTGGTATCGAAGCGAAGCTGCGCCGCGGTCGAGACCTTGTTGACATTCTGTCCGCCCGGGCCGGAGGCGCGGACAAAGACGATCTCAATGTCGTTCTCGTCGATCGCAAGGTCGCGGGACACCCGCAGCATGACATCACCCGTGGAGGGAAGAATCGGCAGGCCGCAGGATAGCGGGTTTGTGCTGTGCGTGCTTCAGCTGCGTAGATGCAGCGTTAGGTACGTCTGAGAGCGCCGCGTGTGGCTTACCCCTCTCCCCACCCTCCCCCGCAAAAGCAGGGCAATCGCATATGGAATGAGCCGATTCTTCCGCGCCGTCATGGCCGGGCTTGTCCCGGCCATCCACGTCTTTTCTTCGCGTGGAAACGAAGACGTGGATGCCCGGGACAAGCCCGGGCATGACGAGTTTGTGGGAACTCCGATCGCCTCAAACGGCCATATGCGATTGCCCTACCCGCAGGGGGAGGGAGCCCTACCGCCTATACGTCCCTGACGGCCCGAGAACGGGCTGTAGTGTTTGCGGTGACTCGGTGTGAGGTGAGCACGCTGTTCCAGCTCCCTCCCCCCTTGCGGGGGAGGGTGGGGAGAGGGGTGGCCACGGCGGTGGTGCGGACGAAGAAGTGAGAGCGCGCCGAAGCGCGTCAGTTCGCCTTCGGCGGCGCCGACACCGGCTGCGCCGCGGCCTGCGGGGCGCGGCCGACGATTGCGGTGAGCAGGCCGTTGCCCCAGAGCTTTTTGGCGACCCGCTTGGCATCGTCGAGCGTCACCGCGTCGACGATGGCGTTGCGCTTCTCGATGTAATCGATCGGCAGCTTGTCGAGCTGGTATTGCAGCATCGCCTGCGCGAGCTTGGAGGAGGTGTCGAGCGCCAGCATCTGCGACCCCTTCAGGTAGGACTTCGCCTCGTCGAGCTCCTTCTGCGTCGGACCTTCCTCGGCGATGCGGCGGACTTCCGCTTCGATCGCATCGACGGTCTCGCCGGCGCGATCGGCGCGGGTGCCGGTGTTGCCGATGAACAGCGCGGAGTGATCCATCCAGACCAGCGCTTCATAGATCGAGTAGGCCAGCCCACGCTTCTCGCGCACTTCCTTGTAGAGCCGCGACGACAGTCCGCCGCCGCCGAGAATGTGGTTCACCACATAGGCCGCCATGAAGTCCGGATCGTGCCTGGCGATGCCGGGGCCGCCGAAGGTGACGACGGTCTGCGGCACGTCGAGCGGGACGAAGGCGCGCTGCGGCGGCCTGGTCGCCACGACGTCAGGAATGGGCGTCAATTCGGCTTTCGCCGGCAGGCCGCCAAAGGTCTTGTCCAGCAGCTTGCCGAGCGTATCGGCATCGACGTCGCCGACCACGGCAACGCGCAGCGTATCCTTGGCGATGATGCGGCGGGTGTAGTCCTTGAGATCGGAGATCTGGATGGTCGGCACGCTGTCGAGCGTGCCGGTGGCCGTCCTGGCATAGGGATGATCGCCGAATGCGAGTTCGAGGAACTTGCGGCCGGCGAGCGAGGACGGATTGGTCGATTCGCGGCGCAGATTGGCGATCACCTGGGCGCGGATCCGTTCGACGTCCTTCGGCTCGAAGTGCGGCGAGGTCAGCGCCATCCGCAACAGGTCGTAGGCTTCGTCCTTGTTGTCCTTGAGCATGCGCAGCGAACCGCGGAATTGATCGCGGTTCGACTGGAAGCTGAGCTCGATGGCGCGGCGCTCGAGCCGCTCATGGTAGGTTTTGGAATCGAGATCGCCGGAGCCCTCGTCGAGCAGGTCGGCGACCAGATTGCCGACGCCGGGCTTGCCGGGCGGATCCTGGCTGGCGCCGCCGCTGAAGGCATATTCCATCGCGATCAGCGGCACGGTCGCGTCCTGCACGAACCAGGCCTCGATGCCGCCGGGCGATACCAGCCGCTGGATCTTGGCCGCGGCCTGCGAGGGCACTGAAGTCAGCGTCAGCAGCGCGGCGCAGGCGCCGCCGATCAGCGCCGCACGGCGGGTGAGGGAATAGATCACGAGCGCTTCTCCTCACGTTTCGGCGCAGTATCCTTGATCAGGTAGCCGGTCACCGACCGCTTCTTGTCGAGCCAGCTGGCGGCGGCATTGCGCACCTGCTCGGCGGTGACGGCGCGGATGCGGTCCGGCCAGCTGCGGATATCCTCGATGCTGAGCCCGGTGGTCAGCGCGCCGCCATACCAGCGTGCCAGCGTCGCCTGGTTGTCCTGGGCGTAGATCGCCTCCGCGATGAGCTGGGTCTTGACCCGTTCGAGATCCTCGGCGCGCGCCGGGTTCTGCGCGAGGTCGGCGATCACCTTGTCGATCGCGTCCTCGATCTGCGCGAACTCGACGCCGGGTTTCGGCGTCACCGAGATCGAGAATTGCGACGGATCGAGCGAAGTGCCCTGGTAGCCGGCGCCGGCCGAGATCGCGAGGCCCTTGTCGATCACCAGCGAGCGGTAGAGATAGGAGTTGGCGCCGCCGCCCATCAACTGCGCGAGCACATCGAGCGCCTGGCTCTCGCCTGAAGCGGCGGTTGTCGCCGAGGGCACCAGGTAATAGCGGCGCAGGCTCGGCTGTTCGACGCGCGGATCCGACAGCGTCACGGTGCGCGGCGCGGCCGGTGTCGGCTCGTGCGGCCTGACCCGCTTCTCGGGGATCGCATGCTGCGCCGGGATCGGGCCGAAGTTCTTCTCGACCAGCGGGCGGATATCCTTGACGTCGACGTCGCCGGCGATGACCAGGATCGCGTTGTTCGGCGCGTAGAAGCGGCGGTAGAAGGCGAGCGCATCCTCGCGGTCGAGCTTCTCGATCTCCTGGTGCCAGCCGATCACCGGCCGGCCATAGGGATGGTTGAGATAAAGCGCGGCCATGATCTGCTCGGTCAGTCTTGCATCCGGGTTGTTGGCAACCCGCATGTTGAACTCCTCGAGGACGACATCGCGCTCGGGCAGCACGTTCTCGTCCTTGAGGATCAGGCCGGTCATGCGGTCGGCCTCGAACTCCATCATGGTCGGCAGCTGCTCGCGCGGCACGCGCTGGAAGTAGCCGGTGTAGTCGACCGAGGTGAAGGCGTTCTCATTGCCGCCGACGCGCAGCACGGTCTGCGAGAACTCGCCGGCCGGATGCTTGGCGGTGCCCTTGAACATCAGATGCTCGAGGAAGTGCGCCAGGCCGGACTTGCCGGGCGTCTCGTCGGCCGAGCCGACCTTGTACCAGATCATCTGCGTGACCACCGGCGTGCGGTGGTCGGGGATCACCACGACCTGCAGGCCGTTGTCGAGCGTGAAACTGGCGGGGCGTTCCGAGGTGACGGTGGTCTGGGCGCGGAGGCTGGCACCCGGCAGCGGGATGGTGGAAACGAATGCGGCAGCGAACAGGGCGATCGATCGGCGAGAGCGCATCATGGTCCTTATGAAAGCCCGGACCCACGGCCGGGGCGCGAAAGCATGCCATCGTACACGGTCGTTCCCGTGCCGATGGTCACGAAGCGGAGAGACACCCGCCGCCCCGCATTAAGCTTTGCTCATGTCAGCCTTCGCCCGCGGAGGCCAAGCGATCACTGTACCGGTTTTCCGCTCATGACGTCGTATTGGCCTTCTTGCGACTTCGGCATCATCGGTCCGGTGCCGTAGGCAAAGCCCGAGGACGGGGTCTGGTAGCCCGGCGGCGGCTCGGTCAGCGAGTCGCGCGTCGGCTCACCCTTGAACGGTTTGGACTCGCTGCTGTTCCCCTTGAACATGCCGAGTAGGCCGCCGGTGTAACCGAGCTGGCTCGGCATCAGCGACGGATTGGTGCTCACGCCGGGCTCCAGCGGCTCCTTGCGGCCATCGGTGGCCGTCTGCTGCTTGCGGCCCGCCTCTATCTCGGCCGGCGTCAACGCCACCGCGGACTGCCACGGCTCTTTCTTGACATCCTTCTTGCGCGCCGCGATCGCAGCCTTGCGCGCCGCGATATCAGGGTCCTTCGGCCAGTTCGGCGCGTTGACCTGGGCGGTCGATGCCGGCGGGGGCAAATCCAGCTTCGGCGGCACCACCAGCGGCGAGCGCTCTCGGTAGTCGATGCCCTTGCTGGCCGCGCTCTTGGCGCCGAGCCCGGTCATCAGATTGTCGACGATCCGCTCTTCGAAGGTCAGTCCATCGTCGCCGTCATCCTCATCGTCGCCGGCGCGCACCGGGCCGGCCGTCATGACAAGGCCGATCCCGGCTGCGACGAACGCCAGGCGCAGGCCGCGCATCAGCGGCATCCGGGACGTTTCGATCAGGTAACCGCGGGCTTTGGTGTTGCGCATCGCGCCATTCCCATCTCAAAATTCGCCAAAGCGATCACTGGCTTAGGCACAGTTCCGCTTGAGCAGGTGTCGACCGCTGACCGGCTCGTATCGGCCGGGATCAGGGCGCTTTTACGGCGGGGGTCCCCACCACGGAATCATACAATAGGGCTGCCACGCCAGCAACGATGGCTACGTCGGCGAGGTTGAAGATGTACCAATTGAAGGTTTTTCCCCCGATCTCGGCATGAAGCAGGGCAAAATCGACCACCGCGCCATAGGCGAAACGGTCGATGCCGTTCCCGATGGCACCGCCGATGATCAGGCCGAGCGACACCGTCGCGAGCCAGGTCCGCGACCGCGCCATCCAGATCGCCAGCGCGATCACGGCCGCGGCCTTGATCACCATCAGCAGGATCTGGGCCGCCGGGGTCTCGCTCTGGAACCAGCCGAAACTGATCCCTGGATTCCAGGCCAGCACCAGGTCGAAGAACGGCGTCACCCGCACCGGGGCGTGATGCACGATGTCGAGGACATGGAGCAGCCAGAGCTTGGAGGCCTGGTCGGCGATCAGGGTGATCACCGCCGCAAGCACACCGGCGCGAACGGGCGAGCTCAAGCCGAGACCTCCAGCGCCTTCCATTCGCGCAGCGCTTGCGCGTCGCGCGGCGAGACGTCGGGATATTCGGGGTCCTCGCCCACCGTCGGCAGAATCTTCCACGAACGGGCGCATTTGGTGCCGACCGCCTTCTCGACCACGACAGCAACTCCAGGCACGGCATCGAGGCGGAAGGCTGTGGCCGGCGCCTCGCCCTTGCGCACCTCATAGTTCGAAGTGATGCAGACTTCGGCGAGATCGATGTCGAACAGCGTGGCCAGCATCTCCCTGTCGGCGACGTAGATCACCGGCGATGCCTCGAGCGAGGAGCCGATCCGCTTGGCGGCGCGTTCGAGCTCGAGCGCGCCGGTGACGACGCGGCGGACGTTGCGGACCGTTTCCCACTTCGCGGCAAGCGCGTCGTCGCGGAACTGCTCGAGACCTTCAGGGAACAACGTGAGATGCACCGAAGGCTCGGCGTTCGGCCGATACATCCGCCAGGCTTCGTCGGTGGTGAAGCTGAGGATCGGCGCCAGCCATTTCAGTATCGCGTCGCAGAGCAGATCGATCGTGGTCAGCGCCGCCTTGCGCGCCACCGAGGACGGCGGATCGCAATACAGCGTGTCCTTGCGGATGTCGAAGTAGAACGCCGACAGCTCGGAGTTCATGAAGGCCGCGAGGCTTGCGACCACGGTCTTGTAGTCGAAGTCGGCATAGGCCTTGCGGATGGTCTCGGTGTGGCCGGCGAGCTCGTGCAGCATCAGCCGCTCGAGCTCGGGCATCTCGGCAAAGGCGACCTTCTCGCTCGGCTTGAAATGATGCAGCGTGCCGAGCATCCAGCGGATCGAGTTGCGTAGCTTGCGATAGGTCTCGATGGTGTTCTTGAGGATCTCCGGGCCGATGCGCTGGTCGTCGGCATAGTCGGTGGCGCACACCCACAGGCGCAGGATATCCGCGCCGGAATCCTTGATCACCTTCTGCGGTTCGACGGTGTTGCCGAGCGACTTCGACATCTTGCGGCCGTTCTCGTCGAGCGTGAAGCCGTGGGTCAGCACGATGTCATAAGGCGCGCGGCCGCGCGTGCCGGCGCTTTCCAAGAGCGACGAGTGGAACCAGCCGCGATGCTGGTCGCTGCCTTCGAGATACATCACGGTGTCGTTGCCGCCATCGACCTTGCGGACGATGTTGCCGAGCTGCGGGAAGTTCTGGCGGTCTTCCAGCACGAAGGCATGCGTGGAGCCGGAATCGAACCAGACGTCGCAGATGTCGTCGACCTTCTTCCAGTTCTCGGACGCGCGGGACCCGAGGAAGCGCTCGCGGGCGCCGTCCATGTACCAGGCGTCGGCGCCTTCCTCCATAAACGCTTCGGTGATGCGCTGGTTGACCACCTCGTCCTGCAGGATCTCGGCCGAGCCGTCGCTGTTCTCGCGCACGAACACGGCGATCGGCACGCCCCAGGCGCGCTGCCGCGAGATCACCCAGTCGGGGCGATTTTCAATCATGCCGTTGATGCGATTGCGGCCCGCTTCAGGAACCCACTTCGTTTCACCGATAGCAATTAGTGCTCGGTTTCGAATCGTGTCCAAAACAGGTTCGTCATCAACAAAGTCTACGTCGTCGACCCGCGATGCCGGAAGTTCAGGAAGGAGTTTCGCTGTGATAGGCTTATCCATCGCGATAAACCATTGCGGTGTGTTGCGAAAGATCACCGGCTTCTTGGAACGCCAGGAATGCGGATACTGGTGCTTGAGGCGGCCGCGCGCGAGCAGCCTGCCGGCCTCGATCAGCGCCTTGATCACGGCCTCGTTGGCATCGCCCTTCTCGCCCTTGTCGTTGAGCACGCGTTTGCCGGTGAAGCCCGGCGCCTGTGCGGTGTAGGCGCCGTTCTCGTCGACCGTATACGGGATCGCGGTCGGGATGCCGCGCGCATCGAGCTCGCGGGTGTTGGCCGTCCAGACGTCGAAGTCCTCGCGGCCGTGGCTCGGCGCGGTGTGCACGAAGCCGGTGCCGGTGTCGTCGGTGACATGCTCGCCGGCGAGCAGCGGCACGATGAATTCGTAGCCGCCACCGAAGCCGCGCAGCGGATGGGCGCATTCCACCGCGTCCAGCGTGTCGCCGGGAATATCGCGGACCTTCTCATAGGACGTGACGCGGGCCTGCTTGAACACCTCGGCGGCAAGTGCGTCGGCCAGGATCAGGAGATCGCCGGTCTTGGCCCAATTGTCCGCCGGCGCGTCCGTCACCTTGTAGAGGCCATAGGCGATCTTCGGCGAGAACGAAATGGCGCGGTTGCCGGGCAGCGTCCACGGCGTGGTGGTCCAGATCACGACCGAGGCATTGGCCAGCGCGCCATGCGCCGGCGAGGTGACCGGGAATTTCACCCACACCATGTCGGAGGTGTAGTCCTCGTATTCGACCTCGGCTTCGGCAAGCGCGGTCTTCTCGACCACGCTCCACATCACCGGCTTCGAGCCGCGATAGAGCGTGCCGTTGGCGGCGAACTTCATCAGCTCGCGGGCGATCTGGGCCTCGGCCGGATAGCTCATCGTCTGGTAGGGATGGTCCCAGTCGCCGATGATGCCGAGCCGCTTGAACTCCTCGCGCTGCACGTTGATCCAGTGCGTCGCATAGGCACGGCATTCCTTGCGGAACGCGACCATCGCCGCCGAGTCGCGGAAATCGGGCTTCTGCTTGCCCTTGGAGCGGTAGTTCTCCTCCTCGATCTTCCATTCGATCGGCAGGCCGTGGCAGTCCCAGCCCGGCACGTAGTTGGAGTCGAAGCCGAGCATCTGCTGGCTCTTGGTCACGACGTCCTTGAGGATCTTGTTCAGCGCGTGCCCGATATGGATGTTGCCGTTGGCGTAGGGCGGGCCGTCATGCAGCACGAATTTGGCGCGGCCCTCGGCTTCCCGGCGGAGCTTGTCGTAGAGGCCGATGTCGTTCCAGTATTTCAGGATTTCCGGCTCGCGCTGGGGCAGGCCGGCGCGCATCGGGAAATCCGTCTGCGGCAGGTAAAGGGTCTTGGAATAGTCCCTAACGTCAGTCTTTTGGGCGTCGATCTTTTGCGGCTTGTCGGACATGAAAGCTCTGATTTGGCAGGTGCGGGCGCGGATACGCGATCAATCGCGGGTGAAACGGCGAAGTCCCGGTCTTGCGCCGAGCCTTCAGGCTCAGGCGGAAGCCGGGCCGCTAATCCGTATGATGCGCCGCGAAAACATGGGGTTTCCATAGCAGCCGGACGGGGAAATCGCAAAGCCCCCGGTGGCTCGCAGGGCCGCGCATGGCGCGGTTCAGGCCGGCCGTGCCCGGGCCGGATTTCCCGCCACGATCGCGCCGGGGGCGACGTTCCGTGTGACCACGCTGCCGGCCCCGACCAGGGCGCCGTCGCCGATCGTGATGCCGGGCAGAATGATGGCCCCCCCGCCGATCCAGACGTCGCTGCCGATCCGGATCGGGCGGCCGAATTCCAGCCCGGCGCGGCGGGTTTCGGCATCGCGCGGGTGGTCGGCGGTATAGATCTGCACCGCGGGTCCGATCTGGGTCCGATCGCCGATCGCGACCTCGACGACGTCGAGGATGACGCAATTGAAGTTGAGGAACACGCCGTCGCCGAGGCTGATATTGCTGCCGTAATCGCAGAAGAACGGCGGGCGGATCACGGCATCCCTGCCGACCTTGCGGAAGCGCTCGCCGAGCAGCGCGTGCAACTCGGCCGCGGACGATGCGCCCGACGCATTGTAGCGTGCCATCCATTGTTCCGCCGCTGTATGCTCGGCGGCGAGCTCTGCATCCGGGCGATACAGCTCGCCCGCCAGCATTTTTTGCTTTTCAGTCCGGTTCAACCAATCACTCCGAGCTGCGGGAACGCGTCGGGCGCCGCGGCCAGCACCGCGCGCGCCTTGGCGCTGTCGTCATCCATCTGGCGTATCAACGCCTCGATGGTGTCGAATTTCAGCTCTTCGCGAATGAAACCGATGAATGCGACATCAAGGACCGCGTCGTACAGATCGCCCTTGAAGTCGAACAGGAACACCTCGAGCAGCGGCGCGCCGTTGTCGAAGGTCGGCCGGCGCCCGAAGCTTGCGACACCGTCGAACCGTTGCGAGCCCTTGCCGACCCGCACCGCGTAGATGCCGTGCTTCAAGCCGCAATGCTTGTCGAGGCGGATATTGGCGGTGGGGTAACCGAGATCTCGGCCGCGCTTCTCGCCGTGGACCACCTTGCCGGTGACGAACCACGGTCCGCCCAGCATCGTGGTCGCATCCGCGATCTCGCCCTCGGCGAGCGCCATGCGGATGGCACTGGAGGAAACCGGACGTTCCTCGATGTCGACATGGGCCTGCACATCGACCTCGATGCCGAGCCGCGGCGCTTCGCTGACCAGGAGGCTCGGGGAGCCCACCCGGCCCTTGCCGAAATGGAAGTCGTAACCGACTGCGATCCCGCTGATGCCGAGCCGGCCGATCAGGTCATGGTGAATGAAATCCTGTGCCGAGGTCCCGGCGCGCGCCTTGTCGAACGTCATCACGACGGCACCGGCGAGCCCGGTGGCCGCGAGCAGCCGCAGCTTGTTGGTCTCGTCCGTGAGACGGAATTGCGGGGTGTTCGGGCTGAAGAAGCTGCGCGGATGCGGCTCGAAGGTCACGGCAAGCGCGGGCACGCCGCGTGCTCTGCCCATCGCAAGCGCCGCGCCGATCACGGCGCGGTGACCGAGATGGACGCCATCGAAATTCCCCATCGCGACCACGGCGCCTTTCGGAATGGCGCTTGCGGGGGTGTTGTCGCGGATAACGGTAAAGCCGGTGCTCATGAGCGGTATTCTTCAAGGATTCTTAAGCATGATTGGTGCGGGCCGGACCGTGACGCGGCGGCGGCGTGGAAGTCAAGGCTAACGAAAATCGCGTCAAATCCGTAACAATCCGGATTCAGCCGGTTAACGCGCTGTTTAACGGCTGCTGTTAGTCGTTGGCGGAAAGCTGCGTTTGTGCAGAAGCCAAGTTGCGTTTGTGTTTTGGGGGGAAAGATGGCGGTTGATTTGTCCATGCCGGTTCTGGTGGTTGATGATTACAGCACCATGATCCGCATCATCCGGAATCTTCTCAAGCAGCTTGGATTTGAAAATATCGACGATGCCTCCGACGGCTCCGCAGCGCTGAACAAGATGCGCGGCAAGAAGTATGGCCTGGTGATTTCCGACTGGAACATGGAGCCGATGACCGGCTACGACCTGCTCAAGGAAGTCCGCGCCGATCCCAACCTCGCGACCACGCCCTTCATCATGATCACGGCGGAATCCAAGACCGAGAACGTGATCGCGGCCAAGAAGGCCGGCGTGAACAACTACATCGTCAAGCCGTTCAATGCGGCCACGCTGAAGACCAAGATCGAGGCGGTGTTCCCGGACATGGCCACCGCGTAACACGCCCGTCCATCCCATCGATTGAAATTCACGTCATGCCCGGGCTTGTCCCGGGCATTTGCATTTGATCACGCTTCCCTTCACCCCGCCCCGCTTGCGGGACGAAGGGGGCGGCATGATTTCGGAATATTAGAAGAATATCGCTGAGTTGCCCGACGTGTCAAGGCGCCTGGTCGACAGGCGCCTGGTCGAACACCGGGCGCCATGGGCTACTTTGCATGGGGTTGTTTTCGATATTTTGGCAGCGCGCCCCTTTACCTCGCCCCGCTTGCGGGGAGAGGTCGGATTGCATCGAGAGATGCAATCCGGGTGAGGGGGTACAGGTCTCTCGGCATCCAGCGCTTGGGGAGGCAGCCCCTCACCCCAACCCTCCAAGAGCGAGCTTTGCTCGTCTCGACGCCGCACAAGAGCGGGGCGAGGGAGTCCGACGACTTTTTGGCTACCACTTCAGCTCGCGCATCAGCGCGCGCGGCGGATGGCCGAACAATTCCTTGATCGAGGCTGCATCGAGCTGCTCGATGCCCTCGAACTCTTCGGAATGGATGCCGCGGGTGACGAACAACAGATCGATGCCGAAGCCAAGGGCGCCGGTGAGATCGGTGCGCACGGAATCGCCGATCGCGAGCACCCGGCTGAGCTCGGTCGGACGCCCGCGGCGCTCGGCGGCCAGAGCCATGGCGCGCTCATAGATCGGCCGGTGCGGCTTGCCGTAGAAGATCACCTCGCCGCCGAGCTCGCGATAGAGTTCGGCGACCGCGCCGGCGCAGTAGATCAGCCGGTCGCCGCGCTCGACCACGATATCGGGATTGGCGCAGACCAGCGTGAGCTTGCGCTCGAGCGCCTTCAGCAGCGTGTCGCGATAATCTTCGGCCGACTCGGTCTCGTCGTCGAACAGGCCGGTGCAGATGATGTAGTCGGCCTGCTCCAGCGGCACCAGCGTGGCGTCGAGGCCGCGGTGGATCGAGCTGTCGCGCTCCGGGCCGATCCAGAAGATCTTCTGGCCCGGATGATCGGCCACGAAGTGGCGCGTCAGGTCACCCGAGGAGACGATCGCATCATAGGTCTCGTCGGCGACGCCGAGCTTGCGCAGTTGTCGCTGCACGGAATCGGCCGGCCGCGGCGCGTTGGTGATCAGGATGACCGTGCCGCCCTGCTGGCGGAAGGTGTGCAGGGCCTCGCAGGCCTCGGGAAAGGACTCGAGCCCGTTGTGCACGACGCCCCAGATATCCGACAGCACCACATCGACGCCGCCGACGAGGTCGCGCAGCTGCTCCACGAAACGCAGTGAGGTCATGATGCGAATTGCCGGCTAATTTGGACCGAGGGCGCGGCGCGCCAGCGCGGCGCTGCCGGTTGCGCGCGGCGGAGCTGCGGGGCTGGAGACAGGGGCTGAAGTGCTGGCGCCATTAAGATCCTGGGGGTTGGTCTGTGGAGTCTCGGCGGTAGCAGATGCCCCCTCCGGCCGCAACGGCCGCGGCGGCGCGAACAGGAACCCCTGGCCGAACCGGACATCGTAGTCGAGCAGGTCGACCACCGAGCGTTCGCCCTCGATCCGTTCGGCGATCAGGTCGATGCCGTAGCGGCCGAGCAGGTCGGACAGATCCGAAGGATGGATATCGGTGCTCGCGATCTGCTTGGCGTCAAGCAGCAGCGCCGCCGGCACCTTGATGAAGCGGACGCCGCGATCGGCGAGCTCGCGCGGCTCGAGGCGAAGGTCGCTGACATGGTCGATCGAGAACCGGTAACCGCGCTGCGCCAGCGCCGCGAGGTTCTCGCTCTCGGTCGGGCCGAGATTGCGGAAGGTCGCCTGCTTGAACTCGAGCACGAAGGACGGCGCCAGCGCGCGGTTGGCCTCGAGGAAGTCGAGACACTGGGTGAAATGCGCCGGGTTTGACAGCGTCGCCGCCGAGACGTTGCAGAACACGCCGACATCCTTGCTGCGGATCATCAGGCGGCGCAGCACCTGGACGCAGCGAAGCATCACCATGTGATCGATGCGGCCGATCAGGCCGCCGGCCTCGGCCGCCTCGATGAAATCCTCGGCGGCCAGCACCTGGTCGCGCTCGTCGCGCAGCCGCGTCACCGCCTCGTAGTAGCGCACCTTGCGCTGCGGCAGCGTCACCATCGGCTGCAGGTAGATGTCGAGGCGGTTCTCGTCGATGGCCTGCTTGATCGCGCCGATCAGCTGGGTCTGGCTGCGCGAGACCTCCGGCGGAGCCGCAGGTGGCGGCGGAGGCGCAACCACGACGGTCGGCGCCGGCGCAACCCGTTGCAACACATCGTCGCGCGGGGACGCGACCGGCTGCACCGCCGGAGCCGCCGCCAGCAGGTCCTCGTGATGGGCGACGGATGCCGCAAGCTGCCGCACCAGTCCGCCGAGCTCGCTGATCTCGCCGGCCATGCCCTGCATCCGGTCGGCGCCAGAGGAGTTGGCCGAGGCGACGCGGCCTTCGACCGCGGCCAGCCGGCGGCCGAACTCGGCGACCTGGCGGGCAAGGTCGGCGGTGCCGCGCGACAGATCCGCGATCTGGCCGCCGACGTCGCTGCGGTCACGCAGCCGCATCGAGACCGCATTGTAGAGGATCAGGCAGGTGAGGGCGGCGAGCGCCACGATCGCCGATTCCGATCCGCTGATGCCTGCCACCGAATACAGCACGAAGCCGAGCGAGGCTGCGACCAGCACCATGCAGATGGCGATGAAGATCGTCGAAATGCGAATCATGTCGCGCGCCCGCGCCCTCTGTCCGAACGTCCCCGGACCGCGACCTTAGCACCATTGTTGATTCGACGGGCCAGCGATCTTCGGAACCGGCTGGAACTGCACACGATTTTCGCTTCGCCCGGATCGGGCTCCGCAAATCGCCGGAGCCGGCGGCGGCACGCCGGTCAGAGGTCCGCGGCAGCGATCCAGAACACCTCGCCCTCGGAGTCCTCGGTGTCGAGCCAGAGCAGCGGCAGGTTCGGGTAGGCGGCCTCGAGATTGCCGCGGCCGCGGCCGATCTCGCAGAGCAGGCCGCCCTGCGGGGTCAGATGTTGCCTCGCCTCATCGAGCAGGCGACGTACGATGTCGAGCCCGTCAGCGCCGCCGTCGAACGCGATCTTCGGCTCGGCACGACACTCACGCGGCAGCGCCGCCATGCCTTCGGCGTCGACATAGGGCGGGTTCGAGATGATGAGATCGTATCTGTTGTCGCCGAGCGGCTTGAACAGGTCGCCGCGATGCAGCGTCAGGCGATGGTCGAGGCCGTGATCGGCGACGTTGCGCGCGGCGACCTCGAGCGCGTCCTTTGAAATATCGACGGCATCGACCGCGGCGTTGGGGAAATGCCGGGCCGCCAGGATCGCAAGGCAACCGGAGCCGGTGCAGAGGTCGAGCACGCGTTCGACCTCTTCGGGATCGCCGATCAGCGAGGTGCCGTCCTCGTCGCCGCCGAAATGCGAATCCAGCAATTCGCCGACGAAGGAGCGCGGCACGATGGTGCGCTCGTCGACATAGAACGGCAGGCCGCGCATATAGACCTTGTTGACGAGATAGGCGGCCGGCTTCCGCGTCGCGATCCGGCGCTCGATCAGGTCGAGGATCTGCTTGCCCTCGGCAATCGTGACGCGCGCGGTGGCAAAGTTCTCGAACTGGTCGGGATGCAGGTGCAGCGTTTCGCAGATCAGGAACGCGGCCTCGGCCACCGGATCGGTGGTGCCGTGCGCGAACACGAGCTTGGCCGCGTTGAAGCGGCTCACGGCATAGCGCAGGAAATCGAACAGGGTGTGCAGCTCGCCGGCGCCGACTTTCGGCGCTTTCGGCACGGCGAGGCTGCGTTTGGCCGGCACTTTGCTGCGCTTGGCCATCAGGATTTGGTCCAGCGCGCGGCGGCCGCGTCGTCATGGCCCTGCGCCTCGATCCAGCTCGCGCCGCGCGTGCTTTCCTCGCGCTTCCAGAACGGTGCGCTGGTCTTCAGATAGTCCATCAGGAACTCGGCGGCCTCGAACGCGGCCTGCCGGTGCGCCGAGGCGGTCACGACCAGCACGATGTTCTCGCCCGGCGCGATGCGGCCGAAGCGATGGATGATGGTGAGGCCCTGCAACGGCCAGCGCGACAGCGCCTCGTCGGCGTGGCGTCCAATCTCTGCTTCCGCCATGCCCGGATAATGTTCGAGCGTCAGCGCCGCGATCGGCTCGCCCTGTTCGTTGCCGCGGCAGATGCCGCTGAAGCTGACGACCGCGCCGACATCGGTGCGGCCTCGGCTCAAGGCCGCGATCTCCTGCGCGACGTCGAAGTCGGCTTGCTGGATACGAATGGTCGCTGCAACGGTCATGTGGACTTCTTTGCTTGACGCGTTTTCTTCACGCGAACCGGTACCCACTTCGCTCGAAAACGCTATCCTACCCGCCGGTCATCGGCGGAAAGAACGCGATCTCGCGGGCGCCGGAGATCGCCGCGTCCGATTTGACATGGGCGTGGTCGATCGCGGCGCGGATCACCGTCGGCTTCTCGAAGGCATAGGCATAGGCGTCATCGCGCGCGGCAAGCCATCCGATCAGCTCGCCGACGGTGCGCACCTCGGCCGGCGGCTCGACGATCTCTTCGGCCTTGCCGATGCGTTCACGCACCCAGGCGAAATATTTCAGCTTCATCCCTCATCCTCCTTGATGAGGTGATGGATGCCGGCACGGAAGTAATCCCAGCCGGTGTAGATCGTGAAGATCGCCGACATCCAGAGCAACACGATGCCGATCAAGGTGGTGGCAGGGAAGACCTGCTCGCCCGCTTCGCCGGCAATCAGAAAGCCGATCGCTACCAGCTGGATCGTCGTCTTCCATTTCGCCAGCTTGGTGACGGGAACGCTGACCCTGAGCCCTGCGAGATATTCGCGCAGGCCCGAGACCAGGATCTCGCGGCACAGGATCACGATCGCCGCCCACAGCGTCCAGCCATGGATCGAATTGTCGGCGGCCAGCATCAAGAGGCTGGAGGCGACCAGGAGTTTGTCGGCGATCGGATCGAGCATCCGGCCGAAGGCGGACTGCTGGTCCCAGATCCGGGCATAATAGCCGTCGAGATAGTCGGTGACCCCCGCCGCGATGAACACGGCCAGCGCCACCCAGCGCAGCCACAACGGGCCGTCCAGGATCGATTGCCAGTAGACGCAGCCGATCACCACCGGGATCGCGGCGATCCGGGCGTAGGTCAGGATATTCGGGAGGGACATGGTCTTGGTCTGTCCCCGGGTCGTGGCGATGTTCATCCGTTCTACCAATACCGCTGAAGCGAGAAGGTCAACCGTGCGGACGCGTCAAGCGCGACCAGATTGCGCTTCATCGTCATAGCGCCTTAGCCCGTTGTTTAAGCATGATCTTTTCGGATAACTGCCTCACACTTTTCCGCATCATGCCCTAGATGCCCTGTCGCAGGCGACGCCCTGATGACTCGCCTTTGGTTTAACCCGGCTGGGCGTGGAAAAACTCGAAAATCTTGCGGGCGCTCTCGGCGCTGACGCCGGGAACCTTGCCGAGGTCGGCGATCGAGGCCCGCTCGATCTCCTTGAGCGTTCCGAAGTGGTGCAGCAAGGCACGCTTGCGGGACGGGCCGATGCCCGGGATCTCCTGCAGGCCGGCCTCGCGGATGTCCTTCTTGCGCAGCTTGCGGTGCGAGCCGATCACGAAGCGATGGGCCTCGTCGCGCAGCCGCTGGATGAAATAGAGCACCGGGTCCCGCGGCTCCAGCTTGATGGCCTCGCGGTCGGGCATGAACAGGGTTTCGCGCCCGGCATCGCGCTCCGGACCCTTGGCAACTGCCATCAACGAGACCTCGGTCAGCCCGAGATTCTGGAAGATCTCCCGGACCGCGTTGAGCTGGCCGCGGCCGCCGTCGATGATGACGAGGTCGGGCCATTGCGGGAACGAATCGTCATCCGCTTTCGTCTTGGCTGCGGCCTCGCCCTCCGGCGGCTTCAGCAACCGCTTGAAGCGGCGTTCCAGCACCTCGCGCATCATTCCGTAATCGTCGCCCGGCGTCAGCCCTTCGGACTTGATGTTGAACTTGCGGTACTGGTTCTTCATGAACCCGTCGGGTCCCGCCACGATCATCGCGCCGACCGCGTTGGTGCCCTGGATGTGGCTGTTGTCGTAGACCTCGATCCGCTTGGGTCTGTGCGGCAGGCCGAGCGTGCTGACCATGCCCTCCAGCAGCCGGCTTTGCGTCGCGGTATCGGCGAGCTTGCGGCCGAGCGCCTCGCGCGCGTTGGTGAGGGCGTGGCCGATCAGCTCCTTCTTCTCGCCGCGCTTCGGCACGGTGACCTCGACCTTGGATCCGGCCTTGACCGACAGCGCGTCGGCGAGTAACGCGCTTTCCTCGATCTCGTGCGAGAGCAGGATCAGCTTCGGCGGCGGCTTGTCGTCGTAGAATTGCGCGAGGAACGAGGACAGCACCTCCTCGGGCGTGAAGCTCTTCTCGGCCTTCGGGAAATAGGCGCGGTTGCCCCAGTTCTGGCCGGTGCGGAAGAAGAACACCTCGACGCAGGAGTAGCCGCCCTCCTGGTGGATTGCGAACACATCGGCCTCTTCGACCGTGCGCGGATTGATGCCCTGCTGCGACTGGATCGCCGACAGCGCCGCGAGACGGTCGCGGTACAGCGCCGCGGTTTCGAACTCGAGCTCGCCGGAGGCCTTCTCCATCTCGGCCGCGAGCAGCTCCTTCACGGCGTGGCTGCGGCCGGAGAGGAATTCGGTCGCCTCGCGCACCAGTTCGCTATAGCCGGGGAAGTCGATCTCGCGCGTGCAGGGACCGGCGCAGCGCTTGATCTGATAGAGCAGGCAGGGCCGGCTGCGGCTTTCGAAGAAGCCGTCGGTGCAGGAACGAATCAGGAACGCGCGCTGCAGCGCCGTGATGGTGCGGTTGACCGCGCCTGCGTTGGCGAACGGGCCGAAATAGCGCCCGGGCCGCGACTGCGCGCCGCGATGCTTGAGGATCTGCGGCGCCCAATGGTCGCCGGTGATCAGAATATAGGGAAACGACTTGTCGTCGCGCAGCTGCACATTGAAGCGCGGACGGAGCTGCTTGATCAGATTGGCTTCGAGCAGCAGCGCCTCGGTCTCGGTCATGGTCGAGACGATCTCGACCTGCGTGGTCGCCGCGATCATACGCAGGATGCGCGCCGGCAGCGGCGCGTTGGCCCGCGCATAGGACGACAGCCGCTTTTTGACGTTCTTCGCCTTGCCGACATAGAGCACGTCGTTGGCGGCGTTGAGCATGCGATAGACGCCGGGCGAGGTCGGGGCGAGGCGGACCGCGTTCTCGATCGCGGCATGTCCGACCGAGAGCGTGCCCTCGGCGACCGCCTCGGCGGCGTCCTCCGAAGCCTCGGGCAGGCGTGCCTCGTCGTCCTCCTCGGCGGCGGAGGTTTCGGGATCGACGTCGCTTGTATCGAGCGCCAGATCGTCCTGTGGCAGGTCGGACTTTGAACCGCGCCGTGGCTTGGGGTCAGCCTTGGAGTCAACCTTGGGGGCCGGCGTCGGGCGCTCGGGAGAATCGTGAACCATGGGCCGTAAACTAAGTGCTTGGGCGACCGGTCGCCAGCGCTGACGGCACCAACAAAAAGCACCTCGATTGCAGGAGGTTACCGGGGCCCCGCGCGCATGCGGGAGGGGTGTGTAACACCTTGTTAAGACTGATGAGCGGGCCGGTAACCGGGCTTAACAGCCCTTTAACTTAAAACTCTCGATAAACCTTAGCGAAAAAAGTGGAATTCCGTAACCACGCCGGCCCTGGCCGGCGGGCTGCGGCAGTTGCGTTCTGGAGAGTACCAATGCCCCGGTTTGTTGCGCGTGCGCTGGCACTGATCGTTGCAGGCTGGACGACCTCGGCGGCGTCGGCCGATCTCAACTACGGATCGCCCTATACCGTCTATCAGCCGCTCAATGCCTATAGCTGGGCCGGCCCCTATCTCGGCGGCAATGTCGGCTATGGCTGGGGCTCGGTGGAGAACAACCCGACCAAGCCGTCCGGTTTCGTCGGCGGTGTACAGGCCGGCTACAACTTCCAGAACGGCTCCCCCTGGGTGTTCGGTATCGAGGCCGATATCCAGGGCACCACAGCCGACGACCGGTTCGCGCCGTGGAAGTTCTCCAACCCGTGGTTCGGCACGGTGCGCGGCCGCGCCGGCTATGCGGTCAACAACGTGCTGTTCTACGCGACCGGCGGTCTCGCCTTCGGCGAACTGCGCGGCGAGACGTTCGGCATCACGGAGAGCCACACCAATGCGGGCTTCACCGTCGGTGCCGGCGCCGAAATGGGCTTTGCCCCGCACTGGAGCGCCAAGATCGAGTATCTCTACGTCGACCTTGCCAACAGCAATTTCACGATCACCGGTGGCGTGTCGAACGGCTACAGCTTCAGCCTGGTTCGCGCCGGCATCAACTATCACTTCTGAGAACAAGAAACGTCGACCATTAACTCCCGGCCGCGCCGTGCACGGCCGGGTTTTTCTTTGTGTTGATGATCTCAACGTCGCGCACGGCCGTGTACACGCCGCGGCGTGCGCGAATCCAATCGGTGGGCCGCACGTGTGGGATATGCGGCTCCGCCGGTCGCGTCCGCATCATGCAGGTGGTCATCCAGCGAGCGCCAGCCACGCGCTCGGCAGCCAACTCACACGCAACGCCTCATTCGGTGTTCATTCCGAGCCGCGCATCGCGAGCGCTCGTCATGAGACCACCAGGTTGACCGCCTTCGGGCCCTTGCCCTTCTTGTCGGGCTCAACCTCGAACGTAATGCGTTGTCCTTCAGTCAGGTCCTTCAATCCTGCACGCTCGACAGCTGTGATGTGAACGAACACATCGCGGCCGCCATCATCAGGCTTGATGAAGCCGTAGCCACGCTCTCCGTTGAAGAACTTGACTGTCCCAGTCATGGCCATCGGGAAACTCCTCCCCCGTATTGCTCCACCGCTACGCGCACGCCGCGTAGCGGTTGACCGACATTCGCTTGTCGGAAGCTTGGCCACCTGAACAGGCCGGCGTCACGCCGCCGGTCTGCCTGGATTTATTTCGGCCTTGTCACTCCGCCGCAACCATTCGCGGAAGCGGAACGTAAAGCCAGTCGTAACAGGATGAGCATAATACGGTTCCGCGCAAATTGCCTATGCTCAAAATTGAACTTTTCAGTAGGAGGTTGTCGATCATGGTTTAGGCGTCTCGAGTCTGAAGCGTCCCGCGCCGCCTTGACCGAGCGGCTTCTCGAGTTCGGGCAGGATGATCTTCAACTCATTCGCCAGCGTCCACGGCGGATTCACCAGCAAAAGCCCTGTGGAAACGAGGCCTGCGCCTGCTTCTTGCGGTGCCACACTGAATTCCAATCGCAGGCATTTGCCGGCGGCCCGGCTGCTTGCTGCTGCAGCAGCCACACTGCGCGTTAGCTCATCGGTGGCTCTCCGGGTTTTTACGGGGTACCACAAAAGATACGAGCCGGTCGGCCACTTCGCGTACGCTTCCGTGAAAGCACTGGCCAGCCGCTCGAACTCGTCCTTCGCTTCGAACGGCGGATCGATCAGCACCAGGCCGCGCCGTTCGTTCGGCGGCACGAATGCGGGCAGCGCCATCCAGCCGTCGAGATCGACGACGCGCGCTTGCGCGTCGCGTCGCAGCGCGTCGATCAGTTGTTTGCGCGCCGTCGGTTCGATCTCGCAGGCGGTGAGGCGATCTTGCGGACGCAGCAGCGCCCGCGCGATCAACGGCGAACCAGGATAGGCTTTCAGCTCGCCTTTCGGATTGAATGCTCTGACGATGTCGAGATAGGGCGCGATCAGCGGCAATGCCTGGTCGGAGAGCCGCGCCTGCATCAGCCGCGCGATGCCGGTGAGCCATTCGCCGCCGCGCTGCGCTTCGCTCGACGTCAAATCATAGAGACCGGCGCCGGCATGGGTGTCGATGACGCGGAACGGCGCCGGCTTGTCCTGCAGATAGGTGAGCATGCGCACCAGCACGATGTGCTTGATGACGTCGGCAAAGCTGCCGGCATGAAAGGCGTGACGGTAGTTCATGTGATGATCGTGCTGCGCTCCCAAAGGGTGCGCATGTTGTACTCGTCATGCCCGGGCTTGTCCCGGCCTTCGCTAAAGCTTCGGCGGGGGTAACGTCCGAGCTCGGCGAAGCCTTGGCGTAGCCGGCTCCCGGGCATCTGCGCCTTATCTTGCTTGTTTCGCGATGGCGCAGGTGGCCGGGACATGCTGCGCGACGACGCGCAGCGCGGGTCTGCCGGCCATGACCCAGAGTTTCAGCCGCCGCGAACCGGCGGCATCAGCACCTGATCGCGGCGGCAGGCGCGGCGGTCGATTTCCTCGCAGGAGCGGAATTGCAGATCCTTGCTGAGGCAGATCCGCACCTCGCTGAGCCGCTTGCTGTCGCAGGTCACCGAGATCGCGGAGTTGCTGAGGCCCGGATTGACCTTGATGAATGCCGTCTCCAGCTCGTCGGGCGCGACCGTCTTCGGCTCCGACAATTGCAGGAATTCCTCGGGGATCTTCACCGTGGCGCGGGCCTTGCGGATGGCTTCGAAATAGGCGCGCTCGCCGAGACCGGAGCAGGTGCCGTGCTTGTCCCACTCGTTGTAGATCAGCCCGGGCGCCGGCATCAGGTCGAGCATCGAGCTCATGATGCTGCGGGCGAGTCGCGGCGAGGGCCGCTGGCAGTATTCCGGAAAGCCCCGCTCATATTGCGGCCACAGGCCGTGCACCACGAAGGAATAGGGCCGTCCGCCGCATTGCGCCTGCGTGCCGCGGCCGTTGTTGCCGCGCTCGCTCGCCGCCTCGCAGAACGAGGGCGACCACGACAGCGACAGCACATAGAAATCGAACTCACCGGGCGCATTCTGGCGGCGATCCTGGGCCGACGCCCCGACCGCACCGCACAGAATAATGGCAACCGAAATCAAAAATCGGGAAATCGTGTCCAACCGAGGCATCAAACGCTCCCTCACTCGACCGCCCAGAGCCTAGCAGGCTGCGAGAACATTTCAAGAACAAAAAGCCGCCGTCCAAATGGCGGCGGCTCCTGCTTTAGCAATCTGGTCGGAGATCAGGGCCGCGCGGCCTTGCAGGACGGGTTATAGGTCCAGTTGCGGTCGAGCCCCGCGACGCACCATTCGACGCCCTGATTGATGCTGGCAAAGCCGCCGTCCTCGATGATCGAATAGTGCACCTTGCGCACTTTGCCGTCGCTCAGCATCGCCTCGCCCGTGCAATAACGGCGCGGGATATTGTCGGACTGCCAGGGGCGGAAGGCGGTTTCGTGAATCCCGTTGAAGCCGGTGATCACGAGCGGCGAATTCCAGAAGGTGGCTTCCTTTTCCTGGAATTGCGTGCTGATGACCGTCAGGGCCTTCTCGCATGGGGCCACATTGCCGTCATAGCGCGGGCCGGACAGCCAGAAGTTCATTTCGAGCGGATTGGCGGCCTGGGCCGTACCCCCGAAAGCCAGCAGGCCGACCACGAGTGCGGCGCCGAGGCCGAGCTTGCGGCCGAGTTTATTGCGGGAGTTGAACAGGTTGCGCATGGGAATCCACCCGATTATCCGATGCCGCGGACGGTGCCGCGAAGCCCCGGCAAGGTCAAGTGCAGGGCGGCAACACCTGCGGAGAAGTCCACTTTGGGGAGCCGGCTCGTTCTTTTCACGGTCGCCGGCGCACTCTATGTTGGCTCGAAGCGAAATGGAGTCTGCGATGCGAAGGAAATTGGCCGCGTGCCTGGTTGCCGTTTGCGGGATGCTGGCCGTTGTGCCGGCGCGGGCGGATTGGATGCAGCCGGTACCGCCGTTCAAGGGCAATGATACCGGCGGTATCATCGCCTATACGCTGGCGACCCAGAGCGACGCCCGGCAACTCGCAGTCGATCACTGCGCCTCCTACGGCAAGGTGGTTAAGTTCCTTGCGATGCAGAACTATCCGGGCGGCTACATCTCTTTCGCCTGTCGCTGGGTGCCCTATGGCGCAGCCCAGAGGCCGCTGCGCACGCTCTACTGAGCGCGCACCGGATCTTTCGATCGTTCAGCCGGGAGCCGACCGCATGACCCGACAGCTTGCCTTGCTTGGTTCGGCTGTGTGCCTTGTCCTGTCCGCTGGCGCCGCAAGTGCCGTCGACCTGCCGATCCGCAAGGCCGGTCTGTGGGAGATGAAGATGGTGCGCACCGGCGGGCCGATGCCCGAAATCACCATGCAGCACTGCACCGACGAGACCACCGACAAGGAGATGAGCGCGGCGGCCTCGCCGATGGCCAAGGAAGTCTGCTCGAAGCAGGATATCCAGAAGACCGCGACCGGCTATGTC
The DNA here is from genome assembly GCF_054063355.1 of Bradyrhizobium sp. USDA 4502. Taxonomy (NCBI): domain Bacteria; kingdom Pseudomonadati; phylum Pseudomonadota; class Alphaproteobacteria; order Hyphomicrobiales; family Nitrobacteraceae; genus Bradyrhizobium; species Bradyrhizobium sp. USDA 4502. The sequence continues at coordinate 8,934,939 of NZ_JBSSGF010000001.1, forward strand.
AGCGACAGCGTCTGCAGCGTCGCCGGCATGACGATGCAGAGCCATGCCGAGATCGTCGGCGATTTTAATTCCGCCTACACGGTGAAGAGCACCTCCCATGCCGAGGGCGGCGCGGCCGGCTCGCGCGACACCACGATGACCATCGAGGCGAAATGGCTCGGCGCCTGCAAGAGCGACCAGAAGGCCGGCGACATCATCATGCCCGGCGGCATGAAGATGAACGTCAAGGACATGGAAAAGCTGAAGGGCCTCCTGCCCAAGCAGAAGTAGCGCGCAGCGCATCCGGCTGTTGCCGCGCGCCTGAATGCATCGCCTCGCACGCTGAGAGGCGGCGCCGCTTGCCGCACCATCATTTCGAGTAGCTCGCGACGAAAATGCGGAGCAAACCTTGCGCTGACGCGATGCGCAATCCATCCGATCCTTCCCGTCACCCCCAGGGCTATCGCATATGCCCCTTGGCGACCGCGCAAGTGCTTGGCCTCGTGGTTCGAGACGCGCCGCAAGCGGCGCTCCTCACCATGAGGGTCTACTATTGTGCCGCAGAACAAGACCTCATCCTGAGAGTCTGACTCATAAATCACCCAACCTTAGCTGCAGCCGCGAGTCTGCGGGTCAGGAGCCTGATGTGTGCAATCAGCAGCCAGGCAGCTTCGGTTGCCACCGTCGCCTCGAAGTCCTTGGCGAGGCGGCGGCATCTGCCGAACCAAGCGAATGTGCGTTCAACCACCCACCGCCTCGGCAGAAGCTGGAAGCCTTTGACGCCTTGAGGCCGCTCGACGATCTCGACAGTCCATGGACCGCAGTCTGAGAGCGCGTCGAGGAGTTGATTTCCGCGGTAGATCCGGTCGGCAAAGACGTGGCGCAGCCGGGGGAAGTTCATCCGCACGTTCTTCAGCAGCGGTACGGCGCCATGGCAGTCCTGAACGTTGGCCGGATGAACATGAACCCCGAGGAGGAGGCCATTGGTATCCGTCACGATATGCCGCTTGCGGCCGTAGATGCGCTTGCCTGCATCGTAGCCGCGCGGTCCGCCAGCTTGGGTGGTCGGCGCACTTTGACTGTCGATCACGGCTGCCGTCGGCTTCGGTGTCCGTCCAAGCTTTTTTCGCGCCCGTCGGACAAGCACGCTGACAATCCTCTGCCACCGGCCTGTATCCCGCCATCTATAAAAATAGCCCTGCACCGTCGAATAGGGCGGGAACTCCTGCGGCAACGCCCGCCACTGGCAGCCGGTCGAAACGATATAGAGGATCGCTTCGATCACACGACGCAGCTCCGTCTTACGCGGCCGGCCGCGCCGGTTCGCTCGCGGCAACAGGCGTCTGATCAGCGCCCACTCCGCATCGGTCATATCGCTTGCATAACGCAGATCGTCCCGCCGATATTGCTCCCGAGTGATCTTGGTCCAGGGCATCGTGCTCTCCCTCGAATCTTTGCAAATCCGATGGAATCACACCCCACTGAGATCACTCACCCATTTTTCAGTCAGGCTCTGAGGAGCCCGCCGAAGGCGGGCGTCTCGAAGGATGGCCACGAGCACGCCGCCACGAAATGCGATAGCCTTTGCGCGGAGATGACGGTTCACCGCGTTCGTGCGCTCCTTGGCGCGCGATGACGTCGACGGGATGCAACATCATTGAATGATCGCCGCGTGCTCCCGCGTTCGAGACTCTCTGCGAGAGACGACGCGCATCGCATTCGTCGTGTCGAAAGCCTGACCCGCCAACATGTCGTTTTGAATCGTTCCAGTGATGCGCATCTTGAACCACTCCAGTGTTGCGCTTCGTTGCTGCTTCCATCGATTCTATTTTGCGCGTGTGGAATTTCGATCATCCCGCCGATAGAAGTCCGCCCCAATCGATGTCGGCCTTGTCGCAAACGCGACTCGATCGATGTCGGCGTAAGGCAATGTGGGGATTTGTTCGGTGGGAATGGCTTCGTTGCGGAGCAAGCGCGGCTTGCTCGCATCAACGGCTGCGATCAATGCGGCGCTACTCGGTTCGGTCATACTTGTGCCAATGGGTGCAGACGTCGCCAGCGCTCAGGCGCAGACAAGTCCTCCGCAGAGCAATGTCAGCGAACTTCCCGCAGTGACGGTGGATGAACCTGGCGCCGCAAGGAAGCGCGGTGCCGTCGTTTCAAGCCAGAACACCAGGACTTCGCGCGCGGTCGCGGCGAACCGGCGCCGCAGTGCCGCGGCGCCCGCCCGGAGCCAGGCTCCGCGGTCGCAAGGCACAGGAGGCGCGATCGGTACGACCACGGGGTACGTCGCAACCGCGAGCACGGCCGGCACCAAGACCAGCACAGCGCTGATCGAAACGCCGCAGTCGCTTTCGGTCGTGACGCAAAAGGAGCTAAGGGATCGCAACGTTCAGACGCTCAAGGACGCCGTCAGCTACACGCCCGGCGTGACGACCACGGCGTTCGGCTATGATCCAAGGTTCGATAGTTTCTACATCCGTGGCTTCGACGCGACCTATACAGGGATCTATCGCGACGGCCTGCGCCAGGGCGGCGGCAACTTCGCAATTCCCAAGATCGAACCTTACGGTCTCGACAGCGTGTCGATCCTCCGCGGACCAGCCTCGGGCCTCTATGGCCTCGGCTCTCCGGGAGGCATCGTGGATGTCACGACCAAGCGGCCGCCGTTGACGGCATTCGGTGAGGTGCAGCTGCAGGGCGGCACCTACGACCGTTACCAGGGCAGTTTCGATGTCGGTGGTCCGGTGCCCGGCAGCGATCAGCTGCACTACCGGCTGACGGGCCTGCTTCGCGACGCAAAGACCTGGTACCCCGGCAACGACGACGATCGCGCCTATATCGCGCCGGCGCTGACCTGGCGGCCGGACGCCGACACGTCCTTCACCATCCTCAGCGAATATCAAAAGAGCCGAACCGCCGCCAGCATCGGCAATTTCCGCACGCCTGACGGACAGTTGACCAACATCTATTCGAATGATCCGGCGTTCAGCGCGATGGATCAGAAGCAATATCGCATCGGCTACGCGTTCGAGCATAATGTCGACGACGTGTGGACGGTGCGGCAGAACTTCCGCTTCTACCAGGTCGACGTCGACGCGAAATACACCCAGATCGATTCAATCGACAGCAGCACCAATCTGGCGTCGCGGTCCGCGTGGCGGATCCTGGACAGCTTCAACACGGTGACGCTCGACAATCAGGCCGAGGCCAAGTTCATGCTCGGCGCGATCAAGAATACCGTGCTGTTGGGCGTCGACTACGGTCACTCCTACTACAACGACAAGATCGGTTACGGCCCGGCGCCCGATCTCAATCTCCTGACCATGAACTACGGCGCCCAGGCCATCGCGACGCCGGCATTCTCGATCTTCAACAAGCAGTCGACCGACGAGGTCGGTGTCTATGCGCAGGAGCAGGCCAAGCTCGGAGGCTTTATTCTGACGCTCAACGGCCGCCAGAGCTGGGTGTCGCAGACCACGACCGCGGGTCTCGACGGCGTGCCGTCAACGCAGAAGGCGACCGCCTTCACGGGCCGTGCGGGCCTGAGCTACGTCTTCGACAACGGCATTGCGCCCTATATCAGCTACGCGACGGCATTCGCCCCGCAGGTCGGCGTCGACGCATCCGGATTGCCGTTCAGGCCGACCACCGGCGAGCAGAAGGAAGTGGGCATCAAGTACCAGATGCCGAACGTTCCGGTGCTGTTGACCGCCGCGGTGTTCGACATCACGCAGGACAATGTGCTGCGTACCGATCCGAACAACATGGCATTCCAGGCAGCGACCGGGCAGGTCGAATCCAAGGGTGTGGAGCTCGAGGCGAAGCTCGCGCTCAAGCAGGGATTTGATCTCACCGCCGCCTACACCCATCTCAACGTCGTGATCACGCAGGGCAATCCCGATACGACCGGCAATGAGCTCTCCGGCATTCCGAGGAATTCCTTCGCCGCCTTCGGCAAGTATACGTTCCAGTCCGGCGTGCCCGTCGAAGGCCTCGGGCTTGGTCTCGGCGTGCGTTATATCGGCACGAACTTCGGTAACGACCAGAACACGTTCCAGAACGCTGCGACGACGTTGTTCGATGCGGTGATCGATTACGATCTGGGCAAGCTGGACCGGCGCTTCCTCGGCGCCACGATGCGCGTCAACGCGACCAATCTGTTCGACACGCACTACCAGACCTGCCAGTCCGGTTACTGTTATGCCGGCGAACGGCGGCAGGTCATCGGCACCTTGTCCTACCGCTGGTAGGTTACACCGGCACCCGCACGACGGCGCGCAGGCCGCCCATCGGACTTTCGCTGAGCATGATGTCGCCGCCATGCGAGCGGGCGATGTCGCGGGCGATCGCAAGCCCGAGCCCGGTGCCGCCTTCGTCCTGGTTGCGGGCATCGTCGAGCCGCAGGAACGGCTTGAACACTTCCTCGCGCATGTCGGCGGGGATGCCCGGCCCGTCGTCGTCGACCGTGACGTTGAGATAGCGATGGTCGCGATGGCCGGTGATCGAGATCGTGTTGGCGTGGCGCGCTGCATTGGAGACGAGGTTGGCGAGACAGCGCTTGAACGAGGCCGGCTTCACCGTGACGACGGGCAGGCCGTGGAATGCAACGGTTGCGGTGTGGCCGTGGCGCTCGGCGTCGCTGCGCAATTCCTCCAGCGCCAACGCCATGTCGGTCGGCTGCGCGACCTCGCCGGAATCGCCGCGCGCGAAGGCGAGATAATCCTCCAGCATCATCGACATCTCGTCGACGTCCTTGCGCATCGCGTCGATCTCGGGGCCTTCGCCGATCAGGGCAAGCTCGAGCTTGAAGCGGGTCAGGATGGTGCGCAGATCGTGCGACACGCCGGCGAGCATCGCGGTGCGCTGCTCGATCGAACGTTCGACGCGCGCCTTCATCTCGATGAAGGCCTGCGCCGCGCGCCGCACCTCGCGCGCGCCGCGCGGCCGGAAGTTCGGCGCCTCGCGGCCCTTGCCGAAACTTTCGGCGGCGTCGGCGAGCCGTAGGATCGGCTTGATCTGGTTGCGCAGGAATAGCACGGCGACGATCAGGAGGATCGTCGAGGTGCCGAGCATCCAGAAGATGAAGATCTCCGAATTGGAGGCGTAGGCCGCGCTGCGCTGGGCGAAGATCCGCATCACCGAATCGTCGAGCTGCACGCGGATCTCGACCAAATTGGATTTGCCGACGGTGTCGATCCAGAACGGGCGGCTGATCTGGCGGCCGAGCTGCACCGAAAGCGTCTGGTCGAGCAGCGAGAAGAACGGCTTCGGCCCCGGCGGCGGCATGTCGCCGGCGGGAAGGAAGTCGACCACCAGCTGCAGTTTCTGGGCGATGCGGCGAAGCTGCGCGCGGTCCTTGTCCTGCGGGTAGCTCTTGTAGACGTCGATCAGCGCGGCAATATCGGACACCACCGCGGCCGACAGGCGCCGCGTCACCGTGTTCCAGTGCCGCTCCATGAACACGAACGCCACCACGGTCTGCAGGATCACCATCGGCACGATCATGATCAGCAGCGCGCGCGCATAGAGGCCGGTCGGCATCCAGCTCTTGAACGCATTGCCCATCCAGCCGTTCGCCTTCGAGACGCGCTGCGAGGCGTTGCGGATCAGGGTCAGGCCGGAGTCGAGCGTGCTCATGTTCGATACTTATAGAGCGATGGGATTTCGTAGCCCGGATGAGCGAAGCGATATCCGGGGTTTGCCAACCCCGCATATCGCTTCGCTCATGCGGGCTACTTTCTGGGTCATGCTCAGGGCGAAGCCACTAGGCGATAGCCGATGCCGCGCACCGCCTGCAGAAACAGCGGATTGGCAGGATCGTGCTCGATCTTGCGGCGCAGGCGGTTGATCTGCACGTCGACCGCGCGTTCGTTGACGGTGCCGCCGGAGGTCAACTCGGCGCGCGGCACGGTCTCGCCGGGCGCGCTGGCGAGGATGCGCAGCATCTCGCGCTCGCGATCGGTGAGGTGGATGATCTCCTCGCCCTGACGCAGTTCGCTGCGCTCGATGTGGAAAATATAGGGGCCGAACGCGATCTGCTCGACGACTGCGACCTGCGGCGGCGCGCTGCGCTTGAGGATATTGCCGATCCTGAGCACGAGCTCGCGCGGCTCGAACGGCTTGGCGACATAATCGTCGGCGCCGATCTGCAAGCCCTCGATGCGGGCTTCCGCCTCGTGGCGGGCGGTCAGCATGATGATCGGCACCGTCGAGGAGCTGCGGATGAAGCGGGCGAGGTCGAAGCCGTTCTCGCCGGGCATCATCACGTCGAGGATCAGCAGGTCGAAATGCAGCCCGAGCAGCTTGGCGCGCGCATCGGTGGCGCTCATTGCCGTCGTGACCCGGTAGCCTTCGCCGGAAAGAAAGCGCGACAGCAGGTCGCGAATGCGGCGGTCGTCGTCGACCAGCAGAAGATGCGGCGCGTCGTCGGCCGGCTCGACCGGCGCGCGCATCATGGTTGCAGCCTGCACCAGCTCACTCCCTCGTTTTTCTGCCGCCGCCGAAGATCGCTTCGAGCACCTTGTCGGGATCGTCGCGGTCGATCATCGCGCGGAGGAATTGGCGAACCGTCTCGACGCCGGCCGGATCGATGCCGGCGACCGCCCGGTTGATGCGGTCGGTCTGCAGCCCCGCGAGCTTGGCGACCAGCGCCTCGCCCTTCGGGGTGGCGTAGAGCAGGCGCTGCCGGCGGTCGTTGTTGCCGGTCTTCTGCACGATGTAGCCCTCGTCGAGCAGCTGCTTGAGCACGCGCCCGAGCGACTGCTTGGTGATGCGCAGGACGTCGAGCAGGTCGGCGACCTTCAGGCCGGGATAGCGGGTGACGAAGTGGATGACGCGGTGGTGGGCGCGGCCGAAGCCGAACGCCTCCAGTTCCTGGTCGGCATCGCCGACAAAGTCGCGGTAGGCGAAGAACAACAGCTCGATGATGTCCCAGCGCAGGTCGCGCGCCCCCGCCCCAGGAGCGTTGTCGTCTCCCTGCGAATCGGGCTTGGCAGCCATGCCTGAGAAATTTATGTCAGTCATATTGACGTATCTTGGGTTCAATGTTACAAAACCGCCTGTCACGACGAAACATTAGGTCGTTTTGTCCTCGACAGCGCTTAAGGCGGCCTGAACGAGCCTGTGAGGCGGTTTGGGCCGCAAATTGGACTACCGTGCGATTGTCGAGCGGCATTTGGGCAAACATACTGGACTTCAGCATTCCGCAAAAGCATGTCTAAACGGCATGTTGGCGATGGAAGCCGGCGGCGCGGCCGGCGGTGGTGAAGTTCGGGCCAGCCGAGCCTGATGGCTCCGGGGGAAACAGGCCGGCGCCGGGTATCGCGCCGGTTCCGACAGCGGAAAGCAAGAAAAATGACTTTGAAATTTGATATCCAGCCTTCGCCGAATGCGACATCCGACAAGGATCGCGCGGCGAAGCTCGTGGACCCTGGCTTCGGCCGGGTCTTTACCGATCACATGGCGATCGTCCGCTACAGCCAGGGCAAGGGCTGGCACAGTGCCCGCATCGAGGCCCGCGCGAATTTTCCGCTCGATCCGGCCGGCGCGGTGCTGCACTACGCCCAGGAAATTTTCGAAGGCCTCAAGGCCTACAAGCGCGACGACGGCGGCGTGAACCTGTTTCGGCCGGACGCCAATGCCCGCCGCTTCCATGATTCGGCCGAGCGCATGGCGATGGCGCCGTTGCCCGAGGATTTGTTCATCGATGCGGTCGAGCAGTTGGTGCGGATCGATCGCGCCTGGATCCCGGGCGGCGAGGGCAGTCTCTATCTGCGGCCCTTCATGATCGCGAGCGAGGTCTTCCTCGGCGTGAAGCCGTCGGCCGAATACATCTTCTCGGTCATCGCCTCCCCGGTCGGCTCCTATTTCAAGGGCGGCCCTGCGCCGGTGTCGATCTGGGTGTCGGAGAATTACACCCGCGCCGCGATCGGCGGCACCGGCGCCGTCAAGTGCGGCGGCAACTACGCCGCCAGCCTGCGCGCGCAGGCCGAGGCGATCGAACGGGGCTGCGACCAGGTCGTGTTCCTCGATGCGGTCGAGCGCCGCTACATCGAGGAGCTCGGCGGCATGAACGTGTTCTTCGCATTCGACGACGGCTCGCTGCTGACGCCGCCGCTCGGCACCATCCTGCCCGGCATCACCCGCGACTCGATCATCGCGCTTGCCAAGGATGCCGGCACGCGTGTGCGCGAGGAGCCCTATACCATCCAGCAATGGCGCGCTGACGCCGCCAGCGGCAAGCTGAAGGAGGCGTTCGCCTGCGGCACCGCGGCCGTCATTTCGCCAATCGGCAAGGTGTGCTCGGCGAGCGGCGACTTCCAGATCAGCGGCGGCGTGGCCGGCCCGGTCGCCATGGGCCTGCGCAAGAAGCTGGTCGACATCCAGTACGGTCGCACCAACGACCCGCATAACTGGATCAGGAACGTCCAGTGACGGACGCAACGTCATTCCGGGGCGAGGCGCAGCATCGAACCCGGAATCTCGAGATTCCGGGTTCGCGTCGTTCGACGCGCCCCGGAATGACAGCGTAGCGGCACCGGTTGCCGCCTTGCGCGCCGGCTGGTAAACGGCCGCTCATGGCCGAGAAACCCAAAAAACCCCAGAAAATGAAGGCGCGCCTGCCGCGCGGGCTGGAAGATCGCGGCCCGGCCGCGATCAATGCCACGCGGGCGATGGTCGAGAAGATCCGCGCCGTCTACGAGCTCTACGGCTTCGAGCCGGTGGAGACGCCGGCGATGGAATACACCGACGCGCTCGGCAAGTTCCTGCCCGACCAGGACCGGCCCAATGAGGGCGTGTTCTCGTTCCAGGACGATGACGAGCAGTGGATATCGCTGCGCTACGACCTCACCGCGCCGCTGGCGCGCTATGTCGCGGAAAACTTCGACGCGCTGCCGAAGCCTTATCGGTCGTATCGGTTCGGCTATGTCTTCCGCAACGAGAAGCCCGGTCCCGGCCGCTTCCGCCAGTTCATGCAGTTCGACGCCGACACGGTCGGCTCGGCGACGCCGGCGGCCGACGCCGAGATTTGCATGATGGCGGCCGACACGATGGAAGCGCTCGGCATTCCGCGCGGCTCCTATGTCGTGAAGGTGAACAACCGCAAGGTGCTCGACGGCGTGCTCGAGGCGATCGGCCTCGGCGGTGAGGAGAATGCGGGCCGCCGTCTCACGGTGCTGCGCGCGATCGACAAGCTGGACAAATTTCCCGCCGACGAGGTTCGCAAGCTGCTTGGTCCCGGACGATGGGATGGCGGCGAAGAAGGCAAGGGCGACTTTACCAAGGGCGCCGACCTGAGCCCCGCGGATGCCGATATCGTCCTGGCCGTCACGCAGCAGCGCGACGATTGGCGAGAGGCGATTGCTGCGGCGGAGACCTATCTGGCGAAGAGCGAAGTTGGTCAGGCCGGCGTGAGCGAGCTCGAGGAGATCGCCAAGCTGGTCGCGGCGTCCGGCTATGGCGCGGATCGCATCCGCATCGATCCCACCGTTGTTCGCGGCCTCGAATACTACACCGGCCCGGTCTACGAGGTTGAGCTGCTGCTCGACACCAAGGACGAGAAGGGCCGCCCGGTGCGGTTCGGCTCGGTCGGTGGCGGCGGCCGCTATGATGGTCTGGTCTCGCGCTTCCGCGGCGAGCCGGTGCCGGCAACCGGCTTCTCGATCGGCGTGTCGCGCCTGCAGGCGGCGCTGACGATGCTCGGCCAGCTCGACACGCAGGCCGAGTTCGGTCCTGTCGTCGTCACCGTGTTCGACCGCGATCGCGTCGCCGACTACCAGAAGATGGTCGCGCAGTTGCGCCAGGCCGGCATCCGCGCCGAGCTCTATCTCGGCAATCCGAAGAACATGGGCAACCAGCTCAAATATGCCGATCGCCGCAACTCGCCCTGCGTGATCATCCAGGGCTCGGACGAGAAGGCGCGCGGCGAGGTGCAGATCAAGGATCTGATCGAGGGCGCCAAGGCCGCCGCTGCGATCGCCTCCAACCAGGAATGGCGTGAGACGCGTCCGGCGCAGTTCTCCTGCGCGGAGGCCGATCTGGTCGCCAGGGTCCGCGAGGTCCTGGCGCGGCATGACGTGGCGTGGGGATAGCCATTCGCTTGTGACGTCATGCCCGGCCTTGTGCCGGGCATCCACCTCTTGTTTGATGCGCGGCGACGTGAATGGCCGGGAGGAGCCCGGCCATGGCGACAACAAGAGGGAGAGCAACAATGCCTGAGATCACCGTGAGCATGGCCGCCGGCCGCACCGACGAGCAGAAGCTCGGCATGATGCGCGACATCACCCAGGCACTGGTGAAGAATCTCGGCGTCGATGCCGACGCGGTCGTGATCCAGATCAACGAAGCGCCGCTGCATCACAAGATGAAGGGCGGCAAGTCGTTCGTCGAGCGCGCGGCTGCGGCGAAGAAGTGACGCGCGAAAGCGCGTCATCCCGGGGCGCGCATTAGCGCGAGCCGGGGATCTCGATCAAAATCTCCAGATTCCCCGATGCGCGATTGCGCACCTGAGGTTCACGCTTCGCGTGCCCCGGAATGACGAGCAAGGCATCCATGGACGCACGCGATTTCATCAGGATCGGCATGAGCGCCGAGCGCATGCTCGTGGTGCCGCCGGAGCGCACCGTCGGGCATTTCGTGCCGGGCATGCCGATGGTCTATGCGACGCCGATGATGATCCTCGAGATGGAGATGGCGTCGGGCGATGCCATTCGCGCCGCGCTGCAGCCCGGCTGGGTCACGGTCGGGACCGAGGTCGATATCCGCCATCTCGCCGCCGCGCTGGTCGGCGCCACCGTGCGGACGACCTCAAAAGTGATCGCGGTCGAACGCCGCGTGATCCGCTTCGAGGTCGAGGCCTTTGAGGGCTCGCGCAAGCTCGGCGAAGGCCGCCATGCCCGCGGTCTGATCAATGTCGAAAGCTTCAACAAGCGGCTGGCCGGGACGTCGGGTTCGGCGCAGTAGGCGGCCTGTGTCGTTGGTCCGGCGAACTCGTCATGCGCGGGCCTGACCCGCGCATCCATCAAGGAAGAAAGCGTCCTTGTTCGATGGATTGCCGGGTCAAGCCCGGCAATGACGGTGCATGCGCTACTTCGCCAACTCCCTTGAGCGCCTTGTCGCGGCGGCAATCGCGCGGGTCATCAGCGGCTGCATGCCGTCACTGGCCATCAGCACCTCGAGCGCCGCAGCCGTGGTGCCGCCGGGCGAGGTGACGTTCTGCCGCAGGGTCGCCGACGGCAGATCCGAGCGATGCAGCAACTCGCCGGAGCCGGCGACGGTCGCCCGCGCCAGCGTGGTCGCGAGCTGCTCGGGCAGGCCGGCCGCAACGCCGGCGCGCGCCAGCTCCTCGGCGAGCAGGAAGACATAGGCAGGGCCCGAGCCGGAGACCGCGGTCACCGCGTCCATCAGGCTCTCATCGTCGACCCATTCGACGAGCCCGGTCGCTTTCAGCAGCGCATCGGTCATCGCGCGCTGCCCGGCGGTGACGCGCTTCGACGGTACAGCGACGGTGATGCCGCGGCCGATCGCTGCCGGCGTGTTCGGCATCGCGCGCACCACCGCGCCGCCGACAACCTCTTCCAGCGCTGACATGGTCGTGCCGGCCATGATCGAGACGACGAGTGTCGAGGGACCGACGAAGGATTTCAGTGCGGCGCCGGCGTCGCGGAACGATTGCGGCTTCACCGCGACGACAAGCGTGTCGACCGTGCCGAGATCCTTCGCCTGCGGATTGAGCCGCACGCCCTTTGCGGCAAGCACGGAAATCTCCGGCGAGAGATGCGGGTCGATCACCGCGACGCGCTCGGGTGCAAGGCCCTGCGCGAGCCAGCCGGTCAGCATGGCGCCGCCCATCTTGCCCGCGCCCGCGAGCGCGATGGTGCCGGTCGAGTTTTTCAGTGCGCTGCTCGTGCTCACAGGCGTCTCCACAAACCCGGTGTCGTCCCGGCGAAAGCCGGGACCCATAACCACAGGCGGTTCTAGTGAAGTGAAGCGCGAGCCACAAGCTGCCAAATGTCATTGCCGGGCTTGACCCGGCAATCCATCGGAATGAAAGCAGCTTTGTCGGATGGATGCGCGGGTCAAGCCCGCGCATGACGATTGAGTCCGTGGAGCTTACGCCTCGCCCTCGGTATCGAACATCGCCGCGGCCATCGCGTCGGCGGTCGACTTGCCGGCCCACACCACGAACTGGAACGCCGGGTAGTAGCGCTCGCAGGCGTGGATTGCGTTGACCACCATGGCCTCGCACTGCGCGGTGGAGGCGGTGAGGCCGCCGGGCAGCACCAGCGCCTGACGGTGCATCACCATGCCGGTGTGGGTCCACAGATCGAAATGGCCGACCCACAATTGTTCGTTGATCGCGGCGACCAGCCGCTGCACCTCGGCGCGGCGCGCCTGCGGCATCTTCATGTCGAAGGCGCAGGCGAGATGCAGCGCCTCGATCTCGCCCATCCAGGTGAACGAGAGCTGATAATCGATCCAGTCTCCCTTGGAGACGATCGTCACCTCGTCTTCGCCGGAACGCTCGAACGCCCAGTTGTTGTCGGTGGCAATATCTTCGACCACCGCAAGCGGGTTATTCCGGGAATCGATAATGCTTTCGAGGAGGGACATGCCGTCTCGGACCTTGTTCTTATGATCGCTTGATACGCACACGGAAGCCGGCACTTGCGACATACTGCGTCGTGGCCGAGTGCAGTTCCTGATGCGGGCTTCCGGATGCCCCTGGACCTGACGCCGATGAAGTGATGTGATTTGCGGAATCCGCGCAACCGCACGCCGAGTCCGTCCACAGCCAAAGCGCGCATCGTCCACAGCTGATCTCCGCCACATCTGTGATTTTGAGAACAAATCGGAATCTAGGCGTTTGCGTAACGCTTTGTTAACCATTTGCCGGCGCTTCGCCGCGCCTGTGAATCAGCTGTCGGGCCCTCGCATCAACCTCGCAGAGCCGCAACGCGCTCATGGGGACATGCCGTTTCCCCATGCCAAAGGCCTTGCCCGGCTGTCGCGCTTTGGTCATATTTCTCCTCAGGCACGTCCATCCCGGGCGTGCCGAGTTCTCAGGGCGGGGTGAAAATCCCCACCGGCGGTAAGGGTGATGAGCCCAAGCCCGCGAGCGCCTTCCTCCGCGAAGCCGGCGGAAGGGTCAGCAGATTCGGTGCAATTCCGAAGCCGACGGTTACAGTCCGGATGAAAGAGAACGGTTGCGGCAGCCAACGCGATTTTCGCGTGGGCTCGTGTCGTTGTCCGTGTGCCCTGATTCTGGTCCTGAAAGAGGAAAGCCATGAATCAGATGTTGCAAGATCAAGACGTTCAAGCTTCTCAAGTCCAAACCCCCCAGGCAGAAATCGCTCCCGATACGCCGGCCAATCCGCCGACGCCGGAGCATCCGCACTTCGCAAAGCCGCAGCGCGTTGCCTTCGTGCAGTCGTCCTGGCATCGCGACGTGGTGGAAGAGTGCCGCATCTCCTTCCTGAAGGAGATCGAGGCGCGCCATATCACCAATGTCGACGTGTTCGAGGTGCCGGGCTCGTTCGAGATCCCGCTGCATGCCCAGCTGCTGGCGAAGACCCGCCGCTACACCGCGATCGTCGCGGCCGGGCTCGTCGTCGATGGCGGCATCTACCGCCACGAATTCGTCGCCGACACCGTGATCAAGGCGCTGATGGATGTGCAATTGCGCACCGAGGTGCCGGTGTTCTCGGCGGTGCTGACGCCGCAGCAATTCCACGAGACCGAGGTGCATTACGAGTTCTTCCGCAAGCACTTCGTCATCAAGGGGATCGAGGTCGCGGAAGCCTGCGCCAACACGCTGCTCAGCCTCGAGCGTCTGCGCGGCCAGGTCGCGGCGGGGATCCCCGGCTAGCATCGGCGGAAAAGCGATTCCGGCATGCGTGCCGGGATCGCTCTCGCCTGCGGCGCGTTCGGTTATGCTTGCGGCATAAAACCAAAACGCGCGGGAGGCGCCCCATGACCGAACAACATTCTTCCGACTGGCTCGGCCTGTCGGGCCGCGTTGCCGTCGTCACCGGCGGAGGCGGCGGTATCGGCCGCGCCATCGCCGTCAGTTTCGCGCGGGCCGGCGCCAGGGTCGCCGCGCTCGATCGCGACGAGCGCTCCCTTGCGGAGACCAAGGCAAAGCTTGGCGAGTTCGGCGACGGTCATCTCGTCGCGACCTGCGACACGACCAGCGAGGACAATGTCGCGGCAGCCGCCGACGCCGTCGCGCGCACGCTCGGCGCTTGCGACATCCTCGTCAACACAGCGGCGGTGCTGCGCCCGGGCGGGCTCGACACGCTGCCGCTCGCGGAGTGGAATGCGGTGCTGGCGGTCAATCTCACCGGCTATTTCATCTGCGCCCAGGCGTTCGGCCACCAGATGCGCAAGGCCGGACGCGGCAGCCTCATCCACGTCGCCTCGATCGCTGCCAGCAATGCGCAGGGGCAGAGCGGCGCCTACAGCGTCAGCAAGGCCGCGGTCGTCATGCTCTCGCAGCAACTCGCCGCCGAATGGGGGCCGCATGGCATCCGCAGCAATGTGGTCAGCCCCGGCCTTGTCGTGACGCCGATGAGCCAGGCCTTCTACGACACGCCAGGGGTCACCGAGCGGCGCACCGCCGTGGTGCCGATGCGCCGGATCGGCGCACCGCAGGACATGGCGGACGCGACCCTGTTCCTGGCCAGCGACCGCTCGTCATACGTCAATGGTGAGGAGATCATCGTCGATGGCGGCTATGCGCGGACGCTGATGAGCCACGTTCCACGGCCGGGGTTTTAGCGGGGTGGCTGCCACATACTCGGTGTCGTCCCGGCCTTGAGCCGGGACCCATAACCACCAATGCGAATTGATTGACAACGCTGGAGCCACAGCCTTCGCAACAACAAGGCCTGTGGTTATGAGTCCCTGCTTTCGCAGGGACGACAGCAAATATCGATTTAATCGAACAGGCTCGAAACCGACTCTTCCGCCGCGGTGCGGCCGATCGCTTCGGCGATCAGGCCGGCGATGGAGATCTGGCGGATGTTCGGCGCCTTGTTGACGGCCTCGGTCGGCAGGATCGAGTCGGTGATGACCAGTTCCTTCAGCCGCGACGAGGCGATGCGCGCGGCGGCGCCGCCGGACAGCACGCCGTGGGTGATGTAGGCCGAGACTTCCTTGGCGCCGTGCGCGATCAGCGCCTCGGCCGCATTCACCAGAGTGCCGCCGGAATCGACGATGTCGTCGACCAGGATGCAGTTGTAGCCGGCGACGTCGCCGATCACGTTCATCACCTCGGACTCGCCGGGGCGCTCGCGGCGCTTGTCGACGATGGCGAGCGGGGTGTTGATGCGCTTGGCGAGGCCGCGGGCACGCGCCACGCCGCCGACGTCGGGCGACACCACCATCACCTTGGCGAGGTCGAACTTTTCTTTGATGTCGCGCACCATCAGGGGCGCCGCGAACAGGTTGTCGGTCGGGATGTCGAAGAAGCCCTGGATCTGGCCGGCATGCAGGTCGAGCGTCATGACGCGGTCGACGCCGGCGTGCGAGATCAGGTTGGCGACCAGCTTGGCCGAGATCGGCGTACGCGAGCCGGACCTGCGATCCTGCCTGGCGTAACCGAAATAGGGCACCACCGCGGTGATGCGGCGCGCCGAGGAACGGCGCAGCGCGTCGGTGATGATCAATAGTTCCATCAGATTGTCGTTGGCCGGAAACGACGTCGACTGCAGGATGAACATGTCCGAGCCGCGGACGTTCTCCTGGATCTCGACGAAGATCTCCATGTCGGCGAAGCGCCGGACCACGGCCTTGGTCAGTTCGATGCCAAGTCCCTTGGCGATGTCCTGCGCCAGCGCAGGATTGGAGTTGCCGGCGACGAGTTTGATTGATCCGTTCTTTGCCGACATCGATGCTTCCCCCCGCGCCTTGCTGGATACGACGTTCAGCATCTCAAGTCCTTACAGAACCGGCGGGTTTTCGGTGCGCGAGGGAATATCAGGCAGGCGCATCCGATGGCAACCCATTAGCCGGCTTTGGCCGCCGTTTTCCTGGGCAAAAAACGCATTTCCCCGGGCGATAACGGGGTTTAGTCGGCGGAATAGCCGAGCGCCACGGTCTCGGGCGCGGCGGCGGCCGGGGCGCTTGCCACCGTGGGCCCGCGGAGGTCCGGTGCCGGGGCGGGCGCGGGGCTGTCCGCCGGGCCGCCATTGATCATGCCGGACAGGCCGCTGAGGCCGGCCTGGGCGATCTTGCGCAGCACTAGGTCGTCGGCGGCGGCCCACGCGTCGCGGCCGGCCTTGCCGGCGGGCTCCTCGCCGGAGAGCCGCAGCGCGCGTTGCTGGTTGCTGTCGTAGACGTCCCACACCCAAGCGATCATGGTGCGGCCGCGCACCACCTGCGCCGACAGATAGCTGCGCACGCGATAGGCGGCAGCGCCCTGGCGCGACACGATCGACAGGCTGCGCAGCTTGGACTCGCTGTCGAGCACGCCGACCATGCGGTCGAACACCTGGGGCGGCGGGCCGTCGATCGATTCGAACGCAACGGTTGCGCCGCTGCTTGCCGGCGTGGCCATGGCGTAGGAGTCGGCCACGTTGCCGCCGGCCGCGCAGCCGCCAAGCGCGCACGCGACCGCGAGCCACGAACATGCGATCGCGGCACGCACGGCTGTCCCAGTTTGAAACTGGCGGTTCGACGCTTCCCTCATTGCATCCTGCGATATCGTTAAAACGGCTTAACGTCTAGGGCAGGACGGCCACAGCACTTAACCGATCCGGGCGGCGCGCCACGAGGTTTCGGATTTCCCTGCTCAGTCAGAGAGATGGTGCCGCATGGCTGCGGTGATCCAGGCCCATTCGCGGTTCGGGCTCGCGTCCGGCGATTGCCCGCGCATGATGGCGACGAGCTCCCAATAGCGCGCCGCACGGGCATCGTGCAGGGCATATTTGCCGCGGATCCAGTTGCGGAATTCCAGATCAGGTTTTCGCTTCAGCAATCGCGCCGATGTTTCCAGCCAGTCGCGCGCCAGCGCCTGGCCGGCCTCCGACGTCGGGCCGAGGTCGCGCGCGATAATCTCCTTGGCTCTCGCCAGCACGGTTTCGTTGGCCGCTTGCCAAGCGGCGAGATCCAGCACGTGGTGATTCCAGACGTCCTCCGCGTTGGCGCGGATGTTGGCGACGAGGGAAGGGTCGTTGAGCATTTCCGAAAGCTCGATCCAGGCATCGCACTGCTCGGGCGTCGGCTCGTCCGGCAATTCGGGCACGCTGGTCTCGATCATCTGCCGGATCCATTTCCGGTCGATGTTGATGCCGTCGGACACTTTCTCGAAAAAGCGTTCGACGACGTTGCGGCGCTCGGTGCGGGACAGCTGCGTCATGGTCAAAAATCTTCTCAAGTCTGCTTCGGTGAGTTGCGGTGAACGCAACGCAGCCCGTAGGGCCGAGGCGACGCGGCGCTGTGCCGCGATCTCCGCTTCCAGCGTCTCGAGGCGAAGCTGCAGCGCCTCGACCAGCGAGAGTTCCTTGGTCAGAACCTCACGGATGGCATCGAGACCGAGCCCCGCATCGCGCAGGCAGCGGATCAGGTCGAGGCGAACCAGTTCGTCGTCGGTGAAGACGCGATAGCCGCTCGCGGTGCGGCCGGCCGGCGGCAGCAACCCCTGGTCCGAATAGAAGCGGAGCTTGCGGACGGAAATTCCGCTGAGCCGCGCCGCCTCGCCGATGCTGTAGGTGCGTTGTGTCATGCGCCGCTTGTCCGGTCTCCAGCAGGTGGAGAGTCAAGACGCTTGTCGCACAAAAATCGCGGGAGTGCCCGGCGTCAGCCTTCCAGCGCGATGGCGTGAACGAGCCGGCCGTAATCGGCTTCCTTGCGATGCACGGAGCGGCGGTAGCTGAAGCAGCGCTCGTCGGAATAGGTGTCGATGCCGAGATCGTCGATCATCAGCACGCCGGCATTTTCCAGCCGCATGCGGATGAAGCCGGCAAGATCGAACATCGCGTGTCCGTCGCGTTCGGCGGGCATGAAGAACATGCCGTTCTCCGCATCGGCCTCGATGAAGCGTTCGACGAATTCGTTGCCGACCTCGTAGGACTCCTTGCGGATCAGCGGGCCGATGGCGGCGACGATGCCGCCGCGCTCGGCGCCGAGCTTCTCCATCGCGTCGATGGTCGATTCCAGCACGCCGGTCAGCGCGCCCTTCCAGCCGGCATGCGCCGCGCCGATCACCCGCGCATTGGGATCGACGAACAGGATCGGGCCGCAGTCGGCCGTCGTGACCGATATCGCAAGGCCCTCGGTGCGCGTGACGAGCGCGTCCGCCTTCGGGCGCGCGGCGCCATTCCATGGACCGGTCACGGCCACGACGTCAGGCGAGTGAACCTGATGCACGCTGACGAGGTGATCGAGCGGCACGCCGAGCTGCGCCGCTATCCGCCGTCGGTTCTCCGCGACCTTGGCCGGATCGTCGCGCGAGCCGAGCCCGCCATTGAGGGCGGCATAGATGCCCTCCGACACGCCGCCCTCGCGCGAGAAGAAGGCATGGCGCAGGCCCGGAATGGACGACAGCAGCGGTGATCCTAATGTCATTGTTCGGTCTCGTCAGGCTGATCGCTCAATCCGGCGATCGAGGTGAGGCGCGGGTCGGAGATGGCCATGACCTTGAACATCGAGCCCATCCCGCCTCGTCCGGAATCGGTCAGCCGCTTCAGCGCACCGGCGACGTCGGCGGAGACTTCGGGGCTTGCTTTCGCCATCAGTCCGGCCGCACGGGCCTCGACGCCGAGGCGCTTGAGGAAGTCGCCCTGCGTCGCCGGTCCGTGGACGCGCGCGCCGACATCCTCGGCGGCGCGCGCCAGGGCCTGGAAATCGACATGCGCGGTCACGTCGGCCTGTCCCGGGTTCTTCAGCGGGTCGGCGAAGCTGTGGCGCGCGATCGCCTGGAAGGTGTCGCCGGCGTCGCTGCGCAGATGGCCGTAATCGATGATCAGCGCGGCGCCGTCCTGGTCGCGCAGCCGCGTGGCGAGCTTCATGATCTCGTTGTCGGGCCGCCATTCGAACACCGCGCCGAGCGGGGCGGCGCGCACCAGCGGCGGCAGCAGCACCTCGAAATGCGGCGTCGGCTCGGGCGCGGGAGCGAAATACAGATTGCCATTGGCATCCATCCCGACGGTCCGCTCGTGCCAGCCGGTCTCGCGCCGGACCATCTGGTGAATCGGCAGCACGTCGAAATATTCGTTGGCGAGGATCACCGCCGGTCCCTCGGGCACGTCATCGATGCTATCGTGCCAGGTGATGTTGCGCACGCCCGCCAGCGTCGCGTACTGCTTCTCGCGCAGCACCGGGTTGACCTCGACGAGGTGGATGCTGAGCGACTGGTAGAGCGGCGGCAGCACGCGTAGCGCACGGAGCGCGTCGGACATCATGGTGCCGCGGCCGGGCCCGAGCTCGATCAGGCGGAACGTCTCCGGCGAGCCGATCGCGCGCCAGATCGAGGCGCTCCACAGCCCGAGCAGTTCGCCGAACATCTGGCTGACCTCGGGCGCCGTGGTGAAATCGCCCTCGCGGCCGAGCGGATCGCGCGACAGATAGTAGCCGTACCGCGGATGCATCAGGCACAGTTCCATGTAGCGCCAGACCGGCATAGGCCCGGACAGCTTGATCAGCTTCCTGATCTCATCCAGCAGCGGGGAGGGTTCGTTCACGGCCTTCCTTGGATTGCACTTGCTTTAGATTGAACTTGTTCAGGTTGAACTCGGTGCCGGACCGTTCGCCCTGCGGCGGACGGCGGCCGTGATGATGATAACGCCCACGATGATCATTGGCACCGACAGCAGCATGCCCATGGTAAGTCCGCCCCACAGGAATCCGAGTTGCGGGTCGGGCTCCCTGAAGTGCTCGCCGATGATTCGGGCAACGCCGTAGATCGTGATGAAGCTGCCGAGGATCAGGCCGGGACGCTTGAGCGCGCCCATCCGGATCATGATCGCCAGCGCCGCAAACAGCACGATGCCCTCGAGCCCGGCTTCGTAGAGCTGGCTCGGATGCCGCGGCAGCGGCCCGCCATTGGGGAAGATCATGGCCCAGGGCAGGCTCGGATCGGCGTGACGGCCCCATAATTCGCTGTTGATGAAATTGGCGAGCCGGCCGAGGAACAGCCCGATCGGCGCGACCGCGGTGGTGATGTCGCCGAGCGACAGGATCGGGATGTTGTTGCGGCGGGCAAACAGCATCACCGCGGCGACGCAGCCGAGGAAGCCGCCATGGAACGACATGCCGCCCTTCCACAATTCGAGGATTTCGGCCGGATGCGCGATGAAGAAGGGCAAATTGTAGAACAGCACATAGCCGGTGCGGCCGCCGACGATGATGCCGATGGTGACCCAGAGGATGAAATCGTCGAGCTGCGGCAGCGTGATCGGTGCCGGGCCGCCCCACAGCCGCTCCTTCTTGATCAGCGAGCGGGCGTAGATCCAGCCCAGCACGATGCCGACGATGTAGGCCAGCGCATACCAGCGGATCACGATCGGCCCGAGCGAGAGCGCGACGGGATTGAACACCGGAAAGTCGATCAGCAGGAACGGCATCGTGCGTCTTGAGGCTCAGCCCACGAGGTTGCGCCGGTAAAGCGCGAGGAGCCGCTCCCAATGGCGTTCGGCGGCGTCGCGGTCATAGACCGGACGCTTGGGGAACGCAAAGCCGTGATGCGTGCCGGGATAGATCTCGACCTCGTTGTTCGATCCCTTCATGCCGGCCTTCACCTGCTCGATGATGTCCTGTGGCGCGTAGATATCGGTCTCGGCGCAGGCGAAATAGAGTTCGGCCTTTGTCTTTTGCGCGGCAAGATGCGGACTGTCGGGCTGGTCGGTCGCCAGATGCGTGCCGTAGACCGAGGCGGCGGCCTTCACGCGATCGCCGAAATGCGTCGCCGCGTTCACCGCATAGCGGCCGCTCATGCAATAGCCGACGGTGCCGATGATCCTGGTGTTGGCGGCCTTCTGCGTCTCGGCATAGGCGAGCAGGCCCTTGGTGTCTTCCATCACCAGCGGAATGTTGAGCGAGTGCATCAGCTCGAACATGCGCTTGCGCTCGGGCGATTCCGGATCGGGATTGATCGGGCCGAGCTCCATCACGCCGGCGCGGTAATACATATTGGGCAGCATCACATAATAGCCGGACGTGCCGAGCCGACGCGCCATGTCGCGCAGCTCCTCGCGGATCGCCGGCGCGTCCATGTAGAAGATGACGACGGGGAAGGGGCCGCCGCGCTCGGGATGGGTGATGAAGGTGGTGGTCTTGCCGTCCTTGGTCGGGATCTCGACGGTCTGGTCGATCATGGCGTTTCTGCTCGCGTTATGTGTGCGATTTCTGTTGTGAGTTCATACGATTGCAAGGAAACCGGAGCATGACAAGGCAAGCCTCGGGAGGCCTGCCATTCGCGGCGGACTTGAACCGGATGGCTGAGATCGCCATTGTCTTTGGCGCGAGGCAGTGAACGCGGAGAGTTTTGCGAGATGACCCAGACCAGCAACCGGTTTTTCGATGAGATCGGCCGTCTGATGAACGATGCCGCGGGCGCCGCCCAGGGCGTCAAGCGCGAGGTCGACACGGTCATGCGCAACCAGGCGGAACGGATCCTGCGCGACCTCGACGTGGTCAAGCGCGAGGAATTCGACGCGGTCAAGGACATGGCCCGCCTGGCGCGCGAGGAGAACGAGGCGCTGAAGGCGAGGATCGCGGCGCTGGAAGCCAAGCTCGGCGGTACGGCCGGCTGAAAAGGCCCGGAGCGCAGCCCCGTAGCCCGGATGGAGCGAAGCGCAATCCGGGGCCGGCCCCGCGGAGGCAGTGGTCCCGGATTTCGCTTCGCTCCATGCGGGCTACGATCCTCGCTCGGTAACCCAAGAAAAATCCCTTCATTTCCTTGTCATTTCGGCCCTTTGGGGCTAAAAGCCCGCCACGTCCGCGGCCCCCGCACCCCTGGAGGCTTGCTGTGGACCTGAGCATGGGCCGCGCTGCGGCCTTTAACTTTTTAAATACAAGGACTTAACGCTATGGCGACCGTCAAGGAATTGAAGGCGACCGCGCGTCCGAAGAGCGGCAAGGGGGCCGCCCGGGCAGAGCGTCGCGCCGGGAGAGTTCCCGGAGTGATCTACGGAGACAACCAGCCCCCCGTCACCATCTCGGTCGACGACCGTGAACTGCGCCAGCGCATCCTGGCGGGCCGGTTCCTCACGACGCTGTTCGATATCGATCTCGAGGGCAAGAAGCACCGCGTGATTCCGCGCGACTACCACCTCGACCCGGTGAAGGACTTCCCGGTCCATGTCGACTTCATGCGGCTCGGCGAAGGCGCCACCATCCGCGTCAGCGTGCCGCTGCACGTCGTGAACGCGGAAACCGCCCCCGGCATCAAGCGCGGCGGCACCGTGAACATCGTCACCCACGCGCTCGAGCTCGAATGCGCGGTCGACAACATTCCGCAATACATCGAAGCCGATGTCGGCAGCCTCGAGATCAGCCACTCGCTGCATCTCACCGACATCAAGCTGCCCAAGGGCGTGAAGTCGCTGACCCGCGAGGACGCGACCCTGGTCACCCTCGTGCCGCCGTCCGGCTACGCCGAAGAGCAGAAGGCCGCGGCTGCGGCTGCTGCCGGTGGCGCTGCTCCGGCCGCGGGTGCTGCAGCTCCGGCCGCTGCGGCCGCTCCGGCTGCGGGTGCTGCAGCTCCGGCCGCGGGTGCCAAGGCTCCCGCCGGTGGCGACAAGAAGAAGTAACCGATCAGGTCGGCGCGCGATCGTCTGATGGCGCGCCGACGCGGGATGCCGCGCCATGCGCCTTTTTGTCGGTCTCGGTAATCCCGGCGCGAAATACGCCAGCAACCGGCACAATATCGGTTTCCTGGCGGTCGAAGAGATTGCACGGCGTCATGGTTTCGCACCATGGCGCCGTCGCTTTCAGGGCGAGACCTCCGAGGGCGTCGTCGATCGCGAGAAGGTCGTGCTGCTGAAGCCGACCACCTACATGAACGAGTCCGGGCGCGCGGTGCAGGAAGCGGCGAACTTCTTCAAGCTCGCGCCCTCCGACATCACCGTGTTCCAGGACGAGCTCGAACTGCCGCCGGCCAAGGTGCGGGTCAAGATCGGCGGCGGGATCGCCGGCCACAACGGCCTGCGCTCGATCTCCGCGCATATCGGCAACGAGTACCGGCGGGTGCGGCTCGGGATCGGTCATCCCGGCGTCAAGGAGCTCGTGCACAGCCACGTGCTGTCGGACTTCGCCAAGAGCGACCGGGCGTGGGTGGAGGCCCTGTGCCAGGCCGTCGCCGACAATGCCGGCCTGCTGGCTGCGGGGCACGACGCGTCGTTCGCCAACAAGGTGCATCTGACGATGCAGGCCAAGGGATTTTTCGACAAGGGTGAGAACGGCGGCGAGAAGCCGGCCTGATCTCCCTTATTCGTCATCGGCACGAGCCCGCCATGACGAACCAGAGAATATTGAGGAAGACATGGGATTCAAATGCGGGATCGTCGGGCTGCCTAACGTCGGCAAGTCGACGCTGTTCAATGCGCTGACCGAGACGGCGGCCGCCCAGGCGGCGAACTATCCGTTCTGCACCATCGAGCCGAATGTCGGCGAGGTGGCGGTGCCCGATCCGCGGCTGGAGAAGCTCGCGGCGGTCGCGAAGTCCGCGCAGATCATTCCGACCCGGCTGACCTTCGTCGACATCGCGGGCCTCGTCCGCGGCGCGTCGCAGGGCGAAGGTCTCGGCAACCAGTTCCTCGCCAACATCCGCGAAGTCGACGCCATCGCCCATGTGGTGCGCTGCTTCGAGGATTCCGACATCACCCATGTCGAAGGCAAGATCGCGCCGCTCGCCGACATCGAGACCATCGAGACCGAGCTGATGCTGTCCGATCTCGACAGCCTCGAGAAGCGCGTCGACAACCTCTCGAAGAAGGCCAAGGGCAACGACAAGGAAGCCAAGGAGCAGCTCGAGCTGGTCAACCGCGCGCTGGTGTTGCTGCGCGACGGCAAGCCTGCCCGCGGACTGGAACGCAAGCCGGAGGAGGAGCGTGCGTTCCGCATGCTCGGGCTCTTGACCTCGAAGCCCGTGCTCTACGTCTGCAACGTCGAGGAAGGCTCGGCCAAGGACGGCAACAATTTCTCCAAGGCAGTGTTCGAGCGCGCCAAGGAGGAGGGCGCGGTCGCGGTCGTGATCTCGGCCAAGATCGAATCCGAAATCGCGACGTTGTCGCGTGAGGAACGCACTGACTTCCTGGAGACGCTGGGTCTGGAAGAGGCCGGCCTCGATCGGCTGATCCGCGCCGGCTACCGGCTGCTCGATCTCATCACCTATTTCACCGTCGGCCCGAAGGAAGCCCGCGCCTGGACCATCGACCGCGGCACCAAGGCGCCCGCTGCCGCCGGCGTGATCCATACCGATTTCGAGAAGGGCTTCATCCGTGCCGAGACCATCGCCTATGCCGACTACATCGCCGGCAACGGCGAAGCCGGCGCGCGCGATGCCGGCAAGCTGCGGCTTGAAGGCAAGGAGTACGTCGTCGCCGACGGCGACGTCATGCATTTCAGATTCAATACCTGAGCATCGATTTCGAGAGAGCTTTTTCCCCACGTCGTCCCGGCGAAGGCCGGGACGACACTGAGTGTGCGGGTGGCGCTCTTTCCCACGTCGTCCCGGGCAAGCGAAGCGCGACCCGGGACCCATAAGCACAGGGTCGTGTTGTTGAAGCGAGCTGTGGCCCCAGCGCGCTTCATCGCCACGTCCTGTGGTTATGGGTCCCTTGCTTTCGCAGGGACGACATCGAGTATGGGGCGGCGCTCGCCTCACCTATCCGCGCGCCCGATCACGTCCATCAGTTCGGCGATCTTGCGCCGCTGGTCGGCCTTGTCGCCGGACGAGATCGCATGCTCGACGCAATGCGCCACATGATCGCGCAGCACCTCTTCCTCGACGCGGCGCAGCGCCGCGCGCGCGGCCGCGATCTGCGTCACCACGTCGATGCAATAGCGGTCGTCCTCGACCATGGCGGCCAATCCGCGGATCTGACCTTCGATCCGTTTGAGCCGTTTTAAGCAGGATGTCTTGACCTCGTCTCTCATAGGTCTCATATACCCCCCTAGGGTATCTAAATCAAGAGGTCGGGTTACCGGCCGGGAAGAGTTTCGTGGCACACGCAAAGCACGACCATTCGCACGCGGATCATCACCACAATGGCGCGGCCGCGCATTCCTGCTGCTGCGGCAAGCATGATCACGACACGCCGCCGGCCGAGGCGGCGTTCGCTATCGATCCGGTCTGCGGCATGAAGGTCAATCCGGTGACCGCCAAGCACCGCTTCAGCTACCAGGGCGAGGAGTACCTGTTCTGCAGCGGCCGCTGCCGCGAGCGCTTCGAAGCCGACCCTGAGAAGTATCTCAAGCCGCGTGAAGAGGAGCCGCCGGCGCCCGCGGGCACCATCTACACCTGCCCGATGCATCCCGAGGTGCGCCAGGTCGGCCCCGGCAGCTGCCCGATCTGCGGCATGGCGCTGGAGCCCGAGCAGGTCTCGCTCGACGACGGTCCCGATCCCGAACTGATCGACATGACGCGGCGGTTCTGGATCGGCCTCGCGCTGACCTTGCCGGTGTTCGTGCTCGAGATGGGCAGCCATCTCGGACTGATGCAGCTGGTGCCGCTGCACTGGTCGAACTGGGTCTCACTCGTGCTGGCGACGCCGGTCGTGCTGTGGGCCGGCGCGCCGTTCTTCGTGCGCGGCTGGCAGTCGCTGGTCACCCGCAATCTCAACATGTTCACGCTGATCGCGATGGGCACCGGCGTTGCCTATGTCTACAGCGTGGTCGCGACGCTGGCGCCGCAGCTGTTCCCGCCCGCGTTCCGCGACATGCACGGCGCGGTCGCGGTGTATTTCGAGGCGGCAGCCGTGATCACGGTGCTGGTGCTGCTCGGCCAGGTGCTGGAATTGCGCGCCCGCGCGCAGACCTCGGGCGCGATCCGCGCGCTGCTCGGTCTCGCCCCCAAGACCGCGCGGCGCATCACCGAACATGGCGACGAGGACATCGACATCGACGCGATCAAGGTCGGCGACCGCCTGCGCGTGCGGCCGGGCGAGAAGGTGCCGGTCGACGGCGTCGTCATCGAGGGCAGTGCGGTCATCGACGAGTCCATGGTCACAGGCGAGTCGATGCCGGTCACGAAAGCCGAAGGCCAGAGGGTGATCGGCGGCACCGTCAACCAGAGCGGCGGCCTCGTGATGCGCGCCGAGAAGATCGGCCGCGACACCATGCTGTCGCGGATCGTCGACATGGTGGCGAAGGCGCAGCGCTCACGCGCGCCGATCCAGCGGCTGGCCGATCGCGTCGCCGGCTGGTTCGTGCCGGCGGTGATCGCCGCTGCCGCGCTCGCCTTCATCGCCTGGACGGTGTTCGGCCCCGAGCCGCGCCTGACCTTCGCGCTGGTCGCCGCCGTCACGGTGCTGATCATCGCCTGCCCCTGCGCGCTGGGGTTGGCGACGCCGATGTCGATCATGGTCGGCGTCGGCCGCGGTGCGCATTCCGGCATCCTGATCCGCGACGCGCAGGCGCTGGAGCGGATGGAGGCGATCG
Organism: Bradyrhizobium sp. USDA 4502; assembly: GCF_054063355.1. Taxonomy (NCBI): domain Bacteria; kingdom Pseudomonadati; phylum Pseudomonadota; class Alphaproteobacteria; order Hyphomicrobiales; family Nitrobacteraceae; genus Bradyrhizobium; species Bradyrhizobium sp. USDA 4502. The sequence continues at coordinate 8,961,522 of NZ_JBSSGF010000001.1, forward strand.
ATACGCTGGTCATCGACAAGACCGGAACGCTCACCGAGGGCAAGCCGAAGGTCGTGCGCGTCATTGCTGCCGAAGGATTCGACGAGAGCGATCTGCTGCGCGTTGCCGCCAGTGTCGAGCAGGGCAGCGAGCACCCGCTGGCGCAGGCGATTATCGCCGCTGCCAGGGAGCGCAAGCTCGCATCCGCCGCCGTCAGCAATTTTGCCTCGCCCTCCGGCAAGGGCGCGACCGGCACGGTCGAGGGCAGGCAGGTTGCGCTCGGCAACGCGGTGCTGATGGCCGAGTTGAAGATCGCGACGGCAGCGCTCGACGAGGCGGCCGAGGCTGCACGGCGGGACGGCGCGACGGCGATCTATGTCGCGGTCGACGGCCGCATCGCCGGGGTGATCGCAATTGCCGATCCGGTCAAGCCGTCCGCGACCAGCGCGCTGCAGGCACTGCGTGCCGAGGGCCTGCGCATCGTGATGCTGACCGGCGACAACGAGACAACCGCGCGGGCGGTGGCAAAGACGCTCGGCATCGACGACGTCGAGGCCGGCGTTCTGCCGGAGCGCAAGAGCGAGGTCGTGCAGCGGCTGCGCGGCGAGGGGCGCACCGTCGCGATGGCGGGCGACGGCGTCAATGACGCACCGGCGCTCGCCGCCGCCGATGTCGGCATCGCGATGGGCGGCGGCACCGACGTCGCGATCGAGAGCGCCGGCGTCACGCTGCTCACCGGCGACCTGATGGGCCTGGTGCGCGCGCGGCGGCTGTCGGTCGCGACCATGCACAACATCCGCCAGAACCTGGCATTCGCCTTCGTCTACAACGCGGCCGGCGTGCCGATCGCGGCCGGCGTGCTGTATCCGCTGTTCGGCATCCTGCTGTCGCCGATGGTCGGCGCCGCCGCGATGGCGCTGTCTTCGGTCAGCGTGATCGGCAATGCGCTGCGGTTGGCGAGGACGAGGCTGGATTGAGCCAGCAAGATCGGTAGCCCGGATGAAGCGCAGCGTAATCCGGGGCCGGTCTCGCCACGTGGAGATGCCCCCGGATTTCGCTGCGCTGCATCCGGGCTACAAGACTTAGGCTGGCAGCAGCAGCTGCGCGCGGCGCTCTATCTCGGCATCGAGCCAGGTTGCGAGATCCTCGCTCACCGCGACCATCGGCAGCCGCACCTCGGGGCTGTCGATCAGCCCCTGTCGCCACAGCCAGTGCTTGGCCGGCGCGGGGCTCGGTTCGGCGAACAGCAGCCTCGTCAGGCCGACGACGCTCTGCCAGGCGGCCAGCGCCGCGTCGCGCTGGCCCTGCTGCAGCAGCGTGCGGATCGCAGCGAAGGTGTTCGTTTCCAGATGTGCGGACAGCAGGATCGCGCCGTCGGCGCCGTCCGAGAGCGCATCGAAGGTTTGCGCGTCCTCGCCGGTCAGCACGCGAAAGCCGGCCGGCCGGCGGTTGAGGAAGTCGATCGACTGCGCGCGGTCGGCGCAGCAATCCTTCATGCCGGCGATGTTCGGATGGTCCGCGAGCGCCAGCAGCGTCTCGTTGGTCAGGTTCACCGCCGTGCGATAGGGGATGTTGTAAAGCACGATCGGCCACGACGCGTGATCGGCGAGCGCGTTGAAGTGCTGCACGAGCCCGCGTTGCGAGGGCCTGATGTAATAGGGGCTGGCGATCAGATAGCCGTTGATCGGCCAGTCGGCCGTATCATCCAGCGCTTCCTTCATCCGGGCGGTCGAGGCGCCGGAGAGCCCGAGACAGACCGGCAAATGGCGGGAGCTGGCACTGAGCTCGTCGAGCACGACGCTCACCAGCCCCTCCAGTTCGTCCACGCTGAGCGCCATGCCCTCGCCGGAGGTTGCGCCGAGAATGAACCCGTCGACGGGGCCATTGGCGTAGTGCCGTACGAGACGCCGCAGCGACGTGACGTCGAGCTCGCCGTTACGGAATGGCGTGATCAAAGGCAGCCAGAGGCCCTGCAATTGCTGATGTAGATCGGTCATGTTCCATCTCCTTAAGAAGGCAAAGCCGGAGACGGGACCAACAAAAAACCCCGTCCAGGCGGCGGGGTTTCGGGATCGGTCTGAATGCGAAGGTGATCTTATCGCGCGCGATCTCGTGTCCCCGGGAGGGGAGCTTTTTTCGACGACAGAACGGCGCACGAAGTCGTGATCATTGGATAATGATGCTGCGCTGCGAGGTTGTTGTCAATGCACATGCTGATCGGCGCGTGCGGCGCGTTTTGCGCATGACGTGGAGGTGAAAAGGCACGGCGATGAAAAAAAGCCGGGCTCGAGTGAGCCCGGCTTAAGGTATTGGCCACGTGAGGCCGACACAATCACCTTCCAAGAGGGATTACTGAACTTCCGCGCCACTGGAGGAGGGGGACATATGCGCGACGCGAACGCTCAGCGTGTAAGCACTATGATCCCCATCGACGGCTTGCAGCAACTATCCAGGTCGCATGTCAGTCATGCGGAGACCGGGGGCAGCACGGATATCCCTATAAAGCAGCCCTATAAGGGCGGCTTAATCACGACGGCCAGCGCTGCGCCTTGCTGACCACGAAGTCGCGGAACACCTGCACCCGGGCCACCGTCTTCAGCTCTTCCGGATAGACGAAGTAGGTGTCGAGCGCGATCGAGTCGGACTCGCCGAACAGCTGCACGAGGTTGTTCTGTTCGACCAGATAGTCCGGCAGCGCGGCGATGCCGAGGCCCTGCTGGCAGGCGCGCACGAGGCCGAGGATGTTGTTGACCTTGAAGTAGGGCTCGCGCGGACCGGAGCCGTTGCGGCCGGCATCGATCAGCCAACTGCGGTTCTGCAGATGCGCCGGCACCTGCGAGTCGCCGAGCATGATGATGCGGTGCGAGTCGAGATCATCGAGCGTGCGTGGCGTGCCGAAGCGCTTGATGTATTCCGGCGAGCAGTAGGCATGGAAGCCGATCGAGAACAGCTTGCGCTGGATCAGGTCCGGCTGGGTCGGCTTGCGGGTGCGGATCGCGACGTCGGCCTCGCGCATCGAGAGGTCGAGATCCTCGTCGGTGACGATCAGCGAGATCCGGATGTCGGGATAGAGCGCGGTGAACTCGTCGAGCCGCGGGATCAGCCAGTTGATGCCCAGCGCCGGCGGCGTCGTGATCTTGAGGTCGCCGCTCGGCCGCTCGCGGCTGTCGGTGAGCTTTGCGCGGGCCGCCTGCAGCTGCATGAACACGTCATGCGCGGTGCGGAACAGGAGGTCGCCCTGTTCGGTGAGGATCAGGCCGCGGGCGTGGCGGTGAAACAGCGACACCGAGAGCTCCTGCTCCAGCGCGCTGACCTGGCGGGAGACCGCCGATTGCGACAGGCCAAGCTGTTCGCCGGCATGAGTGAAGCTGCCAGCCTCCGCCGCTGCGTGAAAGACCTTCAGCTTGTCCCAATCCATATCCGTAAATCCGTCGCGAGATCGTGCCATGATTATTCCGCCGCTGCGCGATCGCTCGCGCGAAGAGCCAGGAAGCGTTCCGCCTCGAGCGCAGCCATGCAGCCGAGGCCGGCGGCGGTGACCGCCTGCCGGAAGGTTTCATCCGCCACGTCGCCCGCGGCGAACAGGCCGGGCATCGAGGTCGCGGTGGAGTTCGGCGCAACCTCGACATAGCCCGACGGTTTCAGCTTGATCTGGCCTTTGACGAGCTCCGTCGCCGGCGCATGGCCGATCGCGATGAAGACGCCGTCGGTTTTGAGGTTCGTGAGCGCGCCGGTCTTGACGTTCTTTAGCCGCACATGGGTGACCTTGTTCGGGTTCTCCGATCCGCAGATCTCGTCGATTGCCGAATCCCACACCACCTTGATCTTGGGATGCTTGAACAGCCGCTCCTGCAGGATGCGCTCGGCGCGGAAATGACCGCGGCGATGCACGATGGTGACCTGGGAGGCGTGATTGGTCAGGTACAGCGCTTCCTCGACCGCGGTGTTGCCGCCGCCGACCACCACGACGTCCTTGCCGCGATAGAAGAAGCCGTCGCAGGTCGCGCAGGCCGACACGCCGCCGCCCTGGAACTTCTCTTCCGAGGGCAGGCCGAGCCAGCGCGCCTGAGCGCCGGTGGCGAGGATCACGGTCTCGGCAAGATAGACGTCGCCGGAATCGCAGGTCAGGCGAAACGGGCGCTGGCCGAGTTCCAGCTTGTTGACGTGATCGGTAACGATCTTGGTGCCGACATGGGCCGCCTGCTTCTCCATCTGCTCCATCAGCCAGGGGCCCTGGATCACATCGGCGAAGCCGGGATAGTTCTCGACGTCGGTGGTGATGGTGAGCTGCCCGCCCGGCTGGATGCCCTGGATCAGCACCGGCTCGAGCATCGCGCGTGCCGCGTAGATCGCTGCGGTGTAGCCGGCGGGGCCGGACCCGATGATGACGACCTTGGCGTGGACAGGCGCGGGCATTAGCTGATCCCTCTCTGCTGGGGACTTTGACGGGGACTTGTGTGGGAAGCACCCCGGAAGCAGGTCACGGCGGTGCTGAAAGTGTCAAATCCAAGTCTAAGATATCTGGGAAGCTATGCAAGATTTGCAATCCATGGCAGCGATTTTTCCCCGGAACTGAAGTCACATTCGCGAAATCGTGCGCTGCACGCGCAATAAAATTGCGCAATGCCAGCGGGCTGCGCTATGAGAGTTGCCGGCGGATCCGCCAAGCCTTCCAAACCCCTAGGGAACTGTAGTCGCGTGTCGAAGAACCTTGACGAGATCGACCTCAAAATCCTCGCCGAGATCCAGGCCGATGGCCGAATCACCAATGTGGAACTGGCCAAACGCGTCGGTATCTCGCCGCCGCCCTGCCTGCGCAGGGTCAGGGCGCTGGAGGAGGAAGGCTACATCCAGGGATACCGCGGCCTGCTCGATCCGCGCCGCCTCGGCTACGACGTCACGGTGTTCGCCTCGGTGCATCTGTCGAGCCAGGCCGACGCCGATCTCCGCGCCTTCGAGAATTTCGTGCGCGCCGAGCCGCTGGTGCGGGAATGCTGGATGCTGTCGGGCGAAGTCGATTTCATCCTCAAATGCGTCGCGCCCGACATGGCGACGTTCCAGGATTTCGTCACCCACCTGACGGCGGCGCCGCATGTGCGCAACGTCAGGACGTCACTGGTGCTGCACAATTCGAAGTACGAGGCCGCGGTGCCGCTGGGATTGAAGGCGGTGGGCTAGAGCGCTGTGCGCGTCATTCCGGGGCGATGCGTTAGCATCGAGCCCGGAATCTCGAGATTCCGGGTCTGACGCTAACGCGCCATCCCGGAATGACGTCATCAAGGAGTGGGAAGCGCCTAGCGCTGCTACCTCTTCCCCATCGCAGCGTCGACGCTGATCGGACCCGGGCCCGAGGTCGCGAGGTAGAGGCAGGCGAAGCAGAACGCGATCGCCAGACTGCCGTTATTGAGCAGCGGGTAGAACCCTTTTGGGAAATGGCCGATGAAGTAAGCGAAGGCCATTTCACCCGCCAGGATGAAGGCGACGATCCGCGAGAACAGGCCAATCATCAGGAGCCCGCCGAGCACCAATTCGAGTGCGCCGGCCGCGCCGATCAATGAGAACAACTCGACCTTCTCGAACATTGTCCCGGGTGGGAATTTGAGAATCTTGGCAACGCCGAACTGAAACAGCAGCAGTCCGGTGATGAACCGGAACAGGCTGAGCGCCACCGGCTGGAGCTTGGAGAACATCTGGTCCATTGTCATTTACCCCCTGTTTGACACACTGGAACGTTGCAAGATGCAGAAACACACGGTGTCCGCCACCGGAGTGTGATGTCAACACCTTGCGCCTGGAATCATTCCTCGCGCGATGGCAGTTGCGAGAGAACGCGGCAGCGGCACGGTGACGCGCAGCGATCCGTGTTGCGACGCGATCGTCAGCCCGAACTCCGTCCCCCGACATGATTATACTGCATAAACATGTCACGGCCTCACTGGCATGGCGTGCAGCGGCTCTCCATTCACATTGCTGTCAGACCGGGGAGAAACGCGGGGCATAAAAAAAGCCGCGTGCGGGACGCGGCTTTTCTGCACCAGTCACGTGAAGGTAACTACCGCCACTCGACCTTGGTGATCTCGTAGGCCTTGGCGCCGCCCGGCGCCATCACCTCGACGGTGGTCCCCTTCTTCTTGCCGATCAGCGCGCGCGCGAGCGGCGAGGTGATGGAGATGCGGCCCTTCTTGGCGTCGGCCTCGACTTCGCCGACGATCTGCCACACCGCCTTCTTCTCGGTGTCCTCATCGATCAGCGTCACGGTCGCGCCGAACTTGATGGTGTCGCCTGACAGTTTCGAAATGTCGATGATGTCGGCGCGCGCGAGCTTGTCCTCGAGCTCGGCGATGCGGCCCTCGTTGTGCGACTGCTCTTCCTTGGCGGCGTGATACTCGGCGTTCTCCGAGAGATCGCCGTGCGAGCGCGCTTCCGCGATGTGTTCGATGATGCGCGGACGATCCACCGATTGGCGATGCTTCAACTCGTCCGTCAGCGCGGCGTATCCGCCCGCGGTCATCGGAACCTTATCCATCATCTTCGTCCTTCATCGCGCGCGCCCGGCGGCCGTGCACGAATATCCAGTTCAGCTAACGCAGGAATCAGGGCGCCAACGCGCCCGGAAGCCCAGTGATATTCGGCCCCGCTAAGGGCCGTGACAACATCCAATCGCGCGGTGAGTTCCAGCCATTCGGCTAATTGACCGCTTCGGGCCTTCAGCCCGGGCAGCGGTCAGCTTTCGGAAAAGTAACTCTGAAGCGTGCGGACCTCAAGGTCCCCGGCCCGATAGGCCCGGATTCCCCGTGCGGCCGCCACCGCGCCCGAAAGAGTGGTGTAATATGGCACTTTATGCAAGAGGGCAGCCCGCCGCAGCGAGCGGCTGTCGGCCAGCGCCTGCGGACCTTCGGTGGTATTGAAGACCAGCTGGACGTCGCCATTGGTGATGGCGTCGACGATGTGCGGACGGCCTTCGAGCACCTTGTTCACCTTTTCCGTCGGCACGCCGTTGTCGCTGAGGTAGCGCTGCGTGCCCGAGGTTGCCATCACCTTGAAGCCGAGCGAGTGCAACAGCCGCACCGCATCCGCGATGCGCATCTTGTCGTCGCCGCGCACCGAAACGAACACCGTGCCCTGCCGCGGCACGCGTGTGCCGCCGCCGAGCTGGCTCTTCGCGAACGCGACCTCGAAGGAGCGGTCGATGCCCATCACTTCGCCGGTCGAACGCATCTCCGGTCCGAGCACGGTATCGACGCCGGGGAAACGCGCGAACGGGAATACCGATTCCTTCACGCCGACATGGCCGAGCTTCTTCTTCTTCAGCTTGAAGTCGGCGAGCTTTTCGCCGGCCATGATCCGCGCCGCGATCTTGGCGACCGGCGTGCCGATCACCTTGGCGACGAACGGCACGGTGCGGGATGCGCGCGGGTTGACCTCGAGCACGTAGATCTCGCCGTCCTTGATGGCGTATTGCACGTTCATCAGGCCGACCACGTCGAGCCCGAGCGCGAGCTCGCGGGTCTGCCGCTCCAGCTCCTCGATGGTCTTGGCGTCGAGCGAATGCGGCGGCAGCGAGCAGGCGGAGTCGCCGGAATGGATGCCGGCTTCCTCGATGTGCTCCATGATGCCGACGATGAAGGTGTCCTTGCCGTCGCAGAGGCAGTCGACGTCGACTTCGGTCGCGTCGGACAGATAGCGGTCGAACAGCAGCGGGTTCTTGCCGAGCACGGTGTTGATCTGCCCGGTCTTGTCGTTCGGGTAGCGCGCCTTGATGTCGGCGGGCACCAGCTCGGGCAGCGTTCCCAGCAGGTAGTCGTTGAGCTGGTTCTCCTCGCGGATGATCTGCATCGCGCGGCCGCCGAGCACGTAGGACGGACGCACCACCAGCGGCAGGTCGAGATCGGCGGCGACGAGGCGGGCCTGCTCGACCGAATAGGCGATGCCGTTCTTCGGCTGCTTGAGACGCAGCTTGTCGAGCACGCGCTTGAAGCGGTCGCGGTCCTCGGCGAGGTCGATCGCATCAGGCGAGGTGCCGAGGATCGGCACTTCAGCGGCTTCGAGCGCGCGGGCAAGCTTCAGCGGGGTCTGGCCGCCGAACTGCACGATCACGCCGTGCAGCGTGCCGTTCTTGCGCTCGGTCGCGATGATCTCGAGCACGTCCTCGGCGGTCAGCGGCTCGAAATACAGCCGGTCGGCGGTGTCGTAGTCGGTCGACACCGTTTCCGGGTTGCAGTTGACCATGATGGTCTCGTAACCGGCGTCCTCGAGCGCGAAGCAGGCGTGGCAGCAGCAATAGTCGAACTCGATGCCCTGGCCGATGCGGTTCGGGCCGCCGCCGAGGATGATCACCTTCTTGCGGTCCGACGGCGCGCTCTCGTCGGCGAGTTCGCCGGCGAACGGCCGCTCATAGGTCGAATACATGTAGGCGGTCGGCGACGCGAACTCCGCCGCACAGGTGTCGATGCGCTTGAACACCGGGCGCACCCCGAGCGCGTGGCGCTTGGCGGTGACGTCGGCCTCGATGGTCTCCGTGAGCACGGCGAGCCGCGCGTCGGAGAAGCCCATCGCCTTCAGCATCCGCATGGCGAACGCATTGGTCGGCAGGCCGCTGCCGCGGATCTTGCCTTCCATCTCGACGATGGCGCGCAGCTCCGCGAGGAACCAGGGATCGATCTTGCAGGAATTGAAGATATCCTCGTTGGACCAGCCGAGCCGCATCGCCTGCGCGACCTGCAGCAGGCGGTTCGGCGTCGGCGTGCCGAGCGCCGCGCGGATCGCGTTCTTGTCGTCGCTGCGGCCGAGGCCCTCGATGTCGATCTCGTCGAGGCCGGTCAGCCCGGTCTCGAGCCCGCGCAGGGCCTTCTGCAGGCTCTCCTGGAAAGTGCGACCGATCGCCATCACCTCGCCGACCGACTTCATCGAGGTGGTCAGCGTGGAGGAGGCGCCGGGGAATTTCTCGAACGCAAAGCGCGGAATCTTGGTGACGACGTAGTCGATCGTCGGCTCGAACGAGGCCGGCGTCGCGCCGCCGGTGATGTCGTTGGCGATCTCGTCGAGCGTGTAGCCGATCGCAAGCTTGGCGGCGACCTTGGCGATCGGGAAGCCGGTGGCCTTCGAAGCCAATGCCGAAGAACGAGAAACTCGCGGATTCATCTCGATCACGACCATGCGGCCGTCGTCCGGATTGATGCCGAACTGCACGTTGGAACCGCCGGTCTCGACCCCGATCTCGCGCAGCACCGCAATCGATGCGTCGCGCATGATCTGGTATTCCTTGTCGGTGAGCGTCAGCGCCGGCGCCACCGTGATGGAATCGCCGGTGTGCACGCCCATCGGATCGACGTTCTCGATCGAGCAGATGATGATGCAATTGTCCTTTTTGTCGCGCACCACCTCCATCTCGAACTCTTTCCAGCCGAGAACGGATTCCTCGATCAGCACCTCGTTGGTCGGCGAGGCGTCGAGGCCGCGCTCGATGATGTCGAGATATTCTTCCTTGTTGTAGGCGATGCCGCCGCCGGTGCCGCCGAGCGTGAAGGAGGGGCGGATGATCGCGGGCAGGCCGATGTCGGACAGCGCCATCAGCGCTTCGGCCAAGGCCTGCTGCTGGTAGCGCTTGCGCCGCTCGTTCTCGCCGCCTTCCCACTGCCGTTCGAAGGCTTCGAGCTCGGGGCCGGACAGCTTGGCCTGATCGGCGAGGTACTTGTCGCGGTCGGACTTCTTCAGCGCCGACGCATTGGCGAGCCGCGACCTCGGCGTCTGCAGCCCGATCTTCTCCATGGCGTCGCGGAACAGCTGGCGGTCTTCGGCCTTGTCGATGGCGTCGGCGGTGGCGCCGATCATCTCGACGTCGAACTTCTCCAGCGTACCCTGCTTGCGCAGCGACAGCGCGCAGTTCAGCGCGGTCTGGCCGCCCATGGTCGGCAGCAGCGCGAAGCCGCCGGGCACGACGTGGCGTTCCTTCTCGATGATCTTGGCGACGATTTCGGGCGTGATCGGCTCGATATAGGTCGCATCCGCCAGCTCCGGGTCGGTCATGATCGTCGCCGGGTTGGAATTGACCAGGACGATCCGATAGCCCTCTTCCTTGAGCGTCTTGCAGGCCTGCGTGCCGGAATAGTCGAACTCGCAGGCTTGGCCGATCACGATGGGACCGGCGCCGATGATCAGGATGGTGGAGATGTCGGTTCTTTTGGGCATCGGCTCTCGCGGACTGGAATTTAGGCACAAAAAAAGGGCGCGCTTCCCGCGCGTCCCTCGAGCCATGCGCTACATGTTGTAGCGCTGGAAGCGCGATCCCTCGCGCGCGGGTGGTCTTTAGACCAGTTTCCGCACCCGCGAAACCCCCAAAAACGCGCAATCAACCGCGATTCTGGGGGAAAATCCGCATTCGGCGTATGCCCGTTGGGGGCGAGGGATGGGGAGGGGGCTATCGGCCCGGCTTCGCCCTGCGGGCTACGCCGCGGCAGCCTTCGCTACGAGAAGGCCTGCCGAGCCGAGGCTGCGTCAGCAGCGAAGGCTGGAGGCCCGGCCTGGATTTGAACCAGGATAAACAGTGTTGCACCACTGCCGCGTCGAAGCTTCCGCCACCGGGCCGAGTGGATCATTGCTGATTATTTCAGCGGCCGCCACGTTTACTGGTGGGTAACGTTAATAGCTGGCGCAACCCTGGATCAGTGGTGCGCCACGAACGTCATTCGCCACGGATTGTGCCCGATGTTGCGCGGCGCGCGCCGGGCGCTGAACCCCGCGGCCCCGAGCTTGGCGATCATCTCGTCCTCGCGGTAGCGCTGCAGTCCGATCCTAGTGCGCAGCTGGCGGTAGTCGGACAGCGCGGTCGAAGCCAGCCCGACCAGCGCATCGCGCAGGAAACCGTGGGTCGCCGCAAAGCGCAGCAGGGCCACGACGTCCCTCGCCATCCCGACTTCGGGCCGCAGGATATCGCCGAGCACGAACCGGCCCGAGGGCTTCAGCAGGCGGTGGATCACGTCGAACGCGGAATCGAGCTCCTGCGGCGTCATGTATTGCGCCACCGAGTTCATCACCACGAGGTCGATCGAGTCCGCGTCCATGTGCTTCAGGTCATCGAGCGAGCGGACACGGATGCGGGTGTCGGGCGCAAAGCGCGCGACCAGACGGCCGCGTACGCCGGGCGCCGGCTCCGCCAGATAGAGCTGGGCGCAGGCATTGGCGACCTTCGCCGCCGACAGCGCCTCGCCGCAGGCATAGTCGAGCACCACGGCATCCGGCGAAGCGATGTAGCCGATGATGTCGTTTGCGATGATCTGGAAATGCAGGTCACGGTGCAGTCGGCTCGCATAGATCGTATGCGTGGAATCGTAATAATCGATCCATTCATCCATCGCGTTTGGTATCCGGCAGAACGGGTTCCTGGCCTCAGGAACGGGTGGGCTGATGATGCGTTAGCGGTCCGGCGGCCAATGTTCAATGCGCCGAAATACGGGTTCCTAACAGGAAGGTCCAACGTGAGCAAAGCCAAGACTGACAAGATCTCGCCCGATCTCGACACGCCGAGCGACCTGCCGCAGGCTGCGGTTCACACGATCTCGGCCTCGCTCAACACGCTTCTGGCCGACGCCTTCGCGCTCTATTTGAAAACCAAGAATTTCCATTGGCACGTCAGCGGCCGGCATTTCCATGATTACCATTTGTTGCTGGACGAGCAGTCGGAGGCGATCTTCGCGACCACCGACCAGCTCGCCGAGCGGGTGCGCAAGCTTGGCGGCGCGACGCTGAAGTCGATCGGCGATATCGCCAAGCATCAGACCATCAAGGACAATGACGACGATTATGTGCCGCCGCGCGAAATGCTGCGCGAGTTGATGGAAGACAACAAGCACATGGCGGCTGCGATGCGCAAGGCGCACAAGCTGGCTGACGACCAGGAGGACTCCGGCACCGCAGGCCTGCTCGAAACCTTCATCGACGAAACCGAGCGCCGCACCTGGTTCCTGTTCGAGGCCAGCCGCCAGGAAGGCAGCAACGCGGCGTAAGCTGCGTTGCCGCACCCGCGAGGAAGCAAATCCAGAGCTGCTTTGCTCCGGACTGCTTCGCGAAGCTTGCGGTCTGGCCGCCCGGCTGCGGTCAGTGCGGTTGAAGCCTACTGAGCTGACAGACCCACCGCTGTCTCCAATCGCACGATCGGCGGAGGATTCCACTTTCCGGTCAGCGCCTCCGATTTCGGACCGTAAAGGCGCATGGTCAGGTTGAAAGCGCCCTTCGGCGCCGGGAGCCAGTTGGCTTGCTTGTCCGCGCCCGGACTTTCGTTCTGGAAGTAGAGATCGAGCGAGCCGTCCGGGTTGTATTTGAACGGCATCCAGCTGGAGACCGCGAAGCGGTTCAGCACGTTGCCGACCTGGAATCCTTCCTGGTCGTAAAGCGTGATCGACCAGAAGGCATTGACCGGCGGGGCCGCGCCCTTCTCAAAGGTGATCGTATACTTGTTGGCGCCGTCGAGCGGTTTGCCGGTATTGTCGGCGAGATTGAGCGGATAAATGGCGTCCTCCGGCAGGTTGGCGCCAAGCCCGACCTGCGCGACGATCGCACGCTTCAAATAGTAGTTGCCGTAAACGCCCATCGTGTCGGTGTTCATCGACCAGCCGTTCGCAACGCGCGCCAGCGTCGGCACCTTCCATGCCATCAGCTTCTGCCCGTCCTGCGGCGCCGTCTCCAGCGCCCGTTGCAGCACCGGGTCCACCTTGCTGATTTCGAAGCTCTTGCCGGGCTCGATGCCGATCCTCTTCATCTGCGCGATGATTGGTTCATCGGTGATGTGCGGCGGGTGAAGCTTGAGCAGCTCGGCGGCCTGCGCGAAGTAGACGCCGGCCGACATGGTATCGACCTGCACCTTGGGCGCCGTCTTCATGTCGACGCTGGGATCGATCCTGACCTCGGTCGGCTTCTGAGTCTTGCCGAACTCGGAAAGAGGCGTGACCTTGTAGCCGGCCTGGATCTTGTGGACCGCATCGTAGTCCGGCGGGCCGTCCGTCTTGGTGCGGCCAATGACCCAGACGTAAGGCGTCGGCGCGTCGATGCGCTGGGTATCCTTCGGAAGCTTGAACTCCTCCGCAAACCTGTCGCGCAGATCAGGCCGCCATCCCGGAGCCGTCACCAGAAAGGTCCCCGCTTTGGTGCCCGTGGTGCGCCAGCCGGGCGAGGCGAACACATCCGACCACATGTCCAGCATCGGGAGCAAATAGAAGCGTCCATCGGTATCGGGAACGGAGACGACAACCGGCTCCTTGGTCATGTCCAGCCATGAAACGGAATAGAGCGTATCGAAATTGGACCGCACCACGCCCTTGAAATTCGCCGGTGGGTATTCGGGCACGTTGACGAAGGTATTCATCGGGCCCTTGAAGTTGTCCTTGCCGGGCTCGACGTTGGTGAACTGCTTTCGCGTGATGTCCATCGTCAGGAGCGGGTAGAAGTAAATATAGGCGTCCACCGCGATCGCGTGTGCCTCCTGCTCGTTGATTGCCGGCGCCGTCTGGGCCAGCGCTGCAGGCGCGGTAGCCGCGCCAATGCAGAGCGACAATGTCAGCGTCAGAATTCCTCGAAACATGTCGAATTTCCTCTTCTGATATGTGTTGCGGTTGCTTGTGGGAGGCGCGGAGCATCTGATGCCGTCAGGTGATGTGTATGACCTCCGCAAAAAGAGCAGCAGCGGACGCGGAAGCTCTGTCACTCCCGCAGATGAATCGCGCGCCTTAAGGTGTCATTGGCGGTATAAATCGCCGCAGCGATGCTGACTTAAATCAAGGTTCTTTGAAAAGTGATGCCGGCAGGCTTAACGTTGAAAAGGGCTGCACTACCTCCACGCGTGGCACTCTAGCACGAGCAGGAAGCGGGAGCGAGTAGCGCTCAATATGGCGACAGGCCGAATCGTCAGCGGCCTTCCGTGATCACGGGCATTCTCTGCCCGCATAGTTTCGGGAATCCGTTGAGCGCGCAAAAAGAGCCCCACGCATAACGATTGGGCTACGGATAATCAATTTAGGTTGCCTGTATCCCGTCACCTTCCCCAAGGGGGAGAACGAAGCACAGTCCGTTCGATAATCTTGAATCCTAGCGCTTCCACAGCCGCACCAGCGGCCCGTCCTTGCCCATCACCGGATCGGTCGCGGGGATCGCAACCTGTGGGATCGTCTTCAGCGCCCTGGCGTGGTTCTCCGGCGTCGGCCGCTGCAGATCCATCGGGGGGCCCGGCGGATAGGCGCCGACCACGCAGAAATCGTCGCTCGCCGACAGGCATTGATGCCCGGTGCCGGCGGGCAGGATCGCGACGTCGCCGGCCGCGATCTCGAGTGCTTGCCCGCGCTCGCCGCCAAACTGCACGCGCGCGCGGCCGCGCGCGACGCCCAGCACCTCGTGCACGGTGGCGTGGTAATGCGCGAAGTCGTAGACGCCGTTGCGCCACATCGCGCCCCAGCCGTTCTCGCCGAACAGCTGCTCGATGGTGGCCTCAGGATTCTTGCTGACGTCGACGGCGGCCTTGTAGACCAGGAACGGCATCGGATTGTTCGGCACGAGGCCGTCGTCCCGGAAGACGATGGTCTGGGGTTCGATATCGGTACGGACGACCGACATGGTGGCTCTCCAGCGCTGCGAGGTGGTCTCCAGACCATCAAACCGTCGGTCCGCAAACCGTTCCAGCTAGATTTTGAACTTCAACACGTCTTCCCTGAACCTGAGCCCGTGCCCGGGCCGCTCCGGCGCGGTGATCATGCCGTTGGCGATTTCGGGCGGGTCGACCCAGAGATCGTCGATCAGCGCCATGTTCTCGCACCAGATCCCGTTCGGAATCGAAGCCAAGAGGTGCACATTGAGTTCGGGAAACAGATGCGGCGCGATGGTGATGCCGAACGTGTCCGCAAGCGCCGCGATCTTGCGCAGGTCGGTCATGCCGCCGCGCATCGGGTCGGGTTGCAGGATCGGCAGGCAGGGATTGAGAAAGAACGGCCGCAGATCGTAGCGCGTGAAATGCGTCTCGCCGCCGACGACGCGCATGTCCAGCGCCGCCGCGATCCGCTGATAGCCGGCGAAATCATCGGCCGGCACCGGCTCCTCAAGCCAGTAGATATCGTACTTCTCGAACTTGCGTCCCATCTCGATCGCGACATCGGCGCTCCAGCCCATGTTGACGTCGATCATGATGTCGATGTCGGGCCCGAGCGCCTCGCGCATGCGGCGCACATTGTCGAGGTCCTGCGCCGGCGTGTGGACGTGCGCGACCTGCATCTTGATCGCCTTGTAGCCCTGCTTCACGAAATGCAGCGCCTTCTCGATCATCCCGTCGCCGCCGGCGCCCCGGAAGCAGCCGGAACCATAGATCGGGATTTCCGAGCGATAGTGCCCCCACAGCCGGTGCAGCGGCAGGCCGGCCCGTTTCCCGACCGCGTCCCACAGCGCGATGTCGAGCGCCGACATGGCCATCGTGGCGATGCCGCCGCGGCCATAGGTCATCGTCGCCGTCCACAGATCGCGCCAGATCGCCTCGATCGCGGTGGCGTCCTTGCCGATGACGCGCGGAATGATGCATTCCTCGAGACAGGCCGCGATCGACTTCATCGCCGGCTTGAACACGAACAGATAGCCCATGCCGGTAACGCCGCCGGACGTTTCGACGTCACAGATCAGAATGTCGCGCGTCGCGCCGAGCGCTGCGCCTTTCAGCCAGGGATCGTCGGCCCAGGGCAGCCGCAGCATCGTCACGCGGATGTCGCGGATGGTCATGTCTGAATGGGCTGAAATCATCGGCGTTTCCTTTCCGGGCCGGATCATGTTTGCCTGATCTCGGACAGGGAAACTCAATCACAGAGCGCAGGCCGCGATCCAGCGCGCTTCGTCATGGCTCCAATGCGCCAAGATCTGGCGCCAAGACGCGATTGCCTTCAGGTCGTCTTGGGCAACTCGAACACCAGGCAGGTCGTGGTGGCATGGGCGAGCAGCTTGCCATTGTCGTCGGTAATCCGCGCTTCCGCCGTCGCAACCCGGCGGCCGGCGTTGAGCACATGGCCCTCGGTGCGGATTTTGCCGGTGTCCTGGCTCATGCCGCGGACGAAGGAGATCTTGAACTCCAGCGTGGTGTAGCCAAAGCCTTGCGGCAGCGTGGTCTGCACCGCAAGCCCCATCGCGGAATCCAAGAGGATCGCGGCGTAGCCGCCATGCACCGAGCCGATCGGGTTGTAGTGGCGCAGGCCCGGGACGCTGTGGATCACCACATGGCCGGTCTCGGCGGAGCAGTCGAACGGCTCGACATTCTCCATGATCGGCGGCTCCGGCAGGGTCCGGGCGAAGATGCCGCGCACGAAGTCGAGCCCGGACATCGATGCCATCACCGCCATCGAGGAGACGCCGTAGACGGGCTTCGGGGTGGCGGGGGCGGTCATGTCGAGATTTCCCGTGATGTGATGCGAAGACGCATTGCTGCTGTCGGTGCCAGCCGCGCGCAATAGCCGTCATGCCCGGATTTGATCCGGGCATCCATCTTCTTCAAGGGATGGATTGCCGGGTCAAGCCCGGCAATGACGATCGGGCTCTAAGCCGCGCGCTTGTTCTTCCGCATCAGATCGGCGAAGCGCTGGAACAGATAGTGCGAGTCGCGCGGGCCGGGCGAGGCTTCCGGGTGATACTGCACCGAGAACACCGGCTTGCCCTCGAGCGCGATGCCGCAATTGGAGCCGTCGAACAGCGAGATATGGGTCTGGGTCGCGCCTTTCGGCAGCGTCGCCTGGTCCACGGCAAAGCCGTGGTTCATCGAGGTGATCTCGACCTTGCCGGTGGTCTCGTCCTTGACCGGATGGTTGGCGCCGTGATGGCCCTGATGCATCTTCATGGTCTTGGCCCCGACGGCAAGGCCAAGCATCTGATGGCCGAGGCAGATGCCGAAGGTCGGCGTCCCCGACGCGATCACCTTCTGGATCACGGGCACGGCATATTTGCCGGTGGCGGCGGGATCGCCGGGGCCGTTCGACAGGAACACGCCGTCCGGCTTCATCGCCAGGATGTCTTCGGCGGCGGTCGTCGCCGGCACCACGGTCACCTTGGCGCCGACGCCGGCGAGCAGGCGCAGGATGTTGCGCTTGATGCCGTAATCGATCGCGACCACGTTGAATTCCGGCGCGGTTTGCTGGCCGAAACCGTTGCCCCACACCCAGGGCGTCTCGTCCCAGGTGAAGCGCTGGCCGGAGGTGACCATCGGCACCAGGTCCATGCCCTCGAGGCCGGGCCATTCGCGGGCTTCTTCCTTCAGGCCGTGCAGGTCGAACTCGCCGTTTCTGGCGTGCACGATCACCGCATTGGGCATGCCCTTGGAGCGGATCAGCGCGGTCAGCGCGCGGGTGTCGATGCCGGAGAGGCCGATGATGCCGCGCGCCTTCAACCACAGGTCGAGATGGCGGGTGGCGCGGTAATTCGAGGGATCTGATATCGCCGAGCGCAGGATCACGCCGCGCGCGCCGGGCGTCGCCGCCATGTTCACCGTCTCGATGTCTTCCTCGTTGGTACCGACATTGCCGATATGCGGGAAGGTGAAGGTGATGATCTGGCCGGCATAGGACGGATCGGTGAGGATCTCCTCATAGCCGGTCATCGCGGTGTTGAAGCAGACCTCGCCGACGGCGTGGCCTTCCGCGCCGAGACCGAAGCCTTCCAGCACGGTACCATCGGCGAGCACAAGGAGCGCGGTCGGTTTATGGTCCGGCCAGGCGGGAGCGTTTTCGGATGTTGTCATGAGCCCTTTAAATAGACGCCGCACCCTGCGGCGTCAAAGCGAAAGGGCACGGATTCACACGGCAATACCGGCCGATTTGACAGGCCCGAACGGCCTTTTAATCTAAAGTTCCCTGAAGCGGCCGTTTGCTTGCCGAAAATGACCCGTCCGGAGCTCCCGCATGGATAATACGATGCCGATCCTGCTCGTCCCGGGCCTCATCTGCTCGCCGCGGATTTTCGCCCCCGTCATTCCGGCGCTGTGGCGATGCGGGCCGGTGACGGTCGCCAACCATATCAGGGACGACAATATGGGGGCCATCGCCCGCCGGATCCTGGCCGAGGCGCCGCCGCGCTTTGCGCTCGCCGGGCACTCGATGGGCGGCTACATCGCCTTCGAGATCATGCGGCAGGCGCCGGACCGGGTTGCGAAGCTGGCGCTGATGAGCACCCAGGCGCGGGCCGATACGCCGGAAGCGACCGCGCGTCGCCGCGGCATGATCGAGCGTGCCAGAAGCGGCCAATATCGCAGCGTGGTCGATGAGCTGTTTCCGGGCTTCGTGCATCCGTCGCGGCAGGGCGATGCAAGCCTGCGCCGGATCGTCGACGACATGAGCGAGGACGTCGGCGCCGAGGCTTTCATCCGCCAGCAGAACGCGGTGCTCAGCCGGCCGGATTCGCGGCCGAGCATGGCCTGGATCAAGTGCCCGACCTTGGTGCTGACGTCGGATACCGACAACACCGTGCCGAATTCGCTGTCGGACGAGATGGCCAACGGCATTCCCGGCGCAAAACTTGTGGTGCTCGCCAATTGCGGTCACCTGCCGCAGCTGGAACTGCCGCAGGCCTGCGCCGATGCGCTGGTCGAATGGCTGAGGAACTAGGTTGTTCTGCCGGTGCAAACTGCCTAGATGAGGGGATTGTTGGCTCAAGGACAACGAAATGCTGCGCGACGACATCAATACTGCGGTCAAGGAAGCGATGAAGGCGAAGGACGAGCGCAAGCTGTCCACGCTGCGCATGGTTAATTCGACCATCAAGAACGCCGACATCGACGCGCGCGGGCAGGGCAAGCCGCCCCTCTCCGATGCCGACCTGCTCGGCCTGCTGCAGAAGATGATCAAGCAGCGCCAGGAGTCGGTCGAGCTCTATGACAAGGGCGGCCGCGCCGAGCTCGCGGCCCAGGAGCGCGAGGAGATCGCCGTGATCTCGGCGTACCTGCCGAAGCAGATGTCCGATGACGACGTGAAGGCCGCGATCTCGGCGATCATCGCCGAGACGGGTGCCGCCGGCATCAAGGACATGGGCAAGGTGATCGGCGCGTTGAAGGCGAAATACGCCGGCCAGATGGATTTCGGCAAGGCCAGCGGCCTGGTGAAGGCGGCGCTGACGGGCTAGCCGTTCGTCCCGGCTGGCTTGCGGCGCAAAGTGCCGCGGACCGAATTGCGGGAACCTTTCTGCTGACGGAGCATCTGACGGGCATGACCTCGCGATGACTCCGCAAAGGAAAGGCCCCGATGAACCCGATTGTGCATGCGCTGGATCGTGCAAGAGCTGCTCAAACCGAATCCGACAAGCCGACCCGGGCCGAAGTCGAGGCAGCAGTCCGCACCATCATCCGCTGGACCGGCGACGATCCCGAGCGGGATGGTTTGCTTGAAACTCCGGCGCGTGTGACGCGTTCGTTCGAGGAATTCTTTGCGGGTTACGACCAACGTCCCGCGGAGATCCTGGAAAAGACTTTCGAGGAGATCGAAGGCTACGACGAAATGATTGCCCTGCGGGGCATCCGCTTCGAGAGCCATTGCGAGCATCATATGGCGCCGATCATCGGTCAGGCCTGGGTTGCCTACATCCCGAACGGCCGCGTGGTCGGCATCAGCAAGCTCGCCCGGGTGGTCGACATCTATGCCAGGCGTTTGCAGATTCAGGAGAAGATGACGGCGCAGATCGCCAACACCATCAACGACGTCTTGAAGCCTCAGGGCGTGGGCGTCATCATCAAGGCGTCGCATCACTGCATGACGACCCGCGGCGTGCACAAGCCGGGTACCGATCTCGTGACCAGCCGCATGCTGGGTTGCTTTCGCGACAATGCGCTAACCCGCCAGGAATTCCTCGGCATCGCGGTTTAGAGCGTCACAGGGCGATGGAGGAATGATATGGCCGATCAGCAAGCTCCTTCCGGTCCGGATCTGACACAAGGCGTTGCCCTCTCCGACTTCACGGGCGCGATGTTGCTCGGCCATGTCGGCGACGAGGACGTGCTGCTGGTGCGCTCGGGGGCGGATATCTTCGCCATCGACGCGCATTGCAGCCATTACCACGGCCCGCTCGCCGAAGGCCTCCTTGAGGGCGAGACCGTCCATTGCCCCTGGCATCACGCCTGCTTCGATATTCGCACCGGTGAAGCGACCGCCGCGCCCGCCTTCAACGCGCTCGCTGTCTGGAAGGTCGAGCGGGAGGGCGATCGCATCATCGTGCGCGAGAAGCGCGCGCAGCCGAAACTCCGCGTCAAGGGCCCGGTCGATGCGCCCGGCAGCATCGTGATTGTCGGCGGCGGCGGGGCGGGGTTTGCCGCCGCCGAGATGCTGCGACGGCAGGACTATCGCGGCAGCATCGTCATGCTGAGCGGCGAGGCCGCGCCGCCGGTGGATCGTCCGAACCTGTCAAAGGACTTCCTCGCCGGCAGCGCGCCGGAAGACTGGCTGCCGCTGAAGCCGGACGATTTTTATCGTGACGCGGCGATCGATCTGAAACTCAGGACCGAGGTCAAGTCGATCGATACCGGCCGCCGCAATGTCGTGCTCGCCGGCGGCGAAACGCTCGCCTATGACCGGCTGCTGCTGGCGACCGGCGCGGAGCCGGTGCGGCTGCCGATCCCGGGCGCGGACCAGCCCCACGTTCATGTGCTACGCACCGTCGACGATTGCCGGGCCATCATCGCCGCGGCCAGCGGAGCGCGCCGCGCGGTGGTGATCGGTGCAAGCTTCATCGGTCTCGAGGTGGCGGCCTCGCTCCGCGCGCGCCAGATCGAGGTTCACGTGGTCGGGCTGGAACAGCGGCCGATGGAGCGCGTACTCGGGCCGGAGATGGGCGATTTCGTCCGTGCGCTGCACGAAGAGCATGGTGTCGTATTCCACCTCGGCGACACGGTGACCGCGATCGAGGGCAAGCGAGCCCGCCTGAAGAGCGGGCCTGTGCTCGATGCCGATCTCGTCGTGGTCGGTGTCGGCGTGAAGCCGCGGCTGGCGCTGGCGGAAGCGGCCGGGCTCGCCATCGACCGCGGCGTGACAGTCGACGCCTATCTCGAGACCAGCGTTCCCGGCATCTACGCGGCCGGCGATATCGCGCGCTGGCCCGATCCGCACAGCGGCGAGACGATCCGGGTCGAGCATTGGGTGGTGGCGGAGCGCCAGGGCCAGACCGCCGCGCGGAATATGCTTGGGCAGCGCGAGGTGTTCGACGCGGTGCCGTTCTTCTGGAGCCAGCATTACGACGTGCCGATCAACTATGTCGGCCATGCCGAGCAGTGGGACGAGATCGCGGTGGACGGCAGCATTGCCGGCAGGGATTGCGTGCTGCGCTACAAGCGCGGCGGGCGCGTGCTCGCGGTCGCGTCGATCTATCGCGACCTCGATAGCCTCAAGGCCGAGGTCGCAACGGAGCGGGCGTCAGCCTGACGGCTTTCTCCTCAAGGATGTTCGTAGCCCGGATGCAGTGAAGCGAAATCCGGGGGAGTCTGTCCACTCGATGAGAACCCCGGATTGCGCGGAGCCTGTCATCGGGCGCGCGTTCGCGCGACCGCTCCATCCGGGGTTCTTTATCCGGGCATCACATTCTTCGTCAGCCCGGGCTTGTCCCGGGCATCGACGTCTCTACAATCTGCCGCAGCAAATGCGGATGGCAGGGGAAAGCCCGGCCATGACGAGGGACGGAAGCAAAACACACCATGCTCAAGGAAGCCGCTACTTACGACGAACTCTATCGCAACTTCCGCTGGGACGTTCCCGCGCGCTTCAACATGGCGACCGCGTGTTGCGACCGCCATGCCGACGGCACCGGGCGGCTCGCGCTGGTCTATGTCGACGAGGATGGCGGCACCACGCGCACCTCGTTCGACGAGGTCGCGGACGCCTCGCGCCGTTTCGCCAATGTGCTGACCAACGACGGGCTGGTGCGCGGCGACCGCGTCGCGGTGTTCCTGTCGCAATCGCTCGAACTGCCGGTCGCGCATCTCGCGGCGTTTCGCGCAGCGATGATCTCGATCCCGCTGTTCGCGCTGTTCGGCGAGGATGCGCTCGAATTCCGCCTGTCGAATTCTGCTGCCAAGGCCGTGATCACCGATGAAGCAGGCTGGGAGAAGATCGCGAAAGTCCGCGATCGTCTGCCCGAGTTGAAGAGCGTCTATATCGTCGGCGATAAGACGCCGGCGGGGACGAAACCGTTCTGGAGCGCGGTCAAGTCGGCATCGCCCGAGTTCGCGACCGTCGACACCTCGGCCGACGATCCCGCGCTGATCATCTACACGTCGGGCACCACGGGTAACCCGAAGGGCGCGCTACATGCGCATCGCGTCGTGCTCGGCCATCTGCCCAATGTCGAGATGTGCCACAACTTCCTGCCGAGGCCCGGCGACCTGATGTGGACGCCGGCCGACTGGGCCTGGATCGGCGGCCTGATCAACGGCCTGTTCGCATTCTGGTACCACGGCATCCCGATGGTTGGACACCGCGCCCGCAAGTTCGAGCCGCAGGCGGCGATGCGGATGATGGCCGAGCTCGGCATCCGCAACGTGTTCCTGCCGCCGACCGCGCTGAAGCTGATGCGGCAGGCCAATGTAAAGAATTCCGGCGTCAGGCTGCGCAGCATCTTCACCGGCGGCGAGTCGCTCGGCGGCCAATTGCTGGATTGGGTGCGCGACACCTTCGGCATCGACGCCCATGAGGTGTTCGGGCAGACCGAATGCAATCTCGTGATCGGCAGCAATTCCAATCTGTTTCCGATCCGTCCGGGCTCGATGGGCCGCGCCACGCCGGGCTTCGACGTCCGCATCGTCAACGACAAGGGCGCGGAACTGCCGCGGGGCCAGCGCGGCATCATCGGCGTGCGCCAGCCGTGCCCCTGCACCATGATCGAGTACTGGCGCAATCCGGAAGCGACCGCGAAGAAATATGCCGGCGAGTTCCTGCTGACCGGCGATCTCGGCGTGCAGGATGAGGACGGCTATTTCTGGTACGTCAGCCGCGAGGATGACGTCATCACCACGGCCGGCTATCGGGTCGGCCCGTCCGAGATCGAGCACACGCTGATGAAGCATCCGGCGGTCGCGATGTCGGCGGTGGTCGGCATCCCCGACCCGATCCGCACCGAATCGATCAAGGCCTGGATCGTGCTGCGGCCGGGCTACGCGCCGGGCGATGCCCTGGCGCGCGAGATCCAGGAGTTCGTCAAGGTCCAGCTCGCCGCCCACGAGTATCCGCGCTTCGTGCAGTTCGCCGACAGCTTGCCGATGACGGCGACGGGCAAGGTGCTGCGCCGGGAGCTGAGAGCGCTGGGCTAGATTCTCTCCGGCAAGTTCGTCACGATACGCACATGCAAAAGACTGCCTCGCAGGCGCCCGGCCTGCATCGCGCCTCGCTCAGGAAGCTCCACGAACTGGATGCGGCGCTGGAGCTGATGTATTACGGCTGGCGCGGGATGACGCTGGCGGCCGACCAGTATCTTGCCACGGTTGGCCTGTCGCGGCCGCACCATCGCATTCTCTACGTCATTGCGCGGCGGCCCGACATCTCGATCGGCTCGCTGATCGAGGTGCTCGGCATTTCCAAGCAGGCCCTGAACCGGCCACTTGGCCTGTTGCTGGAGCGTAAGCTCGTGGCGGCGAAGCGGTCGCCCGAGCAGCATCGTTCCAAATTGCTGCACCTGACCGCAGCAGGGCAACGCATCGAGCAGCGCGCGTCCGACCACGAGCGCGAGGTGCTCCGCGAGGCGTTCGATCGCGTCGGCGCGCCCGGCACCGCCGCATGGATGGCGGTGATGGGAGCGATCGCCGACAACAACTAGTCTCTCAAGTCAACATAGTTGACGTGAAGATTCCACCGTGCCAGTCTGCCCTGCAGTCACGCAGGGGAGGGCAGTCGCATGGGCGAACAGATCATGGACCGGGCGGCTGCCGGACGCTTTGTCGAGGCGTGGTGCGCGAACTGGTGCAACGTCGATATCGACGCCGTCGTCGCGCACTTCGCCGACGATGCCGAGATGCGCAGCCCGTTGGCGCTCAAGTTGACGGATGCCCCGGTGGTCACGGGGGCCGAGAATATCCGCGCCTACTGGCGTAAGGCCTATGGCAGCATCGCAAGCGCGGACCTCAAGATCCTGAACTGGAGCTGGGACGAGACCATCGCGCGCCTGACGGTGTGGTGGCAACTCGGCGATACGCGCGCCAGCGAGTTCATGGACTTCGATGGCGCCGGCCGTGTGGTGCGCAGCGAAGCGTTCTACGGAAAATAGCCCATGCGATTTTCGGATGTCGTCCTGCTGCTCAACGCGCTCTGGTTTGGCGCCGCATTCGTCCAGTTCAGCATCGCCCAACGCAACACGCTGAAGATCCTGGTCCCACGCGAGGAGCGTGGCAACCCGATTGCGCCGACCTTGTCGGCCAGCGTCGCGTTTCTCGGCGGCATCAATCTGCCGATCGGGCTGCTCTCGATGTACTTCCTGGCCGCAAGGCCGCCGTTCTTTCACGGCGTTGAGGCGCAGCTCGCATTGTTCCTGTTTTTCGCCGCGTGTCACTTCAGCCAGTTCGCCTATAATTTGCCTGTGCTGATGCGCGGCGGGCGCGTCGGGGTCGCTTACTGGCCGGTGCTGAAGGGCCCGATGCTCAGGATCTTCGCCATCGACGCGACGCTGTTTGCGGCCAACCTGATTGTTGCGCTCTTGCTCGTGGCGTGAGCTACGAGGGCTGGGCGTAATACCTCCTCACCGTCGTCCCGGGCAAGCGAAGCGCGACCCGGAACCCATAACCACAGCTATATGTTGTTGTGCGACGCCGTGGCCCCAGCGAACTTCACACGCAGAGCGGTGGTTATGGGTCCCTGCTTTCGCAGGGACGACAGCGGAGTATGGAGCGACTGTATCGCCAACCTTACGTCGGCATCGGGATTCCCAATTCCTTCAGCGCGGCCATCATGCGCGCTGGCGGCTGCATCGGGATCACCATTGCCTTGCCGGTCTCCACGAGGCTCTTCAGGCTGGAGAGGATCGCCGGCCAGCCGGTGCGGCCGCCTGCGAGAATGTCGTCGCTGATCGGACGGTCATGCGATTGCAGGAGCGTCAGCTTCACGCCGTCGCCTGCCGGTTCGATCTCCCAGGTGACGAGCGTCGGCCCGAGCTTTTCGACCAGCTGCGGCCAGTTGACGTTGAAGGTGACGGTCAGCCGCTTCAGGGGATCGCACTCGATCACCTCGCCGGAGATGTGCAGCGCGCCGTCGGGCGTCCGCACGACGTAGGCGCCGCCGATCCGCAGGTCGACCTCGATCGCGTTGCCGGAGAAATACTGCCGGCTGAATTCGGCAGTCGTCAAAGCCTGCCACACCTTCTCGGGCGTGGCGGCGATGTAGATCGCGTAGACGATTGCCGGTTTGAATTTCTCGATGTTCATGTCTGTACGCACCCGTCGATAGATTTTCATTGTCATTCGAAGCCGTCGATCCCGAGCGCGGCCGGCGGGATCGTGACCGCCTTGCCGGTCTCGAGCAGGCTCTTGAGCCCCGACAGGATCGCCGGCCAGCCCTTGGAAATGCCGTCGAGCAGCTTGCTGCCCGCACCGAAGCCCTCATGGGTCACGGTCAGCTTCACGATCTTGCCATGGGCCTCCAGCGTGAAGACCACCTTGGTTGCCGGCTCCTTGCGCATGTCCTCGTCGAGCACGTGCTTGAAGGTGTAGGCGAGACGCCGCGGCCGGTCGGCCTCGAGGATCTCACCGGTGTCGGTGGTCTTGCCGCCCATCACCAGCGCGAGCGGCGAGCCGACCTTCCAGTCCGATTGTAGCTCGGTGTCGAACCAGTATTGCCGCGTGAACGCGCTCTTGGTCAGCGCGTCCCACAGTTTGTCCGGCGTGGTCTCGATGTAGGTGACGTAGGCGAATTCGGGCTTAGGCATGGTAGGCCTCCCTGGCGCCGCTGGTGAGCAGGTCGGCCGGCAGTTCGCGCCCGGTCTCCAGGAAACTCTTCAGGCTTGCGATCACCATCGGCCAGCCGCCGGAGATGTCGCGCAGCGTCTTCGGGCCGAGATTGTCGTGCGTCACGGTCAGCTTGACGACCGTGCCGTGCGGTTCGATGTCGAAGGTCACGCGCGAGACCTGCTCGCGCTCGACGCCTTCCTTCACGACGTCCCAGCTGTAGGCGAGCTTGTTCGAGGGATCTGCGATCAGCACCTCGCCCTGCACGCTGCGTCGCCCGTCCTTGGTAAGACAATAAAGCGAGCCGACCTTCCAGTCGGAACTGATGCGATAGCCGAACCAGAAGCGTTCGGTGAAGTCGCTCGATGTCAGCGCATGCCACAGTTTGTCGGCGGTGGTCTCAATATAGGTGACGTAGACGTAGTCCGGTTTACTCATCACGCTTCTCCAATTGTCTTTTCAACTCGCTCAGCGCGGCGAGTTTCCCGCGCTCGAACTTCCTGATCCACCGCTCGCCGATCTGATGGATCGGAACCGGGTTGAGATAGTGCAGCTTCTCGCGGCCATGCTTGATCGTGGTGACGAGGTTGGCCTCCTCGAGAATCACAAGGTGCTTGGTGACGGCCTGACGCGTCATGTCGAGGCCGTCGCAGAGCTCACCGAGCGTCTGCCCGTTCTGATCGTGAAGCCGGTCAAGCAGCGTTCGCCGTGAGGCATCCGCGAGGGCTTTGAAGACTTCATCCATGGGTCGGATAATAGGCAACCGAATGGTTGCATGTCAAGAGCGTGTGTTTTGGCATCGGCAGCACCGTGCTAGCTTCGCCGGCAGCCAACGCAGATTGGTGTGGAACATTGGGTGGTGCGCATGGGCGGTCGCGTTACGGCAGTTTGCTGCACGTTGGTTCTTGTCCTGCTCGCGAATGGTGCGAGCGCCCAGCAGAAGATCGGCGATCCGCCCGAGGCCTCCAACATGAGGCTGGTTGGAACCAACGATTTGCAGGCGCGCAGCGCCTATCAGCCGACCATCCATCATCAGGGCGACAGATGGATCGCCTATATCGGTCATCACGGCGGCACCGACGACATTCCCGATCCCGTCAACCCGGTGACCGGCAAGGCCGAGCCGAACGGCACCTCGATCGTCGACGTCACCGATCCCGCGCATCCGAAATATCTGCGGCACATTCCCGGACAGGAAGGCAAGTATGAATCGGGCGGCGCGCAGATGGTGCGGATCTGCGACGGCAAGGATTTGCCGAAGGGCGATCGCAACGCAGTCTACATGCTGCGCACCTTCGGCAGCGAGGCGCACGAGATCTGGAACGTCGCCGATCCCGCCAATCCGGCGCTCGTCACCCGGATCGGCGGCTTGAAGGACACGCACAAGAGTTTTTGGGAATGCAGCACCGGCATCGCCTTCCTGGTGTCGGGCGCGCCGGACTGGCGCACGCGGCGCATGACGCAGGTCTATGATCTCTCCGATCCCGCGCAGCCAAAGAAGATCAGGGACTTCGGCCTGCCCGGGCAGGAGCCGGGCGCGACCGGCGCGGTGCCGACCGAACTGCACGGGCCGATCTCGACCGGGCCAACGGGCAATCGCGTCTATTTCGGCTACGGCACCAACAAGGGCGGCTTCCTGCAGATCGTCGACCGCGACAAGCTGTTGAACGGACCGAAGGAGCCGACGCCGGACAATCTGAAATACCCGGAGATCGCGCGGATGCCGCTGTCCGCCATGAACGGCGCGCATACGGTGTTTCCGATGCCCGGCATGCCGATCGCCGAATTCGCCCACGACAAGGATGGCAAGAGCCGCGACATCGTGATGATCGTCGACGAGGCGATCCAGAACGAATGTGGCGAGGCCCGGCAGATGGTGTGGTTCGCCGACGTCACCACCGAGGCGCGGCCGATGCTGATCTCGAGCTACACGGTACCCGAGGCCTCCGGCGCGTTCTGCGCGCGCGGCGGCCGGTTCGGCTCGCATTCGTCGAACGAGAGCATGGCGCCGGTCTACTACAAGAAGCTGGCCTTCATCGCCTTCTTCAACGCCGGCGTCCGCGCGCTCGACATCCGCGATCCCTATCACCCGAAGGAAGTGGGGTACTTCATTCCCTCCATCACGGCGGCGACCGACAAGCGCTGCGTCACCATCGACGGCAAGGACCGCTGCAAGGCCGCGATCCAGACCAACAATGTCGAGACCGACGAGCGCGGCTACATCTATGCGGTCGACCGCGCCAACACCGGCCTGCACATCCTCGAACTGACCGGCGCGGCGCGCGCCGTCGCCGGTCTGCCGTGAGCACGCGATGATGCACTCATGGCGGGTCATCGCGGCGATGATCCTCGTGCTCGGCGGGCTCTCCGCCGTCGCCGGCTACGAGATGGCGCCGCCGCGCGCGGCCGCGTGGCGCGAGATCGGCTGGCCGTTTCCGCGCGACGGCTGGCCTGCCGGCCGGGCTTTCCGTTGCGGCGCGGCGGAGTGCGGTGACGACGTCGAGGTTTATCTCAGGCCAAAGCTCGGCTTCTGCAATTGCGACGGCGGCGTCGCCGATGACGACGAGGTCGATCGCGTCGCCGATGTCGACATGATCAGCCCGCGCTTTGTGCCGCTGAAGGCGGGCGATGTCGTTGCTGTCGCCGATATGCCGGGGCGGATCAGGGTCTATGATCTCGAGATGCCCAACGGGAAGCGCACTGCGATCGGCATCGCGGTGTCGCATCGCTGCGACCTGATGGCGGTCGCGGCGCAGGGGAGCGGCGATGCCGCGCGCGTGCAGCTAGCGACGTTGAAATTTCTGGAGGGGCAAGAGATCAGGTCATGGATGATCGCGGCCATGGAGGGCCGTTGAGCGTGATCTCTCTTCACCTCGCCCCGCTTGCGGGGAGAGGTCGGATCGCATCGCCAGATGCGATCCGGGTGAGGGGGGTACAGGTCTAACGGCCCGCACCGCCTGGCGGAGAGAGCCCCTCACCCCAACCCTCTAAGAGCGAGCTTCGCTCGTCTCGACCCCGCGAAGAACGGGGAGAGGCGGCGGGCCGCTTCCATGTTCGGCTCTTGCGTGCATAATGACGATAAGAAACAAACGAGCTCTCCCATGTCCCTGCAAGCCTATTTCGCCTTCGTCGCCGCCTGCATCGCGCTGGCGCTGCTGCCCGGTCCGATCGTCACGATGGTGATCGCCAACGGGCTGCGCTACGGCACGCGCGCCGCGCTCACCAACGTGCTGGGCGCGCAGGTCGGACTTGCGATCGTGATCGGCACCGTCGCGGTCGGGCTGACCTCGCTGATGGCGACGATGGGCTACTGGTTCGACTGGGTGCGCTTTGCCGGCGCCGCCTATCTGGTCTGGCTCGGCTTCAAGCTGATCCGCTCGCCGGTCGAGGGCGTCAGCACCGACGACACGCCGCCGCCGCCGCGCGGCGGCTTCTTCCTGCAAGGCTTTCTGGTGCTGCTCTCGAACCCGAAGGTGCTGGTGTTCTTCGGCGCCTTCATCCCGCAGTTCATGGATATGGACAAGCCGCACGTTCCGCAGGTGGCGCTGCTCGGCCTCACCTTCATGGCGACCGCCGTGCTGACCGACGCCGCCTACGCCTTGGCTGCCGGCCGCGCCCGCAAATTCTTCTCCAAGGAGCGGACCCGGCTGATGTCGCGCATCTCGGGCGGCTTCATGATCGGCGGCGGCATCTGGCTGGCGCTGACCCGGGCGCGATAGACCCGCTGGGCGATAGCCTCAAGGTCGTCGTTGACAATGCCGCCGATTTCCAGCCTGGGCAAGCAGCGCAGACGTTTGCTCTAGCCCGGAGGCCGTCAGCCGTGCTTTGATCGGCGACGAAAATTAACCCCTCGTCCGGGGGCATGTCTTTGACCACCGATAGCATGGATCGGCGTCTGGCAGCGGTTCTGGCGGCCGATATCGCCGGCTACAGCCGGCTGATGGGAATCGACGAGGAAGGCACTCTGGCCAAGCTGAAGTCGGTCAGGCGAGCGTTGCTGGATCCAGCGCTGGCGGCACATCGCGGCCGCGTCGTCAAGACGACCGGCGACGGAATCCTCGTTGAATTCGCCAGCGCCGTCGACGCGGTGCGCAGTGCCGTCGAAGTGCAGCGCCGCATGGCCGATCAGAATGCTGCCGTGCCAACGGAGCAGCGGCTCGAATTCCGAATCGGAGTCCACGTCGGCGACATCATCTTTGATGACAACGATATCTTTGGCGACGGCGTCAACATCGCAGCGCGCCTGGAGGGGATTGCCGAGCCGGGTGGCGTCTGCATTTCCGATGACGTGCAACGGCACATTCGCGGCAAGGTCGATGCGACCTTCGAGGACATGGGGCCGCAGGTCCTGAAGAATATTGCCGAGCCTATTCGGACATGGAGAGTTCGCGTCGGCGGCGCCTCCGCAGCGGCCGCGATCGCGAAGCACGCGTTCACTGCACCGGCTTCCCCAGCCGCGATTGCCGAGAAGGCCTCCATCGCGGTGCTGCCGTTCCAGAATATGAGCGGCGATCCGGAGCAGGAATACTTTGCCGACGGCGTCGTCGAGGACATCATTACCGCGCTGTCGCGCTTCAGATCGCTGTTTGTGATCGCGCGCAATTCAAGCTTCACCTACAAGGGGAAGTCCGTCGACATCAAGCAGGTCGGGCACGAGCTCGGTGTGCGATACGTGCTGGAGGGATCAGTGCGCAAGTCGAGCGGCCGCGTTCGGATCACCGCGCAACTGATCGAGGCCGGCAGCGGTACGCATCTCTGGGCGGACAGGTTCGACGGCGAACTGAGGGATGTGTTCGACCTGCAGGACCAGGTCACCGCGAATGTCGTCAGCATCATAGCTCCGAAGATCCAGCAGAGCGAAATCGAACGAACCCGAACCAAGCCGACCGACCGTCTCGATAGCTACGATCTCTTTCTGAGAGGCATTGCGGCCTATGCAGATCGCTCCAAGTGGGGCGACGCTGAACTCGGCGAGTGGTTCAACAAGGCCTGCGGGCTTGATCCGAACTATGCAGCCGCTCAGGTCATGCTGGCCTATTCGTCGCTGCTGAAACAGACCACGCGCGGCACGCCCCCCGGCGCGGAGGAGTTGGCGGAGGCGCTGCGGATCGCCGGGCTCGCCTGCGCGCTAGCCAGCGACGATCCGTTCGTGCTGGCGCGCGCGGCTCACATGTTTGCCTATCTCGGCCACGACTACGATCGCGCTGAGACCATGATCGAAGAGGCGATCTCGCTCAATTCGAATGATGCTGCGGCGTGGGGATATCGCGGCTGGATTTCGCTCATGTGCGTCCAGCCGGCACGCGCGATCGAAAGTTTTGAGCACAGACTCCGGCTCAGCCCGATCGATCCCGGGCGGGCGTCCATGTGGAACGGAATCAGTTTCGCGCATTTCATGCTCGGTCAGTATGAGCAGGGCCGTGCGGCCGCCGCCAAGGCGCTGGTCATCGGCGAAGACGCGCACACGCTCAGCGCGTTGATCATGAACGAGGTCGGCTCGGGGCGCCTCGACGAGGCGCGCGTCATCGCCGGCCGGCTGCTCAAGCTGCGGCCCGATTTCCGCGCGTCCTACGCGCGGCAGAATTTTCCGACCAGATCCGCCGAATGGGGCGACCGCATGGTCGCCGTGCTGTGTGAGGCCGGCATACCGGCGTAGGAATTCCTGGATCTATGCATTCCAGACGCGACGCTGTCTCGAGGCCGCGAATGGGCGCTTGATCCTACGCCACGATCCGCTCGACCACGTCGCGCACCAGGCCCGTCAGCAGCTCGAGCTTGTATCCGGTCATCGGCAGCGGCCTGGCTCCCGAGATCGCCAGCTCGGTGGCTTGCGCGATGGTCGCCGCGTTAATCTGCTTACCCTGCAGCGCCGCCGCGGACGCGGTCAGACGCAGCGGGACCGGGGCGATGCCGCCGGCGGCGATGTGGACCTGCTGGAACGCGCCGCCGGAGATCACCGCCCGCACGCAGATCTCGACCAGCGGCCATTCCGCATGCGTCCGGCTGATGGCGCGCTTGTACAGCGCGCGCTCGCCGGCCAGCGGAACGGGGAGCTCGATCCGCTCGATGCGTTCGCCCGGTGCAAGCAGATTGTCGGCCGCGCCGTTGCTGCCGTCGCCGAGCAGCTCGGAGATCGACAAGCCGCTGCGCCGATCGGTGGTGACCTTCGCATCATAGGCGAGCAGCGCCATCGCCATCGTCGACGGATGCGGCGCGACGCATGGGCCGAGATCGAACGCGACGTGATAGAGGTGGTTGCCGGATCGCGCCGGGCAGTCGGCGCCACCCTTCTTGAGGCAGGCGATCTGCGGATTGCGGAAATACCAGCAGCGCGAGCGCTGGGCGAGATTGCCGCCGAGTGTCGCCATGTGCCGGATCTGCGGCGTGGCGAGGCCCTGCGCGGCGGCGGCGATGCCGGGGTAAGCCTCGGCGAGCCGCGGATCGGATGCGATCGCAGCGATCGTGGTCAGGGCGCCGATGCGGGCCGAGCCGTCCGCATTCGACGCAACACCGATCGTATCGGGACTGGCGGCGAGATCGATGATCGAGCCGCACGACAGGCCGCTGCGGCGACGCTCCGACAGATCGGTGCCGGCGGCGCGGAATTCGGGCGCGGATATGACGTCTGCAGTCGCGACACTCATGCGGCATCCCTCCTTTTCAGCGCGGCGACGATGCGATCGGGCCGGATCGGAATCTCGGTGAGGCGGACGCCGATCGCGTTGTGGATCGCGTTGGCGACGGCGGCCGAGGTCGGCACCGTCGACGCCTCGCCGATGCCGACGCTGTTGCCGAGCACATGGTCGAAGCCGGCTTCGTCGAAATGGACCTCGATCTCCGGCGTGTCGGCGATCCCAGGGATGCGATAATCCTCCATCCCCGCGGTCAGAACGTCGCCGGTCTTCGGATCAAGCTCGCGCGCCTCGTAGAGCGCGTAGCCGAGGCCCTGGATCACCGCGCCGCAAGCCTGGCTGCGCGCCAGCGCGGGCGCTGCGATCTTGCCGACCGCGATGCCGGTATGCACGTTGAGCACGCGGACATGGCCGAGCCAGGTGTCGACCTCCACCTCGATGACCTGCACCGAGCTCGGCACGCCGGCGCCGACCGCGATGTTCGAGAAGCGGCGCATCATCCAGCCGAACACCATGCCCATCAGGCCGACTTCGCGCAGCGGCGAGCGGATGCCGGGCGCGGTGTTCTTGCCGTCCTCGCCGCGCGTCTCCACCATTGCGATGTCGGGCGAGCGCGCGATCAGCTCGCGCCAGGGCGCGTTCGAGCCGGGCGCCGGCTTTCGCGTGGCCTGTTCGAGCATCGCGGCCTTCAGTTTCCGCACCGCCTGCAGCGTCGGCGGCATCACCGAGGCGGTGACGCGGCTGCCGCCGGAGCCGGGGCCTTCGGGCAGCGAGGAATCGCCGATCCGCACATCGATCTCGCCGGGTTCGAGATCGAACTCGCGCGCGATCGCGTCGGCAAGCACGCTGCGGGTGCCGGTGCCGATGTCCTGCGTCGCCGTGCTGGCGACGATGCGGCCGCCCTTGACCGCGACCTCGACCTTCACCTTCGGCTGCCACAGATAGAGCCAGTAGCCCGTGGCGACCCCGATGCCGCGGCGATAGCGGCCGTTCTGCGCCGGCTTGCGGTTGCGCCAGATCTCGAGCCCTGATGCCCAATCGTAGAGCCGCTGCCGGTTGGGATCGGGATCCCAGCGCTTGCGCAAGGCGATCGGATCGACGTTGAGCCGCAGCGCGGCCTCGTCGATCGACTGCTCCACGGCGAATGCCATCGGCGGACCGCCGGGGCCGCGGAAGGCGGCGCCGGGCGGCAGATTGCTGATGACGTCAAAATCCGAAAGGTCCTTCGCCTCGGCCGGATAGATCAGCCGCGCCAGTCCCGCGATGGTCGAGTTGGTCGCGGCCCCGGTATCGGCATGCGCGGTGACCGAGAGCGCCTTCAGGCCGCCTTGCTCGGAAGGTAGCAGCGCGACCTTCAACTCCGCGGCCGGCCGATAACCGGCGACCGAGAGTTCTTCCTGGCGATCATAGGCGACCCGCACCGGCGCTTTCGCCGCGCGGGCCAGCTCGATCGCGGCGATCGTCTCGGTGCCGAGGCTCGCTTTCGAGCCGAAGCCGCCGCCGACGTGCTCCGCGATCACGCGGACCTTGTCGTGATCGAGCTTGTAGCGTTTTGCGATCTGCTCCTTCAGGTGAAACACCTGCTGGGTCGAGGCGTGCAGGGTCAGCCGGTCGCCGTCGAAGCGCGCCACCGCGGCGTGGGGCTCGAGACAAGCATGCTGCTGCGTGGCGGTGCGGAAGGTGGCTTCGACGAGTAGCTTGTTGTTGGCCTGGCGCGCCTCGTCCACCCAGTTGCGGGCCTTCTTGGCGCGGGTCGAGAACACCGCGGTCGGCCCGCGGACGTTCTGCTTCCAGGGCGCCGGCCCGCCGGCCGCTTCCGAGACGTTGCCGGCCCGCTTGCGGCTCGCCTTGTCGAACACCACGGGCGCATCATCCTTGCGTCCGGCGTCGAGCCCGACCACGGCGGGCAGGCGCTCGCTGGTCAGCTTGATCGCGGCCAGCGCGGCCAGCGCCGTCTTGCGATCGCGGGCGGCAACCGCCGCAATCGGCTCGCCGACATAGCGCACGACACGGTCGTCGCCGAGCAGCGACACCGCGGTAACGCCGGGGAGCGCGCGCGCCGGCGCCAGATCGAGCGTGGCGATGCGCGCATGCGCCTCGCGCGAGCGCAGGATCAGGCCTTCGAGCTGGCCGTCATGATGGATGTCGACGGTGTATTTCGCCGCGCCCGTCACCTTGTCGCGGGCCTCGATGCGGGGCGCCGTGACATGATCGCCGTCGAAACGGCCGGCGCAGGCATCCGCCACCGCACGGAAGATCCCGTCATAGGCGCCGCAGCGGCAGAGATGACCGGACAGCGCCGCGCCGATCTCCTCGCGCGACGGCACCGCCGTTCCCCTGGTCGCGCGCCAGCGGTCGCAGAACGCGGTCGCTTCCACGATGAAGCCGGGCGTGCAGAAGCCGCATTGCAGGGCGTCATGCGCCATGAACGCCTTCTGCACCGGATGCAGCCCGGACGCGCCGATGGCTTCCACCGTCGTCACCGATTTGCCGGCGGCGGCGTGCGCCGGCATCAGGCAGCTTGCGACCGGCGCGCCGTCGACCAGCACGGTGCAGGCGCCGCAGACGCCGGCGCCGCACACCAGCTTGGTGCCGGTTAGCTTGAGCTGGTCGCGCACGATGTCGATCAAGAGCGCATCGGGATCATCGGGCAGGGATTCGACGCGGCCATTGACGGTCGTCGTGCTCATGGATGTCCTCCAGTTGTCCTGCGGGTCGGCCTCTTGGGGATTGCCGCCTTCTTGACGGGCGGCTTCTGCGATTTCGGTAGCGCGCCGGCGCAGAGCGTCCGCACCATGATCGCCATGTCCTTCAGGAACGCATCCGCCGGCTGCATCGCCGGATATTGCGACTTCGCTGCGTACATCGCCATCTCGACCAGCCGCGCGAATTCGGCCGGCGAGAGGTCCTGCGGCAGCGCGAGCTGCTGCTTGCGCACGATCCGCGTGATCGTCGCGACCATGCGCTCCGCATAGCGCGCGGCGTAGGTCTGGTAGAGGTCGCGCGCGTGCACGAGGTGCTCGGAATACAACTCCTCGAGATGCGGCGAGCCGTCCAGCGAGCCGATCATGGTCGACATCCGTGCGGTCATGCCCGCGGCGAGGATGTCGCCGAGATCGCCGCCCGCGGTCTCCGCCGCGGCAAGGGCGGTCTCCTCGGCCGCGATCGCGGACTCATGCACGCGCTCGATCACGGCACGGAACAGCGCTTCCTTGGATTCGAAGTGGTGATAGAGCGCCTGCCGCGTCAGGCCGGCCGCCTCGGCGACCTGC
Organism: Bradyrhizobium sp. USDA 4502; assembly: GCF_054063355.1. Classification (NCBI taxonomy): domain Bacteria; kingdom Pseudomonadati; phylum Pseudomonadota; class Alphaproteobacteria; order Hyphomicrobiales; family Nitrobacteraceae; genus Bradyrhizobium; species Bradyrhizobium sp. USDA 4502. The sequence continues at coordinate 8,997,308 of NZ_JBSSGF010000001.1, forward strand.
TCGATCGAGGAGCGGCGAAAGCCGTGCCGGCGGAACACCAGCATGGTGGCATCGAGGATGCGGGTTTTCGGTCCCATTTGACGATTTTGACAAATATGGAAAAACTGTCAAATCGCGATTTGGTGAGGAGGCGGTGCTGGGGCTTGATCACCATTCCGCGAGGCCGCCGCGCGGCCCGCGTCCGTGTGAACCGCCTTTCGAATGGTCGCGTCGAAGAAACGTGGAGCTCCAAAGATGACCTTCTGGTCCGGAGCTTGCGAGGATACGCACATGACCCAGGTCTTTTTCCATTGCTCGACCACGCACGGGGTGCTGATGGATCGCCGCGGCACCTCGGTGACCAGCCTCTCGGAGGCCTGCGAGGCGGCGACGTGCATGATGCGATCGCTTGTCGCAACGGTCAGCCTGGAAGACTGGCGCGACTGGGTCGTGCATGTCAGCGACGACGCCGGCGAGGAGATCCTGATCCTGTCCTTCGCATCCGTGCTCGGCAAGCCGCACTGAGAGGGCGCCATGCTGTCACCGCACGCATCATTGCTCGCTCTGCGCGACGGCTGGAACGCGATCACGACGGGCTTGCAGAACCTGATCGCGCGAATTCGCGATCCCTACCGGCCCGAGCTGCACTACATGCGCGGACCGGGTCCCAAATGGCATGCGAAGCACGCCGTTCAAGCCGCGCCGGCCGGTTGAGCGCGGCGCTGTTCAGCTCTCGCTTCTCGCCGGGCGGTGCATCTCGCGCCGCCACGCCGCCGGGCTGACGCCGACCACGGCGGAAAACACCCGCGTGAAGTGGCTTTGATTGGCGAAGCCGGCCGAAATCGCGATCTCGGACAGCGACAGGTCGCGCGCCGCCATCAGTTGCTTGGCCACCTTCAGGCGCTGCTGAAGCAGCCATTGGTGCGGTGGCAGGCCGGTGGAGATGCGGAAGGCGCGCGAAAAATGGCCGACCGACAGATCGAGCTCGGCCGCGATCTGCTTCAGCGAAATCTTCCCGCTGAGGTCGGATTCGAGCTTTTCGCAGGCGCGGTTGATCTGCCAGGCGGCGAGGCCGCCACGGGTCGGTCCGGTCGGATGTTGTATTCCGCCATAGGTCCGGGTGACGTGCGCGGTCAGCGCCAGCATCATGTGATCGATGAACAGCTGGTTGGTTTCGTCCGGCCGGCGCAATCCCTCGCGCAGCAGCGCCCCGACGTGACGAATGACGCCATCGTCGTGACCGGTGCCGATTTCGCAGGACAGTTCACCGATGCGCGGCGAGCCGGTCTGTTCGGCGAAATCAGTGAGCGCCGAGCGCGGCAGATAGAAGAACAGCGAGTGGAACGGCTTGTCGATCACGTAGCGCGGATCGCGTTTGAGATCGTAAAGATAGGTCGCGCCCGCCGGGATATCCCGCTTCATGAGGCACTTGCCGCCCTCCCACAATTCGCAGTCCGGATAATCGTGCAGCTTCAGGCTGACCAGAAAGGCATCCTCGGCGGTGAGCGATCCGGACAGCCCGGGCACCGGGTTGTCGTCCCGGGTTTCGGTGACCGCGAGTTCGGCGCTGCGCAGCGTGCGCGTGATCAGCGCCGGCGGCGTATCCCTCAGGCGTAGGAATTGCCCGAGCCGCTGCCCGTAGGCGCCCGCCTGTGCCATGCGTGTTGAGTCCATCATTGATGTGCAGCCGGGCAGGGACTTGTCAGTCAGCCTGCGAAGCCGTCACTCATTATCCGGGATTGCTGCGGCGCAGTCCAGTTGTCTCACGCGATCATGAACGATGCTGCCGGTCGTTCAGCGCAATGCGATTCCGGAATGAATTCAACTGCTTTGGTCCAATCGACCGTGCCGGACGCAGAAATGTCGCAGCCGCGCGCTTGGCGCAGAATTGGGCAAAGCATGGCCGTTTCAGGAAAGACATTCGAACCGCGCGGCGCTTAGGTCCGGCGGGCAGTTCCGCGCCTCATGGGTCCGACAGACCGGCCCGCAAGGAGGGAGCGCATGAGCCTTCAAACGCGAGCACAGGTGATGAGTAAGCCGATCCTGCACGATCCTTTGCGGGATTCGCCCGCCGCATCCGATGCGCGGCAGGCCGAGGCGCCGGCCGGTCCGCGCTGCCCGGCCGGCCAGGAGATGGCCCGCGTGCTCAAGACGCAGCCGCTTCGCATGGCGGCCGACCCGTCGAGCGGCGCGATCGCCTATTGGAAGCATGACGCGCTGCACGACGTGGTCAGGCCGATGGTCGACCACGTCGTCATGAGCTATCCCGCAGGCTCGCAGCGGCTGGAGCGGCGCACCGGCAGGGTGGCTTCGATCGGAACGGCCCGGTCCGGGGTCGTGACGATCATCCCGGCCGGCTCGAGCTCGCGCTGGGATATTCACCAGTCGGTGCATGTCGTTCAGCTCTATCTTCCGCATGCGACGCTGGCGCGCGTCGCCGGCGAGGCCGACACCGCCGCTCCCGGCGATCTGCTGGAGCGCACCGGGCATCCCGATCCGATTACATCGCGGTTGCTGCTGAGCGCCGCTGATGCACTCGAGGGCAGCGCGGCGCTGGATGCGCTGTTCCGGCAGCAACTGACGGATCTTTTGGCCACGCGCCTGCTGTCGGCGCACGCCGGCGTGCCTGCGACCGTGCAGGTGACCGTAGGCGGTCTTGCGCCGACGGCGCTGCGCCGCGCCATCGAGCGATTGCGCTCGGACAGCGATGCGGACGTCTCGCTCGCGGCGCTGGCGGCGGACGCCGGCCTGTCGCGCTTTCACTTCTGCCGCGCATTCAAGGAAAGCACCGGGCTCTCGCCGCATGCCTGGCTGCGCCAGCACCGGCTCGAGCAGGCCATGAACATGCTGCGCGACACCGACGCATCCGTGGTCTCGATCGCGGCGGCGCTCGGCTACAGTTCGCAGACCGCGTTCGCGGCCGCATTCAGGAAGCTGACCGGCGAAACCCCGAGCGATTGGCGGCGCCGTCTGCGGTAGAGCGTTTTCGAGCAAAGAACCGAAAATGCTCTAGCCGCAATCGCTCTTCAGGTCAGGCAATCGCTCTGGGGCACTCATACGGCCAATTCGCTAGATCACCGTGGCGCCCACGCCAACAACGGAGACAAGCGATGGCCTGGAAGGATTTCGGTAGCTCCCTTGCAGTCACGCGGCGACGCCGGGTTCTCGCGACTGCACTGATGTACGGGCTTACGCTCACCGTCCGCTTCACGTCGGCAACCGGCGAGGATGCCGATGCGCCGGCGCAGGCCGTTCAGGGCGCCGATGCCATGACGTCGGTGATGATCAGCGACGCCGCCCAGGCGCTCTACCGCGATTGGCTCCCGAGCGCCGCGCTGCCGATCGGCCTTCACCATGGAGCGCTGTCGGGCGCGAGAGGCTGCCGCGCAGCCTGCATGCCCGGGGCGCGCACGCCGTTCCTGTCGAGCTGCGCCCGGCAATAGGCGCTCGCCTTTCCACCTCTTCGCGTCGCCGATCGCGACAGGCTTCGCCGCAAGCGGCAGGCAGCGACGGCAACGCGCGGACATCAGAGACTGTCAACCCAGAGGAGATACCCATGCGAATTGTCATCATTGGCGCCGGCTTTGCCGGCATGTATGCCGCGCTCTCCGCAGCCCGCCTGCGCGACATCAAGGGCGTTTCGCCCGAGGAGCTCGAGATCGCCCTGGTCGCGCCGGAGCCGACCCTGGTGGTCCGCCCGCGGCTCTACGAGCCGAAGCCGGAGACGCTGACCGCGCCGCTGCTCGACGTCTTCAACGCGATCGACGTCGTCTATGTGCAGGGCAGCGCCGAAGCCGTCGACACCAAGGCCCGCACCGTACAGATCGTCACCGCCAAGGACGCGCGCAAGACGCTGCCTTATGATCGCCTTGTGGTGGCGACCGGCAGCCGGCTGTTCCGTCCGAACGTACCCGGTCTCGCCGAGCATGGCTTCAGCGTCGACAATCTTGCGGATGCGATCGCGCTCGACCGCCATCTGCACGACCTCGCCAGGCAGCCGGCATCAGTGGCACGCGACACTGTCGTCGTTGCCGGCGGCGGCTTCACCGGCATCGAGGCGGCGACCGAGATGCCGGCGCGGCTGCGCGAGATCCTTGGCAAGGACGCCAAGCCGCGCGTCGTCATCGTCGATCGCAACGCCGCGATTGCACCCGACATGGGCGAGGGCCCGCGCCCGATCATCGAGGACGCGATGCGCAAGCTCGGCGTGGAAGGCCGCTTCGGTGCCGGCGTCGCCGAGGTCAGCAAGTCCGGCGTCACGCTCTCCAGCGGCGAGCATATCGAGGCCGCGACCGTGGTCTGGGCGGCGGGCATTCGCGCCGCGCCGCTGACCACGCAGATCCCGGCGGAACGCGACAATTTCGGCCGGCTGCTGGTCGATCGTGATCTGCGCGTGCCGTCGGTCGCGGGCGTGTTCGCCACCGGCGATGCGGCGCGCGCTGCATGCGACGATGTCGGCAATTACGCGCTGATGTCGTGCCAGCACGCGACGCGGATGGGCGCCTTTGCAGGCAACAACGCCGCGGCAGAGCTGCTCGGTGTCGCGACCAAGCCGTATCACCAGAAGGCCTATGTCACCTGCCTCGACCTCGGCGAGGCCGGTGCGCTGTTCACCCGCGGCTGGGAGCGCAAGGTCGAGATGGTCGGCGATGTGGCCAAGAAGACCAAGCGGGAGATCAACACCGTCTGGATCTATCCGCCGCGCGCCGAGCGTGCCGCGGCGCTCGCATCCGCCGATCCGGAGCACGTCACCGAAGTCTGACGCTGAGCTCGGCGAGAGCACCGCAACTGCGATCATCGCTTCCGCGCACGGCGTCGTTCGATCGCTGTGCGCGGAACTGACTCGAAGTATCGCGGAGCGAAACGCAGTTTAGAATCGTCCTTAGAAGCGCTCGAAAAATCTGAGGCGCATTGACGCAGTTTCGCTGCGTTCACGTTGCGAGCTCGCAACACCATCGGCGATAAGCCCAACACTGGATGTGTTCTAATCACCGATCAGCTGCGTACGTCTTTCATCGTGTTAGTGACGGCGAGGATGAAGGCGATGTGAGTTGACGGGGGTCGGATGTTTCGTCGCACTGCGCTGGCGGCCGGGTACATGGCTGGCAGCGGTTTGTTCGCGCTGAGTGTGGTGACGCCGCGTGAAAGCGTTGCGCAATCGGCGCTGCCGCCGGTGACGGTCGAGGCGCCGAAACAACAGCAGCAGGCGCGGCGGACGCTGCCGGCGCGACGCGCGGCGCGTCCTGCACGTACGACGCCGCGATCGATCGCGAACCGGGCGCCCGCGCAGAACGTTCCAGCACCGGGGGCAGGTGGCGGCGGAGAGCGCGGCAACGGCCCGGTCACCGGTTATCTCGCCAGCCAGAGCGTCACCGCAACCAAGACCGACAGCCCGGTCCTGACGACGCCGCAGTCGATCTCGATCGTCACCCAGGATCAGATCCAGGCGCAGGGTGCGCAGAACATCACCGAAGCGCTGCGTTACACGCCCGGCGTGACGATCGAGAGTTTTGGCGCCAACGCGTTCTTCGACGAGTTCAAGCTGCGGGGCTTCACCGCGCCGCGCTATCTCGACGGGTTGCGGCTGCCGACCGACACCACGACCTTCGCGGTCCCGCGCATCGAGACCTATGGTCTCGAGCGCATCGAGGTCCTGAAGGGGCCGTCATCCGGCCTGTATGGACAATCCGATCCGGGCGGCCTGTTGAACCTGGTCAGCAAGCGGCCCACCGAGACGCCGCATTACGAGATCGAGGGATCGTTCGGCTCGTTCGATCGCTTCCAGGGCGCCTTCGATATCGGCGGTCCGGCCGACAAGGACGGCCGGTTCCTTTACCGCATCGTCGGCCTTGGCCGCGACAGCAACAGCCAGACCGACTTCGTTCAGGACAACAAGCTGTTCATCGCGCCGAGCTTCACCTGGCGCCCGACCTACGACACCAGCTTCACCGTGCTCTCGCAGTACCAGAAGGTCGACAACAAGGGTTACCAGCAATACGTCCCGGGACAGGTGTCGTTCCTGCCCAACCCCAACGGACATATTCCCTACAGCCGTTACCTCGGCGAGCCCGGGCTGGATGGCTATCATCTCGAGCAGTTCGCGGTCGGCTACGCGTTCGAGCATCGCTTCGACAACATCTTCCAGTTCCGGCAAAACCTCCGCTACACCCAGGTCAGCAACGACCTCGCATCGGTGCGGACCGAGGGCATGGTGACGGATCGTCTGGTCGCGCGCACCTACAACTACGTCAAGGCCAACGCCGCCAATGTCGCGCTCGACAATCAGCTGCAGGCGGATTTCGCCACCGGGCCGCTGGTCCACAAGGTGCTGGCCGGCGTCGACTACTTCGATCTGTGGGCGAACACGGACTATCGCACGACGCCGATTGCGCCGATCGATGCCTATAGTCCGGTCTACGGCACCGCCGTTCCGTCAGCCAGCTCGCTGGCGCCTTTCATTCTGCGCGACGACAGGCAGTCGCAGCTCGGCGCCTATCTGCAGGATCAGATCAAGCTCGATCGCTGGACGCTGACCATGAGCGGCCGCCAGGACTGGGTCAGCTCCGGCTTCACCAGCATGGCGTTCTATCCGCCGGCCGGCCACTATTCGCGCGATGACTCGGCGCAAACCGGGCGCATCGGCCTGAGCTACCTGTTCGATATCGGCCTCGCGCCCTATGTCAGCTACGGGACCTCGTTCACGCCCAACCTCGGCGCCGACAGCGCCGGCCGGTCGTTCAGGCCGACGACGGGCGAGGGCGCGGAAGTCGGCGTCAAGTTCAAGCCGAACGGCTCGAACTTCATGGTGACGGCGGCAGCGTTCGATATCCGTCAGCAGGACGTGCTGACCGCCGATCCGTTGAACCCGCTGTTCAACGTGCAGACCGATGCCGTGCGTGTCCGCGGCCTCGAGCTCGAGCTGAAGGGCAATCTCACGCGCGAGCTCGAGATCACGGCGGGATACACCCATCTCGATCCGCGGGTGACGACGAGCATCGCCGGCTATGCCGGCAAGTACATGATGAACACGGCGCAGGACCAGGGCGCGGTCTGGGGCAAGTATACCTGGTATGACGGCGCGCTCGCGGGCCTTGGGCTCGGCCTCGGCGTGCGCTATGTCGGCGAGACCTACGGCGACAACCTCAATACCTTTGTCATTCCCTCCTATGCCTTGCTCGATGCGTCGGTCAGCTACGACTTCGCTTATCTGCGGCCGGACCTGAAGGGCTGGAAGGCACAGGTCAACGTGACCAACCTGACCGATCACTTCTACGTTGCATCCTGCCTCACCGGGCTTCCCTATTGCGGCCTCGGCAATGGCCGCACGGTGCTGGGCACGATGAAGTACACCTGGAACTAGGTAACGAAATTGACTGCGACGACCAGATCCTTGCGGCGATGGGGCGCTGTCCATAAATGGACCAGCCTTATCTGCACGTTGTTCATGCTGCTGCTCTGCATCACCGGCCTGCCGCTGATCTTCCACGAGCAGATCGACGATCTCCTGCACAGCCAGGTCAAGCCGCCCGACGTGCCGCCAGGCACGCCGCCGGCCAATCTGGACCGTCTGCTCGGCAACGCGTTGGCGCAGGCACCCGGAAAGGTGCCTCACTTCCTGATCTGGGATCGCGACGATCCGAGCGCGATGTTCGTCAGCGTCGGTCCGACCATCGATGCCGATCCGACCAACAATTTGCTGATCCGGATGGATACGCATAGCGGCGCCTATCTCGATGCGCCCGATGTGACCGGCCGCTTCACCTACATCATGTTGAAGCTGCACACCGACATGTTCGCAGGCCTGCCCGGCAAGCTGTTCCTCGGATTGATGGGGATCCTGTTCTGCGTCGCGATCATCTCCGGCATCGTGGTCTACGCGCCGTCGATGCGGAAACTGCGTTTCGGCGCCTATCGCGCGCAGCGGACCCGCGTCGTGCGCTGGCTCGACGTCCATAATCTCGCGGGCATCCTGCTCGTCGCCTGGACGCTGGTCGTCGGCTTCACCGGGGTCATCAACACCTGGGCCGACCTCGTGCTCAAGATGTGGCAGTTCGGCCAGCTCGCCGAAATGACGGCGCAGTACAGGGACCGGCCGGTGTCGTCGAAGCTGACCTCGCTGAATGCGGCGGTCGAAGTGGCCACCCATGCGGTGCCCGGCATGACGCCGAGCTTCGTTGCTTTCCCGGGAACCCTGTTCAGCAGCAAGAGCCACTACGCCGTGTTCCTGCATGGCGATACGCCGCTGACCTCGCGGCTGCTCAAACCGGCGCTGATCGACGCGGAAACCGGCAAGCTGACCGACACAAGGGACATGCCCTGGTATGTGACGACCCTGTTCGTCTCGCAGCCGCTGCATTTCGGCGACTATGGCGGCATGCCGCTCAAGATCGTCTGGGCACTGCTCGACATCCTGACCATCTTCATCCTGGTGACCGGCGTGTATCTGTGGATGCGCCGCCGCAAGGCGGGCGTGAGCCAGGAACGCGCGATCGCCAACGCCGCCTCCCTCGACAACCCCGCATTATCGTCGTGACGCCAGCATGGTCTCGCATCGTTCATTGACCCAGATCTTCGCCGCCCCGCTCGTCATCGCGATCGTGAGCACGGTCGGATTGATCAGCGCGCTGGTCGGCGACGGCTGGTGGGATGCGGTCTCGTGGGCCGGGCTCGGCCTGCCTGTGCTGCTCTATCTGGTGTTCATCTGGCGGCGCCAGCCGAATTGATCGGGTTCGCCTGATCGCGCTTCGAACCGGCCGGGCAATCAGCAAAGCCGGTCCAATCGGAATATGCCGATCCCTGCGGTGTCTCATCCGCGGAGATGCGCAAGAAGCCGTACCGGCAACCGAACAAGCAGTCGCGGCCGCGCAGGTGCCTGGCGTGCGGCATCGGGCTTCACTCCGGGAGCCCCGCCATGCGTAGCGGGTTGACCAATGCGTCCAGGTCGCCCTGTCGACGATACGGCAGCAGCCCCGCCCAGCGGGCCAGGCTGAAATTGGGGTGGCCCGCCAGCAAGTCGCTTGAGATCATCCGCGCTTCATCTTGCCGGCCGAGATTCCAGAGCGCCGCTATGAGTGTCGACTGCGCGGTCAGCCAGAGCGGCCGCTGCCTCAGCACGCGGGAGGCTATATCGTGCGCCGCCGCGAAATCTCCGAGATGAAATCTTGCGCGCGCTTCGTCCACCATCGATTCGTTGCGCTCAATCGGACTGAGCCGTTGGGCGTGTTCCTCGTAGAGGACGGCCTTTCGGAAATTGCCGGCGTAGCCATGGTACATGCCCGCCATGTGATGGGCGTCAGAGCTGCTGGGAGCGAGGCTGATCGCCGTTTCTCCTGCTGCCACAGCCTCATCATGACGACGTTGATAGGTACGAACATAGCCGATCACCAGGTATGCTTCCCCGAAGCTCGGGTCGGCGGCGAGAGCCCGATCAGCGCAGCCCAGTGCGGCTTGATACGCTTCATTTTCATCCTTGATCCAACCGAAGCGCGCCTGGTCGGTCAGGGTCAGACCCAACAAGTAGAGCGCCGGCATAAACGAGGCATTGATCTCCAGCGCCTGTTCAAAAAGCTTCCGGGCCTGTGCGTGAGTTTGCCTTGCGAAATTAACGTACAGGGCGCGTCCCTTTAAGACATACTCATAAGCCAGCGGACTGCCCGAGCGCTTTCTCCACACCCTTGCGCGTTCGCCGACCGTCAACTGGACCTCGAGCGCTTCGACGATCTCTTGCGTAATTCGGTCCTGGAGATCGAACACGTCGTCCAGGTCTCCGTCAAAGCGATCCGCCCAGAGATGGCCGCCGTCTCGACCATCAATCAACTGCGCCGTCAACCTGATGCGATTGCCGATCTTTCGAACGCTCCCCTCCAGCAGATAACGAGCACCCAGGATCTGCCCGATTTCGCGAATGTCCCGGTTCTGCCCCTTGAACGCGAAGCTCGAGTTGCGAGCTATCACCATCAATTCCTGTATCTTTGACAGGGTCGTAAGGACGTCTTCCGCGATCCCGTCCGCGAAATACTCCTGCTCGCTGTCGCCGCTCATGTTCTGAAACGGCAGCACCGCGATGGAGGGCTTTCCCGAAAACGGGCGCACGTGATGCGATTCGGCGGGAGTTGGATGGCGCTCAGGCGAAGGTCTGGCGCCAATCTTCATTCGCCAGGCGCGGATCGGCTCAGTGATGTTTTTCAGATTCTGTTGGCCCATGTCTTCGAAGGCTGCATCGACCTTGCTCCGGATCTGCCGGTAGGCGTCGTCAGACAGGCATATGCCGCCCGGGTCCGCGATGTTCTCCAGCCGCGCGGCGATGTTGACGCCGTCGCCGAAGATGTCGTCGTTGTCGATGATGATGTCGCCGACGTGAATGCCGATGCGAAATTCGATCCGCTGCTGTTGCGGTGCGGATACGTTGAGCTCCGCCATCCTGCCCTGAACCTCTACAGAGCTGCGCACTGCATCGACGGCGCTGCCGAATTCGACAAGCATGCCGTCGCCGGTCGTTTTGACGATGCGGCCTCGATGAGCGGCGATCGTTGGATCAATGAGATTCTTTCTGGCCGCCTTGAGCCGCGCGAGCGTGCCTTCCTCGTCCGCTCCCATCAGGCGACTGTAGCCGGCGACATCTGCCGCCAGCACTGCTGCCAGTCGCCTTTCCACTCGCTCGGGCGCCACGGACTACCCTAACTTGGAAGTTCAACCCGGCCAATTAAAGCACGTCGAGCCGCCTTCGGGCTAGAGGCCACGCCCTGGCTGACCGTCAGTCGCTAGATCAGCGCTTCCGTGCGCAGCGTCGCCTCGATCTCGCCGAGGATGCGCGCCAGCCGTTCGGCCCACGCCGTCTCGCCGGCTTGGTCGGAGATCAGGTCCTGGCGGATCTCGATGCCCGAGTTCATCAGGCCGCGTGCCTCGCCATGCACGGGGATCGTGTAGTCGGTCTCGTCGCTGACCGCGTAGGGCTCGTTGTCGCCGACCACGAGATCGCCCTCGGCGCGCAGATGCTTCAGCAGCAGCGGCGGCAGTACCGTGTCGCGGTGGTAGAGCGTGCCGATGTGCCAGGGTCGCGCGATGCCGGCGTAGATCGGCGTGAAGCTGTGCAGCGACACCAGCATCGTCGGCAGGCCCCGACGCGCACGCGCGTCGATGATCTCGTCGATGCGTTTGTGATAGGGATCGAAGATCTGCGCGTGGCGCATCTCGGCGGCCTCGCGCGACAGGCCTTCATTGCCCGGCACCGTGGTGGCCTCGCTGATCAGCGGGATCGAGCTTGCGACATGCGGCGGACGATTGCAGTCGATCACGAGCCGCGAATAGCGCTGCGCGATCAAATGCGCGCCGAGCCGCTCCGAGAGCCGGGTTGCGACGCCGGCGATGCCGATGTCCCAGGCGATGTGCCGCACCAGTTCATCTTCGGGCAGGCCGAGGTCGCCGAGCGGAGAGGGAATCAGCCTGCCGTAGTGGTCGCAGGTGAACAGGAACGGCGAGCGGCCGTCGGCATTGTGTTCAAGAACCGGTGAAGCGTCGGTGCTCGCGAGCAGGAACGATGGACCGCCTCCGTAATTCAAGGGCTTTTTTCCTCAACTTTGCCTATTCAGGCGGCATGCTGATCTGGAATCGGGCAGCTTTCTCTATAGATTATGCAGCCCGAAATCACGATGATTGTTTGAAGATGCCGCTGCTGACTATTCATCACAAGACCGTTTATCGCTACGCGCGCCCGGTGGCGTTCGGCGAACACCGCATCATGCTGCGCCCCCGTGACGGCCATGATCTGCGCGTGCTCGACAGCGCACTTGTGATCGATCCACAGCCGATGTCGCTGCGCTGGATCCACGACGTGTTCGGCAACAGCATGGCGATCGCCGCCTTCGACGAGCGCGCCGACATGCTGTCCTTCGTCTCGACCGCGACGGTGGAGCACAATCCGGCCGATACGTTTGCGCTGACGCCGGACGATCCCGCCTATTTCTATCCGTTCCTCTACGATGATGAGGAATTCCCCGACCTGCAGCAGTTCATTACGCCGCAATATGGCGACCCGAACGGTGAGCTGTCGGCCTGGGCGCGGCGCTTCCTCGATGTCGAGGCGCCGACGCCGACTTTCAAGATCCTCAGCGGCATGACCCACGGCATCCGCGAGGCGTTCAGCTATCGCAAGCGCTACGAGCAGGGCACCCAGCATCCGCTCGACACGCTGCGCACGCAGTCCGGCACCTGCCGCGACTATGCGCTGTTCATGATCGAGGCGCTGCGCCGGCTCGGCGTCGCCGCGCGCTTCGTCTCCGGCTATCTCGCCATGCCTCCCGGCAGCGCGCACGGCTATGTCGGCGGCGGCTCGACCCATGCCTGGGTGCAGGTCTATCTGCCGAGCGCGGGCTGGATCGAGTTCGATCCGACCAACGGCATCGTCGGCACGCGCGATCTGATCCGCGTCGCGGTGGCGCGCGACCCGCGCCAGGCGATCCCGCTGCACGGCGTCTATCTCGGCGCGGCGGACGCCTTTCTCGGCATGGATGTCGACATCAAGGTGGTCTCGGTCGGCGAGAACGCGGAGCAGGAGACGGCCTGACGATGCAGATCAAGGTCGGCTTCGAGATCACCTACACGGCGGCGCAGCCGACCCCGATGGTGATCATGCTGTCGATCCATCCGTCGCGCTACGCCGACATCGTCGGCACCGAGCGCCTTTCGACCGAGCCGGACGTGCCGATCGGCCTCTATCGCGACGGCTTTGGCAATGTCTGCGGGCGTCTGGTGGCGCCCAGCGGTGGCGTCACCTTCCGCGGCAGCGCGCTGGTGCGCGATCCCGGGCTGCCGGATCCCGTCAATCCGGCGGCGCAGCAGCTGCCGATCGAGCAATTGCCTGACGATATGCTGCTCTATCTGATGCCGAGCCGCTACTGCGAGACCGACAAGCTGACCGACATTGCCTGGTCGCTGTTCGGCAACACACAGCAGGGCTGGGCGCGGGTGCAGACGATCACCGATTTCGTGCACCACCACGTGACGTTCGGCTATCAGCACGCCCATCACATGAAGTCGGCGCACGACGTCTATAAAAGCCGCGCCGGCGTCTGCCGCGACTTCGCGCATCTGGCGCTCACCTTCTGCCGCTGCATGGGCATTCCGGCACGCTACTGCACCGGCTATCTCGGCGACATCGGCGTGCCGCCGGACCCGGCGCCGATGGATTTCTCCGGCTGGTTCGAGGTCTATCTGTCCGGCCAGTGGTACACCTTCGATGCCCGCCACAACACGCCGCGGATCGGCCGCATCCTGATGGCAACCGGCCGCGACGCCGCCGACGTCGCCCTCACCACGAGCTTCGGCCGCATGACGCTGACGAAGTTCGTCGTCGTGACCGATGAGGTGGCGGCGGCCTAGCGTCCCCCGGGATTTTCTGTCATTCCGGGATGGTGCGTTAGCATCAGACCCGGAATCTCGAGATTCCGGGTCTGGTCCTTCGGACCATCCCGGAATGACAACTGAACCCATGACCCCCGATCTTCTTTTCGTCTACGGCACGCTGATGCGCGGCTTCGACCATCCGATGGCGAAGCTGCTCGCGGGCAATGCCGAGTTTCTCGGGCCGGCGCAGTGCAGCGGCCGGCTCTATCTGGTGAAGCATTATCCGGGCCTGGTCGTGTCGGACGATCCGGCCGACATCGTGCATGGTGAACTGTTCCGCTTGCGTGAGCGCGAGGCCATGCTGCGTGAATTCGACATGTACGAAGCCTGCGGCGAAGGCTTTCCGCCGCCGACCGAATATGTCCGCGAGATGCTCGAGGTCACGCTTGCCGACGGCAATGTGAGCGAGGCGTGGACCTATCTCTACAACTGGCCGGTCACCGAGCTGCCACGGATCGCGTCAGGAAAATTCCTGGAGCATTAGCGCCCGGACGTGCCGCATGTTTCGTCATGCCCGGGCTTGACCCGGGCATCCATCTCACTTCGCAATAGTCATTCTTTTGATGGATTGCCGGGTCATAGGCGAGCGGAAGCGACGCCGTCATTCTGACGGCTGTGCCGGCCACGACGAAAGAGAAGTCAATCCTCCCGCACCACGCGGATATCGACCTCGCGCTCGACATAGCTCCATTCCTCGGTCGCGCGCAGCATGCCGACCAGTTCGTCGAACAGGGTGACGTGGTCGGGGGCGAACTCGAACCAGGTCAGGAAGTCGAAGGGCATGCCGAGGTCGCGCGAATGAAACAGCTGGCGGGCGATCGCGGGGAGGAATTTCAGGGTGCCTTCGATGTGGTGCGACTTGTCCTCGAAGATCTTGCGGCGCTCCTCCTGCGTCAGCTCCCACCACGCCGCGGATTTCCGGATCGGAATCAGCGCCGCGTGGGTTGCCTCGCTGCGGCCGAGCCCGGCCTGCACGGCCAAGAGCTTCTCGCGCTCCTCCTTCTCGGTGTAGCGCAGATGGCTGGCGACGCCGGCGAGCCGCCAGGAGGTCTGCGCCGGCAGCAGCGGCAGCGCGATCGACTCGCTCGCAACGATCGACAACGCCGCGACCTTCGGCAGCGTCTCGCCCTTCACCCGCGTGATGGACGTGACCTGCCAGCCGCCGCTCTGTCCGCCTCTGAATGTCGTGAACATGGCCTATCCAATCCCGGAAGCGGGGAGGGGGCAAGCTTGCCGCACAGGCTCTCCACCGTGGATTTGGGGGTAGCCCGCTCGACGGAGCCGTGACGGGCCAGACCTGTGAATAGCCCGGAAAAGCCCCACATTGTTCGGCATGGCGGGCCGTGCCGCTATATGGCTAACCGGTTGTCCGCGATTCGCCGCCCGAGCCCAAAATCCTGACTGATGCGTTTCACGCCCGAATTCCTCGATGAGCTGCGCGCCCGGCTTCCGGTCTCGGAAGTCGTGGGCAGGCGCGTCAAGCTCAAGAAGGCCGGCCGGGAGTGGAAGGGGCTGTCGCCGTTCCAGCAGGAGAAGACGCCGTCGTTCTTCGTCAACGACCAGAAGCAGGCCTGGTTCGACTTCTCGTCCGGGCTGAACGGCAACATCTTCGACTTCCTGATGAAGACGGAGGGCGTGACTTTCCCCGAGGCGGTGGAACGTCTCGCCGCGATGGCGGGTGTCCCGCTGCCGGCGGTGACGCCCGACGCCGCGCGGCACGAGCAGCACCGCCGCACCCTGCACGACGTGATGGAACTGGCGACCAAGTTCTTCGCCGACACGCTGGCCTCGCGCGGCGGCGCCAAGGCGCGTGGCTACCTCGCCGACCGCGCCATCTCGCCGGCGACCCAGCTCCAGTTCCGGATGGGCTATGCGCCGCCGGACCGCTTCGCGCTGAAGGAGCATCTCGGCGCGTTAGGGATCTCCACCGACGACATGGTGGAGGCCGGGCTTCTGGTGTCCGGCGAGGACAAGCCGGTGCCGTTCGATCGTTTCCGCGACCGCGTCATGTTCCCGATCACGGATGCCCGCGGCCGCGTCATCGCCTTCGGCGGGCGTGCGCTGGAGAAGGACGTTCCGGCAAAGTACCTGAACTCGCCGGAAACCACGCTGTTTCACAAGGGCGACAATCTCTACAATCTGTTCACCGCGCGGCAGGCCGCGCATGACGGCGCGCAGCTGATCGTCGTCGAGGGCTATGTCGACGTCATCGCCATGGTCACGTCGGGCTTTCCCGGCGCCGTCGCGCCGCTCGGCACCGCCCTGACCGAGAACCAGCTCGGCCTGCTCTGGAAGATGGTCGACGAGCCGATCCTCTGCTTCGACGGCGACCGCGCCGGCCAGAAGGCGGCTTATCGTGCTGCCGACCTTGCATTGCCGCAGCTCAAGCCGGGCAAGAGCCTGCGGATTGCGCTGCTGCCGGAAGGGCAGGACCCCGACGATCTCGCCCGCTCCGGCGGCCGCGGCGCGATCGAGGACGTGATCTCGGCCGCGCGTCCGCTCGCCGAAATGATCTGGTCGCGCGAGATCGAGGGCGGCAATTTCGATACGCCCGAGCGCCGCGCCGCGCTGGAGGCGCGGATCGGCGAGCTCACCAATGGCATCCGTGACGAGGTGGTGCGCCGCTATTACCGGCAGGACCTGCAGGAGCGGCTGCAGCGCAATTTTGCGCCCGAGGGCGGCCGCGGCGGTTATGGCCGCGGCGGCTACGGAAGGGGCAATTTCGGCGGCGGCCGCGGCGGCGAATCACCCCGCCAGTTTGTCCCCCGGGGACCTGCCCAAAACGGCCGACAGGGAGGCCCGCAGGGCGGCCGGTTCGGTGCCACCCCCGGGATTTCACGGGGTCCCTATCAGGCCGCCAGCCCCCAACTGGCCAACAGCCCGATCATGCGCGGCCAGCGCAGCGCGGTCTCCCGCCGCGAGGCCCTGATCCTGCAATCGCTGATCAACCACCCCTGGCTGCTGCACGACCATCTCGAGGAGGTGGCGGCGCTGGAGCTCGCCCATCCCGAGGCCCACAAGCTCAGGGCCGCCATCATCGCCGCCTTTGCCCACGACCATCACCATTCCCCTGACGCCGAGGAGCAGGCCGAGAAGATGCGGGCCGACCTCGAAGCGGGCGGATTATCCCCGATTCTTCAAAGGGTTGAGCGGGCGATCACAACCCAGGCGGTGTGGGGCGCGCAGGTCGGCGCGGCGCGCGAGGATGTTTTATCAACCTGGCGTCAACTCGTTGCCTTGCATCAGAAAACCCACGCCTTACTTAGGGAAAGAAAAGATGCGGAAGCGGCTTTGGCTGAAGACTCCAGCGAGGCCAATCTGGCATGGTTGCAGGATATCCAGGCCCGGATGGCAGAAGCCGACGGGACCGAAGCCCTGATTGAAGGGTTCGGCGAATTATCGGGCCGGTTCCAGCGTAATGTCTGATAACAAAAATGCTGCGGACGGCGCTGGCCGCACCCGCGAAAAGACTCGCCAAATCCATGGTTTGGCTGCAAAAACAGGGTTAAGCGAAACTTAATAGCTACCGTAGCATTTTCAGGCGAAGTGGTTCCCGGTTCGCCGTCAGAAAATGCGTCAGATCTAGATCTGTCGCGTCTTCCGATCGTAAAACCGGTGTCCACTTTTACGGAAGACGCGACGGGCTATTGCAGATTGGAAACCGTCGAGACGGATGACAGGGGTGGCGAGATATTGCGCCGCCCTTTGTGCGTCGAGAGAGTAAATCTAGATTTCGTGCGGATGCGCGTGCGTGGCGCCATTTTGCATGACCGCGTTTCGGGAGCTTAGTGAATGGCCACCAAGGCAAAGACGCTGCAGGTTAAGGACAAGGAAAAGGACGACAAGGCAGCGGATGCTCCTGAGAAGGATGCCGCTGACGCGCCGTCGCCGTTGCTCGACCTGTCGGATGCCGCGGTGAAGAAGATGATCAAGCAGGCCAAGAAGCGCGGCTTCGTGACCTTCGATCAGCTCAACGAAGTGCTGCCCTCCGACACGACGTCGCCCGAACAGATCGAAGACATCATGTCGATGCTGTCAGACATGGGCATCAACGTCACCGAGGCCGACGACAGCGAAGGCGAGGACGAGAAGGACGACGGCGACGACGAGACCGATAACGAGCTCGTCGAGGTCACGCAGAAGGCCGTCACCGAGGTCAAGAAGTCGGAGCCCGGCGAGCGCACCGACGATCCCGTGCGCATGTATCTGCGCGAGATGGGCACCGTCGAGCTGCTGTCGCGCGAAGGCGAAATCGCGATTGCAAAACGCATCGAGGCCGGCCGCGAGGCGATGATCGCGGGCCTCTGCGAAAGCCCGCTGACCTTCCAGGCCATCATCATCTGGCGTGACGAGCTCAACGAAGGAAAGATCTTCCTCCGCGACATCATCGATCTCGAAGCCACCTATGCCGGCCCCGAGTCCAAGGGCGGCATCAATCCGAACCTGATCGGCAACAACGGCGCCGAGGGTGCCGCCGCTGAGGGCAATGGCGGCGACGCGCAGGCCGGTGCGCCGGCCCATGTCGCGCCGCCGGCAGCGCCGCCGTCGCCGACCCCGTTCCGCGCCGCGCCCGCCGGTGGCGAAGCCGCCACCGAGGAGAAGGATCCCGCCGAGGCCGCCGCCGAAGGCGACATGGACGACGACGAGTTCGAGAACCAGATGTCGCTCGCCGCCATCGAGGCCGAGCTGAAGCCGAAGGTGGTCGAGACCTTCGACAAGATCGCATCCGAGTACAAGAAGCTGCGCCGCCTGCAGGAGCAGGACATCGCCAACCAGCTGCAGAGCGAGTCGCTGTCGCCCTCGCAGGAGCGCAAGTACAAGAAGCTGAAGGACGAGATCATCGTCGAGGTGAAGTCGCTGCGCCTCAACCAGGCCCGCATCGATTCGCTGGTCGAGCAGCTCTACGACATCAACAAGAAGCTGGTCTCGTTCGAGGGCCGCCTGCTGCGCCTCGGCGACAGCCACGGCGTCGCGCGCGAGGACTTCCTGCGCAACTACCAGGGCTCCGAGCTCGACCCGCGCTGGCTCAACCGCGTCTCCAAGCTGTCGGCCAAGGGCTGGAAGAACTTCGTCCATCACGAGAAGGACCGCATCAAGGACCTGCGCCACGAGATCCAGTCGCTGGCGGCGCTCACCGGGCTCGAGATCGGCGAATTCCGCAAGATCGTGCACGGCGTGCAGAAGGGCGAGCGCGAGGCCCGTCAGGCCAAGAAGGAGATGGTGGAAGCCAACCTCCGGCTCGTGATCTCGATCGCCAAGAAGTACACCAACCGCGGCCTGCAGTTCCTCGACCTGATCCAGGAAGGCAATATCGGCCTGATGAAGGCGGTCGATAAGTTCGAATATCGCCGCGGCTACAAGTTCTCGACCTACGCCACCTGGTGGATCCGGCAGGCGATCACCCGCTCGATCGCCGACCAGGCCCGCACCATCCGCATCCCCGTGCACATGATCGAGACGATCAACAAGATCGTCCGCACCTCGCGCCAGATGCTGAACGAGATCGGCCGCGAGCCGACCCCGGAAGAGCTCGCCGAGAAGCTCGGCATGCCGCTCGAGAAGGTGCGCAAGGTCCTCAAGATCGCCAAGGAGCCGCTGTCGCTCGAAACGCCTGTGGGCGATGAAGAGGATTCGCATCTCGGCGATTTCATCGAGGACAAGAACGCGATCCTGCCGATCGACGCCGCGATCCAGTCCAACCTGCGCGAGACCACGACGCGCGTGCTGGCCTCGCTCACCCCGCGCGAGGAGCGCGTGCTGCGCATGCGCTTCGGCATCGGCATGAACACCGACCACACGCTGGAAGAAGTCGGCCAGCAGTTCTCGGTCACCCGCGAGCGCATCCGCCAGATCGAAGCCAAGGCGCTGCGCAAGCTGAAGCACCCGTCGCGGTCGCGGAAGCTGCGGAGCTTCCTGGACAACTAATATTTCCGATTGTCATTGCCGGGCTCGACCCGGCAATCCATCGAAACAACAACGGCGGGCCTGGGCCCGCCGTTTTCATTTTGATCCGTCTCCGACGTCATCGCGAGGAGATTGCTTCGCTGCGCTCGCAATGACGTGGATAGAGTTGTGTGGACGCCGCTACTTCTTCTTGGCGCCGACGCGCTCGATGGACTTGATCTCGAGTGGCGGGCGGCCGCCCTTTTCGGCGATCTCGCGGTCCTGCTCGCGCAGGAAGGCGCGCACCGGCTCGTCGCCGTCGAGCCCGCCAATGAGCTCCGACGGCACGCGGCGGTTGGAGCGCTGCGAGCCGTCTTCATAGAAGACGTTGAAGAAGGCGAATTCGCCTTTGGGATTGGTCCCGGGTTTTTTCGGCATGCGCGGCTTGTCCTCGATCGGGGCGCCGCTGTCAAAGCAAATCGCCCGCGCCCGTGCGCCGGTCTGCCCTGCGCGATCGAGTTGCGTGCCGCCCTTGCGCAACGCCGGGCGCAGTTCGGCCCGGCATGCGCTCGCGGTGCCCGTCCGGTCACATCAACGACATATACGGCTCAGCCCTCGAACAGCACGAACGCCGCCCACACGCTGGCGTCGCCCGCGCCCGCGACCTTGCCGTCGCGCGCATCGCGCCTCGTCTGGCGCAGCGCATCGGAATAGGTCAGCCCCTCCGCGAGGTGCTCGTAGAACCGCACGGTAAAACTCGCGGTGCCATCGTCGGCGACCGGCCACAGCGTCAGCAGCGCGCGGCGCGCACCGGCGATGCCGAGCGCGGTCGGCAGGCCGCGCAGGCCGCTGACGAAGCTCTCGTCGCCGCGACCGGTTTCGCAGGCCGACAGCACCAGGAGGTCGAGCCCGGACAGGTCCCAGTCCATCAATTCGAAGGCATAGAGATAGCCGTCGTTCTCGTCGCGCAGCGGAAATCGGCTGTCGCCGGCGCCCGACAGCACGATGCCGCTCTGCCACAGCGTGTCGAGGCCCGACGCTGTGCCGTCGCGATAGAAGCCGTGCGTCGCCAGATGCGCGATGCGCGCCTTGCCGATCGCCGCGCGCAGCGTGCCTTCGCTGACGCCGCGTCCGGTCAGCATCTCGACCGGCGCGCCGCGGGTGCGGGCGAGTTTGGCGATCGCCTCGATCTCGGTCCGGGTCGCGGGCAGCGGCATCGGCCCCGGCTCGCCATATTCGATACCGCCGGCGAGCAGCATCGCCCCTCGCTGATCGAGCGTCTCGCGCGCATGGATCGCGATCAGCGCATCGGGGCTGGTCAGCATCCGGATCGTGAACTTGTCCTCCAGCAGGCCGCCGCCACTGCCGGGCAGCAGCGCGAACGGCACGGCAAACAGGAAGCCGTCGGGCACGACATAGAGCGTTGTCTTGTCCTGCAGCAGCGGCTCCAGCGGCGCGAACAGCCGCGCCCGGAGGTTCTGGAAGCGGCCCTTGACGTCGGGCGCGTGCGTGTCGGGATCAGGCGCAGTAGCCCGCGTCGCGCGCAGGCGCGCGATCTCGGTGCGCACGCCGGTGTCGACCATCCGGCCGGGATCGCCGAGATCGACCACGCGCGCCTCGCTCGTTGCGGTCTCGACGATCGCGTAGAGCACGGTCGCCGCCAGCGGCGCATTCGCCTGGCGATCCGCCTTCCATTGCCGGGTGATGAAATAGTTGACGACGGCTTCCTGCGCCGCGAGCAGCTGTGACGGACGGATCGGGTCTTGCGGCAGCTTCGCACCGATCGCATCGAGCCGCTTCTGCAGCGCCTTCTCGGCGGCGTCCTGCCGCCCCCACACCGACCTCGCCCAGTCGTCGATATTGCCCGACGAGAACAGCTCCTGTTTCTCGCCGTTGAGCCGGAGCGCCGTCCGCAGCAGCGTCGCGGTCTCCTCGTCCTTGCCGGCGACCTCTGTCTCGAGCCGGCGCAGCGCCGTGCCGTCGGCGCCGCCGAGCGTCTTCCAGCGCAGCACGGCGGCGGCAAAGGCCGGCTGCGCCACGGCGGAGCCGGCGCCGGTGGCGAAGCGGCCGAACGCGAACAAGAGATGGTCGGCATGGGCGCGGATCGCTTCGGCGACGGCGCGATCGCCCGATGTGCCGACCTCGCGCTTCATCCAGTCGAACATCTCGCGGTCAAGCGCGGCGAAGGCCTGCACCGCGCGGCTCGGATCATCAGCGATCAGGGCGGTCGCGATGCCGAGCTTGATCTCGAAGCTGATCGGATGCTGCGCGGTGAAGGCGCGGGTCGAGATCGCCAGCGCGGTCTCGCGCAGCCGCATCCCCTTGTCCCGCCCGCGGCGCTGCTCGCGTTGGCCGGCAGCCAGCACCGCGGATTTGATGCGCAGGAAATCCGCATAATTCGCCTCATTGGCGACGATCGCCTCCAGCCGCCCCAGATCGGCCGGCGCGATCGCGGCATCGCCGGCGGCAAGCATGTCGGTGTAGAACAGCCAGGCGTCGGCCTGTCCGGCAAAGCTCGGATCCTTCGGCGCCATCGCGGCCGCGATCGCTCGGTGGCGGCGGAAGTAGCGGCGGGCGTCGTCGAAGCGGCCGAGATTGAGGAAATCCTGGCCGGCGTTGTTGACCGTCACCAGCGTGTTGAGATGGTTCTCGCCATAATGTCTGGCGCGCTTCTCGATCGCGAACAGATCGAGCTCGAGCGCCTTCGCCGGCGCGCCGATCTCGCGCAGCATGTCGGCATAATTGTTGGCGAGCTTCCAGGTGGTGCGATGGTCGGGCCCCAGCGCCTTCTCCGCGCGCTCGAAATTGTGCCGGCCCAAATTGGTCGCCGACGCCGCCGAGCCGTTGGCGGACAGCGCGACCGCGAGCTTGTCGCTCGCGATCAGCGATTCCTCGGAGCCTTCGCCCCAATAGGCGTTGAACGCCGCGATCGCCTTCATGTAAAGCGGAACGGCTTCGGCGATCCTGGCGTGGTCGGAGAGCAGGATCGCGTACATCAGCAGCACGTCGGCATTGCCGGGCGGCCGTTGCGCCGCCGCCTTGCTCTGGAACGCGCGCACGAACAGTTTTTCGGCGAGATCGTCGCGCTTGACCGCGCGCAGCGTCGCGGTCGCGTCGAAATAATGCTCCATGACGAACTGGCCGTCGTCGAGCTTGTCTGCGGCATCCAGTGCTGCAAGCAGCTGTGCATATCCGGCGTCGATCTTGCCGCCGCGCGTCAGCGCGACGGCGTTCTTCATTTGTGCGGCGATCGCCTGCGTGCTGCCGGCGCCTTGCGCCGGCGCGCGCTTGGCGGGGGCGTTCTGCGCGGCGGCGCTGTCGATCGCTGCGCTCAAAACAGCGCCGAGCGCGAGCACGACACCGATCGATGCGGCGGCCCTGCGCGCGCGTGCGAAACCCAAGGGGAAGCCCAAGGCGATCGTCATCGGCAGCACACCCTCATCCCCAAACGCGTCATCGGATGGCGTCCCCAAATGACGGCGGCGTTGCAGCCGGCGCGCCTGGCTTTAGCGGCGCGGCTTTGCATGAACAAGACAGCACGGCCGGCCGCCTGCCGGCGGAAGCGGCTTGCCCGGCCCGTGCTTCTTGGTCGCGGCCGGCGGCTTCGGCGTTCATGTGTCGTGTCCTCAAATGCTGCCGTGCGGTGCGTGGCTCGCCCGGGCACCGCCGCTTGCATGCCACCGGCAGTCAAGCCAACGGATGATGTTACCGCCGGTAGGCCGGCCGGCCTGCCGTTCGCGCAGAGGCGAGGGGCAGAGACGAGGGAATGGCTGGCCGCGGAGCCGCGCACGCCGGCGCACTTTCCCGGCAGCCGTCTTTCGTATCGGCGCGCAAACGAGCGACGCCCGAAAGCCGAGCTTTTTCTGACCATCGTCACTTGCGCCATCCCGTCCGATTCGCGTATGAGGCGCATCTTTCTCTTTCTACAACCTTCCCTTCGAGAATCGATCGCCGATGTCCAACGCCACAATCGACGCCAACAAGGCGCTCGTGCTCGCGCATTACGAGGCCGTGACCAACCGCCACGATCCCGAGGCGATCCGCGCGCAGCTGGCGCCCGACTTCTTCGACCATGCGGTGGGCAAGCGGCTGAGCGCCGAGGACGTGATCGCGCATTCGGCCGCGATGCACGAGACTTTCGCCGACCTGTCGGCGGTGGCGGAATGCCTGGTGGCCGAGCGCGACATCGTCGCCGGCCGCTTCGTCTGGCGCGGCCGGCACCGCAGCCCATGGCGCGGCATCCAGCCAACCGGCCGCCACGTCGAATTCCGCGGCATGACGTTCTGGCGGATTCAGGACGGCAGGATTTCCGAGCGCTGGGCGGAGATCGATTTTGTGGACCTGGAGCGCCAGCTCAGGGATTGAGCTTCAGCTACGTGCCGATCGGTTGATGGATGCGCCGTGGTCATTCACCGTGCGAACATGGATTGAGGCGCGTAGCTGCGGCAGCGGTGGATGGAGCGTCGTGCCGACACTTTGACTGCCTCGTTTGCTCCATGGCATGATCGGCCAATCGAAGCAGGGGGATTTTTGCATGCTCAGGTGTCGTTTGGCGGTTGTGTTCGGCGCCTTGCTGCTTGCCACCCCCTCCTATGCCGCGCGCTGCGGTGGCAGTTTTCCGACCTTCGTCCAGTCGTTCTCGCAGGAGGCGGCGAGCGCCGGCATCCAGCAGGATGTGATCTCCGCGGCGCTCGGCGGCGTGCAGCAGGATGGCGGGGTGCTCGCCTTCGACCGGCGGCAGCGCTACACCTTCAACAAGACGTTCGAGCAGTATGTCGCAACCCGGGTCGGGCCCGGGCGCATCAATGGCGGCCGCGCGATGCTGCAGCGTCACGCCGCGCTGCTCTCGAAGATCGAGCAGCAATACGGCGTGCCGCGCCAGATCCTGGTCGCGATCTGGGGGCTGGAGACGGATTTCGGCAAGGGCGACATGGGCAAGCTGCCGGTGTTTCGCGTGCTCGCGACGCTGGCGCATGATTGCCGCCGCACCGACCTGTTCCAGGGCGAGCTGCTCGCCGCGCTCAAGATCGTGCAGCGCGGCGATCTCCGTCTCAACGACATGATCGGCGCCTATGCCGGCGAGATCGGCCAGACGCAATTCTTGCCGTCGTCCTACATCAAGTATGGCGTCGATTTCGACGGCGACGGCCATGTCGACCTGCGCCACTCGGTCGCGGACGTGCTGGCCTCGACCGCGAACCTCCTGCACACCAGTGGCTTCAAGATGGGCGCGCCCTATGGCGAGGGCACCGCGAATTTCGAGGCGATGCGCGAGTGGAACAGGGCGGTGATCTATCGCAAGACCATCGGGTATTTTGCCGATCAGCTCGTGGGGCGGTGAAGGCGCGGCGGCCTTGTCCGTCATTGCGAGCGGAGCGAAGCAATCCATCTTTCGGCAAATGCGGGACGATGGATTGCTTCCATCGGGTCGCATCATGTGTTGAGAAATGAATTCCGGGCTCTCGCTTCGCGAGCCCCAGATGCGCAATGTCCCATGGAAACCATCGGCAGCCAAAAAATCTGGTCGTTCTTCGACCGCCGCGGATGCCAGGTCGCGAAGAACTCGGCGGTGCGGGAGGGGCCGGGCCATCGCGTCGGCTCCTATCTCGAGCTCGCCACCAAGATCGCCGAGCTGCAATTCCTCAACCGCGATCATGTGCTGCTGTTTCGCGGCCAGGGCGCCGACTACAGGAACATCAAGCGCAACTCGTCGCTGAAGCCGACGCTGTTTCGCGGCGGCCGCGGCAATCCCGATCAAGCGACGCTGGTCGGCCGGTTCGATGCGCTGCAACGCGCCGAGCGGATCCTGATCGCCGAATACGCCAGGGAAAAGCTGCTCGGGCTCGAGCGGTTGAAGCGGCATCGCATCCTGCGCTGGTCGATCCTGCAGCATTACGAGGTCTGCACCACGCCGCTGCTCGACGTCACCCATTCGATTCGGATCGCCGCCTCCTTTGCCTCGCTGGCGGAGACCGGCACCGCCTTCCTCTATGTGCTCGGCGTGCCGAATCTGAGCGGCGCGATCACCGCGAGCGCCGAGGCCGGCCTGCAGATCGTGCGCCTCGCCAGCGTCTGCCCGCCGTCGGCGGTGCGGCCGCACATCCAGGAGGGCTATCTGCTCGGCGAGTATCCGGAGATGTCCGGCACCGAGCAGAAGGAAAACTACTTTCCCTACGAGATGGATTTCGGCCGGCGGCTGGTCGCCAAATTCTCGTTCGCGCCGGCGTCGTTCTGGAAGAACGACAATTTCCCGCAGGTCGCGAAGAGCGCGCTCTATCCATCGGAGCGGAGCGATCCGCTGTTCCGGCTGGCGCTCGGGGTGAAGAAGCAGCTGGGCGGGTAATCTCGTGTCACGATGACGCGCAGCTGTGATGCGCAGGCACAGTATGACCCGCGGGCCGGCAGCATCCTCAGCGTCGTCCCGGGCTTGACCCGGGACCCATAACCACAAATGTCCGTGTTGCACGACGCTGTGGCCCCCGGCGTGCCTCACCCACCCAATCCTGTGGTAATGGGTCCCCTGAGTTCACAAACGAAGTGCAACACTTCCTTGAGGAGGTGTTGCCATGGGGCGGACTTACAAGCAGCTCTCTCTGGACGACCGATGCGAGATTGCCTGCCTATCGGCCAATGGCAGCTCGGTCCGGCAAATCGCGGCAGCTCTGGATCGCTCGCCATCAACGATCTCTCGGGAACTGAGGCGCAATCGGGGGAGCCAGGTCGGCTACAAGCCGAGCTATGCCCAGCACCAGATGCGAGCGCGGCGCTGGACGGGCGGACGCCTCGAACGGGAGCCCGGCCTGCGCCGCGCGGTGTTGCAACGCCTTCGCCGCGGCTGGTCGCCCGAGCAGGTCGCTGGCCGGCTGGCCCGCGAGTGCGGGCGCAAGGTGATCTCCCACGAGACCATCTACCGCTTCATCTATGGCCAACTCAGGCGCACCACGGACTTCAACTGGCGGCGCTATCTGCCGCGCGCCAAGAGCAAGCGCGGCTGCCGCGGCAAGCGGGGCGGCAGCCCCGCAAGCTTCATCGAAGGCCGTGTATCCTTGGCAAATCGGCCGCTCGAAGTGGCCGACCGCAGCGTGCCCGGACACTGGGAGGCCGACCTGATGATGTTCTCGAAATACGGTCAGGCCGTGCTGACCGTGCACGAGCGCACCTCGCGGCTGCTGCTCGGCATCCGCCTTGCCAGCAAGGTCGCGCGCGGTGTCGCCCGCCATCTCGTGGGCTTCTTCGCGACCCTTCCACAAGAGCTGCGCCAGAGCGTTACCTTCGACAACGGCACCGAGTTCGCCGGTCACCTGGCGCTGCACCGCCTCTCGATCGCGACCTTCTTCTGCGATCCCCATGCCCCCTGGCAGAAGGGTGGCATCGAGAACGCCATCGGCAGGATGCGCCGCTTTATTCCCCGCAAGACGGATCTCGTAACCCTCTCGACCGCCAGGTTCTGCCAGTTCATCGCCGCCTACAACAACACCCCGCGCAAATGCCTTGACTACCGCACGCCCGCCGAGTCCTTTGCTCAAGTGTTGCACTTCGAATGTGAATCCACCTCCCGGCTTTCGCCGGGACGACGGCGGTGCGCGGGTTACTCCGCGCTATCGTGCTACTGGCTCGCCCTCGCGGCATCGCGCGCGATCCGCCGCGCCGCCGTCTTCTCCATCATCCGTTGCATCGTTTTCCAGTAGGTCGCCGGGCGGAAGCGTTGCAGCAGGTCCATGAAGTATGCGTCCTTGCCGATCAGGATGCGGGGCTGGTTCTTCTCGATGCCCGCGATGATGCGCTGCGCGGCCGCGGTCGGCGTGGTCCTGGCCAGCGCGTCGAAGCGCTCGATCGATTCGGCACGGCGGGCATTGTCGGTGACGCCGGTGCCGGCGCGCGAGCTGCGCGCGATGTTGGTGGCGACGCCGCCCGGATGCACCACGGACAGGCGCACCGGGCTGTTCGCCACCGCAAGCTCGTGGCGCAGGCTTTCCGAGAAGCCGCGCACCGCGAACTTGGCCGCGCAATAGGCGCTCTGGCCGGGCGGGGCGATGATGCCGAAGATCGAGGAGACGTTGACGATATGCGCCTCGCGCTGCCGCGAAAGCTGCGGCAGGAAGGCGCGGGTGCCGTGCACCACGCCCCAGAAATTGATGTTGAACAGCCACTCCATCTGCGCCTGATCGAACTCGCCGAACTCGCCGAGCAGCGCGACGCCGGCATTGTTGACGACGATGTTGAGCGAGGGGTGCGCTGTAACGGCGGCCTCCGCGAACGCCGTGATCTGGTCCGGCTCGCTGACATCGAGCCGATGCACGGTGACCTTGCGCGGGCTCGCTTTCGCGATCTCCGCGGCGGCGGCCTGCAGGCCGGCCTCGTCGCGGTCGGCGATCGCCAGATCGCAGCCGCGCAGCGCCAGTTCATGCGCGAGCGCGCGGCCGATGCCGCTGGCGGCTCCGGTCACGGCAGCGGCGGATCCAGGGATCGCGGTCATGTCGGGTGAGCTCCATCTCAACGGGGGTGGTGGTTGCCAAGCGAGGAACACGGCATTTCCACGCTTTTCTCAAATTGGAACTGAACCATCCAGTGATTTTGAGCATTTAATCTATGTTACGCGCTCGAAGCGAAGCATTCAAACCAAGGGAGCCACACCCATGGGACAGTCAAAGCCCTACCGTGCGAAGGCCCTGGTGGTTGAGGACGACCCGATGCAGCGCGAGATGATCGGGCTGCTGCTGGAGGAGAGCGAGTTCGACGTCATCGCCTGCGAGAGCGCCGAGGCCGCCGAGCTGGTGCTGCAGGGCAACGGCGACAACGTCGTGCTGATGATGACCGACGTCGAATTGGCCGGAAACATGACCGGCATCGAGCTCGCTTATGCCGCGAAGAAGTACAGACCCGATCTCGACGTGATCGTCACCTCGGGCAAGCCGCTGCGGCAGCGCCTGCCCGAAGGCGCCTTGTTCTGGGCCAAGCCCTGGGCGCCGCTGGACGTGATCCGGGTCGCCGAGATGAAGGCGTCGGAGCTTTCGCATCGCGGATGGCGCAGGTCGTCATAACGGGGTGTCGACGCTGGCGCCGGGCGGAGGCCGGCAGCCGCTTCCGCCGTCCCCGTCGCCGTGATATTGGCGGACGATGTCCCGTCCGCCTGTCCCGCCCGCCGAGGATTTGAAGTGACCTGGTCCTTTCTGCTGACGTCGCTGATCGTGGTGGCCTCGCCCGGCACCGGCGTGCTCTATACGCTGGCGGTGGCGCTGACCCGGGGAGCGCGGGCGAGCGTCGCGGCGGCGTTCGGCTGCACGCTCGGGATCGTGCCGCAGATGATCGCGGCGATGCTCGGGCTCGCCGCCATCCTGCACACCAGCGCCGTGGCGTTCGCGGCGCTGAAATGGGGCGGCGTCGTCTATCTGCTCTACATGGCCTGGCAGGCGCTGCGCGAGCGCGGCGCGCTTGCCGTCGACACCGAGATCAAGCCGCGCTCGCGCCGGCGGGTGATCGTGACCGCGATCCTGATCAACATCCTCAATCCAAAGCTGTCGATCTTCTTCCTGGCCTTCCTGCCGCAGTTCATCGCGGTCGACGAGCCGCACCCGCTGGCGCGGATGGTCGAGCTCAGCGGTGTCTTCATGGCGATGACCTTTGCGGTGTTCGCGGTCTACGGGCTGTTCGCCGCCTCGGTGCGCGACCGCGTCATCACCCGGCCGAAGGTGATGGCCTGGCTGCGGCGAAGCTTTGCCGCGGGCTTTGCCCTGCTCGGCGCCAGGCTCGCCTTGGCGGAGCGCTGACGTCGCGGCCGTCACGCCCGGACGCAGGCAATAAAAAAGCAGGCGTTGCGCCTGCTGCCTTGCGCCCCGTCAGTTCGGGGCCGATCGATGTAGGGTGGTGAATTCGAGGTTGACGTCGCTGCGACCGGTTGTCCCGGTCCGGGTGCCCGGGCAGGGCAAGAGCCGCTACCCGGGCTGGAATTCGTTACTTCTTGGCGGCCTTCTTCTTGGTGGCCTTTTTCGCCTTCGCCTTCTTCGCCTTCTTCGCTTTCTTAGCCATAGTATCCTCTCAGGGTTTCATGGATTGAACGCGACTCCGAGGCATGCTTGGCGGAGGGCCAGCCTCGCAACATCCTCGATATCAAACTCAGCAGATTCGGAGGCTGCTGCCGCGTGCTGTCACGGCGTCGTCATCGTGTTATCCACAACTGTTACGCGTTTTCGCCAGCTTTTTCGCAAAGCGTTGCGCATGTCGCGCGTCGCGGCGTCGGCGCATCCGTCATGCTTAACGATGCGCAAACGGCGGATGCGCAGATCTTCATCAATTCAAAACCACGGCGCGGATTGGCACGTTGTGGGTGACGCTCCGTTAAGCGGCGCGGCCGCATGCTGTTCCGTAAGACAACGGGGATTGTCATTTGAGGAAACGCCCGGAGGGGGCAGACGGTCATTTCAGGAGAGGCGAGGCCGATACGGCTCTCGAACAGGGGCGATGTTGAGCGTTCCGACGCTTTGGACGGTATTCATTATCAATTTTCTCGCGCTCGGGCTGGCCTGGGCCTATGTCGCGCGCAGCTATCCTGCTTTCGGCGCGGCGCGGTTCTGGACCGCGTCGGCCCTCGTCGCCTCCGCCGGGGCCAGCTGCGCGATGCTTCGCGTGATGCTGACGGACTCGCTGCTGCCGCTGCTTGCGGCCGGGACCTTGATGGTGTTCGCCGCCGGCCTTGCCGCGATGGGCATCGAGCGGTTCTACGACAAGCCTGCGACCTGGCGCGCCACCCTGCTGACCACGGCGCTGGCCTTCGCCGGTCTCGGCACCTTCATCTTCGCCTATGACAGCATGCCGATGCGCATCCTGGTCTACACCATTGCCCAGGTCACGCCGTTCGCGCTGACGCTGAAGCTGTTGCTGTCGTCCGAGAACGGCCGCGTCAGCCCCGGTGCCCGGCTCGCCGGCATCGTCGCCTCCGTGCTGATCGGCATCTATGCGCTGCGTGCCGTCGGCGCGCTGCTGCAGCCCGGCGAGTTCTCCTTCGTCCGCTTCTCTGCGGGGCAGTCGCTGGTGATCCTGCTGATGGTGTTCCTGTCGATGGCGCTCAATTTCGGCTTCCTGCTGATGGCGATCGACCGGCTGCGCAACGAGGTCGCCGACCTCGCGCTGCTCGACGATCTCACCGGCGTCGGCAACCGCCGCCATCTCTTGCAGCGGCTGACCGAGGAATGCGCGCGCTCCGACCGCAACGGCGAGGCGTTCGCGCTGCTGGTGATCGACCTCGACGGCTTCAAGGGCATCAACGACACCCATGGCCACGCCGCCGGCGACGCCTGCCTGCAGCATTTCACGCTGATGGCGCAGACGCGGCTCCGCCCGGGCGACATGCTGGCCCGCACCGGCGGCGACGAGTTCTGCATCGTGTTGCCGTCCTCGACGCTGCGCGAAGGCGCGATGATCGCGCGCCGCGTGCTCGAGGTCTGCCGCGCCGATGCCGAGCAGTGCACCGGCAGGGACATTCCGATCGCGGTCTCGATCGGCGTCGCGCAATGGACCCGCGAGATCGGCCTGCATCCCGATCGCCTGGTCGCCGCCGCCGACCACGCGCTCTACGACGCCAAGAAGGGCGGCAAGAACGGCTACGCGACCTACGAGCCGAAGCCGGCGCCCGAGACGGTCGAGGCGAGCCTGCGCAAGCGCGCCTGAGCGTGCTAACGAGAGACGACACCGGATCTCCGTGATGATGCCTCGCCTGCTCACCGCACTTCTTGTGCTTGTCCTGTTCGCTGCCGCATCGGCCGAAACGCCCGATCTCGCGACCATCGCGCGATCGCAAGGCACGCCCGAGATTCCCGGCTTGAAGATGGTCTGGCTGGCGGCCTGGGGCGACGTCACCAGATCGCATCCCTGGCGCAACATCATCGTGCACCAGACCGAGGGGCCGCAGGGCTCGGCGCGATACGGCGCCGAGGCGCAGCACAAGAACCCGACCCGGCGCGGCGTCATGGTCTGGGTCGAAACCGACGGCACGGTCTATTGGGCGGTCTCCGACAACCTCGTTCCGACCCACACAGACGGCGCCGATCGCAACGACAGCAAATACATCGACAACAGCAAGACCTATCACCAAGTGAACAAGGACACGTCGATCGGCGTCGAGTTCGCTGGCAATTACCCCGACGTCACGAGGGGCCCGACCGACGCACAGGTCGCGGCCTGGCGGGTGCTGGTGAAGCTGCTGCGCGCGCGTTACGGCATCCCGCCGGAGCGCGTCTACGCCCACAACTGGATCGACTTCAAGGATGCCCGCTACTGCGAGGGCTGCGCGCTCGCCACCATGGCGCGGCAGTGGGGCGAGTAGGGCGGGTACTCATCAAGATCCGGGACGCTAGCGTTTCGTGACGAAGCGGCAACCCGACCCGACCTCGGCGATATCGCCTTCTGAAGCGGTCATCTGGCTGTCCCAACCCCAACTCCCACCTTAAAGGTGACAAATTTTCAGACATTGAGAAGTGCGGACGCAAGTTGTTGCGTGACGTTGGAGTGCACCAAGATGAGCCCTTCTGGAGCTTTGATCGCGATCCTGCCGTGCAATGACCTTGATGCGTCGGAGCGGTTCTACAATCGGCTGGGCTTTGCGCGCCCGGACAGCGAAAGGCCTGCTCCGGGAGAGCCCGACACCTATCGCATGCTGTCGAACGGGAAGGGCGGATATCTACATCTGACGGACGCGGTCGAGGGATGGCTGACGCCGGGCAGAAACCCTTTTGGGCTTTATCTTTACCTCGAGAGTGTTGATGCTGCGGCGCGCGAATTTCAGCAATCACCCGAAGACAAGCCGTGGGGGATGTACGAATTCGCGATCTCTGACCCGGATGAAACGTCGGTCCGTGTCGGTTGGCCAACCCGTCTCCGCGCCGAAGCGCAATAATTCGTCTGCTTTTGGACCCTGGCCGACATAGCCAAAAGCGCCTGTTTTGTCCGCTTCGTAGGATGGGTGGAGCGCAGCGATACCCATCAAGCTTGTGCTGCGCGGTGGGATGATGGGTATCGCTGCGCTCTACCTATCCTACGGACTGGCCAGGGCAGCCTTGACCCATCGCGGACATTTCCTCGTCTTCATCCATTGATCTGGATCAATGCGTCCTCTCACGCTCGCGTTGGCATCGTTCGTTCTGCCAATCCATACGGAGGGTACTATGGAAAGCGCATGCAGGTATCCCTTAGCGTTGATCGTCTTTGCGTTGGCACCGTCTGCTTTCGCCGCCGAGCTCCCAAAAGAAGGCAACTTCGATTACACGGCGTGCTGGTCGGGCACGAGCAGCACTATCTCATTTTCCAAGACCCACATCGCGCGAAGCTATGAGCATACCGGCTCTATCCGAAGCAATCCTCCGGGTGGGCTTTTCGACAAAGATACATTCCGGTGCGTAGGGGTTAGTGCGTCTCTTGGTGGGAAAATTACTGGCACCACGGTCTGCGAGTCCATTGACCGCGACGGTGATAAGCGACTTTCGTACTTCTCGACGTCAGAAGGAAAGGTAACCAGAGAGACAGTCGCGGGGACTGGGAAGTACGACGGCATGGTCATGACCGCAACGATACAACCCTTAGGGCCTTTCCCGGTCATCAAAGAGGGAACCTTTCAAGACTGCAATCACCAGACTGGTACCTATACATTGAAGTGATGTTGCATCTTTGCGCGAGGGCCGCCTTTGGGCGGCCCTTGCTTTGCCCGAACCGGCGATCGAATGTGGACGATGGGTGTTGCAGCACAGGGGCTGGCGTTAACGACGCTTGGCGATTTCCAGCCTGGGCGACATCGCTTCGAAGCTTGTTAAAATTTGCCGGATACCCCTTCCGGGCACAGCGATCAGGGGAGAGGTATGGGTAAGCGGGCCAAACGTGGAAAGACCGAGACGCTCGCGCTACCAGTGGCCGGAAGAGTTGTAGTTGGCGTCGTGGCCGCTGCCGCATTGGGGTACGGCTTGCTGTGGCGGCCGGCGAGCGTTCAACCGATACGGAAGCAAGCCGCGCACCAGGTGCCGGCACCATCTAGTCCTGCGCCGTCGACTCCCATTCACGTAGCGGCGGCGGTTCAGGCTCCAGCGCCAGCTCCGGTTCCGATCCCGGTCGCCGCGCCCCGGATCGAAACACCAAAAGCCGCTGACGCTCCCGGAAAATTTGCTCGGCAGGTGGTTGACTACGTCAGTCACCAGCCGCCGGGCACCGTCGTCATCGATACCGGAAACACATTCCTCTATCTGGTTCTGAATGGCGGGCAGGCGATGCGCTACGGCATCGGTGTCGGCCGCGAAGGTTTCACATGGTCCGGTGAACAGGTCGTGGCCCGCAAGACAGAGTGGCCGGATTGGCGTCCGCCGGCAGAGATGATTTCGCGCCAGCCTTATCTGCCGCGGTTCATGGCGGGCGGCCCCGGCAATCCGCTCGGTGCCCGGGCGATGTATCTGGGCGATACCGAATACAGAATTCACGGCACCAACAAGCCCGATACAATCGGGAAGCGGGTTTCGTCCGGCTGCATCCGGCTCACCAATGACGACGTCACGGACCTCTATGATCGGGTGAAAGTCGGCGCGAAAGTGATCGTGCTTCCGGCACCCGCCGCCCATCGACCATCCCCGGGCGCGCTGCCCGACGCCGCCGTCTCATCGCAGGAACCGGCGTCGCCGTCGAGCCGGCCCTCGGCAGTCAACGCGCAACCGCAGGCTTCTCGATCGAAGATGGCCGACGCCCAGTAACTCAATTCTTCTGTCCCAGATCTACAACTTGAGAAGCAGCCCCGTTCAAAATGGGCTGGGTGGCCGCACCGTAACCTGCGGCATGCCAGGCGTCGGTGCGCTGTATGAGACCGTATGATCGCGTGCGTGGGGCATTGGTAGTAGCGCGCT
This sequence comes from Bradyrhizobium sp. USDA 4502, assembly GCF_054063355.1. Taxonomy (NCBI): domain Bacteria; kingdom Pseudomonadati; phylum Pseudomonadota; class Alphaproteobacteria; order Hyphomicrobiales; family Nitrobacteraceae; genus Bradyrhizobium; species Bradyrhizobium sp. USDA 4502. Next base: position 9,031,441 of record NZ_JBSSGF010000001.1, read on the forward strand.
GCAGCAACAGCGGTTTCTTGTGGATCAAATTCGGGAAAGTCGTAGCGTCGTGAGTAGAGGCTGTGCCGCTACAGCCTTCCAGCCCCGGCAGCCCCAGCTCACCCCCTGAGCTGGGGCTTGCTTGGTTCCTCGTTCGATGGTCGATCGGGATGGATGGCGTCGAGTACAGCCTGATAGCTCTAGCGATCGTTTTCTTCGTCGGCGGCGCTCTTCTGCTCGGATGATCAGCGCTACAACCCCCACACCATCGCGACGGCCAAGAGCACCAGCATGCAGGGCCCGCGGTCACAGCCGTCCTTTCGCGTTAGGGATCACGTCTCACTGAGCACATCGTAAATCGGCAAATGCCCGCGGCAATTGCCATTCCGAACTATTCGTCACCAACAGACTGGCAGGCAAATCGCGTGCGCAAAAGTAGTAGCGCGCCGCAGCATTGCGGTTCGTAGTGGATAGAAACTGGGAAAAAGGCGCAATGTAACGTCGTGGGCGGAGGGCGGCCGCTACAGCCTCCGAAGCCGCGTCAGTCCCAGCTCAATCCGCCTTCCAGCTGGGCGCACCGGACGGGGAGGGAGATCTCATGAGGGCAGCGCTCTTGGCATTATCGCTCGTTGGTCAGCCGCCCGTACAAATTTCAGACAGTGTTCCCAACTTCGACATCAAGTCGCTTTGCGCGGACGTTTCCGTTGACGATAAAGCGTCGGGACTTCCCCAGGACGCGAGCAAGTGCGTGAGTGACGAGGCGGTTGCGCGGCAGCAGCTAAACTCGATCTGGCTAACTGTCCCGGCGGGACCGCGAGAAAGTTGCGAACTCATGGCAGGGTCAGGGCAAGTACAAAGCTATGTCGAACTCCTCATTTGCTTGAAGATGATTGACTGGGACTCGCCATCGACAGTGCCCTCTCAGAGGCCCAAGCAAGGTTCGAAAACGCCAGGCAATTGAGCGCCGTTCGATGAATTGCGACGGAGCGCTGTGAAGCGTGCGGAGAGAGGTCACCATCATGTTGGCCGATCAAACGCACGGACCGGCAAAATGAAATGGCTCCGATCTGGCGGCCAGACCGGAGCCATACGCGCGACCAGAACAATTCAGTCTCCCGAGCGCAGTGCCGCTTCGATGCGCTGGATCAGCTGCTCCCGCAGCGAAGGCACCGCGTTGCCGAGAACGGCGAAGGTGCGGACGATGGGCAAATACGGCTCCATTGCCGCCGTTAGATCCGCGAGAGACATGCCGTTGAGCCGGGCATATTCGGATTGCGCCGCCGCATTGGTCGCGCGCGGCCGCTCCGGATTGTCGGCGACTTCCGGCCCAAGCTCGGACAGGATCACGCGCAAGAACCCAAGCTCGAGGACGGCGGGCCCGCGCATCGCGCTGACCCAGTCGACCAGCTTTGGGCCTTCCGCTGTCATGATCACGTAACCGGGGCTCAGGTCGGTATGGCAGAGCCCGTCGCCCGGCGGCAAGCGATCGATCAGCGCGAGGATTTCAGTGGCGATGTGCTTCGGTAGCTTGCCGTCGTCGTGCTCCAACTGAGCCTCCATATACTCGCGCATGGAGAGGACCTCCGGCGGCAGGGGCGTCTTGTGAATGGACATGGCAAGAGCCGCGACGATCGCGCCGGCCTGTTCGAACGTCACCGCGCCGGTTCGGGTTAGCTGCAGCAGGGTCGGTCCGTCGAGGCGCTGCAGCACGATGCCGAAGCGCCCGTCCAGGGTCACCTCTCCGAACACCTCCGGCACCGGAGCGCCGGCAGCGTGGACGGCGCGGATCATGTGCACCTCGAACCAGGGCATCCGCCGCGGCAAGCCGGGCTTGAACAGTTTGACGACTTGCCCCGGCGCCCAGGCGTAGGCTTCGGAGTAGGCGCCTTCACCGATCTTTTCCCCCAGCGATCCCTGCATCTTTAGCTCCCGTGTTGCTGTGACCCTCACCCTATGGTCACTCGTCATAGGCGGAGCGAAGCGACGCCGTTGTTCGAACGGCCATGGCCGGGCATGCCGCCTTCGCTGAAGCTTCGGCGGCCGAGCGAGTATGTCGGCCCGGCGTAGCCTTGGCGTAGGCGGGATGACCGGGAGTAATCACCCCGCCGGGCGCAGGGCCGCCTCGACGCGCTGGATCAGCCGCTCCCGCATCTCAGGCATGGCCCCGCCGAGCAGGAGGAAGACGCGGACGATCGGCAAATAGGGCTGCATCGCCGCCGTGAGCGCCGCAGGGGCTATGCCGGCCAGCCGCGCATACTCCGCCTGCAGAGCCGAATTGACCGTGGCCCGCTCCGGATCGTCGCCGTGTTCCGGGTCAAGCTCGGCAATCAGGACATGGCACTGTGCAATCTCGTAGGCGGCGGGCGCACGAGCCGCGCCGAGCCAGTCGATCAGTCTCGGACGCTGCGCCGTCATGATCACGTTGCCGGGGTGAAGATCGGAATGGCACAGCACGTCATCGGGCGAGAGGTGCTCGATCAGCGCGAGGACGCCGGTGGTGATGCGCTCCGGAAGCACGCTGCCGCCGAACCGCAATCGGGCGTCCATCGCCTTGCGCAGCGAGAGTGCGTCCGGCGGCGGTCGCGTCTTGTGGACGGCAAGGCAGAGCGTCGCGAGGATTGCGCCCGCTTGTTCACGCGTGATGGCGCCGGTGCGCGTAGCCTGCGTCAGGGTCGGCCCATCGAACTGCGGCAGCACGATGCCAAAGCGGCCGTCCAGGGTGACTTCGCCGAGCACCTCCGGCGCCGGGCCGCCGGCGGCGAAGACCGCGCGGGTCATTTGCATCTCGTGCCGGACGACCCACTGCGGGATACCTGGCTTGGACAATTTGACGACCTGACCGGGCGCCCAGGCGTGGACATCAGCGAAGACGCCTTCACCGATCTTTTCCCCCAGCGATCCCCGCATGCCCGTTCTCCGCCGTGCAGAGGAAACACCGGCGGCGAGCAAAAAGGAACCCCTCCCGTCGCGGGGCCGCCGGACACCATCGCTGACGGCCTGCGTGACCATCGAGAACGCCGGGTCTTCGAGGTGAACCGGAAGTCCCTCGGTAGCGGCAAGGCTTTGGCGAGTCTCGTCCGAGCCTTCAGCTCGGTTCAATCCAATGGGAAGGATTCGAGACGTACATGGTTCCTCGCGTCAAGAAAGCGGACAATTCAAGTCCCACACCTAAAAACGGCAAGTCGAGCACAATGACGCCCGAGCCCTTGGCTGCCTCGAATCCTCCGTACAGCGTGTGGAGTGCATTTCTCACGTTTTGAAGTAAGCCAATAGCCGTAAAGGTGTTACGCGTATTCAGCGCGGGTGCCACGTACCTGCCGTTTTTCAAGCCATCGATGAAGTACTTGCTGTTATGGATCGATTGTAGTGCCGATTTCGAGATCAGCTTTTCGGTAAATGCGACATTGACGCCCCAGTCATTCAGGGGTTCACGGTGCAACTCATATGGAACGCTGAAACCAAAGCCGATAACAGCAACGGCCCCTCCGCTGCCTCCAAGACCCAGTCCCCACCGGCTGCTAATAATCTGGAGATCAAAGGTCTCCAAATCTCCCAGGTTCACGACGTACGCGGTCGTGCTCTCGATGCCGCCGATCAACAACTGTCCGCCAGACTTGACGCCGAAGCCAAGCCAACGTTTGAAGAACTTGCGTTCCTCCGGATAAAATTGAGGTTTCGGTTGAGGCGGCGGTGGTGGCGGTGGCGGTGGTGGATTTGGCTTATTCCAAACTGAGATGATCACACCACGCCAGGCTTCGTTTTCCACCCCATCCATTTCACCTGCATACTTGGCCGCGCGTTCCCCTTTCGCCACCTCGAGCGCAACTTTGAAATTGTTGGGCACTTGCTTGCGAAGCAAATCAATTACAGCCCGCAGCCTATTCTGCGACAATTCCATGTTGAAATCGTCGCTGCCGGTACGACTCGCAAGTCCTATAATTGTAAGGCTTCCTCCGCTCCTCAATCTTGGAGCGACGACACTGATCAGCCAATTGGAATGTTCCGGCTTTATGGCGAACTTGCCGACTTCGAAGTTGAATAACTTCGCCGCAATCGTATCCGGTGCCTGCGATCCGTACTCCTGGATTTTTCCAGGTGATGCCATGTTGACTATCTCCCAACGGAGAGACCGACTGCGGAACGGGTAGGACCCGGATTGAAGTATCCGCGTATCAATATCCGCGCATCAATGGGTCGCTTTGGAGTTTATGCCGGTTCATCGTCGCCCTCGGATTTCCCGTCAGTGACTTGAAGGTGCCGTCGAAGTCGGCGAAGGCGAAGCCATAGGACACTCCGTGGTTTTCGGCGGAATGAGCTCGCGCGGCAGTGGGCGAGTAGGGCCGCGTACTCCATTAAAATCCAGGACGCCTGCTTTCGGGGACGAAGCGGAAACCCGATCCGAGTTCAGGGATATCGCCTTCTGGCCCGAAGCGGTCCTGCACGCGGATGGCGCGCCGTCGCGTGCGCCATCCGCTCCTGCAATCTGTCTCTTGCTATCTCTTGCGAAGAAAGAGAGCCTCAGGCCTTCAGGTCCGTGATCCGCATGATCGCGACCACATTCCCATCATTGTACGCCTGCTCTTTTGTTTCCTTGTTGCAGGTCCAGACAAAATTCTTCTTGCCCGTAAAGGTCTTTCCCTCCTGTTCAAGCCGAAGCTCCCCTTCGGTGATATGGCAGATCATGGCATTCATCATCGGGGGGCCCATGGTCTTCGATCCCGGCTGCATAATGACATCGCGCATTGAGACCGTCTTAAATCCTGGGATCAGGGATGGTGTCTCGCCTTCATATTCACGCAACACGACACCTGGCCAAGGTGCCGTATCCTTGTAGCCCGTGGCTTGAGCCTCGGCGGGCTTGATCATGGCAGTCGAAACCGCTGCCAACGCGATTCCCAGTGCGGACCTTCGATCGACCTTCCTCATCGCTTTTCTCCCGACGTTACCGAACGAGCGGCCGCAAATGCAGCGCGCAAAGTTCGTGGTGAACGGTGGTGCGAAACCGAAAAAAGAACGGCCTCTAGGAGAGCGTGTGCCTGCCGATAGCACCTGTGCTGCTCGTTTGCCCGGACGGTGATTTCGGCACGTCCCGCTTCAAGGGCCGTGACATTCTACGTCACCTGACGCATCCGGGGAACAGGTAGCGTTGCACGAAGACACTGCAGCCTGTCGGGAAGGTCCGAAACTGGCCCCTTAGCCGACATGACCAAGCGCGCCTCGCTTGTACCGAGGCTGATGCGGACATTCGTCGGCAGGCGGATTGATGGCTACACGCCCCGGATCGAGGTGCGTGCCGAGCACCACTTTGCAAACAACAAAAAAGCCGGCGTTGCCGCCGGCTTTCGTGTCTGTTGGCTCGCTGCTGCGCGATCAGTGCGCGGCTTCGAGCGCGGCTTCCTGCCGGGCAATCGTGCCCTTCACGGCCGACTGCACCTTCTCGAACGCGCGGACCTCGATCTGCCGCACGCGCTCGCGCGACACGCCGAACTCGGCGGCGAGGTCTTCCAGCGTCATCGGCTCATCCGCCAGACGCCGCGCCTCGAAGATGCGGCGTTCGCGCGGGTTGAGCACGCCGATCGCACCGTTCAGGGCCTGGCGGCGATGATCGAACTCCTCGCTCTCGGCCATCAGGGCTTCGGCGTTGGGCGAGTTGTCGACCAGCCAGTCCTGCCATTCGCCGGCTTCGCCGTCGTCGCGGATCGGGGCGTTGAGCGACGCGTCACCGCCGAGGCGGCGGTTCATGTCGATCACGTCCTGATCGGTCACGCCGAGGCGCTTGGCAATCAGCTTGACCTGGTCGGGGTGGAGATCACCCTCTTCCAGGGCGGAGATCTTGCTCTTCGCCTTGCGCAGGTTGAAGAAGAGCTTCTTCTGGTTCGCGGTGGTGCCCATCTTCACGAGCGACCAGGAACGCAGAATGTACTCTTGTATTGACGCCTTGATCCACCACATGGCGTAAGTGGCGAGACGGAAGCCCTTCTCGGGCTCGAATCGCTTCACCGCCTGCATCAGGCCGACATTGCCTTCCGAGACGACCTCGGAAATCGGCAAGCCGTAGCCGCGATAGCCCATGGCGATCTTGGCCACGAGCCTGAGATGGCTGGTGACGAGCTTATGCGCCGCGTCGCGATCGTCATGCTCGCGCCAACGCTTGGCGAGCATGTACTCCTGCTGGGGTTCCAGCATCGGGAACTTGCGGATCTCGGCGAGGTATCGAGAGAGGCCGGATTCTCCATTGAGGACCGGCAACGTAGCTGTACGGGCCATTTGAGCGCCCTCCAGTGGTTCAGGCCCCCGATAGCGGCGGGCCCGGCAGGTGGCCGCTGGGTTAAAGCCGGCCATGCTGCGATGTTCCGCGCTGGATATTCAGCGCAGGTGCAACATACACCAAACTGTCCGTGATAGGGAAGGATTGCTGACGTCACGTCCCCGTGTGGCAGGTATAACCTGTTGTCATAACGCGGCTTTTCCGGAAGTGGTGCGTCATACCGCCGCTTCCAGCGCCCGTTGCAGAAGAAGCAAATCCTCCGGCAAAGGCGCCTCCCAGTGCAAAAGTTCTCCGGTCCGGGGGTGCTCCAATGCCAGCAGATAGGCGTGCAGGGCCTGCCGGCCCAGCGCAGTGAGTGTGTCCTTACCTTCCGCGCCGAGCTGCCCGGCCTTGGTCTTGAAGTGGGCGCCGTAAACGCTGTCGCCGAGCAGCGGATGGCCGAGATGGGCGAGGTGCACCCTGATCTGATGGGTCCGCCCGGTCTCGAGCCGGCACGCCAGCAGCGAGGCGACCGGCTTGCCGTCGCGGCCGGCGAAGCTCGAGAGCACCTCGAAATGCGTGATCGCCTCGCGGCCGCCCTGGCGCACCGCCATCTTCTCGCGGGCGTGCGGGTGGCGGTCGATCGGCGCGTCGATCGTGCCGTGGGGCCGGTTCGGCACGCCCCAGACGAACGCCATGTAGCCGCGCTCCATCGGCCCGGTGCGGCCATGGTCGGCGAACTGCGCGGTCAGCGACTGGTGGGCGTGGTCGTTCTTGGCGACCACCATCAGCCCCGTGGTGTCCTTGTCGAGGCGGTGCACGATGCCCGGCCGCTTGACCCCGCCGATGCCGGACAGGCTCGAGCCGCAATGGGCGATCAGCGCGTTGACCAGCGTTCCGCTGGCGTGGCCGGCGGCGGGATGCACGACGAGGCCCCTCGGCTTGTCGATGACGATGATGTCGTCGTCCTCGAACACGATATCGAGCGCGATGTCCTCGCCCTGCGGCTCGGCGGGCGCGGCCTCCGGCACGTCGATTATGATCGTATCGCCTTTGGCGACATGATAAGCGGGGTCGCGGACGACGGCGTCCTTGACGGTCACGGAACCTGCGAGGATCAGCGCCTTCAGCCGGGACCGGGACAGCTCGGGACTGCGCTGCGCGAGCACGCGGTCGAGCCGGGCCGAGCCCTCGTCGCCGGCGACGACGACCTCCAGCTTCCGACCGCCATTCGAAGAGACTTGTTGCGAAGACACTTGCAAAGATAGAGCCTTGTGATGACCGACACCGCTGTGACCGAACCGACCCCCGACCAGGCCGCGCTGATCGCGCGGGTGCGGCGCATGATGCTGATCGCGGGCCTGACCTCGGCACTGGCCGTGGCCGTCGTATTGATTGCCATCGGCTACCGCCTTTATCGCAGCGAGGGAAGCCCCGTTTCCGTTTCCGACGTCACTGCTGCGCTGCCGAAAGGCGCGCGCATCGTCGCCACCGGTGTCGCCGGCGAACGATTGGTCCTCACGCTTGACGTGGGCGGTGCAACAGAGATTCGCACATTTGATGCAAAGACGCTGAAACCTGTCGGCAGGCTGAGCTTCGTCAACGAGCCCTGATCGCAGCAATCGCGAAGCCGCGCCGTCGATCAACCCAAAGCTGCAGCGTATTTTTTGCGCATGCGTTCTCGCATCGAGAAGGTGTGCCGCCATCTTTTCGGCCGAGTTGCACGTTCAGCTTGCGCCATGTCGCAAGCCAACTCCAGCGCTTCGATCGAACAGTCCGGTGAATCCGATGCGGCAGGGTCGTGCGCCGACCCGACGCGCCGCGCGGTGTTGACCGCGCTCGCAGGCTGCGCCTGTCTCGCCGCGATCGAACCAGCCGCCGCCGATGATGAAGAACAGCCCGGTGCCAGCGAGCGGCCGCAAAAAGCCGATCGGCTCGTGCGCGCCGAAGGCGACAAGGCCGGCCAGGTCATCAAGTCGGAAGATCTGACCTTGGGCGGCCCGCCCATTCGCGCCTGGCCGCAGGACCCGAACACCTCGGTCGTTCGCAAGGGCTCGCGGCTGAACGAGGTCGTGCTGGTCAAGCTCGATCCGAGCGAACTCGACGATGCCACGCGCGCCCGCGCCCCTGACGGCATCGTCTGCTACTCGGTCATCTGCACGCATGCCGGATGTCCGATAACTGCCTGGTTGAAGGAAGAGCAGGGCGACAAGAACGTCCTGAAATGCCTCTGTCACAACTCCGAATACGATCCGCGGCAGAATGCGCAGGTCGTGTTCGGGCCGGCGCCACGTCGCCTCGCGGCATTGCCGCTGACGGTTGCCGACGGCGCGATCACGGTCGCAGCGCCATTCGTCGGAAAGGTGGGTGCTCAGCAGGGAGGATGAGGCCACATCGGGATTTCTGCATGACCTAAACTGAAAAAATCAAAACAGAGCAGGGAGGTAGCATCTCATGACAAGCAAGCAGTGGTTACTGTCGAGTTGTGTCGCATTCACGTGCCTCATTTCGACCTATGCCGTCGCGGGGCCGATCGAAAACTACAGTTCGGTGACCTCGGCGCGGCTCGAAAATCCCGAACCCGGCAACTGGATGCTGTATCGCCGGACCTATGACGGACAGGGGTATAGTCCGCTCAACCAGATCAACACCTCCAACGTCAAGGGCCTCAAGCCGGTCTGGACTTTCTCGACCGGCGTCATCGAGGGCCATGAGGCGCCGCCGATCGTCAACAACGGCGTGATGTTCGCCGCGACCCCGATGGGCCAGGTGATCGCGCTCAACGCCAAGACCGGCGAGGAGTATTGGCGCTACAAGCGGCAGCTTCCCGACGATCTGTTCCAGCTGCATCCGACCAGCCGTGGCGTCGGCCTGTGGCAGGACAAGGTCTACTTCGCCACCACCGACGACCACGTCGTCGCGCTCGATGCCAAGACCGGCAAGGTGGTCTGGGACACCAAGGTCCAGGACTACAAGAAAGGTCAATACCTGACGCTGATGCCGCTGGTGGTCGACGGCAAGGTGATCGTCGGCGGCTCCGGCGGCGAGTTCGGCGTGCGCGGCTATGTCGTCGCCTACGATGCCGAGAGCGGCAAGGAGCTCTGGCGCACCTTCACCATCCCCGGCGAGGGCGAGCCCGGGCATGAGACCTGGAGCGGCGACGACTGGAAGTCGGGCGGCGGATCGGCCTGGATGACCGGCACCTACGACAAGGACAACAAGACGATCCTCTGGGGCGTCGGCAACGCTGCGCCGTGGCCGGGCTCGGCTCACGCCGGCGACAACCTCTACACCAGCTCGGTGATCGGTCTCGATCCCGAGACGGGCAAGATCAAGAAGCACTTCCAGTATCACCAGAACGATTCCTGGGACTGGGACGAGGTCGATGCGCCGATGCTGGTCGACCTGCAGCGTGACGGACGGTCGTTCAAGAGCCTGATCCACCCGGGACGCGACGCCATCTTCTGGGTGCTCGAGAACAAGCCCGACAAGATCAACTACGTGTCCGGCTGGCCGTTCGTGAAGACCAACGTCTGGAAAGGCATCGAGGCCGAGACCGGCCGGCCGATCGTCGATCCCGAGCACAAGCCGGTGATCGGCAAGCGGGTCGAGTTCTGTCCGTCGCTGTGGGGCGGCAAGGATTGGCCGTCGGCGGCGTACAGCCAGAGCACCAAGCTCGTCTACGTTCCCGCCAACGAGAACTTCTGCGGCGGCTTCACGGGCGAGAAGCAGCCGCTGGTACCCGGCCAGCTCTGGCTCGGCACCAAGCCGGAGGACATCGGACTGACGCCGGCACCGAACGCCGACCATTTCGGCGAGTTGCAGGCGTGGGATCCGGCCACCGGCAAGAAGGTCTGGCAGCACGACTTCAAGACCTCGCAGCTGTTCGGCTCGGTGACGGCGACCGCGGGCGATCTGGTTCTCGCCGGCGGCACCAACGACCGGATGTTCCGCATCTTCAACGCCAAGACCGGCGAGCTGTTGTGGGAGCAGAAGACCAACTCCGGCATCATGGCGATGCCGATGTCCTATGAGGTCGACGGAACGCAATACATCGCGGTCCAGTCGGGTTGGGGCGTCGACGCGCAACGCATCCAGGATGCACTGGCCGGCAAGGTCAAGGGCTTCGAGAACAACGTCCCGCAAGGCGGCGTGATCTGGGTGTTCGCGCTCGACAAGAAGTAAGGCACGATCTGAGCTTCGGTCCTGATTGAATGAGGACCGAAGCTCCGGCTTGTTATGACGCGTTTTCTTCAAGCGTAACGGTGTTCGTTTCGCTCGAAAGCGCTTCTCACCGATAGGGGGCGATGCGATCGGGAGGCGGCGGATGGGGAGACCGCCGCTTCCCGGTCCGCGCTTGCTTTATTTGCCCTTGGTATCGACCTTCCGCTTCTCGTCGTCGTTCATCTGCTTGATCGTGGGATCGCGGTTGGCCTCGCCAGTGGTCTGGCCGGTGGTCGCTGGCGGCCCGCTGCTCGGAACCGAGCTCTGGTCGGGCAGCACCCGCGCCGGACGGGTCGCCGTCGCGCTTGGCGGCGAGGCGGTCTGGGCAAGCGCCGTCTGTGTCGCAAAAAGCAAGACGCCCGCGGACAGGGTTGCCGCGAGTGTCCCGAATGTTTGAGGTGGGGTTCTCATCGATCTGCTCCCGTTGATCGATGAGAACGACCTATCTCGCCTGACGTTCCAGCCTCACGTCTCCAGCTGCTTGCCGATCGGAAGAGCGCGGATGCGCTTTCCGGTCGCGGCAAAGATCGCGTTGATCAAGGCCGGCGCAAACGGCGGCACGCCGGGCTCGCCGACGCCGCTCGGCGGGGTGTCGGCGCCGGGCGGCACGATGTAGACGTTGGTGATCACAGGTGACTCGTCCATCCGGATCACCGGGAAGTCGTCGAAATTGCCCTGCTGCACCTTGCCGTCCTTGAAGCTGATCTCGCCGTATTTGGCGAGACTGAGCCCCATGATCGCAGCGCCTTCGATCTGCGAGTGGATCCGCTCCGGATTGACGTAAGTGCCGCAATCGATCGCGGTATCGACCCGCGGCACCGAGAACTTGCCCTTGTCGTCGACCGCCACCTCGACGATGGTCGCGATGTAGCTGACGAACGAGCGGTGCACCGCGATGCCGAGGCCGTGGCCCTTCGGCACCTTGCGGCCCCACTCGCCCTTCTCGGCGACCAGCTCGACCACCTTGCGCAAGCGCGCGGTGTCGATCGGGTAGCTGTCATAGGGCTCGCCGTAGTTCCAGGGATCCTTCACCGAGGACAGGTTGACGATCCGCGGGCTTCCGATCAGCTCCAGCAGCATCTCCTTCTGGTCGCGGCCCGTCGCATGCGCGATTTCCCCGACCATGGATTGCACCGCGAAGGCGCGCGGGATGTTGGAGACCGAGCGGAACCAGCCGATCCGCGTGAACGCGGCCGCTTCCGGATTCTCGCACTGCAAGTTGGCGATCTCGAACGGGTTGTCGATCAGGCCCATGCCGAGCTCGAACGGCGCTTCGTGATTGGCGCCGGCGGCGAAGGTCGAGGCGATGGTCGGCGCCACGCTGCGGTGCCGCCACGCAATCACCTTGCCGCTCTTGTCGAGACCGGCCTCGATCCGCTCCACGGAGACGGTGTGCAGGAAGTCGTGATGCACGTCGTCCTCACGGGTCCACTGCACCTTGACCGGCGCGCCGAGCTCCTTCGACAGCAATGCCGCCTCGAGCGCGAAGTCGCATTTCGACTTGCGGCCGAAGCCGCCGCCGAGCAGCGTCACGTTGACGGTGACATTGTCCTCGGGGATGCCAAGCGTCTTGGCGACATCCTCGCGGGTGCCGCCGGGGCTCTGCACCGGCGCCCAGATCGTGGCCTTGTCGCCCTTGACGTCGGCCACCGCGACCGGCGGCTCCATGCTGACATGGGCGAGATGCGGCAAATAATATTCGCCCGTGATCACCTTGTCGGCGGTCTTCAGGGCCGCATCGGCGTCGCCTTCCTTACGCACCACGAGGCCGGGTTTTCGCGCGGCCTCTTCGAGGGACGCGCGATAGGTGACGGAGTCGTATTTGGCGTTGGCGCCGTCGTCCCAGACGATCTTCAGCGCGTCGCGGCCCTTGATTGCGGCGCCGGTGTTGCGCGCGATCACGGCCACGCCGCCGAGCGGCTGGAACTTGGACGGCCAGGGCCAGCCCTTGACCTCCATCACCTTCTCGACGCCCGGCACCTTCTTGGCCGCACTGTCGTCGAACGACTTGAGCTTGCCGCCGGTGACCGGCGGACGCGCGATGACGGCGTATTTCAGGCCGGGCAGGCGGACATCGGCGCCATAATTCGCCTTGCCGGTGGTGATGTCGTGCAGGTCGACGATCGAGACCTGGCCCTTGCCGAGATAGCGGAAGTCCTTGGGGTCCTTCAGCTTGAGGCCCTCGACGCTCGGCACCGACTCCTTCGCGGCGTCGGCCGCGAGTTCGCCGAAGCCTGCCTTCCGGCCGCTCGCGCTATGCACCACTTCGTGGTTCTGCGCCTTCACCTCGGTAACCGGCACGCCCCATTTCTTGGCGGCGGCGGCTTCCAGCATCGAGCGCGCCGAGGCGCCGATCTGGCGCATCGGGATCAGATAGTGCCGCGTGCTGCGCGAGCCGTCGGTGTCCTGATTGCCGAACTTGACCTCGTCGCCGTGCGCCTGCTGGACATGGACGCGCGACCAGTCGGCCTCCATTTCCTCGGCGACGATCAAGGGCAGGCTGGTGCGCACGCCGGTGCCCATCTCGGAGCGGTGCGCCAGGATGGTGACGATGCCGTCGGGGGCGATCGCGACGAACACGCGCGGATCGACCACGACGCCGTGCGGCATCTTGCCGGCGCCGGTCTCATAGGCGAACGCCTGGCGCGTCATCACGGGCGCGGCGAGCACGAAAGAGCCGGCGATGCCGAGCCCCTTGAGGATGCTGCGGCGCGAAACGTTCTCGACCTTCACGTGCTTCTCGAAGCCGCGAAGCTTGCTGGGGTTGGTGCGGATATTCATGTCATACCCCCGTCGATGCGAGATGGACGGCATTCTCGATCCGCTGGTAGCAGCCGCAGCGGCAGATATTGCCTGCCATGGCTTCGCGGATCTGGTCGTGGCTCGGCTTCGGGTTCTGGTCCAGCAGCGCCGCGGCCTGCATGATCTGGCCGGCCTGGCAGTAGCCGCACTGCGGCACGTTGACCTGGCGCCAGGCCTTCTGCACCGGATGGTCGCCGGTCGGATGCAGCCCCTCGATGGTGGTGACCTCGCGGCCGACGACGTCGGACACCGAGGTGATGCAGGCGCGAACCGCCTCCTTGTCGACGATCACGGTGCAGGCGCCGCACAGCGCCTGGCCGCAGCCGAACTTGGTGCCCGTGAGGCCTGCTTCGTCACGGAGATACCAGAGCAGCGAAAGATCCGGGTCGCCGTCCCAATTCTGTTCCTGGCCGTTGATTTTTAGTTTGATCATGGTCTGTCCTCGCTCTGCTTAAGCTATTGACCTGTGCGGCGCGAGGTGCGGAACGTCTTCCATGGCCTGCGACCGCGCTGATGTTTGTTGTGCCAAGATATTCGTGAGCCAAATCTGCCGTGCGCCAAGGCCGTCAAGCGCTTGCGCTTTGTTCCAAGCACTCCTCTCGCTTGTCCGGCGCCGTGCGGGGCGCAGCATGGTGAAGGGCTGCGATGTTAGCAGAGACGGACGCCGGGTGACTTCACAGCCAAGTGTTTTGCATTGCCATTTGGCGAAAGCAGGGCCGTGCACGACGACGACATGACATCTCAGGGTGGCCATCATGCAATCGCGCGGGCGGTGCCACTGTAGCGTGCAGGTGCGACGCGCTCGGCAAAGGCACGCGCGGCATCTCGCCCGGCCTCGTCTTCCCGGGTGCGCGATTGCACACCTGAGGGCATCGCGCGGCGATGAACCCGGAATCCAGCGCTATGGCGCCGGATGCCCCCGGGGGCGTTCGTAAAGCATGCGTGACAAAATCCCCGCCGCAATGCACAAGGCATCTTGCGGCGGCCGGATTTCAAGGCTATTGCCTTGCCTCTCAACGCTCCCTTCGTCTAGCGGTTAGGACGCGGCCCTCTCAAGGCTGAAACAGGGGTTCGATTCCCCTAGGGAGCGCCAGCCTGAGACCTTTCGACTTGCTTTCCCTTTCGTTTTCGGCGTTTTCCCCAAACCTGCGGAAGCGGTTTGGGAAATCCCGTTCGCGTTCCGTCCTTCAAGCTTGATCACCGCGTCTTCCGCGAGGGCCGCCTGATCAGCCTCCTCCGTATAGCGCTCAGCTTCAGCTAGCGTCGTGTGTCCGAGGACAGCCATGATCATTTTCGCCGTTGCGCCGGCTTCGGCGAGCAAACGTCCGGCGGCTTTCCGTAGACCGTGCGGCTTGCAATCGAGAGGCAGTCCGGCCTTCGAGATAGCGTCGCGCATCCATCCACTGAAACCATCAACGGTGAAGGACTTGCCATAAGCAGTCGTAATGATCACGACGCGTTGCATGTCATATGCGTTGAGCGCTTCGACGGTGTCCCGATGCAACGGGATGAGGAGCTCGCGCCCAGTCTTCTGTTGCTTTATCCTGATCTTGCGTTCTGGCGTGATGTGCGTCTGCGCCATCCTGACTACGTCGGAGCGACGCTGACCCAGATTGAGGAACAGGTGAAACGCAGTGCGCTGCTTGGTCCCGAGCGGCCAGCATTTTTTGAATTGCTCAATTTCGTCGTCGGTCCACGACCGAATTTTCTTGATCTTCGGCCGCTTGATACCCAATGACGGATCATGCTTCAGCCATCCGATATTGATCGCGTGACGGATCAGTATCCGGAGCTTCTTCAGTGTATCGAGTGCCGCACCTGGGCGATTCGCATAGGGTTGAAGGATGCCAGTGATGATGCGCTCGCGCGAGAGCCCGGCGACTGTGCGATGACCGTGTTCGATCCGGAGCGTCTCAAGACGGCCAATGTAGCCCGTCTTGCTCGTGTCACGGAGGCCAACGTATTCGGCGCTCTTCATGTAGGAGGCGATGAGCGCCGCGATAGTGCCAGGCGCGGCCGGCACAAACCGATCTCGGACCGGTACGAATTGGCCGAGCAACGCGGCTTGGTATGCCACCATAAATTCTTCGCTCGTGGGATCATTCGGCAAACGAGAACGGGGTCCTTTGCCGCGACGAAACGATAGATACGTATGGCCCTTGACGTGATTACGCTCGACGTAAGGCGGCAGCTTGCGGGGCATCGACATCATTCCACGTGTCATCAACGCGAGCATTATTGCCATCGGAAGGCAGTTCATCAATGGCGATGTCGAGTTGACGGACATCCCAAGCCCGACGCCGCTCCCCAAGCAATCGTGCTCGGGGCATTTGGCCGTTCTTCACCATCTCATCAAACGTGTTGGGTGACACGCAGACGTAGGCGGCCGCGGCTTCGCGACTGATGAGCCGTGGTGCAAGTGATGGCGGTAGCGCTATTTGCCGTGGCATCGCGATGCCCTATGACAGGCGATCCATTCCGCCGATCTGTGCATCGCAACATGAAGGTGGTTGGCTCGTCCAAGCAAGGGCGCGCGGTCCGATTCGGAAGCCCATGCGTGCAGTGGCGCACAAATCGGATGGTAGCGCGGGATAATGCATGTTCAGCCCCAAAATTTCTCGTCGATGAATGTCGGGCCTCTGAAGGAACAGAAGAGGCTCCCGCGCGAGCAGGTCGGTCAGGAAGGCATGGGTCGCAAGAGCTGACGTGACAATCAGGATCCGAACGCTGCTGGCTGGTAGGGATGAATGACACGTACGCACCAGATCGCCGATGAGGTCAGCGTCGCGACTGCGTCGACATGCTGAACCTCCTCTATCACGGGGTCGCGCAGCAAACCGTCGACGAGAAAGTCTACGCCAAGCTCTCCGAGCGCACGCGGAATCGCTTCGATATCTTCGGCACGTTGCCGGACGTCATTGACGACGACTGGATCGAGGACGAGGAGGAACTGGAGGCCCGCCTGAGGGAGTACACAGAGCGGCGGACCCGAGCGAATGCGTTCGACCTGCGCTATGCCGGTGACGTGACTCCGAAGGGCGATCGCTGGGAGCTGTGCGAGAAGGTCCTGACGCGCCACGACGTGAAGCAGAGACTATCGCGGGGATGGGGTGAGCGCGAGCGGTCCGAGGCCGTCGTTACCTCGTAGCGACGCTCTCAGCGTTTCCGCCAAAAAAATTGGGGGAAAGTAGTTGGATCGACACTGGTCATGGCGTCTTGTTCCTGTATTGTTCCAAGCCTCCGATTCCTAAGCCGATGGCACTCCGATGTCCCACATCCAGAGCGTGCGTGAGCTTGCGTCGATCTTCAGCCCAAACAACGAGGCGCGGCCTACCGTGCTGCTCGGTGCCGGCGCTTCCTTCACCTCGGGTGTTCCGCTGGCGGACGAAGCCGTACGGCGCATGGCGCGGCGGTATTTCTCCGAGCGGATCTTGGGCGGAAACGTCCTACCCGAGCAGGTCAAGACGTCGGAGTGGAGAGCGTGGCTGAACCAGCAGTCCTGGTTCATCAACGATGAGAATCGATTCGCCGACAATTTCCCGCTCGCGGTCAAACATCTTCTTCAGCCCCAGGCCTATCGGCAGAAGGTTCTGCTCGATCTGGTCCAGCCCACTGAAGACGTTGGGATCGGCTATAGGGCGCTCGCGGAACTCGTTCTGCGTGGGCTTGCCGGCACGCTCCTTACCACCAACTTCGACATCTGCCTGCCCAAGGCGCTGAACGACAAGCGCCCGCATCTCCACTCGGTTTCGGAGGTCAATCGAGCACCGGGCGACTTCCGGGAATTCGACATCTTCAACCGGGCGCAAGTCGTTTGGCTACACGGAAAGGCCGAGGGTTATACCGACAAGAATTTGGCCGAAGAGGTCACCTCGCTCGATTCCAAACTCGTCAGCCTGCTCTTTCCCCTGCTGCAGTCCACTCCGCTGGTCGTCGTCGGGTACAGGGGGGCGGAACCTTCCATCATGGAGTGCCTGCTGGGCGATGCCAGCGATCTCGCGTTCAAGAAGGGCATCTTCTGGTGCCAGCGCGCCGGCGACAGTCCTCACCCGAACGTCCTCGCGCTCCAGGCCCGGCTTGGCGGCAACTTTCGGCTCCTCGAGATCGACGGCTTCGACGAACTCTTTCGCGACCTCGACGTCTCGCTCGCCGGTCAGCAGAGAAATTTGGGCTCGCCGGCGGCCGGAGGCGAAGTGTCGTTCGACGACCGGCCGGCGGCGACGGCTACACTCGCAGATCTGGATCTGGACCTCACGCTCCGCACCGCGATCGAGTATGCCAGAAAGCTCAAGCTACGCGAGCCGACGTCCGCGACGCTCGCGGCGTTCCTGCGCGAACACGGACTTCTGGTCGAATGCGATGGAGCGCAGAGGCCGACCAACGCCGCGATTCTTCTTTTCGGTGCGGAGCCGCAGCGGTTCTTCCGTCACGCCGTGGTCACCGCGACCGTCGACGGAAAAAAGCGACAGGTCATTGAGGGCAACCTCATCAAACAACGGAACGATCTTCTGGACTGGATGGGCGACAAAGACGTCAATCCTACGATCAAGGTGAAGACGGTCGGTCGTCACGTAGAGAGACTAGCCTATCACCAGCGAGCTCTCATCGAGCTGGTGGTCAATCTCCTGGTCCACCGGGACTACGAAGACCCTCGTCCCTCCGCGATCGACGTCGAACCGGGACGGAAGATCTCCTTCTCCAACCCCGGCCGCCCCTCCCAGCCGCTGACGGAAAAGCTCCTCATCGGAGACGACGGAATGTTCGAACCCGTGAGCGAACTGACGTCGGTTCGCAACAGGGCGCTGTGCGACATCTTCTTTGGCATGAGCGCGATGGAGCGCGCTGGGACCGGTCTGACCGATGTGGCCCGCTACGCACGCGACGGAAGCGGCCAGGCGGTGTTCAAGTTTCCGCCCGGCGACGACAGCTTCCGGGCCGAGATCTTTCAGCCGACCTCGTCCGGGCGTATCGCCGGCGTCGCCATCGACACTCGGCCGATAGGGACCTACATCGTCAACCTCCTGCCATTCGCGGCTCTTCCCGAAGCGGTTTCGCGCGTCAAGGTTCGAGGGACGCTGCGGGAGATCGCGCAGGCTGTCCCACTCGAAGAGGCCGGGACGGTCCTTCTTTGGAGCGGCGAATTATGGTCCCTGGCTCCGCCCGCCGTCCTCACTTCGGTTCTTCGTCCAGTCATGACCGACGGGAAAGTGGTGGTCACCGAGCGTCCGGACCTCGAATCCGATTCGGATCTGGCGCGGGTGTTCACGTGGTTCCTTCGCAAACACTTCGAGGGACAACTTGTGCGGTTGAAAAGGCATGGCCTCATGATCGAAGCCGGGATGAAGTCTCAACGGCGCGCCTATTTTGTCGGCGTCAACAAGGGTCCCCGCAAGTACGTGTACGACACCCCGACCCGAAAGAACGTGCCTCGCGAGGTCGTCAAGCAGAGAAGCGACAAGCCGCCGGTCTGGTTCGAGAACGAAGGTTTCGCCTACGACGTCGCGCGCGTCGGGTCGCTGTGGGGCGTGCGTCTCAAGCCGTTCTACATGTTCACGGGACCGGACGCTTCCGTACCCCTGCCGGGATACGCGAGGACGAAGCGCGCGAGCCGACGCATGAAGTTCGACAGGAATCAGGCCGTCGACGGCGACCTCGTGTTCTGGGGACGGTTCATCGCGCAGGGCACCCCGGCCATCAACCTGAGCCAGGTTGATGCACAGGACATCCTGCTCGAGGGTTCATTCCTGTCGATAGACGTTCCCGAGGAAGGACTGATCGATGACGATCGCGATCAAGATCAAGTGCCTGCCTGAACCAACGGTTCAGTTCAACAACGGACATGAGGACGTCGATCCGCGGCGTGCCCTGGTCGCGCACGGTCCCGTCGACAATCGCGGCCGGCGCTTTCGGCTTGGTCTCATTGGCTTGGCTTCCGATGTTGCCGCCGCGCGCCGATGGATCGGCGACATCGATCTGTTCCGTCCGGCTAAGGAGAGGAACGCGCGGCGCTACCGCGATTGGCCGGGAGCGGCACGTGCGCTGAAGGCGAAATTCGAGATCGACGATCAGTTCGTGCGCGTCCTCGACGACGGCACTTACGATCGCCTCTTCAGGAAGCCCATCGGCGCCGACGCCTTTGAGACGCTCGTCGAGATGTTCGAAGGTCCGATGGTCACCATGTTCGGCGACGCCCGTCCGGACTGCATAGTGGTCTGCATTCCGGACGAACTGGGCGACCTCAGAATCGAGAATCCTGGTCTCTCGGCGAGAGAGCGGCGCGCGCTGGAGATCTTGAAACAGGAGGAGGAGAGCGCACAATTCGACCTGTTCGCTCCGAGCGAGGAAGACCTGGCCGAAGCCGAAGCGCTGCGGACCAGCGCTGAAGATCTACTATTCCGGACATTCTACCGGGCTCTGAAGTCGAGAGTGCACAAGTACGACAACGCGGTGCCCATCCAGATCCTGCGGCGGAGCACGATTGAGCGCAACGACGATACGGGCCAAAGCCAGGCGACGAGAAACTGGAATTTCACCACGGCACTCTACTACAAGGCGGGTGGATTGCCCTGGCGTCCGTCCGGCCTTCCGGAGGGCGTCTGCTTCGTCGGCGTATCCTTCCATCACCTGAAGAAGCGCGGTGGGCACCTCGTCTACGCCAGCGTCGCGCAGGCGTTCTCGTCCGACCATGAGCCCTTCTGTCTGAAAGGGGCACACATCGGCCACGAACAGCGGATCGACCGGCAGCCCTACCTGAACGAGTCCCAAGCCTACTCTTTGATGAAGGACGTCATGGAGGGCTATCGCCTCCGAACAGGTCTGCTGCCCAAGAGGATCGTGGTCCACAAGACTTCGATCTATCAGTCCGACGAGGAAAAGGGATTCCGTCGCGCAGTTAGAGGTTCTGTGCCCGGTTGCGACCTGGTCTGGTTGCGCCAGACGCCCTTCCGTCTCGTCCGCAAGGGCTCTGAAGAACCGTGGCGTGGAACGCTGTGTCAAATCGAAGGGGAGTCGTTCCTCTTCACCAGCGGATATGTTCCTTGGTGGGAGGAGTTTCCCGGTGCGCACATTCCGTCGCCCATTCAGATCGGATCGGCAGGCGACACGGATATCGAGGCCCGAGCGCGTGAAATCCTGCTGCTTTCGAAGATGAATTGGAATTCGAGCGACGGAATTACTCGGCTTCCGGTTACGCTTCTATTCGCCAAGCGAGTCGGGGAGATCATGACGGAGTTGTCGGACAACGTCGCTCCAAATCCCTCATTCCGGTTCCATACCTGAAGGATTGCGGTCGGCAGATCGCACTTCATAGAGATTCTTGAGACGGCTGCTCCGGGAAAATCTCCAACGAGCGGCGCAGATACTCGGCAGCGTGGTCGGGGGCGCCTTCCTGCAGACGGGCCGGCGCGGTTCTGAATCGCCGAACCGCTAGTCCAGCATAAAGCATCTTTATGATTGACAACGAGAAGGTACCGCCCTATGCCTCACCCATCGTAAAGATGCTTTATGCTGGAGAGCGATATGCGAGACAATCTGGTGCCGATGACCATCCGCCTCGACCTTGTCGTCAGCGAAGCGCTCGCGCGCGCCGCACTCGCTGCCGGCCAGGAGACCGCCGACTATGCCGGCGACATCATCGCCCACAAAGTGCTCGAAGAGATCCGCAAGACCGAACCCGAAGCGGCGCAGCGCCTGCAGGACGAGATCGAGATCAAGGCGGAAGCCATCGCGTATGCACGCCGCTTCGTCCGCGAGAATCCCAATGTCGACAATTCCGACATCACGCTGAAGGTCTTCCGCCACATCCGACAGGACGAGCGTCTGAACCCAAAGTACAGCCGCGCCATCGGCGGCCGGCCCGCGGACGAGCGAGGCAATCACACGAAGGCGCGGATCAATCGCTCGCTCGGTGCCGCGATCAAGACCGCGCTCGGAGCGATCCCGCGCATGGAGCGCGGTAAACCCGCGAAGGTTCAGGTGACCGGCGAGTTCATCTTCTCGTACACGCCGCTGAACCTGCCCACGCGGTAGCCGAAGTTTTCTGCCTTGTGCGGCCTGCCGCCTTCCCTGTCGACGTCATGCGTCGGCGTGACGTCGCGGGGGTCGGCGATCACGGCACTTGCGTGGGATTGATTCCCGAAAAGCCGGACCCGGCCACGATATTGCGAATTTCGGCCATGTTTGCGTTCGGTCCGGCCTCGATGCCGAGCAGCGTCACGGAGGCGATGCGGTTGTCCTGGTTGAGCGGAAGCTTCCAGTATTCGAACTTGCCGCTGTCCTCTCGGAGGTCTCTCGGGTCCTTCTGGGCGTGGGGCACCGCGTCCTGATGGAATTTGTACAGCAGTCTGACCTCGTATTCGCCGCCGTAGATTGCCTCCGGCAGACAGAACGCTCCGATCTTGGAAGTCGTCCAGGGCAGGAATTCGGGGAAGCCGGCGGCGTTCAGATCGTCGTTGATCAGATTCAGGAGCGTCTTCTCGCCGGGGACGAGATACCGGATCTTGCGCAATTCGCCATGCTGCCGATCCCGGTCGACCTCGATGCGAAGTCGGAGCCGGACGCCGGTGCCCCACTCGGCGAAAGCAGCTCACATTGCCCTGTCGTTGGTCGCGCCGATCGGCGTCACCGAGGTGTAAAACAGGTCCTTGGCCAGGGTCTTCAGGTAAGCGGATCCCTTCGAGACGTCCGTGTATCCTGTTCAGCCGTGCTGCTTGGCATGGGTCGACACCTCATGTTCGTCGATCCGCTTCAGAAGGTGCGCAAGCCATAGAACGCCGTTCGCGGCGAAGCCCTTGAATGCATCCGGTCCGGTGTAGTGGAAAAACTCGCCACCGGTTCGTGGGGATACATGGTCGTTCGTGAAGAACTTGCGCCGGCGCCCCGCTTAAGCGGTGTTTCGAGCCGGGACGGTCTCGAAGAAGGCTCGGATGATGACACGCAAGAGCTCTGCGAGCCATCGCAGCAGCAGGCCGAAGTTATAGCCGGCAGCGGCGAGAACAGCGTTGATGCGGTCGCCGAGGCGTCCCTTGAGATAATTTCTGTCCATGCGGTACTCGGCCTTGACGTGGCCGATGACGGGCTCGACAGCCGCGCGACGCTTCATCTCGCGACGGATGGAAGCTGTGACGCGGCGGACCTGACCCGAGATCCAGACCCTGAACCGATGCGGGTGGTTGTGACCGCGATATCCTTTGTCGACGTGGATACCGCGAGCCTCCACCCCGGTGAGCTTCTCCATGTCGGCGATTACGGGACCGAGCGTGTGCCCATCGAAGGGATTGCCATGCAGCGCCTTGGCATGGAGCACGAACTGGCCGCCCTTCGGAGACGTCACAGGGGTGGCGATGCTGACCTTGCAGCCGAACTCGTAGGGCGCGCGGGCTTTACCCTTGCCGATGCACTCAACCTCCGGAGCATGTAACGCATAGACCTTCGGACCGCGCTGATGCTGATCCTGGCTGCGCACCTGCTGCGCTAAACCGAGCAACGGGCCGAAGCGAGCTTCCAGCACCGTATCGCCATCAATATTGCGGCGGATGTCGCGGATGATCCGGCCAAGCCGTGTCCGCAGGAACTTGAGCTGCCGCCGGGCGCGTTTGAACTGGTGGGCGTGGGTATAGCGGCCGGTCATGATGGCGGCGCGCTTGGCCAGGCGCAGATAGCTCTGGCGTAGCGGCACACGGTTGCGCTTGGCGAGCCCGACCAGCTTGATGATTGCTCGATGCAGGAGCCGCGCGTCGGTCGGATGCGCAACCGCCTTGGGCTGCACCGTGGTATCGACCATCACGCGCTCCAGGTCCTTCGGGCCGAGGGCGCCTGTCTTGTGCGCCACCGACAGACTTTCCTGGATTAGCGCAACGAGCTGCTCCTCGCCGAGCCGCTGCCGCCAGCGCGTCATCGACGATCGATCGAACGGCAGACGGTGGCGGAAGCTCAGCTCGCCGCAGAAGTATTGGTAATAGGGGTTCTCGATCCAGCGAGCGCACAGCACCTCATCTGCCAGGTTGTGCATGTGCTTCAAAATGAACAGGCCGGCGACTAGCCGCGTCGGCAAGCCCGGCTGTCCCGACCCTGCTTGGCACACCGAACTGAAGCGCTCATTCAGGATGTTCCAGTCGATCAGCGCTGCCAACCGCACCAGCGGATGACCCATGTCGATGATCTGATCAAGCGCCGGAAGCAACAGGTCTTTCTGGCGATCATCCCGCGGCTTGCTTATCGCATTCCCCAATGTCGACGACGCCGTCAGGGAATCACGAATCGCCCAAAAGCAAAACCTAAAACGCAAGAAAGCGAGGTCCAAAACCCCGCTTCCCTGCAAAATCGAATACTACATCAAGACCAATTCTGCTTATTTCTCAAGTCAATCCGCATTCTTCACGGACGACTAAGCGAGATCCGGGCCGGCGACTTCAGGGGGCCGCCGGCCCTGCACTTGGCGCCGCGCGGAACGGTCCGGGATGCGGGCGACGAGGATATGCGACATCACGCTGGCGTCCGAGTCTCGCTTTTGCCACTCGCGCGACCATGGATCCATCGCGGTTCCCGCCCTGGGACCACCTTATCGACATGCCCCCGATCAGATGTTGAGCCTTCGCAAGCGCAGGCGCTTCATGAGGCGATCGTGGGCGGAGCCGCTGCGCGATCAAGCACAGATTCCTGCGGGTCTGGCGGACCACTTGGATGATTTCCATGCGCAGTCGAAGGCAAAGTCCCCCGGCGGCGAGCGTTCAGGCGCGAGTAGGTAGCCCGCAGTAGTTTGCTCCGGTCACGGCCGAGAATTTCAGTCGACCATCGCGGCAAGAGATTCCAATTGACCGGGATAGGGGCGGTAGGCACCTCTTGAAGAGCGGCAAGAGAGGCATTGTATGATCATCGCATCGCCGCTGCGCGCGGGGCACCGGCCGTCAAATACCGCTGGCAGCATATCCAGAACGAGAAAACTGATACATTCAAAGATTGCACGATCGTCCGATCACGACTAGTCTCTACTGATATTAAAGCCATTGAAAAAAGTCTTCCTACAAATTTCTTTTTTGGGGGACCGCGTGCAAATTTCTGTTGAGTTCTTGGGTCGAACGCGCGTGTCGGCTGGCGATAGCGAAATAGCCCTGTCGCGGCAAAACATTTCCTTCCTAGCTTACCTTGTATTGTTTCGTGAGATTGATCATCCTCGTGACGTTCTTATCGAACAATTCTGGTCGTCAAGTGAGCCTGCCCGCGCGAGGTCTTGTCTCGGGACAGCTTTGTCGCGACTGCGAAGTGCTTTGAATGTCGGCGGGTCAAGCTGGCTTGAATTCTCGCCGCGAGGCGAGCCACGAATCTGTGTTTCGTCCCAGATCTGGTTCGACATCGTCGCGTTTGAGGCCGGTATGGCGCTGTCGCTGTCGGCATCTCCTGGTCGATTAGAGCCGTCGCTGGTGAGCAGCCTCACCACCGCTCTTGGCCATTATCGCGGTGATCTGATGCTAGGCTGGTATGACGATTGGGTACTGATCGAGCGTGAGCGGCTGCGCGTACTTTGCCTGCGCGGATATCGCAGGCTGATGGAGCACTATTCCGCTGTTGGGGATTTGGAGAACGCGCTCGCAGCCGGCCTGTCTGCCCTCCGGATCGAGCCTCTGCAGGAATTGGTCCAACAGCACGTCATCGAGCTTTATGCCGCGTCGGGGCAGCGGGCTGCAGCAATGCGCCAATATGAACGGCTGGCTCAGCTGTTGAAACATGAACTCGGGATTGCGCCTTCAAAGACGACGCGCGATCTCGTTGAGCGCATCAGGATAGAACAGCCGCTGTAGTCATCGGGATGCTCCGCATCACATTGAGAATAGGCGACAAGTAACAACCGGACCGCTCACTATGTGGGCCGATGGCGTGGGTGCCGTTCAACAGCGGCTTATCATCCTTCTCGCGACGAGTTCGCCGGTGGCTTTGTAATGCGCGCCGCAGCACGCTCCTTAAATTATTGCGCTCAACCAATCTTCCCCATTCCTGATCTGAGTAGCTATCAGCGAACAGGAATGTTTGCCGTGACGTATCAACCTATGTGAAATGGTTAGCCGTTAAGTCAAAAAGATAGAGCACGTTAACACGTCGACCGGAAGTCATAGCCTCGAGAAGCCCGTTGTCCGGCGTCGGAATGCGTAGTGACGTCACAGTGACGACGTTGTCATCTTTCAGTTGCCTGTGGGTTTCGTTCGGTTGCCCCTGTGTTCAAGCTCTTGTGCCAGGCGAATGAAGGCGATCGGCTAAGCTCACGTTTCCAAACGGATCTCTGTTCGACGGGGCGTGCGATGGGTAGCGAGGCTTCCGCCGAAATGAGCTTCGTCGTTCACATCTGGCTCGAAAATGGAAGTGCGTGGCGTGGACGGGTAACTCTCGGCGATAACGAGCATTCTGGCGCGTTCGAGGATGCCCAATCGCTGATCGATTTTATTGATCGCCTGCTTCGGAAGACCCACGGGGTTTCGTTACCGATGCATCGAACTCATTCGTGAATATGGTGGATACAACTATTGCATGTGCAAATTCTTATGGCCGCTTGGTCCCAGACGAAAGTGCGAAACCGCCGTGCGGCACGGCATCTTTGATCGGCGAATCGCTCGGGGGCACCGGTGGCTGACGACGTTGAAAAATTCCAACCCAGTCTTCGTTGTGACGACAATGAATCCTACAAAGAGGAGCCTTTTGCCCTTCCGGACATCTCTCGGCGCGCGGTTATTGTAGGGGCGGCGTCAGCTGTTTTGGCGACTAGCGCGCCGGCCGAAGCTGCGCGCGAGCCGCAAGTCACGGTCGACTATGAGGACGCGACGCGCAGAGCGCTGATCATCACTTATGTCAGGCGCGGCAGAGGCGACGATCCGAAAAACGTGCAATTCATGCGCCTCGATGCGGCGAGCTTCTATGCCTTTCAGGACAAGGAGCGCCAGCATTCCGACGGCATCCAAGGCCGTTTCATCCGCTATCGAACCGAAACTGGTTGGGCCGCGAAGCTGCTCGACGCCCAGTTTCCCGGCGGCAAACCATTCGCAGTGCTCCTGACGCTGAAACCAGACCAGTCGAAACAGAACTGGAGCCTTTCCCTTGCGTTCGAGCGGATCGCCGGCCACAGCATCGCGTTGCGGACTGGCGTGCCCAACGCCGCGTCGAGTCTCGACGATCTGCTGTTCAATGATTCGACGCCCGAGATCGCAGCAGCGCTCAGCGAACCTGCAGCCAAAGCCCTGATGGAAGAGTTGTTCGGCCCGCGACTGCTTTTCGCCCAGGACGCTGAGCGTCACGTCGTCCTGACATTCCACCGCGACGGTCATTTCCGGCTGGTTGGCACGGGAAACGCGCCCACGTTCAGCGTTCTCAAAGACGAGGGCCGCGATTGCGCGGTTTTCTCCATTCTGTCGTTCGCATTGCTGTCACGCAAGCGGGCGGACCTGCGCGTAGCAGGGGAAAAGCAGTCCGCGCGGCGCGATACGGCATTTCTGCTGCCCAAGGAGGCGGGGGTGTTGCGCGTGACCGCGGGCGGTGCTGGCGCAACGCCGCCAAAAGCCGCAGACGCGGAGGATGTGCGGGCATTGTTTGAGAACGAGGACCTTCGCCTGTCTTCGTCAGGCCAAATCGGTGTGATGCTCTATGGGCTGGCCCGGGATGCTCGGTTCTTGCGCGAGTTCGCGGTTGGCAGCGCCTCCGGCGTCACCGTGCGCCTCGGGCCGGACGCGGCGCTTGCGATAAAGCCCGAGCCCGTCGCCGGCAGCGTCTATGTCGGTCTGCGCAACGCCGGATCGGCCCGCGAAACCGTCCTGTCGCTGCGTAGTTGGTTCGCGCTGCGAGTGCTGCCCGACGCAAAGGCACGGGCGAAGGACAGCGCAAAGTCCGCGCCAGAGGCGAAGTTCGATGCCTTGACCGGGACTCTCTGGCGCGGCGTCAATGCGGGTATTGGTGATGCGAACAACCAACTCGATATGATTGCCGAACTCGAGCCACAATCGAAGCTCGAAATCGAGACCCGCTTCGGTCCGTTCTGCGTGGAACCGTTGCCAGCGATTCGGCCGCGTCCAGGAGCCGCAGCTCGCGTCCCGCCGATCCGCGTCGAAAGCACTGCCGGTGGAACGCTCGGTCGTTTCGCCGCGCCGATGGCGTTGACCCACGCGGCGATTCCAGTCGACGGCGATACCGAGATATTCACCAGTCTCGATTTCGACGAAGCAGAGTGCCTGTTCAGGATTCCCGACGTCAGAGTCGGCCGGGTTCGCAAGGACGGGCGCGGGACTCTCATTCCAGAGACGACGCCGCCGCAGGCCGAGTCGATCGTGAACCTAGGTGGTGCGGTTGCGCAGGCGCAGATATCGTTGGCGCGAGCACGGCTCAGTGTGCGCCGGCCGCGCGACTTGCTGTCGCTCGGCTATCGTTTCCAGGATCTCCTGCTCGAACTCGACGACACCGGCAAGTGGATCGTGCCTGACCGGCGCTTGGCCGATTTCGTCGCGCATCGCCCGCCACTCCCCTTACGAGACCTCAAACCGATTGGTCGCGACCTTCCTGAGGGTGCAACGACCCAACAGGTGGACGCCGCCGAGGAAGCCAAACGAAAGAAGGCCGCCGAACTGCCCGACCGGCGCCGCCGCTGGTTCCTTCCGACGTCGCCGCAACCTGCCTGCAGCGATCCCGAGGCCACCGCGACCGCGCCGTCGCGTTTCGACGCGCCACGTGATCCGCGACCGCTTATGGTCGTAGAGTTTCCGCCGCAACATATCGCTGAACGCGCGTTCTTTCGACAGCTTCCCACCGAGCCCAAATTGCCGGCGCCCAGCGCCGGCACCGAGGTTTCGCGCGCGGACGCCGAGATACTGCGTAACGGCGACCCGACGAGCCGGCTGAACAAACGAAAAGAGATCAGCGGCACACAAAGTGCCACGGGGGCCGATTTTACGACTTTTGTAGCCAAATTCCTGGAATTCGCCGGAGATCTGCCGGAGGATCAAAAAATCTACGTGGGCGAGGATTTCCTCGATCCCGACGCGCGGCGGATCGCACGCAAAGCTGCCCTGGCCCTGGTCAAGAGCGAAGATGGATTGCCTCCGCGGGATCGTCTGCGCTCACTGCCTGATATCGATATCCCGCAGCCGCTGAAGGTGGAGTTGCGCGAGGAACTCGGTCTGGTGTTTCCGCAAGGCGGCGCCAAGGGCGGCCAGGTTCGGCCCGAGCCCGAGGCCTGTTCAAAAATCCCGAATGGGCTCCCTATCTGCACGAGCGCGAACTGCGCAAGGAGCAGCGCGACACCACGCCAAACTACCAACGATTCCGCGCCCTTTACGTTGAGAAGGGGCTGGCAGGGAAACTGTATAGCGCCAGCATTTCCGCGCCGCAGGAATATCCGGGACGCGAAACCTATGTCGCGTTCATCGAAAAGGTCCCGGCCGGCGATTTGCAGAATCGGGCGATTGCCGACATTCTCGCCGTCATCAAAGCGCTCGATGATGAACTGAGGAGCGCCGACGCGTTTAAAATTCCGACAGAGGCGCGCCTCTCCGGCCCGTCCCGTCTGGCGTTTCGGATTTCGGCCGATGACTACGAGGGCGGGCGTCCCGATCCGGAGCGTAGGCCGGGTGAGAGGATCGAGGGCAAGCCGGCGGGTTCGTTTCCGTTCACGATGGCGGCGCTGACCAATTGGGGTTCGTTTGACCTCGCGGTGGTGCGTCGGGCCGAGAAGCTGTTCGACCCATTGCCGGGCGGGCGGGCGGCATCGCGTTGGGGGCGCAACGAGACGCTCGACGAAGCGGAGAAGCTGTTGCACCAGGGCCTCACGCGCGGCGACGCTTGGGCGCGCCGCCTGAGTGACGGCAAGATCGACGCAGACTGTCCTGCTCCCAAATCATTGGCGCCGAATGCGGGTCGCGTGACCGGCGCGCAGCGCATGGCGGAGATTTATGGCGCGAGCCGCGAACCGCCACGCTGGCACGAGACGTCGATCGAGATGCCGTTCCGGCTAATGCTGTCACCGGCGCAGGATGCTTCGTTCCGTACGCCGTTGTCGATCCCGCAGCACATCGCGCAGAAGCTGGGGCTGACGCCGAATGCGGAGCAGCCGGTTCCGTTGTGGTTTGCGACGCTCGACGAAACGTCGGGTACGTCGAGTGTGCGCGCCATTTGGTCGCCGGACTTCCGGCCGGAGGCATTGGTCGATCGGGAGATCGGTACGCCGCCGCGCGGACCGTGGGCGCCGTGGGCATTGGGGCACGAATTTTCCTCGATCAAACCTCCCGCGCCCGATACGGAACAGTTTCGTGCCAGCCTCGATGCGTATGATAGGCACGAACTCGTAATCCTGTCGTCGGTCCCCGGGCTGCCGGTGCGCGGACGCCGCAAGGAGGACGGAAGTCTTACCGACCTCAGCCAGATCAATATTCCTGCCGGCTTCGAATTGCGCGACGCGCTTCCGGAAAAACTTGGCGCCGGCGTCGCGTTAGCGGATCGCTCAGCGATCTACAAGCCTCAAGCGCTTGACGTAAGCGAACTGACGCTCACCGCCCTCGGCGGCACATTCAATGCCGATACGTCCTTTGTTCCGCCGGCGTCCGCCAAGGTCGTCGTTCCGGTCAGCTTCTTCCAGTCGCTGGTTCCGGAGGCCCTGCGGAAAGATCTGAAGGATAGCCGCCGCAACCTGTTCGACGCGCTGTCGATCGAACGTTGGCGTCACCTCGTGGTGCTCGGCCGCGACATCAAGGTTGAGGTCATCTACAAGGGGTTTCTGTTTCCGCTCGGTCATCGCGCATCGCTGATCAAGCTCACCGAGCGCAGATTCTACGCCGCGCCCGACGGCAGGCCGACCGCCTTCCTGATCCAGCGCATGTTCCTGCGTGTCGGCGTGCCGGAAAAAAACTATCCGGCGATCGGGCAGCCCAATGGCGGCCGTCGCTGGCCGGTCGAACGTCTCGAACTGCTGACCCGGGTGACGTCGGATATCGTCGATCCGGCAGCGGCGACGGTCGGTTCGAATAATCCCACAGAGACTAGAGCGGTTTCCAGTTGAGGTGAATCGGAACAGTCAAAGGGGATTCCCACGGGCACGCAAATCAGATTCGGTGTTGCCCGCGACAACATGCGGGGCATGCGATGGCGAAGGGATACTCCAAGGACCTCAGGGTGCGTGCGGTTGAGCTTGTTGAGTCCGGCGAAAGCGCACGTGAGGCTGCGCGCATTCTCAATCTCGGCGCTTCGACTACGATCCGATGGATGGATCGTTGGAGGAAGACCGGAAACGTTGAGGCCAAGCCCGGCACCGGGCACAGCCGCTCGCCGTTGGAGCAGCACAAGCAGTGGCTGATCGAGCTGATCGCCGCGGAGCCGGACCTGACGCTCGAGGAGATCCGCGCGCGTCTGCGCTCTCAGAGAAAGCAAAAGGCCGGCATCGGTTCGATCTGGCGTTTCTTCGACCGTCACAGCATCACCTTCAAAAAAAAACACTGCACGCCGCCGAGCAGGATCGACCTGACGTCGCTGCCGAGCGTGCCGCGCTGAAAGCCGAGCAGCCCAAGCTGCGTGCACCGCGCCTCATCTTTATCGACGAGACTGCGGTCACGACGAAGATGGTCCGGCACTATGGGCGCTCTCCTCGCGGTGAGCGCCTCGTCTCTGGCGTGCCCCATGGTCACTGGAAGACGCTGACGCTTGTCGCCGCGCTGCGCATCGATGGCCTCACGGCGCCCTATGTCATCGACGGTGCAATGGATGGGCCCTCGTTCCTGGCTTATGTCGAGCAAGTCCTGGCGCCGACCTTGCGCAAGGGCGACATCGTCTTCATGGACAACTTGCGCACTCACAAGATCGCCGGTGTCCGCGAGGCGATCGAGGCTGTCGGCGCCCGCGTGCGTTATCTGCCGGCCTACTCGCCCGACCTCAATCCAATCGAACAGGCCTTCTCCCGGTTGAAAGCTGCGCTGCGCAAAGGCGCCACCCGCACGGTCCAAGCCCTGCTCAAACTCATCGGCAAACTCGTCAAGTCGTTTGCGCCGCAGATGTGTGCCAACTACTTTAGGCATGCTGGATACACCAGATGATCCACATCATGTGGAAAATGCTCTATGGTTGCGAATGAGGGACGCATCTTTCTCCGCGCCAGCTCGACCACGATCAGCCCCGGCCTGGTGTTTTGGCCGCGCACTTCGCCGCGCGACGGGGCCGATATCCGCTTCGAAATGCAGATCGACCAGCGCGGTACCCGCGTTCGCCTGCCGCTGATCTTCGTCGACAATACCGCCGCCAACGACGAAGAAGCGATGCGGCGCCTCACCAAATACTACAATACGACCCTCACCGGCGATCAGGAGTGGCGCCGCCGCATGCAGCATAGCGGCATCAAGCGTCGCTATGCGCCGGAGACCGAGCCGGACAACACCAGCTTCGAGACCTTGAGTTGGTTGCTCGAGGCCGAGGGCCAGCAAAGCACGTTACCGAAGATCAATTGTGCGCGGCAAGCCAGCTTCGACAACGTCGATTTCGACTTTCCGCCGCTGTTGCAGGGTGCGGACCAGCCTCCGTTCTATCCTGTCATGGCGGAGGCCGATGTTCGGATCGAGCGCGTCGACCGTTTCGCCGGAGGCCGGGTTGAGCCGGTCACGGTAAAGTTCGATAACGAATACACAGCGTTTGGCTTTCCGACGCCGGACAAGTTGACCGAAGACAAAAGCAAAATTGCGGCCTGCAATCCGGCCGATGCGCTGACCGAGGCTCAGACGGACGTCTTTCTAGATTTCAAGGAATCTGTCAAACTCGAAATGGGAGCCGCCGGAGACAGGAGCGGCGGCGCGACGCGCCCGACGACGAATCTTATCGGCGTTTCACGCTCGCGCGGTCCGATCGGCGGCACGGTTGCTTCGAAGACCGATCCTACGCCGACTGCTCCCGCGTCGGCGCAGATCGCGAAGCCAGACGCCGCTTCGTTCTTCGATACGGATGCCAAGATACTAGGCATTCTGACTTTTGCCGAAGCGCTCAAGCTGCTGCTCGCCGCGATCTCCCAGACACCCGAATTCAAGGAAGTCACCGAATATGCATCCTCGCTGATAACGCAAGGCGAACAGAATGGCTCCGCGGCGATTGCCAAAGTGCGTGACGCGCTGCTGATCCCGCTGCGAGATGCACTCGATACGCTGCAGAGCGAGTGGGCGCAGACAATCGCGTCCGGCGCAGCTGCGACTGGAGCCGAAGGCGCCGATGCGAAGCTGACCAGACTTTATCCGGATGTCGGCGCCAGCTACGCGGACCTGCGGCGCGCTGTCGACGCGGCGATCGAGACCAGCGCTGCGGTCACCGAACTCCCGGCTCTGACGGAACATTTTGCGAAGATATATGCGTCCGGGAGACGTTTCATCGCGGCGATCGACCGCGTCGCCCGCGATCCCGTGGCGCCGGTGCGCGCGGCGCTGAAGGATGCGTTCAAGACCACGCTCGATGATCTGATCCGAGCCGCGAGCGGCTTGATCGACAGGACGGCAGCCGCGGCTCTCGCGAACATCGAAAGCGAGGTCAGGGAGCAGGTTCGCACACTGCTCGAGGATTCCGCGCTGGTCGCGTACCGACGTCTCGTTTTCGCGCTGCCTGCGGTTGACCTCGTGGCTGACCCCTCAGCGGCATCCAAGGCAGCGGAGAAGAAAATCGAGGAGACGTTTACCGCGGTCCTCCGCGGCAAGCGGGACGCGCTTCTCGACGCGTTCCTGTCCGACGATGTCGCCGTCGAAAATGCGTTGAAAGACATCTCCGATGAACTTCGCAAGCAGCTCGAAGCCGCGATAAAGGAGTTGCGCACTGTCCTCGGGGTCTTTCCGGTGCCGTCGCCGATGGCGAACGCGCTTGAGCAAGCAGTAAACAACTGGAAGGCGCGGGGGTCGCGCGCGGCCGACAGGCTCGAAGGCATCATCTTCAGAACAGTAGTGGCGAATTTCCGCGTGTTGTTGGGGGCGGCGCGAGAAATAAGGGCAGTGTTAGACGACGCGAAGTTCGATCCGGCAAGACTCCTAGAGAAGCTCAAGCTGCTTGCGTCAGCGGCACAGTCCATCGCCCAACCCGCGATTGACAATGCGCTGGGCGGCGCGCGGACGATGTGCGGCGAGGCTGTTGCAGCCATTGCCAAGGTGCTCAACGTCGTCGCGCCGTCGCCGGGCATAGTTCCCGATCCGGCCGACGAGTGCAAGGTCGATGCCAGTTCCAATTGCGGTCCTGAAGGGCCGCCGGCTCTGACCACGCCGGTCACCGCCAAGGAGTTCGCTCAGCAGGCGGTGCGGCTGTTGAAACAGCTCGACCTGCTGGTCGTGTCCGTGCGCGACTACGCCGCCGTCAGCATCGAGCCAACCAAGTCGCAGCTTACTACGTTGGCGACGAGACTCGAAGGCCTCACGAACGACGTGCGCGCGGCGGCGGACAATGTCGCGCAGGGCGTCCTCGCGCTCGATCGCGCGGCTTTCCGCTTTCGCAAACTCGGCAATGCGCTTGATGAAAATGTCTGCAAGTCGCTCGATCCCGATGCGATTGCACGACTGCCTCTCGACGCGCTGGCCGGGCTCGGAAAGCCGCAGGCAGCGCTGATCAACTCCCTCAACGAGTTGGTCGCCCAACTGCGCGCCAGTCTCGGTACGCCGCCAGCAGGATCGGAAACCTTGCGCAGCGCACTGACATTTCTCGCCGGCACGACACCGCCGGTCGGGGCGCAGGACAAGCTTGACAAGGCGATCGAGAACGCCACGAACGTCGCGAAGAATGTCGGCGGCCTCGTGTTCGGTGCGCAGAGGATCGCGCAGGACATCACCTCGCTGAAAGGCAAGGCGGAGCAAATCGCCGAGATCGAGGCTACGCTGAAGGATTTTGCCGTACTGCTCCGAAAGTCTCCGCTCACTGAAGAGGCGGGCAATTGGCTTGAGCAGGCCATGGCCGTGATCACCAAGACGAGGAGCGATATCGGCAAGTTGGAACTCGAAGTGCGCGGCGCGCTGCAAGGACTTCGTGATAAATCGATCAACGACATCGGCAAGACGTCTGCCGCCGTTGAAGCCTATCTCAACGCGCTGGAGGCCGAGTTCAAGCGGGCCCAGGAAGAGGTCAACACCAGGCTCAAAGTGCTCATCGAGCAGGGCGAGCAGGCTATTCTGTCCGTCCTGACCAAGGCCTTGATCGGCGGCGAGGCGTATCGCGACAGGGCGTTCCAGTTCGTCGCGCGTACACTCAACCC
Organism: Bradyrhizobium sp. USDA 4502; assembly: GCF_054063355.1. Taxonomy (NCBI): domain Bacteria; kingdom Pseudomonadati; phylum Pseudomonadota; class Alphaproteobacteria; order Hyphomicrobiales; family Nitrobacteraceae; genus Bradyrhizobium; species Bradyrhizobium sp. USDA 4502. Next base: position 9,065,904 of record NZ_JBSSGF010000001.1, read on the forward strand.
GGCGGTCGACATCCTGAGCAAGGCGCAGACGCGCATCGTCGATCAGCGGAACAAGATCTATACCGAGTTCAACAAGGCCGGTGGCACGTCTACCGGCGGCCGCAACGATATCCTGGCTGATCTCAGCAGCGTGACGCTGGCGCAGATCGCACGCCTGTTGCTGGTGGCGCCGCCCGGCGACACGCGCGTGTTCAGCCCGCCGCTGTCGCCAGATCCGGCGGCGCCGGCCGACGACTATCTCGCCAGGGAGATGAAAGAGCTGAATGCGCTCTCCGAAGCGCTCAAGAGGACTGCCCAGCCGGCGGGTACGCCGCTTCCGCCCGAGACCGCGAGGCAGATCGCGCTGTTGTTCGCGGATTGGACCGCGGGCCGGGCCTCGGCGGTGGTGCTCGCTGAAACCGTGCGCCGCGCCAGCGAACGGGTCCTCAGCGGCGATCTCGGCAAGGTCGTGGATCTCGAGGGCGCGCGCCGCCGCATCGAATCCAAGATCAAGGAGATGGTGCCGTCGAAGGTCGCGCTCAGCTACGGCTTGAGCGCCGAAATGAAGCCGCTCAAACTGTTCGGCTTCGACTTATTCGTGCCGCAGCGCAGCAAGCTGCTGACGATAGACGCAAGCGCGCGCTACGACCTGCTGGAGCCGCAGAACCCGCCGGTGTTCATCGCTAAGGCCGAGCTCAGCGCATTCGACATCAATCTGTTCGAAGTCGTGACGCTGATGTTCAACGGCGCCAAGTTCAACAACGACAGCACCAAGGGCTCCGACTTCGCGCTCACCTACAACGACTTCAAGATCGGAAAGAAAGCCGAATTCATCGAACCGCTGCAGAAATTCCTGAACCCGCAGGGCAGCGGACCCTACGTCAGGCCGAACTTCAGTCCGATCGGCATTGAGGCCGGCTACAAGCTCGACCTTGGCATCATCTCGATCGGTAACGTGTCGTTCTCCAACGTATCGCTCAACGCGGCCTGCCGGTTGCCGTTCGAGAATCGCCAGGCCGTTTTCACCGTCTCGATCGGACGCCGCGATTCACCCTTCATTATCTCGGCCGCGCCATATGGAGGTGGTGGCTTCTTAGGCCTGCTCGCTAACAGCAAGCGCATGATTGGCTTCGAGGCGTCGTTCGAATACGGCGGCGCAGGCGCTTTCAAGTTTGGGCCCCTAGAGGGGCAGGGCCGCATTACCATGGGCATCTACATCAACCATGTAGAAAGCCCGGACAAGGACGGCCCGCAGGGCACCACCGTCGAAGGGTTCTTCTTCGCCGGCGGCTCAGCGCATATCGCTTGCTTCAGCATGAGCACGTCGCTGAGCGTGCGCATCTCGCAGCAGCCCGGCGGCAGTATGCAGGGCAGCGCGCAATACACTTTCTCGTTCTCGCTCGGCGTTAAGGACATCGAGTTCAAGGTCCGTGTCGCCAAGAGCGAGAAGAAGGGCTTCTCGGGAAGCGGGCAGGCCTCACTCATCGACGTTCCCACGCGCTTCGCCGCGCTCGGCGACTTTTCCGGCGCATACGCCATGGCGCGCGGCAAGTCGACGGTGCAGATCCGCGCGGATACCGCCTGTCAGGGTGTCGATTGGAAGCGTCACGACAGCTATTTCGCCAACGATGTCGATGGATTCCCCACATGACCGTTCCTCGGCCGAGACCGTCCAACGTGACAACCAAGAAGCCGAATCCGATCTGGGTCGATGCGGCTGTGAGGGTCATCGCCGCCGGCATCCGTGGTGGGAAGGCGCGCGCCGCCCTGGTTCTGACTCCGATCCTTTCGGGTGGGACGAGGGAGACAGGCGCCCTGGATTTGAATGAGTGGCCTCGCGATGTCGCCGAAGCTGTGTCAAAGGGCGTGCGGGTCGCGGTCTCGCCGGTGAAGGACAACGGTGCGCGGCCTGCGCCGAAGGCTGACGCGAAGACGGTCACGATGTTGCCGATGCGGCCGCTCGAGAGGAACGAGGAAGACGACCTGGTGGCGCTATGGACAGCGACCATGGGTGGCAACACCGGGTTGGGTCCGGTCAAAGAACTCTTAGCAAAAGATGACCGTAAGGCGACGCTCAGCGCGCTCAAGCGACCGACGGAAAATGGCGGATCGGAAGCGCCGGATATTCACGGCGCGGCCCGCGGCGAAGTCGCAGTTGCGTTGACGCTGGAAAATGCCAAACACATTATAGACAGGCTGGCCTGCAAGCCGGTCGACACGCGGCCGATATCTCCTCCAGCAAGCTTTTCCAAGCTGGTGGATGATATTCTATGTGCGACTGCATGCTTAGCTGGCGGCGATGACGGCGACCTACTCGTCCCGGGCAGCACGGCCGCCAACAAGCTCACGCGTGGCGTGGTAAGAGCCAAACTGCAGGGTTGGAGAGAGCTCAGGAATCGCCTTGATGCGGCGGAGCAAAGTCGGACATTTGAAGAACAATTCCGCGAGCTTGAGCAGCGTTACGAAGAAGAGGTCGCATGGAAGGACCTAGCTGAAAGCCGGGCCAGAACCGATGCCGACGCCCTCGCTTACGACACCTACCTAAAGGAGACCGATCCTAAGAAAGCCGTGGCGGCTCTGAAGAAGCGCCAGCTCGGTTGTCCGGAGAAGCCGACGCCGGCGCAGGTCGCGATCAAACTCAGGTCGCAACCACATGCCGGACCCGCGCTGCAAGAGGCGCATGGCGCATTGCGTTTGTCCTCCGAGAAAATGAACAAGGAGGGCGAGCCTCTCAAAGGTGACGGAAATCCCATCGAGCCGAATGTAGATGGCGAGTTCGCGCTGCGGCGCCTGTTTGCGCTGCAGGCGCATCCATCGCTGGCGCGACTCTTCCATTTCGTCGTTGATGTCGAATGCAACGTGGATGCATTCCGCTCGACCGACACAAATCCTGACTGGTTCGACGAAGAGAATGTCGTGGATCACGATCACGACTCGAGCAAACCGATGACCAGTGAGGCCCTACCTGAACCGGGCAAGAGCCGAGCCGGGTTCGTATTCTTGGCGGCGTCGCTAAACAAGGAAGCGGCCGCGCGCAATCCGCGAAAAATTTGGACGGCTGCGAAGCTGCGCGCCGAGACGGCCGAAAAGCCCGTCAGGCATTTCTATCCCTGCACCCGCGAAGAAATCGATGCCCGGCTCGCCCAGGAGCCGGACTTGCTCGGCGCTGCGATTGTCGAGCAGATCGACGGCATCGTGCATCTCGGCCAGTCGGCGCTGTGCAATGCGGTCACTCAGCCGCGTTTCGATATCGCGGCACTCGACACCATTACCTCGACCGCGGCCGACCTGCAGTTTGAAAAGGGGCGCCGGCAGCGAATGCTTATGCAGGAGCGTAACCGCGACCTTGACGAGGTGGACCCGGCCGGCGGCGAGGGCGATCCGCTCAATCGCGCCACCCTACGCACCGGGGGACTCGCATTGATCGACCGGTACCGCCAGCGGCACGCGGTCACGCGCTACATTGTGTCGGGCAAGCAAATCGGTGAAGGGGACAATGCGGAACCCGAGAAGTTCCCGATCGTGCTCGACGCCAGCGATCTCACCGTCGGCTACCGGCTCGATGTGGGCGTGAAATCGCACAAACGGCGCCGATGGCACTCGCTGATGAACCGCGACATCGTGTTCGGCAGCCAGCAGGATCGCATCGGCGGCAGGACGATGAATGCGATGATCTCTTCGTTCTACGGCGACAGACGGAACGAGCGACGGCACGTGGATGCCGCGACGGTTGTTGTACCCGCGGCCCTGCGCCAGCCCGGTGTAGATCTCGCCACGGCTACCCGAACGACTGCATTTACCGAAGAGCTTGTCGCGTCATGGGAAGGCGATCCACTCGGCGTTGCCTGCCGGGCCGACACGCTGCAAGTCGATCCGCACGATCTGCAGATCGGCATGGTGTTCAGCCTGCCCAACCGCGCTACGGACGATGCGTACGTGCCGCCGCCGCTGCGTTTCGGCTGGCGTTATCATTTCGGGTTGCGCGCCGTTTGGGCCGGCGGCGTCGCCGTCCCGCTCGAACGTGCTCTCGGCCATTACGAGCGCAGCCGGCAGGGAACGCTTGCGCTGCCGGCGATTCCCGGGCCTGCGGCAGAAGGGCGAGCCTTCCGCCGTCACGAGCGTCTGGCAGAACCGATGATCGCGATTCCGGATTGGGCGTTCGGTGCACAAGTGGGCAACCAGGGCGGGCTCAGGCTGCCAGGCCGCTTTGTATCCGAGCAAGCGCGGGAGATAGTAATCCGCAAAGTCCAGGATCCAATCAACAGAAAGCTGCTGCAGCGCAACGAACCAGACGTGCCGAAGGAAAGGGGTTTTGCCCGGCGCGTGCTGATGGTGCCCTCTGTGAGCTTGGCGTTTGCGGGACTGCACGATGCCTTCCGCGCCATCTCGCGCGACAAGGATATCGAACTGAACATTGAACTGCCGGAGCCGTATTTTCCGGCAATGGACGAGTTCCAGAACCGGGAGCCGCCACTCGAGGGCGATGCGGTTGAATGCATAGAAGCCACGCAGCCCGACGGCGACGTACAGCAACGCTATATCTATTGGCGTAAGAACAAAATCGCCAACCGCCCGCGTGGCGGATTGCGAGGCGTTGACCGGCGCGCCTCGTGGGGCGGCTTTCCGGTCTACGTGAAGAAGACCGCGACGGGCGAGGGCGAAATCGCAATCGACGATCCGCGTATTGTCCGCCGCATTGTCAGCGGTAAGAAGCAGTCGGCCAGTAAGCTGACCGGCGCTTGGCATCCGCTCGGCGGCGCGCCGCACGGGGATGCCGTCTTCCGTGCCTTGCCTGCCGGAGCGCCGACGCAGAAGGAGCGGCTGCCGTACTATCCGGATCCTGCCGCGGACGCGCTCGTCATTAGCGTGAGCGTAGCAGGACGTCGCAATGAGTATCTTCAAGTTCCAGTGTATCAGGGACAAAGGGACAAGAAGCTTACGCATCCACGCTATCCGGACGCGCTGCCACTGGTGCTGGATGTCAAGCCTGCCAAGAGCGGACAGCCATTGCTCGGCTGGGCACAAGGCAGGACGGGTGGCGTCTGGAGCTACGGCGCCGACGAGAATCTCAAGCCCGAGGCGTCCGGTTCAGTCGCCGTGCATCATGTCGTGGTCGCATTGGCACCGGGGGAGGAGGCCACGATCCGGGTGTGGTGCCTGCCCGGCGAGTTGTTCCTGCAATATGCCTTCGAACCGATCGAATCCATCGCGGCGCTGTGCGTCGCTTGCGGTTGCGTAAAGCCGACCACGGACCCTTCGACCTTGGACGCCGCATGCCGTGACGGTTTCGCCAGTCTGGCGGGGGACAGCATCGAACTCGGCGCGCCCGGCGCCGCTTGCGGTCCGGCGATCGGTGGCCTGCCGTTGCCGACCCAAGCCGGCATCGACGCGATTGCAAAGAAGGTCGAAACCTTCATGAAGACCACGCCGATCCCAGAGATTGCCTCACCGCTAACGATCACCGCGACTTATGCGGTCGACATTCCGCAGGAAGCGCCGGTTTATCCTCTGCCGGCGCAGGCAGGGGCGGCGCCGGCAGTCATTAGGGTCAACCAAGAGACACGCGTGGATCTGTTGAATACCCTCACCAGGGATACGGCGCGCGCGAAGCTAAAAAACTGGAGCCTGGAAAGCACGCCCGACGGTGCGACCGACGTGCTGTTGACCGGCCAGGTCAAGGTTCATGCCGCTTCTACGGGGGCGGTCGAATTCATTGCCTCCGGAGTTGCGGCCGCGCGCGGCCGCTTCGACGATGCCGACCGCGGCCGGCCGCGCGACTCGCGTCTCCGCGGTCTGTGGCCGGAAATCTCAGCCGAAAATCCGATCAAGACCGAAGACCTGTTCGGTTTCAAGGTAGGTGGCGACGGTCGGGTGACGCATCCGCAGGAACGGGTGCCGCTTCTACGCATCGAGGCGTTCGGTGCCGGCAGCAACGTCATCGACGCCTTCCTCGCACAGCGCAAGGCGGCCGGGGCGGCCGACGCCACCGCCGATGAGCCCAGGAAAACCCTGCGTCATGAGGCCCTCACCGACGGCCGCGCCCGCTACCTCACCATCGAGCCTGTCGCCGTCGCGCGTCACGGCGGCCTGCTGCGGACGCGATACGACGAACTGATGGAACAGCAGTCGCTGGCGGGACAGTCGTCCTCGTTTTGGCTGCCGGCCTGCGTTCGTCCGGCCCGCATCGCGCCACGTAGCCTCATTCCGTCGTTCTCCTGGCCGAAGCCGGTCGGCAATCCGGGCAATGTCGTCTCGGCCACGCGAACCATGATGATCCGTGCGCGCATGCGAAGGCCGTGGTTCAGCTCCGGCGAAGGCGAGCGGCTGGGCGTGGTGCTGTGGCCGCCGCGCCTCTTCAGCTTGAAGGATGATGACATCTATAACAACATCGTGCGTGATCTCGCGCCCGGCCGTCCGGGGATCGACATCACCGAGCTGCCGCTCGACGGCCTGGGCGGCCCGACCGAATTCCAGGACGGTGACCTTGGACCCGGCGGCAGCTGGGTGACGCGCTGGGGCGCCGACCCGACCCGCATCAGCGGCGACCCGCACACCGGGTGGCTACTGTCGCGAAACAATTTTCCGCAGGCGAAGTGGCCGCCTGAACCAATAGCGGTCAAGGCGAAAGCCGGCGGCAAGTCGCTTCCGGCGCTGTATCCAGAGCGCGATCCCTTTCTGCCGAACGACGCGGATTGGGCCAAGCGGCCAGCCGATGCCCCACGCGACGCTGCGTTGGCGCAGAATGTGTTGATGCCGCTTCCAAGCGATGAAGATGATGCGGACAAAGGCAAGAAGCCGGTGCGCTTCATGACCGTCGCGCTGGTGACATACGAGGCGCGCTTCGATGCCGAGCGGGAGGAATGGTACGCCGATATAGAGATCGACGTTCCGCAGGCGCCATGGCCATTCGTCCGTCTCGGTCTGGTGCGTTTCCAACCGCATGCGCCGCGGCATCTGCAGGTTTCCGAGCCGGTAGCTGAATGGATTCAAGTGATGCCGCGCCGAGAAGCGCAGGCAGTAGTGGAGGAATTCGGCGATACGACGATCATCTGCGTGAAGGTCACCGGAGCGGCCTCGGCGCGCGGCGATCATGGCGTGACGCCAGAACGCGCGTCGACACAACCGCCGCTGATGCGCGTTGTTCTGCTGCGGCGGGGCGCGGAGGGCGGCGATCGCGTGGTGGAAGCGCACGAGGCACGGATCATCCGGCAAGGCACGCCAACCGTCTGGGAGCAGCGCATTGAGATCCCCACATCGAAATTCCGCCATCCTGATTTGCGGCACGCGATCTACGTTGAGGAAGTTGAGCGACTTCGTCCCGCAACCTACCCAGACGAGCCGCGGCGGGACACGACAAACGATGAGGTTTTTGTAGAAACCGGACCGCGTTTCGCTGTGCGGTTGGAGTTGGCTAACTTGAAAGCTTGAAAGTGGAGGTGCGGACGTGGGAGAGCGGTGTGCTTTACGGACACGTCTCTAAGGGCGAACAACTGCGTTGAATTCGGGTGATACGATTCGTTGTAGTTCACTGATCGAGAGATAAAGCCGATGTCGTGCAAACCAGACGACCGAACTGACTGGAACGTCGCTGGCGCTCGGTAAACCAACAGGTACTTCATGTTGGTTGACATGAAATGCCGCATCGGGCCGTCAGGCTTGCAGGTCTCATGAGTCTTCCTCGAAGCCCACACCCGCCGCTCCAGCGCAAGTCCAACGGCTATAAGGGCGAATGTTTCAACTCACGAAGAGGAGATAATTCTTATGGAACGCAACATGAGTAGATGTGTGAAGCACGTCATGATGATCTCCATTGTAGCAGTCGTAAGTACGACTGCTACCTGCCCATCGGATGCGTTTGAATTAACGGGTTCCAGTTGGGCGCATCTCACAAAGCCCCGAGAAGTCAAATTTTTCATATGCAGCAAGGGCATTGATGCCGAGGCGCGGAAGCGGATTCGCGAGGCCGCAGATGTTTGGAGCAACGGTGATAAAATCAAATTCAGTATCGACGAAACAAAGGAATGCGAAATGAATGAAAATTTCAATAAGTGCCAGAAAATAAACGTTATAGATAGGGGGCCCATAGCAACCACGGATCCGTTTTACCGAGCCGCCGCCGCAACTTCGCCATGCCCAGTTTCCGAGGACAAGAAGAAGCTGCGCAACTGCGATATCCGACTTTCCGATAAAGTAAAGTTTAGTACGACTCTAGTCGGCCCTATCGCCGGCGATACATATGACCTGCTCAGCGCCATGATCCATGAGTTCGGACATTGCGTGGGTTTGAAGGATCTATCAACATCTGACTCCGTTATGAACGGTGTCGAAGAGGGGCAGAGAAAGCGTACTCTTGCAAAAGATGACAAGGACGGGAGAGATTCTCTGTACAAATAAGCCAACCCCTTTGCTGGCGCCCCCAAGGCATGGGCGGTGAAACGCCACTTACAGCGAGGCGACTGTACTTTACAGCGAGTGTCGCGCAGACGGAGGCGAGGCCGCTGCGAGTGCGAAGATGATTCATCAGCGTTATTTTGGCCTAGCCAACGCGCTTTTTCGCTCGTCAGCGATATAAGAATCTAGCTCTCTAAAGGGTGCGGGCTTCTTTAAGAATGGAAGTTCAGATTTCCAGACTTCGACGGTATTCAGGTTAGCGCCGACCCACACGCATGCAGCGTCTTTTTCGATTTGTCTTAGTTGGTCCCGAATCTTCGTTAGGGCGTTATCTAAATGCAGATCAACGCTAGTCAGTGTGTCCTCAACGATCTTGTTAAGCGGCTCTCGCCATTGTTCAGGCAGTGTCGACAGCCATTTACGAGTTGGTTCGTCAAAGCCGACTTCCGCGCTGAGCCCAAGCGTTGCCATCACGCCAGCGGCTGACGACGGTGTTGAAATCGAACTTGGCGACAGACCACACAAAAACCAAAGAAAGGCAAAACTGATTGATATGGCTTGCGAACGCATCTTCCGCCCCGATCGCCAAAATGAGACCCTCGCCGCGGCGGTCTCAAGGTTGCACTTTACTGAGTGTTCAATCCGTCGAAAAGTGTTCACTTGGCCTGTGCCGGCAAACGAGGTGTTCGCGGTTGCCGCCAGCCCGGGAAATCAACCTTTCGGGCATGCTCCCACCCGCCGCCGAAACCCCTGCATGCCTCGTCGGAGATTCGTGCCATCGTCTTCGTCCGCCTCTTGGATGCGATCCTAGAGAGCTGGCACTTCCGTCCGACCAAACTAGATGAACTATACCGACTCGAAGTATGATAGCTCGGAGCAGCGTTCATATGGTGCGATCCTTCGCGTCATCGACTGGAATGACTGTCTCACATCGTCAAGGACCAACGATGAACGATACCGACCGGCCCGCCGGATGCGATTCTGATCCGGCTGAACCCGAGTCACAGCGCGCGGCGGCATCTTCGGCCGCCAACGGGCAGACGGAGACTCGCGAGATTGCTGCGCTCCCGGAAAAGCAGCAGCATTCGGATCTGTCGACCGCGGCGGCAGATCCGGTGCGGAAGCAGATTCAGGATGCGACACGGATGATGCGCGTCCTGGATTCACCGACGATGCGCGCCCTGCGTGACTACGTGGACTCGCCCGTCGCTCGGATGATGCGTGAGCATCTGGATTCACCGACGGCCCGGGCCTTGCGCGACTATGCAAATTCGCCGGCCGTAAAGATGATGCGCGACTACGTGGAGTCACCCGCGGCAAAAGCTCTCCGGGATTACGCGGAGTCGCCGGCGGCGCGCACGCTCCGTGCTTTGGCGGATTCGCCCGCGGCCAAGGTCTTGCGGGAGTTCGCGGATTCGCCGACCGCTCGGATGCTTCGCGACCTGTCAGACTCGCCTACAACTCAAGCGCTACGGCACTACGCGGACTCGCCCATCGCCCGCGAGCTTGCGCGATATCGAGACGGTACGATTGCGTTAGGACGCACGGACAGGTGGGCACTTCAACTTTCGACCACGAATGCGCTTGCAGGCCTCACGGGGATTTCTGCTAACGTCGCCGAGCTCGATAGGATTCGAGGCGTCGTGAACCATATATCGCGCTTCGGTGCAGGAGCCGTTGTGGACGTCGGACTCTCGTCGGGCCTGGCAGAAACGCGGTTGAAGGTAGCGGCACTCGCGGGTTCGGCGGATCTGCTGGGCTTTGGCGCTGGCACGACCGTTGCGGCCTATGCCCGCCTTTTCGGCGGTTGGCGCACGCGGCTCGACCTGCCGGATCATTTCTGGAACCATCCCGATCACCGTCGAGGCTACTACGCCGAAGCGGAAGTGGACGCGGGTTTGATCGAGGCGACGCCAGAGACGGTGGTCGCAGTGACAATCGAAAGCGGCCTCGCAGGCGGAATCTCCGATGGGAAGGCATCCGTCGCGACGTTCGAGATCGGGGGGATGTCCATGCAAATTCGGTCGGCCAACTTCCAACTCGACGCATTTCAAGCCGTCGACCGCTTTGAACGGACCTTGAGGCTCTTGATCACCCAAAAGCTCGCGGCACTCGTCGGTCCGCGGTGGTTCAAGCAACGCGTCGATGAGAAAATGCGTGAAAAAGCTCGTGGCAACCGCGCCGCCGCGATGGCGAATGGCGAACGCGACGAGGAGTTGATTTGCTATCTGGACCTCGGCGATTTGACCGGCATCTTGCTCCGCAAGGACAACTGGGACGGAGCATTCGGGCATGTATTCCCGAATCGAGAGCGTTTGATCCATGATCTTCAGGCGCTCGTCGCCCTCCGACGGCCCACAATGCATGCACGCAATCTCGACGGGGTGCAGCTTGTGGAGCTGATGTGCGTCATCCGCCGTCTCATGCAGTTCATCGACGGCGACGGCGTGTGGAAGCGCATCGCCGACTCCGAAGACTGACGCGTATGTCGCAACCATGAGCCAGGCGCCCATAGTGTGGGGGGCGATTCCGCCCAGCGGCATCCTAGTCGCCGCAGTTCGTTCGGAAGCGATGTTCAGGAAACGACCAATCTGGCCGAGATGGCCAAGGCTTTGAGCCGGTTGACGGACTACCGCGTGCTGCGACGCCTGGTCCCTCGGCGGGCGATACCGGTCGCAAGACCGTGTGTGAGGTCGAGCAGGTCCTGATATTCGGGAAGGTCGAGCTACGCTAGAATCACTTGCGGCCTATCCATCTATTTCTTTGCCGTATTGGAGATCGTCTTTTTCCTCGCGCCAGCCACGTCGCGCCCCAAATTGCAAAGACGCCTTCCATCGAGCCATTCATCGATTTTTATACCAGTTCTTCTGGCCTTTTCGATCTGCGTAGCGCTGAGCTTGAGGTGCTCTCTCGTCATGTAAGACCAGAGGTGTTCGCCATACGGATCCGGGTTGTACTTCACGAAAGCGAACTTCGAGCCACTTCGCTTCATGGTGTGACGGCGGCTGATGCGACTGTATTCGAACTCGGAGGCGACGGCGTCATAGGTCAGCACGCGAACGTCTTTGTATCGATCGCCCGTTTCGTATGCCGAATAGCGCTCCACCTTCCTGATCGAATGTTCGAATTCAGATCTACGACCCATTACCAGCGTGTATCGAAACTCGACCGGGTTTTTGTTCAATGGCTGACGGATCGGATCCAGCTCGGCCAAAAAGGCTTCCTTGTGCTTTTTCAAGTACGCGCGCCAATTATCGATCTGATTCAGCCCGCGCGTGAGATCGCTGTGAATTGCAATGCTGTTCCCATTGGTGAAGAACCTTGATCTCGGACTCTCGAACTCGACGAGCACGCACCACCAAGATGTCGAGCTCTTGGTCAGATAGACATAGTCGGTCTTCAGGCCCGATGACACGGAGAGCTGAGGGAGGACGACCTTGAAATGCAGTTGATGATTGAGCATCCAAGGCATTGGTATGAAGCTAGGGTTCGCATCGAGAAACGGCTTGATCGACATTTCCGATGCGCCATTGGCATTCAATAGCTTCATGTAGTTCTTGACCAGCTTGGTCTTCCTTTCCTTCTCTTTTTGCGTTGGCGGTCTCATCGGCATCTAAAACTTCCATCCGGATAATGTTCGGCCCCGGCGCGCATTCTTTGCAGCAAAGACCCGGGCAATGTCGTTCAACCGCAGAATACCCTCAATCGGGCGTTCACGCCCGCGACCGCAGCCATGGTCGATCGGAGAAGGTGAATACAGTGCACAGCGGGGGCCGGCGGAGTCTGCCTGCGCGCCTGCGTGAACAATCGGTCCCGTTCCAGCGCGGCTCCGAGAACCATAACGACCTCGCGATCGGTGCTTTGACTCAGCAGAAGCGAACGAAGTCGGGCCCATATGGCGATGCCGTCTAATCCGTGCCAAGCTCCTTGACTGCGCCTCACCCGGAGGTCGACGGTACCTTCTCCTCCTGGGCCCTCCCACGTCCCACTCCATAGGGCGATTTGCTTCGGTTCTATCGGATTAAATTGACTAATAGTTCCGATCTGTTTCGCGGCTTGCGAACAAACCTCATGCAATGCCGACGCAGAGACGAACGACCCGTCCTTCGATGCCTTCGCATGGACCATGACGATGATCTCGCGACCGCCGCGGTGGCCGGCGAGCAGGAAGTCGCAACATTCGCCTCGTCCGTCATCGCAAAGAACCAGTTCGGCATCGGGAAGAATGTCCGTGACATTTTGATCTATCCATTCGAATACGGAATTCTGGGCCCATCCGTTTGGGAGAGCGCTGCCCTGAGCGCCCTTCTCGGAAGTGCAGTTCCGGAGATAAGGAACGTGTCGAATCATGTCGTCCAGCCCGAGGGCAGTGGGATCAAACCGCGCTCCTAGCCCGAGACGCGGATCGAAAAATCCGCTTTCGGAATAGATGACGCCCACAGTCTCAGGAACGATCGAAAAGGCCTGGCGAGTGTTTAGAAAATCAAGCATCGTGCCATGGCGAGTTCCATCGGCATATCGATATAATCGGCTTAAGTCAGCCGATTCCAGAACGTACTCTCCGGTGCTCCGATCGAAAGCCACGCTCCCGTGGCAGATCCTACCGTTCGCCGTTATGCGGAATGCGCGAGGCTCCTCCGGCGCACTTCCGGCCGTTCGCCGGCAATCGAGGCACACATCCTCTATATTCAAACTTTCCTCTTCGGGATGCGTGACGAACGACTGCCTTGCCTCGTCAAGATCGAGCAGTACGCTCCTCGGCCAAGGGTTTTGGGGAGGGCCATCGAGCGCCTGTGCGAAGCGGTCCAGATAGATATGCCCCGTGCGCGTGCCATCTGCCGCCGCAGCGATCAGGGATTCGGTCCAGTCATACCATGTATCGAGCGATTTCCTTGTCGATTCGTCCGAAATTCTCGCAGTCCCGAAGCCGATCGATCGAAAGGAAAAGCTTTCAATGTCGTCCGTTCTCGCATCTGCGGCAGTGACGGAAGAAGCCATGAACTGAAATTCGTCCAGAGCCGGCGGTGTCTCTTCGAGCGACACGGCGGTCGCAGATCTTCTCCGCACAGCGGAAGGGCCAAGCGCCGCATTTCGAGCAACTATTTCAACGAGACGAGTGTTCGGACTCTTGCTCAACAGGCGGCCCATTTGCCTTCGAGTTACCGGGTGACCCACGACGAGTCTCGCACGCGATTCGAGACCTGCTCGGGACGTGTCGAGGACAGCCATGACTGGCCCAGATTTTCGAGCGATGAAAGCATGCAACTCGCGTTCAATGAAGAAATGCTCTGCGAGGAGCGGGGATGTACCGAGCTTCACGAAAAGCACGATCAGTTCGTCGTCCGTATTGACAACCGTCTGAAATGGATACTCTGCCTCGGTCAGACGTTCTTCGGTAATCGCTGCGAGCCTGTTCATCACCCGTTTATGGTTGATCGCGTAGAGATGACATCGAAGCGGAAGCCGTAGTGAGCGCCGCGCGTCCGCTTCGGACATGTTGAACCCGAAACGGCGCCGGAATTGCCGATCAGCGTACACGACCGGTGGCAGATTCGCTTCGAGACTTTTGGCAAAGTCGTCGAGGCCGAGCTTTAGGTTCTTTTCGTCGATCGAAGCGTCGTATTCGCGGAACCTCCTCCACATGTCCGCGATGACCCCATCGGAGTGATCGATCAGCAGTGCGTTTTCGGTCAGGTCTTTCGTTGGATTTCTGATCACCCGTCCTATCTGCTGCACCAGCGCCCGGGCCGATCCGAGAACCCCGTAGAATGCGAGAGCGCGGAAACTTGGTCCATCGACGCCCTCCAGAAGTTTGTGCTGATGAACCCATATGGCGGGCGCGCCTGGCGCCTCCGGATCGGAGGGATGACGCTTCTCCCAAGCGCGTTGAGAGTCGGCAGCGAAAGCTTCGTGAAGGCAAAGTACTCCACCAGCGCCATGACGGTGACGCAACATTAGCTCGCCGATGCGCTCGATCTGCTCCTTCGATCTACAGCGAATGATGAGCTTGCGACGTTCGCTTGGAGGCTCACCGTACTTCGCGATAAAGTGGTCCAAGACGGTATCAACAAAACGCGCAGGACTACTGGTCGATCGCGAAGGAGCTGGCGATATGTCGACTTCACGCAAGAATCCCGCCGAGACCAGCTCGGAATATCGGGATACGTGGACATAGGCATGATCGAAATCAAACGGCTTGAGGTCGTTCCTGTACGGAGTTGCCGTAACTAGAACGGTCGGGAGTTCCAGCCCGCGGATCGCCATACTCCAGGCAGCGGCAGGCTCGTAGTGTCCCTCATCAACGATGACAGCGTCGCACTGCTTGCGGAGTTTGTCGTAGCTGGGATCCGCTGATCGGTTCCGTGCCAGCTCGTTGATTAGCTGAATTGTTGATACGAATATCGTTCCTTTGGCGATATTGTCCGGCAAATCGCTGGCGGATTCGAGCAGCAGAACTGACTTCGGAAGGTCGTTGGGACCAAATCCACTCCGAAGGAAAAACCCTCGCTCGCCACCAAGTTCTCGGGCAAGCTGATTCCGAATTGCGGTTCGCGGCGCCACCACGAGCAGTACGTCTACTTCGGGGTGCCAATGTCCGATTGTCCCGATCACAGCGGTCTTGCCACCACCGGTCGGAATATTCACTAGAGCTGACTTCTGCGCCTTCCCCTGTCTGGTGCCGCCCAGATACGTTGACGCCATCCTGACTGCCCGCGCCTGATGGGGCCAAAGCTTGATCGTACGGGGGAAGTTCATCGCTCAGGTCGCCTTGGCGGCATCACTTTGGAGGATCGCCCGCGAAAGAGGGCGGCGAAGGAAGTGCAACGCGAAAGGTGCCGGGGGAAATAAAAAAACGCCGGCTTTCAGCGCCACAATCTAAGCGAGCATGCACATCGGGAGGACAATGTCAAAATGTTGCCATTCGGAGAACTGGAGTTCGGAATGCACGGTCGTCGGCGGATGGCGTGTGGATATACGAAAGTCGCGTTTTTCGACGGATGGTCACTTGCCGAACTTTGAGCGGGCCACGACCTGTGCAGCTCCGATGGCGGCTTCTTAGGCTCGATCGCGAGATCCGACAGCGCAATCAGAGACCTCGTCGAGTGGTTGGCGTTCGGATCGGATGTGCGCCGCGCTTCGATGTGACTGGCCTCGCCGGTAAGGCATAGCGTCCGGGAGGGGTTCAGTGCGGCGACCGAATCTCGCGCCGGTCGTGCTGTCGTAGGCGGTCTCATGGCCTAACGCTATGGCCGGTCGTCGATGGAACGTCTTCGGCTAGAAAAGACCCCTCGGTTTTTTCGCGCCTCAAAATGGGCGAAAAATTCGAGGTGAAATTCGCCAGTCGTGTCAGAGGGATCTGAAATCGAGTCGTTCTCAAAACGACGTCGAGTCGTTCTAAAAGCGGAAATCGAGTCGTTCTCAAAGTGTCCGCACAGTGCGTGTGTCATCTGGTGGGCCTGGCAGGACTCGAACCTGCAACCAGACCGTTATGAGCGGACGGCTCTAACCATTGAGCTACAGGCCCGCTGCTGAGGCGGCGGCGCGGCATCGTTTACAATTTGTCTGGCGCTCCGGCAAGGTTGAGCCACGCTTCCGCGCCCGCGCTTCGGACTTTTCCCCAGGTGTTCCTTTCCGTTCTCTGAAGCTTGAATTCGACCTTCAAGCCTGCTTTGGCGCAGTTATCATGCGTCGTCCTGTAAGCGCGCGACGTGCGTAGAATTAGCAGGCCGCTCATTCTGCGGCAAAGTCACCGACTCACTTCAGTCAGCTAAACCGGACCGCGAACTTTCTGTCTGGCAACGCCACAAGTCTCGCGCGGTAGCGACCAGAGTTCGTTTTGACAAACCTTGGTATAGGGTTTGCAACCCATTCGATGTCACTCGCTTACCTTTGTAGAGTTGTGCATCCGTCACGTTGTTTCTAGTTTCGATGTTGAAGCTAGGCATTCGATTGAACGGGCGAAGCCTTTAAGCTGACTTGACTCGCTGCCGGAAGTAGTTGAGTCCCATTCAGACCTAAGGACAAGATTAAATGGAAACACGCGAGCGCTCGTCCACATCTTGAGGTGGATCTCAGGTGATTGTGCGCAAAAAGACATGGGTCTTAATCTTGCGAAGGTGCTTCTTGTTCGAGATCGCGATCTGCGATCCGAACGGCGGGGCTGAGTTAATCCAAGCAACCAGGATGCAAGAAGCGGACGATTGAGCTCTCTGCTTGGGAAGCATGTGAGCCTTTAGAGCACCCGTTTCCGCTTCCCTCATAATAGTGGCTTCGCCGCGGTCGCCTTTGATGACGATGGCCTAGCGCGACTTGGCCGGGAATTTGCGTCACCCTCTTTGAATGCGAGTCGAGATGGCATTTACCGAGCTTTTCATCAAACGTCCGGTGTTGTCTATCGTCGTCAGTCTCCTGATCCTGCTGATCGGCCTTCGCGCTGCCGCCGTTTTACCGATCCGCCAGTATCCGAAGCTATCCAATACAGTCGTCAATATCACGACATCCTATCCTGGCGCATCCGCCGACATGATCCAGGGGTTCATCACCACTCCCCTGGAGCAGGCCGTCGCTTCGGCAGAGGGCGTCGACTACGTCACTTCCTCGTCGGTGCTCGGTACCTCAACGATCCAAGCCTACATCAAGCTCAATTTTGATCCCAATGAGGCACTCACCGAGGTGCTGTCTAAGGTCAACTCAGTCAAAATATTTGATCCCGAAGGAATCAAACGATCCGGTTGTCACTAAATCAACCGGTCAGGCAACCGCTGTCATGTACATCGCCTTCTCCAGCGAGGAGCTGACGGCCAGCGCGATCTCCGATTATCTCTCGCGCGTCGTGCAACCGGTTATGTCTACGGTAGACGGCGTCGCGGCGGCAGACATCCTGGGCGGCCAAAGTTTTGCGATGCGGCTATGGCTCGATGCTGCGAAAATGGCGGGGCACGGCGTGTCGCCTGCTGATGTTTCGGCTGCAATCGCCGCCAACAACTTCCAGACCGCGGCCGGCCAGACCAAGGGCTATTTCACTGTCTCCGATGTCACGACAAACACCGACCTGCGGAGTGTCGATGACTTCAAGCGCATGATTGTCAAAGCTCAAGACCGCGGCTTCGTGCGCATGGAGGATATTGCGACAATCGAGCTTGCCGCGCAGACCGCAGACGTCAGCGTCTCCATGAACGGCGAGCACGCGGTCTTCATCGGCGTGCGGGCGAGCCCGCAAGGCAATCCGCTAAACATAGCGCGAGGCGTTCGGGCGATGTTTCCGGAAATGGAGCGTAACCTGCCGCCATCGCTGAAGATGAAAGTGGCTTACGACTCAACCAAATTCATTCAATCGTCGATCGATGAAGTCGAGAAGACGCTCATTGAGGCGATCGTGATAGTAGTGGTGGTGATCTTCCTTTTCCTGGCCTCGCTGCGGTCGGTCATCATTCCTGTCGTCACTATTCCGTTGTCGCTCGTCGGTGTCTGCAGCATGATGCTGGCGCTCGGGTTTTCGTTCAATCTGCTTACCCTCCTTGCGATGGTGCTCGCGATCGGTCTCGTGGTCGACGACGCGATCGTCGTGGTAGAGAACATTCATCGCCATCTAGAAGAAGGTGCGCCGCCCCCGCAGGCTGCTGCGAGAGGCGCGCGCGAGATCGTTGGCCCCGTTGTCTCCATGACGATTACGTTGGCCGCCGTATACGCCCCCATCGGCTTTCTTAGTGGCCTCACCGGTGCGCTGTTCCGCGAGTTCGCGTTTACACTGGCGGGGGCGGTGATCGTGTCGGGCGTGATCGCTTTGACGCTATCGCCCATGATGTGCTCGGTCTTCCTGAGGGGCGCTGAGGAGGGACGGTTTGCTAGAATTGTGAACCGTGTGTTCGGCGCCATGACACGCTGGTATGGCCGCAAGCTCGACCGCTCGCTCGACTATCGCCCAATTACCGGGCTGTTTGCCGTGACCATGCTGGGCCTCGTCGGCTTTCTCTGCGTGAACACTTCCAAGGAACTCGCGCCGGAGGAGGATCAAGGGATTGTATTCGCACTAACCAAGGCGCCGAAATACGCCAATATTGACTATCTCGACTATTACGGCGCCAAGCTCGAAAAGGCGCTTCGGAAGTTTTCCGAGACCGATTTGAGCTTCGTGCTCAACGGTAGTGGCGGTTCGCAGGCGGGTATGGCCGGCATGTTGCTCAAGCCATGGGACGAGCGCAAGCGATCGTCGATAGTTCTTAAGTCCCTACTCCAAGCCGAGCTGTCCAAAATCGAAGGTATCAACGCATTTGCTTTTAGCTTGCCGGCACTTCCGGGCGGATCGGACGGTCTGCCAGTGCAGATGGTGATCAATTCGACGCTCGGCTTCCAATCTGTCTATGAGCAGATGTCGAAACTGAAGGACGCCGCACGCAAGAGCGGCCTGTTCATGATCAGCGACTCTGATCTCGAGTTCAACCAGCCGGTGGTGCGAATCAAGGTCGATCGATCCAAGGCCAACGATCTTGGCATCACCATGCAGAATGTCGGTAACGCGCTCGCCATCCTACTTGGCGGAAACTATATCAATCGCTTCAATCTGCAGGGTCGCTCCTACGAAGTGATTCCGCAGGTGCCGCGTGAGAAACGCCTGGCCCCGGAAGCGATCGGCAACTATTATTTGAAGACTGCGACGGGCTCGATGCTTCCGCTGTCTACCGTTGTCTCGGTCGAGACTGCGACTGATCCGAACGCGCTCACCCACTACAACCAGCTCAACTGCGCGACCTTTCAGGCCGTGCCGATGCCTGGCGTCACGATCGGTCAAGCCGTGGACTTCCTGGAGGCGGAGGCACAGAAGCTGCCTGCAGGCTTCAGCCACGACTTCCTTGCGGACGCCCGCCAATATGTGCACGAGGGCAACCAGCTGGCCATCACGTTCGCATTTGCACTGATCGTCATATTCTTGGTGCTCGCGGCGCAGTTCGAAAGTCTGCGCGATCCCATCATCATTATGATCAGTGTGCCGATGGCAATCGTCGGCGCCTTGATACCGCTATTCTTTGGCTGGGCGACGATGAACATCTACACCCAGGTCGGATTGCTGACGCTTGTTGGCTTGATTTCCAAGCACGGCATCCTGATAGTTGAGTTCGCAAATGAGCTGCAACTCAGGCAGAGACTTGACCGTCGCTCGGCGATAGAGATGGCGGCGCGCGTCCGACTTCGTCCAATCTTGATGACTACGGCGGCGATGGTCACGGGCCTGATACCCTTGTTGACCGCAACGGGAGCCGGAGCCGCGAGCCGCTTCTCGATCGGGCTCGTGATCGTCGCCGGTATGTCTGTCGGCACGCTGTTCACGCTCTTCGTGTTGCCGGCGGTCTATGTCGCGATCGCATCCGATCACCGTGCCGACGCGAGTTCCGGCTACGACAAGGGCGGCCTCGCGGGAGCCGTTAATGCCCAGCTGGCCAAGCATTGATGTCAAACCACTCCGGGTTGACGAGATTGCTGGCCTAGATTGGCGCGTTGTCCGCCGGCCGTGGTGATTTGGTGGGCCCGAATTTCGGGAAGGGGCCCGAAGGATGATCCCCGGTTGCTGCGCCCGTTTCGATCCATCGTTCGCCAGCGGGAAAGACTAAACCAATAAGAAATGCGATCGTTCATGACGCCGGTGTGGTGAGCGAAGGAGCCTGGGGCGGCTTCATTTCGAGATCTTCATGCCTGTGCTGCCGAGCTTGGCGAGCATCAGATGCTCGGCAAAAAACACGTCGGCGATCCGTTGCTGGCCCGCCTCGGCGAATTGCTGGACGTTCACGG
This sequence comes from Bradyrhizobium sp. USDA 4502, assembly GCF_054063355.1. NCBI lineage: Bacteria > Pseudomonadati > Pseudomonadota > Alphaproteobacteria > Hyphomicrobiales > Nitrobacteraceae > Bradyrhizobium > Bradyrhizobium sp. USDA 4502. Next base: position 9,086,058 of record NZ_JBSSGF010000001.1, read on the forward strand.
CCGCAGAACGCTCAATTTCGTACTCGCCGCGGGGCGGAGAGAATTCATGCTCGCTTGATGAAAGGGCGGCATTGCTATTACCCAAATGCCGCTAGAAATAGAATTACTTGCTCCTCGTCGCCGTCGTATTGGCTGAGTGATCACAGTCAGGTAGTGGGAAAGTACAGCACGGCTTCTCAACCGAAGTCGATTATGGAGCAGACGTTGAAGCGATGCACATGACCACGTTCGCTGCCACGATGGAGGCAGCGTGAGCTGCCAAGCGGGAGGCCAGAATCTGCCTCAGTCCTGATGGCCAATGTTCAGGCCTGATTCCCTGACACATGCTCCGACGCCCTCCGAAGTGCGAAAGTTATCGAAATGCCTGAGTTTGATGCAGCTATGTTTTTTCTGGCCGCAACGACGTGCTTTGCGTCCTTTGTAAATGGAGCCATCGGCTACGGGTTTTCGTCGCTCACTGTGCCTCTTGCGCTGGTTTTCTACACCAATCGCGTTCTCAACCCCGCCATTGTTATCATCGAGGTCTTCGTCAACGTATACGTCGTCCTCATCAATCTGAAGGGCGTGCCGGCAATTTGGAGACGAGTGTTTCCCATCTTGCTTGGACTTTTGCCGGGCATTGCGCTTGGCGGCTATGCGTTGGCCTCGCTGCAGCCGGGCTGGATCAAATTCGCTACCTACACGATCATACTGCCCCTGATCCTGCTACAAGCCGCAGGTTGGCGCCGCCCTATCGAAGCTAGCTGGCTGATCGGTCTACCATTCGGTTCGATGCTGGGCATCCTCTATTCAGTGACGACCATCTCCGGTCCGCCTTTGGCGATGTTGTTTAACAACCAGGGCCTGGTCAGAAGTGAATTTCGCGCCGGTCTAGCTCTGGTTCGCGTGGTTGAGTCGAGCGTGACCGCCTTCGTCTATTACAAGCTAGGCCTGTTCATCTCCGAAAGCGGCAGCCTGCTCTATGCCTTTATACCCAGCGTTGTGCTCGGCATCCCGCTGGGATCCTACGCCATGCGCCGGCTTGATCCTGAGATATTCCGACGCATCTGCATGAGCTTTGATGCCTGGATCGTCGGATTCGGTCTGTCACGAGTGCTGATCGAGCTCGATCTAGTGCGGAGCTCCTGGGCTTATAGCGTGATGTCGGCGACGATACTGATCGATGTTTGCCTGCTATATTCGTTCTTTACCACGCACGGTCCGACCTGGTCAGAGCGACGGTCTCGGCGCGCCGCGGATATAAGCGCTTGAACGATGTCGGCGGGCGCCCCAGTATCGAACGCGCGCGCGACCTGGATCCTAATGGCCCGAAAGCAAAGCCAATCGATGACTGCGCGCGATGCCGATGTGGCCCTGTCGGCGCCAAGGATAAGGGCATGACAACTGGCTGATTGTTCCACGACAATCCGGTGTTTCGAGGCGGGGGAATTTGAAATCTCAGTTCTGAAGCGTCGGAGGCAGATGGTGCCGACTCGCTATTCGAAATACTTGTGATCGTTTGCCCGCGGGCGCTGATCGAGAAAAAGGAACACTCGAGACACAAGCACATCGAGTCGCCGTCTCGTCGGTCATCGATATCAACACCGCTCATTGTGCGGCGATCATCGAATCTCCTGCCAAAGAGCAGCCGGGCGCATTCCTACTTTACACAGGTTGTCCGGTAGCTTCGGGCAGGTACGTGAAACGCTCCGATTTTGCTGATCTGGAGCGTACAAGGAGCGATGCAAAGTCGGCATTAAGCTGCTAGCTGAACGATCCGAACACCAACCTTGTGATCCGCGCCTCTTCATGGTCGGAACTGGCTCGAGCGTTCATAAAGATGCTAGCGTCAGCGGCAATGCTTGGTGGAGTCGACAAGTGCTGTCGCGGAACTTGCGGCCGTGTTCGCGCCAGCCGTAGCCTTCTCCTCGAAATACACACAAGGACGCGCGCCCGACGACTTTGTACGCTTTGTGACAAAGGGATATTGAGCTGTTACGCCTCTGACTGTCGGAAAAAGGCAAAGGCTGACGTCCTCGTTGCGGTTGCTCATCCGCGAAAGATAGGCCGTAACACGCATCCGGGTTGCTTGGCGATCACTCCTATTTGACGCTCGCACCTTCTGAGGTGGCCCGAGCTTTTGCGATGGCATCGCATTTGCAGAGATGAAAATGTCAACATGAGTTCATCATCGTCGAGTTGCGGCCGCTTGCAGGCCACGCACGCAGGGTGAGGGGCGCCGCGCTTACGAGCCCGTTCTCTCAGGAGTGCCAGTGATACCATCTGCCAATTGGGCTGCCAGCCTGCTTGGGACGCGGCTTGCGTTTTTCGTTGCCGGATTCGGCCTCGCGGCGTGGGCGCCGTTGGTGCCGCTTGCCAAGGAGCGGCTCGCGGTAGACGACCGCACGCTTGGTCTTCTGCTGCTCTGTCTCGGAACAGGATCCGTTCTCGCTATGCTTCTGACCAGCGTGTCGAACGCGCGGTACGGCAGCAAGCCCATTATCCTCGTGGGTGGACTCGGCCTCGCGCTTATCCTGCCGTGGTTGGCTATCGCTGGAACACCTCTTGCGCTGGGTGCCACGCTGTTTGCTTTCGGCGTTTCACTCGGTTCGATCGATGTAGCCATGAACATCTATGCGATCGAATTGGAGCGAGCCACCGGCCGTCCGTTGATGTCCGGTTTCCATGCCCATTACAGCATTGGAGAATTCACCGGCTCTGCTGCCGTGACCCTGTTTCTCTCGCTTCAGCTTAGTTCACTTTCTTCGACGTTGGTCTGTTCGACGTTTATGATGATCGCGATAGTGTCGGCCTGGCCGCGGTTGACTGCAACGAGCTTGAGACAGCAGGGGCCATTGTTTGTCTTGCCCCATCGCAGTGTGCTGCTAATAGCGGCGCTCGCGGCTATCACTTTTCTTGTCGAAGGTGCAATGCTTGATTGGAGCGCTTTGCTTCTCGTTGGGGAAGATCTTCTCACGGAGGCGCACGGAGGTCTTGGATGTATGCTTTTCGCCATCGCAATGACCGCAGGGCGCCTCGGCGGAGATGCCGTTGTGGAGCGAATCGGCGACCGTGCCACATTGATGCTCGGAACTCTGCCGATCATGATAGGTTTCTTGGCTGTGGTCGCCGCGCCGGTAGCGCTGATTGCCATGGCGGGGTTCCTGCTTATTGGATTGGGCATTTCAAATGTTGTACCCGTACTGTGTCGACGCGCCGGCAAACAGAAGGTGATGCCGGTAGGCGTTGCGATCGCGGTCATCACGACAGCTGGCTACGCGGGTATACTGGTGGGTCCCGCTGGCATCGGGCTCGTCGCACACATGACTGGCTTGCCTTTGGCGTTCGCGATGTTGGGTGCGCTCATGTGCGTCGTCACGTTGTCGGCACGGATGGTGATGACAGAGGGGCGTTAAGGCTCGTTAGTCGAGAGAGACGGGGGACGGCGTTAGAGGCTGAGCGTCGATCAGGTCTAAAACTTTAGCAGTAGAACGGTACGCCTCGATCACGGCCATTCTTCTTTTCCTGCAAGTTGGTTGGCTGAGCCGTAACTAGGATATGCGAGTCACTCGGGTGATCGGACATCCAACTGAGCGCTGTTGTTGATGAATGCCGTTGGGCCAGGCTGGAATATCCAATGTCCGCTGATGCTCGGATGGGTCTGCTTGCACCCGCTGTCGGGACTACCAGTTCACTAAGGTACCGTCCATTTGCTGTCGGCGAGATACGCCCGGTACGCTAGCTGAATGCCGTCCTCCAGCGAGGTGGTGGCGCGCCAGCCGAGCCGCGCCAGTCGGCCGACGTCGAGCAGCTTGCGCGGCGTGCCGTCCGGGCGCGACGTGTCGAAGCTGATCTCACCACGAAAACCGACGGCGGCCGCGACCATGAGTGCGAATTCGGCAATGGTGATGTCCTCGCCGGTGCCGATATTGACCAGTTCGGACGAGGAATAGGTCTTCATCAGATGGATGCAGGCGTCGGCGAGATCGTCGACATAGAGGAATTCGCGGCGCGGCGTGCCGGTGCCCCACACCGCGACGTTGCCGGCGCCGGAGACCTTGGCCTCGTGGAAGCGGCGGATCAGCGCGGCGACGACGTGGCTGTATTCCGGGTGATAATTGTCGCCGGGGCCGTAGAGATTGGTCGGCATCACGCTGATGAAATCGGCGCCGTACTGGCTGCGATAGGCCTCGGCCATCTTGATGCCGGCGATCTTGGCGATGGCATAGGGCTCGTTGGTCGGCTCCAGCGGGCCGGTCAGCATCGAATCCTCGCGCAGCGGCTGCGGCGCCAGGCGCGGATAGATGCAGGACGAGCCGAAGAACATCAGCTTCTCACAGCCATTGGCGTGCGCTGCCTGGATCACGTTGCTCGAGATCGCCAGATTGTCGTAGAGGAATTCGGCCCGCAGCGTGTTGTTGGCGACGATGCCGCCGACCTTGGCGGCGGCGAGGAACACGGCCTGCGGCCGCTTCGCGGCAAACCATGCGTTGACCGCGGTTTGGTCGCGCAGATCGACCTCGCTGCGCGACACCGTCAGGAGATCGGCCTCCTCGCGCGCCAGCCGGCGCATCAGCGCCGAGCCGACCATGCCGCGATGGCCGGCAACGAAGACCGTCTTGTCCTTCAGCTCAAACGCCGTGCTTGCCATTGGCCGCATCCTGCCTGGCCTCGACGAGATCGCTGGCGACCATTTCCTTCACCAGCTGCGCGAACGGCGTCTTCGGCGCCCAGCCGAGCTTGGCGCGCGCCTTGCTGGCGTCGCCGATCAGAAGATCGACCTCGGTCGGGCGGAAATAGGTCGGATCGATCTGCACCAGGGTGTTGCCGGACGCCTTGTCGACACCGACCTCCTCGACGCCCTTGCCGCGCCATTCGATGCTGCGGCCGACCTCGGCAAACGCCAGCTCGACGAACTCGCGGACCGACCGCGTTTCGCCGGTCGCGAGCACGAAGTCGCCGGGCTCGTCCACCTGCAGGATCCTGTGCATGCCCTCGACATAGTCGCGGGCGTGGCCCCAGTCGCGCTTGGCGTCGAGATTGCCGAGATAGAGCTTGTTCTCGAGGCCGACCTCGATGCGGGCAACGGCGCGGGTGATCTTGCGCGTCACGAAGGTCTCGCCGCGGATCGGGCTCTCATGGTTGAACAGGATACCGTTGCTGGCGAACATGCCATAGGCCTCGCGGTAGTTCACCGTGATCCAGTAGCCGTAGAGCTTGGCGACGCCATAGGGCGAGCGCGGATAGAACGGCGTGGTTTCCTTCTGCGGCACCTCCTGCACGAGCCCGTAAAGCTCCGAAGTCGAGGCCTGGTAGAACCGCGTTTCCTTTTCCATGCCGAGGATGCGAATCGCCTCCAAGAGCCGCAGCACGCCGATCGCATCGGCGTTGGCGGTGTATTCCGGGCTCTCGAAACTGACCTGGACGTGGCTCTGGGCGGCGAGGTTATAGATCTCGGTCGGCCGGATCTGCTGCACCAGGCGGATCAGATTGGTCGAATCGGTCATGTCGCCATAGTGCATCAGGAACGGCACGTTGCCGGCATGCGGGTCCTGGTAGAGATGGTCGACGCGCGCGGTGTTGAACGAGGACGACCGGCGCTTGATCCCGTGCACGGTGTAGCCGAGACCAAGCAGATATTCGGCGAGATACGCGCCGTCCTGCCCGGTGATGCCGGTGATCAGCGCAATGCGCCGTTGTGAGTCCTGAGCCGCCATGGTCTCTCTTAGTTGCGCTGGAAAGAAAGCGCTCCTTGAAACGCGCGTTGCGGAGCGCTTTCTCGTGATATCTAGATGCGCAAGCGCGCACCACCCGCAATTAGAGGAGAACGATCATTAGCTTTAGTCATACACATCATATAGAAATGCGCACTATATACGTTGATTTACTCGACTGGAGAGCGGGACCATTGAGTTGAATGTCCACAATCCTGACCGAACAAGCCGGACGACAAACGCCATCACGCGCAGCCGGATACTGCTCGGGCGATGTTTCCAACGAGATGACGCCGATGGTCCAAGTTCCTCGTCTATCTTGCGCACGTTATATTCGCGTAGTCTCGCCATAGCCGGCGGAGTGGTTTGCTGAGGTGCAGTTGCCGACGCCCTTACCGGAATTACGCCATGCAAGCACACAATGAGCTTGGGCCTCGATATCGTATTCTACAAAGCTCCCGTACCTTTGACTTCCGAACAGAGCACGCAATCTGGTCAATAGGGTCGTCGGCCTAGCGCTTCTTTCAATAAGTGTAAACCGACGCAAGACCGAATAAGAAAGAATGGCAAACGTTGGTATAGTTCTTCGAACGTTTCGATATCGATAGCTTACGTTCGTACAATAGAGAGTTCGATGCAATCGTCTAGTCTCATATCCCGACGAGTAACGACAAAGACGATCCACGCGAGAGCGGCTGCGTGATACACCAGTAGCAGACATGTGGAAAGCACGGTGAGGCCGCATCCTTCTAGCAGCCCGAAGGAGCACAGCCGGTGCAAGGTTCTCGAGGAGATCCTCAGTGAGGCGTCGGGACCGTACTCCCGCGTCGGCTGCTAACCGGATCGGCCGCGTCGCCGCTCGCTTTGTTGGGATTTGAGCTGAAGAGTCGTGAGTGGCTCATCAGGATGATGAGCCAAATAGGACATGACGCTTCACTCTGGAATGAATGGTCTGCCGATCTGGCCAAAGTTCCTCAATCCATGAAGCCTAGGCGCTTGCGCGATCTATCCTCGCAGCGGGCATACCACGCGATGGTGACAGTTGCCGTCGCCTTCGAGCGAAGAGTCTGTTTGTATCGGGATTGGATACCGAACTCAGCCACCAACCGTGCCTGCATATCGGGCTCACCTCTAAGGAGGCACGCCATTCGCAGTCATCGCTGTTTGTATTCGATGGAGACAACCAAAAGCAGAGCGTGGCCGGAGAAAGCGATGATGGTTGAAATAGACCGAGCCCGCACTTGCGAATGCGGCGATACATGAAGCCGCAATAAATTGAGAGCTTGATACCTATCACCGTCGGGTAGGCAGATTCCATGGGGCCCTCTGTGGGAACGCCTGACTCTTTGAACCTGGGCTGTATCGATCAATATGTGTGGAATAGTCGGCATCTTGGCGCGTGGTCCGGTCGCTGGGCAATTGGTCGCTTCGCTGAAGCGACTGGAATATCGTGGCTATGACTCCGCTGGCCTAGCGACGCTCGAGGGTCTCCGTATCGAGCGCCGGCGCGCTAAAGGTAAGTTGAGAAACCTTGAGGAACGGCTACGCCATTGTCCGCCGTCGGGTCATAGCGGCATTGGTCACACCCGCTGGGCAACTCATGGAAAACCGACCGAGAGTAATGCTCATCCGCATGCGACGGAAAATGTCGCGGTCGTTCACAACGGTATCATTGAAAATTTCCACGCGCTGCGAGCCGAACTGGAGCGGAGTGGAGCTCATTTTAGCTCAGAGACGGATACCGAGGTGGTGGCGCATCTCGTCGAATCCTACCTCAAGAATGGCTACTCGCCGCAGGATGCGGTACAAGCCTCGCTGCCACGGCTGCGCGGAGCTTTCGCTCTGGCATTTCTGTTCAAAGGCCATGAGGATCTTTTGATCGGTGCGCGCAAGGGATCGCCCCTTGCGATCGGGCATGGTCCTGGCGAAGTGTATTTAGGATCGGACGCGATCGCACTCGCGCCCTTGACCGATGCCATTACTTACCTTGAGGACGGCGACTGGGCCGTGCTTACCCGCGCGGTCTGCGTGATCTATGGCGCAGACGGGACTGTCGTCCATCGGGAAACATCCAAGCCTGGCGCGTCGTCACTCCTGGTGGACAAGGCGAACTATCGTCACTTCATGGCAAAGGAAATCCACGAGCAGCCGACCATGGTCGGACAGACATTGGCGCATTATCTCGATATGGCAGCCGAGCGCGTAGTCCTGCCGCTCACACTACCGTTCGACTTCAATTCTATTCAGCGCATCTCAATTACAGCGTGCGGCACGGCGAGCTATGCTGGCTACATTGCCAAGTACTGGTTTGAACGGCTGGCCCGCCTGCCTGTCGAAGTCGACGTGGCGTCCGAGTTCCGCTACAGGGAGGCGCCTTTGCGCCGGGGCGATCTCGCGATCGTCATCTCGCAGTCCGGGGAAACGGCCGACACACTGGCCGCGTTGCGCTATGCCAAGAGCCAGGGCCTACACACGATATCCGTGGTCAATGTCCCGACGTCGACCATCGCGCGCGAGAGTGAATCCGTGCTGCCGACGCTAGCGGGTCCAGAAATCGGCGTGGCCTCCACCAAGGCATTCGTCTGCCAGCTGGCGGTGATGGCGACCCTTGCCGTCGCAGCAGCCAAAGAGTGCGGTAAGCTATCCGAGATCGATGAATCGAGGCTTGTACGCGAACTTATCGAAGTGCCGCGGCTGATTGCTGCAGCGCTGTTGGTCGAGCCGCAGATCGAGAAACTCGCGCGTGATGTTGCCAAGTCGAGCGACGTGCTCTATCTCGGCCGAGGCACATCGGCGCCCCTGGCCTTGGAGGGCGCGCTCAAGCTGAAAGAAATCTCCTATATCCACTCAGAAGGCTACGCCGCCGGCGAACTCAAGCATGGACCGATTGCGTTGATCGATGAGACAGTGCCCGTGGTGGTGATCGCGCCCTACGACGGGGTCTTCGAGAAAACCGTCTCGAACATGCAAGAAGTCGCCGCTCGAGGCGGCAACATCATCTTGATCACCGATGCAAGGGGCGCCTCGGAAGCGACGGTGGATACGCTCATGACCATTGTTTTACCAGATATGGCTGCAAGCTTTACGCCCATGGTTTATGCCGTCGCGGTACAATTGTTAGCCTATCATACCGCCGTCGTTATGGGGACGGACGTGGATCAGCCGCGCAATCTTGCCAAATCGGTCACAGTTGAATAGATGGCCGCGGCAGCGTCGATATGCTGTCCTGCGGGCAGTTCCGGGGATGCAATAACGTGTCGTCGTGACTCCTATTGACGACTGCTCGCTGCTCGCCGCGCCCGCCGAACTTATCGAGACTGCGATCTGGAAGCCACTCTGGTTGACCCTAACCGCTATCGGAAGGAAGCGATCGGATCGCTTCAGTAGGTGAACTTAGACCGATTCCGTTCGTGATTGACGCATGGGCGCCCTCGTACCTCTCCGCATCGTCAATGCCGCGTGCGTTAGCTTCGGGTAGCCCAGCTCACGCTGCAAGCTGGGCACCTATCAGTTCCACAGGCCCGAACCAGCCCGAACGAAATACGGATATGCCTGATGGATCACCAATGCCTCGTCCTACCTCCAATCCTCGCGCATGCCGAACTGACGAACTAAAGTGATACAGAATGCAGATAGCCTCGCGGGGACGTATCGTGCCTCGCGGAGCGCCAAACGTCCCCCTACATAAAGTCATCATCCTCCCAATCCGGCGAGGTATTTCCTGCACGCTCGGAACGTTCCGTGCCTCTGCCTTCGCTCTCCGCCGCTTTGGAAAGGTAAAATCGAGGTTTGTTCTCTCGCTGCCATTCTCCTTGGCTATTCTTACCCCACTTGTCGGGATGCTGGGTAGGATCAAGGACCATCAGCGAGTCACCTATCTCAACAAAACCCAACGCTGCCGCACGGGCTTTTGCTTCCGGATTAACAGGGTGAGAAAGGACCAAGGGCTCATCGCCATCAAGCCGAAGTTGATACTCCAGCAAGATATCGCCTGCATTGTCGACCAGGGGATGCGTAACCCGAAAGTCTATTGTCGATGTTATGTCCGATCGTCCGGGAAACTGTTCCTGCCAACGGGCGCGTGCGGTTTCCTCCTTGAACACATCATCGACGGTAGCTCCTCCTTCCGTTCGGAGAAGTCCAACGCTTTTGTTTCCTAATTGATAGCTGAAATGTCGTGCGTCGTCCGAACCGACCTTCCTGCCATGATTATAGGCGACGTCCGCAGCTCGTTCGGCCTTCAATGCCACCGACCGCGAGTATTGCTGGGGATTGGCCGCGATATGCTGGACTTCATCCCCATAGAAATCTTCCAACAGTTCCTGAAATGAGGTGCTTGAGATCTCCACGACAGGTGGTTTGGCAGCTAGTGAGTACGGCCGCGCTGCTGCCGAAGTTGAACGGGCATAGGCTGTTTGTGGCGCTATCTGCAAACTGGAAAAGACGTCCTCGAAGCGTCGGTCTTGATCTGTCTGCGTACCGCCGGCTTCAATTTGTGTCATTCCATCAAAGTCGGAACTACCCATCCATGGAAAGCTGGGTGAGCCATCTAGTCGATTGTACATGGGCGTTCGCGCTCCCATCCAAGAAAGTTGTCTTGAGTGTCAGGGCCACCAAGGCCGAGCGGGACTTGATAGTCAGACTGTCTGACGAGAAGCTGACTACAAGTTTTCGAGCAGTTGTACCGTGTGCCTACGTGATCGGATCTCTTTGCCGTGGCCGTTCACAGTGGTTTCGCCTGACCTTGGAAAGTTGGTCCGAGGTCGCGATACAATCTCACCATTCAGTGGGTTTAAAATTGACTCAGGCGAGCTCGGGAGTGGCAGTCCGACAGGACTCGTACAAAACTAATAAGAGCCCCAGCCCGCGCCAAACGGTAATCTAACGACAGGGGAGCGGGCTCGGCTGGCCAAAGATCGGCTCTCGTGCGAGGCGCCCAGACCGGACAAAAGTCGGCGGTCGGCTGATTGTTTCAAGCGTCTGCGCCGTCGCCATTCTCACTCAGTGCGGCATCGAGGTGCTCGATCAGCGTATGTCCGGCGAAGGGCTTGGCCAAGAATCCGGTCGCTCCCGCGCTCAGGGCTGAGGCGCGCACGCGGTCATTGGGGAAGGCTGTAATAAAAATGAATGGCACGCCATAGCCACGGGTCCGCATTTCCGCCAGCAGGTCCAACCCACTCATAACCGGCATCTGCACATCGGTAATTACACAGGAGGTCTCGTTCAACCGCGGCGACCTCAAGAACTCCTCGGCCGACGCAAACGTTTGAACGACGTAGCCACGCGATTTCAGAAGATTTTCTGTCGCCGCACGGACCGATGCGTCGTCATCAACGACAGAAATCAAAGGCGTGGACAAGACAAGCTCTCCTGGCGCGGGACTAGCGGCTGCCGAGGCACTAGCCACCATTGAGCGAAAAGTGGGCTTGAGTGGTTAAATTGTAAAATCATACTTAGGTTTGTTCGGGGCGGTTACCGCGGATTCCCAGCGTCTCAGTCATTCTGATCAAATCCGCCAGCGACCTGGCGCGCATCTTTTTCATCACGTGTCCACGGTAGATCTTGACCGTAATCTCGGCGAGCCCCAGCTCGGCGGCTATCTGCTTGTTCATTAATCCGGTAGCGACCAGTTTCATCACCGCCTGCTCGCGCGGGCTCAAGGTTTCAAATAGAGACTTCAGCTTCGCGATAGTCTGCTCGTCCTCGCGCCTTTTGCGATCGCGTTCGGTCGCTGCGACTACGGCGTCCAGCAGTTCCTGATCGCGAAACGGTTTGGTGAGAAAATCGACCGCTCCGCCCTTCATAGCCCTGACGCTCATGGGAATGTCGCCATGGCCGGTAATGAAGATGATGGGAATATGAACGTTCGCCTTGGCTAGCTCAGTCTGAAACTCAAGGCCGCTCAAGCCTGGCAGCCGGACATCAAGAACCAGGCAGCTAACAACGTCGGGAAGTTTGCTCTGCAGCATTTCTCGGGCCGATCCGAATGCAACGACGTCCAGGCCCACGGATTGGAAAAGGTTCGTAAGCGACCGACGCATCGAGACGTCATCTTCAACAACGAAGACGATCGCATGCGCCGACGCCTCGGCCTTGCTGCCTTCGCGCTGGGAGTTGGAGCGTTCACTCATGACACGATCTCCTTGTGCAGCGGCAGGTCAAACCGAAAGGTGGCCCCCGGCCCTTGCTTGCAGACGATCGAAAGACGCCCTCCGTGAGCCTCCACAATCGAGCGGCAGATCGAAAGCCCCATTCCAAGGCCGCTCGATTTTGTCGTGAAAAATGGGTCTAACACTCGGTCGACGTCATTCTCGGCGATGCCGATGCCACTGTCAGTCACGGCAAGCCGCACGTGCCCCATATCGTCGCTAGATGACTGAATCACTAGTTCACGCGGCCGGTCCGTAACTGCGTCCATCGCTTCGATTCCGTTCATCACCAGATTGATAATCACCTGTTGCAGCTGAATCCGGTCTCCGAGGATTGCGGGTAGCGCTACCGTCAAATCGGTTTTTAACGTAACCTGGTGGCTAATCAGCTCACGTGTCACAAGCGCAATGACGTCCTTAACGACGTCATTGATGTCGAGCGGCAGCATCTCGATCTCGCCTTTCTTCGCAAGTGCGCGAATGCGACGGATCACCTCGCTTGCTCGGATTGCGTCTTCGATTATCCACTCAACCGATGAGCGCGCGGCGGAAAGATCAGGGGTTTCGCGGTTCATCCAACCGAGGCACGCATCGGCGTTGCTGATAATAGCGGCGAGTGGCTGGTTGATTTCGTGGGCGATGGACGTTGTCAACTCTCCCAGGGTGGTCACGCGCGTCACATGTGCAAGCTCTGCCTGTGCCTTTCGCAACTCTTGTTCGGCTTGATTTGCGCGAATGATAGCCGTCATGTCAGTGCTGACGCCCCGGTACCCGAGAAAATTACCGTCGATATCAAAAAAAGGCTTGCCACTCGTTCGGACGTAGATCGGAGATCCCACCCGGTTGACAGTGCGGTAGAGCAGATCCCGAAACGGCAGATGCGCCTCCAGCCTCGCCCGATGCTGCCGCCACTTCTCAGGTTCTTCTTCGACGTCGCACGCAATGTCCCAGCGAAGCATACCCATCAATCCTGTCGCCAGGATTCCCGCAGCGCTGGTGTGCTCGGACAAGCGAGTGACCTGATGATCTGGCCCGGTCTCCCAGAGCCAGTCGGAGGCTGTTTCGGCGTAGTCGCGAAAGCGCTGCTCGCTTTCGCGCAGCGCGGCAAGTGTGCTTTCCAGACGTTCCCTGGCTGCATATTGCTCAGTGACATCCATATGTGTTCCGATGAGTTCGCTGACATTGCCGTCGCTGCCAACCACCACATGGGCCACGGAATGTATATGCCTCATCGAGCCATCTGGCATAAGGATTCGAAAATCGTACTCGAAGCGTCCTTCTTTGTCTTCTCTAGCCAGTCGCTGCACTTCCTGAAGTCGCGGCAGATCGTCTGGATGGATACGCGACCGAATGGTCTCTATCGACACCGTCTCTTGCGGATCAAAGCCAAACAGGCGATCGACCTCGGCGGAGCGATAGATAAAATCGAGACGGTAGACGTCCCAGGACCAACTACCCGTGTGACTGAGATGCTGGGCCTCGGCCAGATAGGCTTCGCTGCGGCGCAACTGCTGTTCTGCCAGTCTTGCAGCCGTGATATCCGTCGCTGCCCCGACAAACTCGATGTCACCAGTCGCGGTTCTCGTGGTGCGTGCCCGCGCATGGATGTGCTTCACCGATCCATCCGGCAGCAGTAACCGGTATTCATGCTCGAAGCTCTTTGGATCTCGCATCGCTTGATCGATGGTCTCTTGGACTGAGGCCCTATCGTCTGGATGCGTGCGCGCGACGATCAGTTCCGGCGCGGGAGCCGTCTGCGGATCCAACTGTAGAATACGAAACAGCTCCTTTGACCAAAAGGCCTCGCCAGTGGCGACGTTCCAGCTGAAGCTGCCTGTATTGCTCAACTCCTGCGCCTGAGCCAAATGTGCTTCGCTTCGCTGCAGGGCAAGTTCGGTCCGCTTTCGTTCCGTGATATCTTCGCAGGCTATGAGGACAACGGGCCGCTCATTGGCCCAGAGCATTGCTTTGGCGTTTTCACGTACCCACAACACCGAGCCGTCTTTCCGAACTTTCTGGGCCTCCCAGGTTTGCGATTGACCGATATCTTCAAGGCAGGCCCGAATGCATTTGCGGGCGAACGCGCGATCCTCGTCCAGAAAGACTCCCAGGACAGATTGACCGATCAGTTCGGAGCGCGCATAGCCGAGCTGTGTCGCGCCGAGCGTATTGACGTTGAGGACAGTACCCGCTTCGTCGACCATGACGTACATGGAGGGATTGTGCTCAAAGATTGCGCGCCACCGCTTTTCACGGTCTTCCAAATCGGCAGTGCTGCGCCGGAGTTCGGCCGCAGTCTCACGCGCGGCCTCTCTTTCCTGGCGGATCTTTCCAATCAGGTGCGTTCCGACAATCGAGACAGTAAAGAAAGCGACAACCACCAGAAGAACTTGGGGGTCGTCGATCCCAAGACTGAACGCGGGCGGCGCGAAGTAGTACGCCAAAGCAGCGATGGCCAAGATGGAAAGGGCGGATGATGCAATAAAGCTGCCGATCAGTGAAAACAGCAATATTACCAGCAGATAGCCGAACGCCGTCGCAGCGAAATGTGTTTGAAGGTACAAGGAGGCCAACGTCACTACCGCCAGCGTTATGCTGCCGAATGTGAACTGTGTGGCTGAACGTTTGAAATTATTGACTTGGTTATACATTCTTTGACCGTCCGGCCTTTCTCCGGCGGGAGAGTTATAACATTTAGGCAAAAATGGGGCAATCTTTCGGCCCCAAGGGACGCTCGCCAATGTTCTGGGTCAATTGCTTGCAGCTGAACTCAGCACGTGCCGGAGAAAGGCGCATTACAAACGTAGGTATAGTTGTTCTAAACCTTTCAATATGGCACGCTGACCCGCGTACAACCGGGTCGGAGATGTCCGTTTTCCTTCGTTGCCGATAATCGCTTGGCGGGGGACCGAGGCTGTGGACATCGCGTGCCGAACACAGCTGCGTGGCGCCAAGGCACGTTCCAATGACGCGCACAACAGCTACATGAATTCCACAAAGACGCTAACGCTGAACAACGAGGCACGTCGTCGCAAAGAACCGCGATGAGCCGTGGAGCGCCGTGACGTTAGTTCGATAAGATCCATCTTAGCCTGGTGGTACCAAGCCGGTCGACGGTGATCATAGCCGCTCCGACGTGATGCCGTAACGCGCGCCGGAATAAACGGATGGCTGAGTTGGAAATTGCCGCCACCCGCGGGCGCGGAAGAGGCCGGTTCAGTGGCCACGCACCAAGCTATTTTGTGGGCTAGACCCAGTCCCTTGGCCAGTCAGGCCGGGTAGGCTCTGTCGGAATCGTGTTGTGTTGCCCCACGCCAACCTTGCGCCAGCATTTGGATGGCTGGGAGCTTTCAACTCCACGGCGCGCCAAAAATATTCGTGGAAAAACGACTTCATCTTCCGCGTTTGCGTGGAATTCTCAGACGTGGTTTGGAGCGCGACACGGAGCAATGGTGTGAACCGCTGCTCGTGCAAAAAAAACATCAACTCGCAGTTCAAGTCGGCTGTGCCGATTTGAACTGCGAACGAACCACGGAGCTGGCTGCGCTCAGTTGAGCGCGCCTTGAAATCACGAACAAGACCCGGGGTCTACCTCCTTGATGTTCGTGTATCGATGCCGTTGGAAACGGTGGGCTGCTTGAGCCGAGCGTGCAGCGTAGCGTCGTCGAGCTCGCCTTCCCACCACGACACGAACACAGCGGCGATGCCATTGCCGGTGATATTGGTAAGGGCTCGCACCTCGCTCATAAACTTGTCGATCGAGAATACGATTGCCATGCCGGGCACCAGTGCCGGGTTGACCACCGACAATGTCGCGGCAAGTGTGATGAAGCCTGCGCCGGTCACGCCGCTTGCTCCCTTCGAGGTCAGCATTGCCACGAGCAAGATCGTGAGCTGCTGGCCAAAGGTCAGATCGACCCCGAGTGCCTGGGCAATAAACAATGTCGCAAGCGTCATATAAATGTTGGTGCCGTCGAGGTTGAAGGAGTAGCCGGTTGGCACCACGAGGCCAACTACGGGTTTTGAGCAGCCCAGCCGCTCGAGCTTCTCCATCAATTGCGGCAGCGCGCTTTCCGAGGATGAAGTGCCGAGCACGATCAGAAGCTCGTCCTTGATATAGATAATGAATTTGAAGATCGAAAAGCCGACGATCCGCGCGATCAGGCCGAGCACGACGATCACGAATATCGCCGCAGTCGCATAGAATAGTACGACGAGCCCGATCAGATTACCGAGCGCCGCCGGTCCGAACTTGCCGACCGTGAAAGCCATCGCGCCGAACGCACCGATCGGGGCCGCTTTCATGATGATGGCGATCACGCCGAACACCGCGTGCGCGACGTCGTCAATCATGCCGCGCAGCCGTTCTCCACGCTCCCCAAGTGCCATCAGCGAAAAGCCAAACAGGATCGCGAACAGGAGCACTTGCAGAACATCGCCGCGAGCGAGGGCGCCGACCACGGTATCGGGAATGATATTGAGAAAAAAGTCGACGGTCTTCGAGGCTTCCGCCTGCTTGACGTAATTGGCGACCGCCGCAGCGTCCGGTTTGACCGCAAGACCATGGCCGATTTGGACCAGATTGCCCATGACGAGGCCCAACACCAAGGCAAAGCTCGATGCGATCTCGAAATAGACCAGCGCTTTGATGCCGACGCGTCCGACTTTCTTTGCATCCTGGATATGCGCGATGCCGGATGCGACGGTGCAGAAGATGATCGGCGCGATCACCATCTTGATCAGCTTGATGAAGCCGTCACCGAGTGCCTTGACCCAGTCGTTAGTCGCGACCGACGGCCACAGCCAGCCGACGATGGCGCCAAGCACGATCGCTATCAACACTTGAACGTACAGAATTTTATACCAAGTCTGCGGCGCGCGCGCGGGCACCGCAGTTGCCATGGTGGTCATGACGCTTCCTTCCCGAATACACTCGCATGCGAGCCGCTGCGTCGTTGAGAGGCGGCGGCATCATACGAGGCTGTCATTTTAGCCGTGTCCGATAGAAGACGGTTCCGAGAGCCGGCGCGTCATTCCAAAGGCAGGCGTTCAGTTACGTTATCGTGCTTCGTCAAGCAAGATCTGCACCAGAGGCCCAACCAGACGATCGAGACGCTATCAGATAAGCCGCCTTTCTTCTGACGAGGCTGTTTGAATCTTCGAATGGCATTTGTGAGGTCGATCGCGAAGGTTGCTCAGCATCGCCGCGTCTTGCTGGCAAATTGCCCGAGGCACGTCTCAGCATAGAATTCCTAATGTTATCGGTACGCTTCGCCCGCTGGTGTTGATGCGACAGTACGCTCCATTGATAAAATTGATTGTTTGGATCGGAGGCATCCATGCGATGGAAGCGTGCGACATCTAGCGGGTTGCTCGACGTGAGGCGTATCCGCATCGGGCGGTCGCTGAGCCGTTTGGGCGCCTCGGCGTCGCGATGGAGCTGCGATCATTCCGCTTTGGCGTTTTGAGCGTTCTTTTTCTAAACGCATTGCTAGGTAGGACGAGACCAATCTGACTTGTTCCGGCTGCAATGCGAGTTCGAATGAATTGCGGCAATCGGACGACGGTGAGCGTACTCAAGTACAGAAGTGGTGATCTGGTGAAACCGGATGGTTCGGCGGAATTTCTGCGCAGGGCGTTTCTGCGTCGCCTTGCGAAGGCGCCTGATTACCTAGTGGATATCCATCCGTGCAAATGCGTCTTCGCAGCCGCGAGTCGTGATTGACCAATGTCGTAGGCTGGAGCGGGCGCTAAATAGAAGAAGGCTTGACGGCAGGGCGCAGGGGACGGGGTGCCGAAAGTTGCTTCCTCGATATTCGGTATCCTTCCAGAGAACGCGCTTCTCCATGATGATGGCACGACAAAGTGCCGCTGTTCGCGGCCAGCCTCTCACCTGGAGTTCTCAAATGCCCGATCCGATGTCAGATCTATCCACGCGCTTCCTGCGTACGCCGGAAGCTGCGCGTTATCTTAGCCTATCCGGCCGCACGCTCGAGAAGCACCGCACATATGGCACGGGGCCAGCGTATCGAAACATCGGCGGTCGCGTCATCTACGCACTGGATGACTTGAGAGCATGGGCCGATCTAGGCACCAAGTCGTCGACGTCCGATCCCGGCAAAGGGACTGTGTTGCCGGCTAAGAAACGCCCGATGTTGCGCCCCTATGCAGGCCAGGAACCTCGCCGATAGCCGTACGAGGCCGCGACGGTACAAGGGCTAGATCCAGCTGGGATGTGCGCGATGGCGAGTCCGAATTCAGACGGCAGCTGTTTTGGTGCGCGCACCGCATGCTTCGTTATGGCCGCGCGGAATCGATAAGTCGCCATTTCCGTATACAATCATTCCACTGTGAGCCCGCATATCCGTCACTTTTTCGGCCTGTTTCGAATTAATGTATACAGACGGTGTCCCCAAAGTGAGGAATCGGCGCATGAGCCATTGCTTTCCGACCAATGTCTGGTATGCGGCCGCTTGGGATACTGAGGTGAGGCAGGCACTGTTGCCGCGCACAATCTGCGGCAGGCACGTCGTGATGTATCGGCGCGCCAACGGCGAGGTGGCAGCACTGGAGGACGCCTGTTGGCATCGGTTGGTGCCGCTCTCAAAAGGGCGCCTTGAGGGCGACAGCGTGGTCTGCGGCTATCATGGGCTGAAATACAACGCGCAGGGCCGCTGCACCTTCATGCCCTCGCAGGAGACGATCAACCCCTCTGCGTGTGTACGTGCCTATCCTGTCGTCGAGCGCGATCGCTTCGTCTGGCTGTGGATGGGTGATCCGGCGCTAGCCGACCCGGGCCTGGTGCCGGATATGCACTGGAGCGATGATCCCGCTTGGGCCGGCGACGGTGACACCATTCACCTGAAATGTGACTATCGTCTGGTGGTCGACAACCTCATGGACCTGACGCATGAGACTTTTGTGCATGGCGCCAGCATTGGCAATGACGCAATCACGGAAGCGCCGTTTGACGTCACCCATGGTGAGAAGACCGCTACCGTAACGCGCTGGATGAAGGGAATTGCCGCGCCCCCGTTTTGGGCCAAGCAATTGCAAAAACCTGGTCCGGTGGACCGCTGGCAGATTATCCGTTTCGAGGCGCCGTGCACGATCAATATCGACGTCGGAGTGGCGCCCGCAGGAACCGGCGCGCCCGAAGGCGATCGATCGGCTGGCGTCAATGGTATTGTCCTCAACACCATCACGCCCGAAACGGAAACAAGCTGCCATTATTTCTGGGCCTTCGTGCGCAATTATCGCCTGAACGAACAGCGCCTGACCACCGAACTTCGCCAAGGCGTTTCCGGCATCTTCCGTGAGGACGAGGTCATTCTCGAGGCGCAGCAGCGCGCGATCGACGAAAATCCCGACCGGGTCTTCTATAACCTCAACATCGATGCCGGCGCGATGTGGGCCCGCCGCTTGATAGATCGCATGATCGAGGCCGAGAATCCGCACCACGGTCGTCAGGCCGCGGAGTAGGGCATGGTCGAGCGCGACAATGACCGTTCCGTCTCACAGACGGTACGCGCCCAGCTCAGCTTGCGCGATCTGATCCTGTCGGGCGACTTGCGGCCGGGCGAACGGATCTCCGAGTTGCAGGCCGTGGAGACGAGCGGTGCATCGCGTAGTCCGGTGCGAATGGCATTGGTTCGGCTGGAGGAGGAAGGACTTCTGGAAGCGATCCCTTCTGGCGGCTTCATGGTGAAGGCATTCTCCGAACGAGATGTGCTGGATTCGATCGAAGTGCGCGGCACCGTGGAAGGTCTGGCCGCGCGTTTTGCTGCCGAGCGCGGTGTTTCGTCGCGCGATCTTGAGCCTCTAAAGGGATGTCTTGACGAGATCGACAGCCTGGTGCGGCAGGACCCAATTTCCGTCGAGGCTTTCTCCTCCTACGTCGCGCTCAATGCGCGTTTTCATGCGCTGTTGACCGAATTGTCGCGCAGTCCGCCCTTGATCCGGCAGGTTGATCGCGCGTCGGCGCTACCATTCGCCTCGCCCAGCGGCTTTGTGATGACCCAATCGACACTACCGGATGCGCGCCACACACTATTGATTGCGCAAGATCAACACCGCGTCGTGGTCGATGCAATCGAAAACCGCGAAGGCGCGCGCGCCGAGGCAATCATGCGCGAGCACGCTCGAGTGGCGGCGCGCAATCTCCGCTTGGTGCTCAGGAATAAGACGCATTCTGACCTGCTGCCTGGACTGGCGCTTATCAGGATGGCAGGCGATTAAGGGAAATCTTCATGCGCTTCATTGAAAGCTGGACATCGGCAACGCTCGTCGCGACGCGCGATCGGACACCTTCGATCCGCGAGTTTCTGATCAAACCAGAAAATTTTGATGGCACGGCCTATCCGGTCGGCAGCCATATCAATATTGCCGTCACTATCGATGGGCGCCCGGAGACGAGATCCTATTCCTTGGTTGGCGAAGCCGACCCGGCCGGCTATCGCATCGCCGTGCGGCGCGCGGAGGACTCCCGCGGCGGCTCGCAGTACATGTGGTCGCTCGCGCCGGGCGCTCGGTTGACAATTACGTCGCCCGCCTCGCTGCTGCCGATTGACTGGGCACGCCGGCACTATTGCCTGATTGCGGGCGGCATTGGTATTACGCCGCTGATCGGGGCGGCTCAGGCGCTGGCACGCTGCAATGCCGACTTCACTCTGCATTATGCTGTGTCTTCCCGTGAGCAAGCCGTCTATTTGGACGTTCTCGCCCCTTTGCTGAACGAGCGGCTTATTGTCCATGCAGGCAGCGAAGGGCGCAGGCTCGATTTCGATGGCTTGTTCGCCTCGCTGCCGCCCGATGCCTTGACCCTCTTGTGCGGTCCGATCCGGATGCTCGATGCCGCCCGCCGGGCCTGGACCGGTGCAGGTCGCGGACTATCCGACCTACGCTACGAGACCTTTGGCTCGAGCGGCTCACTGCCGACCGAAGGTTTCCGGGTGCGCCTTGCAGATCGGTCTCTTGAGATCGAGATTCCGCGCAATCGCTCGTTGCTGGACGTGCTCAATGAGGCTGGGTACGAAGTGATTTCGGATTGCCGGCGCGGCGAGTGCGGCGTCTGCGCCATCGATCTCGTCGAAATCGACGGTGATCTCGACCACCGCGACGTTTTCTTCAGCGAGCAGCAAAAGCACGGGAACGAAAAGATCTGTGCATGTGTCTCTCGCGCTCGCGGCACCATTACAGTCGATATACTACACCGCCCGGACGCTCCATAGATTCGCTGCAGCACGTTTTTCGGGCAGCAGGTTCTGGCCGAGAACTCGGCAACTAACGCATGTTCCACGGTAGGCTCCGTTATCATGGAACAGTGCGTGCATGATTACCGGGTGAAGACGGTCGGCAGCTCCTGTCTTTGTCCTCGGCAACACGCAGTCCGAATACGAAATGGACTCCGAAACCTTTGTTTTTCGGTGGCGTCCATTCTCGCAGTAGGACTTTGGCGGGCTTCGGCGCTTATACACGGTCGCTCTTGAGAGACGCCAAAGAAACCAATTACTACTTCGATGCGGAATCACGTGAGGATTTGCATCGATTTTATTTCAGAGCGCGATATCTGTCGGGCGGCCAGCTCTCCTGTTCATTCTGCCGCCGCTGTCTGTTTGAGAACAAAGATGCCCGGAACCTGACAGCGGGTTAGGTCCACTGCACAGTGACGCTGGCGTCCATGTGGGTTTTTCTCGCGTTAGGCACAAAGCGCACCACATTTCGCAAGCGGCACGGGTATTGCTGAACGGCGCGCGAGGAGCTGCCGCCGTCAGACCGGTCGGAGCGGCCCTGTCACAGGAGTTTCCGATGAGGTTTGCGATGCCGCAGTTGCTCGCAGAAACGACGCGAATCAATGTGGTGGCCCTCACGAGATTGCGCATGCCGGACGATATGCGTGCCATCTTGCCGAAGCCGTTGAGACGGTCCGAGAACGCGTTGAGCGTTAACGCAAGCACCAGGTTCGATAGCCAAGGCACGCAAATCGAAACATTCCAGGCGTTCCGCTCGAGCGTCAGCATTCGCCCGATTGACATTCTTGAGAATGCTCCTGTGGCTCCAGAAATCCACCTCACGACTGCGGCGAATTGGGCTTCAGGCGTCGTGAATGGCGTGGAGACCCGCAAGCCGTCGTCGTTCACGATGTTGTCGATCCCCAGGCGCATCGTGGCGCGAAAAGGTGAAGCAAACACAACCAATGCGGTCGCCATCCTGCAAGCGATGCAGCCGAAGCTAGGCACGGCGCCCAGTTCTTGGGGCCTGGATCCGATCAAAACGCGATGCGCGCGAGAGTCCTCGGCGGGCCGGGCGTGCAAGCGACCGCCGCGCGGGCATGGCGACGTGCTCTCACTGGTGGGCTGACGCACATGGATGTCCTTTCGCCGGAGATCTGGCAATCCGTTGCGCTCACGGTCGAGCTTGCCTGCGTGACGACAATGATCCTGCTGGTGATTGGCGCGCCGCTCGCGTGGTGGCTTGCACGGTCAAAGACGGTTTTGAGCGAGGCGGTCGCGACAATGATCGCACTGCCGCTTGTGCTGCCGCCGACGGCGCTCGGTTTCTGCGTCCTCATCCTGCTCGGCCCGAACGGACCCGGCGGGCTTCTCGCCTCTTTCTGGGGCGAGCACACACTCGCATTTACCTTTGCGGGGATCGTGGTGGGGTCGGTCCTCTCGGCGCTCCCTTTGGTGGTGCAGCCGATCCATAGCGCCTTTGTTGCAATGGGCGACCGCCCGCAGCAAGTGGCGGCAAGTCAGCGCGCTTTTCCGTTGTACGTTCCTGGGCGCACCAAGGTGCTGTCAGCCTACGCAACCAAACGCGTGCCGGGCGCAGTGGTTGCAATCGCCAGAGACGGCAAGCTGATTCACTACAAGGCGTATGGACAGCTCGATCCTGAAAAAGGAACGTCGATGCGGCTCGATGCGATATTCGCGCTCGCATCTATGACCAAACCGATGGTGGCGGTTGCCGGCCTCACCCTCACGGAACAAGGTCGCCTGCCTCTGCGGGCCAAACTGACGGATTACTATCCCGAATTTGCAAAGATGAAGGTGGGAGTGCCGCAGCCTGACGGCTCATTGAAATACGAAGCGCAGAGTTCTCCGATTTACGTCCACGATCTGTATCGCCACACATCAGGGCTCACCTATGGTGCGCCACCGGATAGCGCAGATCAGGTGGCGCGTCTCTATCCGGATTTCGCAGCTCCGCCGGTCAAGGGCGATAAGCGGGCTTTCATCGAAGCCATTACCAAGCTGCCGCTGGCGCACCAACCGGGCACGGAGTTCGAATACGGCTTCTCGACCGACGTGCTTGGAGCTGTCGTGGAGCAGGTTAGCGAGCAGCCGTTGGGCGAGTATCTTTCCAGCAACGTGTGGAAGCCGATCGGAATGCTGGATGCCACTTTTCATTTGTCGGCATCGCAACGCAAGCGGTTGGCGCGTCCATTTAGAGACGACCCGCTGACCGGAAAGCCACAAAGCATCGAGCTCCTCGAAAGTCAGACGAGGTTTGACTGCGGGGGAGCCTGTGCATTCGCGACAGTTGGTGACTACGTGCGCTTTGGGCAAATGCTGCTAAACGGCGGGGAGCTCGATGGGCGGCGGATCCTCGGTCCGAAGACTGTGCATCACATGATCTCCAACCACCTTGGGCCAGAGATCAAAAATAAGGTCGCTCATGTGGAGCCGCACCGCGCCGGCTTTGGGTTCGGGCTCGGAGTGGCTGTGCGCATAAGCGAGGGTCTCTCGGCCGTTCCAGGCAGTCCAGGTGAGTTCACCTGGACCGGCGCTTACGGAACACAATTTTTCTGTGATCCGAAGGAGCGCTTGGTCGTGGTGGTCGGCACGGCCGCGCCCGGAGAGATCCGCAAGTATTACCGCGAACAGGTCCAAAATATCGTCTATGCCGGAATAGTTCGATAGTTTGCTGCCGTCGGAAATGCTCGATGAACAGCTTGGATGACTGGCAAATTATGCTTGCTGCTGCGGACAGGCATCAAACCTGAAAGGACAGCAAGGTCGTTTGCTGACCCGCGTCGGACGATCGGGCCCAGTGCTTGGAACGAGCCATTCTGATCGAAATCGGTGATCAGTACGGTGCCGCGAACTGCGACAATTATCGTGCCGGCCGGTGTGGCGGCCGTACTTGAAGAGCGAGTATGACGCCGTCGCCGCCAGGAGCGAGCCATTGTGATGCATTGTTGGAGTTCTCACATCGACGGTCCAAACCGGACACCATAAGCACGACAAGTGGTCAGTTGCGCAGCTTGCGCGTAGCTCGCCAATCCTGCTGCAGATCCACAAGCGACGGCTTGGTATCCGTCAGATGTTTGCTGTGCAATGGCCTATTTCTTGCTGCTGAACGTCAGCATCGTTACGGCTGACGCGTCACTTGGAAGGGCTCATGGGCGGGATAGAGGAAACCTTCTACAGCGTGATCAGACGTCAGGGTATCACGCGTCGCAGTTTCCACAAGTTCTGCAGTTTGACGGCCGCGAGCTTCGGACTCGGTCCGCTCGCAGCAAGCAGTATCGCCAATGCCCTCGAGACCAAACCGCGTATACCCGTCATTTGGCTGCACGGGCTCGAGTGTACCTGCTGCTCCGAAAGCTTCATCCGCTCAGCGCATCCGTTGATCAAAGACGTGCTGTTGTCGATGATTTCGCTCGACTACGACGATATGATCATGGCCGCGGCTGGTCACCAGGCCGAAGCCGTCCTGCAGGAAAACCGTGCCAGGTACAAAGGCAAGTATGTGCTTGCCGTCGAAGGCAACCCGCCGCTGAACGAGGGAGGCATGTTCTGCATTGACGGCGGCAAGCCGTTCGTTGAGAGGCTCAGGTGGATGGCGGAAGCGTCCATGGCGGTCATTGCCTGGGGGACCTGCGCATCCTGGGGCTGCGCGCAAGCGGCCAGGCCCAATCCGACCGGTACTGTGCCTATCGACAAGGTGATCTCCAACAAGCCGATCGTCAAGGTTCCCGGGTGTCCCCCCATCGCAGAGGTCATGACCGGCCTCGTGACCTTCATATCCACGTTCGGAAGGCTTCCTGAACTCGATCGCCAAGGGCGCCCAAGGATGTTTTATTCCCAGCGCATCCACGACAAGTGCTATCGGCGTTCGCATTTCGACGCCGGCCAATTTGTCGAGGAGTGGGACGATGAGTGCGCCCGCAAGGGCTACTGCCTGTACAAGATGGGCTGCAAGGGGCCGACCACCTACAATGCCTGTTCGACGCTTCGCTGGAATGGGGGCGTTTCATTCCCTATTCAATCCGGCCACGGTTGCCTCGGTTGCTCCGAAGACGGCTTTTGGGACAAAGGTTCGTTCTACGACCGGCTCACGGCCATCCAGCAGTTCGGCATCGAGAAGAACGCCGATCAGATCGGGATGGCCGCTGCCGGCGCGGTTGGGTTGACCGTAGCCGCACATGCGGCGGTCACGGCGGTGAAGCGATTGACCCGCAAGCCGGATCGCGCAGCTCATAAAAATAAGCCAACTTGAGGGGAGGACGACGGTGGCCGTCCAGACACCGAATGGGTTCAACCTCGATCGGTCCGGCAAGCGAATTGTGATCGACCCGCTGACCCGGATCGAGGGCCACCTGCGCGTCGAAGCCAACCTCGATTCGAACAACGTGATCCGCAACGCGGTCTCGAGCGGGACGATGTGGCGTGGCATCGAAGTCATCCTGCGCGGGCGAGATCCGCGCGACGCCTGGGCGTTCACCGAGCGGATTTGCGGTGTCTGCACCGGCACCCATGCGCTCGCCTCCGTGCGCGCCGTTGAAAATGCGCTTGGGATCGCCATTCCGGAGAATGCCAACTCGATCCGCAACATCATGCAGCTGTGCCTGCTTGTGCATGATCATCTCGTGCATTTCTATCACCTGCACGCGCTGGATTGGGTCGACGTGGTTTCCGCGCTCAAGGCTGATCCCAGGTCCACCTCGGCGCTGGCGCAGTCCATCTCGCCCTGGCCGCTGTCGTCTCCTGGCTATTTCAAGGATTTGCAGATCAGGCTCACCAAGTTCTTCGGGTCAGGGCAACTCGGTCCGTTCAAGAACGGCTATTGGGGGCATCCGGCTTACAAGCTGCCGCCGGAAATGAACCTGATGGCCGTGGCGCATTATCTGGAAGCGCTCGACTTCCAGAAGGAGATCGTCAAGATCCAAGCCATCTATGGGGGCAAGAATCCGCATCCGAACTGGCTGGTCGGCGGCGTGGCCTGCGCGATCAACATCGACGGAAATGGTGCGGTTGGCGCGATCAATATGGAGCGGCTTAACCTGGTGTCCTCGGTCATCGACCGTTCGATCGAGTTTGTCGAGCAGGTCTATCTGCCCGACATCGCAGCGATCGGCTCGTTCTATAAGGACTGGCTGCATGGCGGCGGGCTTTCTAGCAAAAGCGTGATGTCCTATGGCGACATCCCCGAAAACGCTAACGACTGTTCCGCGAAAAGTCTCAAGCTGCCGCGCGGCGTCATTCTTGGCGGCAATCTTGAGGAGATTTTGCCGATCGACCATGGCGATCCCGAGCAGATCCAGGAATTCGTCGCGCATTCATGGTATAAATACCCTAGCGAGTTCAGCGGCCTGCATCCCTGGGATGGCGTCACCGAACCGAATTTTGAGCTAGGGGCAAAGGTCAAAGGCAGCAGAACAGATATCAAGGAACTCGACGAAGACGGCAGGTATTCCTGGATCAAAGCGCCGCGCTGGCGCGGCCACGCCGTCGAGGTCGGGCCATTGGCGCGATACATCATCGGTTATGCGCAAGGCAAAGCCGAATTCAAGGAGCCGGCCGAGAGACTGCTCAAGGGGCTCAATCTTCCCTTGACCGCGCTGTTTTCGACGCTTGGCCGTACCGCGACGCGGGCACTCGAATGCCAGTGGGCGGCGCATCAGATGCGCTATTTCCAGGACAAGCTGGTCGTCCATATCAAGCAAGGCAATAGCGCAACTGCCGACGTCAGCAACTGGAAGCCGGAAGGCTGGCCTAATGAGGCCAGGGGCTACGGTTTCACTGAAGCGCCGCGCGGTGCGCTTGGCCACTGGATCAAGATCAAGAACACCAAGATCGACAATTACCAATGTGTCGTGCCGACGACGTGGAACGGGTCTCCTCGCGACCCCAAGGGCAATATTGGCGCTTTTGAAGCCTCCCTTATCGGTACCCCGGTCGTCGATCCGCAGCGGCCCTTGGAGATCTTGCGCACGATCCATTCCTTTGATCCGTGCTTGGCGTGCTCGACCCACGTGATCAGTCCCTACGGCCAAGAAATCGCTTCAATCAATGTTCGTTAGGTCCATACTGGACAAGGCTCCGAAAGCCGTTGCGGTCGTCGATGCAGCGCCGACTGTTCACGGGGCCGCCTACGTTTATGAAGCGCCGGTGCGACTGTGGCACGCGGGCAATGCGGTGGCCATTCTGGTGCTGGGCATAACCGGTTATCTCATTGGAACTGGGACACCGGCAATGCCGGGGGAGGCTAGCGACAATTTCCTGTTCGGCTATATCCGCTTTGCGCATTTCTTGGCGGGATATGTGCTCGGCGTCGGATTTATGCTGCGCATCTACTGGGCCTTGATGGGAAACCCGCATGCCATGCAGATCTTTTGCGTGCCGCTCTGGCGCAGATGCTTTTGGCGCGAAGTGTACGACGAAATGCGCTGGTACGCCTTCCTGGCAGCTGAGCCCGAAAGGCACGTCGGGCACAATCGGTTGGCTCAGCTCGCGATGTTCTTCATGTTCACGCAGACCACCACGTTCATGATCGTCACAGGCTTTGCACTTTACGGGCAGGGCACCGATCGTGACAGCTGGCAGTACAAGCTGTTCGACTGGGTATTCGCGATCTGGCCGAACGGTCAAGACGTCCGTACCTGGCATCATCTCGGCCTGTGGGTGATCGTGACCTTTGCGATGGTCCACATTTATGCGGTGATCCGGGAAGACATCATGTCGGGCCGGAGCATCTCCTCGATGATTTCGGGTCAGCGTCAGTTTCGCAATTGACTAGGAGGCGGATGCTGAGTCCGGAGAACAAGAAAAGGATCCTGGTGCTCGGCATCGGCAATATCCTGTGGGCCGATGAGGGATTCGGCGTGCGGGTGGTAGAGGAGTTTTATCGTCGCTACACCATCGATGACAACGTCTCCATCCTCGATGGTGGCACGCAGGGGCTCTATCTCGTCGGTTTTCTCGAGCAGGCCGATTGCCTGATCGTGTTCGATGCCGTCGATTATGGACTTTCGCCCGGACAGTTGAAGCTCGTGCGAGATGACGAAGTGCCGAAATTTGCCGCTGCCAAGAAGCTGAGCCTGCATCAGACCGGCTTTCAGGAGGTCTTGAATGCAGCCGACCTGCTTGGTCGCTGCCCGCGAGAGATCGCTCTGATCGGCTGTCAGCCGCTGGACATGGAGCATTGGGGCGGTTCGCTGACTGCACCGGTGCGTGTTCAGATCACGCCTGCGATCGAACTGGCCTGCAACCTGCTGGCCCAGTGGGGCGCACCGGCAAGACCGCGGGCCGCCCCGCTGCCTGCATCAGAACGGCTGTTGGGGAACAATATCGACCATGTCAATTATGAAAGGGCGCAGCCGATCTAGCGGCCGCGGTTATCCATGTGCCTTGGCTTACCAATGACGATTGTTGAGACCGACGGCGTCACGGCGCTATGCGAGTATGGCGGTGAAAAGCGACGTGTCTCGGTCATGCTGCTCTCCGGCGCGATGGTCGGCGCCAAGGTGCTCGTCCATATCGAGACAGCGGTGCGGCCCTTGGAGGAGGATGAAGCAAGGCGAATCTCGGAAGCACTCGACGGGCTCGAGGCTAGTCTCAACGGCGAGGACTGCGATCGCTTCTTTGCGGACTTGATTGGTCATGAGCCGCAATTGCCCGACCATCTACGCTAGCGGGGTGCCGAGCGCGGACATCGTGTTGCCGGCCCCTGCTCACGAACCGATTTGCAATCGTAGGCAACTTTTACAGAGAAAATGTAAAGCGCTTACAGCCGCTGCTCCGGTCGGGAATGCGATCACAGCGAGACGATGATTGGCATGTGCCTTGCTAAGACCTCGCCGAGAAGAACCAGAAAATTATCAGAAAGGCGTCTGATGAAGTTCCAGCCGGCTCAGCATGATCTGGCGCGGCCTGGTCTGTCCGAGGTTGAGAGAGCGGGCGGCGATGCTCATCTGGCCGGGCAGGATCCCGGGAAGAAAGGCGTGGAGCTGCCGTCGGCAGCGGGCCCCTTATATTCACGCTGGGCGATCCACGTCGCAACCGCGCTTTCTGAACAGACCAAGGCGCTCCGGCGGCCCGTGCAACAGGTCGTAACCGCGCGCAGCGCCGGTGGCGAACCGGGCGGGCGGCTCGGCCTGCATGGCCCGCCGAGGCCGACCGAATGCCCTCAGCGCGCTACACTGCGCCTGGTCGGTGAGAGTCAGGTCCGCTTGGACAAGATCGCCCCCATGTCGGCATCGATCGTACGACCACAAGCCGGTAGCGCCTGGATCGCCAACAGCATTGCCATTCGGCACGTTCACCGGAACGTCGGGTCATGAAAACGGCGGCCCGCAACGGAGACGAAATCCCTGCGTCGCCGATGAGCGAGTTTCCTGTGGATGCGGATAGTCTCGACGTCATCCATAGCGGGCCCGCGGCTGTGGGGGCGCTCGCCGAGCGCGCTTGGCGCGATGGCGGCGAGCTTGCAAGAAACTGTCCAAATGCCATCGCCCTGTTATCGAACGCCGCTGCTGCCGCTCGCGGCCAGAAGAGCAACGCACGCGCGCAACTGTATGGGCTCGCGGATCTCAGTGATCCCGAGCGCAAGCTGATTGCCGAAGTGCTTGGGGAAGGCGAGGTCGCCGGCTTCGTTGCGCTACCAGATGGCTCTCTGGCCGAAATCCAGGAGTCCGTGCTTGCGGGAATCTGGCGCGTGCGCATAGGGACGGAACCGGCGCACGAATACGTTGAGATCGGGGCGATCCCGCAGATCGTGCGACGCGCCGCAACAGACCTGACGTCGACCAATCTGGTGATCGGTGCGGCGCCGGACGGCGCAATGAACGTGTTGCCGGTGCTCGCCGAAATACGCGAGAGGGCCCGCGTCTGGCGGCATGGCATGCGCGCGCATGTCATCAATCTGACACTGCTGCCGATGAACGCCGTTGATCTGGCGTTTCTGCAGCAAGGCCTGGGCAACGGTCCGGTCCAACTTATCTTCCGCGGCTACGGCACATGCCGAGTGCAGGCGACCGGGATCCGGAACGTCTGGTCGGTGCAGTTTTTCAACTCTATTGACACCATCATCCTCGACACGCTGGAGGTCGGCGGCACGCCGATTGTTGCGTTGGCTGCCGACGAGGATTTCGAGGATTCTGCCGAACGTCTGCAGGAAATCATGAAGGCCTACGTCTCATGAAGAGCTTGGAGACTGTTTGGCGTCCGGTCGGTTCTCACAGCCGGCGCGCGCGCAATGTGGCCTTGGCTGAATCGTGCGCAACCACCGGAGAACGATGGCGACGCAGACTGCTGCGCGAGCGCGTTGCGCGCGAAAAACTAAAAGCTGCTTCGGCTTTCGTGCGTCCAAGGCCGGCTTTGCGTCGGCTGAAGGTGATGCTTGAGCGTGGACAGGACTTTCGCAGGCGCAAGAACGCCGAGCTGTCGGCGTCCGACGAGATGCTCGTAGCAGCCTGTTGGGATATCGCCGGTCGAGCCATGCGCCCGCGATCGGTCTTGAACGATCCATGTCCAGGGTCGACGCGATCGGGTTTCGCACGCGCGGAAGGCAGGGGCGATAGCGTAATGGGCGCGCCTTGGGCCATGAAGGTGGCCGTCTGCCTGGGCAACGGCACCTGCTCACGGCATGCTGGGCAGAGGTCGAACCTGCGCTCAGTTCGATCCGGCGACGTTGAACTTGTTTTCAGCGAAATCGCGCCATTGAGCTCGAGCACCTGTTGCTTCCTGCTCTCGGCGAGTTCCGCAGGCGAAGACATGGGTGGCGCCATTGCCGAAGTAGCGGTCCCTGCCATGGTGTGGCCGGACGACCGCCGAACGCAACGTCATTTCCAAGCATCACATCTTCGTTTGATCAATCGCCGGCATTTCTTGCGCGAGATGATGGCGGACCGGTGCGCATGAGCCTTATCGCCCGCAACAAAATCGATGTTACCATATTGCTTGCTGCCGACGTCATCGCCGAGGTCGAGATCCTGCCGCGAGCCAGGCCGCCGCTGGCGCGGCTGTTCGCCGGCAAACCGCCATCGTCGTTGCTCAATGCGCTGCCGCAGCTCTTCACCTTATGTGCCGCTGCGCAGCAGGTCGCATTGCTGTCCGCGATCGAAGCGGCGCGTGACGAAGAGATCATCCTCGCGACAAAACAGCGTCGTATGATCCTGGTCGTTGCCGAACGCATCTCAGAATTGCTGCGGGCTCTCTTTGTCGCGCATCCCACGCCGAACGCCAGTGCGGCGGCGATCCGGTCCCTTATACGGGCATTGTCCATGCTTGTCGGCAGCGCCCGGCCAGCTCGCGGCTCTGCTCGACGCGAAGCGATAGCTCAGATTGTTGCTGCGCTCACTGCACTTGGCATGCCGAATGAAGATGGCGTGCCAAGGCCCGGTAGCCCGTCCGCGCTTTGCATTGCAGCGCTTGACGAGGTCGACTTGAAGTCCATCCGGATCGCGCACTCGTTCCTGTCCGTCGCCGACGACCGCAACATCGTTGAACGGCTGCTCGGCGATGACCCGACATTTTGCCATTGTCCCGACCTTGGGGGGCGTGCGCCCGAGACAGGTCCATGGGCGCGCCAAATGACGCGTGAGCGGCTCTGGCTGGGGCGATCCGGTCCGGTTGAGCGGCTGAAGGCCAGAATTGCAGAGATCGTTCGGCTATGCGATTGGCTCAAGTCCGGTGCTCATATCGACGCAGCGGAGCCTGGGATCATCGAAAGCTACAGGTTAGGTCCTCGACGTGCGGCGGCCGCGGTCGAATGCGCCAGGGGTCGGCTCTATCACGCGGTTGAGCTTGATCCTCAGGGCCAGATATTCCGCTTCGAATTTCTTGCTCCGACGGAATGGAATTTCCATAGACGAGGACCGCTTGTCCGTAACCTGCAGGGCGCTGTGCTGACGGCGAGACGGCATCAGAAAGCGGTTCGTGCGGTGATCGAATCGCTTGATCCCTGCGTCGGATTCACGCTCAAGTTTCGCAAAAGTTGACGATGCATGAAATGGCGCTTTGTCAGAGCATCATCGAAATCGTCGAGGAAGAAGCGCATCGCCGATCGTTTTCGCTGGTGCGGAGCATCTGTCTGGAGATCGGGGCCTTGAGCCATGTCGCGCCGCAAGCGCTCAGGTTCTGCTTTGGTGTCGTGGCAACGCGGACCATTGCCGAGGGCGCGGCTCTTAGAATCATCGAACGCCCCGGCGAGGCCTGGTGCATGACCTGTTCGAAGAGCGTCGAGATTGCACGGCGCGGTGAAAGCTGTCCTAGTTGCGGCAGCTACCAGTTGCAGGTCACCGCGGGCGAAGAGATGCGAGTGAAAGAACTGGAGATCGATTGATGTGTGGCGTATGCGGCTGCAGCGAAGGGACTCCTTCGACCGAGCCCTCCGAAGCTCATAATGCGCAAGGCCGCGCTCGCGACTATCCTCATGTGCAGGACGATTGCGATCGCCATGAGGCGCATCTGCATGACGACCAGGACCTGCAGCGTTCAAACCATGCTCGCCACAGCCATGATCACGATCATCATCCTGGCCGTCGGAGGGCGGATGGTGGGCAAGCGATTCTGGACTGCAGCGCCGGCCCGGCTGGCTTGAAGGTCGCGGACATGCGCCGCGAGCGGGTCGTTCAGATCGAGCGCGACATCTTTAGCAAGAATAGCAGGATCGCGGCGGATAACCGCGCGCTATTCGTGGCCGATGAACTCCTCGTGTTCAATCTCGTGTCCAGTCCCGGTGCAGGCAAAACTTCGCTATTGGTCCGCGCCGTGTCCGAGCTCAAGCGCAGCCGTCCGATCGGGGTGATCGAAGGCGACCAGCAGACCTCGAACGATGCCGAACGCATTCGCGCGACCGGCGTGCCAGCCATTCAAGTCAATACCGGAAAGGGTTGTCATCTTGATGCTGCTATGATTGGCGAGGCTTATCGCCGCCTGCCGCCGCTCATTGGCGGTATCCTCTTCATCGAGAACGTCGGTAACCTGGTCTGTCCCGCGGCCTTCGATCTTGGCGAGGCCTGCAAGATCGTGGTGTTGTCGACCACTGAAGGTGAAGACAAGCCGCTCAAATATCCGGATACATTTGGCGCTTCTTCACTCATGCTGATCAACAAGGTTGATCTGGCGCCGCTGCTTGAATTCGATTTGGGCAAGACCGTCGAATATGCAAGACGCGTCAATCCAAAGATCGAAGTACTCACGGTTTCGGCGCGGACCGGCGAGGGTTTTGGCGGGCTCTACGCCTGGATCGATAAGCAGGCCGCGCATCACAGGCGCGCCTTGGAGGACACGAGGCGATGAGCGCCACCACCTGCGACCGAACACGGCTGCGCGTGCGCGTGAGCGGGGCCGTGCAAGGGGTCGGCTTTCGCCCCTACGTTTATGGCCTCGCCACGCGGTACGGATTAGCGGGGTTTGTCGTCAACAGCTCCGAGGGCGTCACTATCGAAGTCGAGGGTCGCCGCGCGCCCGAGTTTGTCGCCGCATTGCCGCTCGAACTGCCTCCACTGGCACACATCGACCACATCTGCGTTCAGCAGACTGGGGCGCTCGCGGCAAAAGGCTTTTCGATCGGCACGAGCGAGGGTGGCAAGTTATCAGCGCGGATCGTCGCCGATGCCGCGACGTGCCAGCAATGCCTCAGTGAGCTGTTCGATCCCGAAAATCGCCATTACCTTTATCCGTTCGTCAGCTGTTCCCATTGCGGCCCGCGCTATACGATCGCCGAACAGCTTCCGTATGATCGCCACAACACGGTCATGAAAGCTTTCAGGCTGTGCGCTGCCTGCGCGGCCGAATATGCCGATCCAGCGAGCCGCAGGTTTCATGCGGAGGCGATCGCGTGTCAGATATGCGGTCCTCGGCTCAGCCATGGGATCAATGCCATTGTCGCGGCGATCGCCGGCGGCCAAATCGTAGCCATCAAGGGGCTCGGCGGATATCAACTGCTCTGCGATGCACGCAACCAGGACGTCGTGCAGCGATTGCGCAGCAGAAAGCACCGCCTTCAAAAGCCGTTCGCGGTCATGGTCGGTTCCACAGAGCTGGTCAACGAAATCGCAGAAGCGAATGGGGCCGAGCTTGCGCTGCTTGAATCCGTAGCACGTCCCGTTGTCCTTCTGCCTTCGCGCAATAATCTGGCGCCCGCCATAGCTCCTGGCTTATCGCGCATTGGTGTCATGCTGCCGGTCGTGCCACTGCATCACCTCATCTTTCACGCGCTTCGTTCGACGGGAGCGTGGCTTGAGGGGGCGTGCCCGGTCATCGTCGCAACCAGCGCCAATTCTTGCGGCGAACCGCTCCTGATCGACAATGCGCAGGCGCTGTGGCGGCTCGAAGGGATTGCAGACCTAGTCGTAACCCATGATCGCGATATCCTGACACGTGCCGATGACTCCTTGCTGTCGGTGGTTGCCGGCCGGACCCAATTCGTACGCCGCGCACGTGGCTACGTCCCCGAACCGATCCGGCTTGCGAGGTCTGTGCCGGTCGTGCTCGCCGTCGGTGGCGCGCTGAAATCGACCGTCACCATCACGCGGGACAACGAAGCCTTCGTCTCCCAGCATATAGGCGATCTCGATACCGCCGAAGGCATCCGTGTGTTCGAGGAGACGATCCGCCACCTCGCATCGACCCTTGATGTGGAGCCTGTCGTCATTGCCCATGATCTGCATCCCAATATGGCATCGACCCGCTTTGCGGAAGCAAGCAGCCGGGCCCTTGTCGCCGTCCAGCATCACCACGCCCACGCTGGCGCCGTCATTGCTGAGCACGGCCATGCCGGACCGGCGCTTGCCCTGGTGCTCGACGGCCATGGCTTCGGTTCCGACGGCGGTAACTGGGGTGGCGAGCTGTTGCTGTGCGAAGGAACAAGGTGTCGACGCATCGGGCATCTCGCGCCTTTGCAAATGCCTGGTGGAGAGCGGGCGGCGCGCGAGCCGTGGCGTATGGCAAGCGCAATATTGCAGGCGCTCGGCCGGGGTAACGAAATCGGGCCTCGCTTTGCTGCGCAGCGGCAGGCTGAGCGCATGTCGGTATTGCTCGATCAGCCGGGCGGGGCCACCACGACCAGCGCGGGCCGGTTGTTCGATGCCGCGGCAGCGCTGCTGGGAATCGCATGTGTGCAGAGCTATGAGGGCGAAGCCGCGATGAAGCTCGAGGCGCTGGTGCGGCGGACTGCGATTTTCGATGCCGGCTGGACCATCGACGGCGGCGTGCTATCGCTTCGACCGTTATTTGCGCGGTTGATTGCAGACGACATCGACGCGGCGGACGGAGCCGGGCTGTTTCATGGCACCTTTGCCGCCGCTTGCATTGACTGGGTCAGCCGCTCTGCACGGACAACCGGCGTCAATACCATCGTTCTAAGCGGCGGCTGCTTTCTGAACGCGGTGCTGGCGGATGAAATTGAGCGCGGTTGCCGCAGCGCAGGCCTCACCCCGCTGGTGCCAAGGCAGCTGCCGCCCAACGATGGAGGTTTGAGCCTCGGCCAGGCGTGGATTGCCGCTCTGCAGATTATTGAACGGTCTTCAGCCCTGGAAGGAGTAGCCTGATATGTGTCTTTCGGTCCCGGCAAAGGTATCAAAAATTCTTCCCGACGATATGGCGATCGTGTCCATCGATGGGGTCAGCCTGGAAATATCGATTGCTCTCATCGAAGAGCTCGACGTTGGCGACAGCGTTCTGGTGCATGTCGGTTATGCGCTCTCCAAGATCGACCCAGCAGAAGCCACGCGCACGTTGGAGCTCTTGCAGGAGCTCGGCAGTGCAGGGCAGGAACCCCGAACATGAAGTATGTCGACGAATTTCGTGACAAGACCATCGCACAGGGACTCGCGCGGGCAATTGGCGCCGAAGCCGGTGCGCGACGGGCTTACAGGTTCATGGAATTCTGCGGCGGACACACTCATGCGATCTCCCGCTACGGCCTCGAGGATTTGCTGCCCGCGAACATTCGTATGATCCACGGGCCCGGTTGTCCCGTCTGCGTTCTGCCCGCCAGCCGGATTGACATGGCAATCCGGCTCGTCGAGCGGCCGGAGGTCACTCTGTGCGTCTATGGCGACCTGATGCGCGTGCCGGGGTCGCAGGGGCAGTCCCTGATGCGAGCCAAAGCCCTCGGAGCAGACATTCGCATGGTCTATTCGACGCTCGACGCTATCCGGCTCGCCGAACAGGTGCCAAGCCGGGAGGTGGTCTTCTTTGCCATCGGATTTGAGACCACGACGCCGCCGACCGCGGTGATGATCCGGATTGCCGAAAAGAAGCGGCTGAGGGGCCTTAGCGTGTTCTGCAACCATGTGCTTACGCCCTCAGCGATGCACAGCATTCTCGAGAACCCGAAGATGCGCAATATCGGCGGGGTCGCAATCGACGGCTTCGTTGGTCCTGCACATGTCAGCACGATCATCGGTACGCAGCCCTACGAGCCCCTGGCGGAGCAATTCGGCAAGCCGATCGTGATCGCGGGATTTGAGCCACTCGACGTGATGCAGGCGATCCTGATGCTGGTACGCCAGGTAAACGAAGGCCGCTACGAGGTAGAGAACCAGTACAGCCGTGCGGTGACTCGCCAAGGCAACCGACGCGCCAAGGACGAGGTTTCGCAGGTATTCGAATTGCGTGAGCAGTTCGAATGGCGTGGGCTTGGGCTCGTCCCCAACAGTGGGCTGAAGTTGAAGCGGGCTTACGCGGGATTTGACGCCGAGGCGCGTTTTGCGATGCACGAGCTGCGTGTCGCCGACAATCCGGCATGCGAGTGCTGCGCGATCCTGCGCGGCGCCAAGCGGCCGGTCGATTGCAAGCTGTTTGGAACCGTCTGCACGCCAGAAACACCCGTCGGGTCCTGCATGGTTTCCTCGGAAGGCGCTTGTGCCGCGTATTGGACCTATGGCCGAGTTCGCGATGACCAGGTGAGGCGGATGTCATGAGCGCGAAGGCCTATCAAGGCAAGCTCGACGTCGACAACGGACGCGTTGATCTTTCCCACGGATCCGGAGGCCGTGCCATGGCGCAACTGATCTCCTGCATTTTTCACCAAGCCTTCGGTAATGAATGGCTTGCCCGCTGCAATGATCAGGCCGCGTTCGATGTTGCGGCAGGCAGGATGGTAATGACGACCGACGGCTATGTTGTTTCGCCGCTGTTCTTTCCCGGAGGCAATATCGGGTCACTGGCTGTGCACGGCACGATCAATGATGTCGTGATGGCCGGCGCACGTCCACTCTATCTATCGGCCAGCTTCATCATTGAAGAGGGGTTCCGGTTTTCGGATCTCAGGACGATTGCACAGTCGATGAGCGAGGCGGCGCGCGCTGCCGGCGTTTACATCATCACTGGAGACACCAAGGTCGTCGAGCGCGGCAAGGCGGACGGCCTGTTCATCTCTACGACGGGCATCGGGTTTCTGGCCGATGGCCTCGATCTCTCAGCCGACAAGGCAAGGATCGGGGACCGCGTGCTGATGTCCGGCAGCCTCGGCGACCATGGAGTGGCGATCATGTCAGCGCGCCAGAACGCTGCTCTTCAAGTTGAGATCATCTCGGATTCCGCATCGCTGCATGACTTGGTGGCTGTCATGATGACGGCCGGTGGGCGCGGCATCCGGGTGATGCGTGACCCCACGCGGGGCGGACTTGCCGCCGCTCTCAACGAGATTGCTCATCAATCGGGCCTCGGGTTTCGTCTGCAGGAAGCGGCCATTCCCATAAAGCCCGCCGTTGCGGCCGCCTGCGAGCTTCTTGGGCTTGATCCGATCCATGTCGCCAATGAGGGCAAGCTCGTTGCGATCGTCGCGCCTGATGTGGCCGACGCCGTGCTTGCAGCCATGAAGGCGCATCCACTCGGGTGCGATGCAGCCGATATTGGCGAGGCGGTCGCTGACGAACACGAATTTGTGCAAATGGCGACCAGTTTCGGCGGCGGACGAATTGTCGACTGGTTGTCGGGCGAACAATTGCCTCGGATCTGTTGAACACACCGCACCCGTTTGCGGCGAGCATGCGGGAATGGCGGTTAAGCTCAAAGAGCAGGTCATTCAATCCACTTCGCATCTGTGGGTTTGAAATCCTGCGTAGCTGGCGAAAGATCGCTGAATTTCTGCGCCATATACGCGCCTGGATCGCAATATCGCTGCGCTCTTCCGATTAAAAAGCCCCTCCAGGCAGGGAGTTTTCAAATGAAGGTCGGGGTCCCCAAGGAAATCAAGCCGCACGAATATCGCGTGGGCCTTACCCCTGGAGCCGTCCGCGAATACGTGGCAGCGCGCCACCGCGTGATGATCGAGACCAATGCCGGTGCTGGCATTGGTGCAACCGATGACGATTATCGCGCCGTCGGCGCAACGATCCTGGCTTCTGCAGGCGAGGTATTCGCATCGAGCGAGATGATCGTAAAGGTTAAGGAGCCTCAACCGTCCGAATGGAGCCAACTGCGGGAGGGCCAGATCCTCTTCACTTACCTGCATCTGGCGCCAGACCCGGAGCAGGCCAAGGGACTCCTCAAATCTGGGTGCACCGCGATCGCCTATGAGACCGTAACCGATGGTCATGGGGGCCTTCCACTGTTGGCACCGATGAGCGAGGTCGCGGGTCGGCTTGCGATCGAAGCGGCGGGTAGTGCGCTGAAGCGCAGTGCAGGCGGACGAGGGCTGCTAATCGGTGGAGTGCCCGGTGTTCAGCCGGCTCGGATCGTGGTGATCGGGGGCGGCGTCGTTGGCACGCACGCGGCACGCATGGCGGTCGGTTTGGGCGCCGAGGTCACCATCATCGACCGTTCGATACCCCGGCTCCGCGAGTTGGACGAGCTATTCGAAGGGCGCGTTCGTACCAGGTTTTCCACCATCGAATCCGTGGAGGAGGAAGTATTTGCGGCCGATGTGGTAATTGGTGCGGTGCTCGTTCCAGGAGCTAGCGCACCGAAGCTGGTCCGCCGGAGCATGCTGAGCTCAATGCGCAAGAGCGCGGTCATCGTGGATGTCGCTATCGATCAGGGCGGCTGCTTTGAGACATCGCATCCAACCACCCACGCCGATCCAACTTACGAGGTGGATGGCATCATCCATTATTGCGTGGCGAATATGCCCGGCGCTGTGCCGTTGACCTCGAGCCAGGCACTGAACAACGCCACTCTGCCATTTGGTTTGGCTTTGGCCAACAAGGGTTTTTCCGCCGTGCTCGAGAATCCGCACCTGCGCGCGGGCCTCAATGTCCATCGAGGCCGGCTCACTTACAAGGCGGTTGCCGAGAGCCTCGGGCTCCCCTTCTCTCCGATCGAACAGGCTGCGGCCTGATCCCAGAGGCCCCACACGGGCGTTTCCTCCCTGACTTGGGCCACCCTTCGGGGTGGCTTTTTTTTTGGCTCTATCAACCTGCAGAGCGCCGCGGGCATGTCCCTGGAACGCGGAGCGAAGGCCGACGCGTCATGGGAGACAAACTGTTCGTCCAATAGAGGGTATATGAACGCACGTCTGCGGGTAATCCGATAGGATTGGGTATTGCCTGCAACGGCTCGCCCGGTGGGGCCGCGATCATCAAACCGACTTTTATCTGCTATCTGCGCGATCAGTGCGACATTTTTGGTCGTGCTGTGGAGATGCGCATCGGATTGGTGACGACTGCACCGGCTCTTCATCGTAGCGCGCTGTCGCTAAATCCGCCGCCGTCCGTCAGCAGAACCGATATGATCGGCACTGGCGAACCTGACGCAGTAGCGGAGCACTCGGAGGGGACGGTGCCGATCTGTAGCTGCGCTACCGCGGCCATCTGAAAGATCAGCCGGTGGACGCGGTTGACCTCGTTGGTCGACTGCCGCCGGATCGACCATGGGCTCAAGCTAAGGCGTCCTGCCGTCATGCACATTGTCGCATTTGCGACAACCGTTGAGGCGGCGACAAGTGCTTTGGAAAATAACCGAGACAAATCAAGCCCAGGCTCTTTGGCATAAGACTTGAACGCAAGAAGCGGTCCCTCACTTTTGCTATGGAATCGCAGTGATGCCCTACAAGATAATCGCGTCCCAGTGCACTGTCTGCGGCGCGTGTGAGTTCGAATGTCCCAACGCCGCGATCAGCCTGAAGAACGACATATACGTGATCAATCCGGCCCAGTGCACCCAATGTGAGGGGCATTTTGAGGCGCCGCAATGCGCTGTCGTTTGCCCAGTGCCCAACACCTGCGTGCCGGCATAAGAGACTAGCCGATGAGTGGGGCTCCGGCACACATGATGAAGACACCAGCGAAGGCGGTGTCTATCTGGATCGGTCACCTGGTTTTCTCACTCGCTCGTCCCCCGTTGGCTGTGACTTGCGCGATCGGCTCGGAGGGGACGCAGGCGGACCGTCGTCGGCCGGAGTTGTTCGTGCGCGAGCGGAGGGGGCAATGGTAGCTGTACAAGAGACGGTCGAGCGCGTCCGGCGCATCGACGTCGACCAGTATCGATATGGGTTTGAGACGCTGATCGAGTCCGACAAGGCCCCGAAGGGGCTGTCGGAAGACACCGTCCGCTTCATCTCCGCAAAGAAGAA
The DNA here is from genome assembly GCF_054063355.1 of Bradyrhizobium sp. USDA 4502. Taxonomy (NCBI): domain Bacteria; kingdom Pseudomonadati; phylum Pseudomonadota; class Alphaproteobacteria; order Hyphomicrobiales; family Nitrobacteraceae; genus Bradyrhizobium; species Bradyrhizobium sp. USDA 4502. Next base: position 9,126,649 of record NZ_JBSSGF010000001.1, read on the forward strand.
CGAACCGGCCTGGATGCTGGAATGGCGCCTGGAGGCGTATCGCCGCTGGCTGACCATGACCGAGCCGACCTGGGCGCGCGTCGACTATCCGAAGATCGACTACCAGGACATCTACTACTACGCGGCGCCGAAGCCGAAGAAGACGCTGTCCTCGATCGACGAGATCGATCCGGAAATCCTCAAGACCTACGAGAAGCTCGGTATCCCCTTGCGCGAGGTCGCGATCCTCGAGGGCGTCGAGCCGCCGCCCGGTGGCGAGCAGACGCCGAACCGCAAGATCGCGGTCGACGCCGTGTTCGATTCGGTTTCTGTTGCGACCACCTTCCAGAAGGAGCTGAAGGCGGCCGGCGTGATCTTCATGCCGATCTCGGAGGCGATCCGCGAGCATCCCGAGCTGGTGCAGAAATATCTCGGCACCGTGGTGCCGACCTCGGACAATTACTTCGCGACATTGAATTCGGCTGTGTTCTCCGACGGCTCGTTCGTCTACGTGCCGCCGGGCGTGCGCTGCCCGATGGAGCTGTCGACCTATTTCCGCATCAACGAGCGCAACACCGGCCAGTTCGAGCGCACGCTGATCATCGCCGACAAGGGCTCCTACGTCTCCTATCTCGAGGGCTGCACCGCGCCGCAGCGCGACGAGAACCAGCTGCACGCCGCCGTGGTCGAGCTCGTCACGCTCGACGATGCCGAGATCAAATATTCGACGGTGCAGAACTGGTACCCGGGCAATTCGGAAGGCAAGGGCGGCATCTACAATTTCGTCACCAAGCGTGGCGACTGCCGTGGTCGCAATTCGAAGATCTCCTGGACCCAGGTCGAGACCGGTTCGGCGATCACCTGGAAATATCCGAGCTGCATCCTGCGCGGCGACAATTCGAGCGGCGAGTTCTACTCGATCGCGATCTCGAACGGCTTCCAGCAGGTCGACAGCGGCACCAAGATGATCCATCTCGGCAAGAACACGTCGAGCCGGATCATCTCCAAGGGCATCGCCGCCGGCAAGTCGCAGAACACCTATCGCGGCCTGGTCAGCGCGCACCGCAAGGCCACCGGCGCGCGCAACTACACCGCCTGCGACTCGCTTCTGATCGGCGACAAATGCGGCGCGCACACCGTGCCCTATGTCGAGGCCAAGAATTCCTCGGCGATACTCGAGCATGAAGCGACAACGTCGAAGATCTCAGAAGACATCCTGTTCTTTTGCGCGCAAAGAGGCTTGAGCGAGCAACACGCCATTGGCCTCGTGGTCAACGGTTTCGCGAAAGACGTGCTGCAAAAACTGCCGATGGAATTTGCGGTGGAGGCGCAGAAGTTGATCACGATCTCGCTCGAGGGATCCGTCGGATAATTAATCGTTCCGCGAGCCCTCCTGATCGCGGCGCGCGTTCCGGATCACGCATTTCAGGATCAGATCACAATGGCGCTACTTGAAGTCCGAGATTTGCATGCCGGTATCGAGGGCTGCGAAATTCTTCGCGGCCTCGATCTTACGGTCGATGTGGGTGAAGTGCATGCTATCATGGGGCCGAACGGCTCCGGAAAGTCTACGCTTAGCCACGTTATCTCCGGCAAACCCGGCTATCAGGTGATCGCTGGCCAAATCCTGTTCAAGGATGACGACCTGCTCGCGATGGAAGCAGACGAGCGCGCTGCCAAGGGCGTATTTCTTGCCTTCCAGTATCCGGTGGAAATCCCTGGCGTAACCACCATGAACTTCCTGCGCGCGGCGCTAAACGCCCAGCGCAAGGCGCGCGCACAAAAGGAATTCTCCACTCCCGATTTTACGAAACGAGTCCGCGAGGTCGCTAAGTCGCTCAACATCCCGCAAGGCATGCTCAAGCGCGGCCTCAATGTCGGATTTTCTGGCGGTGAGAAGAAGCGCAACGAGATTTTGCAGATGGCGCTGTTCGACCCGAGCCTGTGCATCCTGGACGAGATCGATTCCGGTCTCGACATCGATGCACTGCGGATTGTCGCGGGCGGCATCAACGCGTTGCGTTCGCCGCAACGAGCGATGATCGTGATCACCCACTATCGGCGGCTTCTCGACTACATCGTGCCGGACGTTGTCCACGTGATGTCGAAAGGGCGGGTAAGAAAGAGCGGCGGCAAGGAACTCGCACTGGAGCTTGAGGCTTCTGGCTACGCCCAATTCGAGGACGTGGCGTGACGGCTCAAAGGGTTTCCAGATGAATCAGGTTGTAGTCAAAGCCGCCGCTGGGCGCACAATGGACAATGTCTTCGCCGCGGCGCATGGACGGCTGCCTGGCTCTGGGCCCGTCGCTCATATCCGTGCAAGGGCATTTGAGGCCTACAAGTGCGCCGGCCTCCCGCATCGGCGCGTTGAGGCTTGGAAATACACCGATCTGCGCGCCCTGATTGGCGAGGTCCAGCCACTCGCTCCGCAACCGAATGCGGCTGCACTGGTGCACGCAAGGACGTCAGTTAAGCGAGCGGCAGTCGAGCAGGCGGTCAAGCTCGTCTTGGTGGATGGCATATTCGCCCCCGAGCTATCCGACGTAGGTAGGCTGGAAAATGGGGTCGATGTGCGGTCGCTCCGAGAGGTCCTGGAGAATTCCGCCGACAGCGCGATGGCCGGGCTGATACTCTCGACGACGATTGATGCGATGATTTCGCTCAACGCGGCAATGGCGACCGATGGCTTGGTGATTACGATCGCTGAGGGCAAAGCGGTAAAGCGTCCGATACAGATCGTTCACGTCGCGACCGGATCGTGGGCGTCCAACTTCACGCGTTCCTATCTGCATCTCGGCCAAGGCGCAGAAGCGGTCGTGCTGGAAAGCTTCGTCTCGAACGAAGGCGCGAGCGGCTATCAGACTAACGATGCGACAATCGCCCTGATTAGTGAGGAGGCGCGCTTTTCGCATATCCGACTGGCAGCCGATGCCGCTGACGCGGTGAATATCTCGTCGGGGATCATCGCGGTCGGCGCCAGGGCGAGGCTTGATCTCTTCGGCATGATCTGCGGCGGCTCGGTCAGTCGCTATCAGGGATTCATCACGCTAGCCGGCGAGGGATCCAAGCTCTCGGCGAACGGGGTCAATCTCATCAGGCACAAGCAGCACGTCGACACGACAATCGTCGTCGAGCACGCTGTGCCCCGCTGCGCCAGCCGGGAGAAGTTCCGTGCGGTTATAGATGATTGCGGCCATTCGGTGTTCCAAGGCCGGATTGTCGTGCGCCCTGCCGCGCAGAAGACGGACGCCACGCTGACGATGCGAGCGCTGCTTCTGTCTGAAGAGGCCGGCGCCGACAACAAGCCCGAACTTGAAATCTTGGCCGACGACGTGACTTGCGGCCACGGATCGACATCAGGCGCGCTGGATGACACTCTCGTATTTTATCTGCGCGCTCGCGGTCTATCCGAGAAGGAGGCGCAGGCGTTGCTGATCAGAGCGTTCCTGGGTGAGGCGATTGAGGAAATCGGTATCGAGGATCTGCGCGATTTTGTGACCGCGCAAGCTGAACACTGGTTGCAGGCGCGGTGATGAGCGTGCATCCCGCGATGAACAATGGCCGGTACGAGGTTGACCGTCTGCGTACGGACTTTCCTGCGCTGAGCATGACAGTTTATGGAAGACCGCTGGTCTATCTCGACAATGCCGCCTCGGCGCAGAAGCCTAAGGCGGTACTTGACCGTATGATGCAGGCGTACTCCAGCGAATATGCCAACGTGCATCGCGGTTTGCACTACCTCGCTAACGCGGCGACCGAGGCGTATGAAGGTGCCCGTGCCAAGCTGGCGCGATTTGTAAACGCCCGTCTAAACGAAGAGATCATCTTCACCCGCAGCGCTACCGAAGCAATCAATCTGGTCGCCCAGACCTTCGGCCGTGAACGCGTCACTCCAGGGGATGAGATCATTCTCTCGATGATGGAACACCATTCCAACATCGTGCCGTGGCACTTTCTCAGGGAACGGAACGGTGCAGTGATCAAATGGGCGCCAGTCGATGATGACGGCAACTTCCTGCTCGATGCATTCGAGCAGCTCCTGACGCGACGCACCAAGATGGTTGCCATCACGCAGATGTCGAACGTGCTCGGGACCGTTGTGCCGGTGAAGGATGTGGTGAGTATCGCGCACGCGCGTGGTATCCCGGTGCTGATCGATGGTTCGCAAGGGGGCGTCCATCTGAACGCCGACGTCTGCGATATCGATTGCGATTTCTATGTGATGACGGGCCACAAACTCTATGGTCCGACGGGTATCGGACTGCTTTACGGCAAATCTGAGCATCTGGCGTTGATGCCACCCTTCAATGGCGGCGGCGAGATGATCCGTGAGGTGTCACGTGCCGGCGTCATCTATGGTGATCCGCCGCACCGGTTCGAGGCGGGTACGCCACCGATCGTTGAGGCGGTCGGTTTCGGGGCGGCTGTGGATTACATCAATTCCATAGGCAAGGAGCAGATCCGCGAGCACGAGAGTGCGTTGCTTGCCTACGCACAGCAGCAGCTGGGGGACATCAACTCCCTGCGCATGATCGGGACACCGGCCGATAAGGGGCCAATTATCTCCTTTGATATGAAGGGTGCGCATGCGCATGATATTGCCACCGTTGTCGACCGCGCAGGTGTAGCGGTGCGGGCGGGGGCCCATTGCGCGATGCCGCTGCTCAAGCGCTTCGGCGTTCTGGCGACGTGCCGTGCGTCCTTCGGCCTCTATAACACATACGAAGAGATTGATACGCTCGTAAGCGCGCTCACCAAGGCGCGGCAGCTATTATCGTGAACCGGCGAGCTTGCCACGTCTAGGCGTAGGCAGCTTGCGTCGATCTCGGGGGCGATGACGTCATGCACAAGGACGTCATCATCATTGCTGAGGGTAAAGCTTCTGTAGTCTCTGCAGACATGGATGGTATTGGCATGCCGGAGCCGCTCAGCCTGCCTGTTTTCCGTGTTAGCGGCTGTCCCGGCGAGCGTGATCGCTAGGTACTGCAATCGGCGGCACTTCGTGCCTTCCAGAATTGTGCGACGCAATTTCGCGCATAACCGGCACTTGTTCCATTTCGAACAGGGCTAACGAAGAAGTCTCCGTGCAAAGTGCGATGTCGCGTTCGCAACAACAATCAGCCCCACGGGGCGAAGTGCGCTAACCGCTTTTATTTACTCCAGTTTTTGCGCACGCGACGGGCTGGCATGCTCGTTGCAAAAGTCTTGGACAGCAAGCCGCTCTCCAACAGCTAACCCTTGAAGGACATAAGCATGAGTCTCGCTACGACCCAGAGCATTGCAGAAATCAAGGCTCGCAACAAAGAGCTGATCGAGGAGGTGCTGAAAGTCTATCCGGAGAAGACCGCGAAACGGCGCGCCAAGCACCTCAACGTTCACCAGGCCGGCAAGTCCGACTGCGGGGTCAAGTCCAACATCAAATCAATACCCGGTGTGATGACGATCAGAGGTTGTGCCTATGCAGGATCCAAGGGGGTGGTCTGGGGACCGATCAAGGATATGGTCCATATCAGCCATGGCCCGGTTGGCTGCGGCCAGTATTCGTGGGGCTCGCGTCGTAACTATTACGTTGGCACGACGGGCGTCGATAGTTTCGTGACCCTGCAATTCACCTCCGACTTCCAGGAAAAGGACATCGTATTTGGTGGCGACAAGAAACTGATCAAAATCCTTGACGAAATCCAAGAGCTGTTTCCGCTCAACAACGGCATCACAATCCAATCGGAATGCCCAATCGGACTGATCGGGGACGACATCGAGGCCGTATCGAGAGCAAAATCCAAGGAATACGGCGGCAAGACCATCGTGCCCGTCCGCTGTGAGGGCTTTCGCGGCGTGTCGCAATCGCTTGGCCACCACATTGCCAACGACGCGGTGCGCGATTGGATTTTCGACAAGCTCGAGACCGACGACAAACCAAAGTTCGAATCGACCCCCTACGATGTTGCGATCATCGGAGACTACAATATCGGCGGCGACGCCTGGTCGTCGCGAATTCTGCTGGAGGAAATGGGCCTGAGGGTGATTGCGCAGTGGTCCGGCGATGGTTCACTCGCTGAGCTCGAAGCGACGCCGAAGGCAAAGCTCAATATTCTGCATTGCTACCGTTCCATGAACTACATCTCCCGCCACATGGAAGAGAAATTTGGTATTCCCTGGTGCGAGTATAACTTCTTCGGACCGTCAAAGATCGCAGAATCGCTGCGCAAGATTGCGGGCTATTTCGACGACAGGATCAAGGAAGGCGCCGAGCGGGTGATTGAAAAATACCAACCGCTGGTGAACGCTGTGATCGCGAAATATCGCCCCCGCCTAGAGGGCAAGACGGTGATGCTGTACGTCGGCGGGCTTCGTCCGCGTCATGTGATTGGCGCGTACGAGGATCTCGGCATGGAAGTCGTGGGCACCGGATACGAGTTCGGCCACAACGACGACTATCAGCGCACCGCTCAACATTACGTCAAGGACAGCACGCTCATCTACGACGACGTCAATGGCTATGAGTTCGAGCGCTTCGTCGAAAAGCTCCAGCCCGATCTGGTTGGATCGGGCATCAAGGAGAAATACGTTTTCCAAAAGATGGGTGTCCCGTTCCGGCAGATGCATTCCTGGGACTATTCTGGCCCATACCACGGCTATGACGGCTTTGCGATCTTCGCGCGGGACATGGACATGGCGGTCAACTCGCCGATCTGGAAGAAGATGAAGGCTCCCTGGAAGGGAGCTGCGAAGCCGAAGCTCTTGGCTGCAGAATAAAAAGCACTTGGTTCCAGAGTAGAGCAACCGATCCCGCTCTCTGGGGAGAGTTGGGGCGACATCAATTTCGATAGTAAAGGATCTTAACAATGGCGCAGAGTGCAGAACATGTGCTCGATCATGTCGAACTGTTCCGTGGTCCAGAATACCAAAAAATGCTGGCCGACAAGAAGATGTTCGAAAATCCCCGCGATCCTGGCGAGGTCGAACGTATCAAGGAATGGACCAAGACGGCTGAATACCGCGAGAAGAATTTTGCGCGGGAGGCGCTCACGGTAAATCCGGCCAAGGCCTGCCAGCCGCTTGGGGCCGTATTCGTCTCGGTTGGTTTTGAGGGTACGCTGCCTTTCGTCCACGGCTCGCAAGGCTGCGTGGCCTACTACCGCAGCCATCTGTCGCGGCACTTCAAGGAGCCGAGCTCCTGCGTGTCTTCATCTATGACGGAAGACGCCGCTGTATTCGGCGGGCTGAACAACATGATCGACGGGCTCGCCAACAGCTACAACATGTACAAGCCAAAGATGATTGCGGTCTCGACGACATGCATGGCTGAGGTGATCGGCGATGACCTCAACGCCTTCATCAAGACATCGAAGGAAAAGGGCTCGGTTCCGGCAGAGTTCGACGTGCCGTTCGCTCACACGCCGGCGTTCGTCGGCAGCCACGTCACTGGCTATGACAATGCGCTCAAGGGCATCCTGGAGCATTTTTGGGACGGAAAGGCAGGAACAGCGCCGAAGCTGGAGCGCGAGCCAAACGAGGCAATCAACATCATCGGCGGTTTCGATGGCAATACCGTTGGAAACCTTCGCGAGATCAAGCGAATCTTGGCATTGATGGACATTAAGCACACGATTCTCGCCGATAACTCTGAAGTTTTCGATACCCCGACCGACGGCGAGTTCCGAATGTACGACGGCGGTACCACGTTGGAAGATGCGGCTAACGCGGTTCACGCCAAGGCGACAATCTCCATGCAGCAATGGTGTACGGAAAAAACGCTGCCGTTCGTATCCCAGCATGGCCAGGACGTTGTGTCTTTCAATTACCCGGTCGGCGTATCCGCAACCGATGATTTTCTCGTGGCGTTATCGCGCATCAGTGGCAAGGAGATCCCGGAGGAACTTGCGCGAGAGCGTGGCCGCTTGGTTGATGCCATCGCGGACTCCAGCGCGCATATCCATGGCAAGAAGTTCGCCATCTACGGCGACCCGGATCTCTGCTATGGGTTGGCTGCCTTTCTGCTCGAACTCGGTGCCGAACCGACTCATGTGCTGTCCACCAACGGCAACAAGGCGTGGCAGGAAAAAATGGAAGTGCTGTTTGCAAGCTCGCCATTTGGGCAGGCTTGCCAAGCCTATCCGGGTCGGGACCTCTGGCACATGCGTTCGCTCTTGTTTACCGATCCGGTTGACTTTCTGATTGGCAATACCCACGGCAAGTATCTGGAGCGCGACACGGGAACGCCATTGATTCGCATCGGATTCCCGATTTTCGATCGACATCACCATCACCGCTCCCCTGTATGGGGCTATCAGGGCGGCTTGAATGTGCTGGTGAAGATTCTCGACAAGATCTTCGACGAAATCGACAAGAAAACAAATGTTCTAGGCAAAACCGACTACAGCTTCGACATCATTCGTTGATGGCAGACAATGCGCTGCGACATCGCCGAGGACTTCGGCGATGTCGCAAGAGACATGTGGTTGGCCATGATGGTTGGCCTTGCATTTGATTTCGATCGAAAGGAAAAAAGAATGAGCTCGCTAGCGGCCAGGGTCCAGAGTATTTTCAACGAACCGGGCTGCGCCAAGAATGGTAGTAAGTCGGAGGCTGAGCGCAAAAAGGGCTGCACCAAACAGCTGCAGCCTGGCAGCGCTGCGGGCGGCTGTGCGTTCGACGGCGCAAAAATTGCGCTGCAGCCCTTTACCGACGTCGCTCACCTCGTACATGGTCCGATCGCGTGCGAAGGCAATTCGTGGGACAATCGCGGCGCGGCGTCTTCCGGCTCTAGTCTGTGGCGCACCGCATTCACGACCGATATGAGCGAAACCGATATCGTATTTGGAGGCGAGAAGCGGCTCTGCAAAGCGATCAAGGAGATCATCGACAAGCACGACCCGCCCGCTGTCTTCGTCTATCAGACTTGCATCCCAGCCATGATCGGCGACGATATCGACGCGGTCTGTAAGGCGGCGTCTCAAAGGTTCGGCAAGCCGGTGATCCCGATCAATTCCCCGGGGTTCGTTGGTTCGAAGAACCTCGGTAACAAACTCGCCGGCGAGGCCTTACTCGACTATGTGATCGGAACGCAAGAGCCGGACTACACCACACCGTACGATGTCAACCTCATCGGAGAATACAATCTCTCCGGAGAGCTCTGGCAAGTGAAGCCTCTGTTGGATGAGCTTGGAGTCCGGATTCTCTCCTGCATCTCGGGTGATGCCAAATATCGCGAAGTCGCTTCATCCCATCGGGCACGGGCGGCGATGTTGGTGTGCTCGAAAGCCATGCTCAACGTCGCACGCAAAATGGAGGAACGCTACGGCATTCCGTTCTTCGAAGGCTCGTTCTACGGCATCCAGGATTCAAGCGAATCGCTGCGCCAGATTGCCCGCTTGTTGGTTGAGCGCGGCGCGCCGAAGGATTTGCTTGGACGCACCGAAGCTGTGATCGCCCGCGAGGAAGCGAGAGCATGGGCCGCGATCGGACCGTACAAGCCACGATTCAAGGGCAAGAAGGCTTTGTTGATCACCGGCGGCGTCAAGTCCTGGTCGGTTGTTGCGGCACTCCAGCAGGCCGGTCTCGAACTGGTCGGAACCAGTGTGAAGAAATCGACGAGGGAGGACAAGAAACGCATCAAGCAGCTGATGGGGCAGGATGCCCACATGATCGAAGATATGACGCCGCGCGAAATGTACAAGATGTTGAAGGAGGCCAAGGCGGACATCATGCTTTCGGGCGGCAAATCGCAGTTCGTTGCGTTGAAGGCGGCGATGCCTTGGCTCGATATCAACCAGGAGCGGTGCCACGCCTATATGGGCTATGTCGGAATGGTCAAGCTGGTGGAGGAGATCGATAAGTCGCTCTTCAACCCGATGTGGGAGCAGCTACGTCGACCAGCGCCATGGCAGGCCTTGGCCAAGGCGATGGTGCAGATGCAGCCGCCGGTGGCCGTGGTCGCCGGCGATCCGGCAGTCACGGAGGGGGCGCGGCGCGCGAGGAAGATCTGCTTCTGCAACACAGTCGATCTCGGCACAATTGAGGATGCGATCTACGCTCATGGCTTAAGCAGCGTCGATGCAGTCAGAGGCCACACCAATGCAGTCGGTGGTTGCTGCAAGCAACGCATCGAGGACGTTCTGTCGTCTTCGCCGCCTGCCGGGCTGCAAGCCGCCGAATAGGGACGTGTCATGGCCATTGCCACGGTGCCGACAAAAGCATGCGCGGTTAACCCGCTGAAGATGAGTCAGCCGATCGGCGCCGCTTTTGCCTTCATGGGGCTAAGTGGAGCGATGCCGCTTCTGCACGGCTCACAAGGTTGCACCTCCTTCGGGCTCACCCTCTTTGTGCGGCATTTCAAGGAAGCTGTACCACTGCAGACCACCGCGATGAGCGAGGTCGCGACCGTGCTGGGCGGCTACGAGAATCTCGAGCAGGCGATACTCAATATCTATAACCGGACCAAGCCAAAAATCATCGGAATCTGCTCGACGGGCGTCACCGAGACCAACGGCGACGATGTGGATGCCTACCTCAAGCTGATCCGCGACAAGCATCCGCAGCTCGCGAAATTACCGCTGGTCTATGTCTCCACGCCTGATTTCAAAGGTGCGTTCCAGGACGGCTGGGAGAAGGCTGTGGCGCGCATTGTGGATTTGCTGGTGGAAAGGCCAAACGTCAGCGGCCTGCGCGATCCATCGAGGGTGAATGTTCTTCCAGGATGTCACCTCACGCCCGGTGACCTTGATGAACTCCGCACGATCCTGGAGGATTTTGGGTTGCGGCCGTCGTTCCTGCCTGATCTGGCGGGGTCGCTCGATGGGCATATTCCCGACGAGTTTACGGCAACGACCATCGGCGGCATAGGCGTCGACGAAATCGCGAGCATGGGGCGTGCCGGATGGACCATCGCGGTCGGCGGGCAAATGCGGCGAGCAGCGGAGGTCATGCAGGCCAAAACTGGCGTGCCCATTCGCTTGTTCGAACGGCTGTGCGGTCTCGATCCGAACGACGACTTGATGACTTTCTTGAGCGAGATCAGCGGTCGCCCCGTCCCGTCGAAGTATCGGCGCCAGCGTGGCCAGCTGGCCGATGCAATGCTGGATACGCACTTCCATATCGGCGGTCGCAAACTTGCGATCGCGGCGGAGCCCGACCTGCTGTTCGACCTGTCCAGTATGCTGCACGACATGGGTGCGGAGGTGGCCGTGGCGGTGACGACTACGCAGTCGGCCGTGATCGAGCGGATCAAGACCGAAGAGGTGCTGATTGGCGATCTCGAGGATCTGGAAGAGCTTGCCAAAACCAGGCGTTGCGACCTGTTGATCACGCATTCGCATGGTAGGCAAGCGGCGGCTCGGCTGAAAATTCCGTTCTATCGAGCCGGCTTTCCGATGTTCGATCGGCTTGGCGCAGGACACCAATTATCCATCGGGTATCGTGGTACGCGCGATCTGATCTTCGACATCGCCAATCTCCTGATCGCGGACCGCGAGGAGAATCATCAGCCCACGCCCGATAGCTGGCGGGGTCGGGCCGCACTGCCAGCGGCGGCCGCCAACCGCAGCTCCGAGGGAGCGACTGAGAGGTCGATTGCATGAAGGTCGCGTTCGCCACACAAGACCTAAGACAGGTCGATGCCCATTTTGGTTGGGCAAAGAATATCGCTATCTACGATGTCGCGCCAAGCGGACACGTGTTTCTCAAGGCGGTTGAGTTTGAGGGAGATCTCAAGGAAGACGGCAACGACGATAAGTTAGCGCCGAAGATCGAAGCGATCAAGGATTGCGCAATCCTGTACGTTGCCGCAATCGGCGGTGCTGGCGCCGCGCGGGTGGTCGCCAACAACATCCATCCCATCAAAGTGAACAAGCCAGAGAACATCCTTGTGCTGCTCGAAAAGCTCGAGCAGGTGCTGAAGGGCACGCCGCCGCCTTGGCTCCGCAAGGCCTTGGCGAAGGACCAACGCCGCACATTCGAGTTCGACGAATGAGGTGAGATGACCGAGGCCGTAGAAATGGAGCAGCCGCGTGGCGACCTTGATGCGCCGTTCTTCAAGGAACTCGTCAAGATATGGCGCGCTCAGGATGCCAATGGAGCGTGGGAAGCAAAGAGCGATTTCGACCTGCTCGAACCCTATATCTTGGACAAGGAGAAGCGGCGTGCGCTGCCGATCGTCGGCGATCCTGATCCCGATACGCTGTGGCGGCTGGAGCTGTTCTTCAATGCGGTTGCACTCTCGATTGAGAAGGCCACCGGCGTGATGATCCAGCCGATGCTGAAGATGCATCATGAAGGCTTTGGCCGCATGGTGCTGATCGGAGGTCGGCTGATTGCGGTGAACAAACAGCTGCGCGATGTGCATCGCTTTGGTTTCGACAATCTCGCAATGCTCGCACAGGAGGGAGACAAATATGTCAGGAGCGGGATCGATTTGATTCGTAAATTTCCGGACGTGGCGAACTATTGAGGGCACTCATGAGCGATCGTGAAACACTGAAGGCAGAACTAAAGAAACTGTCGGCTAAAGCGTTACAAGCGAAAATGGATCTGCACGATCTTTCGGAAGAGCTTCCTATCAACTGGGCATCAATCATGGCGGTGGCAGAGAAGGCGCACCATGCCTACGCCGAACTCGAACGCAAGAGTCTGGATTTGAAGGCGCTGGAAAATATCTAGAGGGTTTCGACTCATGTCGTTTGCAACGCGCGATGGTCGCGACTGGACGCCGGACTACCTGATCTCGATCGATGCCAAGAAGTGCATCGGCTGTGGCCGCTGTTTCAAAGTGTGCGGTCGGGACGTCATGACGTTGAAAGGAATCAACGAGGAGGGCGAACTTGTCGATCTCGACGATGACGAGGACGATGAGATCGAAAAAAAAGTCATGGTTCTGAGTGATCAGGGCGCCTGCATCGGCTGCGGCGCCTGCAGTAGGGTTTGTCCGGCCAACTGCCAAACCCACGTTCCGGCCGAAGCTGAAGCTGTCTGACCCGCCGCCGTATCCCTCCCCCGCAGGGCGTTACGGTCAAAAATACAGCCATCGTTGAACTTCCTGAGCAGTGACCGCAACAAAGATCGGACCGGAACGTGGCTGTAACGCGAACCGTTTTAGGTCGTAACGAATTACGAAATGCTGTTTCCGATGCAGCGGCACGCTTGTTCGGTTGGGGATCAGGAGGAGCGTGCGTTTGGTCATGGTATGACCGTGGACAGATCCCCTTCCCTGATCGTCCCCGACCGAGTCTTGCGCTTTATTTGGTCTCTAGCTTTAGTCTCTAGCTCCGAACCGACGTGATCACGGCCAAAGCCTCGGCCGTTGGTGGCTGACAATATCCCTTGCTAGGAACGGTGCTAGCGGTCGGATCAGACCTGCAGGACGCAGAGAGCCAGCTCAGGCGCGACCAGTCTAGCGCAATAGGAGTGCAGTTCCTCAACAGGAGAAAACATATCGTCGAATCGCAATGCGCTGCTGGTGGCTTAGCGTTCGCGTGAAAGTTTCGGACAGGCGCCTTGCCTGTGCGTCAGGTTGTGGTCAGCTGGTCTGGATATCCTCACCCGCAGAGCTTGCGCGGCACGAGCTCAACAACATGCAATTTTGCCGATAGGAGAGCGAAGCTGATGTATGGCAGAATCGTTGGTGCGTCCGATCAGTCGGCAAGCGGTAGCCAGGCCGAATGGGAAGAGGCGGGAGACAGCTCCCGCTTTTCGGAGGCGGTGGCGGGTATGGATCCGGGTGAGTCCTCATCAATGACGCGATACACTCTCACTTCCAGTCCTCCGATCATCGAGATTAACCGATCTTCCTTCATGGATGGAGTAAGAAGATATTTGGGTAGCGACATCATGCAAATCGCAAGTAACCCAGAAGAGTACTCGGATTTCGTATCCGAGAAAGCGGAGCGCGCGGCAACGGTTGCTGGAAGCTATGCCAGCACTTACGATGATCCGAACAAACAGGCAAAATTCTACAGCTATCAACTGGGTGACGAAAGTGTCGGGCTTCTAAGGGCAGGTGGCCCCGCCACGATCAAAGGAGAACGTTTTCTGCGGCAGTTTGGGCGTAGCGACGTCACGTCCGTGGTAGATCTCCGCGTTACTCATCCGCTGGTCGAGAATGCTGGGGATATTTTGCTGGAGCATCAGTTGCGAATGGACGGCAAATATCCGCTGGTCTTGTCACGTCCTGCCGTAGAAGGCATGGAACCACGTCTGGCGGAAATGGGTTTTGTCCACTTCGGCCGCAATTACTGGGTGCTTGATCCTCACGAGCATCCCGAGGTGTGGACGAAGAACGAGAACGATCAGTGGCAGCGAACGGACAAGCCTACAAAGTATCTTTCCAATTCTGATGGTAATGATGTCGGCAATTTCGAGACGGTATCCTCCGACGATGATCCTGCGTTCTATTTGGAGCGCGCCATGGAAAGAATGGGTCTGGCGCAAGACGATTCGGAATGACGAGACTGGCTCGAAAATGACTGGTCCTTCCTCATTGCTAGCGCAAAAGTCTTAACCTCCAGAAGGGAGCGCATGCTCGCTCGCGCTCCCTCTCGTCTGGATCTCGGGCTTGCGGTCCTTGCCGGAAGTAGCCTAGCGTTGTGCTTCGCCGAATCGGCAGGACCTAGATACCCCGGCCGGTGGACCGAAAGGCGCGGGCACCCGCGAGCTGCGATCGTAAGTTGTTGCAACATGCTTGGCGGTCGCAACCGTGAAGTTTGAGCCGGAACAACTCGAATACCACCGGCGACGGCTAAGTGTGGTTTCGCGGTTGCAATCCTGCACCCAATCGCATCAGCGTGTCTTGGCATAAACACCAAAATCCAGACGCTTCACTCATTCAAAAGTATGCCAAGATCACTTGTCGTGGCATTCACGTGCGCAATCTGGCTTATTCGGTGCTGTCGGAAGGCATTGATGTTCTGCGAGCGACAGTGCGTTTGATGGGCCGGCAAGTAGTTCCAGAACGGTGGCGAAGGCTGTGCCGCGTAGTGATGTCGCAGCGCAAAGCCAAATGTTCGCGTGGATTGGCCTTGACCCGTAGAACCGTGTCAACAACGATCTTGCACTGCATGGTTGATTGCACAGCGACAGTAAAAGACGTCTAACATTAAGCGAGCAGCGAATGCAGCCAGATGCCGTCAACGCGATTTGCGGCTTTAAAGATATTCCAAGCTGCCGAGCCATGGGATTCCATCTTATGGTCATAGATGACGAGGGTAATCGACGGCCGTGGTCCATCGTTGTGATCCGATGGGGAGGAGCGTGCTTGGCTATGTCAATAAATGCCCGCACAACGGCGTCAATCTGGACTGGGAGCGGAACGAATTCCTCGATCCATACGGCGTTCGACTGATGTGCGGCAAGCACGGATCGACCTTCGAGCTCGGCACCGGCCAATGCGTCGAAGGTCCTTGTAAGGGTGGAACGCTCACGCCGATCGCGTTGATAGTCCTGGATGGAGATATCTGCGCCGTCGGCGTGAGTCTTGTCGAAGACGATGCTTCCCGCAACGAATGAAGCTTGTTCAGACGGGCCGGTTTTCGTTGCGGTTTTTCACAGGGGCCATCTTCTTAAGTCCATCTTCGTACGAGATCTCGTCATCGGACAGATCGAGATCCTTTGCCGCATCGAGCAGGTAATCGAGCTTGCCACCTGAATCGAGTTTCTTGATGTCATCCTTGTTGACCCCGACCAGGTCCATCATCTCCTTCCAAACCGTGGATTCATCGCACGGCAGGACGTGAAAGATAACGTCACCAAGCTTGACTCGGTATTTCGCGAGCAGGTCTATGTTGTTGCAGAACATGAAGTAGCTGCCGTCTGGGCTTAACGCGCCGTCCAGCACGCCCGCAACGTCGGCCAGATACGCGAATGAATGCAGATAGCCGGCCAGCACCGGAATGACCCGTTCTCCGCTCTGCGCAATCGTCAAAACCTGCTCGATCGAATAGTCCGGCGGCCGTTTCTCGTCCGCGACCTGGGTCTGGAATTTCAGTGCGATGTCGCCGCGAAAGCCGAACCGGCCAGGCTTTATGGTCCCGCCTTTGAATACGGCATTGAGCAGGCGGCCCTCCCTCTCAAGTCTGCCGAGCGCGGTGTTCTCGATTGTAGTCATTAAAATCGTCCTCGATCTAAGCGTTTCACCGACGCCTTGGCCGGTGCGAGACGCACTGCAAATTGCTTGCCGTCCACGCACAGCAGTCTTCGACGTAGCTTGGAAGGAAAAGGCGTAAATGGGCCCAGGCCGCCTCAAGCAGTCTTGTCGGAAATTCGACGCGAGTGCCAAAGCCAACAGGCACGATCCGAAAAGGCAAACATCATCAATCCTCTGCACGCTGGCACATGACTTGCCATAAGCAAGTGGTCCGAAGCAGATGAAGGATAAGCCATGATCAACCTGACGGATAGCGCGGTGAATGCGGTCAAGAGCGCGATTTCATCATCGGCCCAGCCAGCAAGCGGGCTGCGCATTATGGTCGAGGCAGGCGGCTGCAACGGGTTCAAATACATGATGGGTCTTGAAGAGCAACCGAAGCCCGACGACAAAGTGATCGAGTGCGGCGGCCTGAGGGTGTTTGTCGACAACAAGAGCCATGAGCATCTGGTCGGCACAACCATCGATTTCGTGATGGCGCTGGAGAGCCCAGGCTTCACCTTTCATAACCCGAACGCCACTTCGAGCTGCTCGTGCGGAAAATCGTTCAGCTAACAAAAAAGAGACGTCAAGCATGCTGACCGAATCAGAGCAAATGAGGCAATTACCGGCCGCCACGACCGACCGGCCGAGAACTATCCATTCGTGTCGTAATCGAAGATGTCCGACCCATTCTGCAACGAGGCAGCGACAGTCGGCTGAACCGGATCGATCGCGGCAGTGTCGTGGTCAGCCTTGGTGCCTGCGCGTTCTGCAAGCTTTCAAGGGGGCGCTGGAAGACATTCAGGGGTGGCTTGTCAATAGGCTCTGCGAATTGGTCCGCTTATTCCCGGTAGCTGCCGCAGCCAAGGCGTGAGATTAAGCGAGGGATCAAGTGCCGATTTATCTCGACAACAACGCGACGACGCGGACCGATCCGTCCGTTGTGCAAGCCATGTTGCCATTCTTCACCGAACAATTCGGCAATGCGTCATCCAGCCATACGTTTGGCGGCGAGGTCGCAGTCGCGCTGAAGCAGGCGCGCCGTAGCTTGCAGGATCTGTTGGGCAATGCCCACGATCATGAGATCGTTTTTACCTCCGGTGGGACCGAGGCGAATAATGCCGCCATCCTCTCGGCGCTTGCGATCCAAGAGGACCGCGACGAGATCGTCACCACATCGGTTGAGCACTCCGCCATCCTTTCCCTGGTTGAGCAGTTGGCGACGCGAGGCGTCAAGGCGCATATCGTACCGGTGGATTCCCGCGGCCGGCTCGACATCGAGGCGTTTCGCTGCGCGCTCGGGCCTCGTACGGCGGTGGCCTCGATCATGTGGGCCAACAACGAGACCGGTACGATTTTTCCGGTGGAGTTTCTGGCCGGATTGACCCGTGAGGCCGGCGCCCTGTTCCACACAGATGCGGTCCAGACCGTTGGAAAGGTACGTGTCAACCTAAAGGACAGTGCGATCGACATGTTGTCGCTTTCAGCACATAAACTACATGGCCCAAAAGGGATCGGTGCGCTCTATCTGCGCAAAGGAACAAAATTCCGGCCGCTGATCTGGGGCGGATCACAGGAACGTCGGCGCCGCGGCGGAACTGAGAACATTCCCGGCATCGTCGGTCTTGGAAAAGCGGCAGAACTGGCGCTGGAGCGGCTCGAGCCGGAACGAGTTCGCATTGGTGCGTTGCGAGACCGCCTGGAGCAGGGGATTTTGCATAATGGCGAGTGCGTGGTGCTCGGCGATGTCAGCAACCGGCTAACGAACACGGCTAATATCGCTTTCGATGATCTCGATGGCGAGGCAATCGTCCATCATCTCAATCGCGCCGGCATTGCCGTGTCGCTGGGATCAGCTTGCAACTCCGGCTCAATGGAGCCCTCGCATGTTCTGCGCGCCATGCAGGTACCGGAGCGGAGCATGCGCGGCGCGGTGCGCTTCTCTCTGTCGCGTGAAACCTCCTTCGCCGAGGTCGATGAGGTCGTGTGCGTGCTGTCAGAAATCGTGGCTCGATTGCGCGCCAACTTGCGGGAGTCTGCCAGTCTGGCCAACTATGCGCCGCAATCGAGGGAGTTGAACTCTTGAAGATCATGATCCGCCGCTCTCCGGACGCGGGCCTATCGATCTATGTGCCGAAAAAGGATCTCGAAGAACCGATCGTGGAATCCGAGCACGAAACGCTGTGGGGCGGCTGGATCAAAATAGCGAATGGCTGGGTGCTCGACTTGCCGGAGATGGCAAGCGATACACGATTGCCGGTGACAATCAACGCCAAAAAACGGGGCGAGAACGGTGACGATCCGTGAAGGCGACTCCACAGATCGATTTTGTCAATGGGACCGATGCCAAGGCCATTCTCGCGGACGTCGCTGCCGGGCTCAGGGCCGCGCGCGTCGTTCCTTATCTTGGTCCTGGCCTCGTCGAATTGTCCAGACCCGATGTGCCGACGACACCTGAGGCGTTATCTGAGTTCTTCGCCAGCAAGGTTGCGCTGCCGCGGCGGGCAAAGGGCAATGCATGGGCCGCGGCACAGCACATCGAGATCAGCAAACATCGCTCCACCGTGACGGCATTGATGGCGCAGGCGTTCGCTCGGCCGGTCGAGCCGACCGGGTTGCACGATCATCTTGCGTCTCTGTCGCTGCCCATCATAATCGACACATGGTATGATGGGGCGATGCGCGCGGCGCTGGATAAGCGCGATGGATGGGGCGAAGTGCAGGGTATTAGCCGCGTCGGCATTGGTGAGAATCGCTGGTATCGCTTTTATGACTCGGTTGGCCGAGAGGTCCACAGTGTCGTGGCGGACAGCTGGGCGACGGTATTGTACAAGCCGCACGGCGGCGTGCAGCCGGCAAATAACTTCCTGATTGCCGATGCCGACTATGTCGAGGTGCTGACCGAAATCGACATCCAGACACCGATTCCGGACATCATCAAGGAAAGGCGGATCGGACAGAGCTTTCTCTTCATCGGTTGTCGCTTTAACGATCAGCTGTTGCGTAGCTACGCCCGGCAAGTCATCAAGCGATCGGCCAATACCCATTATGCAATCGTCGATCTGGATGCGATCTCACGCAATGAGCTCCGTTTTCTGCGCGAGCAAGGCCTGATGCCGCTTGCGATTGGTCTGCCTCGCGCGGTCGAGATACTGCTCACCCATTAGCGGCGTTGCGAAGCCGGATTCCCCAGCTCGTATTGCCCGTTGTGAGGTGGCCGCATCGCATTAAGGCCAACAGAGATGGCGCCGGGGAGAGCGTGACCTTGGTGCGTGAATGAGCGCAACAGCCGTGGGGCTCTGCGCCAAAAGCACGACGTACTTGTCGCGCTTCCTACATTCGCGCCATTGCTGGTCCTGCATGCCTGGGCGTTGATGCTCCCCCTAACCCTTTGGGGTATAGCTGCAATGTCATCGTCTCCGCGATGGCATGTGAGTTGCTACTGCTCTTCTTGAGGGTCTCTCGGGGGTACTCCAGGGAGGCCGATGATTGCCTGCAGGGAGAACTGGAAAATGAACGCGGTCGTCGGACGCGGGAAATATGCCGAAGCTGCGGTAGGTGCCGGAAAGATGGTGCAGACGGCCGCCGAGCATAAGGGCTGCCGCACCTCGTCCAACATTGGCCAAGCGCGTTGCGGCTCGCGGGCGGGACAAGGCGATCTGCCGACCGAGATCTGGGAAAAAGTGAAGAACCATCCCTGCTACAGCGAAGAGGCGCATCATCACTACGCCCGCATGCACGTCGCTGTGGCGCCAGCCTGCAACATCCAGTGCAATTACTGCAACCGCAAATACGACTGCGCCAACGAATCGCGCCCGGGCGTAGCGAGCGAGAAGCTCACGCCTGAGCAGGCGGTCAAGAAAGTGCTTGCGGTTGCGGCCACCATTCCTCAGATGACCGTGCTTGGCATCGCCGGTCCGGGCGACCCATTGGCCAATCCAGAGAAGACGTTCAAGACGTTCGAACTCGTCGCCAAAGCGGCTCCGGACATTAAGCTGTGTCTTTCAACCAATGGGCTGAGCCTGCCCGATTATGTTGACATCATCGCCAAGTCCAAGATTGACCATGTCACGATCACCATCAACACGATCGATCCCGAAATCGGCGCCAAGATCTATCCATGGATCTTCTTCGACCACAGGCGCTACACCGGCATCGACGCGGCAAGGATACTTACTAATCGTCAGCTGCAAGGCCTGGAGATGCTCAGCGAACGGGGGATCCTGTGCAAGGTCAACTCTGTGATGATCCCGCATATCAACGATCATCACCTGGTCGAAGTCAACAAGGCGGTGAAGTCGCGAGGCGCCTTCCTTCACAATATCATGCCGCTGATCTCCGCACCCGAGTACGGAACAGTATTTGGCCTCAACGGTCAGCGCGGGCCGACAGCGCTGGAATTGAGGGCGCTGCAGGATGCTTGTGAAGGGGAGATAAACATGATGCGCCACTGCCGTCAGTGCCGGGCCGATGCTGTGGGTCTGCTCGGAGAGGATCGCAGCGCGGAGTTTACCACTGACAAAGTCATGAAGATGGACGTCGAATATGACCTCGACGTGCGCCAGGCTTATCGCGACCGGGTAGAGGATGAGCGTGCCGCCAAAGGCAAGGCCAACAACGAGGAACTCGGGAAATTGGCTGGGGAGACGAGTGAGATCTCGCTTCTGGTGGCAGTCGCAACCAAAGGTTCGGGGATAATCAACGAGCACTTTGGACATGCAAAGGAATTCCAAATCTACGAACTTTCCACTTCCGGCACAAAATTCGTTGGCCACCGCCGTGTAGACGTCTACTGCCAGGGCGGTTATGGGGAGCAGGATAGGCTGTCCACCATCGTCCGCGGCATCAATGACTGCCACGCGGTGTTCGTGGCTAAGATCGGCGGCGGCCCGAAAGGCAATCTGATCAAGGCTGGAATCGAGCCGGTCGATCAATACGCGCATGAGTTCATCGAGAAGTCGGCAATTGCCTGGTTCCGGTCCTATCTCGACCAGGTGAAGAGCGGTGAGATCCAGCACGTGAAGCGCGGCGATGCTTCGATTCGACAGGGAGCTCTGAACTCTGCGGCGTGAGGAGGTTGTGTGCCATTCAAGATCATCGCCTCGCAATGCACGAGCTGCTCAGCCTGCGAGCCATTGTGCCCGAACGTTGCAATCTCGGAGAAGGCTGGGATCTTCGTCATTGAGCCGGCAAAATGCACTGAATGCGTTGGCTATTTCGACGAGCCGCAATGTGTTGCTGCCTGTCCGGTCGAGAATACTTGCGTCATCGACACGTCCTGGCCGCGCTACCACGCGCCAGCCTGAAGGGTGAGCTCCATGAACGGATTCCCGCCGCCGCTGGATGATGTGGACGAAACTGTACCCGGGAACGCGGCGCAAGGCCATGCCCTGTTTCTGCGGCGGCGAAACGAGGGCCATCGCAGCCTTGCCAGCCGAGCTGGAACTCCATTTGATGCGACCGAGTGACGCTGATGCTGGCTGACCATACCTACGAGCTTAGTCGCGCCGTGGCGCACCGCGTCGCGCCGCAGCAGCTCGGCCAATTGATGAGCGACGAGGAGCTCGAGTTCCGCCACATCGTGGCACGCGGTGTCTCCAATGAGCGGCCGCTAGCCACAGCGAACGACCTAGACGCCCCGGTGCGGGTCGAGAACATACGGCGCCTGTTGCCGGAGCCGCTAACTGCTCCACAGCGTGCCCCTGGCCCACACGTCTACCATGCAGTGGCGCGCTGCATTGCCGCGGGTGAATCGGCAGATGGAGATAAGGACGAATTGATGCGGGACCTCGCATGCGCCGGTATGGCGGCGTCCCTGCGTGTCCACGAGGGGGTGGTGCATGAATAAAATCGTTCGGGACAGCGACGTCGTCGAGCTCAGTGGGCCGCCGGTCTTCAGTTTTAGCGAAAAGGTCCGCGCCAATCGCACTATCCGCAACGATGGCACATATCGCGGCAAGGAGATCGGCGAGATTTTGGTCAAGAAGGGAGATGTCGGTTACGTCGTGTCGATCGGCACGTTCTTGCAGCAATTCTACATCTACGGCGTCGAGTTCCTCGAAAGCGGCTGCCGCGTTGGCATGAAGCGCAAGGAGCTTGAGTCGGTGGACGCATGCGAGGAGATCGATGATCTGCCATTGCCGGAAGAGACTGTGTATGACTGAGGTTCGCTTTCCGAAGTATCGGCGGGGCCAGCGCGTCAAAGCTGCAGTTGACCTCATCAACGACGGCTCTTTTCCCGATACCGAGCCTGAGGGTCTTGTGCTCGGCGCCGGAGCAACCGGCGAGATCGTAAGGGTCGCTATCCATACGGAGGCGGACGTACCGATCTATACTGTCGATTTTGGCGAGCGGCGGCTCATTGGCTGTCTTGAAGAGGAAATCACCGCGCTTTGAGGGGGCTTTCGCGATGAATGCCGGGCTGATGAGGAAGGTAAAGACCGGGCTGGTCCCTCACCCGAACGAGCTGGATCGCAAGCGGATCGAGCGCGGCTTGAGCTCGCGCAATCGCTATCTCTATGTCTCGCCGAACGTGACGCCGGTGAAGGGCGGCTATCTGGTCGAAACTCCATGCTGCTCGCGCAATATCGACAAGGATGGCGGCCTCATTGATGTCGCGCTGATTCTTTATGATGCCGTGAGCGGAATCTGGAAAGTGTTTTGCAAGAACCACGCGCAAGGTATCTGGGAGTTTTACAGCCTTTACCACCGCCTGAGTTCAGCAATCGACGAATTGAACGCGGATCCCGAGCGCTTGTTCTGGCAGTGACGAATTGCCGTTGACGAATCATGGAGAAGTCACGATGGCGCTCACTGCGGAGGAACTGATCGAAATCGAGCGACTGCTTGCGGTCGATGACGCCGACACGAGTCCCTTCGTCGAGCTGCGGCGCCGCTTTCCGCAGCTTGCATGCGTTCGCTGCGATGCGTCGGATGTGACGGATCAGCCGTTTCGGCAATTTCCTAGTTTCGATCTGCATTTGCTCGACGGGTCGGATCACTGCGTGCAGATTACAGCCGATCCGAAGCGGGCGACCGCTATCGTGTTAGCGAAGAGGAATACTGTAGGGTGAACGGAATTGAACTGGCAGAGCATCGGCTTGATGGCCCGGACGGGAAGGAGGCAAATACATCCTTCATTCCACTGTCCGATCCCGATATCAGCTTCGCCGAGCTCTCCGCCGTGGAAGCGCTTCTGTGCACGCCGCAGATCTCCAATGGGCGGATCACCGAGGCGTTCGAGCAGGCGTTTGCCGTCTATCTTGGCCGCAAATATGCGGTAGCAGTATCGAGCGGCACCATCGGGCTGCTGCTGGCGCTCAAGGCACTCGGCGTCGGGCCAGGACAGGAGGTCATTGCCTCGCCGTATTCCTTTCGCGAGACGGTCCATGCGATCGGTCTTGCAGGTGCGCGGGCGGTATTTGCCGACATCGACTATTGGTCGGGAACATTGCTCCCAGAGAAAGCCGAAGAGCGCATCACGGCCAACACGCGGGCGATTGTCGCCGGTAATCCCAACGGCCATCCCGCGCCGTGGTCAGAACTGCGTGTGATCGCGCGGCGCCATCATCTGGCACTTTTGGAGGATTCCACCGAAGCAATTGGATCGCGGTACAAGGGCGAACTGGTCGGCCGGTTTGGCGATCTGGCGGTTTTCGACTTTGCCCAACCCCTGGCCCTAAGCTGCGGCGAAGGCGCAATGGTGGTAACGGACGATATCGACCTTGCGGTTGGCGTGCGGCGCTATCGCGCCCACCGCCTGGACGAGCGCTCTTCCGTGATCGTCGGCGCCACAGCACCGTACCAGGCCGGCATGAGCGATCTCACGGCAGCCTTGGGGCTGGCGCAGCTCCAGCGTCTCGATGAAATCCTGGAGCGTCGTCGCCTGGTGGAGCAGCTCTACAGCGCGCATATGCAATCATTTGAAGGTATTAAGCCGCCTTACGTAGGCCCTCATGTGACCGAGGTTAACTGGTTGCTCTATCTCGTCCATCTGGGAACGCGCTTCACGCGATCCGGCCGCGACGCTATCGTCGAGGATCTGCGCGCCGCCCAAATTGAATCCGTCGCCTATAGCCATCCTCTGCACTTGCAACGCCATTATTTCGACCTCGGCTATCGCCGTGGCGATTTGCTGATTACGGAAAAGATCGCCGATCGCGCCCTGGCACTGCCGTTTCACACTCATCTTTCGAACGACAAGATCGAGTTTATTGTCGAGACCATGAAAGATGCGTCGATCAACGTGGGCGCGGGTGCAGCGATCTACTGAGATGCGGATAATCCGCCAAACGGAAGGACGAGCATTTGAATAGCGATGATCGTAGTTGTGCTTCACCGCGCCAGATGAGCAAGGCGAACGACCAAGGGCGGGCCCGTGAGCACGAAGAAGACCTGCTCGAAGGTAGCGAGGCGCGGTCTGAAATCCACGGCTCGAGGCCACGCGCGAAGCTGCTGGAAACCGAGCTATTCACAATTGAGATCCTCAGTCTCGGCTCGGGTCTTTAAAGTCGGCTAAATAGGGAATTGCAATGGACCCGCAACAAGTCATCATTCACGTCCGCTTCGGCCCGAACGGGAGGGTGATCCAAATCAGCGAGCGTCCGGCGAAGCTCACGCCGGACCAGTGGTTTGATGTGCTCAACACCCGTGTCGGCTCGAATTATCGACCGCTCGCTCGTGGCCGCGGCGCCTTCCGGCTGGCCCGGACTACGGTCGAAGCCTTCAAGCAGGAAACTGCGAGGCCCGGATGAGCAAAGGGATGATTGGCAATCCGATGAGTGACCAGATCGCGGTTTTCGCCGTCTGTCCCGCCGATGCCATCGAGCGAAGTGGCGCCAGGGGCTTCAGCTTGTCGCGAGTCGACGACAGCGGCGAGAGCCGCCCGTTTCCAATTATTGTGGTTCGCACGTTCGGCGACGACTATTTAGGGTACGTCAATCGCTGTCCGCATGACAGCTTATGGCTCAACATCGGCTCCGGCGAGTTTTTCTCCTCTGACCGCTCCTTTCTCAGATGCGGCAGGCACGGTGCCAGATTTGAGATCGACACTGGGCTATGCATCGATGGTCCCTGCAATGGACAAGCGCTTGAACCGGTCGCGCTCGCCATCATCGACGGTGACGTCTGCCTGTGCGGCGTCAGGTTACTGGAGGACGATCGGTTGTACGACTCGTTTGAGGACAGCGACGAAGCCATGGATATTGCGATCCATCCTGATTAACAGGCGTAACACTTGGCCGCTAATCAAGTCGCTTTTAACACGCATCGCCGAATAGAGCCATCGGACTCACGAGTACTGTCCCGGACCCGCGTCAATACGTGTGAACTGAGAGTGAAAGCTGGCGGTCTTGCCGGAGTCCGAACAGCAACCGCGATCTTGGCGGCACCAACGAGGTTTCTGGCGCTAGCTCACCAAACGGCGAGCAAGGCCATTGTTGCCGGTGGATAGAATTTTCGAGAAGGAAATGCCCTCGGCGGCTACAAGTTCGCCGAGGGCACCGTCTGGGCTGTATGAAATGGGGAGGCCCAGACTGACAGGACCGTTTGGTCTGGAGGAATGACGATCCTGTGTCCCGATTTTCCTATCTTCCGATTTTTTGGCCGACCGCTGAAGCGGGCGTAGCAATTGCAATGCCAAGCCTCCGTTCATGCGATGGCCTAGCGGTCACCGCCATCTCGTCAGCCGACGGCGTCGCCAAGGTCGATGCATAACGGGGACATGGGCGCGCTACATACGAACTGCGAATGGCTGAGGCGGAAGAGTGTCGAACGCGATGCAACATTTGTCATGCACGAAACAGAGGCGGGCGACATTGTCGCGAGCTCGGCATAATTGTCGGTCGTCTCAGAGCGAAGAATGAGATTGTTGGAGAAACAAGCGCTGCGCATCTGGTGCGGAACTTGCTTTGGGGGAATTGGATGGTCGCGTAAGTGATGAGGGAAAAGAAGATCACGACGCTGAAATTGATCATGGCGGGTGTTTCATATGGCAAGCATCTGTCGCTGATCGGTCAGCGATGATCATCAATATGTCGCCCGCTCATTTCGCCTGCCTTCGCAAGCACGAGTGGAAATTGGTTATGGCCGATACGGCGTTCGAATGAAGAGAAGACGTTTTGGGCGGATCCCGGATCTTGTCTCTTCTCAGATGAAGCCGTTGATTGCAGGATAGGCGCATGAACGCAGAAACCGAATTCGAGCTTCCTCAACTTTATCGGCATCACGTCTTTGCCTGCCACACGCAGCGTCCGCCCGATCATCCGCACGGCAGCTGCGGCGCTTCTGGGGCGCAGGTCCTCTGGGATCGGATGGGTAAGGCAATCGAAGCCCAAGGCCTCACCGATGTCGGTTTCACCATGGCGGGCTGCCTTGGCTTTTGTAACTCCGGTCCTTTGATGGTCGTCTATCCAGACGGGGTCTGGTATCGCGCCATCACGCCCGAAGACGTTGATGAAATCGTAGACTCCCATCTCAAGCAGGGCAAACGTGTCGACCGCCTCGTGATGGTGCTGAGGCGAAGCTAAAGACTCCGTTTTAGCGCCGCTTGCCCGGGCGTCGTCTATATGGGCAGCTTATATGCCCAGCCAGCTGGCATCTCGGCATATCTCCGATGATCGGGCGCCCTAACGCTTCCAGTACGTGCGCAGCGGCGGACTACTGAACCGTCGTTATGGCCCTGGATCTGGATCATCCGGTGAGAGGGAAGCCTCGACCGGAGTCCTGCTCATGATCGGGTCCGATGAGCCCTGAACTCGAACTCAAGTCTGTTGCAGGAGCGATCGTTCTCACAAGGGGGCGTTCGGGCTTGAAGTCTCGGCTCCGATAAGCAGGGTGACCGCTTCTGCTCCCGCCGAGAAGGAAACACGATTAGGATTTTATTGACCGCTATTGGCTCAATCTGTTTGTGCTCTGTCATTTACCGCCACGTCCAAAGCTCACAGCGAGAGTAATGCTGCGAATGGCTCCCGGCCTTCGGCGAGACGACGTGTCGTTTTACACATCATCCCGCTCGCCTTTGTACTGCACTACAGCGGGGAGACGCGCCAGACGAGGCGGCGCGTCCGAGAGCTCGCTGAAGCGAGTTCTTAGCGTCAGAACTTGTAAGTGATGCCGCCGCTGACGAGCCATGGGTCGATATTGGCGCGGCCGGTGACAGCAATTGCATTGTTTACGGTCGCCGAATAATTCGGTCGCAACCACAACTTCTTCACGTCGAAGTTGAGGCCCCCAATGACGGTCAAGCATATAGTCGAAGCCGAATTGGACCGCGGCACCAAGCTGGTTGCTGATGTGCAAATCCGTCACAGCAGGGCCAGTGAGTGACGTATTGGCTGCGGATTGGTTGAAGAATACGGTGTAGTTGATGCCCGCGCCGATGTAGGGCTTGAACGGGCCGAAATCGGTGAAGTGATATTGCAGAGTCAGGGTTGGCGGCAATAGCCAAGCTTTGCCGACATCTAGACCAGTTAGCGTGCCCGCGCCGCTGATGTGATGACGGGTCACGCCGAGAATGAGTTCGGCGGCAACGTTGTTTGTGAAGAAATAGGTGATGTCGAGCTCCGGTACCACTTGGTCGCTGATCGATAGTCCGGAAGCGGGCGAGGACAGCGCCGGCACCCCGGCAACATTGACGGAGCTTCCGGCGGTATCCGGCAAAACGCCAAGCACGCGCAGGCGGATCATCCACGGATTGAAGGGCTCAATCTGAGGTGCTTTGTAGTAGATCGGGGCCCGCGCCAGGTCCGCGGCCTTTACCGGGATGCTGGCCAGCGGGGTCGCGAGCGCAAGCAGCGATGCCGTTGTCAGAATTGTCGTTGTCCTCATCGAATTCTCCATTCCAAAGTTCGCGCGAAGAGTCGCGCGAGACTTCTGTCACACATGGCAGACGGCGAAGGATTTGATGCTGATCAAATGGCGGCGGACGTAGCGCAATTCTGCAGCCACGTTGCATAAGGATCACGGCCGCGAGCTTCGCGTCCTCTGTCTGGATCGTTATTCAGTTCAATGTTCTGTCTGAGCCGAATCTATTCAATAAGCCGCGTCTCGGCGTAAAGCGCCGGCAAATTCAGACTGAAGCCATCATGTGCGATAAGCGCGATCGAGCTGCGGCGGTTTCACACAAGCGGGCGATGGAAAGGTCGTATTCAAGCCGAGCAGCCTGGGCGCTGCTGGTTACGAAGAGCCACGCACGCCGGCCATCCTCAGCGAAGTACTGTCAGCCATTCTGAAAATGGACAGGAGTGGGAGGATCGTTGTTCGGATTGGTCGGCGGCAATAGTAGTATGATCGATCGTTTCCTCACCACGATGGACAGTGGGTGTCCTGTTGTTCGTGGGAGCACCCCTCAAGATCATCTTGCGTATCCCGACCAAGAAGCGACAGCACGAGTTCATGATCGAAACCGGCGCATCTTGCACCGTCGGCGTTGATCAGCGGTCGTCTGATCAGGAGCGGATCTGCCAGCATCGCCGCGAGCGCACTCGCGGCGTCGATTGTGTCAGGATTAATGTCCCCCGACTTGATACGAGGCGCGGCTCGGTTGAACCAGGATGCGATCGGCATACTGCCGAAGAAGCGTCGCAAGTCCTCCGCAGCCCATGGCTCCTTCAATATATCCTTGGCTATCAGGTCGTGGCCAGCGGCCTTCAGCGCGAGCATCTGACGCGCATTGGTGACGCAGCCTGGCTTCCGATAAAAAAGGATTGTCGCCATGGTGTACCTCATGTGGGCCGCGCCGAGCTGAACGGTCGGCGGCAATTCCGCTACGTCCGAAAGCGCATTTTGACACCGTTGCGCACCATCGCCCGTCAGTGGCGTAAGCACCGTACCGTGCGTGCGCTGGCGTTAGTGCGATCGACGGCCGTGATCTCCCGCGGTGGCTCGCAAACGAGCAAGATCCGAGCCAGCTAGAAATTGACGCGCCAACTTATCAACGAGCATCGGCCTTTTATGTCTCATAGCGAATCTCGAAACAGGACCCAGTTAGCTTCGATCCGCAGGCGGCCGCGTGCTTCTAGCTGCCGTAAGGTCATGCGTCAATCTGATCAGCTGGATCGCGAGTTCTGCCGCACAATTGATTTCGTCATCCTCGACCCACGAACACCCTCGCCAGGCCACTTGGATGTTCCGACTTCGACCTGCATTTCACTCTTCGCAAATTGCCGACCACCGCCTTGCAAGAAAGGGAGCAAGTCCCGTTCCATTTAAGGGCATTGGATGAGGTCATGCCAAGCTGCGGCTTTTCGGTTGATGGGTGTTGCCGTTGTTCGTTTTCTGACAGGCGCGAAGATCCTGTCCGTCCAAAACGTCTTGGGGCTACTCAACGGACAGTTGGTTTTTTAGAACCTAATCAGAAGCTTAATGAGCCTGGATAGCGTTGGCATGGCAGTTGCTATTCACCGGCAGCAACACTGAGTGAGGGGCTGGGTGCACGCCGACGCGTAAGACGAGCGATGCGCTCCTTCCCTTGAACCCGTGTGCCCCGTTTCTGAAAGAGAAACAAGCTCGCGTGTAGGAAGCACGCAACTTTTGGCAAATCGGTTGATGGAGAACTAAATGTCTTCACTGAGACAAATCGCGTTCTACGGAAAGGGCGGCATCGGCAAGTCGACCACTTCCCAGAACACGTTGGCGGCACTGGCCGAAATGGGCCAGAAAATCCTGATTGTGGGATGCGATCCTAAGGCGGATTCGACGCGCCTGATCCTGCATGCCAAGGCGCAGGACACGATCTTGAGTCTTGCAGCGAGCGCCGGCAGCGTGGAGGATCTCGAACTCGAGGATGTAATGAAGGTCGGCTACAAGGACATCCGCTGCGTGGAATCCGGTGGTCCTGAGCCGGGTGTCGGCTGCGCCGGCCGCGGTGTCATCACCTCGATCAATTTCCTGGAGGAGAACGGCGCCTACGAGAACATTGACTATGTCTCCTACGATGTGCTCGGCGACGTCGTTTGCGGGGGCTTCGCGATGCCAATCCGCGAGAACAAGGCGCAGGAAATCTATATCGTCATGTCGGGTGAAATGATGGCGATGTATGCCGCAAACAACATCTCCAAGGGCATCCTGAAATACGCCAACTCGGGTGGCGTGCGGCTGGGTGGCTTGGTCTGTAATGAGCGGCAGACCGATAAGGAGCTGGAGCTGGCGGAGGCGCTGGCGAAGAAGTTAGGCACTCAGTTGATCTACTTCGTGCCGCGCGACAATGTGGTGCAGCATGCCGAGCTGCGGCGCATGACGGTGCTCGAGTATGCGCCCGAGTCGCAGCAGGCCGATCACTATCGCAATCTTGCAACCAAAATCCACAACAATGGCGGCAAGGGCATCATTCCCACCCCGATCTCTATGGACGAGCTCGAGGACATGCTGATGGAGCATGGCATAATGAAGGCCGTCGACGAATCCATCATCGGCAAGACCGCCGCCGAACTCGCGGCCTCATAAGGGTCTCGGGTCGCGGCCTGTTGAAGGCGCGCGACGGATGCCGGTCTCCCTCACCCCCCATCCGGGGAGACCGGCACTCTAACAGCACTCGACCAGCCAGAACGGGGCGGGGCAAACGTGACTGCTTAGCCCAAAAACATCATGCCCGAAACGCACCTCCTTACGTTTATGGCTGCTTGCGCCGTCGATGCGAGCAGCGATGTGCAGCGAGGAATTGAAACCTACCGAGCGCTTATTGGCGTGCCTCCTGAAGATGCCGACATTGTCACCGACAGCAATTTCGATTGCCATGTCCTGGCGTCGATCCTGGCGGCCGCCTCGATGGATGGTGGTGCGCTTCCCGAGAAGGCCGGTCTGTCCGGCCACGAGCTGGCGGCCCTGCTGGGGCTCTATTTTCCGTCGGTTGAGGTCAAGATCTCGGAGCAGCTCCTGGCGTCTAAGTGCGATGAAAATGACGAAATCTCGATGGTGCGCGATCTCTTACTCAAGCAACGCTCGACGGAAGGGCATATCGGCGGCTGGCTGGCCGCGATGATCGCCCGCCGCTCCATAGAGCCAGATCACCTGTGGGAAGATCTCGGATTGCGCAATCGTGGCGAACTCTCGCGACTACTAAGCCGCCACTTCGCGCCCCTCGCCGCGCGCAATATCAACAATATGCGCTGGAAGCGCTTCTTCTACCGCTCGCTATGCGAGGATGAAGGCCTCGTCATGTGCACCACGCCCGTGTGCACACAATGTAACGACTTCAATCTCTGCTTCGGCGAAGAAAGCGGCGAGAGTCGGATGGCCGAGCGCCGGCGCGACCTTCTGTTGCAGGCAGCTCGCCCGGAAGTCAGTGGCGACTGGCCTATTTGAGTTGCCACAAGGTTCCTCGATCTCCCGGTCATCTGATAACGCATCGCGGGCTTTGGCGAACTTCGCAGGAGCTGAAGAGCGAGGCTAACGCCATTCGATGCGGACGCAACTATGAGGTCCAAGGCGATGCCGAGCCAGAGGGGATTCGCAACGTTTTCCGCATCCCGTAGTGCAATCGCGTCAACATTCGAGTTCAGCGAGGCAAGAGGCAAGGTGAGGCGTCCGCTTCGTGAACCTGTCGCGTTTGCGACAATCCAATTGCGAAGGTCAGCCGAGGAGAAGAGCGTATCATTTTCAACGGGTTGTCAACGATGGCGGGCTGGCATGCGGGTTGCTGAAGCGCTCTAGGTCGAAAACAATGAGGAGCCCTTTCGTGATGGCCGCCACCACCACCGCCAAACCGCCTTGGTCCGAGCAGGCGCACGTCCGGCCAACCGTGCTCAACGACACGACATTACGCGACGGCGAGCAGGCGCCTGGTGTTGCGTTCACCACCGAGGAAAAGCTGGCGATCGCGCAGGCTTTGGCGCGCGCGGGTGTGACGGAGATCGAGGCGGGAACGCCCGCGATGGGCAACGAGGAGATCGCCGCTATCCGCACAATCGTCGAAGCGGAGCTTCCGCTGACCACCATAGGCTGGTGCCGGATGCGGCAAGCGGACATCGATGCCGCGATCGAAGCGAAGGTGTCCATGGTCAATATATCGATCCCAAGTTCCGATGTGCAGATCGCGGCCAAGCTTGGCGGACGTCGCGAGCTGGCGCTGGAACAAGTGAAGCGAGTAGTAGGTTATGCCCGTGAGCAGGGACTTGAGGTCGCTGTCGGCGGCGAGGACTCCTCCCGCGCCGACATCGATTTCCTCATCAGACTGGTAGCAGCGGCAAAAGCGGCGGGAGCGCGTAGATTTCGCATTGCCGATACGCTCAGTGTGCTCGACCCGGACACAACCTTCGCGCTGGTTGGAAATTTGCGTGCGACCACGGATCTCGAACTCGAGTTTCATGGTCACGATGATCTTGGTCTCGCAACCGCCAATACGCTCTCCGCCATCAAGGCCGGCGCAAGCCACGCCTCGGTAACCGTTATCGGCCTCGGCGAGCGGGCCGGAAATGCACCGCTCGAGGAGGTCGCGGTCGCGCTCAAGCAGCTCTATAGCCGCGAGACTGGCATCATACTGTCGGAGCTCGAGAACGTCGCTGCGGTGGTTGCAGCCGCAGCCGCACGTGCGATTCCCCTGAACAAGGCCATCGTCGGAGAGCATGTGTTTACGCATGAATCGGGCATTCATGTGGATGGCCTTTTGAAGGATCAACGCACCTACCAGGCGCTTGATCCGGTTCTGCTTGGGCGCCGCAACCGTTTTGTGATCGGCAAGCATTCCGGGCTGTCGGCGATCACCGCGTTGCTCAAAGAATTACAGCTCGTCGCCAGCACCGATCAGGCCAGACAGATCCTGTCGCAAGCACGCCAACATGCCGTCGAGCACAAGCTACCGGTCGAGCGCGAAACCGTGATGGCGATCTGGCGCGATGTGTGCGGATGCTTGGCGACCCACCCGGCGTGACCAGCCCCGCCCAGCAACGTCTAGGATACACTCAAGACCAAGCGCGCGAGGACGGAATCGTTGATCGGCGGCAACACTGGCTTGCCTCCGCATGTTGCGCGAGGGGCATGCACTACGATGACCAGGCTCTGCCGCGTTTTCGCCGACCGTTCACCCGCTGATTCAAAGGAGATTTTTCGATGAGTAACTCGCACCCAGCAGCCGGTATCCTGGATCGGCTCAGCAAGGCTTCGTCGGCGGAAGAGTTTTTTTCACTGCTGGGCGTCGATTACGACCCTATGATCGTCGATGTCGCGCGCCTTCACATCCTAAAGCGCATGGGACAATACTTTGCCAATGAGCAATTCGCTGGTGTCGCAGAGCCGGACATCAGAGCTCGTTGCAAAGCGATGCTGGAGCAGGCCTATGCCGACTTCGTGGCATCGTCGCCAATCGAGCAGCGGGTGTTCAAGGTCTTGAAGGATGCCGTCGCAGACCGTGGCAAGCCGACGGCCTTTGTCCCATTGAGCGAGCTGAAATGATCTTACGCTGACGGCTCCTCGTGCAGGCTTCGTCTCCTTCCATCAACTCTCTCCGCCAGGACTCGCGCGACGCTGTCGTATTCCCGACCCTTGTCCGAACGGATCGTGTCCTGGGATTGGCAGTCGTTCCAAGTGCCTCATAAGCCGTTGATTTCGCCCGATTTACTTGGTTCTTGCAACTGGTACGACACTTGCTGTTGTCGTATCGATCCAGTCATCGATGCAATAAATGGTAGCCGTCCGAAATGAGATCTGAAGGAAGACCTTTCACGTTACGTCTACTGCCTACCGAGTTGTACGGCAACATTACGTGGCTCACGCTCACGCAGTGCCAAGCGAGATGGCTTTTGATGCGATTAAAGCCACTATGGAGCCCGCGAGGGCGGCCAACGGGTAAGCCGCCCGTCCACGCTTCAATTGGGGAGCGTATGCACATCTTCGTCAGCATCAGGCGGGTGCCCGCTTGTGCGCAGATCTACATCTACCCCACGGCCGATAGCAACATGCGGCAAAAAGAGTGGACAACGGTGGCCCACGCGAGTCACCAGCGCTGGCGGCCAAGCACTCATCGCACGATAGCGCGGGGGCAAGATCACCTGGGTCGTTACTGCCGATGTGGAGCGCTGGACCGAAAGCGAGGTGCAGCTCTTGCGAAGCAAGTGGGCCCGCGTACTCAAGCATGGACAGGGTCAACCAGGGTGATCGCAGCGGCCTGGCCGCCTCGCTGGCGCTTGTCGAACGGAGCCCACAGGAAGCCTGTCTCCAGGCCCTCTCGGAATCTGGCCCGCTCCGTGCGTTCGCCCCGAGCGACGCCTCTCGTTGCGCGGTCGGGCCGCACCGAGCAGGCGGAACCACCGTGCAGCCGGCCATCTGCTGAGCAAAACTGATCTTCAGCCAACCGAACTGGAAACCAATCCTGTGGCGCGGGCGCGCGCACTATTGAGGGGAATTTAAAACATGAGCAATGTCACCAAAACGGCTGCGCCGCCGGCGGCCGGCCGCGCCGCGGCCAAAAAGGAACTGCCGGAGCACTTTAAGGCCTACAAGCATGTCTGGGTTTTTGTCGAGCAGGAGCGCGGCCAAGTGCATCCCGTCTCCTGGGAACTGATGGGGGCGGGGCGCAGACTTGCCGACAGGCTGAAGGTGAACCTCGCCGCGGTCGTTATTGGTCCGGAGGGGCAGCCGACGCGTAACGCCGCACTTGAATCGTTTTGCTATGGCGCCGATCTGGCCTATCTCGTGAGCGATAATGTTTTGTCGGATTACCGAAATGAATCCTATACCAAAGCGCTAACCGAACTCGTCAACACCTACAAGCCTGAAATCCTGCTGTTGGGCGCGACGACACTCGGTCGCGATCTTGCAGGTTCGGTGGCGACCACCTTGTCGACGGGGCTCACCGCCGACTGCACCGCGCTCGATGTCGACGCAGATGGGTCGCTTGCAGCGACGCGTCCGACCTTTGGCGGCTCGTTGCTGTGCACGATTTATACCTTGAACTACCGTCCGCAGATGGCAACCGTCCGGCCGCGCGTCATGCCGATGCCGGAGCGTGTCGTCCGCGACGCCGCTCGCATCATCATCCATCCGCTCGGTCTTGTCGAAGACGATATCGTCACGAAAGTGCTCACGTTCATTCCCGATCGCGATTCCGAAACGTCAAATCTGGCTTATGCAGATGTCGTCGTCGCCGGCGGCTTGGGACTGGGATCGCCCGAGAACTTTCGGCTGGTGCGAGAGCTAGCAACTCTTCTTGGCGCCGAGTACGGTTGCTCGCGTCCTCTAGTGCAAAAAGGATGGGTGACGTCTGACCGGCAGATCGGCCAGACCGGCAAGACCATCCGGCCAAAGCTCTACATTGCCGCCGGCATTTCCGGCGCAATTCAGCACAGGGTCGGCGTGGAGGGGGCGGACCTGATCGTCGCGATCAATACCGACAAGGACGCACCGATCTTCGATTTCGCTCATGTCGCGATCGTCAGTGATGCCATGCAGTTGCTCCCGTCGCTGACGGCCGCATTTCGCGCCAGGCTCTTGCCGAATTCGCGCGCCCGGCTCGCGGTCTAGAGGAGATGATGTGATGATTGAAGAGAGGTTCGATGCGATCGTTGTCGGAGCCGGTATGGCCGGCAACGCAGCGGCGTTGACCATGGCCAAGCACGGCATGAAGGTGCTGCAGCTCGAGCGCGGCGAATATTCCGGATCGAAGAATGTGCAGGGCGCAATCCTCTATGCCGACATGATGGAAAAGCTGATACCCGAGTTTCGCGAGGAGGCGCCGCTCGAACGCCATCTGGTCGAACAGCGGTTCTGGATTATGGACGATCGCTCCCATGTCGGCGTGCACTACCGATCGGATGACTTCAACGAGGAGCGGCCGAACCGATACACGATCATACGCGCGCAGTTTGACAAATGGTTCTCCTCGAAGGTGCGGGAGGCCGGCGCGACCGTGCTGTGCGAGACGACAGTCACGGAGCTCGTACGGGACGACCATGAGAGGATCGTCGGAGTTCGTACGGATCGCCGCGACGGCGAAATACACGCCGACGTCGTCGTGCTGGCCGAGGGGGTCAATGGTCTCCTCGGCACGCGGGCGGGCCTGCGCGCGCGGCCGACACCCGATAATGTCGCGCTCGCTGTGAAGGAAATGCACTTTTTGCCTCGCGAGACGATCGAGGCGCGTTTCAATCTTAAGGGCGACGAAGGCGTCGTGATCGAGGCTGCCGGTACCATTTCCCGCGGCATGACCGGAATGGGTTTCATCTATGCCAACAAGGAGTGCATCTCGCTCGGCATCGGCTGCCTCGTCGCCGATTTCCAGCGCACCGGCCAGACACCCTACGGCATGCTCGATCATTTCAAGCAGCATCCCTCCGTGGCGCCGCTGATCGCAGGTTCCGAAGTCAAGGAATATGCGGCACATCTCATTCCTGAAGGCGGGTACAAAGCAATCCCGCAGCTCTACGGTGAGGGTTGGGTGGTGGTGGGGGATGCGGCACAGCTCAACAATGCCATTCATCGCGAAGGCTCCAATCTTGCGATGACCTCAGGCCGCATTGCGGCCGAAGCGATCGCCCAGGTCAAATCGCGCCGCGAGCCGATGACCGCAAAAAATCTGTTGCTCTACAAGAAGATGCTGGACGAGTCCTTCGTCATCAAAGACCTCAAGAAGTACAAAGACATGCCGACGCTGATGCACACCCATTCGCAAAACTTCTTTCTTACCTATCCGCAGCTTATCTCCAAGGCGCTTCAGAACTTTGTACGCGTCGACGGTACGCCGAAGGTTGAGAAGGAGAAGGTGACCCTGAAATCCTTCGTCAAGGCGCGGTCATGGACAGGTCTGTTCGGGGATGCGTGCCGTTTTGCCAGGGCCTGGCGCTGACCGGCAACAGTGTGAAATCGAACAATGGAAGGCCAAAGAATGAATGTCGAGCCCTCAGTGCGCGTCGAAGACAAGCTGTACTACAACCGCTATCTTGTCGATGTCGGTCGCCCTCACGTCACCGTGCGCCCGCACACCACGCCGTCGCCGCAGCTACTTGCGCTTTTGAAAGCCTGCCCTGCGCGATGCTACGAACTTAACGACAACGGCCAAGTCGAGATAGCCGTCGACGGCTGCATCGAGTGCGGCACCTGCCGCGTCATCGCTGAACCCTCCGGCGACATCAAATGGAGCCATCCGCGCGGCGGGTACGGCGTGCTGTTCAAGTTTGGCTGAGAGTGCAGCGAAAGGCGGCGGTGAGATCGCCATCACAAGGAGGATCTCGCCGCCTTTGTGGCGCATTCTGGCTCGTCTGCACTTAAGATGAAATTCAAACGAGGCAACCGAGGAGATGCCCGCAAGACTCAGATTGAGGATATCATGCTCGCTTGAATGCCGAGGATTGGTCGTGCCGCAATGGAGTGGCGCCGTAAGCGGTGTCGATCCGACCGCACAAAGGAATCAGCCCGTCGGCTTGGACGGGGCGCGCCCGGCGGCCTCGATCGCAACCGCCACTGATTGCACAATCGCAGCAAAGCGCACGGCAGCCTGGATCACTCCGGAACTGACGCCCTCAGTCCGCAGCGTCTTCTCATGAGCGTCGATGCAGGCACCGCAGCCATTTATGGCCGAGACCGCCAGCGACCACAGCTCAAAATCGGATTTATCCACGCCAGGATTGCCGATCACGTTCATGCGCAATCGTGGCGGCATGGTCTTGTATTCCGGGTTGGACGCGAGGTGAACGAATCGGTAGTAGACATTGTTCATCGCCATCACAGAGGCTGCGGATTTCGCTGCGGCGATCGCCGCGGGCGTCATCACGGCAGCTGCTGCCGCTTCGATCGCGGCAATCAAGTCTGCATTGCGAGTGGCAATCGCGCTCGCCAGCAGCAGGCCGTATTGTCGCTGCGGCGACAGCGTATCATCGGCCAGCAAGGACGCCAGGTTAAGCCTGACGTCCTTGGCGAAATCGGGAATAGTCTCATTCAACTGCTCAATCGACGACATGCTGCCTCACGCAACCTTCAGCGTTTCGCCGCCGACTTCGCGGTTGCAGGGACAGAGTTCGTCGGTCTGCAGCGCGTCCAGAACGCGGAGCGTGTCCTTGGGGCTACGCCCGACGTTCAGATTTGTCGCATAGACGTGTTGGATTATGTTGCCGGGGTCGACGATAAAGGTGTAGCGATAGGCAACGCCCTCAGGTGAACGTACGCCGAGGCCGTCGACTAAGGTTCCTTTTGTGTCGGCAAACTGCCAAATCGGCAAGTTGTGCAGGTCTGCATGCGAGCGCCGCCAGGCGAGCT
This sequence comes from Bradyrhizobium sp. USDA 4502, assembly GCF_054063355.1. NCBI lineage: Bacteria > Pseudomonadati > Pseudomonadota > Alphaproteobacteria > Hyphomicrobiales > Nitrobacteraceae > Bradyrhizobium > Bradyrhizobium sp. USDA 4502. Next base: position 9,164,924 of record NZ_JBSSGF010000001.1, read on the forward strand.
TGCAGAACTCATTATCAGTCGAGCCGCCCAGTACCACAGCGTCGCGATCGGTGAATTCCTTGGATAGCCGGCCGAACTCAGCAATCTCGGTCGGACAGACGAACGTAAAATCTTTGGGGTAGAAAAAGATGATCTTCCATTTTTCTGGGAAGCTCGTTTCGGTCAGCGTCTCGAACGCGCTGTGTCCTTCTTCTTCCTGCGCCTGAAAGCCGGGCTTCACGCCTGTGATTTCGAACGGCGGCAACTGACTTCCAATTCCGAGCATGCTGACCTCACAAGTGTGCTTTGCGTAAGTGGTGTCGTCATTGCTGAAGCAAGCTATATGCCATCCGTTGTCAAGATCGGATTGTCGCGACTAAGATCACCAGCGGCTTGGGTCTGACGGCCCTCACATCCCACCTCCAATCATGCTGTCTGGATGCGATGCTCGATCGTTTGAAAGGTCATGGACGGGTGCGTACGTGACGATTGGGCTGCCGCAGTCCAAGTTAGCAACCGAATTTCGCGACCAGCGATTGAACCGCTGTTCGAAAACGGCTACTTGCCGACCGAAAATGGACTCACGGCGTCCTCGCAGAGCAGCTTACAGTGTGAAACGGCTGCTGATGCTAAGGCTGTTTTCGTGGGCGGCGAAGGAGCCTCATCGGCGATTCCGGAATCGACGCCGGCGATATTCTCGCAGCCGTCATCAAGCTGTCCGGTATCATCGTCCCCAAATAGCTCCAGCTAGGGCTGAAGGCGCGGCGTCGCCCCGGGCGCGTGGAGACAACGCGCCACCATTCCTCTACGGCTTGACGATCGCAAAGTAGCAGCGTGCCAACATCACCGGTAAAAGCTCTCCAGTCGGCAAGACATTTTCTTGGAACAGCTGTCAGGAGCGGCGTACCCCGAGTGATCGCATCAACAAATTCAGCGCGCAGGCCGCAGCCAACCGCTTCCTGTTTTGCGAATTTGCTGATCACGAGGAGATCGACTTTGTCGCGAAGCGCCTGGGAAACGACAACTGCGGCCTCGGCCAATCCGTTTGTATCGAGTTTACAGGACGCCGCCCCGCTGCCGAGTAGCTGGGAAATCGAGATATCTCGCCCTGTGGCAACGTCGATTGCGAGCATTACGTCCGTGCCGTTTGCATTCCTGAAGGGTCGATGGACGATGCCGCCGACGCGTACGTCATGCCGCGCGAGATCCTGGACGAAATCGGCAAGGAGCTCGTCGGCGTCATCTTCTGGCTGGTAGAGAACCGCCGCCACAGCTGTCGGATCGACGTCATCAAGGTTATCGATCATGGCCGTGATCCTATTTCTGTTCGTTTCGCGTGTTAGCGCTTTTCTGTGGAATATCTCCTACTGGTGTCGCAGGCGTTATGAGCAGCCGCTCGGGGGGTGAGACCGGCAAGGCTCGCGCGACCTCGGCGAATACGTTCATTCCGTTACTGAGCCCCAGCTCATCAAACGAGCGGCGAGTGATGCGCGCCAAAAGGGGAACGCCCGCACGGCCGGTTTCGAGCGCCAGGACCAACGTGACCTCAGCTTCGTCGAACGGCAGAGAGGCTTTGATCCGTGCCGGAAAAACATTGAGGATCGAGCTTGCGCGCGGTGGTTCGCGCCTAATGCTGACATCACCGGCCGCGATGCGCAGCCTTAGCTGCGCGCCTGGTCTGAGCGGTGGCCCAGGTATCAACAGACGCGCACCTTTGAGGCGCAGGATGATCAGCCCATAGCGCCCGTCATAGCCGCCGATTACGGTATCGACGCAGACAGCCGATTCGCCTCGAGCAGCAAGCGCTGGATCGCTCTGGACGGCATGCAGCGGCCCGGCCGCGGTCACAATGCCATCTTTCATCGTGACGAGATGGTCGGCAAAGCGCTCGACGTCAGCCATGTCGTGGCAGATATAGATCATAGGCAACGTGAGCTCTTCACGCATGCGCTCGATAAAGGGCAGAACTTCATGCTTGGCGGGTCGGTCGAGCACAATGAGCGGGTCGTCCAGCAGAAGTAGCCGAGGTTGGGACAACAGCGCGCTGCCCAGCGCAAGTCGCTGTCGCTCGGCACCAGAAAGATGTGAAGGCGCACGGTCAAGCAGCGGCGCCAGGTCGAGCAACTCGATGACGCCATCAAGGTCAATCAGTGACGCTTTCGATTTTGGCGCATTGTACAGAAGGGTGCGCTTGACGGACAAATGAGAGAAAAGAATTGGTCGCTGGAATACATATGCGATCGGACGCAGATGAGGCGGCCGAAACGTCGTTTCGTCCTGCCAGATTTCACCATTGACACCGCAAAATCCAGTCGGCATACGCTGCACGCCGGCAATGCAGCGCGCGAGAGTGGTCTTGCCGCACCCTGGCGGACCGAAAATCGCCGTGACGCCCTTGGCCGGCACGCTGAATTGCGCATCCAAAGGGATGCTTGCGGGGGTGCCGTTGAAGGCGACTTCTATATAGCCCGATTTTGCTTCTCTCACGTGCGCGCGCCTATGCTGCATCTTTTCATCAAATCACGACGAGAATGATTGCAAAGGCGATGAACACCATGCCGCCGACAATCGAGTCTGTTTTGCTCCAGCGCGGCGGTTCCGCCCCGAGGAGGCCAAAAGGTGCCGCGGCAGCATTGCAGATCGACGGCGTTACGACGGCTGGCATCCTGAGCATCTCCCTGTCATCGAGAATCGTCCCAATCGAACGCTGCCGCAAGCGCTTACCGATCACACATGCAAGGCGGGCGTCCAATATCGCGGAATCCTCAGCCAGCTTGGCCGGACTCAGTTCGTCCGCCGGCTGGACTCGCGCGCCTTGCGTCGTTTGGCTGTGGACGCGTCGGCTATCCCCAGAGCTTGACACCGCCTCATGGCCGGCGATCCGCTCGAACGGCGCCATGGCGCTGGTGGCCGATGTCAGGTGTGCGCCGAGGCCTGCATTCATGGCTTCTGCGACTTCAGGTGCAAGCAGCATCAAAGCCAGGTCGAATAGAATCAATCGGAAAAGCCTCATTGGGACTCGGAAGATGGTCCGCACGGCCGCTTTTCTCGCGGCGGCTCCTTGCTCCTCACCCAGCAATCTGCGTGCCGGATAACAGCAGGTGCGCGGGGGCTTCGTCCATGATAAAGCTCGCCAGGCCCCCACCCTGCGTGTGGAATCGCCCCATCGTATGGTCGAGTTTCAGACGTCCGCGTCGTGAACCGGCCATGCAGGAGGGACGTGATATAAGCTGAAGATGATACGATACTGTCGGCCCTTGCGGCGAGAATGGGTTGGAGAGACCATGACCGTGACATTCGCCCCTCAAAGCGGACCCGACGGCGCCGGCTAGTGGCTCTGCACAGTGATTATGACTCTTTGGAAGGCGCGGGATAGGCGCGGCCCATTTTGGTGCGGGCCTTGTCTGTTGTGAACATCCATTTGATGCGAGAGCGGGCGGCATTTCGCTTCCGTTCCCAAGCGGCGATTTCGCGGCGCAACCGCTTGGGGGCGTCGATTCTGCGATTGAGGCACTGGCCCCGCAGGACGCCGATCTCGATCTCGACCATGTTGAGCCAGCTTGCGTGCTTGGGCGTGTAGTGGAACTCGAGCCGTCGCAAAATCCGCCTGGCTTCGGCGGGCGGGAAGGCCTGATACAGGGCGCCGGCGGAGTGGGTCGATAAATTATCCTGGACGACCCGGATGATCTCGGCGTCGGGATAATGGATGTCGACGAGGTCGCGCATGCAGGAGGCATAGTCTTCAGCCGCGCGCCGCTCAGTGACTTTGACCTTGCGCCAGGGACGATGCACGTCGAGGAATACGAAGAGATTGACCGTGCCGTTGCGACGGTACTCGTAATCGTAACGTTCGAGCTGGCCGGGCTCGGCCGGAATCGGTTGACGCGCCTCGCCGATGAGCTGCACCGGGCTTTCGTCGAAGCACACCACCGGCCGCTTGGGATCTGGCGCCTCGGCGTAGAGGTCGAGCACGTCCTCCATACGGGCGACGTATTCGCCGTCGATCTGCGGAATGCACCACATGTCCCTGCGCCAGGGCTTGAGGCCATTTTCGGCCAGGCGCCGCCGAACCGTCTCATGCGACAGGCTCTTGTGTTCGGTGAGCTTGACCATCGCACCTGCCAGCAGCTCAAGCGTCCAGCGGGCCCGGCCTTCTGGCGGACTGGCGTAGGCCGTCGCCACCAACAAGGCTTCTTCCTTGACCGTGAGTTTGCGCTCCGCTCCGGGCCGCGGCTCATCGCTCAGCGCCCGCTCCAGATTGCCTTCCACGAAGCGGCGCTTGGTCCGGTACACGGTCGAGCCGCCCACGCCGACGCTCCGCGCGATCTCCTCATCGCTGCCGCCGGTGTCGGCAGCCAGCAAAATCTGCGCGCGCTTGAGCTTACGGGACGCATGCTTGCCGCCGCTGAGCAGCGCCTTGAGTTCCGTGCGCTCGATTTGGCTGAGGTCGACCCGATAGCGTACATTCATGGCATGCCTCCGTGTTCGAGGCACGCACCAACAACTGAATCGGATGGCCGGCGTGAGTCCTTCGGCAAAACCCTTCACGCCCACACAGGGGCAGTACCTGGCCTTCATCCACCTCTACACGCGCCTGCACCGCAGACCCCCGGCCGAAACCGACATGCGGGAATACTTCCGCGTTAGCCCGCCCTCGGTTCACCAGATGGTGCTGACGCTGGAACGGGAGGGCCTCATCAGACGGCAGCCAAGGACCCCTCGCAGTATCGAGGTCCTCGTTGATCCAAAACACCTGCCGGAGCTACTCTGACCGCCAGACGCAACCCGTCAAAATCACTGTGCAGAGCCACTAGGCGGTGTGGACAGTTATCGCAGCCATAGGACGATGGCTGCGATGGTGATGACGGCAAGGTAATTTCGGGCGGTCTTTTCGAAGCGGGTTGCGACGCGGCGGAATTGCTTGAGCTTTGAGAAGCAGCATTCGACGAGATGGCGCTGGGCATAGAGATGCTTGTCGAGCGGATACTTGAGCGCGCGTGACGGGTTGTTGGGGATGACGGCGAGCTCGCCCTTGGCTGCAATGTCCTGGCGCAGGTGATCGGCGTCATAGGCCGTATCGGCCATGAAAACCTCGGCAGGCAATCCCTCGATCAATGTGGCGGCTTGCGGTGCATCGCCCTTCTGGCCTGCGGTGATCGTGAACCGTACCGGACATCCCAAGCCGCGAACGGCCATATGTATCTTGGTGCTCAGGCCGCCGCGCGAACGGCCAAGCGCTTGATCTTCAGACCCCCTTTTTTGGCCCCGGCAGCATGCTGATGGGCTCGAACAATGGTGGAATCGACAATCAGATATTCGAAGTCCGGATCGTCGGACATTGCCTCGAAGATCCGCCACCAGACGCCTTTGGCACTCCATCGGCTGAAGCGCCGGAACGCGCTGTTCCAATCCCCGAACGCTTCCGGAAGATCACGCCAGGGAGAGCCCGTGCGAACGATCCACAGCACACCTTCCACGAACATCCGATTGTCGCGCCCGGTCGAGCCCTTCTGGTCAGGCCGGCCTATGATCAGCGGCGCCATCCGCTCCCAAGCCGCATCGCTCAACACCAGACGATCCATCACACCCAAGACTGCCTCCCAAAAGCAGCCTTGAATCTGATTTCCTCCTAAAAGGGAATCCTTAGAGTCTACACCGCCTAGCGCAGCGCCAATCGCAAGGCGCGCTTTCCCTTGACAACGTCGTCGCCGATCGGCAGCAACTTCAAATACGTCTGAGCAGTGGGCAAGGGGCGGTTGCGGCGGATCGACCGGGGCCCTCATCACAATTTGTGGGCCTGGCGTCGTCGGACTCAACCTGGGTGCGAGATTTGCCGAAGCCGTTTTGGCATGAAGGGGATCAAGCGGGGAACGCTCCCGCTGATAGCTGGAATATCGCGAACTTCTCGCCGCGATCAGCCTATCCGCCAGTTGAAAGCCATCCACCATCATACTTATTTTTCGGTCGGACACTAAGGGTCATCCAATTGACGAAATCATGCGCTCAGCCGTTGCTAATCCGGCGCCCATTCAGCCAGCTCTGTCAGCCAAGACGAGGACAAGTGGTCGAGCCGGCACGTGGCTATCGCGCTCGTGAGGGCAGCCTGCACAGTTTCTGCTACATTGGAGAAGGATTATGAGGCGCATTGACGAGCGCGGCACATCGCCCATTTCGGAATTTGGTGCCGATGAAGGTCAAGGCGCTGACGGTTCTAGCGCTAGATCGGCTTGTGCCCCCGGCGAAGAGGGCCGATCATTCAGTTCCGTTGTGGAGCAGACGCGCTCTGAGCCTCAGGATTCAGATGCTTCATACTCGCGCAGCGCGCAGCGCGCCAGCGGTGCAGGCCGATTTGCCGCTCCTCCCGCCAGCGCACATCGACTCTTTGGGGCTGCGCTGCATGGCGTAATCGGTGGGAGCCGTCGTCGTTTCGGCTCCTTGCCGGGATCCGGCTCGTCGCGATCTGATAAGGAAGTGCGTCGCGACGATCCAGAGGCGGAAGGCTCGCTAGGACGCTCTCTCCCATCGCACGGCGGAGACGGACCAGAAGTGGGACACGTCCACGATGTGCCCACGCAGAGTGTCCTAGGCCCAGGCCCGCAGCGACCTTATGGAATTTACAGTGGGAGACCAGGTCGAAACGCGGGCGCCTCGCATCCGCGTGGCGAAGAGTTCTGGCGCGACGATAGAGAGGCTCAAAGCTCGCACGTGGGTAGACGCCCGCCGGATACGCCGTCCGTGTCTGAGCGAGGTAGCAGACCAGGAAGATGGCGCGTCGCCGACGCGCCTGCGCAGCCAATCGAGCGTGAAGGTGCGGAACGAAGCGATCGTACCTATAATGGCGCAGCAAATCAGGAAACACGCCTGGCGCACTCTGATGGCAATCAGTGGCGTGCCGACCGAACGGCTGAGCGCTCGCAGAGAGGTGGGCTCCCGCCAGATACACCATCCGCCTCCGAGCGGGGTGACAGGCCAGGAAGCTCGCGCATCGGCGGTGTCGCTGCGCAGCCAATTCAGCCTGGAAGCTCGGAGCGAGCCCATCGAACTTATCGTGGCGCAGCCAATCTGGAAGTTGCCCCGTCGTCTTCGGATGGCGACCGTCGGCGCGCCGATCGCGCCGGCGGGCTGGCGCCGCATGGCCAATCCATCTCTGACCGAAGTGGCGGACCAGGAAGGCAGCGCATTGACGATGTCGCCGCGCAGAGGGTCCAAGGTGCGAGCTCCGAACGACCGTATGGATCCTATCTTGACGGAGTACCTGGGGGAGCAAGCTGGCGTTCAAGCGGCGACCACTGGCGAGGCGATCAAGCCGCTACCAGCTCGCAGACAGATGCGCTCTCTCGACATAGGCAATCCGTGCCTGACCTGGGTGCTGGACCAAAAATGCAGCGTATCGAAGATATAGGCGCCGAGAGCGTCCGGGCTGCAAGCTTGGCGCGTCCTTATAGACGTGCGGATGAACTTAATGCAGCTCTGAGGGACCTTGATCACGTTCGCGACATCCGTGCGTTCTCAACTGCAGTGGTGCAGCATGACAAGAGGCTGCGAAAGGCGGACCGGGAGGACCATGAAAGGTTTCTGGAAAAGGCCGCCGTTGATTTCAAGACTGAATTCGTTTCGCGCCTGGAGGAAAACATCCGCGCCGGGCGATCATGGGGGTACGCCACAACATGCAACGTGGTGAGCCGAGAGGCCGGTGGTCGTGCAGGTGTGGAAGCTTGCAGGGCCTTGGCAGCTCGGCTGTCGCAGCTGGAAGATGCGTTAATAACGAAAGTCGACCCTAATGCGCTTTCGCTCTTCGCATTATCGTTTGGTCGGAACCTCCGGGCGGCGGAATGCCGCAATGGGGCGATCAGAATCGCCCGCGAGGTCTGTGACGGCGGCCGCCAGCTCGCTCGTTTTCATGAGCAGGACCTGGCGAACCTGGTGAACGGTTTCAGCAAGTGGCCGGGCCAGGACGATGCCGGCCGGGCCGTCCTCGCAATCGCCCGTGAGGTCTGTGACGACGGCCGCCGGCTCGCTCGTTTTAATGAGCAGGAGCTGGCGAACCTGGTGAACGGTTTCAGCAAGTGGCCGGGCCAGGACGATGCCGGCCGGGCCGTCCTCGCAATCGCCCGTGAGGTCTGTGACGACGGCCGCCAGCTCGCTCGTTTTAATGAGCAGGACCTGGCGAACCTGGTGAACGGTTTCAGCAAGTGGCCGGGCCAGGACGATGCCGGCCGGGCCGTCCTCGCAATCGCCCGTGAGGTCTGTGACGACGGCCGCCAGCTCGCTCGTTTTAATGAGCAGCAGCTGGCGAACCTGGTGAACGGTTTCAGCAAGTGGCCGGGCCAGGACGATGCCGGCCGGGCCGTCCTCGCAATCGCCCGTGAGGTCTGTGACGACGGCCGCCGGCTCGCTCGTTTTCATGAGCAGGAGCTGGCGAACCTGGTGAACGGTTTCAGCAAGTGGCTGGGCCAGGACGATGCCGGCCGGGCCGTCCTCGCAATCGCCCGTGAGGTCTGTGACGACGGTCGCCAGCTCGCTCGTTTTCATGAGCAGGACCTGGCGAACCTGGTGAACGGTTTCAGCAAGTGGCCGGGCCAGGACGATGCCGGCCGGGCCGTCCTCGCAATCGCCCGTGAGGTCTGTGACGATGGCCGCCAGCTCGCTCGTTTTAATGAGCAGGACCTGGCGTACCTGGTGAACGGTTTCAGCAAGTGGCCGGGCCAGGACGATGCCGGCCGGGCCGTCCTCGCAATCGCCCGTGAGGTCTGTGACGACGGCCGCCAGCTCGCTCGTTTTCATGAGCAGGACCTGGCGAACCTGGTGAACGGTTTCAGCAAGTGGCCGGGCCAGGACGATGCCGGCCGGGCCGTCCTCGCAATCGCCCGTGAGGTCTGTGACGATGGCCGCCAGCTCGCTCGTTTTAATGAGCAGCAGCTGGCGAACCTGGTGAACGGTTTCAGCAAGTGGCCGGGCCAGGACGATGCCGGCCGGGCCGTCCTCGCAATCGCCCGTGAGGTCTGTGACGACGGCCGCCAGCTCGCTCGTTTTCATGAGCAGGAGCTGGCGAACCTGGTGAACGGTTTCAGCAAGTGGCCGGGCCAGGACGATGCCGGCCGGGCCGTCCTCGCAATCGCCCGTGAGGTCTGTGACGACGGCCGCCAGCTCGCTCGTTTTCATGAGCAGCAGCTGGCGAACCTGGTGAACGGTTTCAGCAAGTGGCCGGGCCAGGACGATGCCGGCCGGGCCGTCCTCGCAATCGCCCGTGAGGTCTGTGACGACGGCCGCCGGCTCGCTCGTTTTCATGAGCAGGAGCTGGCGAACCTGGTGAACGGTTTCAGCAAGTGGCCGGAAGACGAGGACATTTGCCATTCCGCAGCCGTGGTCGCGGGTGAGGTCGGTCGCCGCGCGCTCTCCGATTTCACGCCGCAGCAAATGGCACATCTGATAAATGGCTTCAGCAAGTGGCCGGACGACCCGGCGTGTCACCGGGCGGTAGTGGACATCGCGCGCGGACTAGGCCGGGGCGGTCAACGCTTCGGTACCTTCACGACGCCCGAGTTCAACATGATCGCCAATGCCCTGGGGCGAGGTATCACGAGAGGGGAAGACGCGGGAGAGATCATAGAGACCGCTCTGCTGAAGGATCGCTTACATCAGCTGGCCCATCACCTTCACTACGACAATGATCGGCTGGAGCAGAGCGATGTTCTGACTATCGCCACCATTTTCAAGGCCTTGGCGAAGGCTCGACTATTCGAAGATCTTGGCTCGCTCGCCTCGACCGGGTTGGATCGGCTCAACGAATTGCATCGTGCCCCTGGTTTTGCCGCTGAGAATAACCTCGAAACCATGGGCAATCTCTGTGCCGCGCTGGTGCCGCTGGCGCGCAGCCCGCACCTGCGCTGGCACCGCAGAGTGGCTCTCCACTTGCTGAACGATGTCCAACCGATCGTGGAGCAAAAGATCGAGGCACACTTCGATGCGAGCGCGGCAGAGCGCATCCGTGGGCCGCGCGCGAGTCGCAATCCTGCCCTCTCGATCTATCAGATGCTCAAGGCTCGTGCAGTCCTGGCGAACATGTTCAAGCGACCGGTTATCGAGGGCAAGAAGGCAGATTTGCGCAAGAGGCAGCAAGAGCTGCGGCACGGTACCAAAGAGATCCTGGCCGGCACGCGCGACCTCATCCAGGGCGATCTTTCCAACATGAGCTGGAACCTGATCGCACAGATCGAGGCGGAGAGCCCGGTCGATGCGCTCGACACATTCGTCGAGCAAAACGCGGCAACGATCCGGGACAAATATCCTGCGTCCACATTCGATGTCCACGAGGTATTGCGAGCCATGGATCACGAGCCGAGGCCCCCACAGGGCGAAGCGGGTCTGATGCGGTTGCCGGTGGTGGACATGCAAGGACGGCCACTGGCCACAGAGCCCGAGACACGATACTCGATCTTTCATCGGCTGACCTCAGGCGCGATCGAGGTGGTCGCCGTCCAGCTGCCGGCAAAGCCGAGCGCCCTCATGCTGGCGCGCACGCTCACCTACAAGGGGGTGCCGTACCGCATGGACCTGTTCGGCGGCAGCAAGTTGAAAGCACCAAGACCGACCGTGCTCGAAATCGCCGCCCATACTCCAGGCGGACCGGCAGCACCGTCTTCGGGGGGAAAACTGCTCGCCATTCCCTATGCCGAAACCGCGCCGGGGACGTCATTCGAGAAGCTGTTGCGGGCCTGGGCCCCGTTCAAGGAAGCCTATTGGTATACTCAGCGCAGGGGGTTTGCGGCGCCACCCGCAATCAAGGATCTGGGCCCTCACGATTACGCGCTGGAGGGCGCCTTCAAGCTGTTGCTGACGCCAGACCGCCCTACCAACGAGGAGCATCCGTTCAAATTGACTGGACCGGAAGGCCCGATTGCTTTGCGACCGCATGATGGCTGTGGCTTTATCAAGGCCTCGCTCGCCGAACGTATGCTCGCTATTCGCCGGGCCGGCCCCCAGGAAGGCCCCGATCGAATGCCGGCCTATGGTGAGGGAAGGAGATCGTCCGTTCCTGCCTCGGCGTTGCAACATTATCCGCGCAGTGAGCAGGTGGCCGACGAGGCTCGCGAAAAGGCCAAGAGCTGGCTGGACAGCAGAGGAGGGGAAAGCCTGATAGGCGAGCAGCTGTTTCGCATGGTGACGGCAGGCCACATCGATGCTCCCGGTGGCGTTGCCGTCCCGTCCAGTGATGATTACCTCCATGTGCCGAAGTGCAAGAGTGAGACGTTAACGGGAACGGGGGGCGTGCTGATCGGGCGATCTCCCTATGACAAGCCTAACCTGCGCCCACTCGCCGCCGAGCGAGTCAGGTCGGCAGCTGACGGGGATCCGACTGCGGCATTCCTCGATAGATGCGTGGCCATGCAATACAGTTTCAGTGTCGCCCAGAAGTCGCAGGAGGAGCTGGCGGCCGACGACCCGAGCTTCTTTGCCAAAGGCATTCTGATCGTGGTGCCGGATGGGATGTGGCCGGCCAACTACGCGGACCGCGGGCTGGTGATGTCGGCCGAAGACGTCAAGTGCCATTCGAGCTGGACCGAGCGCAAAGACCGTGCAAACGTAGACACGCCGGTCGACTGTGTGGGTATCCTGCAGGCGACCGAAGTGTTCGCTCCGGGGTCGTTGGTCGCCGTCCCGACCGGCGAGCAGAAAAAGCTCGACGGCGACTTCGACGGGGATACCGTCGTTATCATCGGCGATCGGCCGCAGCTGTATGAGCATGTTCGCCAGTTCGATGAGAAGGAACAAGCTCGCGGAGTTCGCTCGCTCAAGCCGCCGAAGTCGTATACCCCGGCGATCGAGGGCAACAATTACCAATTCAGTCGTGCCAGCCAGATCCTCGCGGCGACGCGGAACGCGTTGGAAATTTATAGCGGCCTGCAGCGGAGCTTTCTGGCGCAATCCCATCAAGCACGGCGTTGGTTTGCTGAGCGCGCGGTTTTTGGAACTTACGAGGGGTTTCATCACGAACTTCAGCGCGACATCCGTCAATTGCTGACCAAGGAGCAGGTGAGCGCCCAGGATGTCGAGCACATGCTCGATAGAGCGAGGCCCGAGATCAAGCTTGCAGACCATGCAGTCGCCCACGAAATTGCCGAGTTGCTCGTCAACGACCTCGAGGCGTGGGCAGCGAGCACAGCTGAGCAGATGCTGCCCGAAACATCCGAAAGCGTGAGCGACACTAAACTGACTGTGAGCCCAGCGCTTGCGGAGCTTTTCCCAAGCCTGGCGGAGACTTATCCGGCAGCCGCTCACCCACGCGACCGCATCCAGTCCTTGCTCGACCACTATCCTCCGCGCATCACTCCGCGGCCGGATGGGTACATTGCCGATGACCTCGTGCAAAGCGCGAGCAATCTTCTGAGCCTCGGGATCAAGGTCGGAACGGACGCCTTCAAGTCCGACACGAGTGTCCAGCTCTTCATGAAGAAAAGCGAATGGCTCCAGGGGCTCCTGCAGCAGACGCCAGGCCTGAAGTCCGTGCCCTATGTCAAGAGCATGGCGGCGACCCTCAACCACGGACGGTTCAATGTCGACACGACCCTGGAGGATCTGAAGGACAATCCCACATTGGCAGCTTCAATCATGGAGGCCTCTATTCATCTTGCTGCGGAGAAAGGGATTCTGCCTGGCTTTGGCCGACAGCCTGCCGAGGCTTCTGCCATCACGTTGACGCTAACTCGCGAGCAGGCTTCAGAGCGCGCCCAAATCGAGGTCGCGCGCGCCGCAGCCGAAGAGAAGGAGATCACTGTAGCAGCACGTCAGGTTGCCAAGGACCTTGAGCTGTTGGGCATCGATGTGAAGATGCCCCATCTCGACCGTCGGTTAAGATCGGAAAGCTCCCTCAGAGACCAACTCATGGAGGTGAATGATGCCCCCGAAGGCGCCTCACTGCTGATCAGCAGCGCCGTGCGCCATGTCTTCGAAGTGCCCGACAAGGATTTTGCACGTGCCTTCACGAAAGGCATTCTGGCGTTTGAGGAGCAAGGCTACGCCGAAATCAGCACAACCAACTGGTTCAGGATGAGCGCTCCGACGTTTGTCGGCATGAAGACTGTGCTCGCCACGCCGGATGGCTACCGATTCGAGGCGGAGTTCCATACGCCGGGCAGCTACAAGGCCAAAATTGCCAATCACGACACGTACAAGGAACTCCAGCGACGGCGCAGAGGCGATGCACCGGATCCCCGTAAGATGGAGCAGCTCGCCCAGCGCGTGCGCGAGGTCTGCAAAGAAGTTGCGATACCGGAGGGTGTCAGAAACATTCCCCACTTTTCGATCGAAGGGGCGCGGACAGCTGGCGTCGGCGCAACCCTCGGGTTGCGATCTGCCCAACAGACCGCGACGCCCGAGCGATCACCGACTGCAAAGGAAGTTGTCGCTGCCCTCGACGGACGGCCGATCGTGCTCGTCGGCATGCCCGGTTCCGGCAAATCCACCATCGGCCCGTTTCTTGCGCGTCGACTGGGGCTGCCCTTCATCGACACCGATAAAAAAATCGAGACGACGGCTCGCATGCCGATTGCGGAGATTTTTGCAACCAAAGGGGAGCAGTATTTCAGGGACCTCGAGGCGAGGTCAATCGCAGAGTTTCTCGAGCGGGGGCCGGTGGTGCTGGCCACCGGTGGCGGCGCGTTCATGCGTGAGGAGACGCGGCACCGCGTCGCGGAGAAGGGTGTCTCGATCTGGCTCAATACCGACGAAGGTGAGATCAGGAAACGCCTTAGTCGTGACACCGCCCGCCCGCTGTTGCAGACCGAAGACCGGAAGGACAAGATCACGCAGCTGATCAGCGAGCGCTCGCCGTTCTATCAACTTGCCGATCTCACGATCGTCCCCGGTCAAAAACGTGACAACAAGAACGCAGATCAATGTGTGGCCGCGCTGCGTGCCCACCTTTGCGGCGAAGGGGGCGCGGACCGGACACCGGCCAATGTCATGGGAGCGGCACCATGACCTCGCCGCTCACAAGGTTGATTGTCGATATCGCCCCGAGGGATCGAGCCGAACAGTCTCTTCGCCTCGAGCGGGATGATCGGCGTCGTATCCACGGCTCTAGAGCATGTTGTTTTTTCGCAGAATCGGGATTCCCAGCGGGAGCGATTTCTGATTCAAACTCCGTGCTGGAGAACGGCGGCCAGCATGGATGACGCGACCCTATTCAGAAGACCTTCGTGAACGGGCTCTGGCGCGAGCTGATGCAGGAGAGACAGTTCGTTCGATTGCAGAGGCGCTTCAGATCAGCCCGTCCTGTGTAACGAAGTGGAAGAATCTGAAACGGGAGACTGGGGGCGTTTCGCCCGGCAAGATCGGCGGTCACAAGAAGCCGGTTCTGTCCGGTGCCAATGCTGATTGGCTGCGTAAGCGCGTTCTCTCGGGACCATTCACTTTGCGGAAGCTGACACAGGAACTGGCGGCGCGCGGGATCAAGACCGATGTGCGGGCGGTGTGGACGTTTGTGCATGCCGAAGGGCTGAGCTTCAAAAAAAACGATCCTGCCAGTCGAACAAGATCGCCCCGACATCGCCCGTAAGCGGACACGCTGGAAGGCCCATCAAGGCAAGATTGACGCTTCACGCCTGATCTTTAGTCGTTCGTGAAGAACTGGCGCCGGCGCCCGGCTCAAGCGGTGTTTCGAGCCGGGAGGGTCTCGAAGAAGGCTCGGATGATGACACGCAAGAGCTCTGCGAGCCATCGCAGCAGCAGGCCGAAGTTATAGCCGGCAGCGGCGAGAACAGCGTTGATGCGGTCGCCGAGGCGTCCCTTGAGATAATTTCTGTCCATGCGGTGCTCGGCCTTGACGTGGCCGATGACGGGCTCGACAGCCGCGCGACGCTTCATCTCGCGACGGATGGAAGCTGTGACGCGGCGGACCTGACCCGAGATCCAGACCCTGAACCGATGCGGGTGGTTGTGACCGCGATATCCTTTGTCGACGTGGATACCGCGAGCCTCCACCCCGGTGAGCTTCTCCATGTCGGCGATTACGGGACCGAGCGTGTGCCCATCGAAGGGATTGCCATGCAGCGCCTTGGCATGGACCACGAACTGGCCGCCCTTCGGAGACGTCACAGGGGTGGCGATGCTGACCTTGCAGCCGAACTCGTAGGGCGCGCGGGCTTTACCCTTGCCGATGCACTCAACCTCCGGAGCATGTAACGCATAGACCTTCGGACCGCGCTGATGCTGATCCTGGCTGCGCACCTGCTGCGCTAAACCGAGCAACGGGCCGAAGCGAGCTTCCAGCACCGTATCGCCATCAATCTTGCGGCGGATGTCGCGGATGATCCGGCCAAGCCGTGTCCGCAGGAACTTGAGCTGCCGCCGGGCGCGTTTGAACTGGTGGGCGTGGGTATAGCGGCCGGTCATGATGGCGGCGCGCTTGGCCAGGCGCAGATAGCTCTGGCGTAGCGGCACACGGTTGCGCTTGGCGAGCCCGACCAGCTTGATGATTGCTCGATGCAGGAGCCGCGCGTCGGTCGGATGCGCAACCGCCTTGGGCTGCACCGTGGTATCGACCACCACGCGCTCCAGGTCCTTCGGGCCGAGGGCGCCTGTCTTGTGCGCCACCGACAGACTTTCCTGGATTAGCGCAACGAGCTGCTCCTCGCCGAGCCGCTGCCGCCAGCGCGTCATCGACGATCGATCGAACGGCAGACGGTGGCGGAAGCTCAGCTCGCCGCAGAAGTATTGGTAATAGGGGTTCTCGATCCAGCGAGCGCACAGCACCTCATCTGACAGGTTGTGCATGTGCTTCAAATGAACAGGCCGGCGACTAGCCGCCTCGGCAAGCCCGGCTGTCCCGACCCTGCTTGGCACACCGAACTGAAGCGCTCATTCAGGATGTTCCAGTCGATCAGCGCTGCCAACCGCACCAGCGGATGACCCATGTCGATGATCTGATCAAGCGCCGGAAGCAACAGGTCTTTCTGGCGATCATCCCGCGGCTTGCTCATCGCATTCCCCAATGTCGACGACGCTGTCAGGGAATCACGAATCACCCAAAAGCAAAATCTAAAACGCAAGAAAGCGAGGTCCAATACCCCGCTTTCCTGCAAAATCGAATACTACATCAAGACCAATTCTGCTTATTTCTCAAGTCAATCCGCATTCTTCACGGACGACTCTTTATCGACGAGACCTGGATCAAGACCAATATGGCGCCACTGCGCGGTTGGGGACCGAGTGGACAGCGGCTCCAAGCATCCGCGCCTTTCGGTCACTGGAAGACCATGACTTTCATCGCAGCGCTGCGGCACGTATAGCGCGACAATCTGGGTGGGAAGCCGGCGACAATCAGGATGAAACTGCGCCGATGGGGACGGACCGAAGGGAGGGCGCAAGAGGGAATCGATGCCTTGCCTGGCCTGCACATCACCGACCACCCGATGAGACGGGATGGTTGCCGCCCTCCTCGATGGCATCGATATGTGCCAAAAACGTGTTGTTTGATCACAGCGAATAGGACGGCAAATTGATGGATACGGTGATTGGGGTAGATCTGGCGAAGAATGTCTTCCAGCTCCACGGCGCATCAACAACTGGGCATCTCAAGTTTCGAAAGAAGCTGTCTCGGCCACAGTTCAGGAAGTTCACGGCGGAGCACTTAACGGCAATGGTGGTGATGGAAGCTTGCGGCAGCGCTCACTATTGAGCACGAGAGATGGTTAAGCTCGGCCATGAAGTTAGACTGATCGCGCCGCAATACGTGAAGCCTTTCGTGAAGCGCCAAAAAAACGACGCGGCTGATGCCGAAGCAATAGTAATCGCTGCACAGCGCCCAGAGATGCGCTTCGTCGAGCCGAAATCGGAAGAGCAGCAGGCCAGAGCAATGTTGTTTCGGAGTCGGCAGCGGCTTGTTCGTCAGCGTACTGATTTAGTCAACGCATTACGTGCTGCTGTTTACGAATTTGGTCATACCGTCCCACAAGGCATCGAACAACTTAAACGCATTGCCGCAATCCTCAAGGAGCCGAACGTCGATCTGCCGGAACTAGTTCGGGAGGAATGCTGGAGTCTCATTGATCAAATTACCCAGAAGACGGAGCGGATTAATGCCAAGACAGAGCAACTCAAGAAGTTGGCGGCGCGGACTGGAGCGGCGCGCCGGCTGCAAACAATGCCAGGAGTCGGTCCGCTGACCGCGCTGGCGATCGAGGCTTTCGCGCCCGACATGACAACTTTCAAATGTGGTCGAGACTTCGCAGCTTGGCTCGGCTTAGTCCCGCGGCAACATTCCTCCGGAGGAAAGGAAAGGCTTGGGCGCGTTTCGAGAGAGGGACAGGCGGACATTCGCCAATTACTTATCGTGGGGGCTATGTCGCGATTGAACTGGCTGGGGTGCAAGTCGATCCCCAAAGGCTCATGGCTTGCGCAGATTCTCGTCAGGAAGCCACGCATGCTGGTGGCGATCGCCTTGGCGAACAAGATGGCTCGGGCGATTTGGGCCATGCTCATCCGGAAGGAGGACTATCGACATCCGACGCAGGCCGTGACGGCATGATTTCATGCAGCACTGAATAGCCTGGGTTGGTGAGGGGGTGTGAGAAGTCGACGACCCGAATGGGCGTAATGATCGAACAGATCTGGATCAGGAAAACCAGCTAGAGCCAAAGAGCCATTGTGCTCGGAGAGGCACGTCGCGCGGGAACTTGAAACGCGTACGGGTGGCCCGGGTTTAAACCGGTCGCTATCCGAAAGACAATGTCCCTCCCGCGGTCGAAGCACTTCGCAAGCTGGCTGGGCATTGGCCGGATCGAGAACTCGCCGTCTCGCTCAATCGGATGCTGTGCAGAACCAGCGACGGAGAACACCTGGACGACCGTGCGAGTGCGCGACATGCGTGAACGGCTCGGGCTACCGGAATATGACCCTAGCAAAAGCGATGGGAAGTTCATCAGCCTCGCCAAGGCCGCCGAGCGCCTCGGCATATGCCTTGGGTCGGCGCGAACCTTGGCTGAAAAGGGCGTCCTGCCAGGCACACAGATCATGAAGGGAGCACCATGGCTTGTACCAGTCGAAGTCCTCGACACCGAAGCGGTTCGGATAGGAGTGCCGAAAGTGATCGAGCGACGCCCGAAAATTTTTGAAGACTATCAATATGATAGAGTTGTCCGTCTTCCCGGCATCTAACGGAGTGATGCTTTTTGAAACGCAGTGGATGGACAGAGTGAAGCTTCTGGCGTGGGACGGCAGCGGCATGGTGTTGGTAACGAAGTGGTTGCACCAGGGGCGTTTCACCTGGCCGCCGATCCGCGACGGCGTTGTGCATCTCAGTGCGACGCAGCTTGCAATGCTACTCGACTATCCATGTGAATGCCCCTCCTCGTAAGGCTCAGTGATTCGGATATCTAGATGATCGAGCTCGTGATTGCGGAGTTTTCGAACAGCCTCAACTACGCGCGACGTGTTGGAGAACAGGTGCGCGCCGGAAGGATGACGATCGATCAAAAGGCGCCCCTGCCTGATCTGAACGTACAGCCAGTTCACCGGAATGTTCAATACGCCCGCGAGTTCCTGTGCGCTGAGCAAGTCGGGTGAATGCCGCCATCGCGTGCGTTGCTCGGTAAGCCCCTTGAGGCCGGCCTGGAAGCGAATGCGCTGGACAGTGATCGGCAGCACCCTGTCGGGGCATTTTGGTGACCGGTGTCCTTCGCCCGTCAACATGGCGGCGATCTCGTCGTCGTGCATCTTGGTGCGGGCGAGCTCGAGCACGCGTTCTCGCATCTCAGCGCCCTGCGTGAGATTTTCTACTGAGTTGACACGCATCTTTACCTCGATCTCGGTGACGGCTCCGCCGCGCCACACGATCCTCACCCTGACGACGTCATGCTCGCCACGATCGAGGATTACCTTGTCAATGAGACAGCGCAACAGCGCCTTGCGTTTCGCGTCGGTCGTGCTCGAGTCCGTCCAGATCGCAGGAAGACGGCCGGAGAGGTGGACGACTTTGTCGTTCAGCGTCTTGTAGCCGACGGTGATCTGAGCGATAGCCTGGGGAGACTTCAAACGGGCCAGGGCCTCCTCTGCCGCTCGGGCCTCCTTCCAGAGCCGCCTCCCAACGGCGCTCGAGCTCGGCGGCGACGAGCCGGTTGTCAGGATCGACGCGGTTGAACTGACGTTCGGCGAGTGCTGCTTCGTAGCGCCGGCGCTCGAGCTGCTGCTCGGCATTGCTTCGTATTGCTTTGTACGTCTGTTGCTGAGCGCGACGAGCGCACGAAGCGTCGATCTCGGCCGGCGCCAGCGCCGTGAGGAACGCTTGCGCCACGGCGGCGTCGACGCGGGGAGCGCGGATGTATTGGCACGCCGGCAGCCCCTGATGTGAACGCAGGTGATTGCAGACGTACTCGGCGCCCCCCTTGTAGCGAGCGTACATCTTGTGACCGCATCTTCCGCACCATGCGATGCCTTGCAGCAGTAGTTCGCCCTCACGTGGAGCCCCTCTGGTCTTGTTGCGCATGTATTCTGCTCGGTTGTCGCTGATAAGGTCCCTGATCTTCTCGTAGCTTTGCCAAGCGATATAGGCCGGATAGCGGTCCTTGACGATGATCCGCCACTGCCCGATCGGCTTCGGCGCCTTCGTCGGCGATCTTCCGTCCAAGGGTTTGCGCAGTCTTGTCCGTCCGTAGACGAACGCGCCTGCATAGGCAGGATTCTTCAGAATCGCCGCGACCGCGGATGTCGTCGCCCGCGCCCAATGCAGGTCCCCGTGGCGATTGCGGCGCGGCAGCTCCAGACCGCGGTGGTTGAACTCACGCATGACCTTGGCAACGGTACGCAGTTTCAGGAAGGTCTCGAACAGCAACTCAAGCCGTTCCTGCACCTCCAGGTTCGGGTCCTTGACGACGACGCCAGAGGGATCACGGACAAGGCCGATCGGCAAAGTGAGCGCAAGCTCGCCGCGCTCCGCCTTGGCGAGAAGACCAGCCGTCAATCGACTACGTATCGTATGGAGCTCAAGCTCCGATATCGTCCCTTTTAGGCCGAGCAGCAATCGGCCATTCGCGCTGCCCGGATCATAGACGCCATCACGGTCGGCAATGAGGCAGCCGTGCAGCCCGCAGATATCGAGCAGCGGATACCAATCCGAGCAGTTGCGGGCGAGACGCGTGACGTCGATCGACAGGATCAGACCAACCTCATTAACCCCAACACGTCCGACCAGTTCCTTGAAGCCGCTGCGCTGAGCCGCCGACGCCCCACTGATGCCGAGATCAGCGTCGATGACGTCGATGCCAGCTTCGTGCCAGCCGAGCTCGATCGCGCGTTGGCGAAGCGCGTATTGCAATCGCAGGCTTTCTTGGTTGGTCACAACCTGATGGGTCGTCGACTGCCGGATGTACACGACCGCGCGTCGCGCCAGGTGTATCGGCTTGACGAGCTCGGATTTCATGACTTGCCTCCGCCAGCACTGCGGCGACCTCGTTGACGATTTGGCGCTGCAGTGCCGTTGGCAGCGTGGCCCAAAGGTCTTTCGGGTCGATTGGCATCGTGTTCGAGCTGCTCAACCAGAGTGGCCAGATCGTCTAGTGGCTCTGCACAGTGATTTTGACGGGTTGCGTCTGGCGGTCAGAGTAGCTCCGGCAGGTGTTTTGGATCAACGAGGACCTCGATACTGCGAGGGGTCCTTGGCTGCCGTCTGATGAGGCCCTCCCGTTCCAGCGTCAGCACCATCTGGTGAACCGAGGGCGGGCTAACGCGGAAGTATTCCCGCATGTCGGTTTCGGCCGGGGGTCTGCGGTGCAGGCGCGTGTAGAGGTGGATGAAGGCCAGGTACTGCCCCTGTGTGGGCGTGAAGGGTTTTGCCGAAGGACTCACGCCGGCCATCCGATTCAGTTGTTGGTGCGTGCCTCGAACACGGAGGCATGCCATGAATGTACGCTATCGGGTCGACCTCAGCCAAATCGAGCGCACGGAACTCAAGGCGCTGCTCAGCGGCGGCAAGCATGCGTCCCGTAAGCTCAAGCGCGCGCAGATTTTGCTGGCTGCCGACACCGGCGGCAGCGATGAGGAGATCGCGCGGAGCGTCGGCGTGGGCGGCTCGACCGTGTACCGGACCAAGCGCCGCTTCGTGGAAGGCAATCTGGAGCGGGCGCTGAGCGATGAGCCGCGGCCCGGAGCGGAGCGCAAACTCACGGTCAAGGAAGAAGCCTTGTTGGTGGCGACGGCCTGCGCCAGTCCGCCAGAAGGCCGGGCCCGCTGGACGCTTGAGCTGCTGGCAGGTGCGATGGTCAAGCTCACCGAACACAAGAGCCTGTCCGCATGAGACGGTTCGGCGGCGCCTGGCCGAAAATGGCCTCAAGCCCTGGCGCAGGGACATGTGGTGCATTCCGCAGATCGACGGCGAATACGTCGCCCGTATGGAGGACGTGCTCGACCTCTACGCCGAGGCGCCAGATCCCAAGCGGCCGGTGGTGTGCTTCGACGAAAGCCCGGTGCAGCTCATCGGCGAGGCGCGTCAACCGATTCCGGCCGAGCCCGGCCAGCTCGAACGTTACGATTACGAGTACCGTCGCAACGGCACGGTCAATCTCTTCGTATTCCTCGACGTGCATCGTCCCTGGCGCAAGGTCAAAGTCACTGAGCGGCGCGCGGCTGAAGACTATGCCTCCTGCATGCGCGACCTCGTCGACATCCATTATCCCGACGCCGAGATCATCCGGGTCGTCCAGGATAATTTATCGACCCACTCCGCCGGCGCCCTGTATCAGGCCTTCCCGCCCGCCGAAGCCAGGCGGATTTTGCGACGGCTCGAGTTCCACTACACGCCCAAGCACGCAAGCTGGCTCAACATGGTCGAGATCGAGATCGGCGTCCTGCGGGGCCAGTGCCTCAATCGCAGAATCGACGCCCCCAAGCGGTTGCGCCGCGAAATCGCCGCTTGGGAACGGAAGCGAAATGCCGCCCGCTCTCGCATCAAATGGATGTTCACAACAGACAAGGCCCGCACCAAAATGGGCCGCGCCTATCCCGCGCCTTCCAAAGAGTCATAATCACTGTGCAGAGCCACTAGTGCCTCGACGCTCAGCTTCGTCCGACTCTCCATCGACATCCGTGGTTCGGTTGCCACGACCGGAATCAAAAGGCTGGCACCGTCTCGATATTCGACCTCGTACGAAAGCGGGAAGCCGCCGCCGCGATGGACTGAACGGCGAATGACGCGGAATGTGCGGCCAAACAACGGATGCGTCGGTTCGCACACTGTAACCTCGATGGCAGGTGATTCGTCAGACTCCCCAGAGGGGATATTTCGATGTGCCCTCGCTCGACGGGCTCGAGTGGACGCGTGTGTCGCCCAAGCCTGTGAAGCAGCCGGCCATTGTCGGCTGAGAAGTGAGGATTTCACTGGAGCATGGGTCGCACGGATGTATCGTCTGGTGATGGCGATTCGCCCCGACACTCTCCCGACCGATCCGGCAGCTCTGACCGAGATGGTGCTCGCGCTTGACGCTGAGAACGAGACGCTGCGCGTAGCAATGCAAACATTCAAGGACATGATCTTCGGGAAGCGCTCGGAGCGGCTTGCCGCGCTCGTGGCCGAGCAGCTCGCGCTTGAGCTTGGCGATCTTGAGACCGACGTCACGCCGCCTGCAGCTGCCAACGACGATGCAGCTGCGGCAAAGCCGCCCGGCAAGCCACTGCGGAAGAAGGCGCGCCGCAACATCGGCGCGCTTCCAAAGCACCTGCCGCGCTGTGAGCATGTGCTGGAGCCGGAGGCGACCGCATGCCCGTGTTGCCAGGGCCAGCTTCACAAGATCGGCGAGGACGTCAGCGAGGTGCTGGACATCATCCCGGCGATCCTGCGGGTGCTGCGGACGGTCCGTCCCAAGTACGGCTGCCGCCGCTGCACCGATGGTGTGATCCAGGCGAAGGTGCTGCCGCGCCTGATCGAGAGCGGCATGGCTTCGACCGCACTCGCGAGCCACGTGGTAGTCTCGAAGTTCGCCTGGTATCTGCCGCTGTACCGACAGGTGCAAATTCTGGCCGGCCAGGGTGTCCATCTCGACCGGGCGACGCTTGCCGGCTGGGTGAAGCGTGCGGCCTGGTGGCTCAGGAGCCTCTATGCGCTTCAGCTGCGCACGATCCAGACCGCGCCGCGCCTGTTCTGCGACGAGACGCCGATGCCGGTGCTCGATCCCGGACGACATCACCCGCGCATCTGCCAGTTCTGGGCGCATGCCATGGATGACCGGCCATGGGGCGGTCCCTCGCCGCCGGTGGCCTACGTGTTCGCCGACGGCCGCGGCACGGCGGAGATCGCCAGACAGTTGATGGGCTTTTCCGGCATTCTACAGGTCGACGGTTATGCCGCCTACAAAGCGCTCGCCCGCGATCATGGCGGCGCGATCCAACTCGCCTTTTGTCTCGCCCACGCCCGCCGCAAATTCGTCGAGGTGTATAAGACGACCCAGTCGCCGTTCGCGCGCGAAGTGATCGAGCGCCTGCAGGCGATCTATGCCATCGAAGCAGAGATCCGTGGCAGCAGTGCCGAGCAGCGGCTGGCCACCCGCGGCACCAGGTCCGCTCCATTGATGGAGGCGCTCAGGACGCGCCTGACCGCAATGGTCGGCCAGCTCTTCTCCCAATCGAAGCTGGCGGAGGCCATCAACTACGCACTCAATCACTGGGACGGGTTGACGCTGTTTCTCCGCGACGGCCGTGTCGAAGTTGACAGCAACACAGTCGAGCGTTCCATGCGCCCGATTGCGATGGGAAGACGCAACTCATTGTTCAGCGGCAGCGAAGGCGGCGCCGAGAGCTGGGCGATCCTGGCGTCGCTCGTGAACACGGCAAAACTCCATGAGCTCGACCCGCAGGCCTACCTGACCGATGTGCTGGAGCGCATCGTGTCCGGGCGAACCAAGAGCCATCAGCTGCACGAGCTGCTCGCCTGGAACTGGAAGGCGGCGCGCCGGCACACACCGCAGGCAGCGGCATGAGCCCACGTCGCCATAAGGCAGGATCATCGATGGCGTCAGCCGCGATGTCGCTTGCGGAGCTCGAGCGATGGCTCCAGGATCGCGTCGATCGCCATCCTGCCGCCACCAGCATTCCCATGCTCGACGGCTATACCGCCGCGATCGTGGCCGGACCGGTGTCAATGAGCCCGCTCGATTGGATCTGCCCGCTGCTCGCGATCGATGCCGACGCTTTCAACCATGGCGGCACGCCGGAGTTCGCCGCGATCTCCGCCGTCGCGCTGCGCCACAACGACATCAGCAACACCCTCTCGACTGCCCCCGATCGGTTCGAGCCGATGCACCGGCGCGACCCCAGCGGCAACATCGATGCGCATCCCTGGTGCCAGGGTTTCTATGCCGCGATGCGGCTCAGACTGTCGGCGTGGGCGCCGTTGCTCGACGTCAACAACGTCAATCACGGCCTGCTGCTGCCCATCCTGCTGCATTGCCGCGACGATCAGGCCCGTCCGCCGCTCGGACCGCCACGAAGCGGTCGCAAAACCGAGGATTTCCTCCGTAACGCCTACCTCGATATGCCAGCCGTCGTCGAGGCGCTGCGCCAGCACTGGATGCCCATCCGCTACGCCCGCGACCGCTAATCATCGCGGACGTGGGAGCTCATACCGGTTACACATGGCCTTGGCGGGCGCCTACATTCTGTTCGATGAGGCCGGCGGCGAATTTGCCTTCGATTGCCTCACTGGCTCCATTCTTGGAGCCTGCCACGGCGATACCGTCGAGTTCGGCTGCCAAGGAAACGACGAAATGGAGCCAGCCGAGGGTGATGGTTGGGCCGAACTAAAGGATGACGGCTCACTCGAAGGGGAGATCTGCCTCCTCAACGGTAACAACATCCCATTCATCGCGCGCCGTTCAAAGACTTCTTCAACACCCTGCTAGATCGCGGAGGAGACCCTAGTCCCAGCGCCGCCGCTTCAGTGGTTGGCCGGTGGGCCGTCAGTTTCTCGAAAGTTTGCAGGAGTAGAGACTTGCTCAGGCGAGCTTGAACCTGAGGCTAACATGGACCCGCAAGACTTTGATTCATTTAATGTAGCAGCTTCGTTGCAGGTGCAGCACGCGGTTTCCGAAGCGCCGCAGACGGACGAGGCCGGACAATTTGAGCAGCACTTGGCCGAGGCAAGCCAAGCCGCTCCTATCGCCAGCAGGGGTCCTGCTTATCCCTATCTGTCTATGGAGGACCGGAACTCTATTGACAGCCTGATTGCTAAATATGCGGCTCAGAAAAGCCCCAAACCTGAAACGGTTGAGATTAATACTCAGGCACTTCGTCGACTGGTGAATGATCTTCGCGCTCGCGGCCAAGAGGCCAAACTGACCGATTACAAGCGCCTGCTCGACCACGCAAATACTTACTTGCCAAAAGATAAACATATCAAAAGAGCGCTGAGCGTTCTTCGTACGCAACTTCTGACGGAAGACCGGAAGCTTATCGATAGCCTGATCTCTCAATATGCGGCGGAGAACAACTTAAGCCCAGGCACGGTTCAATGAGGCACTTCTTCGACTGGTTAATGATCTCCGCGGTCGCGGCCAACCGACAGATCTAACGGACCACGAGTTTCTGCTCGATCACGTAAATACTTACTTTCCGAACGACGGACATGTGAACGCAGGGGTGAGGGTCCTTCTTGCGCATGGCTTAAACCGCGACTACTACCCCAATCTTTTTCGAGAAGACCGGGACCTGATCGATAATGCGATTGCTCAATATGTGGCTCAGACAAACCCGGCACCTAAAACGGTTCAGCTTTATACCAGAGCACTTCGTCGGCTGGGGAATGATCTCCGCAGTCGCGGCCAAACGACCGATCTAGCGGACCACAAGCCCCTGCTCGATCACGTAAATACCTACTTTCCAGACGACGCACATGTGAACGCAGGGGTGAGGGTCCTTTTTGCGTATCATGGCTTAGACCCCAACTATCCCAATCTTTCTCCAGAAGACCGGAACCTTATCGATAGTGTGATTGCTCAATATGTGGCTCAGAAAAACCCGCCACGTACAAAGGTTTTGTGTTATACTCTGGCACTTCGTCGGCTAGGCAATGATTTTCGCGCTCACGGCCAAACGATCGATCTAGCGGACCACAGGTCCGTACTCGATCACGTAAATAATTAGTCGTCCGTGAAGATCGGCTAAGCAATTGAGCTAGAATCGCATTTGTCGTTGCGGACTGTTTTGCGATTGCAGGATTTTGAAGCTTCGGGCATCGGAACCTTGCAATTTCATTTTCAGAATTCCGTCGAATCGCCAGTCATGATTCCGTCGGCGCATCGGAGGTGGCGATGCGACCGAAGAAGCACAGGACGACGGGATCGGGCGATCTGTTCCGGGCCAGGCTGGACCAAATCATCAATATGAAGCACGAGCTGGTTCAACTCGCCGGCAAGGTCGATTGGGACGGGATCGACGGCGAGATCGCGCCGCTCTATAGCGAGAACGGTCGGCCGGGCATCGCGACCCGCTTCATGATCGGGCTGCTGTTGCTCAAGCACATTTACGGCCTGTCCGATGAGGGGCTGTGCGAGCGCTGGGTCCACGACCCGTATTTCCAGTACTTCACCGGCGAAGAGTTCTTTCAGCACGCGTTCCCGCACGAGCGCTCGGACCTGAGCCACTGGCGCAAGCGGCTCGGCGACAAGCTGGAACTGTTGCTGGCCGAGAGTTTGCGGGTGGCGCACGAGACCGGCGCGTTACGCAGCCAAGACCTCAAGCGGGTCACGGTCGATACCACCGTGCAGCCGAAGGCCATCACCTTCCCGACCGATGCCAAGCTGCTGCACGCGGCGATCAAGGGGCTCAACCGCCTGGCGAGGAAGCACGGGGTCAAGCTGCGACAATCCTATCTTCGCATTGCCAAGGCCGCGGCAATGATGGCTTCCCGCTACGCCCATGCCAAGCAATTCAAGCGGCATCAGCGGCAGTTGCGCATCCTGCGTAGCCGACTGGGCCGGATCATCCGCGACATCCGCCGCAAGATCGAAGGGCAGGAAGCGCTCGAGAACGCGTTCGCACTGCCGCTCAGCCGGGCCACGCAGATCCGTTCGCAGCAGCAGCGCCAGCGCGGCTGGAAGCTGTATTCCTTCCATGCTCCGGAGGTGGAGTGCATCGGCAAGGGTAAGGCCAGCGCTCCTTACGAGTTCGGGGTGAAGGCCTCCATCGTCACCAACAACCGCCGTGCTCCTGGGGGCCTGTTCGTGCTGCACGCCAAGGCGCTGCCCGATAACCCCTACGACGGTCACACCTTGCGGGACGCCATCGACCGCACCGAGACACTCACCGGCTGTGCGATCGAGCGCGCCTATGTCGACAAGGGATACCGCGGCCACGACGCGCAAGATCCCCGTCGCGTCTTCATCTCCGGCCAGAAGCGCGGCGTCTTCGGTGTCATCAAGCGCGAGCTGCGCCGCCGCTCCGCCATCGAGCCCATCATCGGACACCTGAAGGCCGAAGGTCACCTCGGCCGCCGCTACCTCAAGGGCCGCCCAGGAGACGCCGCCAACGTCGTCCTCTCAGCCATGGGCCATAACTTCCGCCGCATCCTCGCCTGGCTCAGGAAGCTCTTGCGCTTCATCCTGATCGCTCTTTGGCCCGCCTTCGCAACCCCAGTCGCCCTCGACCCCGCTTGTTAACGGACGACTAATGTTCCTGGCTGCTATGCTGACACTCCGGCACGTTTGGGAGGAACTGTCAGGCACCACGGCCTCTGGTGTGAAAGCGGGGGATGTCCCGATCGGTGTTGAACTACGTCGGGCCGACGCTGCCGGAATGAATGTTACGCGGCCCTCGTGACGTGGGCAACGGGCTTGATCGTCATGCGATCGTAGTGAGCTTGAAGGGCCGCACGCAGAACCGACAATTGCTTATGCGCCTTCAATCGTCGAAAGCCCTTGTTGGCCTCGATCATGCCGGCCGCGACCCATCGCAAGGCCATACCGGCATCCCGCCAGCGTTTGACGTTGCGCGTGACGCGGCGAATGGTGCCCATCATGTTCTCGGCGATGTTGGTACAGGCGAGCAATCGACGAAGTTCCTTCGGCAGCTTCAACCGGACGACAGTCAGGATTTCGTCGAGGCCTTCGAGGATGCTGGCCGCGACGCCGGGCCATTGCTGGTCGAGTCGACGCGCGAGATTGCGGATCAATTTTTCAGCCTTGTCGGCGTCATCGAGCTCCCAGGCCTGGCGCAGCACCCGACGGGTGGCCGCATGATGCTGTTTCGGCAGGCGTTCCATGATGTTGCGCGCCTTGTGGATCTGGCAGCGCTGGATCGCAGCGGCCGAACCGAAGGTGCGGCGGATCGCCTTCGACAACGCTTTCGCGCCGTCGGCGATGAACAGTCTTGGCACCGTCGGGGCGAGCCCGCGCGAGACCAGGTTGTCCAGCAGGGCCTGAACCGTTGCGGCATTCTCGGTCGCCCCTCCACCAGAGCCAGCGGATGCTTGTTGCCTTCGCCGTCAACCCGGATCGCGGCGACCAGCACGAGATCGTCGCCGAGATGCAGCCCGTCGATTTGGACCACCAGAAGGTCGAGCGCGGACAGATCGGTAGCCATGAAGTCGGCCAGCCGCGCCGCCGACAGCGCTACGAACCTCCGCGAGGCCGCCGACTTCGAAACCCCCGATCCGGGCGGTGCCGGCACGTCACCCTCGGGCAGCCGGACAGCGCGGCCGAACCGGCGCGTCGACACATTGATCAGCATCAGGTTCATCGCCCAGCGACCGAGCCAATCCTCCTGCGCCGCCGTTTCCCAGCTCGGGATCGTGACCTCGCGGCCGTCCACGCCCCGGACCCGCGGACGCTCGACCTCGATCTTGCCGCCGTGGAAACCGATTCGTCCCCGCGTTCGGCCCCAACGGTGCGCCCGCCGCGCCGCGTCGCGACCGTGGCGCGGCCCGCAGGCCGCCGTGACATCCGCCTCCATCATCGTGCCGAGCGCCTCGATCCCTGCCGCAAGGCAGAACCGATCGAAGCTCGCTCGCACTTCCGCAAACGCGTCGTCCACAGCCCCGATCGCCGGCCAACTAGCCGGTGTGATATCTCTCGTCATGGCGTTGCTCTCCTTTGTGGAATCAGCACCCCGAGCCTACCGGCTCAAGGTGGGCAACGCCGACCTCTTCAGAAATTCAACAGAACCCGGGACATCCCCGTGAAAGCGTGTTCGGCTTCGAGAAATCACAAACGGCCTGGACTTCGTTTCGGGAAGCGCGCATCTGCGGCATTACCTTTGCCGTGATCCACAATTGCAGCGTGCGTTTGGCTTGCCCCCTCGCCAGCTTTTCGAAAGCCAAGCCTCTTAGCATAGGCTCTCGTCTCTCGATTGATGCGACCTATGACTGAACTGGTGGCAGTAAAAGCCGGGCGGATCTGCAAGAGATTATGTTCTCAAAACAGAAGGAGAGCTGTATGGATTTTAACCAGATCGACGGCGGTGGATCCCCAGGGTCTCCAGCAGCGTTCAACTGGACACAAGAGGATCAGGATCTATTCAGTCGGATCATCAATGAGCCCGGGCCATCCTCGTCCGCCGTGCCCGAGGAGACGGCGTACGATGTTTCATTCGCCGTTCCCGAGAAGTTTGCCCACGGCTCTCAATCCGCTCCCGGCCGAATGGTCGAGAGACTGGGCCGCTTGGGTCTCCTGCCTGACACCGACGATGCCGGCCAGGGTGACAGTTCGAGGCCGAGGCACAAAATCGTGGCCGCCAAAACGGATGTCACCAAGCCGACTATCAGCGGCGAGTCCGCTGTGAGTGGCGCCCGGAACCTAGGCCGGACGATCCTGACCGACCGAATCTACCGATTGACGCCGTCGAAGCCCTGACACGCTCGTCTGCTGAAACAACCTATGGCGCGGACACGGTTGATGCCCGTTCGTCGAAGACCGCCAGCCGGTGATGGCCAGCCTAATGGCGTCGCGCATGCGCAAGTCAAACCGCCTATGACCACTCTCATCCGGCTTAACCAATCCAATGAAACTACTCCGATGAATCCCGAGTCGGCTGTACGCTAATCAGATTTCCGTCAGGTCCAGGGCATATCTTCGGCGCTAGAGCGCACAATCGTACAAAACTGACTCGCACGTCAGGTTAGTGGCGAGTGACGTCCTGTCAACGCGGCCAAGGGGCTCCGCTCTGAAGCAAAAGTCGTTGAGGCCGACGCCGCAGGCCTCTATGCCACCGTCGGAATCGGCGCATTCTAGCTCGCATGGGAGATTGATTTTGACGAGAGCCGACTGGAGAGCGAAGGAAGCCCGCGGATCAGAGATGGACTGGTCCGGTCCTGAAGCAGATCTTGGCGGCGGAAACGATCGCTCGAAGTTCAGTTCTGTCTTGCAGGGCTTGCGCTCTGAAAATCAGGACCTGGCTGCGGGCTCGGCCGGAAGGCCGACTTCGGCCAGCGATGCCCAACGCCGTACGTCAACCGAACCTTCCGTGAATACGCATGTCGACGAGCCAGCTTTGCGGTATTTGGCGCATCGCGGCGCGCCAAATTGCGAAGAAAGTTCGTCGCGTTCCGGTGCCGAGAGCCGCTGTGCCGATCAGTCCAGGAGTTCACGAGGTGCCTCTTCCTCGTACAGGCAATCTGTATCGGACCTCGAGGCAGGGCCAAAACGGCGGCGCCTGGATTTTGTCGCCCCGCAGGGCGCGCAAGCTGCGATTTCACAACAGCAATGTAACGCCGCTCTGGACGCCATTTATTTCGCTCGCGACATTGTCGAATTTTCACGTGCAGTGGTGGAAAATGACAAGCGGCTGCAGCGGGAGGACGAGAAGATCCGTGCGGTCTTTGTGCAAAAGGCTGCCGCCCAGTTCAGGAGCCAATTTGTCACCCACTTCGAGGACGATATCCGCCGCGGGGAATCCTGGGGCTACGCCACGGCATGCAACGTTGTGAGCCGCGAGGCCGGCGGTCAGGAAGGCCTCGAAGCTTGCAAAGCGGTGGCATCTCGGGTGTCGCAGCTTTCCAATTCGTTACTGCGCGAACTTAAGCCCGCTGCTCTTTCGCTGTTCGCGGCAGCATTCGGTCGGCATCAGCAGTCGAAGACATGCCGCAATGGAGTCATCAGAATTGCCGAGTTTTGTCGTGATGAACCCAAGGTACTTGGCGCGACGAATAGCCAAAATATCTCGCTGCTGGTGAACGGTTTCAGCAAGTGGACGCGCGAGGCGGAAACTCGTGAAGGCACGGAAGCTATTGCCCGCGTGGTCCGTCGTGCCGGTCACAGCTGCGAGCTCTCTGATTTTGATCAGAAACATTTGGGGATGCTTGTGAACGGGTTCAGCAAATGGCCGGACGCGCGCCTCTGTCGCGAGGGCAGTTTTGCGATCGCGTCTGAGGTCGTTCACCGCGCCGTCCGCGGTGAGTTCGGACTATCCGATTTTGCCACGGAGATACTGGCGAATCTTGTGAACGGCTTGAGCAAGTGGCCGGACGGAACGGAGTCGGGCGAGGCGACTTTGGCGATCGCGAGTGAGGTCCTTCGCCGGGACCGCCATGCCTGGCTCTCTAAATTCACTCGCCAGAATCTGGCTAACTTGGCGAACGGCTTCAGCAAGTGGCGGGACGAGCCGAAGTGTCGCGATGCTACGCTTGCGATTGCACGTGAGGTCATTCGCCGCGTCGAGCTCTTCCATTTCAAACCGCAGGAACTGGCAAATCTGGTCAACGGTTTCGCCAAGTGGCCGGACGGACAGGACCCGCGCGGCGCCACGGTTGCGATCGGGGGTGAGGTCCTTCGCCGCGGCGCCCGGCATTTTGACAACCAGCACCTGGCGATGCTTGTGAACGGCTTCAGTAAATGGCCGGACGCGCGGGATTGTCGTGACGCTACGCTTGCGATCGTGCGCGAGGTCGTTAGCCGGGGTACCCAGTTCTCTGATTTTACTCCGCAGGAGCTGGCGAACCTGGTGAACGGTTTCAGCAAGTGGCCTGACGCGCCGGACTGTGACGACGCCACGCTTGCGATCGCGGGTGAGGTCGTTCGCCGCGACGCGCGCAGTGAGTTCGGACTCTCTGATTTCGACCGTCAGGACCTTGCGATGCTGGTGAACGGCTTCAGCAAATTGCCGGACGCGCAGGACTCCCGCGACGCGACGCTTGCGATCGCGCGTAAGGTCCTTCGTCACGCCAGACTCTCAGAGTTTACGCACCAAAGCCTGTCGAACCTGGTGAACGGCTTCAGCAAATGGCCCGACGCGCGGGACTGTCGCGAGGTCACGTTTGCGATCGCGCGTGAGGTCCTTCGCGCCGAACTCTCTGATTTGGCCCCCCAGGGATTGGCAAACCTGTTGAACGGCTTCAGCAAATGGCCAGAGAGTGAGGATTGTCGCAAAGCCGCGATAGTAATCGCCGGGGAAACCCGTCAGCGTCAGCGCTCTAAGTTCTCTCCGCAGGACGTGGTGCACCTTCTGAACGGCTTCAGCAAGTGGCCTGACGCGATGTGCTGTCAGTCCATCATGGACATCGCGCGCGAATTGGGGGCTGGAGCACAGCGATTTGGTGTGTTCACCACGCCTGAGCTGGCTATGCTCGCCAACGCTCTGTCCCGAACGATCAGGAGGGCGGAGGAGAGTGGGGAGATTACGGATGCCGCTCTGCCGAAGGATCGGTTGCACAAGCTCGCCCACTACCTGCAGTATGATGATGATCGCCTCTTGACGGCTGAGGTTCTGAACATCACGAACATTTTCAAGGCTCTGGGTAAGGCTGGCCTATTCGATGATCTCGGTTTGCTCGCGCCGACAGGCTTGAGTCGGCTCTCTGAATTGCATTCAGCTCCTGGTTTTGCCGCCGAGAATAACCTCGAAACCATGGGTAATCTGAGTGCTGCTCTGCTGCCGCTCGCGCGCAGCCCAGAGAAGCCACTGCGCTGGCACCGCAGGCAGGCCCTCAACGTGCTTAACGATCTTCAGCCCTTGCTCGAGCAAAAGATCAAGGCGCATCTGAACGCGGGCGGTGCGGAGCGGAGCCGTGGGCCCATTGCGAGCCGCCGCCCCGCTTTATCGATCTATCAGACGCTCAAGGCTCGTGCGGTGCTGGAGAGATTGTTCAGGTCACCCTATGTCGAGGGCGACAGGCCCGATTTACGGATCAGGCAGAAAGAGCTGCAGTGCGGCACGAGAGAGATCCTGGCTGGCGCTCGCGACCTGATTCAAGACGATCTGTCCAGCATGAGCTGGAATCTGATTGCGCAGATCGAGGCGGATAGTCCAGTGGATGCGCTGGACTTATTCATGGAGCAGGATGCGGCGGCGATCCAGGCGCAACGTCCTCCGTCGGTGTTCGACGTGCACCAGGTATTGCGAGCCATGGACCACGCCCCGAGGTCTCCGCAAGGTGAGGCGGGACTGATGCAGTTGCCGGTCGTGGACATGCATGGGCGGCCGTTGGCCACGGAGCCGGAGACGCGGTACTCGATTTTCCATCG
Source organism: Bradyrhizobium sp. USDA 4502 (assembly GCF_054063355.1). NCBI lineage: Bacteria > Pseudomonadati > Pseudomonadota > Alphaproteobacteria > Hyphomicrobiales > Nitrobacteraceae > Bradyrhizobium > Bradyrhizobium sp. USDA 4502. The sequence goes on from NZ_JBSSGF010000001.1 coordinate 9,198,337, forward strand.
CCTGACTTCGGGGGCCCTGCCCGTCGTCGCGGTACAATTGCCGGCACCCCCGAGCGCCTTCATGCTGGCGCGTACGGTAAATGTAAACGGTATTCCATACCGGATTGACTTGTTCGGCGGCAGCAAGTTAAAGCCGCCACGATTAACTGTGTCTCAAATTGCGACCCGCGCCCCAGACGAGCAAGCAAAGCTTTCGGGGGGAAAGCTGCTGGCGATTCCCTATGCCGAAACCGGGCCGGGTACAGCATTCGAGCAGCTGTCGCGCGCGTGGGCCCCTTTCAAAGAGGCCTATTATTATACTCAGCGCAGAGGCTTTGCGGCGCCGCCGGCGATCAAAGGTCTATCACCCCACGACTCCGCGCTGGAAGGCGCCTTCAAACTGGCGCTGCTGCCTGACCGCCCTGCCAACGAGGAGCATCCCTTCCAGCTGAGGGGGGCGGCCGGACCCATTGCATTGCGACCGCACGACGGCTGCGGCTTCATCCGGGCCTCGCTGGCCAAGCTTATGCCAGCTGTTTGCCGCGCCGGCGAGCAGGAAGGTCCTGACCGCGTGCAGGCCTTTGCCGAGGGAAGGAGAGCATCCCTGCCAGCGTCGGCCTTGCAACATTATCCGCGCAGCGAGCAAGTAGCGGATGAGGCCCGGCGGAAGGCGATGAGCTGGCTTGAGAGTCGGGTAAAGCAAGAGCTGACGTCGGAGGAGCTGTTTCGCGTCGTAACAGCCGCGAATATCAATGGTCCGGGCGCCGTCGCCGTCCCATCCGCTGATGGCTGTCTGCATGTGCCGAGGCTCAAGAGCGAAACATTGACCGGTGGTGGCGTGCTGATCGGGCGATCGCCCTACGACAAGCCCAACCTCCGCCCGTTCGCCCCCGATCGCGTCAGGTCAGCTGCGGACGGGGACCCGACTGCGGCGTTTCTCGATCAGTGCGTGACCATACAATACAGCTTCAACGTCGCCCAGAAGTCGGGGGAGAAGCTGGCAGTCGATGATCCGACTTTCTTCGCCAAGGGGCTTCTGATCGTGGTGCCGGATGAAATGTGGCCGGCCGACTTCGCCGACCGTGGCTTGGTGATGTCCGCCGAGGACGTCAAGTGCCATTCGAGCTGGATCAAGGGCAAGGACCGCGTAACGGCGGACAGCGCGCTCGATTGTATCGGGATCCTGCAGGCCACTGAGATCTTCGCTCCGGGGTCCCTGGTTGCCATCCCGCCTGATGAACAGAAAAAACTCGACGGCGACTTCGATGGCGATACGGCCATTATCATTGCCGACCGGCCGCAGCTTTACGAGCATGTCAGGCAATTCGACCAAGAGGAGCAAGCTCGCGGCCTCCGCTCGCTCAAGCCGCCAAAATCCCATACCCCGGCGATTGAGGACGGTCGCTATAATTTCGGTCGCGCCAGCCAGATTCTCGCCGCCACGCGGAACGTTCTGGAAACTTATACCGGCCTGCAGCGAGGCTTTCTGGCTCAATCAGATGAAGCCCGGCAGTGGTTTGCCGAACGTGCCATATTCGGCACGTACGAAGGCATTGACCGAGAGCTCAAGCGAGACATTCGCGGCCTGCTGGAGCAGGAACAGGTTAGTGCTCACGACGTCCGGGACAAGCTCGAGAAGGCGCGGCACGACATTGAGCTGGCACACCATCCCGTCGCGCTCGAGGCGGCCGAGTTGCTTCTCACCGAACTCGAGGCGTGGGCGGCTGGTCTCGACGAGCAAGTTCCGCCTCAACTCCTGCCCGAAACAGCCGCCACTGCGAGTGAGAGACAGCTCGCAATGAGCCAAGAGCTTTGCGAGCTGTTTCCGCCGCTTGCCGAGACCTATCCGGCAACGGCTCACCCACGGGACCGCGTCCAGCTTCTGGTCGATCGTTACCCTACGCGCATCGAGCCCCGACCGGATGGTTACATGCCGCACGACCTCGTGCAAAGTGCAAAAAATCTGCTGAGCATCGGCACCAAGGTCGGAACTGACGCCTACAAATCCGACACTGGCGTTTACACCTTTATGATCAAGAGCAGGCACCTTCAGCGCCTGTTGCAACAGACACCCGGGTTAAAATCGGCTCCATACACCAAGAGCTTGGCGGCTATCCTCAACCACGGTCGTTTCGATGTCGATGCGGCCTTGGAGGATCTCAATGACAATCCGACGCTCGCGGCGTCGGTCATGCAAGCCTCGATCAAGCTTGCTGCCGAGCGGGGGATTCTGCGCGAACCCTCGGCTCCAACGCTTGCTGCCGAAGATGTCGCCACCACAATCACGTTGACTCGCGAGGCGGCGGCACAGCGCGCCCAAATGGAGGCGTCCCGCGCTCAAGCCGAAGAGAAGGACATCACGCGGACGGCAATGTCGGTTGCCGAAGCCCTTAAGGGGGCCGGCATCGAGGTGAAGATGCCCCATTTGGCTAAGCGTCTTAGATCGCCAAGCTCAATGACAGACGAGCTCACCGGAATCCAGGCCAGCTCTGAGGCCGGCGTCCAGCTTTTCAACAACGCTGTACGCCACGTCTTCGAATTCTCTGACAGGGATTTTACACGTGCCTTCAAGAAAGCCATTCTAGCGTTCGAGGAGAGCGGGTATAGCGAGGTCAGCACGACTAACTGGTTCAGGACGCGATCGCGGACCTTCGCTGGCATCAAGACAGTGTTCGGCACGCCTGGCGGTTACCGTTTTGAGCTCGAGTTTCACACGGCAGACAGCTACAAGGCCAAGCTCGACAATCATGACACGTACAAGGAGCTGCAGAAGCTCAGACGGCTGCAGCGAGGGAGCGAGGAGCCCCCGGATGAGTCTATAGCCGAGCAACTCCTGGAGCGCGTGCGACGGGCGTGCAACAAGGTTGTCATCCCCGAGGGGGCCACACAGATCCCCCATTGGGAAGCCGAAGCCGGCAACAGCGTTGGCGCTAGCCATGCTCGTGTGTCGAACGTGGCCCGGCCGACACGCGCAGCGCGGTCGCCTCGCGCAACAGAGATTGTTGGCGCCCTCGACAACCGCCCGATCGTGCTCGTTGGTATGATGGGGGCCGGGAAATCCGGTGTGGGACGTGCACTCGCAAAGCAGCTGGGGCTGACGTTCGTCGACTCCGATAAAGAGATCGAGGCGAAGGCTGGCAAGTCCATAACCAAGATTTTCGCGGAGGACGGCGAGGCGCATTTCAGGGATCTCGAGGCGAACGAGATCAGCCGGCTGCTCGATCGGGGGCCGCTGGTGCTCGCAACCGGTGGTGGAGCCTTCATGACCGAAGAAGTCCGGCGTCGTGTCGGCGAGAAAGCGGTCTCGATCTGGCTTAATACCAACGAGGACGTGATCAGGCGCAACCTGCGACACGACACCAACCGTCCGAAAATACAAACCGCAGACCGGGACGAGATGATCACAGACCTGATGGAGCAGCGCAATCCTGTGTATAAGCTCGCCAATCTCACGATTGCCCCACAGGCCCGGCGGGAACTCAAGAGCGCCGATGCTTGTCTTAGCGAACTGCACGGCTATCTCTGCGCCGGTGGCAGGCTAGACGCTGGGCAATCTGGCTCGGTTAAGGAGTCGTCCGTGAAGATCGGCTAAGCAATTGAGCTAGAATCGCATTTGTCGTTGCGGACTGTTTTGCGATTGCAGGATTTTGAAGCTTCGGGCATCGGAACCTTGCAATTTCATTTTCAGGATTCCGTCGAATCGCCAGTCATGATTCCGTCGGCGCATCGGAGGTGGCGATGCGACCGAAGAAGCACAGGACGACGGGATCGGGCGATCTGTTCCGGGCCAGGCTGGACCAAATCATCAATATGAAGCACGAGCTGGTTCAACTCGCCGGCAAGGTCGATTGGGACTGGATCGACGGCGAGATCGCGCCGCTCTATAGCGAGAACGGTCGGCCGGGCATCGCGACCCGCTTCATGATCGGGCTGCTGTTGCTCAAGCACATTTACGGCCTGTCCGATGAGGGGCTGTGCGAGCGCTGGGTCCACGACCCGTATTTCCAGTACTTCACCGGCGAAGAGTTTTTTCAGCACGCGTTCCCGCACGAGCGCTCGGACCTGAGCCACTGGCGCAAGCGGCTCGGCGACAAGCTGGAACTGTTGCTGGCCGAGAGTTTGCGGGTGGCGCACGAGACCGGCGCGTTACGCAGCCAAGACCTCAAGCGGGTCGGAATGCCTCCTTCGATGATATGGGCCGGGGCCGGCGCCTGGATCACGCCGTCCGCGTTCTTGAACGCATACTTGGGACGGCGCGTGACGATCACATGGAACTTGACCGGCACCACATCCAGACGCTCCGACACGTCCTCGCCGATCAGCACTTTCTGCTTGCCGGCATGCTCAGCCAGCTCTTCCGGCTCAATGACGATCTCGACCCGTTCCAGATGGGGCGCAAAGCCCTTGCGCCGACGCGGTGCACGCTTGCTATCCGCTTGCGCACGGCCCTTGCTGACCCGGGCCTTGATCGCAGCGATGCCGGTCCTCGATCTCCTCGAAGGCAAAGGCTTGCTGTTCAACGTCGCCATTCGCAGAGTCGAGCTTTTCCGATGGTCGGCCGAACCGCGCGCGGTCGAAGGCCTTGGATGGCTATGCCGCCTATAACAAGCTCGCGCGATCCGATCGCGGCAATGATGGCATCACATTGGCTGGCTGCTGGTCACACTGCAGACGCAAGTTCTACGAGCTGCATGTTGCGGGGAGCTCAGAAGGGGCAACGGCGACGGTCGAGCGGATGGCGAAGCTCTGGCAGATCGAGAAAACCGTGCGCGGTCAAAGCCCCGACGCTCGCGTTGCCGCGCGCCAGCAAGCCTCCGCGGCGATCGTCGCAGATCTCTTCGATCTCTGGCAGCAGACCTTGCGGCGGATCTCCGGCAAATCAAAATTGGCCGAGGCGATCCGCTATGCCGTCTCGCGCCGTGCCATCTTCGAACGCTTCCTGACCGATGGACGTATCGAGCTCGACTCCAACATCGTCGAGCGCGCCATCCGGCCACAAACAATCACGAGAAAGAATAGCCTCTTCGCCGGCAGCGACGTTGGCGCGTCATACTGCTCATCTGGTGATGCCCTTATAAAGGAAGGAGATTCTGTTGCGGATCTCGAGATATCGGACGATGCGATCGTCTGGCATCGGCTTCGCGGCACACAGCGTCTCGCTGCAGGTCGGCGAGCCGGATAATCCAGGGCGCCCCGGCGCACAGCTGCCGGGCCGGAAGGGTGCCACTGCTGACCATCCGATAGGCCGTCGTGCGGCTCACCCTCAGAATGTCGGCGGCCTCATCCAACGTCACTTCGGCGCGCTCGGCTCGTTCACCTTCGCGGTAGACAGGAATGCTGTTGGTGTTCCGGAGACTGCAGACGTGGGATCGTGTCCAACTCGCACCATGTGCAGTCAGCTTGCCGGACCGATTGAGGATCGCAGCGATTGCTGTGTCCGATAATTGCCTCGCCAATACGCGAACGAGATCGAGGACATCGGCTTCGACCGTCCAGCGGGTCTGTCCGATCTTGTTCTTTTTGACCGTCAACTGGGTATGGTCGCCGCCTTGCCAATGAATGATGAGCGCCCGCCTTAGTGTCTTCCATAAGAATATGGATATGCTCATCCTGAAACGTGTTGGAACGTGCCCGACGATTAAAATGCTTGAATCTACCGTAGCGGCAGGTTGTAGGCAGCACAAAGCAAGATCGGGCGCCTTTGCAGAAATGTCATGTTGGGAACTAACGTCGCGAATGTCACAAGAACTAACGCATTACCTAAAGTGGGCTGCGTGCGCTGCAAATGCTGCCAGCCATGTTGGCTTGGCGAGAGAGCTTGGTGCGTGCGATGCACCGATGATTCGTTAGTACCGCAACAATGATGCCAAGTGCGCAGTGGAAGACCGCTCCCGCTGATGCGGCGACTTGCTTTTCCCAGACAGATGATACTCGCGGGGAGGAACAGTGAAGGGTATGCAGCTCAAGAGAGGTTTGTTGAAACAGAAACAACGAGGGGATTGGACTTACCCTGTACCTCGCCATGTAACCGCCCTTTTTTCGATTGCGATCGCAGCTGCGTGGTGCGCGGGATACGCTCGTGCCCGCGAACTAAGATCAGAAGAGATCTTGACGTCTTGCAGACCGGACGTGATGCGCTTCTGTGACCGCTTTACAGGGCGTGGCGATGTGGACGCGGCCATGTTTTGCCTGAGGGATAATTTCAAGCTCCTGCGTGTCGAATGTCGCCGGGTGATGCCAATCGCGGCGCAGAGAAAGGGCGGATCGAAAAAACGAGGGGCCAACAACCTCCCAATCGTCCTGCATCGGGAGTGAAAACGGAGGGCTTCTTGAGCGCGGGAAGCCGCTTGGATTAGGCGCCGATCGTGCTTCCGAAGGAACCGGTTGGTGCCGTTGCGGGCTCCTCAACGAGCGGTTCAATGGATTCGCTAGAACTGATGGGACTGGTTCTCGTTAAGTGCACCCCAGAACTCAAGACCAGAGGAAATGCGGTCGTCAGGAGCCTTTCGAAGGCAAAAAGCTGTTCGAGCAGACGCTTCTCAACGGCCTCACTCTCCTCGCGAGGCAGCTCCGCTTTAAGCAGCCTACGACAGCGCCAGATCTCGTTTCGCACCCATCTGATTTCACTTAATCTATCATCAATCGAAGTCATCACAAATGCAGGTTCAGTTGGCATTGGAATTACAACGCGTACGCCTCAGCACTTCGCAGTCGCTGCATCCGCGTTCATGCGATGGACTGCGCCTGAACGTGCGACTTGCCGTCATTGCCCGGCGCATGTGGCGAACGATTCGATGTATTCAAGGCTCCTATCAAGCGATATCACTTTGCGCTAAGTGCGCGACCGGAATTTGCCGCGGATCGTTGCGGTTTTTCTGCGTTACAATCGTGCGAGTTGCGGAATTCCTGCGCTCCGCAGGGGATCAGAGCGGGAGCTCGCGACTGCAAGCATAGCGATGTTGACCTCGAGCGGCGTACGCTATCTCGCAGCTTCATTGCGCTTGCCGTTCCCGCGCTTGTCGGCGGACGATCGTAATCGTCTTCTCAATGGGAAGGGACGCGCGCTCACCGACATCATGGAAATGGCGTGGCGCAAGTATTGTCCCCCATAGAAAAGACGAGTTCTACCGCGATATCATGCGCGCGAATCGATCGACGAAATGCAAGAGCGAGCTTGGGATCTCAGATGAAGAATCTCAGTTGAAGTCGTTTGAGCTGAATAAGGCTTCCACTGATAGTCATTGCGATCGTGGGTCGTGCAAAGTGCAAGCCAACATTTAATGGCTTGAACCCCACGCTGCGTCAGGTTGTAGGATGTAAAGCCGTAAAGACAAAGGCAGGCTGGGGTGACCGTCGAGTGAGTCAATATCATCCGGCAGGCGAGCTTCCTGTGCCGATTGTCTCACTCGCGGCCAGGGGCGAGTAGGTGCATCGATCGGCTGGGATGATGCCGTGTTCGCCGTTATCAGTTGCGCTGCAACACCGGAGTCGCGATATGCCACGAGGTAATGGAATGATGTGCGTAAAATTGCTGACAGCGGTTGCAACCGCATTTCTCGTTGCGCAGTGAGAGCGCCTTCGGTGAACCGCCCCGCTGTCGCAAGCAGATGCCTAAACTGCATAGGCGGTTACTATCAGCCAGAAGCGAAAACCGGTCGCATTGAGCTCGTGGCCGCACAAGGCGCTGCGGCGAAAGCTCGGAAGATCCCATGTCTGCTCAAGCCAATCTGACCGCGGCGCTAACCGAAATCGATCGTGCTCGCGACATCGTTGAATTCTCAACTGTGGTGGTTGCGCGCGATAGGCAGCTGCGCAAGACGGACCATCCAGTCTTTTTGCAACAGGCAGCCCTTGAGTTTCAATCTAGGTTCCTGCCAAATTTCGAGGAAAGCATCCGTGCCGGGAAGTCGTGGGGCTATGCCACGACGTGCAATGCGGTGAGCCGAAAGGCGGGAGGTCAGGCCGGCCGGGACGCTTGCGAGAGAATAGCTTGTCGTCTGTCGCTGCTTGAACATGCGCTGATTGGGAAAATCGGAATAAGGGCGCTTTCCATATTTGCAGCATCATTCGGTCGGCACTCCAACAGAGCGGAATGTCGCAAAGGGGCAATCAGAATAGCTAAGTTCTGTCGCGACGAAAGCAGGCCGCTTCAAGAGTTGAACAACCTAAGCCTGGCGGCGCTGATAAACGGCTTCAGTAAATGGCCGGAAGAAGCAGATTTTCGCCAGGCGGCGGTTGCAATCGCGGGCGATGTCATTCGGCGCTCAGGCCGCCATCACCAGCTCTCTGACTTTACACAGCAAGGATTGGTGAGCCTGGTCAACGGATTCAGCAAATGGCCGGATGAGGCGGCCTCATGCAAGGCGGCAGCCGTGCTTGCACGCGAAATTCTGCGTCGTTCCGGCAGGCTCTGCGAATTTCCTCAGCAGGGATTAGCCATCCTGGTGAACGGCTTCAGCAAGTGGCCGGAAGAGCTGGCCTGTGGTCAAGTCACGATTGCGATCGCAGGCGAAGTCCTTGGACGGGTCACCCAATTTCCTGAGCTTAGCGAGCAAGATCTAGCAAATTTGGTGAATGGCTTCAGTAAATGGCCGGATGAGGCAGTCTCTCGTCAGGCCACAGTCGCGATTGCAAGTGAGCTGCTGCGCCGTGCTGACCAGCTTCCTCATTATAGTCAACAGGGACTGGCGAACCTGGTGAACGGGTTTTGCAAGTGGCCTGACGATGCGACATGTCGTAAGGCGACAGTCGCGATCGCTGGTGAGGTACTTTGGCGTGCAGCCCAACTCCCCGATCTTACTCAGCAGGGGCTGACGAACCTGGTGAACGGTTTTAGCAAGTGGCCGGAAGAGCCGGCGTTTTGCCGCGCAGTAGTCGCACTCGCTCGTGAGGTTCTGCGCCGTGCCACTCAGCTCTGCGAGTTTTCACAACAGGGACTAGCGAACTTAGTGAACGGCTTCAGCAATTGGCCGGAGGAGCTGCCCTGTGGTCAAGTGACCGTTGTACTCGCGGGCGAAGTCCTTCGCCGCGCCGGGCGGAGGACGGGGCTCTCAGACTTTACCACCCAGGACCTCAGGGGCCTGGTGATCGGTTTCAACAGATGGCCGCAGGAGAGCGCGGCTCGGCAAGCCACGATTGCGATCGTTAATGAGGTCCTTGGCCGCGGTGTTCGGTTCTTTGACTTTACCAAGCCGGAATCGGAGAGTCTGTTGGATGACTTCAGCAGATGGCCGCAAGGCGCTACGGGCCATGAGGCGATAGCGAAGATCATCGGGGAGCTGCAACTCATACAAAGTGAAGCGACCCAGCCTCGTACGGGGGAGAAGTGGGCCAACCAAAAGAGGCAATCGACCAAAGAAATCTCTTCCTAGCCGTGTTCGACGCGCATGATGCGGCGACGTCGCAATACGACAATCTACGCAGAGATGCTCTCGTGATGCCGTCGGCGGCGTCTACAGTTCACAGAACCGAAAAAAAATCAGGAGGATGTAGTTCTTGGTCCAGGCTGAGAAGGATATCGTCGAGCAGATGCTCTCATCATTGACGATCAGCTTGTTGCAGAATCGTGTCGCGCCTTCCTATGAACAGGTGATGCATCATTTCGGCTTGGCCTGCGAGAAAGCGGGGCTGATCGCGACGGAAGAGGTGGCAATCCGGATATTGAAGCGCGTCTCACGTGAGATCAACGAGGCGCATTCGGTGCTCGAGTTTGTCGGTCGCGGCGCGGATCTACTACATTGAGGTCGAGGTCTAAGGAATTCCATCGCATCTGCAGATGCAGCTGTTCAATTGTTCAACCGAAAAGGCCTTCCGGCAAGAGCCAGTGGTCAGCTTTCGTTGGCCGAAGCCTGCGGAAACGTGAGTCGATCTGGCGAGGATCGGTCCTCGCCGCCCGATGTCGGAATAGGTGGGAGTTCGTCATCCAGGAAGACATAGTCGCCCGGCCGAAAAGACCGGCTGGACGTTTGTGCCGATCGCGGGTCGTGACCGCGCTTTGATCGCCGGCTTTGTCATCAGCTGATGAGCACGCCAACCATGGTAAGGCCTGACAGCTTAAAGGTGCGGCTCCGCACGCATTCGCTTCATTTGGACAGGAAGAAACGGCGTCGATGAATACAGAACAACTTGGCTCAGGCTCTCCTTCCGAAACTTCCGATTCGGAAACGTCCGAGCCGGGGTCTCTGGCCACGATGCAGTGGCGCGAAGCCCTGACGGATGCGCTGGCATTCGCCAATGAGGCATCCAGCCGGCAGCATGAGACCTTGGCGGACTGGGCTGCCGAAGACGGGCAGGGGCAACATGAGAATCGTCAACAGGCGGTAAGTCGAACGATGGATTGGCGGCAGACGGGCGACCTCAATGAGGCCCTGGATCTGTCATCGCTGTCCCTGACCTCCTTGTCTGGACCGATCCTGGCCGGGCTGCGTCGCCTGAACGTCGATGACAATCAACTGAACAGCCTTCCCGCGGACCTTCCGGCTGGTCTCCGGCGGCTCTATGCCAGCAATAATCGCTTGACCAACCTACCTGAGCTGCCTGCTGGCCTGCGACGGCTATATGTCATCAGCAACGGGCTGACCAACCTGCCGGCACAGTTACCGCCCGGGTTGCGGCGCCTGAACGTCGATAACAATCAGCTGGCCAGTCTGCCTGATCGCCTTCCGGCGACGCTTGAGGAACTGGACGCTAGCGGCAACCGCCTGAGCAGTCTGCCCGAGCTTCCAGCCGGGCTCCAGCGTCAGCGCTAGCCATAACGAGCTGACCAGTCTGCCCGAAACGGTGCCTCCTGAACTGCTATGGCTCGGCGCCAGCAACAACCAGCTAACCAGCGTACCCGAGACCCTGCCTGACACAGCTAAGTCATGACTCGAGTGTTGATCTGGAGAATAACCCGCTCCCCGATTGGGTGCAGGCCTATAGCGCGACAATCTGGCTGGGAAGCGCGCGACAATCAGGATGGCGAGTCGGTGTCGCAAGCGAGGTGATGATTGCCGCGATGATTGTCGCGCGCAAGAGTTTTGTTGGCTCTGATTGACGCGGAGCGTCAATCAGCGAGTATTTTTGGTGTCGCGTGCGACGGTGGCCGCCCTGGGCCGCGTTTTCGCTCGAGCGCGGTGCGCCTGCGATAGCTCTCGACGTTCATTTCGATGATGGTGGCGTGGTGAACGAGGCGATCGATGGCGGCGAGCGTCATGGCGGGGTCCGGGAAGACCCTATTCCATTCGCCGAAGGGCTGATTGGCGGTGATCAGCATCGAGCGCCTTTCGTAGCGCGCGCTGATGAGCTCGAACAGCACGCTGGTCTCGGCCTGGTCCTTGGTGACGTAGGCGAGGTCATCGAGGATCAGGAGATCGAAGCGATCGAGGCGGTTGATGGCGGCCTCGAGGTTGAGCTCGCGCCGCGCCACCTGGAGCTTCTGCACGAGATCGGTGGTGCGGGTGAACAGGACCCGCCATCCGTTCTCGATCAGGGCGAGGCCGATCGCTGCCGCCAAGTGGCTCTTGCCGCCGCCGGGCGGACCGAACAGCAGCAAATTGGCGCCCTTGCCGACCCAGCCATCGCCAGCGGCGAGCGCGGTCACCTGCGCCTTGGAGATCATCGGCACGGCCTCGAAGTCGAAGCTGTCGAAGGTCTTTCCGGCCGGCAGCCGCGCCTCGACGAGATGGCGCTCGATGCGACGGCGGCCGCGTTCGGCGATCTCGTGCTCGGCGATGACGGCGAGGAAGCGGGCCGCTGGCCAACCTTCCTTGTCGGACTGTTCGGCGAACTGTGGCCACAGCACCTTGATGGCGGGCAGCCGCAGCTCGTTGAGCAACAGATTGAGGCGCGCGGTGTCGACGGTGTTGGCCGTGTTCATGCGGCGTCTCCGATCTGGCTGGCGCCGACGAGGCACTCATAGCTGGCGAGCGGGGCAAGCTGCACCATGACCTGCGGCACGCAGGCAGGATCGGGCGCGAAGTGGGCGCACAGCCGTCCAAGGTCGGGCAGTTGGCCAGCGTTAAGGTCGGCGGCGAGCTGACCGGCGAGTTCGGCCTCGCAGCCGCGCTCGTGCGCCAGCGCCAGCAGATCGACCATGAGCCGGCAGGCTTTCCTGTCCGACAGCCGTTCGCGCAGGCGATCGAAGGTTCTCCGATAGGCCTCGCGCGGGAACAGCCGATCGCGGTAGACCAGATTGAGCAGCGCCATTGGCTTCCGCCGCAAGGAATGGATCACGTGCCGATAATCGACGACCTGGTCGTGCTTGCCGTTGGGATGCGGCCGCCCACGCGGCAGGGTGACGAGATGGGTGCCGCCGACGAACACGTCGAGACGATCGTCGTAAAGGCGCACCCGCAGCTGGTGGCCGATCAGGCGTGACGGCACGGTGTAGAACACCTTGCGCAAGGTGAAGCCGCCGCTTGACGTTACGCGGACAATCACCTCCTCGTAGTCCGAGGTGCGGCGATCTGGCAACGCCTGCAGGGTGGCGCGCTCGTGGTCGATCCGCTTGGCGTTGCGGGCATTGCGGCGGCTGACGATCTCGTCGATGAAGCCGCGGTAGGCGGCGAGATCATCGAAGTCGGCAGTGCCGCGCAACAGCAGCGCATCGGCGATCGTCCGCTTGAGATGGCCATGCGAGCTCTCGATCGCCCCGTTCTCGTGGGCGATGCCGCGATTGTTGCGAGAGGGCCGCATGCCGTAATGGGCGCAGAGGTCCTCGTACCGCCGGGTCAGATCGTCCCGCGCATTGCGGTCGAGATTGCAGAAGGCGGCCGACAGGCTGTCGGTCCGATGCTCCCGCGGCGCGCCGCCGAGCGACCACAGGGCATTCTGCAGCCCTTCGGCCAATGCGACGAAGCTCTCGCCACCGAGCACGACATGGGCGTGCTCGAATCCGCAATAGGCCAACCGGAAGTGATAGAGGCGATGATCGAGCGGCATGCCAGCGATGCTGACCCCGAGCTCACCCATGTCGGTGAAGTCGGAGAGGCCGACCTGGCCGGGCTCGTGGATCTGGCGGAAGATCACCTCCTGCTCCTCGCCGTGGATCGCCCGCCAGGCGCGGATCCGGCGCTCCAGCGTGCGGCGGATTCCGCTCCCGAGTTCAGGATGGCGTCGCAAGATCTCCTCGAAGATCGCAATCGGCCGCACGCCGGGGGCGGCCTTCAGCATCGGCACCACCTCGGCCTCAAACACGCCGGCCAAGGGATCTGGCCGGCGGCTGCCGCGGGCTCCCTTCTTCCGCGATGGCAGGCGAGGATCCTTCTCAATCCGGTAGGCGGTTGACGTGCTGAACGACGCCTTGGCGGCGGCCACGGGCGGGGTATCGGTCTGACGGTACTTCATGTAGAGCCTCATCTGGTGATCGGTAATGTGACGGCCTGGCAAGCGAGTGATTCCTCTTGGCGGAAGAACCACTTGCATAACCAGCCGGCCGCGATCACCAGACGGCGCGGTCCCTTGTGGATCGCGCCGTCGCCGAGCTCGTAACTCCGGTCGGGCTACGCCCTCCCTGCGTCACGAGCTCGGCGACGCTCTCTCATCCTGATTGACGCTTTGCTTCCATCCTGATTGCCGCGCGGCATGCAGGCCGGCCTGGCGACAGCGATACATGCCGCAGGTTATGCGGGTCCGCAGGTCTTTTTCTCGATCGCCGAAGGAGCTGTGGAAGTCCAGCCGCGGTCTCTGCAAGAGGTTGTCGCGGACTGGCTCGAGGCCGAGCCATCGGTAATGGCCGCCTGGCAGTGCTTCGAACAAGAACGGGGAGCCCCGGAATACGCGCGGTTCCTCGACCGGCTGTCGAGAACAGTGAGCTCTAGCGATCAGGAGTTCCGGCGGACGGTGATTAATGATCTGCGGCAGGCCGCGGAGAACAGCAACTTGCGCGAGCAGTATTTCGACCTGGCCCTTGACGCCAGTGAAACGTGCGAAGATCGGGTCACGTTGACCTGGAACGCGATGCAAAACGCACGCATGATCGAGGACGTCAAGAATGGCGTCTATGATAATGACGGTCGCCTTGCCGATCTGATCGATCTGGGCCGGGTCATGTTCCGCCTGGACGCGCTGGAGGGGATTGCCCGCAAGAAGGTCGAATCGCTGCAAGCCGAACTTCAACTGATCGGCGACGAGGACGCCGAGCGGTTGCTCGGACCCGACATCTCAAATGAGATCGCCAGCGAGATCAAGGGCGGGCTAATGCGCCAGGTGCTTACTGAGCGCGGCCTCCAACTGTGAAGCCGCATTCAATTCCAGGGCCTGCCAGTTCGATTCTTCCTATCGGCGGGTGTCACTACGGCGGGGCAATCTAGGTAGGCGGAGCCAGGCAATCAGGGTCTTCCGCATATTGGTGCCGTATGAGCGATCAGGATTAGACAGGTTGTCCGGAGTTCTCAAGCAGCCAAGAGCGCGCGACGATGCGTGCGGGCGGCGCCAAGCACATTTGTGTGCTGTTGCGCCAGAGCTATCTACGCCTCGCTAAGCGCGCAGCCATCATGATCGACTGCTATACTCACGCTCATCTGCAAGATTGGTGATGATACAATGCTGTAAGCTCGCTTGGGCCCACTGCTTCGGCTTAGTGCAGCGGGGTGCGCAGCCAGGATCAGCATCAGCGCGGTCCAAAGATCTATGCGTTACATGCGCCGGAGGTAGAGCGCAACGGCAAGGGCAAAGCCCCGCGCTCCTTACGAGTCGGCTGCAGGGTTAGTATCGCCACCCTTTGACGTCTCCGAAGGGCAGACAGTTCCTCCTCCTTGCCAAGGCATTGCATGGCAATCTCTTCGACGGGCGCACGCTCGGCCTTGTCATTGCCGACATGGAGAAGCTCACCGGCGTGGAGACTCGCCGCATCCACGCGACAAAGTGGCATCATGGTCACAAGCACCCGCATCGGCTCAGGGTCTGGATCTCGGGCCAGGTCCGCCGCGTCACCGCTTCCATTCGTTGCGAGATGAAGCGTCGCGCGGCTATCGAGCCCGTTATCAGCTACGTCAAGGGCGAACATCGCACGGAGCGCAACCATCTCAAAGGTCGCCCTCGACGACCGCATCAACGTCGTCCTTGCCGCCGCCGGCGACAACTTCGGACTGCTCCTCCGATGGCTGGCAGAGCTTTTGCGCGTCATCCGCGCCCTCGTCGAAACCGTCCCGGGTCACAACATCGCTTGAGCCGGGCGCTGCACCGGATCTTCACGGACGACCGCATAATCGAGATGGAATCCTTATCGCAATTGCATTCGATCACGCACCCTATCGACATAGATGGCGAGCGGGAACTTCAAGTTACCCTGGCGCGCCGCAGGCTCTCGATATTCGTCGCCCGAGATCGATAAGGCCCCCGCAGCATCACGCTCGATTCCAAATCGCGAAACATGGTGTAATTTCGTCGGATCCACTGATGCAGCTCGGAGGACCAGTCCTTTTCGTTGCGCAGATATCCGGTAAAAGAAAAGCTAAGTCGGTCTATATATCTCTTTAGAAACAGGGGCAGCGCGGGAATTCGAAGCACCCGCTCTGTGTCCATCGCTTCAGGTAATCCTCCGCACAGCACGAATTCATTGTGGACGGTGACCAGCGACGCCGGAGGAATCTGCCGCCGCAGCATTTCATAGCCACGAAAGGAGATGCGGTCAGCGCCCGCAACGAAGAGGATGATAGGCACGACATGGCAGCGCGCAGTCTCTTTCATAAAGCCGATCTCCTCGCACATCTTGAAAAACTCGTCGAAGGCGTGGAAGCCGAGGTCGATCACCTTGGCTACCCGATCGTGAATGATCAGCGGGTCCATCAGCTGCATCTTGCCATAAGTATCGATCACATCTGCGGTCTCCGTGATGTTAGGAAGGTAATCGAGCAACGACGGCTCCTTCAGATTGACATCGAAGGAGAGCGCCGTGCCATTTTTCAGCAGCAAGTACTCGCTCACAAGGCGAGCGACGAGGGTTTTGCCGACCTGCGGGCTAGGAGAGCAGATGATGTAGATGGGTGTCGCTAACATAGCCAGCAGATCAATCTCGCTTCGTGCTTGGGCTCAACCCGTCGCTCGTCGATAATGCGATTACTTCTCGGCACTCCGGACTGCTGACTTGGCGCCGGCCAATTCCGTCAGGTTGATGCGATCAAATTCGCTCCAGACATTTGCCAACCAGTGCCGTACATAGCCGCGCAGCACGAAGGAGTTGTTCGCCGGCTCATCGTTCCGCCCCTTATTGGCGACGAAGTCTACGAAAGGGACAGAAGCGACTTCGACCTGCTCATAGGCCATCTCGTTGAGCTTCGGTATGGTCAATTCGGTCGCATGCTTGATACGATGAAAATAGGAACTATAGGTCGATTGGTCCCACTGGAAGAACTGAGTGTCGTTGATGAAGTTCTTGACCAGATAGTACTTTGCGCCGCCCATGAAAGTTGCGGTCTCGGCGATCTCGTCCAGCGAAGCGATGGATGATCCCAGGATATGGAATACGGCGAAGGTGATCTGGCCGGACCGGGCCGAATCCAAAAAGCCGATGTCGCGCAAGGAGGCCAACGCTGTGGATAGCAAGCCGGCCCGAGCGTCGATGACAGTGACGGACAGTCCTGAATTTAGGGTATCGAAGATCTTCATCTGGTCCGCAGTCGTCGTCATATCGACGATCTCGGTGATTGCGGGATAGAAGCGCTTCAGCGTTCCCCGCGGCGATTCCGTGTCGAATGCGCGTGTTTGCACGTTATTGACATTGAAGTAGTCAAGGAGCGTCCGTGACACGGTCGTCTTGCCAACTCCTCCTTTGTCTGCGCCCACCACAATCACAACTGGCTTCACCATGGAATTCTCCTGAGACACTCGCTATCGCCGCGCGAAGTGCGCAAACGGCGAGTCTCTGTTTTGGGTGTGAACATGGCAGAAAGAAGGGGCAATAGATTCTTCGATCCGAGAGCGGCGCAACTGATGAAGTTTACCAACGTCAAGCCATCAGAGCGTTTTTGATTGCAGCGGCGATGCAGTCGAGAACAGCAGCTAATCACCCGTGATCGTGCTTCACGTGAGGTTTGTGAGGAGCTGAAAGAGCAATTAGTCGAAGAGTCGCCTCTGCGCAGGTGATGGCCATCGCGATCACCATCAACTGCACAGTTCCAGCTCTTTGACCAGCATGACATGACTTGAAGCTCACGTAACATCAGATTGTAGACTTGGTGGAAGCAGGATCGAGGCAGTGCGGCGCGGCTGCGTAGACGCGTTCGGCCCGTCGGGTCGCAGGCTGTGATGACCTGGTCGATCATCAAACATTTAACTTGACAATCATTACTGTCGTCTTCGGCAGGTGACGTGGCTAGTCAGTTCGAGGATGACAATGAAAGTATCGAGCCATCGGTCTATTGAAAGACACGCGGCAGGTTTGAGCGCTGGAGTGGAAGCGTAGCCACTTTAGCACCCAGCGAGCCGAAGTTGCTCCCGTGAAGAAGGCGGCGGCCGACCGCTGCGTGCGGCCGCGTCCGAGATGCTTGTTGGGGTCACAGCGGCCCACGTGACGCCTGCGCGTAAAGTGAGGATCGCCAATGGAAGACTGCCATCAGGCTCGCCTCCAAAGCACCTGGAGAACGTCGGTCGGACATCGCTTCCCGACGTCAAATAGGTCAACAGAGCCGAGGCTCCGGGCCGCGCGCTCAGCTTGGCAATGCGGACGTGGTTGGCGTAATTGGCACGAATTCGAGCTGGAGCCGAATGCGCGTGCGAGTTTTGGCAGTCTTTCAGCGCTCGGATTCGCTACACCGCGCTTGATCTCGGCGACCTGACGCGTCGTATGTGTGAAGAGCGTCGCGAATGGGTTGCGTTGGCCCTAGAGCATGCCGCACAACGATGGATGTGAAGGCAATTCGGAAGAAGGTCGGACTAACGCAGGAGGAATTTGCCCCGCGCTGCTCTGTAAGATTGGCCAGACTGCGAGATCTGGGAGCAAAGGCGATATGCTCCTGATCAGACCGCGCGCGCCTATCTGACGATTGTCCATCGTGATCCGGTCGCCGTGGAGCGCTGGCGCAAGAGTGTGAAGCTGCTTGAGTGGCTTAAGGGGCGCCCGCCTCGCGCACGCCCGACGTGAGGAGGCTTTCACGGCGTACACTCTACGACCTGCACCGGCTGATCTGTGCATCTGATGTCGAAATTGCGCTGACCGGATCGGCCCTTATTAATACCGACAGCACCGTTTATCGACCGATCACTCTGACCGTTTGGCCATGGCCTCTTCGATTTGGTCGGCAAGCTGCAAAACGGGCGCCGAGATGCTCGTACAGATCGCGCTTCTTCTCGTCAGTCGCACTTTTTGCTACCGCATATCCGGCTTCGGCATGAAGCTTCTTCACACTCGCCTCCACGTCCTCCATGGGGCCACCGACCCTTTAGTTTACCCTCTAGAGGTTGCGCTGTAGGGCAGGTGTCGATCCGCTGGCGCCACGGTACATAACGCTATTCCTCGACGGTAACACCAGCTGAGCACAACTGTAAGACGCCTAAAGGCGGATACTTATCGCGGCAGATCGAGTAAGGAGGGGAAACAGGAAGCGTCGACTTCATAGCTCCTGCGTCTTCGTCCCGGAGCCTCCAAAAGATGCGATTTCTAGCGCTGTGAGGACTTCCGGGTGCCGGGGATCGCTGCTTGAGCGAGAAGTGAAAGATTGGTAACAAGGCAATCGGTGAGCGCTCATTTGTGCTGCTCAGCCGTGAGTCCGAGAGTTGAGCCCGATCCCCCGCGGTTGCCAAGTGCCAGTTCTCGACCGGAAGGAGAATTGGAGAGTGAGCCTCGTGGTTACGAGCCGGGTTACCTACAAGCTAATTGGGTTTTTTCGGTAAGGTGGGTGATGGCGTGGCGCTTAGCTGCTCGGTGTGTGGCGGCGGCGTCGCGACCGATGGGACAGGGGACGACTGGGCTTCGCCAAGGCGGGCGCGGCCGACGATAATGGTGAGCAGGCCCTGGCCCCACAGTCGCTGCGTCGACGACGGCGTTGTGCTTTTCGAAATAGTTGATCGGTAGCTTGTCAAGCTGATGCTGCAGCAGCGTGCGCGCAAGTTTTGATGATGAGTTGAGCGCCAGCATTTGCGAGCCCTTCAGGTAACACTTTGCGTCATCGAGTTCCTGCTGGGTCGGCCCTACCTCGGCGATGTGGCGGGCTTGCTTCTCGATCTGTTCGACCGTCTCGCCGGCGCGATCGGCTCGGGTCGCGCATTTGCCGACGAACATGGCCGAATGAGTCCTCCAGACCAGGTGCTCACGTACGAAATAGGCTAGCTCGCGCTTCTCGCGGACTTCGCGGAACAGCCGCGACCTCAGACCTGCACCGCCGAGGATGTGGTTGACGACATAGGCGGCCATGAAATCGGGCTCGCCGCGGCGAACGCCGGACCGCCGAAAGCCATGACTGTCTGCGGCACATCGAACGGAATGAATGCGCGCTGCGGCGGCTTTGCCACGACCACGTCGGGTACCGGCGTCGAGTCCGCCTTGGCCGGCAAGCCGCCAAAGGTCTTGTCGAGAAGCTTGCAGAGTACCTCTGGATCGACGTTGCCGACCACCGCGATCTTGAGCGTGTCTCTTGCGATCACGCGTCGGACATGGCTCTTGAGATCCGCGACTTCGATCTTCGGCACGCTTTCGACCGAGCCTGCGGTTGGGCGGGCATAAGGATGATCGTTGAAGGCGACCTCTAGGAGCTTGCGACCGGCGAGTGATGATGGATCGGTCGAGTAATGCCGAAGGCGCGCAAGTACGCCGGCGCGGATTCGTTCGACATCGGCGGGGTCGAAGCGGGGCGAGGTTAGCGCCATCCTTAGAAGGTCGAAGGCCTCGTCCCCGTTGTCCTCGAGGGTGCGCAAGCCACCGCAGAAGTGATCTTGGGTCGATCCAAAGCTTAGCTCGATGGCGCGGCGGTCGAGTCGCTCATGAAAGGCCTTGAAGTTGAGATCGCCGGAACCTTCGTTGAGCAGGCCAGCAACCATGTGGCCAACCCCGGGTTTGTCGGTGGGATCTTGAGTCGCGCCGCCCCCGAAAGCGAATTCCATCGCGATCAACGGGACGGTGGAATCTCGGACGAACCAGACTTCTATACCGCAAGACGAGACCAAACGCTGGATCGTGGTCGTGATGGCGGCAAGCGAAGGTGGCGAGGTGAGCATCGCGATTGAGAGCGACGCGCCGCCGAGGAGAACCTCACGTCGTGTGCAAGAATAGGTCACTGCAGCTTCTCCCCGTGCTGTGGCGCTGACTCTTTGATGAGATAACCCGTCACCGAGCGTCTCTTGTCGAGCCATTTGCGCGCGGCCTCCTGCACCTGCTGGGCGCCGACGGCGCGGATGCCGTCCGGCCAGCCTCGGATATCGTCGATGCTTCGTCCCGTCGTCAGGCCGCGGCCATACCAGCTCGCGACCATTTCGTGATTGTCTTGGGCGTAGATTGCTTGCGCAATCAGCCAGGTCTTGACCCGCTCGAGATCTTCGGGAGTCGCCGGATGATGCGCAATGTCGGCGATCATCTCGTCGGCGGCGCGCTCAATCCGGGCGAACTCGACGCCAGGTTTTGGTGTGACGGAAATCCCGAATTGCGAGGGGTCGAATGCGGTAGCGTGGTAGCCCGCCGATGTACTGACCGCGAGCTGCTTATCGATTACCAGCGCGCGATAGAGATATGAGTTGACGCCACTGCCCATCAGTTTCACCAGCACCTCGAGCGCTGCGCTCTCCCCGGCGGCCGCGGTGCGAGCCGACGGTACGAGATAGCAGCGGTGCAAGGCTGGCTGCTCGACGCGGGGATCGGCCAGCGTCACGGCGCGCAGCGCGGCCGGGGTCGGCTCCTGCGGTCGCAGGCGTTGAGCGGGGATCGACGGCTACGGGGGGATGTCGCCAAAATTCTTCTCCACCATCGCGTGGATCTCAGTGGCTTCGACGTCGCCCGCGATGATCGGGATGGCGTTGTTCGGTGCGTAGAAACGCTTATAGAACGCGAGCGCATCCTCGCGCTGGAGCTTTTCGATCTCCTGCCGCCAACCGATCACAGGACGGCCGTAGGGATGGTTGAGGTAAAGCGCCGCCATCATCTGCTCGGCGAGCCGCGCACCCGGATCGTTTGCGACCCGCATATTGAATTCCTCAAGCACGACGTTGCGCTCGGACAGCACGTTCTCATCTTTTAGCATGAGACCAGTCATTGCGGTCAGCTTCAAGTTCCATTATCTTTGCCGAGGTGCTCGCGCGGCACATGCTGGAAATAGCTGGTATAGTCGGTTCCGGTGAACGCATTTTTGGTTGCCGCCGACGCGCAACACGGTCTGGGAAAACTCATCCGCCGGATGTTTGGAGGTGCCCTTGAACATTAGGTGTTCGAGGAAATGCGCCAGCCCCGATTTGCCCGGCGGCTCATCGGCGGCCTCGACCTTATACCAGATCATCTGAGTCACAACGGGTATCCGATGATCCGGAATCACCACCACCTGCAGGCCGTTATGAAGCACAAAGCTAGCCGGTCGATCTGACGTGACCGTGTTCTGGGCGAAGACGCTCTCCTCCTCGGGAAAGTATAGGTTACCATCCGTGCTATCATCTGTTCTGTGTTCGATCGCCAGGGCGGTGCGCGTCATCGAACCGATCGCGTCAGTGGTGATACCTCCCGCCGTGGTGGTGACCGAACGCCCGTTCTACATGGCATCGCCTTCCATTCAATAGAGATTCACGTGCTGTGGCGGACAGACCGACAAAGCGGGAAGCTGCACACTGTTTGGCAAGCAATAGAGCAAAGGCCGGGCCAATTGCCCGATGGCCCGCGCAAGGCCGAACGACGCGCCAACCGGACGCAAAACAAACCCGGCCCGGTTGTTCTGGCCAAACATCAAGCGCCGGCATGTCGTGGGCACGACGTTGCGCACGAAAGCCCACAACGGTTGGCGCCAATTAGCAACTTACAGGGAAGGACGGATTGAGCTGCGATGATGCCGAATAAACGTTCGCGAGGGCTCGCTGGTAGAATCTCGCTCTACACCGCAAGTGGCTTGGCAATATTTCTCATGGTTGCGAGCCGAGAATTTGCGATGAGCTCCTTGGAGTACACTGTGCCGAAGTAGTCCAGGACGAAGGTGCCAGAATAGCGTAGATTTGCGCTCGCGCGGATTAGGTTATCGAGAATTGGGCCGACTTGCCCAATGCGGTCGCGATAGCGCGCGCGGATGACGTTAACAGCGTTCATCGAGTGAACCGCCTCGTCGGCAATGATCTCCCGCAGCCAATGATGAAATTTAGTGTTCCCAAGGCCGTCATAAAACGGCTTTTCTGCTGCGTAGGCGCGGCAAGTGCACATCTCGTCAAATGCGATCATAACCATGAGGGAGAATTCGTCCGTTAGGTGCTCAGTGATCGGACCAAAATCATGCGGTCGAGCGTCCAATCTCTCTCGAAGATCCCTCTCGGCTCCATGAGCGACAAGTTCAATGATGCGGATGAAGCCATCGGTGTGGCGCTCTTCATCGATCGCCCAGGCGTCGAGAAATGCCGCAGCTTCATCGGTAGCGATGAGGTTTCGGTCGGCTAGTTCTTGTTTCAGATATCGGGCGTCATACTCCGTATACAGATCAGGCCACAATTTATCCCAGCGTGCGCGTATGGCCGATGGTTCGGCGGTGAACATCGCAGGCGTAAGAGCGTTGAACAATTCTTTTGGATTCCAGTTCCGTCGAACCGGCGTGATCATCCGAGTCCCCTCGTCGCGAGCGCTCTGGCGGACAAGTCGTCTGCTTGACCTCCCGAACCCAAGAACCATATTAGCTACATACAGGCACGTCGTCGCCTCCTAGTTTTGGTAGGGGCTATTCCGGGCATACACTTCCCGGCGTACCAGTGTCCCCTTTAAACAGCCAGTACAAGCTCATCGCAGTGCGAAGCAAGCCGATACGCTCATGATGACCGCTGATTGGCTCGAACGCCGTCTCCGCGAAGCCCACTGAACCGTTCGCTATCAATACGCATAGCATCGCTAGGCCACCGTCGGCCGGCTGCTCGGGCGCGCTATATCTTGAATCGCTACCAGTTTTCTGTCGCGCAGCTTCGAGCAATGGGGCACGCGCCCAAGCAGCGTATTGTGCTAGGATGCTGGTCAGCGGTTGAATAGATCCGAACATCGGAACGATGAGCAATTGCTCCCCGTCGATCGTCATCGCTGTTCGGCACGAGAGCTGCCATTCGCCCTCCACTGCTGTCGCTCTGCCGTGTCCGATTTGATACTTTCATGTCTCGACGGCGACGCCGCAGTAGCAGGGCGTCCGGAGCGCTATATCAAGCACGTGTCTTTCCTGTTCGTGGACGGCAGCCTCTCAGGGATCTTTTATGGCACGTCGTTTGCTCGTCGAGCAAAGGGACCAGATTGGCCCCGCAATTGTAGGCGAGAGCACAGACGTGCCAATTGGTGACCACGAATGACAGGCGGGGGTTCTGCTCAGGCGTCGTCGTCCATATACAACGACAAAGGAGATGATGATGACGAAAGAGAATGGAATAAACAATGACATCGGCATTGCAGCCGGCGCGTTTCAGGACTTCACCAAGCGAGTCATCGGAACGCAAAACGAGCTTTTGAAAAAGTACTCAGAGGCCTATTGGCACTGGCAGGAGCGCCTTCAAACCGAATCGACACAATTGACGGAGTTCTTCAAGGAAGTCTCCTCCACGACTTCGGCGCCCGACCAGATCGGCGTTCTTCAGGCCTGGGTGAAAGGCGCCAAGCAGCGGGTCACGGAGGATTTTATCTATTCAATTGAAACCGCGAAAGCTCTCACTAATGTCGGACTGCAGGCTTGACTGGTTCCCGGCCATCGCAAGGTAGCGGCCTCGTAAACACCTGGAAGATAGGGTGACGGCTGAACCGCTATGGTGTGCCTGTCGATTCGTGTACCTATCGACCACATATTGTCTCTTCCTGAGTCTTAGCGGCGGCTTACAGTCAGCCTAGTGTCGACAAGCCGCCGCACAGGCATCAAGCGCTGGCCGCGCCATCGTGATCGGGCCACGGCGTGCCTGCCGTCGCTCTGCGGTTGTGGGCGAGCGTCGGTCTCCGTCTTCCCTTCTAGCGCAAGCGACAGCACGAGATTGTTTCGCAACATCGCAACAGCCGTTCCTGGGGTGCGCGAAGTCCCGCGCACCATTCGGCTATGCCATTTCAAGACCGAACGAAGAGATGCAAATGGATTCGTTGCGCACGCTTGATTGCAGATCGTCTCACGACCGTGCACGCGAAGGAGGAGGACGCGCGGCGAGTTCCAACTTGCTGGCAAGTCTCGCCGATGCAATCCCTTGATCCGAGACAATGACATGGCTGTCTTCGTGCACAAGAATCGCCCTTCAGCGCGCTGTCTCATTTTCATCGGCCTCGGAAACACTTGAGCACTGTTGCATGATGGGTCACTGATGCGATTATGGGGCATGATTGCCATTCCACCAAAGACATCACTTTCCATGAAGGCCGTCCTCGCGCGGCGCGGCGAATAGTCGGTTCACCGTAAGCAGGCGGTGGGGGCAGGCATCAAGCATTCATGGTCCGCTCTTGCTCGCTGGACTATCTCGATCGGGCCAACGCCTGTCGGCCGTCGGTCTGCGATTGGGGGCTGACGCTCTCTGGCTCTGTCTTGCTGTCAAGTGCGAGCGATAGCGCGAGATTGTTGCGCAACATCGGATTTGCCGGGTCGGCCGCGAGAGCTTGGCGGTATAGCGCCTGGGCCTCCTGGTGGCGGCTTTGGTGATCGAGGACGACGGCTTTGGCGTTCAGTGCGCGCAGGTCGCCGGGTGACGCCAACAAGACGGTATCAAGCACCTCAATCGCCTCGCCCGGGCATTTACGAGCCAGCAGTTCCCGCGTCAGAGGAATCGCGGCATCGGCGTTGTCTGGTCTTTGCTTCAGCGCATCGCACAAATGCCGCTCGCCAGCGTCTCGAACGAGGGCGTGAGCGATTCGCTCTCGCATGGCGGGATTGATCTTCGCAACGCCGACCAACTCTGCTGTAGGCGTCTGCTGCGATGAAAGACCCGGGTGGTCCAGGTTAGCGCAGCCTGCGAGCAGCAAAACGGCGAGAACTGGGAGAAAGGCTGAGCTCGCGTGCGGACGAAAGCTACGCCGGCACCGCAGAATGTCGATTTCATACGACTTCATAAGTTATCTCACGCCCACAGCTGTACTCGTCAGCCGGCCGCACGGAGAGGATCGCGATGCTCTCCTATGGGGGTCCTGTCCTTGCCAGCGGAAAGTTTGACGGAGCCAATCGGCTGGACCGTGAAGTCCGCGGCAAGATCCTGATACGAGAGAACGGGCAGATCGATTCCGTTACGGGTGAGGAAGCCGCGGACGAAGCGCCGGATATCCATCGAGCCAAGAATGACTGGCTGGCTCTGACTCCGCGCGAGGCTCGCATGGATCTGATGGAATTGTGAAAGCAGCATCTCGCTTTGCCGATCTTCCAAAACAAGATAGGGGCCGACAGCGGTTTCGCGCACGGCACCACGCACGATATCCTCGGTTTCGCGCTCGACGATAAAGGCAGCGACAACACGATGGGCGTTGGCATAGCGATGACAAATCTGGCGCTTCAGACCGGAGCGGACATATTCGGTCAGCAGCACGGCATTCTGCTCCCGTTCGCTCCATTCTGCGAGCGCCTCCAGGACTAGGCGAGTGTTGCGGATCGGGATGCCCTCGTCCAGCAAGCGGCGCAGAACGTCCGCGATGCGGGGGATCGGCGTCGTGCGCAGCACCTCCTTCACGAGATCAGCATATTCTTGCTCCATCCGTCCGAGCAGCTGACGGGTTTCTTGAATGCCCACCAGGCGTTGAGCATAGCGCCTCAACGTCGACTGGACCCGCAAGGCGATCACATCGCTTGCACGGTGATGCCCTATTCCGGCTGCTTTGAGAGCAGGAGCATGAGCTTGTTCGATCCAGATCCGGTTCGTGTCTGGGTCCTGCCGAAAGGGGATTCCGCTCAATTCAATGTTTACCGCGTCGTCGTTGAGCAAGAGTTGTGTCGGCTTAAGGCTGTCCGCTTCGACGGGCACTCCCTCGACATCCACCCTGAATTGCGAATCCGCCAACTGCTGGTCGACTTGGGTTGGAATGCGCGGAATCGCGATGCCAAGATCAGATGAGACCAGTGCCGAAACCCGTGCGATGCCCTGCTCAAGGTCTGCTTTGTCGATCGCTTGTGTCAGGTTCGGCGCCAGCAAGAGCGTGATCGGAAGTGCTTCCGCAGGCACGGGTTGCTTCTGACCCTGTGCGGAAGTGGGAGCCGCACCGGTCGAACTGGCGCCTGTCTTGATGTCCGCTTTGCCATCCTGCATACCAACCTTGAGAAAGCTCGCCGCACAGAAGAGTGCGGCCAAAATGACGAAGGGTGGCAAAGGGAAGCCCGGAACAAGCCCCATCACAACGAGGACGCAGGCGGCCAGCCGTAGCGCTTGTGTGCTGGCAGTAAGCTGGTTGACGATATCGGCGCCAAGATTAAGCCTAGAGGGACCGTTGACGCGAGTGACGATGGTCGCCGCTGTAATTGAGAGTAGCAGGGCCGGAATCTGCGAAATGAGTGCATCGCCTATAGTCAGGATGGTGTATTGATGCATCGCCTCCTCAAGGGACATGCCCTTAGAAAGCGAACCGATCGTGATGCCGCCCAGCATGTTGATGCAGATGACGATGAGGCCGGCGATAGCGTCGCCCTTCACAAATTTCATAGCGCCGTCCATGGCGCCGTGAAGTTGGCTTTCTCGCTCCAGCGCGCTGCGCCGGCTGCGGGCTTCGTGCTGATCGATGTGGCCGTTGCGCAGCTCCGCGTCGATAGCCATCTGCTTGCCGGGCAGGGCGTCGAGCGTGAAGCGCGCCGATACCTCTGCGACGCGTTCGGCCCCCTTAGCGAGAACCATGAACTGTACCATGGTCACGATGAGGAATATGACAATTCCGACGGCGATGTTGCCCGATATGACGAAATCGCCAAACGTATGGATGATGCTGCCGGCATCGCCTTCGGCGAGTATCAGCCGCGTCGTTGCAACGGTAAGTGCTAGACGAAAGACTGTGGAGATAAGGATGACGCCCGGCAGCGACGAAAAGTCGAGCGGCGTATTGAGATAGAGGGCGACCATCAGCAGCAATATGGCAAAGCCGAGATTGAAGCCGATCAGCATATCGAGCACCACGATTGGCATCGGCATGATCATCATTCCGATCGCCAGAAGCAGCATCAACGCGACCATCAAATCCGGGTGAGACGGTGCGCGGGCGACGAGATTTCGTAGGTTCCTGGCCATGCAAAGCCTTATCGTTTGACCGGAGCCGTGCTGCCCCGCAATGAAACATAGCGCTTGAAGGTGGCCTGCGCCTCGACTATGCGGCCAGCCTGACGCAGAGCATGGCTGCGTAGCAGGAGCAATGGCGGGCGCGACGATGGCTGATCATCAAGCACGTCCAGCCTGTCCAATACCGATAGCGCTTCCTCGCCGAGGCGCTCTGAGATGAGAGCATAGGCGAGGATACGAAGCAGCTCGACGTCTTGAGAATGTTCGTGAACCACGGGCCGTAAAAGAGCCAGGCTGTGTGCGCTCTGCCCGCACGCAAGGTGGACATAGGTAAGCGCGCAGAGCAAATCGCGCTCGGGCCCAGAGATCGGCACCACCCCATCGGTTTTGAAAACATTTGAGGACTGGGTAGGTGTGAAGTGTTGCACTCCGCGCGGATCTGGCATTGCTAACCTTGGATCAAGCCGTTGTGATTCTGCCGGAGCAGGATTAACCGCCGTAGTTCCAGCCGCAGAAGCGCGGCCCCTTCGCGTGCCACCGAGCCCTCTGGCGCGGCTGACAGCGCATCGGCCAGGCGCTCGAGGAGAAGGCCGTGTTGCTCTGGACGCACAACATGCGAATGACGCAGGCGGGGCGTGACGAAGGAGAGCAGGCTATCCGCGAGATTGGGGCCGTTCAGCCATGCAAGTTCCGAATTCGTTCCGATCTTATCTGCGTGCTCGGTGGCATCGGTGGGATTGATCCGCGAGATTGGATCGATTGACTTGAGTTCGAGCGCGTTATCGATCGTATTGGCAGCCAACCGCTCCTGCGCCGCGCGGTCCTGGACAACTGACGTGTGAGCGTTACCGCCTTTTCCATGGACCTTGTCGATGCCGATGCCACTGGCCTGAGGTGTGGCCGGGGCGACGGCAGGTGCATGATGCTCGTTGTTGATTCCCTGAAAGGCGGTGCCAAGCTCTACGGACCGCTGCGGCAGCCTAGTCATGAAACGTTCCTTCGTTGCCCGAGGGCTAAAACTTTAATAAGATAGAGCAGCAAGCTGGCCATTGCGTGTCAGCAGCACACGTCCGTCCTCGATCTCCTTTACGGTCCATCCATTGCTCAAGATCGCGCCCACGAAATACTTTTGACCAGAAATGACCAGGTAAGGGTCGTTTCCGCGCCAAACCGCCTGGACGGCAATCGCGGGGGGCGTCTTCTCATCCTTGATGGCGACCGCGCTGACGAGCGTATAACCACCATTGCTGTCGACATCGAATCGCTGCTGGACTTCCCGCCATTTAGCGAGCGAGGCAGGCGTAATGGTGCCATCGGCCGTCACAACGCCCGGCCCAGAACCGACTTTGATACCGAGCAGGCCCGCTGCATCAACTTCCCCTTGCAGCCGTCGAGCAGCTGCGTCGGCGGCCGGAGCATCAGGGGCGGCGAGCGCGACTTTGGGGCCAATGTCCGCGGCGGAGGACGAAGTGCTCGGTACTGCGGCGCCGTCGGACTGGAGAAGGCCCGTTGAGACAGTGCTAACTGCGGCAGAGCTGATAAGGACCAAGGCGAGCACGGTAATCGGTACATGCCGGCGACCGGTAGAGCCGGCTTGTTGAGAGCCATCGATCGACAAGCGAATGGACATCGCGCCCATACGGATGACGGCAGGAAGAGGGAGAACAACGATCTCATTTGGCGAAATAGAGTCGCGGCCCTCGATCGCGACGTCTGCGGCAAGGGCCTCGATCTCGATCGAGCTGACATGCCAGCTGACGCGAAGATGGTGCGGTTCGAGGCCTTGCTCGACGAAGACCAAATCAGCATCGAGGCTGCTGCCAATCAAGCACGAGCCGCCCCCCGCCTTGCCGGTCAGCCCGGAATAAGACCCCGACAACACTTCGAAAAGCGGGGAAGCTGGTTCATTCACGGTCGCCTCCTGAATGAAGAACGAGACCGTACGGCAAGCCGTACGGTCTGTTGCGACTTCACAGATTATGCGGCCCGCAAAAGCGGGAAGGACATAACGGCGTCCCGCTTCATCCGTTACTGCACCCGCTCGTCGGCCACCTTCTTGACGGTCGAGAGCTCTGTCGTGACGACGCGAAGTTCCACATCCCTTTCAGCAGCCTTCGTGCTGGTGGCAGTCAGTGCGGCGAGTTGCCTGTTGAATGCCGCTTCTCCGGCAACTTCAGCTGCGGTGGAACCCGCGGCTGCAGCAGCAGTACCAGCTGCGCCACCTGCAGTCGAGGAATGGGACGCACCAACCTTATCAGCCATATTGTCTCTCCTGTTTGTTCGAACATTGCCGCGA
Source organism: Bradyrhizobium sp. USDA 4502 (assembly GCF_054063355.1). Taxonomy (NCBI): domain Bacteria; kingdom Pseudomonadati; phylum Pseudomonadota; class Alphaproteobacteria; order Hyphomicrobiales; family Nitrobacteraceae; genus Bradyrhizobium; species Bradyrhizobium sp. USDA 4502. The sequence goes on from NZ_JBSSGF010000001.1 coordinate 9,227,885, forward strand.
CTTGCGGCTCTCATTTTCCTGACACCGCAACATGCGAGGTCAGGAATCCTCCTCTGTCTCGGCCATGGTATCGTCGAACTTGCCCATTGCACTACTTGCAAGTTGGAAAACGACGGAGCCGAGAGCGACGTTGAACGCTTGCTGCATAGCGGCGGCTTGCGAGCCAGCGTCTGGACTAGACGTGCCGCCATCTACGGGAGCTCCTGCACCAGTCGATCGACCATGATCATCGTGCTCACCAGGGCTCCGGGATCCCTTTTTGGCGCCGCCAGCCGCATGGAGGTCGGTATCAAGGTGCCCAGCGCCGCTTGTGCTGGAAATACGCATCGGGTGTCTCCTACTTCAAACTTCGTTCGTGCGGTGGAAGGAGTCTCCATCATGTTTACTATGCAAGCGTTAGCTTTCGACAAGCTGACGAGCCGCAGAAAATACAGTGAGCTCATTGACGCTGCTTCTGCTCAGGTGGCCTCATATGTCGGCACTAGGCCGGCGAAAGCTGCAGATCAGAGAGTTGGTACAAGAACCTCGCTGATGTGGCACTTGATCAGGCAGCCCGCTGATCATTCAAGCGCAGCTTTGGTGAGCGGAATGTAAGCGCCAGGACGGATAAAATGGGCTTGATCATTGATGTAGCCCAATCTGAGGGGAGGAATACTCGCAACTCGTTCGGCAATTTATTTGCCTCGAGCGACTCAGCGACTTGTCTCCATCCCCGCTCCAGGGCGGCAGGTTAAAGGTGCTTATACGCGTCAGAAACGAAGCGCGATCCTCCAGTTCCGCTCGTGGCAAACCCATAAAAATCGGTCCACTTTATCGGACACGATCGGGAGGCGTCGGAGACAAGGACCTTGAGCCTCACGAATCACTCATGTGGTCTCGATCCGACGGCGTAAACTGGTGAGGTTTGCAGCTCCGCCCGGTTGGTGGCGGCGTAAAGTTGACAGCTCGCGACGGGTGGCGCCATCAGTACGGCGAGATCCATCAGTACGGCGAGATCTTCGCGTTGGCATACGCGATGTGAGAATGTCGGTCGGTCGCTCGAGTACAGCCGACAAATGCGCCGGTTTAGCTATCGCCAAATACGCTCGTCGGTGTAAGCATCGAATGTCGGCGGAGCTTGCGGAAGCTGCACCGCGCGGACGACTGTGCGCGCGGTGGCCTCGCAAGCTAGCCTTTCGTTCCAGCTTCACCCTGTGTCGATAGCGCCGCTACGACTAGGCGTAGGCACCTGCAGCTTGCGTGCGCTCGGATTCAATCCGTGCCTTGAGGTTATCCAGATAGTTCTCCGCGTAGGACTGAGCCATCGACACCGGCAGGTTGATGCCGGCCGTCGCCGCTTCTTGAATTGCCTGCTTCACCAAGCCTTCCCGTATCGCTATCTTGACCTCGGGGCCGGCGATGCAGCCCACGGCCTGCGCCGCGAGACTGAGCCCGGCTTCCGCCAGCGCCTGTTTTATGTTGCCACCGGTGATCGCGGTGTGCAGAAGATTTGCAGCTTGCGCCTCGGCCTCCATCACCATTGAAGCAAGATCGGCCAGCTCACCCAGCCCTGGAATAAAGCCGAGTACACCAACGGCCGTCGCTGTCCAGTCGAGCAGCTTCGAGCCGACCTTCAGCACGTCATCAAGTGCATGCATGAGGGCGCCACCGTTCTTCTTGGGAGACTTGATGTCGGGCTGGTCTGCCACGCCATCCATCATGTCCGCGGTAGCCTCCTGTTCGGCAGGCGTTTGAGCGGCATGCGTCTTCAACTGCGGAGCAGCGCGGTTCGCACCAGACATGTTATTGAAGAACTGCTTGAAATCATTTCCGCTGATGTTTCCGGAATCAACCGTGTGGCCGCCGCCGAAGTCGAAAAACTTGTGGTGGGTTTTGTAGCCGGTAATCGCGTTGTTCATCAACCCAAACAGCACAGGATCCGAGAGCAGCTGGGAGGCCGCTTTTCGTACCTCGGGAGAAAGATTCTTGTCGTCCACCATACTCGCGAGCTTTTCCCGGGTCAGAACGCCATTTCCAAAGAAGGCGTCCTGGTTGTTGTTAATCGTGTCTAGTGTGCTCAGCTCGGGTCGGCTGAGACTCATCGATGATGAAGCGACCTGCAAAAAGTCCTCTTTGTGGACCTTATCGATCGAGCCGCCGTATAACTGCTTCCATTGATCCGGGTGGTCGAGAAAATATTGAGCCGCCGCGAGGACCTGTGGGGGGCATTTGCCAATGTCGGCGTTGCCGTCCACGATGTGTCTGAAATCCGCAAGGCTCAAGTTCTTGGGCAGGTTATCGGAATAGCGGTAGAGCTCGCGCATGGCATCGGTCAGGGTCATGACCGATGGCTCACCATTTCCGGTCCCGTCGGATGGTATGTAGTTCTGCTCGTAGGTCCGCGCCCGCTGCTCTTGGAACGCGGCAACTTGGGGGTGGTGATCGGAAAAGCCGCAGAGATCGCCCACCTTGATCTTGCCGCCACAGCGGCCGTCGCCTTGCGAACCGATCGCATAAAAGAGCTCCGGGTCCTGTTGCAGCGCTTCGATCGCCGCCTTTAGATCCGGCGGTGTCGAGGGATCGTTGGCCAAATCTCCCAGGGACTTCCAATCAAGCGGACATTTGTCCTTGTGGCGGTTCAGGACAGAGACAATCTGCAGTTCCGCATTAGTCAGCGTGCCACCATTCCAGGTGATCCTTGAGCTTTGTACGGGTGCCTCCGCAATGATTGGGCTGCTCGCAGCACAGGACGGCTGTGGGTCATCCTGATATCCATCCAGTGCCGCCCTAATCTCTGGTGGAAGAATACTCCGCGTCTCCCGCGTGAGTTCCTCTGTCAGTTGCTGGGCTGCGTCTGTCGGCACCGGCTCCTGCGGTGCGGAATGATCGCTAGTCGCGTCCTTCGACGCGAGGCTGACCAACATCGCCTGAAAGCTGGAAAAGTCCTGCGCCGAAGAGGGCGGGGCGGGCATTCCGGGTAAAGCCACAGTTGAATTGGCGGTTGGCGATAGGTCGACTGACATTATACGTTCTCCGATTTAAGGGTGCACCACAAGACGGTCACCTAGTTGCGGCCCGAGATCGCGACGAACAAGGAGTGTTGAGCGGCAGAGTTCAACAGGTCCTACCACTTGCATCCTGTTGCTCGGTGCGCCTCCAGCGCTCAGTTCCGCGACCATCCATGGGGACACCGCCGTCTTCACGCCGTATGCTAGGACGGACAAGCTTTCGAGAAGCTGACGGCGCTCAGACGATTTCGACACGATTGATGACATGGCCTTGCCAGTAAGGCCGGACGGATTTTCAATGCCGGTGTCAGCTTTGTATGGTTGCGTTGACTTGGCCTGGTGCAATTCCCGTCTGCCGATCCGCAGCATTCGTTGATTTGGTCTAACGATCTCGCAAGATCTCCGGAGCATCTCAAGATGGGGCACTGGTTTCGCGCTCGATGATCATCAGGTGACGAAGGCTCGTCAGCTTTCGGTCAGCTTGCGTTTCTAGGGTGCTGGCCCATTCGCGCTCACGAAGGTGCCAATCTCATCACGTGACAAAACGGTTCTTCTCATGTTGCCTGCCGTTGCCTCGATCTCTCTCAACCCGGCTGAATGGTTCTCCAGCGGCTGTTTATCGGTGCGGGACCAGTTTCATGATAGTCTTGCGCAGGCAGCTTCGAAGCAAGGTGCAGCTTCGTGGGCCTGCCGCCTGGCATCCGGCAGGTAAACCGGAAGGTAGGGATCATTTCGATTCGGCCTTGACGAACCTGTGGGGTGTTGGCGATCGCGTCATTCAGGTTTCGCTCATCTCCAAGGGCGCCGGCGCCGTCAGCTTATCTCTGAATAAGCTTCTATCGGTGGGCTGAGCGGGCTGATGGTTTCTTCGCACAACAGCAGGATCGCTCGCGCCGCGACGCGCAGAGGGGGTGATGCGCTTGTTCACTTGCCACTTCTGCTACCGCATCGGCGGATGTAAGGGCCTACACCCTATATAACCAAAGTGCAGGCGGGTACGAAGGCAACAGCCGTCGAGCTGCTTGCAAATGAGAGGAGACATTGCGTTGCGGATAGATTTCTCGCGCATCAATCGGTCTAAAGCTGCATTCCACGATATTTATGCTTCGGATGATCCGAGGGCATATTTCTCGGTCCTCGGAGACCTGGATTATATGATACCGGACGTGGCTGAGCCGGTTGTGCGCCAAATACTGGCAGCGAAAGCTTCGGCCACCGGCCTCAAGCCCGTCGTGCTCGATGTTGGTTGTTCGTACGGTATCAATGCAGCGGTGCATCGCTTTCCGCTGACCTTCGCGGGCTTGCGTCACCGCTACGCCCGGCGTGAGATGAGAGCGATCAGCTCTGAGACATTGGTGAGTCTCGATCGCAGTTTCTATGCAGCCTGGCCTGATGTCGGGTTGGCACGCTTTATCGGCCTCGATGTGTCGGCAGCGGCGGTCAGCTATGCGAAGAATGTTGGCCTTTTAGAGCAGGGCATTGTCGCTGACCTTGAAAAGGAGGCGCTATCGATGGACAGCGCGCGCATTCTCCGCTCCGTGGATGTTATCATGTCGACCGGATGCATCGGCTACGTTACCGAGAAGACGTTCGGCGAGATTCTCGATGCGGCAGAGAAGCAACCATGGATCATCTCCTTCGTGCTACGAATGTTCCCATTTGAATCGCTCGCCGCGACGTTCGCAAACCGTGGTCTTGTGACAGAACGTCTTGCCGGCGCAACGTTTATCCAGCGTCGCTTTCGCGATGCTGAAGAATTTGAGAGCTGTTTGGCCAGCTTGGCGGCCCTTGGCGTGGATGCCACCGGCCTCGAATCGGAAGGGCTGTTTCACGCCGATCTGATCTTGTCTCGCCCCGAGGCGGATGCGCGCGCCATGCCTTTGGAAGACATTGTCACTGTCGCCAGCGGCAGGGGACGGCCGATCGGACCCCGTTACGTTCATGTTGAAAGTAAGGAGGGCTTGCAGGTCGCGCTGGAGCCGTGACAGGCGTGGGACCACTGTGCAGCGCGATTCGGTTCGGGGCTGGATGCAAGGCCATTCCGGTCGACGGCGCGCCAGAGCCGATGTTGTTCGCCCGCGAGTGGATAACGAATTCGTCCAGATGCCATTGGTCGCGGCGAGCAGGAGCGCTGCGAATCAAATCAAGCGTCTGGCCGAATTGCTCCTCTACTGACGCGCCGTTTCTTAGATTCCATCAATGCGACGTGCGAGCCAGGAATTCCCTCGACCTTTGCGCAGGCTTGACGGAAACCGGTAATGCAGCCCAACGGCATATCCAATCACCTGCAGCAGAAGCCGACAGCGGCGACAAAGTCGTCCGGGCTTCGGTATGTTTTTGCGTTTCAATCTGGATCTCCCCAGTTGACGAATCCCGGCGAGTAGTGCCTATGTCTAGCCAGTCACGGTCTTCTGGCCCCAACATTTTGTAGGTCGGAAGCTAAGAGGGAACCCGGTGCGCCGAACGGCTACTCCGGGGCTGCCCCCGCAACTGTAAGCGGCGAGCGGTTGTCATCATGGTCACTGGCGCAGCACAGCGCCGGGAAGGCCGACAGCCGCGGCGACCCGCGAGCCAGGAGACCTGCCGCGACTGAACGAAAGTCCTCGGGCGGGGTGCCCCGTTGGGTCGCTTGCAGCCGGAGACGTTTGACCGGTTTCCTCGCAAGTCATCCGCGCAGTCCCCCCCGCCTAACATCGCGGGGTTGCCGATGTCGCCGTCTTACGATTTCGATCAGCATGGTCATCTCATTGAGGAGCCGGCGCGCGTGAGGTCGCAGCCATTGCAGGCAGAGCCCAGCGCGCCTGAGTTGTGTCTTGTGCCGCCGCCGTCGCCGGCCCCGCTGCCGTACCCCCTTGCGCCATCGCCAAAGCCGGCCGATCTCAAGCTCGATCGGACGCGCGACGACCTGTTGACGCCGTTCGGCAAGCTGACGCTGAGCGACCGTTATCTGCTCGCCGGCGAAATGATCCAGGACATGTTCGCGCGGGTGTCTTGCGCCTTCGCGGATGATGTTGCGCATGCCCAACGTCTCTACGATGCGATGTCTCGGCTGTGGTTCATGCCAGCCACACCGGTGCTCTCCAACGGCGGCACGACGCGCGGCCTGCCGATTTCCTGCTTCCTTAACTCGGTGTCGGACTCGCTCGAAGGCATCGTGGGCACCTGGAACGAGAACGTATGGCTTGCCTCTAACGGTGGCGGCATCGGCACCTACTGGGGCAATGTTCGCTCGATCGGCGAGCAGGTGAAGGGCGGCGTTACCTCAGGCATCATCCCGTTCATCCACGTCATGGACGGCCTGACGTTGGCGATCAGCCAGGGCTCGTTACGGCGCGGCTCGGCTGCGGTCTATCTCGATATCCACCATCCCGAGATCGAGGAGTTCCTCGAGATCCGCAAGGCGTCCGGCGACTTCAACCGCAAGAGTCTCAACCTGCATCACGGCATCAACGTCACCGATGAGTTCATGCGTGCCGTAGGCGCCGGCACTGCGTTCGCTCTGCGCAGTCCGAAGACCAAGGAGGTTATCCGCGAAATCGACGCCCGCCAGCTGTGGCAACGCATCCTGGAGAACCGGCTGCAGACGGGGGAGCCTTATCTCTTGTTCATCGATACAGTGAACCGCGCGCTCCCCAAGCACCAGCGCGAGCTCGGCCTCAAGGTCTCAACGTCCAACCTGTGCAGCGAAATTACCCTGCCGACCGGCATCGATCATCGCGACGAGGAGCGTACCGCCGTGTGCTGCCTGTCGTCGCTCAACCTCGAGACCTGGGACCAGTGGAACGAGGAGCCTGGCTTCATCGAGGACGTCATGCGCTTCCTCGACAACGTGCTGACCCACTTCATCACGGTGGCGCCGGGCGTCATGAAGCGTGCCCGCTACGCCGCCTTGCGTGAGCGTTCCGTCGGCCTTGGCGTCATGGGCTTCCACTCGTTCCTGCAGGCCAAGAGCATTCCGATGGAAAGCGTCGTGGCCAAGTCGTTCAATCTGAACATGTTCCGGAAAATCCGTCGCGATGCTGATGCGGCATCCGTGACGCTCGCGCGCGAGCGGGGGCCGTGCCCGGATGCCCTGGAACGAGGCGTGATGGCCCGCTTCAGCCATAAGATCGCGATCGCGCCGACCGCCTCGATAAGCATTATCTGCGGCGGCACCAGCGCTTGTGTAGAACCCATCCCGGCCAACATCTACACCCATAAGACCTTGTCCGGCGCCATCTCGGTGCGTAATCGGCATCTCGCCAAGCTGCTGGCCGCCAAGGGCGCCAATACTTCGGCGATCTGGCAGTCCATCATCGCCGCCGAGGGTTCGGTCGCCCATCTCGACATCCTCTCGGAAATCGAGAAAGCGGTCTTTCGCACCGCCTTCGAGATCGACCAGCGCTGGATCGTCGAACTTGCCGCCGACCGCGCCGCGTTCGTCTGCCAGAGCCAGTCGGTCAACCTCTATCTGCCGGCTGACGTCGATAAATGGGATCTTCACATGCTGCACTGGACGGCATGGAAGCGGGGGGTGAAGAGCCTCTACTACTGCCGTTCAAAATCTATTTCGCGCGCGGCGTTCGCCGGCGCCATCGCCGATGGCGACAAGGCTGCGCCCCCGCAACCATCGCAGCAGCGCACCGACTATGAGGAGTGCCTCGCATGTCAGTGATCGATCCCTCGTCCGTCGATCCGCGTACGCTGATCGGCAAGCAGCGCGTCGGCCTCCTCGACTCGACCGGCAGCTACGACGTTGATCGCTACGCCTGGGCTTACGAGTTCTGGAAGCGCCAGCAGCAGACCCATTGGATGGGGGAGGAGGTGCCGCTCGGCGCAGACCTCAAGGACTGGGCGTCGGACCGCGTCACCGACAACGAACGTGCGCTGCTCACCCAGATCTTCCGTTTCTTCACTCAATCGGACATCGAGGTCGGCGACAACTATCTTAAGCGCTACATCCCGATTTTCCAGCCGCTCACCGTCCAGATGATGATTGCAGCTTTCACCAACATGGAGACGGTCCACATCGATGCCTATGCGCTACTGCTCAAAACGCTCGGTATGCCCAAAACCGAGTTCGAGGCATTCCGCGGCTATGCCGAGATGCGCGCGAAGGCCGACTACATGCACGAGTTCGGCGTCGGCACCGTGGCCGATGTCGCCCGGACGTTGGCGATGTTCGGCGCCTTCACCGAAGGCATGGCGTTGTTCGCGAGCTTCGCGATGCTGCTCAACTTTCCGCGCCACAACAAGATGAACGGTATGGGACAGATCGTAAGCTGGTCAGTGCGCGACGAGAGCCTGCATTGTGAGGGCATCATAAAGCTGTTTCACGAATGGCACCGCGAAACTGGCGCGGTGACGCGCTCCGTCCGTGACGATATCATCGACGTCGCCAAGACCATGGTGAAGCTGGAGGAGAACTTCGTCGACCTCGCCTTTGGCCTCGGCGAGATCGAGGGTATGAATCCCGAGCAGATCCATGCCTACGTCCGCTACGTCGCCGACTGGCGACTGACCCAGCTGCGGATTGCCCCGGTATTCGGCTTCTTCGAGGCTAAGGAGGGCGGGTTCATCCGGCTCAAGGCACATCCGCTGCCATGGCTCGTGGAGATTCTCAACGGTGTCGAGCACGCCAATTTCTTCGAGCAGCGCGCCACGGAATACTCCAAGGCGGCGAGCCGCGGCAGCTGGGATGGCGAAGACGGGGTGTGGGCAGCTTTCGGCCGGACGTAGTCATGCTGGAGCTAATCATCAAGGGCGATTGTGCATGTGACGATCGCGTTGATGATCAAGGCTGCCGACTTCGTGGCGTCGGCACAGCGGGACGGAGAGACTAAAACGACAGGAGGACGGCTGCGATCGTTCATCTCGAGCGTGCAGCTATTCTGACTTGACCGATTCTGTAATGATCAAGTGGGCTTAAACCAGGTGAATGGCAATATTTGCCGGCTGCGGGCCCGTACCAACTGCTGCTGCCGTCGCAATTTTTAATCTATCCGCTTCCAGGACGTGGCCCAGCCAAGGTACGGCCCGTCCCTAGCGGATACGCGGATCTTCCTCAGAGTCGGAGTCCAAAGATCTATTTTCAGCCGGCTCTTCAGGCCAAAGGGTTTGGTCCAGCGACGGTGTAAGACGAATGAAGCCCTCTTCTCTCCATTCGGCTGTGTGAGGCACGCCGAGAAAGGTAAAAACCTTTGTGGGGTGGTCCTTGCTCGGCTTCACTCCGCTGCGCTCAAGCATATCGATCTGAGCGGCTGTGGCCGTTTGGCCAGTGAAAACCCAGTAATCCTTGGCGAGACGTCCGTTCAGCATCCGGAACTCGGAAAGTTCTGGTGGTGCAGTTTCGGACGGACCAGCCTGAGAGGGGCCCGCTTGCAATGGCCGAGCGTGGGTGGGACCGGCGTGCGATGGCCCGGCATGGGACGGTCCCTCCAGCAGTGGTCCAGCGTACGATGGCCCAGCGTGTGAAGGGCCGGCCACATTCTGCCATATCAGATCCTGATCGACACCAGGATGTGCCTCGATCGCCTGAGCGATCGTCTGCTGGGGGAGATATTGCGGGCTTTCCGGTTCTGGCGCGACGTGCTCCGCGCTTGGCGTAAACGGATCATTTTCCCGATCCAAGTCCAGCCAGGGATGCGCTAAATCCAGGTACGGAGAATAGGGGTGACCAGCATCCAAGTACGGTGAATAAGGATGACCTGCGTCCAAATATGGCGAATAGGCGCCTCCCTGCAGGACCGGCGGGGCTGCGTGCTGTGGCAGAGCACCAGCTTGCGCGCCACTGAGCCGCTGCTCAAAGCCGGTCGCGTCCATAGACGGTTCTGGTAAGTCGGGCTCTGGCCTCGTATTCGCTGGACCGATTGCATTGAAATCCATCCTGTTACTCCTTTTCGATGATGGAGCGGATCGAGCGAGACATGCCCTGCGGCTCTGACGCAGCCGGTTCGAAGGCTCTCATCGATATTTGAGGCCCCGAGCTTCCGTCAAAGATGGCGCTTGCCAGCTTCCGCTCGCGTCAAGGGTGGCTGGTTGCCCACATCCGTTGCGGTCGGTAGGAGGCCCCGCCGTCCAGCGTCCGCACGCCCATGGGAGCATTAGCTTTCGAAAAGCTGACGATCAGAAGGACTTGAGCCGATGCAGATTGGATCGACTTCGGCTCAAGCTGCCTCGCATCAATTAGGTCATTTCTGGCCTGTGTCAGCTCCACGCACGGTGCCGTCCTGACGCGGCGCGTCGGACGCATAATGCCCTTCCGGGCGCCCATCCCGAATAACCACGCTGGAGGAACCACGAAACAACATCAAAACGGAATCCCGCGGCGGCCTTTCGGCGATGGCGGGATTGCGCCGCGCCTGCTCCTCCGCCACAAGACCCTTCAGCGTCTGGTCCACCAGCGCGATGAAGCGTGGCGGACCCGAAGCCAGGACAAGACCATCCCCCGGCGCCGGCTTCACGATATAGCGCTCATCGGAGATGTTGAGCGCCTCGAGCGCGGTCTTGAACGCATCGAAGCTGATCGGGTTCAACACAATCAGCCGGCTCTGCGCCTCGTGGGCTGCGGATATGTAAAGCACGAGGCCGTCGTAGTACCATTGAAGATTGTACAGGTTGGTCAGACGCTCGAGGAAGTCGCGCGGCGGCAGGTCCGGCATTCGCCCGCGAATCCGGCCCTTCACTTCAGTGCTGACATTGACCCTGATATTGAGATTGTTGCCGAACTCCTGCAGCGCGGCAGCAAGGTCCTGATCGAGAACCGTATAGCTATAAGGAGTCGAAGGCAGCGACAGGGGCGCGCCAAACGCGCTCACCATTGCAAGACAAATGAGAGCTCCGGCATAGAGACTGCTCTTCAAACTTTGCGCCATCGTGGATCGAACGAGCATTCCCGAAGGCCTTCCACCTGAGAATTAAACCTGGAATTTCGTTCCAGCTTGGAAGCCAAACGTGATCATTAGATGGCGTAATAACCTCCATCTTCGTCAGGTTTTCGTCAGCTCACCAATCTACAGATTTTGATCTGTTCATCCGTCGAGAACGCTTGGTCTCACCAGCGAGCACAATGACTCCTTATATGATGTTAGGCGCAACGCCGATCTCTCCCAATTCAGCCGACTGCCTTTCCAATGCCTGTTCGCCGGCAGCTCCCGTCGAGCAGGCACACTTTGAGCAGTCTCTTGCGCAAGCGGTCTCAAGTCAGGGGCCTGCCTCACCAGTCGCGGACAGAGCTGCAGTCGTTTCGCCGGTACTGGAGGTGCAGCGCACGAACACGCTGGCGGTGCCGCCGGGCGATCGCGTTCTTCAAACTCTTTCCACCATGTACCACAGCCATGCCGTTGCTCCCGCGGTCGGTGGCGCGTCTTCTGCTGCGAGTGCCGTACAAGCCGGCCCCGCCGCGCGGCCGCTGTTGCCGCCGGTCGACATCAGCGCGCATGCGGCGGTTAAACCGGTGGCTGCGGATTTCGATTCGATGATGGTAAATCTACGGGATGTCTACCGGGACGTCGTTCAGGTTTCCCTCGTCTCCAAGAGCACCAGCGCCGTGAGCTCCTCGTTGAACAAGCTGCTATCGGCGGGCTGAGTGGAGCTGATGCCTGGTGTGATGCACAGTGGGGGTTGCGGCCGCCGTCAATGGTGGCGGCGGCTTCGCATTTGCCTTGCTCTGCCGCTTCTTGTTCCGTTGATCGGCTGCAAGGCTGATCTCTACAGCAAGATTCAGGAGCGTGAGGCCAATGAGATGCTTGCGCTTCTCCTTGGCAAGGGTGTCGATGCTGTTCGCGTTGTCGCCAAGGATGGAACCAGCACGATCCAGGTCGAGGAAAGGCAGCTTGCATATTCGATTGACCTGCTCAATGTTGAGGGGCTGCCGCGTCAATCTTTCAAGAATCTCGGCGAGGTATTCAAGGGATCGGGCCTCGTTGCCTCCCCGATCGAGGAGCGCGCCCGTTACGTTTATGCCCTCAGCGAAGAATTGTCGCGCACCATTAGCGACATCGATGGCGTCCTTTCGGCGCGGGTGCACGTGGTTCTGCCGAAGAACGATCTTCTGCGGCAAGACGCCACCCCATCGTCGGCGTCGGTTTTCATCCGACATGGTTCGAACGCCAAGCTCTCGGCGCTGTTGCCTCAGATCAAGATGCTCGTCGCCAACAGCATCGAAGGGCTGTCTTACGACAAGGTGGCTGTGGTCTTTGTGCCGGTTGAGCGAGCGCCGCTTGAGCAGCCGGCGCAGTCGGCAGCCGCTTCGTCTCAATCAACAAGGCCGGCTTCAACGCCGTGGCTTGCGCTTGGGGTCGGGGGCGCAAGCGCCGCATTCGTCATTGCATCTTATCTGTTGCTTGGCGCGCGTCTTCGTCAGTTCGGTCAATCATCGCGCAAACTTACCATGTTCGGCAGGCGTTCGAATGTGACCGCTGTCCAGGCTGCTGGCAAAAAGATCACCTCCGATGCGACATAACCAGGACGCTCATGTCGTCATCGATATCACCCACCGAACCCAATCGTTCGATCACGCTGGCTTCAGAACGGCTGCGCGAGCTTATTGCCTCGATCCATCCGAGCCGTTTTGCCGCGTGTCTCGATCCGCTGCTGTCGCCCGCCACATTACTCCGACTGCAGCAGAGTTCCAGGTTGCAGCCAAGGCTGGCCGAGCTGCTGCTCGGCAGCGACGTGGATGTGAGCGGAGCTGGCTGGAACGACGACCTTCTGCTCGGGCATGATCCGCGTCGGGCTGCGCTGCTCGCCGGCGGTATCTGGCATGCTCATTCCGTCCTGAAGCTGGTTTCAAAGCGCGATCTTTCGATCTTGGTCGAGATGATCGGTGCCGAAGCGCATGCCTTCGCCATCCGGCATTTACCCAGTGCGGTTGCAACAGCACTCATTGCCGATCCGGAACACCTGTCGCGACAGATTGAACGCGATGGACATGCCTGTCTGGGCGCCTGGCTCGACCGGGCTCCAGCGATTGAGCGTATCCGCGTGCTTCTACGCTTGCCTCGTGGGACGGCCGCGGACAATCCGGCGGCTGAGCACCATCGTGCTTCAGGCCCGCTGCTTTCCTTGGTTGTGGCCCATTTGGGGACGGAGGCTGCCACGGTATGACAGTCGACTTCCCAGCATTGCCTGTGGCCCCACAGATCCGTCCGCTTGGGCCCCTGATCCCGGCAGCCGAGCTCGAGATCTGGCATGACGCCGTGCACGCGCGGGCCACTGCTGAGCGGCATCTGCAGCGTGTTCGCGGCTGGGGACGCAAAGCTTTTGAGCGGGAACGGGCGCGCGGCCATGCGGAGGGGGTAAAAACGGGCGCAGAGGAAATCGCACGCCTGATTGCGCAGGCTGCTTGCGAACTCGCGCAGCGAAAGGCCGTTCTAGAACAAGAATTGCCCGAGCTGGTCATCGAGATCGTGCGAGATTTGCTCGGCGCCTTTGATCCGGGCGAGATGCTGGTGCGCAGCGTTCGTCACGCGATTGAGCAAAAGTACAAGAACACGGAAGTCTGCCTTCACGTGTCCCCCCTGAAAGCCGATCTGCTTGCCAATGAATTCGCAGCCTACAACGGACAGGAGGGCCGGCCCAAGGTCAGGATCGAGCCGGATCCGGCGCTCACGGCGGACCAATGTGTCTTGTGGAGCGAGTTTGGCAATGTCGATCTCGGACTTGCCGCGCAGCTCCGTGCGCTTCGTGTGGGGTTTGGCTTGCCGTCGCAGGAAGGTGGACCGTGACCGCGCAACGATCGACCCATGGTGCTGCGGCTGAAGAAGAGGCTGTCCACGCCGCACTGTCTTCCTTGAGATCTTCCGCCAAGCATATCGACACGCGTGCCGTCCGCGGCCGGATCACGAAGGCTATCGGTACGCTGCTCCATGCCGTCTTGCCGGAAGCCCGGGTTGGGGAGCTATGCCTGCTGCAGGACCCCCGCAGCGGGTGGTCGCTCGAGGCGGAGGTGATCGGCTTGTTGCCGGACGGGGTGTTGCTCACACCGATCGGTGACATGGTCGGCTTGTCCAACCGTGCCGAGGTCGTCACGACTGGGCGAATGCAGGAAGTTCCGGTCGGCCCCGATTTGCTCGGCCGCGTGATCGACAGTTTCGGTCGTCCACTCGATGGTAAGGGGCCAATAAAGGCTGGCGAAGTGCGCCCGCTGCGCGGCAAGGCGCCCAACCCCATGAAACGGCGAGGTATCGAGCAGCCTTTCCCACTCGGCGTTCGTGTCCTAGATGGGCTTCTGACATGTGGTGAAGGCCAGCGGATCGGAATCTATGGGGACGCCGGTTGCGGCAAGTCGACGCTGATGTCGCAAATCGTCAAAGGCGCAGCCGCCGACGTCACGATTGTCGCGCTGATCGGCGAACGTGGCAGAGAGGTACGTGAATTCATCGAACGTCATCTTGGCGAGGCACTCCGCCGTTCGGTCGTCGTCGTGGAAACCTCCGACCGTTCGGCGATGGAGCGGGCACAATGCGCCCATATGGCGACGGCGCTGGCCGAATACTTTCGTGATCAGGGGCTGCGCGTCGTTCTGATGATGGATTCCTTGACGCGCTTTAGTCGTGCGATGCGCGAGATCGGCCTTGCCGCGGGAGAGCCTCCGACCCGGCGCGGATTTCCGCCCTCCGTCTTTGCTCTGCTGCCGGGTCTGTTGGAGCGGGCCGGCATGGGCGAGCAGGGCTCCATCACGGCCTTTTATACCGTGCTAGTCGAAGGTGACGGCACGGGCGATCCAATCGCCGAAGAATCGCGCGGCATTCTCGACGGACACATCATTCTTTCGCGTGCGCTGGCTTCGCGGGAGCATTTTCCGGCCATCGACGTGCTGTCGAGCCGAAGCCGCGTCATGGATGCGGTCGTGTCTGTGCCGCATCGCAAGGCGGCATCCTTCTTTCGTGATCAGCTCTCGCGCTACGCCGAGGCCGAGTTTTTGATCAAGGTCGGCGAATATAAGCAAGGCGCTGATCCGCTGACCGACCGGGCGATCGCCTCGATTGAGGAGTTGCGGACGTTCCTGCGTCAAGGCCAGGACGAGGCGTGCAAATTTGAGGAGACGATCGCATGGATGTCACGTTTGACCGCCTGAACACCGCTCATGCGTCGAAATTGCGGGCGGTGAAGGACATGAGGGAGCGAAGCGCCCTTCGTGAACTGTCCGACATGGAAGCCAAGCGCCGCATCGCAGGTGAAGCCGTCGAACAGGCTTCCGAGCAGCTTGCCAATACCGAAAGACACCGCGCAAGGGTCGAAGCCGAGCTTTATCGGGAGATGTTATCGGCCGATGCGATATCCGTCAGCGAGCTCGAGCGCCGCCATCATCTTATCATTGGGCGGCTCACAGAGGATATCGCGGCGGCGCAGCTACTTCTTGACAAGGCGCACACCGCTCAGGATCAGGCCGAGGCGGCGGTCCGTGAGGCGCGGACGCTATGGGCCAAACGTTCCGCTGCGTGCCACAAATGGCAAGAGATCGAGCGTAATGTTGAGCGCATCACCAATGCTCATGTTGAAGCCGCGGCGGAAATCGAAGCCGATGATGAGGTGTTGCTTCGCTACCGCAGAGGCGCCCCCGTCCAAGCGGGAGGCGAGCCGAGCTGATGGCCAATTCTCCTTTGCCGGTGTGCTGCGATGGGCAGGCGCCGCCTGCGACACAGAGGCTGGGTGGGCCCGTACCATTCAGGCCACAGCTGACCCTATCTCGTGCTGTGGTCTCTTGGCTCAATGAGATCGCAGCTTTCCGCGGACCTCTGCAAAGCCGTTTCGGCGATAAGCCGCTATCGCTGCGCATGGTCAGGCTTGTCTGGCAGGTCGAGCCACCTGAGACATCGATGCTTGACTGCGTCTTTGACGCAGGCGGCGAAACGCTCGTCCTGTCCTTGCCCAGGTCGTTTGCCGAAGCGCTGATTGCGACGGTGCAGAATGGCCTGACCTTACCTTCCGAGCCAACGCGTTCGCTGGTCCTTGAACTCGCGCTAGACCCGTTGCTCTCTTCTCTGGAGCAGCTGACGCAGCGGCATTTGCAGCTTCTCCGCACCGATGAAGCGGCGAAATCAGGTCCATTCCTTGAGTTCGATGTCGCCTATGGGCCGCTCACGAGCAAGGTTCGCCTGCTCCTATTCTCGTCTCTTGACGGTCTGGTTCCGCCAGCTTTCGGCGTCCTAGGTGAATTGCTTGGCCGATTGCCGCGACAGACGCCTAAGCTTCGCCCTGAACTCCCTGTGATCGTTGCAGGCGAGGTTGGCTCGCTCCGCATTACAATCGGCCTTGTTCGTCAAGCCCAGCAAGGCGATGCGCTGCTGCCGGACGCAATTTACCTTGCTCGTGGCCAGATCATCCTCACTGCCGGCACTTTGTGGGCCCCTGCGGAGGTTGCCGGCGACCGACTGGTCCTGCGGGGACCATTCCGCTCGCAATCTCACCCCTCGAAAAGTGGACACATGACGACACAATCCCAAGCCCAGCAGCCTCCCTCCGAGGCCGATATCGACAGCCTCGAGATCACACTCGTATTCGAATGCGGCCGCTGGCCGATGCCGATTGGAACCTTGCGGAGCATCAACGAAGGCCATGTGTTCGAACTCGGCCGGTCGCTTGACGGCCCAGTTGATATCCTTGCCAACGGGCAGCGCATCGGCCGTGGCGATATCGTGCGGGTCGGCGACGAACTTGCCGTCAGATTACGTGGCAGGTTGGCGGTCAATGACTGAGATTCAACCCAGCATCCTCGCGCTTCTGGCGATCACGGTCGGTCTTGGCCTGCTCGCCTTCGCCGTCGTGACGACGACCGCCTTCATAAAGGTCTCCGTTGTGCTTTTCCTGGTGCGCAACGCGCTCGGGACTCAATCGATACCGCCCAATATCGTCCTGTATGGGGCGGCACTGATCCTGACCGTCTTCATCAGCGCGCCGGTGTTTGAGCAGACCTACAACCGCCTGACGGATCCGCAACTCCGCTACCAAACATTTGATGACTGGGTAACAGCCGCCAAGGAGGGGCAGGAGCCGCTGCGCGCGCATTTGAAGAAGTTCACCAATGAAGAGCAGCGCCGGTTTTTCCTGTCATCGACCGAACATGTCTGGTCGGAGGAGATGCGCGGCAGCGCCACGGCTGATGATTTTGTGATTCTTGTGCCGTCGTTCTTGATCTCGGAGCTCAAGCGCGGCTTCGAAATCGGCTTTCTTCTTTATCTTCCCTTTATCACCATCGACCTGATCGTCACGACGATTTTGATGGCCATGGGCATGTCGATGGTGTCGCCGACAGTGATATCTGTTCCCTTCAAGCTCTTTTTGTTCGTTACCATTGATGGCTGGTCACGTCTCATGCACGGGCTGGTTTTGAGCTACACGACGCCGGGAGGTTGATAATGAACGAAGCCAGCATCCTCAAGTACCTGAGCGAATCGCTCGTGCTTTTCATGATCTGGGTTCTGCCGCCGCTCCTGGCAGCCCTGATCTCGGGATTGATCATCGGCCTCATCCAGGCGGCAACCCAGCTCCAAGATCAAACCTTACCCCTGACGGTGAAGCTTCTCGTCGTCGTCGCCGTACTCGCCGGGTTCTCTCCGGTCCTCAGCGCTCCGCTCATCGAGCAGGCCGAACGCATTTTCAGCGAGTTTCCTGCACTCACCGCAAGATACTAGCAGGGCTTGGATGGCCGGCCTGTCACCCACAGATGCGCATGCCCTCGTCGAGGGCGGAATCGAACTTATCGCAGCAACCGGCCTGAGCGCGGCCCGCGCCTTGGGCATCATGCTTGTGCTTCCCGTCTTCACCCGGCCGCGCATCAGTGGCCTGATCCGCGGAAGTCTGACGATCGCGATCGGGCTACCGTGTCTGGCGCAGATCAAGCTGGGACTGGAGGCGCTAGATCCGAACACGCGTATGGTCAGCGTAACCATGCTCGGTTTGAAGGAGGTGTTCGTCGGCCTTCTGCTCGGTATCCTGCTCAGCATTCCCCTATGGAGCATCCAGGCAGTCGGCGACATCATCGATACGCAACGAGGAATCTCCAGCCAGGTCGCAGCAGAAGATCCTGCGACGCACAGCCAAGCGTCGGGGACCGGGCTTTTTCTCGGCGTCACTGCGGTCACGATCTTCGTTCTGGTCGGCGGCCTGCAGACCATGGTGAGCAGCCTTTATGGCAGCTATCTGATCTGGCCCGTGCATCAGTTCCTGCCTGCGGTGACGGCACTGGGAGCAATGGAATGCCTCGCTCTTCTCGATCATATCATGCTGACGACGCTATTGGTCGCCGGGCCGGTGCTGGCCCTGCTGCTGCTGATCGACGTGTCGGTCATGATGCTCGGCCGCTTTGCATCGCAACTCAAGCTGAACGATCTTTCGCCCACGATCAAGAATGTTGCCTTCGGTGTCATCATGGTCAGCTATACCGTCTACCTCCTCGAATACGCAGGAGCTGAAATCCTCACGCCGAACAACGTGCTCGAGTCCTTCAAGAAGCTCTTGAAATGAGCGGCACGAGCGAGGAGAAGAAGCTTCCCCCGACCCCCAAGAAGCTGCGCGATGCGCGCAAGAAAGGGCAGAGCGCGCGCAGCTCCGATCTGGTGAGCGGGGTCAGCGCGTGCGCCGGCTTTTCCTGTCTGTGGTGGAGAGCGGGTGCGATCGAAGACAAGTGGCATGAAACGGTCCAGCTGATCGACAAACTGCAGGAGCAGCCCTTCACGAGCGCGGTTCCGCAGGCGCTCAACGGGTTGCTGGAACTTTCGATGGCAACGGTCGGGCCTTTGCTCGCGGCTGCCGTCGCAGCAGCCCTTCTGGCCAATGTCGTGGCCAATGGCGGTTTCATGTTTGCGTTGGAGCCGCTCAAACCGAAGCTTGAGAAACTGGATCCGATCAAAGGCTTGACGCGGCTTGCATCCAAACGTTCGGCCGTCGAGCTTGGCAAGACGCTGGTTAAGGTGGTGCTCCTCGGGACGTGCTTTTTCCTTACCGTGACCGCAAGCTGGAAGGCACTGGTGTATTTGCCGGTCTGTGGCATGGGCTGCCTCGGAATAGTCTTCACAGAGGTCAAGCTGCTGGCCGGGATTGCTGCCGGGGCGTTCCTCGTCGGCGGGTTGGCCGACCTTCTGATCCAGCGCTGGTTGTTCATGCAGGAGCTGCGCATGACCGAAACCGAGGCTAAGCGCGAGAACAAGGAGCAGCAAGGCAATCCGCAGGTGAAGAGTGAACGCAGGCGTCTGCGCCAAGTGTCGGCGAACGAGGCTCCGCTTGGCGTCAATCGCGCCAACTTGATACTAAGGGGGTCCGCAGCCTTGATTGGGCTGCGCTATGTTCGCGGCGAAACCGGCGTGCCGGTTCTGGTCTGTCGGGGTGAGGGCGAAGCTGCTTCCAAGTTGCTAGGCGAGGCGCGCGCGCTGCGCCTCAAGATAGTGGATGACGACGTCCTGACACATCAGCTGCTCGGCAAAGCAAGACTCGGCAACCCGGTTCCGTCGCAATATTTCGAGTCGGTCGCAAAAGCCCTTTACGCTGCCGGGCTGGTCTAGAGCGGTTTCCAGCGAGGTGGACGCCGGTTCGCGCGAAGGAAATGCGTCAAACAAGAATCTACAGCTCCGTTCCGATTCAATCGGAACGGAAAAGTCTCTAGACTAGACGGCTTTCGAGCGAAGTTGTGTACCGGTTCGCGGAAGAAAGCGCGCCAGAACAAAAATCCGACCTGCGATTCAATCGGCACGGGAAATCGCTAGATCATTTTGATCAGGCGGCGGCGATGCAACGCCCATCACCGAGGAGGCTGTACGTCCCTCGTTGCCGCCGCGGGAGCTTCCGACGCGGCCCCATTGCTCTGTCCACCTTCTCCGTTGCTCTTGTTGCCCGGGCCAAACGTGCCATAGCTGGCAACCGGAATGGCGGCGCGATCGCCATTACTCGTCATGACCGAGCGATTGTCCAGTAAGTCGAGCGGATCGTTGACCATGACTGCCAGATTGCTTCTGGTCGAGCAGCCAAGCGTCGGGTCGAACGAATTATCGTTGACCGCAGGCCCGACGATGGAAAGCGACGGACAGACAGGAGGCTGGGCTTCAAATGTGATCGCCTCGATCCTTACCCCGAAACGGGAGGGCAGATCGAGAGGTGAGGCGGACAGGCGAATATTATAGGGGGCAACGCCCATGGCACGGGCCTCGTGGGCCACCTGTGCAATGAGCCGGGGCGTGCCGGTGACATCGACATGGAGTGCGTCCCGCCGGCCGCCACTTGCACTCGCAATGAAACTCCGCAGCCGGTGCCTTTCGGAGCCACGAAGGCTCTGTAGGAACAAAACACTGTTCTTCTGCTCCACTTGGATCGCCTGTTCAGCCGGCCCGGGACGGATCGAAGCACTGTTTGCGCATCCGCTCAATGTTGCCGCAACAACGATCAAATGGCACAAATGTCGCAACGTCATTTGACGATCCTCATTCGATGATAAATCCAGCGCTGCCGGTCAATCCTGGTGCGCTCGTGCGGGGCGCATCGCGGTCTTTTGGCGGCCGCGCCAGCGTGTTCGTCAAGATGCGGCCCGTGTCTGAGGGCGGTGCTATGCGGTCGGTCGGTGCACTCATCCGGGTCGGGTTCGATCCGGGCCGGACGATGTAAGGCGTGACAATAATAACCAGCTCGGTCTCGCGCTTTTGAAACGATGAGGAGCGAAACAGCGCGCCAAGGATCGGCACGTCGCCGAGCCAGGGAAACTCGCCAATGTCGTTGTTGAAGTTGCGCCTGATCAGTCCGCCGATGGCAAAGCTCTGACCGCTGGCGAGTTCGACCACGGTGCTAGCTCGTCGCGTCGAAAGCGCAGGGACTTCCATGCCATTGATCTTGACTTGGCCTTCGCTCGACAGTTCGCTGACTTCGGGCTTCACACGGACATTGATCTGATTATTGTTGAGCACTGTCGGGACGAATTCGAGGCTCACGCCGAACTGGCGGAATTGGACCGACACCTGCCGATTATCCTGCATCACAGGAATGGGGAATTCGCCGCCGGCCAGGAAACTCGCAGACTCGCCGGACATCGCCGTCAGATTCGGCTCAGCCAGGATCGAGGCGAGGTGCTCGCTGGCGAGCGCGTCGAGAACAGCGCTCAGATTGGTATTGCCCGCGCTGAATCCGATACCGATCGTGCCGCCGCCGTTCGCCGCGGCGGATCCGCCATCCTTGCCGCTGATAAGGAAAGCGCCGTTTGGGCTGGAGGCCGTGAAGTGGATATTGAGATCCTTGACGGCACTGCGGGACACTTCTGCGACCCGTACGCTGAGATTCACCTGCAGCGAGCCGGCCACCTGGATCTTGTTGACGACGAGCGCACCCGCCCCGAGAAACTGCTCGGTGACCTTCTTGGCTATCTCGACGACCTCGGCATTGGGCGCGGTACCGCTTAAGATCGCTCCGCGCGGGGTATAGCTAACCTGGATCGGATAGTCGCCGACCTCAGCTTTCAGCGCGGCGCGCAGATCCTCGATCGGCTGTGTGACGACAACGCGCAGCTCGGCGAGAGCTTCTCCGTTCTCATTGAGGGCGAACAGGCTGGTGCGTCCTGATTTCTTGCCAAACACGAAGATTGTCGTATTTGACGGCGCCTGATAATCCGCAATCGTCGGGTCGGCAACAAAGATGCTCGCCGCCGCAGCGGTCAGATGGATCGTCTTGCCCTGTGAGGAAATCAGGTTCAGCGTGCCGGAGGTGCTGCCGGGCGCGCTATGCGGCGGTTCTGCTTTGCCATCCCGCTTGGCTTGGGCTGCCGCAGCAAGCGGAAATAGCAGAGCAAGTCCGCACAGGACGTAGCAGAGGCGATGCAAAACGGCAGAGCGCGTCGCCCCAGCTACCATCGACGGCTCATCAGCGCGCGCAGCATTGTTATCGAAATTCAAGGGGTTATTGCTTTCAAGTTGAATCGGCTAAGCAGCCGACGCTGCGCCAATGAGTTCAAGGGTGTAACCGACGCCGCGCGCCGTCTTGATCCTGAGCGTCGCACCCGACTGGCTCAAATGCGTACGCAAGCGATAGATGCCGACTTCCAGCGCATTGGTCGAGACCTCGTCGTCGAACGCATAAAGGCTATCCTCCAGAGATGCGCGTGGCACGGTACGACCGGCACGGTTGAGCAAATGTTCGAGAATGCACACTTCGCGGCGGGCAATCCTCAGTATCCGACCGCCGACCGCGACTTGCCTCGCGATCGGATCGAAATGCAGATTGCCGAATGTCACGACCGGCGCCGTCATTTGCGTTGACCGCCGCAGAATGGCTCGCATGCGCGCGATGAGTTCTTCGGTCGACACGGGTTTGGGGAGGAAGTCGTCCGCACCCGCGTTAAAGATCGCAATCCGCCGCCCGAGGTCGTTGAGGCTGCTCATCATGATGGCCGGCATTGAATAACCCTCGCGCCGGAGCTGCTTCAGCCAGTCCAAGCCGTCTCCATCGGGCAAAACCAATTCGAGCAAAAGAATGTGGTAGTTCGCGCAATCCAGCGCGGCCGACGCCTCGTCCAGTGTGCGTGTCACGTCAACGGCAAACCCGCAATCGGGAAGTGCGTCCTTCACAGCACGGGCAAAGTCCGCATGATGATCAACCAGGAGAATTCGCATTTCATCGCCTCTCGTCCATCCGCGCCAAGACTTTAGGCGCGTCACGGTTGACCAAGAGGTTCGATGAAGCTGACCGGCGCCCGCTTCGACATGAGCGGCAATGTCCGGCGGCGAGGAAGCAGAGCATGGTGACGGGCTATCAATCCCGGTGAATTCCTTGTCACCGGGTTGGAAAGCGCGATGGACCGCCAGGGGCTGCATGCGCCGTCGTCGATGCCGAGCAGACCCCTTGGACCGGGAAGACTTTCGAAATCATTCACGAGGGCGAAAGCCGTCGCAGCAGTTTGACGCATCTGCGCGTCAATCGCGTCCGTGTTTGCACCTACTGCACAGCAGCCTTCGATCTTTATAGCGCTGGACCTCGCAATCGACATCGACACCCAAGCGCAGGAGCGAGCGGATGGAGTCGTGGTTGAATAGTCTAGTGAAATCGGCATTGGGAACTCCCCACTTTTCCCCAGTCCCGCGGTCAGTACTTGCTGTGCTGTCGAACCATGGTGTCGCGACAAGGCAAGCTGTTCCGCGTGAAGACAGTTTCACGCTACGCGTCCGGGCGATGTCTCCAGAGCTGCGTTGCGCGACGAATGAACGATGATGCGCCTCCGGGCTACTGAAAAAGCCTTTCCCAAGCCGGTGATAGACGCGCAGGACGCCGACGCTCCCAACTCTCGGTCGGGTCCGATGGGCGATCCCCTCGAAAGTAGCGAACGAGAGACGGAGGGGACTGCCGCATTTCTGGGCGATGGCCCATCTGGCTGATATTGCTATGCCAGTTGCATCGCTTCACTTGCGATGATCGACTGCAAAGTAATCCAAGCGGAAATTTGAGGCTGCGTGGTGCGCGGTCAGGCCAAGGCAAATGGAATCCGAGTTCTACTCGGCCGCTAAATGCTGCTCGGGCCGCAACAGGGGTGGCGCCGACTTCTCTGTCCTGCACATAGACGTTACGGAGAACACGTCGTCCACAGCAGTGATCGACCCACGTGATGGGGCGGAGCGGAGCGTCGTAAAGTTTGAAAGACATTCGCAATTCTTGCTACCTGTCAGGAAGTTTTCGCGCGCGGGTTCGGTGTCGCGAAGCTGTCGGAAATCCTACAATCTGACGTCAGGTGAGGATCAAGTGTCTTTAATTACGAGTACCCTCCATCTTGTGCGCGTCTTGACTCGGTCGCGACACAGTTTGAACACTGTCATAGCCTCGTGGGTCGCTGTCGCTCTTGTGTTCTCGAAGGTTGTGAGCATTTCGCCTCTCCAAATTCTGCGAGGTGCAGCTTCAGCTGTTGCGATAGCGTGAGCTAGTTGTTCCCGCTGCGCGTTAGGGCAAGCCATAGCGCGCGCGAGCATGAGATTGCCCTGGTTGCCTCAAACGTGGCGATTGGCAGGCGGACTATGGCCGGCCGAGGTGGACTGATCTGACGCATAGCGCTTAACGTCGCGGGTGCAGACGCGCGGTTGCCAAATCGAATTGACTGGCAAAGGATTGAAGAGAGGGTCGACTGTCACACCACGTTCCTGAATGCTGCTCCAAAACTGCGGCCGACTATGGGGGCTTCGGGCGGGATCGGAAAAATCAATTGTTTTGATGGAACGCATTCAAGCGGCGGATAGGCGCGGCGCTCGCCGCCGCTTGCCTTCCATAGGTGATGCAGCTTTTAGCGCGCTGGCCATGCGGTCGCGTCCACCGATATTCCGGCTGAACGCGCCTCCTGCGTCACGCCAAGCCAGCCACTGGGTAGAGGCGCGGCTTTCACCGGCTCACGCCGCGAGCTCAGTGAGAAATGTGATCCCGGCGAGTTGGATCGATGTCAGCCGTGAGTACCGCCAGAGAATTAGTTGTAAGAGCGAGTTGAATGGGCTCCAGGCGTCGAGTTCGCTCGCAGCAGGACGGGGCCGATTGAACCGCTTGATAGCTCGATGCGCGGGCTGCCCAAGTTATTGTTCGTAAAGCCTGTCAGCGTTCTCCAACTCGTCCTTAAGCGGAGTGCCTTTGTGATTGAACATAAGCACACCGCTGCAGCGCGGAGCTCAGCAAATGCATTAATCAGCGCCATCGCGCTTGTACGGATTTGCCTCGCTGTCCGTCCGGTAATCGTCGAGGTTGCCGCCTAGAAACAATCGTTCGGTCTCTCGGGTTGGTGTTCTGCCCAGCGAGCACATCAGATCCACGTCCGCATCGATGTTGTCCTGGTCCTCAACGTTCATTCCAAGCCCGATACTGCTCAGCACGTCGTCGGGCGTCCAGACCGCGGACTTCGGGACGGTGTAGGTGTGCAGCGTGTTCGCATTGTTGGCGATCGCTCTCGCCCAGTGGTCGCGCGAAACAACCAGTTTTGAGGGATCCTCAACCAGCGACACAAAAGGAGATGCTGCTGTCTTGCCGCGCATATGCCATCCGGCCTGACGCGCCCGGTCCATAGTATATCGCTCCAGAGGATCTCCAACAGAAGAATGATCCCGAGCCGTGTTACGGATATGCGAGATTGCTCTCGTGTTTTCTTCCGTGCGCGGCTTGCAATCGTTGTCCTGAGTCTGAAAGCGCCGCAGTGTGACATATGACGACCCTGCTACGTCGTCGAATACGAGGTTCCGATCGACGGGAACTGCGGTCGCCGGCGACCAACGTGCTGATTGATGCGTGGCGAGGTCGATCTCGTTTCTGAGCGCTTCAAGCGTGGCGCCTGTCAGCGTCGCGGCAAGTTGAGCGCGCGCGCTGACAAATGATGTGGCTGGATAGGGGCCGGTTTCCGGGGGGCTCTCGCTCGGCGCGGTCGAGGACGTAGCAGTCGTATTATTTGCCGCCAAGGAGGCAGGGTAGACCGAGTTCAATTCATCTGGATCCAAATCATCTAGCTGCTGCTCAAAGCTTGCCTGATCGTCTGAGCTGTGTGCCGGTGTGCTGGTTTGTGCGCTTAGCTCGTCTGGCTGCCGGCCCGTCCGATGTGGCTGCCGCAGCACGTCCTGAAGCTCAAAGGGAGCGTCTGCAGCATTCCGTGGATCAATATTCATTTCTCTCTCCCCTCGAGTGCCGGCTATTAGTGTAGACTGTTGCAGGTGCAGCTTTCGAGAAGCTGACGGACCAGGCGGTGAGCCAGTGTCGGTTTGACGGTCACCGGCTGAATTCAGTTCAGTGAGGCGAGCGCTGAGCCAGGTGGAAGCGACGCTAATCGACGGATCACAAATCAGCGCTGCTTTGTGCGGTTTGCCATTTGTGACGAGGTCGAAATTGGGCCTTGAAGAGCTTTTTCATTCGCGACGCCAGATTCGCTTCCTTGTTGTCTGTCGTCTGAGTGGCAGGGAGCCCCAGGTATCAACGTGGACAAGCCGGCAGATGTGGCTGGTCCAAATGCTCGTTGGAAATCGTCCGTTACGCGCGTGGAACCGCATCGTCGCGATCGTTCGTCTCCATTGGATCAGCGTGACCGCTTGCCGTTTGTGGTTTCCGAGCGGCTGCTACTTGATCAAATCGTTCCAGCGATGTCGCACTTTAACAAACCTGACCTACGAGGTTGTGAGGTAGGGATAGCCGCCTCAACCACTTGCGCCTGGTTGCGACAGGTTGTTTTTCTCGCAGGCGCGCGTGCGCTTGATGTCTGGTTTCCACCAAACAGTTTGCGAGCACGGCATCTTGCCACGTGTGATCTGTGGTACTTATCGAGGGAGAAAAGCATATGAAGTCTATTGGCAAAGGGCTGGCGATCCTGCTGTCTTTGCTTTCGGCCATGAGTGTGAGCACGATGGCGAGAGCCGATGAGCCCTCGCCGAAATACACTGAGGTGCTCAATGCCCTGCAGGCCGGCAAGAACGTGAAGCTCATCCTGGACATGAGCCGCTGTGCTGCCGCGGAGGGTGGCAAGCCAGCTTCGGCGACACAGGCCGGCCTGGTCATCAATGCATTCAGGGTGACCCCGCAGAACGGCATCAGCTTCGCCAATGCGCACCAAACGGTGGACAGCTCCGGACATGCGGTGACCGAATACATTCGTCATAGCCTCAGCCGCGAAGGTAAGCTCACGGTGCGGGCCTCAAAGCTTGTCGTCGGGACCACCGAACTCGTGAACCAGGGCGAATTCATCTGTGAACTGCCGGATGGCGCAAAGTTCATCTGGTAAACGAAAGAACACAGGGACGGGGATGCGCTTGGAGACCTCGATCCTTTAACCGTGCAGGCATCTTCGCAAGCCACGACACGAATAATATCGATCATGAGAGACGGCCAGATTGTTTCTGGCCGTCTTTTCCGCAACGCTCATCGAGTTGCTCGAGCTTGTTGTAGTCGCTCAAGATACCGAGCGAATACCCGCCACGACAGCGGGGTCCCGGTCCTGAAGATAGCGAGATCGGAGCGAGCGGAGAAACGCTGTTCCGGCGTTGGCCGTTTGATGGCTCGTGGCCTTTTCTTCGCAGCTATTCGTGCGAAAATGCTCCCGGATGAACCACGTCAAGGAAAACCTGGCTGCACTGCACCTCCGAGCAGGAGTTGGCCCGCACGCTGAAATGTCCCCTCGTTCAAAGCCGCATGCTGAGCAACCACGAAGCTGTCGCACATCGCGCGCGCCAGATTGCTCGTCGTGTACAGCGAGTCAGTGCCGGCGAGACGGCTCGCGATCTTACAGACCTCGGCGCTTTGGAGCGCGGCGTTAGTCGCGGCGAGCCGCATCAGCGTCGCCGTATTCGGATTTACCGCGCCGTTGAGCGCCTCGTTCCACAGCTCCTCGGTAGCATCATAGAAGAAGGACCGCGCGGAACGCAGCATAGCCTCGGCTCTGGCCGCTTCCAGTTGGATGTAGCCCCGCTCTCCCATCACAGGCGCTCCGGTGATCGAGGCGCGGTTCCTGCTCATAGCGATCACCTCGTTCAGTGCGGAGCGCGCAATACCGACGCCAACGATCGCATGCGCCTGGGCGGCGAACGTCACTGATGGATAACGGTAGATTGGCCGGTCGATTGTCGGCGAGCCGCCGCGGATCAGGGTCCATTCCTCCGGCACGACGACATCTTCGATAACTAAGTCATGGCTGCCGGTTCCCTGCAGCCCAATGACGTCCCAATTGGGGCGGATAGTTACCTTTTCGGCCGGCACTACGGCTACACGCGGAAGATCGCCGATAGGGTCGTCTTCCACCCTGATGCCGACGCCAATCAAAGCCGCCCCGGGCGAGCCGCTGGCAAATGGCCACACGCCGTTCACGACAAATCCGCCGGCACTGCGTCTGGCGGACTGTAGCGGAAAAAGCGCAGCCGCGTACACCACATCGGGTCCATTCGCGTAGACTTTGGCGAGCGTTTCATCCGGAAGAGCAGCGAGATTGCAAGCCCCATCACCGAAGCTGGCGACCCAACCGGCCGAGCCATCTGCCTCGGAAATGCGCTCGATCAGCTGACAAAACGCGGCCGGCGTTTGCTCCTCGCCGCCGAAACGCTTGGCGACCATAGCTCGATAGACGCCAACTCGTTTAAAGCCATCGATTATGTCGCCTGGAATTTGTTGCGCGACCGCGAACGTGTTTCGACGGCTTCGGATCTCGGCGAGCAACGAGGAGAGGTTATCCCTGCTGACAGGCTCGACGTCGGCTTCTGACGGGATCATCTCTGGAGAAGCGTTCATAAATTCTCCTTGGTGCCTATACGGATGCTACTGCGCGCCATTGACGAAGAGTGGATACACTGGCGCATCGCAATGCGGCGGATTCGTCTTGAGGGCGCAATCATTGCACCATTGAGAATCGCAGTGCGAGATTGCACTTCTGCAGGTGACCGCAGCGCATGATCTGTCTGGTCCTCTCGAATCAGGAGCCGTCACCTTCGTGGCCAGGCTCACGGCCGATCAAGCCCGCGAACTCCTGCTGGCGGCCCAGCCGAGTGGCACGCATCTGCCATCTCCTCAGCAATCGGCGTGCCAATGAGATATCATCCGGCACCTTTGCTGAAGACGCGGAGACTACGTGATATGCGCTGAGCTTCCCGGCTCGATGTCCGACTTCTGGCATAGAACGTCGTCAAACGAACACGACAGGCGCAGCAGGACGAAAATTGGCTTCGACGGCGGCCCGTTCAAGATTCGACCGCTCGGAGGCCCAAGTGATCGGACATGACAAGCTGTCATTGCTTTTCGATTAAAATTCCGCAGCGGTATAGGCCAAAGCGATCGTCGATGGTATCTGTCCCGGATCACTAGCGACTGGGGGCTAAAATCTCTTTGGCTGTCCATGGCCAATTAACTAACCAACTGATTTCGTCGACATGGGTCAACGTCGGCTCAACACCCGGACGCATCTGACCCGTTATACCTGCATGCCGCAGGCCAATTGCCTGTGAGTCGTTTAACAATCGTTATCTGCCGGTCCTCTACCCTAAACCCGGGAATCGACATGTTAGGTCTATGCGCAGCGCCCGTTCTTCGCTGTGCTCGATCTCGAAAAATTGCGCGTTGCGGGGTCACCGGCAAGCAGGAGATCTCGATCTCTCCTTGCCGTGGAGGTACTGCGACAGGGAGACGTGTTGTTCGAGATCGAGCTCCTCATAAATGTTATAGCGCCGGGGGGCGCATTTCAGGTTCGACAGATGTGGACCCGGCCTCCAATCGAGACCTTTAATGCGAGCAACCGCCAAGCTGTTCCTGCAAAGACATTCAACCTAGCGTCAGTTAGCTGCCGAATGCGATGCACAAGGCGATTGAAATCGTTCAGCTTGAGCAGCTGTCCGAGGCGTCGAGCACCTCGTTCAGCCAAATTGTGGCCGATGAAAGAGAAGAACGCGGCCTCTGGGTAGGCTTTCGGCCGTGTAGGGCTGACCGTGGATTAAAAATCGTGTCATTGGGACATACTCGCTCGGCAGAAGACCCAGATTTTGGAGCGTGTCGATTACGGCAGGCGAAGCCTCTTGGGGGCCGTGCCTCCAATCGCGGGGGAACAACTCTCCGATTTCAGGCACTTGCCGTAGCGGCTGATGGCCCGACGCCTGCGCCGCAGACGGCGTTGGAGGGTTTGCCGCCGCCTTTCGCAATTCGAGCGACGCGGGCGGATCGAACCCGGGTAAAAGGGCGCCGTACGTATGCGCGACACCGGTCGGTGCCAAAAGCGCAGTGTCACCCGGTAAAGCGAACTTGGGGTGATGAATGAGTTGAACGTCGTCAGGTCCTTTCGGTCCCAACACAGCCGTGTAGCGCTCGCCGCTAATCTCATAGTTCATGATCGGATGTTCCGCATTAGGCAAGAAGTCCCACTTGCCCAGCGTAGATAGCATCATGTCGGGCGCCAGCTGGGTGCCATGGGAAAAGTCCTTGGGCACTGCGAATGAAACGTCGAAGGTGTCACCGGCAGCGGGAGACCGAAGATGGATAAGCTGAACATCATTGCGCCCTCCCGGTCCTAACACGGCCGTATAGCGCTCACCGGCAATGTCGTAGGTCTTTACCCGCTCTGCCGCGTCGGGCAACAGACCCCAGTGGCCAAGTTTGGTGAGCATCATATCCGGCGCGGACTGATTGCCGTGGGAGAAGTTGTCTGGAACGGCCCAGGAAGTATCAAAGCTTTCGCTGCCTGGGGGAGACCTCGTGGCGAGGGCAGCGCCGCCTTGGTCCATCATCCCTGCAAGGTACTCTTCAGAGGCAGGATTCTGCGGCCGCGAGCTCGGCTGTGAGGGGAGGACATCGGAAAACTCCTTCCCACGGACACTTTGCATCGGTGGGTGGTCAGGCGAGCCTACTTCCCGCCAAAACTCCGGTACAACAAGACGGTCCGCGGTCATGGAGCCCTCCCGATCCGCGGCATCGAAAAGATCTTCCTGGGCGAAGCTTTGCATGGGCGAGGCGACGACTGAACTTGGCGGCGGCCACAGTTCAGGGGCATCGAAAGTTGTGCCTGCCGGCGCGTCCTCTCGATTCACGGCATGGAAAAGCTCATTCTCGTCGACACTTTGCGGGTTAGAGTGGCCGGCGGAGCTCATTGTCGGCCAAGACGCCGATGCATCGTAGGGCATGGCTGGCAGCAGGCTCTCGCGAGCTGCGGCATCGAAAAGCTCTTCCTGAGCGAAACTTTGCACGGGCGAGGAAGCGGCATCGCGCGTTCCCTGCCAAAGCAGCGATGCATCGAAGCTGGAAGGCGTAAGCTCCCCGCTCCGCTCCGCGGCATCGAAAAGCATGTCCTGGGCTACACTTTGGATGGGAGAATAAGTGGCTAAACCCATTTCATGCCAATCCTGCGGAGCATTGAAACCGTCAGCCGCCAATGCGCTCCGATCCGCAGCGTTCCCAAAGGGTTGACCCTCGAGAACCTGCAGCGGTGAATGGGCGGCTGGCTGTGTCGGCAGGCGCGAGCTGGCTGCCTGTCCTCCCAAATTGTTCGGCCCGATGATCGCGCGATAATTGCGGAGCCCGTTCAAGGCGCAGACAAGTATATCGTCACCCCGAAACAATGCGTTGGCATGACCGAGCAGCGCTTCGTCGCTGATCTTAGCCATTGACAGGGGGCGCAGTGCTGCCGCTAGCTTCCGGAGACTGCTAGCATAATTTCCGGCCGTTTTCGCGTCGATTGCTCGACCGAAGCCTGCCTCAGCGGCCTCCCTGATGAGCCGTTCATCTTCCTTGGAAGGACGGTAATGTGTTGCGGTAGCGATGGCGTCAGGATCGCGGTAGCGGCTGACCATAAACAATGCTGGAGCGATGATTTTGTCCGTTGGCAGCAGCTTCTTGGCGTAAGCGAGCAACGTATCGTCATTGAGCTCAGCAATCGATTTACCTGACTGCTTCAGCAACTCGGCCAATTTGCGAAGTCGGCGATCATAAATGCTCACGGTGGTAGAACCCGGCGGTGGCCCTCGCTCGAGAGCAGCGCTGGACGCTGCCTGGATCAGGCGATCGTCTTCGTCAGAGACATTATAAAGCTCTCGGTGTGGATATATAGGGCCAGCCTGACCCGCTTCTCCCAAGTGCTGCTCAAATTCGGCTTGCTGCCGTTGCGGTTGCTCCACCGTTGCTTCGGACGCAGCGGGTCCGGTATCGGCTGGGTTGATATTGTTGAATCGGTCCATGCTCTCGTCTGCTGGTGTCGCCCTCGTGTTCTCTCGCTAGTACCCTCAGCTTTCCAAAACCTGACGTGGGCTCGCCAAATGTAGGAATCAATGGGAGTCTGCAAATGCCTTCTCCGAGGTGCTGCTGCGTGGTCGTGCCCTCAAGATAAAGTTGGCGACAAAGAGGGGAGGAGCACGGCAATTGGCCAACGCACTTGCCTCCTAGAAGAGCAAGTGCACAATGTTGGAGTTGATTTCTATTGCCGCCAGCCACGATGTGTAGGTCGAGATCATTCATGATGATGGACAGAACGAGTTCGTCGGATGCACGGCAATCCCAAATCGCACGGCTTGTGGGAACTGACGGCACCCGCGCCGCCGAATACGGGTCCTCTTGTAGGCGATGCGAGAGCTGATGTCGCCGTGATCGGCGGTGGATACACCGGTCTCTCTGCAGCCATTCACCTCGCGAAGGCTGGCGCGCGCGCCGTCGTGCTGGAGGCATACGAAATTGGGTTCGGTGGTTCTGGGCGCAACGTTGGGCTCGTCAATGCGGGCATGGGGGTCATGCCCGACACGACTCTCGGGTACGCTTGGCCCTTCCGTTTGGCGAACGGCTCATCGAATTGCTAGGTGGAGCACCGCAAGAGGTTTTTGAACTGATCTAGAGAGATGTGGTCGACTGCGAAGTTGAGCGCGCGGGGACCCTGCATTGCGCGGTCGGCCATAGGGGCTTGCAGGAAATCCAGATACGTGCCGAGCAGTGGCAAAAGCGCGGTGCTCCGGTCGTCGTGCTTAACGCGGAGGAGACCCGCAGAAAGATTGGCGGAGGCAACTATACTGGCGCGATGCTAGACAAGCGCGCCGGTACAATACAGCCGCTGGCCTATGCGCGGGGTTTGGCGCGCCTTGCGCTTGCAGCGGGCGCGAGGATATTCACTCGGACTGAGATTCTCACAGTCAGCGACATGGGTTTGTGCTGGAGGTCGGCACGGCAATGGGATCCGTACGTGCTGAGTGGGTGGTCGTCGCCACCGACGCTTACGGAAACAGACCTCGGTCGCAGGTCCGTCTTCCTTACTTCAATTTGGCCACGCGGCCGTTGTCAGATCGTCTCAGGACCTCAATCTGCCCGAACGGCAGGGAGCATGGGACACCAGCGCGGTCCTTTCCTCGTTTCGCTTCGATCGGTCGGGCCGTCTGGTGTTCGGCAGCGTTGGCGCTTTACAGGATATCGGTGCCTTGGTTCACCGAGCCTGGGCGATCAGATCGCTTCGCAGGTTGTTTCCGCAGCTCGATGAGCTTGAGTTCGAAACCGGTTGGTTCGGGATGATCGGCATGACTTCGACCACCTGCCGCGCTTTCACAAGCTCGACCGTAACCTCGTCTCCTTCGACGGCTATAACGGACGCGGGATTGCACCCGGCACCGTCTTTGGCCGTGTGTTGGCGTCCTACGTCCTCGGCCACCTTGCAGAAAAGGATCTACCACTTCCAGCGGCGCCTGTTGAACATCGGCGGTTTCGTGCCGCCCGTGAGGCCCTCTACAGAGCAGGCTCCCAGCTGGTTCACCTCGCTGGAGCGCGTCTCTGATCCACCTAGTGGCAGTTGTATATCCGATCAAGGCGAGTTTCCTCGTCGGTATGGCCATTTCCGGCATGTAGCGATCTACGTGAATTCTTGACATCCGCAGCCGCGTGGCCCTGCCGTCAAGCTTGTTGGTCGGCGTCCATACGCCGTCCTGACGTCTGCGAATTGGCAAACTCGCACCTCCTGCAGAGCAGAAAACCAGCCATTCCGTTCATGCGATCGACGACTTCGCGAAAGATTGTTCCTTCAAAGAGATGTTCGTACTCGTCGCGCAAAAGATTGCCCAAGACATGACGCCGCTCGAAATCCATGCAGCACAGAGTAACATCGCCGTTTGGAAGAAGGATATTGCGATATTGTTGTTTGCCAAGACATGTCAAGGCTCCGATGACCGGCCGTCGTGGTTTGATGATATCCGGATCGAGACGTCCTCGCGTGCTGCTCAGTGGCCGCAAGCGCTCAAGCTTTTTAGCGGGAATGATGTCGGCGAGAGCGGGATGGATTGTGCCCAGCACGACGAATCGAATTGAGGGAATGTCCGCCTCGAGAAGTTGGCCCATGACGTTGAGATAGGACTTTCCAACGAGGCGTCTGTTCATATAACTGCCGTCATCAGGAACATGGACGACGAAAGCCCTAAATTGGAGCATTTGCAAGCGCCGGACGTCACTCCCGTTCATCCCGACAAGTGTCGTGAAAATTCGGATGTCATGGCCGCGTGTGTAAGCATGCTCAACCATGCTGGTGCACGACGGATGCAGCCAAGGCTCCGAGTAGCCGGCAAAACTGATGTCGGTAGCCGTGGGCACGCGTGTCAAACATCGCTCGAAATCGTGCAGGCCAAGATGCTTCGCTAGAGACACAGGTCTTTGACGATCGGCGAACTTGTCCTGGGAGCAATATGAACATCTGACGATGCATCCTGCGGTCGTGGTTATCTCCAACACCCTGCGACCAGGATTGACGGCGCGTAAGCTTTGTAACACCATGGGATATGCCATCATTCTGTCTGGTCCTTTCAGGTGCCGGAGAATTGGAGAAAGAGCGCAGCATTTGGTGCGCAGCGGCTTGCCTTGCTTCTCACGGATTGCAAATCCAGGATAGGTCGTTTGGCGAAACGACCTAGATCAAGATCCTGCCTCAACGCTAACAACGCGCTGAGTTCGATAATGCTCAACCAAGGTGGGGCTGATCTGGCGCGTCAACTCCTCCTCTCCGCCACGACCGCCACTTGGTACCGTTGGCCGTCATTGGCATCATAGTTGCTGGACTCGGTAACCTCGGTGGGGACGCTTACGCAATCCTGGCGAAGCGGAACGAGCATCTGGCCCGCCCGCCCCATCGGGACTTCGTATTTCCTCTTGACGGGCGGCGCGGACCCGAGGCCCTCTTTTTTATGTCAGGCGGAGCGATAGCCCTCCCGAATGGCCCCGACGATGTGAACGTGATGGCGCGGACGATCAATCATCGCAGCCCTCGACGGCAGTCGTCCGCGAGAGCTCCCCGTCCCGCCCAAATGCAAGTTGCTGGTCAGGATGATGGATGAAGCAGCCTTGTTGCATACCGATGAACAAACTAGCTGTTCCCGGGCGGTAACCGTTTTCGTGGGCAGGATCAGCGCGGGCGGTGGTCACCGCACGATCCAGCGCCAAGCAAGTAATTGAGTGCGGCCGTTAGGAGCTGAAGACTTCGCATTTTGGCCTCTTAAAGAAGGGGGGAGCTGCGGTCGCATTGCGTCCTGTTTGATAGCTTGAGCAGCCACTAGCTGGAGCATTAGGCACCGCTTACGTAGCGCGGATGGTTCTCATCGCCCCACTGGAGCGGACGGAGTTAGGAAGTCAATACGATACTTACCTGCCGGAAATGGTAGGGGTGACTGTCCGGTTTTTGCGATACTCTGCTGGAGCAGCGACCCGCTCGCAACCGGCACGCCACGGCAGCTCGAAACTATCGATCGCGATCTGTGGATCCCTCATCTCTTGAGAGAGCAAAATCTGCGGAGACGATCATGAAAACGCAATTGGCGGACTTTCGAGCCGACGACGACGCCTCCAATGTTCCGCTGAGCAAGCTGGATGTGAGCGAAGCCAAGCGCTTTCAAGACGATAGCATATGGGATTACTTCGAGCGGCTGCGAACGGAAGATCCCGTCCACTACTGCCAAGAAAGCTTCTATGGTCCATATTGGTCGCTAACGAAATACCGCGATATCGTAGAGGTAGATACCAATCACAAGATATTCTCGTCGGAGCGGGGTGTTACCATCGCCGACGTGCCTGATAAGCACTGGACGCAAAGTTTCATCAAGATGGGTCCTCCTAAGCATCGCGAGCAGCGTGATACTGTAAGTCCGATCGTCGCGCCGGAAAACCTGACGAAGCTCGAAAGCTTGATCCGCCGTCGCGTCAGAACGATTCTGGACGGCTTGCCACGTAATGATGACTTCAATTGGGTGGATCGGGTCTCCATCGAGTTGACGACGCAGATGCTTGCTACGCTATTCGACTTTCCATTTGAGGATCGGCGGCTCTTGACCTATTGGTCGGATGTGGCTGTTGCAATTCCGAAAATCGGCCAGCCCATCGATAGCTGGGACAAGCGAAGTGCGATCTTGTCTGAGTGCTTGGCGTGTTTCGTGCGGCTTTGGAACGAGCGCATCAATGCCGAGCCGCGTCTCGACCTGATTTCAATGATGGCGCACTCGCCTGCAACTCGACACATGGAGCCGAGCGAATTTCTTGGCAATCTAATTCTTCTGATCGTGGGTGGGAATGATACAACGCGCAATTCGATTACCGGCGGTCTTCTGTTCATGAACCAGCATCCCTCCGAGCTACAAAAGCTACGCGATAATCCCAAGCTGGTCTCAAGCGCCGTGTCCGAGATTATTCGGTATCAAACGCCCATCGCACATATGCGCCGCAACGCCACGGCCGATATCATCGTAGGTGGGAAACATATCAGGAAGGGCGACAAGGTCGTCATGTGGTATATTTCCGGTAACCGGGACGAAGAGGTCATCGAGAATGCCGATAGCTTCGTCATCGACCGCAAGAACGTGCGGCAACATCTTTCGTTCGGATTCGGGATCCATCGCTGCGTTGGGCGACATCTTGCAGAGCTGCAGTTGAAAATCCTCTGGGAAGAAATCTTGAAGGCGCGGCTGGAGATCAAGGTTGTCGGCGAACCCGAGCGAATTGCGTCCAACTTTGTCCACGGGTATTCCGCTCTTCCTGCGCAGATTGCAGCTTAGGTCGTGATGCTCCGGCTAGCAGCCGCTCAGCTGCGCGGTCTCGTCTCCCTGTTTGACCACTCTCCGCCGCGCAGGACCGAAAGCGGTGATCCGCGCGAGGCGTCTCGGGAGCCGGGCGGCTTGCGGCAAACGTTGAGCGCCTGCGACAAGCGACGAATGGAGGTGCTCGAGGGCGTCGGGTTTTCCTGCTGTCTGAGGCAGGCCAGAGACCGATCCCAGATTGGAAACAACCTTTGACAGCAATTTCGATGTGTCAAGCGATGAGCTCAACATTGAAGATTGTAGCGGTGGGCGCGATTTTCTTTGGAGAAGCGCTTTCGATCATTGCAGAGTTGGTTGCCTCAAAGCAGTTCGGAAAGGACGGCGGCGATTTGACAACTCTCCTGCCGATGTTCCTGCTGATAGCGTTCGGCGGCATCCTTCTCGTCTTCGGATATGCACTGGGTTACATGTATCTTGAGAATATCTGGGTCATCATCGCGACATCGGTGGGAGCAATTTTAGTGGTGGAACCGATTCTCACGCTTCTGCTGTTTCGAGACGTGCCGACGGTAGGTTCGCTGATCGGATTGGCGCTCGGCGTGCTTGGCACGCTCGCCGCGTTATTTTTATGAGCATATTCCAAGTACGCCTAGATGGGTAGCATCTCGGCGGTTCTATCCTGAAAAAGACTTGCACAACGTCAATTCGAACACGAGAAGAAGAGGTTGTTATGACGCACCGTTCCACATCGAGCCACATCTACGTATCGTTGGGTCGGTAAACTCTTCTCGTTGGATCCGTAAACTCTTCGGTCGAACAACGGCATCTCTTTCCCGGTTAGCAAGAGGTTCGCTGCTGCCAGAAGTCTGAAAATCGACATCCTTCCGGTACTTACTTTGCCGCAGTCCTCCAGTCCGTTCCACGGTTCGGCATGCTAGACAGCCTTCGGTATTCGGCAAAGGCACTGGCAGGGCTATGCCCTAGACAAGCCGCCGCCATCGCCGAGTCCTTGAGGGATCGGCGTCACTGCCATCACGCGCAGCCTGGCAGCGCGCATTTCTATTGGTCACGGCGAGGCAGCGCCGAATGCGGACACGCGTTACAACCGAGCCTCCCGCGCCTCATGGGTCATCCCTATTGCTGCCTCCAGCGCCACAACAGCTTCCATGAAATTGGAACTCGGGCGGCCGGGGGGTTCTTTGTGCATCCGCAGAGCATCCTTCGTCAGCCAACCGTCAGCCAGGCGGTCTATCCAGGGAGGCTGCGCATTGTTGACCGTATGGGAGATGGACATGACGGGCATTGGCCGACCTGGCGAACCGTATGTTGGGGCGACAGGAGCCAACAGCACGTCGGGATCGAGTAGTACGCCTTCGGCGCCCAATTTTGTCCCTGCGTTTGTCCCTGCGGAAGGTAACCGGGTTTTCGACTCCGTCGTGGAGCGGATGCGCTTAGCGCCTGAAGATAGAATGGCGACGCTCGCGAGCCTGCCCTCAGGTTCGGGTGTGGCAGTCCCCATTTCCTCAAGCGGTGAGGGGATCAACGCAGCGAAACGAAATATGGACGGCCTGCTTGAGGAACTTGATGCTTGCCACAGTGCTGCCATGGGCGCTCAGAGCTCGTCTGAGGCGCAAGAGCTGATCGATCAGGTTGTCAAAGCGGGCGCAGCAGTTCTGGACTACTACGCGAGCCTGCCCCCAGATGTGGCGCGCGGCATTCTTTCCGACGATCAGGCTCGCCGAGTTCGTGACCAGACGCTGGATGCGGGGAACCAATGCAACGCGCTGGCCGCGCCGACTATCTACGCCTTGGAGCAGAGTAGGAAGAATGCAGGAAAGATACTCGAGCGGATGCGCCAATCCAATGCTCCGCCGGACCACCTGATCCGAGCGGCTTCTAGTGCGGCGAAACACTATTTGGCCTGCACGGAGTGGTGGGGAAAAAAGGCATTGCGCTCCGAACGGATGCAGTCCGTCTGCGGAGCCACTGCCAACTTGCCAAGTGCAACGGCCCAAATACGACAGGCCGAGCAGGCGACACTACGGCTGCACACCGGCTGGGCACTGTATACGAAGTGCGTGCATCTGCAGTCGCAGGTCGCTCTCGCGCGGGTCATGATTGAGTCGCAGGCGAGCACGCTCGACCCGGCCGTCAGGCAAATCCTCTTGGGTGAGAACGGTCGGGCACGTCTACTCGGAACCTTTATGGAGGATGTCATTCCGGCATTCCTCTCAACGGGCGACGCTGTTCTGAACAGCAAAGGGCAAGCCCTCGATGCAGCGCACTGCGCTGTTCTGGAAGGCGTCATGGAGCGCCTATCGGAATTTGCGTCGGCATTGCCGAACATGGTTGCCGAGCTA
This sequence comes from Bradyrhizobium sp. USDA 4502, assembly GCF_054063355.1. Lineage (NCBI taxonomy): Bacteria > Pseudomonadati > Pseudomonadota > Alphaproteobacteria > Hyphomicrobiales > Nitrobacteraceae > Bradyrhizobium > Bradyrhizobium sp. USDA 4502. Next base: position 9,266,627 of record NZ_JBSSGF010000001.1, read on the forward strand.
AGGAATAAGGGAGCAAGTCCCGAGCTTCCGTTGGAACTGTTGGATCAGATCGTGGAAGGAGCGTGGGTCACTGCCCATGAGGTTATGCGCCTTCTGGCAGTGCAGCCGAAGACACCAGTCATCATTGCACCGCCAACGGAGGCTGGCCTTGCGATACCGGCCGACGCCGCCGGCAGGGCCCCGGCGGCCGAAGACAGTCCAGCGCGCAGGAAAGGGAAGGGAAAGCGCAGGCAGGCCGGAGGTGCGGGGAGTTCGGCAGCCGGGCGGCGGCCCGAGCCGCAGCCGGCTATGCCCGACGCCGACACGGCGCGAGCCGCCAAGGTTATTGTGCTCTCGGATCTGGGCACGAAGAAACTCGCGAGTGCGGAGGAGGCGCATGCGAGGACGTCATCGTCGGCGAGTGGACACTTGGCGATATGGCAGGCTCCGCCATCGAAGGAGGCACTGACACGCCTGCTCGAGCGGTTGGACGAACTCTTGCAATTCGATCTGGGCAGTCAGCAAAGAGCCATTTCGCAAGCGCGCCACATGAAGCCGGAAGATGCCGACCACGTCGTGGACACCGTGGTCGAGCGGCTGCAGAGCCAATCTGCGGAGATAGAGGCGTGTGTAGCCGCGCTCGACGAACCTCGCCGACGCGGCCTACTCACGCCTGTGCAAGTGCCGGAAGTGCACGACAAAATAGTCCGCCTCAAGGCGATGTTGTCGGAGGTTCAGGGGCAGATACATGCTTTGAAGGCACGAAAGGCCTCGATCGAGATCGATTGCATGAAGACCTACGCGTTCCCCTCGCAGAAGTACCTCGAACGGTTGCAGGCGGCCGAAGAGGTGGCTCCCTTGGAGCCACCGCGCGCGTTGAAGAGCGAGCCAGGAAAGTTGTTCGAGATCAAGCTGCAGCCTGCGCCACTGGTCAATGGTGCGGTGCCACATCCGATGTGGGTGCACATCCATACGAAGCGGCCGGTCCATGCATGGCAGTTGGCGACATTGGATCACGCCGAGTTCGCCGCTTGCCACGTGAAATCCAACGAACAGCGCGGCTACAATCGCCTCTGGCAGAACGCTCGAGCTGCAACAGGCCACGATGACGTCGTGATTCACCGCGGCAAGCTCACACCTGCGTTCTGCAAATCCTTGTTAGGTGCCGCTTTTAGCGGGTACCCAGGCTATCCTTTTACCGAGACGGAGCACGGGATACGCAGGTGACTCGACACGAGACCAGTCAAGGCGTCTCGGCAGAGTGCCGCTTGTGGTGACGGCATCGGTCTTCTTCGCATCCGAATCCTAGTGTTCGAATGAACCGCACCTTGGGCCCGCGGGCACCAACTCCTGGGAGAATCGAGGCGCGGGAAGAGACACGCGCTCTATCTACACAATCGCAGGCAATCCGTTTTCGATGCCGCACGAGCAAGCCCCCACTACGAAGCGATTCGACCGAGTGCGAAGACCAGCGCTCGGGTGACAAGCAGCCCCATGGCACGGTGTGCTTTAGTTGGAGGGACAAATGTGTCCGGTGCCGACGGCGATCCGTTCGAATGTGATCACGAACGGCGGCAAAGACCTGTCATATCCTTGCGAGCTGGTGGGCAAACTTCGGCGGGATTTTAGGGCGCTTTTGCATGATTCGCCCCCAGGAAGACAAGTATCCTGGGCGGGTTTGACGAATCGAATTGGCGATGCACAGTGCGGTTGCCTATCCATGCTGCTCTTGGATGAGGCTACGATGGCCCCAGCATCCCGGCTTCCACGGCCCCCAGAAGGTGCTGGGGCTTTTCGTTGTTCCTTGAGCGCGGCGCGCCCGATCTCGATCCGCGCCGGTGCTGGGTCCATGTCCGGACGATCTGTCGTTTGGTGGCGCACCGGCCCGGCGGCATCAATGTTCCCACGAGCGCTCGGCTGAATATCCTCGGGCACATCTGGCTCGATAACGCCATCCTGTAGGCAGACGCCTATGACGGGTGCAGCCAGCCCCTGATCGATGCGGAAGGTCAGTAGGCCGCCACCGTTCCGGCCAGGGCCGAGTCGCATCTGGTCGAGGGGCGGGTGGCTCAGCATCACGGTCATCACTTCCTTCATTGACATTAGTCCGCCACGGATGCTGGCGCGGCAAAGGCATGGCTTCGACGGGCGCGTTGCGGGCTCGCGCGGCCGAGCCCTGCCTTGACGACGGCGCTCACGGAGGCGCAGTTGAATCGCATTGAGCGCGCTCTCGTAGGCTGCTTCCAGCCGATTGCGCTCGTAGCGTCGCGCCAGAGCGATAATGCCCGTGGCGAAATAAAAATACTGTTCGGAATACGGGCGCTCGCGCATCAACCGCTCGACCCGCATGGCGAGGCAGACGCATTCCGCGCTGCCATCTTGATCAAGCTGGCCGGCGTCATATTGACGTGAGGCCGATGGGATTGGGGTGTGCTCGTTCAACGTAACATGGCGACTGCGCTCGCCGCGCCTGGCTGGCGACGTGGTGATTCTGCAAGATGTCGACCGCGCGATGGCAGGCCGGATGTCCACCTGACGACTGATCAGCCGGCGCGGCGCCAAGTAAAAGGTCTTGTCGACTTTGACACGATAAGCGGGTGTTCGGCATATTCGAATAAGGATTTCGTCGTGAGTGGCGCCAATGGCGCGCGCTCGATCTCTTCGAACATCTCCCGGCGGGATTTCCCGCCACGGCGCATCGGCCGGCAGGTTAGCGCCTAAAGCAATTCACCAATCGCGCTATTGAGACAGCCTCGCCCAGCCCTCGCTGCGAGAACATCGGCAATCCAGGTCCTTGGGTTGACGCAAGTGCGGCTAGCCAGTCATGGCGGGCAGGCTCGCCTGCTACGTATGGTCCCTAGCTCAGTTCTACCGTGCTCAGGCCTGAGCAATCTAGCGTCCTCGGGTCTGGCCACATCGCGCCACGTCCGGCAGTCCATATAGCTCGACCTTCCAACGCTTGCGAGCACTTCAAGTCTCTTATGCTGCCACTGCGCGCCTTCGATTGCGCGGCGGCGATCAGGGTGAGACTTCTCTCATCCTGGTTGTCGCGCTATATTCGATCCCCATTTGTGCCGGCTCGATCCTTGCTCATCACTCGTGAGCGAGCCCGACGTTGCTCGTCGGCGTGCGTTATTTGATCCGCTGACCAATCTCGATCGGTGATGGTCAGCGGCAGTTCGAAGATGATGTCAGTTGACACAACCGATCAGCGCTGCAGAGAGATATCTGCGCGGCGGCTCTGAGAAGTCTTATTGTTCGATCCCGCGGTCTGCGAGCAGCCGGTGCATGACTTCGCCTTTGATCTCGCCAGCGATTTGGTTTCGGATTTGAGCTCCGAGCACCCGCTCGGCATCTGGGTCGCCTAGCAGACCGTGCTCGGCCAAGCGCTGATCCAGGCGGCTTTGAAACTCCTCACCCATGGCTTCGACGAGCCGATCTTGCATTGCTTCATATTCGTCCGGAGCGATGCGCCTCAGCACCGTCTCCCAGGGTTGCCAGCGGGTTGCCATGTAGTCGGTGAATTGGTTCGCTTCCTGCTCCCGAACCAGGTCCAGCGCCCGCGCCGCATCATCCGGGGTCACGTGAGAGACCGACAGGAAACGCATCTCAGGGGCGACGTGACTGAGCTCCAGCGGCTCGCGCAGGAGGTATTGATAGGCAAGGTAGACTTCGACATCGTCTACGTTCGGGTCGACGCTGAGGAGCGATTTAACCCTGTCGCGCGCGATCCCGTCCAGCGCCTCGAGGCGAAAAGCAACGCGGGCGCGCTGGATCAGCTCGCTAAGCCGATCATCATACGACCCATTCTCGACCTCAGTATTGAGGCGCGCGGTCCGCATGCCGTTCCAGTGCAGGGTAATACGATCCTCGCAGCTCGCGTTGGCCTCGGAAGCCTGTGTGAAAAACTGCTCGCGCAGTCTCGGATCGGCCGCCGCCTGCCGCAGATCGTCAGCCACTGCCTGCCGAAACTCGTCGCTGCCCTGGTTTACGGTCCCTCTTAGCCTCTCCAGGAAGCGGGCGTAGTTCTGAGCGCCCGGCTCATCCGCAAAGTGCTGCCATTCGGCAAGCGCTGCGAGGTCGTTCCCGAGCCAGTGCGCCGCAGCCTCGTGCAGAGACCGTTGTTCAAGATGCGGTGCCGCCAGGTGAGCGCGGACCTCGTCCGGGAGCGGGTTGTCGGCAAACGCAAGCTCCAAATTCGGGTAGTTTAAACTCGATAGGAGATTCTCAGGCAGGCCGGTCAGCCGGTTGCCGCTCAGATTGAGCGATTGAAGCCAGCCGGGAAGGGGTTCAGGGAGGCTGGTCAACTGATTGCTGCTGACATCGATTTCGATAAGCCCCGATGGGAGGACGGGAAGCTCGGTCAGCTGATTGCCGCTAACCGCGAGCGAGGTCAGGCCGGTCGGGAGCGCGTCGGGCAGGCTGACGAGTCGGTTATTGTTTGCGCTTAGGATCCCGAGCCCCGGCGGGAGATCTGCCGGCAGACTGGTCAACCTGTTATCGTTCGCTTCCAGGCGATAGAGGCTCGCCGGGAGCACGTCCGGCAAACTGGTCAACTGGTTATGGCTAACAAGAAGTTCGTTGAGACCCGGGGGCAGCCGAGCGGACAGGCTGCCCAGCTCGTTGTGCATGGCGCGCAGTTCCCTCAGCCGGGGCGGCAGGGCGTCGGGCAAAGCGGTCAGGGAGAGGGATGACAGATCTACCAAATGCGATCCAATGTTCTCCGCAGCCCTAATTCGTGAGCGCCCCTGTCGCCGATTCTCGGCTTCGCCCTGGCCCTCTTCGGCGGCCCAGTTTTCCAGGATGCGCGCACGCGAAGAGGCGGGGGTCCGATATCCTGTCAAGGCTTCGACCCAATCTGCCAAGGCTCGGTTGAAGCCGCCGAGGTAGCTTTCCTGCTCCCCATCTTCAAAAGTGTCGAGGGAGGAGTTTGCACTTCGCTGTGCCTGTCCTGTGTTCATCAACTTTCTTCGCTGTTGAAATCAAAGAGTACGCCCGGCGCTTCTCAAGACAGCGAAGCAGGCCGTTGCGCAGCGCAGCGATCGTTCGAGCGAACGCAGACGCTCCGGGGCTACCGACTCCTGGCCAAGCCGGTAAGCCTCACACGAGGCCCTCCGAGGCAATTGGATCGATCCTATTGCCAGGCTTGCTGCCACTTCGTGACCAGATAAGTCCTGAAGACCGTCATCGTGGAAGCTTTCTGAGCTTAGCAGGCTTACCTGTCGATCAGCTGACGAGCGTTGCTCCAGGTTGGCCAGTTCGCTCAACCTTTGTTGCCAAAGTAGGTCACACCAACGGCTGAGCGGATCAACCTCTTCAGATGAGTCGGTGCCGACTGCTTGTTACTTGGGGAGAGACGTCGCACGTTTTGGAAGATCGCAGCGCTTGCTGCTGATTGCAAGAACGCACGGGTACGAATGGATCGTATCCTCAGCCAGGATCCACACCCAGTTTCAGGTCACGACAGCAGTGTCGTTTCCGACGCGTGGTTGCAGTTTTTGCCGATCGGACCTGTCAGCTTATGGAAAGCTAGATGTCTTAAGCCCTCCTACCTGTCGTCATGGACTGAGTATGCTCGGTCTCGCAAGGGGGTGGGGATGGATTCTTTTCAGGAGCGACAGATACAGCGGGGTAGTGCCAGCCTTTCCGCGTCTTCCGGCCAAACCGACCGGGAAAATGAGGCATCGGCGCAGTGGGACGGAGTTGTGTCAGGCTATGCAGAAAGCCCGGCGGATTCAGCTCATGCGAACGGAGAAATAGACCAGACGCTTGAGAATTGGGCTGCTGAACAGCACGTGGGTCCGCTGGAGGATCGGGAAGAGGCGCTAAGGCGAGTGAATGCTCGGGATGAGGTCGCGAGACTGGATCTCGAATCATTGTCTCTTACCAGTCTGCCTCGACTTCCGACCGAAATCGTCGTGCTCGAGGTCCCCTTCAATCGGCTGACCAGTCTGCCCGATGGTCTGCCTGCTTCGCTCCAGCGTCTCGACATCAGGGGCAATCAGCTGACTAGTCTGTCGGCTCTTCCGGCCGAGCTCAGAGGGCTTGATGCAAGGTCAAATCGACTGAGGAGCCTGCCCGAGGTCCTGCCTACAGCGCTCCAGTTCCTCGACGTCAGCCACAATCAGTTACCGAGCCTGCCTGAGACTCTCCCTGCTTCGCTCCAGTTTCTCTATGCCAGCCACAATCGATTGACGGGTCTGCCGGAGGATCTGCCTGCTACGCTCCAGTTTCTCGACGTCTGCCAAAACCGCTTGACGGGTTTGCCGGAATCTCTCCCTGCCATGCTCCGGTTTCTCGACGTCAGCGAAAACCAGTTGGCGAGTCTGCCTGAGGACCTGCTGACGCAGTTGGGCGCAGGTGCCAGGATAGAGCTGGGTGAAAATCCCCTGCCCGAGCAGGTGCTGACGAACCTGGACACAACCCTCCGCGCCGAAGGGTATACCGGTCCGACCGTCTACCTTTCGCGCGATGACGAAAGTGATTTGTCCGGGACAGACGATGGACAGGCCGATGATCTCGCTGAAACAGTCGCAGCCTGGCTCAGGAGCGATCCGAAGCAGGGCGATCGAGAGGTACTGGCCACTTGGCAGAGCTTTGCAGAAGAGCCGGGCGCCCAAGAATACGCGTTTTTTCTCGAAAAGCTGTTCGACTCGGTCAATTCTGGCAATGAACAATTCCAGCAGTCGGTCGCTGACGCTCTGCGCTTGGCGGCCACCAACCCGCAATTGCGCGCGCAGTACTTTCAACTGGCTCTCGACGCCAACCAAAGCTGCGAGGATCGGAGAACTTTGACTTGGAACGGCATGCAAACCGCGCGGCTCATCGCAGACGTCGAGAACGGGGCCTACGACGATACGGCCCGACTTCCCGATCTCGTCGATCTTGGGCGCATCATGTTCCGTCTGGACGCGCTTGAGCGGATTGCGCGCGAAAAGACTCACTCGCTTCAGTCCGCCTACAACGTGGAAGACATCGACGCCGTTGAGGTCTATCTTGCTTATCAGAACAAGCTGCGCGACCGGCTAGGACTGCAACACGTCGCGCCCGCTATGCGCTATTTTGAAGTCTCCAGCGTCACCGATGCCGACGTTGACAGTGCGGAGACCTCCGTCCTGACCAAGGAGGCGGCGGAATTCGCCGGCTATTTGGCGACGGACTGGCAACCTTGGGACGGCCTGGTGCGGCGAATCGCTCCTGAAGAATATGCCATGATGCAGGGCCAGCTCATTGATGCAATGGGGGAAGAGTTCGACAACCGGCTGGAGCAACAACTCGCCGACAAAGGCTTGGCCGGGAGTGCATCTGATCTCGTCGAGGATGCCAAGCGAGAATTGGGTGCTGAGATTCGCAAGGAAATCGCCCGCGAGATCAAGGGCGCTCTAAGAGACAAGGTGCTCAATGATCACGGCGTGAAGCTCTGAGGCCGCCTTTGCTACAGCGAGAAGCTAAAGGAAACTTAAGCTGATTGAGCGCGTGGTTGACCGTCGATAAAGATTTCCGCCGCTTTGCCAAACACTTAGTTTGCGAAAACTTCCTCGTTGGCGCTCTGATTTGCAGCAACTGCAATCTCACGTTCACTTGGGTGCGGAGGCTGGGTCAGACAGAGGAGCGCGATGTAACACGCATGTTCATAAATCTTCGTAGACGTCTAGCTCGCCCCGAGAGCGATCATCCTTTTTACAACGCAGCAAATGTCGCGATGGGATCCTGGCCGATATCCTGAGTGGCGGTTGTCTGGCTTTAGCCGCGCGGTGCTTTTCTCTGCCGCGGCCCAGACTACGCGAACGGCATCAGCATACATGTGCGGAATCCCCGCGCCAACGAAACCACGCCGAATGCCAGAAATAGGCCGTCAGTAAGCCGGCAGCCGATGACAGGGATGTTAGCGATCGCATCATTCCCAGCGGAGGAAGCGGCTCGTATCAAGCCGCCACCGTGCGAGCCGTATGCTGGCCGCAACTGCGGCCACCGCAAGGTGCGCTATGTGGAGAAGGGTCGGCTTTTGATGGCCTGCCTCGCTTTTCCACCGCAGTGGCCGTCGAGCCAACGGAAGCGCTTGAGTTCGACACGACCCGCATCGAATCCTTGTTGCGTGCCGATCCTGAATTGGCCTTGGCGATGTTGCGGCTGACCAGCCTCAAGCAGCCGTTGCTAGTAGCGCCTGACCAATGAGCGTTCTCTCGGAGAACATGTACAAGCCCGCCATCGCCAAACTAATTTTTCACTGACCCTCGTCAGCGAGAAGCTGGTCGCAGAACAGAGGAGCATAAGCAATCCTAGCCATAACCAGCAGGCTTGGATTCCGCGTTCAGCTTTTCATCGCGCGGACGTAGGTAAGATCCAGCTCGGCCTGGAACGGCAGTTGCTCTTGAGTAACGTGCTTTTTGCGCCCGAGACGGCCGTCGTTTCTGCCGTCGCCCAATCGCCTCAGCGGGCATATAGTCACTAGACTGTATGCCCGCCTCCGCGGGCACTCTCGCTGACAAATTCGTTCAACAAATCTCGGAAACCCGAGCTCGAAAAATCTCTCGAAGTTTTATATTTTCGCCTCGAACATCGCCTGAAGCATCGCTTGCGATACTAATTTTGAGCATCGCCAATCTAGGAGGTGCTCATGAAATCGTCAGTAGCGTCGTCGGGACTGTCCGCCCAGAAGGTCGTTGCCCAGATTCGCAAAGTGAGGAAAGCAGCGGAAAAGGCGTCAGAGAACAACGGGCGGTTCGCCGCGCACAAGTATTTGCGGGCTGTTTTACGCGCCTACAGCTATTTTGAGACCACCAATCGAGCTATGACGGATTTTGGGTAACGCGGTCCGATCAGGCGGCGCGGACTTCAGCGGTCGGAATGAATTCGATTCGGTCCGCAAACTTTACCACGGATATCACCTTCGGCAACTGATTTGTGCCCTTCAACCGTCGCCAAGTTTTAGATGCGGCGCCGACGAGCTTGAAGACCATCAACTTTGCTGTGTGTGGCGATAACGCTCCCTTCGTTCGCACAGTCCGGTGCCTGACCGTCGCAAAGACGCTCTCGATTGGATTCGACGTGCGCAGATGCGACCAGTGCTCGGCAGGGAAGTCATAAAACGCCAACATGGCCGAGCGATCCTTGATCAGGCATTCAACGGCGGGCTTGTATTTGACGCCGTACTTCTCGACAAAGATATCAATCGCTGTTTCAGCGGCCGCCCGGTTCGGCGCCAGGTAGATGTCACGCAGATCACTCTTTATTGCCGGCTGCACGGACTTGGCGACCTTGTCGAGCACGTTGTTCACCTTGTGCAGCCAACATCGCTGATGTTGCGTGCCGGGGAAGATTTCATCGAGCGCCCGCCAGAAGCCGAGAGCGCCGTCGCCGACAGCAAGCTGAGGCCCGATCTGCAAGCCGCGCTTGCGCAGATCGGGCAGCAATTCTCGCCAACTTTGTGCGCTCTCGCGTACCCCGACCTGGAAGCCGATGAGTTCCTTCTTTCCTTCAGGCGTGGCGCCTATCAACACCAGGATGCATTCGGCATGGTCCTCCATGCGAGCCTGCAGATAGACGCCATCCGCCCAGATATAGACGTACCGCCGCGCCGACAGGTCGCGCTTTTGCCAACGTTCGTATTCGGCCTGCCAGTCCTTCTTCAGGCCAGCGATGACCGGCGGCGACAAGTTCGGCGCGTCCTTGCCGAGCAAGGCCGAAAGCGCCTCCTGGAAGTCGCTGGTCGAGATTCCCCGCAAATAGAGCACGGGGATCAACGCGTCCAAGCTCTTCGCCCGGCGGGCCCAGAGCGGCAGGATCGTCGAATGAAACCGGATCCTGTCGCCTGGCCCGCTTGCTGCACGGTCGCGGGCCTTCGGACGGGCGATCACGACAGGGCCGATGCCGTGGCAATTTCGCGCGCCGGCCCATATCCATGCCGCACCACGCGCGCCCGACCATCCGGCAGCGCCAGATGCTTCGTCGTTTCCAGGAATGTAGTGAACTCAATCTCGACAGCCCGGGGCGATCAGTTCGCGAGCTCCGGCACGCAGAATATCCGTCAGTGGATCAGCGATCTGATCGGGCTGACGCAGAGGAAATACATTGGTAGTCTCGTTCACGGCGTATCGCTCCTTTGGAGGTTGCTGGCAGGCTTCATCACCCGCCTCGATACGCCGCCTTTCTCAGGTCGTCATCACCCAGTTTCCGTCATAGCTCCCACTCGACCATCGGCTATCTCAGCCTGGTTGAGTTCGAGCGCAAGGTGGGATTAGGCTTAAGTCGGTGTCCATCAAACCGGCAGCAGCTCAATGCTCAATTTTGCGGAGTCTCTGACTCGTCAGCTTTCTGAAAACTTAACTGACTAAGAAACCTGCTTAGATGATTCTGTGGATGCGAAGGTAACGTGGACCGCCCGAACTATGAAAGCAGCGCAACAGCTTCGTTGCAGGTGCAGCACGACTTGTTGCAGGAGCAGCAAGCGGGCCAAACCGGGCAAAGCGCCTTTGAGCAGCAACTGCACGAGGCACGCCAGGCTGACACCGCGATACCCGACCGGCCTCTCCCTCCCAGTGTGTCTAGCGACAGTCAGCAGTCCCCGGACCCGTCGATGGGTGCGCTCGCCCGGAGCAAGCTTCCGCCAAGCGAGAAGGGTCTCATCAATAGACATGGCACAGCTGAGTTGAGGCAAACGAACAGGCCGAGGTCCCCAATCAATTCGCAAGGCGTTGCCTTTGAGCAGCAGCCGAGCGAGGTCGCAAGCTCACTTGAAGCTGGTGGAGCAATGCCTGCTGAGGCTGCCCCGCGGGCGCCTCAGGTAACTCAGGTTTCAATAGCGGGCAAGAAAAGGAAGCAGCCTCTTTATTCCAAGGATGCTGTTGTTATTGTAGAATTTAGCCAGGCGCTCACCCAGGGCAAGCTCGCTGAATCATTTGTCCAGAGAATCGTAGGTCCTCTTCTTAGCTTTGGCCGCTGGCTGTGCGCAAATAACAAGACGGGCGTTATTGCTCGGCTAGACAACAATTCACTGACCACTGATGGCGATCTCTTCCAATACAGCGGAAATAATAATGATCTGATGTTGGCCCTAGACCATCTCCGGACCTGGCGGTCGACGGGGCACGTCCCCCATCCAGCTCCCGTGCGCAAGCGCCAAAAAGCATCCGCCGTCTGTCCCCATGTGTCTGAGCGCGACCAAGGGCTTATCAGAGAGGTGGCTCAGGGCGTTATTGCAAGTCGGAAGCTGAAAGGCGAGGTGGCTAACGGGTACGCGCGCAATCTTACCAGGTTGGCAAATGATCTCGGGGAGCGCGGCCTATCTCTGGACAGTAGTAGTGATGCAGACTTGCTTGCCCATGTAAAAAAACTCTTCAAGAGCAATAAATTTATGCGGGCCGCGGTGGGGGCTCTTAGGGACCATCGTGCCCCGAGGGCTCCGGGCGCTTCATCTGTTGGCGGGCGCCCATCGCTTCCTCCTGCCGATGGTGACGAAGTGCTCATTAAGGGAGCCATAAGCCACGCTCTTGAGAGCGACAGGTTGAGTTCGACGACCGCCCGACTTTATGATTGGGCGCTTCGCAAATTCTCTCGAGAGTTAGATCTCTACGGTGACACGCTTTCCGCACTCAGTAACGCGGCCCTACGTATCTGCGCTGACAGAATGTTTCGCGACGAAAAGTGGAAGATGGCCTTGGACGGTGGGCTGAAAGCCCTTGGAGAGTATCGTCAGACGAAGGGTGCTGAACCCTCAGGGGAAGGTGCTTCGGGGCAGGCGGCTCTCGGCAGAGCGCCGGTGAGGGGCGCCGAGTTTGCAGTAATGGACGTTGATCCCGAAGAGCTTTGGCAGCTGTTGGACGTTGAGGGCGACGAGTGGCCGGTTATGGCTGACGATTCTGCGCTTCTGCGACCGGATCAACAGCTTCCGGAAGAGACTCGCGAATTGCGGGATGATCAATCCGGCCCTTCGTCGGCTCTCGGGTCAAATGTGCGCGACAATAATGCGCTGGATCATCTCGCAGCGTTCTTGGCTGACCCGAGCCGGCACCGCGACCCCCTAGGGGCTCCGCAGGAGCTGATGAGTGCGCCTCAGAGTGACGTCCTGCAAAGTGAAGGGGTTCTCATCGATGATGAGCACGGCACAGCCGAACTGAGACCAGCGAAGAGGCCAAGGAATCTGGATAGGGCGCAAGCAGTCGCAATTCAGGAAATGCTGATCGAAAACGGCAATTCGGGGGAGGGCGTGCTGATGCAGGCCCCCCTCGGCCGCGTGGTCGCATGGCAATGGGACGCGGCCGCGCAGCACAGTGGACCGCAGGGAGGTCTCAGTTCGCCGGTGGTCTTTCCCGCGGAATATTACGATCAGGATCTGCTTTGGCGAGCGATGGACGAAACCGCCCCATCGCCGTCTCGCGGCTCAATCATGAGCCCTCCCCAAGCAAGAGATTCCGGAGAGTCCGACCATCCCCTGAACTGGCACCCCAACCGCAAGGCCGCGGCAACCGGGAGCAATCTCTCGCCGACTCGGGACATGGGCCCGATTGAGGGAACGGTTCATCTCAATTCCTTCGAGCTACCGGGCGGCCTCGTCCCGACGTCTTACTTACGGTCGCTATTTGCCGGATCAGCACTGGATCATCACGATGACAGTCGACAGCCTAGTCTGCCGCATGGGCTTTCACCGCCGGTGCCTGCCTTTTCGGACGATGAAGCTATGGTATGGTTAAGGGAGGAGTTCTCGCGGCGGCAGATGCAAGAATCTGCCTCACCGTCAATCTGCAGGGCTCCGTCCGATCTCTACGGCGGACTTGAACCGTTGGTTGATCTGACTACGTTCACGCTGTCAGAATTGGGCGACGATGCTAATTCTGTGCCGGCGTTTCCGAGCACATCCGCCGATGATCAGATCGTAGCGCTGAATGCGGCAGCCTTGCCTCGCGAGCTGGTGCTGGGGGACGAGCAATGGCTGGGCGACGAGCATATCCTGAGGGATTACCAGCTTCAGGAGCAGGAGTTGCACAGGGACCCTCAGGATTTCCCCGCCCTGGATATCGCCACTCGGACGCGGTTGGTGTCTCCCACTTTGGTCCATAATTTGCTGCGCTCTTCCGACGATACCGTCGTTGAACGGGCATTTCAGCGCATTGTCTATGATGACAAGGGTAATGATACAGCCGACTTCGTGTTCCTGCCCGTAAGCGATGCCGATCCTTCGGATCCTTATAGCCAAGGGAATCATTGGTCGCTGCTGTTCCTTGATCGCCGTGACCGGAGCTCGCCTATTGCCTATCACTACGACTCCCGCAGAGGATTCAACGAGACGTCTGCCACCCATCTGGCCGGTAGACTGGGTCTTCTAGACAACGTAGTGCAAGCTGGCATCGCCCAACAGCAGAACGGCTATGATTGCGGCGTCTTTGTCGTGGACGGTACGCGAGCTCTCGTTAGTGGGTTGGTTGCAGGGCAGCGAGGGGTGCAGAATCTTAACAACCTCAGTGTCAGTAGGCTGGCACTGCAAGCTCGCCTACGGGCTGTTATTGGAGCCTAGCCCGCTGCTGAGTGAAGACCTTTGATAATCAGTGAAATGCAGCACAAGCTCGCGACATGATGTTGCTATGGCCATCGGCCAAGCTTTGAACAGAGAGCCGTATGCGCTGAAAGGTGCACGTACGGTTGTGTGTCCAGGTAAAGCTGGCGTGTTCAGCAGGAGAAGTCCTGCCGGGGTAGAAGTCAGAGCCCGTAGTTTGGATAGCAGAGGAGATGGAAACAGAACTTCTGAAGCCTATCGACAAGGTCTCCTTGAGGGAGATCCACGAGTCACCGGGCTGTAACAACAGTGAACGCGTTGTGGCCTCGAAAGTGAGTAAATCCGAGGGCCGAGCTCGCAACCGTAGGGCGAAGGCAGCATGAACAGCCGAACACTGACCGATACGGCTGTTTATCTCGGCGGGGTGGAAGCGACGGCACGGTGACAAGGACATGCTGAGCAACTGGAGAAACCCTCCTCGTCCCGGCGAGAAATCGACGGAGCAAGGTAGGCCGTATAACCGGCGACACCGGGAAATCGGCCGAAGGCGAGAGGGTGGCGGCTGGGTTCGGAGTAGCGAGGAAGCGGAGTAATGTCCGTGGAGCAAAGGGGCCCTGCCATTTGTGACGTCTCCAACGTAAGGAAGGCAAGGACGAGATGACAAAGGCGTCCATCGATTTGCAGGACCTGAGGCGGAGGCTATACGTCAAGGCGAAGGCTGAACCGTCCTGGCGTTTCTGGGGTCTATACGTCCACGTGTGCAAGATGGAGACTCTGCGCGCGGCGTATGAGATGGCGAAAGAAAACGACGGCGCACCGGGAATAGACGAGGTGACGTTCGAAGCCATCGAGGCGCGAGATGTGGAGTCGCTGCTTGCAGCTAAGGGACGAACTGACCGGGCGTACCTATAAGCCACTCCCCGCGCGACGGCAGGAAATACCGAAAGATGGGGTAAAGTCCGCATCCTCTCGATTCCTGCAATCCGCGACAGAGTGGTGCAAGGTGCGCTCAAGCTCATACTCGAACCTGTCTTCGAGGCGGATTTCCAACCGGGGTCGTTTGGATATCGTCCCAAGCGGGCAGCACATGATGCGATCAAGCGAGTGGCTGAAGCAGTAGTCCAACGGAAGACGCGAGTTCTCGACTTTGATCTGAAAGCTTACTTCGACAATGTCCGGCACGATCGGCTGTTAGAGAAGGTGGCGCAACGGATCGATGACGCGGATATCATGCATCTCCTGAAGATTATGCTGAAGGCCTCTGGCAAGAAGGGCGTTCCGCAGGGCGGTGTGATCTCGCCGTTGCTCAGTAATCTCTATCTCAATGAGGTAGATAAGATGCTGGAAAGAGCAAGGGAAGTCACACGCAGTGGCAAGTACACCTACGTCGAATATGCGAGATTCGCTGACGATCTGGTGGTCTTGATTGATGCCTACAAGCGACATGACTGGCTAATTGGAGCGGTAACTAAGCGGTTACGGGAAGAGTTCGCCAAGCTGCGGGTTGAGATCAATGATGAAAAGAGCCGCGTTGTCGACTTGGAACGAGGTGAGAGCTTCGGCTTTCTGGGGTTCGACTTCCGCTATCTCCGCAGTCTACGCGGAGCAATGCGGCCGCATTACACGCCCAAGCTCAAAAAGTGGACGGCGCTGCTGCGGGCGGTCAAGGAGGTGTTCCGCCGACACCGGTCGCAACCGATTGGGAGGGTGATAAGCCTGATCAATCCAATGCTCCGGGGGTGGGTGAACTACTTCGCAGTTGGGCACTCCAGTGAGTGCTTCGGCTATATCAAAGATTGGGTAGAGAAGAAGGTCAGGCGCCATCTGGCGCACGCCCGGAAACTACAGGGCTTCGGCTGGGACCAGTGGAGTAGGCCGTGGTTGCACGACACTCTGAGGCTGTTCAACAGCTATCGGGTGCGGCGCGACGGAACGAAAGCAATCCCAGCATGATAGGTCCCATAAGCCTTGGAGCGAAGCAAATGGGGGCGCGCAGTGCGGGAAATCCGCATGCTGCGTGCGACGTGGAGGGGGCTGGAAACGTGGCACGGTCGAGAGACCTGTTGGCGCGCCAGTCCTCGACCCTACCGGGGAGGAGAAGCGCGCTCGCGCTTCTTACTTCACTCCCGATGGCGCGCGGCTTCCTCTATCTCGCGGTGGCGCTCGACTGGTTCAGCCGCCGGGTGCTGTCGTGGCGCGTCTCGATCACGATGGAACCCGCATTCTGCGTCGAGACGCTGGAGGACGCTCTCGCTCGCCACGGCAAGCCGGACATCTTCAACACCGACCAGGGCTCGCAGTTCACGGGCGCCGCGTTCACCGGCGTGCTCGCCAGTCATCGCATCGCCATGGACGGCCGGGGCGCATGGCGCGACAACGTGTTCGTCGAGCGGCTATGGCGCAGCATCAAATACGAAGAGGTCTATCTGCGCGCCTACGATACCGTGTCCGACGCCGGCGCCTCGATCGGCCGATACCTCGTCTTTTACAATGGCCGGCGTCCCCACTCGAGCCTTGACGGCGGCACCCCGGATCAAGCTTACTTCAACCCGCTGCCGTTCCGCGCGGCAGCCTAACTCTGGCACAAGCTCCACTTATCGACGCGGAATTGCTGTTCAGACAACCGCAGCCAGCTCACTGCACGACCAGGCTGCTTTTCTGAGAGCTCTTGCCGACTCGAAAACCCCGTCTGAGCTACTGAAGTGCCACCTGGATTTTGCGGAGCAATCTTGGTCGAAATCGTTCAGCGAAGGCTCAAAGATATTGGATCGTTTGAAACACGTCCATCGGCCTGCGGTAAGTTAGTCGTCCGTGAAGATCGGCTAAGCAATTGAGCTAGAGCATTTTTCACATGATGTGGATCATCTGGTGTATCCAGCATGCCTAAAGTAGTTGGCACACATCTGCGGCGCAAACGACTTGACGAGTTTGCCGATGAGTTTGAGCAGGGCTTGGACCGTGCGGGTGGCGCCTTTGCGCAGCGCAGCTTTCAACCGGGAGAAGGCCTGTTCGATTGGATTGAGGTCGGGCGAGTAGGCCGGCAGATAACGCACGCGGGCGCCGACAGCCTCGATCGCCTCGCGGACACCGGCGATCTTGTGAGTGCGCAAGTTGTCCATGAAGACGATGTCGCCCTTGCGCAAGGTCGGCGCCAGGACTTGCTCGACATAAGCCAGGAACGAGGGCCCATCCATTGCACCGTCGATGACATAGGGCGCCGTGAGGCCATCGATGCGCAGCGCGGCGACAAGCGTCAGCGTCTTCCAGTGACCATGGGGCACGCCAGAGACGAGGCGCTCACCGCGAGGAGAGCGCCCATAGTGCCGGACCATCTTCGTCGTGACCGCAGTCTCGTCGATAAAGATGAGGCGCGGTGCACGCAGCTTGGGCTGCTCGGCTTTCAGCGCGGCACGCTCGGCAGCGACGTCAGGTCGATCCTGCTCGGCGGCGTGCAGTGTTTTTTTGAAGGTGATGCTGTGACGGTCGAAGAAACGCCAGATCGAACCGATGCCGGCCTTTTGCTTTCTCTGAGAGCGCAGACGCGCGCGGATCTCCTCGAGCGTCAGGTCCGGCTCCGCGGCGATCAGCTCGATCAGCCACTGCTTGTGCTGCTCCAACGGCGAGCGGCTGTGCCCGGTGCCGGGCTTGGCCTCAACGTTTCCGGTCTTCCTCCAACGATCCATCCATCGGATCGTAGTCGAAGCGCCGAGATTGAGAATGCGCGCAGCCTCACGTGCGCTTTCGCCGGACTCAACAAGCTCAACCGCACGCACCCTGAGGTCCTTGGAGTATCCCTTCGCCATCGCATGCCCCGCATGTTGTCGCGGGCAACACCGAATCTAATTTGCGTGCCCGTGGGAATCCCCTTTGACTGTTCCGATTCACCTCAACTGGAAACCGCTCTAGAATCGCATTTGTCGTTGCGGACTGTTTTGCGATTGCAGGATTTTGAAGCTTCGGGCATCGGAACCTTGCAATTTCATTTTCAGGATTCCGTCGAATCGCCAGTCATGATTCCGTCGGCGCATCGGAGGTGGCGATGCGACCGAAGAAGCACAGGACGACGGGATCGGGCGATCTATTCCGGGCCAGGCTGGACCAAATCATCAATATGAAGCACGAGCTGGTTCAACTCGCCGGCAAGGTCGATAGGGACTGGATCGACGGCGAGATCGCGCCGCTCTATAGCGAGAACGGTCGGCCGGGCATCGCGACCCGCTTCATGATCGGGCTGCTGTTGCTCAAGCACATTTACGGCCTGTCCGATGAGGGGCTGTGCGAGCGCTGGGTCCACGACCCGTATTTCCAGTACTTCACCGGCGAAGAGTTCTTTCAGCAGCGTTCCCGCACGAGCGCTCGGACCTGAGCCACTGGCGCAAGCGGCTCGGCGACAAGCTGGAACTGTTGCTGGCCGAGAGTTTGCGGGTGGCGCACGAGACCGGCGCGTTACGCAGCCAAGACCTCAAGCGGGTCACGGTCGATACCACCGTGCAGCCGAAGGCCATCACCTTCCCGACCGATGCCAAGCTGCTGCACGCGGCGATCAAGGGGCTCAACCGCCTGGCGAGGAAGCACGGGGTCAAGCTGCGACAATCCTATCTTCGCATTGCCAAGACCGCGGCAATGATGGCTTCCCGCTACGCCCATGCCAAGCAATTCAAGCGGCATCAGCGGCAGTTGCGCATCCTGCGTAGCCGACTGGGCCGGATCATCCGCGACATCCGCCGCAAGATCGAAGGGCAGGAAGCGCTCGAGAACGCGTTCGCACTGCCGCTCAGCCGGGCCACGCAGATCCGTTCGCAGCAGCAGCGCCAGCGCGGCTGGAAGCTGTATTCCTTCCATGCTCCGGAGGTGGAGTGCATCGGCAAGGGTAAGGCTAGCGCTCCTTACGAGTTCGGGGTGAAGGCCTCCATCGTCACCAACAACCGCCGTGCTCCTGGGGGCCTGTTCGTGCTGCACGCCAAGGCGCTGCCCGATAACCCCTACGACGGTCACACCTTGCGGGACGCCATCGACCGCACCGAGACACTCACCGGCTGTGCGATCGAGCGCGCCTATGTCGACAAGGGATACCGCGGCCACGACGCGCAAGATCCCGTCGCGTCTTCATCTCCGGCCAGAAGCGCGGCGTCTTCGGTGTCATCAAGCGCGAGCTGCGCCGCCGCTCCGCCATCGAGCCCATCATCGGACACCTGAAGGCCGAAGGTCACCTCGGCCGCTGCTACCTCAAGGGCCGCCAGGAGACGCCGCCAACGTCGTCCTCTCAGCCATGGGCCACAACTTCCGCCGCATCCTCGCCTGGCTCAGGAAGCTCTTGCGCTTCATCCTGATCGCTCTTTGGCCCGCCTTCGCAACCCCAGTCGCCCTCGACCCCGCTTGTTAACGGACGACAAGTTAAACAATCGGCCACGCGTGAAATAGGGCCGACGGCGCGCTTTTCCCTCCGGATTCCAATCCCGAACTGAATCCCGACCCGGTCTCGTAGGAATTGTCGCCATGCTCCATAAGTCGCCGCCGACCCCGAACAACAACGGATATAGGAACCACCTGCTCGGGGAAGCGAAAATGATCGATCGGCGCGTGCTTTGGTTTTGCCTCGGTCTTGGCCTCTGTGTCGGCCTTGGCGTATGGTTCATTTTGCCGGGTGGGCTGGCCGGTAAGAGCGATGGTGTTCGTACGAGCGACAATCCGCTTATCGACAAGGTCAAATCAACCTGGCGAGCGCAGGATGGTGAGAGAGCGGAGCAAATCTTTTCCAAGGTCTCGAAGGTAGCACACTTCATCCCCCGGGGATGGGAGGTTGGTCAAAAGACCCACTCGGGCGAGCGAGTTATCTTTTCGTGGGCTAAACATCGGGCCCATCAAGCAAAGGAAGAGTACACGGTCACGTGGGAGGTGGCGCCCGATGGCGCAACGAAAATTGTGGCACCTTATGCAAAGCCGATGGAACTAGGCTGGCAGGCGTTCGCGCTCTCGCTCATTGCGGACGAAGTCACAAACGACGAAAGTGGCGTGAACCGTCGCTTTCTGCATAATCCCGCCAACTTCAACTTCGTAACCACCGCGCAGGGCAAATTGGGCGATCTCCTGCGGCGTGGCCGCTGCACTATCGGCGAGCCGATTGGAGTGCATTACTCGCCGACAATAAATAGATGAGCAGCAAGCCACGAAGGGCGGGCTGTGGCGGGTCGAACTTTCGGTCGACTGCAATGTTCCCGGACCTAGTTCTTTTACCCGTGACGGAGTCATCATTTTGGAGAAGCGCGAAGGGCAAGATTGGGAGGCACAATCGTTCTTTGCAACGCTTATCGCCACGTATGCACCCGGCTCTTGGTTTGAGCTTGCCGACCCGAAAGATCAGGAAGCGTTCAAGGCGGGCAAGAAAGTGTTGTCAAAATGACGTTCGCTGTCGATGCCTCGAGCGTCGACGATGATAAAGCCGCATGGCTGTTCAAAGTGTCCGCGCTTCGTGGTGCACGTCGCGATCTCGGTAACCGAGCGCAAGTGGAGTTTGTCGGACGGTTGGGCGAGGCAAGATTGCAGACCAACACGATGGCCGCGCCTTGACGTTCCGGCCTGTTGTGACCAATACCTCAATTGATCAGCCGCTAACGTTTGTGTACAGCGGAGCATTGACGAGTATTGGGCCATAGTAGGACGCATCGATTATCCAGTCACGCTAGGCGATCGTCTCGCCGAACCGCGATCACTCCGTCTCCGCAACCCCGACCCGGCTCCGAGGGAGCAATCGCCACCAGCGTGCCACGGGAGAGAAAGAATGGCAGCTTGAAAACAGCCCGCAGCTAAAGGGCCGATTGACATCCATCCATCTTTTCGACCTTTCGCCATCACTGACGCGGACGTTGGTCGATGAGGGCTCACTTGCTCGGCCGCCTAGTGCGATCGCTCAACAGCCTCAACACATCCGCGCGATACAGATCGGAGGGGCTTGAATCGGACCTCGCGTCAAGTTGTACCTATTGTACTATGTTCTGCTTTCCCGGCCGATCGCCTCGCGCGCCAACATCAGGAGTGCGTGGTTGATCGATTGCCACAATCCGCTGTCGCGCCATTGGTAGAAATAGTACTGCACCGTGGTCATTGGTGGGAACAGAGTGGGCGGCAGCATGCGCCACGGCAACCCGCCGCGCAACAGATAGAGCACCGCCTCGACGATGTCACGATAGCTCCATTTCGGGCGCCGCCCGCGCTTGGCCCGCACAGGAAGCAACCTCTCCAGCACGCCCCATTCCGCATCCGTCCAGCCGCTTGGCAAACGCAGCTCCTCTCGGGCAAACTGTGCCCGGGTGATATCAGTCCACATTCTCGATCCCTTTGATGCTTCGCAACACCAATGGAATCAGAACTCGCTGATATCACTCAACTTATTTTTCGGTCGGACACTAAGGGTCATCCAATTGACGAAATCATGCGCTCAGCCGTTGCTAATCCGGCGCCCATTCAGCCAGCTCTGTCAGCCAAGACGAGGACAAGTGGTCGAGCCGGCACGTGGCTATCGCGCTCGTGAGGGCAGCCTGCACAGTTTCTGCTACATTGGAGAAGGATTATGAGGCGCATTGACGAGCGCGGCACATCGCCCATTTCGGAATTTGGTGCCGATGAAGGTCAAGGCGCTGACGGTTCTAGCGCTAGATCGGCTTGTGCCCCCGGCGAAGAGGGCCGATCATTCAGTTCCGTTGTGGAGCAGACGCGCTCTGAGCCTCAGGATTCAGATGCTTCATACTCGCGCAGCGCGCAGCGCGCCAGCGGTGCAGGCCGATTTGCCGCTCCTCCCGCCAGCGCACATCGACTCTTTGGGGCTGCGCTGCATGGCGTAATCGGTGGGAGCCGTCGTCGTTTCGGCTCCTTGCCGGGATCCGGCTCGTCGCGATCTGATAAGGAAGTGCGTCGCGACGATCCAGAGGCGGAAGGCTCGCTAGGACGCTCTCTCCCATCGCACGGCGGAGACGGACCAGAAGTGGGACACGTCCACGATGTGCCCACGCAGAGTGTCCTAGGCCCAGGCCCGCAGCGACCTTATGGAATTTACAGTGGGAGACCAGGTCGAAACGCGGGCGCCTCGCATCCGCGTGGCGAAGAGTTCTGGCGCGACGATAGAGAGGCTCAAAGCTCGCACGTGGGTAGACGCCCGCCGGATACGCCGTCCGTGTCTGAGCGAGGTAGCAGACCAGGAAGATGGCGCGTCGCCGACGCGCCTGCGCAGCCAATCGAGCGTGAAGGTGCGGAACGAAGCGATCGTACCTATAATGGCGCAGCAAATCAGGAAACACGCCTGGCGCACTCTGATGGCAATCAGTGGCGTGCCGACCGAACGGCTGAGCGCTCGCAGAGAGGTGGGCTCCCGCCAGATACACCATCCGCCTCCGAGCGGGGTGACAGGCCAGGAAGCTCGCGCATCGGCGGTGTCGCTGCGCAGCCAATTCAGCCTGGAAGCTCGGAGCGAGCCCATCGAACTTATCGTGGCGCAGCCAATCTGGAAGTTGCCCCGTCGTCTTCGGATGGCGACCGTCGGCGCGCCGATCGCGCCGGCGGGCTGGCGCCGCATGGCCAATCCATCTCTGACCGAAGTGGCGGACCAGGAAGGCAGCGCATTGACGATGTCGCCGCGCAGAGGGTCCAAGGTGCGAGCTCCGAACGACCGTATGGATCCTATCTTGACGGAGTACCTGGGGGAGCAAGCTGGCGTTCAAGCGGCGACCACTGGCGAGGCGATCAAGCCGCTACCAGCTCGCAGACAGATGCGCTCTCTCGACATAGGCAATCCGTGCCTGACCTGGGTGCTGGACCAAAAATGCAGCGTATCGAAGATATAGGCGCCGAGAGCGTCCGGGCTGCAAGCTTGGCGCGTCCTTATAGACGTGCGGATGAACTTAATGCAGCTCTGAGGGACCTTGATCACGTTCGCGACATCCGTGCGTTCTCAACTGCAGTGGTGCAGCATGACAAGAGGCTGCGAAAGGCGGACCGGGAGGACCATGAAAGGTTTCTGGAAAAGGCCGCCGTTGATTTCAAGACTGAATTCGTTTCGCGCCTGGAGGAAAACATCCGCGCCGGGCGATCATGGGGGTACGCCACAACATGCAACGTGGTGAGCCGAGAAGCCGGTGGTCGTGCAGGTGTGGAAGCTTGCAGGGCCTTGGCAGCTCGGCTGTCGCAGCTGGAAGATGCGTTAATAACGAAAGTCGACCCTAATGCGCTTTCGCTCTTCGCATTATCGTTTGGTCGGAACCTCCGGGCGGCGGAATGCCGCAATGGGGTGATCAGAATCGCCCAGTTTTGTCTCGACCAAGAAGGCCGACTACTTCAGAAGCTGAACAGTCAAAATCTGTCACTGCTGCTGAACGGCATCAGCAAGTTGCCGGATCAGGAGGATATCCGCAAAGCCGTCCTCGCAATCGCCCGCGAGGTCTGTGACGGCGGCCGCCAGCTCGCTCGTTTTCATGAGCAGGACCTGGCGAACCTGGTGAACGGTTTCAGCAAGTGGCCGGGCCAGGACGATGCCGGCCGGGCCGTCCTCGCAATCGCCCGTGAGGTCTGTGACGACGGTCGCCAGCTCGCTCGTTTTAATGAGCAGGACCTGGCGAACCTGGTGAACGGTTTCAGCAAGTGGCCGGGCCAGGACGATGCCGGCCGGGCCGTCCTCGCAATCGCCCGTGAGGTCTGTGACGACGGCCGCCGGCTCGCTCGTTTTCATGAGCAGGAGCTGGCGAACCTGGTGAACGGTTTCAGCAAGTGGCCGGGCCAGGACGATGCCGGCCGGGCCGTCCTCGCAATCGCCCGTGAGGTCTGTGACGACGGCCGCCAGCTCGCTCGTTTTCATGAGCAGCAGCTGGCGAACCTGGTGAACGGTTTCAGCAAGTGGCCGGGCCAGGACGATGCCGGCCGGGCCGTCCTCGCAATCGCCCGTGAGGTCTGTGACGACGGCCGCCAGCTCGCTCGTTTTAATGAGCAGCAGCTGGCGAACCTGGTGAACGGTTTCAGCAAGTGGCCGGGCCAGGACGATGCCGGCCGGGCCGTCCTCGCAGTCGCCCGTGAGGTCTGTGACGACGGTCGCCAGCTCGCTCGTTTTCATGAGCAGCAGCTGGCGAACCTGGTGAACGGTTTCAGCAAGTGGCCGGGCCAGGACGATGCCGGCCGGGCCGTCCTCGCAATCGCCCGTGAGGTCTGTGACGACGGTCGCCAGCTCGCTCGTTTTCATGAGCAGGAGCTGGCGTACCTGGTGAACGGTTTCAGCAAGTGGCCGGGCCAGGACGATGCCGGCCGGGCCGTCCTCGCAATCGCCCGTGAGGTCTGTGACGACGGCCGCCAGCTCGCTCGTTTTAATGAGCAGGAGCTGGCGAACCTGGTGAACGGTTTCAGCAAGTGGCCGGGCCAGGACGATGCCGGCCGGGCCGTCCTCGCAATCGCCCGTGAGGTCTGTGACGACGGCCGCCGGCTCGCTCGTTTTAATGAGCAGGACCTGGCGAACCTGGTGAACGGTTTCAGCAAGTGGCCGGGCCAGGACGATGCCGGCCGGGCCGTCCTCGCAATCGCCCGTGAGGTCTGTGACGACGGCCGCCGGCTCGCTCGTTTTCATGAGCAGGAGCTGGCGAACCTGGTGAACGGTTTCAGCAAGTGGCCGGGCCAGGACGATGCCGGCCGGGCCGTCCTCGCAATCGCCCGTGAGGTCTGTGACGACGGTCGCCGGCTCGCTCGTTTTCATGAGCAGCAGCTGGCGAACCTGGTGAACGGTTTCAGCAAGTGGCCGGGCCAGGACGATGCCGGCCGGGCCGTCCTCGCAATCGCCCGTGAGGTCTGTGACGACGGCCGCCAGCTCGCTCGTTTTCATGAGCAGCAGCTGGCGAACCTGGTGAACGGTTTCAGCAAGTGGCCGGGCCAGGACGATGCCGGCCGGGCCGTCCTCGCAATCGCCCGTGAGGTCTGTGACGACGGCCGCCAGCTCGCTCGTTTTCATGAGCAGCAGCTGGCGAACCTGGTGAACGGTTTCAGCAAGTGGCCGGGCCAGGACGATGCCGGCCGGGCCGTCCTCGCAATCGCCCGTGAGGTCTGTGACGACGGCCGCCGGCTCGCTCGTTTTAATGAGCAGGAGCTGGCGAACCTGGTGAACGGTTTCAGCAAGTGGCCGGAAGACGAGGACATTTGCCATTCCGCAGCCGTGATCGCGGGTGAGGTCGGTCGCCGCGCGCTCTCCGATTTCACGCCGCAGCAGATGGCATATCTGATGAATGGCTTCAGCAAGTGGCCGGACGACCCGGCGTGTCACCGGGCGGTAGTGGACATCGCGCGCGGACTAGGCCGGGGCGGTCAACGCTTCGGTGCCTTCACGACGCCCGAGTTCAACATGATCGCCAATGCCCTGGGGCGAGGTATCACGAGAGGGGAAGACGCGGGAGAGATCACAGAGACCGCTCTGCTGAAGGATCGCTTGCATCAGCTGGCCCATCACCTGCACTATGACAATGATCGGCTGGAGCAAGGCGACGTTCTGACTATCGCCACCATTTTCAAGGCCTTGGCGAAGGCTCGACTATTCGAAGATCTTGGCTCGCTCGCCTCGACCGGGTTGGATCGGCTCAACGAATTGCATCGTGCCCCTGGTTTTGCCGCTGAGAATAACCTCGAAACCATGGGCAATCTCTGTGCCGCGCTGGTGCCGCTGGCGCGCAGCCCGCACCTGCGCTGGCACCGCAGAGTGGCTCTCCACTTGCTGAACGATCTCCAGCCGGTCGTGGAGCAAAAGATCGAGGCGCACTTCAATACAAGCGCGGCAGAGCGCATCCGTGGGCCGCGCGCGAGTCGCAATCCTGCCCTCTCGATCTATCAGATGCTCAAGGCTCGTGCAGTCCTGGCGAACATGTTCAAGCGACCGGTTATCGAGGGCAAGAAGGCCGATTTGCGGAAGAGGCAGCAAGAGCTGCGGCACGGTACCAAAGAGATCCTGGCCGGCACGCGCGACCTCATCCAGGGCGATCTTTCCAACATGAGCTGGAACCTGATCGCACAGATCGAGGCGGAGAGCCCGGTCGATGCGCTCGACACATTCGTCGAGCAAAACGCGGCAACGATCCGGGACAAATATCCTGCGTCCACATTCGATGTCCACGAGGTATTGCGAGCCATGGATCACGAGCCGAGGCCCCCACAGGGCGAAGCGGGTCTGATGCGGTTGCCGGTGGTGGACATGCAAGGACGGCCACTGGCCACAGAGTCCGAGACACGATACTCGGTTTTTCATCGGCTGACCTCAGGCGCGATCGAGGTGGTCGCCGTCCAGCTGCCGGCAAAGCCGAGCGCCCTCATGCTGGCGCGCACGCTCACCTACAAGGGGGTGCCGTACCGCATGGACCTGTTCGGCGGCAGCAAGTTGAAAGCACCAAGACCGACCGTGCTCGAAATCGCCGCCCATACTCCAGGCGGACCGGCAGCACCGTCTTCGGGGGGAAAACTGCTCGCCATTCCCTATGCCGAAACCGCGCCGGGGACGTCATTCGAGAAGCTGTTGCGGGCCTGGGCCCCGTTCAAGGAAGCCTATTGGTACACTCAGCGCAGGGGGTTTGCGGCGCCACCCGCAATCAAGGATCTGGGCCCTCACGATTACGCGCTGGAGGGCGCCTTCAAGCTGTTGCTGACGCCAGACCGCCCTACCAACGAGGAGCATCCGTTCAAATTGACTGGACCGGAAGGCCCGATTGCTTTGCGACCGCATGATGGCTGTGGCTTTATCAAGGCCTCGCTCGCCGAACGTATGCTCGCTATTCGCCGGGCCGGCCCCCAGGAAGGCCCCGATCGAATGCCGGCCTATGGTGAGGGAAGGAGATCGTCCGTTCCTGCCTCGGCGTTGCAACATTATCCGCGCAGTGAGCAGGTGGCCGACGAGGCTCGCGAAAAGGCCAAGAGCTGGCTGGACAGCAGAGGAGGGGAAAGCCTGATAGGCGAGCAGCTGTTTCGCATGGTGACGGCAGGCCACATCGATGCTCCCGGTGGCGTTGCCGTCCCGTCCAGTGATGATTACCTCCATGTGCCGAAGTGCAAGAGTGAGACGTTAACGGGAACGGGGGGCGTGCTGATCGGGCGATCTCCCTATGACAAGCCTAACCTTCGCCCACTCGCCGCCGAGCGAGTCAGGTCGGCAGCTGACGGGGATCCGACTGCGGCATTCCTCGATAGATGCGTGGCCATGCAATACAGTTTCAGTGTCGCCCAGAAGTCGCAGGAGGAGCTGGCGGCCCACGACCCGAGCTTCTTTGCCAAAGGCATTCTGATCGTGGTGCCGGATGGGATGTGGCCGGCCAACTACGCGGACCGCGGGCTGGTGATGTCGGCCGAAGACGTCAAGTGCCATTCGAGCTGGACCGAGCGCAAAGACCGTGCAAACGTAGACACGCCGGTCGACTGTGTGGGTATCCTGCAGGCGACCGAAGTGTTCGCTCCGGGGTCGTTGGTTGCAGTCCCGACCGGCGAGCAGAAAAAGCTCGACGGCGACTTCGACGGGGATACCGTCGTTATCATCGGCGATCGGCCGCAGCTGTATGAGCATGTTCGCCAGTTCGATGAGAAGGAACAAGCTCGCGGAGTTCGCTCGCTCAAGCCGCCGAAGTCGTATACCCCGGCGATCGAGGGCAACAATTACCAATTCAGTCGTGCCAGCCAGATCCTCGCGGCGACGCGGAACGCGTTGGAAATTTATAGCGGCCTGCAGCGGAGCTTTCTGGCGCAATCCCATCAAGCACGGCGTTGGTTTGCTGAGCGCGCGGTTTTTGGAACTTACGAGGGGTTTCATCACGAACTTCAGCGCGACATCCGTCAATTGCTGACCAAGGAGCAGGTGAGCGCCCAGGATGTCGAGCACATGCTCGATAGAGCGAGGCCCGAGATCAAGCTTGCAGACCATGCAGTCGCCCACGAAATTGCCGAGTTGCTCGTCAACGACCTCGAGGCGTGGGCAGCGAGCACAGCTGAGCAGATGCTGCCCGAAACATCCGAAAGCGTGAGCGACACTAAACTGACTGTGAGCCCAGCGCTTGCGGAGCTTTTCCCAAGCCTGGCGGAGACTTATCCGGCAGCCGCTCACCCACGCGACCGCATCCAGTCCTTGCTCGACCACTATCCTCCGCGCATCACTCCGCGGCCGGATGGGTACATTGCCGATGACCTCGTGCAAAGCGCGAGCAATCTTCTGAGCCTCGGGATCAAGGTCGGAACGGACGCCTTCAAGTCCGACACGAGTGTCCAGCTCTTCATGAAGAAAAGCGAATGGCTCCAGGGGCTCCTGCAGCAGACGCCAGGCCTGAAGTCCGTGCCCTATGTCAAGAGCATGGCGGCGACCCTCAACCACGGACGGTTCAATGTCGACACGACCCTGGAGGATCTGAAGGACAATCCCACATTGGCAGCTTCAATCATGGAGGCCTCTATTCATCTTGCTGCGGAGAAAGGGATTCTGCCTGGCTTTGGCCGACAGCCTGCCGAGGCTTCTGCCATCACGTTGACGCTAACTCGCGAGCAGGCTTCAGAGCGCGCCCAAATCGAGGTCGCGCGCGCCGCAGCCGAAGAGAAGGAGATCACTGTAGCAGCACGTCAGGTTGCCAAGGACCTTGAGCTGTTGGGCATCGATGTGAAGATGCCCCATCTCGACCGTCGGTTAAGATCGGAAAGCTCCCTCAGAGACCAACTCATGGAGGTGAATGATGCCCCCGAAGGCGCCTCACTGCTGATCAGCAGCGCCGTGCGCCATGTCTTCGAAGTGCCCGACAAGGATTTTGCACGTGCCTTCACGAAAGGCATTCTGGCGTTTGAGGAGCAAGGCTACGCCGAAATCAGCACAACCAACTGGTTCAGGATGAGCGCTCCGACGTTTGTCGGCATGAAGACTGTGCTCGCCACGCCGGATGGCTACCGATTCGAGGCGGAGTTCCATACGCCGGGCAGCTACAAGGCCAAAATTGCCAATCACGACACGTACAAGGAACTCCAGCGACGGCGCAGAGGCGATGCACCGGATCCCCGTAAGATGGAGCAGCTCACCCAGCGCGTGCGCGAGGTCTGCAAAGAAGTTGCGATACCGGAGGGTGTCAGAAACATTCCCCACTTTTCGATCGAAGGGGCGCGGACAGCTGGCGTCGGCGCAACCCTCGGGTTGCGATCTGCCCAACAGACCGCGACGCCCGAGCGATCACCGACTGCAAAGGAAGTTGTCGCTGCCCTCGACGGCCGGCCGATCGTGCTCGTCGGCATGCCCAGCTCCGGCAAATCCACTATCGGCCCACATCTTGCGCGAAGACTAGGGCTGCCTTTCATCGACACCGACAAAAAGATTGAGGCGATGACTCGCATGTCGATCACGGAGATTTTTGCGACCAAAGGGGAGCAGTACTTCAGAGACTTCGAGGCGAGTTTGATCGCGGAGTGTCTCGAGCGGGGACCCACGGTGCTCGCCACTGGTGGCGGCGCGTTCATGCGTGAGGAGACGCGGCACCGCGTCGCCAAGAAAGGGGTCTCGATCTGGCTCAATACCGACGCGGGTGAGATCAGGAAGCGCCTTGCTCGTGACATCACCCGCCCGCTGTTGCAGACCGAGGACCGGGAGGACAAGATCACGCAATTGATCCGCGATCGCGAACCGTTCTATCAACTTGCCGATCTCACCATCGTCCCGGGAAAGCGTAATAACAGGAGCGCGGATCAATGCTTGGTCGCGCTGCATGCCCATCTTTGCGGCGAGGCAAGCGCGGAGCGGATACCGTCCAATATCATGAGCGCGGCACCGTGATCTCGCCGCTCACCAGGTTGATTGTCGCAGCGATCGCACCTTTTAAATCCGCATGGCTTCGTGACCCTGATGAAACGGATTCATCAAGCGGCAAAAGGGATTCTAGTTCGGCCACCAACGCGGTCGCCAAGAAGGTCGTCGCTCGCGCCGAGCCAAGCAGGCCATTCTCGCCGCGGCAGAGGTGCTCCTGCTGAACGCGGGACAGGCTACCTGGGTCTCGTCAGCTTGTCGCAAAATCGACCTGTTAACATAAGAGGGGGGAAGTCCCGAGAGCCGTTCAGATGGCTCAATCGGAGCGCGGAATGAACCCTTTTAATGGTAACCGGCATGAGGGCCTCACCTCGCAGTGACGAAGCTTGTCTGCGATACCGGCTGGCAAGAGCTGATCGGTGGAGGTGGCGCGATGGCAAATGCCATGCTTGATGCCAGGTGCGTGTTCCAGCGGATCGTGATCACCGATTCCAGGCCATCGTGATCACCCATTGAACGAACCCGCTGCGCGGGAGGGCGAGGCCATTTATCTGAGAGGCATCTGTTTGAGAGGATTGGGCCGCAAGTCCGTTCCTCTTAATCCAGGAGTGCCTCATGGCCACGATGAGTTCGAGCCCGCTGCGCCGCCGCATGATCGAGGATATGACGCTGCGCAACTTATCACCGTCGACGCAGCAACGCGGTTGCGAACTTTAGCCGACACTTCGGCCGATCACCTGACAAGCTCGGCCTTGAGCAGGTGCGCGCGTACCAACTGCACCTGATCGGGTTGAAGCGGTCGTGGACTCACATCAACCAAGTGACGTGCGCGTTGCGCTTTTTCTATGCGGTGACGCTCGGGCGCAAGGAGGCGATTGAGAACATTATTTCGGCCCGCGAGCCGATCAAGCACCGCTGGTGCTGAGTGCGGAGGAAGTCGCCCGTTTCCTGGAGGCTGTACCGGCCCTGCGCGACCGCGTTGCGCTGGTGACGGCCTACGCTGCCGGGCTACGGGTCGGCGAGGTCAGCCGCCTGAAGCCCAGCGCGATCGACAGCAAGCGCATGCTGATCCTGATCACCGCCGGCAAGGGCGGCAAGGATCGTTACGTGATGCTGTCGCCGCGGCTGCTCAGCATCCTGCGATCCTACTGGTGTCTGGCCAAACCGCGCCATTGGCTGTTTCCGGGGCGCAATCCGGACGATCCGGTGAGCGTCGCCACGCTGCAAGAGGCTTGCCGCAGAGCTCGGCAACATGCCGGCCTCGATAAGCGGGTGACGGCACATGTTCTGCGGCACAGCTTTGCTACTCACCTTTACGAGCGCGGGACTGATATCCGGCTCATCCAAGTCCTTCTTGGCCATGCGCGACTGTCATCGACGGAGCGCTACACGCAAGTCGCAACCAATCTGATCGCACGGGCCAGAAGTCCGCTCGACGATCTCGACGCGCGATTGAGATCTCGGCCCGAGTAGGTGCCCGGCGCACGTCCGGCGTTCGAGGTGGCGGACATCTTCCGCCAGCACGGCCACGCGTTCCGCGTCGCCCACGCCGGGCACCTCAGCCGATCCCAGCTGCGCGTGATGGGCGCCATCGAAGCGTGCCGGACTGCCGCGCTCGGTGGTCACGTCGAGTGCTGTGTCGACTGCCGGCACCAGCGGATCTCCTACAATAGCTGCCGCGACCGTCATTGCCCGAAGTGCCAGAGTACGGCAGCCCGCGAGTGGCTCAGCGCCCGCGCTGCCGACCTGTTGCCGGTCGAGTACTTCCATGTGGTGTTCACGCTGCCGGCGCCGGTGGCGGCGATCGCCTATCACAACAAGGCGACCGTCTACGCGATGCTGTTCGAGGCAGCGGCTGAGACTTTGAAGACGATTGCGGCCGACAAGCGGTACCTCGGCGCTGAGATCGGTGCGATCATGGTGCTGCACACCTGGGGCCAGACGCTGACCCATCACCCGCACGTCCACTGCATCGTGCCGGGCGGCGGGCTGTCGGCGCACGGCGATCGCTGGATCGCCTGCCGACCGGGCTTCTTTCTGCCGGTGCGCGTGCTGTCGCGTCTCTACCGCCGGCTGTTCCTGGAGAAGCTGAGGGCTGCTTATCGTGCCGACAAGCTGCGTTTCTTCGGCAATCTGAAGCACCTCAGCGATCATTCAGCGTTCGATACAGTCCTTACGTCGCTGCGCCGCATCAAATGGCTGGTCTACGCCAAGCGACCTTTCGCCGGCCCCAAGCAGGTTCTCGCCTATTTGGCTCGCTACACGCACCGCGTTGCCATCTCCAATCACCGGCTTCTCGCAGTCGATAATGACGGCGCCACCTTCTCTTGGCGCGACTATCGCGACGGAGCACGGATGAAGTCGATGACGCTCGCGGCCGACGAGTTCATACGCCGGTTCTTGTTGCACGTCCTGCCCGATGGTTTCCAGCGCATCCGCCACTATGGATTTCTCGCTAACGGGCATCGCCGTGCCAAGCTCATGCTGATCCGTCGCTTGCTTGCGGCAACGCCACCTTCGATTGCTGATCAGGCGCCCGAGCAGCAGCCTGCGTGCGCAGTCGCAGACACATCCGAACGACCGCCATGTCCCTGTTGCGGAAGCCGCATGGTCGTTATCGAGATCCTTCCCGGACCTCGTCGGGGTAATCGGACGCCGGACACCTCATGAACCCAATCGCGCACGATAGTTTTCGCCGATATCACTGCTACCACCGCTCTGGCCGACAGCGGGTCGGTGCTCGCCCAGCCATGCTGCAATTGCCGTTGCAAGCACGATTCCGCTCTTATTGCACACCGAGCCGGCCGAGCCGACTCGGCTGCGCACCAATCTGTCCATTTACCCATCCCCAACTGATCGCGGATCGCGCACGTCTGCGGCGCCCTCAATCCCCATAACCGCTTGACCTCCCGGCCCGCGGCTTCGTTCAACCCGGCTTGAGCTGCGTCGCGCTCGTGCCTGGGTCGCGCATCCTCAAGCGCGACCCAGCTCAACCCTAAAGATTCCAGAGCATCGTGATCACCATTTCCAGCCGATCGTGATCGCTATTTCCAGCGATCATGATCGGGGCAACCAGGAGGCGCATACCGCTGACAGTCTGTAACCCGGGTAGCTTGGTCTTTTGCCTAAACCGCAGAGGATCGAGATGCCGACCGAGAGACTGTCCATGCGCCACATTCGTGAAGTTCTACGCCTGCATTACAGCGTCGGCATGTCGCAACGCGCCATTGCCCGCAGCCTTGGCTTGGCCCCGGGCACGGTCAGCAAGTACCTCAACCGAACCCGCCGCGCCGGCCTGGCCTGGCCGTTGCCTCCGGAGCTGGATGACGATGTCCGGCTCGAGAACCGCCTGTATCCGCCACCATCCGATCGGCCCAGCGACGAGCGTCCGCAGCCGGATTGGGCACTCGTGCATCGCGAGCTGCGGCGCCCGAACGTTACGCTGATGCTGTTGTGGGAGGAGTATTGCGACGCAAGTGCCGACAGCTTCAGCTATTCGTGGTTCTGCGAGCGTTACAAGGAATGGGCCGGCCGCCTCAAGCCGACCCTGCGCCAGGTCCATGTCGCTGGCGAGAAGCTGTTCGTCGACTATTCCGGACACACCATGGAGGTGGTTGACGGGCTCACCGGCGAGGTGCGCAGCACGCAGATCTTCGTCGCCGTGCTCGGCGCCTCGAACTACACCTACGCCGAGGCCAGCCTCAGCCAGAGCCTGCCGGACTGGATCGCCTCCCACGTTCGTGGCCTTTGCCTATTTCGGCGGCGTGGCGCGACAGACGGTGAGCGACAATCTCAAGGCTGGCATCATCAGGGCCTGCTTTCACGAGCCGATGGTCAACCGGACCTATGCCGATCTCGCCCGCCATTACCGCACCGCCATCGTTCCGGCGCGGCCATATCGGCCGCGCGACAGAGCCAAGGTCGAGGTCGGGGTCCAAATCGTCGGGCGATGGATTCTGGCGCGTCTGCGCAACCGCCGCTTCTTCTCGCTCGCCGCCCTTAACGAGACAATCCATAGCCTCCTTATCGAACTGAACCGTCGACCTCTCCGGAGCTGGGGGCGAAGTCGGCGCGAGCTGTTCGAGGAGCTTGATCGTCCGGCGCTTACTGCCTTGCCGGATGAACCGTACCAGTATGCCGAGTGGAAGCGCTGCCGGGTCAACCTCGATTATCACGTCGAGATCACCAAGCATTACTACAGCGTTCCTCACAACCTCGTGCATCGGGAGCTCGAGGTTCGCATCACCCAAAAAACCGTCGAGGTCTTCCTCCGTGGCAAGCGCGTGGCCTCGCATCTGCGCAGCACCTTGCCGCATCGCCCGACCACGATTTCCGAGCATATGCCGAGCTCGCATCGCCGCTATCGGGACTGGACCCATGAGCGTATTCGTTCGGAAGCCGCTAAGGTCGGTCCCGACGACGACACTCTCATTGATGTCATCCTGCGGTCGCGGCCGCATCCGGAACAGGGCTTCCGCTCAGCCATCGGCATTCTCGGACTGGTCAAGCGCTATGGCCAGGAGCGCGTCGACGCCGCCTGTGCCCGTGCCCTTCTGCTCAACGCCCGTTCGTACAAATCGGTCGCTGCCATCCGCAAGAACGGCACCGACAGAACCGCTCCGCCCGCCGAGGAGGCGCCCATCCTCTTCCACGCCAACATTCGTGGCCGCAGTTACTACAATTGATCAGGAGAGACCAGCATGCTCATTCACCCCACCGTCGATCGCTTGCGCGCCCTCGGCCTCGCCGCCATGGCCGATACCCTCGCCGAACTGCAGAACAATCCCGAGGCGGCCGGAATGCCGCACGCCGATTGGCTCGGCCTCCTCGTCGATCGCGAGGTCACCGCCCGTGACAACCGCCGCCTCACGCGCCGCTTGACCAGTGCTAAACTCCGTCAAGCCGCCGCCATCGAGAACGTCGACTATCGCACCGCCCGCGGCCTTGTTCGCTCTTCCAAACCCTCGCCACCTGCCAATGGATCCGTGATGCCAACCATCTGGTCATCGTCGGCCCAACCGGCACCGGCAAGTCCTGGCTTGCGTGTGCGCTCGGCAACAAGGCCTGCCGCAACGGCTTCTCCGTGCTCTACAAGCGGGCATCCCGCCTGTTCGCCGATCTCGCCCAGGCGCGCGGCGAAGGCCGTCTGGCGCGCCTGATCACCGCGCTCGAGCGCGTCAATCTCCTCATCCTTGATGGTGTGGACGGCCTCACCTCAACGGCATCATAGTGCCAAGGCGTGGTCGCCAGAGCGCCACAAAGAAGGGAGACCGTCCGCTATGAAATTTATCAGAATAGGCGTTGATCTCGCCAAAAACTATTTTCAGGTTCACGCGCTATCTAGCGAGGATGCACCAGCCGTAAAGCGCAAGCTGACGCGCCGGACAATGCGCGAGTTTTTCTCGAAGATCGAGCCCTGCCGCGTTGGCATGGAAGCTTGCGGCTCAGCGCACTATTGGGCGCGCGAATTGAAGGCCATGGGGCATGATGTGTCACTGATGCCGCCAGCCTACACAAAGCCCTATGTCAAGCGAGGTAAGAACGATGCCGTGGATGCGGAGGCCACCTCTGAAGCAGTCTCGCGACCTGCAATGCGTTTTGTGCCGGTCAAGAGCGCTGATCAGCAAGCGACCCTGATGCTGCACAAGGCGCGCGAGCTGCTCGTCAAACAGCGAACGATGAGCGTAAACGCTCTACGCGGCCACCTAGCCGAATTCGGACTTGTCGTCGCCAAGGGCACCGGCCGCGTCAACGAGCTTTTAGGCCTTGCAGAAGGCGACACGACTCTTCCGGACGCCGCTGTCATGGCTGCAAAGGTTCTCGGTCAGCAAATTGATGCGCTCGGAAGCGCGCTCGATGATCTAGAGAGGGAGATCGCCAAGGCCCACGCGCGAAGCGAGACGAGCCGTTCGCTCGGCGAAATTCCCGGCATTGGCAAGCTTGTTGTCTCGGTAATTGCAGCCAGTGTACCGGACCCAAGCGTATTCAATTCGGGGCGGGATTTTGCTGCCTGGCTGCGGCTGACGCCACGGCAAATTTCGAGTGGGGGTAAACCGACTCTCGGAAGCATCACCAAGGCGGGTAATCGATATATAAGGAAGCTACTGGTTCTCGGAGCAACATCGCTTCTAAACGTTGTGGAAAAAGCCGCGGCGGCTTGCGCGACTGGATTGTCGGGCTGTTGGCGAAAAAGCCGGCGCGGCTTGTGACCGTTGCCCTTGCCAACAAGCTGGCTCGGATCATCTGGGCAATGATGAGAACCGGAGAATGCTTTCGCACCGAGATGTTCGCGAAATCCTGAGCGTCAGTTTCGCCAGCCGCGTCCAAATCAAAGAGTTCTAAGCTTGGTAAGTGCAAGAAAGGCATGACGAAAGACAACGGTCGCCACCGAAAACCAGGAAAACCCCGACCAGTCGTGTGAGCTCCAAAGCTCGCATCCTTGATGTGACCCCTTGGTTGTCGGACTTCATCAGGGCCCGCGGAGATATGATCCACGCTAAAGGCCGGACATACGATCGCAGCCGTCCAAGTCGTTCGAAGTGCCAAATTGTGCTTGCCATCAGAGGCCGTCCACATATGACGACTGGGGACCCGAACCGCTCACCGCCGACCAGCGCCGTGATCTGCTTGAGATCGTCGACGATCGCTACGACAAGGGATCCTTGTTGATCACAAGTCAGGTCCCCGGGTCGCAATGGCACGACGTCATTGCCGATCCCACCCTGGGCGATGCGATATTGGACCGCATCATTCACTATGCGCACCGCCTCGAGCTCAAAGGCGACAGTCTGCGGCGTCAGGCTGGCGAAAAGAAAAAGCCGTGAGTACCTCGCGCACGATCGCTCCGCCGGTCCACAAGCCCCTCCCGTGCGCGTCGCTCCGTCGCTCGTGGGGGCACTCCGCGCCGCGCACGGCCCCTCCCATGGACCGTCGGAACGATCTCCAAGCCAGCCCGCCAGCCTTGACCAGGAGGCCATTTCCAGCACGCATAAACCCGTCAGCCGTGTTCGTCTCCGAACCTGATCACGATCACTGGAATCCGTGATCACCATCGCCTAGAACACCTGATCACCATCCCTGGAATGCGCATGCCAGGCAGGAAGGTGACTCTTATCGCCGCGTTGAGTGATCACTGGGGATCGCCGGCGGCGACGGACGGACGAGCGAGAAGAAGGCCCGGATCGCGGCAGAGAGCTTTGAGGAGGGGGCGAACATCTCCGAGGTGGCGCGGCGCGATGGCGTTTCTCGCGGACTGCTCACGGTGTGGCGACGCCAGGTAGCGGCGGCGCTGGCCGGCAAAGCCCAGAATTTCGTGCCTATCCAAATTGGCGCCGAGAGCGATGGCGGGAGGGTTGGCAAGTCCGAGTGTATTTCGCCGGTACAGACGAAGCCCGTGGAGATTGCCACGCCGCCGGCCAAGGTCTGTGGAGTGGTCGAGATCGAGGTGAACGGGGCGCGCATCCGGGGCGAGCCGGGGGTGGAACTGGCGACTCTTGTTCGCCAGGGCGATCGCCACCAGCATGCGTGGCTTCCTGACGAGAATCTGCGCAAGCCATGAGCCTTTGGGGATCGACTTGCGCCCCAGCCAGTTCGCTCGCGACATAGCCCCCACGATAAGTAATTGGCGAATGTCCGCCTGTCCCTCTCTCGAAACGCGCCCAAGCCTTTCCTTTCCTCCGGAGGAATGTTGCCGCGGGACTAAGCCGAGCCAAGCTGCGAAGTCTCGACCACATTTGAAAGTTGTCATGTCGGGCGCGAAAGCCTCGATCGCCAGCGCGGTCAGCGGACCGACTCCTGGCATTGTTTGCAGCCGGCGCGCCGCTCGAGTCCGCGCCGCCAACTTCTTGAGTTGCTCTGTCTTGGCATTCCGTCTTCTGGGTAATTTGATCAATGAGACTCCAGCATTCCTCCCGAACTAGTTCCGGCAGATCGACGTTCGGCTCCTTGAGGATTGCGGCAATGCGTTTAAGTTGTTCGATGCCTTATGGGACGGCATGACCAAATTCGTAAACAGCAGCACGTAATGCGTTGACTCAATCAGTATGCTGACGAACAAGCCGCTGCCGACTCCGAAACAACATTGCTCTGGCCTGCTGCTCTTCCGATTTCGGCTCGACGAAGCGCATCTCTGGGCGCTGTGCAGCGATTACTATTGCTTCGGCATCAGCCGCGTCGTTTTTTTGGCGCTTCACGAAAGGCTTCACGTATTGCGGCGCGATCAGTCTAACTTCATGGCCGAGCTTAACCATCTCTCGTGCCCAATAGTGAGCGCTGCCGCAAGCTTCCATCACCACCATTGCCGTTAAGTGCTCCGCCATGAACTTCCTGAACTGTGGCCGAGACAGCTTCTTTCGAAACTTGAGATGCCCAGTTGTTGATGCGCCGTGGAGCTGGAAGACATTCTTCGCCAGATCTACCCGGATTATAGCGCGACAATCAGGGGTTCTTCCGCACATTTGGTGCAGGGTGTGGGATTCACGGACAGTGCGAATAAGGGGATAAGGTTGGAATCGCAGTCGACGCCGTGATTCGCCTTGCTCCAAGCCTTCCGCTCGCTGATTTCCCCCGAGCTTTTGATTGTCCAGATACTTCCCCAAACTGACAGGGTGGTACTCGTGACTCGACCGAAGGCAGCGGTCGTGCTCTGTCCCTGTTGCAGCTACCAAACTCGTCAGGTCCACAGCCACTACACGCGACTGTTAGCCGATCTGCCATGGCAGGGTCAGGTGGTCGAAATCCGTCTTCAGGCGCGACGGTTTCGATGCGCGAACCCCGGATGCCTGCGCCGAATATTTACCGAGCGACTACCGACGACAGTACGGCCGAGAGCGAGACGAACAATCCGTCTCGGCGAGAGCCAATTGGCGATCGGCTTTGCTGTGGGCGGAGAGCCCGGCTCGCGCCTGTCGCACAAACTCGCCATGCCGGTTAGCGGCGATACCTTGCTGCGGATGGTTCACTCGGCCCCCTTTACCGGATTTTGCTGCTCCGACTGTCGTCGGCATCGACGATTGGGCTTGGCGTCGTGGCCAAGGATATGGAACGATTATCTGCGATCTGGAGCGCAATTGCGTGCTTGATCTGCTTCCGGATCGCAACGCCGACAGTGTTGCTCGCTGGCTGAAGAGCTGGCCGGGGATCAAGATTTCGGCCCGCGATCGTGCGGGTCTTTATGCTGACGGCGCACGCTGTGGTGCGCCCAACGCAGTTCAGGTCGCGGACCGATGGCACTTACTTAATAGCTTAGGGGACGCCTTGCGTCATGCGGTCGGTCGCCATCGTCACAATCTAGAGCATTTTCCACATGATGTGGATCATCTGGTGTATCCAGCATGCCT
Source organism: Bradyrhizobium sp. USDA 4502 (assembly GCF_054063355.1). Lineage (NCBI taxonomy): Bacteria > Pseudomonadati > Pseudomonadota > Alphaproteobacteria > Hyphomicrobiales > Nitrobacteraceae > Bradyrhizobium > Bradyrhizobium sp. USDA 4502. The sequence continues at coordinate 9,305,193 of NZ_JBSSGF010000001.1, forward strand.
AAAGTAGTTGGCACACATCTGCGGCGCAAACGACTTGACGAGTTTGCCGATGAGTTTGAGCAGGGCTTGGACCGTGCGGGTGGCGCCTTTGCGCAGCGCAGCTTTCAACCGGGAGAAGGCCTGTTCGGTCGGGCGAGTAGGCCGGCAGATAACGCACGCGGGCGCCGACAGCCTCGATCGCCTCGCGGACACCGGCGATCTTGTGAGTGCGCAAGTTGTCCATGAAGACGATGTCGCCCTTGCGCAAGGTCGGCGCCAGGACTTGCTCGACATAAGCCAGGAACGAGGGCCCATCCATTGCACCGTCGATGACATAGGGCGCCGTGAGGCCATCGATGCGCAGCGCGGCGACAAGCGTCAGCGTCTTCCAGTGACCATGGGGCACGCCAGAGACGAGGCGCTCACCGCGAGGAGAGCGCCCATAGTGCCGGACCATCTTCGTCGTGACCGCAGTCTCGTCGATAAAGATGAGGCGCGGTGCACGCAGCTTGGGCTGCTCGGCTTTCAGCGCGGCACGCTCGGCAGCGACGTCAGGTCGATCCTGCTCGGCGGCGTGCAGTGTTTTTTTTGAAGGTGATGCTGTGACGGTCGAAGAAACGCCAGATCGAACCGATGCCGGCCTTTTGCTTTCTCTGAGAGCGCAGACGCGCGCGGATCTCCTCGAGCGTCAGGTCCGGCTCCGCGGCGATCAGCTCGATCAGCCACTGCTTGTGCTGCTCCAACGGCGAGCGGCTGTGCCCGGTGCCGGGCTTGGCCTCAACGTTTCCGGTCTTCCTCCAACGATCCATCCATCGGATCGTAGTCGAAGCGCCGAGATTGAGAATGCGCGCAGCCTCACGTGCGCTTTCGCCGGACTCAACAAGCTCAACCGCACGCACCCTGAGGTCCTTGGAGTATCCCTTCGCCATCGCATGCCCCGCATGTTGTCGCGGGCAACACCGAATCTGATTTGCGTGCCCGTGGGAATCCCCTTTGACTGTTCCGATTCACCTCAACTGGAAACCGCTCTAGCCGCAGCGGTGCAAATCATGGCCGCCGCAAAAACTCCGATCACCGGCGTGTCCGCGCCAGCGCCGGGCCTTGCACAATTACGAGCGGATAGACGAGCTGCGCGACGCGAACGTTGGGATGAAATTTGTCGCCTCCGCGCGCAAGGTTGTCCGACATCCGGCATCGGCAAACTGCTCGGTATCGACAGGCGCACTGTCCAGCGCTGGCTCGCCGCCGGCGGCGAGCCAGAGCATTCGCGTCCTCATAGACCCTCGCATCTTCTCGCGCCCTTCGAGGCATGGCTTGAAGCGCGATGAGCCTCAGGCAGCCGGGTGGGTCACAGCTTTGGCGGGAGCTTCAGCAGCAGGGTTATATCGGAAGTCGGGTGACGATAGCGCGATGGGCCGCGAACAGGCGTGAACGTGAAGCCCTTGAAGGAGCAGCACAACCGCCCCCGACCTGGAAAGCTCCTACACGTCGTCGCTGTGCTTGGTATTTGAGCCAGAATCTGGATCAGATCGATGCTGAAGCCAAGCTGTTTCTCGGACACCTGTTTGCGCAAGCGCCGGAACTCGCCACGGCAGCCGAGCTGGCGAAGCGATTTGTGTCCCTTCTCGGCGGCGGCGACATCGCCGAGCTCGATGAGTGGATCGCGCAAGCAGCCAACAGCGAGCTCAAGAGCTTCGCCAACGGCATGCGCGCGACGTCGACGCCGTCCGCGCAGCAATAACCACGTCCTGGACAACCAGTCCTGTCGAAGGCCAGATCAGCAGGATCAAAGCCATCAAACGACAGATGTATGGTCGCGCAAGTTACCCGTTACTGCGTCGACGCGTGCTTCTGGCCGCCTGAAATCGACCGACCTTCCGTTGCTCTCGATGCACCAAATGTGCGGAAGAACCCAATCAGGATGAGAGCGGAGTCTCACCTTGATCGCCGCCGCGCACCGGATCGTGCCCCGGGGCGTGGTGTAGCTGATTGCGGTTGGACCGCGTTCGCCGGCAGGGGCCGGATCGGTCAGCTGGCGATTGCCGGGAAGCTGACGGCGGGATCATCGCCCAAAGGCGTGATGGTTTCCAGCGTCATGTAGCGACCGCGCTGGACGGCCTACTCGTCGTTCTGCTCGAGCAGGATTGCGCCGACCAAGCGTGTGATGGCGTCCTCATTTGGGAAGATGCCGACCACTTCGGTTCGCTGCTTGATCTCGCCATTGACGCGCTCGAGCGGATTGGTCGAGTGCAGCTTGGCCCGATGCGCAGCAGGGAAGCTCATATAGGCCAGCACGTCGGTCTCGGCCTCATCCAGGAAGACCGCGAGTTTCGGCAATTTGGGACGCAGTTGGTCGGCAATGCGCCGCCACTGCGCCCGCGCCGCCTCAGCATCGTCCTGGGCAAAAGCGGTGGCAATGAAGGCGGAGACGACGCGTCGCCCGCTCTTGCCGGCGTGCGCCAGCGCGTTGCGCATGAAGTGCACGCGGCAGCGCTGCCAGCTGGCGTTGAGAACCTTTCCGACAGTGGCCTTGATCCCCTCATGGGCGTCGGAGACGACCAGCTTGACGCCGCGCAGGCCGCGCCGGGCGAGCTTGCGCAGGAATGCGGTCCAGAACGTCTCGGCCTCGGACGGACCGATGTCCATGCCGAGAACCTCGCGCTGGCCGTCGCTGTTGACCCCGACCGCGATGATCACCGCGACCGATACGATGCGCCCGTTCTGGCGCACCTTCACATAGGTGGCGTCGATCCACAGGTAGGGCCAGTCGCCCTCGATCGGCCGGTTTAGAAAGGCCTTCACCTTGTCGTCGATCTCGGTACACAGCCGCGACACTTGGCTCTTTGAGATGCCGCTCATGCCCATGGCCTGCACCAGGTCGTCGACCGAGCGGGTGGAGACGCCCTGCACATAGGCCTCCTGCACCACTGCCGTGAGGGCCTTCTCCGCCATCCGCCGCGGTTCGAGGAAGCCCGGGAAGTAGGATCCTTTGCGAAGCTTGGGGATGCGCAGCTCGACCGTGCCGGCGCGGGTCTCCCAGGTCCGGTCGCGGTAGCCATTGCGTTGGGCCAGCCGCTCCTGGCTCTTCTCCCCGTAGGCTGCCCCCGTCAGTCCCTCGACCTCGAGCTCCATCAGCCGGTGGGCGGCAAAGCCGATCATATCGCGCAAAAGATCGGCATCAGGGGTCTTCTCCACGAGTGCACGCAGGTTCATCATGTCGTCGGTCATCGGTGGTTCCTCGAATCAGGTTGGTGTCGCAACCCAAACCTTACCGACGAATCATCGGTGACCACCCGCAAAGCCGCTCGCTCGCTACGGCGCTATTGGGGAGCGCGCGTCGCGAGCGGCTTTGCTAACCAGCTACATAGTCGTCCGTTAACAAGCGGGGTCGAGGGCGACTGGGGTTGCGAAGGCGGGCCAAAGAGCGATCAGGATGAAGCGCAAGAGCTTCCTGAGCCAGGCGAGGATGCGGCGGAAGTTATGGCCCATGGCTGAGAGGACGACGTTGGCGGCGTCTCCTGGGCGGCCCTTGAGGTAGCGGCGGCCGAGGTGACCTTCGGCCTTCAGGTGTCCGATGATGGGCTCGATGGCGGAGCGGCGGCGCAGCTCGCGCTTGATGACACCGAAGACGCCGCGCTTCTGGCCGGAGATGAAGACGCGACGGGGATCTTGCGCGTCGTGGCCGCGGTATCCCTTGTCGACATAGGCGCGCTCGATCGCACAGCCGGTGAGTGTCTCGGTGCGGTCGATGGCGTCCCGCAAGGTGTGACCGTCGTAGGGGTTATCGGGCAGCGCCTTGGCGTGCAGCACGAACAGGCCCCCAGGAGCACGGCGGTTGTTGGTGACGATGGAGGCCTTCACCCCGAACTCGTAAGGAGCGCTAGCCTTACCCTTGCCGATGCACTCCACCTCCGGAGCATGGAAGGAATACAGCTTCCAGCCGCGCTGGCGCTGCTGCTGCGAACGGATCTGCGTGGCCCGGCTGAGCGGCAGTGCGAACGCGTTCTCGAGCGCTTCCTGCCCTTCGATCTTGCGGCGGATGTCGCGGATGATCCGGCCCAGTCGGCTACGCAGGATGCGCAACTGCCGCTGATGCCGCTTGAATTGCTTGGCATGGGCGTAGCGGGAAGCCATCATTGCCGCGGTCTTGGCAATGCGAAGATAGGATTGTCGCAGCTTGACCCCGTGCTTCCTCGCCAGGCGGTTGAGCCCCTTGATCGCCGCGTGCAGCAGCTTGGCATCGGTCGGGAAGGTGATGGCCTTCGGCTGCACGGTGGTATCGACCGTGACCCGCTTGAGGTCTTGGCTGCGTAACGCGCCGGTCTCGTGCGCCACCCGCAAACTCTCGGCCAGCAACAGTTCCAGCTTGTCGCCGAGCCGCTTGCGCCAGTGGCTCAGGTCCGAGCGCTCGTGCGGGAACGCGTGCTGAAAGAACTCTTCGCCGGTGAAGTATTGGAAATACGGGTCGTGGACCCAGCGCTCGCACAGCCCCTCATCGGACAGGCCGTAAATGTGCTTGAGCAACAGCAGCCCGATCATGAAGCGGGTCGCGATGCCCGGCCGACCGTTCTCGCTATAGAGCGGCGCGATCTCGCCGTCGATCCAGTCCCAATCGACCTTGCCGGCGAGTTGAACCAGCTCGTGCTTCATATTGATGATTTGGTCCAGCCTGGCCCGGAACAGATCGCCCGATCCCGTCGTCCTGTGCTTCTTCGGTCGCATCGCCACCTCCGATGCGCCGACGGAATCATGACTGGCGATTCGACGGAATCCTGAAAATGAAATTGCAAGGTTCCGATGCCCGAAGCTTCAAAATCCTGCAATCGCAAAACAGTCCGCAACGACAAATGCGATTCTAGCTCAATTGCTTAGCCGATCTTCACGGACGACTACATACACCACTATGTGGGACACGACCGACGACCGGGAAGAGTCTTGGTGAAGTCCTCAGCACCCAGTTTCCTGAAGATCACGTTCTTCAGCAGGAACGCAGCCGCGATACCCTGCTTGGTATAGTCCGAAAGATTGTAGGCGATCTTGGGACGCGGCAAACCGAGAAGGTCCTGAACCTCGCCCGCAGCACGGTCTACTATGAACCTCGGCCAGTTTCGGCCGAGGACTGTGTTGCGGCGTGGGGTCTCAACCATGATCGCGTGGGGATCCCATCGTTTCAATTCAATGAAATCAATGGCCTGAAGGGGACCGACGACGCCGATGGGGGGCATTTTTCGATCAGCATTCACAGCCTACGCCGCGTTCGAGTTCCCGAGGTGCGGGCGCCACCGGAAGCCGCTACCTTTCCGCTGTCGACGGATACGACGCCGATCATCCCGCTCGAGGCGAAGAGACTGTTCGGCCCGATCCCTCGGGGCGATATCGACAATCAACCTTGTGAGCGGCGAGGTCATGGTGCCGCTCCCATGACATTGGCCGGTGTCCGGTCCGCGCCCCCTTCGCCGCAAAGGTGGGCACGCAGCGCGGCCACACATTGATCTGCGTTCTTGTTGTCACGTTTTTGACCGGGGACGATCGTGAGATCGGCAAGTTGATAGAACGGCGAGCGCTCGCTGATCAGCTGCGTGATCTTGTCCTTCCGGTCTTCGGTCTGCAACAGCGGGCGGGCGGTGTCACGACTAAGGCGTTTCCTGATCTCACCTTCGTCGGTGTTGAGCCAGATCGAGACACCCTTCTCCGCGACGCGGTGCCGCGTCTCCTCACGCATGAACGCGCCGCCACCGGTGGCCAGCACCACCGGCCCCCGCTCGAGAAACTGTGCGATTGACCTCGCCTCGAGGTCCCTGAAA